>NZ_CP139719.1:510000-3322597 GCF_034375205.1 Pelagerythrobacter marinus | reverse complement strand
CCGCAATGCAACGATCGAGAATGCTCTCGCCGGTGCCGCGGTCTTCGACCTCAGCCATGATGACGCGAAAGCAATCGCCGAAAACATGAGCAGAACCGTAGCGACACGGTGGGAACAGCTGTTCACGGAGGCTGGGATAAGCGCGGCTGACCGCAAGCGTTTCGCAACCTGCTTCCGATTGGCAGCGCCTGCATCATGATCGCAATCGCAGAAATCCGTTCATGGCGGCGCGTGCTTACCAAATTTGGCATGGTGATTACCCGGTGATTGCTAGCCGAGAAAATGGGGATCAAAAAATGCCGATTTGTGATTGTATATCAGTCTATTATAATAGTATGACCACTAAGGTCTGGTACTTCCGGTTCCGGCGCCGATAGCGCGCGGCTGGCATCGCGGGGGCCGCGCGTGGTAATCGACGCGCGCCATTGCAGCACGGAGATTCGAAGCCATGCGAAATTCCGCGACGTTTCTCGCCCCGCTTGCCCCCGCGATCCTCGCACTTGCCGCCATTCCCGCCGCGGCGCAGGACGGCGCACCGCCCGCCGCCGCGCCCGAGCAGGCCGTGTCGGTCGAGATCGAGGAGTGGACCGTTCCCTGGCCCGACACCCGCCCGCGCGACCCCTTCGCCGTCTCGGCCGAGGAAGTCTGGTTCGTCGGCCAGCGCGGCGACTACGTGGCCAGGCTGGCCCCCGAAACCGGCGCGTTCGAACGGATCGACCTGGAGGACGGCGCCGGGCCGCACAACCTGATCGTCGGCGAGGATGGAACGATCTGGTACGCCGGCAACCGCGCGGCCCATATCGGGCGCATCGATCCCGCCACCGGCGAGATCGAGAAGATCGCCATGCCGCAGGAGGCCGCGCGCGATCCGCATACCCTGGTGTTCGACGAGTCCGGCGACATCTGGTTCACCGTCCAGGGCGGCAACTTCATCGGCCGGCTCGCGACCGCGACGCGCGCGGTGGACCTGGTCGAAGTGCCCACGCCGCGCGCGCGTCCGTACGGGATCGACGTCGCTGCCGACGGCACCGTGTGGTCGGTCCTGCTCGGCACGAACAAGCTGGCCTCGGTCGATCCGGAAACGCTCCGCCTGACCGAGTACGAGCTGCCCCGGGCCGAGGCGCGCCCGCGGCGCATGGGGATCACCAGCGATGGGCGCATCTGGTACGTCGACTATGCCCAGGGCATGGTCGGCACCTTCGACCCGGCCGACGGGTCGTTCAGCGAATGGGCCGCGCCCGCCGGCAGCGAATCGCGCCCCTATGGCATGGCGGTGGATGGCGACGACCGGATCTGGTTCGTCGAGACCGGGGTGGAGCCGAACCGGCTGGTCGGCTTCGACCCGGCAAGCGAGACGTTCGTCGCGTCGGCCGATATCCCCTCGGGCGGCGGGACGGTGCGCCACATGCACTACCACGCGCCGACCGACACGATCTGGTTCGGGGCCGACACCAATACCGTCGGCCGGATCGCGCTTGACTAGGCCGGCCCTGCCAGCCGCCCTGCTGGTGCCGGCACCGATCTTTGCGCTCGCGCTGCTGCCGGCAGCGGTCGTCGCCACGCCCGACCTGGCCGCTCCGGCGCCCCCCGGGCACCCGGTGGAAAGCTGTGCGGAATGCCATTTCGACGGCCCGCCGCGCGTCGATTCGCCGGCGATCTCGCTGGTCGATCCGGCCGGGCACTATGCCGCGGGCAAGACCCACGTGCTGACGGTGCACCTCGCGCTCGCAGAGGGGGAGACGGGCGGATTCCTCGCCGCGCTCTGGCGCGAGGACGGCGCCGCCGGCACGCTGGCGGCAGGCGACGGCACGGCCGCCCGGGGCGAGGCGGTGATTTCCGCCCCGCCGGTGCGGGCCGCCACGGCCGATGGCCTGCGCTGGTCTTTCGCCTGGACCAGCCCGGAAGCGCCGGGCACGGTCCACCTGCAGCTCGCGGCCAATGCGGGCAACGGGGACCAGTCGCCGCTGGGCGACAGGCTGCACGCGCAAACGATCCCGCTCGCCGTGCGCTGACGCCGCGATCGGGGCCGCCGGCGCGGCGCCCCAGCCCACTATCCCTAGCCCACGACGCCTGCGGCGGCGAGGACGGCCAGGGTCAGCACGTCCGGGGCGATCGCGGTCATGGGTGCGATCTGGACCGGCTTTTCCATCCCGATCAGCATCGGCCCGATCGTCGCGTCGCCGGCGATTTCGCGCAGGAGCTTGGCCGACAGGTTCGCCGACTGCAGGCCGGGCATGATCAGCACGTTGGCCGGGCCGGAGAGGCGGCTGAAGGGGTACAGCTCCATCACCTTGGGGTTGAGCGCGGCGTCGGGCGCCATCTCGCCCTCGTACTCGAAGCCCGGCTTTTCCGCGTCGAGGATGGCGACCGCCTCGCGGATATTGCCCAGCCACTGGCCGGGCGGGTTGCCGAAGGTGGAATAGGACAGGAAGGCGACGCGCGGCTCGTGGCCCATGCGCCGCGCCACGGCGGCCGTCTCGCGCGCGATATGCGCCAGCTCCTCGGCCGTGGGCCGCTCGTTGATCGTCGTGTCGGCGAGGAAGGTCGTGTGGTTCTTGCCGATCATCATGTGGATGCCGAAAGGCACCTGGCCCGGCTTGGGATCGAGCACGAGGTTCACCTCGCGCGCGGTCTGCGAGAACGTCCGCGTCAGGCCGGAAATCATCGCGTCGCCATGGCCCAGCGCGACCAGCAGGGCGGCGAAGACGTTGCGTTCCTGGTTGACCAGGCGGCGCACGTCGCGTTCCGTCCGGCCCTTGCGCTGCAGCCGCTGGTAGAGGAAATCGACCATCTGGGGCACGAATTCGGAATCCGCCGAGTTCTGGATTTCCCACTCGTCGGGATCGTCCACCGCCAGTTCGACCAGCCGATCGCGCACCTTCTCCGTCCGGCCGACGAGGATCGGCGTGCCGTAGCCGAAATCGCGGAACTGGATCGCCGCGCGCAGGACCACGTCTTCCTCCGCCTCCGCGAAGACCACCCGTTTCGGGTTGCTGCGCGCCATCTCGTACGTGTTGGTCAGCGCCGCGGTGGTCGGGTTGAGCCGCGCCTTGAGCGAGAGGCGATAGGCATCCATGTCCTCGATCGGCGCCAGCGCGACGCCGCTGTCCATCGCCGCCTGCGCGACCGCGGAAGAGACGACTTCCATCAGGCGCGGATCGAACGGGGCGGGGATGATGTAATCGGTGCCGAAAGCGTGGCTCTTGCCGTAGGCGGCGGCCACTTCGTCGGGCACCCGTTCGCGCGCCAGCTCGGCGATCGCGCGCGCGGCGGCGATCTTCATCTCCTCGTTGATCGCGGTCGCCTGCACGTCCAGCGCGCCGCGGAAGATGAAGGGGAAACCGAGCACGTTGTTGACCTGGTTGGGAAAATCGCTGCGTCCGGTGGCGATGATCGCATCGGGGCGTACGGCCTTGGCCTCGTCGGGCATGATCTCGGGCACCGGGTTCGCCATTGCGAAGATGATCGGCTGCTTCGCCATCCGGTCGACCCATTCGGGCTTGAGCGCGCCGGCGGCCGACAGGCCGAGGAAGATGTCCGCCCCCTCCAGCGCCTCTTCAAGGCTGCGCGCATCGGTGTCGACCGCGTGCGCGCTCTTCCACTGGTCCATCGAATCGGTCCGGCCGCGGTAGATCGGCCCCGACCGGTCGCACACGGTGACCTGGTCGTGCGGCACGCCCATCGCCTTGATCAGGGCGGTGCAGGCCAGCGCCGATGCGCCCGCGCCGTTCACCACCATCCGGACGTCCTTCAGCTCGCGCCCGGTCAGGTAACAGGCGTTGATCAGCCCGGCGGCGGCGATGATCGCGGTGCCGTGCTGGTCGTCGTGCATGACCGGTATGTTCATCCGCTCGCGCAGGGCCTGCTCGATGATGAAGCATTCGGGCGCCTTGATGTCTTCGAGGTTGATGCCGCCGAAGCTCGGCTCCATCAGCGCGACCGCCTCGATGAACTTTTCCGGGTCCTCGGTCGCCAGCTCGATATCGATCGAATCGACGTCGGCGAAGCGCTTGAACAGGACCGCCTTGCCTTCCATCACCGGCTTCGACGCCAGCGCGCCGAGATTGCCGAGGCCGAGGATCGCGGTGCCGTTGGAAATCACCGCCACGAGGTTGGAGCGCGCGGTATAGCGCGCGGCATTGGCCGGGTCCTGCGCGATCGCCTCCACCGGCGCGGCGACCCCGGGAGAATAGGCCAGGCTGAGATCGCGCTGCGTGGCCATCGGCTTGGAGGCGACGATCTCGATCTTACCGGGGCGGATCGTCTCGTGATAGAACAGTGCCTCGCGCGCGGTGAAGCTCGCCTGTTTTTCCTCGGCCAAGGTGTCGTCTCCTGATCTTCGGCTCAGTTGGGGGGCGCGGCGCCCTAAACCACACTCGGCGCGCGAGCGGTAGGGGAAAGCGCAAGGGCCGCCCTTTCCGAATCGCCGATCGCGCGGCTAGGCCCGGGGCATGGCGGGCAAGTCCACCCCGATGATGGAGCAATATCACGCGCTCAAGCGCGAGGCCGGCGATTGCCTGCTGTTCTATCGCATGGGCGACTTCTTCGAACTGTTTTTCGACGATGCCCGGACCGCGGCCGGGGTGCTCGACATCGCGCTGACAACCCGCGGCGAACACGGGGGGGAGCCGGTGCCGATGTGCGGCGTGCCGGTCCATTCCGCCGAAAGCTACCTCGCCCGCCTGATCCGCGCCGGGTGCCGGGTCGCCATCGCCGAGCAGGTCGAAACGCCCGAGGAGGCCAAGGCCCGCGCGCGGCGCGAAGGCTCGCCGGTGTCGAAGGCACTGGTGAGGCGCGACATCGTGCGCTTCGTCACCGCCGGCACCCTGACCGAAGAGGCGCTGCTGGAACCGCGGCGCGCCAACCTGCTGGTCGCGATCTGCGACGTGCGCGGCAAGGCGGGGATTGCCGCGATCGACATTTCCACCGGGCGCATGGTGCTGGAAGACTGCGATCCGGCCCGGCTGGGCGCGGCGATCGCGCGCCTGGGGCCGAGCGAGGTGGTAATCCCCGAGGACTGGCCCGCTGACTGGGGCGAGCCCCCGGCCGGCGCGATCGAGCGGGCGCGCAGCGACTTCGCTAGCGACGGCGGCGAACGCCGGCTGAAGGACATCCACGGGGTCGCCACGCTCGACGGGTTCGGCGCGTTCTCGCGCGCGATGCTGGCCGCCGCCGGGGGACTGATCGCCTATCTCGACCATGCCGGGCGCGGCCGGCTGCCGCTCCTCCTGCCGCCCGTCGTGCGGGCGGGCGAGGCGGCCCTGGCAATGGACGAGGCGACCCGCGCCAGCCTCGAGATCGTCCGTTCGCAGCAGGGCGGGCGCGAGGGGAGCCTGCTGGCCGCGATCGACCGCTGCGCGACCGGCGCCGGCGCGCGGCAACTGGCGGAAGACCTGTCCGCCCCCTTGACCGACGCGGCCGGGATCGAGGCGCGGCTGGCGCTGGTCGGCTGGTTCCATGCCGACCCGGTCCTGCGCGCCGAACTGCGCGAAGTCCTGCGGGCCCTGCCCGATATCGGCCGCGCGCTGGGGCGGATCGTCGCCGGGCGCGGCTCCCCCCGCGACCTGGGCCAGGTGCGCGACGGGCTGGCCGAGGCGCGGCGCATTCGCGACCACCTGCAGGCCCGCCCCGACCGCCCCGCCCTGCTCGACGCGCTCCTGCCGCACCTCGGCGGGCACGGCGCGCTGGTGGACCTGCTCCAGCGCGCGCTCGTGCCTGCGCCGCCGACCGAGCGGCAGAACGGCGGGTTCATCGCCGAAGGCTACGACGCGGGGCTCGACGAACTGCGGCAGACCTCGGGCAATGCGCGCCGCGCGATCGCGGCGATGGAAAGCCGTTACCGCGAGGAAACCGGGATCGCGGCGCTGAAGATCCGGCACAACGGGGTGCTCGGCTATTTCATCGAGGTGCCGAGCAAGCACGCCGACGCGCTGATGGCGCCCGACAGCGGCTTTACCCACCGCCAGACGATGGCGGGCGCGGTCCGCTTCAACTCGCTCGGCCTGCACGAGGAGGCCGCCCGCATCGCCGAGGCCGGCGGCCACGCGCTGGCCGCGGAGGAGGCCCATTTCGAGGAGCTGACCAGTGCCGTGGCCGAGCGGCGCGAGACGATTGCCGAGACCGCGGCGGCGCTGGCGCGGCTCGACGTCGCGGCCGGAAACGCCGAGCGCGCGGCCGAAGGCGACTGGTGCCGGCCCGCGATCGTGGAGGACCGCTGCCTCGAGATCGCCGGCGGGCGGCACCCGGTGGTCGAAGCCGCGCTGGCGCGCACGGGCGAACGCTTCGTCGCCAACGACTGCCGGCTGGGCGACGACGACCGGCTGTGGCTGATCGGCGGGCCCAACATGGGCGGCAAGTCCACTTTCCTGCGGCAGAGCGCGCTGATCGTCCTGCTCGCCCAGGCCGGCTGCTTCGTGCCCGCCGCGAGCGCGCGGATCGGCCTCGTCGATCGCCTCTTCAGCCGGGTCGGGGCTTCCGACAACCTCGCTCGCGGGCGGTCCACCTTCATGGTCGAAATGGTCGAGACCGCGGCGATCCTGGCCCAGGCGAGCGAACGCAGCTTCGTCATCCTCGACGAAGTGGGCCGCGGCACTTCGACCTACGACGGGCTGGCCCTGGCCTGGGCAGTGGTCGAGGCGGTCCACGAGACGCTGCGCTGCCGCTGCCTGTTCGCCACCCATTACCACGAGCTGTCGCGCCTGGCCGAGACTTGCGAGGCGCTGAGCCTCCACCACGTCCGCGCGCGCGAGTGGAAGGGCGAACTGGTCCTGCTGCACGAACTGGCCCGGGGGCCGGCGGACCGCAGCTACGGCCTCGCCGTCGCACGGCTGGCCGGGGTGCCCGAAGCGGTCGTCGCCCGCGCGCGGGCCGTGCTGGAACGGCTGGAGAAAGGGCGCGCGGAAACGGGCGGTCTGGCCGCCGGACTGGGCGACCTGCCGCTGTTCGCGGCGGCCACCGCGGTGGAGGAGGAACGGGTCGACAGCCTGCGCGAAACGCTCGCCGCGCTCGATGTCGATGCCCTCTCCCCGCGCGAGGCGCTCGACACGCTCTATCGCCTCAAGCAGGAAGCCGGGTCCACCAAGCCTTAAGCATTCGCGGCTAGGCTGGCGCGCGTCATGGACGCCAATCCCTTCACCAACAAGTGGGCGGCGATCGCCCTTGCCCTGCTGGTTGTGGTCGGCGCCGGCGCGCTCGTCGGGGACGAGGACGGCGGGGGCGTGCTCGACCGGCTGGCGCAGCAGGCCGGGCATCCCGCCGCAGGGGGCGAGCCGTTGCCGCCGCCGGCATCCGAAAGCGATCGGCCCATGCGGGTGCTGGCCCCGCCCCGCGCGCCGATGCCCCCCGATCCCGGCCCGGGCTTCGACGAGGATCCGCTGCAGGACCTGGCAGAAGACGCCGAGCCTTTCCCCGACGAGGTGCTGATCGACGATGCCGAGGGCTTCGGCTCGGCACCGATGATCGTCCACGACCGGGAACCGGGCAGCGAGGCGGTGATTGAAGCTGAGGGAGAAGCAGCTATCGTCGTGCCCGATGCCGGAGAAGCAGGACTCTAACGATCTCGCGAAAGAGCGGACGCAATACGCCGAAGATCGCAACATCATGGCGATGGAGCGGACCTTCGCCGGGTGGATCCGCACGGCCTTCGCCGCGATCGGGATCGGGCTTGCCTTCCGCGTCCTGTTCGGTGCCTTCGAGCCGCCCTGGCTGGCCAAGGCGATCGCGACGCTTTTCATCGCCGCCGGCGCCCTGCTCGCCTTTTCGGCCCAGCGGCGGGCGTGCCACACGCTCTCGCGGCTCGATTCGCACGAGTTCGAACGTGCCTCCAGCCCCAATTTCCGGCTGCTCGCCTATGCCGTCATGGCCGGCGCCGCGATCCTGATCGCGGGCCTGTGGGTCCTCAACGACGGGGACCTGGCGAAGACGGCCGGCTAGCCCGGCCCCCGTTCACCCGGCCCCGTTCAGCCGGCCCCGTTCACCTGGCCCGTTCAGGTGCCGTCGCCCCGCAGCCCGTCGGGCTTGCGCGGCTTGCCGTACTTGTCGACATTGTCGTCGTGGTTGGTCTCGCCGCGATAGGCGTCCATGTCGATCCGGCCCGAGCTTTCCATGTCGCGCATGCGATCGACCACGTCCTGGGTCGAATCGTTCATCAGCCCGCTGGAATTGTCGCTCTTCTCGCTCTCGGTCGGGCTCACGCCGGCCGGCTCGCGCGCTTCCCCGGCGATCTCCTGGGCCTGGGCGCGGTGATCGTCCTGCTCGTCGTTGTGCATCTCGGGCGCGAGGTCGGCCTGGCGCTCTTCCTGGCTCTTCACCGGCTTGTCGGTCATGCGAATTCTCCTTTGCATGGCCAACGGACGGGGGGCGCAGGGCGTTCCGCGCCTCAGCGGGTCGGCACCGGCTCCTCGCCCGAATAGTCGTAGAACCCGCGGCCCGCCTTGCGGCCCAGCCAGCCGGCCTCGACATATTTCACCAGCAGGGGCGCCGGGCGATACCGCGGGTCGCCGGTCGTGCCATGGAGGACCCTGATGATTTCCAGGCAGGTATCCAGCCCAACGAAATCGGCCAGCTGCAAGGGCCCCATCGGGTGGTTCAGGCCCAGGCGGCAGCCCTTGTCGATATCGGCCACGTCCGCCGTGCCCTGGCCGAGGACGAAGATCGCCTCGTTGATCATCGGCAGGAGGATGCGGTTGACGACGAAGCCGGGTTCGTCCTGGCTCAGCACGACTTCCTTGCCCAGGCTCTCGGCAAAGGCGCGCATCCGCGCGGTCGTTTCCTCGGCGGTGGCGAGCCCGGGGATGACCTCGATCAGGCCCATGACCGGCACCGGGTTGAAGAAGTGCAGCCCGATGAAGCGGGCCGGGTCGGGCGCCCAGTTGGCCATGCGCGTGATCGGGATCGAGCTGGTGTTGCTGGCCAGGATCGCGTCCTTGCCCAGGACATTGCCCGCCGCCTCGAAGATCGAGCGCTTGATGTCCTCGCGCTCGGTCGCGGCCTCGATGATCAGGTCGGCATCGGCCATCGCGTCGTAGCCGGCGACCGGGGTGATCCGCGCCAGCGCCGCCTCGGCATCTGTGATCTCGATCTTGCCTTTGCCCACCAGCTTGCCCAGCGCGCGGTCGATCCCCGCCCGGGCCTTCTCCGCCAGGCTCAGCTCGACATCGGCCAGGAGAACCTCGATCCCGTGGCCGGCCACGGTCTGCGCGATTCCGGAGCCCATCTGGCCCGCGCCGACGATCGCCACCTTTCGCATGTGCACATGTCCTTCGCAGTTGCAGCAGGGGCGTCTGGTAACGCCTGCGGACGGGCCTGGCTAGGGCGGCGCGGCAGGGCGCGCGGCGCCGGTCAGCGATTGGCGCCCGGCACCCATTTGACGTCCGCCGCGCCATTGTCGTTCAGCACGCGGGCGAGGACGAAGAGATGGTCCGACAGGCGGTTGACGTAGGCGAGGGCCGCGGGGTTGACCGGCTCGTCCGCCGCGAGGGCCGCCACGGCCCGCTCCGCCTCGCGCACGGCGGCGCGGGCCACGTGCACGCGTGCCGCGGCCTCGCTGCCGCCGGGCAGGACGAAGCTCTTCAGCGGCTCCAGCGTCTCGTTGTGCCGGTCGATCTCGCGCTCCAGCCATTCGACCTGGGCCGGGACGACGCGCAGGACCGTCTCGGACGGCTCGAAATCCTCGCCCGGCGTGGCAAGATCGGCGCCGAGATCGAACAGGTCGTTCTGGATCCGGTGGATCGCCCCGGCATGGGGGCCGCCGGCAAGCGCCGCGGCGGCGAGGCCGAGCGCGCTGTTGGCGGCGTCCACCCGCCCGATCGCGGCGATGCGCGGCGAATGCTTGGCCGTGCGCGAACCGTCGACCAGCCCGGTCGTGCCGTCGTCGCCGGTGCGGGTATAGATCCGGTTGAGCCTGACCATCGGCGCGCGCCCGCGCGTCAGTTGGCGATCGCGAGCAGGATCGCCACGACGACGACCGCCAGGGCCTGGTACTTGATGCGGGCGAACATCATCTTGTTCTGCATCAGCTGCATCTCGCTCGCGCCCTCGGCATCGTCGCGCTCCAGGTCCATCTTGGTGCTCTTGAGGAAGGCGACGATCCCGCGCACCAGCGAATAGACCACCAGGGCGACGAGGATGACGAGGACGATGGCGAGAAAAGTGGTCATGTCCCGCGATGTAGGCGCTGGCCGAGCGAAATGCCAGCCGGGAAGCGATGCCCGCGCAGCGCCGCGGCCAGGGCCGCGCCGTCTTCCCCCGCGCGCCGCCGGTCGGCCAGCGAGGGCGAATTGCGCCGCTTGGCCAGCTTCGTGCCGGTGGCATCGTCGATCAGCAGCGGGTGATGGTGCCAGCGCGGCACCGGCAGGCCCAGCAGGGCCTGGAGCAGGCGGTGCACGTGGGTCGCGGCGAACAGGTCGCGCCCGCGCGTGACCAGCGATACCCCGTCGGCCGCGTCGTCCAGCGTCGCCGCGAGGTGATAGCTCGCCGGCTCGTTCTTGCGCACCAGCACGACATCGCCCAGCCGCGCCGGGTCGGCCCGCTGCGGGCCGGCCAGCGCATCGACCCATTCGAGCGGCCCGGTGCGGTCGAGCGCGGCGGCGACGTCGAGCCGCCAGGCGACCGGCACGCCCGGGGCCGGCGCGCCGCGCCCCCGGCAGGTGCCCGGATAGACCGGCCCTTCCGGCCCCGTTTCGCGCGCGCTGGCAGCGATCTGCGCCCGCGTGCAGGTGCAGGGATAGACCAGCCCCTCGGCGCGCAGGCGGTCGGCGGCGGCGGCATAGTCGGCCAGCCGGGCGGACTGGGGCGCGACCTCGGCCCATTCGAGGCCCAGCCAGGCGAGGTCGGCACGGAACTCGTCCGCCAGTTCGGGGCGGCTGCGCGCCCCGTCGATATCCTCGATCCGCAGGAGGAAGCGCCCGCCCGCCTCCCGCGCGAGATCGTGCGCGACCAGCGCGGCAAAGGCGTGCCCCAGGTGCAGCGAACCGTTCGGGCTGGGGGCGAAGCGGGTGGTGACCAGGGCCGTACCTTTCGTGACTCGAAAGCCGCGACTCGCGCAAAAAGCTTGTGGATTCGGCCCATGTAACAGGCTTGACGCTTTTTGCCGCAAATGCTCCCTTCACGACATAAGGGAGGACACGCGAACGTGTCATGACCAATGTTCAGGGCTGAACTGATCGAGCGCGCGGCGCGGTTCAGAAGCGCCGATGAAGACCCGACACGCAACTTGTCGGCATGTCCATCGCTTGTCCTGAACGCCGACTATACCCCGCTGTCCTATTACCCGTTGAGCCTGTGGCCGTGGCAGACCGCGATCAAGGCGATCTTCCTCGACCGGGTGGACGTGGTCGCGACGTACGAGCGCGAGGTCCATTCCCCCTCGCTCGACATGAAGATCCCCAGCGTGATCGCGCTGCGGCAATACGTGAAGCAGTCGGAGTTCCCGGCCTTCACCCGCTTCAACGTCTTCCTGCGCGATCGCTTCGCCTGCCAGTATTGCGGCAGCCCCGACCACCTGACCTTCGACCACGTCGTTCCCCGCCGCCAGGGGGGCAAGACGACGTGGGAGAACATCATCACCGCCTGCGCGCCGTGCAACATGAAGAAGGGCGGGCGCACCCCGCGCGAAGCGCACATGCCGGCGGTCAACCCGATCCGCCCGACCAGCTGGCAACTGCAGGAACGCGGCAAGGCCTTCCCGCCCAACTACCTCCACGAGACCTGGCGCGACTGGCTCTACTGGGACATCGAGCTGGAGGAGTGATGCAGGATGTGGCTTTTGCCGCGCTCTCTCCCCTGAAGGGGAGAGGGCTCTTTCCAGCAGTCAGGTAACCGCCGCCCTCTCGCGGAACTCCTCGCGCTGCCATTCGCCGGTTTCGAGCACTTCGGCCAGGTGCCGCGCGGCGCGGGCCGCGTCTTCGAAGGAGACGTAAGCCGGGGCGAAGCCGAAGCGCAGGATGTCGGGATCGCGGAAATCGCCGATCACGCCGCGGGCGATCAGCGCCTGGCAGATCGCGTAGGCTTGCCGGTGGCGGAACGAGAGCTGGCTGCCGCGCTGCATGGGATCGGCCGGGCTGGCGAGTTCGAGCGCGACGCCAAGGCCGTCGAGGCAGTCGCGGAAGAATTCCGATAGCGCGCGCGACTTGGCGGCGAGGCGGTCGATCCCGATTTCGGCCACCAGGTCCACCCCAACCTCGAGCGCGGCGAGGCCGAGGACCGGCGGCGTGCCGCACAGCAGCCGGCCGACGCCAGGCGCGGGCTGGTAGTCATCGGAAAAGGCGAACGGTGCCGCGTGGCCCATCCAGCCGGTCAGCGGCTGTTCCAGCGCGGCGTGATGGCGCTGCGCGACATAGGCGAATGCCGGCGCGCCGGGGCCGCCGTTCAGGTACTTGTAGCCGCAGCCGACCGCGAAATCGGCCCCGCTCGCATCGAGCCCGACCGGGATCGCGCCCGCGCTGTGCGACAGGTCCCACAGGACGAGCGCCCCGGCGTCGTGCGC
Source organism: Pelagerythrobacter marinus (assembly GCF_034375205.1). NCBI lineage: Bacteria > Pseudomonadati > Pseudomonadota > Alphaproteobacteria > Sphingomonadales > Erythrobacteraceae > Pelagerythrobacter > Pelagerythrobacter marinus. The sequence goes on along the minus strand of NZ_CP139719.1, from coordinate 3,310,113 downwards.
GGCGCGGGTCATCGCGGCCATGTCGAACACTTCGCCGGTCTTGTAATGCACGTGGGTCAGCAGCAGCAGCGCGACGTCGCCGTCCAGCGCATCGGCCAGCCGGTCGCGCGGGGCGAGGCGGCGTTCGGCGAGGCCCTGCGCCTCCAGCCCGGCGATCATGTAGAGATCGGTCGGGAAATTGCCCGGTTCGGAGAGGACCACCTTGCGCCCCGGCCGCATGGCCAGCGCGGCGGCGATCAGCTTGAACAGGTTGACGCTGGTGCTGTCGGCGGCGACCACGGTGTCCGGCGCCGCGCCCACCAGCCGCGCGATCCTGCCACCCACGCGCCGGGGCAGGCCGATCCAGTCGGCCCCGCCGTTCGCGCCCGGGTTCCAGCTGCGGATCAGCCCTTCGCCCCATTCGCCGCGCACGACGCCCGCCATGCGCTCCGCGGTCGCTTTCGGCAGCGCGCCGAGCGAATTGCCGTCGAGGTAGATCACCCCGTCGGGCAGGGCGAAGCGGTCGCGGTATTCGCGCAGCGGATCGGCCCGGTCGCGTTCCCGCGCCGCGTCCATCATCGCACCGGCGGGCATCAGATCGCCGTCCTGACGCTGAGCAGCTCGGGGAAGAAGGCCTGTTTCAGCACCCCTTCGAGATAGGGCACGCCCGGCGTGCCGCCGGTGCCCTTCTTGAAGCCGATGATCCGTTCCACCGTCTTCAGGTGGCCGAAGCGCCAGCGCTGGAAATGATACTCGAGATCGACCAGCTTCTCGGCCAGCTCGTAGAGATCCCAGTGCGCCGCCGGATCGCGGTAGATTTCGGCCCAGGCCGCCTCGACCTCGGCCGAATGTTCCCACGGCAGGCGATGGTCGCGTTCCAGCACCGCGTCCGGGATCGCGAGGCCGCGCCGGGCGAGCAGGCGCATCGTTTCGGCATAGATGCTCGGCCGGTCCAGTTCGGCGCGCAGCGTGGCGGCGACCTCCGGCGTTGCCTCGTGCATCGTCACCATGTCGGGGTTGCGCCCGCCGAGCAGGAATTCCATCAGCCGGTACTGCGCCGACTGGAACCCGCTGGAATTGCCCAGGTGCGGGCGCACGGTCGAATAGTCGTGCGGCGTCATCGTGGAGAGCACGTCCCACGACTGGATCAGCTGCCCCTGCGCGCGGGCGACCCGGGCCAGCATCTTGAACGCCGGGCGCAGGCGATCCTCGCGGATGCAGCCGCGCGCGGCCTCCAGCTCGTGCAGGCACAGCTTGAGCCACAGCTCGCTGGCCTGGTGGACGATGATGAACAGCATCTCGTCGTGCGCGCCGGAGACCGGGTGCTGCGCCGCCAGAACGCGGTCGAGATCGAGATAGGATGAATAGGTTACGTCGCGGGCCATGGCGAAGGGACTAGCGCCAAGCGGTGACGATTGAAACTATCCCCCCGATCCTAGCCTTCGATCGTGCGAGTTTCGGGGTGGTGCTTGTCGAGGTGCTTGCGCACGATCTTGAGGTTGCGCGTGTTGGAGCGGAATGCGAGGTCGAAGGCATCGCCTGCCAGCGGCACCGCGCCCAGCGCCGTGTCGAACGCGATATTGCCCGCCATGCGCCACAGCTTCCACTTCGGCAGGCCGAGGTTGCGCGCTTCCCACACGATATAGCCGCCCATCGCGGCGGTGATCAGGTCGCCGACCACGGGCACGAGGCCGACGATCGCGTCGAGCCCCACCGCGTAGTTGATGCCCGGGATGCGGAAACTGCGTTCGAGCAGGAATTCCATCGTCTCGATCCGGCGGCGGATCGATTGCGGGTCGGTTCCGGTGGGCAGTTCGACGCCCATCGGGCGCGGCTGCTGCTGCCGGTTCTGGGTCATGGCGTTCTCCTCGCACCCCTAGATGGGGCGCATGGCCAGCGGCAGCAAGGGATGGATGTTCCAGCGGTTTTCGCGGAACCCCTCGACCCCGCCGCGCACCAGTGACCAGCGGATCGGCGCGCCGATCGGGATATAGACGTTGCTCGCCGCCAGCTCGGCCTCCGCCTCGGCATAGAGGGCGGAGCGGACCATCGGGTTCTGGGCAGAGAGCGCCTCTTCCACCCGCGCGTCGGCCTCGGGCGAGCAGAGCCCGCCGCGCAAGTCGCAGGCGAACTGGTTGAGGAACCAGCGCGCGCCGCCATAGCGCGCGACCCGGTCGACCAGGACGAGATCGGCCTCGCGCGGGTCGTCGGCGCGTTCGAGCGCAACGCCGATCGCGGCGAAATCCTCGGCCAGGCCGGAAAAGAGCAGGTCGGAACCCGGCCCCTGCGGCAGGGCCAGCGTGACGCGGGCCGTGTGCCCTTCCTCCGCGCCCAGCCAGCCGGCGATGCGCCGCGCGGCGAGGGTGCGGCGCGCCTCGGGCGAAAGGTCGCTCCAGCGTTCGTCGATCGTGCCGATGTCGTCGGGCAGGCCCGGCGCGACGATCCGCGTCGTCGGCACCCAGCCGCCGATGTTGAACGGTTGCAGCAATTGCGGCCGGTCGATCGCCATGGCCAACGCCTCGCGCCGGGCGGCATCGCCCAGCAGCCCCTCGCCCGAGCGGACGCGCAGCCCGAACAGGCCGAGCGCGGCGTCGAGCCGCACGGTCCCGCGCGAGAGCGCGCCGACATCGGCCAGCGGCAGGTTGGCGAGCGTGCCGTTGAGCACGAGATCGGCCTCCCCCGCGTCGAACGCGTCGACCGCCGCGCGGGCCGGCAGGGCGCGCACGTGGACCTGGCGGATCCGCTCGTTCCATTCGGGCACTTCGGGCAGGCCGCGGGTTTCGGGCGGGCGCGGCTGCAGCAGCCAGCCGTCCTCGGTCTCGGTCGCGGCCATCGGCCCCGTCCCTTCCCCGCCCCGGCGCAGGCCCAGTTCGGGCTGGGCCAGGATCTGCAGCAGGTCGGGCAGCGGGCTGGTCAGGCGGATTTCGACCACGCGCCCGGTCATCGCCCGCACTTCGCTGACCTTGTCGAGGTCGCGGCCGAGCGAGGTCCCGCGCAGGCGGCGCAATATGCCGCGCAGCTCGTCGCGGACATGCTCGGCCTCGATCTGGGTGCCGTCGCTCCAGCGCGAATTGCGCAGGCGGAAGATGTAGCTGAGGCCGTCGTCGGTCACGACCCAGCGTTCGGCCACCGCGGGGACCACCCCGCCCGTGGCGTCGAGCGCCACCAGCCCTTCGGCCGTCGCCGCGCGCAAGTGCTGGGCCGCCGGCGACAGGCGCAGGCCGGTCTGCTCGAACTCCTCCGGCTCCCCGATGAAGACGACGTTGACGAGATCGTCGCGCCCGCCGGAACAGCCGGCGAGAAGACACGCGACAGCGGCACAGGCCAGGGCGATCGGGCGGGACAGTGGCATCGCGATGCTGACTAGCAGGCTATCGCCGCGAGGTCAGCGGGCAAGCGCAGCCGCGCGGCGCGCGTTCGCCGGGTCAGAGCTTGCGCAGGCGCGAAGGGTCGATCGACATGCGATCGGGCAGGATCGAGGCCGGGCGAACGTAGCGCGGCGTGCCCTCGCCGCCGCCGCCCACCGGCGCGCGCACGGCCTTGGCGTCGATCGCCTCGGCAAAGGCAATGCCGAAGCGCTTGTCCTGGACCCAGGCGACCGATCCTTCGACCCAGCCGACGTTGCGCAGGTCCACCGCCAGGCGCGTGCCGCGCTCGACCTGGACTTCGCCTTCGGCCATCATGCCGCCCGCCGACAGGTTGCGCACCTTGACCCGGTGCTCCGCCGAATCGCCGGCGATGCGCACCGTGGCCAGGAGGAACAGGCTGTCCCTGGCAATGTGACGCGTATCGACGCCGGACATCGTTCGCCTTTCGTCCTTTCTTCGGCCACCGCCCCGGCCCCGGCGCGAAACGGAACCGCGCGGGCCGGGAAATACGAAGGGTCTTCTAGCGGGGGAGAGGCTAATGAAGCTTTAACCCCCTGCCCCGAGCCTGGCCCCGAAACCTGGCCCCGAGTACCGGCCCGGCGGCGCGCCTTCAGTCGTCGCGCGAGATCTTCTCGCGCCGCTCGTGCGCTTCCTGCGCCTCGACCGTCATCGTGGCGACCGGGCGGGCGATCAGGCGGCGCAGGCCGATCGGATCGCCGGTCACCTCGCAATAGCCGTATTCGCCCTCGTCCAGGCGGCGCAGGGCGGCATCGATCTTGGCGATCAGCTTGCGCTGCCGGTCGCGGGTGCGCAGCTCGATGCTCCAGTCGGTCTCGCTCGATGCGCGGTCGTTCAGGTCCGGCTCGCGGATCGGGCCGTCCTGCAGGGACTGCAGCGTCGCGGACGACGCGTTGAGGATCGATCGTTTCCATTCGAGCAGCAGCATGCGGAAGAAGTTCACCTGCCGCTCGTTCATGTAAGGCTCGTCGTCGCTCGGCTCGTAATCCGGCGCGATAGCTTGTCTGGCCTGTTCGAGAACTTCGATGTCGGTGGTCGTCGCCGACGCCATATGTGCCTCTCAACCCCTGCCGGCAGCCGCCGGCGTTACCTGTCCGGCCCGCCGGCGTGTCCGACGGTCCGGGCCCCGCAGGGCGCGCCTATAAGCGGGGGTCAGGGCACGCACAAGCGGCAATTGGAAACGCGCCGGGAAATGGCCGGGAATTCATCTCCCGCCCCGGCGCCGACCGCCCGCGCCGGGCCATTGCCAGCGCGATGTTAACCTTTTGTTGACCATAATCGGGGCAAGCCGTGACCGGGCGGCATTGGGGATCGCCCGCAAGCAAACGGGGGGCATGACATGAAGCTCACTCCTATCGAAGGCGGGATGGCCGTCCCGGCCGACACCGCCGCCGCCGACCTGCTGGTCGCGCGTTGCCTGGCCGCCGCGGCGCAGGGCGACGCGATGGCCTATTTCGACCTCGGCGTGGCCTTTTCGACCGGCGACCACGAAGTCGCCTGCGACCTGGTGGAAGCGCACAAGTGGTTCAACCTCGCGGCGCTGAACGGCCACGAGGAAGCGGCCGTGTGCCGCGCCGACATCGCCGAGGAAATGACCGCGCGCGAAATCGCCGAGGCCCAGCGCCGGGCGCGCGAGTGGCTGAACGCGGAAGAACGCAGCGCGGCCTAGCCTTCGCGGAAAGGCGTGTGCTCGCCCAGGGCCGAGCGGTCCTGCGCCACGGCGTCGCGTTCGTGCCGAAGATATTCGGCCACCGCCTCGCGCAATCCCGGGTCGGCAATCCAGTGCGCCGACCAGGTTTCCACCGGCTCGTAGCCGCGCATCAGCTTGTGCCCGCCCTGGGCACCGGCTTCCACCCGGGCGAGGCCGCGCGCGATCGCGGCGTCGATCGCCTGGTAGTAACACAGCTCGAAATGCAGGAACCGGCGCTGCTCGCGACAGCCCCAGTAGCGGCCGAACAGCGTGTCGCCGCCGATGAAGTTCAGCGCCCCCGCGATCGGCTCCGCGCCGTCGAAGGCCAGGACCAGCAGGATGCGGTCGGCCATCCGTTCCCCCAGCAGGGTGAAGGCCTCGCGCGTCAGGTAGGGCTGCCCCCACTTGCGCGCGCCGGTGTCCTGGTAGAAGGTCCAGAACGCGTCCCAGTGTTCGGGCGCGATCGCGTCGCCGGTCAGGTGGCGGATCTCCAGCCCTTCGCGGGCCGCGGCGCGTTCCTTGCGGATCGCCTTGCGCTTGCGCGAACTGAGCGCGCCGAGGAAGCCGTCGAAACTGTCGTAGCCGCGGTTTTCCCAGTGGAACTGGATATCGCTGCGCATCAGCCAGCCGCCCCGTTCGAACAGTGCGCGCTGGTCCGGTGCGATGAACGTGGCATGGGCCGAAGACAGGGCGAACCGGGCGCAGACCGCCTGCGCCGCGCGCAGCAGCAGCGCGGCGTCGTCGTCGCTGCGGGCCAGCAGGCGCGGCCCGGTCGCCGGGGTGAAAGGCGCGGCGACCTGGAGCTTGGGGTAATAGGCCCCGCCCGCGCGCTCGTAGGCATCGGCCCAGGCATGGTCGAACACGTATTCGCCCTGGCTGTGCGACTTGACGTAGGACGGCATGGCCGCGGCCAGCACCTGGCCCGCGCCGCGTTCGACCACGATCGGCAGCGGCTGCCAGCCGGTGCCCGGCCCGACGCTGCCCGAATCCTCCAGCGCGGTGAGGAAATCCCACGAGACGAAGGGATTGTCGGTGCCCGCCAGCCGGTCCCAGGCGCCGCGCGGCAGCGCGCCGACCGCATCGGCCACGCGGATCCGCTCTTCGCCCGCGCTCACGCCAGCCCGTCCCCTTCCGCGATCGGGGCATCGGCGTGCTCGGCCGCCCGGGCGCGCTGGGCCGCGTCGCGCACGGTCCAGGTCAGCACCGGCAGGCCGCGCGCGCGCTGCTGCGCGGCGAAGGCGCTCGGCAGGTCGCGAATGTCGTAGGCGAGGAAATCGGGCCGCGCGTGCCACAGGGCCGCGTGGCGGCGCCAGCGGCCGGCGGGGCCGCGATCGTTCTCCTCGGTCACCACCAGCCCGCGCACGGTGCGCGGGGCATGGACCGAGAACCAGCGCGAAACCCGCGGGTCGAAGCTCATCACCGCGTGCGGGCCGCGATAGCCGTCGAGCGCGCGGCGCACCGCGAGGCACAGCGGCGCGACCCGGTTCTGGCGCCGCGATTTCAGCTCGATCAGCAGGGGCACGCGCCCCGCGACTTGCGACAGCAGCCGTTCGAGCGAGGGAACGCGGTCGCTGCTGCCGCTCAGCGCCAGCGCCTCTATCTGCGCCAGCGGCCGGCGCATCAGCGGCCCGCTATCGTCGGTCAGCCGGTCGAGTTCCCAGTCGTGGAACACCGCGGCCCGCCCGTCGCCGGTGCGCTGGACGTCGCACTCGATCCCCAGCCCGCGCCCGATCGCCTCGGCGAAGGCGGACGCGGAATTTTCCGGGATACCGGGCGAATGGCAGCCCCTGTGGGCATATGTCCACTGCCCCAGCCACTCGACGCGTCGCGGATCCGGCGGCGGCGCGCGCCAGGCGTCGATCGGGCGCAGGATCACGGGCTGACGGCGACGATCGCGTCCACTTCGACCGCCACGCCCAGCGGCAGCACCGGCACGCCGACCGCGCTGCGCGAATGGCGCCCGGCCTCGCCGAACACCTCGAACATCAGGTCCGACGCGCCGTTGGCGACCTTGGGCTGGTCGGTGAAATCGGCGGCCGAGCTGACGAAGGCGCCCAGCTTGACCACGCGTTCGACCCTGTCGAGCGACCCCAGCGCGGCCTTGAGCTGGGCCAGGATCATCAGCCCGCAGGCGCGCGCCGCCGCGGTGCCGTCTTCCAGCGAGACGTCTTCGCCCAGCCGGCCCGTGACCAGGTCGCCGCCGACGAACGGCAACTGGCCCGAGACATGGGCGAAGCCGCCGTGGACGACGACGGGCTGGTAGCTGGCGACCGGCGCGGCGGCCTGCGGCAGTTCGATCCCCAGTTCGGCGAGTCTTGCGTCGATGCTCATGCGTTTTCCCGGTCCTGTGTTTCGCTTGCAAGCTGGTCGAGCAGCCATGGCAGCGCCTCGGCCCAGCGGTCGATCCGCGCATGTGCATCGCCCGCGCGGTGGGCGCAATCGATATGCGGCGCCAGCAGCGGCTCGCCGCACAGGTGCAGGCGGCGAACCTCGGGCGCGACCTGCGAGACCGAGGCGTGGTGCTGCGGCAGGTCGTCGATGAAGATCGCCCGGCTCGGCGCATATTCGTCGAGGATCGCCTTCAGCGCCGGCCCTTTCGGCCCCTGGTTGGTGAAGACCCGCGCGTCGATTCCATGGTCCATCAGCTGGCGCGCGCGCCGTTCGCGCCGCTCGTCGTTGAGGTTGGTCAGGATCACCACGTCGGCGTGGTCGGCCAGCGCGGCGATGCCTTCCACCGCCCCTTCGATCGGGTGCTGGCGGTCCATCTCGGTATCGAAGAAGCGGCCCAGCAGGCGCCAGATCTCGCGTTCCTCGACCGCTTCCCCGCTCTCGCGCCAGCGCATGGCGCGGGCGAAGCTGTTGCTGCCGATCGTGAAGTCCACCCCTTCGCTCTCGCCCAGCCAGTCGCGGAAATGGGCGACCATGTGCAGCAGCACCTCGTCGCAGTCGGAGATGACCAGCGGCCGGCTCATGCCCCCGCCTCCCCGCCGGCGGCCAGCGCGCGGCGCGCGGCGACCAGCGTTTCGGGCGCGACGTTCAGCGCATCGGCCGCGAGGACCAGGTCCGGCTCGTGATTGGCGAGAAAGTCCAGCACCGCGGCCATGACGCTCCGCTCGGTCAGCCGGTCGCGCAGGATCTCCGGCGTCAGCCCGGTCAGCGCCAGCAGGCGCCCGGCCCGGTCGTCGTCCTGCAACACCCAGCCGAGCGCGCCGAGCGCCAGCGATTCGGGGTCGCCGGGCACGTGGTCGGGGGATGGGGTCTGGTGTATGATTGTCAGCGTCCTCGTCAGCTCGTAAGGGCAGGGCCGATATGGCATGCGGGCGGCAGGAAGGGAGCGCGCCCCGGTGAGCGAGGCTGTGGCAAAGAGAATACTCGTTGTCGAGGACAACGACCTCAACCGGAAGCTGTTCTGCGACGTCCTGCGCGCGAACGGCTACGAGGTGGAGCCTGTCGCCGACGGCGAACTGGTGCTGGAGGCGGCCCGCCGCTTCGGCCCCGACCTCGTGCTGATGGACATCCAGCTGCCCAATGTCTCGGGCGTGGACCTGATCGCCGCGCTCAAGGGCGACAAGGGGCTGGCGCAAGTGCCGGTCCTCGCGGTGACCGCCTATGCCGGCAAGGGCGACGAGGAACGGATCCGCGCCGCGGGCGCCGCCGACTACCTGGCCAAGCCGGTTTCGATCGGCCCCTTCATGGCCGCGGTGCGGCGGCTGGTCCCGGCCTGACGGCGGCCGCGCGCGCCGCGCGGTTCGCGCCGCGGGTGCTTGACAAGCGGGGGCCGGACCCGCTTTGCCGGGCCATTCGCAGGGCGGGCACGATGCCCGCCGCACTAACGAGATTGGAACCGCCCCCCATGGATCGCGCGCAAACCGACCAGACCATCAGATCGCTGATCGAACCGTTCAACAAGAAAGGCGTCGAGATCGCCGATTCGACCACGTTCGCCGGCGACCTGGAGTTCGACAGCCTGACGGTGATGGATTTCGTCGCCGCGATCGAGGACGAGTTCGACGTGATCATCTCGATGAACCAGCAGGCCGAGATCGAGACTTACGGCCAGCTGGTCGACGCGGTCCACAAGATGCAGGCCGACGCGTGAGCGAAGGAATCAGCCAGCCCGACCGGCCGCAGGTGCGCGAAGGCGACGCGCCCGACCTGTTCAGCAAGTTCGACGACCTGATCGCGATGCGCGAAGGGCTGCTCGCCAGCGGGCAGGAAGACCCCTTCAACCTGGTGATGGAGAAAGTCCTCTCCCCCACCCGCGCGATCTGCAACGGGCGCGACACGATCCTGCTCGGCACCTACAATTACATGGGGATGACCTTCGATCCCGACGTCGTCGCCGCGGGCAAGCAGGCGCTGGCCGATTTCGGCAGCGGGACGACCGGCAGCCGCGTGCTCAACGGGACCTATCAGGGCCACCGGGAGTGCGAGGACGCGCTGCGCGAATTCTACGCGATGGACCACGCGATGGTCTTCTCCACCGGCTACCAGGCCAATCTCGGGATCATCTCGACCATCGCGGGCAAGGGCGACTACATCGTCCTCGACATCGACAGCCACGCCAGCATCTGGGACGGGTGCGCGATGGGCAAGGCGGAAGTCGTGCCGTTCAAGCACAACGATCTCGACGCGATGGAAAAGCGCCTGCGCCGCATTCCCGAAGGCGCGGGCAAGCTGGTCGTGCTCGAAGGCGTCTACTCGATGCTGGGCGATGTCGCCCCGCTGAAGGAAATGGTCGCGATCGCGAAGAAATACGGCGCGATGGTGCTGGTGGACGAGGCCCACTCGATGGGCTTCATCGGCGAGAACGGCCGCGGCGTGTGCGAGGAACAGGGCGTGATCGAGGATGTCGATTTCATCATCGGCACTTTCTCGAAAAGCGTCGGCACGGTCGGCGGCTTCTGCGTTTCCAACCACCCGAAGTTCGAGATCATGCGGCTGGTCTGCCGCCCCTATGTCTTCACCGCCTCGCTGCCGCCCAGCGTGGTCGCCACCGCCGCGACCAGCATTCGCAAGCTGATGCACGGCGGCAACAAGCGCGCGCACTTGTGGGAAAATTCGCGGCGGCTCCATGCCGGGCTGAAGGACCTCGGCTTCGAGCTCGGGACCGACGAACCGCAGAGCGCGATCGTCGCGGTGATCATGCCCGACCTCGCGCGGGGCGCCGCGATGTGGGAGGCGCTGCTGAAGGAAGGGCTCTACGTCAACCTCGCCCGCCCGCCCGCGACGCCCGCCAACATGACGCTGCTGCGCTGCTCGCTCTGCGCCGAACACTCGGCCGAGGAAGTCGGGACGATCCTCGGCATGTTCGAACGCGCGGGCAAGGCGGTCGGAATTATCTAATCTACTGTAATTTCGGTATTTATCCCACAGTTTCCCATTCCGCGAAAAATGTGGGATAAATATGACCGATGAGGCTTGCCCAGTACACCGACGAACAGGCGCGGGCGCTGGTCAATCTGCGCCAGCGCTATGAGGCGTGGCGCGATGCCGAGCGGGCATGGCGCGCCGGTTTGGGACCTGCTCAAGGCGGTCGACCCGACCTTCGCGGTCAACGCCGAACGCGGATTCCAGGCCCGCAATGCCGATGCCTACGAGGTCGAGCTGCTCATTGCCCCCTCGCGCGCGGACGCCCTCGCCCGGCGTGACCGGCCGCGCCCGATCCCCGCTGGTTCGCGCTGCACAAGCTGTGGCTCGGACGACAGGCGAAGCGCGACCCGCTGAAACGGCGCAAGGATCTGGCGCAAGGCAATGCCGTGCTCGAGGCGGTGGCGCAGGCCATGCCGCACTATCCGCTCGACGCGGCATTCGCGCAGTCGATCCCGCAGGAGCTCGCGCCGCTGTGGCGCGAATGGCGCGGCGGCGCGGAACGCTAGGGCGCGTCAGCCGTCTCGATGGTGAAGGAGATCGCGACGATGAAGACGACCAACACCGGTAGCGCGCGTTACGAAGGGCTGGGCAAGGACGGCAAGGGCAGTGTCTCGACCGGTTCGGGCGCGCTGGACGGCCAGCCTTACGGGTTCAACACCCGGTTCGAGGATGCGCCGGGCACCAATCCCGAGGAGCTGGTGGCCGCGGCCCATGCCAGCTGCTTCACGATGGCGCTCAGCTTCGCGCTCGCCCGCGCGGGGCACGAGCAGGGGACGCTGGAAACCACCGCGAAAGTGACGCTGGAGAAAGAGGGCGAAGGCTTTACCGTCACCCGCTCCGACCTGACGCTCACCGGCAAGGTCGAGGGGATCGGGCGCGAGGACTTCGCGAAGCTGGCCGAAGAGGCCAAGGCCAATTGCCCGATTTCCAAGCTGCTCAAGGCCGAGATCACGCTGGACACGACGTTCGAGGGCTAGCCGGCGGCGGCGTCTTCCGCACCGGCCGGCGCCGCCGCGTCCTGCGCCCGCGGCTCGGGCGCCAGCGGCCACAGCAGTTGCTGCGCCGCGCCGGCCGGGGGAAGGTTCTCCACCCCGTAGCTGCGCGGATAAGTCCGCGTGATCCGCGCGGTGCCGAAGATCACGTCCCACAGGAACAGCAGGTTGCCGTAGTTGCCCTTGTAATGGACCGCCGGGTCGCTCGCATGGCGCCCGTGGTGCGCGTGGTGCGTGGCGGGGGTCGAGATCGTGCGTTCCACCACCCACATGACCGGCGACAGCCAGCCGATCCGGTAGAGCGGCCGGTCCCAGGCAATGTCGCAATGGGCGCCGATGATCACCGCCATCTTGACCACCAGGTACCCGGCATAGACCCAGCCGAGGCCGAGGTAGAGCAGCACGCCGGAAAACCACAGCCCCGGCATCATCATGTAATAGAACACGTTGTTGCGATAGACGAGGCGCACCGACATGTAGCGCGCGTTGTGGTGCGCGCGGTGGAGATTGTAGAGCCAGGCGAAGCTGTGGCTCGCCCGGTGCCACCAGTACTGCGTCATGTCGTCGAGGACGAGGAACAGCAGCACCGCGGGCACGAGGTGGAGTCCGGCAAGCGCCCCCTGCCATTGCGGCGCGACGGCGGAAGCGAGGATGGCCGAAAGCGCGACGATCGCCGGCTGGGTCACCCCCAGCAGCATGACCGTGCTGGCCGCCTCGACGATTCCGTCGTCGCGCGTCTGCCCGGGCTTGGCCAGCAGGCCGGTGCGCCACAGTTCGAGCAGCGCGAAGCCGAGATAGATCGCGAGAACCGCGACGATCGGTGCTGACATTGTCCTCTCCTTTTCCCCGCCCCGGTCTAGCGCTAGAACGCCCGGTGAAATGTCGGAAACCGGACAATTGGTGCCGCTCAGCTCGGCCGGCACGGCGATGCTCTTCGCCGCCCTGCCGGCTGCCCTCGCCGCGCGGCTGCGCGATCGCGCCCCGGCGCGCCGCTTCGCCGAAGGCCAGGTGATCCAGCAGCGCGGCGAGACGGCGCGCGGTTTCTGGCTGATCGAGGAGGGGGCGGTCGCGGTCGGGCAATTCCTTGCCGACGGCGATTTCCGCCAGGTCGCGCTGCTGGGCCCGGGCGATTCCTACGGCGAGCTGGCCTGGCTCGCCGCGCGCCGCCGCGTCGTCGATGCCGTCGCCCGCGAGGCGGCGGTCCTGCGGCATATCGACGGGGCGCGGTTCGAACGCGCGCTGGCCGAAGACCCGGCCGCGATGCGCCGCCTGCTGGGCGCGATGGCCGGGCAATTGCAGGAAGTGCTCAACCTGATGGCCGGAATCCGCCGGGGCACGGCGACCGCGCGCGCGGCCGGGCTGCTCGCCAACTTGTGCGGTCCGGGCGCAGCCCCCCGCCGGCTGGCCGTGACCCAGCAGGAGATCGCGGACCTGCTGGGCGTCACCCGCTCGACCGCGCACCAGGCGCTGCGCGAACTGGACGAAGGCGGGCTGATCGGCCGGCGATACGGCGCGATCGAGGTGCCCGATCCGGACCGGTTACGCCGCTTCGCCGCCGGGTGAGGCCGGCGCCGCGATCGCCGCCGCCGCGCAGGTATCCGGCGCGCCGTCCTCTCCGCCCGAGAGCCAGGTTAGCGCGAGGAAGCCGCCGACGACGAGCACCGCGAAGACGGTGGTGACGGTGACCAGGTATTCGTCGATCACCCGCTTGATCGGCGCGCCGAACAGGCGGAACAGGATCCCCACGGTCATGAAGATCAGCGCGCGCCCGGCGATGCTGGCGAGGATGAACGGCACCAGCGCCATTTCGATGAAGCCGGCGGTGATCGTCAGCAGCTTGAACGGGACCGGGGTGCTCCCGGCGAGGAAGATCACTTCCCAGTCGCGCTCGCGCAAGTGGCAGGCGGCGACCGGGAACTCCTCCGCCAGCCCGATGGCCGAAAGCATCGCGGTGCCGACCGTGTCGTAGAGGAAATAGCCAATCGCGTAGCCGAACAGCCCGCCCAGAACCGAGGCGACGGTGCAGACCAGCGCGAAGCGGATCGCCTTCGCCGGTTCGGCCAGGCACATCAGGCCGAGCAGGGGGTGGGGCGGGATCGGGAAGAAACTCGATTCGATGAAGCTGATCAGCGCCAGCCACCCCTCCGCATGGGGATGCGCGGCCTTGGCCATCGTCCAGTCGTAGAGTTTGCGCAGCATCGCCGCGCCCTATGCCAGCGGTGCGGGGCAGGCAAGCGCCGGCGCGCGGGCCCAGGTATCGGGCGGCGCGCCTTCATAACCTATTTGGCACTTTTATCTTGACATCGCGACGCTCATTGGTTAGAGAACACGAACATCGCGATAGTGCGATTCGCCGGGACCGCCCGCGCGGCGTCCCCCCCCCCTTTCTCTTCCCACCCCCTCTCCACCAAGACACGGAGCCGAATCATGACCAAGGCGAAATCCTCGCCTGCCCGCGGCCGCGCGCCGGCGGGCAAGGCATGGCGCAAGCCCTTCCTGGCGGAACTGGCGCGCACGTCCAACGTCGCCGCATCCGCCCGGGCGGCGGGGATCGAGCCGGGCGCGGCCTATGGCGCGCGGCGCGGCGACCCGGCTTTCGCCCACCAGTGGTTCGAGGCGCTGTGCGAAGGCTACGACAACCTCGAGCTCGACCTGCTGCGCCGCCTGCGCGAAGGCGAGCTGGCCGGCGCGACGACCCCGGCCGGCAAGGCGCGGCGCAAGTACGACAATGCCACCGCGCTGCGCCTGCTCGCCGCGCACCGCGCCAGCGTCCAGCGCCAGCGGGGCCGCAACGACTATGCTTACGAGGACGAAGTGCTCGCCTCGATCGATGCCAAGCTGGAACGGATGCGCCAGCGGCGGATCGCCATGCGCGCCGCCCCCGAATCTGGCCCCGAATCCGGCCCCGAATCCGGCCCCGGCCCGGCCCCCGGCTCCGGCTCCGGCCCGAACGGGGACGACGACGAAGCCGGCGGCGGGGACGCGGACGATGGCCGCTGATCGGCCGGTCGATCCGCCGCACGACCCGCCCGACGACCCGCCCGACGACCCGCTTGACGCGCAGCTCGACCGCAAGCTGGCCGAGCTGCTGCGGATGGAGGAAGACGAACGGCAGAAGGAACTCGCCCGGCTCGCGCCCCACGAGCGCGCCGAGCTGCGCCACCACTGGACCTTGTGGGCCCGGCGCGACCAGTTGCCGCCCCCGGGCGACTGGTCCGCCTGGCTGATCTGCGCCGGGCGCGGTTTCGGCAAGACGCGGGCGGGCGCCGAATGGGTGCGCGAGATCGCCAAGCGCGATCCGCGCGCCCGGATCGCGCTGGTCGGCGCGAGCCTGGCCGAAGTGCGCGCGGTCATGGTCGAGGGCGAAAGCGGCATTCTCGCCTGCTCGCCGCCGCACCGCTGCCCTGCCTACGAGCCTTCGCTGCGCCGCCTCACCTGGCCCAACGGGGCGCTGGCCACGCTCTATTCGGCGGGCGAGCCGGAAAGCCTGCGCGGCCCGCAGCACAGCCATGCCTGGTGCGACGAGATCGCCAAGTGGGACATGGCGGGCGAGCGCGCGACGCGGGCGTGGGACAACCTCGCCCTCGGCCTGCGGCTGGGCGAAAGCCCGCGCGCGCTGGCGACCACGACGCCGCGACCGGTGCCGCTCCTCCTGCGCCTGCTGGCGGCGGAGGACACGGGCGAGGTCGCGGTGACGCGCGGGACCACGTTCGACAACCGGCCCAACCTGCCCGGCCGGTTCGTGGCCGCGATCGAGCGCCAGTTCGGCGGGACCAGCTTCGCCCGGCAGGAACTGGGCGGCGAGCTGCTGGCCGAAGTCGAGGGCGCGTTGTGGAGCCGCGCGCTGCTCGAAGTCTGCCGCCTGGCGCAGGATGCCGCCCCGCCCGGCGATCCGGTGCGCGTGGTCGTGGGGGTCGATCCCCCGGCCGGCACGCGCGGCGATGCCTGCGGGATCGTGGTCGCCGCGCTGATGCCTTGCGGCGGCGCGCGCGTCCTCGCCGATGCCTCGATCGAGCGCGCCAGCCCGGAAAGCTGGGCCCGCGCGGTCGCCGAGGCGGCACGGGCCTGGCAGGCGGACCGGGTCGTGGCCGAGGCGAACCAGGGCGGCGCGATGGTCGCCAGCGTGCTGCGCGCCGCGCGGCGCGACCTGCCGGTGCGGCTGGTCCACGCCCGCCGCGGCAAGGTGGCCCGCGCCGAACCGGTCGCCGCGCTCTACGAAGCGGGCCGGGTTCGCCACGCGGCGCTGTTCCCCGCGCTGGAAGACCAGCTGTGCGGGCTGATGTCGGGCGGCCGCTACCACGGCCCCGGCCGCAGCCCCGACCGCGCCGACGCGCTCGTCTGGGCGCTGACCGAACTGATGCTGGGCCCCGCCCCGCGCCCGCGGATCTCGGTGATCTGAGAGGGCGATGGACAGCGTCGGACCGATGCCCGTAAGCAGGCAGGAAGAGGAAGGGAGACACGATCCGATGATGAAGCGCACTCTCGTCGCCGCGGCCGCGGCGCTGTGGCTGGCCGCCCCGGGAACGGCGATGGCCCAGGACCTGGCATTCGATTGCGACGTCGAGGCGGGCCGGTTCTCCTCGATCACGTTCGACACGGCCCGGCCGCTCCGCATCAGCGGGACGATAGAGCCGGTCGAAATGCGATCGGGAGACACGCTTCCGGTGGCGGGCGTGCGACTGGCGCGGACCGACGGGAGCCACAGCTTCGGCTTTCAGCTGATCGCGCCGTCGCCCAGGTCGCCGAGGCTCGACGTCTTCTTCAACGACCGCGGCGCGCAGCAGCCCCGCCGCGAGCTGCCGCCCGTGAGCGCCGAAGGACCGATCCCCTTCGCCCTGTCGATCGCGGCCGACGGCACCGGCGAGCTGCAGGTTGCCGAGACCGTCCACCGGTTCGAAAGCCGGCCTTTCGCGCCGGCCCAGGTCATGGTGTTCTGCTCCACCGGTCAGTTCAAGTTCGCCGGGCTGGCGTGGGAAGCCCCGCCCAGCCCCTAGCCGCGGGGCCCGTCCGCCCCCCTTCGCAAGAGCCGGTCATCGACCCTCCCCGCCGTCCGCGACGGGGAGGGTTTTTCATTGCCCGAAAGGAAACCCCATGTCCTTCCTCGCCACCATCGCTTCCGCCTTCAAGGGCGGGGGCGGGGCTCGCGTGCCGCTGGCGCGCGGGTTCGTTTCGCCCTGGGCGCTCGCGGTCGAAAGCGCGGGCGCGCCGCCTTACGAATATGGCCGCAGCGTGCGCCGGGCCTACCTCGACAACCCGGTCGCCCAGCGCAGCGTGCGGCTCGTCGCCGAGGGGGTCGGCAGCGCGCCGATCCAGCCGAGCGACCCGGCGCTGGAGGCGCTGGTCGGCGCGACGGGCGCCGGGCAGGCGCTGATCGAGACGGTCGCCGCGCACCTGCTGCTGCACGGCAATGCCTATGTCCAGGTGATGAAGGACGCCGCCGGCCAGCCGGTCGAGCTGTTCGCCCTGCGGCCCGAGCGGGTTTCGGTCGTGGCGGCGGACGACGGCTGGCCCGCCGCCTATGCCTACAAGCTGGCCGACCGGACGCTGACGATCGCGCCCGAGGACGAGGACGGCTGGCCCAACATCGTCCACTTGCGCGCCTTCCACCCCGCCGACGACCATTACGGCGCCGGCGCGCTGGCCGCGGCGGAGCAGGCGGTGGCGATCCACAACGCCGCCTCCGCCTGGAACCGCGCGCTGCTGGAGAACGCGGCCCGCCCCTCGGGCGCGCTGGTGTTCGAGGGGGCCGACGGTGCGCCCCTGACCGGCGAACAGTTCGAACGGCTCAAGGCCGAACTCGCCGCCGGCTTCCAGGGCCAGGCCAATGCCGGGCGGCCGATGCTGCTCGAAGGCGGGCTGAAATGGCAGGCCATGGCCCATTCGCCGGCGGACATGGACTTCGCCACCCTGAAAGCCGCCGCCGCGCGCGACATCGCGCTCGCTTTCGGCGTGCCGCCGATGCTGCTCGGCCTGCCGGGCGACAACACCTATGCCAATTACCGCGAGGCGAACCGCGCGCTCTGGCGGCTGACCCTGCTGCCGCTGGCGGGCAAGATCCTCGCCGGGCTGGGCCAGGGGCTGGAGCCGTGGTTCCCGCAGGCCAGGCTGGCGGTCGATCTCGACCGCGTGCCCGCACTGGCCGAAGACCGCGAGAAGCTCTGGGCGCAGGTCAACGCCGCCGATTTCCTCTCCGCCGAAGAGAAACGCGCGCTGCTGGGGCTGGCGTGATTGAAGAGAGGGTCCTCCCTATCGTCTTGCGATGGGGAGGGGGACCGCGAGACGCGAAGCGGCTCGTGGTGGAGGGGCCTTGCGCGACATCGCCCCTCCGACCGACGCCTGCGGCGTCGCCCACCTCCCCAACGCAAGTCGTTGGGGAGGACTAGCGACAAGGATACCAATCCCATGGACAGGACCGACATGATCGCCCGGCTGATGGCCGAGGCGAAGGACGGCGGCTGCGAGCTGGTGACGCTGCGCGCGATCGTCGAGGAAGCCACCGATCTCGGCGCGGACCGCGCGCTCCAGCGCACCGGCCTCGCCGATCCCGACGCGCGCGAGGACCTGGCCGAACTGCGCGAGCTGCTCCAGGCTTGGCGCGATGCCAAGGCCAGCGCCTGGCGCGCGGCGATCGCCTGGCTGGTGCGCGGCGCGCTGGCGCTGCTCGTGATCGGGATTGCCGTGCGGCTGGGCCTCGCCGGGGCGCTGCGATGACCCGGCTGGCCGGCTACGCCGCGCTGTTCGGCCGGGCCGACGCCGCGCGCGACACGATACGCCCCGGCGCCTTCGCCCGCACCCTGGCCGAGCGCCGGACGGCATCGCTCGGGCCCCTGCCGCTCTACTGGCAGCACCGGCCCGACCGACGGATCGGCTGGATCGAGCAGGCGCGCGAGGATGCGCGCGGCCTGCGCGTGATCGCCGCGCTCGACAATCCCGCCGGGCGCGCCGCCGCCCTGCTGCGCCGCCGCGCGATAAGCGGCCTCAGCTTCGGCTATCGCGCGCGCCGGTTTCACCGCGAGGCCACGGGCCGCGTGCTGGAGGATGTGGAGCTGTTCGAAGTCAGCCTCGTCACCCACCCGCTGCAGCACGGCGCGCGGGTGTTTCTTGTTGTTTAACCTCAGGCGCCGGCGGCCGCGTACGCGGCCTTGGCTATCCTCGCTCCCTTCGGTCGCTGCGGGCGCGCGGTCGCGCTTGCGGTCGGCTGGTCGCCGACCGAACCGTTCCCGGCCGACACCGTGTCGCGAGGGCTGTGGGAAGTTTTTGTTGGCGCCTCAGGCGCCAGCGGCCGCGTCCGCGGCCTTGGCTATCCTCGCTCCCTTCGGTCGCTGCGGGCGCGCGGTCGCGCTTGCGGTCGGCTGGTCGCCGACCGGGGGCGAGCCTCAGGCGCCTGAGACCGGTCCGCCGCCGATAGTCCGCATCGCCAGTAATCCCGCGAGTCCCCGCGCAGGCGGGGACCTCGGGCCGCCAACGTTTCGCCCGATGGCCTGAGACCCCCGCCTTCGCGAAGGGCTCGCACGCCTGCCCCGACAACCACCCCCAAGAAAGGTGAATTACCTATGGATACCCCCGTTACCCCCACCGCCGCCGCGACTGCCGCCGACCCGCTGGAGGAAAGCTTCGACCTGCTCGCGCGGCAGGAGAAGACCGAGGGCGAGGTCGCCGCGCTGCGCAGCGACGTGGACGAGGTGAAGGCCCGCGTGGACCGGATCGGCAGGGCGGCCGCGCGCCCGGCGCTCGCCCCCGCCGCCGCCAGCCCCGAGGTCAAGGGCTTCGTCGAGGGTTATCTGCGGCGCGGCAGCACGGCGGAAGTCAAGTCGCTTTCCACCGGGGTGCCCGCCGACGGCGGCTATGCCGTCCCGCGCGAGATCGACGCCGCCATTGCGCGCGAGCTGACCGCAATCAGCCCGATCCGCGCGATCGCCCAGGTCGTGCAGACCGGCAGCAGCGGCTATCGCAAGCTCGTCAGCACCGGCGGCACCGCCTCGGGCTGGGTCAGCGAGACGGCCGCCCGGCCCGAAACCGATACCCCGCAATTCGCCGAGATCGCCCCGCCGACCGGCGAGCTCTACGCCAACCCGGCGGCGAGCCAGGCGATGCTCGACGATGCGGCCTTCGATGTCGAAAGCTGGCTGGCGAGCGAGATCGGGCAGGAATTCGCCCGCGCCGAAGGGGCCGCCTTCGTCAACGGCACCGGCACCGACCAGCCGCAGGGGTTCCTCGCCGCGCCGTCCGCCACCGCCGGCGACAGCGCGCGCGCCTTCGGCACGCTGCAATATATCGGCAGCGGCGATGCCGCCGGGCTGGGCAGCGAGCCCGAGCTGACGCTGATCGTGCTCGTCCACACGCTCAAGGCCGGGTACCGCCAGGGCGCGAGCTTCGTGATGAACTCGGCAACGCTGGCCGAAGTGCGCAAGCTCAAGACCGCCGACGGCGCATTCCTGTGGCAGCCGGGGATGGTCGAGGGGCAGCCCGATCGCCTGCTCGGCTACCCGGTGGTGGAGGCGGAGGACATGCCCGATATCGGCGCGGGCGCCTGCCCGATCGCCTTCGGCAACTTCCGCGCCGGATACCTGATCGCCGAACGCTCCGCCACGCAGATCCTGCGCGACCCCTTCACCAACAAGCCTTTCGTCCACTTCTACGCCACCAGGCGCGTGGGCGGCCAGGTGCTCGATTCGAACGCGATCAAGCTGCTGAAGATCGAGGGGTAGGGGGAGGGAGTCTTTGGTTCCGCGCCCGCATCCGCGGGCGCGATATCCTCGCTCCCTTCGGTCGCTGCGGGCGGCCGGTCGGCCTTGCGGTCCGCTGGTCGCGGACCGGACCGATCGGCGGGCGCGATATCCTCGCTCCCTTCGGTCGCTGCGGGCGGCCGTGCAGGTGGCCTTCGGCCAGCTGCGTCTTCGACTACGCTTCCGGCCTTGCGGTCCGCTGTTCGCGGACCGGACTTTTCCAGGCACTCGTGGCCGGGAAAGGGCCTCTTCAGGCACTTCCGGTTGGAAAGGTCCGGGGCTGCGCAAGCAGCCCCGCAAGCGCGACCGCGCGCCCGGAGCGCTCTGCGCGGAGGAAAGCCAAGGGGCCGGATGGCCCCGCCGGCGCTTGAGGCTCAACAATAACAAAGAAAGGACACCCGCACATGCAGCGGACCATATTGACGCCGCCCGATTTCACGGGCGGCGCGCTGGCCGACGTCAAGCAGTGGCTGGCGATCACCGGCCCCGCGCAGGACGGCACGCTCGCCCGGCTGGTCGGCGCGGCGGCCCAGGCGTGCGAGGCCTTTACCGGCACGCTGCCGCTGGAGGCGACGTGCGAGGACGTGCTGCCCGCCAGCCGCGAATGGCAGGTTCTGGCCGCGCGGCCGGTCAACGCGATCCCGGCGGTCGAGGGCATTCCGGCCGAAGGGCCGCGCTTTGCCCTTTCCGCCGAAGCCCATGCGATCGCGCTCGACCCCGACGGGTCGGGCCGGGTGCGGGTGATGCAGCCCGGCGCGGCCGGCCGGGTCGCGGTCCGCTACGCCGCCGGATATGCGAGCGACTGGGCCGCCCTGCCCGAGACGCTGCGCCACGGCATCGTGCGCCTCGCGGCCGAGCTGTTCCGCGCCCGCGACGGCGAGGCACCGCCCGGCCGCATCCTGCCCGCGGCGGTGGCCGCGCTGTGGCACCCCTGGCGCCGCACGCGGCTGGCATGATCGCCGCCCGCCTGCGCCAGCCGCGCGGGGCGTTTGCCGCCGCCCTGGCGCGCAAGGCCGCCCGCCTCGCCCGCGCACGCGCCGAAACGCTGCTGCGCGCCCGGCGCGATGCGGCCTCCCGCTGGCGCGAGCCGCGCCTGCTCTGGCCCCTGTTCGCAAAGGATTGAACGATGGAACATGCCCTGCGCGCCGCGCTGATCGACTGGCTGCGCGCCGCCCCCGCCCCGCTGGATGCGCTCAACATGGTGGCGGAGGAAGCGCCGCTGCGCGCCTCGCCGCCCTGGCTCGGCATTGCCGCGAGCGCGAGCGCCGACTGGAGCACCAAGGACCGCGCCGGGCGCGAGATTCGCCTTGCGCTGGAACTGCACACGCGCGGCGACGATGCCGCCGCCGACGGCGCGCTGGTCGCCGCGATCGACCGCAGGGTGGAGGACCTGCCGCCGGTCCAGGCCGCGGCCACGCCCCCGTTCATCGTCGTGTCCACCCGTTTCCTGCGCGCGCGGGCCGAGCGCCGCGCCGACAACCGCCGCAGCGTGCTGACCGAATACCGGTTCCGCTGCCTCGCGACCTGATCCCTTCCCGCAACAGGAGCTTGCCCATGTCCGCCCAGAAAGGTTCCGCCTTCCTCCTCAAGCTCGGCGACGGCGGCGATCCGCCGGCCTTCACCACCGTCGCCGGGCTGCGCACGACGCAGATGTCGGTCAACGGCGATACGGTCGTCGTCACCCACAAGCAGAGCGGCGGCTGGCGCGAGCTGCTGTCGGGGGCGGGCACGCGCTCGGTCTCGGTCGCGGCGAGCGGGATCTTCCTCGCCAGCGAGGCGGAAGCCGCGATCCGCGCCCATGCCCTGGCCGGGACGATCGGCGATTACGAGCTGTCGTTCGAGGATGGCGAGCGGATGCGCGGGCGCTTCCTCGTCCAGCGGCTCGACTATGCCGGCGATTTCAACGGCGAGCGGACTTACACGATGCAGCTCGAAAGCTCCGGCCCCGTGGTGCCGGCATGAGCGGCCCCGACCGGCCCGCCCCGGCCAATCCGCACCGCGGCGAGGCGGTGCTGCCCGTCGCCGGCCGGCCGCGCCTGCTGCGCCCGACCTTCGCCGCGCTGGTCGCCGCGGAGGAGGACCTCGGCCCGCTCTTCGCGCTGGTCGAGCGGGCGGGCGAGGGCCGGCTCGGCCTGGCCGAGATGGCGACGCTGTTCTGGCACTGCATGGCCGACCGCGAGGGGCTGACGCGCGAGGCGGTCGGCCAGGCGGTGATCGCGGCCGGGCTTGCCGCCTGCACCGCGCCGCTGCGCGCGCTGCTGGGCCAGGTCCTGAAGGGATCGCCGTGACCGCCGCCGCCGATGCCGCGCCGCGTTTCGCCCCCGCGGCGCTCGCGCTGGCCGGGCTGGCGGCGCGCGCGCTGGGCTGGCGGCCCGACGATTTCTGGCACGCGACCCCGGCGGAGCTGGCGACCAGCCTGGCCGATCCGGCCGCTGCCCCCGCCGGCCCGACCCGGGCGGAGATCGAACGCATGATGGAGCGCGACGATGGACGAGATTGACGAGCTGCTGGTCGAAGTCCGCGCCGGGACGCAGGGCTTCGCGCAGGATATCGCGCAGATGCGCACGAACCTCGATACCACGCTGGTCGACGGCTTTCGCGATGCGGGCGCCGTGCTCGAACGCGGGCTGCTGTCGGCCGTGCGCCGGGGCGCCCTGGGGTTCGAGGACCTGAAGCGGACCGCGCTCGCCGCGCTCGACCAGATCGCCGCCCGCTCGCTGCGGCTCGGCCTCGATTCGCTGCTCGGCGGCGGGCCGGGCGGAGGGGTCGGGGGGCTCGGCGCCGTGCTGGGCGGGCTGGCAGGGGCGCTGTTCGGCCTGCCCGGCCGCGCCACCGGCGGCCCCGTCTCGCCCGGGCGCCCCTACATGGTGGGCGAGCGCGGACCGGAGATGTTCGTCCCCACCAGCGCCGGCCGGGTCGAGGCCTCGCCCGCCTCCTCCCCGCCGCGCGAGGTGCGCGTCGCGATCGGCATAACCGCCCCCCGCGGCACCCCCGCCCCCGTCGCCCTCCAGCGCTCCAGCCGTCAGGTTGCAAGTGCGGTGCGGCGGGCTTTGATCGGGTGAGATTTTTGGGCGTCGGAGGGAGTTTTTTGTTGGGGCCTCAGGCGCCGGCGGCCGCATCCGCGGCCTTGGCTATCCTCGCTCCCTACGGTCGCTGCGGGCGGCCGTGCAGGTGGCCTTCGGCCAGCGGCGTCTTCGACTACGCTTCCGGCCTTGCGGTCCGCTGGTCGCGGACCGGATCTTTCCAGGCATCCGTGACCGGGGCGGGGCCTCTTCAGGCACTCGTGGCCAGGAAAGGTCCGGGGCTGCGACCAGCAGCCCCGCAAGCGCGACCGCGCGCCCGGAGCGCTTTGCGCGGAGGATAGCCAAGGCCGCGGACGCGGCCGCCGGCGCCTGAGGCCCCAAAAAAATCTGAGGCCCAACAAAAAAGGACACAAAACAATGCCCTATTGGCTTGCGCGCGAGCGGCGGGGGCAGGAGGCCGACTGGATCCAGCGGTTCGATCCGCGTTTCTGGACGGTCGATTTCCCGCGCCCGATGATGGCCTGCGTGGTCGCGACCGCGCCCGATGCCCTGCGCGTCGATTGCGAGTTCCTGCACCAGGGCCAGCTCGCCGGGTTGATCTGGGCGAGCGAGGATCGGCTCGATCACCCGCTGCTCGCCTATGAAACGCGGCGCGACTATTCGCACACCGTCCTGCGCTTCCGCTGGCGTTCGGGCGGGATCGTCGCGCTCGACCGGGCCAACGGGCCGACCCTCACGATCGAGGGGCGCGACGCGGCGGGGCAGGCGCGCAGCTGGTACGTGCGGCTGTGGAACTATGCCAGCGGCAGCCCCACCGACGCGCGGATCGAGCTGCCCTTCTCCGCCCTGGGCAGCGGCTGGTCGCTGCCGGGCACCCCGGTCCACCCCGCGGACATCGACCGCATGTTCATCTCGCTGGTCCCCGAAGGCTACGTCCCCGGCAGCACGGCGCCGCTCGCCGCGCGGGCCGAAGGGTTTGTCGAAATGAGCGAGATCGCGTGCCACGGCGACCACGCGAGCCTGGCGATCGGCGATGTCATGCTGCCGCCGCACGGGGAACGGATCGCGACCGCTTACGACGATGCCTACAACCAGGAACCGACCCGGCTGCTGCGCAATATCCGCGGGCTCGGCTACCGCGACCGCATCCTGCACTATCTGGGCATGAGCCATTTCCCCCGGCTGGAGGCGGAAGGGGATGCGATGCCGGTCGCGCGGCCGGCGGCGATCTGCACCCCGGCGCGGCGCTGGCACGAGCGGTTCTATACCGCGGCGGGGGCCGCCGGATACGCGGTGATCAATTCGCTGTCCTACGAGCTGCTGGCCGATCACTGCCCGGCCGAATGGCAACAGCGCGCGCACGACGGCAGCGCGGCGCGCACGGGGTGGGACCCGCCCTCCGCCCTGCTGTCCCCGGCCAATGGGGAGGCGATGGCCTGGCTGCAATCGGCCGCGGTCCAGTTCACCGCGCTGCAGCAGGCCGCGGGCCTGCCGGTCCTGTTCCAGGTGGGCGAGCCGTGGTGGTGGGTCGTCCCGCACAGCGGCGCGCCCTGCCTCTACGACGATGCCGCGATCGCGGCCTTCGGCGGCGCGCCGCCGGCGATCGCCGACATGCGCGCCCCGCTGGACGGCGCGCAGACCGCCCTGCTCGACGATGCCGGCGCGCTGCTGGCGCAATCGACCGCGGCGCTGGGCCAGGCGGTGCGCGATGCGGCGGGCGGCGCGGCCGGTGGCGGCGCGGAGATCCTGCTGCTCGCCTTCACCCCGACGATCCTCGATCCCGCCATGCCCGAACTGAAACGGGCCAACCTGCCGGCGGGCTGGGCCTGGCCGGCTTTCGACCGGCTCCAGCTGGAAGACTACGACTGGCTGACCGCGGGGTTCGACGCACGCTGCCGGGCGGCGATCGCCGAAGTCGATGCGCGGCTCGGCTACCCGGTCGAGCGGCAGGATTACCTCTCCGGCTTCGTGCTCGATCCCGCCGATGCCGACGCGTTCTGGCCCCGGATCGACGCCGCGCTCGACCGGGCCGCCGGGCGCGGGGTGGGCGAACGCTATGTCTGGGCGCTGCCGCAGGTCGCGCGCGATGGATACACGCGGCTCGCGCCGCCGAAGGAGGACGACGACGTGCAGGCTTTCGACGACGTGGAATATCCGCTCGCGCTGGGGCGCGACGCGGCGGCCAGCCCCGAGTTCGCGACCTCGGTCGCGGTCACCGCCTCGGGCCACGAGCGGCGCAACACGCTGTGGGCCGATGCCCGGCTGCGGTTCGATGTCGGGCCCGGCATCCGCTCCGAAGAGGAGCTGGGCACGCTGATCGCCTTCTTCCGCGCCCGGCGCGGGGCGGCACGCGGATTTCGCCTGCGCGATCCCTTCGATCACAGCTCCAGCGGGATGACCGGCCCGCCCGGCCCGCTCGACCAGCTTCTCGGCACCGGCGACGGCGCGCGCGACACGTTCGCGCTGGTCAAGGCCTATGGCGACGGGACGGAGCCGCAGCTGCGGCCGATCACCCGCCCGCGCGCAGGCACGGTGCGCGTGTCGGTGGACGGGGCCGAGAGCTTCGCCTGGACGCTGTTGCCCGGTGGCCGCGTGCAGTTCGTCGAGGCCCCGCCCCCGGGGGCCGAGATCCGCGCCGGGTTCGCGTTCGACGTGCCGGTGCGGTTCGAGCAGGACCGGCTCGACGTGGCCGGGGCGAACTTCGCCGCAGGCGAGGCGCCTTCCGTTCCGCTGATCGAAATCCGCGAGGCGGCATGAGCCGGGCGTTCCTTTCGCGCGAGCTGGACACGGTCGCGACCTTCTGGCGGATCTTCCGCCGCGACGGGGTCGCGCTCGGCTTCGTGACCCACGATCGCGACTTGCGTTTCGACGGGCTGTTTCACCGCGCCGCGCCGGGCATCGTGCCCCATGCCCTGCGCCGCACCGCGGGCCTCGCCGACGACGAGGCCGAAGTGCGCGGGGCGCTGACCCACGACGGGATCGCCGCGGCGGACCTGGCCGCGGGCCGGTTCGACGGGGCGCGGGTGGAAATCGGCGCGGTCTGCTGGGAAAGCCTGGAGGCCGCCGTGCTCTACGGCGGAACGATCGGGCAGGTGAGCGAGAGGGCGGGGGCTTTCGCGGCCGAACTGCGATCGGCCAAGGCCGCGCTCGAACGCGATTTCGTCCCCCGCACCGGGCCGACCTGCCGGGCCCGGTTCTGCGGGCCGGGATGCGGCTTGCCCGCCGCGCGCTTCACGCACGAGACAGTGCTGGAAGCGATCGATGCGGAGGCCGGCACCGCCCGGTTCGCCGCGCCCGATCCGGCGCTGATGCCCGGCGGGCAGGTCCGCTGGATCGACGGGCCGCTGTGCGGGCTGGCCATGTGCGTGCTCGCGGCGTCGGACGGCGCACTGGTGCTCGACCGGCCGCTCGACCCCGCGCCGGCGCCGGGCACGCGGGTGCTCCTGCGCGAGGGGTGCGACGGACGGCTGGCGACATGCGCCGCGCGTTTCGGCAACGCGGCCAATTTCCGGGGCGAGCCGTTCCTGCCCGGGCTCGACCTCCTCGCGCGCTACCCTGCCGCGCCATGACGCGCGATCCCGGCCCGGCCGTGGCCCGCGCGGCGCGGGCGCTGGTCGGCACGCCGTTCCGCCTCCACGGGCGCGACCCGCGTTCGGGCCTCGACTGCATCGGGCTCGTCGCCGCGGCGCTGGAAAGTGCCGGCCTGCCGGCCGATCCGCCCGCGGGTTACGGCCTGCGCAATACCGATCCGGGCGATCCCGACGCGATCGCCCGGCGCAGCGCGCTCCACCCGGCCAGCGGCCCGCCCCGCCCCGGCGACGTCGTGATCGTCCGACCCGGTCCCGGGCAGCTGCACCTGCTCGTCTGCGCCGGGGCGGACGGCTTCATCCATGCCCACGCCGGGTTGCGCCGGGTCGTGGCAATGCCCGGGCCGCTGCCCTGGCCGGTGCTCGGCCGCTGGCGGCCCGGCGGAAAGGACTGACTGCAATGGCCACTCTCGTACTCGGCACGATCGGCACGCTCGTCGGCGGGCCCCTCGGCGGCGCGCTCGGCACGATCGTCGGGCGCGGGATCGACGGCGCGGTGATCGGCACGGGCCGGCGCGAAGGCCCGCGGCTGAAAGACCTGGCGGTGACCACCTCCAGCTATGGCCAGCCGCTGCCGCGCCATTTCGGGCGAATGCGCGTGGCCGGCAGCGTGATCTGGGCGACCGACCTGGTCGAGAACCGCGAGACCGGGGGCGGCGGCAAGGGGCGGCCGAAGACCACGACCTACAGCTATTCCAGCTCGTTCGCGGTCGCGCTGTCGAGCCGGCCGATCGCCGGGCTCGGGCGCATCTGGGCCGATGGCAAGCTGCTGCGCGGGGCGGCCGGCGATCTCAAGGTCGGCGGCGCGCTGCGCGTCTATCGCGGCCACGGCGACCAGGCCCCCGACCCGCTGATCGCCGCCGACGCCGGGGGCGCCTGCCCTGCCTTTCGCGGCTGCGCCTATGCCGTGTTCGAGGATCTCGAGCTGGCCGATTTCGGCAATCGCATCCCCGCGCTGACGTTCGAAGTCCTCGCCGACGCGGGCGGGTTCGCGCTGTCCGACCTGGTCGGGCCGCTCGTGCCCGGCGCGCGGGGCGAGGTCGCGCTGGCCGGGCTGGAAGGGTTCTCTTACGAAGGCGGCCCGCTGCGCGAGAGTCTGGCGACGATCGACCGGCTCTTCCCCCTCGCCGCCGATACGGCAGGCGGCGGGATCGCGCTGGCCGGCGCCTACCCGCCGGCGGCAACGGCGATCGACCTGCCCGAGCCGGTGCTCGCCCCCGGCCGCGACGGGGCCGAGGCATGGGAAGGCCCGCGGTTCGAGCGCGAGGCCGGCCCTCTGCCCGCCCCGTCGGCGCTGCGGTATTACGACGTCGCGCGCGATTACCAGCCCGGCCTGCAGCGCGCGGCGAGTGCCGGCGGCGACAACGAGGATGGACGCGCGATCGAGTTTCCCGGCGCGCTGGCGCCGGATCGCGCGCGCACGCTCGCCGGGGCGGCCGCGGTGCGCGCCCGGGCCCGCGGCACGCGGCTATCGCTGCGGATCGCCGAGCTGGACCCGGCGCTCGGCCCCGGCAAGCTCGCCCGCGTGCCCGGCGTTGAGGGGCTGTGGCTGGTCGAAAGCTGGGAGTGGGACGAACACGGCATTGCGCTGGACCTGCGGCGGCACGCGCTCGCCGCGGCGGCCGAGGCCGACCTGCCCGGCGATGCCGGCCGGCCCGCGCTACCCCGCGACGGCGCCACCCCGCCGACGCTGCTGCGCGCGTTCGAACTGCCGTGGGACGGGCGCGGCGATCCGGCCCGGCCGCCCGCGTTCGCCGCCGCGTCGGCCGCCGATGCCGGCTGGCGCGGGGCGAGCCTCTACCTCGAAGACGGGGGCGTGCTGGAAGAGATCGGGCCGAGCGGGCAGGCGCGCAGCATCGGCGGCACCCTTGCCGGCGCGCTCGGCGCTTCGCCCGCGCGGCTGCTCGAACGCCAGGCCTCGATCGCGCTCGATCTCCACGCGCCCGACATGGTCCTCGCCTCCGCCGGCGCGGAGGCGCTGGCGGCCGGGGCCAACCGGCTGCTGGTCGGCCGCGAAGTGCTGCAATATGCCCGCGCGGTACAGGAAGGCGCGCGGCGCTGGCGGCTCGAAGGGCTGCTGCGCGGGCGGGGCGGGACCGAAGCGGCCGCTGGGGCCGGCCATCCCGCCGGGACCGCGGTGACGCTGATCGACGCCGCGCTGCTGCCGATCGGCGACCGGCTGACCCCCGGCACGCCCGCGCCGCGCGTCGCCGCGATCGGGCAGGCCGACGACGCGCCGGTCATCGCCCCGATCGAGGGGCACGGCGAAGGCTTGCGGCCACTGGCCCCGGTCCACCCGAGGGCACGCCTGCTGCCGTCGGGCGCGCTCGCGCTCGGCTGGACCCGCCGGGCGCGCGGGGCCTGGCAATGGCTGCCCGAAGTCGATGCCCCGCTGGTCGAGCAGGCCGAGCTCTACCGGCTCGGCGCCGGCCCGCCCGAGGCGCCGCTGCGCACCTGGGACATTGCCGAGCCGCATTTCACGATCGCGCCGGCGGACCGCGCCGCGCTGGCCGCCGACATGCCCGGCGCGCCGGTCTGGGTCCGCCAGGTCGGCAGTTTCGCGGCCTCCGACCCGCTCGTCCTCGCCACGCTCGACTAGGCCGTTTCCGCACCGACCACCCGGTCCCCCCCTCCCGAAAAACCAAGGAGCCATCCCATGCCGGACACACTCGCCTTCGCCTCGGGCACGGCCCGCTTCGCCCTGCCGCATCTCTTCCCCGCGCAGGCGCAGAAGGAATTCGTCGTCAACGAATCGCTCGCGCGGATCGATGCCCTGCTCCACTGCGCGGTCGAAGGCGTGGCGGCCGAGCCGCCCGGCGAGCCGGCCGAGGGGGAATGCTGGATCGTCGCCGACACCCCCTCCGGCGCGTGGGCGGGCCGCGGCGGAGAGCTTGCCGCCTGGCAGGCGGGCGCCTGGCTGTTCGTCGCGCCGCGCGCGGGGATGCGCGTCTTCGACCGGGCCGGCGGCCACTTCCGCCTCTATCGCGACGGCGCGCCCCAGGGCTGGCAGGCGATCGATGCCGTCGCCGCACCCGCGGGCGGGGCGACGGTCGATAGCGAGGCGCGCGAGGCGATCGGTAACCTGATCGCAACGCTTGCCGCTGCAGGAGTTCTGCCGCCTGCCGAGTGAGGAACCCAATCGCGACTGGCGCGTTCGGGCGGGACAGGAGGGTCGTTTTCGATCAAGATTTCGGTCACAACAACCTAAAGCGAGGCATTCTTGCAACAGTTTGGGATGATTGGCCGCTTGCCTCCCTCTTGGGGAAAAGTTAGAAAACCCGCCACTCGGTGGCTTCAATTTCGCTAAAAAAGGGGAATTACATAATGCGGAAACTCGTCATAGGAATGGCGATGGCCTCTACGGCCCTTGCATCGCCTGCCCTCGCACGTGACGGCCAGTGGTACATCGAAGGCCAGGGCGGCCCGATGATCGTCGAAGATCTCGACTTCGACATCGTCGACGCCGATGGCGACGTGGTCGACACCGCGGGTGCCGATACCGACACCGGTTACGATTTCGGTGGCGTCGTCGGTTACGACTTCGGTGCCTTCCGCCTCGAAGCGGATGCCAGCTACCGTCAGGCTTCGATCGACCGCGTGACCGCGGCCGGCGAACAGTACGAGGCCGGTGGCGACGCCAGCGCCCTCTCGTTCATGCTGAACGGCCTGCTCGACTTCGGTGAAGACGACGGCCTGCAGGGCTTCGTCGGCGGTGGTGCCGGTGTCGCGCGCACCAGCATCGACGCCACGATCGGCGGCCCCGACATCCTCGACGATTCGGACACCGGCTTCGCATGGCAGGCTCTCGCCGGCGTGCGTGCGCCGCTGACCGACAGCATCGACGTCGGCCTGCGTTATCGCTTCTTCAACGCCCCCGACGTGACGCTGATCGACGCCGATGGCGGCGAACTGGAAACGCGTTTCCGCTCGCACTCGATCCTCGGCACGCTGACGTTCAACTTCGGTGGCGCCCCGGCCGCGCCGGCTGTGGTTCCGCCGCCGCCCCCGCCGCCGCCGCCGCCCCCGCCGCCCCCGCCGCCGCCGCCGCCGGCTCCGGTGTGCAACAAGGGCCCGTACATCGTGTTCTTCGAATGGGACAAGTCGGACATCACGCCCGAAGCTGCCACCATTCTCGACAACGCGGTTTCGGCCTACACGAACTGCGGCACGGCCTCGGTCATGCTCGCCGGTCACACCGACCGTTCGGGTTCGGCAGCCTACAACATGGGCCTGGCGGAACGTCGCAACGACTCGGTTCGCGAATACCTGACGGGCCGCGGTGTCCCGGGTGCGCGGATCTCCAGCGAAGCGTTCGGCGAAACGCAGCCGCGGGTCCCGACCGCGGACGGCGTGCGCGAACTCCAGAACCGCCGGGTGGAAATCACCTACGGTCCGGGTTCGGGCATGTAAGTTTCGCGAAAGCGAAGAACTCGGAAAGGGGCCGGAGCAATCCGGCCCCTTTTTCGTTAGAGGGCATGAATCACCGCAAGAGGAGATCGCTATGACCCGCACCGCCACCTTCACCAGCATCGCCGCCCTCGCCGCCTCGGCCGCGCTTGCCGGCTGCGTCTCGCCGACCGCGCCCGCGGCCGAAACCCTGGGTGTCGCCCAGCTCGCGAAGGCCGACGGCACGCCGGCGGGGCTGGCGCAGATCGTGGCCGTCGGCGATCAGCTGTCGATCAACGTCACGGCCAGCGGGATCGAGCCCGGCGCGCACGGTTTCCACCTGCACACGACGGGGGCCTGCCGCGCGCCCGATTTCACCTCGGCCGGCGGTCACCTGAACCCGACCGACAACGAACACGGCATGGAAAACCCCGATGGCAGCCATTTCGGCGACCTGCCGAACCTGCAGGTCGGCGCCGGGGGCACCGCATCGGCCTCCTTCGACCTCGGCCACGGGCGCGAGCGCGCGCTGGAATGGCTGTTCGACGCCGATGGCACGGCAGTGGTGATCCACGCAGGGGCGGACGACTATCGCACCAACCCGTCGGGCAATGCCGGGCCCCGCGTCGCCTGCGGCGTGCTCGAACGCGCCTGATCGGCGCGCCCGCCGCGCGGGCCGCCGCCACCGAACCGCCCGATGAAACGCAGCCGGGATGCGCCTATCGCGCGGTCCCGGCCGCTGCCGTCTGCTCGCCTCCTAAGACGCGGGATCGCGGATCAGGGAATCGGCTCCCCCGCCGCGCGCGCGCGCTCGACGACCGATGAAGCCGCAGCAGGCACCAGCTTGAGCGCCGCGATCAGCAGGACGAAGCCGATCGGCACGACGACCAGCGTCGACATGATCCCGAAGGAGAGGTCGTCGCCATTGGTGGCCGAGACGTAGCCGGCCATGAACGGCCCGATCCCCAGGCCGACAAGCGTGGTCGAGAGGAAGAACGTCGCCGTCGCCAGCCCCCGCATCCGCGGCAGGACGAGCGCCTGGCTGGTCGCTGCCGCTGCACCGAGGGCCGAGGCCGAAGTGAGCTGCGCGAGGAAGCTGGCGACGTAGAACAGCGGCAGGCTCGGCGTGTTGTAGGCGACCACCAGCGGCGGCACCGACGCCAGCAGGCCGAACAGGACCACCCAGATCCGCCCGGTCTGGAACCGTTCGAGCAGGTAGTCGGCCAGGCGCCCGCCCAGGATCACGCCGAGGAACCCGGCCACGGCCGACGGCGCGCCGAGGAACCAGCCGAGATCGCTCTTGTCCGCGCCCAGCGCCCGCTCGGCATAGGGCGCGCCCCAGTACGAGGCGGAATAGGCGATGAAGGCGACCGTGCCGTAGCCCAGCACGATCGTGAGAAAGGCCGGCGATCCCCACGTAAGCCGGAAAGTCGGCAAGTCGCGCGACTTGAGCGAGATCGCCCAGCTGAACACCGCGTAATAGCCGACGCCGAGGAACAGCCACTGGTCGGAAATTCCGGGCACGAGCGACGAGGTCGCCGGCACGGCGCGCGAGAGCAGGACCGCCGCGACCGCGAAGAACGCGGCGCCCGCCAGGTTGATGGCCAGCGCCGGCAGGCCGCGCAGCGCCGCGCCGATCACCGTGAAGGGCGGGATGACCTGGAGCAGCTCGTTGACGAAGCCGCGGAACGGATGCGGGTCTTCGGGCGTCGGCAGCCCGTCGATCGCGCCGCGCACCGGCTCGCGCAAGGTCAGGACCCACAGCGCCAGCAGGAGGCCGGGGATGCCGACGGCGAGGAAGGCCGCCTGCCAGCCGGCGAGGCCGAGCGGGCCGCCGTCGGGGTAGGCGGCGTTCCAGTTCTCCACCACCAGGCCGCCGATCAGCAGCGAGACGCCGCCGCCGATGTAGAGGCCCGAGGAATAGATCGCGAGGGCAGTCGCGCGCA
Organism: Pelagerythrobacter marinus; assembly: GCF_034375205.1. Taxonomy (NCBI): domain Bacteria; kingdom Pseudomonadati; phylum Pseudomonadota; class Alphaproteobacteria; order Sphingomonadales; family Erythrobacteraceae; genus Pelagerythrobacter; species Pelagerythrobacter marinus. The sequence goes on along the minus strand of NZ_CP139719.1, from coordinate 3,277,025 downwards.
ACCGCGCCGGGAACCAGTCCGAAATCAGCGAATAGGCGGCCGGGCTGGCCGTCGCCTCGCCCACGCCGACGCCGATGCGCGCGACGGTGAGGGTCGCCGCGTTGCGCGCGAAGCCCGAGAGCGCCGTCATCGCCGACCACAGCGCCAGCCCCAGGCTCATCAGCCGGATCCGTTTCCAGCTGTCGGCCAGGCGGCCGAGCGGAATGCCGAACAGGGCATAGAAGACGGCAAAGGCAGTGCCGTAGAGGAAGCCGAGGTAATCGTCCTCCACCCCCAGGTCGAGCTTGATGTCGTTGGCGAGGATCGAGAGGATCTGCCGGTCGATGAAGTTGAGGACGTAGACGACCACCAGCACGCCCAGCGCGTACCAGCTGTAGGCCGGCACCTTGTCGTTGTCGGGAACGGCGCCCGACTGCGTCTGCGGTGCCTCAGCCTGTGGTTCGCTCATACGTTATCCCGTCCTCTATCCCCGCTTCTGCAAAACCCTTCTGCCGCAATCGGCAGCTGTCGCAAACCCCGCAGGCGAGCCCGGCGGGCGTGGGCGCGTAGCACGACCAGCTGATGCCGGTATCGAGCCCCAGCCGCGCGGCCTCGGCGGCGATCCGGGCCTTGGTCATGAACTGCAGCGGGGCGCGGATCGTCAGCGCGCTCCCCTCCGCCCCGGCCTTCGTGCCGATCCGGGCCATCCGTTCGAACGCGGCGATGAATTCCGGCCGGCAATCGGGATAGCCCGAGTAATCGAGCGCGTTGACGCCGATGAAGATCTGCTCGGCCCCGACCGTTTCGGCCCAGGCGAGGGTGAGCGAGAGGAAAACGATATTGCGCGCCGGCACGTAAGTGACCGGAATGCCCTCTTCCACGCCGCCGGTGGGCACGGGGATGTCGTCGGTCAGCGCCGAACCACCGAACACGGTCAGGTCCAGCGGCAGGATCACGTGCCGTTCGCATCCGAGCGCGTCGGCGACCTTTCGCGCGGCATCCAGTTCCACCCGGTGACGCTGCCCGTAATCGATCGTCAGCGCGTAGAGGCTGCGCCCCTCTTCGCGCGCGATGCCCCCGGCGACCATTGAATCGAGCCCCCCCGAAAGGAGGACGACGGCGCGGTTGCCGGCGGTCTGGCCCGGTGGCGATCCCATTGCGCCGGGCTAGGCAGAAATCGCCGCGGTGGCAATCACAACCATGGCCCCTCGCCCGCCGGCAGCAGCCGTCAGCGGCAGGCGCCGACCCGGCGCGCCTCGGCCGTGAACTGGAACGGGAGCCCGCGCACCATCCCCTGGCTCTGGATCTGGGCCAGCGTCGCGCTTTCGCGGCGGATGCTGGTGCGGCCATAGTTGCTGCCGCGGCAGGTATACTGGACCGTCACTTCGCTCGCGCCGTCCTCGACAACGTAGTGCGAGCAGTCGCCGCGCGGATGGCGCAGCTGGATCAGGTCGCGCCCGTGCCGCACGCAGACGCGCTGCCGTGCACCGTCTTCGCGCATGCGCAATTCCCATTCGCCGCTGTCGAGCCGGTCGAGCATGGCGAGACCGGGCGTCTGCGCCGCGGCCGGGAACAGCGTGCATCCGGCGCCGAGCAGCGCGGCAGTGGCCAGAGCCCTGGGGGCCATTTTCAATCCTCCCGACAGTTCGCGAAGCAGACTATTCATAAACCGCGCCTCCCGACAAGGCGTTGCACAGACGCGACAGGCCGTTCACGCCTCGATTTCGAACACTTTCGAGCAGAACGCGCAATCGACCAGGATTTTCCCGTTCGCATCGCGCATGTCGGCGCGGTCTTCCTCGGGAAAGCGCCCAAGGACCTGCCGGTAATGGTCGGCCGAGCAGCGGCAACCGCGCAAGACGTCGGGGCCGGGCTGGATCCTGACCTCGCTTTCCTCGTGAAACAGGCGCCAGACCAGCGCCTCCAGCGACAGGCCGGGATCGACCAGCTCCTCGTGCCGGGTGCTCCCCGCCATCACCGCGACGTGTTCCCATTCGGGGTGGTCCATGCGCACGTGCAGCCGCTCGCGCCCCTCCTCGCCGTCGGCCAGGTGCTGGATCAGCAGGCCGCCCGCGACGCAGCCGTCGTGCCCGGCGCGCGCAGCGACGCGGATCAGCGTCGGCACCTGTTCGGACTGCGCGAAATAGCTTTCGCAGGCCTCGGCCAGCGATTCGCCTTCCAGCGGCACGACCCCCTGGTAGCGGCCGCGCCCGCCGCTCATGTCGAAGGTGATGGCAAGGTAGCCTTCGCCGAACAGCGCCTCGAGCGACGGATTGGCGCCGAGCCGGGCGAGCCGCTCGCGGTCGAAATCGACGTAGCCGCGCAGTGCGCCGTCGCGATAGTCGCAGACCAGCAGGCGCACGACGCCCCCTTCGGTCTGGGCCTGCATCGTCAGCTGGCCGCTCTCGTCCTTGAGCAGGCCCCCGGTCAGCGTCGCGAGCACCAGCGCCTCGGCCAGGAGGTGGGTGATCGCGGGGGGATAGTCGTGCGCAGCGAGGATCGCGTCCACCGTGCGATCGAGCCGCACCGCCTTGCCGCGTGCGTCGCGCCCCGGGATGGTGAAGCCCAGCAGCTTGTCGGTATATGTCTCGGTCGCTTGCGTCATGGCCGCAATATGGGGCCTGCGCCGGGGAAAGTAAGGCGCGCGCCCGTCAGAGCCGGCCGAAGCACCAGAGCAGGACCGATTTCTGCGCGTGGATGCGGTTCTCGGCCTCGTCGAACACGACCGACTGCGGCCCTTCGAACACGCTCTCGCTCACCTCGTCGCCGACATGGGCGGGCAGGCAGTGCAGGAAGCGCGCGTCGTCCTTCGCGCGGGCCATCAGGGCCTCGTTCACCTGGAACGGCGCCATGGCCGCCAGCTTTTCCGCCGCGTGGTCCTGCCCCATCGACACCCAGGTATCGGTGACGACGACATCGGCGCCATCCGCCGCCGCCGCGGCATCGCCGGTCAGCAAGACCTGCGCCCCGCCCGCGCGCGCCAGCTCGACGAACTCGCTCTCCGGCTCGTAGCCCGGCGGAGTCGCGACGCGCACGTTGAAGCGGAACAGCCCGGCCGCCTCCAGCAGCGAGTGCAGCACGTTGTTGCCGTCGCCGAACCACGCGAGTTCGAGACCGGGCAGCGGCTTGCCATGTTCGATCACCGTCAGCAGGTCGGCCACCGTCTGGCACGGGTGCGAGCGATCGGTCAGCCCGTTGATGACCGGCACGCTGGCATGACGGGCCATCTCCTCCGCCTTGGCGTGGTCGTCGGTCCGCAGCATGATCGCATCGCACATGCGGCTGAGCACGCGCGCGGTATCGGCGATCGATTCGCCGCGCCCGAGCTGGCTCGATGCCGAATCGAGCACCAGGGCCGAACCGCCCAGCTGGCGCATGGCGATATCGAAGCTGACGCGCGTGCGGGTGGAATTCTTCTCGAACACCATGGCGAGGACATGGCCGGCCAGCGGCGCATCGGCATCGGCCCGGCCGCGCGGCCAGTCGGCCCGGGCCGCCTTGCGCCGCTGGGCATCGTCGATCATCGCCGCGAGGGCATCGGCCCCCGCATCGCACAAGTCGAGGAAATGCCGCACCGCCATCACCCGGCCTCGGGGACCTGGTAATCCGCCGCGCCGGCCGAAAGTTTCTCGAAGAACTCGTCGATCTCGGCATCGCCGATCACCAGCGGCGGCAGGACGCGCAGCGTGTTGTCGCCCGCGGCGACGGTCAGCAGCCGGTGCTTGTCGCGCAAGTGGACGAAGAACGGGCGGCTTTCGACCTTCATCCGGATGCCGAGCATCAGGCCGGTCCCGCGGACCAGCTCGAACAGCTCGGGATAGTTGCCGATGAACTGTTCGAGCCGCGAGCGGATCCGCTCGCCCTTCTCGGTCACTTCGGCGAGGAACTCGTCGTTCGCGACCGCGTCCATTACCGCCATGCCGGCGGCCATGGCCAGCGGGTTGCCGCCATATGTGGAACCGTGGGTGCCGAACGTCATGCCGCGCGCGGCCTTCTCGGTCGCGAGGCAGGCGCCGAGCGGGAAGCCCCCGCCGATCCCCTTCGCCGTGGCGAGGATGTCGGGATCGATGCCGTAGTGTTCGTGCGCGTAGAGCTTGCCCGTGCGGGCCACGCCCGACTGCACTTCGTCGAGGACCAGCATCAGGTCGTGCTCGTCCGCCAGGCGGCGCAGCCCGGTCATGAATTCCTGCGAGGCGGGACGGATGCCGCCCTCGCCCTGGATCGGCTCGACCAGGAATCCGGCCGTGGCCGGGCCGATCGCCGCCTCTGCGCCGGCGAGGTCGTCGAACTCGACGTAGCGGAAGCCGCCGAGGAGCGGGGCGAACCCCTTGTGCATCTTTTCCTGGTTGGAGGCGCTGATCGTGGCCATCGTCCGGCCGTGGAAGGCGTTGGTGAAGGTGATCAGCTCGTGCCGGTCCTCGTTCCCGCCGGCCTGGTGATAGGCGCGCGCGGTCTTGATCGCGCACTCGACCGCCTCGGCCCCCGAATTGGTGAAGAAGACGGTATCGGCGAACGTCTTGTCCACCAGCCGCTGCGCCAGGGCCTCGCCCTGGGGGCTGCCGTAGAGGTTCGACACGTGCATCAGCGTCGCCGCCTGGCGCTGGATCGCGCCGATCAGCCCTTCGTGGCTGTGGCCGAGGAGATTGACCGCGATGCCGCTCGCGAAATCGAGATAGCGGGTGCCGTCCTCGTCGATCAGGTGGCAGTGGTCGCCGCGCACGGGGCGCACTCCGCAGCGCGGATAGACAGGCATGAGCGGCGTGATCGACATCGGCGGTTCCTTCGCGATTCGGCAGTTGGGAAACGACAAATGGCGGCCCCGCAGAGCCGCCATTCGCACCGTTTAGGTTCTTGCATTCGCCCGGTCAAACGCCGGGCGGAAAGCTGGCAGGTCAGCCCTGAACGGGCACCAGGTTGACCGCCGAGTACTTGCCTCGTCGATCGACCTCGAGATCGAATTCGTACCGTTCGCCCTCGTTGATGGCGGACAGGCCCGAGCGTTCGACCGCGCTGATGTGCACGAAGGCATCGGGCTGGCCATCGTCGCGCACGAGGAAGCCGAAGCCCTTCATCGAGTTGAAGAACTTGACCGTGCCGGTGGCCTTTTCGCCGGTCAGCTCGCGCTGAGGCGCGCCACCGCGATCGCCGCCGCGCGCCTGCACGGGAACCACGTCGCCCACGATCTGCAGGTCCTGCGCCGAAATCTTCCCGCCGCGATCGACGAGGTTGAATTCGAGCTCCTGCCCTTCGCCCAACCCCTGGAGGCCGGCACGCTCGACCGCGCTGATGTGCACGAACACGTCCTCGCCGCCGCTTTCCTGCTGGATGAAGCCGAAGCCCTTCTGGCTGTTGAAGAACTTTACCGTGCCCTTGCCGGTGCCGACGACTTGCGCGGGCATGCGGTTGAAACCGCCCCCGCCGCCACCGCCGCCGCGCGGACCGCCCCGGTCGCCGCCGAAGCGATCGCCGCCACCGCCGAAACGGTCACCGCCACCGAACCGGTCGCCGCCGCCGAAACCACCCTGGCCGAAATCTCCGGGAGGTCCACCACCGAAGGGATCGAAACCGTCTTCACCGAAACCATCGCGCTTGTCGCGTCCGCGACCCCGGCGGCCTCTATCATAACCCATAACCAACAACGTACCTTCGCACCGCCCCTAGCAATTCCATGCCTCGCGGGCGGGCGGGTCCCTGCGAGGTCATGTGGTGTCCGAACCGCGCAGATCCCGCCGGTATCCCCACCTGTCAGAAGCCGATCATAGCGCAGAAAGCGATCCTGCGCGAACGATTTAACGGCTCGCCCCTCGATGAAGCAAAATTGTGACATTTTCGCATTGCCGAGCGGCTTGCACGCCACCCGGGCTTGAGGCATCAGCCGGGCATGGACATCGTCGCACTTCTCTCCGACCCCGCCGCCTGGGCAGCCCTGCTGACGCTCATCGCGCTCGAGGTCGTGCTGGGCGTGGACAACCTGATCTTCATCGCGATCCTTTCGAACAAGCTGCCCGAACACCAGCAGCAGCGGGCGCGCCGGATCGGGCTGACGCTGGCGCTCGTCATGCGAATCGGCCTGCTGATGCTGATCGGCTGGATCGTGACCCTGCAGACGCCGCTGTTCGACCTGGGCCTGCAGGGCGCGCCCAATGCCTATGGCGAGCCGAGCTTCGAAACCGCCTTCTCCGGCCGCGACCTGATCCTGCTGGTCGGCGGGCTGTTCCTGCTGTGGAAGGCGACCAAGGAAATCCACCACTCGATGGAGCCGGAGGACAATTCGGGCGACCTGCTGGACAAGACGCCCGGCGTGGCCGACGCGGCCAAGGCCACTTTCGGCACGGTCATCGCGCAGATCGTGGCGATCGACATCGTGTTCTCGGTCGATTCGATCCTCACCGCGGTGGGGATGACGGACGAGATCCCGATCATGGTCACCGCCGTCGTCATCACCGTCGCGGTGATGATGGTCGCCGCCGACCCGCTGGCCCGCTTCATCGAGAAGAACCCGACGCTGGTCATGCTGGCCCTGGCCTTCCTGGTCATGATCGGCCTCGTCCTGATCGCCGACGGCTTCGGCTTCCACGTTCCCAAGGGCTACATCTACGCGGCCATGGGCTTCTCGGTCGGGGTGGAGATCCTCAACATGATCCAGCGCAAGCGCCGCACCGCTGCGCCGAAGGGAGATGCCGGATGACCGGTTTCCGCCGCCTGAGCGAGACAGTCTTCGCCAGCCCCCAGATCACCCCGGACGACATCGCCGCGGCGCGCGAGGCCGGGGTCACGCTGGTCATCAACAACCGCCCCGACGGGGAGGCCGAAGACCAGCCCCCCGGCGCCCGGATAGAGGCCGCCGCGCGCGAGGCGGGGATGGATTACCGCGCGATCCCCGTCGGCGGGGCCGGCTTCGGAGAACCGCAGGTGGAAGCGATGGCAGAGGCGCTGGAAAGCGCCCAAGGGGCGGTTCTCGCCTATTGCCGGTCGGGCACGCGCTCCACTCTGCTATGGTCGCTCGCCCAGGCACGCGCCGGCCGCGACCCGGAAGAGATTGCGGCCGCCGCGCAGGCCGCGGGATACGACGTGGCCCCGGTGCGCCCGGCGATCGACATGCTCGCGGCGCGCGCCAGGGGCTGACCCGGCCGGACGCCCGCCCCATCGCGTTCAGGCCCGGCCCGCTTTCAGGTCCGGCTCACTCTTAGGCCCCGCCCGCTTGCCGGCCGGGCCTGCGCCGGCGTTACTTGCGGTAATCGAGCGGCGGGTCGCGGTCGCCCAGCAGGGAGCGATATTCGTATCCTTCGCCGCGGGCCGCGGTGAACTCGGCCCGCGCGCGTTCGCGCAGGTCGGGGTTGGTGAACAGCTCGATCGCGGCAAGCGTCATCGCCTTGGCCGCCACTTGCGCGCCCTTGAAACCGATCGTCGTCCCGCTGGCCGCTGCCGATTGCCACGAATGGGCCGCGGTGCCCGGCACCCAGGTCGCCGTGCGCACGCCCACGGTCGGGGTCGCCCACGACACGTCGCCCACGTCGGTCGAGCCATAGCCGAGCGAAGTCTCGTAAGGCTGGATCTCGCTGGCGACCGCCAGCGGCCGGGCCGCCTCGCCCAGGCTGGCGGCCAGTTCCTCCGCCCAGGCGCGTTCCTGCGGCGTATATTCGATCCCGCCGACCTGGCGCAGCTTGGCGTCCATCATCCGGGCCAGCGACTGGTTGACCAGCAGCGGGTTGTTGCCGTGGATCACCTCCCACTCGACCCGGGTTCCGGTGCCCATTGCCGCCCCTTCGGCCGCGGCCTCGAGCCGTTCCCACATCGCCTCCACCTCGGCCGGGTCGGAATGGCGGACGTAATAGAACACTTCGGCGAAATCGGGGATCACGTTGGGCGCGGTGCCGCCTTCGGTGATGACGTAGTGGATGCGCGCGTCCATCGTCGTGTGTTCGCGCATCATGTTGACCATCATGTTCATCGCCTCGACCCCGTCGAGCGCGGAGCGGCCCTGCTCCGGCGCGCCCGCGGCATGGGCGGAGCGGCCGTGGAAGCGGAACTTGGCCGAACGGTTGGCGAGGCTGGTGTTGGCCGCGGCGCTGTTCTCGTCGCCGGCGTGCCAGTGGATCGCGAAATCGGCATCGTCGAACAGGCCGGCGCGGGTCATGTAGACTTTGCCCGATCCGCCTTCCTCCGCCGGCGTGCCGTAGAAACGGACGCGCCCCGGGGTGCCCGTCGCGTCCAGCCACTGCGCGATCGCGATCGCCGCGGTCAGCGAGCCGGCCCCGAACAGGTTGTGCCCGCAGGCGTGGCCGGCGTGGAGCCCGGCGACCGGCTCGCGGGTCGGCGCGTCGGACTGGCTGATCCCGGGCAGGGCGTCGAATTCGCCGAGGATCGCGATCACCGGGCCGCCGCTGCCGTATTCGGCGACGAACGCGGTCGGGATATCGGCCACGCCCGCGGTGACGGTGAAGCCGTTAGCGGCCAGCTCCGCCTGGAGCAGCTCGCTCGACCGGGTTTCCTGATAGCCGACTTCCGCCCATTCCCACAGCTGGCGCGCAACCCGCGCGGTGCGATCGTACTGGGCATCGACCGCGCCGACGGCATCGAACTGTTCGGCCAGGGCCGGCCGGGGGGCCGACAGCACCAGGGCCCCGGCAAGGGCGGTCAGAAGGGCGGCTTTCTTCATCTGTCTCTCCTCGTTGCCGCAAGCTCTAGGTTCGAAGCGCAAGGCTGGCAACGCCCTCGCTCGACAGGCCGGCGGACAGGTGGCAAACCCGCGCGGATGGAGATCGACGTCCTGCTGCAACTGGGGGCCTCTGCGCTGGCGATCCCGGCGCTCGCGGCGCTCGCGCACAGGCTGGGCCTCGGGGGCGAGCCGCGCATTCGCGACGCGGCCCATGCCCGCGCGCTGGCCGAAGAGGCGATCGACGGCTTCGACGCGCAGGACATCGCCCTCGACCGCGCCGGGCAGGCGGCACTCGTGCGCGGGGGCGACGGGCGGGTCCTGCTGCTGCGCCGCCACGGCGCGCGCTTTGCGGGGCGGCTGGTGACCGGGCACGGCGACGTCCGGCTCGATCGCGACCTGCTGTTCGTGGCAACGGCGGATCGGCGCTTCGGCAGCGTCGCGCTCGACCTCGGCCCCGCGGCGCCGCGCTGGGCCGCCAGCCTCAGGAGGCTTTGAGCCGTCGCGATGCTCGATTTTTCTCCCGTCGATTACGCGATCCCGGCCTTTGTCGCGCTGGTCCTGGTGGAAATGCTCTGGGCGCGCCGGCACCGGCCCGATGCCTACGAAGCGCGCGACACGCTGACCAGTCTCGCGCTCGGCCTCGGCAGCACGGTCGCGGGCGTGCTGTTCGGCGGGGCCGCGCTGATGGCGTTCTTCGCGGCCTACGAATACCGGCTGCTCGATATCGGCTGGGCCTGGTGGGCCTGGGCGCTGTGCTTCGTGCTCGACGACCTCGCCTATTACTGGGTCCACCGCACGGGCCACCGCGTGCGCTGGTTCTGGGCCAGCCACGTCAATCACCATTCCAGCCAGCACTACAACCTCAGCACCGCCCTGCGGCAGACCTGGACCGGGGCCTTCACGCTGGGCTTCGCGTTCAAGCTGCCGCTCGTCCTGCTCGGGTTCCATCCCGGCATGATCGCGATCTGCGCGGGCTTCAACCTCGTCTATCAGTTCTGGATCCATACCGAGGCGGTCGGACGCATGCCCCGCTGGTTCGAGGCGGTGATGAACACCCCGAGCCATCACCGCGTGCACCACGCCACCAACCCGCGCTATCTCGACCGCAACTATGCCGGGGTCTTCATCGTCTGGGACAAGCTCTTCGGCACGTTCGAGCCTGAGCACGCCGGCGAACCGATCCGATACGGCATCGTGCGCCAGCTCGGCTCGTTCAACCTGCTGTGGGCGGCGTTCCACGAATGGGCGGCAATGCTCGACGACATCCGGCGCGCGCCCTGGCGGCACAAGCTTTCCTATCTCCTGCGCGCCCCGGGCTGGTCGCACGACGCAAGCCGCGAGACGAGCGACGAGATGCGCGCCCGGTGGCGCGCGCGGAAGGAGCGCGCGCTATCGGGCGAGCAAAAGGTATCAAACGAAAACCCGATTGCAGTCGAGGGCGAGGCTGCCTAACCCTGTCTCCCGGGAGAGGAGAGGGTATCATGGAATTCGATGTCATCGTGATCGGTGGCGGCAGCGCGGGCAGCGCGGTCGCCGGGCGGCTCGCGGCCGAGGGCACGCGCAGGGTCTGCCTGCTGGAGGCCGGGGGGACCAACGACAATTTCCTGGTCAAGACGCCGGGGATGATGCCCTTCCTGCCCAAGGCGGCGAACTACCGCTACGACACCGTGCCCCAGAAGGGGCTGAACGGGCGCACCGGCTACCAGCCGCGCGGCCGCGGCCTGGGCGGATCGAGCGCGATCAACGCCATGCTCTATATCCGCGGCCACCGGTGGGACTACGACAACTGGGCCGCGCTGGGTTGCACCGGCTGGGCTTACGACGATGTCCTGCCCTTTTTCCGGCGGGCGGAGAACAACGCGCGCGGGGCGAGCGATTTTCACGGCGACGACGGGCCGCTGCATGTCTCGGACCAGAAGTGGCCCAACCCCGGCAGCCTGGCCTTCATCGAAAGCGCCGCCGCGCTGCAATTGCCGCGCAACGACGATTTCAACGGCGCGAGACAGGAAGGCTTCGGCCTCTACCAGGTGACCCAGAAGGGGGGCGAGCGCTGGTCCGCCGCGCGCGCCTATGTCGAGCCGCTGCGCGAACGGGAAAACCTCGCGATCCTGACCGGCACGCTGGTCGAACGGCTGGTGATCGATCAGGGGCGGGTCACCGGGGTCGCCATCCGCCGCGGATCGCGCCGCGAAACGCTGCACGCGCGGGGCGGGGTCGTGCTGTCCGCCGGTGCCTTCAACAGCCCGCAGGTGCTGATGCTGTCGGGGATCGGCCCGGGCGATCACTTGCGCGACCGGGGCATTGCCGTGGCGCTCGACCGGCCGGCAGTGGGCAGCGACCTGCAGGACCACATCGACTACGTATCGAGCTGGGAGACCGAGAACCGCGACTTCATCGGCGACAGCCTGGCCGGCACCTGGCGCATGGTGAAGGCGATCGTCGAACATCGACGGCACCGGACGGGGGCGATGACAACGCCCTATGCCGAGGCCGGCGGATTCTGGCGGGTCATGCCCGATGCGCCCGCCCCCGACGTGCAGTGGCACTTCGTGCCCGCCATGCTCGAGGACCACGGGCGGACCAAGGTGAAGGGCCACGGTTTCTCGCTCCACGCCTGCGTCCTGCGGCCCGAGAGCCGGGGCACGGTGCGGCTCGCGTCCCCCGATGCCGCCGACGCGCCGCTGATCGATCCCAACTTCCTCGACAACGAGGCCGATATTGCCACGCTGCGCGCGGGCGTACGCCTGTCGCACCGCATCGTCGATACGCCGCCGATGCGCGACTATCGCCCGAAAGACCGCTACCCGGTCGATCTCGACGACGACGCGGCGCTGGACGACCTTATCCGCAACCGCGCCGACACCGTCTATCACCCGGTCGGCACCTGCCGCATGGGCGCCGACGACGACGCCGTGGTCGATCCGACGCTGAAGGCGAAAGGGATCGAGGGCCTGTGGGTCGCCGATGCATCGGTCATGCCGCGCCTCGTCAGCGGCAACACCAATGCCCCCAGCATAATGATCGGCGAACGCTGCGCCGACTTCGTCCGCGCGGCCCTCGCCTAGCCGCCCGGCGCCATCCCCGCCCGGCGCCGCCCCACCCCACGAACAAAAAATGGGCCGGAGCGGCTGGCCCCGGCCCATAAAGGCGGTGTTCGCAGGAGGAACACGGGAAGGCGGGGGCGCCGCTGGAGAGGAGAGAAGGCGGCGCCCCCGCCGAACTGGTGATCAGGTCGCCCGGGCGAATTCCGGGTAGGCCTCGATGCCCGTCTCACCAAGGTCGAGACCTGCCATCTCTTCCTCTGCACTCGGGCGCACGCCGATGATCGCCTTGAGGGCGAACCAGACGATGGCCGAGGTCGCGCAGACGAACAGGCCGGTTGCGACCACGCCGGTGATCTGCGCCACGAAGGGCACTTCGGTGTTGGTCAGCGGCACGGCGAGCGTGCCCCAGATACCGGCGATCAGGTGGACCGGGATGGCGCCGACGACGTCGTCGATCTTCAGCTTGTCGAGGATCGGGACGAAGATCACCGGCAGCGCGCCGCCGATCCCGCCGATGACGATCGCCATGCCGACATTGGGCGTCAGCGGTTCGGCGGTGATCGCGACGAGGCCGGCCAGCGCGCCGTTGAGCGCCATCGTCGTGTCCGCCTTGCCATAGCGCAGCTGGGTGAAGATGATTGCCACCACGACGCCGGCCGCGGCCGCCATGTTGGTGTTGACGAAGATCTTCGACACGTCGGACACGTCGCCCACGGTGCCCATCGCGAGCTGCGATGCGCCGTTGAAACCGAACCAGCCGAGCCACAGGATGAAGGTGCCCAGCGTGGCGAGCGGAATGCTCGAACCCGGGAACACGGTCATGCCCTTGTCGGTGTAGCGGCCGAGACGCGGGCCGATGATCAGCGCGCCCATCAGCGCGGCCCAGCCACCGGTGGAGTGAACCAGGGTCGAACCGGCGAAGTCGGAGAAGCCCATCGCGTCGAGCCAGCCGGCGCCCCATTCCCAGCTCACGATAACCGGATAGATGAAGCCGGTCAGCAGCGTGACGAAGATGAAGAACGGCACGATCTTGATGCGTTCGGCCACGGTGCCCGACACGATCGAGGCGGTCGTGGCGCAGAAGACCATCTGGAAGAACCAGTCCGACGCGACCGAATAGCCGGTGCCCGTGTCGGCTTCACCCACGCCCTGCATCCCGTAAGGGAAATCGGCGATACCGAAGAAGCCGCCTTCGAAGCCCGGATAGGCGATCGAATAGCCGATCACCCAGAACATCAGGCCGGCGATCGAATAGAGGCCGATGTTCTTCAGGCACTGGACCGAGACGTTCTTCGAACGCACGAGCCCGGCCTCGAGCATGGCGAAGCCGGCGGCCATCCACATGACGAGGAAACCGCCGATCAGGAACAGCAGCGTGTTGAAGATATAGGCCGTGCCGCCCGATACCGCCTCGACGGCCTCGGGAACGGCGGCCTCCTGCGCCAGGGCAGGTGCGGACGCGAGCACCCCGGCCAGGGCCAGGGGCGCGGAATAGAGAAGTTTGCTGGTCATTTGCGATAGCCCCCTCAAAGCGCGGTGTCGCCGGTTTCGCCGGTGCGAATGCGCGTGGCGCTGGCAAGGTCGACGACGAAGATCTTGCCGTCGCCGATTGCCTCGGTGCTGGCGGTTTGCTGGATGGTCTCGACCACTTGCGGCGCCAGGTCGTCGCTGGCGGCAATCTCCAGCTTCACCTTGGGCAGCATGTTGGTCGAATACTCGGCGCCCCGGTAGATCTCGGTCTGCCCCTTCTGCCGGCCGAAGCCCTTGACTTCGGTAACGGTCATTCCGGCCACGCCGACGCCCGCCAGTGCCTCGCGCACTTCGTCGAGCTTGAACGGTTTGATGATGGCGATGATGAACTTCATCGATCCCCCCTGGTTGGTCGCCGGAACCCCCCGGCCCGCCAGAGTGTGCAAGGCGCGTGCCAGACACGAAATTTCGTGTCTTTCCAGCCGCCGGCCGCGCAAGGGACGCGCTTCCAGGCGCATGGAAGTGCCTACGTAATAGGCAGCGATTATTTGTTAGGCATATCCAGCCGCGCCCAGACCGGGAGGTGGTCCGAAGCCTGCGCCGCGAGGGCGCTGTGGTGAACCCGGGCTTCTTCGGCCTGCCAGTGCTCGGTCGTCACGATCCGGTCGAACCGGGCGACGGGGCGCCGGCTGGGGAAGCTGCGCCCCGGGTCGAGAACCCGCCAGCCGCCGGCGAATTCGCGCATCGCGCCGGTCCGCGTGCCCCACTGGTTGAAATCGCCCATCAGCACGGTCGGGCAGGCGGGCTCGCACTGGCGGTGATGGTCGAGGATCGCCTTGACCTGGTCGCGCCGCCGCAGGCCCGAGAGGTCGAGATGGGTACCGATCACCCGCACCCGCATGCCGTGGCAGTCGAGATCGGCCCGCACCGCGCCGCGCGGCTCCAGCGTGGGCAGGTCGAGCGGCTCGGCATCGAGCACGTCGAACCCGCGCCGCACGAGAATGGCATTGCCGTGCCAGCCGAGGCTGCGCGGACGGCGGGCGAGCGCGACCGGCTTCCACGGCGTGTCGTCCAGCGCCGCGCGCGCGATCACGCTCGCGCGGTCGCCGATCCGCCGGTCCACTTCCTGCAGGGCGATGATGTCGGCATCGATCTCGCGCAGGACGGCGATGATCCGGTCGGGATCGCGCCGCCGGTCGAGCCCGACCGCCTTGTGGATGTTGTAGCTCGCGAAAGTCAGCTGCACGCGGGGAAGAACGCCTGTCAGGCCGGTCCGGTGCCCGGCTCCCCGGCGATATAGCGATCGGTCGGGCGCGCCGGCAGCCCGTCGATGCTGCGCGTGCGCCGGCCGGCCTTCTCGGCCCAGGTCTGCGGGTCCGCCTGGGCGTGATACTTCACCAGCGTCGCCCGTTCCTTCTCGAACTCCATCAGCGGCACGCCCCAGCCGCAGCTCGTCTGCACGCTTTCCACCGCGATGTCGAAGATCTGGCGCGTCCCGGGCAGGAGCGTGAAGTGGCCCGCCAGCGCATCCCAGTCGGGATCGGCCGGCAGGACCGGCCGCCCCCGGCCGTAGATCCGCAGGATCAGCGCCGGCTGCTCGAAATTGCAGAACATCACCGTGATGCGCCCGCCCTCGCCGTCGTCGTCGGCCAGGAGGTGGGCATTGGTCTCGTTCCCCGACCCGCCGAGATCGAGGTAGGCCACCCGTTCCGGCGAGAGGACGCGGAACGAATCGAGCCCCTTGGGGCTGAGGTTGATCCGCGCCCCTTCGGCGGCGGTGGCGACGAAGAACACCGGCTGCTTCGCGATCATCGCGATGTGCGCTTCGGTGAGCGTTTCGGTGAAGTCGGCCATGGAAGGCGGTCTACCGCAGCTTCCCCGTCCCGTCACCCCTGGCCGCGCGCGGGCCCGGCGCCGAAGCCGGGCGATCGCGGGCGGCCTAGCGTTCCTTGGTCGCGGAAAACTTCAGGTCCGGGTTGCGTTCCTGCTGGTAGTTCACGTCCCAGGCGCTCTTGGCCATGAACACCAGGTCGCCGTCGCGGTCGCGCGCCAGGTTGGCGCGGTTGAAACTCTCGAACTCGTCCATCGCCCGGCCATCGCCGGAAAGCCAGCGCGCCGTGGCGAAGGGCGAAGGTTCCAGCACCGCCTCGACCTTGTATTCCGCGGCCAGCCGCGAAACGAGCACGTCGAGCTGGAGCTGGCCGACGACGCCGATGATCCACTGGCCGCCGATCTCGGGGTAGAAGACCTGGATCACGCCCTCTTCGCTCAGGTCGTCGAGCGCCTTCCTCAATTGTTTCGTCTTGGTCGGATCGCGCAGGACCACCCGGCGCAGGATCTCGGGCGCGAAGTTGGGCAGGCCGGTGAAGCGGACCTGGTTCTTCTCGCTCAGCGTGTCGCCCACGCGCAGCGTGCCGTGGTTGGGGATGCCGATGATGTCGCCGGCCAGCGCGGTATCGGCCAGCTCGCGGTCCTGGGCCATGAACAGGATCGGCGAATGGATCGCGATCGGCTTGCCCAGCCCGCTGGGCGTCAGCTTCATCCCGCGTTTGAACGTGCCCGACACCTGGCGCATGAAGGCGATCCGGTCGCGGTGGTTCGGGTCCATGTTGGCCTGGACCTTGAAGATGAAGCCGGTCACCTCGTCGCGGGACGGGGCGATCTCCTCGTCCCCGGCCGGCTGCGGCCGCGGCGGCGGGGCCCAGCGGGCGATCGCCGCGATCAGTTCCTCGACCCCGAAGTTCTTCAGCGCCGAACCGAAGAAAACCGGCGTCAGGTCGCCTTCGCGATAGGCCTCGAGGTCGAACTCGGGATAGCCGACTTGCGCCAGCTCGATCTCCTCCGCCAGGTCCGCGGGCAGGTCGCCGGGCGCCTCGCGCTTGCCGCGATACTCGCGGCTTTCCCCTTCGGGCCGGGCCACCGTTCCGCTCGCGAAGTCGAGCACGCCGGTGAACAGCCCGCCCATGCCCAGCGGCGCGCTCTGCGGCGAAACGTCGAGCGCGAGGGCATCGGCCACTTCGTCGAGCGTCTCGAAGATCGAACGGCCTTCGCGGTCCACCTTGTTGACGAAGGTGATGATCGGCACCGACCGCAGGCGGCAGACTTCGAACAGCTTGCGCGTCTGCGGCTCGATCCCCTTGGCCGCGTCGATCACCATGATCGCCGAATCGACCGCGGTCAGCGTGCGATAGGTATCCTCGGAAAAGTCCTCGTGCCCCGGGGTGTCGAGCAGGTTGAAGGTGATGCCGTCCTTCTCGAACGTCATCACGCTGGAGGTGACCGAGATGCCGCGCTGCTGCTCGATCTTCATCCAGTCGGAACGCGCGCGCCGGGCCGCGCCGCGCGCCTTGACCTCGCCGGCGAGATGGATCGCCCCGCCTTGCAGCAGGAGCTTTTCGGTCAGCGTGGTCTTGCCCGCGTCGGGGTGGGAGATGATCGCGAACGTGCGGCGATTGGACATGGCCGGCGCGCCTAGCCGCAGCGCGCGGTTTCGTCCACCGAAGATGCGCCAAGGGGCCGGCGGCCCGGCCCTCGCCCCCCGCGCCCGGTCTCCACGCGTCAGTCCCCGCGCGCGACCTGGAACCCGGCGTAGCTCTGGCTGACGGGCATCAGCTCCAGCGCGTTGATGTTGAGATGCGGCGGCCGCGCCGCCACCCAGCAGACCGTTTCGGCGATGTCGTCGGCCGTCATCGGCTCGGCCCCGCCGTAAAGGCGATCGTGCGCGTCCCTGTTGCCGCCGGTCCGCACCAGGGTGAACTCGGTTTCGACCATGCCCGGCTCGATCGAGGTCACCCGCACGCCGGTGCCGTGCAGGTCGCTGCGCAGGCCGAGCGTGAACTGGCGCACGAAGGCCTTGGTGCCGCCATAGACGTTGCCGCCGACATAGGGATACGTCGCCGCGACCGAGGCGATGTTGATCACCGCGCCCCGCCGCTCGACCAGCGCGGGAAGCAGCTTGTGCGTCAGCGAAACCAGCGCGGTCACGTTGGTCTCGATCATCGTCTTCCAGTCGTCGAGGCGCGCCTCCTGCGCCGGCGCGGTGCCCAGGGCCAGCCCGGCGTTGCAGGTCGATTCCGGCAAAATCCCCGGGCAGGTCGCCGAGCGCGGCGTCGCGCGCGGCCTCGTCGCGCACGTCGAACACCGCGGCATGGACCTTGTCCGCGCCGAGATCGGCCACCAGCGCCTCCAACCGCTCGGCGCGCCGCCCGGTCGCGATGCAGCGCCAGCCGGCGGCGACCAGCCGGCGCACACAGGCTTCCCCGATGCCGGCGGTCGCGCCGGTTACCAGTGCCGTTCCGCTCATGCTCTCAGCTCCGCTCCCAGCTTGCCGGCCGCCGCGACGACCTTGTCCGAAATGGCCTTGATCTCGGCGTCGGTGAAGCTTTTCTCGCCCGGCTGCAGGACGACTTCGACCGCCACCGACTTGTGCCCGGGTTCGACCCCCTGGCCGGTGAAGACGTCGAACACGCGCGCGTCCACGATCGCCGCCTTGTCCGCCCCGCGAACCGCGCGCACCAGGTCGCCCGCGGCCAGCTCGGCCGGGACGAGGAAGGCGAAATCGCGCATGACCGCCTGCAGCGCGGGCGGGGCATAGGCGGGCCGGGCGAACCCGGCGGCCGACTTGCGCGCCGGAATGGCATCGAGGAACAGCTCCGCCGCGACGACCGGCCCGTCGATGTCGAACGCCTTCAGCGTGTTCGGGTGGAGCGTGCCGAAGCGCGCGAGCACGTTCTTCGGCCCGAGCCGCAGCGTGGCCGACTGGCCGGGATGGAACTGCGGCCCCGCCTCGCCCATCACCATCAGGTTGCCGACGGGCGCGCCCGCTGCCTCGAGAAGGGCCAGCGCCTCGGCCTTGGCGTCGTAGGCGTCGAAGCCTTGCGCCTTGCCGCCGGCCCAGCCGCGGGCCCGCTTCTCGCCCGCGAGGACGAGGCCGAGCGTCGGCTTCTCGTCGCTGGCACCGTCCGGCCCGCGGAAATAGCGGCGGCCGATCTCGAACAGGCGACTGCCGGCAGCGCCGCGATCGGCATTGCGCCGGGCCGCCGCCAGCAGCCCGGGCAGGAGCGAGGGGCGCATGGCCTTCATGTCCTCGCTGATCGGGTTTTCCAGCACCCACAGGTCATGCCCGTCGGCGAAATGGCCGGCTTCGGCCATGGGCAGGAATGACCAGGTGACCGCTTCGTTCAGCCCGCGCGCGGCCGCGCTGCGGCGAACCTTGCGCTCGAGCTGCTGGAGCGGGGTCGCCGTGGGCCGCGCGACGCCTTCCGCGCGCGGCAGGGGCATGCTTTCGATCTTGTCGAGGCCGTGGATCCGCACGACTTCCTCGACCAGGTCGGCCGGCCCCTCGATGTCGTGCCGGCGGGCGGGACAGGCGACCTGCCAGTCGTCGCCGGCCGCGAAATCGAGTGCACCGAGGATGCGCCGCTGTTCGTCCGCCGCGATCTCGACCCCGCCCAGGCGCCGGGTGAGGCCGGGGTCGAACGCGACCGTGCGGGCCGTGTCGGGCGGTGAGCCGGCGCGCACGACCTCGCTCGCCGTGCCGCCGCAAGTCTCGACGATGAGCGCGGTGAGGAGCGCCAGCCCCTCGTCGAGGAACGCCGGATCGACCCCGCGTTCGAACCGCGTCCGCGCATCGCTGGCAAGGCCGAGCTTGCGGCCGGTAACGCCGATATGCTCGGGATCGAAATAGGCGATCTCGAGCACGATGTCGCGCGTCTCGGCCGTGACGCCCGAATGTTCCCCGCCCATGATCCCGGCAATGTCGTGCACGCCGGCATCGTCGGCGATCACGGTCATCGTGGGATCGAGGGTATAAGTCTTCTCGTTCAGGGCCAGGACCTTTTCCCCGTCGCGCGCGCGACGGGCGACGAGCGGTCCGGCCAGCTTGGCCAGATCGTAGGCATGGGCCGGCCGGCCATAGGCGAACATCAGGTAATTGGTCGCATCGACGATCGCGCTGATCGGCCGCTGGCCTGCGGAAAGCAGGCGGCGCTGCATCCATTCGGGCGATGCGCCGTTGGCGACGCCCCGGATCACCCGGCCATACCAGGCCGGGCAGCCATCGGCATCCTCGATCCGGACCTCGACCGGGCACGCGCCCTCGCCCGTCACCGGCGCGAGGGCCGGCAGGCGGAACGTGCCGATCCCCGCCGCGGCCAGGTCGCGGGCGATCCCCATCACGCCCATGCAATCGGGCCGGTTGGGCGTGATCGCCACGTCGAGCACCGGGCTCGCGCCGTGATAGGCGGCGAAATCGGCCCCGACCGGGGCATCTTCGGGCAGCTCGATGATGCCGCCGTGCTCGTCGCCCAGCTCCAGCTCGCGCACCGAACACATCATCCCGTTCGATTCGATGCCGCGGATCGCGCTCTTGCGCAGCCGCATCCCGTTGGCGGGCACGATTGCCCCCGGCAGGCCGAGCACGCCCTTCATGCCGGCGCGCGCATTGGGCGCCCCGCACACGATCTGCATCGGCTCGCCCTCGCCGGTCGAGACGGACAGGACCTGGAGCTTGTCCGCATCCGGGTGGGGCGCGGCCTCGAGCACTTCGGCGACGCGAAAGCCGGCGAGCGTTTCGGCCGGGTCCTCGATCCCTTCGACCTCGTGCCCGATCGCGTTCAGCGCGGCGGCGACCTGCGCCACCGAGGCATCGGTTTCGAGGAAATCGTGCAGCCATTCGAGAGAGAACTTCATGCCCGTGCCCCCACGCCGCCGGACAGGGTCGGCTGATCGAACGGCGAGAAGCCGTAGTGCGCCAGCCAGCGCCGGTCGCCATCGAAGAAGGCGCGCAAGTCGTCCATCCCGTATTTGAGCATCGCGAGGCGATCGACCCCGACGCCGAAGGCGAAGCCCTGCCATTCGGCCGGGTCGAGCCCGGCGAATTCGATCACCCGGGCATTGACCATGCCGCTGCCCAGCAGTTCCATCCAGCCATGGCCCGGGGCATCGCCGTCACCGCCCAGCACGCGGCGGCCCTTCACGTCCTGCCACCCGACGTCGACCTCCACCGAAGGTTCGGTGAAGGGGAAATAGCTCGGGCGCAGGCGCAGGACGATGTCGTCGCGTTCGAAGAAGGCCTTGAGGAAAGTCTCCAGCGTCCACTTGAGGTGGCCGAGGTGGATGTCGCGGTCGATCACCAGCCCTTCGATCTGGTGGAACATCGGGGTGTGGGTCGCGTCGCTGTCGCTGCGATAGACCCGGCCCGGTGCGATGATGCGGATCGGCGCGCCTTCTTCCTTCATCGAGCGGATCTGGACCGGCGAGGTATGGGTGCGCAGCAGCATGCGGTTGCCCGCGGCATCGCGGTCGGGGAAATAGAACGTGTCGTGCATCGCGCGCGCCGGGTGGGTTTCGGCCATGTTGAGCGCGGTGAAATTGTGCCAGTCGTCCTCGATCTCCGGCCCGGTGGCGACCGAGAAGCCGAGATCGGCGAAAATCTCCGCCAGTTCGTCCATCACCTGGCTGACCGGGTGGACCGAGCCGGCCGGCGTGTCCGGTGCGGGCAGCGTCAGGTCGAGCGTCTCGGACGCCAGCCGCCGTTCGAGCGCGGCGGCCTCGAGCGCCTGCTTGCGCGCGGCAATGGCATCGGCGACTTCGCCGCGCGCCGCCTGGATCGCGGGCGCGCGTTCCTGCCGTTCCTCGGGCGTCATCGCGCCCAGCGTCTTGAGCAGCTGGCTGATCCAGCCCTGCTTGCCCAGCGCCTCGACGCGCAGGGCCTCGACCGCGTCGGCGGTGTCGGCGGCGTCGATCGCGGCGAGCGCTTGCTCCTTGCGGGTCTGCAGTTCGTTCATGGCACCGGCCCGCTAGCGCAAATCGCCGGCGAGGCAAAGCGCATGTGGCGCGCCGCCCCTCAGGCGGCGGATGGCCGGTCGAGCGTCTGCACCGCACTGCCGTAAAGCCGGTGCCGTTCGCGCACGAAACTGGCCATCACCGGGTGGCCCATCGCGGCATATTCGCTCGGCGCCATGCCCAGGAAGCGGTGGCAGTCGCGCACGAAGTGCGACTGGTCGTAGTACCCGCGATCGATCGAACCGCTCCAGCCCGCCTGCGGGTCGAGCATGTAGTTGGCGAGGCTGCGCATGAAGCGTTGCCGCCGCAGCAGGAGCTTGGGCGGAAAGCCGAAGGCGCGCCGGGCCAGCCGCTCGAGCGTGCGGGTCGTCAGCCCGGCCCGCTCAGCCATGTCGGCGACATCGCCGACGTCCTCTTCCAGGAGCATCGCGTGGATCGCGGCAATGCGCGGGTCCTCATCGCCGTGGCGGTGCGCCTCGTGGCGGAAGAACTGCACCAGCCGCGCATATTCCGCCGCTTCCCGCCCGGGGTCCGCCGCGAGATCGTCGGCCAGCGGAACGAACGCGGCGAAAGGCGGGGCCTGGCGCCCGTCGAACACGCGGTTGGCCGCCCGGTGCGCCGGCTCGCCGACGAACGTCGCCCAGCCCAGCGGCAGCAGGCCGATGCCCCAGAGCCGCGTCGTCCCGACGGTGAAGTCCAGCGGCCCGCTGCTCGGCCCGGTGGCGACGAAATCGGCCCCGGCGACCCGGTCGCCCGCGACCGACCGGCTGACCGGGAAATCGCCGGCGAAGAACCGCAGGTTGGCCCATTCCGGCTGCAGCGCATCGGCCACGCGCGCGCCCTCGGGCACGACGATCTCGACGCGATAGAACGTCGTGAAGAACCGTGCCAGGTCGGCCGGCGGTGCGTGGAACCGCACCGCAATCTCGCATTGCGCCGAAGCCACGACGAAAATGTCCCGTGTGATTTCCCCCGCGCGCGAGGATACCCCAGCCGGGCCGCCTTGGCAAAGGCGGATCGCGGGCGGAGGGCAGCGGACGCGGAGCGGACAGGAAAAGGGCGCGGAAAGCGTCGTGCTTCCCGCGCCCCTTCAGGCCCTGTCGTGCAGGTTCGCGCGGCTCAGGCGGGCAGCGCCTTCTTGGCCTGCGCGATGATCGCCTTGAACGCGCCGCCTTCGTTCATCGCGAGGTCGGCCATGACCTTGCGATCCAGCTCGATGCCGGCGAGCTTGGCGCCGTGCATGAACTGCGAATAGGTCAGGCCCTCGGCGCGGACGGCGGCATTGATGCGCTGGATCCACAGGGCGCGGAAATTCCGCTTCTTAACCTTGCGGTCGCGGTAGGCGTATTGCCCGGCCTTCTCGACCGCCTGGCGGGCGATACGGATCGTGTTCTTGCGGCGGCCGCGATAGCCCTTGGCCTGGTCGAGGATCCGCTTGTGCTTCTGGCGCGTGGTGACGCCGCGTTTGATGCGAGGCATGTGCTAGTACTCCTGAAAGTCGAACGGGCTCAGTCGAGGCCGTAGGGCGCCCACTTCTTCACCGTCTTGGTGTCCGCTTCGGACAGGACGGTGGTGCCGCGGTTCTGGCGGATGTACTTGGCATTGTGGCTGATCAGGCGGTGGCGCTTGCCCGCGACACCATGCTTGACCTTGCCGGTGGCGGTGAGCTTGAAGCGCTTCTTCACGCCGCTCTTGGTCTTCAGCTTGGGCATTTTCGTCTCCTGTTTCAGAAACACGTCCAGCCAGCCCTGGCAGCCCTTTCGGCCAGACCGGCAGATATCTGCGTGTCGGTGAAGCGCGCGCCATTAGTGGCAATCGCGCCGGAAGGCAAGCGATTCGCGCGCGGAGGGGGGCGGCAGAGCCGCGCGCGCTCTCAGTCCGCGGCCTGCGCGCGATGGCTGCGCCAGCGTTCCGATCCCCAGCGCGCGATCAGTGCATCGACGCGGGCCCGCGCGGCCGGGCGCAGGCCGTCGTGCGGGGCGCATTCCCCCCGTTCGACGAGGCACGCCTCGCCGGTGTCGACCCGCAGGCTGGTCAGTTCGTCGCCTTCGCCGGCCAGCCCAATCGCGGTCGGCGCCGACAGCGGCCCGATGTGGAGGAAAGGCGCGGCCACCGGCGCCGGCGGCGCCTCGCCGCGGATCGCCGCGGCCAGGATCGCGCGATAGTCCGCCAGGCCGATCGGGCCGCGCGGCAGAACGCCCGGCCGGTTGGCGACCGCGACCGTGCCGAACTGGCGGTGGTTGATCACGTGGCCGTGGCCGAGGAATCCATCCTCGAACAGGTCTTCCCCGTGGTCGCCGGTCACGATCAGGATCGTGTCCTCCCACGCTCCCTTCGCCTTCAGCCGCGCGATCACTTCGCCCAGCCACGCGTCGGCATGGGCGACCGCGTTCCAGTACGTCGCCTGGACATCGGCCGCCCGGTCGGCCCCGATGGCACCGCGCGCGATCGGTTCTTCGACCAGGCGCGGGGCCACGTCACCGTGGTGATAGGGGAAATGCGCGGTCTGGAAATTGAAATAGACGAAATGCGGCGCGGCGTCCCAGTCCTGCGCCCCCAGGGTCCGGTCGAACGCCGCGAGCAGGTGGCTTTCGTCGACCAGCAGGCTGCCCTTGGCCGCGAAATCGAACGCGCGCTTTTCCCGCAGATCCTCGGCATCGACATAGACATCGGTGGCCTCGCGCATGCCCACCGTTTCGGAGATGTCGCCGAAATCCTCCGGCTGGCCGGAGAACACGCCGATGCGATAGCCGCTGGCCTTGAGGTCGCGGAACAGCGACGGCGCGCCGGGCGGCGGCACGAGCTGCCCGGTGAACATCGATTTCAGGCTCTCGGTGGTGAAGCCGACGTGGCTGTATGCGGGCTGTGCCACGCTGCCGGCGGCGGCCAGCGCCTCGAGGTTGGGCGCAGCGGGCTTGCCGTCGACCCGCTTGCCCAGCACGTCGCCGCGCATCGATTCCATGACGACGACGACGACATGGGGCCGGTCCCCGGCGAACGCTTGCGGGCCGAGCGGCGCGGCGAGGGGGACGAGCGCGAGGTCGCCGCCGTAGCCGTCCTCGTCGATCCCGTTGCCCGGAATGTCGAGCGCGAGCGGATGGCGCGCGGCATCGAAAGGCGCCCCGTCGCGCTGGACCGCGAACAGGCCGTAGCCGTCGCTGTCGAAATCGGTCGCCCCGTCCAGCGCGGCGGCCAGGCCCGACCAGGCGAGCGTGCGCCCGAGCCCGAAGGCCGCGTCGGACCGGATCGCGAAGATGGCCTGCGCGGCCACCAGGAAGGCGCAGGCGAGCGCGACCAGCGTGACCGCGCGCGGCCGCTGCGGCGGCGCCACGCCGGCCGGCAGGGCCCGCAGGGCGATGCGCCAGACGATCCACGCCGCCAGGCCCAGCGCGGCCAGCCCGGCCAGCGCGATCCCGATCTCGCTCGCCGCGAACAGCAGGGCGTCGGCCAGGCTGCCCCCGCCGAGCTTGCTGAGGAGGGAGAAGTTCACCGTGTCGCTGAAATAGGAATGAAGCTGGTACTGCGCCGCGAGCAGGAGGCAGAACCCCGCGCCGTTGACGAGCGCGAAGACATAGGCCGCCGCCCAGCCCGGCCGCCCGCGCGCGAGGCGCAGCGCGAGGAGCCAGCCGGCCATGGCCACGAGCGCTTGGGCGAGCGCGTAGCCCACGGCGAACTGGAACAGCTCGGCCGGGGTATCGACCGCGCGCGATTGCCCGAAACCGCCGCTGAACAGGCCATACTTGCGATCGGCCAGCGCCAGCTCGATCGCCGAAACCACCACCATGACCGCGAGCGGCATCCAGGCGAGCAGGCGCACGGGCAGCCCGCGCATTTTCGCGCGCGCAAGCGTGCCATCGATCCCGTGCCGTTCCGCCGCCGTTGCCATCGCCATCCCGCCCTCCGGACTGGCAGCGACCTAGCGCGGCAGGGTTATCATTGTGCTAACCGTGATCGTGCCCGGCCATGGCCTCGATCACGTCTTCGAGCCGGGCGGGGTCGCCCAGCGCGATCACCTCGCCCCCCGAATCGGCATTGAGCGGTTCGCCCTGCCAGTCGCACATCGTGCCCCCGGCCCCCTCGACCACCGGGATGAGCGCGGCGAAATCGTGGAGCTTGAGGCCGGCCTCGCACACGATGTCCATGTGCCCGGATGCGACCAGGCCGTAACTGTAGCAATCGCCGCCATAGACGATCTTGCGCTCGGCCACCTTGCCCGCCAGGCCCATGAAGCCATCGACCTGCTCGCCGGAGAAACAATGCGGACTGGTCGTTCCCAGCACGGCATTGGACAGGTCCGGACAGGGCGCGGTGCGCGCGGGCTGCCCGTTGAAGGTCGTCCCCGCGCCGACCAGAGCCGCCCAGCGTTCGCGCAGGATCGGCTGGTCGATCAGGCCGATGACCGGCCAGCCGCCTTCCATCAGCGCGATCAGCGTGCCGAAGATCGGCCGCCCGGCGATGAAGCTGGTCGTGCCGTCGATCGGGTCGAGCACCCACTGGCGCCCCGCGCCGGGGTTCCGGTTGCCGTATTCTTCCCCGATGATCCCGTCGTCAGGCCGCTCGCTTTCGATGATCGCGCGCATGGCCGCCTCGGCCGCGCGATCGGCCTCGGTCACGAATGTCGCATCGGACTTGCGCTCTTCCGCCCAGTCGCCGCGGAACAGCGGGCGGATCGCCTCGCCGGCAGCGTCCGCCAGCCGGTTGGCAAGGGCAAGGTCGGCAGCACTCGGCATCGCGGCCGCTCAGTCGAACAGGCTGGAGACGGAGCTTTCGTCGGCGATCCGGCGCACCGCCTCGCCGATCAGCGGCGCGATGGTGAGGATGCGGATCTTCTCGCTGTCCTGCGCGGCATCGGTCGGGCGGATGCTGTCGGTGATGACCAGTTCGGTCAGCATCGAACCGTCGACCCGCGCGACCGCCCCACCCGACAGCACGCCGTGGGTGATATAGGCCGCGACCGAACTGGCGCCCTGGTCCAGCAGCGCCTGCGCCGCGTTGCACAGCGTCCCGCCCGAATCGACGATGTCGTCGATCAGGATGCAGTGCCGCCCCTTGACCTGGCCGATGATGTTCATGACCTCGCTCTCGCCCGGGCGATCGCGGCGCTTGTCGACGATCGCCAGCGGCGCGTTGTCGAGCCGCTTGGCGAGCGCGCGGGCGCGCACGACGCCGCCCACGTCGGGGGAAACGACCATCAGGTCCCGGTCGCCGTAGCGGGCCTGGATATCGGCCGCCATCACCGGCGCCGCATAGAGGTTGTCGGTGGGGATATCGAAGAAGCCCTGGATCTGCCCGGCGTGGAGATCGACCGCGAGCACGCGGTCCGCCCCGGCCTGGGTGATCAGGTTGGCGACCAGCTTGGCCGAGATCGGCGTGCGCGGCCCCGGCTTCCGGTCCTGCCGGGCATAGCCGAAATAGGGCACGACGGCGGTGATCCGCTTGGCCGATGCGCGCTTGAGCGCGTCGATGCAGATCAGCAGTTCCATCAGGTTGTCGTTGGCCGGGAAGCTGGTCGGCTGGATCAGGAAAACGTCTTCGCCGCGCACGTTCTCGTGGATTTCGACGAAGACTTCCTCGTCGGCGAATCGGCGCACGCTGGCATCGGTCAGCGGCAGTTCGAGATAGGCCGCGATCGCGCGTGCGAGCGGCAGGTTCGAATTGCCGGACATGATCTTCATGGAAAGGGGTGCCCTTCGGTTGCTGAGGCGGGAATCGGCTCCGCCCCGCTTAGCCCGGCGTCACGCGATTGCAACAGGCGGGGCCCGGCAGGCGGGCACCGGCGGGCAGAAATCCCCGGGCAGGCCGGGCAGGTCAGCCCAGGCGATGTTCGCCCCGGATCCAGCGCACCGTGCCGCTGCTGGCGCGCATGACCACGCTTTCGGTCGTCATCGTGCCGCCGCGCAGCCGCTTGACCCCGTCGAGCAGCGAACCCGAGGTGACGCCGGTCGCGGCGAAGATGCAATCGCCCCTCGCCAGGTCTTCCAGCTTGTAGATCCGGTCGAGATCCTCGATCCCCCACTTGCGCGCGCGCGCCTTCTCGTCCTCGTTGCGGAAGACCAGGCGGCCGTTGAACTGCCCCCCGACGCAACGCAGCGCGGCGGCGGCGAGGACGCCTTCGGGCGCGCCGCCCTGCCCCATGTACATGTCGATCGTGGTTTCCGGATCGGTCGTCGCGATCACCCCGGCCACGTCGCCGTCGCCGATCAGGACCACGCCGCAGCCGAGCGAGCGAAGCTCCGCGATCAGGTCCGCGTGGCGCGGCCGGTCGAGCACGCAGACGATGATGTCGCCCGGCTCGACGCCCTTCGCCTCGGCCACGGCGCGCACGTTGTCGCTCGGGCTGCGGGCGAGGTCGATGATCCCCTCGGGATAGCCGGGGCCGACCGCCAGCTTGTCCATGTAGGTATCGGGCGCGTTGAGCAGGCACCCTTCCTCCGCCGCGGCGAGAACGGCCAGCGCGTTGGGGCCGGCCTTGGCGGTGATGGTCGTCCCCTCGAGCGGGTCGAGCGCGATATCGATTCGCGGGCCCTTGCCCGGCGCGCCGCCGACTTTCTCGCCGATGTAGAGCATCGGCGCCTCGTCGCGCTCCCCCTCGCCGATCACGACCGTGCCGTCGATATAGAGCTGGTCGAAGGCCTTGCGCATGGCCTCCACCGCGGCCGCATCGGCGGCCTTCTCGTCGCCGCGGCCGATCAGCTTGCTGGCCGCGACGGCGGCCGCCTCGGTCACGCGGACCAGTTCGAGCACGAGGACGCGATCGAGCTGCGAGCCGGTGGCAGGATTTTCGGTGTTCATGCTGGATTCAGTCCCCCGGGAGTGCTTGGCAGGGCGCTTAGCCAGCGGGAGCGGGAATGTCGAGAATACAGCTGTCTTTCGCGCTGGCCCTCGTCGCGGGGGCGGCACCGCTGGCCGCCCAGGAGGCGGAGCCCGACCAACTCGACGAGGCGTTCGAGGCGGTCCGCGAGATTTACGGGCCGCCGCCGCCTTCGCCCCCGCAGCCCGATTGCGAGCAGCCCGAAGGCAACGAGATCGTCGTCTGCGCGCGGCTGGAGGAACAGTCGCAGTTCCGCATCCGGTCGGACGAGGAGGCCGAGGACGAATATGCCGCGGCGACGATGAACAAGGGCAACCCGCCCGCGCCCGACGTCTCCGGGCCGGGTATCTTCCAGGGGCCGGCGACGGTCTCCGGGCTCTGCGTGATCCCGCCCTGCCCCCCGCCGCCGGCGCTCATGGTCGATTTCGACGAACTGCCCGAGACCCCGCCCGGCTCCGATGCCGATCGCGCCGCGCGCGGACTGGCACCGCGCGGTTACGACGGGGAATTCACGCCCGCGCCGCCGGGGGAAGGCGAAACCGCCGACGACGCGCCGCCGGCGAGGCCGGACTGACCGCTCAGCCTTCGAGGATCTGCATCGACAGCGGCGGGGCGGTCAGGCTGTCCGAACCGCGCAGGAGCTCGAGCGCGCGCTCGACATTGCGCTGCGGCCCCTCGTGCGCGACCATCGCGACCAGGACTTCGCCGCCTTCTTCCTGCCGCCCCTGCTGGATCAGGCTCTCGATCGAAACGCCCGCATCGCGCATCGCGGCGGTCATCTCGGCGAGGACGCCCGGCCGGTCGGCGACGGTAAAGCGCAAGTAGGTCCGCCCCGTGCGGTGCCCGGCCTCGGCCCGGGCCATCGGCGTCATCTGGGCCGAGGGGATCGAAAACGGCGCCCCGATCTCCCCACGCGCGATGTCGATCAGGTCGGCCACGACCGCGCTCGCGGTGGGCCCGGCCCCGGCGCCGGCGCCCTGGAACAGCAGGCGGCCGGAAAAATTGCCTTCCGCCACGACCGCGTTGGTCGGGCCGGTCACGTGGGCCAGCGGGTGGCCCTTGGGCACGAGGCACGGCTTCACCCGCTGCAACAGGGCCGGTGCGCCGTCTTCGCCGCCCTCCAGGTCGGCCATCCCGATCAGCCGCACGACGTAGCCGAGCGTGTCGGCGCGGGCGATGTCCTCCGCCCGGATCGCGGCGATCCCCTCGCACGAGACGCCGGCGAAGTCGACCCGTGCGCCGAAGCCGATGGCGGCCAGGATCGCCAGCTTGTGCGCGGCGTCGGTCCCCTCGATGTCGAAGGCCGGATCGGCCTCGGCATAGCCCTGGCGCTGCGCCTCGGCGAGGGTTTCGCCGAAGTCCGCCCCGCTCGCTTCCATCGTCGAGAGGATGTAGTTCGAGGTGCCGTTGAGAATGCCGTAGATGCGCTCGATCGCGTTGGCCGCCGCGCCTTCGCGCAGCGCCTTCACGACCGGGATACCGCCGGCCACAGCGGCTTCGAACTTCAGCGCGAGCCCGGCATTCTCCGCCGTCTCGGCAAGGGCCTGGCCGTGATGGGCGATCATCGCCTTGTTGGCCGTGACCAGCGCCTTGCCCGCCCCCAGCGCGCCGCGCGCCAGGGTGAGCGCGGGGCCGTCCGCACCGCCGACGAGTTCGACCACGACATCGACGTCGTCGCGCGCGGCCATTTCGGTCATGTCGTCGTGCCAGTCGAACCGCGCCAGGTCGACGCCGCGATCCTTGTCGCGGTCGCGCGCGCTGACGGCGACGACCTGCAGTTCGCGCCCGGCGCGGGCGCGCAGCAGGGCGGCGTTGGTATCGAGCAGGCGAATGACGCCCGCCCCGACGGTGCCGAGCCCGGCTAGGGCGATTCGCAGCGGCTCAGCCATCGGAGCGGGGGGTGCGTTTGGCAGGTTTCATGCCCGCGCCCCTAGCCCGCCGCGGCGCCGCTTGGGAGCCAGATTCGCTTGGGGCGGCGCTAGTTGCGGTTGCGGGGGCAGGCGCCAATGCTCTGCCGGACGAAGGCGAAATCTTCCGCCGCCTGCGCGCGCGATCGCGCGTCCTGCGCGATGTTCGCCTCGGCCGGCAGCTCGCGCGGGAGGAAGCAGGCGATGCGATACCAGGCGAGCGTGTCGCGCGCCGGCGGGCGGGCGGCCTGGTCGACGATCTCGGTCCAGGAAACGCCCCACACCGGCGCCATGTTGGGGCGGCGCACGACGGTGATCGAGACCGGCCCCTGGCCATTGGTGTTGAGGAACATCTGCGTTTCCGATTCGCCGGCGAGGTTGCCCGGCATCGACAGGACATCGCGCACCCCGGTGACCGAGGGCGGGGCGTCGGGCGCCGAGAGCTCGGCCAGGATCGGGCGCAGGCGGGCCTCGAGCGGCTCGCTCCACAGCAGCTGCGCGCCGGGGGCGACCAGCTGGATCTCGCCCGGGCGGCCCCCGGGGCGGGCGAAGAGGATCACCTCCTCCCGCTTCAGCCGGGGCGGATCGCCGTCTTCATCGAGCGGGACATCGACGAGGTAGCGGATCGATTCGCCGATCGGCGCATTGCCCGCGATCAGCGCGGTCGTGCGCGCCTCGACATAGAGGCGCCCGTAACCCGGTCGCACGTTCGGCGCGCGTTCCGGCTTGAGGAGCGCCTGGCGGCGGACCTCGGCGCGGATCACCAGGTCGGCCGGGTCGGCCAGGTCGGCGAGGTCGGCGTAAGTCGGCCCGCCGCCTTTAGCGGGAACCGCGGCCGGCTGCGCCGCGGCGCCTGCCGGGGCAGGCGCGCCGGCAAGGGAAAGCCCGGCTGCCAGCGCGAGGGTGAACGTCTTCGGGGATCGGGTATGGGTCATTTCTAATCCAATCGTGACATCGGATCGCAACTTCGTGAACCGATTCGTGCCTCGGACGTTCCAAGACTTGCCGGCGTGAATCCGGGGTTAACCGGAAAAGCGTTTGCGCGCTCCGGGTATCGCAGCTAATGGTCGCGCCAGCCCGAGGTAATGACACGATAAAACGCCTTGGGCGGGCCCATGCTGGCCAAGCGGCGCTGGGTCCGATTTGGCCTACGCGTCGCCGTAGCGCCGGCAGGGTGGACAATTGGGATTGCCCTCTGGCAAGGGATTTGCTTGTCGTGAGGAGAGTCGCCGGGTCTGCCCCGGCGTGAGACGATGGAGTGACGCGACTGAATGGCCTACGCTGACCAACAGATGAGCGGGAACCGGATTGTCGCCCTGATTATTGTGGCGATCATCCATGTTCTGGTCGGGTATGCGCTGATTACCGGTCTCGCCTACGAGGCGGTGACCCAGGTGGTCGAGCGTGTGACGACGGTCGATATCGACGAACCGCCGCCCCCCGAACCGGAAGACGAACCGCCCCCACCGCCCGAGCCCGATACGGCCCCGCCGCCGCCTGTGGCTCCTCCGCCGCCAATCAGCATCGCGCCGGCTCCGCCGCCGATCCGCACGCAGCCGACGATTCCGCCGCCTGCACCGCCGGTCCTGCGCGTGCCGCCGCCGGCCCCGCCCGCACCGCCGCCCCCGCCGCCCCCGCCGCGGGTGCAGCCGAAGGCCGCGGAGCCGCGGAACAACCCGGGCAGCTGGGTGACGAACTCCGACTATCGCAGCAGCTGGATCAACCGCGAGTACAGCGGCACGGCCTCGTTCACCGTTCGCGTGGGCACCAATGGCCGGGTCGAATCCTGCTCGGTTACCGGAGGCACCGCGCCGCAGGAGCTGAAGGACGCGACATGCCGCCTGATCGAACGGCGTGCCCGCTTCCGCCCGGCGACCGACGGCAACGGCGACGAAGTGGCCGGCTCGTACTCGAGCACCGTCCGCTGGCAGATACCGGACTAACGATATCCCGTGTCGCGCGCCGGGCGCGCGACACGGTAACTCCTTCCCAATTCGCTTCTTTCTGAGAGGACTTTCGCAATGCTTATCGAACTTCTTGCCGCGGCGGGTGAAGCTGCTCCGCAGAACTCCTTCGGCTTCTGGGAAGCCATGAACCAGGGCGGCCTGATCGCCTGGTCGATCTTCGGCGTGCTCGTGATCATGTCGGTCGGCTCGTTCTACATCCTGATCACCAAGCTTCTCGAACAGCAGAAGATCTTCAACCAGTACAAGAACGTGCGCACGCAGTTCTGGAAAGCCGGCTCGCTGCGCGAAGGCGCGACCAAGCTCGACAAGAACAGCGCCTGGCGCCAGCTGGTCGACGACGGCCTCGCCGCCGAGGAAGCCCACACGAAGATGACCGACAGCCTCGAGGCGCACGACTGGCTGCACGGCTCGCTCGCCCGTTCGGAAGCGACCATCAACGCCAAGCTCGCCGGCGGCCTGCCGTTCCTCGCGACCGTCGGTGCGACCGCGCCGTTCGTCGGTCTGCTCGGGACCGTCATCGGCATCTACCGCGCGCTGATCAACATCGGCATCGCGGGCTCGGCCTCGATCGACAAGGTCGCCGGCCCGGTCGGTGAAGCCCTGATCATGACCGCCATCGGTCTGCTCGTCGCCGTCCCGGCCGTGCTGGCCTACAACTGGCTGCAGAGCCGCAACAAGCGCATCGCCGAGCTGCTCTCGGGCTTCTCGACCGACATCCTCGCGAACATCAATTCGAAGGGTGCGGTGAAGCCGGCCGTGATGACCAAGACCTCGACCCAGCAGTCGGGCAAGGCCGCGGCCACTGCCCCGGCCAGCAAGCCGGCCACCACCGCCGCGCCGAAGCGCTGAAAAGCCTAGCCGCCGGGCCGGAACGTTCCGGCCCGGCGACCCAGGCAAACGGAATAGTTGGATAGGATATAGCCATGGCGATTTCGATGGGAGGCGGCGGCCAGGAAACGCCGATGTCGGACATCAACACCACGCCGCTGGTGGACGTGATGCTGGTGCTCCTCATCATCTTCCTGATCGCGGTTCCGGTCGCGATCCAGACGATCGAGAAGCTGCGCATCCCGGTGTTTGAATCGACCGAATCGAAGGACAAGGTCGAAAACCTGCAGCTCACGGTCAGCACGACCGACGCCGCGGGACGCAGTGCCGGCGAACCCGGCTACGAAGGGGCCGCCCGCGAGGGCGAATGCCGCGTTTACTTCAACAACACGACCGCCGTGGATTCGCAGGAACTCTACGACCGCGCGTTCGAACGGCTCGACGCGATCGTCCAGCGCGCCGGCGGCGCCGATGCGATCATGGACGATCCGGACAAGATCCCGCAGGTGCACATCCGCGGCGACGTGAACGCCCCGTGGCAGTGCATCGCCGGCACGATCTACAACGTGCAGGCGGCCGGCTATCCGACCGTCGGATTCATCTCCAACCCGGTCGACCCCAACGGCTGATCGGGCGCAAGGACACAGGAGTAGCCCACCATGGCAATGTCAGGCGGCCGCGACGACGGCTCACCGATGATGGAAATGAACACGACGCCGCTGATCGACGTCATGCTCGTGCTCCTCATCATGTTCATCATCACCATCCCGGTGGCGACCCACTCGGTCGACATCGACCTCCCGGCGCCGAACCCCAACCCGCCGCCGGAAGACCAGATCGATCCGATCAAGAACAAGATCGTCATCACCCAGGCGGGCGAGATCCTCTGGAACGGCGACGCGATCGACCAGGGCGAGCTGGTTCGCAACCTGGAGATCAGCAAGACGATCGAACCGGAGCCCGAGCTTCAGTTCGAACCGGAACAGTACGCCAGCTACGACCTCTCGGTGAAAGTGCTGAACATCATCAAGGGTTCGGGCGTCACCAAGTTCGGCTTCGTCGGCAACGAGAAGTACCGGACCTTCGGCGCGCCGGCCGGCGCCTGACCGAAACGGTTCCTTACCGGACAGCGAAAGGGGGCGGAGCGATCCGCCCCCTTTTTCGTATCGGGCGTGCTCGCGGCAGCATCCGGCGGCGCGTGTCGCGATCCGGCGCGAATCGTGCTACGATGCCCCCGGCGGGAGGGTTGCGAGAGGGAGAGCACGCATGCCCCAACCCGACCACGCCGTACCAGACCGCGCCCGGGCCGATCACGCCCCGATGGCAGAAATGAACACGACGCCGCTGATCGACGTCCTGCTCGTCCTGCTGATCATGTTCGTCATCACGATTCCGGTCGCCACCCATTCGGTGGACATGGACCTGCCGCGCGACTGCGCCGACTGTCCGGCAGTCGATCCCACGGTCAACCGGCTCACGATCGACGGGGCGGACCGGCTCGCCTGGAACGGCAGCATCGTCGGCGAAAGCCAGCTCGCCGCGCTGCTCGTCGCCGCGCGCGATCTCCCGCAGGAGCCGGAGCTCCAGTTCGAGCCGGCGGCATCGGCCAGCTACCGGGCCTCCGCCCGGGTGCTGCGGCTGGTCGAACGGTCGGGCGTCACGCGGTTCGGCTTCGTCGGGAACGCGAAGTACCGGACATTCGGCGCCCGCTGATCGGAGCCGGGAAACCGGTCAGGCCCGGTCGATTTCGTCCTCGGCCGGGTCGACCCGCATCGCCTCCGCCGCCAGCGTTTCGGCTTCGAGCAGCAGCTCTTCGTCCACCGCGCCCTGCGGCATGGCCTCGCGCCCGATCATCGTCATGACCGGCACCGCCAGCGGGCTGACCCGGTCGAGTTCGACATGCACGAGCTGTTCGGCCGAGCGTTCGAGCAGGTCCGCCAGCCGGCCGACATCGGTGAGGCGCGCGCGGGCATCGGCCCAGGCGGCTTCGAGCAGGACATGTTCCGGCTCGTACTTGCGCAGGACATCGTAGATCAGGTCGGTCGAGAAGGTCACCTGCTTGCCCGTCTTGCGCTTGCCGGGATGCTGCCGTTCGACCAGCCCCGCGATCACCGCGACCTCGCGGAAGGCGCGGCGCAGCAGGTGCGAATCGGTGACCCATTCGACGAACTCGTGCGCGAGGATGTCGGGCGAGAGCAGCGGGGCCGGATCGGCCACCGGTTTCAGGCCCCAGACCGCCAGCGAATAGTCGTTCGCGACGAAGCCGCCGGGCGCCAGCCCGCGATCTTCCATCCGGCGCGTGATCAGCATCCCCAGGCTCTGGTTCGCGTTCCAGCCTTCGAACGTGTAATAGACGCTGTA
Source organism: Pelagerythrobacter marinus (assembly GCF_034375205.1). Taxonomy (NCBI): domain Bacteria; kingdom Pseudomonadati; phylum Pseudomonadota; class Alphaproteobacteria; order Sphingomonadales; family Erythrobacteraceae; genus Pelagerythrobacter; species Pelagerythrobacter marinus. Next base: position 3,242,214 of record NZ_CP139719.1, on the reverse strand, counting down.
GTGCTTGCGCGCGTGGGGGAAGCTTTCCACCAGCAGTTCGCCCGGTCCGGGCAGGCGGCTGCGCCAGTCCTGCACTTCCAGCCATTCGCGCACGTCGTCGGGAAAGCGCGCCCAGCCGGCGCGATCGACCAGCATGGCCCGCACCCGGTCCGCCAGGTGGGTCGTCAGCGGCAGGCGCTGCCCGCCGTAGGAAGGGATCGTCGCCGAGGCGCGGGCGGCGCGCACGATCACGTCCATGTCCTTGATCTGCTCGACCTCCAGGCTCGTCCCGGCGAAGAAGAACGTGTCGCCGGGCGAAAGGGTCGCCGCGAACCGTTCCTCCACCTTGCCCAGCTGGCGGCCGTTGCGGAACCGGACGGTGAGCATTTCCGAATCGACGATGATCCCGGCGTTCATCCGGTGTCGCTGCGCCTGTTCGGGGTGCGTCAGGCGCCAGGTGCCCGCCGCGTCGCGCACGATCCGCTTGAACCGGTCGTAAGCGCGCAGGGCATAGCCGCCGTTCTCGACGAAGCCGAGCACGCGCTGCCACACTGCTTCGTCGACCCAGGCGTAGGCGAGGCTGGAGCGGATCTCGGCCAGCAGGGCCGCCTCGTCGAACGGCGCGGCACAGGCGCAGGCCATGACGTGCTGCGCCAGGACATCGAGCCCGCCCGGCCGGAAATCGTCGCCGTCGCGCCGCCCCTCGTCCACGGCCTCCTTCGCCGCGGTGGCCTCGAGGAATTCGAAGCGGTTGCCCGGGACCAGGATCGCCCGGCTCGGCTGGTCGAGGCGGTGGTTGGCCCGGCCGATGCGCTGCAGCAGCCGGCTGGAACCCTTGGGCGCCCCCATCTGGACGACGCAGTCGATGTCGCCCCAGTCCACCCCCAGGTCCAGGCTGGCCGTGGCCACCAGCGCGCGCAGTTCCCCCCGGGCCATCGCCCCTTCGACCTTGCGCCGCACCTCTTTCGCCAACGATCCGTGGTGGATGCCGATCGGCAGCTTGTCCTCGTTCACGTCCCACAGCAGCTGGAACACGAATTCGGCCAGGAACCGGGTGTTGGTGAAGACAAGCGTGGTCCGGTTGCGACGGATCTGGTCGTAGAGCTGCGGGATCGCCCAGCGCCCGGCGTGCCCGCCCCAGGGCACGCGCTCTTCCTCGGGCAGGAGGATCTCCACTTCGGCCGGCGCCCCCGGCTCGCCCTCGACCAGGCTGACCGTCTCGATCTCGCCCCAGGGGGCCAGCCATTCGCGGTAGCCCTCGGGCCGGGCGACGGTGGCCGAAAGGGCCGCGCGCTGCATCTGCGGCGCAATCGCCTGGAGGCGCGCGAGCGCGAGCGCCAGCAGGTCGCCCCGCTTGCCCGTCGCGAAAGCATGGACTTCGTCGATCACCACCCGCCGCAGGCCGGCGAACATCTCCAGGCTTTCGGGATAGCTGAGCAGGAGCGACAGCGATTCGGGCGTCGTCAGCAGGACATGCGGCGGGCGCCCGCGCTGCCGCCGCTTGCGATCGGCGGGCGTGTCGCCGCTGCGCGTTTCGATCCGCAGGGGAAGCCCCATGTCCTCCACCGGGGCGAGGAGATTGCGTTGGACATCGTGCGCCAGGGCCTTCAGCGGAGAGACGTAGAGCGTGTGCAGCCCGTCGGGCGCGGGCGCAGCGCCGAGGCGCGAGGGGCAGAAATCGGCCAGCGTCGGAAGGAAGCCGGCGAGCGTCTTGCCCGCGCCGGTGTCCGCCACCAGCAGGGCATGCCGCCCGGCATCGGCCGCTGCCAGCATCTCCGCCTGGTGGCGCCGCACGCGCCAGCCGCGGCCGGAAAACCAGCTTTCCACCTCGGGCGGAACGGCCGCTTCAGGCATCGATCGGGCCGGGGGTGCGCATCGCGTTCACTCCAGCAGATATCGCGGCGACACGAAAGGTTCCGGGCCCCGGCCCGGCCGGTCCCGCTGCGCCGGGCCGTCGCCTCTCCGCGCCCAGCCGACGCAACGATCGCGCCGGCCGCGCGTTGATTCAACGCAACAGGGTGTCGCGGCAGGGGGTCGCAAGGCCTCTTTCCGCGCCAGACCATTCGCTGTTTCACACCAGGCAGGAGATGCTTCACCATGGCTTATCGAAACGACGACCGCCGGCGCTATCGCGACGATCCGCGGCGCCACGAGAACGACCGCTATCGCGAACACGACAGCTATTACCGCCAGGCCGACCAGTTCGCGGCCGACGACTTCGGCCAGCAGGGCTATGCCGAAGGCCGCCACGACGACTGGCAGGGCGGCCAGATGGGCGACCAGGCCCCCTATCGCGGGGATCCGTATGCCGATCGCTCGCGCGACTATGGTCGCCATGCCGAGCGCGGCCGGCGCGAGGCGGATCGCCCGCGCCAGTCGGACTATGGCTCCAGCTTCGGCCCCTCGCGCTTCGACGCGCGCGAAGGGCGCGGGTTCAACAGCTTCACCGGCAACGACCAGGGCGGGGCGGACTTCGTGGCCGGCGCCCGCCGGCCCTATGGCGGCTACGGCCCCGGACTGGGCGGCTATTCGGCCGACTACGCCTCGGGCCGGTACGACGCCGCGCCGCACCCCGGCCATACCGACAGGTATGAAGATCGCGGCTTCCTGGAGAAGGCCGGGGACGAAGTGGCCAGCTGGTTCGGCGACGAGGATGCCGCCCGTCGCCGGCAGATGGACCATCGCGGCCGCGGCCCGGCGAACTATACCCGGTCCGACGAACGCATCCTGGAGGACGTGTGCGACGCGCTGACCGACGATCGCGAGCTCGACGCGCGCAACATCCAGGTCACGGTCAAGGACGGGGAGGTCACGCTCGACGGCACGATCGCCAACCGGTTCGAGAAGCGCCGGGCGGAGGACCGCGCCGACTGGGTTTCGGGCGTCAACCACGTGCAGAACAACTTGCGCGTCAGCGTGCGCGACCAGCGCGCGGAAACGGGCGAATCCCGCTCGGCCGAAGGCTGAGACATTCCTGCGGGCCGAAAAAGGGGGGGAGACGGGGCGCCTGCCCCTCTCCCCCCTCTCTCGTTTCGCCGCGCAATCAGTGGGCCGCCTGGGCCCCGCGTTCCAGCCCCGAGAGCGCGAGCTGCTCGTCGATCTGCGCCATCAGGCGCGCGAGCCCTTCCTCGCTATCGCTTTCCGCCCGCGCAACGAGGACGTCCTGCGTGTTCGATGCCCGCAGGAGCCACCAGCCGTCTTCGGTGGTGACGCGCACGCCGTCGGTGCCGTCGACGTCGGCCGGCCCCTCGGCCAGCCGGGCGCGGACTTCGTCGATCGCGGCGAACTTGCGTTCCTCGTCGACCTGGAAGCGCATTTCGGGCGTGTTGACCATCTCCGGCATTGCGCCGCGCAGCGCGGTGACCGACCGGCCCAGCCGCGCGCTTGCCGCGAGCAGGCGCACCCCGGCATAGAGCGCGTCGTCGTAGCCATAGTATTCGTCTGCGAAGAAGACGTGGCCGCTCATCTCCCCGGCCAGGGGAGCACCAGTTTCCTTCATTTTGGACTTTATCAGCGAGTGGCCCGTCTTCCACATGACCGGCTTTCCGCCGAGGTCGGCGACCTGGTCGAACAGCGCCCGGCTGGCCTTGACGTCGGCGATCACCGTCGCCCGCGGCTGCCGCGCCAGCAGGTCCTGCGCGAAGATCGCCAGCAACTGGTCGCCCCAGATGATCCGCCCCTGCCCGTCGATCGCCCCGATCCGGTCGCCGTCGCCATCGAATGCGACCCCGAAGTCGAGGTTCTTTTCCGCGACCATCGCGCGCAGGTCCGACAGGTTCTCCTCGACCGTGGGATCGGGATGATGGTTCGGGAAATTGCCGTCGACATCGGTGTAGAGCAGGTGGTGTTCGCCGGGCAGGCGCGCGGCCAGCGCCTCCAGCGCGGGGCCGGCCGCGCCGTTGCCGGCATCCCACCCGACTCGCAGGCCGTCGAACGCCGAGCGGTCGATCCCGTCGAGCCCGGCGAGGAGCCGATCGACATATGTCGCCATGATCTCGCGCGATTCGACTTCGCCGGTCCCGTCGCTCCAGGCCCCGTCGGCGGACAGGCGCCCGATCCGCTGGATATCCTGCCCGAAGAAGGCCCGGCCCTGGAATACCATCTTGAAGCCGTTGTAATTGGCGGGATTATGGCTGCCGGTTATCTGTATGCCGCCGTCCACGTCATCGGCTGAGGCTTCCGCGAAATAGAGCATCGGCGTCGGCCCCATGCCGATCCGCACGACATCGCAGCCGCTGGCGGTGAGGCCTTCGATCAGGGCATGTTCCAGCGTCGGCGAGCTGACCCGCCCGTCGTACCCCACGGCGACCTTGCTGCCGCCTGCCTCGCGCAGCAGAGTCGCGAAGCTGCGGCCGATGGCCCGCGCGTCATCGGGGCCGAGCGTTTCGCCGATGATGCCGCGAATGTCGTATTCGCGCAGAACGGTGGTATGGAACTGGTGCGCCATGCGTATCCTTCACGATTGGTCGAGCCCGCGACGGGGCAGATGATCGAGCAGCAGGTCGCGCGCGGCGTTGGCCTCGTGCACCTGCGCGGCGGTGCCGCCCCGGTCCGGGTGCACCACGGCGACCAAACGCTTGTGCGCGGCAATTATTTCCCCGTGATCGGCATTCTCGCACACGCCCAGCAGGCGGCGCGCGCGCGCGACCGCCTGGCCCCGCGCCGCACGCATCCGCAGGTAATCCCACGGCCACTTGCCGAAGATCATCCTGCAGCCGATCGACACGACCGCCGCGATGACGATCAGCCGCAGCACGCGTCAGGCCAGCTCGAGTTCGGGCGATCGGCGCGCCGGTTCGGGCAGGTGGAGCCCGGCGACCAGCGTGCGCAGTTCCTGCCGGGCGACGAGGTGGCTGGTGCCCAGTTCGCCAAGGTGGCCCTTGTCCAGCAGGGTGAGGCCGGAGGGGAACAGCTCGCGGTAGATCACGCGTTCGGACAGCCCGCGCGCGACGCGAAAACCGGCGCGCTTGGACAGTTCGGTCAGCGCGCGCTCGATCCGCTGCATGTTGCGCGCCTCGACGTGGCCGGTCCGGTTGCGCACGACGACCCAGTCGATCTCCTGCCGCCGCTGGAGCGCCCGCGTCTTGCGCGTTTCCCAGATCAGCTCGGCATAGAAGCTCAGCCGCCGAACCTTGAAGCTTTCCGCATCGACTTGCCCGATCAGGTCGAAATCGACGAAGCTGTCGTTGAGCGGGGTCACCAGGGTATCGGCCCCGGTCGCCGCGTGGCGGGCCAGCGGATCGTCGCGCCCGGGCGTGTCGACGACGATGAAATCCACGCCCGCGCCCAGCCGCTCCAGCGCGCCTTCCAGCTCGTCCGCGTCCTGCCCGCGGAAGACCTCGCAGTGCGCCCCGGGCAGATCGATCCCGCGGCGGCTTTCCGTCTCGCCCCGGTTCTCGAAATAGCGGTGCATCGTGCGCTGGCGCGAATCGAGATCGAGCGCGGCGACCCGCGCCCCGCGATAGGCCAGCGCCACGGCGACGTGGACCGCGGTGGTCGACTTGCCGGTCCCGCCCTTCTCGTTGGCGAAGACGATCCGATGGGGACGCTGGTCAGGCACGGGTGCAGGCTTCCTGTCTGTTGTCATTGCCGGGCGCCGGAGGCTAGGTGGCGCCCCGCCAGCTTTATCGGAGGCCCCCGGCCCGTGCAAACCGCGACCGAGCTTGATGTGTTGAGAACGGCCGTGGCCGAACTGCGCGACGGCGGGCGCGCGCTGGCCCTCGTGCCGACGATGGGGGCGCTGCACGAAGGGCACCTGACGCTGGTGCGCGAGGCGCGCAGGCGCGCCGACCGGGTCGCGGTGTCGATCTTCGTCAACCCGACCCAGTTCGGCCCGAACGAGGATCTCGATGCCTATCCGCGGCAGCTGGCCGAAGACGCGCGAATGCTCGAGGCCGAGGGGGTCGACCTGCTCTGGGCCCCGTCGGTGACGGCGATGTATCCCGCGGGCTTCGCGACCTCGGTTGCCGTTGCCGGCGTGAGCGAGGGGTTCTGCGGCGCGAGCCGCCCGGGGCACTTCGACGGGGTCGCCACGGTCGTATGCAAGCTGTTCAACCAGGTCCGGCCCGACCTCGCGCTGTTCGGCGAGAAGGACTGGCAGCAACTGGCCGTGATCCGGCGCATGGCGCGCGACCTCGATCTCCTCGCCCCGCGCGCCGACGCGATCGTCGGCGTACCGACCGTGCGCGAGGCGGACGGCCTCGCGATGTCGAGCCGCAACCGGTACCTTTCGGCCGAGGCCCGCGCCCGGGCCGCCACCCTGCCGCGCGCGATGCGCGAGGCGGTCGCCCGGATCGAGGCCGGCGAGGATGTCGGCCCGACGCTGGCCGCGCTGGCAGAAGCGCTCGCCGGGGCTGGCTTCGCCCCGATCGACTACGCCGAGCTCGCCGATGCCGAGAGCCTCGCCCCCCTTCGATCCCTCGGCCCGCGCCCCGCCCGCCTGCTCGTCGCCGCCCGGATCGAAGGCACGCGCCTGATCGACAACATGCCGGTCAGCCCGCGACCTGGCTGACAGCGCGATGTCATCGAAACACCGGACTATCACGCCGCAACAGTCCCGGATGGCGAGGCCGACCTCGGTTGGTCGCTGGCGGATCTCGCCGCGCAGTCCGGCATCAGCAAACCGATGCTGCAACGGTTCGAAGCGGGCAGCGGGGCGTGAAGGAAAGTACGATCGCGCAGATCGCGCAGAGGTTCGCGAATGCCCAGGTGCACATCGTGGAGAGCGGACCTTTCGAGGGCGCAGTCCATATCGGAACCCCGCCCAAGCCATGATGTGCCGCGGCCCTGTTATCCCCGGGCATCCTGGACGCGACGCAGGCCGGATACGAACGGAAGGGCTGGAGCGGGTAGCGGGAATCGAACCCGCATAACCAGCTTGGAAGGCTGGGGCTTTACCACTAAGCTATACCCGCTCGCTCCGAACCTTCCGTTGCCATCATCGGCGCGGATTCGCAATATCGCGTTTGGCCGCTGCGGCGCCTTTCCGGCAGGCTGACCTTGCCGCCCCCCAAGCAAATCCGCTTTTGCCGCGATCTGCCGATGCGCTAGCCAGCATGGCCGATCCCCAGCAGTGGCAGAACCTTTCTCATAACGTCATGCGTCGACTGACCCATCTCGAACGGCTCGAGGCCGAGAGCATTCACATCATGCGCGAGGTCGCGGCCGAGGCCGTGCGCCCCGTCATGCTCTATTCAGTGGGCAAGGACAGCGCGGTCATGCTCCACCTGGCGCGCAAGGCCTTCCATCCCTCGCCCCCGCCCTTCCCGCTGCTCCACGTCGACACGACGTGGAAATTCACCGCGATGTACGAGATGCGCGACAGGATGGCCGAGAAGGCGGGGATGGAGCTGCACGTCTGGCACAACCCCGAGGCGATGGAGCGCGGAATCAACCCGTTCGACCACGGCCCGCTCCACACCGACATGTGGAAGACCCAGGGGCTGAAGCAGGCGCTCGACCATTACGGGTTCGACGCCGCCTTCGGCGGCGCGCGGCGCGACGAGGAAAAGAGCCGCGCAAAGGAGCGGATCTTCTCGTTCCGCACCGCCAGCCACGGGTGGGACCCGAAGAACCAGCGCCCCGAGCTGTGGAACCTCTACAACGCGCGCAAGGCCAGGGGCGAGAGCATCCGCGTCTTCCCCCTGTCCAACTGGACCGAGCTCGACATCTGGCAATACATCATGGCCGAAGGGATCGAGATCGTCCCCCTCTATCTCGCCGCGCCGCGCCCGACCGTCGAGCGCGACGGCCTGCTGCTGATGGTCGATGACGAGCGCTTTCCGCTCGCGCCCGGGGAAGAGCCGGTCATGCGGTCGATCCGTTTCCGCACGCTCGGTTGCTACCCGCTGACCGGCGCGGTCGAGAGCGAGGCATCGACGCTGAGCGAGGTCGTGCAGGAAATGCTGCTGACCACCACCAGCGAACGCCAGGGGCGCGCGATCGACAAGGACGAGGGCGGCGCCGGGATGGAGAAGAAGAAGCAGGAGGGGTATTTCTGATGGCCCACGACGCTTCGCACGAACCGGCCTACAAGGCCGACAGCCTGATCGCCGAGGATATCGACGCCTACCTGGAGCAGCACCAGAACAAGGGCCTGCTGCGCTTCATCACCTGCGGCAGCGTGGACGACGGCAAGTCCACGCTGATCGGGCGGCTGCTTTACGATTCGAAGATGATCTTCGAAGACCAGCTCGCCAGCCTCGAGGCGGATTCGAGGAAAGTCGGCACCCAGGGCCAGGATCTCGATTTCGCCCTCCTAGTCGACGGGCTGGCGGCCGAGCGCGAGCAGGGCATCACGATCGATGTCGCCTATCGCTTTTTCGCGACGCAGAAGCGCAAGTTCATCGTCGCCGACACGCCGGGGCACGAGCAATATACGCGCAACATGGTCACCGGGGCTTCGACCGCCGATCTCGCGGTGATCCTGGTCGATGCGCGCAAGGGCGTGCTGGTGCAGACGCGCCGCCATTCCTACCTCGCGCACCTGATCGGCATTCGCCACCTGGTTCTGGCGGTGAACAAGATGGACCTGGTCGACTACGACCGCGAGACGTTCGACAGCATCGTGGCCGACTATCGCGCCTTCGCCGAGGAAATCGGGATCGAGGATTTCACCGCGATCCCGATCTCCGGCTTCAAGGGCGACAATATCACCGCCGCCCCTTCGCCGGCGACGCCGTGGTACGAAGGGCCGAGCCTGGTCGAGCATCTCGAGACGGTCGAGATCGCCAATGCCGCCGCGCAGGCGCGGGCGTTTCGCATGCCGGTGCAGTGGGTCAACCGGCCCAACCTCGACTTTCGCGGCTTCTCCGGGCTGCTGGCAGGCGGCACCGTCAAGCCGGGCGACCCGGTGCGCGTCGTCCCGTCGGGCAAGACCACGCACGTCAAATCGATCGTCACCTTCGATGGCGAGCGCGAGGAGGCCGTGGCCGGCCAGTCGGTCACGCTGACCCTGGCCGACGAGGTCGATTGTTCGCGCGGCGACGTGATCGCGGCCGCCGACGACCCGCCCGAGACGTCCGACCAGTTCGAGGCGACGATCGTCTGGATGAGCGACGAGGCGCTCAAGCCCGGGCGCGGTTACTGGCTCAAGCTCGGCACCCAGAACGTCACTGCCACGGTGCAGGAGCCCAAGTACGAGATCAACGTCAACACGCTGGAGCGGCTCGCGGCGAAGACCCTGGGCCTCAACGCGATCGGCGTCGCCGAGCTGCGGACCGAGCGGCCGATCGTCTTCGAACCTTATGCCGACAGCCGTACGCTGGGCGGGTTCATCCTGATCGACAAGATGACCAATGCCACGGTCGGCGCCGGCATGCTGCATTTCAGCCTGCGGCGGGCGCAGAACGTGCACTGGCAGCCGACCACGATCACGCGCGAAGACCACGCGGCGATGAAGAACCAGCGCCCCCGCGTGCTGTGGTTCACCGGCCTGTCGGGATCGGGCAAGTCCACCATCGCGAACGCGGTGGAGCAGAAGCTGAACCTGATGAACCGGCACACCTTCCTGCTCGACGGGGACAACGTGCGCCACGGGCTCAACAAGGACCTCGGCTTTACCGAGGCGGACCGGATCGAGAATATCCGCCGCGTGGGCGAAGTCGCCCGCCTGATGACCGACGCCGGCCTGATCGTGCTGACCGCCTTCATCAGCCCGTTCCGCGCCGAACGGCAGATGGTGCGCGAGATGATGGACGAGTGCGAGTTCATCGAGATCTTCGTCGATACCCCGCTGGAAGTGGCCGAGGCGCGCGACGTGAAGGGCCTGTACAAGAAGGCGCGCAGCGGGCAGCTGAAGAACTTCACCGGGATCGACAGCCCTTACGAGGAACCGGAGAACCCGGAAATCCGCGTGAACACCGTCGAGATGACGGTGGAAGAAGCCGCCGACTACATCATTTCCAGGATACTGCCGCTGAAATGACGATGACCGACGCCGAACTGGCCGCGCACCTGGCGCGCACTGCCGGCCGTATCCTGATCGAAGTGCGCGAAAGCGGCCTGTTCGTGGGCAAGCAGCTCGGCAGCGCGGGCGACGAGGTGTCGAACCGCTTCCTGCTCCACGCGCTGCGCGCCCAGCGGCCCGACGACGGTATCCTGTCGGAGGAAAGCCGCGACACGCTGACCCGGCTGGACAAGGACCGCGTCTGGATCATCGACCCGGTTGACGGCACGCGCGAATATGGCGAAGCGCGGGCCGACTGGGCGGTCCACGTCGGCCTGTCGATCGGCGGCGAGGCGAAAGTGGGCGCGGTCGCGCTGCCCGGGCTCAACGGCGGCGAGATCCTGCGCAGCGACCGCACCGCCCCGCCCGGGCCGGCACCCGAACGCCCGCGGCTGGTCGTCAGCCGAACCCGTCCCGCGCCCCAGGCCGAAGCGGTTGCCCGGGCGATCGGCGGCGAGCTGGTGGCGATGGGTTCGGCCGGGGCCAAGGCCATGGCGGTCGTACGCGGCGCGGCGGAGATCTACCTCCACGCCGGCGGGCAGTACCAGTGGGACAATTGCGCGCCGGTCGCGGTCGCGGCGGCGCACGGGCTGCACTGTTCGCGGATCGACGGCAGCCCCTTGCGCTACAACGGGCCCGACACCGCCCTGCCCGACCTGCTCATCTGCCGCCCCGAATGGGCCGAGCGGGTGCTGGAGGAAGTGCGCCGCGCCTCCTGAGCGCTAGCTGGCCGCGGCATCCTCCGCGGCGGCCGCGTCCGCCGCCGGCGTCGGGGTCGCTTCTTCGGCGGCCCCCGCGGCGTCGCCGGGCACGGCGATCGACACGTCGACCCGGCGGTTGGCGGCCCGCCCCGCCTCGTCCGGCGATCCGTCGAGGTGGGCATTGGGCGCGATCGGGCGCTGTTCGCCCAGCGCCACCACGCCGATCCGCTGCGGATCGACGCCGCGCTCGACCAGCCAGTCGCGCACCAGCTCCGCCCGGCGGCGCGATACGCGCAGGTTCGCCTCGTCATCGCCCAGCGAATCGGTGTGACCGCGCAGGACGATATCCCCCCCGGCCTCCATCTGCGGCGAATCCATGATCGCCTCCAGGTCCGCGAGCGCGTCGTCGGACAGCGTGTCGCCGCCCTCGGCGAACGTAACGCTGGCCTCCAGCGGCTCCAGCGCGGGCGCGATCCGCTCCACCTCGACGTCGGGCCGGATGATGGAGGCGGAGGTCGTCGTCGGCACGGGGCTCGGCTCGGGGGCGGGGGCCTCGCGGCCTTCGCATCCTGCCAGAGCGAGCGCGGCCGCGGTCGCGAGCCATCGTTTCATGCTTCTGGTCCTCTCGATCATGCCGGCTGGGCGCCCGGCTCGCCGCCGGCGGGCCGCCGCGTCGTTTCCCCCGCCGGCCGGCTCTTGGGCGGGGTGAAGGATATGATCGTGTCGCCGGGGCGCGGATCGGGCCGCATGGCATGGGTGAAGAAGCGCAGCGTGCCCCCCTTGCGCACCAGCAGGAGCAGGTGCCCCTCGTCGGGCAGGACCTCGCGCGCGTCGTCGAAGTCGAACTCGTCCGAAAGCTTGGTCTTGCGGAAGACCCAGCCCTTGGCCTGGCGCTCGTTGACGTCGGCGACGCCGAAGCCCGATTCGAACAGCGCGCGGCCGCGCAGCGACGCGGGGATCGCGTGCTTGTCCGCCTCGTCGGCGGATTCGCCCAGCTGATAGACGGTGTCGCGCCCGATCTCGTAGGCGAACTCGTTGCAGACGAGCGTGTTGTACGCCTCGTTATCGGTGGCCGCGACGAGCACCTGGAACGGCGAGAGGTCGAGATTGTGCTCGGTCGCCTCGTTGAGGATCTCGCCGTGGTAATAGGGCAGCCCGGCGCGGCGCGCGGGGGCCAGGCGCTGCCAGCTCGAATCGACGATCATCACCGGGGTCTTGAGCGACTGCATCTCCTGCGCCAGCGCGATCGTCCACGGCGTGCTGCCCACGATCAGCAGGCCCGGGCGGCTGGTCCCCTTCACCCCCAGCAACCGCGCGGCGAGATTGACGGTGAAACCGTGCGCGACGATCGTCGCCACGACCACCGCGAAGCTGAGGCCTATCAGCACTTCCCCGTCGGCATAACCGAGATCGGACAGGCGCAGCGCGAACAGGCCCGAGATCGCCACGAGCACGATGCCGCGCGGCGCGATCCAGGCGAGGAAGAGCCTCTCGTTCCACGGCACCGAGCTGAACAGCAGGCTGGTAAGGATCGTCAGCGGCCGGACGAGGAACAGCAGCGCGAGCAGGAACAGCCCGAAGCGCCAGTTGAGATAGCTGAGTTCGCTGTAGTCGAGCGAGGCGGAGAGCAGGACGAAGATGCCCGAGACGAGCAGGACGGCGATGTTCTGCTTGAACGGGTGGATCGAGCGGAGGCTGGAGACGTTCATGTTCGCCAGCGCCACGCCCATGACGGTCACGGCGACGAGCCCCGCCTCGTGCTCGATCTTGTTGCTGAGGACGAAGACGCCGATCACCATCGTCAGCAGCACGGGCACCTTCAGGTATTCCGGGATCAGCCCGCGCGGGAACGACCAGGCGACGAAGCGGGCGGCGACATAGCCGATGCCCGCCGCCAGGATCGCGGCGATGATCATCGGCGGCACCACGTCCACCACCGTCGCATCGGGCGCCGCGGCGACCATGCGGAAATACTCGTAGGCGATGACCGCGCAGAGCGCACCGATCGGGTCGTTGACGATCGCTTCCCACTTGAGCACCGCCGCCGGGCGCGGCTGGACGTTCGACTGGCGCAGCATTGGCAGGACGACGGTGGGCCCGGTGACGACCAGGATGCCGGCGAACAGGATCGCCACCGGCCAGACGAGGCCGGCGATGTAATAGCCGGCGAAGCTGCCCAGCAGCCACCCGATCGGCACGCCGAACAGCACCAGCCGCCAGACCGCGTCGCCGGCGTGGCGAAGCTCGCGCAAGTCGAGGCTCAGCCCGCCCTCGAACAGGATCAGGGCAACCCCGATCGCGACCATCGGCTCCAGCAGTTCGCCGAAGGCGTGTTCGGGATCGAACAGGCCGAGCACCGGCCCGGCGAGGAAACCCGCGGCCAGCATCAGGACGATCGCCGGCCAGCCGGTGCGCCAGGCAACCCACTGGGCGCCGATTCCCAGCACACCCACGAGGGCGATGACGAGTGCCTGTTCTTCCATCGTTTCGGAGTGTTCCCCTCTGCCGCCCCGAACCAACGCGCCAGCCGCGTTTTCTATCCCGCCGGCCCGCCGATCCCTCAGTCGCCCTCGAACTGCATCAGGGCCTCCACCGCGATCCCCTCGGCACGCAGCCGGTCCGCGCCGCCGAGATCCGGCAGGTCGATCGCGAACAGCGCCGCCGGAACTTGCGCGCCGGCCTTCCGCAGCAGCGCGGCGGCCGCCAGCGCCGTGCCGCCGGTGGCGATCAGGTCGTCCACGATCGCCACTTTCTGTCCCGCGGCCACGGCGCCGGGATCGATCTCCAGCCGGTCGGACCCGTATTCGAGCGCATAATCGGCGGAGATCGTCTCGACCGGCAGCTTGCCCGGCTTGCGCACCGGGACGAAGCCCACGCCGAGCGTGACGGCAACCGCGGCACCGAAGATGAAACCGCGCGCCTCCATCCCGGCGACCGCCTCCGCCCCGGCGGCACGCGCGCGGTCCGCAAGGTGCGCCACCGCGGCGGCGAAGCCTTCGCCGTGGCCGATCAGGGTCGTGATGTCGCGGAACCGGATGCCCGGCGCGGGGAAGTCCGGCACGGTGCGGACGATAGCCTTGAGTTCGTCGGTTGTCATCATGCCCAATGCGAAGCCCCCCTCGCATCGCGGTGGATGGAGGGGGGCATCATGCTGCGCGCTGCAGGCCGTTTCAGTCGCGTTCGCGCCGGGGCGTCACGCTCGACCAGACCTGCTTCTTGGCGAGGAAGGCCAGGATCGTGGCGAAGATCAGGAAGCCGAGCACCGGCCAGCCGGTCTGGCGCCGCTCGACCAGCTTGGGTTCGGCGGTCCAGGTCAGGAAGGCGGCGACGTCGGCGCTCATCTGGCGGATGGTCGGTTCCGGGTTCCCCTCGGCATAAGTCACCTGGCCATCGGCCGTGATCGGCGGCGCCATCGCCAGGTTGAGGTTGGGGAAGTACTGGTTGAAGTGCAGCCCCGACGGGGTGTCGAAATCCGGGAATTCCGCCTTCAGTTCCTCGGGGATCGGGCCATAGCCGGTCAGCAGCGAATAGACGTACTCGGTGCCGTGGTGCCGCGCCTTGGTGATCAGCGAGAGATCGGGCGGAACGGCGTTGTTGTTGGCCGCGGCCGCCGCCACCGCATTGGGATAGGGCGACGGGAAGTAATCGGTCGGCAGGCCCGGGCGGAACGTGTCTTCGCCGGTGTCCGGGTTGATGCCCGGCACCTGGTAGCTCGCCGCCTCGGCCTTGATCTGGCCTTCGGTGTAACCCAGCCCGGCGAGGTCGCGGAACGCAACGTACTTGAGGCTGTGGCAGGCGGCGCAGACTTCCTTGTACACCTGGTACCCGCGCTGGAGCTGGGCCACGTCCCAGGTGCCCAGCGGGCCGTCGTGCTGGAACCCGCCCTCGGGCCCGTGGGGCGCGAGGTAGAACTCGTACTCGGCGGAAGGCTGGGTCTCTTCGGTCGCCCAGGTATAGGCGCCGGTGACGAAGGCCAGCAGCACCACGATGCTGAAGCCGAGACCGACGAGGATTGCGATAGGCCGGATCATTGTGCGTCTCTTTCTCTCGTCCTCAACTCAGGTCGCGGGCTTGGTGTTTTCGCCGAGCACGGCCTTCTTGTCCGACCCCAGCACGGCCTCGGTGATCGAGTAGGGCAGCGGCTCGGGCTTCTCGAACGAAGAGACGAGCGGCAGGATCACCAGGAAGTGCAGGAAGTAATATGCCGTCGCCAGCTGGCTGAGCATGACGTAGGGCTCTTCCGCCGGGGCCCCGCCGCACCAGAACAGCACGACCATCGCCGGGATCAGGCCGAACCAGAAGAACTTGCGGAACAGCGGGCGATAGTGGCCGCTGCGCACCGGCGAACGGTCGAGCCAGGGCAGGAAGAACCACAGCAGGATCGCGGCGAACATCGCGATCACGCCCCACAGCTTCGCCGGCAGGATGAAGTCCATCGTGAAGGCGCGCAGGATCGCGTAGAACGGCCAGAAGTACCATTCGGGCACGATGTGCGCCGGGGTCGAGAGCGGGTTCGCCTCGATGTAGTTGTCCGGGTGACCCAGCGCGTTCGGCAGGAAGAACACCATGATCGCGAACAGGATCAGGACCACGCCGAGGCCGAAGCCGTCCTTCGCCGTGTAATAGGGGTGGAACGGCACGGTGTCGCTCTCGCTCTTCACCTCGACGCCCGTGGGGTTCGAAGAGCCCGGGATGTGCAGCGCCCAGATGTGCAGGATCACGACGCCCGCGATCACGAAGGGCAGGAGGAAGTGAAGCGAGAAGAAGCGGTTGAGCGCCGCGTCATCGGGGGCGAAGCCGCCCAGCAGCCAGACCTGCAGCGGCTCGCCCACCACGGGGATCGCGCCGAACAGGCCGGTGATCACTTTCGCACCCCAGAAGCTCATCTGCCCCCAGGGAAGGACGTAGCCCATGAAGGCGGTCGCCATCATCAGCAGGAAGATCACCACGCCCAGCAGCCACACCATCTCGCGCGGCGCCTTGTACGAGGAGTAATAGAACCCGCGGAAGATGTGCATGTAGATGACGATGAAGAAGAAGCTCGCGCCGTTCGCGTGGGCATAGCGCATCAGCCAGCCCCAGTTCACGTCGCGCATGATGTGTTCGACCTTGCCGAAGGCGACGGTGGCGTCGGATGCGTAATGCATCGCCAGGACGATACCGGTCACGATCTGCAGGACGAGGAAGAACCCGGCGAAGACGCCGAAATTCCACATGTAGTTGAGATTGCGCGGCACCGGGTAGCCGGCGCCCACCGCGTTGTAGACGAGCCGCGGCAGGGGCAGCTTCTCGTCGAAGAATTTCATGACCGGGTTGGTCGGCGTATATTCCTTGGCCCAGGGGAAGCTCATTTTCTGTCTCTCGCTCCTCAGCCGACGCGAATCACGGTGTCGGACGTGAACTCGTATTCCGGCACTTCGAGATTGGTCGGCGCCGGGCCTTTGCGGATGCGCGCTGCCGTGTCGTAGTGCGAACCGTGGCAGGGGCAGAAATAGCCGCCGAATTCGCCCTTGTTCTCACCCTCGGCCGCACCCAGCGGCACGCAGCCGAGGTGGGTGCACACGCCCATCGTCACGAGCACGTCCTCGTGGCCTTCCTTGGTCCGTTCCTGCAGCGTCTGCGGATCGCGCAGCGAGCTGGCATCGACCGCGTTCGCCTCGGCGATCTCGCGCTCGGTCAGGCGGCGCACGAACAGCGGCTGCTTGCGGAAGATCGCCTTGATCGACTGCCCCGGCTCGATCGCCGAAACGTCGACCTCGGTCGTGCTCTCGGCAAGGACGTCGGCCGAAGGCGCCATCTGGCTGATCAGCGGATAGAGAACCGCGACCCCGCCGAAACCCGCGGCGCTGACCGCCGCAATGTTGATGAAATCGCGCCGGTGCACCCCATCGCCATGCCCCGCATCGTGCGGATCGGCGACGGCTTCGGGTGTCGCGGCGCCAGTCGTATCAGCCATCAGTTCTGCCTTAGTTCCGACGTGTCTTGCCCTGATCCGGCCCGCCGCCGGCGGGGAGGACCCCCACACGGCCGTCATCCGCACACATGCGGACGAGGCCCCCCGCGGAGCCGGTTTGGGCGGCCTGTAGACGCGAAAGTCACCGCTGCCAACCGCCTTTTTCGGATGATCGGGGGGCTAGGCAGGCATTCCGACGAGCGAAATCAGGCGCCCGTAATCGGGCTCCCCCCGGTGCGTCGCGCGGCGGAAGGAGTAGAACAGCTCCGGCTCCGCATAAGTGTCGCGCCCCAGGCTCTCGACCCGCGCCACGCCGGCCCGCTCCAGCCGCGCCGCGACATATCCCGGCAGGTCGAACTGCCAGTGCCCTGCCCGCCCCGGCGCGAAGAACGCGCCCTCGCCTTCGCCGAAACGCGTGCGGAAGCCGTCGTCCACTTCGTAGCTGGCCTGCATGATGCAGGGTCCGATCGCCGCGGCGATCGCGGCGCGATCGGCGCCCAGCGCCACCATGGCATCGACGGTGTTCTCCAGCACCCCGTCATGTGCCCCGCGCCAGCCGGCATGGGCCGCCCCGACCACGCCGGCGGCGCGATCGGCGAGGAGGACGGGCGCGCAGTCGGCGGTCACGACCGCGAGCAGCAGGCCCGCGCGGTCGGTCACCAGGGCATCGCCGCGCGGACGCGCTTCGTCTTCCCACGGCGCGGTCGCCACGACGACGTCGGGCGAATGGACCTGGTGCAGGCCGACCAGGCTCGCCCCCGGCAGCACGGCGCCGG
Organism: Pelagerythrobacter marinus; assembly: GCF_034375205.1. Classification (NCBI taxonomy): domain Bacteria; kingdom Pseudomonadati; phylum Pseudomonadota; class Alphaproteobacteria; order Sphingomonadales; family Erythrobacteraceae; genus Pelagerythrobacter; species Pelagerythrobacter marinus. Next base: position 3,224,859 of record NZ_CP139719.1, on the reverse strand, counting down.
CCGCCAGCTCGCGGTTGCGGCGCACCGCGGCCGGGTCGTCGCCGGCGCCGAAGCCGCATTGCAGCCCGCCCACCGCGCCTCGCGACACGCCGCCGCGGCGGGTCAGGAAGCCGTGCGGAACCCCGTCCAGCGCCGCTGCGCGCAATGCCTCAGCCAAGCGAGCGCCCCACCTGTTCGCGCGTGTCGCGCGAAAGGCCGGGCGCGGCGGCAATCCGTTCCAGCTCCGCCCGCATAAGCGCCGCGCGACCCGGCTCGATCCGGCGCCAGCGGCCGAGCGGGGCGACGAAGCGGGCCGCGGTCTGGGCATTGATCGGGTCGAGTTCGAGGATCAGGTCCGCGATCAGGCGGTAGCCCTCGCCGCTGGGCGCATGGAAGGCCTGGGGATTGCCGGCGAAGGCCATGTAGAGCGCCCGTACGCGGTTCGGGTTGCGCAGCGTGAAGTCCGCGTGCCCGCGCAGCGCCTTGACGTGTTCGATTGCGGCAGGGTGAAGCGACATCGCCTGCAGGCTGAACCACTTGTCGATCACCAGCGCGTTGCCTTCGTAACGGCGGTAGAAGTCGATCAGGCGATCGGTCCGGGCCGCGCTGTCCAGCCCGCACAGGACCATCAGCGCGCCCTGGCGGTCGGTCATGTTGTCGGCCGAATCGTATTGCCCCGCGGCGAGATCGGCCGCGCTGGCCGGATCGCCGGCGGCGAGGTAAGTCAGCGCCAGGGTCTTGACCTTGCGCGCCCCGCGGGCCTCGCGCTCGAGGCCGTAGGGCACCTCGCTCGCCCGCTGGTGGAGACGCAGCAGGCGGTCGCCCAGCTCGCCGGCCAGCCACCGTTTCAGCCCCTCGCGCTCGCGATGGATCCGCCCGGGGTCGGCCACCAGCATCTGCTCGGCGAGATAGGTCTCGCCCGGCAGGACCATCAGCTCGCCGCGCATCAGGTCGTCGAGCCGCTCGTCGTCGAGCACCGCGGTCAGCGCCTCGGCAATCGCGGCCTGGCCCCGCTCGCGGTCCTTCGCATCGAGCCCTTCGCCCGCCGCGGCCACGAGGTGGCCGACGACGAGTTCCTGCATCGCTTCCGCCCGGGCGAAGGCATCGTCGTCGCGCGCGGCGAGGAAGACGAGGTCTTCGCGCGGGACCTGCCGCTCGATCGAGACCGGCGCGGAGAACCCGCGGTTGATCGAGAGCACCGGCGGGGTGGAGAACCGGTCGAAGGCGATCGTCATTTCCTCTTCGTCGAGGATCACCAGCTCTTCCCCGCGGTGGGTGCCCGCCTTGCGGTCGAACAGGGCCAGGCGCAACGGGATCGGCATCGGCTGCTTGGACGGCTGCCCCGGCGTGGGCGGGACGTATTGCCGCAGCGTCAGCGTCGCGCTGTCGCCCGCGTGGTCGAGATCGACCGAGACCTTGGGCGTTCCGGCCTGCGAGTACCACCGGCGGAACGCGCCCAGGTCCAGCCCGGCGCCGTCTTCCATCGCCCTGACGAAATCCTCGCAGGTCGCGGCCTCGCCATCGTGGCGGTCGAAATAGAGATCGGTCCCCGCGCGAAAGGCTTCGGGCCCGGCCATCGTGCGCATCATGCGGATGACCTCGGCCCCCTTGTTGTAGACCGTGGCGGTGTAGAAGTTCGAGATCTCGCGGAAGCTGTCGGGCCGGATCGGGTGCGCCAGCGGCCCCGAATCCTCGGGAAACTGGACCGAGCGCAGGACGCGCACGTCCTCGATCCGCTTGACCGCCTCGCCCTGCAGGTCCTGGCTGAAAAGCTGGTCGCGCAGGACGGTGAAGCCTTCCTTCAGCGACAGCTGGAACCAGTCGCGGCAGGTCACCCTGTTGCCCGACCAGTTGTGGAAGTACTCGTGCCCGATCACGCCCTCGATCGCGTCGTAATCGCCGTCGGTGGCGGTTTCCGGGTCGGCCAGGACATACTTCGTGTTGAAGATGTTCAGGCCCTTGTTCTCCATCGCGCCCATGTTGAAATCGCCAACGGCCACGATGTTGAACTGGTCGAGGTCGTATTCGCGGCCGAAGGCCTCCTCGTCCCATTTCATCGCGCGCTTGAGCGATTCCATCGCGTGCTCGGTGCGCGGCAGGTCGGCCTCGCGGACCCAGACGTTCAGCGCGACCTCGCGCCCGCCCATCGTGACGAACCGATCCGACCGCGCGACGAGGTCGCCGGCGACGAGTGCGAAGAGATAGCTCGGCTTGGGCCAGGGATCGTGCCATTCGGCCCAGTGACGGCCGTCGCTCGCCTCGCCTTCGGCGACCTTGTTGCCGTTCGACAACAGGACGGGGAACTGCGCGCGCGGCCCTTCCAGCCGGACGCGATAGGTGGACAGCACGTCGGGCCGGTCGGGGAAGAAGGTGATCCGGCGGAAGCCCTCGGCCTCGCACTGGGTGCACAGCATCCCGCCCGAGGCATAGAGGCCCATGAGCTGCGAATTGGCGGACGGGTCGATGCGGGTCTCGATCGCGATCTCGTGCGCATCCCCCGCCAGCGGCAGGACGAGATCGCCTTCGTCCATCGCCCAGTCGTTCACCGGTTGGCCATCGATCGCGACCTGCCGCGGCGTCAGCCCGTCGCCGTTGAGGCGGATCGTCTCCGCCCGGTCGCCGCGCGCGTTGCGGGCGACGGTCAGCTTCGCCCTCACGACCGTGCATTCGAGGCCGAGATCGAAATCCAGCGCGATCTCGGGCACCAGCCAGGGGAATGGCCGGTAATCCTCGCGCCGGATCAGCGGCGGCTCTTTCGGCTCTGGCGCCGCATCGGCCATCTCGGGGTTGCCATCGGGCGTGCTCGGATCGGGGCGAATGTCCATGATTCGAAGCTTCTAGGTCCTTTCTCTGGCGCGTCCATCGGATAGAACGCGCATATGGGCACAATGTTCATCTTCGGCATCGGATATACGGCGAGCCGCATTGCCGCTGCGCTGGAGGCGCGCGGATGGTCGGTCGGCGGAACGGGCTCGGGCGGAAACGTCGCTTTCGACAACGCGGCCGCGGTGCGCGAGGCGCTCGACCGGGCCAGCCACGTGCTTTCCTCCGTGCCGCCGGACCGCGCCAGCGGCGCCGACCCGGTCCTGGCCGAATATGGCGAGTGGCTGGAAGGCGGCGGCCGGTGGATCGGATATCTCTCCTCCACCGGCGTCTACGGCGATACCGGCGGTGCCTGGGTGGACGAAAGCGCCCCCACCGGCACCGGCCGGCGCACTGCGCGCGCGGCGGCCGACCGGGAATGGCTCGCGCGCGGCGCGCGGGTCCTGCGCCTCCCCGGGATCTACGGGCCGGGGCGCAGCGCGCTCGACCGGGTTCGCGCCGGCAAGGCACACCGGATCGATCTCGGCCCCGGCGCGCCGCAGCAGGTCTTCAGCCGCGTCCACGTGGACGATATCGTGACCGGCGCGATCGCCGCGCTCGGCGCGCCGGCCGGGGCCTACAACCTCGCCGACGATTGCCCGGCCAGCCAGAACGCGGTGGTGGAGGAAGCCTGCCGCCTGCTCGGCCGCGCCCCGCCCCCGCTCCTGACGGTCGAGCAGGCCGGCCTTTCACCGATGGCGCGCGGATTCTACGCGGAGAATCGCCGCATCGCGAACGGCAAGGCACGGCGCGTACTCGGCTGGCAGCCGCGTTATCCCACGTTCCGCGAAGGGCTGGCCGCGCTGGCCTGAAGGGTGCGCGTCACACCTGGCGGGCGCGCAGCGCGATCAACATGCCGCCCAGCCCCAGGACGGCGCCTGCCACGGCCAGCAGCGACCAGGCATAACCTTCGGCCAGGGTCGAGATGACCATGGCGACCACGATCACCAGCACCCCGTTATAGGCCGCCCGGCCCGCCCCGATCTGGCGCACGATCGTGTAGTAGAGCGGGAAGGTCACGACCGACCCGGCGATGGCGAGCCAGGCGGTGCCTGCCCAGAACGCCGGCGCGGCGGGGATCGTCGGCGGGCCGGCAAGGGCCCAGGCGACGGCGATGTCGAAGCCCGTGCCGTAGAGCATCGACCAGGCGAGCAGGCTGGCCATCGGCAGCGCGCGGCCGGTCTCGTTGGCCTGGATGACATTGGCGATCGAGGCCGAGAGGATGCCCCCGATCGCCAGCGCCACGCCGAGCATGACGCTGCCGCCCAGCGGCGAGAGGCGCGCCTCGTGCAGCAGGAGGAGCGCGATGCCGCCGATCGCGATCGCGCTGCCCACCAGGAAACGCGGGGTGACCTTCTGGCCCAGGAGCCAGCGCCCGAATAGCGCATTGGGCACCATCAGCATGCCGAACATGACCGCAACCACGCCCGAGGTCAGGTGCAGTTCGGCGCGATAGACGAAGTTGAAATTGCCGCAGAACTGCGTCAGCCCGACCGCCAGCGCCAGGAAGTGGCCGGCCCTGCCGATCGCCAGCGAACGCCGCATCGCCAGCGCGACGGCGAACATTGCAGGCGTCGCGATCGCGAACCGGTAGGCGACCGACCAGCTGGGCGCGACCTCGTGGATCTGCCCGGTGATGACATACCAGGTCGACCCCCAGATCAGCGCCACGACCAGGAACGGCAAGGCGATCCGCAGCCGCAGCAGCGCGTGCGGCGGAGCGGCGGGGCCGGGCGCGGTCACAAGCCGGAAATCGCGCGCGCCAGGGCCGCGACGGCCTCGTCCGCGCTGTTCCACGCGGTGACGAAGCGGGCCGCATCGCTCCCCCAGTCGTAGAAGCCGAAGCCTTGCCCGCGCAGCGCGGCGCGTTCTTCCGGCGAAAGGCGGACGAAGACCTCGTTCGCCTCGACCGGGTGGAGGAGACGGTCGCCGCAGGCCCCGGCGATCTCCGCGGCCGCGGCATTGGCCGCGCGCGCATTGGCCAGCCACAGGTCGCCCTCGACCATCGCGAGGACCTGCGCCGCGAGGAAGCGCCCCTTCGACTGCAGGTGCCCGGCCCGCTTGCGGCGATAGCGGGCGAGATCGGCGGCGGCAGGGTCGAAGAAGACGACGGCCTCCGCGCTCATCGCGCCGTTCTTGATGCAGCCGAAGCTCAGGGCGTCGGCCGGGCCGGCCGCTTCGGCCGCGGGGCAATCGAGGAAGGCCACGGCATTGGCGAACCGCGCGCCGTCCACGTGCAGCCCCAGCCCGCGTTCGCGCGCCAGGCGGCCGATCGCCGCCAGTTCGCCCGGCCGGTAGCACAGGCCGTATTCGCTCGCCTGGGTGACCGAGACGGCATGGGGCTGGACCTGGTGGACGTCGTCGCGGATCGGATCGATCGTCGCGGCGATGGCGGCAGGATCGAGCTTCGCCCCCGCCCCCTCGGCCAGCAGCAGCTTGGCCCCGTGCAGGTAGAACCCCGGCGCGCCGCCTTCGTCCATCTCGATATGGGCCTCGCGGTGGCAGACGACTGCGCCGTGCGGCTGGACCAGCGTCGCCAGCGCGAGGCAGTTCGCCGCGGTCCCGGTCGCGACCCAGATCGCCGCGCATTCGCGCCCGAACAGCGCGGTGAAGGCCTCGTCCAGCCGGTTCGACAGGCCGTCGCCGTCGTAGGGGGCATCGGCGGCGTCGGCGGCGCGCATGGCCTCCCACACGCGGGGATGGACGGCGGCGGCGTTGTCGGAGAGGAACTGCATCGCGGAACGCGTCTAGCCGCCGCAGCGTTGAGCGCAAGAAGGAGCGCAGCATGACCATCGAAGGCCTGGAGATCACGCGCCACCCCGGACCGGGGGAGGAACCGGTGCACGGCGAGTACCGCGCGCACGTGCCCGGCAGCGACCATGTCGGGCGGCTGACCTGGAAAGCACGCGGCAATGCGCGAATCGCCGATCATACGCTGGTGCCGCCAGAAATCGGCGGTCGCGGGGTCGCGGCCGCGCTGGTCGAGGCGCTGGTGGCCGACGCGCGCGAACAGGGCTTCACGATCGTGCCGCAGTGTTCCTACGTCGATGCCCAGTTCCGCCGCCACCCGGAATGGAGCGAGCTGCTGGCCCCGACGCCTTCCTGATTCGGGCCTGATCCGGGCCTGACCCGGCCTGAACCGGGGCGCGCTAGGCCAGGCGCGAGAAATCGCGCGCGCAGATGCTCTCGGCAATCGCGCCGCGCAGCGCCCAGGCCCGCCCGTGCGCGAGGCCGGGGATTTCCAGGCTTCCGCCGGCGAGGCCCAGGCGAAGCGTGGCATAGCCGCGCCGGCGGGCGATCGGGCCCGCGACCACTTCCACCGAGTGCAGCTTCACCCGGCTCGCCACGTCGGTCCGCGGGGCCAGCCAGCCACGGCGGGCGTAGAGCCAGCGGTCGTCGATCGCGTGCCGTTCGAAACGCCACAGGAACCATTGCCAGGCCGCGAGGATCGCGCCCGCCGCCAGCGGCACGAGCGCGAACAAAGGGCTGGCCAGCCCGTTCAGCGACAAGGCGACGAAAACCGCCAGCGCGATCGCCCCGGCAAGCCCGCCGGCCAGCAGGGCGCTGTCGAGCCGGTAGCGGCCGCTGGCCCGGTGCCAGTCGAGATCTTCGGCCGGCATCGCGAAACCGGCCGCGCGGGCGATTGGCGCGAGTTCGCCCCAGCGGGCGAAGGGCGCGACGTCGTGGCTGGCCGCCCCGGCATCCTGCGCGAGGCTGACGAACTTGAGCCCGTGCCAGCCGAACCGGCGGCGGATCACGCCGGTGCGGAACGTCAGCGCCTGGACCCGGTGGGCCGGCATGACCACGTCGGTCCGGGTCAGCAGGCCCCGGCGACGGCGGAAGCCCTTGTCGGTCCGCTCGAGCACAAAGCCCCAGTCGCGCAAGACGGTGCGGATCACGCCGGTCGCGATGCCGAGCGCGATGAAGGTGGCGACGGCCAGTGTCCCGCCCACGACTTGCGCGGTCTGGCCCAGGCCGGAAAGCCACGCGCCGGGCCCGGCCAGCCGTTCCTCCCACGCGTCGAAGTCCCACAGGTCGAACGGCAGGAGAAAATCGAACTGCTGCGCGAGGCCGGCGACGACCGCCACGACCGCGAGCGAGAATTCGAACAGGCCGAAGAGGACAATCCGCCGGGGCCCCATGGCGAAGATCGGCGGCCTGCCCTCGATCTCGCCCTCGGCCCTGCCCTCTGTCTCGCCCTCGGTCTCGCCTGCCGGGGCGCCGGGCCCGTCCTTCTGCGCGCGCACGACCTCGCGCAGGCGCTCCCCCTCCTCTTCGCGCAGGAAGGCAAGCTTCAGCTCGTCCTGCCCACCCGCGCCGGTTTCGAACCGCACCTCGACCAGTCCGAAAAACCGGGCCAGCAGCCCCTGCTCGAGACTGACGTCCTGGATCCGTTCGTAGGGAACCGAGCGGGCGGCGCGGCTCAGCACGCCGCTTTCCACCCGTATGTCTTCCGCCCCCACGCGATAGGTCAGCCGCCGCCACTGGAGCCAGGCCAGGCCGAGCGTGAGCGACAGCAGCACGAAAGCGAGCGGGATGAGCGCCAGCAGCCAGCGCCCCTCGTCGCGCAGGACGAAGCCCGCCGCGAGCAGCGCGGGCACGACCTGGCGCAGCCCCGTTGCCGCGTGAACGGCCAGGCCGACCGGCTCGGTGCGCCGGGCCTGCCCCTGTTCCGCGCCAGCTTCCGTCATCGCCGGCGTCACATCGTGTCGCGCCGGATGCGCGCGCGAATCGTCTCGCGCATCGCCCGCGCGTCCTCCTGCGCCAGGCCGGGCAGCGCGACCGAGGCATTGTGGTTGCCGGCCGTGTGGAGCGTGAGCGTGGCGAGGCCATAGGCGCGTTCCAGCGGGCCCTGGTCCACGTCGATATGCTGGACGCGGCCGAACGGCACGACGGTATCCGACCGGAAGAGAATGCCCCGCACGACCCGCAGCCTGTCTTCCCCCATGGCATAGCCGCGCGCGGCATGGCGGCGCAGCGGCACCCGCACGATCAGAAACCCGGCGACGAGCAGGACCGGGACGGCAAAGGCGCCCCGCGGCAGGAGATCGGCGACCTCGAGCACCAGCGAGCCTATCACGAAAGGCAGCGCGGTGAGCGCGGCGGCGATGCGCAGGACCTTGACGTGATTCGGGTGCAGCGCGGTCAGCTCTTCGCGGTCGTCCATGGTGCCTTACATGGATAAGACGGTGACGAAGGGCAAGGCGCAAATTCGCCGGGCAGTGCGTTGGTCGCGATCGGGCCGGGTGCCCGGAAGGAATGGTGCTGCTGGGGAGGATTGAACTCCCGACCTCACCCTTACCAAGGGTGCGCTCTACCACTGAGCTACAGCAGCGCCTGACGAAGCGGGCGCGCTATTGTCGCGCACCGGTCGAAAGTCAAGCCAAGCTTGAGCCGCGCGCGCATTCGCGGCTAGACGCAGCGCCATGTCCCGGGACAACGACCCCCAGCCGACGCGCGAAGAACGCCTGGCCGCCAAGCTGCGCGAAAACCTGCGCCGGCGCAAGGCGCAGTCGCGCCGGATCGCGGGCGCGGAAAGCCCCGAATCGGCAGACAGCGGGCTTTCCAACGCCGGCCCGAAAAGCTAACCGCACACACCCGACCGATAGAGGAGCCTTTCGTTTGCCCACGCTGATCCTAGTCCGTCACGGCCAGAGCCAGTGGAACCTGGAAAACCGTTTCACCGGCTGGTGGGACGTGGACCTGACCGAGAAGGGGGTGGCCGAAGCGGTCGCCGCGGGCGAACTGCTGGCGGCGAAGAACTTGCTGCCCACGCGGGCCTTCACCTCGCTGCAGACGCGCGCGATCAAGACGCTGCACCTGGCGCTGGAGGCTTGCGGGCGGCTGTGGATCCCCGAGACGAAGGACTGGCGCCTCAACGAACGCCACTACGGCGGGCTGACCGGCCTCGACAAGCAGGAAACCCGCGACCGCCACGGTGACGAGCAGGTCCATGTCTGGCGCCGCAGCTTCGACGTGCCGCCCCCGGTCATGGAGGACGGCAGCGACTACGACCTGGCGGCCGATGCGCGCTATGCCGGGATCGAGGTTCCGCGGACCGAGAGCCTGAAGCTGACCATCGAACGCGTCCTGCCCTACTGGGAAAACGAGATCCTGCCCGTGCTCGCAAGCGGGGAAACGGTGATCGTCTCGGCCCACGGCAATTCGCTGCGCGCGCTGGTCAAGCATCTTTCCGCCATCTCGGACGACGACATCACCGGGCTGGAGATCCCGACCGGCCAGCCGATCGTCTATGAATTCGATGCCGACATGAAGTGCGGCGAACGCCAGTACCTGAAGGATCGCTGACATGGCCGGCGGCGGAGAGGGGACCGGGGCGCGCGTCGCCATCGTGATGGGCAGCCAGTCGGACTGGCCGACGATGAAGTGCGCGGCCGAAGTGCTGGACGAGCTGGGCGTCGCGTACGAGGCGCGGATCGTTTCCGCCCACCGTACGCCCGACCGCATGTACGCCTTCGGCAAGGAGGCCGAGGGCAAAGGCTTCCGCGTGATCATCGCGGGCGCGGGCGGCGCGGCGCACCTTCCGGGGATGCTGAGCGCGCTGACCCACCTGCCGGTGCTGGGCGTGCCGGTCGAATCGAAGGCGCTTTCGGGGCAGGACAGCCTGCTGTCGATCGTGCAGATGCCTGCCGGGGTGCCGACCGGCACGCTGGCGATCGGCAAGGCGGGGGCGACCAACGCGGGCCTGCTCGCCGCGGCGATCCTCGCGCTCGGCGATGCCGACCTTTCGCAGCGCCTCCAGGCCTGGCGCGCCGCGCGCAGCGCCGCCGTGGCCGAGCGGCCGCAGGACTCATGATCGCACCGGGGGGAACGATCGGCATCCTGGGCGGCGGGCAACTGGGCCGGATGATGGCCATTGCCGCCGCGCAGCTCGGCTATCGCTGCCATGTCTACGAACCGGGGCGCGACAGCGTCGCGGCCGAAGTGAGCGCGCAGTTCACTTGCGCCCCCTGGCACGACGAGGCCGCGCTCGCGCGCTTCGCCGAGGGGTGCGACGTCGTGACCTGGGAATTCGAAAACGTCCCGGTCGCCCCGCTGGCCCCGATCGAGGGGCTTCTCGCCCCCCATCCGCGCGCGCTCGAAACCGCGCAGGACCGGCTGAAGGAAAAGCGCTTCGTCGAAGGGCTCGGCGGTGTGCCCGCGGCCTATGCCCCGGTGGACAGCGCGCACGACCTCGCCGCCGCGGTCGACCGGATCGGCGCGCCCGGCATTCTCAAGACCCGCCGCGACGGTTACGACGGGAAGGGCCAGTGGCGCATCCAGACCGCGCGCGACGCCGACGCCATCCGCGTGCCCGACGCGCCGACGATCTACGAAGGGTTCGTGGAATTCGCGTGCGAATTCTCGGTCATCCTCGTGCGCGGCCGCGACGGGGAGGTCCGTTTCTGGGACAGCGCCGAGAACACCCATGTCGGCGGCATCCTGGCCACTTCGACCCTGCCCGCCAGCGCCATGGTCGCCGAACAGGTGCCCGCCGCGCGCGACCTGGCGGCGCAAGTGGCCGAGGCGCTCGGCTATGTCGGGGTGCTGACGCTGGAATTCTTCGCCACTGCCGAAGGGCCGGTGTTCAACGAAATGGCCCCCCGGGTGCACAATTCGGGCCACTGGACGATCGAGGGCGCGGCCACCAGCCAGTTCGAGAACCACGTGCGCGCGATCTGCGGCCTGCCGCTGGGGGACACCGCGACCACGGCCGGCCAGGTGGTGATGACCAACATCATCGGTGAAGACGCGCAGGCCGCGCACGAATGCCTGGGCCAGCCCGGCGCGCACCTCCATCTCTACGGCAAGCGCCAGGCCCGCGCCGGGCGCAAGATGGGCCACGTCACGCGGATCGGCGCGGGATGAGGCCCGCGTGACGCAGGAAATCTTCTGCATCTACGCCCGGGCCGCCAACGGCGTGATCGGCGACCGGGGCCGGCTGCCCTGGCACATCCCGGCCGATCTCAGGCGGTTCAAGGCCCTGACGATGGGCAAGCCGATGATCATGGGCCGCAAGACGTTCGAGAGCCTGCCCGGCCTCCTGCCCGGTCGCCGACACATCGTGCTGACCCGGCGCGAAGGCTGGGGCAGCGAAGGCGCGAGCGTGGCGCACTCTCCCGCAGAGGCGCTGTCCCTGGCCGGCGAAGCCTGCCCCGAAGTCGCCGTGATCGGCGGGGCGGCGATCTTCGACGTCTTCCTGCCGCGGTCCGACCGGATCGAGCTGACCGAGATTCACGCGCGCTACGAAGGCGACGTGCTGATGCCCCGGCTCGGCCCCGAATGGGCCGAGAAGCGGCGCGAGGAACACCCGGCGTCGGGCGAACTGCCGGCGTTCGATTTCGTCACCCTCGTCAGGGAAGCGGCGTGAAGGCGCGGCTGCCCTGGGGCCTGCTGGCGGTCGTAGCGGTGGCCGCGGGCGCCTTCTTCACGCTCGGCCCGGCGCTGGTCGAACGCAGCATGAACAGGATCGACGGCCAGCCGCCGATCGCCGTGTCCGACGAAGCGCGCGCGCTGCACGAAACGCTGACCATCGTCGACCTGCATTCCGACACCCTGATGTGGGATCGCGACCTCCTCTCCCGCTCCAGGCGCGGGCACGAGGATCTGCCGCGGATGGAGGAAGGCAACGTGGCGCTGCAGGTCTTCTCCAGCGTCACCAAGACGCCGAGCGGCCAGAACTACGACGCCAACGACGGCGATAGCGACAATATCACCCCGCTGGTGATCGCCCAGTTGCAGCCGGTCCGCACCTGGACATCGCTGCTCGAGCGCTCGCTCTACCACGGCGAGAAGCTGGACAGGGCAGTGGCCGCCTCGGACGGCCGCCTCGCCCGGGTGACGACGCCGGGCGAGCTGGACGGCCTGCTCGCGCGCAGGGGCGAGGGCGGGAACACGCCGGTCGGCGCGATGCTCTCGGTCGAGGGGCTGCACAACCTCGAAGGGGACCTCGCCAATCTCGACCGGCTCCACGCCGCGGGCGTCCGCATGGCGGGGCTGACGCATTTCTTCGACAACGACCTCGCCGGATCGATGCACGGGATCGCGAAAGGCGGCCTGACCGCAAAAGGGCGCGCGGCGATCCGCCGGATGGAAGACCTGGGAATCGTGGTCGACATCGCGCATTGCAGCCATGCCTGCGTGGCCGACATCCTCGCCATGGCGCGGCGCCCGGTCGTCTCCAGTCACGGCGGGGTCCAGGCCACCTGCAAAGTCAACCGAAACCTTTCCGACGAGGAGATCCGCGGCGTGGCGCGCACCGGCGGCATTATCGGCATTGGCTACTGGGACGCCGCGATCTGCGATACCTCCCCCCGCGCCGCAGCACGGGCGATGAAGCACGTGCGCGACCTGGTGGGGATCGAGCACGTGGCGCTGGGCAGCGATTACGACGGGGCGACGACGGTGCGGTTCGACACGAGCGAGCTGGTCCAGGTCACCCAGGCGCTGCTGGACGAAGGGTTTACCCACGAAGAGATCCGCGCCGCCATGGGCGGCAATGCCCTGCGCGTGCTGCGCGCCGGGATCGCGCCGATGGAGCCGGCCCGATGAGGTGGCTCGACCATCGCCAGCCGCTGCCCGACAGCCTGCGCGGCGCGATCATCGCGCTGGGCAATTTCGACGGCTTCCACCTCGGCCACCAGGCGGTCGCGCGCGAGGCGATCGAATGGGCCCGCGCCGAAGGGCGCCCGGCGATCATCGCCACGTTCGATCCGCACCCGGTCCGCTTCTTCCGCCCGGAAGCCGCTCCGTTCCGCCTGACCACGCTGGAACAGCGGCAGGAACTCTACCTCGCGGCCGGGGCGACGGCGATGCTAGTGTTCCATTTCGACGCCGCGCTGGCCGGGACGAGCGCGGAAGACTTCGTCCGCGTCCTGCTGCACGAACGCCTGGGCGTTGCCGGGGTGGTCACCGGGGAAGACTTCACTTTCGGCAAGGGCCGGGCCGGCGATCGCGCGGTGCTGGCGCGCCTGGGCGGCGAGGCGGGGATCGCCGCGCGGGCGGTCGCCCCGGTGATGGACGGCGGTGCCCCCGTATCCTCCAGCCGCGTGCGCGAAGCGCTCCGTGCCGGCGATCCGGAGGAAGCCGCCCGCCTCCTTACCCGCCCCTTCGCCATTCGCGGCGTCGTCGAACATGGCGACAAGCGCGGGCGCGAAATCGGCTATCCCACCGCCAACCTCGCGATCGAGAGCTACTTGCGCCCGCGTTTCGGCATCTATGCCGTGACCGGCCGCGTCCTTGCCACCGGGCAGGTGCTGACCGGCGCGGCGAATATCGGCGTGCGCCCCCAGTTCGCCCCCCCGCGCGAACTGCTCGAACCGCATTTCTTCGACTTTTCGGGCGATCTCTACGGGCAGGAAATCGAAGTTGCCTTCCGCCATTTCCTGCGGCCGGAGGCGAAGTTCGACACGATCGAGGGGCTGATCGCGCAGATGGAGCGGGATTGCGCGCGCGCGCGGGAGCTGCTCGGCTGATGCCCTGGCTGCGCTATCTCGCCTTTGCCCTCGCGCTGGGGTTCCTCGCGCTTACCGTGGTCAACGCCAGCTGGCTCGCGCCCGAGCCGAAAGGGGCGGTCAAGCTGATCGCCGATGGCGGCCTGCGCCAGTTGCCGGCGCCGGATGACAACGACGACGTGCCCTGCCCCGGCACGCGGATTGAACAGCCGGCGCACGATTACATCGCGAACACCGCGCGTTCGATCGCGCGCGCGGCCAAGCTGGGCGCCCACGTGATCGCGGTGGACGTGACCCCGACCGCCGACGGGCAGATCGCGCTGTTCGCCGACGAGACGCTCGATTGCCGGACCGACGGCACCGGGCCGGTTCGCGGCCAGTCGATGGCGGCGCTCAAGGCGCTCGACACCGGCCATGGCTTCCGCGCCGAGGGCGGGACCCACCCGCTGCGCGATGGCGAGACCGGCGCGATCGCGACCCTGGCGGAGGGCATTCGCGCCGCCGGCCGCGCGCGCCTGCTCTATCGCTTTACCGCCGACGACGCGGGCGAGGCGGACCCGCTCGCCGCGGCATTGCGCGCGGCGGGCCGCGACCCGGTGGCCGCCGGCGACGGTTTCCACGGCCCGCCCGCGCCGATCGCGCGAATCGCGCAGATCCATCCCGATGCCTGGGCATTCTCGCCCGAAAGCGCCCGCAAATGCACGAGCGCCTACATGTGGCAGGGATGGTTCGGGATCGTGCCCGCCGCCTGCCGGGGCGGCACGCTGATCGTGCCGCTCGATCGCCAGTGGGCCTTTGCCGGCTGGCCCAACCGCCTGGTCGCGCGGATGGAAGAAGCCGGCGCGCACGTCGTCGTCGCCGCGCCGGGCGGCGGCGACCGCCTGGCCGGGCTGACTTTCCCCGAGCAGCTGGGCGAGATCCCGGCCAGCTTCAACGGCTATGCCCTGGTGGACGACGGGTTCACCGTCATCCCCGCGCTGATCAACCGGTTCGACGACCGTTCGCAGGCGGAAATCGACGCCGCGCAGGCCGCGCTCGAACGGCGGCGGGCCGCCCGGTGACGCGAACCGGCTTTATCGCGCGCGGCAATTGCCCTAACGGCCCATCCGCATGACTGAACAGCGCGACTACAAGGACACGGTCTTCCTGCCCAGGACCGATTTTCCCATGAAGGCCGGCCTTCCGCAGAAGGAGCCGGGCATTCTCGCGCGCTGGGAGGAACAGGGCCTCTACCGCAAGCTGCGCGAGGAGCGCGCGGGGCGCGAGACGTTCGTCCTCCACGACGGCCCGCCCTATGCCAATGGCGACATGCATATCGGCCACGCGCTCAACCACGTGCTGAAGGACATGGTGGTGCGCACGCAGACCCTGCTCGGCAAGGATGCGCCCTACGTGCCCGGCTGGGACTGCCACGGGTTGCCGATCGAATGGAAGGTGGAGGAACAGTACCGCAAGAAGAAGCGGAACAAGGACGAGGTGCCCCCGGCGGAATTCCGGGCCGAATGCCGCGCCTATGCGCAGCACTGGGTCGATACGCAGCGCGAACAGCTCAAACGGCTGGGCATCAACGGCGACTGGGACAATCCCTACCTGACGATGGATTTCGAGGCCGAGGCGACGATCGTCGCCGAGCTGATGAAATTCGCCGAGGCGGGCAATCTCTACCGCGGCGCCAAGCCGGTGATGTGGAGCCCGGTGGAAAAGACCGCGCTGGCCGAAGCCGAAGTCGAGTACGAGGATATCACCTCGACCCAGATCGACGTCGCGTTCGAGATCGTCGAAAGCCCGATCCCCGAACTGGTCGGCGCCCACGCGGTGATCTGGACGACCACGCCGTGGACGATCCCGGTCAACCAGGCCTTGGCCTATGGGCCGGGGATTGACTATGTCCTGCGCGATGTCGATGGGCGCCGGCTCTTGCTGGCTGCGCCGCTGGCCGACGAAACCCTGCGTCGTCTCGCGAGCGGAAGCGACGCCCCCGGTCAGGCTCAGGCGGACACGGTCTGGCGCGGCAAAGGCTCCGATCTCGCCGGCACCGTCGCCCGCCACCCGATGCACCACCTCGGCGGGTTCTTCGCCGAGCCTCGCCCGCTGCTCGCCGGCGATTTCGTCACCACCGACAGCGGCACCGGCCTCGTCCACATGGCGCCCGATCACGGCGAGGACGACTTCGCCTTGTGCAAGGCGCACGGCCTGGCGCCCAGGTTCGTGGTCGAGGCCGATGGCCGCTATCGCGACGACTGGCTGTGGCTCGGCGGCGACGACGAACGGCGCATGTCGGTCATCAACCCGAAGTTCAACGCGCCCGACGGCCCGATCTGCTCGGACTTGCGCGAAGCGGGCGCGCTGCTTTCGGCCAGCGCCGACTACAGGCATTCCTACCCCCACTCGTGGCGGTCCAAGGCCAAGGTCATCTATCGCTGCACCCCGCAGTGGTTCGTGCCGATGGACAAGCCCATCGAGCCCTCTCCTGTTCAGGGGAGAGAGTCGGGAGAGGGGGGCTCGCGCGAGCTTGCAAACAGTCCCCTCCCCCCGACCCCCTCCCCTCCAGGGGAGAGGGAGAATACCCTGCGCAGCACCGCCCTCGCCGAAATCGAGCGCGTGCGTTTCGTGCCCGAAAAGGGCCGCAACCGCATCGGCGCGATGGTGGAGGGGCGGCCCGACTGGGTCCTTTCGCGCCAGCGCGCCTGGGGCGTGCCGATCACGCTGTTCGTCGATCGCAAGACCGGGGAATACCTTGCCGACCCGGCGGTCAACGCGCGGATCGTGGAGGCCGTGCGCGCGAAAGGCGTTGATGCCTGGACGGAAGAAGCCGCCGCCGACCTGCTCGGCCCCGATTACGACCCGGCAGATTACGAACGGGTGACCGATATCCTCGACGTGTGGTTCGATTCGGGCTGCACCCACGCCTTCGTGCTCGAAAGCGGGCGCTGGCCCGAGCTGCGCTGGCCGGCGGACCTCTACCTCGAAGGGTCGGACCAGCATCGCGGCTGGTTCCAGTCCTCGCTGCTCGAAGCCTGCGCCACGCGCGGGCGCGCGCCTTACGATGCCGTGCTCACCCACGGGTTCACGATGGCCAGCGACGGCAAGAAGATGTCGAAATCGCTCGGCAACACGGTCGATCCGAACAAGGTCATGCAGCAGTACGGGGCGGACATCATCCGCCTCTGGGCGCTATCGGTGGACTTTACCGAGGATCACCGGATCGGCGACGAGATCCTGAAGGGCGTCGCGGACCAGTATCGCAAGCTGCGCAACACGTTCCGCTACATGCTCGGCGCGCTCCAGGGGTTCGATAGCGAGACGGAAGGGGTGGACCCGGCGGAAATGCCGGAGCTGGAGCGCTACGTCCTGGGCGAACTCCGTGCGCTCGACGCCACGCTGCGCCGCGCGATCGCCGATTTCGACTTCAACGAGTATACCCGCGCGCTGGTCGATTTCGCGAACGAGGACCTTTCGGCCTTCTTCTTCGATATCCGCAAGGACAGCCTCTATTGCGACGGCGAGGGCGACTTGCGCCGTCGCGCCTATCGCACCACGCTGGACATCCTGTTCCACGCGCTCGTGCGCTATGCCGCGCCGGTGCTGGTGTTCACCGCGGAGGAAGTGTGGACGACGCGTTTCCCCGACCGGGGCAGCGTGCACCTGCTCGAACTGTCGCCGATGCCCGAAAGCTGGGTCGATCCGGCCCTCGCCGACCGCTTCGACAAGCTGCGCGACTTGCGCGAACGGGTGATGGAAGCGATCGAGCCGCTGCGGCGGGAGAAAGTCATCCGATCGGGCCTGGAAGCCGCGGTGACGGTGCCCGCAGCCGCCGTGCCCGAGGGTTTCGGCGACGCCGACCTGGCCGAGCTGTTCATCACTGCGTCAGTCGCGCGCGGGCAGGGCGAAGGCGTGACCGTGACGCGCACCGACGACAACAAGTGCGGCCGCTGCTGGCGGCTCCTGCCCGAAGTGAGCGAGGACGGCGCCCTGTGCGGCCGCTGCGCCGGCGTGATCGCGCAACTGGATGATGCGGCATGAGCAAGGTCATGAAATACCGGCTGGCCGGCTTCGCGGTGGCGATCGCGCTGTTCCTGGCCGACCAGGCGATGAAGCACTACGTCACGCAGACGCTGGCGATGCAGCGCGGCGACGTGGTCGAGCTGCTGCCGTTCTTCGATTTCCGGCTGACCTACAATTTCGGCATCTCGCTCGGCATGTTCCAGGCGGATTCGATGGAAATGCGCTGGCTGCTGGTCGGCGTGACCAGCCTGATCGCCCTGGTGGTGACGATCTGGATGCTGCGCGAGCGGCTGCTGGGCGAGATCCTGGGCCTTGCCCTGATCCTCGGCGGCGCATTGGGCAATATCCGCGATCGATACGAGCTGGGCTATGTCGTCGACTATGCCGACCTGCACTTCGGCGAGTTTCGCCCCTTCCTGATCTTCAACATCGCCGATGCCGCGATCACCATCGGCGTCCTCATTATCCTTGCCCGCGCGTTTTTCCTGCGCGACAAGGAGGAAACATCCGAAACCGAGACGGCGCCCGGCGCCGCGGAGAGCTGACAATGAGCCAATTTTCCAGGCGCAAAGCGACCACCCTCGCCCTTCTGACCGGCGCCAGCGCCATGCTCGCCGCCTGCGGCAGCAACGGCGGGATCCTCGCGCGCGAACGGCCCGACGAATTCGCGGTCCAGCGGCAGGCGCCGCTGGTCGTGCCGCCCGATTTCAACCTCGTGCCCCCGGCCCCCGGCGCGCCGCGCCCGGCGGAAGGCACGGCGGGCGAACAGGCGCTGGAGGCGCTGTTCGGCGGCCCGGCCCCGCGCAGCGCGGTCGAAACCAGCGTTCTCGACCGTGCGGGGGCGGCCGACCCGGGCATCCGTTCGACCGTCGGCGATCCGCAGACGAACACCGTCGCGAAAGGCAGCGTGACGCGCGACATCGTCGCCGCGCCCGAAGGCGACGGCCAGTATGCACAGGCCGTGATCCCGGGCTGACGCGCCCCACCCTGCCGGCGCCGACCCGGGCCCGGCAGGCGATGGCGAAACCATCGATGCGAAGCGGCGCTGGCAGCGCGCGGCCGGGCTTTACTCGGGCGCGACCAGTATCTTGTCGATCTTGCGCCCGTCCATGTCCACGACTTCGAAGCGCCAGCCCTGGTCGGCGAAGCTCTCGCCTTCCTGCGGCAGGTTCTTGAGCACCGAGAGCACGTAGCCGGCGACGGTCGCGAACTCGCGATCCTCGCCGTACTCGATTCCCAGCCGGTCGGCGAGGTCGTCCGCCGGCAGGGCCCCGGACACGAGCAGCGAACCGTCGCTGCGCTCGACGATGCCCGGCTGGTCGCCCTGGTCCTGGTCGCTGGCGAACTGGCCGGCGATCGCGGTCAGCAGGTCGGAAGGGGTGACGATCCCGTCGAGATGGCCGTATTCGTCGTGCACCATGGCCATGGCCACTTCCGACTGCTGCAGGACGCGCAGCGCGTCCATCGCGTCGAGCTGGTCGGGCACGACTTCGGCCTGGCGCATGATCGCGCGTGGCGAAACCGGCTCGTTCGCGACCATCCGGGCCAGGACCTCGCGCACCTTGACCACCCCGACGATGCGATCGGGCGAACCTTCCGCCACGGGCAGCAGCGAGTGCGGGCTCTTCTCGATCGCGGCGCGCATCTCCGCCTCGTCGGCATCGGCATCGACCCAGTCGAGCTCGGTCCGCGGCGTCATCACGTCGCGGACCGGCTTTTCCGCCAGCCGCACGACGCCGGCGAGGATCTGGTGCTGGTCCACCTCGATCACGCCCGACCGGGTCGCCTCGGCGAAGATCATGTGCAGTTCTTCCGCGGTCACGCTCGACTGCCCGCCGGGCCGCACGCCCAGCAGGCGGATCAGCAGGCCGGACGAGGTGTCGAGCAGCCAGACCAGCGGCGCGGCGATCCGGGCGAGGAGCGCCATCGGGCGCGCCATGACCAGCGCGATGGGCACCGCGGCGCGCAATGCGACCTGCTTGGGCACGAGCTCGCCCACGACCAGGCTGCCGTAAGTCGTCAGCGCGATGACGACGGCAAAGCCCGCCTCGTCGGCATAGGTGGACGGGAGGCCGAGCGCCTCCAGCCGCTCGCCGACCGGGCCGCCGAGGCTGGCGCCCGAATAGGCGCCGGCGACGATCCCGACCAGCGTGATGCCGATCTGCACGGTCGAGAGGAACTTGCCCGGGTCCGCCGCCAGCGCGATCGCCGTGGTCGCGGCGGAGCTGCCCTTGTCGGCGGCCGCCTTGAGGCGCGCGGTGCGGGCGGAAACGATCGCCAGTTCGGACATCGCGAACACGCCGTTCAGCAGGATGAGCCCGGCGATGATGAGCAGGTCTGACCAGGGAAAGGGTGTCACGCCGGCAGCGCTAGCACAAATGCCGCGCCGCGCCAGCCTCCCGCGTGCGGGATCGTTGACGGGATCGGGGAACGGGCGCACCTTACGATAGTTTCGCAAGGGCGAGACGCAGACGGGGGCCGTGCCCTCCAACGACTCAATGCGTGTGCAGCAGAGGGGAAATACCCATGAAGAAGTCGAAAATGATCGTTGCCAGCCTTGCCGCGATGTCGCTGGTGAGCGTGTCGGCCTGTGTTACCGATCCGAACACCGGCGAACGCAAGATTTCGCGCACGGCGATCGGCGGCGTCGGGGGCGCGGCGGCCGGTGCACTGCTCGGCGGGCTGATCGGGGGCAAGACCGGGCGCATCATCGGCGCCGTCGGCGGCGGCGCGATCGGTGGCGTCGTGGGCTACAGGATGGACCAGCAGATCAAGGAACTGCGCGAATCGACCGCCGGCTCGGGCATCGACGTGACCGAGGTGGACAATGGCGAGGCGATCCTGGTCAACCTGCCCGACGGCGTGACGTTCGATGTCGGCAGCGCGACGCTCAAGCCCGCGTTCCGCTCCACGCTCGACGACGTGGCCGCCAACCTGACGCAATATCCGAACAGCCTGATCGACGTTTACGGCCATACCGATTCGACCGGTTCGGAATCGTTCAACCAGGGCCTGTCCGAACGGCGTGCCCAGACGGTGGCGAACTACCTCACCAGCCGCGGCGTCAACTCGGCGCGCATTCGCTGGCAGGGCTTCGGCGAAACGATGCCGGTGGCCGACAACTCGACCGATTACGGCCGGCAGCGCAATCGCCGGGTGGAAATCAAGATCATCCCGCTGACGCAGGCAGAGATCGACGCGGCCCAGAACCGCTGATCCCGCCTGCCCGCGGGGCAGCAAAGGCTAAGGGGCCGGCCCGGATGGATCGGCCCCTTTTCATGCCCGGGCCGCCGGCCCCGCCGGAGGCTGTTCAGCGCCGGGGCCGCGCCAGGGCGTGCGCCCGGCCGGACAGCCGATCGACCGCGGCGGAATGGATCGCCGGGGCGCTGATCAGCAGGCCGAAGGCGCGCGGATCGCGCTTGTTGTAGTTGAGCGGATCGCCGAAAGCGTCGGTCACGGCAGCGCCCGCCTCGCGCGCGATCAGCGCCGCGGCGGCGATATCCCATTCGTAACCCCAGCGCAGCGTCGCCAGCAGGTCCGCCTCGTCCGCCGCGACCATCGCCGCGCGCAGGGCGATCGAATTGGGCTTGTTCACGGTCGCCAGGTCGCGGTCTTCGCGGGGCAGCGAATCGGCCGGCACCCGCGCCCCGGGAAAAACCTCCCGCCGCGACGCCCGCAGCGGCTCGCCATTGCGCCACGAGCCCTGGCCCGAGATGCCGATCCATTCTTCCCCGCGCGCCGGGGCCGCCAGCATTCCGATCAGGGGCCGGCGCTCGCTGATCAGCGCGACCGACACGGCCCAGCCGGTGCGCCCGCGGATGAAATCGCGCGTGCCGTCGATCGGATCGACCAGCCAGATCAGCCCGCGATCGAGCCGCGCGGGATCGTCCGCCGTCTCCTCCGAAAGCCACCCGGCCGCGGGCAGCAGCCGGCCGAGCTCGCGCCGCAGGAAGGCATCGACTGCCAGATCGGCCGCGCATACCGGGTTCCCCGGGGTCTTCTCCCAGCTTTCCAGCGCATGGCCCGCGCCGGGCCACGACCCGAACGCAATCCGCCCGGCTTCGCGGACGATGTCTTCCAGGCGGGCGCGATCGATCATCGTGCTTCGCTGTTGGGAGCGGACGCCGGACTTTTCAAGCGGGGCAATCCGTGCTTATGCCCCGCCGCATCCTTCCCATCCGCAACAACGGGGCCCGCCTTCCATGAATATCCACGAATACCAGGCCAAGGAACTGCTCGCGAAGTATGGCATCGGCATCCCGGCCGGCCATGCCGCCACGACCGTGGAGGAAGCGGTCGAGGGCGCGAAGAAGCTTCCCGGGCCGCTCTACGTGGTCAAGGCCCAGATCCACGCCGGCGGCCGGGGCAAGGGCACGTTCAAGGAACTCGGCCCCGATGCCAAGGGCGGCGTGCGCCTGGCGAAGTCGGTCGAGGACGTCGAATCGAACGCGCGCGACATGCTGGGCAATACGCTGGTGACCGTGCAGACGGGCGAAGCGGGCAAGCAGGTCAATCGCCTCTACGTCACCGACGGGGTCGACATCGCGCGTGAATACTACCTCTCGATGCTGGTCGATCGCGCTACCGGGCGCGTGGCGATGATCGTTTCGACCGAAGGCGGTATGGATATCGAGCAGGTCGCGCACGACACGCCGGAGAAGATCACCACGATCACGATCGACCCGGCCCAGGGCTTCATGCCGCATCACGGCCGCGCGGTCGCCTTCGCGCTGAAGCTGACCGGCGATCTCAACAAGCAGGCCCAGAAGCTGGCGAAGCAGCTCTATACCGCCTTCATGGATCTCGACTGCGCGATGCTGGAGATCAATCCGCTGGTCGAGACGGAGGACGGCAAGCTCCTCGTCCTCGACACCAAGATGAGCTTCGATTCGAACGCGCTCTACCGCCACCCCGACGTGGAGGCGATGCGCGACGAGACGGAAGAAGACCCGGCCGAAGTCGAGGCGAGCGAATACGACCTCGCCTACATCAAGCTCGACGGCAACATCGGCTGCATGGTCAATGGCGCGGGCCTGGCCATGGCGACGATGGACATCATCAAGCTCAACGGCGCCTTCCCGGCCAACTTCCTCGACGTGGGCGGCGGCGCCAATCGCGAGAAAGTGACCGCCGCGTTCAAGATCATCCTCAAGGACCCCGCGGTCGAGGGCATTCTCGTCAACATCTTCGGCGGGATCATGAAGTGCGACGTGATCGCCGACGGCATCGTCGCGGCAGCCAAGGACGTGAACCTCTCGGTCCCGCTGGTGGTTCGCCTCGAAGGCACCAATGTCGAACAGGGCAAGGACATCCTGAACAACTCGGGCCTGCCGATCGTCAGCGCCGACGACCTGGGCGACGCCGCGCGCAAGATCGTGGCCGAGGTCAAGCAGGCCGCCTGACCGGGCACGGCGGGGCGCGCGCTAGGGCGTGGGCTCCGCCGCCGCGGCCTTCTCCCGGCGGTCGAACCGGAACACCTGCTCGGTAACGGTCTCGCCTTCCCCCTGCATCCGCACGGCGACGATCAGGCCGCCCTCGCCGTCGCAGCGATAGGTCAGCGCGCTGAAGCGCAGCAGGCACGGTTCGGCCGCGATCAGGCGGAACCGGACCATCTCGTCCTTCTCCTCCCACCCGGTCAGGTCGGGGTTGAAGTGCTTGAGCCTGAGGACGAGGCTGTCTTCCTCCTCGGCGATCTGCATGTGTTCGGTGAACATCAGGCCGCCCTGGTGCTGCTGCTGCACGAACACGCCGACCATCGTGTCCCCGGCCGGGGGCAGCCAGCTTTCCGCCGCCGGCGCGCCGGCGATCCCGGCCCCGGCCCAGTCGCCGACCAGCCACGCCGCATCGGCGATCGTCGCCGGTGGCGGAACGTGCCCTTCGGCTGCGACCTGCGTTTCCTGTGCCGCCGCCGGCAGGGCGAGCATCGCCGCCAGCGTCATCATGGCCCCGCGCATCATAGGCATTCCCCTCTATTGCCCCGGGGCGAGGCTATCCCGGATCGGCCGGGCGGTAAAGCGATCGAGGCTTGACCGCGCCGACCCGGAACGCGAGGACAGCCGGCAGGTTCAATCAGAGCGGGCGGGTCCTCGCGACTTGACGCTTACGTAAACGCTAGCTAGGCGAACCCTCGTGTAATTCGAGAGGAAGGACAACCGATGAAAATCCTCGTGCCCGTCAAGCGGGTGATCGACTACAACGTGAAGCCGCGCGTCAAGGCGGACGGTACGGGCGTCGACCTGGCCAACGTCAAGATGAGCATGAACCCGTTCGACGAGATCGCGGTGGAAGAAGCGATCCGGATCAAGGAAGCGGGCAAGGCGGACGAGATCGTGGCCGTTTCGATCGGCCCGGCCAAGGCGCAGGAAACGCTGCGTACCGCGCTCGCCATGGGCGCGGACCGGGCGATCCTGGTCCAGACCGACGACGAAGTCGAACCGCTCGCGGTCGCCAAGATCCTCAAGGCCATCTACGAGGCGGAGGAGCCGGGCCTGGTGATCCTGGGCAAGCAGGCGATCGACGACGATTCGAACCAGACGGGCCAGATGCTCGCCGCGCTGACCGGCCGGCCGCAGGGCACGTTCGCCAACACGGTCGAGATCGACGGCGACAGCGTCACGGTGAAGCGCGAGATCGACGGCGGCCTGGAAACGGTGAAGCTGACCCTGCCGGCGATCGTGACGACCGACCTGCGCCTGAACGAGCCGCGCTATGCCTCGCTGCCGAACATCATGAAGGCCAAGTCCAAGCCGCTCGATACCAAGAGCCCGGCCGATTACGGCGTCGATACCGCGCCCCGGCTGACCACGACCAATGTGTCCGAGCCGCCGGTACGCCAGGCCGGGATCAAGGTCGCCGACGTCGACGAGCTGGTCGCCAAGATCAAGGCGCTCGGCATCGCGTGAGGATTATCCCCCGCCTCGCCCGGCGCGAGCCCCCGGCCGCCAGCGCAGCCGCCGGGAGCGCAAGGCCCGGGCCGGCACCGGCGAACCGGGCCGAGCGGGGCAGATTTGAAGGGAAGTTGAGATGAAGACTCTCGTTCTGGTCGAACACGACAACGCTTCGGTGAAGGACGCGACCCTCGCCACCGTCACCGCCGCGGCCAAGCTGGGCGACGTCAACCTGCTCGTGGCCGGCAGCGGCTGCGCCGCGGTGGCCGATGCCGCGGCGAAGATCGCAGGCGCGGGCACGGTCTACCTGGCCGACGATACAGCCTACGAACACCAGCTGGCCGAGAACGTCGCCCCGCTTGCGGCCGACCTGATGAAGGACCACGACGCCTTCCTCGCGCCCGCGACCACGACCGGCAAGAACATCGCCCCGCGCGTGGCGGCTCTGCTCGACGTGATGCAGATTTCCGACATCCTCTCGGTCGAAGGCGAGAAGGCCTTCACCCGCCCGATCTACGCCGGCAACGCGATCGCGACCGTCGAATCGAGCGACGCCAAGCTGGTCATCACCGTGCGCGGGACGGCCTTCGACAAGGCGGACGCCGAAGGCGGTTCGGGTTCGGTCGAGACAGTGTCCGGCCCCGGCGACGCCGGCATTTCCAGCTTCGTCGGCCAGGAACTGGCGGAAAGCGAACGCCCCGAACTGACCAGCGCCAAGGTGATCGTTTCGGGCGGCCGCGCGCTCAAGGATGCCGAGACGTTCGAACAGTACATCATGCCGCTGGCCGACAAGCTCGGCGCGGGCGTCGGCGCCAGCCGCGCCGCGGTGGATGCCGGCTATGTCCCGAACGATTACCAGGTCGGGCAGACGGGCAAGATCGTCGCCCCGGAAGTCTATTTCGCGATCGGCATTTCCGGCGCGATCCAGCACCTCGCCGGGATGAAGGATTCCAAGACGATCATCGCGATCAACAAGGACGAGGACGCCCCGATCTTCCAGGTCGCCGACATCGGCCTGGTGGCGGACCTGTTCAAGGCCGTTCCAGAACTGACCGACAAGCTTTGATGCTTGTATGACAACGGGCGGTGCCGTCTTCCGGTCGGCGCCGCCCGTGTTATAAGTGCGCCTCCATCGCCGTGCCGATCGGGGGGAGCGCACGATGAAAACACTATCGGTCCTGGCCGCCGGCGGCGCCGCCCTGGCGGCCGTTTTCGCAGGCCAGCCGGCATCGGCCGGCGAACCGGTCCACCTGGCCCCGTCCTCACCGTGGCAGCTTCGTTACGACAAGGAAGCCTGCCGCCTTTCGCGCTCGTTCGGCGAAGGTGAGCAGGAAGTCGTGCTCACGCTGGCGAAATACGCCCCGGGCATCGCGATGGAGTTCGTCGTGGCAGGAACGCCGCTGCGCCCCGATGGCGATCGTTTCGCCTATCGGTTCGACCCGGTCCGCGAACCGGACGAGGAGCGCCATGCCCTGTTCGGCACGGCCGACGACGGGCAGACCATCTGGCAGTTCACCGGCGAACTGATCCCGCGCGCGATGCTCGCCCATGTCGGCGGTGGCAGCGAGCCGGGCGGGCTGAAGGCGGTCGAGACCCGGATTGCCGAACAGACCGAAGCCTTCACGATCGTCTCCGGCGTCAGGCAGCCGGTCTCGCTCCGCACCGGCAGCCTGGCCAGGGCAATGGCGGCGCTCGACACCTGCCTTGTCGACCTGGTTCGCAGCTGGGGCTACGATCCGGAACAGCTCAGCGCGCTGAGCGCATGGCCGCACCCGCGGTCCCACCCCCGCCTGTGGATCCGGGGGACCGACTATCCGGACACCGCGCTGCGCGACAACCTGGCCGGCGCGGTGCGGTTCCGCCTGGCCGTGGACGCGGAGGGCAACGTGTCCGACTGCGTGGTCCAGGCGGCCTACTCCGATCCCGCCTTTCGCGAAGCCACCTGCAAGGCGCTGCTCCACCGCGCGCGGTTCACCCCGGCGCGCGACGCCGAAGGACGACCGGTGGCGGCTTACTGGGTCAGTTCCAGCTTGTTCGCCATCGCCCGGTATCGTTGACATGACGGCAGCAAGGCAGCTCGGGATCGCATGCGCGCTCCTCTCCGCGCTGGGTGGCTTTGCCGCGCAGGCCGCGGCGAAGGAGCCGCTCGTCCTCCGGCCCGTATCGCAGTGGGTCCTCGACTATGCCGACGACAGCTGCCGCATGGCGCGCACGTTCGGCGAAGGGGAGGAGAAGACGATCTTCATCCTCGAGCGGTACGAACCCGGCGACCGGTTCTCCCTCATCGTCGGCGGCGATCCGCTGAAGGCCCAGCTCTACACCGACACTGCCTTCCGCTTCGGGCCGGACGGGTACGAGGAGGAGGGCGCGTTCCGGACCGGCGAGATGGGGGAATACTCGCCCATCGTGCTGGGCAGCGGCCTCTTCCTCGCCGCTCCGCCCAACCTCGGCGAGCGCGGGGGCGCCGAGGCTCGCGATGCCGACGCCGGCACGATCAGCATATTCGACCAGGCGATCGCTTTCGAACAGGAGGCGGCGATTACCTGGCTGGAGATCCAGCGCGGAAAGCGGCGCCCCGTGCGGCTCGCGCTCGGTTCGATGGGGCCGCCGATGGCCGCCATGCGCAAATGCACCGAAGAGCTGCTCACCCATTGGGGTATCGACCTGGAAAGCCACCGCGCCCTGACGCGCAAGGTCCGGCCCAAGGGCAATCCCGGCCACTGGGTCGTGAGCAGAGACTATCCGGGCGACCTCGCCAGCAAGGGTGTCGAAGGGCTCGTCCATTTCAGGCTCAGCGTCAGTGCCGAAGGCGTGCCGACCGATTGCCACATTCAACGTTCTATCCGTCCGCGGGATTTCGACGAGGCCGTGTGCAACGCGCTGATGCGCCGCGCCCGGTTCGAGCCGGCGCTCGATTCGCAAGGCCGCCCGGTCGCTTCCTACTGGCGCAGTACGGTCAACTTCCTGGTGCCCTAGGCCCTTCGCGGCCCGGTCACGGCAGGATGGCCGTGACCGCGTGGATGGTCACGCCGACCAGCCCGCCCACCAGCGTGCCGTTGATGCGAATGAACTGAAGATCCCGCCCGACGGCGTTCTCCAGCCGGTCGGTAATCGTGCGCGCATCCCAGCGGCGCACGGTTTCGGACACCAGCTGGACGATCTGCCCGCCATAGCGGGTGGCCACGCCGACCGCGGTGCGTCGGGCGAACCGGTTGACCTGCATCTGCAAGCGCACGTCCTGGCGCAGCGCGGCGCCGATTTCGCCCAGCGTCGAACCGAGCCAGCCGTCGAGCGCCGAATCGGGATCGCGCGCCGTGGCCACCAGCCGGGTCCGCAGCCGTTCCCATACCCCCTGCCACCATTCCGCGACCGCCGGGTTGTCGAGCAGCTCGCGCTTCATCCGTTCGACCTTCTCCCGCGTGGCGGGATCGTGAACGAGATCGTGGGCCGTCTGCTCCAGCCCTTCCTCGATCTTGCGCCGCAGCGGATGCTCCGGATCGACGAGAACCTCGGCCAGCAGGCGATAGAGCCCGTCGAGCACCGAGTTCGCGAGCCGCTCGTCGAGGCCGGTCCAGCGCAGCAAGGCGTTCGCCCGCTCGTGAATCATGGCGCGGACCATGTCCTCGTTGTCCTCCAGCGTCAGGCCCGCCCATCGGATGATGCTGTCGATCAACGGCAGGTGCCGCTTGTCGGCAATCGCGGCCTCCAGCATCTGGCCGAGCAGCGGGGCGACCTCGAACCGTTCCAGCTGGTGCTTCAGGCCGCTGCGCACCTGGCCGCCGAGACGATCGGGGTCGAGCGATTCGAGCACTCCGGCAAAGAGCTCCGCCGCGCCCGCCCCGATTCGCGACTGCGCGCCGCCCGGGGCGCGAACGAGGAAGTCGCCCATCGCGCGCGCCATGTTCATCGCGTGCATTCGCCGCGCGACCACCGCGGGGGTAAGGAAATTGTCGCGCAGGAACTGCGCCATCGTGTCGGCGATCCGGTCCTTGTTCTCGGGGATGATCGCCGTATGCGGAATCGGCAGGCCGAGGGGGTGGCGGAACAGCGCGGTGACCGCGAACCAGTCGGCCAGGCCGCCGACCATGGCCGCTTCGGCGAAAGCGTGGACGTAGCCCCAGGCCGGGTGGAGATCGAGCAGGCGATGGGTGGCGAGGAAGATCGCCGCCATCAGGACCAGCATCGCTGTGGCCGTCAGGCGCATCCGGCGGGCACGATCTGGCGGGAGCGAAGCACGCCTCATCCTGCTGGAACGCACCGGCAGCGGCTCGGTTTCCCCGGTCACTCGGCCGGCTGCGGCCCCGCCCGGGTGGCGGGCACCGGCCCGTCGCCATCGTCGTCAGGCCCCGGCCGCGGCGCTTCCTCCCCCGGGCGATAGGTCAGTAGGCGATTGCGCAGCCACGGGCCCAGTCGCTTCTCCAGCCCGTCGGCCAGGCTGAAACCGGCCGGCACGATCAGAAGGGTCAAGAGGGTGGACATGATCAGGCCGCCGATGACCACGGTGCCCATCGGCGCGCGCCAGGCCCCGTCGCCCGAAAGCGAGAGCGAGACGGGCACCATGCCCGCCGTCATCGCCACGGTCGTCATCACGATCGGCTGCGCCCGCTTGTGACCGGCATCGAGGATCGCGTCGAGCTTGCGCGTGCCCTTGTCCATCTCTTCCAGCGCGAAGTCGATCAGCAGGATCGAGTTCTTCGACACGATGCCCAGCAGCAGCAGGATGCCGATATAGACCGGCATCGATTGCGGCTGCCCGACCAGCCAGACGAGCAGGATGCCGCCAAGCGGCGCCAGCGCGAGCGAGGTCATGTTGACCAGCGGGCTCATCAGCCGCTTGTAGAGCAGGACCAGCACCGCGAAGACCAGCAGGATGCCCGAAAGGATCGCAATCCTAAGGCTACCGAGCATTTCCTGCTGCCACTCGTCCTCGCCCACCAGGTCGCGGATCACGCCTCGCGGCAGGTCCTGCAGGATCGGCAGCTGGCTGATCTGGGCATCGGCCTCCCCCTTCACCACGCCCTGCGCCAGGTCCGCCCCCACAAGGACGCGGCGGTTCTGGTTGTAGCGCTGGATCGAGGTCGGGCCGGAACCGAAGCTGATGTCGGCCACGCGCGACAGCGGCACCGTGCCGCCGTTGCGGGTCGGCACCGGCAGGTTCTCGATCGTGGTCATGTCCTCGCGCGATTGCTCGGGCAGCTTGACCCTGATCGGGATCTGCCGGTCCGACAGCGAGAACTTGGCCGCGTTCTGCTCGATCTCGCCCAGCGTGGCGATGCGGATCGTCTGGCTCAGCGCCGCGGTCGTCACCCCCAGCTCGGCTGCGAGGTCCGCGCGCGGCTCGACGATGATCTCGGGCCGGTTGATGTCGGCGCTGATGCGCGGCGCGACGAGGGTGTCGAGCCCCTTCATCTGCTCGACCAGGGTGGCCGCGGTTTCCTCCAGCAGGTCGGGGTCGGACCCGGCGAGCATCACGGTGAGGTCGCGGCCGCTGCCGAAACCGCCGGACTGCGACTGGAACCGTACCCGCGCATCGGGGATCTGCGCCAGGCGCGGCGCCAGCGCGCGCTCGAACTCGATCGAGGTGCGTTCGCGGTCGGGCCGCAGGGTGATGTAGATCGTCGCATTGCCGACCCGCACCCGTTCGAGCGCCCGGAGGACTTCCGGTTCGGCATAGAGGATTTCCGCGACCTGGTCGGCCACCCGCTCGGTCGTCTCCAGCGTCGTCCCCGGGACCATCTCGATCTCGACCCGGCTGTTGTCGCTGTTGATCTGCGGCTGGAACTGCGGGGGCACGTTCATGAACAGCAGGACGGTGAGGATCAGCGCGAAATAGCCGGTCATCATCATCCACACGCGGTGATCGTAGAAACGCGCCTCCAGCCAGCGCCAGCTGTCGCGCAGCCGGCCGGTCCAGGGCAGCCCCAGCAGCTTGAGCACGCCCCACCCCGCGCCGAAGCCGATCGCCACCGCGATCGCCAGTTCGACGATCTCGAGCGGTTTCAGGACCAGCCAGTGCAGGAAGCCGCCGCCGCTGTCCGACGCCAGGGGGCCGGCGATCGTCTCCGGCACGGCGAGCCCCTGGAGGAAATCGTAGGAGAGGAAGACCGCAACGAGCGGCGTCGCGATCAGCACGAGGACAACGGCCAGGAAGGCCAGGCCATAGAGGAACCGGCTGCGCGGCGGCTCCAGTCCGGCGCGGCGGGAGTGCATCTTGCCCCGGTCGAGCGACCACGACAGCACGCGCATGTAACGGTCCATCATCGGCCCTTCGCCATGCGCGGCGTGCCCCTTGGCCTTGAGGAAATAGGCCGCGAGCATCGGCGTGATCATCCGCGCCACGGCGAGCGACATCAGCACCGCGATCACCACGGTAATGCCGAAGTTCTTGAAGAACTGGCCCGAGATGCCGGGCATCAGCCCGACCGGCAGGAAGACCGCGACGATGCAGAAACTGGTCGCCACGACCGGCAGGCCGATCTCGTCCGCGGCGTCGATCGAGGCCTGGTAGGCGGATTTGCCCATGCGCATGTGGCGCACGATATTCTCGATCTCGACGATCGCGTCGTCGACCAGCACGCCCGCCACCAGGCCGAGCGCGAGGAGCGAGAGCGAGTTCAGGTTGAACCCCATCAGGTCCATGAACCAGAAGGTCGGGATGGCCGAGAGCGGGATGGCAATCGCCGAGATCACCGTCGCGCGCCAGTCGCGCAGGAAGAAGAATACCACGACGACCGCGAGGACCGCGCCCTCGATCATCGCCGCCATCGAGCTTTCGTACTGTTCTTCGGTGTACTGGACCGTGTTGAACAGCGGGATGAAGCGCACGCCCGGGTTTTCCGCCTCGATCGCGGCGATTTCCTCGGCCGCGGCCTCGAACACGGTGACGTCGGACGCGCCCTTCGCGCGCGAGATGCCGAAGTTCACCACTTCCTTGTCGCGCACCTTGCTGATCGAGGTCCGCTCGCTGTAGCCGTCGCGCGCGGTGGCGACATCGGCCAGCTTGACCGTGCGCCCGTCGCCCAGCTGGATCTGGCGCTGCGACAGCTCGTAAGCGGTTTCGGTACTGCCCAGGACCCGGACCGACTGGCGCGTGCCCCCCACCTCGGTATTGCCGCCGGCCGCGTCGATATTGGTCTGGCGCAGGACGTTGTTGATCTGGCTGGCGGTGACGCCGAAAGCCTGCATCCGCTCGAGGTCGATGATCACCTCGATCTCGCGATCGACGCCGGCAAAGCGGTTCACCTCGGCCATGCCCTCGATCGAGAGCAGGCGCTTGGCGACCGTATCGTCGATGAACCAGCTGAGCTGTTCGATCGTCATGTCGTCGGCTTCGACCGCGAAAATGCCCAGGAAGCCGCCCGCGATCTCCTCCTTGGTGATGCGCGGCTCGATGATTCCGTCGGGCAGGCTGCCGCGGATCTGGTCGATCGCGTTCTTCACCTCGGACACGGCATCGTTGGGATCGATCCCGATTTCGAACTCGACGAAAGTGTTCGAATTGCCTTCGCTGGCGGTCGAGTTGAGCGACTTGACCCCGTTGATCGAGCGGACGGCCGATTCCACCCGCTGGGTGATCTGATTCTCGATCTCGGTCGGCGCGGCCCCGGGCTGCGAGATCGAAATGTTGACCGCCGGAAACTCGATATCCGGGTTATTGACCACGTCCATCTGCCGGAACGACAGCAGCCCGGCCAGCAGCAGCGCCGTGAAGAACACGAGCGGGATGACCGGGTTGCGGATCGACCAGGCGGAGATGTTGCGGAAATTCATGCGTCAGTTCCCGTCGGCATCGACCTTGCGCGGTTCGACGGTTTCCCCTTCGGTGAGGAAGCCGCCCGCGCGCAGGACGACCCGTTCGGTGCCCGACAGCCCTTCGGCGATGGCAATGCCGCGATCGGTCACCATGCCCAGCCGGATCGCGCGCCGCTGCGCCTTGTTCTCGTCGTCGACAACATAGACGTAGCTGCCCTGATTGTCGGAAAGCACCGCCGATTCGGGCAGCATCGGGGCCACGATCGTGCCGCTGCTGATCGTGGCGCTGGCAAAGCCGCCGGGGCGCAGGCCGGGGGCATAGGACAGCGCGATCCGCGCCGTGCCCTGGCGATTGTCCGCCTCGATCGTGGGGGAAAGCTGCCACACCTGGCCGGTGAAGGTCTCGTCCGTGCCGATCGGCTGCACGGTGGCCTGGGTCCCGACCGAGAGGCTGGCGAGGTCGGTCTCGCTGACCTTGGCCAGCATTTCCATTTCCCCGCCGCGCGCGATCGTGAACAGGGCGCCGCTGCCGGCCCCCACCGTCTGGCCCGGTTCGACATTGCGGTCGAGCACGAGACCGGAAGCCGGGGCATAGATGTTCAGCCGGGCCGTGCGCTCCTGCAGCTCGCCCAGCTGCGCCCGCGCCACCTGCACGCGGGCCCGGGCGGCGTCGCGGGTCGCGGTCAGGCGATCGACGTCGGCCTTGGAGATGAAGCCGCGATCGACGAGCTGGAGCGCGCGATCGAGATTGGCCTGCGCGAGATCCGCATCGGCCTGCGCCACCTGGACATTGGCCCGGGCGCTGGCGATCTGCTGGACCTGGACCGCGCGATCGATCACCGCGAGCACCTGGCCCTGTTCGACCCAGTCGCCGGCATCGACGGGCACGGACAGGACGCGGCCGCCCTCCCCGACCGAGCCGACCGGCAGGGGCCGCCGCGCCGCGAGCGTGCCCGAGGCTTCGATCTGGCCCTCGATCGTCGCCCGGCCCGGGGTGATCACCGAAATGACCGGCGCCTGCGACTGGTCGTCGCCCGCACCGGCCGCACCGCCTTCGCCGCCCCGGGCGACGAAGAAGGCGATCGCCCCCAGCACGACCAGCGCGAGAACGCCGATGATGATCCAGCGCCGCCGCCGCCGCGCGCGCGCCTCCGCCTCGTCGACGAGGTCGGCAGGATAGGCCTCGGCCCTTTCCGCGGTCACGGGACTCTCGTAATTCATCGCGCTCTCGGTCTTGTGGATTGCGGAGTGTGTTATATTGATAACTCACTCCTGGCAATAGTGGGCCTCGTCTTACGCGCGTGCCGCCCCAGCGGCAACGCGGCGTTCGACGGGGGGCATATCTGGCCGACGAATGGCCATGCCCGATGCCCCTGCCGAAAGCGCGCATGAAAAGGGCGGGCCCGGCCTTCGCCGCGCCCGCCCCGGTATTTCCTGCGATCTTGCGGGGTTTAGCGCACCCGCCCGCGCTGGATCAGGTTGACGATCGCCAGCAACACGACAGCGCCGATGAAGGCGATGATGAGGCCGGTCAGCGAGAATTCCTGTATGGAGCCAGCCCAGCCGAACTGGTTGGCGATGAGGTTGCCGATCACCGAGCCGACGATGCCGACCACCACGTTCCAGAAGATGCCCATCGAGGCGTCGCGGTTCATTACGAGACTCGCGAGCCAGCCGGCGATGCCGCCCACGATGATTGCAATAATCCAGCCCATTACCAATTCCTCCTGTTTTCAAGCGCTGCCCGGCTCAAACGACGGGCAAGGCAATGCGGTTCCCCGGCATTCTTCGCGTGCCGTGGGGCGAGGATACGCTAAACGGGATTGTTCGGCTAGGCTTGGCTGCAGCGCAGGTGAACGCGCGGCACCGCGCGCTCAGTACTTGAGCTGCCGCTCGTAAAGGTCGCGGTAGTGCTGGATGCGGGTGACGCGCAGGCCCTGCATGCCCGAACGGTCGACCGCGCGCTGCCAGGACGCGAACTCCTCCAGCGTCAGGCTATAGCGTTCCAGGACCTCGTCGATCGTCAGCAGCCCGCCATTGACCGCGGCGACGACCTCTGCCTTGCGGCGCACGACCCACCGCTTGGTATCGCGCGGGGGCAGGTCGTCGAGCGTCAGCGGCTCCCCGAGGGGGCCGATCACCTGGTCAGGACGGATCTTCTGGTTCTCGATCATTGCATCTCTCGGTCGCCGGCGCGGGCATCGTTCTCGTCGCAGGGAACAATGCCGCCGCCGCCTTTGCCACGAGCTAAATCATCAGGGTTAACGATCGGTTCGCGCGCGGCCGCTGCAGATTCGGCAAGCGCCCCGAATCGCTCGAAATTGCCCGTGTGCCGGCCGTGAATCGGGGCCGCCAGCCGGCGCATCTCGTCGGCGACGGCCAGCCGGGTGACCAGCTCCGCCCACTCGGGGACCCGCAGCGAACCGCCATCGGCCGTCGAATCGACCACGGCGGGAACGATCTTGCCTTCGTACATGCCCGACGGTGTAGGGGCGACATCTCAAGATCGGGTAAAGCGCGGGTTCGCGCCCCTCCCTTTATGGATAACGCGCCAGCGTGTATGGGCGCGCGCATGAACGCTCCCGTCCGCATCCCCGGCGCCACCGATCCCGCCGCCCTGTTCGACCTGCCGCGCCCGGCGGCGCAGTGCCGGATCGTGGTCGCCATGTCGGGCGGCGTCGACAGTTCGGTCGTCGCCGCGCTCGCCGCGCGGACCGGCGCGGAAACGATCGGCGTGACGCTGCAGCTCTACGATTACGGTGCAGCGACCGGCCGCAAGGGCGCCTGCTGCGCGGGCGACGACATTGCCGACGCACGCGCCGTCGCCGACCGGCTCGGCATCGCGCACTACGTCTTCGACCACGAAAGCGCCTTCCGCGAGGAAGTGGTGGAGACGTTCGCCGACGATTACCTCGCCGGGCGCACGCCGGTGCCCTGCATCCGCTGCAACATGGGGCCCAAGTTCACCGACCTGCTGCGCATGGCCCGCGAACTGGGGGCCGACTGCCTCGCCACCGGGCACTACGTGCGCCGCGTCGCCGGGCCTGCCGGGCCCGAACTGCACCGCGCGCTCGATCCGGCGCGCGACCAGTCCTACTTCCTCTACGCGACGACCGAAAGCCAGCTCGATTTCCTCCGCTTCCCGCTCGGCGGCCTGCCGAAGAGCGAAGTGCGGCAGCTGGCCGAGACGGCCGGACTGCGCAACGCGGCCAAGCCCGACAGCCAGGACATCTGCTTCGTGCCCGACGGCGACTACGCCGCGATCGTGCGCAAGTTGCGCCCGGAAGGGGGCCGGCCGGGCCCGATCGTACACGCCGGATCGGGCGAAGTCCTGGGACGCCACAAGGGAATCGTCCACTACACGGTCGGCCAGCGCAAGGGGCTGGAGATCGGGGGGCAGCCCGAACCGCTCTACGTCGTCGGAATCGACGCGGCGAACCACGCCGTGCGCGTCGGCCCGCGCCGGATGCTCGCGGTCGATGCCGCCAGGATCGTCGAGAGCAACCGGATCGGCCCCCTTCCCGATGCGCCGCTGACCGCCAAGGTCCGCAGCCTGGCCCGGCCCGTGCCGATAACGCTCGAAGGCCCTCTGGGCGACGGGGCCGCGGCAACCCTGCGCTTCGCCCAGCCCGAATACGGCGTCGCCCCCGGCCAGGCCGCCGTCATCTACGCCGGCGAGCGCGTCGTCGGCGGCGGCTGGATCGAATCGACGGCCCAGAATGATGACGGCTCGGCACTATCGCCTTGAGTCAGAAAAGTTTATGACCCCGACAAGTCGTCTGCTAGGTGCCGGGACAGTATCCAGACTGCCCGGCAGTTCCATACAAACAATCGACAGGTCGAATCGTCAGTGAGCGAACAGGTTCAATCGCCCCGTCTTGGCCCCGCTGGCAGCATCGCGTGGCGTCAGTTGCGCGAGCGCACGCTACGCTTCATTCTGGGGCGGCCGCGGCTTCATCGACAACTTCTGGCCATTCTGTTCGACGCTGCCCTCTGCTTTGCGGCGGTGCTGATCGCGTTTTCACTGCGCCTCGGGGTGTGGGACCTCGTCTCGCGGCCGATCATGACCTTCGCCGCCATAGCGATTGCCACATGGTATCCCATTGCCTGGAGAACCGGCGTTTACCGCGCCCTCACGCGCTTTTCAGGCGCCCGAACGATCGCCAATCTCGCAGTGGCTACCGGCCTGATGGCGATTCCGCTGATCGTGGTTTGCGTGATCTTCCGGTTGCCCGACGTGCCGCGCACGTTGAGCGTCCTTCATCCGATCATATTCTTCCTCCTCCTGGCCTCGAGCCGCATCGCCATTCGATTCACGATGCTGGATCTGCTGAAAGCAGTGGATGTGAACGGGAAGCGCGTGCTGGTTTACGGCGCCGGTCGGGCCGGCCAGCAGCTCGCCTTGTCGTTGAGGCATGAGCCACAGATTCACCTCGTCGGGTTCCTCGATGACGATCTTCGGCTCCACGGACAGAGGCTGGATGGAGCGCCCGTCTTCGGATCCGATCGCCTTCGCGAAGTCGTTGCCGAGCGGGAGGTGGACGAGGTGCTGCTCGCCATACCCAGCGCGTCGCGTACGCGGCGCCGAGCCATAATCGAGACGCTCCAGAAGGAAGAAGTCTACGTTCGCTCCCTACCGAATCTGACGAACGTGATCGAAGGCAAAGTGACCGTCAGCGATTTGCGCGAGATCCAGATCGAAGAGCTGCTCGGTCGCGAAGCAGTCGCGCCCAATGAACTTCTGATGGGAAAGACGATCATCGGCCGCACCGTTCTTGTTTCCGGCGCGGGCGGGTCGATCGGCAGCGAGCTGTGTCGCCAGATCGTGCAATTCCGGCCCTCGCGGCTTGTCCTGCTCGAGCAGTCGGAATACGGCCTCTACGCGATCGAGCAGGAACTCCGCGAATTCTGCGCAGACGCGGGCGCCAGCGTGCAGATTATACCCGAGCTGGCCAACGCAGCCGAGCGTTCGTCCATGCGACGTGTTTACGCGCGTTACCGGCCCGACACAGTGTTTCACGCGGCCGCGTACAAGCACGTGCCCCTGGTAGAAGCGAATCCGATAGCGGGTCTTCGCAACAACATCATGGGCACGCTCCATAGCGTCGAAGCTGCCGAGGAAGTCGGCACCACCCATTTCACCCTCATCAGCACCGACAAGGCGGTACGCCCGACCAACATCATGGGCGCATCGAAAAGGATTTGCGAACTCATCCTGCAAGCCAAGGCGGCAGAAGAAAGGCGGGGGCCGGTTTTCAGCATGGTGCGGTTCGGCAATGTCCTGGGTTCGAGCGGGTCGGTCGTGCCGCGGTTCAAGGAGCAGATCGCGCAAGGGGGGCCGATAACCCTGACTCATCGGGACATCACCCGGTACTTCATGACCATCCCCGAAGCGTCACAGCTCGTGATCCAGGCGAGTGCCATGGCGAAAGGCGGCGAAGTATTCGTGCTGGACATGGGCGAGCCGATCAAGATCGCCGAGCTCGCTTACTCGATGGTGCGGCTCTCCGGCCTCAGCGTGCGGGACGCGGACAATCCGGACGGCGACATAGAAGTGGTTGAAACCGGCTTGCGGCCAGGCGAAAAGCTGTATGAAGAGCTCCTGATCGGCAACAACCCGGAACCCACCAATCACCCCCGGATCATGCGCGCGCGAGAAAACCTGCTGCCGTGGAACGATCTGCACGAGGCACTGGATGAGCTGAATTCCGCCCTCCGAGAAACGGGCAGTTCAACGACGGCAGTCCAGATCGTAAGCAAGCTCGTACCCGAATTTGTTCCCAGCAAGGAGTGGTCGAAGCGGTGTGCGGCGCAAACGCCGTAAACAGGGGATCGGGCCCAACGCCTTCATATCGTGTCCAGAGGCGCTGGCCGCATAAATTCCGTCAAAAGCTGGATCGTCGAAAGACCTTGCCAATCGTGGCCACCAGAATTCGCACGTAGGCGCCCAGAGCGGGATGCGATAGCCATCGCCGCTCCAGCGTGACGCGTTCTTCCAGCCCTCCTTTGTTCGCGTAAACCTGGGCAGGCCCTGTAATCCCCGGCCGCAAAGCATGCCGCTCTTCCCAGTAGCCGTCCTGGTAATCGACCTCTTGGGCAGGGGTGTCGGGCCGAACGCCCACCAGGGACATGTCGCCACGCAGGACATTCAGCAACTGCGGCAGTTCGTCCAGATGCGTCGAACGCAGGAAACGCCCTACCCGGGTAATCCGCGAATCTCCGGGGACGGTCGTCCTGAACGCCGCCCGCGCGGCTTTTTTCTCCGCGAGCGACCCGGCGGTGCCGCCCTGGGCGGCAGCCGCGGGATCCCACTTCATGGTCCTGAACTTCAGTATCGTGAAATGCCTCAGCCCTCTGCCGACGCGAATCTGGCGAAAGAATATCGGGCTGCCGTCGTCGGCCCTTATGGCAACAGCGATGAGGAGCATAAGGGGCGACAGGACTACACATGCCAAGGATGCGGCCCCGACGTCCAACAGGCGCCTCATGAAGTCGTCAACGTATTTCAATACGCTTGCTCCTGATCGGACGCTGCGACACTCATGGGGCGCAAGTCGCTGATGTAGAGTGACACCGCGTATACAAATGCTACCTGGACTGCCCTGTCCGCCCCGAACAGCATTGCCTCGGTGAAGCCGCTGCCGATCAGGGCCGCATGCACGGCGACGAGATATGCCTTGCACTCGACCGGAAGCTGTCGCGCAAAGCCGCGGTGGATCATTTTCAAGCTGCCTATGAACCACAGCGCGGTAAGGAAAATTCCCAGAACACCCAGTTCGACCAGAAACTGGATATAGGTGGAGTGAAAGTGCGGGAAACCCTGGTCAGTCAGAAGTATCCTGGGAACGATTTCCGAAGACGACCCCCATCCCCATCCGAACCAGGGCCTCTGTTCCCAAAGAGCGATGCCGCCCTCGTACAACGCGAAGCGCTCTTCGTACGAGTAATTCCTGTTTCGCTCCCATACGTCTTCAAGGAGCGCGAAGTTCACGACCAGGCCCGACACTGCCGCGGCAACCAGCCCCAACCTCCACCACAAGCTGCGCCACAGGAAAAACAACATGACGCAGATGCTCGAAATGCTCAGAAGTATGTTGATCCGGCTTGTAGCCTCGATTTGGGCGATAAAGAGAATGCCGATGAAAACCAGGTACCTTGGGGCTCGCGTCTGGATAAAAAGAAAGACGCTGGGGACCACGCCCATTATGACCAGGAACGTGGAAGCCTCGTTCGCACCTCTTGCGAGGAATATGGCCGGTGCTTCCGTCA
This sequence comes from Pelagerythrobacter marinus, assembly GCF_034375205.1. Taxonomy (NCBI): domain Bacteria; kingdom Pseudomonadati; phylum Pseudomonadota; class Alphaproteobacteria; order Sphingomonadales; family Erythrobacteraceae; genus Pelagerythrobacter; species Pelagerythrobacter marinus. The sequence goes on along the minus strand of NZ_CP139719.1, from coordinate 3,185,651 downwards.
TTCCCGCCGCGGCAAGCAACAAGCCCAATAGTGCGACAGCCACTGCTCCGGCGGCGGAAGCCGCCATCAAACGGTCCATCTGACCGGGCTGATATACGGCAGCGCGAAGCAGAAAGAACATCCCGACATACACAGCAAGCTGGAGCAGCTCGCTCAGGACTCTCCATCCGGCGTCGGACAACATCGTGGCAAGCACGATGGCGAGGAACACCATGCACACCATGATGAACACCCTGTCGCGACGTGGCCCATCCCCTCGCAAGTTCAGGTCGGAAACCAGGAACACGCCGAGCGCGACCAGGGCCAGGTGAATCTGGCCGGCGCCTAGCGCGAAGAAGACCATGAAAGGCCGGACGAACCTGAAGGATTGCAGTCGAACAACCGCCAGGAGAAGCGCAAGAGCGGAAATTCCGATGCTTATGATTACATCCATGTCTTAGAAAGCATTCCGCTTGACTAGAAGTCTGGGGCTCCACTCGATCTGATCAATAGCGGACAGTAGTTCTTCATCCGAACGACCGTCTCCATAGAAATTTTGAAATGGCCCTTTTAGAGCCAGCGCCTGGCTCACTGCATTCTGAATCTCCTGCTCGCGAATCTCAGGGCAATCGATCGTATTGTCGTTGCGAAGCCGATCGTTCTGGCGCGAGCCGAGATTGACGCACGGGGTTCCCAAGCTTGCACTTTCTATGATCCCCGACGACGAATTGCCCACGAGCACATCGGCTGCGGCCAGCAGGGAAAGATAATGCCTTCGCTCGAGGTGCGTCAGCACCACGATGTCGGGATGCTCCCCGACGGCGTCGAGGCTCTGGTCGATGGCCTTGCCTCCTGCATCGGAGTTGGGGCGCAGAACCACCAGCTGATGACCCAGGCTTTGCAGGGACCGGATCACCGTGCGGATCTGCCCGCCTCCGTCTCCCGCCTCCTGCACCACCGGATGGAAGACAACAAGCGATAGCGGCCTGTCCACGCTCAGCCCGTACTCCGACAGTATAGCGCGCCGATCGATGCAGGCGGCTCGCGACCGGCAAAGATCGACCAGTCCTGGCGCCCCGATCACCCGTATAGTCTCTGGAAGCTCGCCCATTCGCTTCAGTCGCTGGGCTGCGTCCTCGGTGGCAGGAAAATGAACATGCGCCAGCTTGCTGATCGCGTGCCGAAGACTTTCATCCAGTGTTCCCGAACGTTCGCCGCCATGGATATGGGCCGTGAAGATGCCGAGATGCACCGCGGCCAGCGTTGCGGCCAGCATTTCGCCTCGATCACCGAGCACCAGCACCAGATCGGGTCGGTCACGCTCCCAAAGATCGATCATGCCGTCCATCTCGGCTGTGAAGGCGCGGGCCATTTCCCCCCCGCTCTCGCCCGTCAGACGTGCGGGTATCTGGGCAGCCAGGCTTAGACCGGCCGCGCGTATATCGTTCACGCTGCTGCCGTACTTCTCGAGAAGATGCTGCCCGGTTGCCACGACCGAGAGTTCATGCCGGCTGCCAGCAAGATGCTGAAGACAGCCTCGCATGAGGCCAAAATCGGCGCGACTGCCGGACACGTAGTGAATTTTCATGAATCTATGACCCGTAAGCGTGCGTCGACGATCGCTCGCGCCAGAGCGAGATCTTCTTCCTCGTCGATATCGAGGCTGTCAATGTGGCCCATCACGTAGCCCGCAACGCCATCGGGGAAGAGTGTACCCTGGTCACGAAAAGTCTTCACGTCGCAGAGATAGAGCGCACCGTTCGGCGCCAGCAAAGGCTCTGCATCCTGACGCCGGGAAACGGCGGGAACGGCCCTTGCGAGCGGCTGTAGCCGGCCAGTTTCATCGGTTGTGAACTGCCAAGCCGCCGGCTTGCCTTTGCCGACCGAAACCACCGCCGGCGAAGGCGTCCCGTCGTATATCCGCACGGCCTGCCGAATATGTTCTGCCGACCGGAATGGCGATGTAGGCTGCAGCAGGGCAAAAGCCCCTGTGGTTTTCGTGGCGGAGAGCGCATGGAGAACCACATCGCTGGATCGCGCCGCCGACGTTGCGAGTTCCGCGGGTCGCACGAACGGAACCTCGGCGCCAGCCGCCCTTGCGGCCGACATGATCGCTGGACCATCCGTGCTGACGATTACACGCCGGAAGCACCGCGATGCCATGGCGGCGCGCACGGTCCATGCGATAAGGGGCACACCGCCGAGCTCGGCGACGTTCTTGCCCGGCAGGCCGACCGAGCCAGCCCTTGCAGTTATGATGGCAAGATCCAGCATCAAGGGGCAAGATCCTGCGCCGACCCCACGTCTTGGTGGCTCAGACCATTGCGATCGAGCCAGGCCTGGAGTGCAAGCAACGACCAAATGCGGATGGAATGCTCGGCACGGCCCGAAATATGGGCTGCGAGGAGCTGCTCCAAGTCCGTCCGACGCATCATCCCCGCCACGGGCTGTCCCGGATCAAGCAGGCGACCACGGATGGAAGAAGCCAGTTTGGTGCGGAACCAGTCAGTCAGAGGCACACGGAAACCGTGTTTGGGCCGTTTCGTCACCTCATCCGGCAGGTATCGCGACAACAGGGATCTGAGCGGTGCCTTCCCGAGTCCCCCGGCTCGCTTCTCGGCACCCGAGATGGACTGGGCAAACGCAACCATCTCGAGGTCCAGAAACGGCACGCGGCATTCAAGGCTCGCGTACATGCTAACATGGTCGGTCTTCGGTAGCATCTGCCCCGACAGCTGTCCTCGCATATCGGCCTCGAACATTGCCGTATCAGACGTCGGCAAGGCCATCATCCAGTCGGGCATATCCGGGTTGACGGTGAGAAGGCGTTCATTGGGCCCGGAAAACGGCCCCGGAATGTACTCCGGATCGTCCAGAAGCCCAAAACCAACACGGATTCTTCGCAGGTTCTCCGCGAGGCCAGTCGACGGAGAGGTCGGCAGCCGCTGCACGATGCTCCTCGCCGCGTCGCGCAACTGAGGCGGGAGCCCGTGCCAGCGCCTCTTCCAAGGGGTCAGTGCATGCCGAGGATACCCTTGGAACAGCTCGTCGCCGCCATCTCCCGACAGGCAGACCTTCACATGGTCTCGCGCAAATCTCGACATCACGAGGAGCGGGAGGCACGCCGGGTCGGCGATGGGCTGATCCATCGCTGCGAGTCCGGCATCCAGTTCCTCAAGCAAGATGTCCGCATTTACCCGAAGTTCGTGATGCTCGGCATTGCAATGAGCAGCGACGAGCGCAGCCACGTCGGCTTCGTTCGCCGCAGCGATCCCATGGCCCTCCCCTTCAAATCGGACGGTAAAGGTGCGAGGCGCAAGGCCCATCTGATGAGCAACGGAAACCAGCAGCGACGAATCGATCCCGCCAGAAAGAAAAAAGCCGACCGGTACGTCTGCGATGACTTGCCGCCGTACCGACGCGAACAATACCTCTTCAAGGTTCCCAGCCCGTGCGGCGGGAAGAGTGCGCGGCGGCAGATCCTTTGTCTGCCCGTTGGACAGATCGATCTCCATTCTCGCCCCCGGCGTCAGCTTTCGCACCCCCTGAACCAGCGATCCCGGTTGGGGCACCCAGCCCTGGGCCAGGAACTGGGCGAGCGCGCGCCGATCGATAGCGACAGGAAATTCGAGCGCGCGCAGGGCCGCCAGGATTCCCCGCAGCTCCGAGGCGAAAAGCACCGCATCGGGGCCTTCCCAAACGTATAGCGGCTTCACGCCTACGGGATCGATACCCAGCTGCAGGCGCCCTCCGCCCGATCCCCCGTGAAGACCTGCCTCGTCGAGAACCGCATAGGCGTACATCCCGTTGAGCATGTCGTCGAAAAGGCGGCCGTCCTGGATATAACCGGCCAGAAGGACCTCGGTATCGGAACGGGTCCGGAACTGCCAGCCGCGGCGCTTCTGATCCTCCATCAACTGCGCGAAGTTATAGATCTCTCCGTTGAAGCTTAGCGCCACGTTCCCGTCTGGGGACGACATCGGCTGGGGCGCACCTTCGACGTCGATAATGGCAAGTCGCAAGTGGCCGAGGGCATGACGCTCGGCGACATGACGCCCCTGCCCATCAGGACCCCGGTGCCCCATTGCATCGAGCATGGCCGTGATCGCCAGGTTCGACCTTGGCGATACGTCGCCCCGGACCGAGGGTCGCCATACCAGACCGCAAATTCCGCACATTAGTTTCGGGAAATCCCCAAGTTAAAGAACGTCGAACGACCGAAGCCGCCCAGAAGCCCGAACGCAAGCACGGCCGCTGCAACCCCGCCCCCGGCAATTATCAGCCCGAGAATGCCGCCGCCAATCTGGGTATCGACTACATAAGCAACGGAAGATGCCAAGCCAAAACCGCACAACAACCTCGCGACGTCGGCGATGGGAAACGCCACGGTCCTGAGATGCAGTGCGATCACGACGAGGTTGCCGAAAGACTGAAGGACCGTCGCCACGACGGTAGCGGCCGCCAGCCCGAGAACACCGTACTCCCCCACCAATGAAGCGCTCATGAAAATTTTCGCCGGCAACACGATGGCGCTTATAATGAAGATCCAGCGGTGTCGATGCATAAGCACCACAACCCGTGTACTGATCAAGTTGACCGCAAGAGCAACCGAACCAAACGCAAATATCATCGTAAGGGCATTGATAGTTTCGCGATCCCCTACAGAAAATGAGCCGCTGTTATATACTATCCTCGTTATTTCTTCTGGATAGGAATATAATATAACCATTGGAATGGCCATGCAGCCCAATAGCGCAACGATATCCGGGCCGATTATGGAGCGCCAGGCCGTTTGTCCTCGATCTGCCAATGCATGAGCCCAGCGAGGCTCGGTGATGACCAAGGCGGAACCGACGACGAGCATGTTGGCCAACGCCGCCAGGCGGCTGGCAAAACCCAAAAGGCTTACCGAACCGGCCGAAAGTTTAGAGGCGAAATAGAAATCGACATATACGTAAAGCTCGTTCAGCAAGGCGACCAGGGCGAGCGCCAGAACCCCATGCCAGTAGCCATGCGGAGCGCGAAGACCGAGCGCGTTCCCGGCGCTCTTCCTGATACCGCTCACCATCCGCGTCTTGGGCGCCCGCGGAATAACCCAGAATTGCAGGATGCAGACGACGTAGGCTCCTATCGCCATGCCTGCCATCATCCAGAACGCGCCTGCTGCGGCGCCGCCGTGGTAGAAGCCTATCAGAAGCCCCGCAATGGCGGCGAGATTGGTCACGATCTGCGGAACGGAATACCAGACCGCATTATTCAGCAGCCGGTTCACCAATCCCAGGAAATGGGCGAGCGCGAGCCCGACGGGGGTCGCTGCGCTCGCCAGGAGCAAAGTGGAAAAGAGCTCGACCCCATATTCGTCAAAGCCAGGAGCAATCAGGACGGCCAGATTTTCCGAAAAAACTATCGCAAGCGCCGAAGCCCCAGAGGCGACCAGCGTACAGATCAAGGCGGCGTGCAGCCAGAAACGGATGGCGGCATCTCCGCCTTCGGCCGCGTCAACCTGGTATACTCGCGACACCAGGACGGGCATGACCGCGCTGGAAATGAAGACCGTTTCCAGCAGCCACACGAGCTGCATGGCGACCAGAACAGCATCGGAATAAATGCTGACACCCAAGGTCGAAGCAATCTGCTGGAGGCGGACAAACCCCAAAAGCTTGCCGGCCATCGAAGCGGCAAATGTCAGAAGGACCTGAGAACTCAGCTTGCGCTCGTCTCGCTCTAGCCAGCGGTCGGACACTAGATGACCTGCTGGCGTGGCAATCCCGTGTCCACGGCCGCTCCCGCCGCGCGATAGGCGCCCAAGATACGATCAACCACCTTTTCGATCGTGAGCTCTGCCTGGACGTGCTTCCTGGCTGCGCGGCCGCGAGACGCACGAAGCTCTGCATCGCCTGCGAGCCGGTCAAGATTGGCCGCCAGCGCGTCCACGTCCCCGGGCGGCGAAACCCAGCCTGCGGAATCACCTGCGGTCAGCTCTTTCAAGCCGGCGATGTCGCTCCCGATCCATGGCTTGCCCATCGCCATCGCCTCGATAATCGCATTCGGAAAGAATTCGCCGAAAATTGAGGGCTGGCAGTAGATGTCCATGGCGCTCAACATCTCCGGGATGTCGAATCGGCGGCCAGCAAATATTACCCGCCCTTCCATGCCGGTTTCGCGCACCACCTCTTCCACGCATGGGCGGGCAGGACCGTCGCCCACCAGCAGCACCGATAGTTCGGGATGCCGATCCCTCAAGGCAGCCACTGCCTTCACCAGGTTATGCTGCCCCTTGGTAGGGCCATTGACCTCGGAATGGGGAACCATGGCTCCAGTGGTTCCCACCACGATGCGCCCCTCCAACCCGAGTTCGCGACGATTTCGTTCGGACGATACCCGACCCGGGTCGAAACGCGCCAGGTCAACGCCATTGTAGGTCACGCAGGTCTTCGTTGCAGGGACGCCGAAACCGATAAGCCGCTCTCGTGTGCGCTCACAAACGCCCATCAAGATTCCGGGCAAGTGCTTCCAGATCCGGTTTCGCCACTGGTGGGTATCGCGTTCCTCGACCCCGCGTACACTTGTCACACACGGAATTTTCTCGCCGCCGAGACGGGCGGCGATGTGAGCGCACATCGTCGCCGCCGCATTATGGCCGTGAATCACGTCAGGCCGGGCTTGCCGAACTATGGCGGTGAGGCGCCGGATGGCGATCGCGATACTCCACGGCTGATGCCTGTTCGGGGCCAGCTGGGGCACGATGTGAACCGTAAAACCCGCGTCGCGCACCGCCTGAACATAGACCCCGCCGGAGGTGACGAACGTCACGTGATGTCCTCGCTCGCGCATCTGCCGGGCGATCACCAGGGGCTGTGTCCCAGGACCCGACTCGGTCAAGATGGAGCGAACCATGAGTATGTGCATAGTGGCGATCTCTTCGTATCTGGTATGCAATTGCCAGGGCCAAGACCTGCTTGTGATCAATCCCCCGGCTCAGAACTCTTCAACTTTTCCCAGGATCGTGAGCTGTTATTATATCCGTCACATAACCGATCACGCTGTCCGTAGCCGTTCCCAAAGGCGGAATGCCCGCCCCTTCCGACGGCAGTGACGTGAACTGGTCGATCCTGTCGATTGCTTCGTCGAGGTCGTCGACCACGTGAGCCAAACCATATCGCGGATATACGGCATAGTCGGCAAACCCCAGGCATACCACCGGCCGCCCCATCAGCGCGGCCTGCAAGCCCACGGTGCTGCATTCGACAAAGACGAGATCGGCCGCGAGGATGGCATCCTCCACGCTCATCACGGAGCTGTCCGGATTGTGGCCGCTCTTGCATTCGGAAGGCATCTCAAATGGAGCGTTCGGGTGCGCGCGCATCATGTATGTCAGCTCCGGGCGCCGCCTGCACAGGGCTTCCATTTTCCTGGCGAAGGTGGCCGGCGAGAGAAATGCCTGCCCGTTCTTGGCGTGACTGCTGCTGGATGCAGGGCATAGCACCAAACGCTTCTGCCCGATGCCGAGCGCCGCCCTCAGTTCCCTGCGGCGGGGTTCATCTTGCGCGACAATCGCAAGCCGATCGAACGCCGGATTGCCGGTGGCCCTTATCTGCCCTGCGAAGCCGTCGTCCTCCATCGACCGGCGCACCGGTTCCGACAGGACGGCCAGTTGGCGAGCATAGCCCGGCTGCAAGATCCATTGCCGTTCGTGTTCCAGGAACAAGTCTCCCACCGCCAGGCCGGGAATGCCTTCGGCATGAGCGCCAAGCTGGGCAGCGAGTTCGAATCTCGGGCTGGTGGTGCTGATGACGAGATCGGGCGTTGTGCGGCGAAAGTACCGTCGGAATGCGTCGACCGGACAAAAGGCCATGCGCCCCTGGTCTTCTACCCGCTCGATCGCGGCCTCCTCTCCCATCTCCAGCGCCAGGTCGCGAAGACCCAGCGCGAAATAGGCACGGGTCTGGCTCTCGGTGATGTCCGGATGAGCCGATTCGCCCAGGAATCGTTCAGCCAGCGACAGCCAGCGACGGTCTTGTTCGGGCACCAACAGGGCCTCGACCGACTTCGCCGCCACCCCTTGCCGTCGCAAGAGCGCGTAGGCCGTGGTCAGACCGATCGTGTCGGTTTCGAATCCGGCCGATTGCAGCGCCGGCACCAGAGCGGCGATGATCTGGGCATGCCCACCCCCGTAGCTGGTCAGAAAGATGCGACCGTTCATCGGTTGGCGCGTTGCTGTGGCCGTGCCGGAACGCCCGTCCAGGTTCCGCCGTGCGAGATATCTCGCGCAACCAGGGCGCCGCCGCCGACGATTGCTCCTGAAGCCACCCGCACGCCCGGGAGGACGACGGCGCCAGCGCCGATCAGGACGCCGTCACCCACCACGGCGCCCCCTCCGATCACGGCGCCCGATGCCACGTGCGAGAAGCTCCCCACGCTACAATCGTGCTCGACGACCGCGTTGGTGTTGATAATGGTACCCGCACCAATCCTGGCCTCCACGTTTACCACGGCGCCAGCCAGAATTTGCGTACCCTCGGCGATGTGATCGGTGTAGACCCGGCCCGGTTCGATGATGACCGCGGAAGCGATGCGTTCGGCAAGTCGTTCATGCAACTGCCGGCGTCGCTCGTTGTCGCCCAACGTGACGACCACGCGCAGATCGGATCCTGCAGCCAGGATGTCCTGGACCGATGCGAATGGCACCGGGTACCCGCAAACGCTCTGCCCCTGCAATGCGTGATCGCAGAATACAATCGAGCGCACTCCTGCTTGAGTAAGCTGCGACGCCACGACCCTTCCGTGGCCGCCGGCACCGAACAGGCACACGGCGGGGTCAGGCGACATCGACGTCGCTCACCATCTGATCCTTGCTCACAGAAGTCGCCAACCGCTGGCCAACGAAGCGGTCGTAACACTCCGGCGCCACCCCTCCGCCGGGTCTCTTCGCGGTGAGATCGCCGGGCCCAAGGACGTGCCCCTCGGCAAGCGCGCGCCGATAGACCAGGCTCTTGCGAGCGACCGCTCGCACGTCCATTTCGACTTCCCGGGGGCGCTTGACGCCGTCGCCGAGGCCCGCCTCCACCTGGCGCAGCAGCGTCACCAGGTTCTGGAAGGCATCCGGCTCCAGCGACGCGGAGTGGTCCGGCCCCGGCATACCAGCGTCCATGGTGAAGTGCTTTTCCAACACGGCCATCCCCAGAGCCCGGGCGACAAGGGCCGCATGCGGCCCCGCCGTATGGTCGGAAAATCCGACCGGACATTGAAAATGCTGCTGCAGCACGGGCAGAACCCGGAGATTCTGATCTTCGATCGCGGCCGGATAATTCGACACGCACTGCAGTATCACAACCGGGACATCGTTGCCGAGCCAGCTACGCGCCGCAACGATCTCTTCGAAGGTGCTCATGCCGGTCGACAGGATAATCGGCAGCCCCGAACGCCCCGCCAGGTCGAGCAGTGGCTTGTTAGTCATTTCGCCCGACGCCCATTTTAGACAGACCGGATCAAGCGATACGACAAATTCCAGGCTCGGGGCATCGAAAGCCGTCGAAATGAAATCGATCCCGATCCTGTCGCAGTGAGCTTTCAGATCGACAAAGGCAGAAAAAGGAAGCTCGTATTCCTTGAGCATGTCGAACTGCGAGCCATCGCCCACGTTCCGCGACTGATATTCTGCCTTGCGGGCCTGCGGCAGTATGAGCTCTTCCGTTACGTAAGTCTGGAACTTTACTGCGTCAGCGCCAGAAGATGCGGCGAGATCGATGAGCTTGTGCGCCAGCTCGAGGTTGCCGTTATGATTTACCCCTATCTCGGCAATCACGTAGGCAGGATGATCGCCGCCGATCGGGCGCTCGCCGAAATGAAGCAGCGGGGCGTTCAAGACTCATCTCCCTTTCGCGCGCGAATAAGCTGCGCCACATCGAATACCCGATCACGGGTCGCCACACGATTGTGCTCCAGCCCCTCCGCATCCATCGCAAGAAACCGTTGATAGATGGCCCGCAATCGCGCCATCTCATCGGGGAAATCAATGCTTTTCTTCAGCTCGGCGAGATTTTCCGGATTGCGGTGAAATGTCTGACTGAGGATCGCGGCCGTCGAACCCAACCGGACATGCTCGCCCAACAGGAACTCGGGGCTCACGATACCTTCACGGGCGCGCGCCAGTCCTCCAATTCCGAACCGGACGCCCGCATTCCTCAAGGCAGCGCAAGGCTCTTCGAGATAGCCGTTCGCCAAGGGTTCGAACAAGAAGACATCCCCCAGGTCGAGGTGCAAGTCGTTCAGGCCGATGTGCAACCTTCGCAGTCCAAGCTGTTTCACCATATCCGGCAGGGCCGCGACCGACCGCGCCGTTTCGAAGAGTGGGACCGGCTCAGCCCGGTCGCCGAGCAGATCGAGGAACCGGGCAAGGGTGTCGATATCGTGGAACATGGGGAGCATGACAGCGTCGGCTCCCCTGGCGATCACTTCGTCGAGCTGAGCCTTCGTACCGTCATGGAACGGATCGATCCGCACGAGCAGTTCGGCATCGCCTACGACGCCACGGATCCGGCTCACGTCCTCGATGTCTTGCTGGCTTTTCCAGGTACCCAGGTGTCCCTGGCGTTCGGCCTTCCCCAGTCTTTCGAGATCCACCATAGGCGTGACGCCCTTGTCCCGGCATATGTACCGGGCGATCTCCGGATCACTCAGGATCATCAAGAACTGCACAAAGTCTCCTGATTTTTACGCGTGTGCCAGCAGCAGCGGCCGGACAGCAGCGCATCGTGTCGATGACGAGATTACCCAAACGGGCGATAGGGGGCGGCAGCTTTCTCCAGCCAGACAGGGTCCTGGTCGATGAACAAGCGAAACCATATCTCGAGGGAGATCAAGGCCCGGATCTGCCGGGTATAGTTGTGAGTCCCGTGTATGTGGGCCTCCAGCATCTCCGAAAGCTTCCGGCTTTCGACCAGCCCCCGGCTTTCCAAGCGCCCGTCCAGCAGCAGCTCCCTGCAATAGCCCGCCAACGACTGGCGGAACCATTCGCCGATCGGCACGGTAAACATCTGCTTCTTTCGCCATGTCAGGGCGTCACCGAGAAGATCGCGTACGGCCAGCTTGTAGATCGCCTTGGTTTCCTGACCTTGCAGTTTCATGGCACCGGGCACCGAAAACGCGAACTCTGCCATACGGTAGTCTAGAAAGGGCGAACGGACCTCCAGCGAGTTGGCCATTGCCATCCTGTCCGGCTTTACCAGATTGTTGCCCGGAAGGAGGATCGCGGTTTCCGCATGGAGAACCTGGTTGATGGGGTCTCCGCCGGGAGCGCGCTGCATCTCCTTCAACAGCGCGCGATACGGGTCCGTCTCGCGAAATGCCGCAGCCAGCTCGCCGCTCAGCAACTGTTCGGGTTCGTCGTCCAGCAACAGGCCCGACTGCCTCGCAAAGTCATCCTGCCAACCTTCCGGAAGGTCTTCGGTCCCGCTGGCAAAAAAGCGTGCGTACTTCTCATAGCCTGCAAACAGCTCGTCGCCGCCGTCGCCGGTGAGTACCATCTTAACGTCGCGGGCAGCGAGCGCCGAAACCTGATACATTGGGATGAAGGACACATCGCCGTGCGGCTGGTCGACGTGCCAGATGAATTTCGGCCACAGCTCGGCAGCTTCGTATTCCGTGACGCGCCGCTCGTGCAAGGTTCCGAAACGCCTGGCCGCGGCCCGGGCATGGTCGCTCTCGTCAAACCGTGGATCGTCGAACCCGATCGAGAAGGTGCGAACGGGGTCCGTCTGGTACATGCTCATGAACCCGACCACGGACGAACTGTCGAGCCCACCCGAAAGGAACGCGCCGAAAGGCGCATCGGCCCGCATCCTTATGCGAGTTGCATCGTCGAGAAGAGCCAGAAGACCCGATTTCGCCTCGGCTTCGCTCATGTCCCGCTCGACCGCCACGGCGCTCAGGTCCCAGTAGCGAGTCAGACGAATGCCAGCCGGCGTTATCTCCGCCCAATGCGCTGGCGGCAGGTGTCGAATACCCTCGAAGGCGGTTTGATCGGGCGGTATATAGTTGAGCGCAAGATACTGTGCGATTGCATTCAGGTCCGGTGACCGCTCGATCCCTGTCGCCAGCAACGCCTTGATTTCAGATCCGAACCAGAGCCGGCCTGATTCCGGATCGCCCGACAGATAGAGCGGCTTGACGCCCAGCCGATCACGATACAGCCGAAGAGTTCCGCCCTCGTCGCGACCATCGTAGACGGCTATCGCGAACATCCCGTTGAGACGCGTTACGAAACCCGGGCCCCACGTCTCGTAGGCTCGCAGCAAGACCTCGGTGTCACCGCTGGTTGAAAAGCGCGCGCCCTCCCTCAGCAGCGATTCCCGCAGTTCCAGAAAGTTGTATATCTCTCCGTTCTGGACCAGCACGATCTGGCCGTCTTCGGAGAAAAGGGGCTGATCGCTCCTTTCGCTGAGATCGATGATCGAAAGACGACAGTTCCCGACCGCCGCACGCTCGTTGTTCCAGACGCCGCGGGCATCGGGTCCGCGGTGCCAGATTGACCCGGCCATTTCTTCCAATACTGCTGAATCGAAATCTTGCGCGCGAAACGAATAACCGCCGAAAATGCCACACATCAGACCAGGTTCTCCGTCAGGATGGACCGCACCGCGGCAATAATTCTGTCCTGCTCCGCCACGGTCAGGTTGGACCCGGTGGGAAGGCACAAGGCTCGCTGGAAGTGCGCAGCCGACACCGTGACCTTCTCGGAATGGGGAGCGAATGCAAAACCATGGCACAAGGGCTGCATGTGCAGGGGCTTCCATCCCGGGCGCGTCTCGATGCCGCCCTGTCGAAGCTTTCGCATGATCTGATAGGGATGGATCGCCAGGCGGTTGGGGTCGAATTCAATCGATGTCAGCCACCGGTTCCCGAGTGAGCGCGGACTATCTTCCTGAAAGGCAATGCCTGGAAGATCGCTCAACCCCGCCTTGTAACGCTCGAATATCGCGCGACGTGCCGCCACTCTGTCGGACAAGACGTCGAGCTGGCCCAGCCCCACCCCGGCCAGAATGTTCGACATGCGATAGTTGTATGCGATCGTGCTGTGCTGGTAATGCTCTACCGGATCGCGCCCCTGCGTCGCGAGATAACGCGCGCGCTCTGCGATCTTCGGATCGTCGGTGACCAGGGCTCCCCCGCTCGAGGTGGTTATGATCTTGTTGCCGTTGAACGAATAGACACTGATCACGCCATGCGCCCCGCTCGGGCGATTGTCATAGACCGCACCCAAGCTCTCGGCGGCGTCCTCGACCAGGGGCAGGCCATGTTCTTCCGCGATCGTCAGGATTTCCCCCACATTCGCGGACTGTCCATAGAGATGAACCAGGAGGATCGCCGCGCCTTTCCGATCACTCGCGGCATCGGCTTCAATCTGCCGACGCAGTGCCCCGGGCGACATGTTCCAAGTACCAGGTTCGGCGTCGATGAGGGCCGGTTCGAGACGTTCGTACAACAGCGGCTGTACGCTCCCGACAAAAGTCAGGTCCGAAACGTATACCCGCGCACCGCGCGGCAAGTTGAGCGCCCGCATGGCAAGGTGCAGGCCGGCGGTCCCGGATGAAACGGCAACGGCATGCTCCCTTGTGCTGAGAACCGCCAGACGTTTCTCGAACGCGTCCAGGTTGGGGCCCGCAGGCGCGACCCAGTTGTCGTCGAACGCCTGCTGTACGTGTGCCGCCTCGCCACCTCCCATATGGGGTGGGGACAAAAGGATCGCCCCGCTGAGCATTCCGCGATCGACCAGATCGACCGGCTCCCCCGCCGCATCCGTCACAACAAGTGCATTGACGCCATGCCGGTCCATTTCCTGAAGCAACTGAGCAGGCGCGGTCTTCTCCGGCACCGTAACGGCCCGCTGGGGAGGAAGGCATGAAATGGCATCGTCCAGCAAGGCGCCGCCCAGCAAGGCCCGGCGAATGTCGCCGTCTGTCACGGTCCGAAGAAGACGTCCCCCTTCGTCCAGCACCAAGCCAAGCTTGATCCTGTTGCGATCGAGACGGGCCATCACGGTGCGGATGCTGGCGTCAGATCGCACGATAGCGCGCTGCAAGGTGTCGTTATCGGTCATGCAAATCCACAAAGATAAACCCGGAGAAGAAGTCCGGCCCTCGGGCACGAAAAGGTCAGTATCGTTTCGTCAGCAACTTACAAGGCATCTAACCCTCCCACGGCTCCATCACGCAGCCGTATCCGTCGCGCAGGGTGGTGGTTTCGGCGGCGAGGAAGGGGAAGCGGGCGGTGACGCTGCGGTTCTCGACGTCTTCGGTCAAGGTGACGAGTTCCATCCCGGCCAGCTTGTCCTTCTCGCAATCGTCGAGACTGCGCCCCGCGACGAAGCGACACGAACAGGCCACGCGCGCCGAATAGGCCGCGGCTATGCCCGAGTAACCGGCGATCGGCGCGCGGAAATGCCAGGCCAGGCCGGCCAGGACGGCGGCCGCCAGCGCGAGCCACAGGGGCCAGCGCCTGCGCCGGGCGCGCCGGGTGCCATGCCGTGTTCCGCGGGATCTGTTTGCCATTGCCAAGCCCGGTTTGCTGCGCGAGGGAAAGCCGCATGTTCCCGCGGCCCGCCTCCCTTATCGCCTGCCTCGCCCTGCTGCCAGCCCTGCTTGCCTGCAGCGGTGCCGAGCCGCCGCCTCCGCCGCTGAGCGAAGAAGCGCTGGCCGCCGTGTCGGACGATCCCGGCGCCCCGGCGCAGCAGCTGGCGCGCCAGGTGGACGACCTGTTCGCCGGCGACGCCGCGGGCGAGACCCGCGCGCTGATCGTGATGCACGGGGGCGAGATCGCCGCCGAGCGCTACGCCCCCGGATATGGCCGCGAAACCCGCTTCGCCAGCTGGTCGATGGCCAAGACGGTGACCGCGGTGATGATCGGGATGCTCGTGGCCGACGGGCGTCTGGCGCTCGACGAATCGCCCCCCGTCCCGCGCTGGCAGCGGCCCGGCGACCCGCGCGGCGAGATCACCTTGCGCCAGCTGCTCCAGATGCGCAGCGGCCTGCGCCATACTGAAGCCGGCGACCCGCCCTACGAGTCGTCAGAGGTACGGATGCTGTTCCTCGACGGGCGCGACGACATGGCCGACTGGGCCGAGAGCCAGCCGCTGGAGGCGGAGCCGGGCAGCACGTTCGAGTATTCCTCCGCCACCAGCGTCATCCTGGCCGACATCGCCGCGCGCGTCCTGTCGCGGCGCGACGAGCCGGAGGCGCGGCGCGAGGCGGTCGCCGGCTATCTCCACACCCGCCTGTTCGGGCCGCTGGCGATGGAATCGATGGTGCCCGAATTCGACGCCAGCGGCACGCTGATCGGCGGCAGCCTGATCCACGGCACGGCGCGCGACTGGGCCCGGTTCGGCGACTTCCTGCGCCACAAGGGGTCATATCGCGGGAGCCAGCTCGTGCCGCGCAAGTGGGTCGAGGCGATGACCCGGCCCAGCCCGCGTCGCGAGAACTACGGGTTCCAGACCTGGCTCAACCGCCCGGTCCCGGGCGAAAGCGACAACCCGCTGTTCCCCGGCCGCGCGCCGCGTTCGATGTTCGCGGCGATCGGGCACATGGGCCAGTACATCCTGGTATCCCCCGAACAGAAGCTGACCGTCGTGCGGCTGGGCCATTCGGACGCGGAGGAACGCGCGGTCCTGTTGCAGGAGCTGGCCGATATCGTCGAGCTCTACCCCGCGACCTGACCGCCGCCGCCATCGGCCCCGTCGGGCAGGTGGAAGGTTCCCTCCACCACCATCACGCAGGCGCCGCCCAGCCAGGCCCGATCGCCTTCCAGCCGGCAGGCGAGATCGCCGCCGCGGCGCGAGGCCTGGTGCGCGGTGAAGCTGTCGCGCCCCAGCCGCGCGGCCCAGAAGGGGGTGAGCGCGGCGTGGGCCGAGCCGGTCACGCTGTCCTCGTCCACCCCGCCGCCGGGCACGAAGACCCGGCTGACCACGTCGCTCGCGCGTCCCGGCGCGGTGCAGATGAACTGGTCGTCGCCCAGCGCGCCGAGCCCGCGCAAGTCCGGGTCGAGCGCGCGGACCGCGTCCTCGTTCGCGTAGAGGTAGATGCCGTAGCCGTCGGGGTTGCGCCACACCTCCTCGGGCTCCGCGCCCAGCAGGGCCACGGCCTCGGGCCAGTCCGAACGCGCGGTCGGGATGGCGGGCAGTGCCAGCTCGTACCCGGCGGCGCTGCGCCGCACCTCGAGCACGCCGGCCTTGCGCGTGCGGAAGCGGACGCGATCGCCCCCGTCGCGGCCCAGCAGGACGTGCCCCGCCGCGAGCGTCGCGTGCCCGCAAAGACGGATCTCGCACGCCGGGGTGAACCAGCGCAGCTGCCAGTCGGCATCGCCGCCCGCGTCCTTCACCACGAAGGCGGTTTCGGCGAAGTTGTTCTCCTCCCCGATCGCCTGGAGCACCTCGTCGGGCAGCCAGTCGTCGAGAGGCATGACGGCCGCCTGGTTCCCGGCAAAGGGCCGGTCGGCGAAGGCATCGACGTGCCAGTAGGGCAGTTTCATCCGGCGTCCTTTCCCAGTTTCTCGAACTCGTCGGCCTCCACCAGCGGGTTGCCCGGGTCGTCCACGTGGCCCCGCGGGTCGATGTGGATCAGCAGCTCCATCTCGGGGAAGTGGCGGCACAGGTCGGCCTCGACCCGCTCGATGATCGCGTGTGCCGCGGCGACCGTGGTCGTGCCGGGCAGGTCGACGTGGAACTGCACGAAGTCGCGCGTCCCGCTCGACCGGGTTCGCAAGTCGTGCAGGTTGGACAGTTCCGGGTGGCGCGCGGCCAGTTCGACGAAGCGCTGGCGCTTCTCCTCCGGCCATTCGCGGTCCATGATCTGGTCCACCGCCTCGCTGCCCGCGCGCCAGGCGCCCCACAGCAGCCAGCCGGCAATCGCCAGCCCGAACAGCGGGTCGGCGCGCGAAAGGCCCAGGTACTGGTCGAGCACCAGCGCCGCGATCACCGCGAGGTTGAGCAGCAGGTCGGACTGGTAATGGACGCTGTCGGTCCTGATTGCGAGGCTGCCGGTGCGGCGGATCACGTGGCGCTGCCACGCGATCAGGGCGAAAGTCGCCGCGATCGCGACCAGCGAGACGGCGATCCCTTCCCCGGCGGCGGCGGTCTGCGTCCCTTCCACCAGGTGCGCGATCGCGCGAAAGGCGATGCCTGCGGCGGAGAGCGCGATCAGCATGACCTGGAAGATCGCCGCCAGCGCTTCCGCCTTGCCATGGCCGAAGCGGTGATCCTCGTCCGCCGGCATGGCCGCGATCCACACGCCGGCGAGCGTCGCCAGGCTGGCCACGAGGTCGAGCGCGGTATCGACCAGGCTGCCCAGCATGGCGGTCGAGCCGGTCCGCCAGGTCGCCCACCCCTTGATCGCGGCGAGGAACAGCGCGACCGCGATCGAGGCCCAGGCCGCGCTGCGGGTAAGCGCGGCCCGGCGCGCTGCCCCGTCCGCGGTCATGGATAGAGCAGGGTGCTGTCCCACCCTTCCCCCGTGCGGGTGAACAGGCGCCGGTCGTGCAGGCGATTGGGCCGGTCGAGCCAGAACTCGATCCGCTCGGGCGCCAGGGTGAAGCCCGTCCAGTGCGGCGGGCGCGGCACCTGGCCCGCGGCGCGGCACGCCTCGCCCAGCGCCTCGACCCGGGCGACGTAGTCGGCCCGGTCGGCCAGCGGGCGCGACTGGTCGCTGGCCGCCGATCCGACCTGGCTGACGAAGGCGCGCGAATGGAAGTAGGCGTCGGCCGCGGCCGGGGAGACTTCGGCCAGCGGCCCCTCGATCCGCACCTGGCGACGCAGGCTCTTCCAGTGGAACAGCAGAGCGGCGTGGGGGTTGGCGGCGATCTCCTCCCCCTTGCGGCTGCGGGCATTGGTGAAGAAGGTGAAACCGTCCGCCCCGTGCCCTTTCAGCAGGACCATCCGCACCGAGGGGCGCCCGTCGCGCGTCGCGGTGGCCAGCGCCATCGCGCCGGGATCGTTCGGCTCGGCCTCGCGCGCCTCGGCCAGCCAGGCGTCGAACAGCGCCAGCGGGTCCGATCCGGGCAGTTCGGAACGCGCGCCCTTCACCGCCCGCCCCCCGGACATGGGCCGCCCAGACATGGACCGCCTGTTACACTGTCCTGGGACAAGAAAACCGGGCCCGCGCGCCAGTCGGCGACAGGCGCGCGGCCGAGCGCCGAACGGGGGGGCGCAGAACGGGGGGGCGCGGAACGGGGGGGCGGGGCGATCATGCCTGCCGCCCTAACGCGCCCGCGGCATGTAGGAAAGCCTGGCGCGCCTTGCGCCCGCAGACTGTTGCACCTAGCTAACACGCCATGGCCGATCCTTACGCAACGCTGGGCATATCGCGCAACGCGACCGAGAAGGAGATCAAGAGCGCCTATCGCAAGCTGGCGAAGGAGCTTCACCCCGATCGCAACAAGGACAACCCGAAGGCGGCCGAGCGGTTCAGCAAGGTGACGCAGGCCTACGACCTCCTGGCCGACAAGGACAAGCGCGCCCGCTTCGACCGGGGGGAGATCGATGCCGACGGCAACCCGGCCAATCCCTTCGCCGGAATGGGCGGTGCGGGCATGGGCGGCGGGCCCGGCGGCTTCGGCGGCGGCGGACAGCGCGGCTTCCGGGCGGAGGATTTCCAGGGCTTCCAGCAGGAAGGCGTGGACCTGGGCGACATTTTCGAAGGGCTCTTCGGCGGCGGGCAAGGCGGCTTCTCGCGCAGTGGCGCGCGCGGGCCGGGCGGTTTCGGCCATCAGCGCCGGCCGCCCCCGCGCAAGGGCGCGGACATCGCCTATCGCCTGCGCGTGCCCTTCGTCGATGCGGCCACGCGCAAGGACCAGCGGATCACCCTGGCCGATGGCAAGACGATCGACCTCAAGCTGCCTGCCGGGGTGGAAGACGGGACGCAGATGCGGCTCAAGGGCAAGGGCGAACCGGGCGCGGGCGGCCATGGCGACGGGATCGTGACGATCGCGATCGATCGCCACAAGTTCTTCCGCCGCGACGGCGACGACGTGCGGCTGGATCTGCCGATCACCTTGTCCGAGGCGGTCGGCGGGGCCAAGGTCCGCTGCCCCACGGTGGACGGGCCGGTCATGCTGACGATCAAGCCCGGGACCAGCGGCGGCACGACCATGCGCCTGAAAGGCAAGGGGTTTTCAACCAGGTCCGGCACGCGCGGCGACCAGCTGGTGACGCTGGAGATCACCCTCCCGCGCGACACGGCGGAACTCGCCCGGCGGCTGGAGGGATGGCAGGACGACAGCAACCCGCGCGCGGACATGGGGGGCTAGCGGGCCGGGGCCGAACCCGCGCGCGCGAGGAACGCCGATGAGCGAAACCGACCTTCCCGATCCAGAGGAACGCCGCATCCACACCCTCTCGCCCGAAGAGCGGCGGCGCGAGGCGATCGAGCAGAAGATGGGCCTGCGCGGGCAGGTGGCGCGCCGCGTCGGCCCCGGCACCCGCGCATTCGAGGTGGGCAAGCGGGTCTTCATCGGCACCTACAACGACGGGTTCATCCACGCCGGCAACCTCGCCTACATGTCGATGCTGGCGATCTTCCCGTTCTTCATCCTGGGCGCGGCGATCTTCTCCCTCGTGGGGGAGGAGAGCGAGCGCGCCGCGACGATCGAGGCCGTGCTCTATGCCCTGCCGCCGATGGTGGGCAACGTGATCGAGCCGGTGGCGCGCAACGTGATCCAGTCGCGCACCGGCTGGCTGCTCTGGGCCGGCGGCCTCGTCGCGCTGTGGACCGTGTCGAGCCTGATCGAGACGATTCGCGACATCCTGCGCCGCGCCTACGGAACCGCCGCGACCGAGGCGTTCTGGAAATACCGGCTGCTGTCGGCCGGGGTGATCGTGGCCGCGGTGATCCTGCTGATGCTGTCGCTGATCGCGCAAGTCGTGATCGGCGCCGCGCAGGAGATGATCGACGCCTACCTGCCGTGGCTCTCGCACGTGATCGCCGAACTGCAGATCTCGCGCCTGATCCCCGCCTTCGGCCTGTTCGGCTCGCTCTACCTGCTGTTCTTCACCCTGGCGCCCAAGGCCTATCGCCAGCGGCGCTATCCCAAGTGGCCGGGCGCGCTCGTCACCACCGCCTGGTGGGTGGCGGTCACGATCGCGCTGCCCCCGGCGATCCGCCAGTTCTTCAGCTACGACATGACCTACGGCAGCCTGGCCGGCATCATGATCGCGCTTTTCTTTTTCTATCTCGTCGGCCTAGGGGTCGTTATAGGCGCCGAGCTCAACGCCGCGCTGGCCGAAACTCCCGAGGAAGAGGAGAACCGCATCGGCCAGGCCGACGATCGGCGCCGCGCCGCGGCCCGGCAGGCGGCGGAGCAGGAACGCGAAACGAAAGAGGATACGGCATGAGCGGTTTGATGGCTGGGAAACGCGGGCTGATCATGGGCCTCGCGAACGACAAGTCGCTGGCCTGGGGCATTGCCCGGCAGCTGCGCGAACAGGGCGCGGAACTGGCCTTTTCCTACCAGGGCGAGGCGCTGGCCAAGCGCGTGCGGCCGCTGGCCGAACAGCTCGGCAGCGATTTCGTGTTCGAATGCGACGTGTCGGACATGGATGCGCTCGACGAGGCCTTCGGCCGCCTGCGCGAACGGTGGGAGACGATCGATTTCGTCGTCCACGCGATCGGCTTTTCCGACAAGAGCGAACTGCGCGGGAAGTACCTCGACACCAGCCTCGAGAACTTCCTGATGACGATGAACATCTCCGCCTACAGCCTGGTCGCCGTGGCCCGGCGGGCGGCGGCGATGATGCCCGATGGCGGCAGCATCCTGACGCTGACCTATTACGGCGCGGAAAAGGTCATCCCGCATTACAACGTCATGGGCGTGGCCAAGGCGGCACTGGAAACCAGCGTGCAGTATCTCGCCAACGACCTCGGCCCCGACAACATCCGCGTGAACGCGCTCAGCGCCGGGCCGATCAAGACCCTGGCGGCCAGCGGGATCGGCGATTTCCGCTATATCCTCAAGTGGAACGAGCTGAACTCGCCCCTGCGCCGCAACGTCACGATCGACGACGTCGGCGGGTCGGGCCTCTACCTGCTCTCCGACCTCGCCTCGGGCGTCACGGGCGAGGTGCACCACGTCGACGCCGGATACCACGTCGTCGGCATGAAACAGGAAGACGCGCCGGACATCGCGCTCGACAAGTAAGGCTCAGGCCCCGGCAACCGGCGGCGCAGCAACGCCGCCGTTGAGGCGGGGGAAGCAGCGCGCCAGGGCAAGCAGGACGGTCGGCAGGGCCATGGTGAAGACAATGTCCCACGCGGTCTCCACCGCCAGCGCCCTGCCGGCCGAGCCGTAGGCCAGCGCCCGCGACCAGTCGAGCAGTTCGTTCCAGCACTCGAGCGCGAGAACGAGCAGCCAGGGCCACCAGCTCGCAAGCCCGCGACGGGCGAACGCGGCAAACAGGATCTGCGCCAGGACCCCGAGATAGGCGTGAAGTACCGGATGGCTCACCGCCGTCCAGTCCGAAAGCCACAGCTTCCACCCGATCCACACCTCTGCGAAGCGAACGAGCCAGGGCTCCACCTGCGCCACGAGCGCCACCGCCGAAAGGTCTGTCTCCATCGGTCGCCAGATAGGGGCGAGGGGGTGCCCGGCCAAGAGGAAATCCCGTGCGTTTTGCCCGTGTTGCTTGACAGGTCCACTCTGAGAGGAGACGGCGGCGGCCTGACGTATAACGCTGGAACAAGAGTGAGACGCGATCTGTGTCGAGGCAGAGCTCATTAGGCCGGGGTCGTTTG
The DNA here is from genome assembly GCF_034375205.1 of Pelagerythrobacter marinus. Classification (NCBI taxonomy): domain Bacteria; kingdom Pseudomonadati; phylum Pseudomonadota; class Alphaproteobacteria; order Sphingomonadales; family Erythrobacteraceae; genus Pelagerythrobacter; species Pelagerythrobacter marinus. The sequence continues at coordinate 3,163,896 of NZ_CP139719.1, read as the reverse complement.
TCGCGATCGACATCTCGCGGTCGCCCCGGAGAGGAGGCCGGCCGGCTCCCCTCGCGCGTGCACGGCATCCGCGGCCGAGTTTTCTCGCCTGCAAGCAGACTGGTCGTGCTGTGCGGCTTTCTCCTCGTGGTGTTTCTCACTGGGGGCAGCTCGCGAGAGGACATGACCGGGTTGCTGGTTTTGCGGCCGGTTTCCATTCTCGTCCTCGGCTATGGCCTGCTGACGCTGTCCGGAGAGCACGTGCGTCGCTACTGGCCGCTCGTTCTCATAGCCGGTGCCGCCGTAATCCTCGCCGTGGCTCATCTCCTGCCCTTGCCGCCGGCGCTATGGCAGGCCCTGCCCGGGCGGGAGACCGTGGTGGCGATCGACCACGCACTGGGCTGGTCGGAGCTATGGCGACCGCTGACGCTCGATCCCCAGGCCTCGCGCAACGCCCTCATGGCCCTGGTTACGCCCTGCGCGGTCATGGTCCTGGCCATCCAGCTCGACGAGCGGCAGCGAGAACTGCTTTTGACTTCTCTGCTGGCCCTGGGCGCGCTCACCGCCCTTTGGGGCATCCTGCAACTGATGGGCAACCCGCGCGGGCCGCTCTATCTCTACAGCAAGACGAGCTACAGCTTTCCGGTCGGTCTGTTCGCCAACCGCAACCACCAAGCGGTTTTCCTCGTCAGCCTAATTCCGCTGCTCTACGCCTGGGTCAGGCTTGGGCACGGCTCCTGGACCGATATCCGTTCGTCCAGAGGACGGCGCGGAAGTGTCGCAATCGGGGGCATGCTGGTTCTCATACCCCTGGTGCTGATCGCGGGTTCGCGGGCAGGGCTTCTGACCCTGGTTCTCGCTTTGTGCGGTACGGCCGCCCTGCTCGTTCTGGCTCCCGCCGGCCGTGCCCGGACTTCCCGAACCCGGCGCCTCGCCCGGTGGGGGCCGGCAATGGTCGGCGCGGCCGCCATCGCCGGACTGGTTCTGGTTACGATCGGCGTGGGTCGCGACCGGGCGTTCGAGCGGCTGCTCGGCGCGGACTCGCTCGGCGGACTGAGGGCAGATCTCCTCCCGGCCACCTGGGACATCGCGCTGAGGCAACTTCCATGGGGTTCCGGCATCGGTTCGTTCGACGACGTCTACCGCATGTACGAACCGGATGGCCTCCTCATGCCGTCTTACGTGAATCACGCGCATAATGACGTGATCGAACTGTTCATGACGGGAGGAGTGCCCGCCCTCCTCATCCTGGCTTTTGCGATGGCCCTCTACGTCCACCGGTTCTGGACACTTGTGCGCAAACGGGCCGCGGGGCTTCGCGCTGCGCCGCTTTGCGGGGCGGCGCTGCTGGCGCTGGCCATCCTGTTCGTCGCGTCCCTGATAGATTATCCCCTGCGGGCACCCGCCATGGCCAGCTTCGCGGTTCTTCTGTCTATCTGGGCGAGCAAAAGCACGGTAGAGGATGCCGGAACGGATGCCCGCCGGTCGATCGATTCTTCGGGACCATGAAGAGAAACCAGGCCGGCATCGACTAAGCTTGCTTATCAGAAATGCTCGGCTAGTGCTGCCGCAGCACGATAGATTGGACGAATAGAAACGCATGTCGATATTCAGGTATTTCCTCGGTTGTTTTCTGGCGGCCGGTCTGCTGGCCGGCTGTGCCGGTGGGAACCGGCCCGTCGGCCTGTCCCCGGGGATCGAACTGACCGAACTGGACAGCCTTCCCGTGCCCGAAAGCGGCTACGTTACCCGGGTTCAGCCAGGCGACCTGCTCGAGATCACCGTTCTGAATTCGGAAGAACTGAGCGGGACATATGTCGTCGACGACGACGGCACGCTGGATTTCCCCCTCATCGGTCGCGTGCCGGTTGCCGGCGATTCGGCGACGACCGTCGGAAAGAAGGTCGCTTCGCAGCTGGAAGGCCGCTTTCTTCTCAACCCGAATATCAGCGTCATCCCGTCCGAGCTTTCGCAACCCACGGTGTCGGTGGGCGGCGAAGTGGAAAAGCCCGGCTCCTATCCGGCACGCCTTTCACGAACCCTCCTTCGGGCGGTGAACACCGCCGGCGGACTGTCCGAATTCGCGAAGTCGGACGATGTACTCGTGCTGCGCTCGGTCGGAGATGTCACGTATATCGGGGTGTACAACATCGAGGCGATCCAGCGCGGGAACTACCCCGATCCGCAGATCTATGCCGACGACATCATAACCGTGGGCGATTCACCCGGGCGTCGTCGCCTCCAGACCATCCTTCAACTCGTCCCCCTGCTGTCGACATCGGCGATCCTGGTCGATCGCATCGGCAACTAACGATCCGAGAAAAGCATAATGGCAGAAGCAGTCATATATTCCGCCCAGCCGGATCCGGCGGGGGACACCGGCGAGAGCAGCGGCATCCTCGCGTTTGAGCGCTATTGGCGCCAGGCGATCAACTCGCGCGTCTGGATTGCCGCGATCCTGGGCGCCGGCATCGTGCTGGGCCTGCTCGTCACCTTGCTGTCGACGCCACTCTACCAGAGCACGGCGGTAATCGAGATCAGCCGGGTGACCTCGAACGTGACCAACATCGAAGAGTCGGAGATCGAGGAGCTCCAGGCCGACGAGCAGTATTTCCAGACGCAGTATGAACTGCTCGGCTCCCGCTTCCTGGCCGAGGCGGTTGTGGATGCCGGCAATCTCACTGCCTCGACGGAGTTCCGCAATGCATTTGCCGACGACCCGGAAGTGCCGCTGGAGCGGCGCGAAGCCGTCAAGATCCTTCTCGACAATGTCAGCATAGACCCGGTCCGCATGTCGAACCTGGTCAATGTCCGGTTCTCCAGCCCCAGCCGCACCCTGTCGTCCGACATCGCGAACCTGTGGGCCGAACAGTTCCTTGCCGCCAATTACGAGAAGCGCTTCGGCGCCAATATCGATGCCCGGCGCTATCTGCGCGAACAGATCGCCGAGCTGCGTGAACGGCTGGCCCAGTCGGAAAAGGAACTGGTCGATTACGCCAATGCCAACCAGATCGTGATCGTCGATGCCAGCTCGGCCAGCGACGACAGCAGCAGCAGCACGGCGCGTTCGCTGATCGGCGACAGCCTGACGACGCTGAACGAGGCTCTGGCCCAGGCGACGGCCAAGAGGATCGCGGCGGAAAGCGCCCTGCGGGCCCGTTCGACAGCGCCGGAAACACGCAATGCGTCGAGCCAGCTGTTGACCGCGCTTGCCACGGCCGAGGCGAAGCTGGCGAGCCTGCAGGCGAACTTCGGCCCCGATTATCCCGAAGTCCAGGCAGCCCGTTCGGAAGTCGAGGCCATGCGCGAAGCGATCGCGGCTTCGCGCGGACGCGACATTTCGGCCCTCGAAGCCGCCTATCGCCAGGCACGCGGCGAGGAAGCCGCGCTCGAGGCCCAGGTCCAGCAAATCCAGCAGCGGTTTCTCTCGCAGCAGGGCGGCGGGATCCAGTACGGCATCCTCAAGCGCGAGGTCGAGACCAACCGCCAGCTTTACGACGCGCTGCTGCAGCGGTCGAAGGAACTCGAAGCCGCAGGCGCGGGCAAGAACAACATGACGGTGGTCCAGCCGGCAGTGCCGGCGGAAGAACCCTATCGCCCCTCGCTGCTGCTCAATCTCGCGCTCAGCCTGCTCGCCGCGGGCGTGGTCGCGGCGGCGTTCGTCTTCCTGCGCGAGACGATGGACCAGACGCTGCGCGATCCCAACGATGTCCAGCGCCTGCTGGGCATCCCGGCGCTCGGCCTGATTCCGCGGGTCAACGAGGACGATATTCTCGAGGAACTGAACCGGCGCAGTTCGGAGCTGTCCGAGGCCTATGTCGCGGTTCGCTCGAACATCTCGTTCCTGACCCCGCGCGGCGCACCCAAGTCGCTGATGCTGACCAGCACGCGGCCCAACGAGGGCAAGTCGCTGACCTCGGTCGCGATCTGCCGCAGCTTCGCCCAGCTGGGCAAGCGCACGCTGCTGATCGACGCCGACCTGCGGAACACCGCGCTGTCGGACTTCCTCGGCAAGCAGGCGCGCGCCGACACGGGCCTGAGCAGCCTGCTCGCCGGGCAGGGAGACCCCCTGTCGCACATGATCCCGATCGAAGAGCACGGCTTCGACCTGATCCCGAGCGGCGCGACCCCGCCCAACCCGGCCGACCTCCTGGCCAGCGATGCGCTCGCCCGCCTGATCCGTTCGCTCGAGGAATCCTACGACTTCATCCTCGTCGACGGACCGCCGGTCCTGGGGCTGGCCGACGCGCTGGAAATCTCCACCGCGGTCGAAGGCGCGGTCTACGTGATCGAATCGAACGACGTGAAGATCCGCGCGATCGAGACCGCGATGCGCCGTCTGCGCTCGGCCAACGCGAAGATCTACGGCGCGATCATAACCAAGCTCGACGAGCGCAACTCCGCCTATGGCTACGGCTATGGCTACGGCTATGGTTATGGCTATGGCGACACGGACCGCGACGCCCATGCCGCGACCGGCTGACACGCCCCGCGCCTGGCGCATCGTTCTCGCCGGGCTGGTTTTCCCGGTCCTGGCCATTGGCGCCGGCGCGCAGACGCTGGCGATCGTGGGCGAGAGCACCCGCCCCAAGGAAGCTGCCGCGGCGGCCCCCTGGGACGGCTCGGCCAAGGCCCACCTCGCCAAGGGCGCCTACCAGGGACAGCTCGCCGCGGGAGAAACGGTGGCGCCGCCCGAGCCCTGGATCGTCGAGCTGGCTCGCGACGCCTATCGCCGCCAGCCGCTGACGCCGGAGGCGCTTGCCGTCATCGGTGCGAGCCTGCCGGACGAGCAGGCGGACGCGTTCTGGGAGCTTGCGGCCCAGGTCAGCCGGCGCGATACGCTGTTGCAGGGCCTGTTGCTCGATCACCACCTGGGCCATGATGATCTTGATCGCTCGATCAGAGTGCTGAACCAGCTTCTTCTGGTCAGGGAAAATCAGCGCGAGAGGTTCTTCGCCGCGCTTAGCCAGGCCCTTCCCGATCCTCGATCGATCGACCCGTTCGTCGAGATCCTCGCCGCGGATCCGAAATGGGGCGACGCCTTCCTGGTTGCCGCGTCCCGAAACGAGGAGGGCCTCGAGAACCTCAGCCGCATTCGTCATCGGTTGCCGGACGGATCCATCGAAGCGCATGTGGACCAGGCGCTGATTTCGGCGTTCGCGCGGTCCGGCCAGCTGGACCTCGCCCATGATCTCCACCGCCGCCTCGCGCAGAAACAGGGCGAGCGTCCCGGGTGGCAGGCCAGCACCATTCCGCCCTTCGACTGGCGCTTCGTCGACGAACCCGGTTTTCGGGCCCAGCGCGATCCGGAAAGCGAACAGCTGGACCTGCTCATCGCCCGAGGCAAGGGCGGGCCGTTCGTGACGAGGATCTTCCGTGCCCAAGGCTCATCGATACGGTTGCGCGCCAACCACCAGCTCGAGCCCGCGGCCCAGGCCCGGCGTCTTTCGGTGTCGGTATCATGCGCCGCAACGGGAGAAGTCCTGGCACAGGAAAACTTCAGAGAGCGGCAAATCGCTCTCGATACTGCCATCCCGGAGCGATGCCCGTTCATCGCGGTTGTGCTGTCGGGCCGAGCCTGGTCGGACGAACCGCGACTGCATGGCACCATTTCACCGATAACCGTGACCTTCGGCGCCGGCGGGCAAGATGCCGATCAATAACGTCATGAAGCCGTAGCAGTCGGCGAGGCAGAAGCAGACACCATGCGCAAAGTGCTTGTCACCGGCAGTGCCGGCTTCATCGGTTACCACCTGTCGCAGCTGCTGCTGGACGAGGGGTTCGCGGTCGTCGGCTACGACGGGTTGACCGACTATTACGACGTGCGCCTGAAGCAGCGGCGCCACCAGATGCTGATGCAGAACCAGCATTTCAGCGCCACCGTCGGCATGCTGGAGGATTTCGACACGCTCCGCGATCTTGCCATGGCGGAGCGGCCGGATGTCATCGTCCATCTCGCGGCCCAGGCCGGCGTGCGCTACAGCCTCGAGAACCCGCGCGCCTATGTCGAGGCGAACATGGTCGGCACCTTCAACGTGATGGAGTGCGCGCGCGAACTCGATGTCGACCATCTGCTGATGGCCTCGACCAGCTCGGTCTACGGCGCCAACGAGGAAATGCCGTTTCACGAGCGGGAGAAGTGCGACACCCCGCTGACGCTCTATGCCGCGACCAAGAAGGCCAACGAGGCGATGGGTCACAGCTACGCGCACTTGTGGAACCTGCCGACCACGATGTTCCGCTTCTTCACCGTCTATGGCCCCTGGGGCCGGCCCGACATGGCGCTGTTCAAGTTCACGCGCGGCATTCTCGAAGGCACGCCGATCGACATCTACAACGACGGCGAGATGTACCGGGACTTCACCTACGTCACCGATCTGGTGCGCGGCATCCGCCTGCTGATCGACGCGGCGCCGGTCCGTCCGCAGGCACCGGAAGAGATTGGCGCACACGACAGCCTGTCTCCCGCCGCGCCGTTCCGGGTGGTCAACATCGGCAACAGCGACAAGGTCCGCCTGATGGACTTCGTCGAGGCGATTGAGGCCGAGTGCGGACGCGAAGCGGTCAAGAACTTCATGCCGATGCAGAAGGGCGACGTGCCCGCGACCTGGGCCGATGCGACGCTGCTGCAGGAGCTGACCGGCTATCGTCCGCAAACCGACGTGAAGGAAGGCATCCGCCGATTCGTCGCCTGGTACCGCGAGTATTACGGCGTCTAGCTAGCCCGCGAGGCGCAGGCCTGGTCGGCGGGGCGCGACCGGCGCGACGTCCGGCCAGATGCCGCGGGTGTCGTAGATGACGGCACGGCCGCGCTCTTCCGGGGGGACGACGCGGAAAATGTCGTGGTCGACCAAAACGACGAGAACGCCGCAGGTTTCGAGCGCGGTGTCGAGGTCGATCAGCGTCGCACCCGTCCCCTCGAACTCGATCGGCAGTTCGCTGGCGTAAGGTTCCACCACGTGCATCCGGTCCCCGAACTTTCGCGCCAGGCGTGCGGCGACGAAGCGGGCCGGGCTTTCGCGAAAGTCGTCGATATTCGCCTTGAACGCGAGGCCGAGACAGGCGACCGGCACGCCGGGGTTTGCCTCGATCAGCTGCTCCGCCCGTTCGACGACGTGATGCATCTTGGCATCGTTGATCTCGCGCGCGGAGCGGATCATGCGCGCCTGGTCGGGCGCGCCATGGACGATGAACCAGGGATCGACCGCGATGCAGTGCCCGCCGACGCCCGGGCCCGGCTGGAGAACGTTGACGCGGGGATGACGATTGGCGAGCCGGATCACCTCCCACACGTCGAGCCCCATGTGATCGGCGATCATCGACAGTTCGTTGGCGAAGGCGATATTGACGTCGCGGAAGGCGTTTTCGACCAGCTTGCACATTTCCGCGCTGCGGGCGTCGGTCGTGACGCAGCTCGCCCGCACGAAACGCTTGTAGAAGGCGAGCGCCTTGCGCGCGCAACGCGGCGTGATGCCCCCGATCGAACGGTCGTTGTTGGCGAGTTCCTCGAGGATGCGGCCCGGCAGGACCCGTTCCGGACAATAGGCGATCGCGACATCGGGCGTCTCGTCGGTCCGGCCGGGAAGCCGCAGGTCGGGGCGCAGGCCGGCGATCAGGTCGCGCATCGCCTCCGTCGTGCCGACCGGCGAAGTCGATTCGAGGATGACCGTGTCGCCCTTCTTCAGCACGCCGGCGACCTCGGTCGCGGCGGCCATGACATAGGACGTGTCGGGCGTATGGTTCCCGTCCTTCTCGAACGGGGTCGGCACGGCGATCACGAACACGTCGGCCGGGCCGATCTGGGTCGAAGCCGACAACAGGCCGCGCTGGACGACGCCCCGCACGAGCCCGTCGAGATCGACTTCCTCGATATGGATCTCGCCGCGGTTGATCGTGTCCACCACGTCCTGCGACAGGTCGACCCCGGCCACCGGGCAGCCCGCGCGGGCAATGATCGCCGCCGTGGGCAGGCCGATGTAGCCCAGGCCGATAACGCATACCTGTGGTTTGTTCTCGCCGCGCATTGTCGCTCCGCTCGTGTCCGCGTTCACGGCATGGCTCTAGGCGGCGCCGGTAAACATACCGGTAACGATGACGTTCGCCCGTTTCAGGCAGCGAGAAGCTCCAGAATGCGCCCGCTGGCCCGGCCGTCGCCGAACGGGTTGTGCGCCCGGGCCATCCGGTCGTAGGCCGCCGCGTCGTCGAGCAGGCAGGCGGTCTCTGCCACGATGCGCGCGGAATCGGTGCCGACGAGGCGCGCCGTCCCCGCCTCCACCCCCTCGGGGCGCTCGGTCGTCTCGCGCATGACGAGCACGGGCTTGCCCAGCGCGGGCGCTTCCTCCTGCACGCCGCCGCTGTCGGTCAGCATCAGGTGCGCGATATCGAGAAGCCGCGCGAAGTGGGGGTAGTCGAGCGGTTCGATCAGCGCGACGTTGTCGAGCCCGGCAAGCCGATCGTTCATCACCGCGCGCACGTTCGGGTTCAGGTGGACGGGAAAGACAACCGCCACGTCGGGCCGCTCCGCCAGGGTGCGCACCGCATCCGCGATCGATTCCATGCCCTGGCCGAAGTTCTCCCGCCGGTGGGTCGTCACGCCGATGATGCGCCGACCGGCAAAGCGGCCTTCCAGCGGGGCGAGATCGGCCGCAAGCTCGGGCTGCCGACCGATCTGCCCGGTGATCCAGTGGAGGGCGTCGATCACCGTGTTGCCGGTGACGTGGATCGCCGCCGGGTCGATGTTCTCGCGCCGCAGGGCCGCAGCGGCCGTGTCCGTCGGCGCGAAGTGCAGCGCGGCCATCGTGCCGATGATCTTGCGATTGACCTCTTCCGGCCAGGGGTGGTGGATATCGCCGCTGCGCAGGCCCGCCTCGACATGGGCGACGGGCACCTTGCGGTAATAGGCCGCGAGCGCACCGGCCATCGCCGTGGCGGTGTCGCCCTGGACCACGACCACGTCCGGCTGTTCGCTATCGATCACCTGACCCAGCCCGGTCAGCAGGCGCGCGGTCAGCGCGTCGAGCGACTGGTCGGGCTCCATCAGGTCGAGATCGTGGTGCGGCTCCACCCCGGCGATCGAGAGGACCTGGTCGAGCATCCCGCGGTGCTGCGCCGACACGCAGACGCGCGATTCGAAGCGCGAATCCGCCTCCAGCGCGTGGACGAGGGGAAAGAGCTTGATGGCTTCGGGCCGGGTCCCGAATACCGAGAGGATCTTGCGCGGCGAGGTCATGCGCCCGCCCATAGCGCAAGAGGGTTAACGACGCCTCAGCCTTCGGGCGGCGGCGTGGTTTCCTGTGCCTGGGGGGTCTCCATGATCGGCTCGGCCGTCTCGCTCGGCAGGATCGCGGGGTTCTCCTCGCCCGGCAGGTCGGCATCGCGCTCGCGCTCGAGCCGTTCCATGTATTCGCGCTCGATCTGCTCGACCCGCTCCTGCTCGGCCGCGGCGGCTTCGTCGATCGTGGAGAGCCGCTCGGCCCGGGCCGCGGCGATCAATTCGCTGAAGCGCACGTTGGCCGAAGTCGCCCGTTCGCCATAGGCCTGTTCGATCAGCTGCTGGGTGCAGCCGGTGAAGCCGCCGGCGCCGGCGGTCGAGCACGACAGCGTGCCGAAATCGCCGATCATCTCCAGCGTCTCGACCCGGCGGGTCCAGGCGACGTTTTCCGGGTCGTCGCTGAAGCGCAGCGTCTCGGGAATGCGGTAGCGTTCCGATTCGGGAAGCCGGGCGACGACGCAGATCTCTTCCTCCCCGCACGCCGGCGCGGCGTCTTCGCCATAGACGATCGACATGCGGACATCGTCGGTCAGGGCTTCCCCCGTTTCCTGGGCCGAAGCCGGCGCGGTCAGCAGGGCGATCCCGGCGAGGGCCGTTGCGGCGAAGAGCGATTTCATGGCGTTTCCCATCGTTTTCGGCGGCTGCGCGCCGGTTGTCGCGGTTTCGGCGTGAACTCTATATGAAGTGTCGCGGCCCCTGAAGGGGTTCCCGGCAAGCCGCGCCAGCCCCCTTCAGACCCGCTCGGCGAGCTTGATCGCAAGCCGGCAGCCAAGGCGGATCGCACCGGAAAGCAGGGGATAGGCCGGCGCCCGTTCCGCCCCGGCCGCGAGAGCCGCCTCGCGGTGCTGGCGCTCGTCCTCGCGGAACTCCTCGATCATGGCGGACAGTTCGGGATCGTCGCCCCGTTCGGCCAGTTCGTCGAGCTGCTGCGAATAGTGGCGGTCGATCTCCTCCTCGACTGCAGCGGTGCAGGCCATCGCGGCTTCCGGCCCGATCAGCGCGGTCCCGGCGCCGAGCGCGTAGCCGGCCGCCGACCAGAACGGCTGCAACGCGGTGGGGCGCACCCCGCGCCGCGCCATCAGCGCGTCGAAGCGCGCCCGGTGGCCTTTTTCCTGCTCGGCCATTTCGGCGATCTCGGCCGCATGGGGCCCGCGGTCGCCCATGACGTCGAGCTGGCCCTGGTAGATGCGCGTGGCCCCGAATTCGCCCGCCTGGTCGACCCGGATCATCCGCGCGATATCGCGTTCGCGCATCATGCCCGCCGCTCCCGCGCCAGCAGGCCCAGGATCGCCAGCCCGCCGGCGAACGAGAGGAGGGAGTTCCAGCCCGCGAGCGAGATTGAGAACAGGTCCCACGGGGCACTGTCGCAACGAACCACCGGAGCGTTCATGATCGCTTCGAGCGGATCGTCGCCCCCCTGCGTGGTCACGGCGCAGCCGGTGATCCCTTCCCACCAGCCATATTCGACGCCCGCGTGAAACGCGCCGATCGCCCCGGAAACGAGGATCGCGACCGCGGCCAGGGCGATCCAGGCCCGGCGCGGCGGCGCGAACGTGGACAGGAGCGCCAGTGCGAAAGCGGCGAAGTGGGGCCAGCGCTGCCACCAGCACATCTCGCACGGGAACAGGCCGAAGACGTATTGCGCGATATAGGCCCCGGCGAGCATGATCGCCGGCACGCCGAGCGCGAGGCGCTGCGCCAGGCGGCCGTGGGGGGTGGCGAGCATCATCGGTCGTCCCCCGTCACTTGCGCCGCGCCAGGGCCCCGGGGGCCGTACGCCGCAGCGTCTGCAGCGCGTAGTGCAGCTGGTAATCGTCGATCCCGCGCTCCTCCAGCTCGGCGGCGGTCAGGGTGAAGCGCGGGTCTTCGCGCCGGTCGCGTTCAAGCTCCTCGTCCTTCAGCGCGGCCTCGTTGACGAGATGGCCGCGCAAGTCGGATTCGCGCATGATGAAACGCGCGCGCTTGGCAAGGTCCGGGTCGGACAGCTGCGGCACCGCGATGTCCGGCTCGATCCCGCCTTCCTGCACCGAGTGGTCGGCCGGCGTGTAATAACGCGCCGTCGTGAGCTTCAGCGCGGCGTCGCGCCCCAGCGGCAGCAGGGTCTGCACGCTGCCCTTGCCGAAGCTGCGATCGCCCATGATCAGCGCCCGGCGATGATCCTGCAGCGCCCCTGCGACGATCTCGCTGGCAGAGGCCGAGCCGGCATCGATCAGCACGATCATCGGCACGTCTTTCGCGATTTCCCCGCGATAGACCGTTTCGGCATCGTAGATATAGGTTTCCCCCCGCGCGCGCCCGCGCTGCGAGACGATCCGCCCCTTGTCGAGGAACAGGTCCGACAGCGCGACGGCCTCGTCCAGCGACCCCCCGGGGTTGGAACGCAGGTCGAGCACGAGGCCGTTGACCCGTCCGCCGGCCTCGCGCTTCAGCGCCTCCCACGCGGAAAAGACGTCGGCCCCGACATCGCGCGAGAATTCGTTGACGAAGATCACGCCGATATCGCCTTCGGCGAGTTCGTGCGTCACCGGCTCCAGCTCGATCACGCCGCGCGTCACGGTCACGTCGAACGGTTCGTCGCGGACCGGGCGGAAGACGGTGAGGCGGATCGAGGTGCCGGGTGGGCCGCGCATGCGGCTGACTGCCTCGTCCAGGTCGCCGCCGTAGATCAGGTCGCCATCGAGATGGGTGATGTAATCGCCGGCCTTGAGGCCCGCTTCCATCGCCGGGCTGCCGCGGAAGGGCGAGATGATCTTCACCGCGCCATCGTCCATCTGCACCGAGAGGCCGAGGCCGGAGTAATTGCCGTCGATCATCGTTTCGAGCCGCTGGAGATCGGACCCGTCGAGATAGGCCGAATGCGGATCGAGGCTCGCCAGCATTCCGTCGATCGCGCCGCGGATCAGCTTCTCGTCATCGACTGGGTCGACGTAGCTGGCCTTGATCCGTTCGTACGTCGCGAAAAGGCGCGCGAACTCGGACCCGGCGCGCCCGTCCACCTGGGCGACGCCGGCGGTCGTCGCGGGGATCAGCGCCACCGCGGTGACCAGCGCGGCCGACCGGGCGAGAGCGGCGAATGTCATCGGCATCGGATCTCCTTAGCGAAGGCGCTTTTATCGCGCGGGCCGGCTGAATGCCAGATGAGGATTGCACAGGCGCCCGCCGCAAGGCGGATGGCCACGGGGCGTCAGCCGATGTGGTCGAGCGGGTTCACCGGGGTGCCCTCGCGCCGCAGTTCCAGCGTGACCACCGGCGCTTCGCCCCCGGCGACGCCGAGCGGCGCACCGGGCAGGATCTCTTCGCCGACCGCCACGTCGGTGCGCGCAAGGCCGGTGACGAGGCTGGTCCATGTCCCGTCGTGCTCGATGATCACGATCCGGTCGTAGCCGCGATATGCCCCGGCGAAGGCGACCCGGCCCCGCCCGGGCGAAACCACCTGGGCCCCGGGCCGGGGCGCGATCGCGACCCCGCTGCTGACCACGCCCCCGGGCGAGACCGCGCCGAACCCGGTGACCGTGCGGCCGACGACCGGCAGCTGGAAACTGCCCGGCGGCGGCCCCGCCTGTTGCTGCCCGGCGGCCTGGCCGCCGTCGAAGGCGACTTGCGAATCCTCCGGCCGCGGGGGGCGGATGATCGGGCCCGGCAGGGCGGCCAGCTCGCGGCGCAGCGCGCTGGCCGAATCGAGCCGTTCGACCAGTGCGTCGAGATCGCGGGCCTGCTCCGCCAGGGCGAGCGCGCGTTCCGATTCGCGCGCAGCGACCCCGCTCGCGCGGCGCGATTCGAGCCGCTGGCGGCTCTCGATCGCCGCCAGCCGCTTGCGCCGCTCGGCCAGCGATCGTTCGCTCGCGCGCAGGCTGGACAGGGCCTGGCGCGCTTCCGCCTCGAGCCGGCGCCCGCGCGCGATCTCTTCGCGCAGGGCGGCGGTGCGCGCGCGTACTTCGGGGATCGTCGTTTCCAGCATGGCCCGCAGGTAGACCGTCTCGCGCAGCGAACCCGGGCGCAGCGCCGAGAGGGCGAGCGGCCGGCGGGCGAATTTCTGCAAGGCCGCGGTCAGCCGCAGCAGGGGCTCGCGCCGCTGCGCCAGGCGGGCGGCAAGGCGGCTGCGCTCGGCGTCGATCAGCGAGATTCGCGCCTCGGCCGCGGCAATGCCGGCCTCCGCCTCCTGGATCCGGGCGGCGAGGGCCGCACCTTCGCGCGCGGTCTTCTCGGCCGCCTCGCTGGCGGCGCGCGCTTCCGCTTCCAGCCGTTCGCCGCGCCGCTGCGCCTCGCGCGCCTCGCGCTGGGCCCGCTGGAGCGCGGCGCGCGCTTCCTCCGGACCGGCGGCGAGCACTTCGGGCCGCTGCGCGACGGCGAGCCCGCCGAGCGCGGCGACGAGGGCAAGCGCGGCCACGGAGGCCGCGATGGTCGCAAAGCGCCACATCGGCCTATCCTGCCCGATGATAGGGATGGCCGGCAAGGATCGCGGTGGCGCGATAGAGCTGTTCGAGCAGCATGGCGCGGGCCATCAGGTGGGGCCAGGTCGCCTTGCCGAAGGCAAGCAGGAGATCGGCCTCCTCGCGCGCCTGTGCATCGTGCCCGTCGGCGGCGCCGAGGACGAAGCGCGCCTCGCGCATGCCGTCGTCGCGCCAGCGCCCCAGCAAGGCGGCGAAATCTTCCGACGACATCTGCCGGCCCCGCTCGTCGAGCAGGACGGTGCGGCTCGGCGCCTGGGCCGGGGGGATCCTGCCGCCGGTCTCGGGCAGCTCGGTCACCGTGCAGGGCCAGGTCAGCCGCTTGCGATAGCGGGCGACCAGTTCCGCTTCGGGCGAGCGGCCGATCTTGCCCCGCGCGACCACGTGCAGCAGCATGTCAGGCCCTCCCTCGCGCAGGGGCCGCCGGCGGGACGGCGAGCGATCTCGTTCAGGCGTTGCCGGCGGCGACCGGCGGGGCGTCGCCGAAAGCCCACATCCGTTCGAGGTTATAGAAACTGCGTACCTCGGGGCGGAACAGATGGACGACGACGTCGCCGGCATCGATCAGCACCCAATCGGCCTGGGGCAGGCCTTCGAGGCGCACCGGCCCGTGGCCGGCCTGCTTGATCCGCTCGGCCAGTTTCTGCGCCATCGAGGCGACCTGGCGGGTCGAGCGGCCCGACGCGATGATCATGTGGTCGGCAATGCTCGACTTGCCCTGGAGGGGGATCGAGACGAGGTCGAGCGCCTGGTCGTCCTCGAGCTGGTCGAGAACCATGGCGTGAAGCGAGCCGGGCTCGGCCTCGATCGCGGCTCGCCCTCGCGAATCGCGGTCGGGCGAATCCTGCTGTGACACGGATGTATGCGCCTGGGTCATAGGCGGTCGTTGCGCTCCTGCTGGTTGCGGACGGGGTGGCCGAGGCGGGCGAGCGCGTCATGGCGCCTGCACGTGCTCCCGATGGGCCGGATGGGATGCGGTCCTGCTGGACATGTTCCCGCCGGAGATAGGACGTATCGGCCGAAATGTAAGCTGGTCGCGCGGCGGAACCTGCGAATAGCGATCGGCCCAGTCGGGATCGTCACGGCGAATGGCCGTGGCCGATCGGGGATCCGGATCGAAACGCAATATCACCAGGCTCGGCGCACTCCATTCGCCCCCGTTCCTGAATGCTGCGGCATCGACACGATGGCGCCGCAGCCATGCCATCGCGGGGCTTGCGAAGGCGGCGCCATCATAACCCGGCCGCGCGATCACCGCAATCGGCAAGGCGCGCGCTATGTCGCGCCAGTCCCTCCACTGGTGGAACTGGGCGAGGTTGTCCGAGCCCATCAGCCAGGCGAAGCGATGCCGCGGGTAACGCGCGGCCAGCGCGCGCAGCGTGTCTGCGGTGTAGCGGGTGCCCAGTTCACGCTCGATCGCGGTCACCCGGATCGGCGCGCCGCGCGCCTGGCGCAGGGCGGATTTCACGCGCGCCGCCAGCGGCGCCATGCCGGCGCGGGGTTTGAGCGGGTTACCCGGCGAAACCAGCCACCAGATCTCGTCGAGACCCAGCGCCTCGCGGGCGAACAGCGAGATGCGCCTGTGCCCGCCGTGCGCGGGGTTGAAACTGCCGCCGAGCAGCCCGATCCGGCGCGCGAAAGTCAGGGCCGGGCCCCTGCCGGCGCGGTAGGGGCAGAAGCGGCCAGGTCAGGCGCGGTCGGGGCAGAAGGTACCATGTCCGCCGCCTAGCACCGTCGGCGCGCACTGTCAGGCGCCCCGGGCAAAGGCCGCGCAAAACGCCGGGCCCGGCGATTCGTTCCGGCGATTCGCCGGTTATTTCGTAAGACGGCAACGCTTCACCCCGCCAGCCATTCGATTCGCCCCCTTTGACGCGCGCCCGATTCGACCCCCGCCGATTCGCATGTTAGCCGCCCTTCCACGGATAAAAAGGACGGCAAGAGCGGGGTCGTTTCGAGTGTTCAAATCTACCGTTGGCGACTGGTCAGAACGCCTGCGGACCTGGTTTCCGGATCGCGAGTTCTTCATGCGATCGCAGGGGCAGGTGCGTTTCATCAAGATTTCCTCGCGCGTGCAGATCGCCGCGGCCGGCATTGCCACCGTCGCGCTGCTCGCCTGGTTGCTGAGCATGGCGATCATGGGCTGGACCCAGTACCGGGCCGAGGCCGACCGGCTCTCGCTGCTCGAGCGCGAGGCCAAGGTCGCCACGTCCGAAGAGCGGTTCCGCGCCTATGGCGACGATCTCGACGCGGTCGCGCGCGAGCTTCAGCAGCGCCAGGCCGTGCTCGAGGAAATGGCCGAGATGCTGCCCGACGACGTGGCCGGCGCATCGACCGTTTCGGATTCGAGCGGCGAGGCGGCCGAGACCGTTTCCAAGGTCAGCGCGGTCTTCCCCCAGGCCCGCCCCCTGGCCGAGATCGAGGCCCGCCAGCTCGCGCTGGTCGAGAAGATGACCCGCTTCGCCGATGCCCGGGCGCAGCGCGCGGTCGCCGCCATGCGCAAGCTGGGCCTCGACCCGTCCGCCATACTGCGTTCGGCCAGCACCGAGGCGATGGGTGGTCCGCTCGAGCTTCTCGCCACGCCCGATCCGCGGTTCGAGCGCCTGGGCCTCAGCCTGGCGCGAATGGCCGCGCTGGAGCAGGGGCTGGACCGCATTCCGCAGTTCCAGCCGGCCAGCATCAAGTACATCTCTTCGGGCTTCGGCTATCGCCGCGACCCGTTCACCGGCCGCAGCGCGATGCACAAGGGCCTCGACTTCCGCGGCCCGATGGGCGCGCCGATCTACGCCGCGGCCGACGGGCGGGTCACCTTCGTCGGGCGCAAGTCCGGCTATGGCAAAGTGGTCGAGATCACCCACGGGAACGGCTTGACCACGCGCTATGCCCACATGTCGCGCTTCTCCGCCCGGGTGGGCCAGGAGGTCGAGGCAGGGCACGTGATCGGCGCGATCGGCAGCACCGGCCGTTCGACCGGGCCGCACCTGCATTTCGAAGTCCGCATCAACGGGCGCGCGGTCAATCCGCGGCCTTTCCTGGAGAATGCCCCCAATGTTCTCAAAGAAGTCCGAACCCTCCCCGACGGGGGCCACGACCATGGCTAGGCAATCGCCTCCCTCGGGTTCGACTTTCTCGGTGATCGGCGCCGACGTGACGATCAAGGGCGACGTTTCGGCATCGACCGAGCTGCACGTCGATGGCCGGATCGAAGGCGATGTCGCCTGCGATTCGCTGGTCCAGGGCGAATCGAGCGTGATCGAAGGCGCGGTGAGCGCGGAGACCGCGCGCCTGGCCGGCCAGGTTTCCGGCTCGATCACCGCGCGCCAGCTGGTCGTGCTCAAGTCCGCCCGGATCGAGGGCGACGTCCATTACGATGCGCTGACGATCGAGCAGGGCGCGCAAGTCGAAGGGCGTTTCGCCCACCGCCTGCCTGAACAGGCCGCCGCCGATGCCGGCCCGGGCGCGGCGCAGGACGGCGAGCCCAAGCTCACCCTCGCCCAGTAAGCGCGCGGCAAAGGCGCCCTCGTCCCGCAGCTTCGTTTCTGGGGCGTGCCGCCGCGATGGCGGCCGGCGCTCAGTCCGCCTGGGCCATGACCTCGATGCGCAGCGCCTTGCGGTCGAGCTTCCCGATCATCGTGCGCGGCAGGTCGTCGCGCACGACCACGGCGGAGGCGCGCTCGTGCTTGCCCACCCGGGCGTTGAGCCAGGTGCGCAGCGCCTCCGCGCTTTCGTCCGCCCCATCCTGCAGGGTCACGTAGGCGCGGGGCGTTTCGCCGAGGTAATCGTCGGGCACCCCGATCACGAGCGCTTCCTTCACCGCCGGGTGTTCGAGCAGGATCGCCTCGACCTGGCTGGGGAAGACCTTGAACCCGCCGACCGCGATCATGTCCTTGATCCGGTCCACGATGGCGATGAACCCCTCGTCGTCGATCGTCGCCACGTCGCCCGTCCGCAGCCAGCGTTCCCCGTCGATCTCCGCAAACGAGGCCGCGGCCGCATCGGGCCGGTTCCAGTATCCCTGCATGACCTGCGGCCCGGCAATCGCCAGTTCGCCCGGCTCCCCCGCGGGTGCGCGCCGGGCCGGGTCTTCCTTGTCGAGCAGGATCACACGCGTCTGCGGGATGACCTGGCCGATCGTCCCCGGCTTGCGCAGCCCGGTATAGGGGTTGGTCGAGACCACCCCCGCGCTCTCGGTCAGACCATAGCCTTCGACGAGGCGGGAACCGGTCGCGTCCTCGAACTTCTCGCGCACCGGCGCGGGCAGCGGCGCCCCGCCCGAGATCGCCACCTTGAGCGCGGAGAAATCGGTGCGGGCAATATCGGGATGGTCGAGCAGCGCCTGGAACATCGTCGGCACGCCCGGGAAGGCGGTCGCCCGCGTTCGCGCCAGCGTCGCCAGCACCTGCTTGGCCTCGAACCGGGGCACCATCGCGATGCACCCGCCCTTGGCCACCGTGCGGTTGAGGACGCAGGTATTGGCGAAGACGTGGAACAGCGGCAGCGCGCCCATGATCACGTCGGCCTCTTCATCGCCGAACGGGTCGATCGCATCGACCTGGAGCGCGTTGATCGCCAGGTTGGCATGGGTCAGCATGGCGCCCTTCGGCCGCCCCGTGGTCCCCCCCGTGTACTGCAGCAGCGCGAGATCCGCCGGCGAGAGCGCCACCGCGGCAGGCGCGCGCGGGCGGGTGACATCGCCCCATTGGTGCACGTCGCCGCGGCGCGGGATCGCGGCGATCCGGCCGCGCCCGAGCAGCTTGAGCGCGATCCGCTTGGGCCAGGTCAGCATGTCGCCCAGACGGCCGACCACGAGCCCTTGCAGCGGCGATGCGTCGAGCACCTCCAGCGCCGTCGGCAGCAGGCTGGCGGCATCGATCGTCACCAGCATGCGCGCGCCCGAATCCTCCACCTGCTGGGCGAGTTCGTCGACCGTGTAGAGGGGCGAGAAATTGACCACGACCGCGCCCGCCATCATCGCGCCGTAATAGGCCGAGACGTAGATCGGGACATTGGGAAGGAACAGGCCGATCCGGTCGCCGCGCTCGATGCCCATGGCCTGCAGGCCGGCGGCGAAACGGCGCGCCTCTTCATGAAGCTCGCGGTAGGACGAGACCCGGCCGAGGAAATCCACCAGCGGCGCGTCGGGGCACCGGTCGGCCGTGCGCGCGAACAGGTGCGGCAGGGTCACCGGATCGAACGGCGTATCCCACGCGGCGGCATGCTGGTACTGCGCCCTATTGACATCCATGTCAGCATGGATGCGTCAACCGGCGCGCGAGGGCAAGGATTTTCTGATTCTGCCGGCGCCCAACCGGCGGGCACGCAGCGCGCGCCCGCTTCGGCAGGCCGGGCTGCGGAGGCCGCGTCAGGCGGGGCCGTCGCCCTCGTTCTCCGACGCACGCTTCGCCTCGAGCCAGGCGGCCGCTTCGGCCTCCTGCGCCGCTTCGGCGGCGGCTTTCTCGTTCGCTTCGCGCTCGGCGCGCAGCTCGGCAATCAGCTTCTCGCGGTCGCTGCCCGAATCGGCCGCAACCGGGGCCTCGCCCTCGGTCCCGGCCTTCTTGGCCGCCTTGGCGACGACGGCGTCGAGCTCGCGCTGCGAGCACAGGCCGAGGGTGACCGGGTCCTTGGGCTGGATGTTCTGGATGTTCCAGTGGCTGCGTTCGCGAATCGCGGTGATCGTGTTGCGCGTCGTGCCGATCAGCTTGGAAATCTGCGCGTCCGAAATCTCGGGATGATTGCGCAGGATCCAGGCGATCCCGTCGGGCTTGTCCTGGCGCTTCGACACCGGGGTATAGCGCGGGCCCTTGGTCCGGGTCACCTCGACCGGGGCCTTGTGCATCTTCAGCGCGTAGTCGGGATCGGCCTGGCCGCGCTCGATCTCTTCCTGCGTCAGCTCGCCCGAGTGGACCGGGTCGCGCCCGGTGTACTTGCTGCCGGCGAGATCGTCGGCCATCGCCTGCACCTCGAGAATGTGCAGGCCACAGAAATCGGCGATCTGCGAGAAGCTGAGCGAGGTGTTGTCGACCAGCCAGGTGGCGGTCGCGTGCGGCATCAGCGGGGTGGGTTGGGGCATGGCGAAACTGTCCTGAAAATATAAGGGCCGCCCCTCGCGGAGCGGCCGTTGCCGGTGCGATTTAGGCGATGCACCCGGCGAGGGCAAGCTTTTACGGGTAGCGCGGCCGTGCGGTCAGGCCGCGAGCGGCTCTGCATCGAAGGCGGCGAGCCCGGCCAGGAACTGGTCGGTCGCGGCATCCCAGGAATAGTGCGCGCCCAGCTCCGCGCAGTCGGCACGGTCGCTGAACAGCGCCCCGGCGATCGCGCGGTCGAGGTCTTCGGACAGGGCGCCGACCTTGTCGGTCACGATATCGACCGGCCCCGGCACCGGATAGGCGGCGACCGGCGTGCCGCAGGCCAGGGCCTCTATCATCACGAGGCCGAACGTGTCGGTGCGGCTGGGGAAGACGAACACGTCGGCGTGGGCGTAGCAGCCGGCCAGCTCCGCCCCGGTGCGCCGGCCGAGATAGTGCGCCTCGGGAAAGCGCGCGCGCAGGTCGGCCAGCGCCGGCCCGTCGCCGACCACCACGCGCGAGCCGGGATAGCTGCCGCGCAGGAACGCCTCGATGTTCTTTTCCACCGCGAGCCGGCCGACGTAGAGCTGGATCGGCCGGGGCAGGTCCGCATATTCGGGCGGGGCCGGGGCGCGCGGGTGGAAACAGGCGAGATCGACCCCCCGGCTCCACGAATGGAGCCGGTGCAGGCCCCGCGCGCGCAGCTCGGCGCGAATGCTCTCGGTCGCCACCAGGACCCGCCGTGCGGGCGCATGGAACCAGCGGATATAGCGCCAGAAGAGCCCGGGGGAGAGGCCGGTGCGCCGGGCCAGGTATTCGGGGAACTGCGTGTGGTAGGCGGTCGTGAACGGGATGTCGCGCGCCAGGCAGTGACGCCGCGCCGCCAGGCCCAGCGGCCCCTCGGTCGCGATATGGATCGCGTCGGGCTCGATCGCCGCCAGCCGCCGGCCGACCGCGCCCGGCGGGGCCATGGCGAGGCGGATGTCGGGATAGGTCGGGCACGGCACGGAGCGGAACAGGTCGGGCGAGATCACCTCGACCGCATGGCCGCGCGCGCGCAGGATCTCGCATGTCGTGGTCAGCGTGCGGACGACGCCGTTCATCTGCGGCAGCCAGGCGTCGGTGACGATCGCGATCCGCTGCGGAAAAGGGTGCCGGTTCCGCGTTTCGTCGGGGAAACCGGCCATCCGGTTCATGCCGCCGCCTTTGCCGTGTCCATCGCCGCCGCGTCCTGGCGCGCCCGGCGGGCCATTTCCTCTGGCCAGTGGAGCAGTTCCATCCGGCCGTCGAAGTGTTCGACCAGCGCGTTGCAGCCTTCCACCCAGTCGCCGTCGTTGTAGTACTCGATGCCGTCGAATTCGCGGATCTCGGCAGTGTGGATATGCCCGCACACGACGCCGTCCACGCCGTGCTCCCCCGCCGCGCGCGCGACGACTTCCTCGTACTTGGAAATGAACTCGACCGCGTTCTTGACCTTGTGCTTGGCCATCTTCGACAGCGACCAGTACGGCAGGCCGAGCATCCGGCGCACGCCGTTCACGTGGCGGTTCAGCGCCATCATCACGTGGTAGAGCGCGTCGCCGACGAAGGCGAGCCAGCGATGCGCGAGCATGATCGTGTCGAATTCGTCGCCGTGCAGGACCATCAGCCGCCGCCCGTCGGCCGTGTCGTGGAACGCGGCGCGGCGAATCTCGACCCCGCCGAAGTTCATGCCCGAGAAGGGGCGCAGCATCTCGTCGTGGTTGCCGGGGATATAGACGATCCGCGTGCCGCGCTTGGCCCGCTTGAGGATCCGCCAGACGACGTCGTTGTGTTCCGCCGGCCAGTAGAACTTCTTCTTCAGCCGCCAGCCGTCGATGATGTCGCCCACCAGGTACATCGTTTCGCTGTCGGTGCTGTCGAGGAAATCGATCAGCATCTCGGCATTGCAGCCCTTGGTGCCGAGGTGGACGTCGCTGATCCAGATCGTGCGATAGCGCCGCCGCTTGCCCTCGTCCGGCTCGGGAATCGCGCTGCGTATCGGCGGGAAACTGGCGACGCTCGCCAGGTCGGTCAGTTCTGCGGGCAATCCCTTGCCGAGCCTGTCGCTCATCGTCGCAACCCCGTCTCGCGAAAGCATTTTTACGGGGAGCAGCCATGGCAGGCCAATGTTACAGGCGATTCACGGTTCGATGACGGTTCGGCGAAAGCGTGACCGTTCGGGGTCAGCCGCCGGCCACCTCCAGCACGATCTTGCCGATGTGTTCGCCCGCCTCCATCCGCGCATGGGCGGCGGCCGCCTCCGCCAGGGGGAAGCTGCGATCCATCACCGGCCGCAGCGTGCGGTCTTCGAACAGCGGCCAGGCGTTCTTCTCGATCTCCGCCGCAAGCAGCGTCTTGAACGCGTCCGAACGCGGGCGAAGGGTCGATCCGGTCAGGGTGTAGCGGCGGCTCATGACAACGGCCATGTTCACTTCCGCCTTCATCCCGCCGAGGATCGCGATCGTGACGTGGCGGCCGTCTTCGGCCAGGCACTTGAGATTGCGCGCGACATAGTCGCCGGAGACCATGTCGAGCACGATCTCGACCCCCTTGCCGCCGGTGAAGGTCTTCACTTCCTCGACGAAATCCTGGTCGCGGTAGTTGATGGCCAGGTCCGCGCCCAGCGACCGCGCGGCCGCGCACTTCGTCTCGTCGCCGCAGGTCACGATCACGCGCAGGCCGAAGGCCTTGCCCAGCATCGTCGCCATCGTGCCGATCCCGCTCGTCCCACCGTGGACCAGCAGCGTTTCCCCCTCGCTCGCCCAGCCGCGCTCGAAAACGTTGTGCCAGACGGTGAACAGCGTTTCGGGAACGGCGGCCGCTTCCGCCAGCGGCATGGCATCGGGCACCGGCAGGCAGTGGCCGATATGGGCGAGGCAATATTCGGCATAGCCGCCCCCGGGCACCAGCGCGCAGTAGCGTTCGCCGACGTATTCCTCCAGCACCCCGGGGCCGACCGCAGCGATCGTGCCGGAGACTTCGAGCCCGGGAAGCGGCGAGGCGCCCGGCGGCGGCGGATAGAGGCCCTGGCGCTGCGCCACGTCGGGCCGGTTGACCCCGGCCCAGGCCACCCGGAGGAGAACCTGCCCCTCGCCGGGCCGGGGCACGGCGACCGTTTCGGGCCGCAGCACGTCCGGTCCGCCGGGCTGGTCGAAACCGATCGCGGTCATTTCGCCGGGCACTTGCGGCGCCATTGGCATTCCCCCCTGTGGCCAAGCCGTCACGCAAGCGCACCTAACGCGCTCCCCCATTGACAGCAAGCGCGGCGAATTGCGAGATTGCCGGCAATGGAAGAGGACGATCGTCCGCGCCCCCGGGGCGACGCCGCGAGCAAGCTCGCCAGCGAGGACCTCTCGCCGTATTCGCGCGACGAGCTGGCGGAACGGATCGCCCTGCTCGAGGCAGAGATCGCCCGGGTGGAGAAACACCGCCTGTCGGCGGCCGCCCAGCGCGAGGCGGCCGACGCCCTGTTTCGAAAGACAGGCCGGTGAGGGCCCCGGTTCGCAATCCGGACGCCTGCCCCCATATAGGTTTCGTTAACCACGCCGGTTCATATTTCCCCACCTTGGGGGCCCTGCATTCCGCCACGAAAGACCGCTAGATGCCCAGTTTCGCCCAGAACCTCGAGAGAACCCTCCATTCCGCGCTGGAACACGCCGGCGAGCGGCGGCACGAATATGCCACGCTGGAGCATCTCCTCCTGGCGCTGGTGGACGACGAGGACGCGGCCCAGGTCATGGTCGCCTGCGGCGTCGACCTCGACGAACTGGGCGAGGCGGTGCGTCAGTATCTCGACCAGGAATACCAGTCGCTGAAGACCGAGGACGACGGCGATCCGCAGCCGACCGCAGGGTTCCAGCGGGTGATCCAGCGCGCGATCCTGCACGTCCAGTCGAGCGGCAAGGACACGGTGACCGGGGCCAACGTGCTCGTGGCGCTGTTTTCCGAACGCGATTCCTACGCGGTCTATTTCCTGCAGCAGCAGGACATGAGCCGGCTCGACGCGGTGAGCTTCATCAGCCACGGGATCGGCAAGGGCGGCAAGCAGATCGAAAGCCGTTCCCCCCAGGGCGCGGAAGACGGCGGCAAGGCGGACGAGAAGGGCGAAAACAAGAAGGAAACCGCGCTCGACCAGTTCACCGTCAACCTCAATGCCAAGGCCGAGGCGGGCAAGGTCGATCCGCTGATCGGCCGCGGGCCGGAAGTGGACCGTACGATCCAGATCCTGTGCCGCCGCTCGAAGAACAACCCGCTCTACGTGGGCGATCCGGGGGTGGGCAAGACCGCGATCGCCGAAGGGCTGGCGCGCAAGATCATCGAAGGCGAAGTGCCCGAGGTCCTGTCCGACGCGGTGATCTACTCGCTCGACATGGGCGCCCTGCTCGCCGGGACGCGCTATCGCGGCGATTTCGAGGAACGGCTGAAGCAGGTCGTCAGCGAACTGGAAGGCATGCCCGAGGCGATCCTGTTCATCGACGAGATCCACACGGTGATCGGCGCCGGCGCCACCAGCGGCGGGGCGATGGACGCCAGCAACCTGCTGAAACCCGCGCTGTCGAGCGGGGCGATCCGCTGCATCGGCTCGACCACCTACAAGGAATTCCGCAACCACTTCGAGAAGGATCGCGCGCTCCTGCGCCGCTTCCAGAAGATCGACGTGAACGAGCCGACGATCGAGGACACGGTGAAGATCCTGCGCGGCCTCAGGACCGCGTTCGAGGCGCACCACAACGTCAAGTACACGCACGATGCGCTGAAGACCGCGGTCGAGCTGTCGGCGCGCTACATCAACGATCGCAAACTGCCCGACAAGGCGATCGACGTGATCGACGAAGTCGGCGCGATGCAGATGCTGGTGCCGCCCAGCCGGCGCAAGAAGAAGATCACCGCGCGCGAGATCGAGGCCGTGATCGCGACGATGGCGCGCATTCCGCCCAAGACCGTGTCGAGCGACGACAAGAAGGCGCTGGAAAATCTCGAACGCGACCTGAAACACGTCGTTTTCGGCCAGGACGAGGCGATCGAGCGGCTTTCCACCGCGATGAAGCTCAGCCGGGCGGGCCTGCGCGATCCCGACAAGCCGATCGGCAGCTTCCTCTTCACCGGCCCCACCGGCGTCGGCAAGACCGAGGTCGCGCGTCAGCTGGCGAGCGTGATGGGGATCGAGCTGAAGCGTTTCGACATGTCCGAGTACATGGAGCGCCACTCGGTCAGCCGGCTGATCGGCGCGCCCCCGGGCTATGTCGGTTACGACCAGGGCGGCCTGCTGACCGACGCGGTGGACCAGAACCCGCACTGCGTGCTGCTGCTCGACGAGATCGAGAAGGCGCATCCGGACCTGTTCAACATCCTGCTGCAGGTGATGGACAACGGCCGCCTGACCGACCACCACGGCAAGACGGTCGATTTCCGCAACGTCGTGCTGATCATGACGACCAATGCCGGCGCGGCGGACATGGCACGCCAGGGCATCGGCTTCGGCGACGTGAGCAAGGAAGACGCGGGCGAGGAAGCGGTGAAGAAGATGTTCACCCCCGAGTTCCGCAACCGGCTCGATGCGATCGTGCCGTTCGGCTACCTCGGCAAGAACACGGTCGCCCGCGTGGTCGACAAGTTCATCCTGCAGCTCGAGCTGCAGCTGGCCGAACAGAACGTGCATATCCAGTTCGACAAGGACGCGCGCGAGTGGCTGGCGAACAAGGGCTACGATCGTCTCTACGGCGCGCGCCCGATGGGCCGCCTGATCCAGGAGAAGGTGAAACAGCCGCTGGCCGAGGAGCTGCTGTTCGGCAAGCTTGCCGACGGCGGAGAAGTCCACGTCAGCGTCAAGGACGGCAAGCCGGCCTTCGAACTGACGCCGGCCCCGCCCAAGGCCCGGCCGAAGCGCAAGGCCGCCAAGAAACCGGCCGCGAAGAAGGGCGAAGCCGACAAGGCGCCCGACGCGAGCGAGGGCGCCGGCGGCAAGGGCGAATAGCGCCCGCGCGGCGCCTCGCCTCCACGCGTCCCGCGCGGCCGGGGCCGGGTGCCGGAGGAACCGCAGCGCGACGGGGCCATTGCTAGGGCATGGCGCGCGATTTCGCATGGATCCGGCCCGAGCCGCACGGCATCCATGTCGTTCCCGCGGATTGCTGGATCGATCCCTCGCAGGCCGTGGGCTGCGCGCTCGTCACCCATGGCCACGCCGATCACGCCCGCGGCGGCCACGGGCGGACCGTCGCGACCCCCGAAACGCTGGCGATCATGAAGTTGCGCTACGCGACTTGCGCGGGCGCGCGGCCGGTCGCCTATCACGAGACGATCAGCCTGCCCGGCGGGGTCGATGCGACGTACATCCCGGCCGGTCATGTGCTGGGCAGCGCGCAGATCCTGCTGGAGCATGCCGGGGAGCGGGTCGTGGTGACGGGCGACTACAAGCGGATGCCGGATCCCACCTGCCCGCCGTTCGAAGTCACGCCCTGCGACATCTTCATCACCGAGGCGACTTTTGGCCTGCCGGTCTTCTGCCATCCGCCGATCGCGGCCGAGATCGGCAAGCTGCTCGATCGCCTGGCCGCCCATCCCGATCGCTGCGTGCTCGTCGGCGCCTACGCGCTGGGCAAGGCGCAGCGCGTGATCGCGGAGCTGCGCGCCGCGGGGCACCGCGCGCCGGTCTACCTCCACGGCGCGATGGAGAAGATGTGCCGGCTCTACGCGGATTTCGGGATCGACCTCGGCGAACTGCGCCTCGTGGGCGAAACGGACAAGGATGCGATGCGCGGCCATGTCGTCGTCTGCCCGCCGTCGGCGCTCAACGACCGGTGGAGCCGCCGCCTGCCCGACCCGATCACCGCCATGGCGTCAGGCTGGATGCGCGTGCGCCAGCGGGCCCGCCAGCGCAACGTAGAGCTGCCGCTGGTCATCTCCGATCATGCCGACTGGGGCGAGCTGACCCGCACGGTCGAGGAAGTGGACCCGCACGAGACCTGGATCACCCATGGCCGCGAGGAAGCCCTGCTGCGCTGGCACCAGTTGCACCAGCGGCGCGCCCGCGCGCTCGCCCTCGTCGGGTACGAGGACGAGGACGACTAGCGGTGGAAGCCTTCGCCGCCCTGCTCGACGCGCTGGTCTACACCCGCAGCCGCAACGAGAAACTGCGCCTGATTGCCCGGTACCTGCGCGATGCGCCGGACCCCGATCGCGGCTGGGCGCTCGCCGCGCTGACCGGCGGCCTCGACTTCCCGGCCGTGAAATCCTCGACCATCCGCAACCTTCTCAAGGAACGGATCGACCCGGTCCTGTGGACGTTGAGCCGCGATTTCGTCGGCGACACGGCGGAAACCGCCAGCCTGCTCTGGCCGGCAGGGGAGGCGCCCGAAGACCCGCCAACGGTGAGCGAGGCGGTTGCCGCCCTGGCGGCAATGACGCGCAAGAGCGCACCCGCGGCGCTCGCCGCGCTGCTCGACCGGCTCGATGCCTCGGGCCGCTATGCCCTGCTGAAGATGGCGACGGGGGGGATGCGGATCGGCGTGTCCTCGCGCCTGGCCAAGGTCGCCTTCGCCCAGGCGTTCGACGTGTCGGTGGAGGAGGTGGAGGAGCACTGGCATGGGCTGGAGCCGCCCTATGGCCCGCTCTTCGCCTGGGCCGCGCACGGCGCCGCTCCGCCCGACACCGCCAACCTGCCCACCTTTCGACCCTTCATGCTGGCCCATCCGCTGGAAGACACCGTGGTCGATCTGGCCGACTACGTGGCCGAGTGGAAATGGGACGGGATACGCGTCCAGCTGGTGCGGATCGGCGGGGAGACGCGGCTCTATTCGCGCGGGGGCGATGATATCTCCGCCACGTTCCCCGAGCTGCTCGATGCGCTGCCTTTCGACGCCGTGCTTGACGGCGAGCTGCTCGTGCGCGGGACGACCCAGGGGGGCGAGGCGGGCGGTGCGGCCAGTTTCAACGCGCTGCAGCAGCGGCTGGGCCGCAAGACCGTGAGCCGCAAGATGCTGGCCGAGGCGCCGGCTTTCGTGCGCCTTTACGACGCGCTGATCGTCGAAGGGGAGGACTTGCGCGAGATGCCCTGGCAGGCGCGACGCGCCCGGCTGGAGGCGCTGGTCCCCCGCCTGCCGGCGGACCGTTTCGACCTGTCGCAAATGGTGGAGGCAGACGATTTCGACGCGCTTGCCCGAATTCGCGAGGGCGCGCGCGACGACGCGATCGAGGGCCTGATGCTCAAGCGCCGCGATTCGCCTTACGTCGCGGGCCGCCGCACCGGGCTGTGGTACAAGTGGAAACGCGATCCGCTGCTGATCGACTGCGTGCTGATGTATGCCCAGCGCGGCAGCGGGCGGCGGTCGAGCTTCTTTTCCGATTACACTTTCGGCTGCTGGGACGGCGACCCCGATGCCGGGGCGGACCTGCTGCCGGTGGGCAAGGCCTATTCCGGCTTCACCGACGAGGAGCTGAAGCGCCTCGATCGCCACGTCCGCACGCACACGATCAACCGTTTCGGTCCGGTGCGCGAAACCGACAAGTCGCTGGTGTTCGAAGTTGCCTTCGATTCGGTGCACGAGAGCCGGCGGCACAAGTCGGGCCTCGCCATGCGCTTCCCCCGCATCCACCGCATCCGCTGGGACAAGCCGGTCCACGAAGCCGACCGGATCGAGACCCTGCGGGCCCTGGTGCGCGACTAGCGCGAAGTCGCGCCGCGCGACTCGCGCGCGCCGGCCGGCCGATGCACCGTCAACCTTCCGCCCGGGCCACGGCGCTGGCGTGCGCGCGGCCGTTCTCGACATAGTGGGCCACGCCGGCGCGCATCCCGGCGATCGCCGCGTCGTCCAGATCGCGCATCTTGCGCGCGGGGCGGCCGCCCCAAAGTTCGCGCGCGGCCATGACCTTGCCTTCGGTCAGCATGGCCCCGGCCGCCAGCATGGCGTCGGACCCTATGACGGCCTTGTTCATCGCGATCGCGCCGAGGCCCACGAAGCCGCGATCCTCGATCGTGCAGCCGTGGACCATCGCCATGTGGCCGATCAGCACGTCGTCGCCGATCAGCAGCGGCGAACCGTCGGGATCGCCGGGCCGCTCGGGATCGCAGTGGAGCACGCTGCCGTCCTGCACGTTGCTGCGCGCGCCGATCACGATGCGGCTGACATCGGCGCGCAGGACGCAATTGTACCAGACCGAGCTGTCCGCCCCGATCGTCACGTCCCCCACCAGGACGCAGCCGGGCGCGACGAAGGCGCTGTCGTGGATGGTGGGCGTCTTGCCGTGGATCGGTACGATCGTCACGCCGGGGCGGCTTGCTGTCACTGTGCGCTCTCCCATTGCTGCCTTGTCAGCCAATACTGGATCGTCGGGTTGTCCTGCGGCGGGAAGGCCGGGTCTTCGAAGTCGAGATCCTCGCGCCGCACCATGCCGAGCTTCTCCATCAGCTTCCAGCTTCCGACATTGGCCTTGCTGGTCAGGGCGACGACATGGGGCGCACCAACGCGCGTGAAGGCCCAGTCGAGCACGGCGCGCATGGCCTCTTCGGCGTAGCCCCTGCGCCAGCGGTCCTCGCGCACCAGCCAGCCGATCTCGTGGTCGCCCGGGTTCGGTGCCAGCGGGTTGTCGACCCGCTTGATCCCGCAGTGGCCGACCATCTCGCCGGTCGCCTTCTCGATCATGAAGAGGAAGCTGAACCCCTCCCGCGCGTAAAGCGCCATGCCCTTGGCATGCTTCGCCTCGATCTCGTGCAGTTCCTTCACGCCCCCGAGCCGGGCCATGACCGCGGGCGTGTTGAGCAGGCGATGCTGGAGCGCGGCGTCGCCTTCGTCGATCGTGCGCAGGACGAGGCGCACGGTCTCGGCGACGATATCAGTCACGCGCCCCGGCCCATGTCACGCGGTCGATCGAATAGACGATCGTGTCGCGCCACGGCGGATCGTAGCGTTTGTCGGGATAGTCGAGTTCCTCGCGCCGGCGCATGCCGAGGCGGTGCATCAGGCCCCAGCTTGCCGCATTGCCCTCGACCGTCAGGGCAACGACCTCCTCGGCGCCGAAGCGGTCGAACGCCAGGTCGAGCGCGGCGGTCGCCGCTTCCCGGGCATAGCCCTGCCCCCAGGCGTCCTCGCGCAGGCGCCAGCCGATCTCGACCGCGCCGGAGACGGTCGAGCCCGGTGCGTCGGCGCGCTTCAGCCCGCAGAAGCCGAGCAGCGCCCCGTCGGCCTGGCGCTCGACCACCCAGAAACAGAATCCATTGCGCCTGGCACTGCCTTCGACCCGCTCGCGCTGGGCGGCCATGCCCGCCGCGTCGAACTCGCCGCCGAGCCAGCGCATGACCGCGGGCGTGTTGGTGTGGCGGAAGAACTCGGCCCAGTCGTCCCCGCGCCAGTCGCGCAGGACGAGCCGTTCCGTCTCGTGGCGGAATTCAGCCAATCCTAGGCCCCCAGAAGGCGGGCGGCATGGGCCGCGTGATAAGTCAGCACCCCGCTGCATCCCGCGCGCTTGAAAGCCGTCAGCGTTTCGAGGACGAGCGCGTCGCGATCGCCCGCCCCGGCCGCGGCGGCGGCCTCGATCATCGCGTATTCGCCGCTCACCTGGTAGGCGAAGACCGGCACGTCGAACCGCTCCTTCACCCGGCGCACGATGTCGAGATAGGGCAGGCCCGGCTTGACCATCACGCTATCGGCCCCTTCCGCCAGGTCGAGCGCGACCTCGCGCAGCGCCTCCTCCCCGTTGGCCGGGTCCATCTGGTACGATTTCTTGTCGCCTTTCAGCAGGCCGCCCGATCCCACCGCGTCGCGAAACGGGCCGTAGAACGCGCTGGCGTATTTCGCCGCATAGCTCATGACCTGGACATTGTGGTGGCCGCCCCTCTCCAGCGCCATGCGGATCGCCCCGACGCGCCCGTCCATCATGTCCGAAGGCGCAATGACGTCAGCCCCCGCCCGGGCCTGGTTCAGCGCCTGGTCCACGAGGACGGCGACTGTTTCGTCGTTCACCACGTAGCCGCTGTCGTCGAGCAGGCCGTCCTGCCCGTGGCTGGTATAGGGATCGAGCGCGACGTCGGTCAGCACGCCGATGTCGTTTCCGCAGGCGTCCCGGATGGCGCGGATCGCGCGGCACATCAGGTTGTCGGGATTGAGCGCCTCGGCCCCGTCGTCGGAGCGGCGGCCCGGCTGTGTATGGGGGAACAGGGCAATGCAGGGAATGCCCAGTGCCGCCGCCTCCCGCGCGCGCCGGGCGATCGCGTCGACCGACCAGCGCGACACGCCCGGCAGGCTCGCGACGGGCTCTTCCACCCCTTCCCCCTCGGTCACGAAGAGCGGCCAGATCAGGTCGGCCGGGGTCAGCACGGTTTCCCGGTGAAGCGCGCGGCTCCAGGCACTCGCCCGGGTGCGCCGCAGCCGGAGATTGGGATAGGAAGCGGTCATGCCCGCCTGTTGCCGCAAACGCCGCGCCCTGCCAAGCCGCGTCCTCCGCCGGCGCGCGCAGGCGGGGCGCGATCAGCCGACCGTGCGCGCGGCGTCCAGCCGGTCGATCTCGCGCAGCGGCTCGGCGGCGGCAGCTTCCGACGCGGTGGGCACGAGATCCTCCAGTGCGGCGCCCGGTTCCACCGTCTTGAGATTGGCCAGCGCGGAGCGGAAGCGGCGCAGTTCCTCGCCCGAAAGCTGCGCCCGGGTGACGAACCGGACCGAGGCCGGGTTCACCGCGCGGCCATTGCGGTACATCTCGTAATGCAGGTGCGGGCCGGTCGAGAGGCCGGTCGAGCCGACATAGCCGATGACCTGGCCCCGGCGCACGCCCTGCCCGGCGCGCACGGCCATGCGGCTCATGTGGCAATAGCGCGTGGCCAGCCCGCCGCCATGGTCCAGCCTGACCGCGTTGCCGCAGCCGCCCGCGCGGCCCGCGCTGACGACGCGCGCATCCGCCACCGCAACGATCGGCGTGCCGTAGCCGGCGCGGAAATCCATCCCCGAATGCATCCTGCGATAGCCGAGGATCGGGTGCCGCCGCATGCCGAAACCGGAGGAAACCGGCCCCGGGACCGGCGCGACCAGGCCATTGCGCTGTTCCCCGACACCCGAAGCCTCGTAGAAGCGGCCGTCCTTGCCCCAGCGCATCAGCTGGGTCGTCGGTTCGCCCGCGCGCTCGATCCCGGCATAGAGCAGCTGGCCGGCCTGCCGCTCCCCCGTGGCGGCGCGGCGATACTGGACGATCATGTCGAAGGTGTCGCTGGCGCGGACCGCGCGGTCCATGTCGACCTGGTCGCTCAGCGCCTTCAGGTATTGCTGGACCGCGCTCGCCGGGGCCCCGGCCGCGCGCATCGAGCGATAGAGGCTGGAGCCGACCGTGCCGCGGATCCGCAGCGGGGTTTCGTCCACCCGGATCGGCTTGCGCGTCAGCGAGAGGTTGCCGGCGGCGTCGCGCGCGATCTTCAGCTCGAGGTCGAACCGGGCGCGGAAGGCCAGCGAATCGAGCGGGCGGGCGGCACCGGGCTGCGGGCGCCGGCCGAGGGTGATATCCACCTGGGTGCCCGGTTCGATCGCGTCGAGCGCGATCGAGCGCGCGACCAGGTCGGCCACGCGGCTGGCGTCCTGCGTCCCCACGCCGGCGCGCTGGAGCATGCGGGTGAAGCTGTCCCCCCGGGCCAGCGTGGCCAGCAGTTCGATCCGCGGGCGCTCCGGCGCGGCGCGGAGCGGCACGACCCGCTCGGTCGCGCCCATGCGGCGGCCGCTGTCGGCGCCGAGGGCAAGCGGCATGATCATCTGGCTGCG
Organism: Pelagerythrobacter marinus; assembly: GCF_034375205.1. Taxonomy (NCBI): domain Bacteria; kingdom Pseudomonadati; phylum Pseudomonadota; class Alphaproteobacteria; order Sphingomonadales; family Erythrobacteraceae; genus Pelagerythrobacter; species Pelagerythrobacter marinus. The sequence goes on along the minus strand of NZ_CP139719.1, from coordinate 3,131,384 downwards.
GAACTCGTCGCGGGCGCTCTCGGTCATCGTCATCGCCGGCGCCGCCTCGACCGGGGCGAAATCGGGCCAGAAGGCAAGCGCCAGGGCGGACAGGCCGATCAGCGTGCCCAGACCGCGGAACCAGCGGCGGCTGCCGATCGCCTCGGCAAGGTCGGGCGCGAGGTCCGCCGCGGCGAGCCTCCCGGACACGTCCTCGCGCCAGGTATCGAACCGCTCGGCCAGGGTTCGCGCCCGCGCGATCACGCGCGGCGCGCCGCCGGGCAGGATCTGCGCGTGCGACAGCGACGCGGGGCGCCAGACGTCCTCGCCGTCCCCGGCGATCGCGCCCATTTCTGCCTCGTTCCGCTTGTACACCGCGCCTCCTCGGGAGGGCCGCGATCCGCGCGCGCCGCGACCCCGCGCCCTTTCCCGCGTCCTATGCGGGAATTCGTGCCGGATTAAAGTAAAGACGCGCTTAAGCCGCGACGGAACGAGTCCGCCGCGCGACGACTTGCGGGAACCGCCGCGCGCCCCCGCGCCACGGCGGTTGCCGCCGGCCGCCCCGCCTGCCACATTGCCCGGGTGACCCCCGATCGAGACGGTTCCCGCATCCAGGCGGTCCTAGGGCCGACCAACACCGGCAAGACGCACCTCGCCATCGAACGCATGTGCGCGCACTCCAGCGGGGCGATCGGCTTTCCGCTGCGCCTTCTCGCGCGCGAGGTCTACGACCGGGTCGTGGCGATCAAGGGCGAATCCCAGGTGGCCCTGATCACCGGGGAAGAGCGGATCGAGCCGCCCGGCGCGCGCTATTTCCTGTGCACGGTGGAGGCGATGCCGGTGCGACCGGGCCCGCGCGCGGAAACGCCGGCATCACCGGCAGCGTCCCCCGCCTTCGTCGCGCTCGACGAGGCGCAGCTTTCGGCCGACCGCGAGCGCGGCCATGTCTTCACCGATCGCCTGCTCCATGCCCGCGGGCGGGAGGAAACGATGCTACTGGGGGCGGCGACGATCGAGCCGCTGGTCCGCGCGCTGATCCCCGGGGCGACGATCGAATCGCGCGCGCGCTTTTCCACCTTGCGCCACATCGGCCCGCGCAAGCTCTCGCGCCTGCCGCCGCGCAGCGCGATCGTCGCCTTCTCGGCCGAGCAGGTCTACGCCGTGGCCGAGATGCTGCGCCGGTATCGCGGCGGGGCGGCCGTGGTCATGGGCGCGCTGAGCCCGGAGACGCGCAATCGCCAGGTGGCGATGTTCCAGTCGGGCGAAGTCGATTACATTGTCGCCACCGACGCGATCGGCATGGGTCTCAACCTTGACGTCAACCACGTCGCCTTCGCCTCGCTCGCCAAGTTCGACGGGGTTCGCCAGCGGCGGCTGATCCCGGCGGAAATGGCACAGATCGCGGGACGGGCGGGCCGGCACCAGAAGGACGGCACATTCGGCACCCTGGCCGGGACGAAGGGCCCTGCGCCCGAGTTTTCCGAGGACGAAATCCACGCGATCGAGGAACACCGCTTCGCCCCGCTGACGAAACTCTACTGGCGCGAGGCGGAACCGCGGTTCGACAGCCTCGCGGCGCTGATCGCGGACCTGGAGGCACCGCCCGCGCAGCGCGAGCTGGCCCCCGCGCCCGAGGCGATCGACCTCGCGGTGCTCAAGCGCCTGGCGGGCGAGCCACTGGCCGGCGACGTCAAGGGGCCGGGGATGGTCCGCCGGTTCTGGGAAGCCTGCTCGCTGCCCGATTTCCGCCAGCTCGGCCCCGACGTGCACGCGCGCTTCGTCGCGCGCCTGTGGCGCGACTTGCGCAGCGGCCACCTGGGCGCGGACTACGTCGCCGCGCGCATTGCCGAGCTGGACAGGGTCCAGGGCGACATCCATGCCCTGCAGGGCCGGATCGCCGCGATCCGCAGCTGGGCCTATATCTGCCAGCGGCCCGACTGGGTCCTGGCGCGCGACGAGATGGCGGCGCGCGCGCGGGCAGTGGAAGCGCGCCTGTCCGATGCGCTACACGGGCGCCTGACCGAACGCTTCGTCAACCGGAGGACTGCAATCCTGATGAAAACCCTGGGCACCGATCCGGCCCTTCTCCCCGTCAGCCTGGCGCAGGACGGGACCCTTCTGGTCGAAGACGAGCCGATCGGCCGGATCGAGGGCTTCCGCCTGACCGTCGATCACACGGCCAGCCACGACGATCGCAAGATGCTGCTCGCCGCGGGGGAGAAGGCGTTGCCGCGAATCCTGGCCGAACGCGCCGAGACGCTCGTCGCCTCGCGGCTCGACGAGGTATCGATCGCGGGCGGCAGCCTGCACTGGGAAGACCATGCCCTCGCGCGGATCGAGGACAGCGCCGACCCGCTGCACCCGCGGCTCGTGCCGGCGCGCGAGCTGGACCATCTCACCGCGCCGGTGCGCGAGCGGCTGCTCGAAGCGCTGTCGCGATGGCTCGCCGGAAAACTCGCCCCGCTCGCGCCGCTGGCCCGCCTAGCGGAGGCGGCCCGCGACCCGGCGGCGGGATCGCAGGCGCGCGCGCTCCTGCTCAACCTGCTGGCCGGGCACGGTTTCGTCGCGCGTGACAAGGCGGGGATCGAACACCTGCCCAAGGAAATGCGGCCCTTCCTGCGCCGGCTGGGGGTGACGTTCGGGGCGCTCGACGTCTTCGCCCCGGCCCTGCTCAAGCCCGCGCCCCGGGCCCTGCTCCACGCGCTGGGCCGCGATCCGCGCCCCTTGCACGAAACCATGCAACCGGTGATCGAGGCCCCTCGCCGCATGCCGGCAGGATATCGACCCGCGGGCAAGCAGGCGGTGCGGGTGGACGTGGGCGAGAAGATCCTGCGCGCCGCGCACAAGGCCCGCGCGGAGGCCGACGCGCGCCGGTTCCGGCTCGACCCGGCGCTTGCCATTTCCACCGGGCTTACTCTCGACAGCTGGCACAGGCTGCTCGGCGCCGCCGGGTTCCGCCGCCTGCCGGCCCGAACGCTGGCAGAAGGGGCATTCGGGCCCCCGGCGCCCGATGCCTGGCAATGGCAGCCGGGCCGCGCGCGCAAGGGGCGCGCCAGGGCCGCCCCGCCCCCGCCGCCCGCGAACAGCGCCTTCGCCGCGCTGGCGGATCTCAAGGTGCGGTGATGCGGATCGACCGGTTGCTGTGCCGGCTCCGGTTCTTCAAGAGCCGGGCGCGCGCGCAGGCAGTGGTCGAAAGCGGTCACGTGCGGTGCAACGGCCGGAGGGTCGGCCGTGCCAGCCTGGCGGTCGGCTGCGGCGACGTGCTGACTTTCCCGCTCGGCCGATCGGTGCGGGTGATCGAACTGACCGCCCTGCCGGGACGCCGCGGACCGCCGGCCGAGGCACGGGCATGTTATCGCGAGCTTGACCCGGACGGGCAAAGCGCCATAGCAGCGCATGGGCCCGGCGTTCGGGCCCCAGCCAGGAAGGGAAGCGATCCGAAATGACCTATGTCGTCACCGACGCCTGCATCAAGTGCAAGTACACCGATTGCGTCGAGGTCTGTCCGGTCGATTGTTTCTACGAAGGCGAGAACATGCTGGTGATCAATCCCAGCGAATGCATCGACTGCGGCGTCTGCGAACCCGAGTGCCCGGCCGAGGCGATCCTGCCCGATACCGAGGACGGGCTGGAGAAGTGGCTGGAACTGAACACCAAGTTCTCCGCCGAATGGCCCAATATCACCGGTCAGAAGGAGCCGCCCGCCGACGCGGACGAGCACAAGGGCGAAGAGGGCAAGTTCGACAAGTACTTCTCGCCCGAACCCGGCGAAGGCGACTGATCGACCGCCCTGCGCGGGGCGTGCGCCAGGCCGATCGGCCGGACTCGCAATTTTGTTACGAGTGTGTTATATAATGCACTAACTGCATCGGCGTCCGTCCGATCGCAGGCGTGACAGCAGAGAGGTCCGGACCACTCGCGACAGGACAAGACCGGCAATCGACCGCGCTCCGTGCGGCGCGGCGGGAAGCCGATTTGACTGTTCGTGCCGTCCGGCCCGCAGAAAGGACTTGTGCATGGCCAGCAAGGCTCCCGCCTTCGATGTCGGCGACTATGTCGTTTACCCCAAGCACGGCGTCGGCCGTGTGATCGAGCTGCAGAACGAAGAAATCGCCGGGATGCAGCTCGAGCTCTACGTGCTCCGTTTCGAGAAAGAGCGCATGACCCTGCGCGTTCCCACCAACAAGGTCGAGGCGATCGGCATGCGCAAGCTGTCGAGCGACAAGACCCTGAAGGAAGCGATGGAAACGCTGAAGGGCAAGCCCAAGGTCAAGCGGACGATGTGGAGCCGCCGGGCACAGGAATACGAGGCCAAGATCAATTCCGGCGACCTCGTTTCGATCGCCGAGGTGACGCGCGATCTCTTCCGGCCCGACGACCAGCCCGAACAGTCCTATTCCGAACGCCAGATCTTCGAGGCCGCTTCCAGCCGCCTCGCGCGCGAACTGGCCGCGATGGAAAAGACCGACGAGCCGACCGCGCTGGAGAAAATCCTCGCCGTCCTGCGCGAACACGCGCCGCAGTATTACGAGAACACCGAAGACGCCTGACGCTCACGTCTCCGGAATCGAGAGAAATGGAGGGTCGCCCCCGTCGGGCGGCCCTTTTTTCGTCTGCCGCCGCAGCGCCCGCCCCTCCCGCGCTTGCCTTTCCCGCACCTGCCATGCCTTGAACGGCGAGGCGCAGTGTATTACATCGGCAATACGGGCTGGGTCATGGCCGTGCTCCACGAGATCGCGCGGCCCGGAGACGAGGAAGAGAGACACTGATGCTGCACAGGATTTTCAAGGGCCTTGCCCCGCTGGTCGCGCTGATCGCCGCGAGCGGATGCAACGGCGTGACATCGATCAAGGGCTCCGAGGGCGTGCCGCTTGCCGAGCTCGACCTGGCGGGCAAGACCCCGACCGAAGTGGTCCTCGCCGGACCCGACGACGTCGTCGTCACGCGCGGCGATTCGCTCGACATCCGGGTCGACGGGGACGACGAGGCCGTGGCAGACCTGCGCTTCACGCTCGACGACGACACGCTCGGCATCATGCGGGAAAACGACAGCTGGCGCAGCGCCGACGGGCACGCGCAAGTCCACGTCACGCTGCCGCGGCTGGAGGAAGTCGTCCTCGCCGGGTCGGGCTCGATCGAGGCCGACGTTCTCGAGGGCGAAGCCGAGATCACCGTCGCCGGCAGCGGATCGACCCGCATCGACCGGGTCGAGGCGACTTCGCTCGACGTGACGATCGCGGGATCGGGCACGCTGGTCGCGGCCGGTCGCGCCGATTCGCTCGAACTCAACGTCGCCGGCTCGGGCACCGCGCGGATGGACCGCCTCGCGGTGGACAATGCCGAGATCACGATCGCCGGCTCGGGCAATGCCGCCTTCGCGTCGGACGGGACGGTGGAAGCCTCGATCATGGGATCGGGCGATGTCACGGTGACCGGCTCGGCCCGCTGCTCGGTCAACGCGATGGGCTCGGGCACGCTCAACTGCCGCGGCGGAACGACGGCTGCCGATTCGGCCGCTCCGCCCGAGGCTCCGCAGGCGCCTGCCGGGAACTGACCGCGCCCCGCCTCGCGCGCCAACCGGGATTTCTTGCAGGTATTCATCGCCGCGAAGCCCCCGATCGGTTATGCCGCGCCGCTGGAGGTAGACCAGATGCGCGGCATAGCCCTTTTCCCGATCCTGATTCCCGCGGCCCTGACCCTGAGCGGGTGCCTGGCCAAGACCGCCCTCGACGTGGCGACGGCCCCGGTCCGCGTGGCGGGCAAGGCCGTGGACCTGGCGACGACCAGCCAGTCCGAAGCCGACGAGAAGCGCGGACGCGAACTGCGCAAGCGCGAGGAGGAGCTGGGCCGGCTCGAGCGGCGATACGACCGGGAGATGCGCGAATGCGCCGAGGGTGACCGCCGCGCCTGCGACAAGGCGCGCAAGACCTATGCCGAGATCCAGGTCCTGATGCCCAGCGTCCCGCGCGAGCCGGAACCGCGCTGATGCGCCCCGGGCCGCCTAGGCGGCCGCGCGGCGCAGGCGATCGTTGATGGCGAGCCCGATCCCGCGCGCCGGCACCGGCGCCACGGCAATGCGCGGCTTGCCCGATCGCGCCGCCGCGTGGAGGCAGGCGTAAAGCCGCGCGGCGGCCTCGCCCAGGTCACCCGTTTCGGACAGGCTGATATCGCCGGCGACGGCGCCGAACCCGATCATGTACTCGTCCGCCGCGGCCGTCTCGCACCCCAGCCGCACCGGCTTGCCCGGCGCGTAATGGCTGGCGAGCTGGCCCGGCGCCTCGATCCCGCCGCCCGCCTCGCCACGATCGCCCTCGCCCGCCGCGGCCGCGAGGTCGGCCAGGCCGATCGGGCCGGGGCGCAGTTCCTGCCAGCTGCCGTCGGCGCGAACCGCGACGATCGTCGATTCGAGCCCGGCCTGGCACGGGCCGGCGTCGAGCACGAGATCGATCCTGCCGTCGAGCGAGGCCAGGACATGTTCGGCGCGGGTGGGCGAGATGAACCCGCTGCGGTTGGCCGAAGGGGCCGCGAGCGGAAAGTCGCACAGGGCGAGCAGGCCGCGCATGACCGGGTGGGCCGGGACCCGCAGGGCCACCGTCGGCAGGCCCGCGCTGACCGCCGGCGCCAGCCCCGCCCCCGGCTTGCGCGGCAGGACCATCGTCAGCGGGCCCGGCCACCAGGCCTGCGCCAGCCGCTGCGCCGTGCGGTTGAAATCGGCATGACGCTCAGCCGCCTGTGGCGAAGCCAGGTGCACGATCAGCGGATTGAACCCGGGCCGGCCCTTGGCCGCGTAGATGCGCGCGACCGCCTCCTCGCTGTCGGCGCGCGCGGCGAGCCCGTAAACGGTCTCTGTCGGCACGGCGACCAGGCCGCCGTCGCGCAGCGTGGCCGCCGCGCGGGCCATGCCGGCGTCGTTGGCCTCTACCGTTTCCGTAACGTATTTGCCGCGCATTCCCGTCCGCTATATCTGGAGCCGCGCAAAGCCAAGAGGAATGCCCGTGACCTATACCCCCGCCACCCAGGACCAGCTGCTCGCGATCCACGCCAATGCCGGCATGGCCGAACTCGCCGCGTCCGAACGCTTCGCCGCCGCAGAACCCGACATGGTCGAGGCGATCGTCGAGGGTATCGGGCAGTTCGCCGCCGGCGAATGGGCCCCGCTCGACCGCGTCGGCGACCTGACCGGCGCCGCGCTGGACGAAGGGCGAGTGCGCCTGCCCGACGGCTTTGCCGAGGCCTATCGCCACTATGTCGAGCAGGGGTGGAACGCGATTGCCGGCCCGGCCGCCTATGGCGGACAGGGCCTGCCCTTCACGCTGGCCTGCAACGTGCTGGAGAACCTGGGCACGGCCAACATGGCCTTCAGCCTCTTGCCGATGCTGTCGGTCGGCGCGACCGAGGCGCTCGAACATCACGGCAGCGAAGCGCAGAAGGCGAAGTACCTGCCCAAGCTGGTGAGCGGCGAATGGTCGGGCACGATGAACCTGACCGAGCCGCAGGCGGGCAGCGACCTCGGCGCGCTGCGCACCACGGCGACGCCGATCGCGGAAGGCGAGCACGCCGGCAAGTACCGGATCGCCGGGCAGAAGATCTTCATCACCTGGGGCGAGCACGACCTCGCCGGCAATATCGTCCACCTCGTGCTCGCGCGCCTGCCCGACGCGCCGGCCGGCAGCCGCGGCATCTCGCTGTTCCTCGTGCCCCAGTACCACGTGGCCGACGACGGCTCGCTCGGCGCGCGCAACGACGTTCGCTGCGTCAGCCTGGAGCACAAGCTCGGCATCCACGCCTCGCCGACATGCGTGATGAGCTACGGCGACAACGGCGAATGCATCGGCGAGCTGGTCGGGGCGGAGAACCGCGGGCTGATGGCCATGTTCACGATGATGAACAACGCGCGGATCAACGTCGGCAACCAGGGCGTGCAGGTCGGCGAGCGGGCGACCCAGGCAGCGCTCGCCTATGCCCGCGACCGGGTGCAGTCCGCCCGCGCCGGCTCGCCCGACAAGAGCCCGGTGCCGATCGTCGAACATCCCGACGTGCGCCGGATGCTGCTGCGGATGAAGGCCCTGACCGAGGGGATGCGCGCCCTGCTCTATCACACGGCGGGCCAGGTGGACCGGGGCACGCTGGGGGACGAAGACGCCGCGCGCCGGGCCGAAGTCCTCGTCCCGATGATCAAGGCCTGGGGGACCGACGCGGGGGTCGAAGTCGCCAGCCTGGGCATCCAGGTCCACGGCGGCATGGGCTTCATCGAGGAAACCGGCGCGGCGCAGATCTATCGCGACGCCCGGATCGCGCCGATCTACGAAGGCACCAACGGCATTCAGGCGGCCGATCTCGTGACCCGCAAGCTGGGGCTCGGGGACGGGGCGGTCTTCGCCGCGCTGATGGAGGACATCGTCCGCGATGCCGGGGAAGAGGACGCGCTGGCCGACCTGGCCCGGACCTGCCGCGCGATCGGCGAATGGATGCGCGACGACGCGACGCTGGACGACCGGCTGGCCGGCAGCGTGCCGTTCTGCACGATGAGCGCGGTCGCGGTCGCCGGCTGGCAGCTGACGCGCCAGCTGCGCGCGATCGAAGGAGGGGCCTTTGGCGGCCTGGCCGCGGCCAAGCAGGCCAGCGTGCGCTTCTTCCTCGACCGCGTGGTGCCCGAGGCGGCCGGTCTCAAGGCCTCGGCCACCGCTGGTGCCGAAGGCCTCTACGCGATCGACGCCGACCAGCTGGCAGGCTGATGGCCGACCAGGGCGATCCTCTGGCCCGTATTGCCACCGCGCTGGAGCGCATCGCCGGCCAGGCCCCGGCACCGACCGACTGGCACGCCGCACCCGCCTACGTCTGGGACGGCGCCGCCGCGCGGCCGGTCGCGACCTTGCCGGCGCTGCCGCTGGAGCTGCTGCGCGGAATCGAGGCCCAGCGCGATGCCGCCGCGGCCAACGTTACGCGGCTCGCCCGGGGTCACGCCGCCCACGACATGCTGCTCTGGGGCGCGCGCGGCATGGGCAAGTCGGCGCTCGTCCGCGCCGCGGTCGCCGCCGCGCAGGCGGAAACGCCGGGTGCGCTGGCGCTTGTCCAGGCCGGGACCGACGCGCTCCACACGCTGCCCCGGCTCTTCACCGAGCTCGGCCCGATCGACCGCAGTTTCCTCGTCTTCATCGACGACCTCGGGTTCTCCGAGGACGATTCGGTCGGTCCGCGCCACTTGCGCTCCTGGCTCGAAGGCGGGGTCGAGGCGCGGCTGGGCAACGTGCGCCTGGCGGTGACCGCCAACCGCCGGGCGATCGTCAGCCGCCACGCGGGCGAACAGGACGATCCGATCAACCCGCGCGACGCGGTCGACGACAAGCTCGCGCTGGCCGACCGTTTCGGGCTGACGCTCGGATTCCACAACTGCGGGCAGGACGATTACCTCGCCATCGTCGCCGCGTATGCCGCCGAACACGGCCTTGCCTGGGACGAGAGCGACGCGCTCGAATGGGCGCGGCGCCGGGGCGCGCGCTCGGGCCGGACGGCGTGGCAGTATATCGTCGAACTGGCCGGGCGCGCCGGCCGGGCGCTCTGACCGGTCGGCTCTGGCCGGATCGGCTCTGGCCGGATCGGCTCTGGCCGGGTCGGCTCTGGCCGGGCAGGCGGGGGCCGCCGCGGTTCAGGGCTGGACGCTCTCGCGCGCGTAGTCCTCGCTGAAGCTCGCGCTCGTTCCGCCCAGTTCACGCTGGGGCGGGAGCGACTCGTTCACGATCCGCTCGATCGCCGGTTGCGGCTCGGCACCGGGGGCGATGACGCGCCAGATGATCCCGGCCGTGTCGTCGCTCACCAGCAGCGCCCCGTCGCCGGACCAGTCCACCCAGGTCGGGCGCCCGCGCGTCGTCCCCTTGCCCGTCAGGAACCCGGTCAGCACCGGCACCGGCTTGCCCTGCGGGTTTCCGCGTTCGTCGAAGGCGACATAGACCACGTCGTAGCCCGCGGGCGGAATCCGGTTCCACGAACCGTGGCGGGCAATGAACGCGCCCTGCTGGAACCGTGGCCCCATCCGCGCGCCCTCGGCGCTGAAGACGAGGCCGAGCGCAGCGACGTGCGGGCCCAGCGCATATTCGGGCCGGCGGGTATATTCGACCAGGAAGTTCGGCATCGGTGCCTTCACCCGGCGGTCGAAGTTGTCCTTCCAGTAAACCCAGGGCCAGCCGTACTGCGCCCCGATCGGCACGTTGGTCAGGTAATCGGGAACGAGGTCGGAGCCGAGCATGTCGCGCTCGTTCACCGTGGTCCAGAGCTCGTCGCTCCAGGGATTCCAGTCGAGCCCGTTGGGATTGCGCAGGCCGGTGGCGAACATGCGCTGGCGATTCTCCGCCAGGTCGTATTCCCAGATCGCCGCGCGGCCTTCCTCGATCTCCATCCCCTTCTCGCCGATGTTGGAGGCGGAGCCGACCGCGACGTAGACATGCTCGCCTTCCGGATCGAGCGCGATATTGCGCATCCAGTGGTTGCCGGCCGGCGGCAGGTCCATCAGCACGCGCGGTTCGGAGGTGATCCGGGTCGCGCCCAGTTCGTAGGGAAAGGCGAGCAGCGCGTCGTGGTTCGCGACGTAGAGCGTATCGTCCGCCCAGGCGATGCCCGAAGGCGATTCGAGATCGCCGGTGAGGACGAAGCGCTGTTCGGCAGCGCCGTCGCCATCGCCATCGCGCAGGAGGACGAGTTCGTCCGGCGATTCGCCGCCCGCGCCGGCGCGCGACATCAGCAGGCCGGCGACCCAGTCCACGAACCCGCCCCCGCTCTCCTTGGCCGGCGCGCGGGTGAGCGTCACCAGGACATCGCCGTTGGGCAGGGTATGAATCACCCGGGGATGCTCCAGCCCATCGGCAAAGCGCGTCACAGCCAGGCCTTCGGCGGCCTCCGGGGTTTCGCCATCGGCCCATCCGACCGGTTCGGCGATGCGAACGGTGGGGACGATCTCCGATTCGGGCTCGACCAGCGCGGGATCGGTGCCGCTCACCTCATCGACCGCGAGTTCGGCCTCGTCGCCCTGCAACAGCCAGACTGCGGCGAAGATCAGGGCGAGGAGGAGGACGAGAATCCAGATCAGGATCTTGCGCTTGGTGCTCATGGCGCGAAGATTTACGCACTGGCGGCCCTTGCGGCAATGGCCGGGCGGGCTAGATGGCGAACATGTACGATTTCTCCGCCGATCCCGGTCTGTCGAAGTCCGAACGCTATCGCGAACTGGAGTCCGCCGCGCGGGCGCTGACCGATGGCGAGCCCGACCCGGTCGCCAACATGGCCAATCTCGCGGCCTTGCTGTGGGAGTTCCTGCCCGACCTCAACTGGGCCGGCTTCTATCGCATGGTCGAGGGCGAGCTCGTCCTCGGCCCGTTCATGGGTCGCCCGGCCTGCATTCGCATCCCGCTGGGCCGGGGTGTCTGCGGCACGGCCGCGCAGAGCGGGGAGACGCAGCTGGTGGAAGACGTCCACGCGTTCCCCGGTCACATTGCCTGCGACGCCGCCAGCCGGTCGGAACTGGTGGTGCCTGTCGTGCGCGAGGGCGAGGTCGTGGCGGTGATCGACCTGGACAGCCCCTCGCCGGCCCGGTTCGACCGCGAGGATGCCGCGGGGATCGAGCGGCTGGCCCAGGTCGTGGCTAACCGCATCTAACGATTTCCCGCCCCGAAACGGGACAATTGCCGCACGTGCATGGGCGCGTGCGGATCGTGATGGTAGATTTTCCGTTAACGCCGGGAATCCTCCCGGGCTAACGACCAAGGGGAATCGACCATGTCAGCCCGCCACATGTTCTCTTCCAGCGTTGCCGCGGGCGCGCTTCTCGCCGCCTTCCCGGCATCCGCCCAGCCCGAGATGACGTACGAGTACGCGCATCCGCTGCCGGAGGACGCAGCCGTGGTCTATCGCCAGGACCCCGTGGTCCAGCCGGTCCCGGCCCCGCCCGCCCCGGCTCCGCAAGCGCCGTACCGGCCGGCGGAACCCGCCGCGCACTACGCCGACCCCGTCCCCGCGGAGGAGTACCCCTACGAGGAAGAGGCCCGCTACGAGACTCGGCACGAGTACGAGACGCGCTACGAGGATAACCGTCCCGTCCATCCTGCCCGTCGCGCAGCACCGCCCGCTCCCTACCGCGTTGCAGCGCCGCACCCTGCCCCGGCGTTCGATCGCGAGGCCTGGCTCGACGAGTGCCGCGCACGCTACCGCGCGGAGAGGAAGCGCGGCGATGGCGGCGTGATCGGTGGGCTGCTGGGCGCCGCGACGGGCGGTCTGATCGGCAACCGGGTCGCAGATGGCGAACGGCTTGCCGGAACGCTGATCGGCGCCGGCGTCGGCGGGCTTGCCGGTCTCGCGATCGGCAGCGCGATCGGCGAAGTTGCAGGCCGCGACCGGGCGAAGGACTATTGCGAGGGCTGGCTCGACCAGCACCGCCAGGCCTATGCCCCGCCCGCTGCACCCGCCTACGGCCACCCGGCACCTTACGGCTATGCCCAGCCCGCCGGATACTACGGCGCCGCCTGCGCCTGCGCGCCGGCGGTCACCTACATGCCAGTGCTCGTCGCGGTGCCGCAGCGTGCCGTCGTGCGCGAATACGTGACCGAGGAATGGGTCGAGGTCGAAGCCAAGCCGCAGCCCAGGAAGCGCCGCACGGTTCGCCGCGCGCCGCCGGCCGACAAGCGGATCAAGTACGTGAAGGGGCAGTAACCTCCGGCCGGGCCGGCGGGAACCCGGTCCGTCCGTTCGTTTTCAACGGGTTATCGCGCGAATCCGGTCAGATATCGCCGCCGGTCAGCCGCTGGCAGATCAGGTCGAGCTGGTCGAGCGTGCGATAACGGATCGTGACCGCGCCCGATCGCGGGTCGGCGTCGGTCTTTATCTTGACGTTTAGGCCGAGGAACTCCTCCAGGTGGCTCTGGACCGCGGCGATGTCGGCATCCTTCGCCGGGTCGCGCGAGCTGCGCGGCTTGCGGCGGGTTTCGGGTTGGGGGCCGGCGGCAAGTTTCTCTATTTCGCGCACCGACAGCTTGCGATCGATCGCGTTGCGCGCCAGCTCGAGCGCGGATTCGTGGCCGATCAGCGCGCGGGCGTGGCCCATCGAGAGCTCCCCGTCCTCGACCAGGTCGAGGACTTCGTCGGGCAAGTTGAGCAGGCGCTGGAGGTTGGCAACGTGGCTGCGCGACTTGTCGACGAGGCGCGCGATCTCCGCCTGGGTCATGCCCTCGCGCTCCGCCAGCGCACTATAGGCCCGCGCTTCCTCGACCGGGTTGAGATCTTCGCGCTGGATGTTCTCGATCAGCGCCAGCGCCATGACTTCGCGCTCGTCCAAGTCGCGGACGATCGCCGGAATCTCGTGCAGGCGCGCCTTCTGCGCCGCGCGCCAGCGACGTTCGCCGGCGACGAGCTGGTAACGCCCACCCGCCAGCGGCCGGACGATGACCGGCTGGATCACCCCGCGCTGCGCGATCGAGGCGGCCAGTTCCTCCAGCGCGTCCTCGTCGAAGCGGCGGCGCGGCTGCCCGGGCAGCGGCTCGATGGCAGACGTCGCGATCGAGGCCAGCCCGCTGGCGGGGGCGCCACCCGCGCCGCCTTCGCCGCCCCCCTGTCCCGCACCATTGCCGCGGACCAACGGCTCTTCGCGCTGCGTTTCGCCCAGCAGCGCGCCGAGCCCGCGGCCCAGCTTCTTCTTGCGGTCGGCCGCGCTGCGCGTCGGCACCGAAAAGCGAACCGGATCGGTCGAGTTGCTCATGCCGCTTTCCTCCTTTCGGGCAGGCGCCCGATCAGCTCGCGCGCGAGCGCGATATAGGCACGGCTGCCCGCGCAAGCGTGGTCGTAGACAAGCGCCGGAAGGCCGTGGCTGGGCGCTTCCGACAGGCGCACGTTGCGCGGGATGACCGCCTCGAACACGAGGTTGCCCAGGCAATCGCGCACGTCGTCGGCGACCTGGTCGGTCAGGCGATTGCGCCGGTCGAACATGGTCAGGACCACCCCGACGATGCCGAGATCGGGGTTGAACCGCTGCTGCACCCGTTCGACCGTCTGGAGGAGCTGGCTCAGCCCCTCGAGCGCGAAGAACTCGCACTGCAAGGGCACGAGCAGGGTATCGGCCGCGCCGAGCGCATTCAGCGTCAGCAGGCCGAGCGACGGCGGGCAATCGATGAAGCAGATATCATGCCCGGCGTGCGCCGAGAGCGCGGTGCGAAGCCGGGCGGTACGGTCTTCGACCGAGACAAGCTCGACCTCGGCGCCGCTGAGATCGACCGTCGCCGGGACGATGTCGAGCCCGGGGATCGTGGTTTCGTGGACGCATTCGGCCAGCGGCACCTCGTCGACCAGGATGTCGTAGCTCGACCCCTCGCGATCGGCCGCTGCCACGCCCATGCCGGTCGAGGCATTGCCCTGGGGATCGAGATCGACCAGCAGGGTTCGCCACCCGGTCGCGGCCATCGCCGTGGCGATATTGATGGCAGTCGTGGTCTTGCCCACCCCGCCCTTCTGGTTCGCAATCGCGATTGTGATCATGACCCCGCCTTCCCGGCCAAACGGCCGACGATGATGCCCGATCTCGGGTCGGTCTGCGACTGTTCCACGTGAAACAGCGCGCTCTGCCGCTTGGGCAAGTCCTGCAATTCTTGCGCCGCCGACTGCCCCTTGGGCAACAGCCAGAGCGTGTCGGCTGTGGAAAATCGTGCCGACAAGCTGAGGATACGCGCGAGCGGCGCGAAGGCCCGCGCCGATATGACGCCGGCGGCAAAGGTCTGGACCTGCTCGAGTCGCGCCCCTTCGACCCTGCAGCGGGGCAGGTCGAGATGTGCGACCATGCGCTCCAGCCATTCGATCCGCTTGCGGCGCGATTCGACCAGGACCACCGGCCAATCGGGCCGCATGGCCGCGATCACGAGGCCGGGGAGCCCTGCCCCGCTGCCGAGATCGAGCCACGGCCCCGTTTCACGTGGAACATGATCGAGTAGCTGCGCCGAGTCGGCGATATGACGTTGCCAGACCGTTTCCAGCGTCGGCCGGGCGACGAGGTTCTGCCGCGCGTTCTCTTCGCGCAGCGCCTCTATGAAGCGCTCGATGCGCGCCATCGCCGCGGGATCGCAGCGCGCGGCGACGTGGGCGCGGGCCTGCTCTTCGCTGGCGATCACGCGGCCTGCTGCCGATCGTGGCGGCGGGCATGGACCAGCAGCGCGGAAAGGGCCGCGGGCGTGATGCCGGGCACGCGCCCGGCCGCAGCGAGCGTCTCGGGGCGCGCCGCAGCCAGCCGCTCGACCATCTCGTTCGACAGGCCCGGCACTTCGCCGAAGGGAAAGTCCGGCCCGAGCGGCACGGCTTCGCTGGCCCTCAGATCGCGCAGCTCGGCCTCCTGCCTTTCGAGATAGGGTGCATAGATCGCGTCCTCGGCCATTTCGCGCGCAATGTCTTCGGCCGGGTCGAAGCCTTCGCCCAGCCAGGTGGACAGCCCGTCGAGATCGATCCCGTTGTATCGCAGCCAGGCCGCGATCGGCTGCCGCCCGGCGTCGCGGCGAATCGGCAGCCCCGCCCCGGCCAGCTCGTGCGCCCCGATCTCCCGCGCGAAGACGTCGGCCCATTCGCGCCGGCGTTCCTCGCGCCGGGCGAACCGTTCGGCCCGCGCGGGGCCGACGCAGCCCGCCGCTATCGCCGCGGGGGTGAGGCGCGTCGCCGCGTTGTTGGCCCGCAGGCGCAGCCGATACTCGGCCCGCGCGGTCAACATGCGATAGGGTTCGCTGACCCCTTGCAGGGTCAGATCGTCGACCATGACCGCGAGGTACGAATTGGCGCGATCGAGCGGCGCCGGATCGCGGCCCAGCACGGCCGCGGCCGCGTTCATCCCCGCGACCAGCCCCTGGGCCGCGGCCTCCTCGTACCCGGTGGTGCCGTTGATCTGCCCCGCGCAATAGAGCCCGGCCAGGTCGCGCAGCTCCAGCCGCGGCGTGAGCGAGCGCGGGTCCACGTGGTCGTATTCTACCGCGTATCCGGGCACGACCATCTCGACCGCTTCCAGCCCTTCCATGCTCCGCAGCATGGCCAGCTGGATATCGACCGGGAGCGAGGTGCTGATCCCGTTGGGATAGACGAGGTGGGTGTCGAGGCCTTCGGGCTCGAGGAAGACCTGGTGCCCTTCCCTGTCGCCGAACCGGTGGATCTTGTCCTCGATCGACGGGCAATAGCGGGGCCCCTGGGCGTCGATCGCGCCGCTGAAAAGCGGCGACCGGTCGAGGCCGGCGCGAATGATATCGTGGCTGCGGGCATTGGTGCGCGTGATCGCGCAGAACACTTGCGGGTTGAGGCGCGCGGGCGTGAGCGACGACATTGTCCAGTCGCCATCGTCCGAAGGCTGTTCGGCCAGGCGCGCCCAGTCGATCGTTCGCCCGTCGAGCCGCGGCGGCGTCCCCGTCTTCAGGCGCGCCATCGGCAAGGCGGCTTCGCGCAACTGCGCGGCCAGACGATGCGCGGCGTTCTCGCCGATCCGCCCGCCGTCGAACCGCTCTTCCCCCCGGAACAGGCGCCCGCCCAGGAATGTCCCGGTGCACAGCACGACCGCGGGCGCGGCGAGCACGCTTCCGTCGCCCAGCTCCACCCCGGTCACCCGGCCGCCCTCGGTCGCCAGCGCCACAGCTTCGCCCGGAATGACGGTCAGCCCGTCCTGCCCGCTCACCGCCTGCTGCACCGCCGCGCGGAACAGCGCGCGGTCGGCCTGGACCCGCGGGCCCCAGACGGCGCTGCCTTTCGAAAGGTTCAACATGCGATAGTGGATCGCCGCCGCGTCGGCCGCGCGTGCGATCACCCCGTCGAAGGCATCGACTTCGCGCACGAGGTGGCCCTTGCCCAGCCCGCCGATCGCGGGGTTGCAGCTCATCGCCCCGATCGCCGCCGGGTCGAACGTGATCAGCCCGGCGCGCGCGCCCATGCGCGCGGCGACAGCCGCCGCCTCGACACCGGCATGGCCGCCGCCGATCACCAGGACATCGTAGGAATGCATGGCCCGGCAAATAGGTGATCCGCGCGCCCGGGTCAAAGCGTGCGTTCCACGTGGAACATCCCGCTATTTGCCGATGCAGAACCGGCCGAAGAGCGCGTCGAGCATGTCCTCGGTCGAACTGCGCCCGACCAGGCGGTCGAAGGCGGCGCGGGCCTGCCGCAGGTGCTCGGCGACGATCAGCGGGTCGATCGCCTGCCCGATCCCGTCGAGCGCCGCATGGGCTTCGGCCACCAGCCCCGCCTGCCGCTCGGTCAGCGCCACGTCCCCCGGCGCCGGCAGGGCCGCGCGGGCATGGCCGATCATCCGTTCGCGCAGTACGTCCAGTTGCTCGCCGGTGCGCGCGGACACCGCCATCGCGCCGCGCGACTTGGTCTGCCGCGCGGGATCGTCGGCCTTGGCATCGATCTCCCATGCGCCGGCCGGCCCCTGCCCTTCCGGCCCGAGCCAGAGGACGAGGTCGGCCCGCTCCACTTCCGCCTGGGCGCGGGCAATGCCGATCGTCTCGATCTCGTCGCCGGCGGTGCTGTCGCGCAGGCCCGCGGTATCGACGAAAGTGAAGGGAACCCCGGCCAGCGCGACCGACCGTTCGATCACGTCGCGCGTGGTGCCGGCTATGGGCGAGGTAATGGCCGCCTCGTTCTCTACCAATGCGTTGAAAAGAGTTGATTTTCCGGCGTTGGGCGGGCCTGCGAGAACCACCCTGAACCCTTCGCGCAGGACGCGGGCGCGCGGGCGGGCAAGCCAGGCGCCAAGCTCGCCCGCGAGCGCGGCAACGCGTTCGCCGAAGCCCTGCCCGAGGTCGCCGGCGTCTTCCTCGTCCGAGAAATCGAGCGCGGCCTCGACCTCGGCAGAGAGCGCCAGGACACGGTCACGCCAAGTTCCGACCTCTTGCGACAACCGCCCCCCGGCCAGCGCCATCGCGGCGCGCCTTTGCAGCTCGGTTTCCGATTCGAGCAGTTCGGCCAGCCCCTCGGCCTCGGCCAGGTCGATCCGGCCATTGGCGAAGGCACGCCGGGTGAACTCCCCCGGGGTCGCCGGTCGCAGCCCGGCGCACCGGGCGAGCGCCGCCTCGACCGCGGCGACCACCGCGCGCCCGCCGTGGAGGTGAAGCTCGGCAATGTCTTCCCCGGTCGCGGTGCGCGGCCCCGGCATCCACAGAACGAGCGCGTGATCGAGCGGCCCGCCCTCCGCGTCGCGCAGCGTCCGCGCCGCCGCGCACCGCACCGGGGGCAGCCTGCCGCCCGCCAGCATGCGCAAGGCCTCGCCCGCGGCCGGGCCGCTGACGCGAATGACCGCGATGCCGGCCGGCGGCGATCCGCTCGACAGCGCGAAAATCGTGTCGCGGGGCAAGCCTGCCGCCCCTCAGTCGGTTCCGCCTTCGGGCTTCCTGTCCCCCTTCCGGTCGGCCCGCGACGCGCCTTCGACGAAGCTCTGGAACATCTTCAGCCCGATCTGCCCCATCGGCGCGAGCTGCCGGGCATAGTCCTGCAGCTGGTCGGGGTTGCTGACCCCCTTCATCGCCTTGGCCATCATGTCGACATAGACGTCGTTGGCCTTGCCCACGTCGGGCAGGCCCATGAAGGTCCGGGCCTCTTCGGGCGTGCAGTCGATCTCGATATGGACCTTCATCGCGTTTCCTCCGTTGGGGTCGGGGGACAAACTGGGTTTGGCATTGCCCCCGCGCAAGCGTTAAGCCTGCCGATGGCGATCGCAACCGCCATGATGGCCAGGACTGGAAGGGACAAGGATATGAGCGAAACCGCGAAGATCGAAACGCTTTCGGGCAGCGACAGCTTTTCCGCCTACGTCGCGCGTCCCGAGGGGCAGGCCCGCGCGGCGATCGTCGTGATCCAGGAAATCTTCGGCGTGAACGCCGGCATCCGGCGCAAGTGCGATCGCCTGGCCGAAGACGGCTATCTCGCGGTGGCGCCGGACCTGTTCTGGCGACTGGAACCGGGGGTCGAGCTCGATCCCGATGTCGAGCCCGAGTTTCAGCGCGCGCTCGACCTGATGGGCAAGTTCGACCAGGACACCGGCATCGGCGATATCGAGGCGACGATCCACTGGATCCGGCGCAGCGAAGGCGTGGAGAAGGTCGGCGCGGTCGGTTACTGCCTCGGCGGGCGGCTGGCCTACATGACCGCGGCACGCACCGACGTCGATGCCTCGGTCGGTTACTACGCGGTCGGGATCGACGATCTCCTGCGCGAAAAGCACGCGATCGCGCGCCCGCTGATGCTGCATGTCCCGACCGAGGATGGGTTCGTCGATGCGCAGACGCAGGCCGCGATGCACGAGGGACTGGACGATCATCCCAGGGTGACGCTGCACGACTATCCCGGGCTCGACCACGGCTTCGCGACCGAGTTCGGCAAGCGGCGCGACGAAGACGGGGCCCAGCTGGCCGATTCCCGCACCGCCGAGTTCTTCGCCCGCCACCTGGCCTGAGCGCGCGGCGGCGATGATCAACCGCGCACCCCTGCGGTTCTCCGGCAAAGTGGCGGGGCGCTTCGCGGCGCCGGTCGTCCTGCTGCTTCTCTCGGCCCTGTTCGCGGCCTGGCCGCCGCTGCGCTGGGGGCTGGTGGCCACCCTGCCGCTGCTGGCCCTGGCGCTGTGGGATTTCTTCCAGCACCGGCACACCTTGCGCCGCAACTACCCCCTGGTCGCGCGCATCCGCTGGCTGATGGAGGACCTGCGCCCCTATGCCCGCGCCTACGTCGTCGAAGGCGACCTGGAGGGCCGGCCGTTCAACCACGACGAGCGCGCACTGGTCTATGCCCGGTCGAAGGGGGAGCTCGATTCGCATCCCTTCGGGACCGAGCTCGACGTCTATTCGGACGAGTACGAGTGGCTCGGCCATTCGATCGTGCCCAACGAGCAGGCCCCGGCCGACTGGCGGATCGACGTGGGCAGCTCGCAGTGTTCGCGCCCCTATTCCGCCTCGCTGCTCAACATCTCGGCGATGAGCTTCGGCTCGCTCTCCGCCAATGCCGTGCTCGCGCTCAACAAGGGCGCGGCGGCGGGCGGTTTCTATCACGACACCGGCGAAGGCGGGATCTCGCGCTACCACCGCGAGCACGGGGGCGATCTCGTCTGGGAAATCGGCAGCGGCTATTTCGGGTGCCGCGACGCGCAAGGGCGCTTCGACCCGGCCCGCTTCGCCGACAATGCCCAGGCCGATCAGGTCAAGATGGTCGAGATCAAGCTGAGCCAGGGCGCGAAGCCGGGCCACGGCGGGGTCCTTCCCGGCGCCAAGGTGACTGCCGAAATCGCCGAAGCCCGCGGCGTAACCCCCGGAAAAGACTGTATTTCCCCGGCCGCCCACGCGACCTTTTCGACCCCGGTCGAGCTGCTCGAATGGGCGGCACAGCTGCGCGACCTCTCGGGCGGGAAGCCGATCGGCCTGAAGCTCTGCGTGGGCAAGCCGCACGAGGTCTTCGCGCTGGCCAAGGCGATGCGCGAAACGGGGATCCGGGTCGATTACATCATCGTCGACGGCGGCGAAGGCGGAACCGGGGCCGCGCCGGTCGAAATGTCCAACCGCGTGGGCATGCCGCTGCGCGAAGGGCTGATCCTGATGCGCAACGCGCTGGTCGGGTGCGACCTGAAGGACGAAGTCCGCCTCGCGGCCGCGGGCAAGATCCACTCGGGCGCGGGCATGGCGATGAGCTTCGGCCTCGGCGCCGACTGGTGCAATGCCGCGCGCTCCTTCATGTTCGCGCTCGGCTGCGTCCAGTCGATGCGCTGCCACGACGATACCTGCCCGACCGGGATCACGACCCAGGACGCGACCCGCCAGCGCGGGCTGGTGGTGGATGACAAGGCCGAACGGGTGACGCGGTTCCACCGCCACACCCTCCACGCCCTGCGCGAGCTGGTCGTATCGATGGGGCTCGACAATCCCTGGCAGATCGAACCGTGCAATATCTCCGAACGGCAGAACAGCGCGCGGTCGGACAGCATCGACCAGATCTACCAGTTCCTCGAGAGGGGGCAGCTCCTCGCCGATCCCGGCTCGACCCAATATGCCCGCGAATGGGCCTATGCCCGCACCGACAGCTTCGCCCGCGCGCTCTGACCCGCCCGGCCCCGGTCAGCGCCCGCCGCCCCGGTGCGGCGAGATCAGTTGAGGCGGGAAAAGTTCACCACCATCTGCCGGATTTCCGGCTCGAGCGCGCCGGGCAGGATGGCTTCCACGGCGTCGCGGCGCTCGGCCGGGTCGTCGGCCAGCCACAAGCGCTCCATCGCCCATTCGGGGCACGCGCGCTGCTGCGTCGGGCGATCGTAGAGCCGCACCATGCCGTGGTGGCGCCGGTCGCGCGCGAGGCGGTTCATCAGCACGATCAGCTCGGCCTGCTGCCCTTCGATCATCTGCAGGAAATTGCGCCCGTTGTAGAGCAGGAAGCCGGTGATCCCGTTGGTCGCGTTGTTGCGCACGGCAGTCGCGAGAATGGCCGCCACATCCCCTTCGGGGAGCGAAGGGGCGGTGCTGATATAGACGAATTGTCGGATGTCGGTCCTCCGCGCCGGGGTCGAGAAAAGCCTGGTCCCGGTCAGAGGATCAGCTGGATGCAGCGGCCGTCCTTAGACGATCGAAGCCGCGCAATCCACCCGCCCCCGCGAAACATCCGCCCACGCGAAACACGCGCGACGCCTCGAACGCCGGCCGGGCCTAGTCCCTTTCTCCGGCGGCTGCGTCCATATGGGCGAGAACGAAGGCGACCCGATCGGCAACCCCGGCCAGCGGAAGGTCGACCGGCGCATAGCCGTAGTCGCGCCAGGCAGCGCAGACGGCGGCATCGCTCGCACGGGCGTCGTCCCAGTCCTGGATCCGTTCGTCGTCGCGGCGATAGATCGCGCGCCATGGCGGGGCGCGAAAGACCGGCCCGTCATAGCGCAGGTTCCGGCAGGCCTCGTCGATCGGCGCCGGCACCGGCAGGCCTTTCAGCCGCAGGAAGCCGACGATGTCGGGAAAGCCGCGATCGTAGACGATCGGCGAACCACCCTCCTCCGCGCGGCGATATGCGGCCAGTTCGGCATCGAACATGGCCCGCGCGAACCCCTGCGGGTCGTCGCGCCGCAGCGCCATGCCGCCGGGCTCGCGCAGGAGGGCGCGGGCCACCTCGGGCTCGGTCGCCAGTCCGCGCGCGGCGAGCGCATCGATCAGGGTCGATTTCCCCGTTCCGGGCCCGCCGGTGACGACCGTGCGAAGCGGGGCCGCCACGCCCGGCCCTTACTGGTTCATCGTGGCGAAGAAATCCTCGTTGGTCTTGGAATCCTTCATCTTGTCGAGGAGGAATTCCATCGCGTCGACCGTGCCCATCTGCATGAGGATGCGGCGCAGGACCCACAT
Organism: Pelagerythrobacter marinus; assembly: GCF_034375205.1. Classification (NCBI taxonomy): domain Bacteria; kingdom Pseudomonadati; phylum Pseudomonadota; class Alphaproteobacteria; order Sphingomonadales; family Erythrobacteraceae; genus Pelagerythrobacter; species Pelagerythrobacter marinus. Next base: position 3,109,059 of record NZ_CP139719.1, on the reverse strand, counting down.
CTTCGACATGATGTCCTTCGACACCAGAAGCTCTTCCTTGCGGGTGCCGGACTTGCCGACGTCGAGCGCGGGGAAGATCCGCTTGTCGGCGACCTTGCGATCGAGCACGATCTCCGAATTGCCGGTGCCCTTGAACTCCTCGAAGATCACCTCGTCCATCCGGCTGCCGGTGTCGATCAGCGCGGTGGCGATGATCGAGAGCGACCCGCCTTCCTCGATATTGCGCGCCGCGCCGAAGAAGCGCTTGGGCCGCTGCAGCGCATTGGCATCGACGCCGCCGGTCAGGACCTTGCCCGAGCTGGGCACGACCGTGTTGTAGGCCCGGCCGAGGCGCGTGATCGAATCGAGCAGGATCACCACGTCCTTCTTGTGCTCGACCAGGCGCTTGGCCTTTTCGATAACCATTTCAGCAACTTGCACGTGACGCTGGGCCGGTTCGTCGAACGTGGAGGAAATCACTTCCCCGTTCACGCTGCGCTGCATGTCGGTCACTTCCTCGGGCCGTTCGTCGACCAGGAGGACCAGCAGGAACACCTCGGGGTGGTTGTCGGTGATCGCCTTGGCAATATTCTGCATCAGCACCGTCTTGCCGGTCCGCGGCGGGGCGACGATCAGCGCGCGCTGCCCCTTGCCCTGCGGCGAGATGATGTCGATCACCCGCGCGCTCTTGTCCTTCACCGTCGGATCGAGCGTGTCGAGGCTCAGCTTCTCGTCGGGATAGAGCGGGGTGAGGTTGTCGAAATTGGTCCGGTGGCGAACCTGGTCGGGATCGTCGAAGTTGACCTTGCTGAGGCTGGTCAGCGCGAAATAGCGTTCGCCGTCCTTCGGCGCGCGGATCTCGCCCTCGACGGTGTCGCCCGTCCTCAGGCCCCACTTGCGGATCTGGTTCGGCGAGACGTAGATGTCGTCGGGCCCGGCGAGATAGTTCGCCTCGGGGCTGCGCAGGAAGCCGAAGCCGTCCTGCAGCACCTCGATCGTGCCGACGCCCATGATCTTCTCGTCGTATTCCTCGTCTTCGGCGAGCTCGCGCAGGATGCAGAACATCAGGTCCTGCCGGCGCATCGTCGAAGCCCCTTCGACACCGAGTTCCTCGGCCATTTCGACCAGCTCGGCGGGGGCTTTCTGCTTCAGTTCTTTCAGGTGCATCTTCGAAAATCCGTGGTGGAAATGGCCAGGAGGTCGGTGGGGCCCGGCGCCGCGGGGGACGCAGGGGCATGCTTGGGGAAAGCGGACCCGGCAACCGCAGGTCGTGCGGCGCCTCAGCCGTAAGGGAAGTGGGGGAAATACGCCCGCCGGCAGGCGCCGTCAATTCGCATTTCGCCGGCCCGGCCCGCGCGCGCGGCGACCGGTCAGAACGGGCGCACGACCACCAGGACGACGATCAGCGCGGCCGCGATCCCCGGCACTTCGTTGAGCAGGCGCAGCCGCCGCCCTTCCAGCCGGCGATCGCCCGCGGCAAGCTTGCGCGCGTAGCCCGCCATCCAGCCGTGATAGGCGGACAGGGCCAGGACCAGCGCCAGCTTGCCGTGGAACCAGCCCTGGCTCCACGCATCGACGGTGAAGGCCAGCGCCAGGCCGAGGATCCACACGACCGCGATCGAGGGCGCGAGGATGATCCTGAGCAGGCGCCGCTCCCGCTCGACCCAGGCGGCTTCCTCGGCCGATCCCGGCGCCGTTTCCTGGTGGTAGACGAAGAACCGCGGCAGCATGAACAGGCCCGCCATCCAGAAGATCACGAAGATCAGGTGGCCGGCCTTCAGCCAGGGGTAGAGCGTGCCGAGAATCTCCTGCATGGGCCCGGTCTAGGCCCGGGCGCCGCGTTCGTCACCCCCCGTCATCGCGCCCCCTCGTTCCGCCGCGCCGCGGACCGTTTCGATCAGCGTCTCGACATGGGCGATCGGCGTGTGCTGGCCGATCCCGTGGCCGAGGTTGAAGACGTGGGGGCGCCCGGCGAAAGCGCCGAGGATCGCCCGCGTTCGCGCGACCAGCCGGTCGCCCCCGGCCAGCAGGAGCAGCGGATCGAGATTGCCCTGGACCGGCATGTCGGCGGGCAGTTCGCGGTTGACCCACTCGGGGTCGAGCGCCTCGTCCACGCCGACCGCGTCGACCCCGGTTTCCCGCGCGTAGGCCGGCAGCTTCTCGCCCGCCCCCTTGGGAAAACCGATCACCGGCACGCCGGGGAACCGTGCGTGGATGGCCCCGGCGATCGCCGCATTGGGCGCGACGACCCAGCGTTCGAACTCGTCGGGGGCGAGGCTGCCGGCCCAGCTGTCGAACAGTTGCACCGCTTCCGCACCCGCCTCGATCTGGCCGGCGAGGTAATCGATCGTGACCGAGGCGATCCGGTCGATCAGCGTGCGGAAGGCGGCCGGGTCGCGATAGGCCATCGCGCGCGCGGCGTGCTGGTCGCGGCTCCCCTCCCCCGCGACCATGTAGGTCGCCACGGTCCAGGGGCTGCCAGCAAAGCCCAGCAGGGTCGTCCCCTCGCCCACCCGCGCCTTCACCCGTCGCACCGTCTCGTAGATCGGGGCCAGCCGTTCGGGCACGGCCTCCAGCTCGGCCAGCGCGCTTTCGGCCAGCGGGGGCGAGAGCCGCGGCCCCTCGCCGGCGACGAAGGCCAGGTCCTGCCCCATCGCATAGGGGACGATGAGGATGTCCGAAAACAGGATCGCCCCGTCGAAACCGAACCGATCGATCGGCTGCATCGTGATCTCGGCCGCGGCCTCGCTGTCATAGACCAGTTCGAGGAAACCGCCCTTGCGCGCCCGCAAGGCGCGGTACTCGGGCAGGTAGCGGCCGGCCTGGCGCATGAGCCACAGCGGCACGCGATCGCATGGCTTGCCGTTCAGGGTATCGAGGAGAAGGCCGGGCATTCGGGAAGGTCCAATCAATAAAATAAGAGTCTTTAATAAGGATTCTGGAGTCTGTTGGCCCTGTGGATAGCGGGGACGGTTCGGCCCTGCCCGATTTCTCCCGCCCTGAACAGGCCCGGGCGGTTCGGGACTCGCCGCGATTGCGCGTCAATCGATCGTTTTCCCCGCTGTCCCCAGCCTGTCGACAACCGGCCCGCCCTGTCCAGAACCCCGGCGCGATCGGGCCGGTAGCGGGCACGAATCCGGTGCCCGAACTTGTCGCCAGCCTTGTCCCGTGGTTTATGCCGCACATTCTCCACAGCCGATCGTCCAAGGACGCACCCGCCCGGATGACCCGTCTCCACCTCCATCTCGTGTCCGATTCCACCGGCGAAACGCTGGAAATGGTGGCCAAGGCGGCGCTGGCCCAGTTCGACGATGCCGAGATCGTGCGCCATTTCTGGCCCATGGTCCGTTCGCGCCAGCACCTTTCGCGCATCCTGCCCGATCTCGCCGACAATCCGGGGCTGGTTCTGTTCACGCTGGTCAACCCGGAAACGCGCGCGACGCTGGAAGAGCATTGCCGCCAGGCGGGCCTGCCGGCCGTCCCCGCGCTCGACGCCGTGACCGAGGCGCTCGAGACGCAGCTGGGCCAGGCGGCGCACGGCCGGCCGGGCCGGCAGCACGCGATGGACGATGCCTATTTCCGGCGGGTCGACGCGATCCATTTCACCATCGCGCACGACGACGGCGTGGGGTGGGAAGACTGGGAAGAGGCCGATATCGTTCTCGCCGGCGTCTCGCGCTCGTCGAAGACGCCGACCAGCATTTACCTCGCCAACCGCGGCTACAAGGTCGCCAATATCCCGCTGGTCATGGAAAGCCCGCCGCCGCCCTCGCTCTTCGCCTTGCGGCGCCCGCTGGTCGTGGGGCTGACCACCGCGCCCGAACGACTGGTGCAGATCCGGCGCAACCGCCTGCTGAGCCTGAACGAGGGGACCGAGACATCCTATGTCGACAACGAACGGGTGCGGGCCGAGGTGCAGTTCGCCCGCCGCATGTTCGCCGACAACGGCTGGCCGGTGATCGACGTCACCCGCCGCTCGATCGAGGAGACCGCCGCGGCGGTGATCCGCCTCCACGCCGAACGCGGCGACCGGCGCGACGAGACCGGGCCGTCGGCGCTGTCGGGGGGCAAGCCGATATGATCGTGCTCGCATCCAGAAGCGCCTCGCGCGCGGCCATGCTGGCGGCCGCCGGGGTCGCCTTCGAGGCCCGGCCCGCGCCGATCGACGAGCGCGCGCTGGAGGCCGCGATGGACGGCGCGGCCCCCGGCCAGGTGGCGCTCGCGCTGGCCGAGGCCAAGGCCCTCGCGGCGGGCGACCCGGCCGTGCCCGTGCTGGGAAGCGATTCGCTGGTCGTGGTCGATGGCGCGCGCTTCGACAAGCCGGCCGACCGGGACCGGGCGGCCGAGCACCTGCGGGCCTTTTCCGGCCGCACGATGGAGCTGCATTCGGCCGCCGCGATCGCGCGCGGGGGCACGATCGCCTGGCGCCACGCAGCGGTCGCGCGGCTGCAGGTGCGCCGCCTGTCGCAACGGTTCATCGAAAGCTACCTCGATGCCGAGTGGCCCGCGGTGTCGCACTGCGTCGGGGCGTTCCGGATCGAGGGGCCCGGGGTCCAGCTGTTCGAGACGATCGAGGGCGACCATTTCACGGTCCTGGGCATGCCGCTCCTCCCCGTGCTCGGCGCCCTGCGCGACATGGACGTGCTGCCGGCATGACGCGCCTGATTGCAGAAGTGATCGGCGACCCGATCGGTCATTCGAAGTCGCCGGCGATCCACGGCTTCTGGATTGCCGAACTCGGGCTGGAGGCGGATTACCGCGCGCACCGCGTCACGGCGGAGGGACTGGGCGACTATCTCGCCCGCCGGCGCGCCGAGCCGCAATGGCGCGGGTGCAACGTGACGATGCCGCACAAGCAGGCGATCATCCCCCTGCTCGACCGGATCGATCCCTTCGCCGCGCGGGTCGGGGCGGTCAACACCGTCGTGCGCGAGGGCGAGGAACTGGTCGGCTACAACACCGACGTCGCGGGCTTTCTCGAACCGCTCGGCCCGGTGCTGGAGCGCCGGCACCTGTTTCGCATGGCACGCGTGCTGGGCACGGGCGGCGCGGCGCGGGCGGTCGTCGCCGGGCTGGTCGATCACGGGTTCACGCTGGTCGTCGCGGGCCGCAACCCGGACAAGGCGCGCGCCCTGCTCGACCGGTTCGATCCCGAAGGCGAGCACCACGTGGCCGAACTGCGCCATTTCGCCGCGCCGACGGCGTTCCGGTTCGACGACCGCGCGCATTGCTGCGATCTCGTGATCAATGCCAGCCCGCTGGGAATGCGCGGCCAGCCGCCGCTCGCTTTCGACTGGAGCCATGCCCCGCCGGGCAGCATTGCCTACGACATCGTGACCGACCCGGTGGAGACCGGGTTCCTCGCCGATGCACGCGCGGCCGGCTTCGACACGATCGACGGTCTCGCCATGCTGATCGGCCAGGCGCGCGAGGCCTTCGCCCGCTTCTTCGGCCGGCAGCCCCCGCGCGAGCGCGACGCCGCCCTGCGCGAAAGAATCGCGCCATGACCCAGCCGCGCATTGTCGGGCTGACCGGGTCGATCGGGATGGGCAAGTCGACCGTCGCGGCCATGTTCGCGCGTGCCGGCGTGCCCGTGTTCGATGCCGATGCCGAAGTGCGTGCGCTCCAGGGGCCGGGCGGCGACCTGCTGGCGCCGATCGAGGCGGCTTTCCCCGGCACGACGGGCCCCGACGGGGTCGATCGCGATCGCCTGGGGCGCGAGGTGTTCGGCAATGCCGAGGCGCTGGGCCGGCTGGAGGCAATCGTCCATCCCGCCGTCGCCCGCCGCCGCGAAAGCTTCCTGCTCGAACACGCGGGCGCGCCCCTGGTCGTGTTCGACATCCCCTTGCTGTTCGAGAAAGGCGGGCACGCGTCGGTCGATACCGTGGTCGTCGTCTCCGCGCCCGAGGACGTCCAGCGCGAGCGGGTTCTCGCCAGGCCGGGAATGACGCCGGAAAAGTTCGCGCAGATCCTCGCGCTCCAGGTGCCCGACGCGGAAAAGCGTCGGCGCGCCGACCACGTGATCGACACCGGCGTGCCCCTTGCCCAGACCGAGGCCGCGGTGCGCGACCTCGCCGCCCGCCTCGCGCGCTAGCGCCGGGGGCAAAAAAGGCGCGATCCCCCTTGTCACCGGCCGGCCGGAGTCCGATAGATAGCGCAATGCGCGAGATCGTGTTCGACACCGAAACCACCGGCCTAGACCCCGCCAGCGGGGACCGGATGGTCGAGATCGGCTGTGTCGAGCTGATGAACCGCGTACCCACCGGGCAGACCTTCCACGCCTATTTCAACCCGGAACGCGACATGCCCGCCGGGGCCGAGGCGGTCCACGGCCTGTCGAGCGCCTTCCTGGCGGACAAGCCGCTGTTCCGCGACACGGCGCAGGCCCTGCTCGAATTCATCGCCGATTCGCCGCTCGTCGCGCACAACGCGGCGTTCGACTTCGGCTTTCTCAATGCCGAACTCTCGCTCTGCGAGCGCGAGGCCGTGTGCATGAGCCGGATGATCGACACGGTTGCGCTGGCGCGCAAGCGGCACCCGGGCGCGAAGCTCTCGCTCGATGCCTTGTGCAGCCGTTACGGCGTCGATCGCAGCCACCGGGTGAAGCACGGCGCCCTGCTCGATGCCGAGTTGCTCGCCCAGGTCTATGTCGAATTGACCGGCGGGCGGCAGATCGGGCTGGAATTGGCGGCCGAGACCTCGCGCACCGACGTGATCGCCGTCGTCAGCCGCCCCCGGGCGCAGCGGACCCCGCGGCCGGCGCGGCCCCACGCGGCCAGCGCCGAAGAGCTTTCCCGGCACCGGGCCTTCCTCGCGCGCATGGAGGCGCCGCTTTGGAGCAGCTGACCGGGATCGGGGGGTCGCACTAGCAACGGAGAAGACCGTCGATGGATATTCGCGTTTCAGGCCACCAGATCGAAACCGGCGCTGCCCTGCAGGACCACGCTGCCGACCGGCTCAACAGCATCGTCGACAAGTACTTCAACCGGGCGCTCGCCTCGCAGGTCACGTTCGGCAAGGCCCCGGCGGGCGCGTTCAGTTGCGACATCGTGACCCATGTCATGCAGGGAACCGTGGTGAAGGGCCATGCGGAGGCGCAGGACGCGCACCAGGCCTTCGACCGCGCGGCGGAAAAGATCGACAAGCAGCTGCGCCGTTACAAGCGCCGCCTGCAGGACCGCCATGCCCAGGCCGTCCACGCCCAGCGCGAGGAAGAGGCCGCCTATACGATCTTCGCCGCCCCGGACGAGGAAGCGGAGGAGGTCGCGGGCGACGACACGCCGATGATCGTTGCCGAAACGACCGCCGATATCCCGGAAACCAGCGTGGCCGACGCGGTGATGATGCTCGACCTGCGCGACACCAATGCCCTGTTCTTCAAAAACGCTGGCACGGGGCGGCATAATATGGTCTATCGCCGCCGGGACGGTTCGATCGGCTGGGTCGAGCCACGTTGACCGGCAGGGCATGCCAACCCGCACGCCCTGGAAAAATCCGCCGGATTGCAGGGATATAATTCCCGAACGCCGCGTTATCGACGCTCCCTTACGCCGATCCGCGGCGCGTTGGACAGAATCACGACCGAACGATGAATGCACATTTCAGATTGATTCCCGAGGCCATCGCGATGAGCGATGCGCCATCCAAGCCCGCCGTGCTGGAAGCGCTGGCCGCCTGTTTCGAGAATGCCTACGGCATTCGCGCGGCGGACGTGCTCGAGGCGCTGGACGAGCGCGAGAAGCTCGGCAGCACCGGGTTCGGCCGCGGGGTCGCGATACCGCACGCCCGGCTGGGGCAGGTCAACCGCCCGGTTGCCGCCCTGCTCAAGTTGTCGTCCCCGGTCGCCTTCGACGCGGCCGACGGCATGCCGGTGGAGCTCGCCTTCGGCCTGATCTCGCCCGAGAACGCGGGTGCGGCGCATCTCCACGCGCTCGCCGCGATCTCGCGCATGGTGCGCGAGGAAACTACGCATCGCATCCTGATGGAGGCCACCGACGCGGAAACGCTGCGCGCTTCGCTGGCCAATGCCAACGACCGTGACGTCGCCTGAAACCCCGTCCGGCGCCGGGCCGCATTACCGCGCGCTCGAATCGCTCTACAGCTCGGCCCCGGTCAACGCCCTGTTCGATTCGCGGCTGGACATCGTCGGCGAGGGGCAGACCCGGATCGAGTTCACCGTGACCGAGGCGGCCTATCACGCCGCCGGGGCGGCCCACGGCACGATCTATTTCAAGATGCTCGACGACGCGGCCTTCTATGCCGCGAACACGCTGGTCACCGATCGATTCCTGCTCACGACCTCGTTCAACCTCCATTTCACCAAGCCGGTGAAGGCGGGCAAGGTCCTCGCCGAAGGGCGCTGGGTCAGCGGCCGCCGGCGGGTCCTCGTCGCCGAATCGCGCCTGGTGGACGGCGAGGGGGACGAGGTCGGCCGCGGTACCGGGACCTTCATGCGCTCGCGCATCGCGCTTTCCAGCCTGCCCGGCTACCGCTCGCACGGGGGCTGACATGGAGGGCGCGCGCCTGCCCGCCCACCTCGAGGCCCATGCCATCCTGCGCCTGGCCGAATCGCTCGGGGGATTCGCCTCGGTTATCGAAAAAGGTGAACGCGACGCCGGCACCCTGCTGGTGGTAACGATCTATCGCAGCGAGCCGGCGCGCCTTTTCGAAAGGATGCCGCAGCTCGACGGATCGCGGCGATTCGTACAGGCTCGGATTCAAGATACTGAAAACCCTGAGGAATTTTGGGACTATCTGAAAAAGCGGAAGCGCCAGGACGGCGATATCTGGATTCTGGAGGCAGATATCGCGGACCATGCACGGTTCGTCGCAGCAATTAACGGATAAGTTGACATGAAACGGCCGCACCCTATTTGGCCGCGCAACTCTCCGAGGCGCAGGCGGTTCGGGCGGCAATGTGGCCGCGCAACTGGCACGCAGACGGGGAACGGCCGGCAGGCCCGATAACTGGACCCACCATACAACGCCAAGAAACGCGATCAGGTCCCAGCCTGCGACAGTGCTCGTTCACCGCCCAGATATGACGGATAGATGAGTCGCAAGACCCGCTTTTCCCTGTACGCGGCCCTCGCCGCATGCACGGCTTTTACGATTGCCAGCGCCGAAGGTTCCGGCGCCAATGCCCAGCCGGGCGAGAACCCCGAAATTGCCGAGACGGCCGTGACCGAAGAGGTCGTGCCGGTCTTCGTCGAAAACGAAGTCGTCCAGCCGGTGCCCGAACGGGCGGCCGAGGACGAGGTGGACGCCGCGGTGTCCTCGGCATCCTCGCTGCGCGAGCTTGTCCGCCGCATACCCGACCGCGAGGCGCTGTCCCGCGACATGGAATGCCTGGCCGGCGCCGTCTATTTCGAATCGCGCGGGGAGCCGCTTGCCGGCCAGCTCGCGGTGGCGCAGGTCGTGATCAACCGCGCCGATTCGCATCTCTTCCCCGAAAGCTATTGCGCCGTGGTCTACCAGCGCGCGCAGTTCTCCTTCGTTCGCGGCGGCACGATGCCCCGCATCCGCCGCGGTTCGGCCGCGTGGAAGCGCGCGAAGGCGGTGGCGCGGATCGCGCACGAGGGGCTGTGGGAAAGCGAGGCGGCCGATTCGCTCTATTTCCACGCGAACTACGTTCGCCCTGCCTGGAGCCGCACGAAGCAGGCCCGGGCGACGATCGACACCCACATCTTCTACCGCTGACCGGGCGATGGCCGGGAAGGGGCGGGCCGCGCATGGCCTGCCCCCTGCCCCTGCGCACAGCCCCGCCCGGGGTTTTCCGGCCGCGGATCAGTCGCCGATCTCGACCCAGACCGGGGCGTGGTCGCTGGCTTTCTCGCGCCCCCGATACTCCTTGTCCACGCCGGCCGCGGTCATCCGGTCGGCCAGCTCGGGGCTCAGCAGCAGGTGGTCGATGCGAAACCCGTGGTCGCGCGGCCAGGCCCCGGCCTGGTAGTCCCAGAACGTCCATACCCCGCCCCGCGGATTGAGCGTGTCGATCGCGTCGGTCCACCCGTCGGCCAGCAGGCGCCGATAGGCCGCGCGCGATTCGGGCTGCATCAGCGCGTCGCTGGCCATCGCGGCCGGCGACCAGACGTCCTTGTCTTCCGGAATGACGTTGAAATCGCCCACTACGGCGCAGGGAATCTCCTGCGCCCACAACTCGGCCATGCGCGCGCGCAGGCGGTCCATCCAGGCGAGCTTGTAATCGAACTTCGGGCCCGGCTGCGGGTTGCCGTTGGGCAGGTAGATGCAGGCGATCCGCACGCCGTTGACGTCGGCCTCGATATAGCGGGCGTGCAGGTCCTCCGGATCGCCGGGCAGCGTGCGCTGTGCCTCGACCGGTTCGACCCCGTCGGCGAGGATGGCGACGCCGTTGAAGCCCTTCTGGCCATGCCAGATCGCGCGATAGCCGATCTTCTCGAACTCGGCGGCGGGGAAGCTTTCGTCCTGGCTCTTGATTTCCTGCAGGCAGGCGACCGCGGGGCGGGTCTCCTCGAGCCACTCGATCAGCCGCGGCAGGCGCGCCTTGACCCCGTTGATGTTGAAACTGGCGATGCGCACCGGGCTCCCCTTCTTCGGCGGGCCGGCCCGGCATGCGGGGCGCGGCCGTTTGCGTCGGGTGCCAGCGCTAGACAATAACCGGGGGGCGCGACAAGCGCGCGCGCCCGCGACCGGTCAGATTCCGAAGCTCGATCCGCAGCCGCAGCCGGCCGCCGCATTGGGGTTTTCCACACGGAAGGCCGCGCCGCCCAGCGATTCGACGAAATCGACCGTGCTGCCCGCGACGAGGTCGAGGCTGACCGGATCGACGACCAGGCGCACGCCGTCGGTCTCGCTCACGCTGTCGTCGGCGTCGGGCGCATCGGCCAGGTCGAAGCGGTACTGGAAGCCCGAACAGCCCCCGCCCTCGACCGAGAGGCGCAGGAGCGCCGGTTTCGACTGGCGCTCGGCGATCCAGGCGACTCGCTTCGCGGCGGCGGGGGTCAGGGAAGGAATATCGGCCATGGACGGGATATGGGCGCTCCGGCCCGCGCCCTCAAGCCGTGCGGATGTAATCGCGCATCGCGGCCGCCTCGCGCTCGGCCTCGTCGATGCGCGACTTGACCAGGTCGCCGATCGAGATGAAGCCGCACATCACCTCGCCTTCCATTACCGGCAGGTGCCGGATGCGCCGCCGCGTCATCAGCGAAAGCGCCTCGTCCACCTTGGTCGCCGGGGTCGCGGTGATCGCCGGCGCCGTCATCACCTCGCGCACCGAGCGGTCGAGCGCGGCGCCGCCTTCTTCGGCCAGGCAGTAGAGCACGTCGCGTTCGGAAACGATCCCGGCGACGCGCCCCCCCTCCATCACCGGCAGGGCGCCGATCCGCCGCCGGGCGAGCGTCGCCACGACATCGCGCACCCGCGCGTCGGCATCGCACCGGACGATCTCGGCGCTCGAACGGCCTGCGATAAGCCTTGCTATCTCCATGATATTCCACCTCCTCCGCGGAAATGCGGAGGATGCCATGAAACGCGCGCCATTGCCAATCGCCGGCGGACGGCCCAAAGACGGGCCCCATGGTACCGCCTTCCCCGCTCGACGATCCCGACAAGGCCGCGTTCGCCTGGGCGCGCTACAAGCGCCTGATGCGCGCCATGGTCCTGGTGACCCTGGTGGTCGTCGCGCTGGTCCTGGCCTATCTCTACCTGACCGACAGCGCGCACTCGTTCCATTTCTACATCGCCACTGCGCTCGGCGTGGGCGCGACGATGATGCTCACGGCGGCGCTGATGGGCCTGGTGTTCCTTTCCAGCGGCACCGGCCACGACGAGAGCGTGACCGACCTGACCGAGGACGAGCGCGAGCGCTGATCCCCGCCCGGCTCAGTGCCGGTACAGCGCGTCGAGACGCGGCCCGTAGCGTTCGCGGATCTTGTGCCGGCGGATTTTCATCGACGGCGTCATTTCCTCGTTCTCGATCGTGAACGGCTCGTCCGCGAAGGCGAACTGGCGGATTTTCTCGATCACCGACAGCTCGCGGTTCACCTCGTCGATCACCGCGCGGATCGCGCTGCGGAAGGCGGGCAGGTCCTGCAGCGCCGGCAGGTCGAACTTCTCGCCATTCGCGCGCGCCCATTCGAGCGCCCATTCGGCATCGGGCACGATCAGGCCGACGACATAGGGGCGCTTGTCGCCGCTCACCATCGCCTGCGCGATCTCGGGCCGCAGCGTCAGCATGCCTTCCAGCTTCTGCGGCGCGACATTGTCGCCCTTGTCGTTGACGATCATGTCCTTCTTGCGATCGGTGATCACGATCCGGCCATTCTCGTCCAGGTGGCCGATATCGCCGGTGTGGAGCCAACCGTCCTTCAGCGCGCGCTCGGTCTCCGCCTTGTTCTGCCAGTAACCGTGCATGACCAGCTCGCCCCGGCAGAGGATCTCGCCGTCGTCGGCGATCGCGATCTCGACCCCGCGCAGCGGCGGGCCGACCGTGTGCATGGCAATCCCGGCGCGCGGGCGGTTGCAGCTGATGACAGGCCCGGCCTCGGTCTGGCCATATCCCTGCAGCATGGTCAGCCCCATCGACTGGAAGAACACGCCGACTTCGGGGTTGAGCGGCGCGCCGCCCGAAACCATCGCCTTGATGCGCCCGCCGAAACGCTGGCGGATCTTGGGCCGCAGCAGCCGTTCCAGCACGAAGTCGAGCGTCTTGTCGCCCAGGCGGTAGCGGCCTTCCGCCTTGCGCTGGCCGAGCGCGAGCGCGCGGTCCATCAGGGCCTTGGCCGCGCCGCCCTGCTTGTCCACTTGCTTCATGATCCGCTGGCGCAGGACCTCGAACAGGCGCGGGACGACGACCATGATCGTCGGGCGCGTTTCCTCTATGTTGCTGGCCAGTTTCTCTAGCCCCTCGGCATAGAAGATCTGCGCCCCCACGGCGATCGGCAGGCATTGCCCCCCCGTGTGCTCGTATGCGTGGCTGAGCGGCAGGAACGAGAGGAAGCGGTCGTCCTCGTCGAGGCCGAAGTCGTTTGCCAGGATTTCCGCCGCGCCGGCGACGTTGCACAGGATCGCGCCGTGGTGCTGCAGCACGCCGCGCGGCGCGCCGCCGGTGCCGCTGGTATAGATGATGCAGGCGGTGTCGGACCGGCCGACCGAGGCCATCCGCTTATCGACCGCCTCGCGCGCGGCGGCTGCATCGCCTTCGGTCATGGCCGACCAGCCGTGGCAGGTCAGGCTGCCCGACTGGTACTGGCGAATGCCGTCGATCGGGATCACGTGCTCGGCAATCCCGGTCCGCATGATCGCGGGCAGCAGCGGCTGCGACAGCTTCTCGGTCGAAACGATCACCGCGCGGGCGCCCGAGTTGTCGAGGATATGGACGTGGTCGCGCTCGGTATTGGTGACATAGGCGGGCACCGTCACGCAGCCGGCCGCCATGATCGCGAGGTCGGCGATGCACCACTCGGGCCGGTTTTCCGATACCAGCATGACCCGGTCCCCGTCCTCGAGGCCGAGCGCGCGCAGGTTCTGGGCCAGGACGCAGACCGTTCGGGCCGCCTCGCGCCAGGACATCGTCTGCCAGGTGCCGTCGCGCTTCGCCCCCAGGAAAGGGGCGTCCCCCTTGGCGTCGGCGCGCCGGAGAAACAGTTCGACGAGGTTGTTCGCCGCATCGATGTCAGACAATTGCAAGGCTAGGGGCTCCTGATCCCGCATCCGGCTTCGTCGTGGCCGGTCGCGGTGAATTACGCGCCTGCCGCGGCGCCAGCAAGCCTGCATCGGGGCCGCCCGGTGGCATGAGCGGTGGGATGGGCGGTGGCACGGGCGCGGGGCGGGGGTCAGGGGACCACGATCTGCGCGGCGATCCGCGGATCGCGCGCCGGCGTCCACTTGCCGTCGCGATAGAGGACCGCGTTGGCCTTCAGCCCCACTTCGCGGGCGGTGACCGTTTCGTGCCCCAGCGCGCGCAGCCGCGGGATCGCCCGTTCGAGCCAGGTGCCCTTTTCCACCAGCACGGCGTCGCCGTAAGCCATGGCGAAAGGCAGGGCGAGCGCGGCCTCGGCGTCGAGGCCGAAATCGATCACGCCGACGATGCTGCGCGCGGTCTGGACTGGGATCGTGCTGCCGCCGGCCGCGCCGATCGCCAGGACGGGCCGGCCCTGCGGGTCCCAGACCACCATCGGCGCCATCGAGCTGCGCGGCCGCTTGCCCGGCTCGACCCGGTTGGCGACCAGGCGCCCCTCGACCGTGGGCGAGCGGCTGAAATCGGTCAGCTCGTTGTTGAGGAAGAACCCGCCGCTCATCAGGCCCGAGCCGAAGGCGCTCTCGATGGTGGAAGTATAGCTGACCATCGTGTTCGCGCCATCGACCACCGCGAAGTGCGACGTGCCGCGCTCTTCCGGCTCGTCGCCGTCGGCCAGGGCGCGCGGGGCGCCTTCGGGGACCCCGGCGGCGACGGTCGCCATCGTCGCGTCGGGCGCGATCAGCGCGCTGCGCCGCGCAAGGTAGCCCGGATCGACGAGGCCCGCGACCGGCACCGATACGAAATCGGCATCGGCCAGGTACAGCTCGCGGTCGGCATAGGCGAGGCGCTGCGATTCGACGAAGAGGTGCCAGGTCACCGGGTTGTCCACGCCGAGCGCGGCAAGGTCGAAGCGTTCGAGCTGGCCGAGGATCTGCAGCACGGCGACGCCGCCCGACGTGGGCGGGCCCATCCCGCAGATGCGATAATCGCGGTAGGTCCCGCAGACCGCGTCGCGCGCCCTGGCCTCGTAGGCGGCGAGATCGCCCGCGGTCATCGCGCCCGCGCGCGGCGTCTCGGCGGCGACCGTCGCGGCCAGGGACGCTGCCCGCTCGCCGTGATAGAAGGCCTCGGGCCCGCCGGCGGCGATCGCTTCCAGCGTCTCGGCCAGCGCCGTGTTCACCACCAGGTGCCCGGCGGGGTGCGGATTGCCTTGGGCATCGAAGAACAGCGCGCGCCCTTGCGCGGTCCAGCCCGCCCGCTCGGCCGTTCCGGCCAGCGAGCGGTGGAGCCGCGGGGTCATGCGGAACCCGTCGCGCGCCAGCTCTATCGCCGGTTCGAACAGCCGGGCCCAGGGCAGCCTGCCATGTTGCCGGTGCGCCAGCGCGGCCAGCGCGACATTGCCCGGGACGCCGACGCTGAGCCCGCTCCTGACCGATTCGGAAAAGGGCGGGACTTCGCCGTTCTCGTCGAGGAACCAGTCGGGCGTCGCCCCGGCCGGCGCGGTTTCGCGCCCGTCGAAGGTTTCCACGGTGCCATCGGCCGTGCCGCGAACGAGGAAGCCCCCGCCGCCGATGCCCGAGCTTTGCGGTTCCACCACGGTCAGCGCCAGCATCGTCGCGATCGCCGCGTCGGTCGCGCTGCCACCGGCGCGCAGCATGGCGAGGCCGGCGGCCTCGGCGCGCGGGTCGGCGGCGCTGACCGTCCCGGCCACGCCGGCGGCGGAAGCGGGCGGCAGGTCGGCCGGGGTGGGCGCGGACGCGGATGCCGGCGGGGGCGGCGCGGTGCAGGCGGCGAGCGGGAGGACGGCGGCGAGCGACAGGATGGCGTGGCGGATCATGCCTGCCGGGCTATTCGCTCCCGACCGCCTCGGCAAGCGTTGCAAAGCCCTCGCGCCGCATCAGCGTTTCCAGCCCGCGAACGATGCCGCGGGCAATCCCGGGCCCGTGGTAGACCATGGCGCTGTAAAGCTGGACCAGGCTGGCCCCGGCGCGGATGCGGGCCCAGGCGTCCTGCGCGCTGGCGATCCCGCCCACGCCGACGAGCGGGATCGCGCCGCCGGTCGCCGAACGGAAATCGCGCAGGCGCTGCTGCGCCAGGTCGCGCAGCGGGGCGCCCGACAGGCCGCCGGCTTCGCCCGCGTGGGGGGAGGCGAGCGCGGGGCGCGAGATCGTCGTGTTCGACACGATCAGCGCGCCCAGTTGCCGTTCCAGCGCGATCCGCGCGATTGCGTCGATATCCGCCGGCTCGAGGTCGGGCGCGACCTTGAGGAAGACCGGCGGGCCCGCCTCGGGCCGCGCCGCCAGGACCGCGTCGAGCAGCGCGACGAGCGCGCCCTCGTCCTGCAGCGCGCGCAGGCCCGGGGTGTTGGGGCTGGATATGTTGACCGTGAGATAGCTGGCCCAGGGCGCGAAACGGCGCGTCAGCGCGACGTAATCGGCGATGCGATCGGGCGAATCCTTGTTCGCCCCGATGTTGATGCCGAGGATTCCGGCGCGCGCGCCCCGGCGGCGAAGCCGTGCCTCGGCCGCCGCGGCCCCGCCGTTGTTGAAGCCCATGCGATTGATCACCGCGCGGTCTTCCTCCAGCCGGAACAGGCGCGGGCGCGGGTTGCCGGCCTGCGGCCGCGGGGTGATCGAGCCGACTTCGACCGAGCCGAAGCCGAGGCCCAGGACCGCGTCGGGCACTTCGGCATCCTTGTCGAAGCCCGCGGCCATTCCCACCGGGTTGGGGAACGAAAGGCCGGCAACCTCGATCCCGAGCAGCCCGCCCGCCTGCGGCCTGCGTGCGGGGGCGACCTTCAGCGCCGCGATCGTCGTGCGATGCGCGGTTTCGGGGTCGAGGGCGAACAGCGCGGGGCGGACGAGGCGGAACAGCATGGGCCGATGCCTATGGCAAGCGGCCGCATCGCTGTCGACCGGGGCCGGCTGCCGACACAATTTTGCAACATAATTTCTCCGCCTGGCTGTCGCAAACATACAATCGTTCGCAGCCGACTCGTCTAGAGGAGCTTTGCGACCCGAAGGGCCCGGCGCCACCCGGCGCGGGGTTCTTGCCTTTTGCGGGGCGGTGCCGCTTTGCCGGCGCCGCCCCCTTTTTGTCCGGCTGGCCAGCAGGCGATTTTCGCGCCACAAGCCCGGTGGATGGAACAAGGAGGTCGCAGATGACGAAGACGAAACGGCTGGTCGCGCTCGGCGCATCGGTTGCCGCCCTGGCGATGGCGGGTGGCGCCCAGGCCCAGACACAGGCACAGGAAGCGGGCGCCGCCGATGCGCAGGCGCGGCAGGTCATCGTCCTGCCGGGGCCCGAGGCGGGGATCGACGCCCTGTTCGAAGCCTACGACGAGGCCCAGCTCTCGCTCTCCCCGCTGTCCAAGGCCTACCGCGGCATCCGCGACGAGGACTATGGCGAATGGGGCGACGTCAGCGATGCGGGGGAACGGCGCCAGCACGAGCTGCTCCAGGCGGCGGCCGAAACGATGCGGGCGAACTTCGACCCCGATGCCCTGCCCCCGCAGGATGCGCTGAGCTATCGCCTGTTCGATGCAATGGCGAAGCGGCGCGCCTCGCTCTTCGCCTTCCGCGACTATGGCTATATCTTCGACCAGATGAACGGCGCGCAGAGCGAGCTGCCGGCCTTCCTCATCAATATCCACTCGGTGGCCGACGTGCAGCAGGCGCGCGACTACATCAGCCGGATCAAGCGGCTCGGCCCGGTGCTCGATACCCTCGTGGCCGAATCGCGCGAACGCGCGGCGGAAGGGATCATGCCGCCCGACTGGGTCTATCCCTACGTCATCTCGGACATCGAGAACCTGCTGGGCGCCGGCGCGGACAACGCCGTGCTCGAAGACTTCGAAGGCAAGGTGGCCGCGCTCGACCTGCCGCCGGCCGAGCGGGCGGACCTGGTCGCCCGGGCGCACCAGGCCTGGGACGTGTCGGCCCGCCCGGCCTATCGGCGCCTGCTCGCCGAAATGCGCCGCCAGCAGCCGATGGCGCCGACGCAGGACGGCGTGTGGCGGTTCGAACGCGGCGACGAATACTATGCCGCCCTGCTCGCCAACTACACGACGACCGATCTCACCGCGGACGAGATTCACCAGATCGGGCTCGACAACGTCGCCCGGATCCACCGCGAGATGCGGGCGATCATGGACCAGGTCGGTTTCGAGGGGACGCTGCAGGATTTCTTCCACCACGCGCGCACCGATCCGCGGTTCTACTACGAAACGCGCGAGGAGTACCTCGCCGACGTGGAGAAGCACCGCGTCGCGATCGAGCGGGTGCTGCCCGATTTCTTCGCCACCCTGCCGACCGACCCGATGGTGGTGAAACCGGTCGAGGCCTTCCGCGAGAAGAGCGCGGGCAAGGCTTTCTATTCGCGCCCCGCGCCCGACGGGTCGCGCCCCGGCACTTATTACGTCAATCTCTACAACCTCAACGACATGAGCCGGAACGAGCTGGAGGCCCTGTTCTACCACGAGGGGCTGCCGGGCCACCACCTCCAGCTCTCGATCCAGACGCAGCTGGGCGACGTGCCGGCCTTCCGCCGGTTCGGCGGGATTACCGCCTATTCCGAGGGGTGGGGCCTCTATGCCGAGGAACTGGGCAAGGACATGGGCTTCTACACCGATCCTTATTCCGATTTCGGCCGGCTGGGGATGGAACTGTGGAGAGCCTGTCGACTGGTTGTCGATACCGGCCTGCACCACAAGCGCTGGAGCCGGGAGGAGGCGATCGCCTACCTGACCGAGAACACCCCCAACCCCGAGGGCGACATCCGCAAGGCGATCGAACGCTATGCCGTCTATCCCGGGCAGGCGACCGCCTACATGATCGGCAAGCTCAAGATCATGGAGCTGCGCGAAAGTGCGCGTGCGCAGCTGGGCGAGCGGTTCGACATTCGCGGGTTCCACGACGCGATCCTGAAGAGCGGCCCGGTCCCGCTGTCGATCATGGAGGAGAACGTCGAGGCCTGGGTCGCCTCGCAGAAGGGGGCCTGAGCCGGCGGGGCCGGGCCCGGCCACTCGCTAACGACTCGCAACTGGCGGTTTTCCGTTGAAAACCGCCGCCGCGGTCCATACCTGCAAATCGGAACGAAAAGGTCCGATTTGCCGATGCGACTGTCCAACCTGGCCGACTATGCCGTCGTGACGATGAGCGCCGCCGCACGCCATTGCGGCGGCGAACGCACGAGCGCGGCCGAGCTGGCGGCCGAAACCGGCCTTCCGGCGCCGACGGTCGCCAAGCTGGTCAGCCGCCTTTCCGCCGCCGGGCTCCTGCGCTCGGTGCGCGGGGCCGGCGGCGGGCTGCAGTTGGCCCGGCCGGCGGCGGCGATCACGCTGGCGGACATCATCGAGGCGGTCGAAGGCCCGATTGCGCTGACCCAGTGCGTCGAGGGCGACGATTGCGCGGTCGATCACACCTGCAGCGTCAAGCCGCACTGGCCGATCGTCAATGCCGCCCTTCGCGGGGCGCTCGCCGGCATTCCGCTGACGCAGCTTGCCGCCGATCCCGTGCCGCCGGGCGCCACCGGGCGGGCATCTCCCGCGCGCGAAAACACTCTATCCGGAACATCTGCATGAACGAAGAGATCGACATCCAGGACCGCGAGGCCCGCGAGGCCGCGGCGAAAGCGGCCGAGTACGAATTCGGCTGGCATTCGGACATCGACACCGAGTTCGCGCCCAAGGGGCTGAACGAGGACACGGTCCGGTTCATCAGCGCCAAGAAGCGCGAGCCGGAATGGATGCTCGAATGGCGGCTCAAGGCCTTTCGCCTGTGGCAGGACATGGCGGAGCCCGACTGGGCCAAGGTCGGCTATCCGCCGATCGATTACCAGGACGCCTATTACTACGCCGAGCCGAAGAAGAAGCCGCAGCTCGAATCGCTCGACGAGCTCGATCCCGAGATCAAGTCGGTTTACGACAAGCTCGGCATCCCGCTGGCGGAGCAGGAAGTGCTCGCCGGGGTGAAGGGCGCGCGCAAGGTCGCGGTCGATGCCGTGTTCGACAGCGTTTCGGTCGCGACGACTTTCCGCGAGGAGCTGCAGAAGGCGGGCGTGATCTTCCTGTCGATCAGCGAGGCGATCCGCGAACATCCCGAACTGGTGAAGAAATGGCTCGGCAAGGTCGTGCCCCAGCGCGACAATTACTTCGCCACGCTCAACAGCGCGGTCTTTTCCGACGGCACTTTCGTCTACGTGCCCGAAGGCGTGCGCTGCCCGATGGAGCTTTCCACCTATTTCCGCATCAATGCCGAGAATACCGGCCAGTTCGAACGCACGCTGATTGTCGCCGAGAAGGGCAGCTATGTCAGCTATCTCGAAGGCTGCACCGCGCCGATGCGCGACGAGAACCAGCTCCACGCCGCAGTGGTGGAACTGGTCGCGCTCGACGATGCCGAGATCAAGTATTCGACCGTGCAGAACTGGTACCCCGGCAATGCCGAGGGCAAGGGCGGGATCTACAATTTCGTCACCAAGCGCGGCCTGTGCCAGGGCGCGCGCAGCAAGATCAGCTGGACGCAGGTCGAAACCGGCAGCGCGGTGACCTGGAAGTATCCGAGCTGCGTGCTCAACGGAGAGGATTCGGTCGGCGAATTCTACTCGGTTGCCGTCACCAACAATTACCAGCAGGCCGATACCGGCACCAAGATGATCCACAACGGCAAGGGCAGCCGTTCCACGATCATCTCCAAGGGCATTTCGGCGGGCAAGAGCAACAACACTTATCGCGGCCTCGTGCGCGTTGGCCCCAATGCCGAAGGGGTGCGCAACTTCACCCAGTGCGACAGCCTGCTGCTGGGCGACAAGTGCGGCGCGCATACCGTGCCCTATATCGAAGTGAAGAACCCCAGCGCCCAGATCGAGCACGAGGCGACGACCAGCAAGATCAGCGACGACCAGCTGTTCTACGCCATGCAGCGCGGGCTGGACGAGGAAGAGGCGGTGGCCCTGATCGTCAACGGCTTCGCGCGCGAGGTGCTGAAGGAACTGCCTATGGAATTCGCGGTCGAGGCGCAGAAGCTGCTGGCCATCTCACTCGAGGGGAGTGTGGGGTGATCTGGATCGCGATGCTCTTTGCACTCTGCCTGCTGATGGCAGGCGCATCACTGTTTCGCCTCCGCGAAATGCTCGTCGCGCGTGAGGTCAACGTGTGGGGAACCATTTGGCGCAAGTCGGCGGAGACGAAGGGCTACTGGTTTTGGGTAAGCCTAATGGCATTCTTTGCGCTGGCTGGCTTTGCATTCGCGGTCGTAAGTTCTGTGGCCCTAGCACACGGAGCGGGTCTCCTTCCATGACTGACCGCAAAACCCTCCAGCTGCGCGATCCGTCCGAGACCACCGACGCGCCCGCGATCAAGAAGCGCGGGCGCGGGTGGGAGATCTCGGAGAAGCGGCTCGACGCGCTGCACGAGCGGGCGCGCGAGATGCGGCGGCATGCGTCGGACGCGCACAAGGCGCTGGCGGAGCGTTTCGCCAAGGCCGATCTCGGGCGCTATACCTTCAAGCGCTTCGCCGTGGTTGGCAGTGCGATCGTCGATTTCAACTGCCACAATCTCGGCATGGCGATCATCATCGACGAGGATGGCGCGGACCCGGCGCTCGCCCGCCGCCGTGACAAGAGCCTCGAGGCCGTGGGCGTGCGCGTCATGCATATCGCGGCCAGGGAAGTGCTCGAAAACATCGACGATGTCCTCGCCCGGATCACCGCCGGGATGCGCATGCGCATTGCCGACAAGAGCGAGGCGCGCCGCCAGCACAACGCCAACAATCCCCGGCAGACCCGGCCGCGCTACGACCGCGCGGGCAACGGTCCGCCGCGCAAGCCCCGGAAAGACTGATGCTGAAAATCGAAAACCTCCATGCCGAAATCGACGGCACGCAGATCCTCAACGGCCTGACGCTCGAAGTGGGCGCGGGCGAAGTCCACGCGATCATGGGCCCCAACGGCGCGGGCAAGTCCACGCTCGCCTACGTGCTCGGCGGGCGCCCCGGCTACGAGGTCACCGCGGGATCGGTGACGTTCAAGGGGCAGGACCTGCTGGAGCTGGAGCCGCACGAACGCGCCGCTGCCGGCATGTTCCTCGGCTTCCAGTACCCGGTCGAGATCCCCGGCGTCTCCAACGTCCAGTTCCTGCGCGAAGCGCTCAATTCCCAGCGCAAGGCGCGGGGCGAGGAGCCGCTTACCGGCGGGGATTTCCTCAAGCTGGCCAAGGAAAAGGCCGGGCTGCTCAAGCTCGACATGGACATGCTCAAGCGGCACGTGAACGTCGGCTTCTCGGGCGGCGAGAAGAAGCGCGCCGAGATGGTCCAGATGGGTATTCTCGACCCGGTTCTCGCCGTGCTCGACGAAACCGATTCGGGCCTCGACATCGATGCGCTGCGCGTCGTGGGCGAAGGGATCAACGCGATCATGCGCGCGCCCGACAAGGGCGTGCTGCTGATCACCCACTACCAGCGGCTGCTCGATTACGTGAAGCCGGACTATGTCCATGTCCTGAGCAAGGGCCGGATCGTGAAGACCGGCGATGCCGACCTGGCAAAGCGGCTCGAGGCCGAGGGGTACGAGGCCGTCGCGGCATGAAGCTGCTTGCATTGCCTCTCCTGCTCGCGGCCAGTGGATTGCAGGCCCAGCCGGCAGCCCGGCCTTCCGCCCCGCAGCCCGCTCCGCTCGATGCCCAGAGCGCCGCGGCCAAGCTGAAGGGATGGAAGGGCAGCGTCGCGCGTGCAGACGGGCGGCTGGTCTGCCGCACGCGCACCAGCACCGGCGATCGCCGGCTCGACGCGATCCGTTGCGGCGCCATGCTGACCTGCGCCCGCCCGTTGCAGGGCGAGATCGACCGGCTGGCAGCCACCGCCATACCCGCGGGCGAGCGGCGGCTCGCTTTCGACCGCCTGATGGCGACCGCGCGCCCGTGCATGGACCGATACCAGGACGAGGCAATCGCGCGCCTGCTGACCGAAGAAGGAGGGCGATCATGAACGCCACCACCACCCTGCCCACCCGCAAGGACGAAGCCTGGCGCTATTCGGCGGTCGAGGCGCTCGATGGCGTCGATCTCGACGCCTGGCGCGAAATCGACGTCGCGGCCGGAGAGACGTTCCGCGAATGCCTGACGATCGAGGACGGGCCCGGGACCGGCGCGAGTGAACTGCGCCGCCTGCGCGTGACGCTGGGCGCGGGCGCGCGGTGCGAGCTGTTCGCCGTCATCGCCGCTGCCGAGCTGGGCCGGATCGAGGTCGAGGTGCGCCTGGCCGAAGGCGCGCATTTCGAACTCGGCGGAGTCACGCTGGGCGGCCGCGAGACCGTGCGCGAATTCGTCACCCGCGTGGTCCATGCAGAGCCTGGTGCGACCAGCAACCAGGTGGTCCGCGCGGTTCACTGGGGCCGGGGGACGGGCAATTTCCTCGGCAATATCGACGTCGTGCGCGACGCGCAGCAGACCGACGCGGCGCAGAGCTTCAAGGGCCTGCTGCTCGAAAAGGGCGCGAGCGTGAACGCCGTGCCGCAGCTGGAGATCTTTGCCGACGACGTCAAATGCGCGCACGGCGCGAGCGTGGGCCAGATGGACGAGATGGCGCGGTATTACATGGCGGCGCGCGGTCTCTCGCCCGAGCTTTCGCGCCGGCTGCTGGTCCAGGCCTTCATCGGCGATGCTTTCGTTGCGCTCGATGACGAGGGCGAGCGCGAGCGGATGATGGACATCGCCCTCGCCAAGCTGGACAAGCACCTGTGAGCGTGGCGACGACTCTCGATATCGCCAGCGTGCGCGAGGATTTTCCCGGCCTCCGCGCGCCCGGGGGCGAACCGTGGCACTACCTCGACACCGCGGCCACGGCGCAGAAGCCGCAGGCCGTGATCGATGCCGTGTCGCGCGCGATCGGCGCGGATTACGCCACCGTCCATCGCGGCGTCTATTCGCGCTCCGCCGAAATGACGCTGGGTTACGAGGCCGCCCGGCGGCGCGTGGCCGCCTTCGTCGGGGGGCAGGAGGCGGAACTGGTCTTCACCCGCGGCGCGACCGAGGCGATCAACCTCGTCGCCCATTCCTGGCCCGACAAGGGGCGCGTCCTGCTCTCGGTGCTGGAGCATCATTCGAACATCGTGCCCTGGCAGCTCGCCGGCTGGCAGGTCGATGTCTGCCCGCTGACCGAAGACGGCGCGATCGATCTCGACGCGGCAGAGGCCATGCTGACGCGCGAGCATACGATGGTCGCCTTCGCCCATGTGTCCAACGTCCTCGGTTCGACGCTGGATGTGGAGCGCGCCGCCGCCCTGGCGCATTCGGTGGGCGCGAAGCTGCTGATCGACGGGTGCCAGGCCGTGCCGCGCCTGCCGGTCGATGTCGCGGCGCTCGGCTGCGATTTCTATGCCTTCAGCGCGCACAAGCTCTACGGCCCGACCGGCGTGGGCGCGCTGTGGGGCCGGGCCGAGCTGCTCGATGCCATGCCCCCGTGGCAGGGCGGCGGCTCGATGATCGAGAAAGTCGCCTTCGACGGGACCATTTACGCCCCGCCGCCCCAGCGGTTCGAGGCGGGAACGCCGGCGATCGTCGAGGCGATCGGGTTTGCCGCGGCCTGCGATTATGTCGCCGGGATCGGACCCGGGCGGATCCACGCGCACGAGGCCGCGCTGGTCGCGCGCCTGCGCGAAGGCCTGCGGGGGATGAACGACGTGACCCTGTTCGGCCCCGCCGAGAGCGCGGGAATCGTCAGTTTCGCGATGAACGGGGTTCACCCGCACGATCTGGGCACCATATTGGATGAAGAAAACGTCGCGATCCGCGCCGGGCATCATTGCGCGCAGCCGCTGATGGCCCATCTCGGCGTTCCCGCCACCGCGCGCGCGAGTTTCGGCCTCTATTCGAACGAGGACGACCTCGAGGCGCTCTTGCGCGGGATCGATCGCACCAGGAGGATCTTCGGATGACCGAAGCGAACGAGAAGAAGAAGGATTTCGTCGCCGCGCCGACCCCCTACGAGGCGGTCGAGAAGCCGCCGCGCGCCCGGGTGGAGGACGCCGTGGACGAGGCCCCTCGGGAAGACGCGGGGGCCGAAAGCGCGCGCGACACGATGACGCGCAAGCGCGACTATCTCGAAGGGTTCCTGCAGAAGAAGCCGGAAAACCTCCCCGCCGGGGCGCCGGGGGGCGAGCTCTACGAGGCCGTCGTCGCCGCGCTGAAGGAAATCTACGACCCGGAAATCCCGGTCAACATCTACGATCTCGGGCTGATCTACGGGGTCGATGTCGATGACGAAGGCGGGGTCGTCGTCACGATGACGCTGACCACCCCGCATTGCCCGGTGGCCGAGACGATGCCGGGCGAAGTCGAACTGCGCGCCGCCAGCGTGCCCGGCGTGCGCGATGCCGAAGTCAACCTCGTCTGGGATCCGCCCTGGGGGCCGGACAAGATGACCGACGAGGCCCGCCTCGAACTGGGGATGCTGTGATGGTCGATACGAAAACCCGCCCCGCGCCCAAGGCCGCGGTCGTCCTGACGGCGGCGGCCGAGAAGCGCATTGCCGATCTCATGGCCCAGGCCCCGGACGATGCGGTGGGGGTCAAGCTGTCCACTCCGCGGCGCGGGTGTTCGGGCCTTGCCTACTCGGTCGACTATGTGAGCGAGGAACAGGCGTTCGACGAGAAGATCGAAACGCCCGGCGGCACGTTCTACATCGACGGGGCGAGCGTGCTCTACCTCGTCGGCAGCACGATGGACTGGCGCGAGGACGATTTCACCGCCGGCTTCGTGTTCGAGAATCCCAATGCCAAGGGCGCCTGCGGCTGCGGCGAGAGCTTCATGGTCTAGCGCCCCGGCGCCAGCACCTCCGCCGCATTCTCGCCCGCAGACAAGGCCCGGCCGAGACACGCGCCGGCGACATCGCCGAGGAGGAGCGCCCATTCGGGCGAGTTCGCCCCGTCCTCGCTCGCCTGCGCGATCCGGAGCAGCGCCTCGCGCGCCTGTTCGCCGGGAATCGCCCGCTGCCTGCCGCCCGAGGCGAGGAGGATGCGGCGGGCGAGCCGGCATTCGGCCCCAGTGACGTGCCGCGGCCCCGGCGTGCCGCCCACGCGGGTCGGGCCGTGTCCTTCGATCACCGCCAGCTCGATCTGTTGCAGGGCATAGAGCCGGACGCTGTCGGGCACGGCGCCGGCCCGCTCGACGAGGCGCACGAGCAGTTCCAGCTCCGCCATCGTGATCGGCGATCCGCCGCTGTCGATCGCCCCGATCAGCCAGTGCGCCTCGCACGCGTCGCAGGTGTCGGGCGGGTCGCTCGCGCCCAGCACGAACTCGCACAGGGCATCGACGAAGAAGTCGGCCCATTCGCCGCTCGGGTGGTCGAGCGCGCGGTTGAGCATGAACAGCGTTTCGGCCTCGTGCCGCGTGATCGTGCCCTCGCTCCAGCCCAGCTGGCGCAGGGCGAGCAGCGAAGGCGGGGAGATCTCTCTCTCCGCCGCGGCAGACCGTGCCAGGTCGGCAAATCCGATGGTCATCGCGTCGGCCCTTTCTTCCCGGGACGGCCGCGATTCTCCGCCCGGGGCGTTAACGGCGCGTTACCGCGCGCTGCGGGCTGTCGCCTATCGGCGTCGCAATGCCGCAACGCAGGCGGCGCGGTCCACGTCCAGCCCGTCGGACGCCCGCCGGGCATCGACGTAGGTTGCCGTGGGTTCGGCGCCGGGCCGCAACGGGTAGAGATAGACGTCGAGCACGCAGGCCTCGCCGGTGAACTGCAGCTTGCGCGCATCGCCTTCCCACACGTTCAGCCGCGCGGTGCCGAAAGTCCGCTCCAGCGCCTCCGCATCGGCGCCGATGACGCCTTCCAGCCCCGGCAGATCCATTACGCGGGGCGCGCGAAAGCCGGCGGATGCAGGCGGCGGGGCCGGCCGGGTCGGCGGCGGGGCGGGCTGCGCCGACCCCGGGCGATCGGGGGTGTTCCCGCCCGCAGACGGGGCCGGCACCGTGGCGCAGGCGCCCAGCAGCGGGAGGGCAAGAACGGCGAGGAACCGGGAACGGGCGAGCGACGGCAATGGTTTATCCCTTGCGGCGATGGACGAGGTGGACGGCGGCGGCGGCCCCCAGCACGGGGCCGAGCAGGTTGACGAACGGCACCGCGAGAAGGCCGGCGATCGTTCCGCCGAGGAGGAAACGCTGCGCGCCGGTCAGCGGCGGTTCGGCCGCGGGGGCCGCGTGCCGGTGGCGCGCCCAGGCGAGGTCCTGGAACTCGCGGCCGAGCAGCCAGGCGTTGACCAGCCAGAAGACCAGGGCCGGGCCGATCGCGGTGAAGGCCAGCGGGATCGCGACGATCAGCGCGCCGAGGTTGGCGGCGAGCGCGCGCGCCGTGGCCCGCACGCTGGCCGCCAGCTCCGCCCGCCAGGGCAGCGCCCGCGCGCGGGCGCGCGCCTGCGGATAGTGTCGCGATTCGACGGCGGCGACGATCTCGTCGGCGAAGAACTGCAGCACGGCCAGCGCGACCAGCCGGAACAGCAGCCACCCGCCGACCACCGCGAGCAGCAGGCCGACGAGGGCGCCGATGCCTTCGCTGCCGGCGATGTCGCGCCGTTCCAGCAGGGCATCGATCGCGAAGCCGGCGCCCAGCCCCAGCAGGACGAAGACGACCAGCGTGATCGCGATCGATTTCGCCAGGACGCGCAGGATCGCGGGATCGGCCAGCTGGGCGGCAGCACGGCCGAGGGCGGAGGGAAGCGCGAGCATTGCCGGCGAAAATGCGGCCGCGCGCAGGCACAAGTCAATCGCAAAGCGGCAATGCGCGCCCTTGGCGCGAGTGCCGGCAGCCGCTAGGCGCGAAGGCATTCCTTCCCCGAGGCTTTTCAGGACCGGCCGTGACCCAGCAGACCACCGAACCCCGTTACGACGTGATCGCCATCGGCAATGCGATCGTCGATGTCATGGCCCCGTGCAGCGAGGAACTGCTGGAGGAACTGGGGCTGGCCAAGGGCGGCATGACGCTGGTCGATGCCGCGCGGGCGGAAGAGCTTTATGCCGCGATGGGCCCCGCGCGCGAGATTTCCGGCGGCTCCGCGGCCAATACGCTGGCCGGCCTCTCGGCGCTCGGCGCGCAGTGCGCCTTCATCGGCCAGGTGGCCGACGACCAGCTCGGCGCTGTCTTCGCCCACGATATCCGCGCCGTCGGGATCGATTTCGACACGCCGCCGAGGCAGGACGATCCGCCCACGGCGCGTTGCCTGATCTTCGTCACGCCCGACGCGCAGCGCACGATGAACACGTTCCTCGGCGCGAGCCAGTTCCTCCCGCCGTCGACGCTCGATGCGGAGGCGGTCGGGGCGGCGAAGATCCTCTACCTCGAAGGGTACCTGTGGGACCCGGAAGAACCGCGCGCCGCGATGCGCCGGGCGATCGAGGCCGCCCGGGCCGCCGGGCGCAAGGTGGCCTTCACCTTGTCGGAGGTGTTCGTGATCGATCGCCACGGCGACGATTTCCGCGCTCTGATCGACGACGGGCTGATCGATATCCTGTTCGCCAACCACCTCGAGCTCGCCGCCCTGACCGGCAAGGACACGCTCGACGCCGGCATTGCCGCGCTGCAGGACAAGGTGCCGACGCTGGTCGTCACCCGCAGCGCGGATGGTGCCGTCGCCGTGCACGACGGGCAGCGGGCCGAAGTGCCGGCGGAGCCGATCGAAAAGGTGGTCGACACGACCGGCGCGGGCGATCTCTTCGCGGCCGGGTTCCTCTATGGCTACGTGCGCGAGGAATCGCTGGAGACCTGCCTGCGCCGCGGTGCGATCGCCGCGTGCGAGATCATCTCGCACTATGGCGCGCGGACCGAGGCCGACCTGTCCCGCCTGATGGACGACAAGCTGGGCTGAGCGGCAGGGCCGCCGCGCGCGGCCGGCTTCAGCCGGCCTTGCCCTCGCGCTCCACCTCGCGCCAGCCGATGTCGCGGCGGCAGAACCCGTCGGGGAAATCGATCGCGGCGATCGCGGCATAGGCCGCCGCCTGCGCCTCGCCCACCGTATCGCCCATCGCGGTCACGTTGAGCACGCGGCCGCCGTTCGCGCGCAGCGTCCCGCCGTCGCGGCGGGTGCCGGCGTGGAACACCTTGGCCTTGTCGCGATCGACCTTCCCCAGGTCGATCGCGCCGCCTTTCTCGGGCGCGCCGGGATAACCCCTGGCCGCCATGACCACGGTCAGCGCGGAGCGGGGCGAACGCCGGACCGGGTCGCAGGTGCCGAGCCGGTTCTCGGCACAGGCGAGCATCAGTTCGCCCAGGTCGCTTTCCATCCGCATCATCAGCACCTGGCATTCCGGGTCCCCGAAACGGGCGTTGTACTCGATCAGCTTGGGGCCTTCCTCGGTCAGCATCAGCCCGGCGTAGAGCACGCCCGAATAGGGCATTCCCTCGTCCGCCATTGCGCGCACGGTCGGCGCGATGATCCGCTTGAGCACTTCGCCGTGGAGCGTGGGCGTCAGGACCTTGGCCGGGCTGTAGGCGCCCATGCCGCCGGTATTGGGCCCGGTATCGCCGTCGCCCACGCGTTTGTGATCCTGCGCGGTGCCGCAGGGCAGGATCGTCGCCCCGTCGGTCAGCGCGAAGAAGCTGGCTTCCTCGCCTTCGAGGAATTCCTCGATCACCACTTCGGCGCCGGCCGCGCCGAACTGGCCGCCGAACATGTCGGCGAGCGCGGTCTCGGCCTCCTCGCGGGTCTGCGCGATCACCACGCCCTTGCCCGCGGCGAGGCCATCGGCCTTGAGCACGAAAGGCGCCGTGAACCGGTCGAGCGCGGCGGTCGCCGCCTCCAGCGAGCCGGCGCGGACATAGCCGGCCGTGGGAATGCCGGCCCGTTCGCACAGCTCCTTGGTGAAGGCCTTGCTCCCCTCGAGCCGGGCCGCCGCCTTCGACGGGCCGAAGACCGCCACGCCGCCGCCGCGCAGCGAATCGGCAAGCCCGTCCACCAGCGGCGCTTCCGGCCCGATCACGACCAGGCCGATGCGCCGTTCCTCGCAGAAGGCGAGGACGGCCGCGTGGTCGCGCGCGTCGAGATCGACGCAGGTCGCGTGTTCGGCAATGCCGGGGTTGCCCGGCGCGGCGTAGAACCTATCCTCCTCGCGCGAGAGAAGGCGGGATTGCGCGAGCTTCCATGCCAGCGCATGTTCGCGCCCGCCCGAGCCCAGCAGAAGGATGTTCATGGCCGCTCCAGATTTCGAAGATGGTGGCAGTGGCGGGCTCGTAGCGCGCTCGCAGCGGGGGGACAACGCCGAGCCGCTGACGATCACCGAAGTTTCCGGCCTGCTCAAGCGGACGGTGGAGGAGCGCTTCGGCTTCGTGCGGCTGCGCGGCGAGCTGTCGGGCGTCAAGCGCGCGGCGTCCGGCCACGTCTACTTGTGCCTGAAGGACGAAGGCGCGGTGATCGACGGGGTCATGTGGCGCAGCACGGCCCAGCGGCTGAGCTTCGCGCCCGAAGACGGGCTGGAAGTCGTCGCCTCGGGAAAGCTGACGACATACCCGGGGCGCTCGAAATACCAGATCGTGATCGACCGGCTGGAAGTCGCGGGCGAGGGGGCCCTGCTCGCGCTGCTCGAGAAGACGCGGGCCCGGCTGGCGGCCGAAGGGCTGTTCGCGCCCGAGCGCAAAAGGCCGCTGCCCTTCCTGCCGCGCACGATCGGGGTCGTGACGAGCCCGACCGGCGCGGTGATCCGCGACATCCTGCACCGCCTGGCAGACCGGTTTCCCAGTCACGTGGTCGTCTGGCCCGTCCTGGTCCAGGGGCAGGGCGCGGCCGAACAGGTCGCCGCGGCGATCCGCGGTTTCGGCGCGCTTCCGCCTGATGGCGCCGTGGCGCGGCCGGATCTCCTGATCGTCGCGCGCGGCGGCGGGTCGATCGAGGACTTGTGGAGTTTCAACGAGGAGGCCGTGGTCCGCGCCATTGCCGACAGCCCGGTGCCGGTGATCAGCGCGGTCGGCCACGAGACCGATACGACGCTGGCCGATCACGCGGCCGACCGGCGCGCCCCCACGCCGACCGCGGCCGCGGAAATGGCCGTGCCCGTGCGGGCGGAGCTGGCGGCCGCGGTGGCCGACTATGGCCTGCGCAAGCGGCGCGCGATCCTGCGCCCGGTGGCGATCGGCCGCGAACGGCTGGAGGCGCGGGCCCAGCGCCTGCCGCGCGCCGACGCGCTGCTCCAGCCCCAGGCCCAGAAGCTCGACGAGCTGGCGGAGCGGCTGCGGCGCGGGCTCGCCGACCGGGCCGGGCGCGGGCGCGAGCGCCTGTCCGAACTGCGCCTGTCGCCTGCCGTGCTGCGCCACGCCCTGCGCGATGCGCGCCAGCGGCTCGACGCGCAGCGCCTGACCCCGATGCTGCCGACCCTGCGGCTCCAGCGCGAGCGGGAGCGGTTCGGCGCGCTCGAACGTCTCCACCTCTCGCTCGACCCCAAGGCGCCGCTCGCGCGCGGTTTCGTGCTGGTGAAGGACGCGCGCGGCGATCTGGTCCGCTCGCGCGCCGCGGCGGCGGGGGAGCCTTCGCTGGAGCTCGAATTCGCCGACGGCGCGCTCCACGTCGCGCCGGCCGGTTCGGCCGGGGGCAGGGCGGGCCCCGCCCGGCCGGCGAAGCGTGCGCCAAAGCCCACGAATGCCGCCGCGCCGCGGCAAGAGGATTTGTTCGGCCGCGAATGACTTGCTAGGGCGATGGTCATGTTGATGAATTCCGGCAATGGCGGCGAAGCGAAGCTCGCCTACGGCCCCAACGGCTTCCGCGTCCTGCGCGCGGGCCAGCACGTCTTCTGCGCGGTTACCGGCGAGGCGATCCCGCTGGAGGAGCTGCGGTACTGGAGCGTCGAGCGGCAGGAAGCCTATGCCAGCGCCGAAGTCGCCACCCGCCGGATGACGCAGGGCGGATGAGCGGGCGGCGTTTCGCGCTCCGCCTGGCGGGCGCCGCGGGCGCGCTGCTCGCGCTGGCGAGCTGCATCCCTTCGCCCGGCGTGCCCGACGAAGTTGTCCAGCCCGTCCCGTCGCCGGTCCCCGCCGAAACGCCGGACGCCGCGGCGCCCGAACCCGAACCCACGCCCGAGCCGCCCGCCGGCCCGACCACTTTCGTGTTCGAGGGCGAAACCACGCAGGGCGGATGGATCCGCGGCCAGGCACCGGCGGGCACGGTGTCCGCGCGGCTCGACGACCAGCCGCTGGTGCTCGACGAAGAAGGCCGGTTCTTTGCCGCGTTCGATCGCGATGCCGGAACCCGCGCCACGCTGAGCGCGCGGCTGGCCGACGGGCGCACGATCGAAAGCCCGATCGCGATCGCCCCGCGCGAGTGGAACATCGAACATGTCAACGTCGCCCGCCGTCGCGGCGGCGCGAGCGAGGCTTTCATGAAGATTCGCCGCCCCGAGCTGGCGCGGATCGTCGCGGCGCGCGCGGTCGAATCGCCGGTCGACGGCTGGCGGCAGGATTTCATCTGGCCCGCGACCGGGCGGATCTCGGGCCGGTTCGGCTCGCAGCGGATCTATCGCGGAGAGCCGGGCAGCTATCATTCCGGCCTCGACATCGCGACGGGCGAAAGCGGCACGCCGTTCGTCGCCCCCGCCGACGGGGTCGTCGTGCTCGCCAGCGAGCGCCCTTTCAGCCTCGAAGGCAACCTGCTGATCATCGATCACGGGCAGGGGCTGAACAGCGCCTTCCTGCACCTCTCGCGGATCGCGGTGGAGGAAGGGCAGGTCGTGCGCCGCGGCCAGGTGCTCGGCAATATCGGGGCCACGGGGCGGGCAACCGGCCCGCACCTGCACTGGAGCATCAAGTGGCGCGACGCGCGGCTCGACCCGCTGCTGTTCCTCGGCCCCATGCCCTGAGGCCGCCTCCCTTCGCGCGATGGCCCTGCGACCCGTGACCGTTCGCCGGATCGCGGCGCTTTTCATCGCGCTGCTCGCCGCCCCGGGCACCTGGCTGCGCTCGCCCCTGCCGGAGCCGGATTATCGCCCGATCCTGGCGGTCGAGCGGCTCGAGGTCGAGCGCGACCGGATCGGCCCTTTCACGATCGAGGGGGCCTGGGCGCTGACCAGCCCGAACAGCCATTTCGGCGGCTACTCGGGCCTCGTCTCCCTGCCCGACGGGCGGCTGCTGGCGGTCAGCGACCACGGCCGCTTCCTGCGCTTCGATCCGCCGGGGGGCGAAGGGCGCGCCCCGGTGTTCGGCGCGATCGGCGGCCGGGCCGACGTGCGCAAATATGCCGTCGATGCCGAAGCGGTGACGAGCGCGCCCGGCGGCCGGCACCTGTGGGTCGCTTACGAGGGCAGCAATTCGATCGTCCGTTTCGATCCCGGGCTGGAGGGCGGGGAAACCGTCACGCCGGCGGCGATGCGCGGCTGGTCGGGCAATGGCGGGCCCGAATCGCTCGCCCGCCTGCCCGACGGGCGGTTCCTGGCGATCGAGGAAGGCGCACCGACCGCCGGCTCCACCGGTGCGGCCGTGCTCTTTCCGGCGGACCCGGTGGACGGGGGGGAGCCGATCGCGTTCCGCTATGCCTCGCCCGAGGGATTTCGCCCGTCCGATGCCGCCGCCCTGCCCGACGGCCGGGTCCTGGTGCTCCATCGAAGGGTGACGATCGGTCTGCCCTTCGCGTTCGAAACGGCGATCGCGGTCGCCGACCCGGAGGCGATTCGCGCGGGTGCAACCTGGCGCGGAGAGGTGCTGGCCACGATCGGCGGGCCGCTGCCTGCCGACAATTTCGAAGGCATGGCGGTCGTGCCCCGGGCCGACGGTTCGGTGACGATCTGGTTGATCAGCGACGACAATCGCGGCGTTCTGCAGCGCACGCTGCTCTATCGGCTCTCGCTCGATCCCGGCGACCTGGGCTGATCCGAAGCGTCCGGGGCGACGTGCCGACGCCTTGCGGACGTGCCAGCGAAGGGCGCGCAAGCAAAAGGGCGCGCGGATCGCTCCGCACGCCCTTTTCGCGTGCCCTTTTTGCGTGCCTTGTCGCAGGGCCCGGCTCGGCGGCCGGGGGCCGGCCGATCAGGCGGCGTCCTGCGCCTTCTTCAGCTCGCGCTTCACCTTCAGCGCGCGCGCGCTGAGCTTCTCGTCGCGGGTCTTCAGCAGCCAGTTGTCGAGGCCGCCGTTGTGTTCGACCGAACGCAGGCCCTGGGTGGACACGCGGAACTTGAAGCTGCGATCCAGCTTCTCGCTCATCAGCGTGACGTGCTGCAGGTTCGGCAGGAAGACACGCTTGGTCTTGTTGTTGGCGTGGCTCACGTTGTGGCCGACCTGGCGGCCCTTGCCGGTCAGTTCGCAAATGCGCGACATGGGAAATCTCTCGTTCTTGGCTGCAGGGTTCGGGGCATGCCCGTCCCGGAAAGCGGCGCGCTTAGCGGGGCAGGCCCGAATCGTCAAGCGCGTTGCGGCCTGCCGCGCGAGCGGGTAGCGCGGTCGGGCGATGACGCGCTGGCCCATTCCCGAACCGATGGAGCGCGCGCTGGCCCTGGCCCGCGCCGCGGCGGCCGACGGCGAAGTGCCGATCGGCGCGGTGGTCGTGCGCGGCGGGCAGGTGATCGCCGAGGGGCGCAATGCCCCGCGCGTGACGCACGATCCGACCGCCCATGCCGAGATCGCCGCGATTCGCGCCGCCGCCGCCGCCCTGGGAGCGGAACGCCTCGTCGATTGCGACCTCTACGTCACGCTGGAACCGTGCGCGATGTGCGCGGGCGCGATCGTCCATGCGCGAATCGCGCGCCTTTACTACGCGGCGGCGGATGCCAAGGGGGGCGCGGTGGAACACGGCGCGCGGGTTTTCGACCACCCGCAGTGCCTCCATCGGCCCGAAGTCTACGGCGGGATCGGCGAAGGCGAAGCGGCGGCGCTGCTGCGCGGCTTCTTCCGCGATCGCCGCTGACCGTCGCCGGGCCGCGGTCACAGCGGAGTGAAATCCAGCCCGATATCGGCCGCGGGGGCGCTCTGCGTCAGGCGGCCGACCGAGACGTAATCGACCCCCGTGGCCGCCTTGGCCGCGATGGTCGACAGGTCGATGCCGCCGCTCGCCTCGGTCGGGACGCGCCCGTCCACGATCGCCACGGCCTCGCGCAGGGTCGGCGGGTCCATGTTGTCGAGCAGGAGGCGCGTGGCCCCCGCGGCCAGCGCCGGCTCGATCTGGTCCAGCCGGTCCACTTCGCAGATGACGTCGCGCACCCCGGCTGCGACCGCGCGGCGCACGGCTTCGCCCACGCTGCCGGCAACCAGGACGTGGTTGTCCTTGATCATCGCCGCGTCCCACAGGCCCAGCCGGTGGTTGGCCGCGCCGCCTTGCCGGGTCGCGTATTTTTCCAGCATCCGCAGCCCGGGCAGGGTCTTGCGCGTGTCGAGCAGGGTGCAGCCCGGGTTGGCCATGGCCTCGACATAGGCGCGGGTCATCGTGGCGATGCCCGAAAGGTGCTGCACGGTGTTGAGCGCGCTGCGCTCCGCCGTCAGCATGGCCCGTGCATTGCCCGAAAGCCGCATGACATCGTGCCCGGCGGGCACGCTTTCGCCCTCTTCCGCCAGGATCTCGATCTCGATCCGCGGGTCGAGCGCGCGGAAGAAGGCCGCGGCCACCGGCAGGCCGGCGACGACGATCGCGTCGCGCGTGTCCATCACCCCGGCGAAGCGGGCATCGGCGGGGATCACGCTCTCGCTGGTGACGTCGCGCCCGCCGCCGTCCAGCCCTTCGCCGAGGTCCTCCGCCAGCGTGTCGCGAACGAAGCGGTCGAGGTCGAAACCGGGGAGGGTGAACTGCGCCATCGCGCCGGTCTGGCCGATTTTCACCCCCGTCTCAAGCCGCCGCGCGCCCGGAGGCTCCTGCAATCGATCAGTGGACGAAGCGCGCCACCACGTCGCGATAGCTGCGGCTGACCTTCACCTCGGCGCCGCTGTCGAGCACGAGGAAGCATTCGCCGTTGGTATGCGGGCGCACCTGGCGGACCTGGTCGAGGTTGACGATGGTCGAGCGGTGGACGCGCTGGAACTTGCGCGGATCGAGCCGCCGCTCCAGATCCTTCATCGTTTCGCGCAGGATCAGCGAGTTGTCGCCGGTGTAGATGCACATGTAGTCGCCGGCGGCCTCGATATGCTCGATCGAGCTTACCTCGACGCGGAAGATCTGGCCCCGGTCCTTGACGTTGATCAGCTTCTCGAACCGGTCGCTCGCCTCGCTTTCGCTGTCGACGAATTCCTCCGCCGCATCGGGCGCGACTTCGGACAGGACGTTGAGCAGCTTCTCCGCCTCTTCCGCCGAACGCTTTTCCGCCAGGCGCAGGCGGACGCGCTCGATCGTGTCGGCCAGCTTGTCGGGATCGACCGGCTTCATCAGGTAATTGACCGCGTTCGCCTCGAACGCGCGGATCGCGTGTTCCTGGAAGGCGGTGACGAAGACGAACAGCGGCGGTTCGATCTCCATCACCCCCTTGACCACCGAGAAGCCGTCGAACCCCGGCATCTGGATGTCGAGGAAGACCAGGTCGGGCTTTTCCGTCTTGATCTTGCGAATGGCCTCGCGGCCGTTGGCGCAGGTATCGATCACCTCGACGTCGTCGAAGGCTTCGAGGCGGACCTGCAGGCCCTGGATGGCGAGCTTTTCGTCGTCGACGATAATGGTGCGAATGGTCATGTTTCGGTTCCGATTGGCCGCGCCGTCGCGGGCGCGGCAGGGGGGGATATCGATTGTTCGGAGATACGCGGGCGGGGGGCGGCCGGTTCCGCCGCCTCGGCGGGTTCGTGCGGGATTTCGATGATCACGGTGAAGCCGCCTTCGGGCGGCGTGCGGATTTCGAACAGGTGATCGTCGCCATAGGCCTGTGCAAGCCGGTTCCTGATATTGGCGAGGCCAACCCCGGTCGAAACCGCCTGCCCGTCGCCGGTGAGTGCCAGCGGCAGGCTGGGGCGCATCTGGCCCTGTTGCAAGCCCGGCCCGGTGTCGGAAACGGCGATGCGCAGACGGTTTCCGACGAGCCGAGCCGAAAGGCTGATCCGCGCCCCTTCCTCCTGCGGCGAGACCGCGTACTTGATCGCGTTTTCAACCAGCGGCTGAAGCAGCATCGAGGGCAGGCAGGCCTGGGCGGCGGCCGGTTCGATGTCGAACTCTGTCCGCAGCCGTTCCTCGAACCGCATCCGCTCGATCCCGAGGTAGAGCTTGAGCGTCTCGACCTCCTGCGCGAGCGTCACTTTCCCGCCGGGCTGGCTGATCAGCGTGTGCCGCAGGAAGGAGGACAGCCGCGTCAGCATGGCATTGGCCGGCTCGGTCTGCTTGAGCAGGACGAGCGTGCTGATCGAATTGAGCGTGTTGAACAGGAAATGCGGGTTGAGCTGGTATCGCAGCATGGCCAGCTGCGCGCCGGTGGCCTGGGCTTCCAGCCGCTCCAGCCGGTCGGCCTGTTCCTCGATCTGGAGGAAGAAGTTGATCGCGTAGTAGAGCGCCGACCAGGTGCCGAGCAGCGTCAGCGGATAGATCAGGTAGGCGATCAGCAGAGCGGTGAAGCCGGCCTCGCTCTCGGGCAGGGTCAGGCTCTTGGCCCAGACGCCGATCGCCGCGAAGGCCAGCACGGCGACCGCCAGCGCCAGGGTCGAAAGGCTCCAGGTCAGAAGCGGGCGGCGGCTGATCAGTTCGCGGTAGAGCACGGACAGGACGAGGCTGATCGAAAAGCCGGTGATCGTTTCGATCACCACGATCACGAAGAACGAGAAATCGAGCGCGTTGATCGCCCCCGAAACGGCGCGCAGCAGCAGCGCGCCGCCCCACCCGGCGAACTGGAGGTTCCAGAACGCGCGGCTCTTGTCCTCGAAAAAGGGCGTCGGTCTGAAGGGCAGCATGGCCATGGCCAGGGTCTTTAGCCGATTTGGCGTGGCTTCGTCAGATTGTTTTGACCGCCCGCGCCCGGGGCGGCTAGGCTGCCCGCGTGGGAGAGAAGACGATGGACAGCACCGCCAGCGCCGAGCGCGCGCAATTTCGCGAAATGAAGCAGGGCACGGCCGAAGACTGGGCCATTATCGGGGGCGAATACCGGGCCTTCGCCCGCGGCCTGCCCGATCGCGTGCTCGACCACTTGCGCCTGCTGGAAGGGGATTTCGGCGGTTTCCCCGTATGCCGGCTGGAGCATTCGCTGCAGACCGCGACCCGCGCCCACCGCGACGGGCGCGACGAGCAATACGTCGTCATGGCCCTGCTCCACGACATCGGGGACACGCTGGGCAGCTACAACCACCCCGACGTGGCGGCATCGATCATCGCGCCGTTCGTGCGCGAGGAAGTGCACTGGATCTGCCAGCACCACGGCCATTTCCAGGGGTATTACTTCTTCCACTTCCTCGGCATGGACCGCGATGCTCGCGAGGCCTTTCGCGGGCACGAACATTTCGATGCCTGCGCCGAATTCTGCGAGAAGTACGACCAGGCGGCGTTCGATCCCGATTACGAGAGCGAGCCGCTGTCGTTCTTCGAACCGATGGTGCGCCGCGTGATGGCCCGGCCGCTGGCGAGCCTCTACCGGCTCGACGAATCGGCCGAAGCTGCGGCGTAGATACCGCC
This sequence comes from Pelagerythrobacter marinus, assembly GCF_034375205.1. Classification (NCBI taxonomy): domain Bacteria; kingdom Pseudomonadati; phylum Pseudomonadota; class Alphaproteobacteria; order Sphingomonadales; family Erythrobacteraceae; genus Pelagerythrobacter; species Pelagerythrobacter marinus. The sequence continues at coordinate 3,070,844 of NZ_CP139719.1, read as the reverse complement.
GCCGCCGCTGGTCGTGTCGCGGCGGAAGTGGCGCGACCAGTCGGCCGCCCCCGGGGCCGCGGCGAGGCGATCCAGCAGGGCGGCCTCGGCCTCGATCGCCTCGACCCTTTCGTCCCACCCGTCATGGGTGCGCTTGCGAAAGAGACCGCCGCCGTGCCGCGGGCCCCAGCGCTGCATGAACCGGACCCCGGCCCGCGGATCGTATCCCGCGTTGGCGAGCAGCCAGGGGATCAGCCGGTCGGCCTCGCGCTCGCTCAGGCGCACGTCGCGCCGCTTGCGCCCGCGCGAATCCAGCCAGACCCGGTGGGCGAGCAGGTTGTGCGCCAGCTCGTGCGCGACGACCGCGGCCAGTTCTTCCTCGTCGTAACCGAAGGCGGGAAAATCGCGGCCCACGATGACCCGCCGGCCATCGGCCACCGCGCGCTTGCCCGCGATCACCTCGAACCGGCTGCGACAGGCGGGCACGCCGGCGAGGTCGAGCACGGTGCCGTCGCGCAGGGTCAGCGCCACGCTGCCGTCGCGCACCAGCGCCCGTTCGATCGCCTCGTGAAGGCGGGCCAGCCGCCGCCAGTCGCGGGCGGGCGCGGCCTCGATCGCCGCGACGGGCAAGTCGCCGATGGCGACGATCTCGTCGCCCGGCGCAAGGCCCGCCGCGGCCGCGGGGGAGCCGGGGGCGACGGCCTGGACGGCGACGGGCCCCTCGATCCCCAGCGCGGCGCTCACCGCGGCCGGCTCGGCAAAGGCCGCCGTGTCCTGCAGGAGGAGGCCGATCGAAGGCCACGTCTGCTCGCAATAGGGGGCGTTCCCGGTGACCAGCCGCCAGCCGATCGCGAGCAGGCGATGATCGGCTGCGCGCAGGGCGGCGAGGTCCGCGGCCAGCGCGCCCGCGCGGCTGTCGGGCGCCGCGGCAGCGCCTTCGTCCGGCGCGCGGGCGCTTGCCGGCATTGCGGCGGCCGGGCCGGGCAAGGGCGCGAGAAGGGCGGGCAGCAGCGCGAGGGCGGCCGCGCGCGACATCACGATCCGCGGGCTTCGGCCAGGGCTTGCGCCAGCCCCTCGTACCCGACGGCCCCTTCGAGCACGCGGTCGCCGATCACCCAGCTCGGCGTGCCCGAGAAGCCCAGCCGCTCGGCGAAACCGGCGTTCTTGGCCAGTTCGAAAGAAACCTCGTCCGACGCGGCGAAGGCGCGGGCGGCCTCGAGGTCGAGCCCGGCCGCGCGGGCGGCCCGCTCGATGCTGGCCGCGTCGGGCGGGCCATGTTCGAACATGGCCTCGTGGAAGGCGGCGAACTTGCCCTGGTCGGCGGCGGCCAGGGCCATGCGCGCGGCCGCCTCGCTCCCCTGGAAGATCGGCCATTCGCGGACCACGACGCGCAAGTCGGGATGGGCCTCGACCAGCCGGGCGACATCGGGCTGGCTCATGCGGCAGTAGGTGCAGCCGTAGTCGGTGAATTCGACCAGCGTCACCGTGCCTTCGGGGTTGCCGAGCACGGCGCCGGGGAACGGCGCGGTCACTTCGCCCGCGAGGTCGGCAAGGCGGCCCTGCGCCTCGCGCGCCTGGTACCGTTCCGCCATTTCGGGCAGGATTTCCGGGTTGTCGAGCAGGTAGGCGCGCGTGCGCGCGTCGCCGAGGCCGCTGAACGACCACAGCGCGGCACCGGCAAAGCCGAATACGAGCGCGACGATCGCGACGAGGATGTGATCACGTCTTGTCATCGGCCGGGCGCTATCGCCGGTCCTGCTCGCGTTCAAGCGCGGCGCGCGCCTGGAGCGCGATATCCTGCGCGCGTATCCAGTCCGCCGATCCCTCGGGCAGGCCGGCCTCGGCCGCCTGCGCGCTGCGGATCGCCATCGCGTACTGGCGGCTCATTACCTGCTGTTCGGCGCTGGCCAGGCGGGCGCGGGGCATGTCTCCGCGCGCGGCATAGACCACGCCCAGCTGGTACCAGGCGAAGGGGTTCAGCCGGTCGCGCGCCACCGCCGCGCGCAGGACCTGCTCGGCTTCCTCGAAATGGTCCCGGTTCTCGGTCGCGATCAGGGCGTGCCCGAACATCGAGGCGATCAGCGGCTGGTGCCGGGTAAGCTCGCTCGCACGGCGCAGCGGGCCGAGCGCGGCCTCCGGCTGCCCCGATTCGAGCAGGATCTGGCCCTTGAGCTCGAGGAAATAGGGATCGTCCGGCGCGGCCGCGAGCAAGGCGTCGGTTTCCGCCAGCGCGCGGTCCATCTGCGCGTCCTTGTGCCAAGCATAGGCGCGGGCATAGCGCGCGGGAATGCCGCTCATCGTCTCGGGATAGACCTGCAGCGTGCGCTGGGGTTTCTGCTGGTATCCGAACAGCTTGGCCTTGACCCGTTCGAACCGCCGCTGGAGCGCGGGATCGTCGGGCGCGTCCCATGCTGGATCCGCCTGGTAAACCTCGCGCAAGTGGGCGATCCGGTCGCCCGAGAGGGGGTGGGTGCGGGCAAAGGCCGCGTCGTCGCTCTGGCTGTAGCCGTAGCGGAATTCCTGGTTCTGCAACTTGGCGAAGAATGCCAGCGAGCCGCGGCCCGATATGCCCGCCTTCGAAAGGTATTCGGCGCCGGCGGCATCGGCAGAGGATTCCTGGACCCGGCTGAAGGCGAGATACTTGCCCAGCGCGGCCTGCTGGCCGGCCATCATCACGCCCATCGCCGCCTCGCCCGCGCCGGCCAGCGCGGCACCGACGCCGAGCAGGAGGGAGAGCAGCGAGATATTGGTCGCCGCCCCGGCACCCTCGGCATGGCGGATGATGTGTCCGCCGGTGATATGGCCCAGTTCGTGCGCGATCACGCCCTGGACCTCGTTCGCCGTGTCGGCCGCGTCGATCAGGCCGGTGTGGATATAGACCGCCTGCCCGCCGGCGACGAAGGCATTGATCGAGCTGTCGTTGATGAGGACGATCTCGACATTGCCGGGCTGCAGCCCGGACGCCTCGACCAGGGGGGCGGCCATGTCGTCGAGCAGGGCCTCGGTCTCGGCATCGCGCAGGATCGACTGGGCCGCCGCCGGCTGGGCCGCGAGCGACAAGGCCGCGACGAGCGCGAGGATTCGGGCAAGGAGGCGCATCGCCGCCTTGCTAGCCGCTTGCGGCCTGAACCGCCAATGAAGATCGGCCCGTCCCGCCGTCTCGGCGAGGCGGGTAAGCGGCGTCAGGCGACCAGTCGCCGCGCCGCGCGGTCGACCAGCGCCTCGTCGCCGGAGACTTCGCCCAGCACGGCCACGTCGCCGGTGTCGAGGCGGCGAATCACGACCAGGCCGAATTCGTCGCCCTCGGGGGCGATCGCCTCCAGCCCCTGCGGCTCGATCGCGCGCAGCTTGCGCTGCAAGGCCGCGCGCGGCTTGCGTTCGCGCGCGGTGCGCCCGCTTTCCTCGCGGCGCAGCCTGCGCTCTTCCCTGACCACGCCCTTCAGCCCGCCATCGGCCTCGGCCAGGAAGCCCGCGAGCGCGCCCGGGGCGAGCTGGCGGCGATGGGCATGGGCGAGAACGGCGGCATATTCGGTCAGGCGCGTCTTGTCGTAATCGGCGCCGAAGACGAGCTTCACCACCGGCGTCATCGGGGCGCGCTGCTGCACCTTCAGCCCGGCTTCTTCGACCAGGCGCGCGAATTCCTCCGGCGCTTGCCCGGCCGCGACGCTGAAGTCGTAAGCGCGCGAAACCGCCGCGTAGAGCGCGCCGCGGGTGCGATCCTCGCTGTTGCCTGCCGCTTCGGCGCATTCGCGCGCGGCCGAGAGCAGCCCGGCGAGGCCTTCGGCTTCGGGCGCGGCAGGGTGCGCTTGCCCGGCCACCGATGCCGGGTCGGGATCGCCGGTGGGGACGGCCTCGGCCGCGCCGGCCGGATCGAGCGGGTCGAGCGGGATCGCATAGGCCTTGCGCGGGGTGGACTGGCGCGCGATCATCTCGGCCATGCGCCAGGGCCCTTCGGGGATCGGGGCGGGGGCGGCCGGTTCCGCCGCGCCCGCCGGGTCGGCATCGTCCCGGCCGTCGTTCCAGCCATCCTCGGCCGCGGCGCCTGCGGGGCCGTCGGCCCAGTCGGTCACGGGATCGGGTTCGCGCGGGCGGCCTTCCGCCGCCTCGTCGCCGTCGAGGGCCTGGTCGATCTCGAGCATCAGCTCGTCGGTGGTCAGCTGGTCGGCCAGTTCCTTCCAGTTGATGACGCCGTAGATGAAGTCGATCGTGTCGTCGTCACTCGAGAACGGCAGCAGGATGCCGCGGTAGAGGATCGTCGCCCCGCGCTGGTTCACGAACTCGGCCTCGAACCCGATCGGGGCCTGGTTGGCGAGGATCTGCAGGTAATGGTCGGTGATGCGGCTCAGCAGCGAGCGCGGCGGCACGTCGGCCAGCGACCTGATCGCGTCCTGGGCCCCGCATTCGCGCGCGAGTTCCGCGCCGAGGTAGGGGACCGCGGGGTTTTCCACCCCGCAGGAGAAATCGAGCAGGACCGAGTAGGGGCCGAAGTCGGGCAGGTTCTCCGGATCGAGATCCTCGATCGAGGGGTATGTCCGTTCGTCGAGCAGGCCGGCCCAGTGGTTGTAGGCGCGCACCTGCATCCGGCGTTCGTCGGTGCCGATTCCCGCAGGCGGGGGTTCGCGCCCGCCCTCGTCCTCGCCGGTGTCGAAGTCGCGATCGTCTTCGCCGTAGTCGGGCGAATCGAAGTTTCCGCGAAGTGTGTCCATTGCCGTTTCGTAGCCCCCGGATGCGGTCTGCCCTGCCCGTTCTGGCGCGACGTGGTAAAGTTACCGTTAAGTCGCGCCGGGCGGCCTCTCCAGGGGGCGGCGATGACGTCACGCCGCCGGGTCGGCACCCGATATAAGTCGCAAAAAGAAACGCACTATTGACATGCGGGTAAGCGGGGGCAGGATGGTCGTGCCACGCACCCGGTCCAACAAATCAGAAACGGTGCGGGCGAGGAGAGAGAAGCCATGGCCACCCAGATTGCCGAGCAGCCCGACACCTATCGTTCGTCGCCCAGCGCGGTCGACGCGCTGAAGGAGCACCTGTCCCGCCACCCGGAGGAAAAGTGGGTCCACACCCACCCTTATGACGTCAGCCGGAGCGACATCTATTACGAGGACCGGTGGCAGCCGATCTTCGCCGAGATGCGCGCCAAGGGGCCGCTCCACTGGGTCGATGAAAGCCCGGTCGGACCTTACTGGAACGTCGTCGGCCACAAGGCGATCGGCCACGTCGAGGCCCTGCCCGAGCTGTTCTCCTCCAGCTGGGAACACGGCGGGATCACGATCCTCAACCGGCTGGACGAGGACGAGCTTGCCGCGCAGGGCCGCGAGCGGTTCGAGCTGCCGATGTTCATCGCGATGGACCGGCCCAAGCACACCGGGCAGAGGCGCACCGTCGCGCCGGCCTTCACCCCGGCGGAGATGAAGCGGCTGGAAGACGACATCCGGCACCGCACCGGCGAACTGCTCGATTCGCTGCCGCGCGGCGAGGTCTTCGACTGGGTCGACAAGGTCTCGATCGAGCTGACGACGGGGATGCTGGCGATCCTGTTCGATTTCCCGTGGGAGGATCGCCGCCTGCTGACCTTCTGGTCCGACTGGGCCGGCGATACCGAGATCGCCATGGTCCGCGACCTCGACGAGATGCGGCAGGGCATCCTGCGCGAGATGGCGGCCTATTTCCAGCAGCTCTGGGCCGAGCGGGCGAACCGAGAGCCGGGGCCGGACCTGATCTCGATGATGATCCATTCGCCGGCGATGAACCAGATGAGCCCGCAGGAATTCATGGGCAACCTGGTCCTGCTGATCGTCGGCGGCAACGATACCACGCGCAACACGATGAGCGGGATCATCCACGGGTTCGACAAGTTCCCCGACCAGCGCAAGCTGTTCGAGGAGAACCCCGATCTGATCCCCAACGCGGTGCAGGAATGCATCCGTTACCAGACCCCGCTGGCGCACATGCGCCGGACCTGCACCGAGGATACCGAGCTGTTCGGCCAGCAAGTCAAGGCGGGCGACAAGCTCGTGCTGTGGTACCTATCGGCCAACCGCGACGCGGAGGTGTTCGAAAACCCGGACAAGCTCGACATCACGCGCGAGAACGCCCGCCGTCACCTCTCGTTCGGTTACGGCATCCACCGCTGCGTCGGCGCCCGGCTGGCCGAGTTGCAGTTGCGCGTGCTGCTCGAGGAAATGCACGCGCGGCGCATGCGGGTCCATGTCGCCGGCGACGTGGAGCGCGTACGGGCCAACTTCGTCCACGGGTTCCGCAAGCTGGAAGTCGAGGTCACGACTTTCTGAACCCGGCCCGGAGGACAAGAGGGCCAGCCATGGCGTGACGCGGGTCGGCGGCGTTCACGCCCCGCTCACGCGCCGGGGCCCATCGTGGCGGCGATGCCTCGCTTGCCCGACCTCGATCATCCGGTTCCCGGCCGCCCGGCCGGGCGGCGCGCCGTCCTGCGGCTTTTCGTGCTGGGTGGCGGCGCCCTGCTGCTCGGCGCCTGCGGCAGCGGGCGGGCCGAGGGGCGGCAATGGAAAGTCAGGCACAGCGAGGCCGAGTGGCGCCGGCGGCTGACGAAGGCGCAATACCGCGTGCTGCGCGAAGCCGGGACCGAGCGGGCCTTCTCGTCGCCGCTCGACAGGGAAACGCGCGCCGGCACGTTTCTGTGCGCGGGATGCGGCAACGCCCTCTATTCCTCGCGCGCGAAGTACGACAGCGGGACCGGCTGGCCCAGCTTCCGGCAGCCCCTGCCGGGGGCGATCGCGACGGCGACCGATTTCAAGCTCGGCTATCCGCGCACCGAGGTGCTCTGCGCCGACTGCGGCGGCCACCTCGGGCATGTCTTCGGCGACGGGCCGCGCCCGACCGGCAAGCGCTATTGCATGAACGGCACGGCAATGCGGTTCCGCCCGGCCTAGCGAGCGGGCGGCGCCCCGCGTTCAGTCCCTGTCGGGCTGGACCGCGAGCAGCGACGGGCACTGCACCCGCGCGGAAACCTGCGCCAGCCGGCGCAAGTCGAACGTCGTGTCGAACGCCAGGCCGTAGTGATGGTGGTCGCGCCAGCGCACCTTGGCGTGGATTTCCGGCAGGCGGCGCGAGACGAGGCGCAGCGGCTGGTCGATCGCGAGGAAAGTCGCGCACTCGATGCAGGCGCCCTGCTGCGAGATGTTGACCAGCTCGCCTTCGAGGACCTGGCCGGTCAGCTCGACGCGCAGCGGCAGGCCGATATCGAGCCGCAGCGGGCGCTTGGGATAATCGCTCGGCTCGGCCAGCAGCTCGGCCACCTCGACCGCTTCGCCGAAACGGTATCCGGCTTCCGTCCCCCGGTTCCAGACCTGCTCCAGCGCGTATCGCGCGCCGCTCTGCAGTTCCAGCTGCAGGCCTTCGCCTTCGGGCAGGGCGTGGAACCCGCGCAGGCTGACCCCGGTCGCCGACACGTCGCGGATCACGCACAGGAACTGGCCCTGCGGCGCGAGCAGCTTGGCCGCCCGCAGCAGCAGCGTGAAACGCGGCGCCGCCCGTGCATCGGCGGCGCTGTTGTCGTTGATCGTTCCCTGGCCGGGAGCCTGCTCCATCGAAAGCCTTTCGCCAGCGGCGGTTCGTAATCTTCGCCCACCCGTCGGGATCGCATGAATCTATCAGCGATTGGTTGTCAAAGTTCTAAGGGTGACTTCATACCACAGGTGTCGCCGGGCCGGAATGCCGGGCGCGCCTGTGGTGCGGGCGGCGGGACTCGAACCCGCACGAGGGAAACCTCAGGGGATTTTAAGTCCCCGGCGTCTACCATTCCGCCACGCCCGCGGTGCCTTGACGTCACGCCGCCCGGTGCGGGCGGGCGGCGCGGGATCAGTCGGCGTTCAGCCGCTCGCGCATTTCCTTGCCCGGCTTGAAATAGGGCACCCGCTTGGCCGGAACGTCCACCGGCTCGCCGGTCCGCGGATTGCGGCCGACGCGGGCCTTGCGCTCGCGGGTCGAGAAGGCGCCGAAACCGCGCAGTTCCACCCGGCCCCCTTCGGCAAGGCGCGTGGCGATCTCGTCGAAGAAGATGTCCACCACCTGTTCGACTTCCTCCGCGCGCAGTTCCGGGTTGTCCCGGGCAAGCGCGCTGAGCAGTTCGGATCGTATCATTCGTTTCCTCCCGCTGTCGGCCGAACCGCCACCGTCCCGTTGCGGAGGTTCGAACCAGGCAGGCCCCGGCGCCGTAGGGGAACCGGCAGTCCGCTGCGTTCCCGTTGCAATGCCAGATGTCCCCGGCGGGCGCAATCGCCGCGCGCCGGGCGCGGCGCCGCCGGTCAGCCGCGTTCGAACAGGTCGGCCGGCTCGATCCCCAGGCGCGCCATGCGCGCGCGCAGTTCGGGCCACTCCTCGGCCAGGAAATGCTCGCGCTCGGCCCGGCGCAGCCGCTCGGCCGCGCCGGCGACCACGTACATACCGACCCCGCGCTGGACCTCGACCAGGCCGTCGGCCTGGAACTGCTGGTATGCCTTGGCCACCGTCAGCGGGTTGGCCCCCTGTTCGGCGGCGAAGGCGCGGACGGAGGGCAGCATCTCGCCTTCCGGGTACTCGCCCTCGATAATGGCCGCGGCGATCTGGTCGCGCAGCCTGAGATAGACGGGGCGGCTCTGCTGGGTCATGTCTGCTGGATCATCGGTTTCGTCCCCGGCGCGGGCCTGGCGCGCCACCTGGTGCTTCAGTGACATAATACAGCGCGGCGCGCAAGGTTCCCTCCGCTTGCGGCATCTGGCCGCGAAACGCCGGTTTCGCCTGTAACTAATACTTCACATGGGAAAATCTGGCGTTAGGGTGCGCGGGCTGAATCGGGCCTCGGGGGGTCCGGGAAACGGCTTTGATCCGTCAAGGGAGGCGCATTCTTAATGGCAACGCAGTCCATGCCGCACGGGGATTCCGCGGGAACGATCCTCGGCCACCCCAAGGGGCTCTTCGTCCTTTTCTTCGCCGAGATGTGGGAACGCTTCTCCTACTACGGCATGCGCGCGCTGCTGATCTTCTACCTGGTCCAGCACTGGCTGTTTTCCGATTCCCAGGCCTCGATCATCTACGGGGCCTATACCGCGCTGGTCTATATCGCGCCGGTGGTCGGCGGATACCTGGCCGATCGCTACCTCGGGCAGCGAAAGGCGGTCCTGTTCGGCGCGGTGCTGCTGACGCTGGGCCACTTCTTCATGGCGTTCGAGGGCGATGGCGGGCAATCGAGCGTCATCATCAACGTGTTCTGGCTGGCGCTGGCGCTGATCATCGTCGGCTCGGGTTTCCTCAAGGCCAATATCTCGGTCATGGTCGGCCAGCTCTATCCGCGCACCGACATCCGGCGCGACCCGGCCTACACGATCTTCTACATGGGCATTAACCTCGGCGCGGCGCTCGGCTCGCTGATCTGCGGCTATCTGGGGATGCATCCCGACTACGGCTGGTCCTACGGCTTCGGCGCGGCGGGCATCGGCATGCTCCTGGGCCTGGTCGTGTTCGTCTGGGGCAAGCCGCTGCTGCTCGGTCGCGGCGAACCGAAGGAACCGGCCAAGCTCAAGCAGCGCCGGGCGGGCCTCAACCTCGAATGGTGGACCTATATCGCCGGTCTCGCGATGGTCGCGCTCTGCTGGCTCGCGATCCAGTACCAGGACCTCGTCGGCTGGGTTCTCGCCATCTTCGGCCTCGGCCTCGTCGCTTACGTCGTCTTCATCGCGATCAAGCGGCTGGCATCGGAAGACCGCGACCGGATTTTCGCGGCGCTGTTCCTGATCTTCGTCTCGATCGTGTTCTGGGCCCTGTTCGAACAGGCCGGGTCGTCGCTGAACCTGTTCACCGACCGCCACGTGGACCGTTCGTTCTTCGGGATCGAGCCGACTGCGGCCCAGTTCCAGTCGCTCAACGCGATCTACATCGTCCTGCTCGCGCCGATCTTCGCGATCGTCTGGACCTGGCTCGGCCGCCGCGGGTGGGAACCCTCGACGCCGATGAAGTTCGGCCTTGCCGTCATCCAGGTCGGCCTGGGCTTCCTGGTGCTGGTCTGGGGCGCGCAGGCCGCCGGCGTCCAGAACGCGACGCCGGTCCTGTTCATCTTCCTGATCTACCTCCTCCACACGACCGGCGAACTGTGCCTGTCGCCGGTGGGCCTGAGCGCGATGAACCGCCTCAGCCCCGTGCACATGGCCTCGCTGATCATGGGGACCTGGTTCTTCGCCTCGGCCACCGGCAACTTTGCTGCCGGCCTGATCGCTTCGGCGACCGGGGGCGAGAACGTGGGCGAGGAGGCCGGGCGCGAGGTCGTGCTGGGCGTCTACGAGACGGTGGGCCTCTACGCCGTGGGCATCGGGATCGTGGTCATGGTCATCAGCCCGCTCGTCAAGCGGCTGATGCATCTCGACACGCTGGCCGACGACACGGTCGACGACGACCTGCTGGGTGGCGAGGAAGTGGGCGAGCCGCAGGCGGCCGGCATCCATCCGGCCACGCGCCAGCGCGACTGAGGAATGGCAACAGGCAGGGGGCGCGGCAGGGTCGCGCCCCCGTTCTTTCGGGGGCAAGACATGAATGTGAACACTCGCCTGCTCTTCGCGGCCGCGGCCGGGACACTGCTGGCGGCCTGTTCCGCCGGCGGCGGTTCGGGCAAGGCGCCGGTCGCCTCGGCCAGCGCGCGCGACTATCCCGAGGTGCCCTACCCTTCGACCTACCGCCCCTATCCCGGGGTGCCGACCGCGCTGGTCGGGGCCACGATCTACGACGGCGCAGGCGGCCGGATCGACAAGGGCACCGTGCTGTTCCGCGACGGGGAAGTGGTCGCGGTTGGCGATGCGGGCCTTTCGACCGAGGGCTATACCCGCATCGACGGCACTGGAAAGTTCGTCACCCCCGGCGTCATCGACATCCACAGCCACCTGGGCGACTATCCGACTCCTTCGGTCGATGCCCATTCGGACGGTAACGAGGCGACCGCCCCGACCACGCCCGACGTCTGGGCCGAACACTCGGTCTGGCCGCAGGACCCCGGCTTTACCCGGGCCCTGGCCAACGGCGGGGTCACCGCGCTGCAGATCCTGCCCGGTTCGGCCAACCTGATGGGCGGGCGCTCGGTCACGCTGAAGAACGTGCCCAGCCGCACGGTCCAGGGGATGAAGTTTCCCGGCGCGCCCTACGGGTTCAAGATGGCCTGCGGCGAGAATCCGAAGCGCGTCTATGGCGGCAAGGGGCGCAAGCCCTCGACCCGCATGGGCAATTTCGCCGTCAACCGGCAGACCTGGTACGAGGCGAAGGAATACGCGGCCGGCGACCGCAAGGATCGCGATCTCGCCAAGGAAACCCTCGCCGGCGTGCTCGACGGCGAAATCCTGGTCCACAACCATTGCTACCGCGCCGACGAGATGGCGCTGGTGATGGATATGGCGAAGGAAATGGGATACCGCGTCACCGCGTTCCACCACGCGGTGGAGGCGTACAAGATCGGCGATCTCCTGCGCGAAAACGACGTCTGCAGCGCGATCTGGGCCGACTGGTACGGGTTCAAGATGGAAGCTTACGACGGCATCCTGGAGAACGCCGCCCTGCTGCGCCAGGCGGGTGCCTGCGTGGTGATCCATTCGGACAGCGACCAGGGGATCCAGCGGCTCAACCAGGAAGCGGCCAAGGCCCAGGCGGCCGGTGCGCGCATGGGGATCGACATTCCCGATGCCGAAGTGGTCGGCTGGTTCACGCTCAACGCTGCGAAGGCGATGGGCATCGCGGACATGACCGGCAGCCTTGAACCCGGCAAGATGGCCGACGTCGTGCTGTGGAACGGCGATCCGCTGTCGGTCTATTCGCGGCCGGAGAAAGTATGGATCGACGGCGCGCTGATGTACGACGCGCTCGATCCCAAGCGGCGGCCGGTCAGCGATTTCGAACTCGGCCAGCCGGGCGAAGGAGACGTGAAATGATCCGCGCAGGCATTCTTGCGGGCGCCATCGCCTCCGTATTCGCGCTGGCGGCCCCGGCTGCGGCGCAGAGCTTCGTCGTCACCAACGCCACCGTCGCCACCGGCGACGGCAGCGAGCCGATCGAGAACGGCCACGTCGTCGTGCGTGACGGGCAGGTGGCCGAAGTCGGCAGCGGGGCCGCGCCGGCCGGCTACCCGGCGATCGACGCAGGGGGTGGCTGGGTCACCCCCGGGCTGGTCGCGACGGTGACCTCGCTCGGCCTGTGGGACGTGGGCGCGGTGGGCGAATCGAACGACACGCGCGCCGGCCGTTCGCCGTTCAGCGCCGCGCTCGACGTCGCGCCGGCGATCAATCCCAATTCGCAGCACGTGATGATCCACCGCGCGGCGGGGATCACCCGTGCCGCGACGGTGACGATGCCGTCCAGCTCGATCTTCGGCGGGCAGGGCGCGATCATCGACCTGGGCGCCGATGGCGAGCCGGTCACGCGCGCCCGCGCGTTCCAGATCGTCGCGCTGGGCGAGAGCGGCGCGCGCCTTGCCGGCGGCAGCCGCGCGTCGGCCCACGCGCTGTTCCGCAATGCCCTGCGCGAGGCGGACCGGTTCGGGCGCGACGCCCGCATCCCCGGGCGCCAGTCGCGCCCGGCCGAAAGCGACACTGGCGACGACATGCCGCTCGACCCGCGGCTCGCGGCCGGCAATGCCGAGCGGGGCGACGACGTGCTGCTGACGCGCTTCGATGCGGCCGCGCTGGTGCCCGTCGTGCGCGGGGAGCAGCGCCTCTACGTCGAGGTGGAGCGCGCTTCGGACATTCGCAGCGTGCTCGACCTCAAGCGCGAGTTTCCGCGGCTCGACATCGTCCTGGTGGGCGCGAGCGAAGGCTGGCTGGTGGCCGATGAGATCGCCGCCGCCGGGGTCTCGGTGATCGCCGACGGGCTCGACGACCTGCCCGAACGGTTCGAGGAACTGGCCTCGACCCAGTCGAACATCGGCCGCATGGCGCGCGCGGGGGTGAAAGTCGCCATCAACGCCTCGGCAATGGAAAACCCGCGCAATCTCAACCAGTTCGCCGGCAACCTCGTCGCCCTCACCCGCGTTCCGCGGGCCGCGGGGCTGAGCTGGGGGCAGGCGCTGGCGGCGATCACCTCGGTCCCGGCAGAGATCAGCGGGCTGGGCGGGCGCGCCGGCGTCCTCGCGCCCGGCGCGGCGGGCGACCTGGTGATCTGGGACAACGATCCGCTCGAAGTCGGCTCGATGCCGGTACGGGTCTTCATCGACGGGGTCGAGCAGCCGCTCGACAATCACCAGAGCCGGCTGAAGGAGCGTTACCGCGACCTCGACGAAAGCCGGCTGCCCAAGGCCTACGACTGGTAAGGCGATGCGCCGCGCAAAGGCCCAGCACCCCGTCGGCGCGCTTCCGACCCTCGCCGCGCTTGGCGCGGCGGCGATGGCGGTCGCGATCTTCGCCCTCGTGCCGGCAACCGCGCAGGACGCCGCGCCGCCCCGAACGCAGGACGCGGCCTGGCACAACGAACAGCAGGCGGCGCTCGCCCGCCTGAGGCCCGAGGACGGCTGGCGCACGCTCGACGGCGGTCTGCGGATCAGGCGGATCGCGGGCGACGGCATCGGCCCGCGCCCGACGGTGGAGGACCGGGTCACGATCCACTACGCCGGGACGCTGACCGACGGCACGACGTTCGACAGTTCGTGGGATCGCGGGGAGCCGGCGACGTTCCCGCTCGGCCGGCTGATCCCCGCCTGGCAGATGGCCGTGCCGCGCATGGCGGTGGGCGACACGATAGAGATCGCGGTGCCCGCCGATCTCGCCTATGGTCCGCAGGGCAAGCGCACGATACCGGGCAACGCGACCCTGCTGTTCACGATCGAGCTTATCGCGATCGAAGGACGCTAGCGCCGCCCGGAAGAGAGGGGGGTGTCGGCAATGGACCCGTTGGTTTCCCTGGCTGCGGCAACCGCGGCCTTCGTCGGCAGCCATTTCGCCATGTCCCATCCCTTGCGGGCCCCGCTGGTGGCGACGGTGGGCGAGAAGCCCTTCCTGGGCCTCTATTCGCTGGTGGCGCTGGCCACCTTCGCCTGGATGGTCGCGGCGTTCCGCGCCGCGCCGCCCGCCGACCTCGGCGGATCGGGCCACGCGGGCTGGATCGTCGCCAGCGTGCTGACCCTTCCGGCGCTGGTCCTCTTCCTCGGCTCGCTGTCGAAGAACCCGGCCCTGCCCGATCCGCGCGCCGAAACGCTCGCCGCGCGCGATCCCGCAGGGGTTTTCGCGGTTACCCGGCACCCGATGATGTGGAGCTTCGCCCTCTGGGCCGTCGCGCATATCGCCCTGTGGTGGAGCGTGCGGACGCTGATCGTCGCCGGCGCCGTCCTGTTCCTCGCGCTGGTGGGCGCGCACATGCAGGACCGCAAGAAGCGCGCCTTGATGGGCGCGGCCTGGGACGGCTGGCAAGCGCGCACCCGCTACTGGCCGCGCTGGAGCGCCTTGCCCCGCGCCGGGCCGGTGCTGTGGCTGGTTGCGTTGGCCCTATGGCTGCTCGTCACCTGGGCGCATGTCCCCGCCGCCGGCATTCCCGCCGGCCCTTGGCTCTGGATCGGCTGAAGGCGCGGCGGGCAAGCGGTCCAGGAACGTCAGCATCCGCTCCGCCGCCTCCGCGCGCCAGGCCAGCTCGTGCCCGGCCCCGGCGACGATCGCAAGCTCGGCCGCCGGTTGCCGCGCGGCCAGGGCGCGGGCATGGGCCGGCGGGATCAGCCGGTCGGCATCGCCGTGCAGGATCAGCATCGGCGCATCGATCGCGCCGATCTTGTCGATGTTCTCGAACCGGTCGCGCAGCAGGAGGGCCGTGGGCAGCCAGGGAAACTGCTCGGCCACGACTTGCGAGAGGCTGGCGAAGGGTGAAACCAGCACCAGCGCGCCCACGGGGTGCTCGCGCGCCATCTGCACCGCCACGCCCGAGCCGATCGAGTTGCCGACGATCACCACCGCCGAAGGTTCGACCCCGCGCCGGCGGAGGAAAGCCAGCGCCGCGCGCCCGTCGGCATAGAGGCCGTGCTCGCTCGGCCGCCCCGGGTTACCGCGATAGCCGCGGTATTCGGCCGCGAGCACGCCGTAACCTTGCGGAACCAGCCGGCCGGTCGCGACCGCGCTCGATTGCCAGTCGGCGCCGTTGCCGTGGAAATAGAGGATCGTCGGCCGCCCGGCCTGCGCCGGCCTGTAGCCGGCCGTGAGCGCAAGGCCGTCGGCGGTTTCGTAAGTCACCGGCGCGAAGCCGGCCGGCCGGCCGCCGGGGCCGTGCGGAGCGGGATAGATCAGCGTGCGCTGGGCGAGGAAAAGCCCGCCGGCGAGCGCGAGGTAGCCGGCGGCGAGGGCCGCGAGCGCGATCAGCAAGCGCCGCCGCGTCCGCGCGCGCATCCCGCGATCCCGGTCAGGCCCGCGCCTCTTCCACCCCGGCGCTGTTATGGCGCAGCGCCTTGAGCACGGTCTCGACGATATGTGGCGCGTTCAGCCCGGCTTCGTCGTACTGCTTTTCCGGCGCGTCGTGGTCCTGGAACAGGTCGGGCAGGCGCATCGTGCGAATCTTCAGCCCGGCGTCGAGCAGCCCCTGGTCGCTGGCATATGTCAGCACGTGGGCGCCGAGCCCGCCGATCGCGCCTTCCTCGATCGTGACGACGACCTCGTGGCTGGCGGTCAGCTGTTCGATCAGCGCGGTGTCGAGCGGCTTGGCGAAGCGCATGTCGGCCACGGTCGCGGGCAGGCCCTTCGCCTCCAGCTGGTCGGCGGCCTTGAGCGCCTCGTGCAGGCGGGTGCCGAGCGAGAGGATCGCGACCTTGCCGCCGCTCGCCTTGCCGCGCACGATCCGGCCCTTGCCGATTGCGAGCTTCTCCGGCGTTTCGGGCAGGGGCACGCCCACGCCGGCGCCGCGCGGATAGCGGAAGGCGATCGGCCCGTCGTCGTGTTCGGCGGCGGTATAGGTCATGTGGACCAGCTCCGCCTCGTCCGCCGCGGCCATGACGACGAAATTGGGCAGGGTGGCGAGATAAGTGACGTCGAACGATCCGGCATGGGTCGCGCCGTCCGCGCCGACCAGCCCGGCGCGGTCGATCGCGAAGCGGACCGGCAGGTTCTGGATCGCGACGTCGTGAACCACCTGGTCGTAGGCGCGCTGGAGGAAAGTCGAATAGATCGCCGCGAAAGGCCGCATGCCCTGGGCCGCGAGCCCGGCGGCGAAAGTGACGCCATGCTGTTCGGCGATCCCGACGTCGAAAGCGCGGTCGGGGTGCGCCTTCGCGAACTTGTCCACCCCGGTGCCGCTGGGCATGGCCGCGGTGATCGCGCAAATGCGCTTGTCGCTCTCGGCCAGACGGGCCAGCGTCTCGCCGAAGACGTTCTGGTAATTGGGCGGCCCGCCGCTCGATTTCTTCTGCTTGCCGGTGATGACGTCGAACCGGGCGACGCCGTGGTACTTGTCGGCGCTGTTTTCCGCCGGGGCGTAACCCTTGCCCTTCTTGGTCACGACGTGGACCAGGACCGGGCCCTGTTCACTGTCGCGCACGTTTTCCAGCACGGGCACGAGGTGATCGAGGTTGTGGCCGTCGATCGGGCCGACGTAATAGAACCCCAGCTCCTCGAACAGGGTGCCGCCGGTGACCATGCCGCGGGTATATTCCTCCGCCTTCTCGAGGCTCGAATGGACCCTGCGCGACAGCTTGCGCGCGAAGCGGGAGGCGAGGCTGCGCAGGCCGAGGTACTCGCTGGAGGACACCATCCGCGCGAGATAGGCCGAGAGCCCGCCGACGGGGGGCGCGATCGACATGTCGTTGTCGTTGAGGATCACGACCAGGCGGTTGCCCGCCTGTTCGGCGTTGTTCATCGCCTCATAGGCCATGCCCGCGCTCATCGCGCCATCGCCGATCACCGCGATCGCCTTGCCCGGCCGGTCGTTGAGCTTGTTGGCGATGGCAAAGCCCAGCCCGGCGGAGATCGAGGTCGAGGAGTGCGCTGCGCCGAACGGGTCGTATTCGCTTTCCGCCCGCTTGGTGAAGCCGCTCAGCCCGCCGCCCTGACGCAGCGTGCGGATGCGGTCGCGCCGGCCGGTCAGGATCTTGTGCGGGTAGGCCTGGTGCCCCACGTCCCAGATCAGCTTGTCTTCCGGGGTGGCGAAGACGTAGTGGATCGCCACCGTCAGCTCGACCACGCCGAGGCCGGAGCCGAGATGCCCGCCGGTGCTGCCGACGGCATCGATCATCTCGGTCCGCAGTTCGTCCGAAAGCTGGCGCAGCTGGCTCTTATCGAGCCGGCGCAGGTCGCCCGGCGTATCGACCGTGTCGAGGAGAGGGGTTTCAGGGGCTTGGCTCATCCCATCGGCCTTACACCGATGAAAGCAGGCTGTCGATCAAGCGCCGCAAAGCCCGGCTCGGCGGTCACTCGGCGCAGGCGCTGCACAGCCCGCGCACCTCGATGATCGGGCGCCGGGTGCTGAACGCGCTTTCCCCCGCGACCGCGCGGACCCGGTCCGACACCGCCTCGTCATCGACATGCGTCGCCTCGCCGCATTCATCGCAGACCAGGAAGATGCAGTCGTGCGCGCAGCCGGGGTGGGTATTGGCCAGGTAGGCATTGGCGCTCTCCACCCGCATGGCGAGATTGTTGGCCACGAACAGGTCGAGGATGCGATAGACGCTGTTGGGTGCGACCCGTTTCCCCCGGGCGGCGGAAAGGTTGTCGGCAATGTCATAGGCGGAGGCGGGCCGGTCGTGCCGGGCCAGTTCCTCGAACACCGAACCGCGCATGTCGGTCCATTGCTCCCCCGCCGCCACCAGCGCGTCGCGCGCGGCCTTCACCAGCGCTTCGCCGCTGTGTTCGCGGTGCGCATGCCTGTCCACGGTTGCCATCGTTCGGATATAGCGATTGACCGCGCGCTGTGCCAGCGCGGCGGCGCCCGCGCCCCTCAGCCGCGCTGGAAGGCGGCGCTGTAGTGCGCGGGATAGAGACGCGCGAGCGCCGCGACCTTGGGCGCGTCCCACCGCTCGACATAGGAATGGCCCGGATTGCGGGCGACGAAGTCCTGGTGGCGGCTTTCGGCCGGGAAGAAGGCCTGGGCGCGCTCGATCCCGGCGACGATCGGCCGCTGCCACAGGCCCGACCGCTCCATCTGCGCGAGGTAGGCGCGCGCGACCTCGAGCTGTTCGGCGCTCGTCGGGATCAGCGCGGTGCGATAGTGCGCGCCGACATCGGGCCCCTGGCGGTTCCTCTGCGTGGGATCGGCGACGACGGAAAAGAAGATGCGGACCAGTTCGTCGTAGCGAACGAGAGCGGGGTCGTAAGTCACGCGGACCGCCTCTGCGTGGTCGGTCACGCCGGAGGCGACGAGCTCGTAGCGGGCCTGGCGCTCGGTTCCGCCGTGATAGCCGGAAACCGCGCTCTTCACGCCCCTCACGTGGCTGAACACGCCCTCCACGCCCCAGAAGCAGCCGCCGGCGAAGATCGCGGTCTTCAGCGGGCCCGTTTCGCGGGCCACGCGCTCGGCGGCGGGGGCCGCGACGATCGTTTCACCGGGGTCCGGCGCGGGCTGGCAGGCGACGATCGCCAGCGCGCCCGCGAGGGCAGGCAGCGCCCTCACTGCACCTGCGCGGCCTCGGCCGACGGGGCGATCGCACCGACGATGTCGGGACCGGCCTGCAGGCCGACAAGCAGCGCCCCGGCGGCGAAGCCGATGGCGAAATTGCGGAACAGGTCGGTCTTGAACAGTTTCATGGGCGTTGCGTCTTCGTGCGAATCTGGTGCGGTCGCGGTCTAGCAGGCCGCGCTTGCGACAAGGTGAACATGGGGTTCGCCCCCCGTTTACGTAAGGGATCGCCGGGCCAGCGATTCTATCAGGGGGTAAACCGGGGGCGGGGCGGCTAGTGGCGGAAGTGGCGCATGCCGGTAAAGACCATGGCCAGGCCGGCTTCGTTCGCGGCGGCGATCACTTCCTCGTCGCGGATCGATCCGCCCGGCTGGATCACCGCGCTGGCGCCCGCCTCGACCGCGGCCAGAAGGCCGTCGGCAAAGGGGAAGAAGGCATCGGACGCGACCGCGCTGCCGACCGTTCTCGGGGCTTCCCAGCCGTATTTTTCGGCCGCCTCGGCCGCTTTCATCGCCGCGATGCGGCTGGAATCCCGGCGGTTCATCTGGCCCGCGCCGATCCCGGCGGTCGCGCCGTCGCGGGCATAGACGATCGCGTTCGACTTGACGTGGCGGGCCACCGTCCAGGCGAACAGGCAATCCTTCAGTTCCTGCTCGGTCGGGGCGCGTTCGGTCACGACTTTCAGGTCTTCGGCGGCGATCGCGCCCTTGTCGCGCCCCTGGACCAGCAGGCCGCCGGTGATCGGCTTGACCGCCAGCCCGTCGCGGCGCGGATCGGGCAGTTCGCCGGTCACCAGCAGGCGCAGGTTCTTCTTGCGCGCGAAGGCCTCGCGCGCGGCCTCGCTCACCGAAGGGGCGATGACGACTTCGGTGAAGATCTCGCAGATCGCCTCGGCCGTCGCGCCGTCCAGCTCGGTATTGACGCACACGATGCCGCCGAACGCCGACACGCTGTCGCAGGCGAGCGCCGCGTCCCATGCCTCGCGCAGGCTCGCGCGCTGGGCCACGCCGCAGGGATTGGCATGCTTGACGATCACCACCGCCGGGTCCTGGCCGCGGAACTCCGCGCACAGCTCGAGCGCGGCGTCGGCATCGTTGTAATTGTTGTAGCTCAGCTCCTTGCCCTGGAGCTGCTCGGCCTGGGCGATGCCGCGCGCGTGAGGGCCGACCGGGGTGTAGAGCGCGGCCTCCTGGTGCGGGTTCTCCCCGTAACGCAGCATGGTCGGCGCGCGCCCGTTGAGAGCCAGGAACCCGGGAAAGGCCTCCCCCTGGTCGGCGAAGGCGAACCACTGGCTGATCATCGAATCGTAAGCCGCGGTGGCGGCAAAGGCCTTGGCCGCCATCCTGCGCCGGAAGGCGAGCGATGTCGCGCCGTCGTTGGCGGCCAGTTCCTCGATCAGCCCGGCATAGTCGGCCGGGTCGGTCACGATCGTCACGTCCTGGTGGTTCTTGGCCGCGGAACGGACCATGCTCGGCCCGCCGATGTCGATGTTCTCGATGATGTCGTCGCGCCCGGCGCCGCGGGCGACGGTCGCCTCGAACGGATAGAGGTTCACCACGACCAGGTCGATCGCGCCGATGCTGTGCGCTTCCATCGCCGCGGCATGATCGGGATTGTCGCGCACTGCCAGCAGGCCGCCGTGGACCATCGGGTGCAGCGTCTTGACCCGGCCGTCCATCATCTCGGGAAAGCCGGTCAGGTCCGACACGTCGCGCACGTCGAGCCCGGCTTCGCGCAGGGCCCGCGCGGTGCCGCCGGTGGAAACCAGTTCCACCCCGCCCTGCGCGAGCCGGGTGCCGAGATCCACGAGGCCGTCCTTGTCGGACACCGAAAGCAGTGCCCGCCTGATGGTCACGTCGCTCACAATCGAATCTATCCCATTTTCTTGAGCAGCCAGGAGAACGTCCCCCCGCTGCGCGATGTCATTCCCTGGATGACCAGTTGCTCGACCGGATGGGCCCTGCCCTGCCCGTCGACCCACAGGCTTTCCTCGATCGACAGCTCGCCGCCGTCGCCGCCGCCGGCCATGCGGAACTGCCAGTAACTGCCGTCCGGCAGGGCCAGCCCCGCGCCGCGCCTGTCGTCCGACAGGCGCGCCTCGACCCCGCGGCCGAGGTGGAAGCGAATCGCGTAGCCGATCTTGCCGCGCTTGCCCGTCTTGCCCGCCGGAAGCAACACGTCCTCGCCGCGCAGTTCGTGCCCGGTGTCGCGCAGGATCAGGATGCGGCGGTGGACGAGGCCGTGGCGGGCGGCATAGCCGTCGTGGCTCGCCTCGATCCGGGTCGCGCTGCCGCCGGTGAGGTCAAGCGTGCGGCGGTCGATCTCGACCTCGTTCACCCCGGTGCCGAGCTTTCCGTGCATCAGGACCGCGGTGGAATTGGTCTCGTCCAGCACCAGGGTCGAATGCGCGGCCGTCGCGCGCAGGCCCTGCTCGATGCGCGCCGGCACCTGGCCGCCGGCAAAGGCGGCGCCGCCGCAATTGACGACGATACGCTGCCCGTCGGCGGAAAATTCGAACGCCAGCGTCGATGCGCAGCCGGCCCGCGCGTGGCGCGGCAGCGGCGGCGGCGCGGCGTCGAGCACGAGGACGGACTTGCGCGCGGCCACCCGCTGGTACCCCCACTGGCGCGCGTCCTTGAGCGGCCGCGTGCGCACGCCGCTCGCCTCGACCAGGGCGGCGATGCGTTCGGCGCGCACCGCGCCCGCGCCCTGCCAGTTGCCGAGCCCACCGTCGCCGTGGAGCAGCGAGAGCAGCGGCGGCACGAGCAGCTCCAGCATCGTGCCGACGAACGGCGGGGGATCGCGCTTCACCGCGGCATAGCAGGCGCGCAGGTCCACCAGCGCGGCAATCGCGTCGACCTGCGCCAGCGGGCTGCGCGACAGCGTGCCGCCGTCTTCGGCGACCAGTTCGCCCAGCGCGCGGGCCAGCCCCGCCTCGGCATAGAGCCGGCGCGGCTTGCCTTCCGGCAGGAGGAGGCCGGCGGCGACGAGCGCGGTCCAGCCCATGACCGCGCCGAGCCCGTCCGAGGCCTTGCCCACCTTGCGGTCGAGCCAGCGGGCGGTGGCGGCGATCGCGTCGAGCGTGGCGGCGCGCAGCTGCGTGCCCTCGCCCGAAAGGATCCACGGGGCGAAGACGAGCCAGTGCCGCAGGCGGTTGCCGACGTGCTCGATCTCCCACGCCGGGCCCTTGCCCGGGGCGGGATTGGCCTCGATCCAGGCGCGCAGGACGCGCTCGGCGGTGGCCAGGCACTGTTCGCGCGGGGCGCTGGCGGCGAGGTCGCGCAGCCAGCCGAAGCCGTGGATCACCCGTTCGAACGGCGGCGTCAGCCGGGTGCTCGATTCGAACTCCATCTGCGCGATCGGCGCCTTGACGCCGTGGACGAGGAAATGGCCCGCGCGCAAGGCGACGCCGGCGGCGCGGTCCCCCTCCAGCGGGGTTTCGACCGTGCCGAGCAGGCGCGGCCGCGCGGCCTTGGCGAAGGGCGCGGCCAGGGTCGATCCGGGAACGCCCATGCGATAGGCAAGCCGGATCAGCGCCTCGCCCGCGCCCAGGCGCGGCGGGGCCAGATCGGACAGGACGAGGGCGCGGCCGGGCTCGAGCAGTTCCTGCCGCTCGTCGCGCGCGGTCACCAGCGGCTCGCCGGCCGCGTTGTCGAGCGGCAGCGCCGGTTCGGCGGTCGGCGCGCCCGCCGGCGTGGGGGGCGGCGTGGGGGCGGCATCGGCGCCGGGGCGGCGAGCGCCGGGTTCCACCAGCGACGCCGCCTCCGCCATCAGCGCGCCTCCTTCAGCGCGGCGATATTGTCAGCGTAGCGCTCCGGCCCGCCCTTGAAGGTGGCGGAGCCGGCGACGAGCACGTCGGCCCCGGCATCGACGCACAGGCGCGCCGTCTGCGGGTTGACCCCGCCGTCCACCTCCAGGTGGATGTCGCGCCCGGTGGCGTCGATCATCCCGCGGATCGCCTCGATCTTGCGCAGCTGGCTGTCGATGAAGCTTTGCCCGCCGAACCCGGGATTGACGCTCATCACCAGGACCAGGTCGGCGAGGTCGAGCAGGTATTCGAGCGCCGATGCCGGGGTGCCGGGGTTCAGGACCACGCCCGCCTTGCAATCGAGCGCGCGAATGGCCTGGAGCGTGCGGTGGACGTGGGCCCCGGCTTCCGGGTGGACGGTGATGATGTCGGCCCCGGCCTCGGCGAAAGCTTCGAGGTAGGGATCGACCGGGGCGATCATCAGGTGCACGTCGAACGGCTTTTCGGTGTGCGGGCGCAGTGCCTTCACCACCGCCGGGCCGATCGTGATATTGGGCACGTAATGCCCGTCCATCACGTCGATATGGATCCAGTCGGCGCCGGCCGCGTCGATCGCGCGCACTTCCTCGCCCAGCCGGGCGAAGTCGGCCGAAAGGATGGATGGGGATACGAGCGGAACGGTCATTTTCGATCGCGTAGCGGCGGTGGTTGCCGTTCCGCCTAGATGGCCGGCCGAATCGCGACAAGCGCCCCGGGCAGGCTTTTCCACACTGCGCCTGCGGGCCGCGCCGCGGGTGCGGCAGGCCGCGCGGGCGCGCAATTCAGCGGCAATTCAGGGCCGATCGCCTAATTGCAGCGCACAAGGCGCGGAAATTCGCGCCGGCGTGTTACGATCGCCGGCGATTCGATGCCGCCGTTTTTCCAGCCATTTACAGGCCAGCACGACAGGACCGACGCAGACCATGATCCTGAAGACGACCCTTCGCCTTGCCGCCGGCGCCGCGCTTGCCGCGGGCCTCGTGGCCAGCTTCCCCGCCGGCGCCTATCGCCAGGCGATCCCGAACGACATGGGCCGCTGTGCCGCGGGCAGTGGCCCCGCGGTGAAAGTGACGGTGACCGGGATCAAGACCTCGCGCGGGACGATGCGGGTCCAGACCTACCGCGGGACCAGCAGCGAATGGCTGGCCAAGGGCAAGTGGCTCCACCGCGTGGAGGCGCCGGCCCGGCGCGGCACGATGACGTTCTGCCTGCCCGTTCCCGAGGCGGGGACATACGCCGTGGCGGTGCGCCATGACGTCAACGGCAATGGCAGCACCGACTTGCGCGAAGACGGCGGCGGGATGTCGAACAATCCCAGCATCAATATCTTCAACCTCGGCCGGCCGAGCTACAAGAAGACCGCCTTTTCCGTCGGCGGCGAGGTCAAGCCGATCACGATCACCATGCGTTACTGGGGCTGAGGCCGGCGGCTAGCGGGACTGGCGGCGCCGCTCGCGCCACACCCGCAGCAGGACGCCCGGCGCGGCCAGTACCGGGTGCCGTTCGCGCCAGGGCGTCAGCGCCACGGCGACCCCGGTATGGCGCTCGATCTTCCACGCGGCATAGCGTGCCGCGCCGTCGAACGTCGTGCTCGCCTTCAGCAGGCGGACCAGGTTGAGCGGCTTGCCCAGGCGCCGCCGCCGCGCCCACCAGCGCAGCACCTCGCGCCGGCGCGCGGGGTCGAGCCGGGGGGCCAGGCGCTTCCCCTCGCGGGCGAAATCGATCCCCTGCGCTTCCCACGCCAGCGGCAGCAGGCCGTCGAAATGGGCGGCGTTGACGGCCAGGATCGAATCCTCGCGCCCCGGCTTTTCCACGCGGAACTCCGCCCGGTAGGTCGCCCGGAACAGCGCGCGCCAGAAATCGGCCGCGGTCCCGCTTTCCGGCCCCAGCGCCGCCGCCAGCCGCGCGGCCGTCTGCGCCGCGTCGGCCACGGCCTCGGCCACTGGCGCGCGCAGGCGATCCTCGGCGATCCAGACCAGCGCGCTCGGCTGGACGAAGCGTGCCCAGATCGTCGTGTCGCGGCTGTCGCCGCGCGCGGCGCGGGCGAAAGTCGACAGCGCCATGCGCGCGACCTTGGCGCGCAGCGTCCGCCCCTCGTGCTCCCACTCGCGGTAGCTGACGCGCGGCCAGATCCGCTCCTGCTGGTCGCCCGGCAGGAGGAGGTAGAAATCGAGCACCCCCTCCAGTTCCCCGGTCCGCAGGTTGGAGCCGTAGAACAGCGCGGCACAGGCCCCCGCTTCCCGCGCCAGGCGCGCCGCGAAGGCGCCGACCGCGGGATGGACCGGGGCATCGAGCTGGCGATCGATCCGCTGGTGCAGGCGGAAGCTCACGGCACGAGGAACCGCAGTTCGGGGCCCGAGGACAGGCGATAGCGCCCGGCCGGGAAGGCTTCCCCGTCGAGGATGATCTCGTCCGCCACGGCGATCTCGACCGGGTCGGCGCCCAGGCGGTGGAGGCCCCACTGCTCGAGCCGCGCCGGCCCGCGCCCGGTCAGCGCCGCCGGCATCGACAGCAGCAGGCGCCGGCGGGGATGATCGACCACGAGCAGCTTCAGCCCCTCGACCAGTTCGCCGAAGACCTTCAGGCCCGCGGGAAAACGCTCGAGCGTGGAAGCGAGCATGAAATGCCGCCGGGCCGGGTCGCCGACCGCGGTGCGCGGCATCGGCTGCCGTTCGGGCCCGAGCGCAATCGCCATGTCCACGCCGCGCCGCCAGGCGTTGCGATCGGTCCCCAGCAGCGCCTGCAACATGCCCCAGGCGGCGGTGACGCCGACCGCGAGGCTGTCGAACGCGCCCAGGCGATGGGCATCCTGCCCCGCGCGAATGCCCAGGGTATAGGCCCCGGCGCCGAAGATGAAGCCGAGCATCGGGGCGCCTTCGCGGTCGAGCGGTTCGACCAGCAGCGGCCGCCGCGCGATCCGCCGCGCGCGCGGCCAGGCGGCGATCGCCTCGCCGATCGTCCAGCCCGGCGGCGCGCCGAGATCGACATTGAGCGCGTTGGTCTTGCCCTTGGGCAGGACGGCGAGATCGGGCCAGGCCCGGCCGAACACCGGCACGCCCGCGGTCAGGACGTCGCGCACCGTGCCGTCGCCGCCGTTGATCACCAGGTAATCGATCCCGCGCGCGGCGAAGCGGGCCAGGGCCTCGCGCAGGCTGGCAATGTCGGCCGGCTGGGCGACGAAGATGTTCGCGCGCACCCCCAGGTTCAGGTCCTGCCCGCGATTGCGGTGGCTGCGCGGATTGTAGATCACCCCGACCGAGGGGGTCTCGGTCGCGGGCGGGCTGGCGTCGGCGGGGGTCATCCGGCAGCCCTTAGCCGCTCGGGGCGGGTGGAATACAGGTCTTTTCGCTTCATGAGCGTGGGCCGCTCGCCTATCCTGGCGCCATGCTGCACCCCGACCTGCTCGATTCCGCCCGTTCGCTCTCCGATCGCATCGTTGCCCTGCGCCGCGCGATCCATGCGGAGCCGGAACTGGGCCTGCACACCCCGCTGACGATGGCCAAGGTGCGCGAGGCGCTGGCGCACCTGCCGCTCGATTGGCGCGAAGGCAGCTCGACCACCGGCCAGGTCGCGGTGCTGCGCGGCGAGCGGGCGGGGCGGCGCGTTCTCCTGCGCGGGGACATGGACGCCCTGCCGATGGCCGAAGAAACCGGCCTGGACTTCGCCTCGACCATCCCGGGGCGGATGCACGCCTGCGGCCACGACACGCACACCGCGATGCTGGCCGGCGCGGCCGAACTCCTCGCCGCCCGGCGCGGGGACTTCGCGGGCGAGATCCTGTTCATGTTCCAGCCGGGGGAGGAGGGGTTCCACGGCGCGCGCTTCATGCTCGAAGACGGGTTGCTGGGCGGCGACCGGTTCGGCCCGCTGCCCGATGCCGCCTTCGCGCTGCACGTCATGCCCAATGCGCCGCACGGCGTCTTCGCCGGGCGGGCCGGGCCGCTGATGGCGGCGGCCGACCAGTTCGATATCGTGGTGAAGGGCCAGGGCGGCCATGCCTCCCTGCCGCACGAGACGCGCGACCCGGTGCCTGCCGCCTGCGCGATCGTCACCGCCTTGCAGGCGATGGTAACGCGCCGCTTCGACGCCGCCGACGCGGTCGTCGTCACCGTGACGCGGCTCGATGCCGGAACCGCGCACAACATCATCCCCGACAGCGCGCGCCTGCGCGGCACGATCCGCACGCTCTCGGCGAAGAACCGCGCCGCGGTGCACGCGGCGATGGAGGGCGTCGCCAGCGGCGTGGCCGCCGCCCACGGGGTCGCCGCCGACGTGACGATCACCGAAGGCTTCCCGGTCACCGTGTGCGACGAGCGCGCGGTCGCGACCGGCAGGGCGGTCGCGGCCGAGGCGTTCGGCGACGGCGCCTGGCGCGAACTGCCCGCGCCGATCATGGGGGCGGAGGATTTCGCCTACGTGATCGAGAAAGTCCCCGGCGCGATGTTCTTCCTCGGCGTCGCGCACGAGGGCGAGGACTGGCGCCAGTGCTGCGGCATCCACAGCCCGCGCATGACGGTCGATGAAAGCGCCCTGCCCCACGGCACCGCGATGCTGGCCGGCTGCGCGCTGCGCTTCCTCGAACGCGGCTTCGCCTAGCCGGCCTCGCGCGCGGGGGCCGCCAGCGGCCCGAGGGCGTCGCGCAGCTCGCCGAGCCAGGGATCGAACGGGACCCACGCGCCCTGGCCGGCCCGGTTGATCGGCCGGCGCACCTGTTCCGAACTGGCCGTGCGTACCGCGCGCCGCGTCTTGTGGAAATCGAGACAGGCCGGCTCGAACGGCAGGCCGAGGAAATAGAGCATCCGGCGGACCTGCCCCTCCAGGTCGTCGAGCACGTCCTCGTGCTGCACGCGCAGGACCTTGCCCGGCAGGACGCTGTCCCAGTGGTCCATCAGCGCGACGTAATCGGCGTAGTAGCGTCCGATCTCGCGAAGGCCGTAAGTGAACTCCTGCCCTTCGGCGAAAAGCTGGCGAAAGCCCGAGAAGCAGCAATCCATCGGCGCGCGGCGGGCGTCGATGATCTTCGCATTGGGCAGGATCAGGTGGATCAGTCCGATGTGGCGGAAATTGTTGGGCATCTTGTCGATGAAGAACGGCGCGCCCTGCCGGTGAATCCGGGTGTTGACGATATAGTCGCGGCCCATCTGCGCGAGCTGTTCGGCCGTCAGCTCGTGGAGGACCTGCGGGTAGCGGGACGCGCCCGGCTGGCGCCCGCGCAGCCGGTGGGCCAGAGCCAGGATGTCGGGCAGTTCCAGCGTCCCGTCCACCTGGCTGTGGCTGGCCAGGATCTGTTCGAGCAGGGTCGATCCCGCGCGCGGCAGGCCGAGGATGAAGATCGGGTCGCACGCATCGTGCCCGGCCCCGCGGTGCCGTTCGAACAGGGCGGGGGTGCAATGTTCGGCCTGGGCGCGCAGCTCGGCCGTCATCCGGTCGGCATCGTAGCGCGTCTGGCGGCGCTTGAGCGCGTTGCCCTGTTCGTAGAAACGGAAGCTGTCGGCATATTCGCCGCGGTCCTCGTGCGCCTTGCCGAGCGCGAAGCAGATGTGGACCCGGTCCATGAAGGCGAGCCCGGGCCGCGCGAGCGCGGCGTGCATGGCGGCGATCTCGCCCCCGGTGAAGCGATAGGTCTTGAGGTTGGCGAGGGCGTAATAGGCATCGCCGTGGTCCGGGCGGGCGGCGAAGGCGGCGCGATAGGCCTCGATCGCATCGTCCTGCCGGCCCATCGTCTTCAGCGCGTGCCCCTTGCTCGTCAGCGTCGCCGGATCGCCGGGCACTTTCGCCAGGACGGCATCGAACAGCTCGAAGGCGCGATCGTAATCGCCGGTCTGCATCGATTCGATCGCGAGGTGCGACTGGAACAGGACATTGCCGGGATCGCTGCGATAAAGCGCCTCGGCCTGCTCGCGCGCCCTGGCGAAGCGCTGGCGGCGGCGCAGTGCGTCGATGTAGTCGAGCCGTACCTGCACGTTGTCGGGCGCGAAGGCGAGTGCGCTTTCGAGCAGGAACTCCGCGTCGTCGAGAATGCCCAGCCGCTTGCCGATCTCGGCCAGGAGCCGCATCCCCTCGACGTCGCGCGGGTGGCGCCGCAGGTAGTGGCGGCAGATTTCCTCTGCCCGCGCCAGGCGCCCTTCGTGGAGGTGGTTGGTAACGGCGACCAGCTCGCGCGGGAGGTCGGCGATCCGCTGCGCCTGGGCCAGGGCCGCCCGGGCCGCGGCCGGCTGGCCCTGCGCGGCCAGGATCTCGCCCTGGGCGCGCCAGCTCGCCGCGAGCGCGGGATTGTGGCGCGTGGCGCGGACATAGGCGTCGAGCGCCGCCGCCGCATCGCCGCGTACGCGTGCGAGGTGGCCGCTTTCCTGCCAGGCGCGGCCATATTCGGGCGAGGCGGCGTGAAGCCGGCGGAGGAAATCTTCCGCCTGCGCGTAGTCCTTCCGGTAGCGGGCGCCGACCGCCGCGACGTAGAGCGCCTCGGTATCGTCGGCGTCGGCCGCCAGCAGGCCTTCGGCCAGCGCGACGGCCTGCGCATGACGGCCGGCGCGCAAGGCGTCCTGCGCCTGTTCCAGCTGCGCCGCGCGATCGTTTCCGGCCCCGGTCATCCCGGCTCCCTGCCAGAAGGCGGGCCCCGGGGACAAGCGCTGCCGCCTGCCCCCGGGGCCGCCGTCCGGCCGGCGCGTCAGTAGTCGACCGAGACGCGCAGGCCGACGGTCAGCGGACGGTTCACCGTCACCCGCGCGCGGTCGAAGTTGAAGCTGCCGGCGACCTGGGCCCGTTCGTCGGTCAGGTTCTCGCCGAAGACCTCGAACGACCAGCGGTCCTTCTCCACCCCGGCCGAGAGGCTGAAGGTGGTGTAGCCATCGAGCTTGAGCTTGTTGATCTCGATGATGTCGGTGTACTTCGAGGAGGAATGGACCACCTGCGGCATGACGTAGGCGTCGAGCTCGTCCGACAGGGCCCATTCGTAGCGCACCCGCAGGTTGCCCTGGAACTCGGGCGCATAGGCCAGCGGCCCGCCTTCCACGACGTCTTCGGTCGGGGTCAGGACCTCGGTGATCTCGGTGTCGAGGACCGAGAAGGCCCCGGCCACGGTCAGACCCGGCACGCCGTAGGGCTGGTAGACGAAGTCGCCCTCGATCCCCTTGATTTCCGCGTTCGCCGCGTTGTCGGAGAAGAACAGGTTGGTGATCGACGGGTCGAAGATCGTCGTCTGCAGGCGGCTCACGTCGACGAAGAAGGCGCTGCCGTTCAGCCGCAGCTGGCGGTCGAACAGCTCGGTCTTCCAGCCGATCTCGTAGTTCTGCACCTCGTCGGTATCGAGCGCGAAGGGCACGACGTAGTCGCCGGGGCCCTGCGCGCCGCCCGGGCGGTTGAGCAGGCCGGGCCGGAAACCTTCCGAATAGGTGGCGTAGAACAGCAGGTCGCGCGTCGGTGTCAGCGTGACGGTGCCCTTGAAGATCGTCCCGTCGGTCTTCGCCTTGTCGGGATTGCCGTAGGGGTTGTCGGGCCCGTACTTGTCCGACAGGTTCGTGCCGCCGCAGCCGGGGATGTTAACCTGGTCCTCGACCGGGACGCCGGCATTGGCGCCGAAGATCGGCGCGTTGAGCTTGCAGAAGGCGGAGGTCGCCGCGCCCTCGATATCGACCTCGATATCGTAATAGCGCGCGCCGCCGGTCACCGTCAGCAGGTCGGGCACGATGTCGAACGAGACTTCGCCGAACAGGCCGAACTGCTTGTCGGTCCGCTTCACGTCGTTACGGAAACCGACGTTCTCGGGCAGGGGGCCCGGATCGCTGTAGTACCCGGGCGCGGCGTTGCCGACGATGCCCGTCACCTCGGTATTGGTGAACGGGTAGATGGGCGAGAAGCCGCGCGTTTCCCCGTCCGAACCGCGCACCAGCTCCGACGCGTAGTAGTAGTCGTTGCGTTCCTTCAGCACGAGGTTCGAATAGAACCCGCCGACCGTCGCGCGGATGCGTTCCTGCTGCGGCGTGTTGATCCGCAGTTCCTGCGTGAACACGCTCGTGTCGGTATCCGAGGTGACCGAGAGGTTCGGCGCGTAGCAGGTCGGGTCGGCCGGTGCCTGGGCGACGCTGCCGGGATAGGAAACCGCCGTGTCGCACATGTAATAGGGGATGTACTGGCCGACGAAGAGATAGTCGGAATAGCCGACCGCCTGCTGCGTCTCGCGATCGGTATAGGCACCGGTATAGACGACGTCGAGCGCGGCCAGGCGGCCTTCCAGCGTCCAGCTCGTGTTCGAGAAATCGTCTTCCAGCCGGTCGTCGGAGAAGCGCTGGATATCGAGCTCGTCGAGGTCCAGCTCCGGATCGGCGAAGAACACGCCGTCGGATTCGAGGCTCTGCCGGCTGTGCGCGACCGTCAGGCGCCAGTCGGGCGAGAACTCGTAGAGCGCGCTGACGCGGAAGCCGGCGTATTGCGTGTCGTTGAAGTTGTCTTCCACCAGCCGCGCGTTGTCGGCTTCCTGAAAGGTCACTTCGCTGTCGATATAGGCAAGCGAGGCGGGGTCGGACTGGAAGCCGGCGCGCTTGTCGCTGACCACGACGCCGTTGTCGCGCACCGTGCCCGCCGGGCGATAGCGCGCGCTTTCGCGCATCGAGCGCGTGCCGTGGACATTGTCGATATAGCCGCCCTGGTCGTCGAGGTAGGCCACCCCGCGCAGCGCCAGCCGGTCGGTGACCGGGACGTTAAGCATGACTTCGGCGTTGTAGCTCGTTTCGCCGCCCTTGGTGAACGAGACCCCGGCCTTGCCCGAGCCGTAGAAGCCGGTGAGATCGGGCTTGTTGGTGATCAGGCGCACGACGCCGGCCTGCGAGCTGGCGCCGAACAGCGTGCCCTGCGGCCCGGCGAGCACCTCGATCCGCTCGAGGTCGGCGGCATAGACGTCGAGGTTGCGGCCCGGCTGGGCCAGCGGCTGCTCGTCGAGATAGAGCGCGACGTTGGGCGCGAGCCCGGCGACGCCCGCGGTGGTGAGGTTGGGCGTGGTCGAGGCGAGGCCGCGGATATAGATCGTGCTCTGCGACGGCCCGCTGCCGCCCGCGGTCACGTTGGGCAGCTGTTCCAGGTAATCGTCGAACGTGTCGATGCTGAGCTGTTCCAGCCCTTCGCTGTCCATCGCCTGGAGCGCGATCGGCACGTCCTGCATGCTCTCGCTGTTCTTGGTCGCGGTGACGATGATTTCCTTCAGGCCGCCCTGCTGGGCGTCGGCGGGCGCCGCGTCCTGCGCGATGGCGGGGCTGGCGGCGAGGGCTGCGGCGAGTGCGCCGAGGCTGCCGCTGCTGCGGAATGTGAGCATGGTTCTTTCCTGCGTCGTTGTTCTTTGGTCGGTCTCGGGGCGAACCGATGCGGGGGGATGCATCGGCCAGCGGCGCGGTCGTGAAAAGAAATGCACGAGTAGCCGGGCGGCCCGATTGTCCACGGGCCGGTCGCCGGGGGCCCGCTAGCAAAGCAAAGGGGTGGCCACCACCGACCGGGCGACGCAGGGTGCCAAAAGGATCACGGCGCGTTGCATAATCGCAACAGGCGACTGTTCAAGCTGGCCGTGGTGCGCGCCGGGAACCAAAAGTCAAAACGCGTTGGGGCATTATATTGAAGATACTTGATATCGTCCGAAGTTGTCGCAGGAACAACGAACAGAATAGGAAAGTTGAAATCGCCCAATATTGTTCATGACAATGTCGTGACAAGGCGTTCGTCTTGCCTCGCGGGAGGCCTGGTCGAAGCCTCTCGGCCAGCGGATCGCGCGGCTGGACATGGCCCGGCGAATCGCTATTAGGCCGTCGATATGTTGTATCGTCATGCTATCGCGAATCGCTCGCTCGCCCTTCCCGTCGCCCTTGCCCTTTGTGCAGTGGCGGCACCCGCCCATGCCCAGGATGCCCGGGCCCAGGATCGCTCTTCGGACCCGGGCGCGGCCCCTGCCGCTCCGGAAACCGACGATTTTCACGATCGCCGGATCGCCCCGACGGGCGAGATCGTGGTCACCGCGACCGGGCTCGAACAGCTCGACGTGCTGGCCGGGACCACGGTGGTCGAGAGCGCGGAACTGCAGCGCAACCTCGACGGGCAGATCGGCGAAGTCCTGGTCAAGGTCCCGGGCGTTTCGGCAACCGGTTTCGCGCCCGGCGCCTCGCGCCCCGTCCTGCGCGGCTTCTCGGGCGAGCGGGTCAAGGTCCTGATCGACGGGATCGGCGCGATCGACGCCTCGAACACCTCGGCCGACCACGCGACCGCGATCGACCCGCTGACGGCCGAGCGGATCGAGGTTCTGCGCGGCCCCGCGGTCCTGCTCTACGGCAGCCAGGCGATCGGCGGCGCGGTCAACGTGATCGACAAGCGCATCCCGCTGCGCCGGCTGAACGAGCCGTTCCATCTCGACGCGCTGGCCGGGGTCGATACCGCTTCCGACCTGCGCGAGGGCGGGGCCTCGCTCGACGTGCCGCTGGGCGAGCGCTTCGTGGTCCACGTCGACGGCGCCTATCGCAAGACCGGCGACCTGGAGATCCCGGGCTACGTCGTCGTGCCGGAACTGCGCGCCGATCTCCTCGCCGACGCGGCGGAGGAAGAGGAAGAAGGCCACCTGGAAGAGGCCGAGGAACTGCGCGAGGCGGCCAATCACCGCGGCACGCTGCCCGGCAGCGGGACCGAGACCTGGAGCGCCAACGCCGGCTTCGCGTTCTTCGAAGGCGACAGCAACCTGGGCGCCTCGTTCGGGATCTACGACACCACTTACGGCGTCCCGCTGCGCCCCGGCACGAGCCATCACCACGGCGAGGAAGACCACGACGACGACCATGATCACGACCACGATCATGAACACGACGACGACCACGACGATCACGAGGATCACGAGGGCGAGGAGGAGCACGGCCACGAGGACGTGACGATCGCCCTGCGCCAGTACCGCGCCGACTTGCGCGGCCGCCTGGCACTGGGCGACGGGTTCCTCGCCGCGCTCAACACCCGGGTCGGCTTCAGCGACTATACCCACACCGAGTTCGAGGGCGACGAAGTCGGCACCGTGTTCGAGGTCAAGGGGATCGAGGCGCGCGCCGAGCTGGAGCAGAACCGCCGCGGCAACTGGGGCGGTTCGACCGGCATCCAGTACTATTACCGCGATTTCGACGCCTATGGCGCGGAAGCCTACGTGCCGAAGAACCACACCGACCAGGTGGCCGTGTTCACCCTGCAGGAAATCGATTTCGACCC
Organism: Pelagerythrobacter marinus; assembly: GCF_034375205.1. NCBI lineage: Bacteria > Pseudomonadati > Pseudomonadota > Alphaproteobacteria > Sphingomonadales > Erythrobacteraceae > Pelagerythrobacter > Pelagerythrobacter marinus. Next base: position 3,037,303 of record NZ_CP139719.1, on the reverse strand, counting down.
GTTCCAGGTCGAGCTCGCCGCACGTTACGAGGCGACCGACGTCGAATCGCAGGTCGCCGGGTTCGACCGTTCGTTCGACACTTTCTCGGGCGCGCTGGGCCTGGTCTACGAGACGGCCGGCGGGCTGCGCTTCGGCGTGACCGGCAGCCGCGCCGAACGCGCGCCGAGCGCGGAAGAGCTGCTGTCCGACGGCCCCCATATCGCGACCCAGGCCTACGAGATCGGCGACCGCGACCTGGAGGTCGAGGGCGCCTGGGGGCTGGAAGCCTTCGTCCGCGGCGCGCTGGGCGACGGGACGGTCGGCCTCGCGGTCTATCGCAACTGGTTCGACGACTACATCTACCTCGCCGAAACCGGGGAGGAGGAAGACGAACTGCCGGTGTTCCAGTACCTGCAGGGCGATGCCCGCTATTTCGGGGTCGAAGGCCAGGTCACCTATCCGCTCTACCAGGCCGACGGCTTCACCCTGATGGCGGACCTGCGCGGCGACTACGTCCGCGCGGAGCTGGACGACGGCACCCCGCTGCCGCGCATTCCCCCGCTGCGCCTGCTCGGCGCGCTCGAGGCGCAGACCGGGCCGGTCGATGCGCGGGTGGAAGTGCAGTGGTTCGACGGGCAGGACCGTGTCGCGCCGTTCGAAAGCGCGACCGATGCGTTCACTTTCGTCAACGCCTCGATCGCGTGGAAGCCGCTGCGCGGCAACGACAACGTGACCGTCCTGCTCCAGGCGAACAACCTGTTCGACGCCGAGGGGCGCCGCCATGCGAGCTTCACCAAGGATTTCGTCCCGCTCGCCGAGCGCAACTTCAAGATCGGCCTGCGCACGAGCTTCTGATTTTCCTCCCCGGCCGCCCGTTCCCGCAGCGGGACGGGCGGCCGACCGGGGGGCGCCTCACCCCTCTTCGGGGGCGAAGCGCAGCTCGGCGCGTTCCTCCAGCCGCGCGACCAGGGCCTCGCCCAGGAAGTGCCCCGGCGTGCCGACACCGCCGGGCGCCTCGCACGACAGCAGGGCCATGCCGGTTTCGCCCAGCATCCGGCTGGTCGATCCGTAGCCGGGATCGTAACGGCCCTTCACCGCGTAATGCAGGCGCTCGCCGCCCGGCATCTCGCCGACGAACAGCAGGTCGTAGGAACCCGCCTCGCGCTCGGCCTTGCTCGGCCCCTCGCCGGGCTTGGGCGGCTTGGCGCCGAAGGGGTTCTTGAGCATCTCGGTTACCGCGTCGGCCGCCGCCTTGCCCGCTTCGCCGGGGCTGGTCAGCATCATCTCGTCGTAACGGAAATCCTCGCCGTAGGGGAAACCGCCGAGGAAATTGGTCCGGTGGACGTTCTTGACGTTGATCGTGGCCATGATGAACGGCGCCGCCCACTTGCCCAGGTCTTCCTCGTAACGCGGGACCATGCCGCCGGGCTGTTCGGGCCCCTCGAAACCCGGGGTCAGGCCGAAGGGGCTCTGCAGGATCGGGATCAGCTTCGGATTCTTCGCCACGGCCTTCATCGTCGCGCCCAGGCTGGCGGCGGTCCCGCCGGAGAACGTGCCCTGCATCGAGCGGACCCGGCCGCGCACGCGCGGGGCGGGCGCGCCGAAGCGCCGCTGCGCCTCTTTCTGCAGCATCAGCACGCCCAGGTCGAAGGGGATCGAATCGAAACCGCTCGAAAAGCAGATGCGCGCCCCGCTTTCCTTCGCCGCCGCGTGGTGCCGGTCGATCTGCTCGCGCATCCAGCCCGGTTCCCCGCACAAGTCGGCATAGTCGGTCCCGGTCGCGACGCAGGCCGCGACCAGCGCGTCGCCGTAGAGCTGGTACGGGCCGACAGTCGTCAGGACAACGCGCGTGCGGCGGCACATGGCCTCCAGCGCGGCGGTGTCGTCGGCGTCGGCCACGACCAGTGGCGTTTCCGCCGGCGCGCCGATCGCGTCGCGCACGTCCTGCAGCTTGGTCAGGCTGCGGCCGGCCATCGCCCACTTCGGCCCATCCTGCCGGTCGCCGTATTCGCGCACGAAATGCTCGGCCACCAGGCGCCCGGTATAGCCGGTCGCGCCATAGACCACGATGTCGAATTCACGGTTTGCCATCAAAGCGATTCTCCCTTGCGGGCGGGAGAATGGAACAGCGCGCGCCGCCTTACAACCGGCGCGCGGTCACAGCCGGGGCAGGGTTACCCCGCGCTGCCCCATGTACTTGCCCGCGCGGTCGCGATAGCTCGTCTCGCACCGCTCGTTGCCCTGCAGGAACAGGAACTGGCATGCCCCCTCGTTGGCGTAGATCCGGGCCGGCAGCGGGGTCGTGTTCGAGAATTCGAGCGTGACGTGCCCTTCCCACCCCGGCTCGAGCGGGGTGACGTTCACGATGATCCCGCAGCGCGCATAAGTGCTCTTGCCCAGGCAGATCACCAGCACGTCTTCGGGTACGCGGAAATATTCGACCGTGCGCGCCAGGGCGAAGGAATTGGGCGGGATCACGCAGACGTCGGTCTTGCGGTCGACGAAGGAATTGGCGGCGAAGTCCTTCGGATCGACCACCGCGCTGTCGACATTGGTGAAGATCTTGAACTCGTCCGCCACGCGCGCGTCGTAGCCGTAGCTGGAAAGGCCGTAGGAAATGCATCCCTCGCGCCGCTGCGCCTCGACGAAAGGCTCGATCATGCCTTTCTCCTGCGCCTGGGTGCGGATCCACCGGTCGGAAAGAATCGCCATGGCCCGGTCATTCCCCAGCCTCGCGGACAGGGCAAGCCGCGCGCCGGCGTTATCCCCTTCCGCCGGCCGCCCCGCGCGTCAGTCGATCGGGCGCGCACCCAGCTGCGGGTTGAGCCGGGTCACATGGTTCAGCCACTTCTTCGGGCGGCGCAGCATGTCCTTGGGGTATTCGACCTTCAGCCCGGCGATCCGGGCCATCGCGCCGACGAAATGGATGCAGTTGCGCCGGTCGAGGTCGTAGTACTTGCCCGGCGCATCGCGCCATTTCGCCACTTCGGCGCGCACGCGCCAGTACTGCGCGTCGGTGAGGGTGACGGTGAAATGGCGGTTGGTCTTGCGCAGGTATTTCTCTTCCTCGGTCATGATCGCGTGTTCGACCGGGCCGCTCAGAATGCGGGTGGAGATCGTCTTCGCCGTGAAGCCGTAGTTTTCCTGCACCGGGGCGCCGGTTTCCTCCAGCGTCCCTTCGAGCACGATGAAGGCATGGGGATAGCGGCCGAACAGGACCGAGCCGTTGAAGCTGTGGAAGCTCATCCGCACCTCGGCCGCCGCGCCGGCCGACCAGGCCAGCGCGACGAGCGCGAGAAGCATTGCGAGGAAGCGGCCCATTGCCCGCCTGACTAGCAAATCGCGGCGCGGAGGAAAGCCCCGGTCAGCTCGCCAGCAGCGTGGCGTTGCCGCCCGCCGCGGTCGTGTCGATGCACACGACCCGCTCGGTCGCGAAGCGCGCGACGTAGTGCGGGCCGCCGGCCTTGGGGCCGGTGCCCGACAGGCCCTCGCCGCCGAACGGCTGGCTTTCCACGACCGCCCCGATCTGGTTGCGGTTGACGTAGAAATTGCCGACCCGGGCGCGCGCCTCGACGAAGCGGCGGGTCGCCTCGATCCGGCTGTGGAGGCCGAGCGTGAGGCCGTAGCCGGTGGCATTGATGTCCTCGATCACCCGTTCCAGCTCGCTTGCCTTGTAGCGCACGACGTGCAGGATCGGGCCGAAGTTCTCGCGCCGCAGGTCGAGGATCGAATCCATCTCGATGATCGTCGGCGCGACGAAGCAGCCCTGGGCCGCCCCGCGCGGCAGCTTGCGCCGCCAGACCTTGCGCCCGTGCTTCTTGCGCCGCGCGACGTGCCGTTCGAGCGCGGCCTTGGCGTCGGGGTCGATCACCGGGCCGACGTCCGTCGCCAGGTCTTCCGGGTCGCCGATCACCAGCGCCTCGAACGCGCCCTTGATCATTTCCAGCATCTCGTCGGCCACGTCGTCCTGCAGGTAGAGCACGCGCAGCGCGCTGCACCGCTGGCCCGCGCTCTGGAACGCGCTGTTGACGACATCGCGGGTGACCTGTTCGGGCAGGGCGGAGCTGTCCACGATCATCGCGTTCTGGCCGCCGGTCTCGGCGATCAGCGTCGCGATCGGCCCCTCGCGCGCGGCGAGGCTGCGGTTGATCGCCTGGGCCGTCTGGGTCGATCCGGTGAAGGCGACCCCCGCGATCCGCGGGTCGGAGGTGATCAGCTGTCCCACCTCGCCGGCCCCGGGCAGGAGCTGGAACACGTCTTCGGGAATGCCCGCTTCGTGGCACAGCTTCACCGCCAGCGCGGCGATCAGCGGGGTCTGCTCGGCCGGCTTGGCGACGACGGTATTGCCCGCCGCAAGCGCCGCCGCCGCCGGGCCGATGAAGATCGCCAGCGGGAAGTTCCACGGGCTGATCGTCGCGAAGACGCCGCGGCCGTGCAGGCTCAGCCGGTTCTCCTCGCCCGTCGGGCCGGGCAGGGGCAGGGGGGCGGTGAACAGGCGCCGCGCCTCGTTGGCGTAATAGCGCAGGAAATCGACCGCCTCGCGCAGTTCGAGAACCGCGTCCATCAGCGTCTTGCCCGCTTCGCGCTGGCACAGGCTGAGGATCTCGTCGGTATGGGCCTCGAACATGTCGGCCGCGGCTTCGAGCAGGAGCGCGCGCTTTTCCCCGCCGAGCGAATCCCAGCCGGGCTGGATCGCGATCGCCCGGGTGATCGCGACGTCGATCTCCTCGGGCAGGGCATCGCGCCGCGTGCCGACCTCGTGGGTGAGATCCTGCGGCTGGGTGATCGGCGCGACTTCCCCCTGTTCGGGCGAACGCAGCGTCGGCTCGGCATGCCAGCGGCGCGCGTCGAGCACGTGCAGGCGTTCGAGCAGGGGTTCGACCACCAGCGGATCGGCCAGGTCGATCCCCGCGCTGTTGCGGCGGCCCGGGAAGATGTCGGCCGGCAGGGGGATCTGCGGGTTGCGCCGCGGCTCCATCGCCGCCAGCTCGGCCACCGGGTCGCCGGTCAGCGCCGCCACCGGCACTTCGGCATCGGCCATGCGGTTGACGAAGCTGGAATTGGCGCCGTTCTCGAGCAGGCGCCGCACGAGGTAGGCCAGCAGGTCCTTGTGCGTGCCCACCGGGGCGTAGATCCGCACCGGCGTCTTGCGGTTGCCTTCCAGTTCGCCCAGTTCGGCATAGACTTCCTCGCCCATGCCGTGCAGCCGCTGGAACTCGTAGGACGGCCCCTGCCGGTCGGCCGGCTCGCCCTGCTCCGCCAGCGCCTTGACCGCGCCGATCGTATAGGCGTTGTGCGTGGCGAAGGCGGGGTAGATCGCGTCGCGCGCCTCCAGCAGGCGCGCCGCGCAGGCGAGGTAGGACACGTCGGTCCCGACCTTGCGGGTGAAGACGGGGAAATCCTTGTAACCGCCGACGTGGCTGATCTTGATCTCGGTATCCCAGTACGCGCCCTTGACCAGGCGCACCATCAGCCGGCGGCCGTGGCGCCGTGCCAGCTTGGCGATCCAGTCGCACAGCGGCACGCCGCGCTTCTGGTAGGCCTGGATGGCGAGGCCGAAGCCTTCCCACGGCTGCCCGCCGGGCCGGGCGAAGATCTCGTCGTCGGCCACCAGCGCCTCGATGATGTCGAGCGACAGCTCCAGCCGCTCGGCCTCTTCGGCGTCGATGGTGAAATGCATGTTGGCGTCGCGCGCCTTGATCGCGAGCCCCTTGAGCATGGGGACGAGCGCCTTGGTCGCGGCGGCCGCGTGGAAATGGTCGTAGCGCGGATAGAGCGCGGAAAGCTTGACCGATATGCCGGGCGAGCGGGCGATCCCGCCGTCGACTTCGCGCGCGAGCCGCTCGATCGCGTGCTCGTAGGCCTGGCGATAGCGTTCGGCGTCGGGAAACGTCATCGCCGCTTCGCCCAGCATGTCGAAGCTGTGCGTCAGGCCGCGCGCGCGTTCGGGGGCGGCGCGCTTCAGCGCCTCCTCGATCGTCCGGCCGAAGACGAACTGCCCGCCCAGGATTCGCATGGCCTGCAGCGTCGCCCGGCGGATCACCGGTTCGCCGAGGCGGTTCATCGCGTTGCGCAACGTGCGGCCCATGCCGCGCTGGTGCTCTTCGGGGCGTTCGAGCACTTCGCCGGTGAGCATCAGCGAGAAGGTCGCGGCGTTGACGAAAGTGGAACTGCTTTCGCCCAGGTGTTCGGACCAGTCGATGTCGCCGATCTTGTCGCGGATCAGGGCATCGGCGGTGCGGCTGTCGGGCACGCGCAGCAGCGCCTCGGCCAGGCACATCAGCGCGATGCCTTCCTCGGTCGCGAGGCCGAACTGCTGGAGGAAGGCATCGATCCCGCTCGCCTTGCGTTCGCGCGCGCCGGAAATCAGCTTCCTGGCGATCGACGCGGCCTGCGGATGGACGGCGCCGGCAGGGGCGGCCTGTCGCAGCCGTTCGGCCACGCAGGCTTCCTCGTCCTGGCGATAGGCGAGGCGGATAGCGGTTCGGTCGAGCGGAGCGGAAACGGGCATAGTGCGACTCGGGGTGAAAGTTGCGGTGAATTCGGCGCCCTTGGACGCGCTTCGGGCGGCAATCAAGCGAAGTCGGCAGCGAGGCTGGCCGCTACGTTTTCGTGGGCTTCTTGGGGCAGGTGGAGCCCCAGTTTGCTCCGCCGCCAGAGAACGTCTTCGCTCGTCTGCGCCATTTCTTCGCGGCGCATGTAATCGACTTCCGCCTCGCTCAGCCCGCCGCCCAGGTCGCGGCCCAGGCCGTCCGGCGCGCGCGCTTCGCCGATCACCCGTTCGATCCGGGTGCCGTAGGCGCGCGCCATGCGCCGCGCGGTTGCCGCCGGCAGCCAGGGCCAGAGCGCGCGGACTTCGGCCAGGAAGGCATCGAAGCCGCCGGCAAAATCGCCGCCCGGCAGCGGCGCATCGCCGGTCCAGGGCCGGGCGGGCACCGCGAGATGGCGCGCCAGCCGCTCCATCGCGTGTTCGGCCAGGCGGCGATAAGTGGTGATCTTGCCCCCGAAGATGCTCAACAGGGGCGGTGCGCCGTCCGGCGCATCGACGGCAAAGACGTAGTCGCGGGTCACGGTTGCGTCACTCGCGGCATTGTCTTCGTAAAGCGGCCTGATTCCTGCATAGGACGAAACGACGTCTGCGGGGCCAACCGGTTCCGAGAAATAGGCGCTGGCCGCCGCGCAGAGGTAGTCGCGCTCCTCACCCGATATCGCCACCGCGTCGCGATCGCCGGCGAAGGGCCGGTCGGTCGTGCCGATCAGGGTGAAGTCGTCCTCGTAGGGGATCGCGAAGACGATTCGCCCGTCGCCGTTCTGGAAGATATAGGCGTGCGCGCCTTCGAACTTGCGGCGCACGACGACGTGGCTGCCTTGCACCAGGCGCAAGTGCGCTTCGGCCCGGCCGGCGGTGGCGAGCGCGGCGATGTCGTCCACCCACGGCCCCGCGGCGTTGATCACGGCGCGCGCGCGGACGGTCTGCTCCCCCCCGGGCGAAACCAGCTTGGCGCGCCAGTGGTCGCCGGCGCGGGCGAGCGCGGTGCAGCGGGTGCGCGTCATGATCCGCGCGCCGCGTTCGCGCGCGTCGATCGCATTGAGCACGACCAGCCGCGCGTCGTCCACCCAGCAATCCGAATAGGCGAAGCCCCGGGCGAAGCGGTCCTTCAGCACGGCCGCGTGGGGCGGCGCGGACAGGTCCACCGCCTCGCTGCCCGGCAGCGACCGGTTGCCGCCCAGGTGATCGTAGAGGAACAGGCCCAGGCGCAGCATCCAGCGCGGGCGCAGCCCCTCGTGGTGCGGCAGGACGAAGCGCAGCGGGCGCACGAGGTGCGGCGCGATCCGCAGCAGGACCTCGCGCTCGCGCAGCGACTCGCGGACCAGCCGGAACTCGTAGTGTTCGAGATAGCGCAGCCCGCCATGCACCAGCTTGGTGCTGGCCGACGACGTGTGGCTGGCGAGGTCGTCTTTCTCCGCCAGGGCGACCGACAGCCCGCGGCCCGCCGCGTCGCGGGCGATGCCTGCGCCGTTGATGCCCCCGCCGATCACCAGGAGATCGTACATGGCGCGCAGCCCTATCGGTTCGCGCCCCGCATGGCGAGCCATTTGCACCGCCTGCGCCCCCGTCTATGGCGGGCGGGAACTGGCAGTAACGGGAAATGCAGACATGGCAGGCCGCTATTTCGACGAATGGCAGGTGGGCGACCGGATCGAGCACGAGATCCGCCGCACGGTGACCGAGACCGACAACCTGCTGTTCACGACGATGACCCACAATCCCCAGCCGCTGCACCTCGATGCGGAGGCGGCGCGCGAATCCGAATTCGGGCAGATCCTCGTCAACGGCACTTTCACATTTGCGCTGATGGTGGGGCTGAGCGTGGGCGACACGACGCTCGGCACGCTTATCGCCAACCTCGGGTACGACAAGGTCGCCATGCCGGCGCCGGTCGCGATCGGCGATACCCTGCGCGCGACCAGCGAAGTCGCGGCCCTGCGCGAATCGAAATCGCGGCCCGGGGCCGGGATTGTCACGTTCACCCACCAGATGCTCAACCAGCGCGACGAGGTCGTCTGCCGCTGCGAGCGCTCGGCCCTGGTTCGTCGCAAGCCGGCCTAGGGCCCTTTTCGCCGCCCGCCCTCTCTCCCTCCCGTCCGCCTGGCCCCGTCGGGCGGGAGCCTATCGGCCCGCCGGGCGTTGCCCGGGCAGGCATGAAGGAAGACCCGCACAGCATCGGGGACGTCCTCGACGGGATCGAGGACCTCGGCGAACGGCGCGACAAGGTCTGCGTCGGCGACGCGCTGGACGAATTCGGCCGTCGCAGTTTCGGGCCGATCCTGCTGTTCCTGCCGCTGATAGAGCTTTCGCCGATCGGCGGGATTCCCGGCGTGCCGACGTTCCTCGCGGTGATGATCGCGCTGATCGCGGGCCAGCTGCTGTTCGGGCGCGAACATGTCTGGCTGCCCGATTTCGTCGAACGCCGCGCGATCGACGGCGACCGGCTGGCGCGCGGGGCGCACCGGCTGGACAAGGTGGCGGCGACGATCGACGGCTGGTTCCACGGGCGCCTCAGGTGGCTTACCCGCGGCATCTGGCCGCGGGTGGCGGCGCTGGTGGTGGTCCTGCTGTGCTGCGCCGTGCCGCCGCTGGAATTCCTGCCTTTCGCCAGTTCCGCGCCGATGATCGCGATCGCCGCCTTCGGCCTCGCGCTCATGGTGCGCGACGGGCTGCTGATGGTGATCGCCTTCGCCATTTCGACCGGCGCGGTCGCGGTCGTCGCCGGGGTGCTGACCTCGGGCGGCTCGGGCTAGGCGCCGCCGGCGCCCCGTCCGGCCGGAACGGGCGCCGGCCGTTATCTTGCCATTCACCTCGCCGCCCCTACATTGGCAGGCGAAAGGATCACTGTTTCAGCGATGAACGACGATAGGCAGCCCGACGGCCCCGAGAACGGCGGCGGTCCCAACCCCTGGATGAAGAGCCTGATGGTCTGGGGCGGGATCTTCCTCGCGCTGGTCCTGCTCGTCTCGATGTTCGGCAATGCCGGGCAACCGGCGGGCAACGAGATCGGCTATTCCACCTTCCGCGAGAACGTGGAGGCCGGGATGGTCAAGGACGTGACCATCTCGCCCGAGCAGATCACCGGCACGATGAAGAACGGGGAGGCCTTCTCGACCGTCCCGGTCACCAGCGACACGCGCCTGACCGAGCTGCTCGAGGCCAATGGCGTCGAATATACCGGCAGCGCGCCCGAGCGCATGAGCCTGCTGATGGCGATTCTCGTCCAGTCGCTGCCGTTCATCCTGATCCTGGGCATTGCCTTCTTCGCCCTGCGCCAGGTGCAGAAGGGCGGCGGCGGCGGGGCAATGGGCTTCGGCAAGTCCAAGGCCAAGATGCTGACCGAGAAACAGGGCAAGGTCACCTTCGACGACGTGGCCGGGATCGACGAAGCGCGCGAGGAGCTGGAGGAAATCGTCGAGTTCCTCAAGGATCCGCAGCGCTTCTCCAAGCTTGGCGGTCAGATTCCCAAGGGCGCGCTGCTGGTCGGCTCGCCCGGCACCGGCAAGACCCTGCTCGCACGCGCGATCGCGGGCGAGGCGGGCGTGCCCTTCTTCACCATCTCGGGCTCCGACTTCGTCGAGATGTTCGTCGGCGTCGGCGCCAGCCGCGTGCGCGACATGTTCGAACAGGCGAAGAAGAACGCGCCGTGCATCGTCTTCATCGACGAGATCGACGCGGTCGGCCGCCATCGCGGCCACGGCCTCGGCAATTCGAACGACGAGCGCGAACAGACATTGAACCAGCTCCTGGTCGAGATGGACGGGTTCGAGGCGAACGAGGGCATCATCATCATCGCCGCGACCAACCGCCCCGACGTGCTCGACCCCGCGCTGCTGCGCCCCGGCCGGTTCGACCGGCAGGTCGTCGTGCCCGTGCCCGACATCGAGGGGCGCGAGAAGATCCTGGGCGTGCACATGAAGAAAGTGCCGCTGGCGCCCGACGTCAACCCGCGCACGATCGCGCGCGGCACGCCGGGCTTTTCGGGCGCGGACCTCGCCAACCTCGTCAACGAGGCGGCCCTGCTGGCCGCGCGGCGCAACAAGCGCCTCGTCGCGATGCAGGAGTTCGAGGACGCGAAAGACAAGGTCATGATGGGCAGCGAACGCCGTTCAATGGTCATGACCGACGACGAGAAGAAGATGACCGCCTATCACGAGGCGGGCCATGCCCTGGTGTCGCTGAACGAGCCCGCGTCGGACCCGATCCACAAGGCCACGATCATCCCGCGCGGGCGCGCGCTGGGCATGGTCATGCGCCTGCCCGAGCGCGACAACTACTCGTATCACCGCGACAAGATGCACGCCGACCTTGCCGTGGCGATGGGCGGGCGCGTGGCGGAAGAGATCATCTTCGGCCACGACAAGGTGTCGAGCGGCGCATCGTCCGACATCCAGTACGCGACCAAGCTGGCGCGCAACATGGTGACCAAGTGGGGGATGAGCGACAAGCTCGGCCCGCTGCAGTACGAGGAAAGCCAGGAAGGCTATCTCGGCATGGGCCAGACCGCGCGCACGATGGGTTCGGGCGATACCAACAAGCTGATCGATGCCGAGATCCGCAAGCTGGTGGAGGGCGCGCACAAGCGCGCGACCGATATCCTGAAGGAGCAGGAGGACAAGCTCCACCTGCTCGCCCAGGCCATGCTCGAGTACGAGACGCTGACCGGCGACGAGATCAGGGAACTGCTCGACAACGGCAAGATCGACCGCCCGGACGAGCCAAAGGGCCCGGCGGTGCGGCCGGTGACCGGTTCGGCCATTCCCAAGGCGGGCAAGCGTTTCGGGTCCAGCGGCGAGGGCGCCCCCCAGGGCGCCTGAACCGCGCCCCGGCGGCGGCCCGTCAGCCGCCCGCCATCATCGCGATCCCGGTGACGAACAGGCTGATCGCGATCCACGCGAACAGGCTCAGCGCGAGCATCCGCCAGAATGCGCCGAACCGCCCGAGGCCGTAGGCCTCGCGCAGCTGGCGGTACATGTGCCAGGGCGCGTAGAGCAGCACGAGCCCGCCGATCGACGGGTAGCCGAAGAAGAACAGCAGGCTCGACACTGCGGCCAGCGCGATCATGAAGGTGATCGAATAAGTCGCGAAGACCGTGTGGTCGTAGCCGCGGAAGCGCCGGCTGAACGGGAACAGCAGCCAGACGAAGGGCACCGAGAGCGGGATCAGCATCCAGCTGAACTTGTAGGCGTTGGTCTGCAGCTTGTAGATCGTGAGCTGCGGATTGGCCGAAGCCTTTTCCCACGCTTTCGCCACCGCGCTGCCCGAGGGCAGGGGCGTGCGTTCGAAGCCCGAGGCGAAGCGCGTGGCGAAGTCGTTGCCGGGTTCGCCCAGCACCAGCTCCAGCCCGGCCTGATCGTCCTCCAGCGCGGCGATGCGCGTGTCGATCTCGGCCGCGCGCTCGCCTTCGTCGGGCACGGCGGCGCGTTCCTCCTCCAGCTCGGCCAGCCGTTCCGCGTTGGCCGCGTGAACCTCGCGCACCCGTTCCATCCCGGTGACCTCGGTCCCCAGCGCGCTGCCACCGCCGAGCAGGCTGAACGTCGCGTAGCTGAGGAAGACCACGAAGAGGAACAGCGCGATCGGGCTGACGTAGCTCGCCCGGCGCCCGTCGATATATTCGCGCGTCAGCCGCCCCGGCCGCCAGGCGAGCAGCGGCAGCGTGCGCCAGGTCTTGCCCTCGAAATGGAGTACGCCGTGAACGAGGTCGTGGACGAACGCGCTCAGCGTGCGGTGGACGTGGGCGCGCTGGCCGCAGGCATGGCAATGCGATCCGACCAGGCGCGTGCCGCAGTTGAGGCACGCATCCTCGCGGGTATGCCCGCCCGGGCCGGGTGCGGAGCCGGGGGTGGCACCGGCGGCCTTCGCGCCTTCCGCGCGCGGCTCCAGCGCCCGCGCTGCCAGGCCGCCGGTGGCCATGTCGGCCACGCTTTCCCCGATGTCTCCCGCCATGGCGCCGTTCTACGGCGCGATCGGCCGGGCGGCAATGGCCGTGACAGCGCGCGCGGGCGCGTTTACCGTGCCCGGCGCATAGCAGGGAGGGGATCGGGCAGGCCGCGCCGGCGGCAGGCCCCGGGGCAAATGGGCAGGCACGTTCATCGGCGGCGATCCCTGCGCGCGGCGGCCGCGCCCCTCGGCGCCTGCCTGCTCGCCCTCGCCGCGCCAGCGCAGGCCCGGGAAGCAGAACGCGAGGCGCCCGCCGCCCTTGCGCCACCCGCGCCCCTGCCGACCGCCCCGGCCATGCCCGCGGAGGCCGGCACCCCCTCGCCCGAAGCGCCCGCCGCGGCCGCTGCCCCGGCGGAGAGGATCGAGGTGCGCGCGGTCTGGTCGCAGTTCGCCGATCTCCCGCTGGCCGGCGATGCCGACGCGGTGCTGCGCCACGGCGGCAAGGTCGATGCCCATGTCGCGATCGCGGGCGATGCCTTCGGGGCGGAGGGCGGCTGGACGCTGAACCTGCACCCCGAACTGCGCTATGGCCGCAGCGCCAACGGCGCGCTGGGCCTGATACCGTCGAACACGGCGCTCTATTATCCCGACAGCGAGGGGACGGCCTTCGATCTCTCGATCGACGTCACCCGGCGCTGGGACAGCGGCGCCAGCCTGACGGTGGGCAAGATCAACGTGCTCGACCTCGCCGCCGACCTGCCGATCGTGGGCGGGGGCGGGCACGAGGGGTTCCAGAACCTCGCGCTGGCCCTGCCGCCCAGCGCGATCGTGCCCGGTTCGCTGACCGGGGCGATGCTCAGCGTGCCGACCGACAAGGCGCTGCTGCGCCTCTGGGTCTTCGATCCCGAGCTGCAATCGCAGCGCAGCGGGCTGGAAAGCCCCTTCGCCGACGGGGTCGGCTTCCTCGGCTCGGTCACGGTCCCGGCCAGGCTGGGCGGGCGGCGCGGATACTATGCCGTCAAGCTGGCCGGTTCGACGCGCGACAGCATTGCCGACGATGCCCTGCCCGCCGTGCTCGTGCCCCCGCCCGGCGCGCCCTTCGGCGGCCGCCGGGGCGAAATCAGCGCCGTGATCGCGGCCTACCAGTACATCGCCGAATACCCGGAGCACCCGGGCGCGGGGATCGGCCTGTTCGGCCAGGTCTATCTGTCCAACGGCGACCCGACGTTCCTCGACCGCAGCGGCTTCATCGGCATTGCCGGGAACCCGCGCACGCGCCCGCGCGACCGGTTCGGGCTGACCTATTTCCGCTATTCGCTGACCGACCGGCTCGTCTCCGCCCTCGCGGGCCGGGTCGCGCTGGAAGACGAGGAGGGGGTGGAGGCGTTCTACACCTTGGCGCTGGCCGACCGGCTGCGCCTGACGATCGATCTCCAGGCGGTCGACCCGGCGATCTCCGCGCGCGACCTGGGCGTGATCGGGAGCCTGCGGCTGACGACTAGCTTCTGAGCTGCCAGTCGATTGCGCCGCGGCCCTGCGCCTCGAGGAAGGCATTGGCCCGGCTGAACGGGCGCGAGCCGAAGAAGCCGCGATGGGCCGACAGCGGGCTGGGATGCGGCGAGCGCAGGACGAGGTGGCGCTGCGTGCCGGCGAGGTCGGGTATCCGCGCGGCCTTGGCCTGGGCGTGGCTGCCCCAGAGGATGAACGCGCTCGGTTCCGGCCGCGCCGCGACCGCCGCGACGCAGGCGTCGGTGATCGCTTCCCACCCCTTGCCCGCGTGGCTGCCGGCGCGCCCGGCCTCCACCGTCAGGGCATTGTTGAGCAGCAGGACCCCTTGCCGCGCCCAGGCGCTGAGATCGCCGTGGCCGGGCCGCGGCAGGCCGAGATCGCTTTCCAGTTCCTTGTAGATGTTGAGCAGGCTCGGCGGAACGCGGACCCCCTGGGGCACGGCGAAGCACAGGCCCATCGCCTGCCCCGGCCCGTGATAGGGGTCCTGCCCCAGGATCACCACGCGCACCCGGTCGAGCGGGGTCAGGTCGAGCGCGGCAAGGCGCGTGCCGCGCGGCGGGTAGATCGTGCGCCCGGCCGCTTCCTCGGCCTGCAGCCAGCCGCCCAGCCGCCGTGCCTCGGGCGCGGAAAGCACCGGCTCCAGCGCCGCCTGCCAGCTCTCGGGGATTGCCTCGCTCATCGCGCGCGACGATAGGGCCGGTCGCCGCCGCCCGCCAGCAGCCCTTCCCCTCAATCCCCAATCGGCCTAAGGGCGGGCCATATGGCAGTGCATTTTCACGAAGAAGACCTGCCCGAAGGCGTTCTCGCGCCCGGGCCGGTCGCCGTCGATACCGAGACGATGGGTCTCGTCACCCCCCGCGACCGGCTGTGCCTGGTGCAGATCAGCGACGGCGGGGGCGACGAACACCTCGTGCGCTTCGCGGTCGGCAGCCGGTTCGACGCGCCCAACCTCAAGGCCGTGCTCGCCGATCCCGCGCGCCTCAAGCTGTTCCATTTCGCCCGGTTCGACCTGGCGGCGATCGAATATTACCTCGGCGTCACCGCCGCCCCGGTGTTCTGCACCAAGATCGCGAGCAAGCTGACCCGGACCTACACCGATCGCCACGGCCTGAAGAACCTCGTCCAGGAACTGCTCGGCGGCGAGATTTCCAAGGCGCAGCAGAGCTCCGACTGGGGGGCGGAAGAGATCAACGATGCGCAGCGCGACTATGCCGCGTCCGACGTGCGCTTCCTCCACCGCCTGCACGAGGTCTTCGTCGAGCGGCTCGCGCGCGAGGGGCGCAGCGAAATGGCGCAGGCCTGTTTCGATTTCCTGCCCACCCGCGCCCGGCTGGACCTTGCAGGATGGGCCGAACAGGACATATTCAGCCATGCCTAGGGGGCGCAGCGGCAGGCCCGGTCGATGGTTATCAAGCGACGCATAGAAACCCGCGAAGCGGCGCAGCTGCGCAGCAAGCGCCAGCATTTCGCCGCGCCCGGCGGCTCGCACGACCGGCTGGTCGGGTTTCTCGCCCGGGCCCTGCCGATGGGTGTCGGCGTGGTCGCGGCGCTGATGGTGATCACCCCGCTCAGCCCGCGCGGCGAAGTCAGCTTCCTGCTCGATCGCAACAAGGTCGCGATGATCGACGAGCGGCTGCGGGTCGACAACGCGATGTACCGCGGCCAGGACGACCGCGGCCGCCCGTTCTCGCTGACCGCGGGGGAGGCGGTCCAGCGTTCCAGCGCGGAAGGGGTGGTGCGGATGAACGACCTCGTCGCGCGCCTCGCGATGACCGAGGGGCCCGCGCGGCTGACCGCGCAGGCCGGAGCCTACGACATCAGCGCGGACCTGGTGACCGTGTTCGGCCCGGTCCGGCTGACCGCGGCCGACGGTTACCGCATGGTCGCGCGCGGGGTTTCTGTCGATCTCGCGGCCAAGCGCATGGTCGGCACCGGCGGGATCGAGGGGGCAATCCCGGCCGGCACGTTCTCCTCCGACCGGCTCGAGGCCGACCTGGAGGCCCGCACGGTGGCGCTTGACGGCAATGCCCGCTTGCGCATGGTTCCCGGTGAATTGAGGATTCCCTGATGACTTCGCACCTTTCCACTGCATCGCGCCGGTCCACCGTGTCGCGTTGGGGCCTTGGCGGCTTCGTCGGCGCCCTGGCGATCTTCGCCGGCATCCAGGCGGGCGCGCAGGCGATCGCCGGGCACAATTCGAACGCGCCGGTGAACTATGCCGCCGACCGGATCGAGCTGCAGGACCGGCAGAACCGCGTCGTCCTGTCGGGCAACGTCGATATCACCCAGGCCGGGCTGCGCGTGCGCGCGGCGCGCACGCTGGTCAATTACTCCGATGCCGGGACGCTCAGGATCCAGCGCATCACCGCGACCGGCGGGGTGCGGGTGACGCGCGGCAGCGAATCGGCGACCGGCGACGTCGCGGTTTACGATTTCAACCGCCGCATCATCACGATGGCAGGCAACGTCCGCCTGCGGCGCGGCAGCGACACGCTGAACGGCGGCCGCCTGGTGATCGATCTCGCCAGCGGGGTTTCCAGCGTGGACGGCAGCGCGGCCGGCTCTTCCGGGGTGACCGGGCAGACCCGCGGTTCGGAGGGGCGTGTGTCGGGCACGTTCCAGGTGCCGGAGAACTAGCCGCCGTCAGCGGCGCGCCGCGTGGCGGGCGATCTCCGCCAGCCCCTGCGCCAGCAGCAGCTCGGCCGACTGGCTGTTGGCCAGCAGCGCGCGGTGGAGCGCGACGACCTTCGCCACCAGCCGGTCGAGGTCGCGCCCGCGCCAGCGCTGGAGCTGGGCGGCGATGTCGCGTTCTTCCTTCCAGAAGATGCCCAGCCGCGCCTTGGCCCCGCGGTCGAGGTCGCCCAGCCGCCGCCCGCCCAGGGTCGCGGCAAGCCGGGCGAGCTGCGCCGCGCGCCGCTCTATCGCCAGCAGCACGCCGACCGGGTTCAGCGAGAGCGTTCGCATGCGCTGGATCTCTGCCGGGATCTTGCGCACCTCGCCCCCCAGCACGGCGTTGACGAGCGCGGCGAAGCCGTCTTCCTCGGTGGTCGCGCCGATCGCCTCCAGCGCCTCGGCATCGGCGTTGCGCGGGGCGGCGGGCGAGGCATCGAGATAGAGCGCCAGCTTCTCCACCTCCGAACGCGCCAGCCGCACGTCGAGCCCGGCGGCGCGTGCGATCCGTTCGGCGATGTCGCCGTTGAGCCGCAGCCCGGCGGCATCGGCCATCGTCCGCACGCTGGCGGTGACCGAGGGCAGGTCCGGCGGCCAGAACATCGCCACCAGCGCATCGTCGCGCTTCTCCAGAAGCTTGGCCGTGCGCGACTTGTCGGTGGCGGAAGTGGCGACGATCAGGACCGGGCAGGCATCGCCGGTGCCCTGGACCAGGTTGGCGACGGCATCGTGCGCCTCGTCGCCGGTGGCGCGCACGTAGATATGGCGCGCGCCGCCGAACAGCGAGCTGGATCGGGCCTCGTCGCCCAGCAGGACCGGGTCCTTGCGCAGGGCCGCGCCGGCCAGCTCGACCCGCTCGCCCGGGTCGTCGAGCAGTTCCACGATGCGGTCGGCGGCGGCCGAGGCGCCGGCCTCGTCCGGGCCGCAGAAGAAGAACACCCGGCACTGCCGCGCCGCCCGCTGCGCGGCGCCGGCGAAATCGCGCTGGGTCGCCTTCACCGGCCCTGCTGGCGCAAGGTCAGCGAAAGCTGGGTGACGATGCGCTCGGCCACTTCCTGCGCCAGGTTTTCCAGCGCGGTCTGTTCGGCCGCGATGGTTGCATACTCGCTGGAGACGACGTCGATCCCCGCGTCGGAACCGGCCGTGGCGTCGAGCAGGATCGTCCCGTCCGCCGTGTCGACCAGCTGGTAGCGCGCGCGCAGCGTGCGCCGTTCGCGGCCGACCGTGTCGTCGCTCAGCACGCCGAGCCCTTCGAGCTGGTCGTCGAGCCGCACGTCGAGCCGATAGCGCGGGCTTTCCGCCCCGGCCGCGCCCAGCCGGTCGCGCAGCGCGTTGCGCACCAGCCATCCCGCGCGCCCCTCGATCGGGGGGACGTCCACCGCCGCCAGGCCGCGCGCGACCGTGCCGCTGCCCCCGCCGGCGTACATCGGCTGCAGCCCGCAGCCGGCCAGCGCGAGGAGCGCCGCGGCAAGGGCGGCGGGGCGGATCATGTAACGATGTTCACCAGCCGGTCGGGCACCACGATCACCTTGCGCACGCTTGCTCCGTCGATCGAACGCTGCACTTTCTCGCTGGCGAGGGCAAGCGTCTCCAGCTCCTCTTTCGGCAGCCCCTTGGCGACCGTCAGCGTATCGCGCAGCTTGCCCTTGTGCTGGACGGCGATGGTCACTTCGTCCTCCACCAGCAGGGCCGGGTCGAAGGCGGGCCAGGGCGCGTCGGCGACCAGCCCCTCGCCCCCGATCGCGGCCCAGCCTTCTTCGGCCAGGTGCGGCATCATCGGGCTGGAAAGCAGCAGGATCGTGCGGATCGCCTCGCTGCGCGTGGCCGAGGGTTCGGCCTTCTCGATCGCGCCGGCCAGTTCGTAAAGGCGCGCCACGGCCTTGTTGAACGAAAGCGATTCGATGTCCTCGGCCACGGCGGCGATCGTCTGGTGGGTCTTGCGCAGCAGCGCCTTGTCCTCGCCCGCGGCATCGCGTTCGTGCTGGCCGAACAGGCGCCAGAGGCGCTGGACGAAGCGCCAGCAACCCTCGATCCCCGCTTCGGACCACGGCAGGTCGCGTTCGGGCGGGCTGTCCGACAGCATGAACCAGCGGACCGCGTCGGCGCCGTATTTCGCGATGATCTCGTCCGGGTCGACGGTGTTCTTCTTCGACTTGGACATCTTGATCACGCGGCCGATCGACACTTCGCCCCCGTCGGCCTTCGACAGGGCGCGATCGGCCTCGCGGCTGATCTCGTCCGGCGCGTAATAGACGGTCTTGCCGCCTTCCTCGCGGCTGTACGTCTCGTGCGTGACCATGCCCTGCGTGAACAGGCTGGCGAACGGTTCGGCGAAGTCGAGATGGCCCATGCGCTGCAGCGCGCGGGTCCAGAACCGGGCATAGAGCAGATGCAGGATCGCGTGCTCGATCCCCCCGATGTACTGTTCCACCGGCAGCCACGCGGCCACTTCCTCGCGGTCGAAGGGCCGGTCTGCCGGCTGGCTGGCGAAGCGCAGGAAATACCAGCTCGAATCGACGAAAGTGTCGAGCGTGTCGGTCTCCCGCTCCGCCTTGCCGCCGCATTTCGGGCAATCGACGTGCTTCCAGGTCGGGTGCCGCACCAGCGGGTTGCCCGGGGTCTGGAAATCGACGTCTTCGGGCAGGGTGATCGGCAGGCTGTCCTTGGGCGCGGGCACGACGCCGCAGGTCGGGCAATGGATGAAGGGGATCGGCGTGCCCCAGTACCGCTGGCGCGACACGCCCCAGTCGCGCAGGCGCCAGACGGTCTTGCCCTCGCCGCGCCCTTCGCCCTCGATCCGGCGGATCACCTCGCGCTTCGCGCTTTCGACGTCCATCCCGTCGAGGAAGCCGGAATTGACGATCACGCCTTCGCCCGACTCGGCCTCGCCGTCGAAGGGCTTGCCGGCATCTTCCACGCTCGGGGCGACGACGCGCGGGATCGGCAGATCGTACTTGGTCGCGAACTCGAAATCGCGCTGGTCGTGGCCGGGCACGGCCATGATCGCGCCGGTGCCGTAATCCATCAGCACGAAATTGGCGATGAAGACGGGCAGGTTCTCGCCGGTGAACGGGTGCCGGGCGCCGATCCCGGTGTCGAAGCCGAGCTTCTCCGCCGTTTCCAGCTCCGCCGCGGTCGTCCCGCCGCGCTTGCAGCGTTCGATGAACTTCGCCGCGTCGCAATTCTGCGCGGCGACCGCCTGGGCCAGCGGGTGATCGGGCGCGACGGCGACGAACGTCGCGCCGAAGATCGTGTCGGGCCTGGTGGTATAGACGGGCAGCGTCTCGCCGTTCGACAGGTCGAAGGCGAACTGCAGCCCGCGCGATTTGCCGATCCAGTTTTCCTGCATCAGGCGGACTTTCTCGGGCCAGTCGTCGAGCTTGCCGAGCCCTTCGAGCAGATCCTCGGCAAAGTCGGTGATCTTCAGGAACCACTGGTTGAGCTTGCGCTTCTCCACCTCGGCGCCCGAGCGCCAGCCCTTGCCGTCGATTACCTGCTCGTTGGCGAGCACGGTCATGTCGACCGGGTCCCAGTTTACCTCGCTCTCCTTGCGATAGACGAGGCCGGCTTCGTAGAGATCGATGAACAGCGCCTGCTCGTGGCCGTAATACTCGGGATCGCAGGTAGCGACCTCGCGGCTCCAGTCGAGCGCGAAGCCGATCCGCCTGAGCTGCGCCTTCATGTTGGCGATATTGTCGCGCGTCCAGCCGCCGGGGTGGACGCCCTTTTCCATCGCCGCGTTTTCCGCCGGCATTCCGAAGGCGTCCCAACCCATCGGGTGGAGCACCTCGTGCCCGGTCATCCGCTTGTAGCGCGCCAGGACGTCGCCCATCGTGTAATTGCGCACGTGGCCGATATGGATGCGCCCCGAAGGATAGGGAAACATCTCGAGCACGTAGCTCTTCGGCTTGTCGGACTGGCTGTCGGCTTCGAAGCAGCGGGCTTCGTCCCACGCGCGCTGCCAGCGCGCATCGGCTTCGGCGGGATTGAAACGGTTATCGGTCATCGCACGCCCTGTTAGGCGATTTGCGCGCTATTGGAAGGCGCGAGTTGCAGGCGGGATCGGCCCCCAAAGGGCCTGCGCGGCGGCAGCTCGCCGGCGGGCTGCCGGCGGGGGCCGGCGATCAGCTGACCGTCTGGCGGCGCAGGTCGCGCGCCTTGGTCAGGATGATGCTTTCCAGTTTCTGCACGGTCGCGGCCTGGACCGGGGCATCGACCCAGGCGCCGCCGCGGTTGACCTGGCGGCTGGCGGCGACGCGCACCGCGTCGGCCCGCAGGTCCTGGTCGAGGATCGAGACGGTCAGCTTGACCCGCTCGGCCGGGTTGTCGGGGTTGGCATACCAGTCGGTCACGATCACCCCGCCGGCGCTGTCGGCCTGGAGCAGGGGCGCGAAGCTGACCGTTTCCAGCGCCGCGCGCCAGAGATAGGAATTGACGCCGATCGTCGTCACCTGGCTGGCGGCGAGATCGGCCGCCGGGCGGTCGCGACCGCCGCAGGCGGCGAGGCCCGCGAGGGCCAGCGTCGCGAGAAGGGCGCGGGATGCGGTCGGTGAAAAGCGGGTGACGTTCATGATGATCCGGTGATGTCCTGTCGCTATGCTCGTCGGCCTCTATAACCCCCCGCGCGCGGGCGGCAAGCGCAGCGTGGCAAACGCTGCCGGTGCGCCCGGTTGGCCTTCCCGCGCTTGAACAACGCCTTAATCGCCGGCCGGGCCTGTGTGCCCGGCGCAACAGTCGCCGCGCATTCGCGCGCGGCGGCTTGTGGAAAAGCTGGCCAAAGCGCGCATTTGCACCTAGTTTGGCGACCGAGTGGAGAGCGATTCCCACTCCTGGCAGCGGGGCACGCAGCGAGCAGACAGGAACCGTTCAGGCGCAGGCGCGTCTGGATAGACGGGGAAAGGGCTGGAAGAAGGTTATGGCACGGCCAGGCAACAAGACGGGCAAGGGCGGGTTCGCACCCGTGCTGCTGTCGGCTGCCTGCCTGGCGCTGGCGATGCCCTCGGCCGGGATGGCGCTTGCCGGGATCGATGCCGGCGATGCCTTCGCCGATCCGGCCCGCATCGCCCCGTTCACCCCCGCCTCGGTCGATCCCGAACTGGCGCAGCGGGTCGCCGCGCGCGGCCAGGCGCTGCGCTTCACGCCGGCCGGCCCGGCGCGGCCGCTCGACCGCACGGTCACCGTGGCGGTCCGCGTGGACGGCGAAACCGCGCGCGCCATCTCGTTCCGTTCGGCGCTCGCCGCCGCCTCGGGTGAACCGGGCAAGGCCCCGGCGCTGGCCGCCACGCGCTACAACCTCGGCATTGCCCGCGGGTACCAGAGCTTCGCCAAGACGCCCGCCCTCCCGGCCGGCGTGCGCGAGATGGACGTGCCCGACCTTGCCACGTTCAAGCCTTCCGAAGGGGTGAAGGACAAGCCGGCCCGCCTGCAGCCGCGCATCTCGTTCGAACGCGATCGCGCGCTCGGCCGCTCGCCGCGCACGCTCGAGGGGATGAGCGACCAGTCGGTGGACCTCGGCGGCGCCTACCGGGTGACGCGCAACCTCGACGTGACCGCCGGCGTGCGCCTGTCGCAGGATCGCAACCGGCTCGCCCCGCTGACCGACATGGAAGACGACAGCCAGGCCGTCTACGTCGGCACCCAGTTCCGCTTCTGACGCGCCGCCCGCGCGGCCGCGCGCAGGCACGGCACGATCCGCCCCGCCCGAATGCTTCGCGGCGGGGTTTTTCGTTGTATCTGGGCGCGCGGGGCATAAACTCCGCCCGGCAGGCGCGGCATCGGGGGCGCCTTTTGACGGGAGAATCCTTCGCATGGCACGGGTTGCAATCGTTACCGGCGGAACGCGCGGCATCGGCGAGGCGATCAGCCTGGCGCTGAAGGCCCAGGGCCGCACCGTCGTCGCCAGCTATGCCGGCAACGAGGAAAAGGCGCGGCGCTTTTCCAACGCCCACGGCATCCCCGCCTACAAGTGGGACGTGGGCGACCACGAGGCGTGCCTGGACGGGTGCCGGCGGGTCGAGGCCGAAGTGGGCGAGATCGACATCGTGGTGAACAACGCGGGGATCACCCGCGACGGCACCTTGCACAAGATGACCTTCGACGACTGGAACGAGGTCATGCGGATCAACCTCGGCGGCTGTTTCAACATGGCCAAGGCTTGCTTTCCCGGCATGCGCGAGCGCGGCTGGGGCCGGATCGTCAACATCGGTTCGATCAACGGCCAGGCGGGCCAGTACGGCCAGGTCAACTACGCCGCGGCCAAGAGCGGCATCCACGGCTTCACCAAGGCGCTGGCGCAGGAAGGCGCGCGGTTCGGGGTGACGGTGAACGCGATCGCGCCCGGCTATGTCGATACCGACATGGTCGCCGCCGTCCCCGCGCCGGTGCTGGAGAAGATCGTCGCGAAGATCCCCGTCGGGCGGCTGGGCCAGGCGGAGGAGATCGCGCGCGGCGTGGCCTTCCTGACCAGCGAGGATGGCGGCTTCGTCACCGGCTCGACGATGAGCATCAACGGCGGCCAGCACATGTACTGACCGGGAACGATCGCTGCCCGCCCCCTATCATCCGCCGGTGAAGCGCTCGGTCGAGATCGCCGGGCACAAGACCTCGATCAGCCTCGAGCCGCTGTTCTGGGACATGCTGCGCGCGGCCGCCGCGCGCGAGGGCGTGCCGGTCAACGCGCTGGTCGCGCGGATCGACGAGGAGCGCATCCGGGCCGAGGTGCCGCCCGGGCTGGCCGGCGCGATCCGCCTGTGGCTGGTCGCCAATGCCCCCGCGCCGGACGGCTAGCGTCGCTCTCGATCGAGCCGGCGCGGGCCGGCGCCGCTTCACCCTCCGCAGGGAACGAACCTAGCGCACCGGTGCCGGTTCGCCCGCGGCGTCGCCGTTCGCCTCGATATCGGCGATCAGCGTGTTCATCTCGTCGATTTCCTTCACCTGCGCCTCGATGATGCGATTGGCGAGGTCGCGCACCCGCGGGTCGGAGATCTCGGCCCGGCGGCTGGTCATGATCGCGATCGAATGGTGCGGGATCATCGCCTTCATGTAACTGACGTCGCCCACCGTCTCCTGGCTCCGCACGAGCCAGAGCGAGCCGGCGAAGCCCGCTATGGCGAGGCCCAGGATCGCGAGGTTGAGCTGCAGCCGGCCATACATGCGCCACATGAAGCCGAGCATGATCACCGCCATCGTCGCGCCCATCAGAAGCGCCATCCAGACCCGCGTCTGGCTGAAGCGGACGTGGTCCCATTCATAGGTGTTGAGGTACATGAGGCCGTACATGACCACTGTCCCCGTCGCGATCATGGCGAGGAAGCGGGTGTAGCCCATGCCGGAATGCTGCGATGTGTCTGCCATGCACGAAAAAGCGGGCGAAACCGCGATCGGTTCCGCCCGCCTTCCATGCCGGGCCCGGCCCGCGCGTTCAGTAATTGGCCGGCGGGTCGCTGGCGGGGAAGCTCTGGTCGCTGGCCTCGTCGGCCTTGCTCCACCCGCGCTTGGGCTTGTCGCGCATCGATTCCGGCCCGGCGTCGCGCACGTCCGCCTCGCCCTGGTTGCCCGCGAAAGCGGCGTGGTCGGCCTTCTGCTTCTCGTAGAACTTGTACCCGGCGTAGCCGAGCGCGCCGAGCGCGGCGAGTTTGATCAGTGCCATCGAAACGGTCTCCTTTCACGCGTTTGCCCGGTCAACGCCGGACGGGGCGGAAAGGTCCGCGGCGGCGGGCGCGGGCGGGCCTACTCGTCGCCCACACGTTCCACCTGCGCGCCGACCAGCGCCAGCTTCTCCTCCAGCCGCTCGTACCCGCGGTCGAGGTGGTAGAGGCGGCGCACCTGCGTCTGCCCCTCGGCCGCGAGGCCCGCGATCACCAGGCTCATCGAGGCGCGCAGGTCGGTCGCCATCACTTCGGCCCCGGTCAGGCGGCCGACGCCGTGGACGATCGCGGTGCGGCCCGATGTCTCGATATGCGCGCCCATGCGGTTCAGCTCGGGCACGTGCATGTAACGGTTCTCGAAGATCGTTTCGGTCAGCACGCTCGTCCCCTCGGCCCGGGTCAGCAGGGCCATCAGCTGCGCCTGCATGTCGGTGGCGAGCCCGGGGTAGGGCGCGGTCGAAAGGTTCGCCGCGCGCAGCGTGCCGTCGGCCGCGACGCGCACGCCCTTGCCTTCGCCTTCGGCATGGACGCCGATCGTGCGCAGCGCGTGGAGCGTGGCCTGCATCTCGTCCGCCTTCGCCCCGTCGAGCAGGACTTCGCCCCCGGTGATCGCGGCCGCGCAGGCATAGGAACCGGCCTCGATCCGGTCGGGCATGACGCGGTAGGTCGCCCCGTGCAGCCGCCTGACCCCGTGGACGGTGAGGTCGGAGGTGCCGATCCCCTCGATCTCCGCCCCCATCGCCACCAGCAGGTTGCACAGGTCCACGATCTCCGGCTCGCGCGCGGCGTTGTAGAGGCGGCAGGTCCCGTTCGCCAGCACCGCGGCCATCAGCGCGTTCTCGGTCGCGCCGACCGAGACGACGGGGAAGTCGAACTCCCCGCCCGGCAGCCCGCCGTCGGGCGCATGGGCGCGGACGTAGCCCTGGGCCAGCTCGATCTCCGCGCCGAAGGCTTCCAGCGCCTTCAGGTGCAGGTCGATCGGGCGGTTGCCGATCGCGCAGCCGCCGGGCAGCGAGACGGTCGCCTCCCCCATGCGCGCCAGCATCGGGCCGAGCACGAGGATCGATGCGCGCATCTTGCGCACTAGCTCGTAAGGGGCGACGGTGCCGGTGATCCGCGGCGCTTCCAGCGTCATGACCCGGCCGAAATCCTCCGGCCGCGAACCCTGGATCGAGGTCGTGACCCCGAACTGGTTCACCAGGTGCTGGAACCCGTCGATATCGGCCAGCCGCGGCAGGTTGCGCAGCGTCAGCGGCTCTTCGGTCAGCAGGGCGCAGGGGATCAGGGTGAGCGCGGCGTTCTTCGCGCCCGAGATCGGGATCGTGCCGGAAAGGCGCTTGCCGCCTTCGATGATGATCTTGTCCATCCGCGCGCTTTAGCCGGAATCGAGGTCGCGGCAAGTTCGCGTTCGCCCGCGTCACCGCTTGCACCGGCGCGGACCGCTACCTATCCATGGTGGATGAGCGAACGCAAACCGATCCGCAAGGCCGTGTTCCCCGTCGCCGGGCTCGGCACCCGTTTCCTCCCCGCCACCAAGGCGATCCCCAAGGAATTGCTGCCGATCGTCGATCGCCCGCTGATCCAGTACGCGGTGGACGAGGCGCGCGAGGCGGGGATCGAACAGATGATCTTCGTCACCGGGCGCGGAAAGTCGGCGATCGTCGAACATTTCGACGTCGCCTACGAACTGGAATCGACGATGGCGGAACGGGGGAAGGATCTCTCGATCCTCGATCCCACGCGCGCCACCCCGGGCGACATCATCACCGTGCGCCAGCAGGTCCCGCTCGGCCTTGGCCACGCGATCTGGTGCGCGCGCGCGATCGTCGGCGACGAACCTTTCGCCATCCTCCTGCCCGACGAACTGATGGTGGGCAACCGGGGAGAGGGGGCGGGCACCGGCGGCACCGGCTGCATGAAACAGATGGTGGAGGCTTACGAGGACGTGGGCGGCAACCTCGTCTCCGTGCTCGAGGTTCCGCGCGAAGACGTGTCGAGCTACGGCGTGATCACCCCGGGCGAAAGCCGCGGCGCGCTGACCGAAGTGCGCGGCCTGGTGGAAAAACCGCCGGTGGAACAAGCGCCCTCGAACAAGATCGTCTCGGGCCGCTACATCCTCCAGCCCGAAGTCATGCGCACGCTGGAAGGGCAGGAAAAAGGCGCGGGCGGCGAAATCCAGCTGACCGACGCCATGGCCCGCATGATCGGCACCCAGCCGTTCCACGCCGTAACCTTCAACGGCCGCCGTTTCGACTGCGGCAGCAAGACCGGCTTCGTCGAAGCCACCCTGGCCCTGGCGCTGGAGCGCGAGGACATGGGCGAAGAAGTGCGTGCGATGGCGGAAAGGTTGCTGGGGTAGCGCGGTTGTTGGAGGTCAGGCGCGGCCGCGCAAGACCATCGCTTCTTCCTCGGGCGTCAGTCCGAACAGAGTCGCTGTGAGTTCGTGGAGCTGGCGCTCGTCGTCGGCGATTACCGCGCCGAGGTCGACCAGTTGTTGGCCGATGGCGAGGATCTGCTCGCGCAGCGCAGCGGGCGCTTCGACCACCACTTTGCGCAGGCCGTCGACGAGACGCTTGCCATCGTTCTTGCCCTTGGGTGTGAAGGCGAGCGCAAAGGCGCGCCACTGCGCCGCGATCAGGTCTTCCTGCTCGGGCGCGACGAACAGCCGTACCGCTTCGACCTCGTCGATCACCAGCGCCAGCTTGCCCCGTTCGAGCGTCACCTCGAGCACGCTTTCCGGGCTCAGCAAGGCGTCGATCCGGGCGAGCGCGGCCTCTTCCTCCTCCTGGCGGCGCTCGTCGGCCCATTTCTTCAGATCGGCGCGTGGCAGACTGCGCGGCGCCTCGGCCTCGATCGCGGCGATGGCCCGCACTTCGGGCAACAGCTCTTCCAACGGGATCGTCCGCCGGGCCGCAGCAGCGACCCGCTCGGCGAGATCGGCGCGGAGTTGCACGCGCAACGAAAAGCGTTCCTGCATTCCCTTGGCGAGCGCCGCGTAAGAGGCGCGGGCCGCGCGATCGGCATCGGGAATTGGAAGCCATTCGATGAACTGCTTGTTCGCTTCGAAATAGCCATTGTCTTTGGGCTTCCCTCGCCACTTGAACAAGTAATCGGATGTTGGGCTGTTCAGGATTCCGAGAATAAACCATCCAGTCTCCGGTTTCACGAGAATGCCATTCACGCGAACATTGTTGACGTAAAATTTCCCTCGCGAGTCGAAGGTGACGTTTAGTCTGGAAACCAACTGAGCTACGAGAAGTTTAACTCGTTCCTGCTTGTCTAGATTTTGGTTGCGGCCCATGCGGTACCATTGGACATCGCGAAACTTGCCGCCCTCGCGCGCCTCCAGCTCCTCGCGGAACTGATTGAGATACTTCCATGCCTTCGGAAACTGCCCGGCCATTTCCTCCGGCGTGAACAGCCGCGCGCCTTCGGCATCGACCTTGTAGGGAAACAGCAGGTAGGTCTCGGTTGCTGGCTCAATAAAGCGTTTGGCCTCGCGGCCCGAGACGAGCGGCTTCATCAGGGCATCTTCCAGCTCGACGACCACTTCGGCCTGTTTCTTGCCGCGCACGCGCGGCGTGTAGGCGTACTTGCCGCGCGCCACCTTGCGCAGGTGGAAGATGTGATCGGCGCTGGTGATGATGCCCTGGAAGATGGCCGAAGTATTCTTCGCGTCGCCCAGCGGTGTCGTTTCGCGCCCCAGCCGTTCGATCAGCTTGCGCACCGGGCCCGGTGCGATCAGCCACGGCTCGCCCGGTTGCGCGATGTCGGCATAGGGCAGGACATTGTCCGCATTGTGCCAGTCCACGCGGCTGACATCGCCGTCGCCAGCGAAGGCCAGCCGGATGGCCGCGACCGGTGCCTTCGAGAAGATCTGGATCGCGGTGTAGACGGTCGCTTCCTCGAACACTTGGTGCGAACGAAAATCGAGCCACTTTTCGAGATGCCGCCCTTCGTGAACCAGCCGCCGCAACCCTTCGCCGTATTCGAGCGTCGGCCACAGGTTGGGCGCGACGTAGCCCATCCGCCCATGCTCGTTCAGCAGCGAAAGCCCCTTCTCGATGAACGGCAGGTAGAGATCGAAATTGCCCGTCTGCGTCGAACGATACGGCCCTTCGCGGCTCGCGCCCGAAACCAGCCAGTCCGCCATGTCGGGATGGACCTTGGTGAAATTCTGCAGCTTCACATATGGCGGGTTGCCGATTACCGCGTCGAAGCTGCCGAGGGCGAAATCGCCATCCCACTCGAACGTGTTGATGCGGTCGCGCTCTTCTTCGTCGGCCAGGTCGCGGCGTTTGTGGAAGTTGCCGTCGATCAAGCTGTTGCCACAGCGGATGGTGTCGTCGAGGCTGGACAGGGGCTCCTTGGCTTCGGCGGTATGGAGCCACAGCGATAGCTTGGTGATCTCGACAGATGCGGGGTTGATGTCCACGCCGAACAGGTTGCGGGCAAGGATGTTGCGGGTGATCTCACTTGGCGACGGGCGGCTGGCGATCGCCTTTGCCGTATAGGCCGCCTCCGCCGCTGCCTCGAATTCGCGGCGCAGATGGCGCAGCGCCACGATCAGAAACGCGCCCGATCCGCACGCCGGGTCGATCACCCGGATCGCCTGCACCCGCTCCCAATAAGCGGCCGCCGCCCCGCGATCCGGTTCGCTGTCGTCCTCCGGCCATCCGGCCTCGGCCTTCCACCGCGCGAACAGCGGATCGATCGTCTCTTCGACTATCCGCGTCACCACCCATTCGGGGGTGTAATAGACCCCGTCGCGCTTGCGCTTGGTGATCTCGGTCAGCGACGGGCGGTCCTCGAAATCGGCCTCGATCTTCTCGAGTTCGACGATCGATTGTTCGAAGATATGGCCGAGCGTGTAGAGACCGATGCTGTTGTGCGCGTCGCCTTCGCTCGCGAAATTGTAGGTCGCGGCAAGGAACAGCAGTGTCCTGCGGTTGATATCGACATTCTGCGATTGGCCGAATTCGACGAACAGGCGGTTCTCCAGCTCCAGCGCGTCGAGATCGGGATCGGGCGCGAACAGCCCGCCGTTGAAATTGTGGATCGTCGTCTTTCCGAGCGGTCCACCATCGTTCATCGTACGGAAGATTCGCTTGAGCCGCCGCCAGACCTCGTCGCCATTGGGTTCGAGAAACTGGTCCTGGCTCTGCCGTTCGAGTTCTTCCTTGAGTGCGTTGGTGGGGAAGCCCACGCGCTGCCCCATGTCTTCGGCGAACATGACGAAGATCAGGCGATCGAGCAGCTTTTGTGCCAGCCAGATCGCGCGGCCCTTGGTCATGCCCTGAGGGCGTTGCGGTACGATGTTGTTGATCAGCAGCTCGCGATAGGCGCGGTAATTGTCGTAGAAGTCGCCTTCGAGCTTCTTCGCTGCCTTGCCCTGCTTGGCGATCAGCCGTTCAAGGCGGGGCCTGCCCGCTTCCGACAGCAGCATGTCGCGGCGGAACAGCCGCCAGAACAGGAAGCGGTCGAACTGCGCGTCCTCGCCCGCCGCCAGCATGGTACGCTGCGCGAAGAGATCGGTCTTGCTGATCGAAAAACGCAGATAGCGATCGGGGAAGTAGTCCCACCAGTAAAGGCGGAACTCGTCCATGTCGGTGACGATGGCGAAGCGCGGCTGGACGGGTTCGTTGCCGAACATGCCTCGGCGCGCATTCCACAAGTAATCGCGAGCCTGCATCACGGGGGAGCGGCTGTTGCCCTTGCGGTTCTGCGGAGCATCGAGGTTCGAACGGATATCCTTGAATTCGCAGACCACTTGCGGGACCTGGCCCGTTTCGCCCTCGAAATTGCCGAGCGCCAGATCGGCTTTCCCTTGTCCGCCAGTCTGCCCCGAGTTGGCAATGGGAAACTGTTGGTAGAGATGGAAGCGTTCTCCGCCGCCCCCGTCGCGATGGTAGCCCCAGGTTTCCTCGAAAAAAGTACGGACAAAGTTGGCCTCGGCCTGCGTTTCCTTCTTGAGGTAGCGGTCACGCCAATGCTCGAGCCGCTTGAGCAGCATCTCGTCCTCGCTGGACGATTTGTAATCCTCGAACTCGTAGTGGAACTCCGCGCGGAGGAAATCCCGTTCGAGCAACGGCTTGTATCGGTCCATGGGCATATGCTGCGGTGCCTTTCCCCCAACTTTTCCGCAACCTGGCCGGTCGTTCGTCTGTGAACGTCGATCCCCATTTGCTATTCGCTGACTAGGACAGTTCCTTGCCCCACAGCAACCGCGAAGGCCCAGCCATGGACGATAACAGCACCGGTTCTGGTCAGCTCGGCTTCGGTTTTGCCGAAGAGAAGCCAGTCGTCGGCTGGACTCCCGATCCCGACGAAGTGCGCGAGGATGCGCAGGCGATTCTCGCCTCGGCGCGCGCGGTGACGGCGGGGAACCTGTGGGACACGCGCACCTATCGCTACAACAAGGTCGTGTTTCCGCAGATGACCCGCTGGCTGCCCGACGACGAGCGCGACCAGTTGTGCTTCGAATTCTTTCGCGAGCTCGAGCGGATCGAACACCTGATGGCGGCTTAGCTGTGCTCGCTTGCCACGCCGGTGGCGTGAACCTTGCGAATTTCGTCCAGATAAGCGGCGATATCCATCGTCGTGCCGGTTCCCCCTGTCGCCCCATCCTATCGCCCGGCGGGGCGCGGTTGCGCAAATGGTTTTCCTACAGCTGCCCCGGTGTGCTTCAATGTCCGCCATGCGCGGATTTGCGGGGCATTGTTGGCGGCCAGGTGCACGGGTTTCGGGCCTGTGGGGGCGCGGGGGTGCGTGTAAGGTCACGAGGGGTGGTGGCGGTGGAAGGTCACACTCGCGCGGTGCGGGGCCGCGTGGTTCCGGTGCGCCGGGCGATGGTGTGGCGGGCGTGGGTGTGCGGATTGGTGGAGCGGTTTCAGTGGGTTGTGCCCATGCGCCGGCACTTGCGGCATGGCCGCCCGGCGGAGCGGGGGCGCGGAAGGTCACGCTTTCAACCCGTGCAACGAGCGTAACGGGCGGGCGTGACCTTCGGCGGAGCGGCGGGTGGGGCGGCGGCGGTCAGGCCTCGGCCCGGGCGCGGGCGGCGAACTCCTCGCGCAGCTCGCGCTTGTACAGCTTGCCGTTCGCCTCGCGCGGCAGCTCGGGGCGGAAGTCGAACAGGCGCGGCATCTTGATCCGCGCGAGCTGGGGGGCGAGGAAATCGCGCAGCTCCTGCTCCAGCGCGGCGGCGCCCTCGCCCCGTGCCGCGTCCATGTCGCGCGGCTGCACGACCGCGACGACCTGTTCGCCCAGGTCCGGCTCGGGCGCGCCGATGACCGCCGCGTCCATCACCTTCTCGTGCGTTATCAGGAGGTTCTCGATCTCCTGCGGGTAGATGTTGACCCCGCCGGAGATGATCATGTGGCTCTTGCGGTCGGTCAGGTAGAGGAAGCCGTCCTCGTCCACGTGGCCGATGTCGCCCAGCGTCATCCAGCCTTGCGGATGCATCGCCTCCGCCGTCTTGGCCGGATCGTTGTGATAGGTGGGGATCGTGTCGTTCTCGAAGTAGATCAGCCCGTCGGCGCCCGCGGGCAGCTCCTCCCCGTCGGGCCCGCAGACGTGGACCTTGCCGTGGATCGCCGGGCCGACCGAGCCGGGGTGGGTCAGCCACTGATCGCTGCGGATCAGGGTCATCCCCACGCCTTCGGAGCCGGCGTAGTATTCGGTGACGATCGGCCCCCACCAGTCGATCATCGCCTGCTTGACCGGGATCGGGCACGGCGCGGCGGCGTGGATGGCGCGCTGGTGGCTGGACAGGTCGTGGCGGCTGCGCGCCGCCTCGTCCAACTTGAGCATGCGGACGAAATGGGTCGGGACCCACTGGCTGTCGGTCACGCGGTAGCGCTCGATCGCGGCGAGCGCGCCTTCGGGATCGAACTTCTCCATCACCACGACCGTGCCGCCGAGCCGGTGGACCGTGCAGCACCAGCCGAGCGGCGCGGCGTGGTAGAGCGGGGCGGGCGAGAGATAGACCATCTCGCCGTCCGCCGGCATCCCCGCGCCCATCGTGGCGAGCATGACCAGCGGATTGCTCGCCTCGACGTCCGGCTCCTTCGGCGGGGCCGGGCGAATGCCCTTGGGCCGGCCGGTCGTGCCGGAGGAATAGAGCATGTAGAGGCCGGGCCAGGGATCGTCGATCGGGCCCGCCGGCTGGCGCGCCAGCGCGTCCTCGAGCGAGCCTTCCTCTCCCTCGCCGACCATGTGCACGGCGAGATCGGGCCGCTCGCGCCGCAGCGTCTCCACCACCTCGGCATAGCGGGTGGAGGCGACGAGGAACTTCGCCCCGCTGTCTTCGAGGATATAGGCGATCTCGGGCGCGGTGAGGCGGGTGGAAACGGGCACCATCATCGTGCCCGCGCGCTGCGATCCCCAGACGAGCTGGAGATAGAGCGCGTTGTTCTCCATCAGCAGGGCGAAGGCGTCGTCGCGGCCGAGGCCCTGCTCGCGCAGGAAGTGGGCGAAGCGGTTGGCGGTATCGTCCAGCTCGGCATAAGTGACGCTCTCCCCCGAACCGGCCATCACGATGGCGGGGCGGTCGGGGCGCGTCCGGGCATGGGTTATCGGGTGCATCGGCGGTCTCTCTCCACTCGCTGCGCCCCTTTGCATTTCGCGCCGGCCCGGCTTTGCCCGGTACCGCCAGGGGCGTCTGGTTGTGATTAGAAACCTAGCTTGCCCTGCCCGCGCGGCAAGCAAAAAGGCGGCAGGTCGAAACCCGCCGCCTTTATGGAAGGACTTGTGCCCGCAAGGTGCCCCGTCCGCGGGGCGCACGGTGCCGGCCGGGTTACTCGGCCGCTTCGTCGCCCCCGCCCATGCCACCTTCGCCGGTGGCGAGCGCGAAGGCCTGCTGCGCCTCGCTCTCGATCATGTAGGGCATCGGGTTCACCGCCTTGCCGTCCACCCGCACTTCGTAGTGAAGGTGCGGCCCGGTGGAGCGGCCGGTCGAGCCGACATAGCCGATCAGGTCGCCCTTCTTCACCCGCTGGCCATCGGCCACCGCGAGCTTGGACAAGTGGGCATAGCGCGTCTGCAGGTTGGCGCCGTGTTCGATCTGGATGAACAGGCCGTAGCTGCTGAACCAGTTGGCGCGGCCCACGATGCCGTCGGCCGTGGCATAGACCGGGGTGCCGGTCGGCGCGGCAAGATCGACCCCGCTGTGCGCACGGCGTCCGCCGAGCACCGGGTGGTTGCGCATCCCGTAACCGCTCGTCAGCCGCGAATCGTCGAGCGGCATGCGCGAGGGGATCGAGATCCCCGGGGTGGCGACCGGCTGTTCGTCGGCCCCGTCGAGCGAGCGCCAGCTGGCGAAGAGTTCGCGGAACTGCGCGTCGCCGCCGGCCGGCCCGGCCTGGGCATCCTGCACCGGGGCGGCCATGTCGACGGCGGCGGCGCTGGAATTGGCAAGCGTGGGCGTGGCGGCGAGCGTGGCGGCGCCGGCGACGGCCATCGCCAGCGCACGGGCGATCCGCCGAATGAAAGGAGTTGCGACCAAAGTCCCGTCCTCTTTGTTCGCGGCGCAAGGGCCGCAGCGATCCGTATTCGCACCCGGCCCAGCGGCCGGCGCGACATTTTTATGCGAGACTTGGGAACCCCCCGCCGTCTCAGGTATTCTGGGGTAACCGGGCATTCGCCCCGGACGCAACCGCAGCGTAGAACTCTCGCGACAAACCGGCTGCCGAACGCGCCGAGTCGTTGAATGGCGGCTTCAGCGCCCCGCGAAAATGCCTTTTCACCAGCGTTTTCCAGCATTCCGGCGGGTTTTCGCCCGCCTTTTCGCAGCCCTGGACGAAATGCCTTGTGCCGAAACGGACGTGGCGGATTTCGTCGTCAAGGATTCGTTGAAGGATTCGCGCGCCGTCCTCGTCCCCCTGCGCGCGCACGCGGTCGCGGGTCGCCGGGGTCACGTCGAGCCCGCGCGCTTCCAGCACCATCGGCACCACGGCCAGGCGCGCGCGGACGTCGTGGCGCGTCTCGTGCGCGGCCTGCCACAGGCCGCCGTGCGCCGGCAGCGCGCCGTAATGGCTGCCCAGGCGGCGCAGCTTGCGTTCGAGCAGCGCGAAATGCATCGCCTCGTCCGCCGCGACCGAGAGGAAATCGTCCACCAGCGCGCGGCCTGCCGCCGCCCCGAAGCGCCCCGCCATGTCGAGCGCGAGGTCGATCGCGACGAACTCTATATGCGCGAGCGCGTGCCATAGCGCGATCCGCCCCCGCTCCGAGCCGGCCTTGCCCCGCTTGGGCATCCGGTTCGGGGGGAGCAGCTCGGGCCGGTCGGGCCAGGCGGGCCGGTCGGGCATGGCGACGTCGAACCGCCAGGCGAGCCGGCCGAGGCGCCAGTTGCGGGCCACTTCGCGCGCGGCGAAGACTTTCGCCCGCGGTTCGGGGGTCAGAAGCGCGCAGCGTATCGCCGCCGCGACCGATTCGCCCGTCTGCGTGCGCGCGCCGGTCAAAGCGCGCGGGCGGCGTCGAGCACGTCCTGCGCGTGCCCTTTCACCTTCACCTTGTTCCACACCTGCGCGATCCGCCCATCGGCGTCGACGAGGTAGGTCGTGCGGATCATGCCCATGAAGGTCTTGCCGTACATCTTCTTCTCGCCCCAGGCCCCGAGTGCATCGGACAGGCCGCCTTCCTGCGCATCGGTGGCGAGGGGAATGCCGAGATCGTGCTTGGCGATGAAGTTGCGGTGTTTCTGCGGCGAATCCTTGCTCACCCCGAGGATCGCCGTGCCGGCCTTCTCGAACTCGGCGGCGAGCGCGGTGAAGTCCTTCGCCTCGGTCGTGCAGCCGGGCGTGTTGTCTTTCGGGTAGAAGAACAGCACGAGCTTGCGCCCGCGGAAATCGGACGGGCGCACGGTGCCGCCATCGGGGGTTTCCATCGCCACGTCGGGCATCATGTCGCCGGCTTGGGCAGGTTGGCTCATCGGTCGGTCTCCAGTGGTTCGTCGAATATTGCGTGCCAGGCGCCTGCGACGCACCGGCGCGCGTCGGCCAGGCGATCCAGCAGGTCGTCCAGGCCGTCGCAACCGCAGGCACCGGCGAGCGCGCGGGCCGCCGCGGGCGGCGGGGCGACGAGATCGGGCGCCAGCAGCCGCGCGGCCACCAGCAGGCGGGTCATCGTCGCTTCCGCCTCGCGCATGGCGGGGGGCAGGTGGCCCCGCTCGACCAGGCAGGCGACGGCCTGCGCGAGGTCGGGGACGATGCAGCCCCCCCGGTGGGTGCTGTCGCGCAGTTGCAGGAAATGGACCAGGAATTCCAGGTCCACCAGGCCGCCGCGCAGCAGCTTGGCATCGAGCGGGCCGCGCGGGGGCTTGTTCGCCGCCATCTCCGCGCGCATCCGCAGGACGTCGTGGCGCAGCGCGTCCGCCTCGCGCGGGCGCAGGAGGGCGTCGGCAATCGCGCTCTCCAGCGCGGCGCGCGCATCGGGCGAGCCGTTGAGCGGCCGCGCCCGGGTCAGCGCCATGTGTTCCCAGGTCCAGGCGTCTTCCCGCTGGTAGCGGGCGAAACTGTCGAGGCTGACGGCAAGCGGCCCCTGCGCGCCCTGCGGCCGCAGCCGCGTATCGACCTCGTAGAGCGCGCCCTGCGCGGTCGGCACGCTGAGCGCGCCGCTGACCCGCTGCGCCAGGCGGTTGAAGTAGAGCGTGGCCCCGAGCGGCCGCTCGCCGTCCGATTCGGCGCCGTGGTCGCCGGTGAAGAGGTAGATGATGTCGAGGTCCGAGGCATGGGTCAGCGCCCCGCCGCCGAGCCGGCCGAGGCCGAGGACCAGCAGTTCCGACCCGGGCACGACGCCGTGGCGGACGGCGAAGTCCCGCTCGGTCGTGCGGACCGCGATGTCGAGCGCGGCCTCCGCCGTGCGCGAGAGCGCGGCGGCGATGTCCAGCGGATCGTGGACCCGCTCGATCAGCTGGACGCCGAGGGCGAAGCGCGTTTCGCCGGTGACGATGCGAATGCGGTCGAGCGCGGCCTCGTAATCGTCGCCCGCCTCGCCGCGGGCCATGCGCGCGGCCAGTTCGGGCACGTCGCCCGGCAGGTCGAGCGCGCTGCGATCGATCAGCGCGTCGAGCAGGTCGGGGCGGCGCGCCAGTTCCTCGGCCAGCGGCGGGGCGAGGGTCAGCACGCCGATCAACTGGTCGAGCAGGGCGGGCCGGGCGTCGAGCAGGCGGAACAGGTTGATCGCGCTCGATGCCTTGGTGATCAGGTCTTCCCACAGGATCAGCGCGCGGCGGGGATCGGGCGCCTCGGCGAGCGCGTCGAGCAGGCGCGGCAGGAGCGCTTCGAACGATGTCCGCGCCGCCTCGCTCCGCAGCGAGCGGATGCGCCCGTCGCTCCACCCGGCGATGCGCTCGGCCAGCGCGGCGGGGTCCGGAAAGCCGAGCCGCTCGAGGCGGGCGGGCAGGCTTTCCTCGGCCGCCGCGCCCGCCGTCGCGGTGCCGCCCGCGGGATCGTCCTTGCCCAGCAGGCGGGCGTAGCGGGCCGCGACATCGGCGCAGAGCGGGCGCAGCTCGTCGAGCAGGGCCGCCCCGCCGGAAAGGCCGTCGAGCCGGGCCACGCGGTCGAGCGCCTCGCCCTCGGGCAGGCTGTGCGTCTGGTGATCCTCGATCATCTGCAGCCTGTGTTCGACCGTGCGCAGCCGGTCGTAGGCGTCGCCGAGGCGGGCCGCATCCTCGGCCGAGACGTGCCCGGCCGCGGCCAGGGCGTCGAGCGCGGCGCGCGTCCCGCGTTCGCGCAGGCCGTGGTCGCGCCCGCCGTGGATCAGCTGGTGCGCCTGGGCGAAGAACTCGATCTCGCGAATGCCGCCGCGGCCCTGTTTCAGGTTGAACCCCGGCCCGGGCTCGAGCGGGCCCGAATACTGTTCGCGGATCCGCGACGTCAGCCGGCCGATGTCCTCGATCGCCCCGAAATCGAGGCTGCGCCGCCAGACGAAGGGGCGGATGGCGGCGAGGAACTCGTCCCCCGCGGCCCGATCGCCCGCCGCCGGCCGCGCGCGGATATAGGCCGCGCGCTCCCACGCCAGGGCGGAGCTTTCGTAGTGGCTCAACGCAGCATCGAAGGAGATCGCGAGCGGGCTGACCTCCGACGCCGGGCGCAGCCGCAGGTCCACCCGGAAAACGTAACCTTCGGCCGTGTTGGCCGAGAGCAGCTGAACCACGTCGCGGGCATAGCGCTGGGCCGCTTCGCCCGGCTCGTCGCGCGCACGGCGCGGCAGCGTTTCGGGATCGTAGAGCAGGATCGGATCGATGTCGGAGCTGTAGTTCAGCTCGCCCGCGCCGTGCTTGCCCAGCGCCAGCGCGGCGAACCCGTCGCTGGCGGCCCCGTCCACGCGGCGGCCGATGGCCTCGCGGATCGCGTCGTCGAGCGCGCGGTCGGCCAGGTCGGACAGCTCGGCCATCACGCGCGCCAGCGGGAAGGCGCCGGCGAGATCGCCGATCGCCAGCGCCGTCGCCAGCGCGAGCCGCTCGCGCCGCAGCGCCGCCTCGCAGCCCGGCGCCCCGTCGCCCGCGGCGCGCGCCCAGGCGAGCGCGTCCTCCCCCTGCCCCTCGCGCAGGAGGGATTCCAAGTCCGGCTGGCGGTCGAGCGCGCGCGCGAGGAACGGCGCATGGGCGCGGGCGCGGGCGATCGCGTCTGGCCAGTCGAAGTCCATGCACGCTCCCTGCCCACTCGCCGCGATCGGCACAAGCGGCTTGCCGCACGGCTTGCGGGCGCGCGCGCGACCTGCCAAGCAGGGCCCATCGCAGAACCTTGAGAGAGAGTTGCCATGATCCGCCACGTCCTCGCCGCCACCGCGGCGCTGTCGGTCGCCGCCTGCAATGCCGCCATGGAAGAATCGCAGGCCGATGCCGCGCTCGACATCCCCGAGGTCGAAGTGCCCGAAATCCCGGTCGACACGATCCGCGAGGCGACGCGGGTCCTCTCGTCCGACGAGTTCGAGGGCCGCCTGCCCGGCACGGCGGGCGAGGAGAAGACGCTCGCCTACCTGGTCGAGCAGTTCGAGCAGGCCGGCCTGCAGCCGGGCAACGACGGCAGTTGGTTCCAGGACGTGCCGCTGGTGGAGATCACCGGCCGCGACTTCGCGCCGCTGACGGTCGAGGCCGGCGAACAGACGATGACGTTCGACTATGCCGACGACTGGGTCGGCGTGTCCTACCGCGAAACGCCGCGGACCACGGTGGAAGACAGCGAACTCGTCTTCGTCGGCTACGGCATCAACGCGCCGGAGAAAGGCTGGAA
Source organism: Pelagerythrobacter marinus (assembly GCF_034375205.1). NCBI lineage: Bacteria > Pseudomonadati > Pseudomonadota > Alphaproteobacteria > Sphingomonadales > Erythrobacteraceae > Pelagerythrobacter > Pelagerythrobacter marinus. Next base: position 2,998,837 of record NZ_CP139719.1, on the reverse strand, counting down.
CGATTACGAGGGCGTGGACATGACCGGCAAGACCGCGGTCATCCTGGTCAACGACCCCGATTACGAGGCCGAGACGCTCGACGGGCCGTTCAACGGCAAGGCGATGACGTACTACGGCCGCTGGACCTACAAGTACGAGGAGGCCGCGCGCCAAGGCGCGACCGGCGCGATCATCGTTCACGACACCTATCCCGCCTCTTACGGGTGGACGACGGTGCGCAACTCGTGGTCCGGCCCGCAGGCCTATGCCCAGCGTGAGGACGGCGGGGCAGACCAGACGGTGATGAACGGCTGGGTCCAGAAGGCAGTGGCCGAACGGATCCTCGATGCCACGGGGCACAGCCTGGCCGACCTGTCGGCCGCGGCGAAGCAAAAGGGGTTCGAGCCCGTGCCGCTCGGGGCCACGGTCTCGACATCGTTCGCGAACGACACCCGCAGTTTCTCCTCGAAGAACGTGGTCGGCATCCTTCCCGGGGCCGAGCGCCCTGATGAATACGTGCTTCACACCGCGCACTGGGACCACCTCGGCCGGTGTGCGCCCGGGGAGGAGGACGAGATCTGCAACGGCGCGATCGACAACGCCACCGGCACGGCGGCGCTGATCGCGCTGGCCGAAGCCCACGCCAAGGCCGGGGCGCCCGACCGGACGCTGGTGTTCCTCGCCGTGACGGCGGAGGAACAGGGGCTGCTGGGCTCCGAATACTACGGCGCGAACCCGGTCTTCCCGTTCGAACGGACGGTAGGCGGGGTCAACATGGATGCGCTCTCGCTCGCCGGGCCGGCCAACGACGTGACCGTCGTCGGCCCGGGCAAGTCGCAGCTCGACGATTTCCTTGCCGCCGCGCTGGAAGCCGAAGGCCGCGTGGGTACGCCCAACCCCTCGCCCGAGGCGGGCTATTACTATCGTTCCGACCACTTCTCGATGGCCAAGCGCGGGCTGCCGATGCTCTACGTCGATGGCGGGCAGGACCTGGTCGAAGGCGGCACCGAAGCCGGCAAGGCCTATGAAGACCGCTATCGCGAAACCGCCTATCACGCGGTCGGCGACGAGTTCGACGAGAACTGGGACTGGTCGGGCGTCGCCCAGGACCTGCGCCTCTATTACCGGCTCGGCCGGATGCTGGCGATGTCCACCGCCTGGCCGAACTGGCGCGAAGGCGACGAGTTCCGCCGCACCCGCGACGAATCCTGCGCCGCGGAGGGCGGGTGTTGACGCCCGGCCGTTGATCGCAGGAGTCCGGCAGATGCCGACGATGCCGCCCGAATGGGCGCCGCAGGCGTGGCTGTGGATCGGCTTCCCGCACGATGCCGACGAATGGCCCGGCTATCTGGAACGGGCGCAGGAGCAGGTGGCCGCTTTCGCCAATGCCGTGGCCGAAAGCGGGCAGGACGTGCGGCTGCTGGTGCGCGATGCCGCGAACGAGGCGCGCGCGCGGTCGCTCGTCTCCGCCGGCGTCCGGCTGGAACGGCGCACCTTCGGCGACATCTGGCTGCGCGACACCGGCCCGCTGGTCCGCGACGACGGCTCTGCCCTGCGCTGCGCTTTCAACGGCTGGGGCGGCAAGTACGAGATGCCCGGCGACCGCGAGATCGGGGCGGATCTGGCGCGCGATGCCGGCCTGCCGCTCGCCGTGTCGGACTGGATCCTCGAAGGCGGGGCGATCGACGGGGACGGGACCGGCCTGGTCGTGACGACCGAGCAGTGCCTGCTCAACCCCAATCGCAACCCCGCTCTCTCGCGGGCGGAGATCGAGGCGCGGCTGGCGCGCGACCTCGGCTTCACCCGCGTGCTGTGGCTGGGCGACGGGCTGGTCAACGACCATACCGACGGGCACGTCGACAACCTCGCCCGCTTCGTCGGCCCCGGCCGGCTGGCCCTGCCGCGCGCGACCGGGCCGGACGATTCCAATGCCGCGATCTATGCCGATGCGCGGGACCGGGCCGAGGCGTTCGGGGTGGACGTGTGCGAGATCCCGTCCCCCGGCCTGGTGACGCGGGGCGATATCGTCGAGCCGGCAAGCTACGCCAACTTCGCGATCACGACGAACCTGGTGGTCGTGCCGACGTTCGGCTCGATCCACGACGAGGACGGGGTCGCGGCCATCGCCTCGCTATTCCCCGATCGGGCGACGATCGGCCTTCCCGCCGACGCGGTCCTGGCCGGCGGCGGCGGGTTCCACTGCGCCAGCCAGCAGATGCCGGCCCTGGGCCCGCGCGCTTAACCCTTCGTTAGCCACCTCGGCGCATAGCGGGCGGCATGGACCTGCAACGCGCCCTTGCCCCCGCGCCCGAACCGCGGGCCGTCGCATGGCTTCGCACCGCGCTGGTATGCGCCTGCGCGGGTGCGCTGATCGCCGCAGGGCCGCTGGCCCCCGCGCTGCCGCTATAGGAGCTTGACCAGCGCGGCGATCGCCGCTGCTGCCAGCACCACCGCCGCGAAGATCCGCCACGCGGTTTCGCCGATCCGGCCGAATGCAAGGCTCCCCAGCCAGTTTCCGAGCAGCACCACCGGCAGAAGCAGCAGCCCGAGCCCGAGTTGACGCCAGTGCAGCTCTCCGAGAAGCGCGCCCGAAGCGAGCCCGGCCGCCGAGGCGAATGTGAAAATCAGGATCATCGATGCCTTGGCGGTCGCCCGCGGAATCGCGCGCCCGATGTAGTACGGCACGACAGGCGGCCCCGGCATTCCCGCAAAGCCGGTGAGGAACCCGCTCGAAAGCCCCGTCAGCCCGGTTGTCGCCTTGCCTGGAAGATGGGCGGGGCGTGACGGAAGCAGGATGGCCGCGAAAGCGGAGAGTGCGACCAGGGCGATCAGGAACCGCGCGAGTGGCGCCGGCGTGACAGACAGCACCGCCAGCCCCGGCAACGTCGCCAGAAGGACAAGGCCCGAAATGATCCAGGCGGAGCGTTCGGCGTGCTGCCGCAGACGTCTGAACTCGCTAAGGCCGAGGAGCAGCGAGAGCGTGTGGGTCACCAGCACAGCCTCTATGGGCATAAGCGCGAGCGCCAGCACCGGCACCAGCAGGATTGCCATGCCGAACCCGGCCAGCCCGCGTACGAACGCTGCGCCAAGCCCGCCGGCCAGCGCCACGATGATCTGGAACGGGGTGAAGTCGGCGATCAATGCCCGGCGCGGGCCTTGCGACTGCCGGCCCCGTCATAACGCAATCGCACCAGGGGATACGGCCGGCCTTGCGGATCGGTTTCCGACCGCCCGATCCGCACGAAACCCCGCGCTTCGTAAAAGGGCAGAGCATTGCTGGCCTGCTCGCTCGCCTCCACCGTCGCATGCGGAGAGAGCGTGAGCGCATGCTGGATCAGGGCCGTGCCGTAGCCCTGCCCATGCACAGCGGGATCGACGAACAGCGCATCGATCTCGTCACCGTCCATCACCAGGAAGCCGACCACCTTTCCGGTGCCGCTCTCGACCAGCCACAGCCCGGCCTGGGGCAGAAACTGCTCGGCCACCATGCGATCGATCTCGGTTCGATCTCCGGGCGTCAGAAAGCCATGCGTTGCGTCGACCGCCGCGCGCCAGATTTCGAGCGCACGCGGAACGTCCGCCGGCGATCCCTGGCGTATCTTCATCGTAGATCGGGCGGTGTGGCTTCCTCCGCCAGCATCGCGATCGCTTCGTCCAGCGGCACGACCTTCTGCTGCTGCTGGCCCAGGGTGCGCACGGCGACCGTGCCTTCCTCCGCCTCGCGCTTGCCCACGACCAGCAGGTGCGGGACCTTGGCCAGCGAGTGTTCGCGCACCTTGTAGTTGATCTTCTCGTTCCTCAGGTCGCTTTCTGCCCGGATCCCGGCCTCGGCCAGCTTCTGCAACACCTCCCCCGCATAACCGTCTGCATCCGAAACGATCGTCGCGACGACGGCCTGCGTCGGGGCGAGCCAGACCGGCAGGCGACCGGCGTAATGCTCGATCAGGATGCCGATGAAGCGTTCGTAGGAGCCGAAGATCGCCCGGTGCAGCATGACGGGGCGATGCTTCTCGCCGTCTTCGCCGACATAGGTCGCGTCGAGCCGTTCGGGCAGGACGCGGTCGGACTGGATCGTGCCGACCTGCCAGGTGCGGCCGATCGCGTCGGTCAGGTGCCATTCCAGCTTGGGGGCGTAGAACGCGCCTTCGCCGGGCAGTTCCTCCCACCCGTATTCCGCGGTCGCCATGCCGGCATCGATCACCGCCTGGCGCAGTTCCGCTTCCGCCTTGTCCCAGTCGGCGTCGCTGCCGAAACGCTGCTCGGGCCGCAGGGCGAGCTTGATCTCGTAGGTGAAGCCGAAATCCTTGTAGATCCGGTCGGCCAGTTCGCAGAACTTGCGCACTTCGTCGACGATCTGGCCCTCGGTGCAGAAGATGTGGGCATCGTCCTGCGTGAACTGGCGCACCCGCATCAGGCCGTGCAGCGCCCCGTGCGGCTCGTTGCGATGGCAGCAGCCGTTCTCGTAGAGGCGCAGCGGCAGGTCGCGATAGCTGGTAATGCCCTGCTTGAAGACGAGCACGTGGGCCGGGCAGTTCATCGGCTTGAGCGCCATCCATTCGGCCGCGTCGGACACCAGTGGCCCCTCGTCCTCGACATTGGGAACCTCGTCCGGGATCACGAACATGTTCTCGCGATACTTGCCCCAGTGGCCGGACTGTTCCCACTGGCGCGCGTCCATCACCTGCGGCGTCTTGATCTCGCGATAGCCGGCATCGTCGATCGCCCGGCGCATGTAGGATTCGAGCGCGCGCCAGATGCGATAGCCCTGCGGGTGCCAGAACACGCTGCCGTGAGCCTCTTCCTGCAGGTGGAACAGGTCCATCTCGCGGCCCAGCTTGCGGTGGTCGCGCTTGGCGGCTTCCTCCAGCCGGGTCAGGTGGGCGTTGAGCTGCTTCTTGTTGAGCCAGCCGGTGCCGTAGATCCGCGTGAGCTGCGCGTTCTTCTGGTCGCCGCGCCAGTAGGCTCCGGCCACCCGCATCAGCTTGAACGCCTGGGGGTCGAGCTTGCCGGTGCTGGCAAGGTGCGGCCCGCGGCACATGTCGAGCCAGGCGCCCTCGCTGCCCGGCTCGCCCGACCAGTAGACGGTCAGTTCCTCGTCTTCCGGCAGTTCCTTCGCCCATTCGGCCTTGAACGTCTCGCCCTCGGCCTCCCACTTGGCGATCAGCTGCTCGCGGCTCCAGACCTCGCGCACCAGCGGCTTGTCGGCCCTGATGATCTCGCGCATCTTCTCCTCGATCGCCGGCAGGTCGTCCATCGAGAACGGATCGCGGCTGTCGGGGGCCTTCACGTCGTAATAGAACCCGTCATCGGTCGCCGGGCCGAACGTGATCTGCGTGCCCGGCCACAGGGCCTGGACCGCCTCCGCCAGGACGTGGGCGTAATCGTGGCGGACCAGCTCCAGCGCCTCGTCCTCGTCGCGCGCGGTGATCAGCGCCAGCTCGGCATCGCCCTCGAACGGGCGGTTGAGGTCGCGCACCTCGCCCCCCGTGCCGTGATCGACCCGCGCCGCCAGCGCGGCCTTGGCCAGGCCCGGGCCGATCGCGGCGGCGACGTCGGCCGGGGTCGTCCCCGGCTCGACCTCGCGCACCGATCCGTCGGGCAGGCTGATCTTGAGCAGTTCCGTCATCGTTTCCCGTTACCGTTTTTCGCGTGCGGCGCCCCCGTCGGCACCGGTCGCAGGTGCCATGGCACAGGCGCGCGCGCGCTTGAAGAGCGGCGTTGGCTGATTGGCGATTTCGGGGAGGAACGCCGCACCACCCGAAACCGGGCGGCGGCGGATCGCGTCAGCGCGCGACCGACCGCACCCGGCGGGGCCGGGTAGTGGTGGTAGTCGCCGCGAAGAAGCGTGTCGCGTTCATGCCAGGCGCGATAGCCGGTGGCGGGTGGCGGATCAAGGCAGGAGGCACGACAAGCCAGCGCGTCAAAATGTCCAGTGTCTTTGACATAGACTGTTGGTGTGTCCATGTTCCTTTACATCGAATCAAGGGAGCTTGACCTTATGCCCTCTATCCGGCCCTTTCTCTGGGCGATTGCCGTTGTCACCGTGGCGCTGCTCAACATCGCTGATGTGCTGCCCGACTGGGCGACGATCGCTGCGATCCTGACGCTGCCGTTCATGGCTACGCTCTCGGGAATGCACTGCCGGCCTGCGAAGGGGATCGACCAGTGACATCCGATCATTCCGTTTCCGGCCGACCGCCGGCCGGTCGCGCCCGCTGGCTGTGGGGCGGCCTGATGGTTGCATCTTTCGCCGTGATCGCAGGTCTGCGCTTGAGCGGGGCGATCAATGAACCGACCGGCTTCATCCTGCTCGCTCTGGCCATGTTGCAGATGATCCCTCTCGTTCGCGCCGGACTGGCGCACCAACGCGAAACCGGACATCTCAGCCCCGCCGTCCTGCGCTACACCCGGCGCTTCATGGGTGCGACGTTCGGCTATGTCCTGGGAATGGGCCTGGCTGTGATGCTGCACGAGCGGATGGGGCTGAACGGTCCGGAAGCCTTCGCCATCGCATTGCTGCCGGTGCTGCCGGTTTTCGCCATGATCTGGGCGATGGGGCGCTATCTTGTTGAGGAGGACGACGAGTTCCTGCGTCACCGTGCGACGCTCGCTTCGCTGTTCGGGCTGGGCGTCGTGCTCGCGCTGGGCAGTTTCTGGGGGTTCCTGGAGACTTTCGGCGTGGTTCCGCATATCTGGGCCTGGTGGACCTTCCCGGTCTGGGCGATCGGCATGGGCCTGTCGCAGGGCTGGATGGCCTGGCGCGATCGCGCGGGTGGCGAAGAGTGAAGAACCGCCTCAAGGTGCTTCGCGCCGAACGCGACTGGAGCCAGCAGGACCTGGCGCGGCGGCTGGAAGTTTCGCGCCAGAGCGTCAACGCGATCGAGACGGGACGTTACGATCCCTCCCTCCCGCTGGCCTTCCGTATTGCGGCATTGTTCGAAATGCCGATCGAGGATATATTCATCCCCGACTGAGAGGGAGCCATGAAGCACGTCGCTGCACTGCTGCTCGCCTGCCTGCTGGTTGCCGGGTGCAACGGGCGGACGGAGGAGCCGTCGTACTTCGAATACGCGCCGCCGCTCTACTGACGCGGGTTGCCTTGGGCCCCGCCCGGCGGGCATGGCCGGGGCATGACCGACGAAATCGATTTCCACGAACCGGGCGACGGCCGCCGTATCGCCTTCCGTTACCACCCGGGCGAGGGCGAGGGCGCGGCGCGGCCGACGCTGGTTTTCCTGCCCGGCTACATGTCCGACATGGCCGGAGGAAAGGCCACGGCGATCCATGGCTGGGCCGTGGCCCGGGGGCGGCCGTGCCTCCTGCTCGATTATTCCGGATGCGGGCGCAGCACGGGCGATTTTGCCCAGGGCACGCTGTCGCGCTGGCGCGAGGAAGTGCTGTCGCTGGTCGAGGCGCAGGTCGCGGGCGCCGTCGTCCTGATCGGCTCCTCGATGGGCGGATGGCTGATGCTGCTGGCCGGCGAGGCGCTCGGCAGCCGGCTGGCCGGAATGGTCGGGATCGCGGCCGCGCCGGATTTCTCCGACTGGGGGTACGACGATGATCAGAAGGCCCGGCTGGCGGCCGGGCACACGGTGTTCGAAGACAATCCCTACGGGCCCGAGCCGACCCCGACCCACCCGGGTTTCTGGCAGGACGCGCAGCGCCAGCGCCTGCTGTCGCGCGAGATCGCGATCGATTGCCCGGTGCGCCTGCTGCATGGCCAGGCCGATCCCGACGTCCCGTGGGAGACCAGCCTGCGCACCGCCGCTGCCCTGCGTTCGGACGACGTACAGGTGACTTTCGTGAAAGACGGCGATCATCGCCTCTCGCGCGAACAGGATATCGCCCTGCTGTTGCGGACGCTGGCCGCGCTCCCCATCCCATAGCAGGCAGCAAACGATCAGGAGCCTGCCCCGATGACCCTGCTTCTTGCCCTCATGCTCCAGGTCGGCCCCGCGCCGACGTCCGAGCCGATTCCCGCGCTTCCGCCGGAGATGGAGCAGCAGCGCGCCGACCGCGCGCGGCGGGCCGCGGCCGCGGAAGATGCCGTGGCGCCCGGCAGGCTGGCCCAGTGCCTTGCCCGCACCCGCCGCGACCCCGGCGGCGCGGTGGAGGAGGCGGAGGCCTGGCTGGAAAGCGCGCGCGGAGCGCAGCGGGGCGACGCGGGCCAGTGCCTCGGCGTCGCCCAGGCGCAGCTGGGGCAGGGGGCCGCTTCGGCCGAGACGTTCCTGGCCGCGCGCGACGCGACCCCGGAAGGCGACTTGCGCCTGCGGGCCCTGCGCGGCGCGCTCGCCGGGGGCGCCCTGCTGGGCGAAGGCGATCCCGCCGGCGCGCTCGCGCTGCTCGATGCCGCGCGCGAGGATGCGCACGCGGCCGGGGAAGGAACGATTGCCGGGCAGATCGCGCTCGACCGGGCGATCGCGCTCGTCGCGCTCGACCGGGCGGACGAGGCGGCACAGGCCCTGGCGGCGGCGCGCGCCGCCCTGCCCGACAATGCCCAGGCCTGGTTGCTTTCGGCGACCCTCTCGCGCCGCACCGGCGACCTGGCCGAGGCCCAGGCGCGGATCGAACGCGCGGCCGAACTGGCGCCCCGCGATCCGGCAGTGGGGCTGGAAGCGGGCGTCATCGCCGCCATGGCCGGCCGCGACGAGGCCGCGCGGCGCAGCTGGCTCTCGGTAATCGAAATGGCACCCGACAACCCGGCCGCCGCGCGCGCACAGGCCTATATCGACCGACTGGAGCCTGCATGACCGACCTTTCCGTTCTCGATCTCGTCCCGGTGCGCGAAGGCGGCACGCTGGAAGAAGCCTATGCCGCCAGCGCCGCGCTCGCCCGCACGGCGGAGGCTGCCGGTTACAAGCGTTTCTGGATCGCCGAACACCACGCGATGGAGGGGATCGGCGGGGCCGCGACCGCGGTCGTGATCGGCCATGTCGGCCAGGCGACCTCGACCATTCGCATCGGCGCGGGCGGGATCATGCTGCCCAACCACAACCCCTTCGTGATCGCCGAGCAGTTCGGCACGCTCGCCGCGCTTTTCCCCGGGCGCATCGATCTCGGCCTCGGCCGTGCCCCCGGCGCCGGGCCCGAACTGCAGCGCGCCTTGCGCAAGGACCTTCACCGCGCCGCCGAGCTCTTCCCGCAGGACGTGGCCGAGCTGCGCGCGATGCTGTCGGGCGATCCGGACCTGGCGGTCCGGCCGACGCCGGGCCACGGCGCGCAAGTGGAAATGTGGATGCTCGGCTCCAGCCTCTTCGGCGCGCAGCTCGCGGCGCGGCTGGGCCTGCCCTATGCCTTCGCCAGCCATTTCGCGCCGACCCACCTCGACGCCGCCCTGGCGCTCTATCGCCGCGACTTCCAGCCTTCGGAACACCTCGGCCGGCCGCATGTCATGGCGGCGATGACGGTGTTCGCGGCGCCGAGCGAGGAAGAGGCGGAGCTGATCGCCTCGTCGCAGGCGCAGAGCTTCGTCCGGCTGCGCACCGGCAACCCGGGGCGCCTGCCGCCGCCGGTTCCCGGCTATCGCGACTCCCTGCCGCCGCAGGCGCGCGCGATCCTCGACCACATCGGCGAAGCCTCGGCCATCGGGACCCCGGCGCAAGTGAAGGACCGGATAGAGGCCTTCGTCGCGCGCACGGGGGCGGACGAGATCATGCTCTCGGGCGCGACATATGCCCCCGAAGCGCGGGCCCGGACGCTCGAACTGGTGGCCGAGGCCCTGGCCTGAGCCGGCCCCCCGGCGGCCGGCCGGGCGGGTTTTCGCCCGCCCCCGCCGTAGCGGAAAGGCGGGCCGGAAACGTGGCTTGCAGCGCGAACGACTTGGGCGTAGGCGCGCAATATTATTGCCGCGTCGTCGGCGTCTTTGGGCGGGCGTTCGAGCGCCCGATGGAGCGATTTCGATGGGTTCCCGAGCAGCTGCGCCTTCCGGCAAGTCTCAACGCGAACAGGCCGTTCCCTCCTCTCTCGTCGGCGCGCTGACCGACCGGATCTGCGATTCGCTCCTGCCCGGCGACACGCCTTTCGCGACCGAGAAGGTGCGCGACGCGGCCGGTTTCATGCTCGAGGCGGCGACCCGGCGCGAACCGGGCGAAGCGGCGATCGCGCTCGCTTCCGCCACCGACGAGCGGCGCTTTATGCGCATCGCGCTGATCAACGACGACATGCCGTTCCTGGTCGATTCGATCGCGGCGACGATCGCGGCGCAGGGGCTGGCGATCGACCGGCTGGTCCACCCGGTGATCCATACCCGCCGCGACGCGGACGGCACGCTGCGCGAGATCGCTTCCCAGCGGGGCGAGGACACGCGGCGCGAATCGATGGTCTACGTCGAGACTGTGCGGATCGACGCGCGCCAGCGGCGGGGGCTGGAGCGCGAACTGCGCACGACCCTGGCCGACGTTCATGCCGCCGTGGCCGACTGGCCGAAAATGCGCGAGGCGATGCGCGCCGACGCCGCGCGAATCGACGATGCCGAAGGGGCGGAGCTGCTGCGCTGGCTCGAAGGCGGGATGCTGACGCAGCTCGGCCACTTGCGCCGCCACCGCGACGGCAGCCATTCCGATCTCCTGGGGATCTGCCGCAAGAGCGCGCGCCAGATCCTGGCCGACGCGTCCTACGAACGCGCGTTCGACTGGTTCGGCGCGGCCGAGGAAGGGCGCGAACTGCTGATCATCAAGGCCAACCGCCTTTCCAACGTCCATCGCCGGGTCCCGCTCGACCTGTTCATCGCCCCGATCCGCGAGGGCGGGAAGGTCACCGCGCTGTCGATCCATGCCGGCGTGTGGACGAGCGCGGCCCTCGCGGCCACCCCCACCCAGGTGCCGCGCCTGCGCGCGCGGGTTTCCAGCCTGATGGAGAAATTCGAGTTCGACGCCGGCGGCCATGCGGGCAAGGCGCTGGTCCATGCGCTGACCGCGCTGCCGCACGATCTCGTGATCGGCTTTTCGGACGAGGATATCGAGCGGGTGGCGACCGCGATGATGAGCCTGGTCGATCGCCCGCGCCCGCGCCTCGCGCTGGTCGAGGCGCCGCTCGCCCGGCACCTCTTCGCCTTCGTGTGGATGCCGCGCGACATGCTCTCGACCCAGGTGCGCCACCAGATCGTGGACCTGCTGGAGCAGGGCGCCGGGGCGACGATGCTCGACTGGAGCCTGCAGGTCGAAGGCGGCAACCTCGCCATGCTGCGCTTCGTGCTCGACTTGCGCGGCGGCCAGGTCGCCACGCCCGAGGCGGAGCTGGAAGTGCGGTTGCAGAAGATGCTGCGCGGCTGGGCCGAGGCGGTCGAGGGCGAACTGGCCGAACAGATGGAAGCCGGCCGCGCGGCCGCCATCGCGACCCGGTTCGCCGAGGCTTTTCCCGCCGCCTATCGCGCGGACTACGGCCCGGCCGAGGCCGCGCGCGACATTGCCCGGATGCGCCATCTCTCGGCGCTCGAATCGGAAACCCCGGGCGAGGCCGCCCTGCAGCGCGATGCGCGGCTCTATGCGTTCGAGCGCGACGGCGCGGCCGAACTGCGGCTCAAGATCTACGAGCACGAAGGCGCCCTGCCGCTTTCCGACGCCGTGCCGGCGCTGGAGAACTTCGGTTTCCGCGTCCTGGCCGAGATCCCGACCCCGCTCGAGGACGGACGGCTGGGCACGGTCCACGATTTCACGCTCGCCCTGCCCGAAGGCGATGCGATCGACCCGCTGCTGGAGCGGGCCGACGCGATCGAGCAGGCGATTGCCGCGGTCCTCAACGGCTGGGCGGAGGACGACCCGTTCAACCGGCTGGTGATCGGCGCCGCCCTGAGCGCGGACGAGGCGAACTGGCTGCGCGCGTTCTATCGCTACCTGCGGCAGGCGGGGGTCAGCTTCACGATCTATACCGTCGTCGATGCGCTCGACCGCGCGCCCGGCGTCACCCGCGCGCTGGTGCGCCTGTTCGCCGCCCGCCACGATCCCGATTTCGAGGGCGACCGGGAAGCGGCCACGCGCGAGTGCGAGGCGGCGATCAAGCAGGGCCTCGCCCGGGTCGCGGCGATCAACGACGACAGGCTGCTGCGCCTCTATCACGCCGTCATCGGCGCGATTTTGCGGACCAACGCCTTTGCCCCGGCCGGGCAGGAGGCGCTGGCCTTCAAGATCGATTCGCAGCTCGTGCCCAACCTGCCGCGGCCGATCCCCTGGCGCGAGATCTTCGTCTATTCGCGGCGGGTCGAGGGCATTCACCTGCGCGCCGGCCCGGTCGCGCGCGGGGGCCTGCGCTGGTCCGACCGGCGGGACGACTTCAGGACCGAGATCCTCGGCCTGATGAAGGCCCAGCGGGTCAAGAACGCGGTGATCGTGCCGACCGGCGCGAAAGGCGGGTTCTATCCCAAGCAATTGCCCGCCCCGGACAAGGACCGCACCGCCTGGGCCGCCGAAGGGCAGGCGAGCTACGAGATCTTCATCCGCACCCTGCTGTCGGTGACCGACAACCTCGAAGGCGACAAGGTCGTCCACCCGCCGCGGGTGGTGATCCGCGACGGGGAAGATCCCTATTTCGTGGTCGCGGCCGACAAGGGCACGGCGCGCTTTTCCGACGTCGCCAACGCGATCGCCGAGAAACGCGATTTCTGGCTCGGCGACGCCTTCGCCAGCGGCGGGTCCAACGGCTACGATCACAAGGCCATGGGCATTACCGCCCGCGGCGCCTGGGTCTCGGTCCAGCGGCACTTCCTCGAAATGGGGATCGACGTGCAGAGCGAGCCGGTGCGCGTGGCCGGCTGCGGCGACATGTCGGGCGACGTCTTCGGCAACGGCATGCTGCTGTCGAAGGCGATCAAGCTGGTCGCCGCCTTCGACCATCGCCACATCTTCATCGACCCCGATCCCGATCCGGCGAAAAGCTGGCAGGAACGCAAGCGCCTGTTCGACCTCCCGGCCTCGAGCTGGGAAGACTATGACAAGGCGCTGATCTCCAAGGGCGGCGGGGTCTGGTCGCGCACGACCAAGCGGATCCCGATCTCCGCCCCGATGCGCCGCCTGCTGGGGGTCGATGCAAGGGAGCTGGAGCCCGAGGCGCTGATTTCCGCGATCCTGAAAGCGCAAGTGGACCTGATCTGGTTCGGCGGCATCGGCACTTATGTAAAGAGCCGTTCGGAGAACAACGTCCAGGTCGGCGACCCGGCGAACGATGTCCTGCGCGTCGATGCCGCGGACCTGCGGGCGCGGGTGATCGGCGAAGGCGCCAACTTGGGCGTGACCCAGGCCGGGCGGATCGAGTTCGCGCTGCGCGGCGGGCGGATCAACACCGATTTCATCGACAACTCGGCCGGGGTCGACTGTTCGGACAACGAGGTGAACATCAAGATCGCGCTGGCCGGCGCCCGCCGGGCCGGCCGCCTGTCGGAACCGCGGCGCAACAAGCTGCTGACCGAGATGACCGACGAGGTCGCGGAACTGGTGCTGGAAGACAACCGGCTCCAGGCCCTGGCACTCTCGATCGCCGAGCTGGGCGGCGCGAAGGCCACCGCCTCGCAGCTGCGCCTGATCGAGACGCTGGAAGATCGCGGATACCTCGACCGGCGGACCGAGGGGCTGGCCGACGGCGAAGCCCTGGCGCGCCGGGCGAGCGACGGCGCGGGCCTGGCCCGGCCCGAGCTGGCGGTGCTCCTGTCTTCCACCAAGCTGGTCCTGCAGGACGCGATCGAGCAGTCGCCCCTGCCCGACGAGCCGGCGCTGGAGCCCGACCTGTTCGGGTATTTCCCCGCGCCGATGCGGGCGAAGTTCAAGGCGCACATCCTCGATCACCGGCTCCGCCGCGAGATCATCGCGACCAGCCTTGCGAACCGGATCGTGAACCGCCTCGGCCTCGTCAACCCGTTCGAACTGGCGGAAGAGGAAGGGGTCGAGCTGGCGCAGGTCGCCGCGGCTTTCGTCGCCGCGGAGAAGCTGTTCGGGATCGAGGCGCTGTGGGACCGGCTCGACCGGGCCGCCATGCCCGAATCGGCGCGGATCATGCTGTTCGACCGGGTCGCGACCGCGATGCGCAGCCAGATGGCCGACCTCCTGCGCGCCGGCGTCGGCCGCGCGGGCCCCTCGCGCATCGTCGAGGAACTGTCGCGCGGCGTGGGCGAACTGGCGTCGGACACCGAGGGGCTGCTGGCGGCCGAATCGCGCCAGCAATCGGCCAAGATGCGCGCCGCCTTTGCCGAGATGGGCGCGCCGGCCGACATTGCCGCCGATGTCGCCCACCTGTTCGACATGGACGGCGCGGTCGGCCTCGCCCGCCTCGCCCGCGATGCCGAGATCGGGGCGCGGAACCTCACTTGCGCCTTCACCGATCTCGGGGCCCGGCTGGGGCTCGACTGGGCGCAGGGCACCGCCGCGCTGATGGACCCGTCCGACGTGTGGGAGCGCCTGCTGGTGGCCGGGCTTGCCCGCGATTTCCAGCAGATGCGGCTCGATTTCCTGCGGCGGCTCTCGCGGCGCAAGGATGCCAGGTCCGACCCGGCCGGGGCGGTCGCCGCGTGGGCGGAGGAGAACGAGACCGCGATCCGGCAATTCCGCGCGATGATCGGGCGGGCGCAGGCACATTCGCCGGTGGCCCCCGCGATGCTGGCGCAGATCGCCAGCCAGGCGCGCAACCTGCTCGGGCGCTGACGGGCGGGGCCGGCCGGCGGGCTTGACCCGGCGCCGGATTTGTCCAAACCCGGCGGGATGCAGAGCGCCGATATAGTTATCGTCGGCACGGGGCATGGCGGCGCACAGGCCGCCATCGCCTTGCGCCAGAACGGGTTTGCCGGATCGATCGCGATGATCGGCCGCGACAGCGAGCCGCCGTACGAACGGCCGCCGCTGTCGAAGGAATACCTTGCCGGCGAAAAGCCGTTCGAGCGGATCTATATCCGCCCGCCGCAGTTCTGGGCCGACAAGGACGTGGCCCTGCGGTTGGAGACTTCGGTGGTCGCGATCGACCCGCAGGCCCGCGAAGTCGTCCTGTCCGACGAAAGCCGCATGGCTTACGGCAAGCTGGTCTGGGCCGCCGGAGGCGATCCGCGGCGGCTGGATCGCCCGGGTGCCGACCTGCCGGGCGTGCACTCGGTTCGCAACCGGGGTGACGTCGACCGGATGATGGCCGAGCTGGAGGCCGGCGCGCGCCGCGCGGTGGTGATCGGCGGCGGCTATATCGGGCTGGAGGCGGCGGCGGTCCTGCGCAAGGTCGGCTGCGAGGTCACCTTGCTGGAGGCGCTGCCCCGCGTGCTGGCCCGGGTGGCGGGGGAAGAACTCTCGCGCTTCTACGAGGCCGAGCATCGCCGGCAGGGCGTGGACGTCCGGCTGGAGGCCGCGGTCGAGCGGATCGTGGGGGAGGACAAGGTCACCGGCGTCGCCCTGAACGGGGGCGAGACCATCCCGGCGGACCTCGTGGTCGTGGGCATCGGGATCGTCCCTTCGGTCGGCCCGCTGATCGCGGCCGGGGCCGCCGGGGCGAACGGGGTCGACGTGGACGAGTTCTGCCGCACTTCGCTCGACGACGTCTATGCCATCGGCGATTGCGCGGCCCATGCCAATCCCTATGCCGGCGGCGCGGTGATCCGGCTGGAATCGGTGCAGAACGCGAACGACATGGCCAATGTCGCGGCCCGGTCCATCTGCGGCGAGGCGCGGCCCTACAACGCCGTGCCCTGGTTCTGGTCGAACCAGTACGACCTGCGCCTGCAGACCGTGGGCCTCTCGCTCGACCACGACGAGACGGTGCTGCGCGGCGACCCCGATGCGCGCAAGTTCTCGGTCGTCTACCTCAGCGAAGGGCGGGTGATCGCGCTCGATTGCGTCAATGCGACCAAGGACTATGCCCAGGGGCGCAAGCTGGTGGAGGCCGGTGCGCGCCCGGACCGCGAGGCGCTCGCCGACCCGGAGATATCGCTCAAGGCGCTGGTCTGAGCTCGCCCAGGGCCCACCGGGCCGCTTCGGCCACGACCGGGTCGGGATCGTCCAGCAGTGCGCGTACCGGCCCTTCGAGCGCGCGGTTGCCGCTGTTGCCCGCCGCGATCAGGCAATTGCGCACGAAACGGTCGCGTCCGATCCGCTTGATCGGGGAGCCGGAAAAGAGCCGCCGGAAGCCGGGATCGTCGAGCGCGAGCAGTTCGGCGAGGCGCGGCGCGACGAGTTCGGCGCGCGGGAGGAAGGCCCGGTTGCGCGCGGCGGTGGCGGCGAACTTGTTCCACGGGCACACCGCCAGGCAATCGTCGCAGCCGTAGATCCGGTTGCCGATCGCCTTGCGGAACGCGTGCGGTATCGGGCCCTTGTGCTCGATCGTGAGGTAGGAAATGCACTTGCGCGCATCGAGGCGATAGGGCGCGGGGAAGGCGTCGGTGGGGCAGGCGTCCTGGCAGGCGCGGCACGATCCGCAATTGTCGCGATGGGGCGCCGCCGGCTCCAGCTCCAGCGTGGTGTAGATCGCGGCCAGGAACAGCCACGATCCATGCTCGCGGCTGACCAGGTTGGTGTGCTTGCCCTGCCAGCCGATCCCCGCCGCCTCGCCCAGCGGTTTTTCCATCACCGGCGCGGTATCGACGAAGACCTTCAGCTCGGTGCCCGGCGCGCGTTCGACCAGCCAGCGCGCGAGCGCCTTCGCCGCCTTCTTCACCGTGTCGTGGTAATCGCGCCCCTGGGCATAGACCGAGATGCGCGCGCGTTCCCGGTCGCCCTCCAAAGCCAGTGGGTCGTGCGCGGGGGCATAGCTCATGCCCAGGGCGATGACGCTCTTCGCCTCGGGCCACATCGCCTGCGGGCCCTGGCGCACGTCGGCCTGGTCCTCCATCCATTCCATCGTCGCGTGGTGGCCGGCCGCGATCCATTCGCGCAGCCGCTGCGCCCGCTCCGGGTCGTCCGCCGCCGGGGCGATGCCCACCGCGACGAAGCCCAGCCGCGCCGCCTCGGCAAGCAGCTCGTCGCGCAGCGTGGCATCTTCTCTGTCGCCGGACATGCGAACGGGGGTTGCTCCCTGCAAGGCGCGGAGGCTACCGCGCGAAACATGGAAACCGCGCTAAGCGATCCGCCCCGCGCGGGCAACGATACCGCACCATCGCACCCGCTGGCGATCGAGGCGCGCGGGCTGGTCAAGCGCTTCGGCGCGACGACGGCGGTGGACGGGGTGGACCTGGCCGTGCCCGAAGGCGCGATCTACGGCGTGCTCGGCCCCAACGGCGCAGGCAAGACGACGACGCTGCGGATGCTGCTGGGGATCATCGATCCCGACCGGGGTGTGCGGCGGCTGTTCGGGCACGACGATCCGCACGATATCGCCGGTCTGATCGGCTACCTGCCCGAAGAACGCGGGCTCTACCCGGCGATGAAGGCCTGCGACGCGATCGCCTTCATGGGCGCCCTGCGCGGCATGGCGCTGGCCGACGCGCGCGAGCGCGGGCGCGCCTTGCTGGAGGAACACGGCCTGGGCCACGCGGCGGACAAGCAGATCCGCCAGCTTTCGAAGGGCATGGCCCAGACGGTGCAATTGCTCGGCACCCTGGTCCACGATCCGGGCCTCGTCATCCTCGACGAGCCGTTTTCGGGCCTCGACGCGATCAACCAGGGCAAGCTGGAAGTGCTGATCCGCGGCCTCGCGGCGCGCGGGACGACGGTGATCTTCTCGACCCACGTGATCGCCCATGCGGAGCGGTTGTGCGAAGGCGTCGCCATCATCGCTGGGGGCAAGGTGCCCTATGCCGGATCGGTCGATGCCGCGCGCGACCGCATCCCTGCGCAGGTCCGGCTGGAGACGCGCGCGCGCGAGGGGCGCTGGCGCGACGCCCTGCCGGGCGATGCCAGGCGCGAAGGCGATTTCTGGTATTTCTCGCTCCCCGCGACGGGGATCGAGCCCCTGCTGCGCGCGCTGATCGAGGGGGAGGCGGGCATTCTCTCGCTCTCGATCGAGCGGGCGGGACTCCACGATGCGTTTGTCCATATCGCGGGCGAGGCGGCGGCCCGCGCGCTGGAGGAAGACAGCACGGCGGAGGCCGGCCGATGAGCGACGCTTCCCCCGCCGGCGCAAGGGCGCGTCTGCCGCTGTGGCGCGCGGCCTGGGTGATCGCGCGGCGCGATTTCACCGCGATCCTGCTGTCGAAGGCGTTCCTGTTCTTTCTCGTCGGGCCCCTGTTCTTCATCGGCATCAGCGGTGCCGCGGGCGCGCTCAGCGCGCAGGCCGTGGGCAGCGTGGACAGCCCGCGCCTGGCGGTCGCCCTCCCGCCGGCGGAAGGGCGCGCCTTCGCGGCGGCCCATGCCGGGCTGGACGCGCTGCTGAACCTGCCCGAGATCGAGGTGGTGGAGGCTGGCGAGGCGAGCGACGCCGCGCGGCTCCTCGCCGACGACGCGCGCAATTTCGGCGCCGTGCTGGGCGGCACGCTGGCCGCGCCGCGGCTGACCGGCACGGCCGAACGGATCGAGAGCTGGAGCGGCCGCGTGGCCCTGCTCGCGGCAGAGGCGCAGGGCGGGGCGGCGGCAGGCTATCCCGCGGTCGCGCTCGAGCCGACAGCGGCCACGGTCGCCAGCAAGCGCAGCGCCAATGCCGCGACAGCGACCGCCGGCCTGACCCTGCTGTTCCTGCTCACGATGCTGCTGGCGGGCATGGTCATGTCGAACCTGGTGGAGGAAAAGGGCAACAAGATCATCGAGATCCTGGCGGCGGCCATCCCGATGGACGCGGTTTTCTTCGGCAAGCTCTTCGCCATGCTGGCGGTCAGCTTCGTCGGGATCGCGATCTGGGGCAGCGCCGCCGGGGCGATCGTCGTCGCGACCGGGGTTCTGGACGATTTCTCCCCGCCCGCCGTGGGCTGGCCCGCCTTCGCCGCGCTGTTCCTCGCTTATTTCGCGATGGCCTACCTGCTAATCGGGTCGATCTTCCTCACGATCGGATCGATGGCGCCGACGGTGCGCGACGTGCAGACGATGTCGATGCCGGCGACGATCCTGCAACTCCTCGTGTTCTTCCTCGCCAGCTTCGCGATGACCGACATCGGGTCGCCGGTGGAGCTGGCGGCGGTGGCCTTCCCGCTCAGTTCGCCTTACGCGATGGTGGCGCGGGCGGCGCAGGAGCCGGCGCTCTGGCCGCATCTCGTCGCGCTTGCCTGGCAGGTCCTGTCGGTCGTGGTCTTCGTCCGCTTCGGCGCGCGCCTGTTCCGCCGGCGGGTGATGAAATCGGGCCCCGCACCGGCGAAGCCGGGCCGCGGCTGGCGGGCGCTCTTCGCGCGGCGATAGGGCCGCGTCAGGGGCGCACGAAGCGGTCGGACAGCCCGCGGTCGGTGCCGCAGAGGCGATCCCAGAAGCGGAAATAGAGCCCGTAGTTGCAGCGATAGTGGTCGTGATGGCGCTGGTGGTGGCTCGCGGTGATCAGCCATCCGCCGATCCGCGACCGGATGAGCGCGCGGGGAAAGATCTCCCATCCCATGTGGTTGGTCACCCCCATGACGGTCATGATCGCGAGGACGAGCGCGAGCACGCCGACGTGGATCGGGATGAGGAAGACCAGCGCCGGGATCACCACCGCGCCGGTAATCGCCTCCAGCGGGTGGAAGCTCATCGCCGCCCAGGCGGTCGGCGGGCGGCTGGCGTGGTGGACCGCGTGGGCGAGACGGAACGGGCGCGGCCGGTGCATCCAGCGGTGCGTCCAGTAGAACCAGGTATCGTGCGCGAAGAGATAGGCGAAGAGCGAGAGGGGCATGGCCCACAGGGGGTAGGCCTGCGGATCGCTGTAGATCAGCGTCCAGCCGCGCTCGTGCCAGCCCCAGGCGACGATCCCGGCGGGCACGCCGTAGATCGCGGCCGAGAGCAGCGACCAGCCGATCTCGCGCCGGATCTGCGGGGCGAGGCCGGCGTAGAGCCCGGGCCGGACGCGCTCGGTGGCCCAGGCGAACAGCCCGCTGGCGGCGAGATAGCGCAGCGCGACGATGGCGGTCATCGCCAGCGCGGACAGGATGATGGCCACGACCATGACGGCGGCCAGTATGCCCGAACCCGGCCCGCCGGGCGACAGTCTTTCGCACCGGCCGCCGGCGGTGTCAGGCGGCTTCGCGCTCGATGTACTCGGGATAGAAGGCCGGCGCGCGGTCGGACCAGCCCGGTGCCGTTGCGGCCGCCTCGCTGAGCGACTGGAGCAGGAGCTTGCGCCGGTGGGGGCGGATCTGCGGCAGCGCGCTGGCGGCGCAGAATGCACTCGGCAGCCAGGGGCGCACGGCGGCGCCCAGCAGGCGTTCGTAGAGGAACCGGAAGGCCGAGAAACACTCGATCCGTTCCTGCGCCAGGTCGAAGGCGGCCACGCGGGTCAGCTTGCCGATGAAGCTTTCGGCAATGTCTGGCCGGCTTTCGGCCGGCACGGTTTCGCGCAGGACCTTCAGTTCCTGGTAGGCGACGTACTGGCTGCGGATCGCCGCGCTTTCCCCGGCATCGCGGGCCCAGCGCTTGAAGGCGTCCTGGCGGCCCAGCCCGATGTCGAGGCTGCGGCGGATATAACGCTGTTCGGCAGGGGTGAAGCTCGCGAACTCGCGCATTTCGGCGATGGTGAGCGATGCTGTGGCGGCCTTGGGCATGGTGGCGGTTCCCTGTTGCAGGGCCACCATCGCCGGACTTGGTTAATTTGGCGTTAGCCCGCGCCTGCGCGCGGCTCCGCAAGCGCTAGATCAGCCCGGCCAGCGGGCTGGACGGGTCGGCATACTTGCGCGTCGCCATCCGCCCGGCGCGATAGGCCTCGCGCCCGGCCTCCACCGACAGCTTCATCGCGCGGGCCATGCGCACAGGGTCCTTCGCCTCGGCGATCGCGGTGTTCATCAGCACGCCGTCGCAACCCAGTTCCATCGCCACAGCGGCATCGCTGGCGGTGCCGACGCCGGCATCGACCAGGACCGGGACGCTGGCCCCTTCCACGATCAGGCGGATGGTGACGCGGTTCTGGATCCCCAGCCCGGACCCGATCGGCGCGCCCAGCGGCATGACCGCCACCGCGCCGGCCTCTTCCAGCTGCTTGGCGGCAATCGGGTCGTCGACGCAGTAGACCATCGGCAGGAACCCCTCCTTCGCCAGCGTCTCGGTCGCCTTCAGCGTTTCGCGCATGTCGGGATAGAGCGTGCGCGCTTCGCCCAGCACTTCCAGCTTCACCAGGTCCCAGCCGCCCGCTTCGCGCGCCAGGCGCAGGGTGCGGATCGCGTCTTCGGCGGTGAAGCACCCGGCGGTGTTGGGCAGGTAGGTGACCTTCTTCGGATCGATGAAGTCGGTCAGCATCGGCGCCTTCGGATCGCTGACGTTGACGCGACGCACCGCGACGGTGACGATGTCGGCGCCCGACGCCTCCACCGCGGCGGCGTTCTGGGCGAAATCCTTGTACTTGCCGGTGCCCACGATCAGGCGCGAACGGAACGTGCGGCCGGCGACGGTCCAGCTGTCGTCGTCGCCGCTGCCGCCGCCGACGAAGTGGACGATCTCCAGCTTGTCGCCCTCGGCCAACGGGGCCTCGCCCAGCGTGGAGCGCGGCACGATCTCGCCGTTGCGCTCGACCGCGACTTTCTCGGGCGCGAGATCGAGCTCGCGCACGAGGGCGGCGATCGTGTTGGCATGGGTGCGGCGGATTTCGCCGTTGACGGTGAGGGTGAGCGGGGCAGACATGCCCGGCGAGATAGCGTTCAATCCGCGCGGCGCAAGTTCAGCAGGTGCCCGATCGACACCAGCACCACGCCGATCACGGTCAGGATCACCTCGCCCGCCCCGTGCGGCATGGCCAGCGCGCCGCCCATGAACGTCAGGCCCGTCATCGCGGTGACGAAGGGCACGCGCCGCCGGTGCGTCAGCGCGCCCCAGCCGATCGCGATCGCGGCGATCACCAGGGCCACGGCCAGCCCGACCCTGTGGAAGGCGGGCGACAGCAGGAACTCGGCCCCGATGCCGAGCGCGGAAACGACCACGATCGAGGCGATGCAGTGCACGATGCACAGGCCCGACAGCATGATGCCGGCACGGTCCAGCCGTCCGCGAATCGAGGAATGAGGCGCATCCATGGAAGCCCGCCATGTATGAGACGGTGTAACATGATGCAAGGGCTAATTGCCCCGCGCGCTCCGGGCTGGTTGCCGCCCCTGTTAGTTGACACAAGGGATTAGAGGGCCGCGGAGGCGGGATTATCCGGGCTTGGCCGGGATCGTGTGGGACTGGAACGGCGAAATTCTGCGGTTTCGGTCACTTCGGGCCTCGCGCGGCTGGTCGGTCTGACCGTCTAGAGCGACGGTTAATTTAGTCGATCCGCTGACAGGTCTAGCTGGAGTCCGCGACTCTGAGAAGGCGGCGCCGCAGGGGCTTCTTAATGGCGGTTTTCCGGCCCCTGAGGCACCTCTGAGAGGTACGTGAGCGGCGCGTGGTGGCGTGCGAACCGGGACGAAACCGGGGCAAAGCGTGTCCCAGTTCGCGATTTGGGGCCTCAAACTGGGCACCCATTGAAAGATAACGGATAATTGGCGGCCGCCTCAACAGATGCTGCCGGCTGGGCACGGTCGAACTGGGACAAGTTTCGACGGGCGCTCGGAAGCGTGACAGCGCCCGGCTGGGTGCTATAACTCCCCGGTCCAAACTAGGGGGGACTACATGAAGAAGATGATCGTGTGCGCCGCACTGGCGCTGAGCCTTTCCGCATGCGCCAACAGCGCGCTTACCGTCGAATCTGCCGATCGCTCGGATTACCGATCGAGCACTGCCATGGTCGAGCGCGACCGCGAGATGGTTGTGCCGGTGGACGCGGAGAATCTGACCTACACTCAGAAGCAGCTTGAGGAGGCGCTGTTCGCCGGTGATGCTCCGCTCTTCAAGCGTGGTGATGGTCTGACGGTTCGCTATCGCTACGTCGGCTTCAACGAGGGCAGCCGCGTCGGCCGGTATCTCACCGCCGGCCTCACGGGCGGGTCCAAGGTCGTGCTTGAAGTCGACTTCGTCGGTCCCGATGGCACGGTGCTCTCGACAGTTCGCGGCGAAGGCAGTGTCAGCGGCGGTATGTTCGGCGGCTCGAACAAGAGCGGCATCGACAAGGCTGTCGATCGCGTCGCTGAATATGCGGCGATGCACTACCGCTGAGACGCATCGAATGAGACTAAGGCGGGCCGCAGCGGGGAGTATCCTGCGGCCCGCAGATCTCAATCCAAGATGGGTTTTCCGTCCGGACCGACCCAGTTCTGCAGGGTGTAGTCGTAGCGTTGGCCAGCGAGCTCGCGGGCCTCGGTCCAGGCGTCTTTGATCAGCAGACTAAGATAATGGTCCCAGCGCGATGGGCCGAAGAGGCGCTCATACTCGTCCACGACGACCCGGTGTTGTCGGGCGGCCTGGTCCTGGTCGATGACCAGCTTTTCGAACTCATTGATCCGCTGCGACGGCCGGTAGGCGCGGTAGAGCGCGCGGAGATAGCGCCCCTTTTCCTCGTTCGGCCGATCGGGCGTGATCGACGGATCGGGCAGCTCGTTTGGCCATCCAATGTCGCGCATCACATCTCGCGCTCTACGGTTACGGTGCGCGAGCGCGGATACCTTCGTTCGCCCACCTCGATCCAAGCGAGTGGCCCCAGGGTGATGCGGCCGCGACCATCTTCGAAGGTGACCTTGTGGGGCACGCCGGCTTCGAACGCCTCGGCTCTGCTGGGAAGCCACCCGCTGTAGCGTTTGCGGCCGCACCACAGGCGGTAAAACTTGAGCGACTGACGGGACACGGAACCTCCTCTCAGCGAGTCGGCTCCGCGCACTAGAACAAATTGAGAACGGCGGCAATCATATGCACCCCCGAGCCCAGTTCTCGGCCTTGCCGTCCCACGAGGAATGTCCCTCCACCGCAACGGTTCGGCGTTCGCCCTCGTCTCGCACTGAAATCACGAAGAGCACGGGCTCGCCGCCCATTGACGCGTAGATCAGTACCCGGCTTTCTCCATGCAGCGTAACCGGCAATACGGACTTCGCCGCCGCGAGCCCGATGCAGTATTCCAGTGCCTCAAGGCTCTTCGCGCTCGACATCGTCGGCGCCGGCAGTTTCGCTACCCGTTCGTCCAAGGTGTCTGCCGAGACCGGCACCGCCAGCGCTATCGCCAGAGCGGCAGTAATGGACTTCCTCATCGTTCTCCCCTCAGTCGTCTGGCCAGATCTCGTCCGGATAGAAGTCAGGCTCTTCGGGTGCATCTTCGGTCGCGCCTCGATCTTCGACGCTCGGGCCCTCTCCGTCGAATGCGACGCGGATCCACGCGCCAAAGGGAGACGGTGCCTGGAACACAGCCTGCAGCTCACGCCCTTCGCGAATAAGCCCGCCGATGCGTCCGCAGCGCTCGGCGGTCAGATAGCCGATCTGCACTCCGCGGGTCGAGTATACCGCAACCGCGCGCTCATCACGCTTGTTCTTCGGTTCCGGCCGCAAGTCGACCGGCTCGCCGGTCTCGCACAGAAGTATCTCGAACCGCCGGTTTGACCCATCGCGGTTCGGATACCTCGCCCCGACCACTGCCAGTGACATCGGAGGAAGCGGACGATTTGCGTCCTGCATCAATGACGCCGCACGGTAGCCACGACGCGCCCGATGATGTGCAACTCGTCTCCGGTCGCGATCTCGTCTGGATAGGTCCGGTTGGCCGACATGATCTTCACCGTGCCGTCCGGCATCGGCCGAAGCCGCTTGATCATGCCGATGTGGCCGTAGGCGAATACCCACATCTTATCGCTGAGATGATCCTCAAGCCGTGCCGAGCGGTCGAAAATCACGATGTCGCGATCAGAGATGACCGGCTCCATAGAATCCCCGATCCCTTCGGTGCTGCCGAGATCCTCTGGCGGGGCATGCGTAAACCGGCGCAGCCATCTCCGGGAGAACTTGACCTTCTCCACGTCTGCATCGCCTACGTCGAGGAAGGTGCCGCCCATGCCGTAGGAAAGGTCGATATTATCGATTTCCACGTCGTCAGGATCGTGGCCGGCGCGAGCCCCCTCTGAGATTTCCGCCCAGACGTCGGGGAAGTTCGCGCGTAGCTTCTCCAACGTAGGTTGGCTGAGGCGCGTAGTCGCGGTGCCGTTGTACGAGCGATTGATCGTTGTGACCGCCAATCCTGCCCGCTTCGCAATAGCTGCCGGCGTCAGGCCTGTGGTGTCGACCAGGCGCCTGAGAAGCTCCGTGTCCTGCTCAAATCCGCTCATGCAAGGAACATTAGCAGGAATGCTAACACGCCCGGCATAGCAAGATTGCTATTGCAGGTTAGCATTAATGCTATATGGTCCGCCGCATGGACCAGCAAACCATCATCGACGAGATCGAGCAGCGCGCCTTCGAGCTGCGCGTTTCGATCCGCTTCGTCTGCCAGCGCGCCGGAGTGCACCCGACGACTTTCAGTCGTTGGAAGAAGTCGCCCAACAATCCGGACCCGATTGCGCCGAACTTCACGACGGTGAGCAAGCTCTACGGAGCTCTGCGCTCGATCGCTGCCGAACAGGCTCGCACACAGATGATGCGCCAGGAGCGGCTTTCGGCATGAGCGATTTCGTCGATGCGAGGGCAGGCATTGCCGCAGCCCGCCGAATTCGCTCCGAGATGCATAACCGCGCCGTTCAGGCCGCACTTGGACTGATGGCCGAGAGGGATGCGCAACGCGCATCAATCGTTCGCCGGCAAATCGCGGAAGTTCTCGATATCATCGACCAGCGAGTCGAGCGCCGCCTGCAGCGGCCCGACGCGATCCAGGCCGCGCCTGGTCATGACGGCGGAGGCCACGTCTGCCGCGCGTTGTGCGCTGCCGGGCGCTTTCTGGTCCGCCTGGGACAGGTGCGCCATCAGGAGACCCCGCATAGCTTGGACCTCGACATCGAGCGCATCCAGGCGGTGCTCGATCTGCCAAATTCGCTGGGTATCACTCGGCATTCCGCTTCTCGCACTTGTTGTCGTGGCGAAGAGGCTAGCCACGCCGAACCGGACGCGCATCGTCTAAGTGGAGGCGCGAAATGAGCGATCGTCTGCTGGCGAACGCCGTCCTCATCCAGCTTGACCCGACGTGCGTCGACGAAGGCGAGCGCATTGGCTTCTTGCATGAAGACAAGGCTGCGGCGTTGGGACGCCTGATGGCGGTCGACGGACAGCGCGATCCCATCAAGGTGGTCGCCAACCCGAAGAATCCCGATAAGCCGTGGCGCCTTGTCACCGGTATGCATCGCCTGATCGGCGCGCGCCTTGAAGGGCTCCAAGTCTGGGGCATTCAGGTCGAGGGCAAGCGGGAGGAGCTCGCCGACCTCGAAGCGTCAGAGAACCTTCATCGCCGGCCACTGGCACCAATCGAGCGCGCCAAGTTCACGGCCGCGCTCGTCCAGGCGGCGCAGGAACGCATCGCCCGTGAGCATGGGGAACTCAGCCATCAGAGGTTGGGCGCCAAGCTACGCTGGCAGCGCGTCAAGTCCGGCGAAACTCGCGTCGAGGAGGCTCTGCGGGACGAGTCCGAGGATGCTTGTGCAAAGTTTGCACAAGCATATGGTTGGGAGGAGTCCGTTGGCGAAGCGCTCGGCATGTCCCGCCGGACGATCCACAATGATCTCTCGCTCTATCGCCTCCTGATCGAGCCGTTCCCCGACCTGATCGAACTGCTGTCGAACCATCCGGTCGTCGGAGAGAACGCCAGTCAGCTCAAGGCGATCGCGGCGATCAAAGACGAGCAGAAGCGGCGCGAAGCCATCGAGCTCCTGCTCGCGGACGACGAGTTGAGTGTCGAGCTTGCCCGCGCGAAGGTCGGCGTCGATCGGCCGGGCGGACCTGCTCCGACCGCCGAGCAGAAGGTGCTCAGCGCGGTCATCGGCAACATGGCGCGGCTGACCGCGACCCAGCAGAAGCATCACGTCGATAGCTTCGTTCGCGCTCTGAAATCCGACGAAGTGAAGCGCCAGCTCCGCGACCGGCTCAATGAGGAGCTCGGCGATGGCTAGAGGAGAAGTCTCCACCGGCCGCAAGCGCAATAGCCACCCGCAGGACTGGTGTGTCGATCAGTCCTGGGTGGCTTGGCAGCTCTATGTGGCGCTCGGCGGCTTTGCGCAGGAGAGGGCGGCGGGCGAGGCGATCTGGGACCCTTGCGCGGGAAGCGGCCGGACGATGGTCACCTTCGCCGAGGACGGCTTCCGGGTGTTCTGCTCGGACATCGTGAACCGTATCGACCCGGCTCTCTTCGCCGGCCTGTCGCTTCCGTCGTTCTTCCACGCCGACTTCCTTGAAGCCGCCAGGGCGCCCGCGCCTTGCAGCATCGTCGGCAACCCGCCCTACAGTTACATCGAAGGCATTGCGGAGGCGTTTGTCCGCCGGGCTCTGCAGCTCGCGACGCGCCGCGTCTGCATGGTGATGCCGATCAAGTGGCAGGGCAGCCAGGTCCGGTTCGACTTGTTCGACCAGGACTTCCCTCCGCAGGCCGTATTGGTGCTCACTCAACGGCCTTCCATGCCTCCCGGCGACATGATTCCCATGCTCGAAGCTGTGGGCAAAGCGTTCAAAGGGGGCGTTGTCGACTACGCCTGGTTCGTCTGGAACGTCCAGCAGCCGACCGCTCGCCACCAGACACGTATCATCTGGCTCCCGCCGCTCGATCGGCCGGAGCTGCAGCTGCCGGTCGAGGGGCTTGCCTGATGCGCAGCGCGGCACCCGGCGACCTGATCCTGTACGCAGACCGCACCGATTACGGCGTGGCCCGCGTCGAGCTGGTGCGCGATCGTCACTACACGTCTTACCCGTGGCTTCACGAACATCGCCGCTGGGATCGCCGGCGTTTCCGCGTGGCACGCCCTCGTGTGCTCGCCGTGCTGCCGGCATCGACCGACCCCGCCTCGATCGCCGAGAAGCTCAACCTCTTTGCCAACCAGCGCGCCGCCGAGAAGGCCAGCGCGCAATCTCGATTCCTTCGCCGGGTCGAGGGCTTGGCGACCACGCTGCACAAGGTTCGGGAGGATGCATGATGGCCCGATTTGCCAGCGAAGCGGAGCGTCTGCGGCACCATCGAAGGTGCTTCGAGTACGCGCTCGCGCACGACATGACGCCGAAGGATGCCGAGAGGGAGATCCGGCGGCTCGATGCGCGCGAGGCCAACCGCACGGCGATGGCCCGGCTCGCGGCCAAGCAGGAGGCGTTGTCGATGCCCGCGCCCTTCCAGCAGTGGGACGCCCAGTGGATGGCGCGCGACTGATGGCCGGAAACGTCAAGCCCGCGCCGTTGCAGCTCACGGAAAGTGTCGTCGCCAAACTGGTCGGCGATCGTCCGGCGTACGGCGGCGGCATCGTGCGTGTGCCGTTCGAAGGCGTGCTGGTCGATCGGCCGCGCGGCGGGAGCGCGTCCGATGAGTGATTTCGAACAGATGCGCGCCGGCCTCGTGAGCCGCGGCCTCGTTGCCTTCGATGGCGATTGCTTCCGGCTGACGGACGCCGGGCATCTGCATGTCGATGAGATGATGTCCGATCTGCGCGAGGCAGAGGCAGGGTGCGATCCGTGCCTGGCGCGGGTCTTCTGGCGTCACAATTTCCGGCAGCGGGAGAGGTCCTGTGCCGATTGATCCGCGCATCCAAGCCGCCCTCGACGCGCCCCTACGCGGTCGTCCGAATACGCCGAAGATGAAGGCGAAGCGCGGCTATGCGTTCCCGCCCGGCACAGGCCCGCACGGCGAGACCTGCCGCACCTGTCGTCATGCGACGCCTCACGACTGCAGCAAGCGCTACTGGAAGTGTGGGCTCGTCAACTGGACGCGGGGGAGCGCTACCGACATCGTCCTGCGCTCGCCGGCCTGCAGCGGTTGGGAGCAACCCGATGCCTAAGGCGAAGGCGCATCCCGATCAACTCGGCTTCCTGTTCGAAACGCCGCGCGTCGCGACTGGCGAGGCTGCGCTTGCGGGGCTGGAGAAGCGCATCTCCAGCATGGTCGGGACGATCCTCAACAGCGACGGACGCTCGCGCGAGGTCATCGCGGCCGAGATGAGCGTTCTCCTGGGCGAGGAAGTCAGCCGATCGATGCTCGACGCCTACGCGAGCCCGGCGCGCGATCAGCACAAGGTGATTTTCAGCCGTCTGCTCGCGCTGGTCGCGGTGACGAAGCGGCACGATCTGCTCGACGCAATCCTGCGCGAGATCGGCGGTTCGCTGCTGGTCGGCGATGAGATTCTGACGGCCCGCCTGGGCCACATCAAACAGCAGATGAGGGAGCTGCAGGAAGAGGAGCGAAAGCTCCGCGCCTCGGCCCCGCTCATCAGGGGATCGGACAAAGCATGAGCAAACGGGGGGTCGTACCAGTGCAGGGGGTCGATCGGCAGGAGTGGTTCTCGGCCGCCGAGCTCGCGGAGCTGGGGTTGCCGGGACTTCCCGGTGACAAGCGGTCGATCACGCGCCGCGTCCGCGAAGAGCGGTGGAACACGCGAACCAACGCCGAGGGTGAACTGCTCGTGCGGCCGCGCGCCGGGCGTGGCGGCGGGGTCGAGTTTCATTTCTCCCTGCTGCCCGGTGCGGCCCAGCTCGAGCTGGCCCAGCGCGGCATTCTCAACGCCTCGGATGCCGATTCCGAAGCCGACGAGAAGGCCAAGGGCCCAACGTGGGAGTGGTTTGCTGCGCAAAGCGCGAAGGTCCGTCAGGACGCGGAGCGCCGCCTGGTCATCGTCGAGGAGATCGAGCTTCTGATCGGGGCTGGCCTGACGAAGAGCGCCGCGATCGCGGAGGTCTCGGGGCGGCACGCGGTCGGCCAGTCGACGCTGTGGTCGTGGCTGGGAGCCGTCGAGGGCATCGCACCCACGAACCGTCTGCCCGCGTTGGCGCCGCGTCGTACGGGCGGCGGAAAGGCGGCGGAGATGGATGAGGAACTCTGGCTCATCTTCAAGAGCGACTATCTCCGCCCTTCCGAACCGACACTGACGAGCTGCTACGCCCGCACCGCCAAGATCGCGGCTGAACGTGGGTTGCCGATGCCGAGCGAGCGCACCTTCCGCCGGCGCTTCGAACGCGAGGTAGATCCGCACATCGTCGAGTATCGGCGCAAGGGGCCAGAAGCGTTCCGCCGTGCCATCCCGTCCCAGCGGCGCACGGTCGACGATCTCCACGCCATGGAGCTCGTCAACGTCGACGGCCACAAGTTCGACGTGTTCGTGACGCCGCCCGGCGGCGGCAAGCCGATCCGGCCCATGATGGTCGCGATTCAGGACATTCGTAGCAGCAAGGTGCTCGCCTGGCGCATCGGCGAAACCGAGAGCGCCGCCCTGGCCCGGCTCGCGTTCGCGGATCTGTTTCGCGACTGGGGCATCCCCCATCACGCACTGCTCGACAACGGGCGCGGCTTCGCGAGCAAGTGGCTGACCGGCGGCGCGGTGAGCCGCTTCCGGTTCAAGATCAAGCCGGAGGAGCCGACCGGTCTCCTCACGGCGTTCGGCATCCAGATCCACTGGGCGCTGCCCTATCGCGGCCAGTCGAAGCCGATCGAGCGCGCCTTCCGCGACCTCTGCGACACAATCTCGCGCCATCCTGCGACAGAGGGCGCGTACACCGGCAACAGCCCGACGAACAAGCCGCACAACTATGGCGAACGCGCCATGCCGTGGGACGCGTTCGTCGCGCACGTCAATCGCGGCGTGGCCGATCACAACGCGAAGCTGGGCCGTCGCGGGCGTGACTATCGTGGGCGCAGCTTCGACGAGGTGTTTGCCGAAAGCTACGCGAGCGCGCCGATCGGCAAGGCGAGCGATGAACAACTGCGCATGGCGCTGCTCGCGGCCGAGCAGAAGCGAGTGAACCGCCAGACGGGCGAAGTCGAGCTGTTCGGCAATCGCTACTGGTCGGTCGAGTGCGCGCGCCTTGCCGGCGACCTCGTCACGGTGCGGTTCGATCCGGACAACCTGCATTCGCAGATCCACCTCTACGCCCAGGACGGGCGGTATCTGACATCGGCCGAGAACATCGAAGCACTCGGCTTCCTGGACGTCGAGGGCGCGAAGGCCACCCAGAAGCGGGTTGCCGATGCACGCAAACGCATGCGCGATGGTCTCGAGGCCGAGCGGCTGCTCAGCGCGGAGGAGCTCGCTGCGCTGCAGCCGGACGCTGTGGAGATCCCGACGCCGCAGCCGGGAGCGCTGCGCCTGGTCCACACGAAGAACACAGCCGGCGCCGCACGCGAAGCGCGCGTGGCGGCGCGCAAGGCCGCGATCGACGAACACGAGAGAGAATCCCGACTTTTCGGCGCCCTTCGCATCGCGACGGGCGGCGAATGAAGCGGCGCGTGGGGGCCGCCTAGGAAACCGCCCCCACGCGCCTGTCCCACTGAGTGAGTGAAACAGGAGAACCGGTAGCATGAACGACCCCAAAGCACAGCAGATCGAGATCGAAGAGCAGCGCAACTGGCTGATCGAGCATCGCAAGGCGACCGGCGCGAGCTGGGCCGAACTGGCGAAGCGCATCAACATACCGCAGGGCACGCTGAGCCAGTTCGGCAGCGATCGCGGCTATCGCGGCGACGAGAAGTCGCTCGCGGAGAAGATCTACCGGTATCGCCAGATGCTGGCGGAGCAGGCACAGATCGACGTCGAGGCGCCGGAGATCCCGAGCTATTTCCAGACCGAGACGAGCGCTCAGCTCGAGCAGTTGCTGAAATGGGCCCAGCGCGGGCGCATCGTCGTCGCTGCCATGAACGCCGGGCTCGGCAAAACGACGACGGCGCGGCACTACGCCGAGTGCTTTTCCAACGTCTACCTCGCGACGATGAGCCCAAGCACCGCGGGCGTGAACAACATGCAGCAGGAAGTGCTCGAAGCGCTCGGCGAGCGCGACGCCGTGGGCACGCCGCAGAAGCTGTCGCGCCGTATCCGAGAGCGGGTGCGCGATCAGAAGAATCCGCTGATCATCATCGATGAGGCTCAGCATCTCTCCGAGAAAGCGATCGAGGAGGTTCGCAGCTGGCATGACGCGACCGGTGTGGGCATCGCCCTGTTCGGCAACGTCGGCGTCATGCAGCGCCTCACGGGCGGTACGCGCAGCGCGGCGTTCGCTCAGCTCTTCAGCCGGGTCAGCATGCCGCTGCTGCGTACAACGGCCCTGCGCGGGGATGCCGATGCGCTGGCCCTGGCGTGGAACGTCCACGGCAAGGCGGAAGTGGATTTCCTCCGCAAGATCGTGACGCTGCCGGGCGGCCTACGCGGCGCGACGATGGCGCTCGAACTGGCATCGATGCTCGCCTCGGCGGATGGCGAGACGCTGAAGGATCAACACCTGCAGGACGCGTGGGCGCAGCTCTCCACGCGCCGGGTGACGGCATGATCGCGCCCTTCGAAGCCGACCTGTGCCCGGACACCTTGGCTCCGCGCATCCGGTTCAACTTTCCCAATGGATGGACGGCATCGATCCTGCTGCGGGAGGCGCGGCCGAAGTGCGCGGAGTTCCGGCTCGCGTCGATGGTCGTGTGTCCCACGGGCCGCTGGGGCAAAGGCGAGACGCGCGCAATAGGCCATGAGTTGACCTCCGATGAGGTCGCCCATTGGCTTGTAGATACAGCCATGCGGAGGGCGCCGTCATGCGCAGCGTGATCCGCCGGGCGAAGCGCGATTTCGACCTTCTCCGCGGAGAGGGAGCGGCCCTGCGCGACGGCCTGATCGTCATGGCCTTCACTGTCCTGTTCTGGGGCGCGATCTACTCGATCGCCGTGATGGCGGAGGGCTGAAATGGACCTTTCAACCGCTCCCAAGGCAGTCATCAGGGAGCTGGCCTTTGACTATGTCGAGGTCCGGCTCAACGTCGACCGCCTCGCCCTGGAATCGCACAGACGGCAAGCTCCATTGGTTGTCGCGCGCGCACTGTTCGTCTGGATCAAGCGGACCCACCGTGCGGTGAGCTACCCGCTGATCGGACGCTGGCTCGGCGGGCGCGACCACACAACCATCATCCACCTGCAGAACAAGGCGATCGACCTGTGCCGCCGCGACGCGACCTTCGCGCGGCACTGCGAGCAATTCGCCGCTTTCTACCACGCGAACCAAGGAGGGCATTCTGATGCCTGCGACTAGCTACGCGCGCCCGGCGCAGTTCGATCGGGCCACCCAGCACCGACGGGCGATGCTCGCCAAGATCAACATCGGCCGTCAGCAAATCGGGATGGTCGAGGACGACTATCGCCAGGTGCTGTTCGAAGAGACAGGCAAGACGAGCTTGAAGGAGTGCTCCGACGCGCAGCTCGATGCGATGGTGGGACGCCTGAAACAGCTCGGCTTCAAGCCGATCCCGAAGGCCGGCGGCCGAGGCGTCGCGCAGCATCCGATGGCGCGCAAGGCGCGGGCGCTGTGGATCTCGCTCCACCATCTCGGCGCCGTGAAAAACCCTTCGGAGCAGGCTCTCGAAGCTTTCGCCAAACGGCAGGTCGGATGCGAGAAGCTGATCTGGGCGCGGCAGTCTGACGCCTACCGGCTGATCGAGGCGCTGAAGGCGATGGCGACGCGTCACGGATGGCGGCAGACCGATCCGACCAACGGCAAGAAGCTCACACCGCTGCAGCTCCAGGTGCACCTGTGCGAAGTCATCCTGGCCAAGCTGCGCAATGCCGGGGTCGCCGATCCGAACTGGACGCTCAACCAGGCGGCGTTCCGTCTCTGCGGCATCGAACTCGGCGCGGATGGCCCGATGTCGATCGAGAGCTATGCGCAGCTCGCGGCCGCGCTGGGCAAGTCGCTGCGCGATCACGCTCCGCAAGGGGCCGAACAATGAGCGCCCCCCGTCTGGCGTCGGTGGCGGTCCTGTTCGATTTCGATCGACGCCCCGATCCCTTAGCGTTGCGCCGCCGAGGCAACCATGCGGTCTATCGTCCGGGCGAAAGCAATCCCTGTCCCGGTTGCGGTCGCACGCACTGGCAGGTGGGGCGGACGATGGCCGAGTGCGCGGTTTGCGAAACTGCCCTGCCGATCGCCGACCATGGGAGGGAGCATTGAGCGCGCCGGACATCACCGATCATGCGCTCGTGCGCTTTCTCGATCGCGGGGGCGGATGCGATGTCGAGGAACTGCGGGCGCAGATCGCGGCCTCGTTGACCCGCGCGCATTCGGCCGCGCGGGCGGTGAGCACGAGCGACTATCTCGTGACCGTCGACGGGCTGACCTTCGTCGTGCGCGGCGAGAGAGTGACCACGGTGCTCACGGACGCGACGATCGGCCAGAAAGCGCACAGCCTTGCGCGAGGCGGACATGAGCCGGCCTGAGCGAACCCCTCCCGATCTCCCCGGCGTGCTCGCCCAAATCGCCAACGTCGCCGGCGAAGAGGCCGCCGTGGCGATCGCGGAGGCCGTGGGCGGTACGCAGGTCTATATCCCGCCAGTACCCGACGCCGACCATTGGATGAGCCGCCTCGTCGGGCACAAGGCGGCGTTGGCGATCGCCGATCGGCTCACCTTGGGCGTCGGCGGCATTCGCCTGGACATGCCGTCCGGGCCGAGCGGCTATGCGGCCAAGACGCGGCAGAAGGTCGACCGCATGATTGCGGCCGGCCGGAGTGAGCGTGACATTGCGCTGGCCACCGGATACACGGGGCGCGGCGTGCGCAAGAGGCGGCGACTGTCCCGCGAGCGCGATGCACGGCAACCCCGCCTGATCTGATGACATCTCCGCCCCGGAACGCGTTCCGGGGCGAGCGGGCGGCCTCCGCGCCCCATTACACGGTCCCATGGACCGGGAACAATCAGACAACGAACCTGAGATCGTAGTGCGCGGATCGCGCCGCTTCGTGCGCGCCTATGCCAGGCTGCTCGGGATCGAGGGATCGTTCGTCGACGATCCGGTCGATCGGGGCGGTGCGACCAAGTACGGCATCTCGCTCCGCTTCCTCGCCACCGAGGGCGCGTTCGACGAGAACGGCGACGGCTACGCCGACTACGACCTGGACATGGACGGCGACATCGATGGGCGCGATGTTCGCCTGATCACGGTCGACCAGGCCGGCTACCTCTACCACCGGTTCTTTTGGGCCGCGCTCGACTGCGAGAGCTTCCCCGAGCCGATCGGCGAGATGCTGTTCGACCAGGCCGTCAACGGCGGCGCCAAGGCGGCGCGCAAGCTGCTGCAGCGCGCGATCAACGCGTGCCTGGCGCGCGCCGGCTATTCCATGATCGAGGTCGACGCGAAGATTGGCCCCGAAACCCGGCGTGCTCTGGATAGAGTTCTGACGATCGATCGTCTCGGGGGCATGGAGGCTTTCGTCGAGGCCTTCCGCGAGGAGGTGCGCGACCGCTATCGTGCGATCGTCCGCCGCTATCCCGACCAGAAGCGCTTCCTGCGCGGTTGGCTCAATCGCGCAGACGAGCTCGGCCGATGACCTGGCTCACCGCAATCGGCAGGGGATTTGTGTCCCTGGGCAAGTGGCTGCTCGACCACCCTGCTGCCGCGCTCCTCGTGCTGCTCGCAGCCCATGTGGCCGCGCATCAGTTCGTGATCGACCCGCGCCTGCGCGACCAGCGCGACGACGGGAAGCGCGACCTAGCCGTGTCGCAATACGCCCACGCCCGGACCATCGCCAACTACCGCGCGGCCGCGCGCCAGGCGCAGCAGGACGCCCAGGCGAACGCCGATCGCGTGAAGGCCGAACAGGACGCCGCAACCAAGGAAATCGTCGATGACTTTCAAGCTCGCCTTGCCCATGCTCGCCGCCGCGCTGCTGCTCTCGAGCTGCGCACGCAATCCCGATCCACAGCCGATCCCCGCCGTACCGGAGAGCCTGATCTGTCCAGCGCCGGCGCAGCCGCCGGCCGAGTTGATCAAGCGGCCGGTGAAGACCGACTTCCTGCCGCCGGCGCCGAGCGCGCAGGAGAGCTGACGGCGAGCGATGCGCTGATCGCGACGGAGCAGGCGCTCCAGCTCGACGCCTTGATCGACTGGGTGCTCGCGCAAGCCGCGATCGACACGAACGCCGGTGGGGGGCGTGATGAACGAGGGGAATGAGCGGCTGCTGGAAGCCGCCAGCGAGTTCGATGAGCGCCGCCGCGAACTGGCGATCAAGCGCATCCGCGAGGAACTGACGCTGAAGGGCGACGAGTTCTGCCGTGCCTGCGGCGATCCTATCGAGATCGCTCGGCGCGCGGCACTGCCCTCCGCCACGCGCTGCGTCGATTGCCAGGCCGCGCATGAACGGGGGTCGCGTTGATGTTCGACGCTCCTCTCTCGTTCACCAAGTTCCTTTCGGGATGGCTGCCGGCGCTCGCCGTCACGGCGACGGTCGAGCCGCCGGCGCCGCGGCTTGGAGATCTGTTCCTGATCCATTTGGGCGGTCTGCCTGTGCCGATCGTGACGTGTGTGCTTGGCGCGCTGGGCATCTTGCTCGCGCGGCCCTTTGCGCGGCGCAGCGAGGCGGAGCTCGGATGGCCGCTCAAGCTGCTGGTGACCGCGATCATGCTGATCACGGCCGAGCTCTGGATCATCGAATCGCGGCCCGGTTGGCTGTTCGCCTTCATCGTCGCGATCGGGATGGGATTCTCCGGCTACTCGCTCCTCGAGGTCTTCGGGGACCAGGTGAAGGATTTTGCGCGCGACGCATTCGCGAAGGCGCGGGCGACGATCGGCATCTCGCCGAAGGGAAAGGACTGACAGTGTTCGGCAACTATCTCGAGGCGGCGATCGTCGTCTTCATTCTCGCCGGGATCGGCGTGGCGATCTGGAAGACCGGCGGCGCGAACCCCGTCGGAACAGGCGGGCTCGATCGGCGGGTGTCCCGCATGGACGGCGAGCTGAAGAGGGTCGCGACTCAGGTCGGTGAGCTTGGCCAGCGTGTCGAAGAGATCGACCAGCGATCGGCGAAGAAGGAAGACATCGAGCGACTGGAGGAGAAGCTCGCCAGACAGGACGACAAGATCGACAAGGTGCTCGCGTCGCTCTCGCTCCTCAACCAGTCCGGTGCCGCTCGTGAAGTCCAGATCGCGGCGGTGAGCCGGCAGGTCGACCGGCTCTACGACCACATCGTCAGGCGGGGGATGGAGAAGTGAGCCTGGGCCACGATCTGTCCGGCGCGCACGATCGCCTGACCGAAGACGCACGGCTGTTCATGCTGAAGGAGCTGGCGGCGCAGGTCGACGGCCATCTCAACGAGATCTCGCTCAGGAGCATGCTGGAGATGCGCTACGGCGTGAACCGCAGCCGCGAGTGGGTGGCGACCCAGCTCCACAAGCTGGCCGAGCTGGGCGCGATCGAGGTCAAGGGCGACACGGTGCGGATCGCGCATATCCTGCCGGCCGGCCTCGATCACCTGCAGGAGCGCGGCCTGATCGTCGGGATCACGCGGCCGCGCGAGGCGCAGTGAGATGGCGCGCCGGCCGAAAGATCGCCGTGAGGGCCGCGGGCGGCTGTCGACAATCGACCTTCTGCCCGAAGACGCCGAACCCGATATCGTCTGGGCGCTGGAGCAGCTCCGCGAGCGCAAGCTGCCGCAGAACGCTATCCTCGAGGAGTTCAACCTGCGGCTCGCCGACAAGGGGATCGAGCCGATCAGCAAGTCTGCCTGGAACCGCTATGCGGTGCGCAAGGCGATCCAGTTCCGCCGGCTCGACGAAGTGCAGCGCATGTCGGCCGAGCTCGTATCGAGCCTCGGCACGGACGGTCCCGACCAGGTTACCGTCGCGGTTGCCGAAATGCTCAAGCTCGCGACCTTCCAGGTGCTCGAGGCGGGCGAGCTCAAGCCGAAGGAGATCATGGAGCTGTCGCGCGCCGTGCAAAGCGCGGTGAGCGCGCAGAAGGGTTCGGCCGAGTACCGCAAGAAGCTGGAGAGCGAGGCGGAAGAGCGGCTCAAGAAGGCGGCGGAGGCGGTCGAGGAAGCGGGGGCCAAGGGCGGCGTCGCACCGGCCACCCTGAAGAAGATCACGTCTTTGCTGACCACCGGGGCCTATTGATGGGCCGCGCGCGCATCCGTCCTGCAAACCCGGGCGCGATCTTCCTTCCGTTCCAGACGGAATGGATCGAGGACGACGCGCGCCTCAAGCTCATGGAGAAGTCGCGTCAGATCGGCATCTCCTGGTCCACCGCCTATGCCGCCGACAAACGCACGGCGGTGCAGGACGCGCGGTTCGATCAGTGGGTGTCTTCCCGCGACGATATCCAGGCGCGCCTTTTCCTCGAGGACTGCAAATTGTGGGCTGCGGCAATGGACATCGCCGCGCGCGACCTGGGCGAGCAAGTGCTCGACGACGTTGGGAAGCAGACCGCCTATGTCCTGCGCTTCGGCAACGGCCGCCGCATCCATTCGATGAGCTCCAATCCCGATGCGCAGGCGGGCAAGCGCGGCAGCCGCATCCTCGACGAGTTCGCCCTGCACCCCGATCCGCGCAAGCTTTGGACGATCGCCTATCCGGGCATCACCTGGGGCGGCTCGATGGAAGTGATCTCAACCCATCGCGGATCGCACAATTTCTTCAACACGCTCGTCCGCGAAGCCAAGGAAGGCGGCAACCCCAAAGGGCTGAGCCTTCACACCGTCACCCTGCAGAAGGCGCTGGACGAGGGTTTCCTGTGGAAGCTGCAGCAGAACCTGCCTAGCGAAGACGAGCGGCAGGAGATGACGGAGGCCGAGTACTTCGATTTCGTGAAGTCCGGCGCGGCCGACGAGGAGAGCTTTCTCCAGGAGTACATGTGCCAGCCCGCCGACGACGACGCGGCGTTCCTCGAGTACGATCTGATCGCCGCCTGCGAGTATCCCGAAGGTTCGACCTGGCAGCTCGATGAAGGCGGGGAGCTCTACGTCGGGATCGACATCGGCCGGAAGCACGATCTCACCGTCCTGTGGGTGCTCGAGCGGCTCGGCGATGTCTTCTACACGCGCCACGTTGAAGCGCTGAAGAACATGAGCAAGCCCGAGCAGGAGAAGGTGCTCTGGCCTTGGATCGAACGGGCTGCCCGGACCGCGATCGACTACACCGGTCTCGGCATCGGTTGGGGCGACGACGCACAGGCGAAGTTCGGCAAGTACAAGGTCGAACTCGTCACCTTCACACCCAAGGTCAAGGAAGCGCTGGCCTATCCGGTGCGCGGGGCAATGGAAGATCGCAAATTGCGCATCCCGTACAGCGGGCCGATCCGCGCGGATCTCCGGTCGGTCACCAAGCAAGTCACTGCCGCCGGCAATATCCGCTTCACGGCGGAGCGGACGCCTGACGGCCACGCCGACCATTTCTGGGCGCTCGCGCTGGCAGTCCACTCCGCGTCGGATGGGACGGGCGCGCCGTGGCGGCCGATGAACCAAGCCCAATCGGGCCGGAAGGCCTCGATCGACGAGAACTGGATACCCGCATGAGCTGGCTTCAGAAGGCCCTTACCGCCATCCGCCACCCGCGGCCGTTCATCGCGCCGCGCATGCTGGCCCGTACGAAGTTCGACTATCGCCGCGAGGTCGGCGACTGCCTGGACGCGTCGGTCGTCACGGCACCGGTGCAATGGTTGCAGCGGTCGCTGCCCGAGGCGCGGCTTGCGGTGCGGCGGCGGCAGCGGAACGGCATTGTAAAGCCTCTCGACGATCACGACTTGCTGGCGCTGATCCGGAAGCCCAACGAGTTCTACGGCGATATCGCGCTGTGGTTCGGCACCGTGCTCAGCTACTGCATCGACGGCAACGCCTACTGGCTGAAAGTCCGCAACCGCGCAGGCCGCGTGGTCGAGCTGTGGTACATCCCGCATTGGCTGATCGAGCCTCGTCGGCCAGATAGCGGTGACGGCGCGTTCCTCGACCACTATCGGTACAGCCCCGGCGGCGGCTACCAGGCGATGCGGATCGAGCCCCAGGACGTGGTTCACTTCCGCCACGGCATCAATCCTCACAACCTGCTGAAGGGCCTCTCGCCGATCGACGGGGTTATCCGCGAGATCTTCGCGGATCTCGAAAGCTCCAACTTCGTCTCAAGCCTGCTGCGCAACATGGGCGTGCCCGGCGTCGTGATCAGCCCGAAGGGCGGCGCGATGCCGACGCCCGACGATGTCGCCGCGACGAAGGCCTGGTTCACCGAACAGTTCGGCGGCGATCGGCGCGGCGGGCCGCTGGTGATGGGCGCCCCGACCGAGGTTCATCCCTACGGGTTCAACCCGCAGCAGATGAACATGAGCGAGGCGCGCGACGTGGCCGAGGAGCGCGTGTGCGCGTGCCTGGGCGTGCCGGCGGCCGTGGTCGGTTTCGGTGCGGGGCTGCAGCAGACGAAAGTCGGCGCGACCATGGAGGAGCTGCGCAAGCTCGCCTGGCACAACGGCGTGCTGCCGCTGGCGCGCAGCCTGGCCGACGAGCTCGGCCGCAGCCTGCTGCCGGATTTCGCGGATGGCGATCGCCTGGAGGCGTATTGGGACACGGACGACGTGCTTGCCCTGTCGGAGGACGAGGACAAGCAGGTCGAGCGCAAGCTGGGCGAGTTCAAGGCCGGCGCGATCACTCTGTTCGACTATCTCACCGAGACCGGCCGCGACGCCGACGAGAGCCACAAGTACTACCTGCGGCCGATCGCGGTGATCGAAGTGCCGCTCAACCAGGCCGGCCGCGGCAACGAGCTCGATCCGGCCGATCCCACTGAAGAAGCGGAACCCGGCCGTGCGAAGGCGCGCGGAACCAAGGATGCCAAGCACGGCGAAGGGGATCACGATCGCGCCGGCCGACGCGCGAG
The DNA here is from genome assembly GCF_034375205.1 of Pelagerythrobacter marinus. Lineage (NCBI taxonomy): Bacteria > Pseudomonadati > Pseudomonadota > Alphaproteobacteria > Sphingomonadales > Erythrobacteraceae > Pelagerythrobacter > Pelagerythrobacter marinus. The sequence continues at coordinate 2,958,264 of NZ_CP139719.1, read as the reverse complement.
CGCGGAGGAGATGAAGCGCGGTGAGGCTTACGTGCTGATGCTGCAGCGACAGGAAGCCGGGCTGCGGAAGGCGTTCGAGAAGCCGCTCCTCGCCCTGTTCGGCAAGTGGCGCGGCGAAACGCATCGCGTCGCGGCCGAGATCCTCGGCACCGGCAAGGCGCGGCGCTGTGCGGCGACAAAGGCAATCGATGATGAGCTCCTCGCAGCGATCCTTGAGAAGCTGGGAATCGAGGCTTGGGCGGCCGAGCTCACCCAGGCTTACGGCGCCCACTATCTGGAAGTCGCCAAAGCCGTCCAGGACGCGGCCGAACGCGCCGGGCTCGGCACGTCGCTGCCCGATCCAGTGATGCGCGCGATCGTCGCCAGCGGCGGTCGGCGCGCCGGCCTCGTGGATCTCGACAAGCAAACGCGGCAGGCGGTGTTCGATGCGCTGGCCGAAGGCCGGGCGGAAGGCGAAGGCGTCGAGCAGCTCGCGGCGCGGATCGCTGACTACGTCGAAGGCGGCGTGTGGAACGAGGCGGAGACGCGCGCGCGGATCATCGCCCGCACCGAGACGAAGTTCGCGCAGAACATCTCGACGATCGAGACCGGCACGGCGGCCGGCGTGGAAGAGTTCATGGTCTTCGACGGGCGCCTTGGTCCCGGCCGATCGCTGGAGAGCCATATCGCGCGCAACGGCTCGATCGTGTCGGCCGACGAGGCCGCGGCGATGGCCGACGCAGAACATCCCAACGGGACGCTGAGCCTCGCGCCCCATTTCGACCTGGAGAACGACTGATGCTTACCAAGGCCCTGACCATCGAGGAGATGGACGAAGCCGGCAAGGGACTGGCGCGGCTCGCGACGCTTTCGGCGATCGACCACGACGGCGATACGTACGCACCTGGCGCGTTCGCGTGGAAGAACGGCGAGCAGTGGGCGCAGCTCCTCACCGCGCACGATCGCTGGGCGATGCCGTTCGGCAAAGCCCGTGTCTATGAGGATGGCGACGCGGCGCTGGCCGAACTGCACCTCAACCTCGAAACGCAGGCGGGCCGTGAATGGCATGCCGCGCTCAGGTTCGACATCGAGACGGGCAAGTCCGTCCAGGAGTGGTCCTACGGCTACGACGTGCTCGAGGCGGATTTCGAGCGGCGCGGCGGTGACCAGGTGCGCGTGCTGAAGAAGGTCGATGTCCACGAAGTCTCGACGGTGATCCGTGGCGCGGGCTCGGGAACGCGCACGATCGCCATCAAGAGCGCGGCGCTAAAGGACGGCCGGTTCGCCGAACTGATGGGAGAGCTCGCCACGATGGCGGCGGTGATCGGCGAAGACCCGTCGAAACTGTCGGCGACCGGGCGCAAGCAGGCGCAGGAGGTCCATGCGTTCCTGGGCAAGTCACTTGCCATCCCGACAGATGTCCCAGACGCGGAGCGCGCGGCGATCGAGGCGGCTCATGGGGGCTACATGAAGGGTCTGTCGCGGCGGCACTTGCTCCGCTAGTCGAATAGCGCCGCAGATCGCCTGTAAGGGCCGTGGAGCCGTTATAGGCCCGGTTCCAGCGGCCATGGACCCGGACTCGCTTCTTAGTCCCTCTCAAATCGCTTCCTGAGGCAATTCAACCGGCCCGCTTCCCTCGGAGGCGGGCCGTTTCGGTTGCCATCGGCGCGCCCGCTGGGTTAGACGCCTGGCATCGCATCGGCGCGGCCGCGCGATCCGGATCGGTTCGCCGGACGTGAAATCCTCCCTTCCCAGATCACGCTGCCCCGGAACACGTTCCGGGGCGCGGCGCGTTGTGCCTCCCCTCCATACGGCGGCGAGAAATCGACCCAATGGAGACACGGGATGAGCATCAAGAATTTGACGCTGAAGGAGGCGCGCGAAAAGCTCGGCGCCAAGCAGGACGAGCTGGGCAAGATTTTCGAGGAAGCGAAGAGCGACGACGGCTACGACTTCCGCCAGGTGAAGTGCCTGGGCGAAGGTCTCGATTCGATTGCCGTGGCCGAGAAGGTCAAGGCGCTCAACAGCGAAGCCGACGAGCTGGCCCAGCATGCGGAGAAGCTCGAGGAGGCCGAGTACGCCGCCAAGGGCTACAACATGCGCGAGAAGGCGTACAACCGGCCGCCGATGCCGGGCGCGTCCGACCGCGACCAGCGCGGCCAGTTCGGTGCCAAGTCGCTCGGCCAGACGGTTGCGGAGGAGAAGTCCTACCAACAGTGGGCCGAAAAGGGCGCAGGCGGGGGCATCTCCTTCAGCTACGACGAGATGTGGCCCTCCGACATGCTCGCCAAGGGCGCTCAGTTCGACACGCTCGGCACCAAGGCGCTGATGAGCCGTACCGCGGGCTACGCGCCCGAGAGCATCCGGCAGCCGGGTTTCGTCGAAGGGGTCACGCGGCCGATCCAGCTCCTCGACATCATCCCCATGTTCCGCACCGGGCAGGCGGCGATCAAGTACATGGAGGAGACCACCCGCGTCCACGGGGCCGCGGCGCGTGCCGAAGGTGCAGCCTACGCGGAGAGCCAATTTGCGTTCACCGAAAAGAGCACGCCGGTCGAGAAGATCACGGACAGCGTGCCCGTCACCGACGAGCAGCTCGAGGACGTGCCGATGATGGAGGGCTACATCGATAGCCGCCTCACCTTCGGCCTGCGCCAGAAGCTCGACAGCATGTGCCTGGTCGGCGACGGCCTCGCTCCGAACCTGCGGGGCCTGAAGAACGTCGCCGGCATCCAGACCCAGGCAAAGGGCGCCGATCCGACGATGGACGCCTTCTTCAAGGCCATGACGAAGATCCGGCTCGTCGGCCGCGCGATCCCGACGCACCACGTCATGCATCCGCTTGACTGGCAGGATATCCGCCTGACGCGCACCGCGGACGGGATCTACATCTTCGGCAGCCCGACCGAGGCCGGGCCGGAGCGTCTGTGGGGCCTTCCCGTCGTGCAGCAGGATGCCGACGCCCAGGGCGCTGCCTACACCGGTTCGTTCCAGCCCCAGTGGGTCAGCCTCTTCGAGAAGAAGGGCGTGGATATCCAGATTGGCTTCGTCGGGACGCAGTTCGCTGAAGGCAAGCGCACCGTGCGCGGCGATACCCGCTTCGCATTGGCGTGGTTCCGGCCCGCCGCCTTCTGCGAGGTCGACCTGCTCGCCTGATCTCTGCCGGGGCCGGCGTGATCGCCGGCCCCGGTTCATCCGAGAGGCGCGGCCGGCGCGCCGCGCCTTTCCGATGAGCCAGGAGAGCAGACGATGGGAACGATTTCCGGATTTTCGAAAGCGGTCGGCTGCGCGCTGATCCCCGGCGGGGCGATCGGCGAGCATACGGTGCCGGGCAACATCGCGGACGGCGATACGCTGCTGTCGGTCGAGCACATCACCGACGCCGAGCCGCCGACGCGCGTCGACCGCACCGACGAATTCACGATCGTGGCCGGCAAGGCGAACACGATCGAGAACACAACCACGGATACGACGGGCGGTTTCCTGCACGTCCTGTGGGCGAAGGCGCAGTAACCGAGGAGACCAACGATGAAGTGCACTCAGAGGCTCTATCTGACGGCCGACCGCAAGCGGGTCGTACCGCAGGGCCACAAGGATGCCGCGACGCTCTATGCGTCCCCTGGCGACGAGATCCCGCAGAGCGCGGCCGCAATGTTCGGCCTGGTCGACGGCGCGCTACCTGAAAAGAAGGGCAGCAAGAGCACGGCTGCGCCCGCGAACAAGGAAAAACAGGCCGGATCGGACAAGCAGAAGGATGCCGGCAGCGCCAAGGATGATGCCGGCGCCGAGACTGATGCGACCGATGGTCCGTCGCTCACCGCGGTGAAAGGCATCGGCGAAGGGATGGCCAAAGTGCTTTCGGCGGCCGGCATCGGAAGCGTCGCCGCGCTGGCCGGAATCGATCCCGAAAGCCCGCCTAGCCTCGATGGCTGGCGCGGCATCCCCAAGTGGGCTGAATGGGTCGAGAGCGCGAAGGCGCTGCTCGCGCCGGCCGAGTAACGCGCCGTGCCGCTGCTCGACCGGGTCAAGGAACGCACAGGCACGGATCTATCCGATGCCGAACTGCAGGCGATGATCGACGCGATCGCCGCCGAGCTCGACGCGCGCCTTGGTCCGACCGGGCCGCTCACGCTCGAGCTGGGCGATCCGACCGATCCGCAGTCGCGGAACCGGCGGACGCTGCGGCTCGATCGGCCTGCCGATATCACCCAGGAGATGACGATCGTCGAGTTCGATCCGTCGAACTCCGGTGATGCATCGAGCCAGGTCGGGCTGACCGTTGCCGATTACCGCGTGCTGCATGGCGGGCGAACGCTGCAGCGGATGCTGGGCGGGCCGAATGGTCGGACGTTCTGGGCGCCGCTCGTGCGCGTCACCTACACGCCGATCGTCAACCAGGCGGCGCGCGACGAGGCGACGATCAAGCTGATCCAGCTCGATCTCTCCTATCGCGGCGGGCTCAAGAGCGAGCGCGCCGGCGATTACCAGTTCACGCTCTCGGGCGACCCCCAGGTCGACCGCGAGAACATCTTCGCAAGCATCGAGCCGAGGGGCGGGATGGTGATGGCATGAGGGGGCTTTTGCACGCCGTGGCCTCGTTGGCGGCCGTATCTTTCGGTGCCGGCTTTGACGATCGCGTGGTTTCGCGTCCGGTCGCGCGCCGGCGCGGGCCGAGCTCCCCGACGTTCGACATCTGCAGCGGCACTACGAAGCTGTTGCCCGTGCCGCCCAAGCCGCTGTCGAAGCGCCGCCGGCGCCGGCTGCGCGGCAAGGCGAAGGGAGCTCGTCGATGATCGACAAGTCTCTCCTCGCCAAGATCCGCAAGTGCTTCGCCCTGGCGAGCAGCTCCAACGAGCACGAAGCGGCGGCCGCGCTGGCTAAGGCGCGCGCGCTAATGGACGAGCACGGCGTCGACGAGGCGCAGCTCGCCATGGCGGAGATTGCGGAGGCGACCGCGCGCGCCTCGCGGACGATCAAGCCGCCCAAGTGGGAGAACTTCCTGTGCTTTGCGGTGCGCCGCGCTCTGGGGGTCACGGCGTTCATCGATTCTGGCGGTGATCGCACCTATGTCGGGCGCGGGCCTGCGCCCGAGATCGCCGCCTATGCCTTCGCGGTCCTGTTCCGCCGGCTGAAGGCCGCGCGGAAGGATTACATCGCCAGCCACCTTCGTCGCTGCCGGCCCGGCCGCAAGCGCCAGCGCGCCGACATCTTCTGCGAGGCATGGTCCATGGCGGTCTTCTCGAAGATCGCCGCGTTGAAGCCTGAGCAGGAAGAGGATGAACTGGTCGGCCGCTATCTCGCGGAGCATCATCCGGGGCTCGTCGAAGGCAATTCACGATCGGCGGCGATGAAGGGCCGCGGGGTTTGGGATGACTGGTCCCGCGGTCACCGCGCCGGCAGGGATGTCGATCTGCATTCCGGGGTAGGCGGCGCGCAAGCTCCGCTGGCGATCGCATGAGCTGGATGGCTCCCATCGTCTGGCTCGTCGTTGCGGCGCTTGTATTCCTGCTCACGCGGGAGATGATGAATGTCGGGGCGCGGTATCGCAGGCCGGCGGCGATCGTGGCCGGCGCGCTGTGGCCGCTGTGGACGATCATGCTCGTCGCGTTCCTGCTGGCAGATCTGATCGAATGGATCGTGCGCTCGATCGTGCGACGCCTGGAGCGGCTATGATCGCGGGGCGTCTCACGATGCGCGCGCAGATCGAGCGCAACCAGGTGGCGGAGAACGACAACTGGGGCAATCCGCTGCCGCCCGTCTTCGCGCCGATCGGAGATCCGCTGCCGTGCTTCGTGTGGTCCAACAGCTCGCGTGAAGTCGTCGACGGATCGAAGACGGCGATGATCGAGGACATGCGCGCTATGTTCGCGCTTGGCGCCGACGTGCGCGAGGCTGACGAAATTCCGCAGGTGACCGATCGCCAGGGCAACCTGCTCGTCCCCGGCCGTCTGAAGGTCGAAGGGCCGGTGCAGCGCAAGCACACGCACCTTGAAGCCGCACTGCAGAGGATCGGTTGATGGCTGGCGCAACCGCCCAGGAGGAAGCGCTCGCGGTGGCGCTCGGCGAATGCTGGGATATGTTCCTGAAGCTGCCAATCGAGCATCCCGATGATCGGGATGAGTTTCGCCGCGGCATCCATTCCCTGCAGAACATTGTGCTCGCTCGCCCTGCGCTACGATCGATCAATGCGAGGGCCACCTGATGTCGTCGGCCTCGCTCGTCTGGAAGGGGAAGGCGCTCACCGATCGCATGCGGCGGGCGCAGAAGGTCGGCGTGAATGCGACGATGTCGCAGTGCGTGAAGCATGCGAAGTCCAACCACACCTGGCAGAACCGCACCGGCGTGCTCGAGGGCTCGCTCGGCATCGCCGAATATGCGCGCGAGGATGCGCAAGGTGTGGTCGGGCACTGGGGCTCGCAGGATGTGCGGCATGCGCTGATCCACGAACTCGGCGGGACGATTAAGCATCCCGGAGGCACCGCCTATTATATCGGCGAAGACGGTCTCGCGGTGTTCGTCAGCGGGAGCGATCCGCGGGCTGCAGAATTGCCTAAGACCAAGCCCCACGACATCATCATACCGGCTCGGCCCTACCTGCGCCCCGCGGCCGACGAGTACTACCCTTCGCTGGTCGACAACATCCGCGCTGCGTTCACCAAGGATAAGGGTGGCGCCCGTGCCTGAGACGGTGGCCGACCCGATCGCCGCGCTCGTGGCGATGCTGAAGGCGAATGCGAGCATCGCCGCGAACGCACTCAATGAGCGCATCTTCGGCGGCGAACTCCCGGCCATCGAGGCGGCAAGCATGCCGCGCAAAGCCGTCGTCATTCGGCCGAGTGGCGGCGTGTCGCTGACCGGCGGCACGTTCGTCGAGGCCGATACCCTGCGGGTCGACGTGTTCGCCTATGGGGCGACGCCCAACGAGGCATTCACCGCGATGATGGTGACATCGCTCGAGCTGCGCCGGATGCGGCCAGGCGTGTGGGCCGGGACGATGCTCCATTCCTGCAACAGCGCCGGCGGTGCCAGCTCCGGCCGGGAGCCCGGCACCGAATGGCCGCGCGAGTTCCGTTCGTTCCAGGTCCTCCACGGACTGGTGGCGATCGATGAGTGAAGCAACCGATCAGAGGAGATCGCAATCATGAAGCCTTATGAGATCATCGGCACGCCGCTCGTGCTTTACTTCGCACCGGAAGGCACGGTCTTTCCCGCACTCGGTACGGAGCCGCCGGAGCCCTGGGTGAAGGTCGGGACCAACGGTGCGGCGAACTACGACGACACCGGCGTAACCGTCGAGCACAGCCAAACGATCGAGGTCGCGCGCCCCGCCGGCACGACGGGAGCGGTCAAAGCGTGGCGCACCGAAGAGAACATGATGATCGGTGTGACGCTGTGGGATCTGACGCTGGAGCAGTATGCCGCGGCCTTGAACGACGCGACGGTGAACACGACCGCGGCCGGGGCAGGCACCCCTGGCACCAAATCGATGGGACTTTCGCAGGGCCTCGAAGTCCGCACCCATGCACTGCTGGCGCGCGGCACCTCGCCTTATGGGCCGCAGTGGCAGGCGCAGTACGAAGTGCCGCGCTGCTATCAGTCGGGCAATCCCAATCCCGTCTATCGCAAGGGCAACCCGGCCGGCCTCGCGCTGCAGTTCGCCGCGCTCGAGGATCTCGAAGCGGCAAGCGAAGCGGAACGCTTCGGGCGCCTGATCGCGCAGCACCAGGCCGCGATCTGATTGCGGTCCGAGCTACGATCGCATAGGAAGGGCCGGCAGCGCGTTCGCTCGCTGCCGGCCCTTCTTCTATTCAGCCAGTCCTGTGACCCGGAACGCGTTCCGGGGCGAGCGGAGGCGCGAGCGACGGGCATAGCGGCAGTCTATTCAGACAGGAGCCGCTCGTGGGCAAAGCCACAATTTCAGACGAACCGCTGCTCGACCTCGATACGATGATCAAGCGTCCGACGATCCTGATCGACCGCAAAAGGTACGACATTCTCTCACCGGAGGAGCTGTCGATCGAGGACAGCCATCGCTTCATGGTGTGGGGCAAGACGATCGAGAAGCTCGACAGTCCGGATGCCGGCGAAGAGGCCGGGGCCGAGCTCGACCGTATTTTCGCCGAAGTGGCGACCAAGGTCATGATCGGCGTCCCCGACGAGGTCCAGGCAAAGCTGACCGGCGCACACAAGCGGCAGGTGGCCGAGGTTTTTACCGGGCTGCTGCTGGGCCACAAGGCGGGCGCAGTAGCAGCGATAGCGACCGCGATCGGCGCGCCGATGGGGTTCAAGCCGAACCTGTCGATTGGGGGGAGCTCATTCCCGAACTCCAGCGCTTCTACGGAGGGCAACCAGGCTGGTGGCTCCGAGAAGCCCCAGTCGCGTTAGTCCGCGCTTATGTCGCCATGCTCCCTCGCCTCAGGGCCCAGGAGCGCCTCGACCGGATCGATGACGGCGCGCTTGCGTCTGGGTTCGTCAAGCAGCTCGACCGGCAGCGCGCGCTCGCAGCGCTCGAATGCACGGCCAGAGGCGATGAACCCGAACCGCCCGCGAAGCCCAGCCCGGCCGAGCTTTCGGGCATGGGGATCGGCTTTGTCGTCGCCAACGATGTCTCACCGGTCGGTGAGGAGGGCGTGAGCAATGGCTGAGAGCCTGGGCGATGCCGTACTCGCGCTGAGCACGGACGATCGCGGATACACACAAGGGATCGGACAGGCCGAAGCGAAGGCGCAAACCCTCGGCCGCACGATGACGGCCGCGAGTGGAAGCGCGGACCGCCTGACGCGCGAGATCGGTCGCATCCGGGGCTCGGGCTCCGCCTTCGACGCGCATATCCAATCGGCGCGCGCCCATGTTGCGGCGCTCGACGATATGCGGGCCCGCTTCAATCCGGTGTTCGCCGCCATCCGCCAGTACCAGGCGCGCCTGTCCGATATCCGGCAGGCGCATTCCCAAGGCGCGATCTCGACCAATGAGATGACGGCCGCGATCGGACGGGAGCGGCAGCAGGCTCTCTCCTCGATCGCCGCGCTCAAAGGCAGATCGACTGCGCATGCCCAGGGGGCGAATTCGGCGCGGGCGCACAGTGCCGCTTATCAGCAGCTCGGCTTCCAGATGCAGGACGTGTTCCAGCAGGCGGCACTGGGCGTCAATCCGATGGTGATCGCGGCCCAACAGGGCGGGCAGATGGCGAGCGCGATCGCGCTCATGGGCCAGAACCAGAGCGGCACCCAGAGCCGCATGGTTCGCTTCGCGACCTTCCTCTCAGGTCCCTGGGGGGCAGCCGTATTCGGCGCAGCCACGATCATCGGTTTTCTGGTCCAAGGCATGCTCGAGGCCGATGACGCCGCGAAGTCGGCCGAAGATGCGAGCTTCGACTTCGCGGACGGACTGGACGTGCTGACGCTCAGCGCCGAGCAGTCCAGCGCGGCGATGCGCCAGCTCGTGCAAGAGCTGAAGGCCGCGATCGCCACGCAGGGCGACTTCCTTCGAAGTTCGGCCCTTGTCGCGGATCAATCCGTGGCAAGCCTGGAGACGCGCATCGCGGCCAACTCGAGCGAACTGCAGAGGCTCGAGCGGCGCCGCAACGGAGTCCTCGCGAACATCCTTCCCAGCTTCGCCGGACCGAGCGCCGCCGATCGCCGCCGGGAGAGCGAGCTGCGCGAAAAATTGCAGGGCGACCGGCGCGCGCTCGCGCTGGCGAGGGAAGCGTCGGCCGCCGGCGCGATCGCATTGGCGCAGCAAAGAGCGATCGAGGCGAACGACCCACTCGCAGCCGCGCGCGGAGAGTTCCAGCGCGGCGTGGCTGAGCTCAACAAGAGGCTCCAATCGACCGTCGAGAATGCGGACGACCCGCTGTTCGCGTTCAACAATCCCGACCAGGTGATCACGCCGGAGGAGTATCAGCGGGAGTACACCCGGCTTCTGCAGCAGAGGGAGGCCACCGAGGAAGCGGTCCGATCAAGTCGGCGCCGCAACCGCCGTGGGCGGAGGGGGCGCTCGCCCGAGGAGCTCGCAGCCATGCGGGACGAGCTCGATCTGGAGCAGGAGATCGCGGTCGCCCAGGCACGCGGCGACGCGGACACACTGCGCACGCTCGAGCGCGAACAGCAGCTGCGCGGCAAGGTCGAGCGCTACATGCGCGCGGGCCTCGATCTCGCGCAGGCTCGAACGGCGGCCGGGAAAGACATGCTCGAGCTGGATGAGGCACGTGCCGTTGCGCGCGAGCGGGCGCGTTCCGAGTTCGAAGACGAGATCGATCTGCAACTGGCCCAAGTGCGCGGCGACCATGAGCACATCAGGGCGCTGGAGGATCAGCAGTTCCTGAAGAAGCGCATCGTCGAGTACCAGGAGCTCGAGTACTCGCTGGCCGAGGCGCAGAAGCGGGCACAGCAGGATCTTCTCGACCTCGAAACGGCACGTACCGAACAAGCGGCGCGCCGCGCGGCCGACCAGCAACTGGCACACGAGGTCGAGCTTGCGCGGCTCCGGGGTGATCGGGAGGGCGCGATCCGGCTCGAGGAAGAAGCGCGCCGACGCGATCGCGCCGAGCAATTGCGTCGCGACGGCATGAACGAAGCCGACGCGCAAGCGCAGGCCATGCGAGAATCGCTGGAGCGGGACCGAGCGGCGCAGGAGGGCATGTTCCGCGACACGTTCCGCGCTGGCGTCCGGGCAGCGCTGACCGGCGATTTGAAGGACTTCATCAGCCGCTTCTTCGAGGACGTCATGTCGCGCGCGGCAGACCGGTTCGCGGACGCGCTGCTGGACGTACTCTACAGCGAGCAGGGCGGCGGCGGCGGAGGGTTCGTCGGCAGTCTGCTGAGCATCGGCGCCAGTCTCTTTGGCGGCGGCGGATCGAGCGCCGGCAGTGCGGCGCACGGCGTCGGAAACTCCGTGGGCGCGGGGTCGACCAACAGCCTCAAGGGCTTCGACACCGGCGGGTCGTTCAAGTTCCTCGGCATGCCGGGCGTCGATCGCAACGTGCTGTCCATGAACGGCAACCCGATCGCACGGGTGAGCCGAGGCGAGATCGCGGAAATCCGCCGGCCGGGTGCGAACGAAGATGGTGGAGAGGGACGTGCGCTTCGCGTGGTGATCGAGGACGTCACCGGCATGTTCAAGGCGCGCGTCGAGGAGATCACGACACCTCTGGCCCAGCGTGAGGCCTCCTCCGCCGTGGCCAGTTACGACCGCGCGATGCCGGGGCGGTTCCAGAACGAAATGGCGCGGCGCGGATGAGGATGAACGCATGACGATCTTCGACTGGCCGGCCAATCTGACACCCGCCGACGTGCTGCTCAAACCGCCCCGCAAGACGGTCGGCAACAAGAGCCTGTCGGAAGTCACCCAAGTGGTGCCGTCAATCCGGCCGCCGTTTTCGCTATCGCTTCGGTTCGACATCCTCGGCGGCGACCAGGTGATCGCCTACCGGGCGCTGCTGGCCTCGCTCGAGGGGCGCGCCAACACTGTGCGGGTGCCACTGTTCGACGTCTTTCGCGCGTCGAATGCGCAGATCGGCGCAGGAGCGGTGACCCATTCGGACGGCACCGCGTTCTCGGACGGCGCGCTTTACCTCACCGACGATCTCTCGGGCGTGACGGTTACCGGCGCCCAAGGGCAACGCAACATCACCGTCGATTTCGGCGAGTACGGGCAGCTGCTGCAGGGTGGCCTGTACTTCGGGCTCGGCGATCGGCCCTACATCGCGACGGCCGTGTGGTGGGAAGGCAGCGTGGCGAAGATCCGCTGCTCCCCCACTCTTCGGCAGAACTACATCGACGAGCCGCTCAAGCTGAAGCCGACCATGCTGGGCTTTCTGCCTGACGACGATGCCGGCGAGCATCTGTTGCGCCGCGGCCTCTGGGCGGCGCCCACAATCGATCTGGAGGAGGACTTTCGTGTCACTCTTCCCTGAGACGATCGCGCTCGCCCTGGCGGGCGGCAAGCCGGAATGCGCCAACCTGGTGAAGTTCGATTTCGCTAGTGAGACTGTGCGGCTGTGGACCGGCCACGGGCCGTTGGAGACCAACGACGGCGCACTCTGGCTCGGCACCGGCGAGCTCGGGGGGATGAGCGGAATCGAGCAGGCCGTGAACGGTCAGGCGCCTGAGGGGACGTTCACCCTGTCGGCGGTCGATGCGGACATCATGCGTCTGGCACGGGACGAGTTCGCGGAGGAAGTGCGCGGCCGGATCGCGCGGGTCTACATTCAGTTCTTCGGCGTCGACGATCCTGACGATCCGGACAACCAGCGTCCGCTCGACAATCCCTATCCTGTTTGGGCAGGCCGCATGCTGACGCCCACATTCGCTTTCGACGCCGGCGGCGAGCGATCGGTGACAATTTCGGCCGAAAGCCTGTTCTCGCTCCGCTCGCGGCCGAGACACGCGATGTACACCGACCGCGACCAGCAGCATCGCTTCCCCGGCGATCGCGGTTTCGAGTTCGTTGGGTCGCTCGTGAACAAGGTGCTCACATGGCCGGACTGGTGAGCGATCCGGTGACGGCCGAGCTGCGGCGTTGGGCGTCCGAGCCATTTGGCCTGGCGGATGACAATTGCGGTCTCGCGGTGCTGGCCTATGTCGAGCGGGCTTTGTCGACACCGGCGCCGGCCTGGCTGTCTGTTCGCCTGTTCGGCCGGCGCGCGGCGCGGAAGATGATCCGCGATCGGCGAGCATTCATCGACGCCAGCTTGCTTGCAATGCAGCAGCTCGGTTGCGCGCCGACCGAGCACCCGCTGAGAGGCGACGTGGGCCTCGTCGATCTAGACGGCAGCGGCCTGACGGCTTGCATTTGCCTGGGCAATGATCGCTGGGCCGCGCGGGGCGATCGGGCAGTGGTGATCCAGTCGGCCGAGCCGGCATTCGCCTGGAGGGTGCCATGCCCCAGGCCATAGCATCGTGGCTCCTCACGAAGCTGGCGATTTCGGCCGCGAGCTTCCTCGGTACGCTAATCACCGCTGCCGTCCACGTGGCCGTCGCCATCGGGCTCAACACGCTGGTCAACGCGGTGTTCGGCCGATCGGGGTCGAAGCCGAGCGATGGGCAGCAGAATATCCGCGTCGCCGTGGGATCGAGGCGGCGGCACTACGGCATCGGCCACACCGGCGGGCAGGAGAGCTTCCTCGAGAGTGCGAATGGCACCCTGGCGAAAGTCGTGACGCTCGGGACCGGTAAGGAAGGCGAAGTCCTCGAGGACCGCATCAACGATCGGCCGGTGACGGTGGTCAATGGCACGGTGATCGAGCCAAGCTACCACGGCGCGATCCATATCTACCGGCGCGACGGTGACGACACCCAGAGCGCGATCGCCGAGCTGACGGCCAAGTTCCCCCAGTGGACACCGAACCATCGACAGCGCGGTTGCGCCCATGCGGCGATCATTTGCGACCCGGTCAAGCAGGAGCACTTCAGCGAAGTCTTCAACGGACAGATCCCGGTCTACACGCAAGTGCGCAAGGCGGCGTCCGTCTATGATCCGCGGAAGGACTCGACCGCCGTCATCTATGACGATGGGCAAGGCTTCACCGTCAACGGCACCGGCCCGCACAGGCTGAGCGACAGGAGCACCTGGGAGTGGTCCGACAACTGGGCTTTGGTGACGGCCGACTATTTCGCGCACGAGGACGGGTACGGCGCCGGCTACGGCAACGTGAACTGGACGAACATCGCGGTGGAAGCCGATCGCTCCGACGAGCTGGTAACCACCGTCACAGCCGAGACCATCGCTCGGTGGCGTATCTGGGCGAGCTACAGCCTGGCGAGCGAAGAGCGCCGACAGGTGCTGAGCGATATGCTGAAGGCTGGCGACGGCTTCTGCTGGCAGGATGCCGACGGCAAGTTCAACCTGCTGAGCGGCCGCTACGAGCAACCGACCGTCGTGATCACCGACGATCATATCCTCGGTATGACGGCCACGCTCGGCCCGCAGGCGCGGCACCGCGTCAGCGCGATCAAAGCCCTCTATACCGAGGCGGCGATCGGCTACCGCGAGCAGGAGAGCGCCACAGTCGTCGCCGCTGATGCGGAGGACGATCCGAATACCGATCCGCAGGCCGTCGAAGTGTTCTTCGCGCCTCATCACAACCAGGCGGTGCGGATCGGCAAGCTGATCCTCGCGCGCCTCGGCGATCGTTGGCACATCTCGGTCCAGCTCAATCTCTTCGGGCTCAATCTTCTGGGCGAGCGGTTCTGCCGCCTCGAGTCCGAGCAGCTGGGCGTGTGGGCGGATTTCATGGTCGCCGATGGCGTGCGGCTCAATCTCGCGGCGCGAACGGTGGAAGTGACGCTGGACGAGATCCACGCCGAGGATTGGGAGTTCGACGCGGCGACCGAGGAAGGGACGCCGCCTCTCGCGCCCGATGCGCCAGTACCGCCGCCGCCACTGGCTGCGCCCACGGGATTGGCGCTCGCGGCCGTGCAGATTGCGCTGGGCGGCGCGACGGGCGTGGCGATCGAGGCGAGCTGGGCCGACCCCAGCCGGGTCGGGCTTGCCTACGAGGCGCAGTATCGGCCGACCGCCGGTGGCACGTGGGTCTCGATCCCAGTCGACCCTGACGCCCGCACAGCGCGGACGGGACCGGTGGATAGCGGGACCGAATACGAGCTGCGGGTGCGCGCGAGGTCGATCGGCGGCCGCGCGAGCGCTTGGAGCTCCTCAACGATTACGCCGGTCGCGGAGACTACGCTTGGCGCCCCGACCGGTCTGGCGGCCACTGGAGGGGTTGGCGAAGCGACGGTGACCTTCCGGATGCCCACGTCGCCGAACCTCGCTTACGCGCGGCTCTACGGTAGCTCGAGCAACGACTTCGGTACGGCAGCGCCGGTCGGCGATGACATCGTCGCCGGGCTCGGCGACGTCGTGGAAGTGACCGACACCGGCCTCTCGGCCGGCACCGAATACTACTGGGCGCGGGCATTCGACGGCCAAGGCGGATCGTCCGCTCTGGTCGGGCCGGCGTCGGCAACGATCAGCTAGGAGGGCCCAAGCGATGGGGCAGATCAAGGACGGGTTCGATCAGGTGTGGCGGGACTTCACCATGGATGGTGTTTTGGCATCTGGCCATTGGGAACCCAGAAAGCGAGACATTCGGCCGCTCGGCTCGGTCATTGAATCGGCGATCAATAACATCGGCGTCTCCGGTCTGGCGACCGTCCGTTATCCGACGCGGGCCGAGCTGGACGCCGACCTGGCGCACGCGCCGGATACGGTTGCGCTCGTGTTTGCTGACCCCTCTACTGCCAACAACGATCTCTACGTGAAGACGGGTGAAAGCGGCGCGGGAGCATGGAGCCTCACGACCGTCATCCACGACATAATTGGAGGTTCATCTCAAGCCTATATCGACGAAGCATCGAAAATCATCGCAACTGCGGTCGGGCGCGCCGCCATCTATGGGGTGACCGACCCCGCCGCCGACCGTGCATTCGCCAGCAGTACCTTTGAACTCGACTTCACCGAGCAATACTATCGCAACGGGTTGGAGCCATACGATAACCTGCGCGAGCCGGACAACCTCACACCCATTGTCCCAGGCTTCAGCTTCGTTCGCGGCTCACCCGCCTGGCACTTCGTTAACGGCATCCGCGTACAGACTGCAGCAAATCTGATGCGCATCAGCGATGCTGGTCTGCTGATCGAGCGGCAAGCGTTCCAATCCGCAGGCTACTCCACCGATGTCGAGAACCTGCCAAGCACCAACATTACGTTCAGCGATGCTTCGCTGGACCCCTATGGGGTGCTTTCGACGCGTGTTACCGCGACGGCCAGTGCCGCGACGACGCTTCAAGTAAATGGTACCGGTACGTCGTCGGGTGTGGGAGACACCGCGTGGTTCTTGGTCAAGAAAGGGAACGGCGCCACTACCGGCAACCGCTTCGCCTTGAACAACCTGACGTCGGGCCAACCCCTGCTCAACATCAGCTTCAACTACGACACCGGGCAGATCACCTATAACGTCGGCACCAAAGGCGCGCGGGCCGTGCCGTTGTCTAATGGATGGTGGCGCATCGAACTGACACCGCCCAGCGGTATCAGTGCAAACGACGGGCTCCGCGCATTCGTCGGGTTCGCGGGGCTGGCAGCGGCAGCGGGCGACAACTTCCTGCTGAGCCACGTGCAGATCGAGAGCACCGGCAACGCCACAAGCCCGATCGTGACGACAAACGGCGCGGCGTTCGACCGCAAGGCTGAAGTGGTCAGCTTCGATCTTCCCGCCTCGGGCGACTTCACGCTCGTCGCCGAAGCGCAGTTCCGTGATCGCGTCGGCAGGCAGGTCGTTGCGAGCGTCGATGACGGGACCGTTCTCAACCGCCTGACGGTCCTACGCGATGCGACTGGCGCGATCGTGCTAGATCTGGTCGACAACGGCAACGCATCGAGCTTCACGATAGCGGCGAGGAAGGCAGGCGAGCGGCGCTGCCGGATCGCAATGGCGGCACATGAGGGTAGCGTTCGGGTCTCGGTCGATGGCGCGCCCGCAGCAGGCCTTGTGCTCGCCCGGCCATCGGGACTCGGCCGGATCATGCTCGGGCAGGACGTCAACGGCGGCCACCTCGACGGCGAAGTGCGGCGCATTCTCGTGCTCGACAGCGCAGCAACTGACGCGGACCTTCAGAAGTATGCCACGCTTCAACAGCCCCGCGCACTAGCCGACGCGCCGCTGCACGCACACCCTCTACAGGGCCGGTTCAACCCGAATACCAGCACGACTCCCACCGGCCCGACCGGGCGGCAGGCGGTAGTGGTTTATGGCGAACTGCCCTGTTCGCTGCTCATCGCCGAAAACCGCGGCATCAGCGCGCTCCTCGTGAACCCGGACGGTTCGACCGTCTGGCGCGACACCACGCACCAGGGGCGCTGGTGCGACGTGGACCCGCTGACCGGCTATTCGCTGATCGGTGCGGCGGACCTCCGTACGATTCGTTGGGTCGATCGCCAGTGGCGGGTGCAGCACCAGTGGTCGCTGCCAGGCGGTGTGACGGGCGACATCTATGGCCTGCGAACGAACGGGACGAAGATGGTGGTCAACACCATTATTGGCGGCGGGGCCAGCGGCGAGACGTGGATATTCGACCTCGACGCCAATGGCGTGCCGACCGGCGCGGGGACGGCGTTCGCGGACTTCACAGGCGCGGGCATGATCGCCCGTTCCATGCTGATCGACGGCTCCTACCTGTGGATCGCCAAGATGACCGGGGCGAACCCGCAGGGCTGCGTCGGGCAGGTGCAGCGCCATCCGCTGGCCGGCGGGCCTGCCGACCAGACCTATTACGGGCACTATCCGAACGACCTCGACAAGGCCCCGAATGGCGAGATCGTCTGGGCAGACGAACACCTCGATCGCATTCGCGGCGTGATGCCCGCAACCGGCACGGTGCGGACGATCATGGCCGGGCTGGAAGTCTGCGCGAACTACGAGCCGGCTGTCGGGTCGATCAGCGCGAACGTGCTGGCGCGGCGCGTGGCGGGGAGCATCATCGAGGCCGCCGCGGTCGAGTATCGCGGCCTGCCCGGCCTCTACGCGCCCAACGGCGTGACGGTCATCTCGCAGGGCCTCTACGCCATCACGGACACCGACAACAGCCGGGTGATCGTGGCGCGCGAAACCGATACCTGGGAGCCGGAAGTCGTTGCGGTCGTGGGACTGTTGAACGAGCCGACTAAGGCCCGGGTGCCGCCGGCATGATGCAGCTTCAGCAATCAGCGCTGCAGCCCGAAATGCCGGTGCACATGGAGGAAGTTTAACATCCTCGATCGAGGGTGGTTGGGCCGCGGCAACGGCCCGAACCGCGAGAGTCGACCTCGCACCTTTGGCCGGCATGCTCGGCCTCCGGTCCCCCCCAGGCCGCTAACGGCGGGGTCTGAGATAGGTGTCAGTGATGAAGGAAGAGTTGAGCCATGAGGTCGTGCGACCGGTGCGGCCAGTTGCCCCCTGGATAGGCGGAAAGCGCGCGCTGGCGAAGCGTCTGGTCGATCGCATCGAGGCTGTTGATCACGATCGCTATGTTGAGCCGTTCGTCGGGATGGGAGGTGTGTTTTTCCGTCGCCGGCGTCGGCCGCGGCAGGAAGTGATCAACGATATCAGTCGTGACGTGGTGACGCTATTCCGCATCTTGCAGCGCCACTACCAGCAGTTCCTGGATACACTGAAATGGCAGCTATGCAGCCGCGCCGAATTCGATCGCCTCATCGCGGTGGACCCGGAGACACTTACAGACCTCGAACGGGCTGCCCGCTTCCTCTACCTTCAGCGAGCCGCGTTCGGCGGCAAGGCGGTCGGCCGCAACTTCGGGATCAGCTACAGCGCCTCGGCTCGGTTCGACCTCACCAAGCTAGTTCCGATGCTCGAGGAAGTTCACGAGCGGCTATCATCCGTCATCGTCGAGCGGCTGCCATATGCAGAATGCATCGCGCGGTTCGACCAACGGGCAGGTACCCTTTTTTATTGCGATCCGCCCTACTGGGGCTGCACTGACGACTACGGCAAGAACATCTTCTCAGAGGCCGATTTCGAGCGCCTGAGCGGTATCTTAGGAGCCATCCAGGGCCGCTTCGTTCTGTCGATCAACGACACGCCGGAGATTCGCGATATCTTCGGCCACTTCGACGTCGAGGAGGTCCGCCTGAACTATCGGCTGAGCGGCAGGGTGACACCGGCCCGCGAACTGATTATCAGCGGGCCATGAACATGGGTTGGAGTGCTCCAGAATCTCTTGTCAAAGACTCCAGAACCTCGCGCCGCGCTACAGCCCCCCGGGCGGAGGGGCGGAGGGGCGGAGGGGCGGAGGGGCGGCGATGGACCGGAAAGTCTTGAGATTCGGCCCCCGCCGTCGCATCAGGCGTGCCCATGGCCACGCCCGCTTCTTCCCCGCCCGCCGCATCGGCGACCCTTCCCGCTTCGGCCCGACCGGCCGCGCTGGCCCGCTGGCTCTGGGTCGTCGCCTGGCTGATCGTCGCGATCGTGATTGTCGGGGGGATCACGCGGCTGACCGAATCCGGCCTCTCGATCACCGAGTGGAAGCCGGTCACCGGGGCCATCCCCCCGCTCAACGAGGCACAGTGGCAGGCGGAGTTTCAGGCCTATCAGCAGATCGGCGAGTACAAGCACGTCACCGGACCTGCCGGGATGACGCTGGCCGATTACAAGTTCATCTATTTCTGGGAATGGGCGCACCGGCTGATCGGGCGGCTCATCGGCCTCGCCTTCGCGCTGCCGCTGGCCTGGTTCTGGATCAGGGGCGCGATCCCCGCCGGGTTCAAGCCGCGGCTGGTCGGCCTGCTCGCGCTGGGCGGACTGCAGGGCGCGTTCGGGTGGTTCATGGTGCGCTCGGGCCTGTCGGGGGAGATGACCGACGTCAGCCATTTCTGGCTCTCGATCCATCTCCTCACCGCGCTCTTCACGCTGGCCGCCGTGGTCTGGACCGCGCTCGATCTGCGGCGGCTCGCCCGCGTTCCCGGGGCGCGGCCGGCCCGCCTGGGCGGCGCGAGCGCGGCGATCGCGCTGGTCGTGTTCGTCCAGCTCCTGCTCGGCGCCTGGGTCGCCGGGCTCAACGCCGGCCACGCGTCGGACACCTGGCCGCTGATGCAGGGGCGCCTGGTGCCCGAATTCGACCTGTCGCGCGGGCTGGGCTGGGCGCTGACGCACGATCCCTTCCTGATCCATTTCCTCCACCGCTGGTGGGCCTGGGCGGCGGTGGCGGCGCTGGTCGTGCTCGCGCGCAAGGTCCGCCCGTTCGATCGGCGCGCGTCGATCGCGATCCACGCCGCCTTCGGCCTCCAGATCGTCCTCGGCATCGCGACGGTGTGGACCGGGGTGTCGCTGTGGGTGGCGACCGCGCACCAGGCGGTCGGCGCGCTGCTGGTCATGGCGGCGGCCTGGGGCATGCATGTCCTGGGGAGGCGGCCGTGAGCGCGCTGGCCTGGTGCCCGTGCCCCGATCGGGAGACGGCGCTGGCGCTAGCCCGCCAGCTGGTCACCGAAGGGCTGGCCGCCTGCGGCAACGCGATCGGCCCGGTCCACTCGGTCTTCGCGTGGAAGGACGGGCTGGACGAGGCCGAGGAATGCGGCCTGCTGGTCAAGACCGATGCCGGCCTCCTCGATGCCGCGGTGGCCCGGCTGGAGGCGCTCCATCCCTATGACGAGCCGGCCGTGCTCGGCTGGCGCTGCGAGGCCGCGGGTGCGGCTACCGCGGCCTGGCTCGGCGCGCTGCCGGGGGCTGGCGGCGGGGGGCGCGGGTGATCGTGCGCGCCGCCCTGTCCGCACTGGCGATCGTTCTGCTGGTAGCTGGCAGCGCGGCAGCGCCGGCGACGACAATGGCCGCGCAGGCCCGCCAGTTCGATCCGCCGGCCGGGCCGATGAAGCTGACCCGCGTGCTCGAACGCCGCCTGGGCGACGGGAAAAGCGTGGTGGTCACGCGCAGCTGGCGGGTCCGCTTCCATCGCCAGGGGGCCGGCTACCTCGTGGACGGCGAGCCACTGGAGGTCGCGGTCGAGGTCCCGCCGGCGCTCGAGCCGCTGGCGGAGGTGGAGCGAAGGAACCCGCAGGCCGGGCCGTTTCCGATCGCGCTCGACCGCCAGGGGCGGATCGTCGAGGGCGGGCCGGGCGCGGCGGGGCCGGTCCCCGGGCTGACGGAGGCCGCGCGGGCCTATGTCGCCCGGCGCAGCCCGGACCGGCAGGCGGAGGCGATGGACTATGTCGCCGACGTCCAGCGGGCCGGCGCGCGCATGGCCAGCCGCTGGCCCGGCGACCTGTTCTTTCCCGGCCCGGCGCGCGAGAGGACCGCCGCCGTGCCGGTCCCGGGGGCCGAGGCGGGGGACGTGAGCGTGCGGTTCGAAGGGACGCTGGAGCCGGCCGGCGGGCACCTCGCCAGTGCACGCCGCCGCATCGTCACCCGGGTCGGGGGAAGCGAGCGGATCTCGCTCGAAACATGGCGCCTCGAAGTCCTCGATTAGGCCAAGGTACTATTTTACCTCTCCCGTAACGCGCGCATTTGCTTGACTTTGGCGGCCCGAAACGACAAATGCGCCGCTCCCGCGGCTGCCTGGGGCAGATTCGCGGCGGCAACATTTCGAAGGAATTCCAGCCATGAAGGCGCTCCACAAGAGCACCCGGTCGATCAAGCCGACCGAGGTCGAGAAGAAATGGCACCTGATCGACGCCGAGGGCCTGGTCGTCGGCCGCCTCGCCTCGATCATCGCCAATATCCTGCGCGGCAAGCACAAGCCGAGCTACACCCCGCACGTCGATTGCGGCGATCACGTGATCGTGATCAATGCCGACAAGGTGCGTTTCACCGGCAACAAGCTGGGTGACAAGGTCTATTACAAGCACACCGGCTATGCCGGCGGGATCAAGGAAACGACCCCGGCCAAGGTGCTCGAAGGCCGTTTCCCCGAACGCGTGCTGGAAAAGGCGGTCGAACGGATGATCCCGCGCGGTCCGCTGGGTCGCCAGCAGATGAAGGCGCTGCACCTCTATGCCGGCACCGAGCATCCCCACGACGGGCAGAAGCCCGAAGTGCTCGACGTCGCCTCGATGAACCGCAAGAACAAGGTGTCCGCATAATGGCTGACGAGAAGAACACCGTGTCCGACCTGTCGGACCTCAAGGACATCGCCGGCGACGCGCCCGAAGGTGACGCCGCGACGATCGCGGAAAGCACCGCCCCCCTGCGCGAGCAGGAGCTGGACCAGCATGGCCGCGCCTATGCCACCGGCCGCCGCAAGGACGCCGTCGCGCGCGTCTGGATCAAGCCGGGCAAGGGCACGATCACGGTCAACGGCAAGGACCAGGAAACCTATTTCGCGCGTCCGACGCTGCGCCTGATCATCAACCAGCCGTTCGCGATCACCGATCGCGCGGGCCAGTTCGACGTGATCGCCACCGTCAAGGGCGGCGGCCTTTCGGGCCAGGCCGGCGCGGTCAAGCACGGCATCTCGCAGGCGCTCGCCAAGTACGAGCCGGCGCTGCGCTCAACGGTCAAGGCCGCCGGTTTCCTCACCCGCGACAGCCGCGTGGTGGAGCGCAAGAAGTACGGCCGGGCCAAGGCTCGCCGCAGCTTCCAGTTCTCGAAGCGCTGACCCGCTTCGGCGATCCGCTTCGGCAGGAGCGCCGGGAAAGACAACGCGAAGGGCGGTCCTGCAAGGGGCCGCCCTTTTCGCATGGGGCAGGTTTCGCATGGCGGCAGACGATCCGCCGCGGCGGCGGCGGCGCCAGCCGGCCCTGTCATCGCCACGTCACGCAATCGCCATGCAGCGGTAACGCCGCGGGACTAGCGGCCGCTCCAGATCGGTTCTGGAGGGCAAGTTCCAATGAAAATTCGCAAGCGCTGTCTCGTTTCATCCGCCGGTGCGGCCCTCGCGGCCAGCATCGCGACCCCGGCCCTGGCGGGCGACGTCGTCGGCACGGTCCTCGATGCGAGCGAGACGATCACGCTCCAGGCCGCGCAGGTCCGGATCGTGGAGCTCGACCGGGTCGCCACGACCGAGCGCGACGGAAGCTTCCTGTTCGCCGACGTGCCGGCGGGCGAATACACGCTGGAGGCCACATATGTCGGCGCGCCGGCCGTGCGCCGCACCGTCGTCGTCCCGGCCGACCGCTTCGTGCGGGCCGACATCCTGGTGGGGGGCGACAACTCGCGCGAGATCCTGGTCCTTGGCCAGAGCGCGAACCTCGCCAGCGCGCTGTCGCGCAAGCGGGCGAACGACGGGATCAGCGACGTGCTGACGCGCGACGCGATCGGCCAGTTCCCCGATCAGAACGTCGCCGAATCGATGCGCCGCATGCCCGGCGTCAACGTGCTGAACGACCAGGGCGAAGGGCGCTTCGTGTCGGTGCGCGGCCTCGATCCCGAGCTTAACGCCACGTCGCTCAACGGCGTGCGCCTGCCGGCGCCCGAATCCGACGTGCGCTCGGTCGCGCTCGACGTCATTTCCAGCGACATCATCGAATCGATCGAGATCAAGAAGTCGCTGACGCCCGACATGGACGCCGACACCATCGGTGCCTCGATCGAGATCGAGACGACCAGCGCCTTCGACCGGCGCCGGAACCTGCTGACCGCCAAGGCGGAAGGCAGCTACAACGATCTCGCCGATCACGTCTCGCCCAAGAGCAGCGTCGATTTCGCGGCGCGGATCAGCGACAATTTCGGCATCTCGGGCGGCGCATCCTATTACCAGCGCAAGTTCGAAACCGACAATGTCGAGGCCGACGGCTGGAGCGACGACGACGGGCTGATCTTCCCGGAAGAGGTCAATTACCGCGATTACAACGTCGAGCGCGAGCGGATCAGCGCCAACCTCAACTTCGACGTCCGCCTCGGCGACAGCACCGCGCTTTACCTGCGCGGCCTCTACAGCCAGTTCGAGGACCAGGAATATCGCCGCGAGGTGAGCTTCAAGCTGGAAGACGCCGGCGAGATCGACGGCGGCGGCACCACGGTCGAGTTCTCCGATGCGGGGGGCGAACTGGCGCTCCAGCGGTCGATCAAGGACCGCTTCGAGACGCAGAAGATCCGTTCGGTCGTGTTCGGCGGCGAAACCGACACCGGCACCTGGAAAGCCGATTACTCGGTCAGCTGGGCGAAGAGCTCGGAACGCGAAGACGGCTCGGTCGATCCGGCCAATTTCGAACAGGCGTTCGAGGATACAGGTCTCGTCGCCGGGTTCGACTTCTCCGATCCGCGCGTGCCGCTCTACGCGATCTCGGGCGCCGCGACGGACGACTTCTTCGATCCGGCAGGCTATGCCCTCGACGATATCACGATCACCGCGCTGTCGGATTCGATGGACGAGGAATATGCCGCCAGGTTCGATCTCGGCCGCGCGTTCGTTTCAGGGGCGGGGACCTTCACCGTCCAGGCGGGCTTCAAGGGGCGCTGGCGCGACAAGTCGTACGACATGGAGGCCGAGTACTGGGAGAACGACGCCTTCACGATGGCCGACGTTCTGGGCACGCAGGATTACCGCCTGACCGACATCTCGCCGGTCCCGAACTTCACCGGCGCGCGCGACTATTTCCACGCCAATCGCGACGCCTTCGATCTCAACGCGGTGGACACGGCCTTCGATTCGGCAGTCGAGGACTACGCGATCTCCGAAGACGTCATGGCCGGTTACCTGCTCGGCCGGTGGGACAGCGCCGCGCTGCGCGTCATCGGCGGCGTGCGCTACGAGCACACGAAGAACGACATCGTCGGCAACGATGTCCTGCTGGTCGAAGAAGGCGGCCAGCTGCCGGGCGGGGGGGAGGCGGAGGACGACACCGTCCTGGTGACGCCGACTGCCAGCGAGCGCGATTACGATCACTGGCTGCCCAGCCTCACCGTCCGCTACCAGCCGCAGGCGGACCTGGTCCTGCGCGCGGCCGCCTACCGCAGCCTCGTGCGGCCCAAGCTGTCGAAGCTGCCGCCGCGCTTCGTGGTCGAGGAAAATGACGAGGGCGAGCGCGAGGGCGAATTCGGCAACCCCGACCTGCTGCCTTACGAGGCATGGAACTTCGATGCCTCGGCCGAATACTACTTCTCCGGCAACGGGGCGATCACGGCCGCAGTGTTCTACAAGGATATCAAGAACTTCATCGTGGATACCGTGCGCGAGGACGGGGAGTACCGGGGCATCGCCTTCGACGAGGCCGAGATCCCGATCAACGGTCCGAGCGCCGAAGTCTTCGGCGCCGAGTTCTCGATCGCGCAGAAGTTCGACATGCTGCCATCGCCCTTCGACGGCCTGATTGCCCAGGCGAACTATACCTATACCGACGCGACCGGCCGCGTCCCGATCGACGGCGACCCCGACGACCTGCGCGAGATCATGCTGCCGACGACCTCGAAGCACACGGCCAATATCGCGCTCGGTTACGAGAAGGGCCCGGTCAGCCTGCGCCTCGCCGGCACATACCGCGACAAGTACCTCGACGAGCTGGGCGACGAGGCGGCGGAAGACCGCCTGGTGGACGACCATTTCCAGCTGGACCTGAGCGCGAAGTACCGCGTGAACGACAATATCCAGCTGTTCTACGAATGGGTGAACATCAACAACGCGAAGTACTTTGCCTACAACACGGTCGGCGCGCGCAAGAACCTCTACCAGTTCGAGGAATATAGCTGGACCATGAAACTCGGCGCACGGGTGACCTTCTGATGCGGGGCGCAGTGATTTCCGCGACGCTGGCCGCAATGCTCGCGGCAGGATGCACGACCACGCCGATCGTGGGCGATCCCGCGGTCGAGGTGACCGCGACGGCAGAAACCGAGCCGGTCGGCACGGCCAATGCCGACGCGGCGGACGATCCCGCGATCTGGCGCAATGCCGCGGACCCGGCCGCGAGCCTGGTGGTCGCGACCGACAAGAAGGCCGGGCTCTACGTCTATGGCCTCGACGGGAAGGCGCGCCACTTCCTTGCCGGGGGGCGGCTCAACAACGTGGACCTGGTCGAACTGGCCGACGGCACGGTGCTGGTGGGCGCGAGCGACCGGACCGACCCGGCGCTGGCCCGGGTCGCGCTGTTCACGCTCGATACCGCGCGCGGCCGGCTCAACCGGGTCGAGACGTTCGATGTCGGCCCGGGCGAAGGCTACGGCTTCTGCATGGGGCCGGGCCGCGACGGCGCCGACGCGATGCTCTATTCGCCGGTCAAGGACGGTTCGCTGCACGGCCAGGCGCTGCGCTGGAACGGCGGCCGCCCGGCGGTGGAAACGGTCTTCCGCCACAAGCTGGCGACCCAGCCCGAAGGGTGCGTGGTCGATCCGCGCAACGGCACGCTCTACGTCGGGGAAGAGACGGCCGGGATCTGGCGCTTCCGCATGGACGGCACCCCCGGCGAACTGGTCGCGCCGGTGGACAACGCGATGCTGGTCGCCGATGTCGAGGGGCTCGCGATCGCGCCGGAAGGGCGCGAGGGCGGCCTGCTCGTCGCTTCGAGCCAGGGCGACAATGCCTATGCCGCGTTCCGCCTGCCGGGAATGGAACCGGTCGGCCGGTTCCGCATCGTCGACGGCGCGCTCGGCGGCGCGGAGGAAACCGACGGCATCGATCTCGTCCTCGGCGATTTCGGGCCCGCCTTCCCCCGCGGCCTGTTCGTCGCGCAGGACGGCATGAACGGCGCGGCGGCGCAGAACTTCAAGCTCGTGCGGTGGGACGCGATCCGCGAGGCCTTGGCGCGCGGCATCGGCCCCGAAACTACGGCCGACGGCAACTAGGGCGCGCACCGCCCGGCAACGAGTTGACCCGTGGCTGCGCGTGCCCGAGAAAGCGCGCGCAGCCACGGAGAACGCGATGCCGCACCACACCCCGTTGATCGGAACGATAGTTGCCGGGTTCGTTGCCGCGTTCCTGATGGGGGCGCTGGCGCACAAGCTGCGCGTTTCGCCGGTCGCCGGCTACCTGTTCGCGGGCGTGCTGGTCGGGCCTTTCACCCCCGGCTTCGTCGCCGATACCGCGCTCGCCAACGAACTGGCGGAAATCGGCGTCATGCTGCTGATGTTCGGCGTCGGGCTCCATTTCTCCTTCCGCGATCTCCTCTCGGTGCGGCGGATCGCCTTGCCCGGCGCGGTGCTGCAGATCGCGGTCGCGACCGGGCTGGGCCTGGCCCTCGCCACCTGGCTCGGCTGGTCGATCGCGGCCGGGCTGGTCTTCGGCCTCGCGCTCTCGGTTGCCAGCACGGTCGTCCTCCTGCGCGCGCTGGAGGCGCGCAACCTGGTGGAGACCGAGCGCGGTCGGATCGCGGTCGGATGGCTGATCGTGGAAGACCTTGCGATGATCCTCGCGCTCGTCCTCCTGCCCGCCTTCGCGGGGATGCTGGCGGGGGAGACGGACGGTGCCAGCCTGCCCGCGATCCTCGGGATCACCGTGCTCAAGGTCGGCGGGTTCGTCGCCTTCATGCTGCTCGTCGCGCGGCGGGCGATCCCCGCGGCCCTGCACTGGACGGCGCACACCGGATCGCGCGAGCTGTTCCGCCTCGCCGTCCTCTCGATCGCGCTCGGCGTGGCGCTCGGCGCGGCCTATGTCTTCGACGTCTCGTTCGCGCTCGGCGCCTTCTTCGCGGGCATGATCCTCGGCGAAACGCAGCTCAGCCGCCGCGCGGCGGAAGAAACCCTGCCCCTGCGCGATGCCTTCGCGGTGCTGTTCTTCGTCTCGGTCGGGATGCTGTTCGATCCCGCGGTCGTGGTCGAGCAGCCCGGCCCGCTGCTGGCGACCGTGCTGATCATCGTCGTCGGCAAGTCGCTTGCCGCCTATGGCATCGTCCGCGCTTTCGGGCGCGACAATGCCTCGGCCCTGACGATCGCCGCCAGCCTGGCGCAGATCGGGGAATTCTCCTTCATCCTCGCCGGGCTGGGGACGCAGCTCGGCGTGCTGCCGCCGGAGGGGCGCGACCTGGTCCTGGCCGGGGCGATCTTCTCGATCCTCGCCAATCCGGTGATCTTTGCGCTCGTCGCCGGGCGCCTGGGCGACGTGGAGCGGCGCGCCCGGGCCGACGCCGCGGAGCGCGAACGCGAGCGCCAGCGCGAGCGGCGCGAACACGTGATCCTGGTCGGGCACGGACGGGTCGGGCGCCTGGTCGCCGAAGGCGCGGAACGGCGCGGTCGGGCGCTGGTGGTGATCGAGGACCAGCCCGATTTCGCGCAAGCCGCGCAGGCGGCCGGCCGCGAGGTCGTGATCGGCAACGCGACCAGTCCGCACGTGCTGGAAGAGGCCGGGATCCGCCAGGCGGCCAAGCTGGTCATCGCCATTCCCGAGGGGTTCGAGGGCGGGGCGATCGCCGAACATGCGCGCGCGCTCAATCCCGGCATCCTGGTCTTCGCCCGCGCCCATTCGGACGAGGAAGTCGAGCACCTGGAGCGGCTGGGGGTCGATCACGTCGTCATGGGCGAGCGCGAGATTGCCCGGACGCTGCTCGCCCTCGTCGCCGAGCGGGGGGCGGCCGCCGGCTAGGGCGCGCTAGTGCACCGGCGGATCGGTGCGGGGGACCTGCCGCACCGGGGCCACCGGCTCGCCCGGCTGGCGCGGGGGCCGCGCGTCTTCGGGCACGTCGTCGATCTGCATGTCGGGGGTGCGCACGCTTTCCAGGTTGCGGACGCGCACGCGCAGGCTCTCCCCGTCCCAGGCAAGCTCGTTGAAGCTGGGCGGCGTCGACCGGGTGCGCTTGGACAGCGTGCCCGCGCCGATCATGCGCACCGGGCCATTGGCGGTTTCCTCGACGATATCGAAGGCGTCGTGGACATGGCCGCTCAGCACGGCGAGAACGCTGGGCCGGCAGGCCAGTTCGGCCAGGGCCTTGCTGCCGCCGCGGGTCAGCGCGGTGCCCGCCGTGCCGACTTCGCGCAGCGGGTGGTGGCAGGCGACGAGCGCGCGGACCCCGTCGGGCAGGGCGTCGATCGCGGCCAGGCATTTCTCCAGCGCGCGCGCGCTGACCCAGCCTTTCGACCAGTTGAGCCGCGGCTGGGCGCGGACCGCGGTCTTGAGCGGCACGATCGCGAGGCCCGGCAGGTCGATCTCCCGCTCCACCCGGTCGGCGATCCCGCGGAAGCGGCGATAGGGCTGGAAGAACCGCTCCACCAGGTTGAAATAGGGCAGGTCGTGGTTGCCGACCTCCACCGTCACCGGAACGTCGAGCGAGCGGATCCAGCGGCAGGCGGCATCGAATTCGCGGTGCCGCGCGCGCATCGTCAGGTCGCCGGTGATCGCGACCGCATCGGGGCGTCGCTCGGCGATTTCCTGCTTCACCCAGTCGAGCGCGCGATTGTCTTCCAGCCCGAAGTGGATGTCGCTGACATGGAAGAGGAGTGTCTGTTCAGCCGCCATGCCCGGTCGCTAGCAGATCGACCTCGCACGCGGCCATGGCGAATTCCTCCGTCGCCCCGCCGCGGGCCGGCTCGCCGTCGAGCAGGAGGCCGACCGCGTCGCCCTCGGTCCCCTCCACGATCAGCCGGTCGAGCAGGCCGAGCCGGTCGTGCGGCCCTTCGCGGAACTGGCGCCGCAGCAGCGCCCAGCCCTGTTGCAGGAACTCGCCCGCGTTCTCCGCGTGGTAGGCATCGACCTGCAGCCCCCAGGGGCCGGGCGTCAGCTCGACCAGCGGATAGCCGTCGGCCCGGCCGACCCGCGGCTCGCGGCAGCGCAGCATCGATCCGCCGGTCGTTTCGGCGATCGCCTCGCCCGCGCTGTCGGCCATGGCTGCGATATCGGCCTCGCGCATGGCCTCGCGCACCGCGTACCAGCTCGTCCCGGGGCCGGCGAGGAGGCCGGCCAAGGCGTCGCCGTGGGCCGTGCGGATAATCCCCGGGCGCACCCGGCGCGCCGCCCCGGCGCCGACGCGGCCCAGGATCTCGTCGGCCTCCGCCTCGCCGTGGAGCCGCTGCGCCAGGAGGTTCATCGTGCCGCCGGGAAGGACCAGGACCGCGCCGTCCCAGCCGTAGAGCGCGGTCACCACGGCATTGGCCGTCCCGTCGCCGGCATAGACCGCGAGCGTTCCGATCCCGGCCGCGTCGAGCGCGGCGGCATCGGGCAGGGGATCGGCCGGGAAGGCGATCCGCCGGTCGAGCGACAGGCCATGCCGGGCGCAGCCGCCTTCCAGCGCCTCGATCGCGGCGGGGCTGTTGCTGCCGCTCGCCGCGTTGACGACCATCCAGAGGGCGCGATCGTGGCTCATGCGAGGGAAGCGCCGCAGGCGGGGCGCGGTTCCCGCACCTAGACCCGGCCGCTCAGGATCAGCCAGGCGGAGGCGATGTTGAGCGCGGTATAGCCGCAATAGGCCCAGACGATCGCGGGCCAGCCGTTGGCGACCAGGAGCAGGGCCGCCAGCAGGACGAGGAACTCGGTCACCAGCGTGATCCGTCCGCCCAGCATGTGCACGAACCATGGCATCCGGCCGAGCAGCGGGTGGCCGCTTTCCAGCACGGCCTTGTGCATCGCGAAGTTGCCGATGCCCATGAGGAAGACGAAGATCACGGCCACGCGCGCCATCATGCACCCCCGCCGGTCGTTTGCCAAACGCGGTTCGTCGGGCGGTTCGATCCGTCCGTCAGGAAGGCGGCGCGTCCGTCGACACCGCGCGATCCGTGGTCGAGACTTCGGTGCCGCAGGGGCGCGCGCGGCCTATTACAGGGGCTGCGGGATGCCTCTTCCCCCCACTTCAACCCCCGGGGCAGCCCGCAGACGGAGGAATGCACATGAAACGCCCCCTTGTTGCCCTTGCCGCCCTGGCCACTTTCGGCGCGCTGGCCACCCCCGCCCACGCCGATACGCTGTCCATTCCCTATCGCGACCTCGACCTGTCCACGGCCGAGGGCCAGAAGGCGCTCGACCGGCGGATCGACGTCGCGGTCCGCGAATTCTGCGCGCTCGACCAGCAGCGCACCGGTACGCGTATCGCGTCCAACGCCTCGCGCCGGTGCTATGCCGAAACGAAGCGCCAGGCGACCAGGCACTTCGCTGCCATCATAGACGAGCAGCGGGTCGGCGGCTGATCACTCCTCGGCTGTCACCTCGGCCCGGACCGGTTCAGTCCCCCGGTCCGGGCCGTTTTTCATCGGTGCCCCGGACAATGCCCGCGCCGCCCCCTCGGCGCCGCCGCCGCGCCGGCGTCAGCGCCCCGCCATGGCCTTCACCTTGGGCAGGTAGGTGCGCCCGATGCGCACGGCCTCGCCGCCTTCCAGTTCGGCCGACCACACGCCCAGCCCGTCGTGGCGCAGGCCCCTGATGCGGTCCTTGCGCAGGATCGTGGACCGGTGGACGCGGATGAACGCGGCCGGGTCCAGCCTTTCCTCGAGCCCCGCGATCGTCTGCAGCAGCAGGTAGCTGCGATCGCCGAGATGCAGGCGGACATAATCGCGTTCGGCGTCCACCCGGTCGATCTGGTCCACCTCGATCCGCAGCAGTTCCGAACGGTGCGGAACCCACAGCTCGGTCAGCCAGCGGCTTTCCGCCCGCGCCGGCTGCGTGCGGCGCGAAATCGCGCGCTCGATCGCCCGCGACAGGCGTTCGTGGGCGACCGGCTTGAGCACGTAATCGACCGCGTCGAGATCGAACGCCTCGACTGCGAAATGATCGTGCGCGGTGACGAAGATCACCGCCGGCCGGCGCGATCGCCGGGCGAGGGCGCGGGCGACCGAGAGCCCGTCGGCCTCGGGCATCGTCATGTCGAGCAGGACGAGATCGGGCTCCAGCGCCTCGACCAGGCGCAGCGCGGCCGCGCCGTCGCTGGCGGTGCCGACCACGGCCAGTTCGGGCAGCTTGGCGCAGATCACCTGCATTCGTTCGACCGCGAGCGGTTCGTCGTCCACGATCAGCGTGCGCAGCGGTTGGTCTTCGTGATCAGCCATGTTTCACCAGCGGGATGCGGATTTCCGTGAGATAGCCGCCCTCGACCGGGCCCGAGGTGACCGAGGCCTCGCGCCCGAAGCGGGCCTGGAGCCGGTCGCGCACGTTGGCGAGGCCGATGCCGAAGCCCTGCCCGGCCGAAGCCGGCGCGCCCGGCCCGTCGTCCTCCACCGTTATCGCGAGCCGGCCGTAGTCCTCGCGCGCGGCGATGCGGATCGTCACCGGCACCTTGTGCGGGGCGACCGCGTAGCGCACCGAGTTTTCGACCAGCGGCTGCAGGATCATCCCCGGCACGCGCGCCTCGGCGAGGTCGGTCGGAAGATCGAACACCGCCTCCAGCCGGTCGGGGAACCGGACCGATTCGATCGCCAGGTACTGGCGTTGCAGCTCGAACTCGTCCTCCAGCGGCACGTCGCTGGTCGGGTCTTCGGCCAGGCTGTGGCGATAGAAGCTGGCGATGGACTGGATCATCGTCTCGGCCCGGTCGGCCTTGCCCGTCATGACCAGCGAGGACAGCGAGTTGAGCGTATTGAACAGGAAATGCGGGTTCACCTGGTAGCGCAGCGATCGCAGCTCGGCCGCCTTGGCCGCGCTGCGGAAGCGTTCCTCGCGCCGTTCGGCCGCGCGCGCCTGGGCGCCCGCGAGCATCGCGAAGTAGAGCGAGGCCCAGGCGAGCAGCAGAAAATAGCGCCCGAGCGCGATATCCACCACTTGCAGCCACTGGTCGAGCCGCGAGGGGGCCGGCGCGATCATCACGCTCGCCGGCGCGCCCGCCGCGTCCTTGCTGACGCCGAGTCCGGTCAGGTCGCGGAAGCGTTCGGGCGGGATGTCGACCAGCAGGTTGCCCGCCTCGTCGCGCCGGATGTTGATCCCGCGATCGCGGCCGAAGTTCTCTTCGACCTTGCGCTGCATGTCGGCGAAGATCCACTGGTTGGTCTGCGCGATGGGGACCGCGATCGGGACCGCGACGAGGACCGCGGCGAGGATCTTGGCCCACAGCGGGCGATTGTCGAACAGCCGCAGGATGATCCACAGCAGGACCGTCATGCCGATGCCGACCAGGGTCACCAGCCCGCGGCGCCAGAGCAGCTCCACCTGCGGTTCGAAGCCGACGATCGCGGCGCGCAGGGTGGTGAGCAGGAAATAGCACAGCCACAGCCCCGCCATCGAGGCGAGGACGGTGACGACCGGCACGCGGGCGCGCTCGTCTGCAGGAACGGTTTCGGCCATGTTCAGGATACCGGTCTAGCCGCGGCGGGGGCGGGGCCGCCAGCGCGGTCGTCGGAGCGCCTTTGCGCTTCGTCGAACGCCGTCACGCCCCCTCGAGCAGCTTCTCGCGCGCGATCCGCTCCTTCCATTGCGCGGGCGCGAGCTTGTGCACGTTGTTGCCCGCCGCATCGACCGCGACGGTCACCGGCATGTCTTCCACCGTGAACTCGTAGATCGCCTCCATCCCGAGGTCTTCGAAGGCGACGACTTCGGCCTGCTTGATCGCCCGCGCGACCAGGTATGCCGCGCCGCCGGTCGCCATGAGATAGGCGGTCTTGAAGCGGCTGATCACCTCGACCGCGTCGGCGCCGCGTTCGGCCTTGCCGATCATGGCCAGGAGGCCGAGGTCGAGCATCATCTCGGTGAACTTGTCCATCCGGGTGGCCGTGGTCGGGCCGGCGGGGCCGACGACTTCGCCCATGACCGGATCGACCGGGCCGACGTAGTAGATCGCCCGCCCGCGGAAATCGACCGGCAGCTCCTCGCCCCGGGCCAGCATGTCCTGGATCCGCTTGTGCGCGGCATCGCGACCGGTCAGCATCCTGCCCGAGAGCAGCAGCCGGTCGCCGTGCTTCCAGCTTTCGACTTCCTCTTTCGTCAGGTTGTCGAGATCGACCCGCCGGGCGGAGGAATCGGGCTGCCAGTGGACGTCGGGCCATTCGTCGAGCCGGGGCGGCTCGAGATAGGTCGGGCCCGATCCGTCGAGGGTGAAGTGCGCGTGGCGCGTGGCAGCGCAATTGGGGATCATCGCCACCGGCTTGCCCGCCGCGTGGCAGGGCGCGTCGAGGATCTTGACGTCGAGCACGGTCGAAAGGCCGCCCAGTCCCTGCGCGCCGACGCCCTGGGCGTTGACCGCATCGTAGATGTCGATCCGCAGCTTCTCGATATCGCTCTGCGGCCCGCGCGCCTTCAGCTGGGCCATGTCGATCGGCTCCATCAGGCTTTGCTTGGCCAGCTTCACGCAGTGTTCGGCCGTGCCCCCGATGCCGATGCCCAGCATCCCCGGCGGGCACCACCCGGCCCCCATCGAGGGGATCTGTTCCAGCACCCAGTCGACGATGTTGTCGCTGGGGTTCATCATCTTGAACTTGGACTTGTTCTCGCTGCCGCCGCCCTTGGCCGCGACGTCGATCTCCACCTTGTTGCCGGGCACCATCTCGACCGACAGGACGCAGGGCGTGTTGTCGCGCGTGTTGCGGCGGGTGAAGGCGGGATCGGCCAGGATCGAGGCGCGCAGCTTGTTGTCGGGATGGGTATAGGCGCGGCGGACCCCTTCATCGACGACGTCCTGCAGGCTGCGCGCCGAATCGAGCCGGCAGTCCTGCCCCCACTTGACGAAGACGTTGACGATCCCCGTGTCCTGGCAGATCGGCCGGTGGCCTTCCGCGCACATCCGGCTGTTGGTCAGGATCTGCGCGATCGCGTCTTTCGCGGCCGCGCCCCGCTCCGCCTCGTAAGCCGCGCCGAGCGCGCGGATATAGTCCATCGGGTGGTAGTAGGAGATATATTGCAGTGCGTCGGCCACGCTTTCGATCAGGTCCGCCTCGCGGATCGTCACCAGGGGCCGTCCTTCAAAGTCGCTCATCGAAGCCAAGTTCCTTCCCATCGATTGGCGAATCCCATAGTCGCGTCGCAGGCCTAGCGTCAAAGCGCTTGGCCGGGCGGGGCGATACGCCTAAAGCCTTGCCCGATTGACCAACTGTGTTAAGCGTGTAATACAGCGCGCCGAGGCTTTTCGAATGACCCTTGCTGAAACCCGCCCCTCCACCAGCGACTTCGCCGCCGCCCGGCGCGCGATGATCGACAGCCAGCTGCGCACCAGCGGCGTCAACGACCTGTTCGTGCTCGAACGGATGAACGCCGTCCCGCGCGAGGATCACGTGCCGGAATCGGCCCGCGGCGTCGCCTACATGGACCGCGCGATCGCGTTCGACGAGGGCGGCCACATCGCCGCCCCGGTGTTCTACGGCGCCCTGCTGCGCGAGGCGCGCCCCGTCGCCGAAGACAGCGTGCTGATCGTCGATGGCGGCAGCGGTTACCTGCCCGCGCTGGTCGAGCCGCTGGTTGCCTCGGTCAAGGCGATCACGCCCGAAAGCGCGCAGGGGACGCTGCGCGGAACCTATTCGCTGATCCTGGTCGACGGCGCGGTGGAAGTCTTCCCGGCCACGCTGACCCGCCGCCTGGCCGACGATGGCCGGGTGCTGACCGGGCTGATCGAAAACGGCGTGACGCGCCTTGCCGCGGGCCGCCCGGCGGGCGGCGGGATCGGCTGGCTGCGACTGGCCGAAATGGGCATTCCGCGCCTCGCGGTCTTCGACGCGCCGAAGCGGTGGACCTTCTGACATGGTGCGCCGGGGCGCGTGGCGGGCCTTGCCGGCCCTGATGGCCGGTGCCGGGCTGGTTGCCGCCCCCGCCAGTGCCGATACCCTGCGCGAGGCGCTGGCCGATGCCTATCGGACCAATCCCGCGCTCCAGGCGGCGCGCGCCGAACAGCGGGCGGTGGACGAAGGCGTTCCGATCGAGAAATCGGCCGGCCGGCCGAGCATCGATGCCACCGGCCGCTACGCCGAGTTCCTGAACAAGAGCTCGACCAGCTTCACCGCGCCCGAACGCGCGATCACCGCCAACGTCGATCTCGGCGTGCCGATCTATTCGGGCGGGGCGGTCCGCAATGCCGTGCGCGCGGCGGAAGAACGCGTCCAGGCGGGCCAGGCCGATCTGCGCGCGACCGAATCGGCGATCTTCAGCCAGGTCGTCGCCGCCTACATGGACGTGATCCGCAACGAGGCGATCGTCGGTCTGGCCGCCAACCAGGTCGACGTGCTTTCGACCAATCTCCAGGCGACCAGCGACCGGTTCGAGATCGGCGACCTCACCCGCACCGACGTCGCGCAGTCGCAGGCCCGGCTGGCGGCGGCGCAGAGCGACCTTCGCTCGGCCCAGGCCAACCTGATCGCCGCGCGCGAGGATTACATCGCCCTCGTCGGGGACGCGCCCGTCGCGCTCCAGCCCCCGCCGCCCCTGCCCGGCCTGCCCGGCAGCCCGGAAGAGGCCGTGGCCGCCGCGCTGGAAAACAACCCCGACCTGATCGCCGCGCGCGAACGGGCCGAAGCCGCCGGCTACGACATCGACGTGGCCGGGGCGGGGCGCCTGCCGCGCGTCTCGCTCTTCACCGGCTACGGCTACGAGAACTTCCTCGGCACCCTGGGCGGCGCGGTCACCGACGATCCGACCCTGCCCGACACGAGCGTGCCGCAGACTTCGGCCAGCGTCAGCGCGGGGGTCGCCATCAGCATCCCGATCTTCCAGGGCGGCCGCCCCGCCGCCTTGCAGCGCCAGGCGCAGGCGCGCGCCTCGGCCGCACTGGAAGCGATCATCGCGACCGAGCGCGACGTGATCGCGCAAGTGCGCGCCGCCTATTCGAGCTGGCAGGCCGCGCTCGCGATCATCGAGAGCTCGCAGACCGCGGTCGCCGCCGCGGAGCTGAGCCTCGAAGGGGTGCGGGCCGAGAACTCGATCGGCAACCGCACGATCCTCGACGTGCTCAATGCCGAACAGGAACTGCTCAACGCCCAGGTCGAACTCGTGACCGCGCGGCGCAATGCCTATGTCGCCGGCTTCAGCCTGCTGGCCGCGATGGGCCGGGCCGAGGCGCGCGATCTCGGCCTCGACGGCGACGGCCTGCTCTACGATCCGCAGCTCAATTTCGAGCGGGTCGAAGGCAAGTGGTTCGACTGGGACCGCGATCCCGATCCGTCGGTCCAGTCGACGAGCACCGTTGACATCCCGGCACAGGACGCGGACATTCGCGGCCAAGCGAACCTGCCGGCCCGGAACACCGACTGAGCCGGCGCGAGAAGGGCCAGACGGGGGGCCAGGAATATGCACCATCAGGGCGAGGCATCGGTCGAGGAGATCCTCGAATCGATCAAGAAGGTGATCGCGCGCGACAACCGCGCGAGCGCGCTCGAAACGCGTCGCCGGCGCGAAGAGGCCGGCGTTGCCGGGGCCGGGTCCGCAACCCAGGATTCGCGGCAGGACGACGAAGTGCTCGACCTCGGCGCCGCCTCTTTCGTGGAAGAAGCGCGTGCCGACCAGGTCCGTGCAGATGGGGCCCGCGCTGATGGGGCTCGTGCGGATGGGGGCGATTCGGGCGACGACGACGGCGATTCGCCGCTGACGACCGACGCCGTGCGCGATTCGCTGCGCGAGAACCTGGCCGCGCTGGCCATGCTGGCCGAACCCGGCGCGCCGCCGCAGATCGTCCGTTCGGGCGAGACGTCGCTCGAAGGGCTCGTGCGCGACATGCTGCGCCCGATGCTGGCCGAATGGCTCGACCGCAACCTGCCGCCGATGGTGGAACGGCTTGTGAAGGCGGAGATCGCGCGGATCGCCGGCAAGCGCGGCTGAGCCTTGCCGGTGCCGCTCGCCTCGCCGGCGGGCGCGGGCGAGATCGTTGCAGCATTTCCCGCCGGGCGCTAGGCCCGGAGGCATGATCAGGATCGTCGCAGGCCTAGCCGCCTCCTTCGCCGCGCTGGCTCATGCCGCGCCCGCCGCGTCCAGCGAAAGCGCCCCGATGACGGCGCAGGACCTGGTGACAATGCCGCGCCTCGGCGCGCCGGCCGCCTCGGCCGACGGGCGGCTGGTCGTCTATCCGGTGACCCGGACCGATCCCGAGACGCTGGCGCGCACGACGCGGCTGCACTTGCGCGATCTCGACAATGCCGATGGCCGCGCCGTTGCACTCGACCTCGGCGGTTCGGCTTCCGCCGCCGCCTTCGGGCCGGACGGCCATCTCTATTTCCTGTCCGATCGGCCGGGCGCCGACGGCGAGGCGCGCAGCCGCGTCTGGCGGGTCGCGATCGGCGCCGATGGAGCCGCCGGCGCGCCGACGCAGGTGAGCCACGTCGCCGCGCCGGTGGCGGGCTTCGCCCTCGCGCCCGACGGCGGACGGATCGCGCTGTTCGGCGATGCCGCACGCGATTGCCCGACGCTGGGCTGCGAAGACGACGGCACCGCCCACCTTCCGGGGCCGGGCGACGGGCGCCTCTACGATGCGCGGGACGGCTTCGTCCGCCACTGGGACAGCTGGGAAACGCCGGGCACGTTCGGCCGCGTCTTCGCCTTCGAGCTGGTCGATGGCCGCACGCGGGGCGCGGGGGTTCCGCTCGACGGCCCGGCCGGGCCCGACGCGCTGGTCGGCGACGTGCCCACGCGGCCCTTCGGCGGCGGGGAGGAAATCGCCTGGGCGCCCGACGGTTCGGGCGTCTATTTCGCCGCGCGCCGTTCCAACGCGGCCGAACCGGCATCGACCAATGTCGATATCTGGTGGAACGATCTGTCGGGCGCGGCGCCGGTCAATCTCACCGCCGGCAATGCCGCGACCGACACGCTCCCGGCCCCGTCGCCCGACGGCAGGTGGCTGGCCTGGGCGGCGATGGAGCGGCCCGGGTACGAATCCGATCGCCTCGTGGTCCACTTGCGCGATCTTGCCAGCGGCGAGACCCGGGCGCTGACCGACGGCTTCGACCGTTCGTTCGGGTCGCTTGCCTGGACCGCCGATTCGCGCTGGATCGTCGCCACGGCGCAGGACGTGCTCGACACCCCGGCATTCCGCATCGACCCGCTGACAGGCGCGGTCGAGGAACTCGACCTGATGGCGGGGAACGAGGCGCATATCGGCAACGTCGTCTCCCTGCCGGGCGAGCGCCTGCTGTTCACCCGCGATTCGATCGGCGCGCCGCCCGAACTGTTCCTGTCGCGCGGCTGGCAGCAGGCCGTGCCGCTGACCAAGGTGGCCGGCGACCACCTCGGCCGGCTCGCGCCGATCGTGACGCGGCGTTTCAGCTTCGCGGGCGCCGACGGGGCGACGGTCTGGGGCCAGATCACCAAGCTCGAAGGGCACGAGGGGCCGATGCCGGCGATTCTCTACGTCCACGGCGGCCCGCAGGGATCGTTCAACGATGGCTGGTCCACCCGCTGGAACCCGCGCGTCGTGGCGAGCCGCGGCTATGCCGTGATCTCGGTCGATTTCCACGGATCGACCGGCTACGGGCAGGCCTTCACCGACGCGATCAACCGCGACTGGGGCGGCAAGCCGCTGGTGGACCTGCAGAAAGGGCTGGCGGCTGCGCTCGAGCTCGATCCCCAGATCGACGGCACCCGCGCCTGCGCGATGGGCGCCAGCTACGGTGGCTACATGATGAACTGGATCGCCGGCCAGTGGCCCGACCGGTTCGACTGCCTCGTGCAGCACGATGGCCTGTTCGACCTGCGCAGCTTCTATTACACGACCGAGGAACTGTGGTTCCCACGGTGGGATTTCGGCGGTTCCTACGCCGAGAATGCCGAGCTCTACGAGCGCTGGAACCCCG
Organism: Pelagerythrobacter marinus; assembly: GCF_034375205.1. Taxonomy (NCBI): domain Bacteria; kingdom Pseudomonadati; phylum Pseudomonadota; class Alphaproteobacteria; order Sphingomonadales; family Erythrobacteraceae; genus Pelagerythrobacter; species Pelagerythrobacter marinus. The sequence goes on along the minus strand of NZ_CP139719.1, from coordinate 2,919,326 downwards.
TCCACCATGTCGACAAGTGGAAGACGCCGATGCTGGTCGTCACCGGGCAGAAGGACTTCCGCGTCCCCTATACCCAGGCGCTCGGCGCGTTCACCGCGCTGCAGGAGCGCGAGGTCCCCGCGCAACTCCTGGTGTTCCCGGAGGAGAACCACTGGGTCCTGGGCGCGAAGAACTCGCTCCAGTGGCATGAAACGGTGTTCGCCTGGCTCGATCGCTGGTTGGGCGAGGAATGACCTCGACGAAGGAACTGGCCAGGGCGCAGCGGGCACTCGCGGCGATCGGCGGCGAGACGATCGCGCGCCACATCTTCCTCTGCGCGGTGTCGGACAAGCAGAAATGCTGTCGCCGCGAAGAGGGCGAACGGGCCTGGAAGTACCTGAAGAAACGGCTGAAGGCGCTTGGCCTGGCGGGATCGGTGGTCCAGCGGACCAAGGCCGATTGCCTCCAGGTCTGCGAAGCGGGGCCGATCGCGGTCGTCTGGCCCGACCGCGTCTGGTACCATTCGTGCAGCGAGCCGGTGCTCGAACGGATCATCCAGGAACACCTGATCGGCGGTGAGCCGGTGGAGGAATTCCGCCTCCACGCCGTGCCCGGTCGCGCAGCGCGCTAGGCCGGGCCCGGCGGGGCGCATTGCGGATCGAGCGCCGTGACCGCCCGCCGCAGGGCGGTGCGCGCAAGCCGCTCCACCTCGACCTTCCGCCGCGCCGGGGCGAGCGGGTGCGAGGGGGCGGGCCTGACGATTTCCGCATCGTAGCCGTCGGCGACGATGATCCCGCAGCAATCGGGCCGGAAATCGGCGAGTTCGAGCGGTGCACGGTCGAGCGAAAGCGGCAGGCCCCAGTAGAACCGGTCGCAGAAATCGAGATAGTCGGGCCACTTGCCGTCGCCCAGCAGGTCGGCCCGGCTGACCTTGATCTCGACGATCACGATCCGGCCCTTGGCATCGATCCCCATCAGGTCCGCCCGCCGCCCGTTGCGCAGCGGCATTTCGCCCAGGCACCAGATGTCGTTGCGGGCGAACAGCCGGCAGATGCCGCGCGCAACGTCCTGTGCCGTTGCGCCGCCGGGTGCCGGGGCGAGGGAGGCCGGGGCGTCGATCATGGCCGCAGCGTTGGAACAAATGGCGAACTCAGTCAAGCGCCGCGATGGCGGCCTGCGGTCGCCCCGGGGGCGGACGTCAGGCGCTGCGCCGCGGGCCCATCGCCCCTTCCTGCGGCGCGAGCGCGAGCAGGGCGTCGTGCCGCGCGCAGTATTCTTCCCACAAGGCGCGTGCCGGGGCACTCGCGTCGTGGCCGCGCGCCTTGACCGCGAGCAGCGCCGACAGCCCCGGTTGCAGCATCGCCGCCATGTCCGCCAGGCCGTCGCGCGCCAGGGCCAGGCGCCATTCGCCGGCATCGCGAATCGTCGCGGCAAAGTTGCGCTCGGCAGCTTCGGGCCGCTGCGGCGCCACCCCGGCAAGCTGGCCGATCGCGGCGCCTGCCTCGCGCATGGCGGACCACTGCGCGCTCAGCGAAGCTTCGCCCTGGCGCGCTGGCGCGGACATCGTTTCCTGGGGGATCGGCGCGTTCATGAGGCAGGGCATAGCGCTGATTCGCTTGCCAAATCGCTAATCGCCCGGTGGCGGCGGGCCGGGACGGGCAAATTCGGCTGGCACCGCGCGCAACCCTTTGCTAAGCGCCGCGCTCGCACCGGCACCCGTAGCTCAGCTGGATAGAGCGCTGCCCTCCGAAGGCAGAGGTCACAGGTTCGAATCCTGTCGGGTGCGCCAGTGTCTTCCAACTTGCAGCATCGATCGGCCGGCCTCTTGCACGCCAGGCACTCGCGCGCCGCGCAGCCGCGGTCGCGCGCGGCCCGGGGTGGGCGGCGGCGGTTATCGGCAAGTCGGATGGAAAATGGAGCGGGCGAAGAGATTCGAACTCTCGACCCCAACCTTGGCAAGGTTGTGCTCTACCCCTGAGCTACGCCCGCTCACTGGCGTTACCGGGAAGCGCGTGGCCCCGGTGGGAGGCGGCGCGATTAGCAGCGGTCGCCGCGCCCTGCAAGGGGAAAATCGCAGCGCGCGGCGCGGCGCACTTCGCCCTTCACAATGCCCGGAAAAAGCCCACATTAAGGCCCGATCCGAAAGCACGGCAAACGGGAGCATATCTTGGCGAGCATGGGCCTCAACATCGAAGAGCAGAAGGCGGTGGACCGCTTCCGCAAGGACGTGGTCGAACCGTCGATGACGAACATCGTCATCGTCGATTTCTGGGCCGAGTGGTGCGGGCCGTGCAAGGCGCTCGCCCCCGTGCTGGAGAAAGTCGCCGCCGAATACGCGGACAAGGGCGTCGTCCTGGCCAAGATCAACGTGGACGAGGAACAGTTCATCGCCAGCCAGTTCCAGGTCCGCTCGATCCCCACCGTCTATGCCCTGTTCCAGGGGCAGCCGGTGGCCGACCTGACCAGCGCGCGCAGCGAATCGCAGCTGAAGCAGACGCTCGACCAGCTCCTCGCCCAGCTGCCGATCAAGGGCGGCGACGGCGGCGCGGCGCAGCAGCAGGGGCAGGACGTCGAGCAGTTCGTGGCCATGGGCGAGCAGATCCTGGCCGACGGCGATGCCGAACGCGCGGCGGGCATTTTCGGCCAGGTGGTCGACATGGCGCCCGACAACGCGCCGGCCCATGCCGGCCTGATCCGCGCGCTGGTGGCCGCCGGCCGGGCCGATGAGGCGGGTGCCCTGGTCGCCTCGCTGCCGCCCGCGCTGGCCGACGATCCGGCGGTCAAGACCGCCCGGAGCGCGCTCGAGCTGGCCGGGACCCAGGTCGACGAGGGCGAGCTCCAGACGCTGCGCGCGGCGGCGGCGGAAGACCCGGCCGACATGGAAAAGCAGCTGGCCTTCGCCGAGGCCGCCTTCGCCGCGAACAGCCGCGACGAGGCCGCCGACACCCTGCTGGCGATGATCGAGCGGGACCGCGAGTGGAACGACGGCGCGGCGCGGACCAAGCTGCTCCAGATCTTCGAGGCGGTCGGCCTGGAGGATCCCTGGGTCGTCGCGACCCGGCGGCGCCTGTCGAAGATCCTGTTCGGATAGGGCATGGCATCGCGCCCCCCTTGCGGTGACGAGAGGTGACGGTCCGCCTTTCCATCTTTCCCCTGCCCGGGGTCATCCTCTTCCCCGGTCTCCAGCTGCCGCTGCACATTTTCGAGCCGCGCTATCGCGCGCTGGTGAGCGACGCCCTCGCGCGCGACCGCCGGATCGCGATGATCCAGCCGCAGCGCGCGGCCGAGGGGGCGCCGCTGTTCGGCATCGGCTGCGTCGGGCGGATCGGCGAGGTCGAGGCGCTCGACGACGGGCGGTACAACATCGTGCTGGAGGGCGAAGCGCGCTTCCGCCTCGTGCGCGAGCTGGATGTGCCGACCGCCTTTCGCAAGGTCGAGGCCGAGCTGATCGAGGATGACGGCGACGAGGTGCTGAGCAGCATCGAGCGCGCCGGGTTCGAGGCGGAGGCGCGGCGATTCGCCGATGCCCAGGGCTACAGCGTGGACTGGGATTCGGTCGCCCGGCTCGACGACATGTCGCTGATCAACGGCGTCAGCCAGATCGCGCCGTTCGATCCCGCGGCCAAGCAGGCGCTGCTGGAGGCCGGGAGCCTCGCCGAAAGGTGCGAGCTGCTGATCCAGCTGATGCAGTTCTTCGGCCGCCGCGACGGCGACGAGGACAGGGTCACCTTGCAATAACGGCCGTGGGGCCGGCCGGCGCGCCCCCTCAGAAGAACGCGCCGCGCAGGCCGTCGATCACGTATTGCGCCGCCAGCGCGGCGAGCAGAACGCCCAGCAGGCGGGTGATCACCGCCTCCACCCGCGCGCCGAAGAACCGCATCAGCGGCCCCGCGGCGAGGAAGGCGAACAGCGTGATGACCAGGACCAGCAGGAGCGCGCCGAGCACGACCATCGTCTGCTCGGTGCCATCGGCCTCGTTCATCAGCAGCATGATCGCCGCGATCGCGCCGGGGCCGGCGAGCATCGGCATGGCCATCGGGAAGACGGAAACGTCCTCGATCTCGGGCGTGGCGGCGACTTTCTCGGCCCGTTCCTCGCGCCGCTGGGTGCGCTTTTCGAAGACCATCTCGAACGCGATCCAGAACAGCATCAGCCCGCCGGCGATGCGGAAGCTGTCGAGTTCGATATGGAGCGCGCCGAGCAGTTCCTGCCCGAACAGCGCGAAGACCAGCAGGATGGCGAGCGCGATCAGGCACGCGCGGATCGCCATGGCGCGCGCCTGCGCGGCGGTCGCGCCCTTGGTCAGCCCGGCGTAGATCGGCGCGCAGCCGGGCGGGTCGATGACGACGAACAGCGTGATGAAGGCGGAAATGAACAGCTCGACCATCGTCAATCAACCTCCGGCCGGGGCCGCGACCTCGCTGCGCAGCACTTCTTCCATCGAATCGCCGCGACGCAGGAATACGGAAACCACGCGCGAATGATCGGGCGCGACGCGATAGCGGTAGACGAGCGTCCGGTCGCGCGATTCGCCGTAGCCTTCGGCGAGACCCAGACCCATGGCGTCGGCGTTGGCATCCCTGTCCGCCTGCGCCGCCTCGAAAGCGGCCGGCAGGTCGCCCGGCGTGCAGTCGGCCACCTGGGTGCGGATGATATCCGGCTCGGCCAGCGGCTCGGCCAGGGTGTCGTGCTGGCTCAGCAGCCAGCGGTGTTTCTCCTCGGCGCCCGGGCGGCCGCGTCGCTGCCAAACGGTGGTATAGTACCCGGTGGTGCCGTCGGCTTCCTGCCAGGCGCCGCGCGTCACCGAAACCGACCCGTCGCAGCTCGACCAGACCTGGTGCGGTTGCCACTGCAGCGGCTGCCGGGGGTTCTCCTGCCGCGAAAGCCATGGCCGCGCGGCGACCGCCCCGGGCACGAACATCACCGCGTCTTCGGCCGCGAACTTGTGGAACGCCGTCCACTGGCCTTTCTCGCGCGCCTCGCGGGCGAAGGCGAGCTCGGTCGCGATCACCGCGCTCGGGTTCGCCTGCGGCTTCAGCGAGCGGTAGAAGCGCTCGCGCGCCGTGCCGCCCGGACCGCCGGCGCAGGATGCCAGCAGCGCGCCGAGGCACAGGGCGGCGAGCGGTTTGCTCATATCGCGCCTTCGGGCAGGTCGATCCCGGCGTTGCGGTAGGCGGCGACCAGCGTGTTGCGCAGGAGCACGGCGATCGTCATCGGCCCGACCCCGCCGGGGACCGGGGTGATTGCCCCAGCCACCTCGCGCGCCTCGCCGAAGGCGACGTCGCCCACCAGCCGGCCCTTGCTCGCGCCCGGTTCGGGGGCGAGGCGGTTGATGCCGACGTCGATCACGGTCGCGCCGGGCTTGATCCAGTCCGCCCTGACCATTTCGGCCCGGCCCACGGCGGCGACGACGATATCGGCCCGCCGGACCACGTCGGCCAGGTCCTTCGTCCGGCTGTGCGCGATGGTGACGGTGGCATTGGCGTCGAGCAGGAGCTGCGCCATCGGCTTGCCGACGATGTTCGACCGGCCGATGACCACCGCGTCCAGGCCCGAGAGGTCGCCCAGCCGATCGGTCAGCAGCATCATGCAGCCCAGCGGCGTGCAGGGGACGAAACCGCTCTGGCCGACGGCCAGGCGGCCCGCGTTGGTGACGTGGAAGCCGTCGACGTCCTTGTCGGGATCGATCGCGGCGATCACGGCCTGCTCGTCGATATGGTCGGGCAGCGGCAGCTGCACCAGGATGCCGTCCACCGCCGGGTCGGCGTTCAGCCGCTCGACCAGGGCCAGAAGCTCGCCCTCGCTGGTGCTGTCGGGCAGGCGATGTTCGAAACTGGCCATGTTGGCGGCGATCGTCGCCTTGCCCTTGCTGCCGACATAGACCTGGCTCGCCGGGTCTTCGCCGACCAGCACGACCGCCAGGCCCGCCTTGCGGCCGGCCTTTTCCTCGAACGCGGCGGCAAGCGTGCCGACTTTCTCGCGCAATTGCGCGGCGAACGCCTTCCCGTCGATGATCGTCCCGGCCATCTTACTGGCCGTAGGCCGCGTAGAGCAGCACGCGCATGAGGATCTGCAGGGCGATGATCAGCACCAACGGTGAGAAGTCGATCGCCCCGGTGCGCGGCAGGATGCGGCGGATCGGCGCGAGCACCGGTTCGAGCAGCGAATTGATCGAGTTGTAGATCTGCAGCAGGAACTCGTTGCGCGCGTTGATGACGTTGAAGGCGAACAGCAGGCCGATGATGAACTGGATGATGACCAGCATCACCACGACGTTGATCAGCATTCCGACGATATCGATGATGAGACCCACGAATTGTCCTTTCCTGACGCAGGGCGGGTGAGCCGCCCTCCTACGCGCTTCCGCCCCGCTGTATCAACCGTGCAATACGCTCTGCGCCGCCGGCGGGGCGCCGGGTCAGCCGGCGCGGATCAGCGTGCCCGCCCCGCGCGCGGTGAAGAATTCGAGCAGCATCGCGTGGGGCACGCGTCCGTCGAGGACGACCGCCGCCTCGCACCCGGCCTCGACCGCGTGGACGCAGGTTTCCAGCTTGGGGATCATGCCGCCGCCGATCGTTCCGTCGGCCCGCAGCCGCTCGATATCGGCGGGCACGAGATCGCTCAGCAGCCGGCCCTGCTTGTCGAGCACCCCGGCGACATCGGTCAGCAGGAACAGCCGCGCCGCCCCCAGGGCGGAAGCGATCGCGCCGGCCATCGTGTCGGCGTTGATGTTATAGGTATGCCCGTCGGCCCCGGCGCCGATCGGGGCGACGATCGGGATCATCCCGGCCGCCACCGCGGTGTCGATGATCGTCGTGTCCACCGCGCAGGGCTCGCCGACGAAGCCGAGGTCGATAGCCTGTTCGATATTGCTGTCCGGGTCCTTGGCCGTGCGCTGGACCTTGCTCGCGGTCACCAGCCCGCCGTCCTTGCCCGAAATGCCGATCGCCTTGCCCCCGGCCTGGCTGATCCAGCCGACCAGTTCCTTGTTGATCGCGCCCGACAGGACCATCTCGGCCACGCGGGCGGTTTCCTCGTCGGTCACGCGCAGGCCGTCGACGAACGTCGATTCCACGCCCAGCTTCTTCAGCATGGCGCCGATCTGCGGCCCGCCGCCGTGCACGACGACCGGGTTGATGCCGACGGCCTTCAGCAGGACGATATCCTCGGCGAAATCGCGCGCCGCGGCCGGATCGCCCATCGCGTGGCCGCCGTATTTCACCACGAAAGTGCGCCCGGCATAGCGTTGGAAATAGGGCAGGGCCTCGATCAGGACCTGGGCCTTGGCAATGCTCGCCGTGTCGTCGTTGCCGCTCATCGTCGTTTCCCGAAACCTCGCGCCCGCGTCGCGTGGCCGCGCGCTTAGCGGCTGCGGGCGCGCGTGGAAAGCACGATCGCCCCCGGCCGTGCCCGCCTAAACCGGGGATGAACGGCATCCGTCCGGCGCTGGCGGGGGGCGATACGCCGCAATCGCGGGAGCCATCGGGCCTCCACGCGCGTCTGTCGGTCCTCCGTTCCAGCAAGAAAGGATGGATCGATGACGAAGACAGCACTTTCCCTTTCCCTCGCGCTCGCCCTCGGCGCGGCGGGCAGCGCGGCCCAGGCCCAGCTGGCCGGCGATGCAACCGGCACCGTGGGCGGCGCGATCGGCCCGGTCACCGGCAACGTCGATCTCGACACCGAGGCGCGGGTGGACCCGGTCGACGGCCCGATCACCTCCACCACCGACAGGGTGGACGACAGGCTCGACCGGGCCCGCGACACCGTGCGCGACCGGGTCGATGAAACCCGCGAGACGGTGGACCGCGCGCGCGACATCGACGCCGAAGTCGAGGCCGGGGTCGAAGCAGAAACCGAAACCGGCCTCGGCGTGGAGACCGAAGCGGGCGAAGCCGCCGTTGCGGCCGACACCGAGGTGGAAACGCAGGCCGAAACCCGGGTCGAAACCGACCCGGGGGCCTGATCCGGCTCCTGCAAGGCGAAGGCAGGTTTTCGCCCTGTCTTTTCGGGGAAGGGCGGCGCGGCGGCGTCGCCCTTTCCGGTGCCCAGCGCCGGCCGCGCTAGGTCGCGTGCGCTTCCACCACCTGGCGCCCGTCGCCGGCGAAGGCGGCGAGGGCCAGGCCCTCCCCCTCTCCCTCGCGCTCCCGGCGCAGGACGAGGTGCAGCGTCTCGCCGGCAATGGCCGGCGACAGGCCGCGGAAGCCGAAAGTCTTCAGCGCATTGTCGCCCAGCTCGCGCGCGGCGAGCTGGAGCAGGAGGCTGGCCGTCAGCGGCCCGTGGACCACCAGCCCGCGATAGCGCTCCACCTCGCGCGCATAGGGCGCGTCGTAGTGGATGCGGTGGGTGTTGAACGTCAGCGCGGAATAGCGGAACAGCAGGCGCGGATCGGGCACGATCGCGCGGTGCGCGTCCCACCCGCGCGGGTCGAACCGCTCCGCGCCCGGCTCAGGCGGCGACAGCGGGGCATCGCCCGGGGCCGCGGCGCGGTAAACCAGCGTCTGCCGTTCGCGCACTGCCGCGCGCCCGTCGGCGGTGGTCTCGTGCTCGACCGTCACGAAAGTCATCGGGCCGCTGCGCCCTTCCTTCGGCGTGATCGCGCCGATGCGCGACGTGCGCTCGATCGCGGCACCCGTCGCGATCGGGGCGAGGAAGGCGATCGTGCTCGCCGCCCACATCCGCCGCGGCAGGGGAATCGGCGGCAGGAAGCTTTCCGGGCTGTCGTCGCGCTGCGGATGCCCGTCCTCGCCCAGGTCCGCGGTCGCGGCATCGGGGGTGCAGAGGCAGAAGTGAATGCCCTGCGGCATCGCTGCCCCGGGGGCGGGGCCCGGGGTGGCGGGGCCCGGGGGGGCGCGGGGGCCGGGGGCGGGAAGGTCGAACGTGGCGCACCAGCGCGCCGCGAGCGCGGCGTCGAGCCGGTCGGCGGCCCGCTGCTCGCGCCCGATCCAGGCGTCCCACCCGGCCATCAGGCCGCGCGTTCGAAGATCGCCGCCATGCCCTGGCCGCCGCCGATGCACATCGTCTCCAGCCCGAAGCGCACTTCGCGCCGGTGCATCTCGTGCGCCATGTCGGCCAGGATCCGTCCGCCGGTCGCGCCGATCGGGTGGCCGAGCGAAATGCCCGAGCCGTTGACGTTGAGGATCTCGCGCCGCGAATCGTCCTCGCTCCAGCCCCAGCCCTTCAGCACGGCGAGGACCTGCGGCGCGAAGGCCTCGTTCAGTTCGACCAGGCCGATGTCGTCCCAGCCCATGCCGGTGCGGGCGAAGAGCCGCTCGACCGCCGGGACCGGGCCGATCCCCATGCGGCTGGGGTCGCAGCCGGCGGCGGCATAGCCGCTGAACCACAGCATCGGTTCCAGCCCCAGTTCGGCCAGCTTGTCCTCGGCCACGACCAGGCAGGCGGCGGCGGCATCGTTCTGCTGGCTGGCATTGCCCGCGGTGACCACCCCGCCTTCCAGCGCGCGCAGGCCGGCCAGGCTTTCCATGCTGGCATCGGGGCGGAACCCCTCGTCCCGCGTGAAAGCGACCGGGTCGCCGCGCCGCTGCGGCACCTCCAGCGGAACCAGCTGCGCGTCGAAACGCCCCGCTTCCCAGGCGGCGGCGGCATTGCGGTGGCTGCGCACGGCAAAGGCATCGGCCTCCTCGCGCGTGATGCCGTAATCCTTCGCCAGGTTCTCCGCCGTCTCGATCATCCCGCTGATGACGCCGAAGCGCTCGACCGGCTGGCTCATCAAGCGGCCGCGGGTCAGCCGGTCCCACAGCTCGACGTTGCCCGCCTTCACCCCGCCGCGCAGCGCGGTCGTGTAATGCTCGACATTGGACATCGATTCGCACCCGCCGGCGACGACCACGTCGGCATGGCCCGCCTCGATCATCATCGCCGCGCTGACCACGGCCTGGAGGCCCGATCCGCAGCGGCGATCGAGCTGGTAGCCGGGCACTTCCAGCGGCAGGCCGGCGGCGAGCCAGCTCCAGTGGCCGATCGCCGGCGCTTCGCCGCTGCCGTATCCCTGGCTGAAGACCACGTCGTCCACCCGCTCGGGATCGATCCCGCTGCGTTCGATCAGGGCCTTGAGGATCGCCGCCCCCAGCTCGCCCGCGGTCAGCGGCGCGAGCGTGCCGAGGAAACGCCCCACCGGGGTTCGCAGGGGGCTGACGATGGCGGCGCGGCGTTTGGTCATGGCAGATCCTTCAGGCGATTGTTCCAAGAGGTCCTCTCGACGCCGGGGGAGCCCGGCACGGCGCAGCTTGTCAGGTGCCGGCGGCGAAGTCGCGCAACATGTGCTTGGCGATCTGCAACTGCAGGATCTGCGTCGTGCCTTCGTAGATTCGGTAGATCCGGGCATCGCGGAAGAACCGCTCCGCGTCGTATTCGGCGAGGTAGCCGGCCCCGCCGTGGACCTGGACCACGCGATCGACGACCCGGCCGCACATCTCGGAGGCGAAGACCTTGAACGCGGCGGCCTTGCGCAGGACGTTCTCGCCCGCGTCGGCGCGCGCGGTCACGTCGGCCATCATCGCCTCGGCCGCGTAGATCTCGGTCTCGCTTTCGGCCAGCATCTGCTGGATCAGCTGGAAGTTCGCGATCGGCTCGCCGAAGGCCTTGCGCTCCGTGGCGTAGCGCAAGGCGGTGTCGAGCGCGCGGCGGGCATAGCCGGTCGCCGCCGCGCCGACCGAGATGCGGCCGTTGTCGAGGCTCTTCATCGCGAACACGAAGCCGCGGCCGGTCTCCCCGCCCAGCAGGGCATCGTCGGGAACGTGCACGTCCTCCAGGATGATGTCGGCGATCTGCGCGCCCGCCTGCCCCATCTTGCGGTCGGCGCTGCCGACGGAGACGCCGGGCGCGTCCATCGGCACGATGAAGGCGGAAACATGCGCGTTCTTGGGCAGGTTTTCCTTCTCTGTCCGGGCCATGATCAGGCCGACGCGGGCCTGCGGGGCATTGGTGATGTAGCGCTTGGTGCCGTTGAGGACCCAGCCGCTGCCCGAGGGATCGCGCCGCGCCGTCGTCTGCATCGCGGCGCTGTCGCTGCCCGATCCCGGCTCGGTCAGGCCGAAACAGGCGATCTCGCCCCCGGCGATCCGGGGCCACCACTCGGCCTGCTGCTGCGACGTCCCCCCGTTCTTGATCGCGGAGTTGAACATGCCGACGTTGATCGAGAAGATCGATCGGAAGGCCGGCGCGGCATAGGCCATGGCCTGCACGACGCGGGCGTACTGGCTGGTGTTGAGGCCGGCGCCGCCGAATTCCTCCGGCACGGTCAGGCCGAACAGGCCCATCTCGCGCATTTCCTGCAGGATCGGTTCGGGCACCGCGTCGTTCGCGATCACCTCCTCCTCCGCCGGGATCAGCCGTTCGCGCACGTAGCGCTCGAGCTGGTCGATGAACTGCTGGAAAATCTCGGGGTCCATGCCGGATGCGGCCATTTTCTGTCTCGTCCTTTCGCGTTGGCGTGTGCGGGCGTTCTAGTTTTCGGCCTGGGGAGGGGTCCGGTCGCCGTCTTCGGCGGTTTCCCGATCGCCGGGAGCATCTTCGCCGGCAGGTTCTGCGGCTGGGGCGCTGGCGGGGGCGTCGGGCTCGTCGCCGGCGATCGCCGCCACCGGGCGTCGCCGCTCTTCGAGCATGGCGGCCGCCTCGTCGAGCGCCCTCGCCTCCCCCACCGTCACGCCGCCCGGGCCGGGCTCGTTATCGGCGGGCTCGCACGCGGCGAGCGGGAACAGGGCGATCAGCAGGGCGAGCCGTTTCATCGGCCGGCACCATAGCGAAGCGCGGGCAAAGGAAAAGCGGGGGAATCGCCCACACGATCCCCCCGCCTTGCGCGGCCATCGGCGGCCGCCCGGCGAAGCTTACTGCGCGGCCTCGGCGGCGGCGGAAGCTTCGGCGGCGACGTCCGCAGCGGCCGCGGCAGCGGCTTCGGCCGCCTCGTCCGCGGCGGCGTCCGCATCGGCATCGGCCGCGGCGGTTTCGGCCGGGGCCGTTTCGGCGACCGGGGCATCGACCGGCTCTTCGGCGACCGGCTCGAGCGCTTCGTCGGCCGGCATCTCGACCGTGTCGGCCTCTGCATCGGCGGAAGCGTCTTCGGTGCTGCCGCAGGCGGCGAGCGCGAACACGGCCGGGGCCAGGACAAGTGCGAACTTCTTCATCGTTCTCTCCGTGGTGAGCGCCGGATGGCGCGGGTCCGCCCGATCCCTACCCCCGCCACATTTCAACCGCAATCTGCAAAACTCGCGCGCGCGCCGTTCACCTGCGGCCCGGCCTATGCCATGGCGCATCGCGATGGCGACGGCAGGGCAAGGCGAAACGGGGCTGGAGGCGGCACGGGCGGAACTGCGCCGGCTGTTCGGGTTCGACGATTTCCGCGGCGTGCAGCCGCAAGTGCTCGCGCGCGTGCTGGCCGGGCAATCGACTCTCGCGGTCATGCCCACGGGCGCGGGCAAGTCGCTGACCTACCAGCTGCCCGCGACGATGCTGCCGGGCACTTGCGTGGTGGTCAGCCCGCTGATCGCGCTGATGCACGACCAGCTGCGCGCCGCGCGGGCCAACGGGATCGAGGCGGCCACGCTGACCAGCGTCGATTCCGACTGGCGCGAGACGATCGACCGGTTCCGCGCCGGCGCGCTCGACTTGCTCTACGTCGCGCCCGAACGCGCCAGCCAGCCGGGCTTCCGCGATCTCCTCGGGTCCGCCCCGCTCGCGCTGTTCGCGGTGGACGAGGCGCACTGCGTTTCCGAATGGGGCCACGATTTCCGCCCCGACTATCGCCAGTTGCGCGGCCTGATGGACGCCTTCCCCCAGGTCCCGCGCCTGGCCCTGACCGCGACCGCCGATGCCCACACGCGGGCCGACATCCTCGACCAGCTCGGCATCCCGCGCGACGGGCTGGTCCTCGCCGGCTTCGACCGGCCGAACATCCGCTATGCCATGCGCCACCGCGACAACCCGGTGCGCCAGATCGCCGCGCTGATGGCGGAGGAGCCGGGGCCGGGGATCGTCTATGCGCCAACCCGCCGCAAGGTGGAGGACCTGGCCGGCAAGCTGGCGCTCGCCACCGGGCGCCCGGTGCGCCCCTATCACGCGGGGCTGGAGAGCGGGGTGCGCGCGGACAACCAGGCCGCCTTCGTCGCCAGCGAGGACATGGTGATCGTCGCGACCGTCGCCTTCGGCATGGGCATCGACAAGCCCGACGTGCGCTTCGTCGCCCATGCGGGAATCCCCAAGTCGATCGAGGGTTACTACCAGGAAACCGGCCGCGCCGGGCGCGACGGCGACCCGGCGCGCGCGGTCATGTTCTGGGGTGCCGGCGATTTCGCCACCGCGCGCCAGCGCCTGGCCGAAATCGACGAGGCGCGCCGCGCGGGCGAGCGCGCGCGGCTCGACGCGCTGGCCGGACTGGTCGAGACCGCCGGCTGCCGCCGCGCCGTCCTGCTGCGCCATTTCGGGGAAGACCCGCCGCCGGCCTGCGGCAATTGCGACAACTGCCTGGCCCCGCCGCGCGTCACCGACGCGACCGAGACGGCGCGCAAGCTGCTTTCCGCGGTCTATCGCACCGGGCAGAGCTTCGGCTTCGGTCACGTGCAGAAAGTGCTGACGGGTGTCGAGGACGAGCGCGTGCGCCAGCGCGGGCACGACGGGCTGAGCGTGTTCGGGATCGTCGCGGGGGAAGAGGCGCGGCTGCTGCAGCCGCTGGCGCGGGCGCTCCAGGCGCGCGGCGCGCTGGTCGCGACCGAGCACGGCGGGCTGGCGCTGGGCGGCGATGCGCGCGCGATCCTGAAGGGGGAGCAGGCGGTGGAAATCGTCGTCCCGCCGCGCGCCGAGCGCCGCCGCCGGCGCGATGCGAGCCCGAACCCGGTGGGCGATCCGTTGTTCGACGCCCTGCGCGACTTGCGCCGCGAGCTTGCCCAGGAAGCGCAAGTGCCGCCCTACGTCGTGTTCCACGACGCGACCTTGCGCGAAATGGCCGCCAGCCGGCCGGAGACGATGGACCAGCTCGGCGCGATCGCGGGTGTCGGGGCGAAGAAACTGGAAGCCTATGGCGCGCGGTTCCTCGACGCGATCAGGCGCCACTGAACGGTTGCGCCCGTGCTGCGCCCCGGGGCGCGTGCGGGATCGCAGGGGCGCAGGTTAGGGGCCGTTAACCCTTTCCGGCTATCGCCGGCCTCATGGATAGATGCGCCCGCACTTCGCCCGCCCGCAATATGCCGGCCGACCGGTCCGTCACGCTCGCGCTCGTCGCCGGGGCGCTGGCCACGGCCGGCATTCCCGCCGCGGCAGTGATCGCGCAGCCCGGCGCGGCCCCCTTCACCGTGGTCGAGACCGGCCAGGGGCATGCGACCCTGCAGCAGGCGGTCGATGCGATCGGCAACGGCAAGGGCACGATCGCGATTGCCAATGGCACCTATCGCCAGTGCGCGGTCCAGGAAGGCGGCACGATCGCCTATCTCGCCGCCGAACCGGGCAAGGCGGTGTTCGACGGCAAGACTTGCGAGGGCAAGGCGGCGCTGGTCCTGCGGGGGCGCGCGGCCGAAGTCTCCGGCCTCGTCTTCCGCCGCATGGCCGTGCCCGATTACAACGGCGCCGGCATCCGGCTGGAGCAGGGCGACCTTACCGTCGCGCAATCGTGGTTCGCCGACAGCCAGCAGGGCATCCTGACGGCCGACGATCCCAACGGGCGGATCGTGATCGACAAGACGACGTTCTCCGGCCTCGGCACCTGCGAAGGGTCGGGCGGGTGCGCGCATTCGATCTATATCGGCGATTACGGCCATTTGCGGGTCACGCGCAGCCGCTTCGAACGGGGCACCGGCGGCCACTACGTCAAGGCCCGCTCCGCCCGGGTCGATATCGCGGCGTCGAGCTTCGACGATTCGGCCGGGCGCGGCACCAATTACATGATCGACCTGCCCGATGGGGCCACCGGCCAGATCACCAACAACTGGTTCGTCCAGGGCGGCGACAAGGAGAATTACTCCGCCTTCATCGCCGTCGGGGCGGAGGATATCAGCCACAGCTCCGACGGGTTGCAGATCGCGGGCAACGACGCGCGCTTCGTCCCTGCGCTCAGCCGCAGTTCGGCGTTCGTCGCCGACTGGACCGGCGCGCGCCTGTCGATCACGGACAACCGGCTCGGTGCCGGGATCGAGCCGTTCGAACGCCGTTGACCGGAACCGCCCGCGCCGCCCGGCGGTTGTGGGGGTGAAAGGGGAAGGGCAATGGCAGGCGGCTGGGCCCGCGACGGGGCCGTCCAGGACCAGATCGACGACACGGTGAACGACGCGGTCGAGGCCGCGCGCACGCGCATGCCGCGCGGCGAGAGCGCCGAGTATTGCGACATCTGCGGCGAGGATATTCCCGAAAAACGCCGCCAGGCCCTGCCCGGCGTGCGCACCTGCATCGCCTGCCAGGCGGAGCGCGACGCCGCCGTCCGGTCTTCCGGCATCAACCGCCGCGGCAGCAAGGACAGCCAGCTGCGCTAGCGCGCGCCGGTCAGCCGAAGGCGGGGGCGTAGGTCACGACGCCGCGCGGAGCGTTCCCTGCCATGACGAGGCGCTGGAAATAGGCGGCCGGGGGCCCCGGGAATGCCAGGCCGGGATCGTGCGCGAAGCCGAACCGGCCGTAATAATCCGGCTCGCCCAGCACGACGCAGCCCGCGGCGTCGCGCTCGCGCAGCAGGGCCAGGCCCTGTTCGATCAGCGCCGCGCCGATGCCCTCGCCTTGGCGTGGCGGCATGACCGCGACGGGACCGAGGCCGAACCAGCCTTCGCCCCCGTCCGCGATCGCGACGGGCGAGAAGGCGACGTGGCCGACGATTGCGCCGCCGTCTTCCGCGACCAGCGAGATCGAGAGGTCGCCGTCGGCGCGCAGGGCATCGACGATGGCCGGCTCGCTACCGTCGCTGTGGGGATGGCCGTCGAAGGCCGCGCGCACGACCTCGTGGATCGCGCATTCGTCGCCGGCGCGCTCGGGTCGGATCGCGACGCTCACGTCAGCAGGTGGCCCGAACGGTCGCGCTTGGTCGCGAGGTAGCGGGCGTTGTGCGGGTTGTCGGGCAACTGGTGCGGCACGCGCTCGGCCACCGTGATGCCGCTGGCGGCCAGCGCATCGACTTTGCCCGGGTTGTTCGTCATCAGCCGGATCTCGCGCACGCCGAGCAGGTCCAGCATCCGGGCCGCGACCGGGAAATCGCGCGCCTCGTCGGGCAGCCCCAGCCGCCGGTTGGCGTCGACCGTGTCGAAGCCCTGGTCCTGCAGGCGATAGGCGCGCAACTTGTTGACGAGGCCGATCCCGCGCCCTTCCTGGCGCAGGTAGAGCAGGACGCCCCAGCCGCCGCGCCGCGCCTCGTCCGCCATCGCGTGCAGTGCGGCGTCGAGCTGCGGGCCGCAGTCGCACTTGAGGCTGCCGAGAATGTCGCCGGTCAGGCATTCGGAATGGAGCCGCACCAGCGGGGCGGCGTCGGATCGCTGCTCCCCGATGACCAGCGCGACGTGTTCGCGCGTGTCGTCGGCGCTGCGGAAGGCGACGATCTCGGCGTCCTCGCATGCAGAGACCGGCAGCCGCGCCCGGGTCGAGATCGCCAGCGCCGTGCTGTCGGCCCATTCCACCAGGTCAGCCGGGGCGACCGGCTGCGGCTCGCCCGCGTTCACCGGGTCGACCAGGAAGGCGGGCAGAATGCCCGCGATCCGCGCCAGTTCCAGCGCGGCCAGCGCGTGGTCGGGCCAGGCGATGTCTTCCGCGCGGAACGGCCCCTTCAGCGGGCTGCGCAGGTCCAGCGCCGGATCGGCCACCGGCAGCGCGCTGCCGAGGTCGAACGGCTCGGCCCCGTGGATCAACACCGGCGCGTGCGGTTCGGCCGCCTCGCGCTGGTTGGCAAGCTTGAGCGTTTCCGCGCGCGCGGCGGAGATCAGCATTCGCGGCGCCTGCGCCCGGCGCGCGATCGCGGTTTCCACCGGCAGGAACAGCGGCCCGCCCTCCATCGCCAGCGGCCAGCCGTGGCGCAGGGCATCGATCGCCTGCGCCACCCGCCGTGCGGGCGAAGGGCCGGGCGCCGGCGCGCTCAGAGCGCGAACTCCGTCACCAGCGGGACGTGGTCGCTCGGGCTTTCCCAGCGCCGCGTTTCCTCGACGAAGCGGTGCCCGGTCGCCTGGCGCGCGAGATCGGGGCTGGCCCACATGTGGTCGAGCCGCCGGCCCTGGTCCTTCTGGCGCCAGAAACTGCGATAGGACCACCACGAGTAATTCCGTTCCGGCGCGGGGATGAACTCGCGCCCCAGGTCCACCCAGCCATGGGCGTCGCGGAACCGGCCGAGCGTCTCGACCTCGATCGGCGTGTGGCTGACGACCTTGAGCAGGGCCTTGTGATCGTAGACGTCGCATTCCAGCGGCGCGATGTTGAAATCGCCGACGATCAGCGTCGGCCGGTCGATCGCCTCGGCCCAGCGGGTCATCCGGCCGAGGAAGTCGAGCTTCTGCCCGAACTTGGGATTGACCTCGCGGTCGGCGACGTCGCCGCCGGCCGGGATATAGACGTTTTCCAGCACGACGTTCTGCCCGGGGCCGAGCAGCTCCACCCCGACGTGCCGCGCCTCGCCGTTGTCCTGCCAGTCGTGGCGGCAAAACTCGCGCATCGGGATGCGGCTGACCGTGGCCACCCCGTGATAGCCCTTCTGCCCGTGCACGGCCTGGTGGACGTAGCCCATGTCGGCCAGCGCGGCGGCCGGGAACTGGCTTTCCTGGCACTTGATTTCCTGCAGGCAGAGGACGTCGGGGGACTGTTCCTCGATCACGCGCTTGACCTGCTCGATACGCAGGCGGACCGAATTGATATTCCAGGTGGCAATGGAAAGCATGGGCCCGGCCTTAGGTGTCCCGGCCGCCAGCGGCAAGCCGGGGGATGCCCGGCGCGCGGCCGGGCCGGCTGGCGGACAACAAAAAACCCTCGTGCCGGGGGCATTGGCACGAGGGTTCCATGTTAGCGTTCGTCACGCTGTTGCAAGGCGGCGTTGTCGCGAGGTCAGGGCAACAGGGGGGAAACCCGCCTCGCACCGACTTGCAAGGCACAAGATAGGGATGGCCGGCTTTCTAACCAATGAACGAGCGGCCGCACCTCGTCGCAGGCCATGAACGACGCGGCGCGCAGTCGTTCACCCCGGTCGGCGGGTCGAGCGGCGCGGATCGCGGTAGGTGAACGCGCTGTCGGGCACCGACATGCCGTAGCGGTGGTTGCGCAGGCGCACAGTCGTGCGGTTGTTCTGCACGTCGAGCGCGACCCAGTTGGTCAGTTGCAGGCCCCCGGGGGCCGAGGCGTTGCGGGTGAAGATCAGCGTGATCACCCCGAACTGCGGCTTGTCCGGATCGCGCACCTCGACGCCGACGACATCGGGGTGCTCGGTCGGGACCAGCTTGCCGTAGCGTTTCACGTCGCGCGCGGGATCGAGCAGCGCGCCGAGCGGCGAATCGGAGATCGGCCAGCGTTCGACCTGGTTCACCTCGTAATCGATCATGGTGAACGACTTGCCGTTCGAAACCAGCAGCAGCGGCACGCCTTCTTCGTACTGGAAGCGGATCTTGCCCGGCCGCTTGAGCGTCATCACCCCGGAAACCGTCCGCCCCTTGCGGTCGGTCTGGGTGAAGTCGGCCTTCATCGTGGAGATGCCGCGCAGCGCGGCGACGGCCCGGTCGAGATCGCCCTCGGCCGCGGCGACCGGCGCCGCGGGGGCGACGAGGGCGGCCGGCGCGACCAGCGCGAGGGCGGCCGCGACGGCGAGCGCGCGCGGATGGCGGGCGGGCCGGAAAGAGGCGATTCCGCGCGCCAGGCGGCGCAGCGGGGAAAGGGTGATCTCGTGCACTGTCATGCTCCGTCGGTTAGGGCTGGAGCATTGAACCGCCGCTGAATTGATCCGGTTCCGGCGATTCAGCTTACTTGATCTTCGCTTCCTTGAACTCGACGTGCTTGCGCGCGACGGGATCGTACTTGCGGAAGGTCAGCTTCTCGGTGATGTTCCGGGGATTCTTCTTCGTCACGTAGTAGAAGCCCGTGTCGGCGGTCGAGACGAGCTTGATCTTGACGGTTGCGGGCTTCGCCATGGCGTGTTCCTAAAGATCGATGGGGGCCGCCCGGTGCGCCGGACCTGCCCGAAAAAATACAGGCGGCGCGCACGGCACCGCCCTTCCGGCGCGCCCATTGGGCGATTCACCGGCGAAAGTCAAGCGCGCGCCGTCACCAGTCGACCTTGCCGCGCCCGGCCTTGACCGCGCCGCGCGCCTTCTTGGCCTTGAGCCGCTTGACCTTGCCCACGCGGTTCACCCGGCTCTTCGCGCGGCGGGCGGGCGGGGTCAGCGCCTCTTTCAGCAGGGCCGCCAGCCGTTCGCGGGCGGCCTCGCGGTTCTGTTCCTGGGTCCGGTATTCGCGCGCGGTCAGCACGATCTCGCCCCCCTGGGTCAGTCGGCTGCCGGCGATGTCCTTCAGCCGCGCGAAGGCGTCGGGCGGCAGGCCCAGCGCGAATACGTCCACCCGCAGCTGCACCGCGGTCGCCACCTTGTTGACGTTCTGCCCGCCCGGCCCGCTCGCGGCGATGAACTTCTCCTCCGCGATCTCCAGCGCGCGATCGAGGATCCTACCCATCGCCGAACCCGAGCGCGGCGAAATCGGGCGGCAGGGGTGCCGTCGCGTCGACCGGCGGCTTGTTCCCGCGCGTGACGGACAGGCCCGCGGCATGGAGCATCGTGCGCGGCGCGCCCTTACCGCTGCCATAGACCGGGTCGCCCAGCAGGGCCATTCCGATCCCGCTCGCCGCGTGGACGCGAATCTGGTGCGTGCGGCCCGTTTCGGGGGTGAACTCGACCAGCGTGCGCCCGCCGCGGCGCGCGACCACGCGCCAGTGGGTCAGCGACGGCTTGCCCTTGCGCGCCGGGATCATGCGCCAGCCCTTGTCGGCGCTGGAAATCTTGCTCAGCGCCAGTTCGACCGTCCCTTCCTCCTCGCCCGGCTCGCCGTCGAGAATGCCGAGGTAGCGCTTGGCGACCTGGCGTTCCTCGAACGCGCGGGCAAAGCGCTTCAGCGCCTTCGGATTGCGCGCCAGGAGCAGGCAGCCGGACGTATCGGTATCGAGGCGGTGCACCGCCACCGGCGCGCGCTGGAACCCGAGCTTCAGCGAATCGAGGTGATCCTCCAGCGCGGGCCCGCCCTTGCGCGGCCGCTCGATCGGCAGCCCGCCGGGCTTGTCGATCACCAGCGCCTCGCCGTCTTCGAAGAGAATGTCGATCGTCATGCCAGTCGTGCTTTCATCAGGCCACGCAGGGCGTTGCCGATCAGGAACCCGCCTTCCAGGTCGGCCAGGGTCAGCCGCGCCTCGCGCGCGCGGCCGCTTTCGATCAACGCCGTGCGCCCCACGCCCGGCAGCAGGCCGAGCGATTCGGGCGGCGTTTCCAGCGCCCCGGAGCCGGGGCGATAGAGATTGGTGAAGCTGCCTTCGGTCACCAGCCCGTCCTCGCGCACGAAGATCGCTTCCGCGGCCCCCGCCTCGCGCGCGGCGGCGAGCGCTTCCTCGTAGAACCCGCGATCGCTCGTCTTGTGCCGCAGGCGCCAGTCGCCCGGGTCCACCGGCAGGGGCAGCGCGATGCACGGCACCGGCTCGCCCGGCGGTTCGGGCATGTCGCCGGCCTCCAGCGCGATCGCGCCGCCGCGCGCGGCGAGCAGGCGCACGCGCGATTCGCGCTCCAGCTCGAAGCACAGGGCCTGGATGCGGTTGCGCGCGGCATGGCGATCGAACGCGAAGCCGAGCGCGGCCGCGCTGGCCTTGATCCGTTCGAGGTGCAGCTCGATCAGCGCGATCCCTTCCTCCGGGGTGAAGCGCATGGTTTCCACCAGGTCGAAGCCCGGCGCGCGGTGGCCGGGGGAACTGCGCCGGGCGAAGCCGCCTTTCAGCACGGCCTCGCGCCATTCGGCCATCGGCGCGCTGTCGGCCACGATCGCCGAACCGACCCCGAGCACGGCGGTGCCTTGCGCATTCTCCACCGGGGTCAGCCGCAGCGTGCGGATCGCGACGTTGAACGCGGCATCGTCTGCGCTCTCCCCCTCGGCCGGGCCGATCCGCCCGATCGCGCCGCAATAGGGGCCGCGCGCGTCGCGCTCGACTTCGGCGATCAGTTCCATCGCGCGGATCTTGGGCGCGCCGGTGATCGAGCCGCAGGGGAACATGGCCCGCACGAGGTCGGCCGCGCCGTGCCCCTCGGCCAGCCGCGCGCGCACGGTCGTCACCATCTGGTGGACCGTGGGGTAAGTCTCGACCGTGAACGGCGCATCGACCTGGACGCTGCCCGGCTCGGCCACGCGCGACAGGTCGTTGCGCAGCAGGTCCACGATCATCAGGTTCTCGGCCCGGTCCTTTTCCGACCCGGCCAGATCCCGGGCCAGTGCATCGTCGCGCGCCGGATCGTCCGATCGCGGGCGGGTGCCCTTCATCGGCCGGGCCCGCGCCTCGCGCCCTTTCAGCGAAACGAACAGCTCGGGCGAGAGGCTCAGCAACCAGTGCTGCCCGTCGAACACGACGCCGCCGTAACCGGCCTGCCCCGCCGGGCGCAGCGCGGCATAGAGCGCGAGCGGATCGCCGCGGTACGATCCGGCGAGCGGCAGGGTCAGGTTCGCCTGGTAGATGTCGCCCGCGCCGATCGCCTCCTGCAGGCGGGCGAAAGCCTCGCCATAGGCGCCCGGCGAAACCTGCGGGTCGAGCGGGCCGAGCGTGGCCGCGCCTTCCGCCTCGCCGGCCAGCCATTCGCCGACCCGGCCCGCCGGGATCACGGTTTCGCGCGCGAACCGGCCGAACCAGACGAGCGGCCCGGCCGCGCCGGCGCGCCGCTGCGCGAGCGGGGCGAGGCGGGGTTCGAGCGCCAGCCCCGCCTCGTAGGCGACGAACCCGGCCAGCCAGCCGCCGCGTTCGCGCCGGGCGCTGTCGGCGGCCTCCAGCACGCCGGCGACGTCCTGCGCGCGCCGGGCCACGAAGACCTCCTCCGGCCCCTGGTAGAGGCGCGCGTCGGCAGCGCCGTCGCCGCGGGCGTCGTCGAGCAATACGAAAGGAGCGTGGTCCGCCATTCGCCCTGCCTTAGGGGCGCGGGGAAAATTGGCCAAGCCGGGAACTTGACCGTGCCCGACGGGGTGGGCCATGCCATGGCGGCATCAAGGCGGGAGGTTTGCGCAGTGGGTGAGATCTTTCTCGGGCTGGCCGACAACGGAGAGAAACAGGTCCTCAACCTCGCGCGGGCCAACCGCCACGGGCTGATCGCGGGCGCGACCGGCACCGGCAAGACGGTGACCCTGCAGGGCCTGGCCGAAAGCTTTTCCGCCAAAGGCGTGCCGGTCTTCGTGGCCGACGTGAAGGGCGACCTCTCGGGCATTGCCATGGCCGGATCGCCGACGTTCAAGAACGCCGACAAGCTGGAGGAGCGGGCGAAGGAACTGGGCATGGACGACTATGCCTATTCCGACAATCCGGCGGTGTTCTGGGATCTCTACGGCGAACAGGGGCACCCGATCCGCACGACGATTTCCGAAATGGGGCCGCTGCTGCTCGCGCGGCTGCTCGATCTCAACGACACGCAGGAAGGCGTGCTGCAGATCGTGTTCCGCCATGCCGACGACAACGGCCTGCTCCTGCTCGACCTCGGCGACCTCCAGGCCATGCTGGCCCACTGCGCCGAAAACGCGAAGGAGCTGAGCGCGAAGTACGGCAATGTCAGCCGCGCCAGCGTCGGCGCGATCCAGCGCCAGCTGCTCAGCTTCGAGAGCCAGGGGGCCGATCGCTTCTTCGGCGAGCCGGCGCTGGAGATCGACGATTTCCTCAAGTGCGACGAGCAGGGGCGCGGCTATGTCAACGTGCTCGCGGCCGACAAGCTGATGCGCAGCCCCAAGCTCTACGCGACGTTCCTGCTCTGGCTCCTGGCCGAGCTGTTCGAGAGCCTGCCCGAGGTGGGCGACCCGGACAAGCCGAAGCTGGTGTTCTTCTTCGACGAGGCGCACCTGCTGTTCGACGATGCGCCCAAGGCGCTGGAAGAGAAGATCGAGCAGGTCGTGCGCCTGATCCGCTCGAAGGGGGTGGGCGTGTTCTTCGTCACCCAGAACCCGATCGACGTGCCCGAGGACGTGGCCGGCCAGCTCGGCAACCGGGTGCAGCACGCCTTGCGTGCCTTCACCCCGCGCGACCAGCGCGCGATCCGGGCCGCGGCGGAGACGTTCCGCATCAATCCCGACCTCGACGTCGAGCAGGCGATTACCGAGCTGAAAGTGGGCGAGGCGCTGGTTTCCACCCTGCTCGAAGACGGCGCGCCCTCGGTCGTCCAGCGCACGCTGATCAAGCCGCCGCGCAGCCGGCTGGGGCCGATCACGGCCAAGGAACGCGCGATCGTCCAGTCGGTGAGCCCGTTCGACGGGAAATACGATACCGCGATCGACCGCGAAAGCGCGGAGGAAGTGCTGGCGCAGAAGGCCGCCGATGCCGCCGCCACGGCCGAGGAAGTGGAGGAGAAGGGCCGCGAGGAAGTGGAGAAGCGGCCGCGCAAGAGCACATCGATCTGGAGCAAGGCGATGAAGCGCGCGATCGGCGCCGCGACCAGTTCGGGCGCGGCGATCGCGGCCAGCACGATTACCGGCCGGCGTTCGCGCGCGAACCCGATGAAGACGGCGGCGACTTCGGGCCTGGGCTCGATCGCGACCGATCTTGCCGGGCCGCTGGCAGGCCGGTTCGTGCGGAACCTGATCGGCGGACTGATGCGCTAGGCGCGCGGCCGGTCAGCCGGCCGGCAGGCGAATCTCCGCCCGCAGCCCGCCGCCGTCGCGATTGGCGAGGGCCAGCTCGCCGCCGTGCTGCTCGGCAATCGCGCGGGCCAGCGTCAGCCCCAGCCCGGCGCCGCCGGTTTCCCGGTTGCGCGAGGCCTCGCCGCGGGTGAACGGCTCCATCATGTCGGCGATCCGGCCCGGCGCGATGCCGGGGCCGCGATCCTCGACCCGCAGGACCAGGTGCCCGCTCTCGCGCGCCAGCGAGACTTCGGCCGCGCCGCCGTAGCGCACGGCATTGGCGATCAGGTTGCGCAGCCCGCGCCGCAGCCAGGTGATGTGGACCGGGCGCGCGGCGCGCACCGTGGGGCCCAGCGTCACCGGGTCGCCCATGTCCTCGAACTCCTCGACCACCGAGGCGGTCAGCGCGGCGAGATCGACCCGCTCGGGCGCCTCGCTCGCCCGGCCGACGCGGGCGAGCGAGAGAATGTCGTCGAGCGAGCGGGTGATGTCCTCGATCCCGGCGGCCATCTTCGCGCGCTCGGCCTCGTCCTCGACCGATTCGATCCGCACGCGCAGCGCCGCCAGCGGGGTCTTCAGATCGTGCCCGATCGCGCCGAGCATGACGTCCTTCTCGTCCAGCAGGGCGGCAATGCGCGCCTCCATCGCGTTGTGCGCGGCGATCAGGCGGCGCACGTCGTGCGGGCCGCGCGCTTCGAGCTGCCCGTCGGCGTTCCGATCGCGCGCGAAGCTTTCGGTCCGCGCGGTCAGCGCGGCCAGGGGCCGGGTGATGCGACGCAGCAGCAGGAAGTGAAGCCCGACCAGCAGGAGGTAGATCACCAGGGTCTGGAACAGGATCGAGCCGAGCACGCCGCGCTGGCGCACCGGGATCAGCACCCGCGCGACGGCCCATTCCTGCGCGCCCTGCGCCTTGAGCGCGGCGACCAGCAGGCGCGGCCGGTCCCCGCCACCGCGCAGCAGGCGCGCGCGCAGCCGGGGGCGGGTGGCGAGATAGGGGTCCGATGCCAGGGGCCGCACGAAGACCGCCAGGTCGGACACGGCGACGCCGTGGCTCTCGACCATCGCGCGCAGGGCCTCGGCCCGTTCCGCGTCGGCCACGTCGCCGGGCAGGGGCGCGAAGGCGGGGCTCCGCTCGATCCGCAGCGCGCGGACGAAGGAATCGTCGGGCCGGCGCGGCGGGGTGCGCAGCGCGCGCTCCTCGCGCCCGTCCCGGCCGCGCACGACGAGCGAGAAGGCGGCGGCGTTCAGCACCGCCGCTTCACGCCGCGCCTCGGCCGCGCGCCACAGCAAGGTGGCCGAAATCGCCTGCGCCAGCAGGAGGACCGCGGCCACCGCCAGCAGCATCTGGCCCAGCAGGCTTCGTGGCCACAGCCGCACGGTTCAGCCCTGGTCCTGCGCCACGCGGCGCACGTCGGCGGCGAAACGATAGCCGCCGCCGCGCACGGTCTGGATGAAGTGCGGGTTGCGGCTGTCTTCCTCGATCTTGCGGCGCAGGCGGCTGACCTGGTTGTCCACCGCGCGATCGAACAGGTGCGCCTCGCGCCCCTGGACCATGTCGAGCAGGCGATCGCGGTCGAGCACCGCGCGCGGATGGTCGAGGAAGGCGCGCAGCAGGCGGAACTCCGCGGTCGAGATCGGCACGAGCGCCCCGTCGGGATCGGTCAGCTTGCGCTTCAGCGGGTCCAGCCGCCAGTCTTCGAACAGGTAATGGGCATCGTCCTCGGCCGCCGGGGCCGGCCGGCTGGCGCGCCGCAGGACCGACCGTATCCGCGCGACCAGCTCGCGCGGCTCGAACGGCTTGACGACATAATCGTCCGCGCCGATTTCCAGGCCAACGATGCGGTCGGTCGCCTCGCCCCTGGCGGTCAGGAAGATGACCGGGATCTCGCGCGATTCGACCAGGTGGCGGCACAGCGAAAGCCCGTCCTCGCCCGGCATCATGATGTCGAGCAGGACGAGATCGGGCGCCTCGCCCAGCAGGAGGCTGCGCGCCGCGGCCGCATCCGCCGCCTGTTCGACGACGAACCCCTGGCGGACGAGATAGTCGGCCAGGGGTTCGCGCAGGCTTGCCTCGTCATCGACGAGCAGCAGGCGGATGGTCGCGGTGTCGTTCATCGCGCGGGCCTAGACCTGCGTGGCGGCGCGGATCAAGCGCCGGCCGGTCAGCCGGGGCGGCGCGCGTCGCGGCGCTGCTCGGTCCGCTCGCGCATGGTCTCGCGCCGGGCCTCGCGCGCGGCCTTGCGTTCGGCGGCGGTGACCACGCCGTTGCCGTCGGCATCGGCGCGGGCGAAGCGCTTCTCCGCCGCGGCGAGGAACTCGGCCCGGCTCACCGCCTTGTCGCCATCGCTGTCGGCGCGGCGCAGCATGGCCATGCCGGCCTTCCTGCCGCCGCGCCGGCCGGCCTTGTGGCCATGGCCCTTGCGCCGTTCGCGGGCCTCTTCGCCGCGGGCCCGCTTGCCGAGGGTATCGCGCGCGGCCTGCATTTCGGCCTGCGAGATGCCGCCGCTGCCGTCGGTATCGATCCGCGCGAAGCGCTGGGCGCGGCGCGCTTCGCGGCGTTCGGCGCGCGCCTCGCGCCGCTCGGCCCGCTTCGCGCGGTGTTCGGCCCGGGCAGCGTCCATCTCGGCCTGCGTCACTTCGCCATTGCCGTCGGCGTCGAGCCGGGCGAAGCGCTCTGCCTGGCGGGCGGCGCGGTCGGCGGCATCGATGCGGCCATCCGAATTGGCGTCGAGGCGGGCGAACATGCGCTCTGCCTGCGCGGTCATCTCGGCGCGGGTCACTTCGCCGTTGCCGTCGGCATCGGGGCCGCGCGGGGCGCGGTCGGCCTGGGCATGGGCGAGCGTGCCGGCGGCAAGCGCCAGCGCGGCGGCGGAAAGGGGAAGGGCGATTGTCTTCATGTCGTCGGCTCCACTGGAAGGGGCGAAAGGGTTGAGCCGCGGACCCGCCGGAAGGGGGGGAGGGATTGGTCCGGGCAGGGCCCGCAGCTCGTGGTGCCTCTTCTAGGGGCGCATTGTCGCAGGATTATCCCGGACCGGGGCGATATTGTCGCGGATTGTCGCACCGCGCGCCGGCCGTTCATCACCGCGCAAGCCGGTCAGCGCGGGCGGTGTTCGGTCCCCTCGCCGGCGGTGATGAACAGCGCGGTCGCCTCATTCCCGGCAATATCGGCCGTGTGCCAGGTGCCGGGCGGGTTGATCGCATATTCGCCGGGGCGCAGGGTGACCGTGTCGCGCGACCCGTCGGCATGCTCCTGGTGCAGGGTCATTTGCCCGGCGAGACACAGGACGACTTCGTCGCCTGCCGGGTGCATTTCCCACGACTCCCACGGCCCGGTAAAGCGCGACCAGCTGACCAGCCGCCCTTCGGCCCCGTCCCCGGCATGGCGCCGCGCGTAGTCGGCATACCATTCCATCCCGGTGAATTCCGGCTCCGCCACGGCCGTGGCCCCGCGGCCGAGGTGGACCGGGAAACGGGCGATCGGCCGCGCGGGCATCAGCCCTTCACCATGCAGAAGGCGTTGAGCTTGTTGCCGTCGCGATCGCGGAAATAAGCGGCGTAAAAGGTCCGGCCCTCGCCATCGGGTTCGCCACGCGGCCCGGGCGCGCCTTCGTCGGTGCCGCCGTTGGCCAGCGCGATCTCGTGCAGGCGCTTCACCTGGTCCGGGTCCTTCGCCTCGATCGCGACCATCGTGCCGTTGCCCACGCTCGCCGCCTGCCCGTCATAGGGCCGGGTCAGCGCGATGCCCGCGCCGCCGTCCCACTGGCCCCATGCGATGAAGGTGTCGAAGTCCATCATCCGGCCCACGCCCATCTCTTTCGCGATGGCATCGTAGAACCCGGCATTGCCCTGCAGGTCGTTGGTCCCCAGTGTCACGTAACCGATCATCGCCTCTCTCCCTTGCCAGCGACTCGCCAGGTCGGAACATTAGCAGAACATCGGCGCGCGCGAAAGCGCCCCGCGATCGGGCGGGATCGTCGCCGTGCCACGGCGGGCTCGGCCCGGCGCGCGGCTAGAGCGGCCGGCAGGCTTCCTCCAGCCAGGCCAGCACCTCGCCTTCGAGCTGCGGGGCGAGGATCGCGCGGGTTTTCGCGTGGTAATCGTTCCACCAGGCGATCTCGTCCTCGGTCAGGAGTGCGCGATCGACCAGGGTGCGATCGATCGGGACGAACGTCAGCGGCTCGAAACCCAGCCACTCGCCCTCGCCGCCCTCGATCTCGCGCTTCACGGTCAGGACGAGGTTCTCGATCCGGATGCCGTATTCGCCGCCCTTGTAGTAGCCCGGCTCGTTCGACAGGATCATCCCGGCGAACAGCTCCTGCCCGGTGCCGGCCTGGCCGCCGCTGGACTTGGCGATCCGCTGCGGCCCCTCGTGCACGCCGAGGAAGCTGCCCACGCCATGCCCGGTGCCATGACCGTAATCGACCCCCGCCTGCCACAGGAACTGGCGCGCGAAAGCATCGAGCTGGCTGCCGTTGGTCCCCTGGGGGAAGACCGCGCGGTCGATCGCGATATGGCCCTTGAGCACGCGGGTGAAGCGATCCTTCTGCTCGGCCGAGGGGGCGGCCGAACCATCGGGCGTGCCGATCCACACCGTGCGCGTGATGTCGGTCGTGCCGTCGAGGTACTGCCCGCCCGAATCGCACAGGAACACGCTGCCCGGCTCGATCGGCAGGTTCGAATCCTCGTCCACCCGGTAGTGCGGGATCGCCGCGTGCGGGCCGGCGGCCGAAATCGTGTCGAAGCTGTTGTCTTTCAGCAGGCCGGTCGCCTGGCGGAATTCCTGCAGCTTGGCAGCCGCCGAAAGCTCGGTCTCCCCGCCCTGGGGCGCGGCGACCGACAGCCAGTGGAGGAACCGCGCGACCGCCGCGCCGTCGCGTTCCTGCGCCTTGCGGTGCCCTTCCTGCTCGACCGGGTTCTTGATCGCCTTGGGCAGGATCACCGGGTCGCGCTCGGCCACCGGCGTCGCCCCGCCTTCCTCGAGCAGGCGGAAGATCGCCGCGACGCCGAAATCGGGATCGACCGAGACGGTCTTGCCCTTCATCGCCGAAAGCGCCCCGTCGAACTCGCTGCGCGCGCGAATCGTCACCGCGTTGCCGAGGTGCTTTTCCAGCTCGGGCGTGACCTTTTCGGGCGCGATGAACAGCTCGGCCGTGCCGTCGTCGTGCGCGATCAGGTAGGACAGGGCGACCGGGGTCCGCTCGACATCAGTGCCGCGGATATTGAGCAGCCAGGCGATCGAATCGAGCGCCGAGACGACCGCCGCGTCGTAGCCTTCCTGTTTCAGCCAGTCGGCCACTTCGGCGCGCTTTTCCGCGCTCGAGCGGCCGGCGTGCTCGTCCGCGTGGACCAGCGCGGGGGCGGTGGAAGGTTCGGGCTGATCGTCCCACACGGCATCGACCGGGTTGCTTTCGACCGCGACCAGTTCGCTGCCCTTCCTGGCCAGCGCCTTGCCCACCTGGTCGGCCCAGCCCTTGGTATGGAGCCAGGGATCGAAGCCGATCTTCGCGCCGGCAGGGGCGTTGTCGGCGATCCACCTGCCCATCGAGACCTTGGGCACGAGGCAATAGTCGTAGAGGTTGCCGTCCACCTGTTCGCGGACCTGGATCGTGTAGCGGCCATCGACGAACATCGCCGCCTTGTCGGCCAGGACGACGGCGCTGCCGGCCGATCCGCCGAACCCGGTCAGCCAGGCCAGGCGCTGGGCATAGCCGCCGATATATTCGCTCATGTGTTCGTCGGAGATCGGGACGACGAAACCGTCCAGGCCGCGGCGCTTCAGTTCCTCGCGCAGCGCGGCGAGACGGCTTTCGTGGGTTTGCATCAGCATGGTTGCGGTCCTTTCGTGGCCCACATAGAGCCGCGGAATGGATCATGCCACCGAACATTCCCCGTCCGGCCCCCCCGTGGCGGCACGGCGCCCCGTGACGACAACGCATCACGGGGTGGAGATTTCCGACGATTACGCCTGGCTGCGCGATCCCGGCTATCCCGCGGTGACCGACAAGGCGGTGCTCGCCCACCTCGAGGCGGAAAACGCCTGGTTCGAGGCGCGGATGAAGCCGCATCGCCCGCTGGTCGATGCCCTGTTCGGCGAAATGCGCGCGCGGATCAAGGAAGCCGACCGCTCGGTGCCGCAGAAGGACGGCGACTGGCTCTACTGGATCGAGTTCGAGGAAGGGGCCGAGTACAAGAAATGGTGGCGCCGCCCGGTCGGCGCGCCGGACGACGGCAGCGCCGACGAGCTGATTCTCGACGAGCCGGCCCTGGCCGAGGGCAAGCCCTATTTCCGCGTCGGCGCGCTGTCGGTCAGCCAGGATGGCACCAAGCTGGCCTTTTCGATCGACGACAACGGATCGGAACGCTTCACCGTGCGGGTCAAGGACCTGGCGACGGGGGCGATGCTGCCCGACGAGATTCCCGGCACGCTGTCGGCCCTGGTCTGGGTCGCGGGCGACACGGGGCTGATCTATTCGCTCGCCAACGAACAGTGGCGGACCGACAATGCCCGGCTCCACTGGCTGGGCCGCCCGCTGGCCGATGACGTCGAGCTTTATCACGAGGACGACGAGGGCTTTCGCGTCGGCTCGTCGCTCTCGGCAGACGAAAAATGGGTCGTGATCGGCAGCAGCGACCACGAGACGAGCGAGGTCCGCCTGGTTCCGGCCGACGACCCGCTGGCCGGGCCGCTGCTGGTGCGCGAACGCGCGAAAGGCGTCGAATACGATGTCGACGTGCATGGCGAGACGCTGTTCGTCCATGCCAACGACACGCACGAGAACTTCCGCCTCGCCACCGCGCCGCTCGCGCGGCCGGGCGACTGGACCACGCTGATCGCCGGTTCGGACGGCTTCTACCTCACCGGGTTCGAGCTGTTCCGCGATTTCTACGTGGTCGAGGGCCGGCGGGGCGGCCTCGATACGATCGAGGTGCGCTATTACGACGATCCCGCGCGGGTCGAACCGATCGCCTTTCCCGAAGAGAGCTACAGCGCCGCGCTGGGCAACAACCCCGAGTTCGCGACCGGGGTGCTGCGCCTTTCCTACGAAAGCATGGTCAGCCCCTCGACCGTCTACGACTACCACGTGGCCGAACGGCGGCTGGACGTGCGCAAGGTGCAGGAAATCCCCTCCGGCTACGACGCGACGCTCTATCGCACCGAGCGGCTGGAGATCGCCGCGCGCGACGGCACCCCGATCCCGGTCTCGATCGTCTATCGCGCCGATCGGCCGCAAGCCGGGCCGCTCCACCTCTACGGCTACGGCGCCTACGGGATCGCGATCCCGCCCGGCTTCTCCACCAGCCGGCTGAGCCTGGTCGATCGCGGCTTCGCCTATGCCATCGCGCATGTTCGCGGCGGCGACGACCTGGGCCGCGCCTGGTACAAGGCGGGCAAGCTCGAACGGCGGACCAATGCCTTCAACGACTTCGTCGACGTGGCGAAAGGGCTGATCGGTCGCGGCTATACCCGCGCCGGGCAGATCAGCATCTCGGGCGGGTCGGCCGGAGGCGAGCTGATGGGGGCGGTGATCAATTCGGACCCCGCGCTGTGGGGCGCGGTCGTCGCCCACGTGCCTTTCGTCGACGTGCTGAACACGATGCTCGACCCCACGCTGCCGCTGACGCCGGGCGAATGGCCCGAATGGGGCAATCCTATCGAGGACAAGGCGGCCTTCGACCTGATCCGCAGCTACAGCCCCTACGACAACGTGCGCGCGCAGGACTATCCGCCGCTCCTGGTCACCGCGGGGCTCAACGATCCGCGGGTGACCTACTGGGAACCGGCCAAGTGGGTCGCGCGCTTGCGCGCGCTGAAGACCGACGACAACGAGCTGCTGCTGAAGACCAACATGGGCGCCGGGCACGGGGGCAAGTCGGGCCGGTTCGAAAGCCTCGAGGAAGCGGCCGAGGAATTCGCCTTCATCCTGTGGCAGATGGGCATGGCCGGCACCGATGCCGAATCCGGGGCGGCGTAGGCATGAACGGCCCTTTCCGCATGACCTTCACCGCCCTGCCGGGCCACATCGACGTGATGGGCCACGTCAACAACACGGTCTGGGTGCAATGGGTGCAGGATATCGCCACCGCGCACTGGGACGCTGCGGCAAGGCCCGAACACGCCCGCGCCTTCGCCTGGGTCGTGACCCGGCACGAGATCGACTATCGCGGCAATGTCGCGGCGGGGGAGGAGGTCGCCGGCGAGACCTGGATCGAGGGCGATCCGCGCGGCGCGACTTCGCTGCGGCGGGTCGATTTCCGCAACGCGGCGGGCAAGGTCATCGTTTCGGCCGCGACCACCTGGGCCATGCTCGACCGCGCGAGCGGCCGCCTCGTGCGGGTGCGCGCCGATGTCGTCGCGCCGTTCCGCCCCGGCTGATCGCGCCCGCCCGCACCGCGTTCAGGCGGCTGCGCCGGCCGCCGTGCCCCCGGCGGCGAACAGCGTCAGCCGCTCGTGCATCGACCGGTTGCGACCGGCTTCCTTCGCTTCGTAAAGCAGCTTGTCGGCCCGGGCGTAGAGCTCGTCGAAGCCGATCGTGTCGGGCACCCCGTCGGGGATCTCGATCATCCCCATGCTCGCGGTAACGACCCGGTCGATTTGCGTGACCTCGCGCGCGACGCGCAGGCTGATCGTGCGCCGGATCCGCTCGGCCCGCTCGGTCGGGCGTTCGCCGCGCAGGAACAGCAGGAACTCCTCGCCCCCCATGCGCACCGCGACCGAATGGCGCTTGCGCTCGCCGGCGAGGACCGCCGCGACCGTGCGCAGGACCTCGTCGCCGGCCGCGTGGCCGAAGGTGTCGTTGACGTCCTTGAACCGGTCGAGGTCGAGCAGGGCGAAGGTCGAGAATCCCTCGGCCCGAAGCTGCGGGAAGCGCTTGGCCAGGCCGCGCCGGTTCATCAGCCCGGTCAGCGGGTCGCGTTCGACCAGGTCGCCCAGCTCGGCCGCCACCCGGCGGGCGCTGTCGCGCTCGCGCCGCAGGGTCAGGAAGCGGTCGGTCACGCCGAGCGCGGTTACCGTCGCCTCGCACACCAGGCCGAGGTAGAACAGGTCCAGCGTGCGCACCGCGGGCACGCCCGGCATCAGCTCGGTCGAGATCTCGACCAGGAAGACGATCGTCAGCGGGATCCAGCCCACCAGCTGGAACCGCACCGCGCGGCTGCCGCGGGCGAGCGCGCTGCCGACGACGCGGAACCACAGGACCATGACCGGCAGCAGCGCGATCCCGTGCAGGGGCAGGCCCGCCGGGACCATCCATTCGGGCCACAGCGTCTGCAGCGCGGAGACGGCCAGCGCCCAGGCCGCGGCCCATTCCATCGCCCGCGCCTGGCGCGCGCCGAGCTTGTCCGCCTCGATGAAATGGCGGGTGAACAGCAGGCAGGCGGCGATCGCGGCGCCGAACGTCATGATCGTCGCCGCGCGCCAGGCCATCGGATCCAGCGCGAACCATTCGTTCACGATCCCGCTGCGCAGCGCGACCAGCGGGATGAAGCAGGCGGTCATGGCCGCGTGCCAGACGATGAAGCGATCGCGCAACACGCGCCAGAACAGCGCGTCGAAGACGATCGGCATGGCCAGCATCCCGATCAGCACCGCGATCAGCGCCAGCCGCCCGACGTGGCCGGGGCGCCGGTCGGGCCGCTCGCTCGAAAGGTGCAGGCTCTCGAGGCTGGCCTTGTGCGACAGCCCCTCTATCCGCGCCTCGACCCGGGCCGGCGGCGCGCTCGCGCGCGGCAGCGGCAGGGCCAGCGTGGGGCCGGCGCTGGTCGCGATGGCATCGGCCATCGGCACGCTCGACCGGGCGACGGAGCCGTCGCGCCCCTCCACGGTAAAGGCGACCCGGTCGAACCGGCCGAGGTTCATCAGCAGGTAGCGCGGCGGCGGGCCAGCCGGGTCCGGTTCGAACTGCAGCGCCAGCGTTTCGGCCGGGAACCGGGCGGGCGCGGCGGTGCAGGGCAGGACGGCATCGCCGGGCAGGTCGGCCAGGACGCTGACGGTGGAGACGGCAGGCGGGCAGGGATGGGCCGCCGCCGGGGTGGCCAGCGCAGCGATCATCGCCAGGGCCGCCGCGACGGCTGCCCCCAGGATGGAATTCCCGCCCATGCCGTAGCGTTAGGGCGTGCGGGTTATCGCCCCGTTAAGCGGCGCGCAGGCGCTGTTCCGGGGCCGGCCGGCGTGAACGGGTCAGGCCAGGACCTCGGCGACCGGGTGGTAATCGTAGCCCAGTTCCTGCGCGACCGCGGCATAGGTCACCTTGCCGGCATGGACGTTCAGCCCTTCGGCGAGGTGCGGATCGCGGCGCATGGCCTCTTTCCAGCCGAGGTCGGCGATCCGCAGCGCGTGCGGCAGGGTCACGTTGTTGAGCGCGTACGTGCTGGTGCGCGCGACCGCTCCCGGCATGTTGGCGACGCAATAGTGGACCACGTCGTCGACCACGTAGGTCGGGTCCGCGTGGGTGGTCGGGTGGCTGGTTTCGAAACAGCCGCCCTGGTCGATCGCGACGTCGACCAGGACCGCGCCCGGCTGCATGCAGCGCAGCAACTCGCGCGAGACCAGCTTGGGTGCCGCCGCGCCCGGGATCAGGACCGCGCCGATGACGAGATCGGCCTCGCACACCGCGTCTTCGAGGTTGGCCTTGTTGGAAAAGCGGGTCTTGGCCCGGCTTTCGAAGTGGATCCCGACCCGTTCGAGCACCGCCGGGTCGCGATCGAGGATGGTCGTGTCGGCGCCGAGGCCGACCGCCATCTGCGCGGCGTTGAAGCCGACCACGCCGCCGCCGATTACCAGGACCTTGCCCGGCAGAACGCCGGGCACGCCGCCCAGCAGCACGCCGCGCCCGCCCTGGGCCTTCTCCAGCGCGGTGGCGCCGGCCTGGACGCTCATCCGCCCGGCGACCTGGCTCATCGGCTTGAGCAGCGGCAGCGAGCCGTCGGGGCCGGTCACCGTTTCATAGGCGATCGCGGTCACGCCGCTTTTCACCAGGTCGGCGGTCTGCGGCGCGTCGGGCGCGAGGTGAAGATAGGTGTACAGCACCTGGCCTTCGCGCAGGCGGGCGCGTTCCTCGGCCTGGGGTTCCTTGACCTTCACGATCATCTCGCACTCGGCAAAGATCTCCTCCGGCCCGTCCTTGATCGTCGCGCCGGCCTGGCGATACTCGGCATCGTCGGCGCCGATGCCGTTGCCCGCGCCGCTCTGGATCCAGACCTCGTGGCCATGCGTTATCAGCTCGCGCGCGCTCTCGGGCGTCAGGCCGACGCGGTATTCGTGGTTCTTGATTTCGGTGGGGCAGCCAATGCGCATGACTCGGGTCTCCTCGCTGCGGCGCCGTTACAAGTGAAACTAGCGCGCCGCAACCTGCCGCTACGGCGAGGGGCACCGGCGCGCGCGCGGGGGTGGCGCGCGCGCAACAGGCGCGACGGGAAGGGCCCGAAGCGCCCGAGCGCCGCCTGCGATGGGCGCCCCCGATGGTCGCGCGCGGCGATCGCCCGTCTGCAATCTGTCATCGAAGCGTCACAAAACAGGCATACGGGCGCCGCCAACCGGTTAGAAACCGGTCGTAAAAGGGTAACCGAAATGAAAAACATTCTGTTCGCCCCCGGCCTCGTCCTCGCGGCCATGCCGCTCGCCGCGGCCCCGGCCATCGCGCAGGAGACGCCGCCCGCGGCGAGCGAGACTGCCCGCGAGCTGGCCGCGATGCGCGCCGAGATGGCCCGCATGGCCGCGCGGATCGAGACGCTCGAGGCCGAACTGGCCGCCGCGGACGATGCGCCTGCCGCCGTTCCGGCGGACGATGTAACTGCCGCCGTTCCGGCGGACGATGCAACTGCCGCCGCCGATCCGGCGAACGCGCACGCTGAAGGCGCTTCCGGCGGCGCACCCGCCGGCAGGGGCGGGACCACGATCCGCTGGAAAGGCGCGCCGGTGATAGAGGGCGAAGGCGGGTGGAGCTTCAAGCCGCGCGGGCGCCTGCAGATCGATGCCGGCACCATCGCCGCCCCCGCCGCGACCGGGGTGGAGGATGGCTTCGGCAGCGAGATCCGCCGCGCCCGGCTCGGCGTCGAGGGCGATATCCCGGGCGGCTTCGGCTACAAGTTCGAGCTCGATTTCGCCGGCGGCGAGGTCGAGATCGCCGATGCCATCGCGACTTACGGCGACGGCGGGCTGACCGTTTCGGCCGGGCAACACAACACGTTCCAGGGGCTGGAGGAACTGACCAGCAGCCGCTTCATCTCGACGATGGAACGCGCCGCCTTCACCGACGCCTTCGGCTTCGAGCGGCGCGTCGGCCTCTCGGCGCAATACGCGGCCGATGGCTGGCTGGTCCAGGCGGGCGTGTTCGGCGACAATGCCGACGACCTTTCGAACCGCAACTGGAGCGTGGACGGCCGGCTCGTCGCGATGCCCGAACTGGGCGGGGCGCAGCTCCACCTCGGCGGGTCGCTCCACTATGCCGAGTACGAAAGCGGCACCACGCTGCGTTATCGCCAGCGGCCCTTCGTCCATTTCACCGATACGCGCTTCATCGACACCGGCCGGTTCGCGGCGGACAGCGAGCTGGGCATGGGGCTGGAAGCGGCCGCGATCGCCGGGCCGTTCCACGCCGCGGCCGAAGGGTTCTGGCAGAAAGTCGATCGCCCCGGGGCCCTGGCCGACCCGACGTTCTTCGGCGGCTATGCCGAAGTCGGCCTGTTCCTGACCCGCGGCGACACGCGCGGGTACAAGCGCGGGGTGTTCGACCGGGTGAAGCCGGCCAGCCCGGTGGGCGAAGGCGGCTTCGGCGCGATCCAGGTCAACTTGCGTTACGACCGGCTCGACCTTTCCGAGGCCGCGATCGTTGGCGGCACGCAGGATGGCTATGCCCTCTCGCTCGTCTGGACGCCGACCGACCATACCCGGCTGATGGCCAACTATGGCCGGATGGAGTATCGCGGCGCGGCCATTCCCGCCGCCGGGGGCGAGCGGTCCTACGGCGTCGATGCCTTCGGCGTCCGCGCGCAGATCGATTTCTGATCGGGGGCGGAAACCGCGCCCGCACATGTCATGTAGTTGTCATGGATCGCTCATACCCGAGAGCCGATCCCAACCTTGCAAGGGGTAAGAAAATGCAGTTCACCAAGTCCATCTGTCTCGCCGCCGTCGCGGCGCTTTCGCTCTCGGCCTGCGGCGATGCCCCGGGCACCGGCGGCACGCGCGATTCGATCCGCGCGGTCGGTTCGTCCACCGTCTATCCCTTCGCCAAGGTCGTGGCCGAGAACTTCGCCCGCGCGCATCCCGACTTCCGCTCGCCGCTGATCGAATCGACCGGCACCGGCGGCGGCATCGCGCTGTTCTGCGAAGGGGTGGGGCCGAACACGCCCGACATGGTCAATGCCTCGCGCCGGATGAAGCAGAGCGAGTTCGAAACCTGCCAGGCCAACGGCGTGGAGGAGATCATCGAGCTGCAGGTCGGCCTCGACGGGATCGCCTTTGCCTCGGCCCAGGGCGGGATCATGATGAACCTGACCCCGGAAATCGTCTACAAGGCGATTGCCGCGCGCCCTTACGGCGAAGAGCAGACGGCCAAGACCTGGGCCGATGTCGATCCCTCGCTGCCGGACGAGCCGATCCTCGTCTACGGCCCGCCCTCGACCTCGGGCACGCGCGATGCGCTGAAGGAACTCGTGCTCGAAGTCGGCTGCGATGCCGACCCGGCGATGGAAGCGCTGAAGGAAAGCGACGAGGATCGCCACGCGCAGATCTGCACCGAAGTGCGTTCGGACGGCGCCTATGTCGACCAGGGCGAACAGGACAACCTGATCGTGCAGAAGATCGGCAACAACCCGAAGGCCGTGGGCGTCTTCGGCTATTCCTACCTCGAGGAGAACGCCGGCAAGGTCCAGGGCCTGCCGATGAACGGGGTCGAGCCGACCTACGAGAATATCTCCAGCTTCCAGTACCCGGGCGCGCGCCCGCTCTACGTCTACGTCAAGAAGGCGCACCTCGACGCGATCCCCGGCCTCAAGGAATTCCTGGCCGAGTGGGCGGAAAGCTGGGGCCAGGACGGTCCGCTGGCCTCGATCGGCCTCGTCCCCTCGCCGGACGAGACGATGGCGGCCAACACCGCGTCCGCGACCGGCGAATACACGACGATCACGGGCGAGGAGCTCTGATCGCGCGCGCGGCATAGCGCCCGCGCCCGGCGCGAAAGGGGGCGCCGTCTCGGCAGCGAGGCGGCGCCCCTTTGTCATGCCCGCTCCCGATGCAGGTGCGCGCCGTCCCGCGTGAAATCGCGCCGCCGGAAACGATTTGCCGTCCCAAGCGCTGAATCGCGCGAAAGGGGACAGGAACGATGGCGGCACGCGCCTATTGGCAGGGACAGATCAGGCTGGCGCTGGTTTCGATACCGGTCGAAGTCTATGCCGCGACGAAGAGCGGCGCCTCGATATCCTTCCGCCAGATCCACGAGCCGAGCGGCAAGCCGATCAACTACGAGAAAGTCGTCCAGGGCATCGGCCCGATCGACCGCGACGACATCGTCAAGGGCTACGAGATTTCCAAGGGCAACTACGTCCTGCTGGAGGACGAGGAGATCGAGGCGGTCAAGATCGAGAGCCGCAAGACGCTGGAACTGGTCCAGTTCGTCGACGCGCACGAGATCGACGTGTTCTATTTCGAGAAGCCCTATTACGTCGTGCCGCAGGACGAGCTGGCGCACGAGGCCTTCATCGTGCTGCGCGAGGCGCTGCGGCAGAAGAAGAAGGTGGCGCTGGGCCAGCTTTCGGTGCGCGGGCGCGAAACGCTCGTCAGCCTCAAGCCCTGCGGCAAGGGGCTGGTGCTCGAAACGCTGCGCTACGAGGACGAGGTCCGCAAGGCGCAGACCTATTTCAAGGACATTCCCGACGACAAGCCGGACAAGGAAATGCTGGAACTGGCCGGGACGCTGATCGACAAGAAGAGCGCGCCCTTCGACGCCGGCGAGTTCGAGGACCGCTACGTCGATGCGATCCGCAAGCTGATCGACAAGAAGGCCAAGGCGAAGGGCAAGACGATCCTCGAGGACGTGGAAGAGCCCGCGCCCTCGGGCGGGTCGAACGTGATCGACCTGATGTCCGCGCTCAAGAAATCGGTGAAGGAGGAAAAGCCGGCGAAGAAGCGCTCGTCGAAGAAATCCTCGTCCAGCGGCAAGTCGGGCGGCAAGTCGGGCGGGAAGACGCGGAAGAGCGCGTGATGGAACTGAACCCACCCGTTCTCGTCCACTGGATGGACTGGGACCTGCTGGTGCGCCTGGGCGCGGCGGCGATCCTCGGCCTCGCGCTCGGCCTCGACCGCGAAGTGCGCGGGCACGCCGCCGGGATGCGGACCCACGGGCTGATCTGCTTCGCCGCGGCGGCGATGACGGTCTCGGTCATCTCGCTGTTCGGCCAGCTCGACGGCGAGCGGATGGACCCGCTGCGCGTCTACGAGGCGACGGGCGCCTTCATCGGCATCATCGGCGCCGGGCTGATCGTGTTCAGCAAGGGCGAGGTGAAGAACCTGACCACGGCCGCGCACTTGTGGCTGGCGGCGGTGGTCGGGATCGCCTGCGGCGCGGCGCAATGGCCGCTGGTGGCGATCGCGGCGGTGATCTCGGTCGTCATGCTGACGCTGTTGGGTTTCGTCGAACGGCGCTGGTTCCCCGACGAGGACGGAACGCCGTGAGCAAGCGCGATCCCCTGGCTGAATACAACCGCAAGCGCGATTTCGCGAAGACCGCCGAACCGGCGGGCAAGCGCGCGAGCGGCGAAGGCGGCAACCGCTTCATCGTCCAGAAACATGCCGCCACCCGGCTCCACTGGGATTTCCGGCTCGAAGCCGACGGCGTGCTCAAGTCGTGGGCCGTGACCAAGGGCCCGTGCCCCGATCCCGACGTCAAGCGCCTCGCCGTGCGGACCGAGGACCACCCGATGTCCTACGCCGATTTCGAAGGCACAATCCCCAAGGGCGAATACGGCGGCGGCACGGTCATGCTGTGGGATCGCGGCACCTGGGCGCCGGTCGAGGGCAAGAGCTGGAAGGATATCGAGAAGGGCCACCTGCACTTCACGCTCGACGGAGAGCGGATGAAGGGCGAATGGCTGCTCGTCCGGATGAAGAAGAAGCCGGGCGAAAAGCGCGAGAACTGGCTCCTGCGCAAGATCGACGACGAACATGCCGAACCCGGCGACATGCTGGTGGAGCGCGAGCTGACGAGCGTGCTGACCGGCCGCGCGATGGCGCAAATCGCCGCCGACAAGCAGGGCGAGCACTCGCTCGAAGGCAAGTCGGGCGCGGCTTTCGCGAAGGAGATGGCGAAGGCGGGCGAACACAACGCGAAGAAGGCGCCGAAAACGAGGAAGAAGCCGGCGCGCAAGGGCGGCGCGGGCAAGCCGCCCCCCTTCCGCAAGCTGCAGCTGGCAACGCTGGTCGATGCCGTGCCCGCGGGCAATGGCTGGATGCACGAGATCAAGTTCGACGGCTATCGCGCGCTGGTCGCCGCGGCCGGCGGGACGGTGCGCGTCCATACCCGCAGCGGCAAGGACTGGAGCGAGAAGTTCGCCCCGCTCGCGCGCGCTTTCGCCGCGCTCGACCTGCCGCCCTGCCTGATCGACGGCGAAATCGTCGCCTACGATACCGCGGGCAATCCCGATTTCTCCTCGCTCCAGCGCGTGCTCAAGCGCGGGCACGGCGCGCAGGGGGAAGGCGACAGGCTCGCCTTCCATGCCTTCGACCTGCTCGAAGCCGATGGCGAGGACCTGGCCGGCCTGCCCAACGTCGAGCGCAAGGAACGGCTGGAGGCGCTGCTCGACGGGGTCGAGGCGCCGATCCACGTCGCCGACCACGTGATCGGCGCGGGGGAGAAGCTCTACCGCGCGATGTGCGAGGCCGCGCAGGAAGGGATCATCTCGAAGGCGATCGACGCCCCCTATCGCGGCAGCCGCACGCGCAACTGGGTCAAGGTCAAGTGCACGCTGCGCCAGGAATTCGTGATCGTCGGGTGGAAGGCGTCGAGCGCGAAAGGCCGCCCGTTCGCCTCGCTCCTCCTCGCCCAGCACGAGGGGGCGGGCGAGGATGCGCGGCTGGTCTACAAGGGCAATGTCGGCACCGGTTTCTCGCACGAGACGCTGGAAGACCTGGCGGCGAAGATGAAGCGGCTGGAGCGCAAGACGCCCCCGGTCGAGGTCGATCGCGCCTCCGCCCGCCAGGTTACCTGGGTGACGCCGAAGCTGGTCGCGGAAATCGCCTTCAGCGAGTTCACCGCCGACGGCAACGTGCGCCACGGCAGCTTCCTCGGCCTTCGCAGCGACAAGGACGCGGACGAGGTCCGGCCGGAGAAGGCCGACCCGGCCCCCGCGGGCGAGGCCGCGCAGGACGTCGAGATCTCGAGCCGCGAGCGGGTGATCTTCCCCGATGCGAAATGCACGAAGGGCGATCTCGCCGATTACTACGCCGATGTCGCGCCGCTGATGCTGCCCTTTGCGGGCCAGCGCCCGGTCAGCCTCGTCCGTTGCCCCCAGGGGCGGGCGAAGAAGTGCTTCTTCCAGAAACACGACAGCGGATCGTTCGGCCCCCACGTCAGGCACGTGCCGATCGCGGAGAAGAAAGGCGGGACCGAGGACTATCTCTATCTCGAGGATGCCGCGGGCCTGCTCGCCTGCGTGCAGATGGGCACGATCGAGTTCCACGGCTGGGGCGCGCGCAGCGGCGATGTCGAGCGGCCCGACCGGATGATCTTCGATCTCGACCCGGACGAGGGGCTCGATTTCGCCGACGTGAAACAGGCCGCGCAGGACCTGCGCCGCAAGCTCGCCGATATCGGCCTGACCAGCCACGCGATGCTGACCGGGGGCAAGGGCGTGCACGTCGTCGTGCCGCTGACCCCGGGCCATTCGTGGGACGCGCACAAGGACTTCGCCCGCCGCTTCGCCGAGGCGCTGAGCATGGCCGAGCCCGACCGCTTCACCGCGACGATGAGCAAGGCGAAGCGCAAGGGGAAGATCTTCATCGACTGGCTGCGCAACCAGCGCGGCAGCACCGCGGTCGTCCCCTATTCGGCGCGCGCGCGCGAAGGGGCGCCGGTGGCCGCGCCGATCGCCTGGGGCGAGTTGAAATCGTTCGACGATGCCAAGCCGTTCACGATCGCCGACGCGGCGAAGCTGCACGCGCGCGCGAAGTCGAAATCGCTCGCCGGGTGGGGCTTTGCCGAACAGCGCCTGCCCGACATCTGACCGCGCCCGGCGCGCCGCGCTTGCTGTCGCCTGCGCGCGGGGATAGCCTGCGGCGCAGATGATCGACGGCAAACTTTCCGCCTGGCAGCGCGCCGGGCTGCTCGACGCGCAGACGGTGGCGGCGATCCGCGCCTACGAGGCGGAGAATGCGCGGCCGCTGGTCCTGTGGGCCGCGATCGGCCTCGGCGCGCTCGCGGTCGGCCTCGGCCTCGTCTCGGTCGTCGCCGCCAACTGGGAGGATATCCCCGGCCGCCTGCGGCTCGCGGTCCATTTCCTCGCGCTCGCCGGGCTCGCCGCGCTGCTCTGGCGGCTGGGCCGCGACCTAGCGGTGGAGGCCTCGTGGGCGGGGGAGGCGTCGTGGGCGGAGGAAGCGGCGCTGTTCGTCTTCGGCGTGCTCGGCCTCACTTTCTTCGGCCATGTCGGGCAGGTCTACCAGACCAGCGCCCCGCTGTGGCAGCCGCTGGCGGCGTGGCTGGTGCTGTTCGCGCCGGCGATCGCGCTGCGCGGATCGGGCTGGCTGACCGCGGGCCTCGTCGCGCTGGTCGTGACCTGGGCGAGCTGGGGCTTTGCCGACCCCGCCCGCCCGCTGTTCGGCGCAGAGGCCCGCTCCGACGCGGTGATCGGCCTCGCCACGGCGCTGCCCGTCCTGCTCGCACCGCTGGGCGCGTGGATGGACCGGCTGGGCGCGCGCGAAGGGTTCTGGTGGCGCCTCGAACAGCTCGGCTTCGCCTATGCGATCGCCTGTGCCTCGCTGGTGATCGTGGCCAGCGCCTTCGGCGAGCTCGACGGGGACGGGCTGCTCACTTTCACCGCGCAGGGGGTGCAGGCGCTCGTCGGGCTGGTCGCCGCGGCACCGGTCGCGCTGGCCCGCCGCGATCCGCCGGGGGCGTCGAGCGCGACGGTCCTCGCGGGATCGGCCCTTGCGATCCTCGCCGCCCACGCGGTCGAGGGCAGCCAGCTCGGCGCCGCGCTGCTGTTCATGGCGCTGTGGGTCGGGATCGCGCTGGCCGCGCTCCAGGGCGGTTCGCGCGGGGTGTTCCAGCTGGCGGTGGCGACGGTCGCCGCGCGGCTGGTGATCCTCAGTTTCGAACTCGCGAGCGACCTGCTCACCAGCGGCTTCGGCCTGATCCTCGCCGGTGTGCTGATCCTCGCCATCGCCTGGGGCGCGGTACGCCTCTCGCGCCGCCTCGCGCCGGCGCGCCGGGGGGCGGCATGACCGCCCGCATGACCGCCCGGCGCGCGCTGGCCGCGGCGCTTGTCCTGCCGCTCGCCGGGCTGGGCGCGAGC
Organism: Pelagerythrobacter marinus; assembly: GCF_034375205.1. Taxonomy (NCBI): domain Bacteria; kingdom Pseudomonadati; phylum Pseudomonadota; class Alphaproteobacteria; order Sphingomonadales; family Erythrobacteraceae; genus Pelagerythrobacter; species Pelagerythrobacter marinus. Next base: position 2,876,066 of record NZ_CP139719.1, on the reverse strand, counting down.
TGGGGCTGGGCCGACCGGGCGGCGCAGCAGGGCACGGTGTGGCACGTGCCGATCGCCGGGCACGACCCGCGCGACGTCCTGCGTGGGCACTACGTCGTGTTCACTTATCGCTGGCCCGGCCTCGAAGGCGGCGGGCCGGTGCCCGAGACGCTGTGCCTGGAAGGGAATGCGCCGGACCTCGCGCGCGTCTTCGCCCCGCGGGGGCAGGCCTGCGATGCCTTCGTCCATGCCCCGCGGGGCTGGAACGGGTCGCGCGGCGGGCTGGAAAGCGGGCGGCTCTACCTCCCGCGCGAACGCGCCCGCGCGCTGGAGCGGCAGCTGGCCGACCCGCGCCAGCAGGGCATCGTCCACATCCGCGTGCGCGAAGACGGCCACCCGACCCCGCTCGACATCACCTTTCACCCGCGTAGCGAGGCGGCGGCGCCCGCGCGGTAATCCGCCTGGGCGTGGGATGTGGCACATTCCCCTTGACATTTATAACCATTTTGGTTATGTGGTGAGGGCCAGTCCAGGCTGGCTCAAGCGACGGGGGCAAAGCGTGTACGCGTCACGTCTGGCCGCTTCGTCCATACGGCCGGTGCCTCGGGGGGGCTAGTGACCGCTCGATAAAGCACCCCTGTGCCGGAATGCGAGGACATGGGAACCCGGGTTCGCTCTTCGCGGTGGCCCTCAACGCCGCGAACGACACGAACCCTGGTTCCAACGGACGGGGCAAGCGCGAGCCCTGGCCCTGTCCGCGCCTCGCATTCCTCGAAGGGCCGAGCGGGAGGTTGAAGGCAACCCCTCCCGCCACTCGCAAGGATGTTGCCAAGGCAACCCTGTGACGCCCAGGTGGCAATCCTGTGATGCCCAGGCGGCACCGGCCGGTTCCGTCCGCTTGCCTTTCCTCCCGGCGTAACCGTCCGCACTCGCCAGCGGATGACCGGGCGTGGGCCGGTGCCGTGCCCCGCCATGCAACCCCCGCGAGTTCCTGCGAAAGCAGGAACCCAGACACAGCCACAATGCCCGCCATCCTGGGCTCCTGCTTTCGCAGGAGCTCACGTTGCGGGGAGAGAGGAACGGGGTGCCGCTCCCTGCCTGATGGGAGGATGTCTCAACCCTCCCGAGTTCCTGCGAAAGCAGGAACCCAGAGGCAGCCCCAACGCCCGCCGTCCTGGGCTCCTGCTTTCGCAGGAGCTCACGTTGCGAAGGGCGTGCCTTCCCGCCCCCCCGTCATGCTGAACGGGTTTCAGCATCCATCGTGCCACCCGGCACCTACAATGCGGGAAGGGGAAATGGACTCCGAACCACGTTCAGGGTGACGGCGTTTCGGGCGTTCGGACCTGCCCCGCCCACGCGCGCTGACGGTGCGGGCTAGATCGGGTTGCCGTCCTGGTCGCGGAAGATCTCGCGGCGGCCGACGTGGTTGGCGGGGCCGACCAGCCCTTCTTCCTCCATCCGTTCGATCCACTTGGCCGCGGTGTTGTAGCCCACGCCCATCTGGCGCTGGAGCCACGATCCGCTGGCCTTCTGGTTCTCGAACACGATCTGGCAGGCCTGGCGATACTTGCGCTCTTCGGGATTGTCGCTCGCGGTCAGTTCGTCGTCGAAGCTGAAGCCGCCGTCCTCCGGCTCCTCGGTCACGGCATCGACGTATTCGGGCTTGCCCTGCCCCCGCCAGTGTTCGGCCACCGCCTCGACTTCCTCGTCCGAGACGAAGGGGCCGTGGACGCGGACCATCGCGCCCGAGCTGGGCTTGTAGAGCATGTCGCCCTTGCCCAGCAGCTGCTCGGCCCCCTGTTCGCCCAGGATCGTGCGGCTGTCGATCCGGCTGGTGACGTTGAAGCTGATCCGCGTCGGCAGGTTGGCCTTGATCACGCCGGTGATGACATCGACCGAGGGGCGCTGCGTCGCCATGATCAGGTGGATGCCCGCCGCGCGCGATTTCTGGCTCAGCCGCTGGATCAGGACCTCGATCTCCTTGCCCACGGTGACCATCAGGTCGGCCAGCTCGTCCACGATCAGCACGATCTGCGGCAGCGGCTCGTAATCGAGCTGCTCCTCCTCGAACAGCTCCTCCCCCGTTTCGGGATCGAACCCGGTCTGCACCCGGCGGCCGAGCGGCTTGCCCTTGGCGATCGCGGCCTTCACCCGCTCGTTGAACGAATGGATGTTGCGCGAATTGATCGAGCTCATCATCCGGTAGCGCCGTTCCATCTCCTCGACCGCCCACTTGAGCGCGCGGACCGACTTGTGCGGCTCGGTCACCACTTGCGACAGCAGGTGCGGGATGTCGTCGTAGCTTTTCAGCTCCAGCACCTTGGGATCGATCAGGATCAGGCGGCACTCGTCGGGCGTGAAGCGGTAGAGCAGGCTGAGCAGGATGCAGTTCAGCCCGACCGACTTGCCCGACCCGGTCGTGCCCGCCACCAGCAGGTGGGGCATGGCGGCAAGGTCGGCGATGATCGGCTCGCCGGCGATGTCCTTGCCCAGGATGATCGGCAGGCTGCCCTTGGCATTGGCGAAAGCCTCGCACGCGACGAGTTCCTTGAACGCGACCATCTGGCGGTGGGCATTGGGCAGCTCGATCCCCATCACCGTCTTGCCCGGGATCGGGGACACGCGCGCGCTGATCGCGCTCATGTTGCGGGCGATGTCCTCGGCCAGGCCGACCACGCGGCTGGCCTTGATCCCCGGGGCCGGCTCCAGCTCGTACATCGTCACCACCGGGCCCGTGCGAACGGCGGTGATCTCGCCCTTGACGTTGAAATCGTCGAGCACGGTCTCGAGCAGGCGCGCGTTGCGCTCCAGCGCCAGGCGGTCGAGCTTGGGCCCGGTGTCGGCCGGCGGTTCTGCCAGAATGTCGAGGCTGGGCAGCTCGAAGGCGGCGAACATGTCGCGCTGCTTTGCCTTGTCGAGCCGGGCCGGGCGCGGCGGGGCGCTGCGTTCGGCGATCTCGGGCGCGCGCCGGCGCGGGGCCGGCTCGCCGGGGGTATCGGCCGCCGGCTCGTCCACCGCGATCGCGGGGGCGGGCCTTGTCGCCGCGCGCCGCTGCCGCGGCAGGAATGGCACCTCGCGCCCGGCCAGCGCCGGGGCCCGGCGCAGGAAGGCGGGCAGGGTCAGCAGCGCGCGCCAGTCGATCGCGAAGACGCGGGTGACCAGCGCCACCCCGCCGGCCAGCGCGGCCAGCGCCATTGCCAGGATCGCCCAGCCGCGCCCCCCTTCGGGCAGGCGGCCGGCCAGCGCCTCGATCGCGCCGGCGCCGAGCAGCCCCGCGATCCCGCCGGAGGAAGCGGGCAGGGCCCCGCCCGGCCCGTCGAAGGCGAGCGAGAGCACGCTGGAGAGCAGGACCATCGCGAGCAGGAGCAGGATCACCGGGCGCAGCCAGTGGGTGTCGGTATCGCGGTCTTCCTCTTCCACATCGCGCCAGAGCTTGCGCGCGCAGACGTAGAGCAGCGGGAGGAGGAGGATGCCCGAAAGGCCGAAGAAGAACAGCACCCGCTCCGCCGCCCAGGCCCCGCCGGTGCCCATCCAGTTGCCGATGTCGGTCCCCGCCGCCGCGGTCGAGGGGCTGGGATCGGTCTGGGTATAGCTGACCAGCGCGAGGGTGAGGAACACCGCGGCGCTGAAGAGCACGGCGGCCCCCGCCATCTGCGCGGCGCGGCGCAGGCTGCGCCGGAAAGTGGCGCGCCAGTCTGTCTTCGGCGATTTGGCGGCCGCGCGGGTGGCCATGGCTATTCCCCTGCTGTGGCGGTCACTATGAATCCTCGGCGAGTCCGGCGTCAAGCGACCTTCGACGGCCGGCCGCCCCCGTTTCTGCCGGGCGGGCGCGCCGGCGCTATACCAGCCCGTCGATCGCGGCCCAGCGCGGCCAGTCGAGCTCGCGGGCCCGCTGCGCCGTCATCCCGCCGAGCGCGATGACCGGCATCTGCGCCCGCGCGGCGAGCGCGCGGAAGCGGATCGGCCCCAGCGTCGGCGCGTCGGGGTGCGACCGGGTGGGGAAGACGGGCGAGAGGGTGACCGCGTCGGCCCCGATCGCGTTGGCCGCCTCGATCCCGCGCGCGTCGTGCGCGGTCGCGATCCGCAGGCGGCCGTTGCCCGGCCCGATCCGGCGCGCGGGGCCGTAGAGCCCGTGCGCGCCCCATTCGCGCGCCTCGCCCGCGCTGCCCGACAGGACCACGCGGTGCCCCTGTTCGCGCGCGATCCCCGCCAGCACGGCGAAGCGCGCGCGGCGCGGTTCGGGCGCGAGGTGGTAATGCCGATAGACGAAGCCCGACCCTTCGGGCAGCGAACGCAGCGCCTGTTCCAGCAGGGCGTCGTTGCGCGCATCGGACAGCAGCCAGAGTTGGGGCAGGGTATGGTTTCGCAGCACGGTGCCGCTATAGCGCGTCGCGATGGAAAACCCAGACACTCCGCTCCAAGCGGTCCACGATCGCATTGCCCGGGCCTGCAAGGCCGCCCGCCGCGACCCGGCAGAGATCACCCTCGTCGCCGTCAGCAAGACCCATCCCGCCGGCGCGATCGCGCCGCTCCTGCACCAGGGGCAGCGCGTCTTCGGCGAAAACCGGGTGCAGGAAGCCCAGGCCAAGTGGCCCGCGCTGCGCGAAAGCCATCCCGACGTGCAGCTGCACCTCGTCGGCCAGCTCCAGTCGAACAAGGCGGACGAGGCGGTCGCCCTGTTCGACTGCATCCATTCGCTCGACCGGCCCAGCCTGCTCAAGGCCCTGGCCCGGGCGATGGACAAGGCCGGCCGGCGCGTGCCCTGCTTCGTCCAGGTGAACGTGGGGGAAGAGGAGCAGAAGGGCGGATGCGCGGTGCCCGACCTGCCCGGGCTGATCGCGCAGGCGCGCGGGGCGGATATCCCGCTCGCCGGCCTGATGTGCATCCCCCCGATGGGGATCGAGCCGGCGCCGTTCTTCGCCCTGCTCGACAAGCTCGCCCGCGACAACGGCCTGGCCGGGCGCAGCATGGGGATGAGCGGCGATTACGAGACGGCCGTGATGACGGGCGCGACCCACGTGCGGGTCGGCACCGCGCTGTTCGGCCAGCGGGCGCGCTAGGCGGGCAAGCCCCCGCGCCGGGCGGGCAAAGAAAAAGGGGCGCCGCGCGGCGCCCCTTTCCCTTCGATCGGATCGATCGTGCGCGGTCAGAACTCGCCGCGCACGGTGATCCCGTAAGTGCGCGGTTCGGCGAGGAAGGCCGAATAGGTCTGCTGCGGCGCGATGAACGGCGTGTTGAACGCGACCTGGGTGTAGTTCGTGTCGAACAGGTTCTGCACCCACCCCTCGATCGAGAAGCGATCGGCGATGTTGGTCAGGCCGATGCGGCCGTTCACGATCACGTAGCCATCCTGCTCCTTGCCGTAGAGCAAGTCGGAGCCGGTGTTGTAATCGCCGGTCATGCGGGCGTTGAAGAACACCAGCCCGCGCATCCCGCTGGCGCCGATTTCGGGCGTCCACGAGACCGACGAGGTGGCGACCCATTCGGGCGCGTTCGACATGTTGTCGCCCGGCAGCAGGCGCAGCGCGGGATCGAGCGGAACGCCGGTGTCGGTGCCGATCAGGTCGTCCTCGTAGCTGGTGTCCGAATAGGTCAGGCCCAGCGTGATGCCGAGATCGCGGGTCGGGTTGAGCGTGGTTTCGAATTCCACGCCCTGCGCGACCACGCCCGGCTGCACGTTCTCTGGATCGCACGCCCCGGTCGTGGCGTCCCCGTCCTGGTCCGCGCCGCCGAGGTCGGTCGAGCACGAATTGATGTTCTGGACGAGGTAGAACGAGCCGTTGAACGTGTTGAGCTGGAAGTTCGAGAACTCCTGCCGGAAAGCGGCGATGCTGAAGCCGAAATCGCGGGTCGAGTACTTGGCCCCGATCTCGTAGGCGTTCACCGTTTCCTCGTCGAACTGCAGCGCGCCCACGTCGATGTTGTTCGGATCGAGCAACAGCGGGTTGGACAGCGCGGAGCGGTCGAGGTTGAAGCCGCCCGCCTTGTAGCCGCGCGAGTAGGAACCGTAGAGCAGCAGGTCGGGCGTCGCCTTCCAGCTGAGCACGGCCGTCCCGGTGAACTCGTCCTCGTCACGCGAATCGGACAGCGAAACGCCGTCGAGCTCGGCGGTCGAGTTGCCCTGGCACGACAGCGAGAGGATGCCGCCGGCGAAGGCCGCCAGCGACGGCACGCCCAGCAGCGGGGACAGCATCGCGCGGTTGGTCGGGCAGACGGTGTTGTCGTTGCCGAACAGCGCGTCGAAGTCCTTCGTCTAGTTGGTGTAACGAAGGCCCAGGGTCAGGTCGACGGTGTCGGTGATGTGGAAGATGTTGTGGGTGAAGAGCGCGAAGTTCTCGCTCTTCTGGTTGTAGACATCGCCCGTGCCGCCGGCATCGCTGATGGTCGAGAGGTTGTTGATCCCGGCCACGATCGCCGGCGTCGCCGCCCCGAACACCGCGCCGCTCTGGATCACGCCGAAGGCCGCCGGGCTGAAGCAGTTCTGCTGCGTCGGATCGGGCACGGTCCCCACGATCCCGCCGAGCGAGGGCTGGAGCGCGATCGCCAGGCGGCAGGAAACGAACGTGCCGTAATCCTCGCCGAAGCGCAGGTTGTCGGTCACCCGCAGCTTCTCGTTGGCGTAATAGCCGCCGACCAGCCAGTCGAGCCGGTCGTCGAAGGCCGAACCCTGCAGGCGCAGTTCCTGGGTGAAGGTCTTGAACCGGCGCGAACCGGCGTCTTCGCCCGGGGCGCGATAGAGGATGTCGAGCTGGGTATAGTCGGTGTCCGACGCCTGCCAGTTCGAATATTCGCGATAGCCGGTGATCGAGGTCAGCTCGACCGCGCCCAGCTGCCAGTTGAGCTCGCCCGAGATGCCGTAATCCTCGGTCTCGCCGGCGTAAGTGCGGCCGGGGGTGACGTAGATGTCGCGGTCGAACGTGCTCTGGGTGAAGGCGCGCGGGTCCTGCCCCAGGCCGAGCATGACCGGGACGATCGGGTTGTCGGTGCTGGTCAGCGCCGGTCCGCCCTCGGGGCGGGTGAAGGGATCGAGCCCCGGGCTGACCCGCGCGAGCGGGGCGAACTCGGGCTGCACGAAAGTGGCGGCGCAGCAGGCCTCGTCCTTCTTCGAATAGTCGGCGACGAGGCGGAAGTTCAGCGTGTCGCTCGGCTCGAACAGCAGCTGCCCGCGCACCAGGTAACGGTCGCGGTTGTTGACCGTCGTGTCGTTGTTGACGTCATTGTAGAAACCGTCACGCTCGAAATAGACGCCGTCCACGCGCGCCGCGACGGTCGAGCCGATCGGCGCGTTGACCCCGGCCTCGACGCGGATCGCGTCGTAATTGCCGTAGGTGAAGGCGCCGTAGCCCGAAACCTCGAACTCGGGCGGCGCGGTATAGATGCTGATCAGGCCGGCCGAGGCATTGCGCCCGCCCAGCGTGCCCTGGGGGCCGCGCAGGATCTCGATCCGGTCGATCGGGCCCAGCTCGCTGAGCGCATTGCCCGAGCGCGAGCGATAGACGCCGTCGACGAAGACCGCGACCGAGCTTTCGAGGCCGGGGTTGTCGCCAACCGTGCCGATCCCGCGGATACGGGCCGAGCCGTTGGCCTCGTTGCCGGTCGAGGAAACGAGCAGCGAGGGGGCGACCTGGTTCAGTTCGCGGATGTCGCTGGTACCCGATTTCTCCAGCAGTTCGCCGGAAACGGCCGAGACCGCGACGGGAACGTCGGCCAGCGACTGCTCGCGGCCCTGGGCGGTCACGACGATGACCGGGCCCGTCTGTTCCGGCGGCGCCTCGACCGCGGGCTCCGCCCCGCCTTCGTCCTGCGCGAACGCCGCCTGCGGGACGAGCGCGACGCTGGCGCCGGCAAGCGCAAGAGCCCTGATAGATACCAATTGCTTCATTGTTTTCTCCTCCACCAAAACTTGACGTATACGTTAACTCAAGTCGGCCCGGGAAAGAAACAAAGTTTCCACCAGGGCCCGCTTTTTATCGATTAGTGTTGCATTCAGGCGTCTTCGAGCTCCGCCTGGCGCCGGTCGCTCGCCGCGTCGAGCAGGGCCGCCTCGACGGCCTGGGCCCGCGGACCGGTGATTTTCTCCCCCAGGAGGTCGGTGACGTAGAACGTGTCGGCCGCGCGCTCGCCATAGGCGGTGACATGCGCCGAATGGACGACCAGCTGGCATTCGAACAGCGCCCGCGCCAGCCGGTTGAGCAGCGCCGGCCGGTCGCGCGCGTTGACCTCGATCACCGTGAAGCGGTTGGAGGCCTGGTTGTCCACGATCACCCGCGGCCGCACGTCGAAGGCGCGCGCCCGGCTGCGCGGCAGCGGCCGCCTGGCCAGCCGCGGGACCAGCTCGATCCGGTTGGCCAGGGCATCGTCGATCGCCGTCTCGATCCGCGCGAGCTGCTCCGCCTCGTGGAACGGCTGGCCCAGCGGGTCCTGGACCAGGAAATTGTCCACCGCCCACCCGCCGCGGGTCGTGTGGATGCGCGCGTCGATGATGTTCGCCCCGGCCAGGTGGATCCCGCCCGCGATGCGGTAGAACAGGCCCGGGTGGTCGGCCGCGATCACGCTGACCAGCGTGGCCCCGCGCGAGGGATAGACCTCGCAATGGATCGACAGGTCGTGGTCCAGCCGCCGCGCGGCCGCGAACTGGCGCAGGTTCAGCGCCGCGATGTCTTCCGGCTCGGCAATCCAGTAGGCTTCGCCGAACTCGTCGCCGTGGCGTTCGATCAGGCCGGCATCGTCGGCCAGGATCGCGCGGGTCGCGTCCTTCTTCGCCGCCACCCGCTGCTGGCGCCCGTGGCGCATGTGGCCCAGCCGCAGCCGCTCGTGCGCGAAATCGTACAGCTCGCCCAGCAACTGGCGTTTCCAGCTGTTCCACGTGCCGGGGCCGACCGCGCGGATATCCACCGCGGTCAGGATCAGCAGGTGGCGCAGCCGCTCGACGCTCTGCACTTCGGCGACGAAGTCCTCGATCGTCTTGGGATCGGTCAGGTCGCGCTTGAACGCGGTCGCGCTCATCAGCAGGTGATAGCGCACCAGCCAGGCGACGAGGTCGGTCTCGTCCTCGCTCAGGCCGAAGCGGGGGCACAGCTCCTCCGCCACTTCGGCGCCCAGCACCGAGTGGTCGCCGCCGCGCCCCTTGGCAATGTCGTGCAGCAGCACCGCGACATAGGCCGCCCGGCGCGAGGCGATCTTGTGGACCAGCCGGGTCGAGCGCGGGTGGTCCTCGGCCAGTTCGCCCTTCTCGATCCGGCTGAGCAGGCCGATCGCGCGGATCGTGTGCTCGTCCACCGTGTAATGGTGGTACATGTCGAACTGCATCTGCGCGTTGACCTTGCCGAAATCGGGCACGAAGCGGCCGAAGACGCCGGCCTCGTTCATCCAGCGCAGCACGGTTTCCGGGTCGTTGCGCCCGGCCAGCAGCTCGAGGAACAGCGCGTTGGCGCGCGGATCGTCGCGAACTTCGGCGGTGATCAGGCGCGAATCGCGGTCGGCCTGGCGCATCGTCGCCGGCTCGATCTCCAGCCCTTCCGCCTCGGCCACGCGGAAGATCTCGATCAGGCGGACCGGGTCCTTGCGGAACCAGTCGTCCGACGGGATGCCGATCCGCCCGCCGAACACGCGATAGCCCTTCACGCTGCGCGGCCGCGCGCGAAAGCCGGCGAGCAGCCCCTGGCGCGCGCGCTTCTGGGCGAACTGTTCGTCGATATGGGCCAGGAAGACCCCGGTCAGGCTGCCGACGCGCTTGGCCTGGAGGAAATAGAACTGCATGAAGCGTTCGACTTCGCTCTTGCCCGGGCGGTCGGTGAAATTCATCCGTTCGGCCACCTGCCGCTGCAGGTCGAAGGTCAGCCGGTCCTCCGCCCGCCCGGTGATCATGTGCAGGTGGCAGCGGACCGCCAGCATGAAGCCTTCGGCGCGGCGGAAGCTGCGGTACTCCTGCGCCGTCAGCAGGTCCACGTCGACCAGCTCGGCGGCGCTGCGGACCTTGTGGATGTACTTGCCGATCCAGTAGAGCGTCTGCAGGTCGCGCAGCCCGCCCTTGCCGTCTTTCACGTTGGGCTCCACGACATAGCGGCTGTCGCCCATCCGCTTGTGCCGCGCGTTGCGCTCGGCCAGCTTCTCGGCCACGAACTGGCGTTCCGTCCCCGTCACCACGTCGGCCCAGAACCGGCGGCGCGTTTCCTCGTAAAGCGCCTCGTCCCCCCAGACGTAGCGCCCTTCGAGCAGGGCGGTGCGAATGGTCACGTCGCCCTTGGCCATGCGGACCATGTCGTCGGGCGTGCGGCTCGAATGGCCGACTTTCAGGCCCAGGTCCCACAGGTAATAGAGCATCGCCTCGATCACCTGTTCGCACCACGGCGCGTTGCGGGTGGGGGTGAGGAAGGCGATGTCCACGTCCGAATGGGGCGCCATCTCCGCCCGGCCGTAGCCGCCGACCGCGAGGATCGAGAGCCGCTCGGCTTCCGAGCGGTTGGCCGCCGGGTAGTCGTAGGCGACGACGTGGTCGTGGATCAGCCGCACGAGCTGGTCGACCAGGAAGGCCTGGCCGGCCACGCATTCGTGCCCGGCGTGCGGTTTCTCGATCAGGCGCCGCCGCAATTCGTCGCGCCCGGCGTCCAGCGCCTCGCGCAGGGCGGCGATCACCGCCCCGCGACTGTCGGCCGCGCCCTCGCTTCCCAGCCTGTCCAGCGTCTCGGCCAGGGCGCGCCGGTCGATGATCGCGCGCTGCCGGGGGATGCGGACCTGGTTCAAGCCTCGATCAGCTCCTCGCCGAAGCGGGCGCGGACCGCGCGCTTGTCGATCTTCTGCGTCCCCAGCCGCGGCAGGGGCTCGTCCGACTGGCGGATGTGCTGCGGGATCTTGAACGGCGCCAGCTGCCCGTCGAGGAAGCTACGCAGCTCGTCGGGCGTCAGCGAATGGCCTTCCTTGCAGTAATAGACGGCGGCCGGGATCTCGCCCAGGCGTTCGTCGGGAAGGCCGAAGACCGAGCATTCGGCGACCGCGTCGTGCCCGTAGATGCCCTGTTCCACCTCGATGCACGAGATGTTCTCGCCGCCCCGGATGATGATGTCCTTCTTGCGATCGACGATGAACAGGTACTCGTCCTCGTCGAGATAGCCGAGGTCGCCGGTGCGGAAATAGCCGTTGTCGAAGAAAGCCGCAGCGGTCGCGTCGTCGTTGCGCCAGTAGCCGCGGAAATTGGCGATCGAGCGAATGCAGACCTCGCCCACTTCGCCCTGGGGCAGCGCGTTGCCGCCGTCGTCGAGGATCGCCAGGTCCACCAGCGGCTTGCTCGCGCGGCCGGTCGATCCGGGCTTGGCCATGTAGTTCTCGTTGAAATTGCCGCAGCCCACGCCGTTGGTCTCGGTCAGGCCGTAGCCGAGCAGCGGGAAGCCGCCGGGGAAGGCCTTCTTGATCTTGTTGACGTGGTCCACGGGGCGCGGCGCGCCCCCGGCGGCGAAGCTCTTGCAGGCGCTGAGGTCGAACGAATCGCGTTCGGGGTGGGTCGCGATCTCGTAGCTCATCAGCGGGACGCCGACGAAGTAGGAGACTTTCTCCGCCTCCATCAGGCGCATTGCCTCGCGCGCGTCCCACTTGGGCATGAGCACGAGCTTGCGCGCGATCGCGTAGCTTTGCAGGTAGAGCGGCACTTCGCCGGTGACGTGGAACAGCGGCACCGCGATCAGCGCGCAGGCCTGCCCCTCGGGCGCGTCGCCCCGCTCGGTCAGGAGCTGGGCGGCCATCGCGCTCTGCGAGACATAGCTCATCGTGCCGTGGACGACCCCGCGATGGTCGGACCAGGCGCCCTTGGCATCGCCGGTCGAGCCCGAGGTGAACAGGATGGTCGCGATGTCGTCCGGCCCGATCTCGTCCAGCATCCGCATGGCGACGTCGCCTTCGCCCCAGATCGGAGCGAGCCCGTCGGACGGCGGGAGGTCGTGCGCGATCTCGACGATCCGCGCCGGGTGGTCCGTCCCCTCGAGCCGCTCGGCCCGCTGGCCGTCGGCGAGGACGAGCGAGCACTCGGACAGGCGAATGCCGTAAGCGAGTTCCTCCCCGGTCCAGAACCCGTTGAGCAGGGTGGCGCAGCCGCCGCCCATGATCACGCCCATGTAGGCGATGATCCAGTTGGCCGAATTGCGCGCGGCGATGCCGACGCGGTCGCCCTTCTTCATCCCGTGGTCCTGCACCAGGCCCGCGGCGACGTGGCTCGCGGCGACCCAGCATTCGCCGAACGTCAGCCGCACGTCGCCGTCGACCAGGAAGACGAGGTCCTTATGCTCGTTGCAGAAATGCGCGAAATAGTGGGCCAGGCTGGGCGGGGCGTTCTTGAATGCCGGCAGGGACAGGCCCTCGCGCTCCACTGATTCGGTCTCGAACGGCATTCCGGGGGCGGTCAGGCCCTCGATGATGCGTTCCAGATCGTTGTCCAGTTCAGTCGGCATTCGTCAGCTCTCCTCTCGCCATTCCCCTACGTCACGGCGCGATCGAATCGTACCGGACGCTCGAACGCAGGGTTTCACCCCGTCGCTCTCTATGCCAAAAGCCGCGCGAAATTCCCGCGTGCCGGGCACGGTCTTCGACCTGATTTGATAAGGGGTTCGCCAGTTGCTGTCACTACTTGCCGCCGCCGCCGCGGATACCTCGGGACCGATTCAGTGGGCGGAACTGGGGCTGACGCCCGGCATCGACCTGGGGTTCTTCACCCTGCGCTGGTACTCGCTCGCCTATCTCGCGGGGATCGTGCTGGGATACTGGCACCTCTCGCGCATGATCAAGGCCCCCGGCGCGCCGATGGCGCAGCGCCATGCCGACGACCTGTTCTTCTATTGCACGCTGGGCATCATCATCGGCGGGCGGCTCGGCTATGCCACGTTCTACGACCCGTCGCTGTGGACCAGCCTCCAGCTGTTCCAGCTCTGGACCGGGGGGATGAGCTTCCACGGCGGGCTGGCCGGGGTCCTGGTCGCGATCGCCTTCGTTTCGTGGCGCGGCGGGCTGCCGTTCCTGCGGGTGGCCGATTACATCGCGGTCAACGTGCCGTTCGGCATGATGTTCGGCCGCCTCGCCAACTTCGTCAACGGCGAGCTCTGGGGCCGGCCCAGCGACGTGCCCTGGGCGATGGTCTTCCCCGGGGCGGGCCCGCTCGCGCGCCATCCCTCCCAGCTCTACGAGGCCGCGCTGGAAGGCGCGCTGCTGGTCGTCGTCCTGCTCTACCTGTTCTGGAAAACGCGCGCGCGCTATCGCCCCGGCCTGCTGGTCGGCGTGTTCACCGCCGGGATCGCGCTGGGCCGCTTCACGGTCGAGTTCTTCCGCGAACCCGACGCCCAGCTGGCCGAATTCGCCGCCAATACCGGGCTTTCGATGGGACAGTGGCTCACGATCCCGCTGATCGTGCTCGGCGTGGCGGTCACCGTCCGCGCGCTCGCGCGGCCGCCGCTGGCCAGCGGAGCGCCCGCGGCCGGAGCGGCATGAGCGGCAGCGACGCGGCTGGCGACGCGGGCGGCGACGCGGGCGAGACCGGCGAGCTGGGCGACATCTTCCGCCGGCTGATCCGCAATACCGGGCCGATCTCGCTCGCCCAGTTCATGGGGGAGAGCAACGCGCGCTACTATGCCGGGCGCGACCCGCTGGGGGCGGCGGGCGATTTCGTCACCGCGCCCGAGATCAGCCAGATGTTCGGCGAGCTGATCGGCCTGTGGCTGGCCGACATGTGGATCCGCGCCGGGCGCGAGGAGCCGGTGCTCTACGTCGAGCTCGGCCCCGGGCGCGGCACGCTGGCGCGCGACGCGCTGCGCGCCGCCGGCCGCTACGGCCTGGCGCCCGAGGTGCACCTGGTCGAAGGCTCGGGCGCGCTGCGCGAGGTCCAGGAACAGGCCGTGCCCGGCGCCTTCTGGCACGCCGACCTGGCCGGCGTGCCGCAGGACGCGCCGATGCTGCTGGTGGCGAACGAGTTCCTCGACGCGCTGCCGGTGCGCCAGCTGGTGCGCACGCGGGACGGCTGGCGCGAACGCATGGTCGGGCTGGAAGGGGACGATTTCGTGTTCGTCGCCGGGCGCCAGCCGATGGACGAGGCGGTGCCGGCCGAATGGCGGGGCGCCGCGGTCGGCACCCTGCTGGAAACCAGCCCGGCCTCGGCCGCGATCGCCTACGAGATCGCCGGCCGCCTGGCCGAGCAGGGGGGCGCGGCGCTGGTGATCGATTACGGGCACGGCGAAATGCGAACCGGATCGACGCTGCAGGCGGTGCGCGCCCATGCCAAGGTCGATCCCTTCGCCGCACCGGGGGCGGCCGACCTGACCGCGCACGTCGATTTCGCCACGCTGGCGCGGATCGTCCAGGCGCGCGGGGCGCGGCACCTGGGCACGGTCACCCAGGGCGAATGGCTGCGCGCGCTGGGGATCGACGCGCGGGCCCAGACGCTGTCCGCGCGCGCGCCGCACTACGCGCAGGAGATCAAGGCCGCCCGCGACCGGCTGGTGGACGAGGCGCAGATGGGGCGCCTGTTCAAGGTCATGGGCATTGCCGCCCCCGCCTGGCCCGACGGCGCGGGGTTCGACGCGCAGTAGCCGCCTTGCCGGCGCCGTTCCTCCATCGGGAGGGCGCCGGCCCGCACCCGCCGCGGCAGAGGCCGGCTAAAGCCCGAGCCGGGCGGAAAGCGCGCGCGCGGCGGCGGCGGGGCTCTGCTTGTCCGCGTCGGTGCGGTCCACCGCCAAGTTCGCCCTTCGCATCGCCTCGACGCCGATCGCGCCGACCAGCGGGCGCAGCGCGGCCACCAGCGCCGCGTCGTCCGCGCGGTCGGGGGCGACGAGGACCAGCGCGTCGTAGGCCGGGAAGGCGCCTTTCGGATCGTCCAGCACGACCAGCCGGTCGGCCGCGATCCGCCCGTCGGAGGTATAGGCGCTGATCACGTCGGCCTCCCCCGATTGCAGGGCGTTGTACATGAAGGTCGGCTGGAACGTGCGCTGGCGGGCGAAGCGCAGGCCATAGGCGTCGCGCACCGCGCGCCATTCGGGCCGGCGGAAGAATTCCGGGTCGGCGCCGATCACCAGCCGCGGCGCCACGCGCGCAAGGTCCGCCAGCGAGGCGACCCCCAGCGCCGCGGCCCGGTCAGCCCGCATCGCCAGGGCATAGGCGTTCTCGAACCCGAGCCGGCCGAGCACGAGCGTGCCGCTGGTCTCGCGCTCCCAAGCCGCGATCGCGCGATAGATCGCCTCGCGCCCCGGGTTGTCGGTGCGGCCCATCTCGTTGGTCCACAGCGTGCCGGTATAGTCGATCGAGATGTCGATCGCGCCCGAGGTGACCGCGTCGTGGACCACCGCGGAGCCGAGGCCGTCGCGATATTCGACGCGGTACCCGGCCTCCTCCAGCCGCTGGCCGATCAGGCGGGCGAGGACATATTGCTCGGAAAAGCTCTTGGCCCCGATCGCGACCGGCTCCTCCCCCTCGCCCGGCTCGAACCAGGCGAGCGCGGCGGCGCCGATCCCGGCGAGCGCGAGGCCGGCGCCGGTCCAGACCATCCACCGCCGGCGCCGGGCGAAGCCGCGTTCGACCAGCCCCAGCAGCGCGTCGGCGACCAGCGCGAGCGCCGCGCTGGCGATGCAGCCGGCGAGGACGAGGGCCCAGTTCTGCGTCTGCAGCCCGGCGAAGATCGGGTCGCCCAGGCTCGGCTGGCCGATCGTGGTCGCCAGGGTCGCCGCGCCGATCGTCCAGACCGAGGCGGTGCGGACCCCGGCCATGACGTAGGGCGCGGCCAGCGGCGCCTCGACCAGGCGCAGTTTCTGCCACGCGGTCATGCCCACGCCGTCGGCCGCCTCGAGCACGCCGGGCGCCATGTGCTCGCGCGCGGTCACCGCGTTGCGCAGGATCGGCAGCAGGGCATAGAGCGCCAGGGCGAGCAGCGCGGGAAGGAAGCCGAGCGTCGGCAGCCCTTCGCCGAACACCGCGCGCAGGCTGAGCAGGATCGGGAAGAACAGCGCGAGCAGGGCCAGCGCCGGGATCGTCTGGACCAGGCTGGCGAAGCCGAGCGCGATACGGGCCACGGCGGGCGAGCGGCTGGCCCAGACGGCCAGCGGCAGGGCGATCGCCATGCCCAGCGCGATCGCCGCCGCCGCCAGGAGGACATGGGCCGCCAGCTTGCCCCCCAGGCCGAGCAGGATCGGCAGGATCGCGTTCACCCTTCCAGCTCCGCGATCGCGTCGGCCTGGTCGCGCGGAACGGCGACCAGCGCCTGCGCCTCGTCCCCGCCCGCGCCCGCCAGCAGCGCGCGCGGCGTCTCGTCGGCGACGATCCGGCCCGCGGCCATGACCAGGACCCGGTCGGCCAGCAGCAGCGCCTCGGCCATGTCGTGGGTCACCATCAGCGTGGTCAGCCCCAGCCGGTCGTGCAGTTCGCGCACCTTGCGCCCCAGCGCGTCGCGGGTGACCGGGTCGAGCGCGCCGAACGGCTCGTCCATCAGCAGGACCTGCGGCTCGCCGGCCAGCGCGCGGGCCACGCCGACGCGCTGGCGCTGCCCGCCCGAGAGCGCGTGCGGCATGCGGCGGGCGTGGGCGGGCTCCAGCTCCACCAGTTCGAGCAGTTCGGCCACCCGCTCCGGCCCGATCGGCCGCCGGGCGAGCCGCGGGCCGATCCCGATGTTCTCCGCCACCGTCATGTGCGGGAACAGGCCGATCGACTGGAAGACATACCCGATCCGCCGCCGCAGCGCCGGCGCGGCGATCGCGGTCACGTCCTCCCCTTCGAACAGGATCGTGCCCGCATCGGGCGCGACGAGGCGGTTGATCGTCTTGAGCAGGGTGGACTTGCCCGAACCGGAGGCGCCGACCAGCGCGACGAAGCTGCCGCGCGCGATCGCCAGGTCCACGCCGTCGATCGCGCGGGTCCGGCCGAAGCGCTTGGCCAGGCCGTCCAGGCGCAGCGCGGTCGGGGGCGCGGCATCGTCCATCCCGCCGACCCTAGCCGCGAACCGCGCGAAAACGAAACCCCGTGGAAACGAGACCCCCCGGAAACGAACCCCCCGGAAGCGCCCCCCCGGAAGCCGAGACGTCAGTCGGCCAGCCGGACCACCGGCAGGCGCAGGGTCGCCGCCAGTCCGCACTCGCGCCACTCGCGCGAGACCTTGCCCCCCAGCTGCCCCACGCTCATGTCGATCAGGCGGGTGCCGAAGCCATTGCCGCCGCTTTCGGCGATCGCCGGGGCCGGGCCGCCGGTCTCGGCCCAGGTGACGAGGATATCCTCCCCTTCGCGGGCCAGCTCGATCGCGATGCGCCCTTCCTGCTTCGCCAGCGCGCCGTACTTGATCGCGTTGGTCGCCATCTCGTGCAGGACCAGCGCCAGCGAGATCGCCGCGCGCGAGCCGACCGGGGCGGTTTCCCCCGCCACGGCGATGCGGTGGGCCCGGATGCCGGCGAACGGTTCGAGCAGGACCGAGATCAGCCCGCGCAGGTCGCCCGATCCCTGGTCGGCCGAAGGGAGGACGAAATCCTGCGCCTTGCCGAGCGAGGCGATCGTGCCGACCAGTTCCTCGCCGAACGGGCGCAGTTCCTCGCGCCCGCGGGTGCGCAGCGAGATCAGGCCGGAAATGAGCGCGAAGATGTTCTTGATCCGGTGCGCCAGCTCGCGCGCCAGGGTGTCGCTCGAATCGGCTTCGCGGTGGCGCTCGTCGATGTCGGTCAGCGTGCCGTACCAGCGCGCGACGCTGTCGTCCTCGTCGCGCACCGGAAGCGCGCGCGCGATCGTCCAGCGCCAGCTGCCGTCGGCCTGGAGCAGGCGGAACTCGTTCTCGAAGCTGTCGCCGCGGGCCATGGCCTCCTGCCAGGCGGCCGATGCCCGTTCGCGGTCGTCGGCATGGACGAAGCCCAGCCAGCCTTGCATGTCGCGGGGCGGCGCGCTGCCCGTCACCCGTTGCCAGCGGGCGTTGAAGTAATCGAAGCGCCCCTCCCCGTCGGCCGACCAGATCACGTCGGGCAGCCAGTCGCCCAGCGTGCGGAAGCGGGCCGCCTGGCGGGCGAACTCGTGGCGGTGCTGGCGCGCCTCGCGCTGGGCCTGGAAACGGCGCTTCACCGCCTGGGACAGCAGGGTCAGCCCCTGGGCCTGCAACTCGGTCAGCCCGCCGGGCCGGGGCCGGGTGTCGAGCACGCAGAGCGCGCCGATCGGCGCCCCCTCGCGCGAGGCGATCGGCGCGCCGGCATAGAACCGCAGGCCGAAATCGCCGGTCACCAGATCGAACTCGGCGAACCGCTCGTCCTCGCGCGCGTCGGGCACGACCAGGAGGCCGCCGTCCATCATCGTGTAGGCGCAGAAACTGGTCGAGCGCGGGGTGCCTTCGGCTTCCACCCCGGTGCGGGCGATGAACCGCTGCTGTTCGGATTCGACCAGCGTCACCAGCGCCACCGGCGTTTCGCACAGGCGGGCGGCGAAGCGCACGATCTCGGCCAGTTCGGGATCGTCGACAAGCGCGTCCAGCCCGTGCGCGGCGACGACCCTCGCGCGCTCCGCATCGCCGCAGAACGCCGGCGCCGGGGCCGCGTCCGGCGGCCACAGAGTTGAATCGTCGATTTCCATCCCGTCGGCTCTTGCGATAGCGAATTCACCGGGATTTCCAAGGGCTTTTGCCCCCGTTTGCGGGGGGTTTGCCGCTACGGTCGCGCTCGGCTATGCGCCGGTCGACAAGTTAGGAGCTCCCATGCGCGCGACCCCCGATTTCGATTTCCAGCTCGGCGAGACGGCGGACATGATCCGCGAGACCACGGCCCGCTTCGCCGACGAGCAGATCGCCCCCCTGGCCGAGGCCATCGACCGCGAGGACCGCTTCCCGCGCGAGGAGCTGTGGCCGGCGATGGGCGCGCTGGGCCTGCACGGGGTGACCGTGCCCGAAGCCGACGGCGGCCTCGGCCTCGGCTATCTCGAACACGTCATCGCGGTGGAGGAAGTCAGCCGCGCCTCGGCCAGCATCGGCCTCAGCTACGGCGCCCATTCCAACCTCTGCGTCAACCAGATCGCGCGCTGGGGGAACGAGGAGCAGAAGGCGAAGTACCTGCCCGGCCTGATCAGCGGCGAACACGTCGGCTCGCTCGCCATGTCCGAGGCCTCGGCCGGGTCGGACGTCGTCTCGATGAAACTGAGGGCGCAGAAGGTCGAGGGCGGCTATCGCCTCAGCGGGACGAAGTTCTGGATCACCAATGCGCCCTATGCCGATGTCCTGGTCGTCTACGCCAAGACGGGCGAGGGGTCGCGCGGGATCACGACGTTCCTGATCGAAAAGGACTTCGAAGGCTTCGCGATCGGGCAGAAGATCGGGAAGATGGGGATGCGCGGTTCGCCGACCAGCGAGCTGGTGTTCGACGACTGCTTCGTGCCCGAAGCGAACGTGATGGGCCCGGAAAACGGCGGCGTGGGCGTGCTGATGAGCGGGCTGGACTACGAGCGCGTCGTGCTCTCCGGCCTCCAGCTCGGCATCATGCAGGCCTGCCTCGACACGGTGATCCCCTATGTCCGCGAACGCCAGCAGTTCGGCCGGCCGATCGGGACGTTCCAGCTGATGCAGGCCAAGGTCGCCGACATGTACGTCGCGCTGCAATCGGCCCGCGCCTATACATATGCCGTCGCGCGCGCCTGCGACGCGGGGCAGACGACCCGCTTCGACGCCGCCGGCGCGATCCTGCTGTCGAGCGAGAACGCCTTCCGCGTCGCGGCCGAGAGCGTCCAGGCGCTGGGCGGCGCCGGCTACACCACCGACTGGCCGGTCGAACGCTACCTGCGCGATGCCAAGCTGCTCGACATCGGCGCGGGCACGAACGAGATCCGGCGGATGCTGATCGGCCGCGAACTGATCGGGGCGGCGGGGTGAAAGTTCTCCTCACCGGTGCGTCGGGCTGGCTGGGGCGGTTCCTCGCCCCGCGGCTGCGCGCGGCCGGTCACGAGGTCGTGGGGCTGGACATCGCCCCGGGCCCGGACACGCAGGTGGTGGGCACCGTGGCCGACCGCGACCTGGTGCGCGACGCGGTGCGCGACCACGCGATCGAGGCGATCGTTCACGGCGCGGCGCTGCACAAGCCCGATATCGCTCGCTACGACGAACAGGCCTTCGTCGATACCAACGTGACCGGCACGCTCAACCTGCTCCGGGCGGCGGTCGATGCCGGGCACGGCCGCTTCGTCTTCACCTCGACCACCTCGATGATGGTGTCGGACCGCGTGCGCGCGGGGGCCGGCAAGGCCGCGTTCTGGATGGACGAGGGGTTTCACGCCGGGCCGCCGCGCAACATCTACGGCATGACCAAGGCCGCGGCGGAAAACCTCTGCGCCCTGTTCGCGCGCCTGCACCCGCTCGACGTCGCGATCCTGCGGACGGGGCGCTTCTTTCCCGAGGAAGACGATACCCACCGCGAGCTGTCGGGCGAGAACATGAAGGCGAACGAGTTCCTGCACCGCCGGCTGAGCGCCGGCGACGCGGCGCGGGCGCATGTCCTCGCGCTCGAGCGGATCGGCGGGCTGGGCTGCGAGACTTTCGTGATTTCCGCGCCCCCGCCGTTCGCGCGCGACGAAGCGGGCGAACTGGTGCGCGACGCGCCGGCGGCGATCGAGCGGCACTTCCCCGGCGTGCGCGGGCTCTACGCCGCGCGCGGATGGGCCCTGCCGCACAGGATCGAGCGGGTTTACGACCCGGCGAAGGCCGAACGCGTGCTCGGCTTCCGGTGCGAGACCGATTTCGCCCGCGTCCTCGCCGCGTTGCGCGCGGGCGAGCCCCTGCCTTTCGACCACGATCCGGCCTATGTGCCGCCGAAGGAACTCGCATGACCGCGCCCGCGCCCGCCCCCGGCCCGGCGCCGGCACGAACCCACGCCCTGCAGATGAAACGGACAGATTGACCCGCCCATGACCGCACCCACGCTGACGACCAAGCTGGACCGCGAAGCGCCCGACGCCCGGGCGCGCTTCGAGCACAACAAGGCCCTGGCCGGGGATTTGCGCGCCCGCGTCGCCGCGGCGGCGCTGGGGGGCAGCGAAGGCAGCCGCGAGCGCCACCTGGCGCGCGGCAAGCTGCTTCCCCGCGAGCGGGTGGAGCGGCTGCTCGACCCGGGCAGCCCCTTCCTCGAGATCGGCCAGCTCGCGGCGAACGGCATGTACGGCAAGGACGCGATCAACGGCGCCGGGCTGATTGCCGGGATCGGCCTCGTCGCCGGCCGGCAGGTGATGATCGTGTGCAACGATGCCACCGTGAAGGGCGGCACCTATTACCCGATGACGGTCAAGAAGCACTTGCGCGCGCAGGAAATCGCGCGGGAAAACCACCTGCCGTGCATCTACCTCGTCGACAGCGGCGGGGCGAACCTGCCGCACCAGGCCGAGGTCTTCCCCGACCGCGACCATTTCGGCCGCATCTTCTTCAACCAGGCGAACATGAGCGCCGCCGGCATTCCGCAGATCGCCTGCGTCATGGGCAGCTGCACCGCGGGCGGCGCCTACGTGCCGGCGATGAGCGACGAGACGGTGATCGTGCGCAACCAGGGCACGATCTTCCTCGCCGGCCCGCCGCTGGTGAAGGCCGCGACGGGGGAGGAAATCAGCGCCGAAGACCTCGGCGGCGGCGACCTGCACGCGAAGAAATCGGGCGTGGTCGATCACCTGGCCGAGAACGACGAACACGCGCTGACCATCGTGCGCGATATCGTCAGCCACTTGGGCGAGAACCCGGCCGCGGCGAAGAACGTCGACTTGCGCGATCCGCGCGCGCCGCTGTTCGATGCCGAGGATCTCTACGCCCTCGTGCCCGAGGACGTGCGCGCGCCCTACGACGTGCACGAGGTCATCGCCCGGCTGGTCGACGGCAGCGAGTTCCACGAGTTCAAGGCGCATTACGGCAGTACGCTGGTCTGCGGCTTCGCGCATGTCTGGGGCATGCCGGTGGCGATCCTGGCCAACAACGGCGTGCTCTTTTCCGAAAGCGCGCAGAAGGGCGCGCATTTCATCGAGCTGGCCTGCCAGCGGCGCATCCCGCTGCTGTTCCTGCAGAACATTTCCGGCTTCATGGTCGGCGGCAAGTACGAGGCCGAAGGTATCGCCAAGCACGGCGCGAAGCTGGTGACCGCGGTCGCCACCGCCACGGTGCCCAAGGTCACCGTGGTCATCGGCGGCAGTTTCGGCGCGGGCAATTACGGCATGTGCGGGCGCGCCTACAGCCCCCGCTTCCTGTTCACCTGGCCCAATGCGCGCATCAGCGTGATGGGCGGCGAACAGGCCGCGTCGGTGCTCGCGACCGTCCACCGCGATGCCGAGAGCTGGAGCGAGGAGGAGGCCGAGGCCTTCAAGGCCCCGATCCGCCAGAAGTACGAGGACGAGGGCAATCCCTATTACGCCACCGCCCGCCTGTGGGACGACGGCGTGATCGACCCGGTGCAGACGCGCGACGTGCTCGGCCTCGCCTTCGCCGCGACGCTGGAGGCGCCGATCCCCGAGCGGCCGCAGTTCGGCGTGTTCCGCATGTAGCGTCGGCCGGCGCGGCGTTTTTTTTCGAAACCGCCCGGCGGGCTTGCGCATTGGGGGAGGGGAAACCGGACAAGGAGACGCCCGATGACCTTTCACGCCCGCCTCGCGCTTGCCGCGCCGTTCGCCCTGGCGCTCGCCGCCTGCGGCGAGACAACCGACGTCGACGAACGCGTGGTCGAGACGCCCGAGCTGGAAACGCCGACCGACGTGACCCTGCCCGAGGTCGAGGTCGAATATCCCGAAGTGCCGGTGAATGCCCGCACGACGGTCGATTATGCCGGGACGTACGAGTTGCGGACCCGCGACGACCAGGTCAGCACGATCACCTTGCGCGAAGACGATACCTACGTCTGGCGCGCGCCCGACGGCACCGAGACGAGCGGTTCCTTCACCTGGGGCGACGACGAAAGCCGCATCCTGATCGAGCGCGAGGGCGAGACGCAGGCCTATGCCGTGGCCGAGAACGTGCTCTATCGCCTGCCCGCCGCCGACGCCCCGACCGCGGGCGAGCGGAGCGAGGAGACGACCTGGCGGCGCAGCGACCCGGCCCCGGCCGCCGACGACCAGACCGCACCGGCGCAATAGACGCGGCAGGGCAATAGACGCGGCAGGGCAATAGAGGCGGCAGGGGCGCATTTCGCGCCGCGGGGCTTTAACCGGGCGCGGGCCGTCGCTAGATTACGCGCGATCTAGCGGACGGACCGAGGACAATGACTGCGCCCAACCTTGCGGATAGCGACCGCGCCCAGCTCGTCCACCTGGCGATGAAGACGATCGCCCGCACGGGCGAGGCGACGACGCGCGCCGCGCTGGCCAAGGAAGCGCGCATGCCGCGGGCGCGGATCGACACGATCTTCGCGACCGACGACGCGCTGTTCGACGCGATCCTGGAGGAGTGGTACGCGCCCGATATCGCGATCATGGAGGAGGTGATCGCCTCCGACCTGCCGATCCGGCGCAAGTTCTATGAATTCTTCGCGCGCCGTTTCCTGCGGGAACAGGAACGCTATCGCAAGGACCCGGCGACTTTCGCCGTCTATTGCGAGATCGGGACCGACAAGTTCGAGAACGTGCGCGGCTATATCGACCTGGCCGACCACTACTTGTCCGAACTGATCGCCCAGGCGCAGGAAGAAGGCTATTTCGCCGGTCTCGGCATCAACCAGGCGCTGTCGCTGATCAACCAGATGGTCGCCTGCTACATCCTGCCGCAGATGCTGCTGATGCTGGACGAGGACAAGCTGAGCGCCGGGAAGCTGGCGACGATCATCGATACCCTGTTCGACGGGCTTTCGGGCAAGCAGCGCGGCGCCGCGCCGGTCGCCGGCCTGCGGATCGCCTGAGCGGCCTTCAGCGCCCGGTCAGGTCGGTGACCCGCCCGGTGGGCGGCAGCGCCGTGGTTTCCGCCTGCGCGAGGTAGGCTTCCATCGCGTCGAGATCGACCGGGCCGGTCACCCCGTCGGTGCCCCGTTCGAACACGGTGAAGCCGTCGCCCCCGGCGGCGAGGAAGCTGTTCATCGTCACGCGGTAGCTCGCCCGCGGATCGATCGGCTGCCCGTCGAGGCTGGCCGAGACGATCCGGCTCCCTTCCGGCCGGCCCATGTCGTAAGCAAAGGCGAACCCTTCGGAGACCGAGAAGGTCTGGACGAAACCGTCCGAATCGAGCTGCTGCTCCAGCAGCGCGAGCAGCTGGCTGCCCGAATAGCTGCGCGTCACCAGGGTATTGCCGAAAGGCTGGGCGGCGAAGATGTCGCCGAAAGTCACCGTCCCGCCCGGGCCCGGCACGATCGGCGCGCGAATGCCCGAATTGTTCATCAGCGCGATCTGCGCGCCGGCCGATCGCGTGGCGAAGAGCTGCGCGTCGGCGATCAGGTTGCCGAGCGCGGTTTCCTCGGTCGCCGGGCCGGGATCGCGCGCCGGGCCCGAAATGCGGCCCACCGGCCGGGTCGATGCCGCGCGCGCGGCCTGCGAATAGCGGGCGACATAGGCGGCCATCTCGCCGTCTGCGGGGAAGACGGCGAAGGCCGGGTCGGCGGCTTCGCCTTCGTTCTGGACCACGATGTTGCGCGCGGCCAGCGAGGCGACCGTATCGCGCGCCGGATCGATCGCGAGGGTGATCTCGGTCAGCAGGGTCCCGCCGTAACCGGCGCTGGTGACGGTGAAGCCGCGCGCCGGGTCGACGGTGGCGAAATCGCAGACGTAGGAGCGGTGGGTATGGCCCGAGATGACGAGGTCGACCCGCGGATCGACCCGTTCGAGGATCGCCCGCAGCGGGCCGGCGATCGCGCCGCAGCCGGTGTGCGGCGTGCCCGGTTCGGGTTCCAGCCCTTGGTGGATCGCGACCACGATCGCATCGGCCCCGGCCGCGCTCAGTTGCGGCACGCGCGCGTTGATCGCCTCCGCCTCGTCGCCGAAGGTCAGGCCGGCCACGCCGCTCGGCGTCACCAGGCTCGGCGTGTCCTTCAGCGTCAGCCCGATCACCCCGACCGCGACCGCGCGCTCGCCGCTGCCGAAGCGGCGGATGGCGGTGCCCGGGAACAGCGTCTCGCCCCCCTCGGTCACCACGTTGGCGGCGAGGAAGGCGAAATCCGCCCCGGCGAAGTCCCGCTCCACCGCGCAGGGTTCGCGCAGCCCGTGCCGTTCGCAGCCGCCGTCCTGCAGGCGCTTCAGCTCGCGCCAGCCGCGGTCGAACTCGTGGTTGCCGACCGCGTTGAAATCGAGCCCCATGCGGTTCATCGCGCCGACCGCCGGCTCGTCGAGGAACAGCGAGGAGACGAGCGGGCTGGCGCCGACCAGGTCGCCCGCGGCGATGACCAGCGAATGGTCGCCCCCCGCGCGGTGGCGCGCGACCGCGCTGGCGAGATAGGCCGCCCCGCCGGCGCGCACTTCGCGGCTTTCCCCGCCTTCCAGCGGCACGCGGATCGGCCGGCGCAGCGGCTCCAGGTTGCCGTGGAAATCGTTGAGCCCGACGATCTTCACCGTCACCGGGCCGGCAGTGTCGGTCGTGGCGCTATCGGCCGGCGCGGGCGCGCGCGTCGTCGTGCAGGCGGCGAGGGCTGCGATCAGCGGCAGGAAGGCGAGGGCGCGGCGGCTTGGCATGGTCGGCGATCCTTGGCGGCAAACGATGTCGGGGGCATGACGGTTCGTGCCGCGGACGGGCGCAGGGCACAAGCCCGCCTGTCGGAATAGTGTCACATTGGCGGCCTAGACGTGCCCCGGTGCGGTTCGCACCGTGGTTTCTTCGCGTGACCTTGTATCGGGGAGCTTGTTCGATGCGTCGTCCACCGGGCACGATGGCACTTGTCGTTTCGATGTCGCTCGCGCTGGCCGCCTGCGGCGAGCGGCCGGAAGGCGAAAGCGCGCAGGATTTCGCCGCGCGCGTCAACGGGGGCGGAGCAGGGGGCGGCAATGCGCCCGCCGGCGACCCGGCCGCCGCGAACCAGCCCGACGGGCCGCGCGATCCCTCGCTGCCGCGGGTCGCGGCCGACGGGCGCAAGGCGCTGGCGGCGGGCACGGCCTATCGCCGCACCAACCCGGACGGGACGCACGACAGCCTGGCGATCGCCGAGGACGGCACGTTCACGCTCGAGCAGGGCGGGCGGCGGCAGACCGGCGAATGGGAATGGCTGCCCGACGGCAAGCGCCTGCGCCTGCTGGGCGTGACGCACCAGCCGATCGTGCTGATCGCCGACGGCGCGCTCTACCGGATGCAGAACGAGAACGTGCCGTTCGACGACGTCACCCCCGACCGGGTCTATCGCCGCGGCGCCGA
Source organism: Pelagerythrobacter marinus (assembly GCF_034375205.1). Taxonomy (NCBI): domain Bacteria; kingdom Pseudomonadati; phylum Pseudomonadota; class Alphaproteobacteria; order Sphingomonadales; family Erythrobacteraceae; genus Pelagerythrobacter; species Pelagerythrobacter marinus. The sequence continues at coordinate 2,849,836 of NZ_CP139719.1, read as the reverse complement.
CCCCGCGCCGTAACCGCGGCCGCGCCGCCGGCGCGGGGGCCGGGCGGCTCAGACGTCGAGGTTGGCGACGTTCAGGGCATTGTCCTGGATGAATTCGCGCCGCGGCTCGACCACGTCGCCCATCAGGCGGGTGAAGATCTCGTCGGTGACGTCGGCGTCCTCGACCTTGACCTGCAAGAGCGCGCGGTTTTCCGGGTCGAGCGTGGTTTCCCACAATTGCTCGGCGTTCATTTCGCCCAGCCCCTTGTACCGCTGGACCGAAAGCCCCTTGCGCCCGGCGGCGAGAACCGCGTCGAGCAGCTCGGTCGGCCGGGTGATGGCCTCGCCTGCCGTGGGCGCGACGCTCGCATCATCCCCTTCGGCCCCGGCGTTCGCGGCTTCCGCCTCGGTGCCGAGGCGGGCCAGGTGCGCGGGCGCGGCATAGACGTCGGCGTTCTCGCTCGCCAGGCCATGGAGCTTGCGCGCCTCGGCACTGGTGACGAAGGCCGCCTCGATATCGTGGACGTCGGTGACCCCGCGCCACAGCCGCTCGAAACGGATGCCGCCCTCGGCATCGAGCGATGCGCTCCACCGCGCCTCGGGATCGGCGCGGCCCAGCCGCTGCGCTGCCTCGTCGAGCGCGCGGGCGCGCGCGGGCGCGTCGAGCGCGGGATCGAGCGCACCCGACAGCGCGAGCTGTTCGACGATCGCCGCGTCGTACTTGCGCGGGACGAAGGCGATCAGGTTGCGGATCCGCAGGCCGTGTTCGACCAGCGCGCGCAAGTCCCCTTCCGCCCGCGCGCCGCCGGCGGTTTCGAGAACCCGGTTCTGCAGCCCGGCATCGACGAGGTAGCGGTCGAGCGCGGCCTGGTCCTTCAGGTAGACCTCGCTGCGGCCCTTGCTCACCTTGTAGAGCGGCGGCTGCGCGATGTAGAGGTGCCCGGCCCGGATGATCTCGGGCATCTGCCGGTGGAAGAACGTCAGCAGAAGCGTGCGGATATGCGCGCCGTCCACGTCGGCGTCGGTCATGATCACGATCTTGTGATAGCGCAGCTTCTCGATGTTGAAATCGTCGCGGATCCCGGTGCCCATGGCCTGGATCAGCGTGCCGACTTCCTTCGAGCCGATGATCCGGTCGAACCGGGCGCGCTCGACGTTCAGGATCTTGCCCTTGAGCGGCAGGATCGCCTGCGTCTTGCGGTCGCGGCCCTGCTTGGCCGAACCGCCGGCCGAATCGCCCTCGACCAGGAACAGCTCGCTCTTGGCCGGATCGCGTTCCTGGCAGTCAGCCAGCTTGCCCGGCAGGCTGGCGACGCTCATCGCGCCCTTGCGGCTCATCTCGCGCGCGCGGCGCGCCGCCTCGCGCGCGGCGGCGGCATCGACGATCTTCTGGATGATCGCCTTCGCATCGGCCGGGTTTTCCTCCAGCCACTCGGTCATCTTCTCGCCCATCAGCGATTCGAGCGGCTGGCGGACTTCCGAACTGACCAGCTTGTCCTTCGTCTGGCTGCCGAACTTGGGATCGGGCAGCTTGACCGAGACGATCGCGGTCAGGCCTTCGCGCATGTCCTCGCCGGTCAGCGAGACCTTTTCCTTCTTCAGCAGGCCGGATGCGCTGGCGTAATTGTTGAGCGTGCGCGTCAGCGCGGCGCGGAAGGCGGCGAGGTGCGTCCCGCCGTCGCGCTGGGGGATGTTGTTGGTGAAGCAGAGCACGTTCTCGTAATACGAATCGTTCCACTCCAGCGCGACGTCGATCCCGATCCCGTCCTTCTCGGCCGAGACCGAGATCGGCTCGGCGACGAGCGCCTGCTTGTTGCGGTCGAGGTACTTGACGAAGGCCGCGATCCCGCCCTCGTAGAACAGGTCGTGTTCCCTGATCTCTTCGTGCCGGCGGTCGCGCAGCAGGATGCGGACGCCCGAATTGAGGAAGGCCAGTTCGCGGTAACGGTGCTCGAGCTTGTCGAAATCGAACTCGGTCACGTTCTTGAACGTCTCGGTCGAAGGCAGGAAGGTCACCCGCGTGCCCTTCTTCAACCCGTTCTCGTCGCCGTTCGATTCGACCGGCGGCGCATCGCCGACCACTTTCAGCGGAGCCACGGCATCGCCGTTCTCGAACCGCATCCAGTGTTCCTTGCCGTCGCGCCAGATGGTCAGCTCCAGCCATTCGCTGAGCGCGTTGACCACCGAGACGCCGACCCCGTGCAGGCCGCCCGAGACCTTGTAGGCGTTGTCGTCGCTGGTGTTCTCGAACTTCCCGCCGGCGTGGAGCTGGGTCATGATGACCTCGGCCGCGGAAACGCCCTCTTCCTTGTGCATGTCCACCGGGATGCCGCGGCCGTTGTCCTCGACCGAGACCGAGCCGTCGGGGTTGAGCTCGATCAGGACGAGGTCGCAATGGCCGGCCAGCGCCTCGTCGATCGCGTTGTCCGACACTTCGAACACCATGTGGTGCAGGCCCGATCCGTCGTCGGTATCGCCGATATACATGCCCGGCCGCTTGCGGACCGCGTCCAGCCCCTTGAGGACCTTGATCGAATCGGCGCCGTAGCCGTTGCGCTTCGCCGTTTCCGGCGGGGTGTTTTCGGGGGTGTCTTCCATGGCGATTATATAGGCCGCGGGGGCGCCGATCCCAAGCGAATCGCGCGGTCGCGCGGGATTTTTCCACCGCTTGCCACCCGGTTTCGCGGATACTTCGCCCCTCCCGCGCGTTGACGGGCACGGTTTCGTGCGCGCTGCGAAGGGGAAGGCAAGGGATGCGACGGCTCGTCTGGCTGCCATTCGCCCTGTCGCTCGCGGCATGCGGCCCCTTTCCGCGCGATCCCGACCGGACCGAGGAACTGGTCCGCGAAAGCGGCACGATCCGCCTCGGCTGGGTGCGCGGCACCGCTCCCGAGCGCGAGGCGGCGCAGGCCCTGGCCGCCGTGGCGCGGGCGACCTCGGCCCGCGTCGAGCGCGTGCCGGGCGACAGCGAGACCCTGCTGCGCGACCTGGCCGACGGGCGGATCGACCTGGTCTACGGCACCTTCGCGATGGCCAGCCCGTGGGCGAAGGAGGTCCATTTCGGCCCGGCGATCGGGTGGCGCGCTGCCCCGCCGCGCCACCAGCCGGCCGCGCGCTTCGCCATGCGTAACGGGGAAAACCGCTGGATCATGACGGTCGAGCAGGCAGTGCGGCCATGAACCAGCTGCCGAAGGAAATCCGCCCGGAAATGGCCCGCGCCCGGCGGCTGGAATGGTGGACGCTGGCCGGCATGGGCAGCGTGGTCGCGGCGATGTATTTCGCGATGGGATCGAGCCAGGCGATGAAGACCGCCTTCATCGAGGATCTCCTGGGGCTGGTGCCGGCGGTGACCTTCCTCGTCGCGGCGCGGCTCGAACCCCGCCCGCCGACGCGCAAGTATCCTTACGGCTTCGTGCGGGTGGACAGCCTCGCCTTCATGGCCAGCGCGGTCGTCCTCGCCGCCGTCGGCGCCTGGCTGCTGTTCGACGGGGTCAGCGCGCTGGCCGCGGGCGAGCACCCGACGATCGGCCCGGTGACGATCTTCGGCCACACGGTCTGGCTCGGCTGGATCATGCTCGCCGCGCTCGCCTGGTCGGTCGTCGTGCCCGTCGTGCTCGGCCGGCTCAAGCGCCCGGTGGCCTCGAAACTGTGCGACAAGGTGCTGCACACCGATGCCCTGATGCAGAAGGCGGACTGGCAGACCGGGCTCGCCGGGATGGCCGGGGTGCTGGGCATCGGAATGGGGCTGTGGTGGGCCGATTCGGCAGCGGCGGCGGCGATCGCGCTGTCGATTCTCTACGACGGGGCGCGGAACATCCGCACCGCGGCGGCCGAACTGCTCGACGGAATGCCGCGGCAGCTGGAAAGCGCGGAGATCTCTCCCGATGCCGAGCGGCTGAAACGGCGGCTGGAGGCGCGCTGGCCCGACGGCCACGTGCGCCTGCGCGAATCGGGGCGCTATATCCTCGCCAATGTCGGCGACACCTGCCCGCCCGGCGACCTGCCGCCGCTGGAGGAATGGATGGGCGACGACGCCGGCTGGCGTCTCGCGCAGCTCAGCTTCACCCCGCCCGGCTGCGCTCGCAGCGACGAAGATTGACGCGCGCGTAAAGTGCGCGCTTGCCGCCGCTGGCCGCGGCGCTAGGATCGCGGCGATGACGAAAGACGATATCGGGGCCCTGGTCGGGGCCGAATGGGGCTCCTTTCCCGCCATGCTGGCGGCCTGGGCCGAGGCGCAGCCCGACGCACTCGCCCTGCGCGACGATCGCGGGGCGCTGACCTGGGGCGAGCTGGCGGACCGGGTGGAACGGATCGCCGCCCGCCTCCAGGCCGACGGGCTGGAGCGGGGGCAGGCCGTGGCCATCCTCGGCACATCGGGGATCGCCTATGCGCTCGTGTTCCTTGCCGCGGTGCGCGCGGGCGGCGTGGCCGCTCCGCTGACGACCAGCGCGAGCCGCGAACAGCTGGAGGGCATGGCCGGCGACAGCGGCGCGCGGCACCTGTTCGTCGATCGCGCGCGGCGCAGCGAGCTGGGCGACGATTTCCTGCCGGACATGGACCATGTCCTGCTGGACGAGGAGCTGGACGGCTGGATGGCGCCTGCCGGCACCCGCGCCGAGCCTTTCGCGCCGGCGCCGGGCGACCCGTTCAACATCATCTATTCCAGCGGCACGACCGGCGTGCCCAAGGGCATCGTCCATTCGCACCAGATGCGCTGGCGCCAGTTCGCCTCGATCGCGGCGTCCTATCTCGGCACCGGGCTGGAGCCGCGCGCGCTCGCCTCGACCCCGCTCTATTCGAACACGACGATGGTCGCCTTCCTCGCGCCGCTGCTTGCCGGGGGCATGGTGCGCGTGATGGGCAAGTTCGCGGCCGAGGCCTGGCTCGCCCATGCCGAGGCGGACCGCACGACGGTGACGATGCTGGTGCCGGTGCAATACCAGCGGCTGATGGACGAGCCGCGCTTCGACCGGTTCGACTTGTCCTCGCTGGCGCTGAAATACTGCACCTCGGCACCCTTCCCGGCCCCGCTGAAGCGCGAGGTCCTGCGCCGGATGCCCGGGGCTCTGGTGGAAATCTACTCGATGACGGAAGGCGGCGTCGTGTGCCTGCTGCCCTGTCACGAGTTTCCCGACAAGCTCCATACCGTCGGCCGCCCGGCACCGGGCAGCGAGTTGAAAGTGCTCGACGACGAGGACCGCGAGGTGCCGCCGGGGGTGGCCGGCAACCTCGTCGGCCGCAGCCAGACGATGATGAGCGGGTACAAGAACCGGCCGGACAAGACGCGCGAGGGATACTGGACCGACCCGGAAACGGGCGCGGTGTGGCAACGGATGGGCGATATCGGCCGGGTCGATGCCGACGGCTTCGTCGAACTGGTCGGCCGCGCCAAGGACATGATCATCTCGGGCGGGTTCAACATCTACCCCGCCGACCTCGAGGCGGAGCTGGAGCGCGAGGACGACGTGGCCGAGGCGGCCGTCGTCGGCGTGGCCAGCCGCCGTTGGGGCGAAAGCCCGGTCGGTTTTGCCCGCCTCGCGCCGGGCGCCCGGCCGATGGCCGAGATCCTCGCGGCGGTGAACGCGCGGCTGGGCAAGACCCAGCGCCTGGCGGCGCTGCACCCGGTGGACGAGATGCCGCGCAGCCATATCGGCAAACTGCTCAAGACCGAGCTTCGTGAAAGGGCGGAGGCGATAGGCGGCGTCGAATAGACGCGCCGGGGGAGATCTGCCGGTTGGGAAAAGGCGCGATGGAGACGCGGCCGCCACTATGGGGGGGGAGGACTTGGCGGCCGCGCCTCTCTCGCTGTTCTTCCTCCAGGCTCAGGCGATTGCTGCACCGAGCATGAGGCTGCTGATCGAAGCAGCCGCGAGGAAGGCCAGGAAATGCGATGCAGTCGTGCGCATGGCATGGCTCCTGTTTCTGAGAGGCCGGGGGAAGGGGGGAGAGAGGAGAGAGAGGAACCTTCCGCCCGGCTCGAGAGGTGAAATAATCTTTCGCCTTGCTTTTCACAAATGAGAAAACTGCCACTTTTGTTGAGAAATCTGCAACCAAGAGCGGTAAAATCACGCTTTAGTGGTGCAAATTTCTGTTGAATCGGCAGGTGGCGGCGCGGCGTCGAGTGCGTGGCCAAGGGGGTAAAGGCGCGGCTGGCCGCGAAAACGCGGCATCGTGCGCGGTCAGGAGAAGCGCCGCCGCGATAGGCGTGCCCAAGGCTTGCGCGAACTGCACGGGGCCAGCCGAAACTACGGGCCCCAACGAAAATCCGGCGCCGCCAGCATTCGTGGCGACGCCGGATCGTCGAGTTCGGGGAAAGTCGCGCGTCAGCTGGCGCTGGCGAGGCGTGCGGTGCGCTTGCGGGCAATCACCTCCTCGGCCGATTCGACCAGCGAGGCCTTGCACGCCCGGTCGTAGGGCACCGGGTTGAACGACAGCGCGTCGGGATAGGCGCAGGCTTCCTTTGCCGCCGCTTCGACCCGCTTGTGCAGCGCGCGGACCTGGGCCGGGTCGCGCAAGTCGAGATCGTCGAAATGCACAGCGATCGTGACCTTGCGCGGTTCGGCCTGCGCGGGCGTGCCCAGGAGGGCGAGCGAGGCCAGGCCGGCGGCGAGAATGTGGTGGAACTTCATGAGCGTCTCCTTCGACAAGGTGTGGTCGCTCTCAAACATCCGTTTGTTGTTCTCGCCGGCGATTGTGCGTCGCACCATTACCCTTCGCAAGTGCAAAATACGCGATCGAGGGTGAACGCCATGCACGTTTCGCCTTCATCGGCGCACCCGCCCGCGACGCCGCCCCCGCACCGGCCCCCGCCGCCCGGCGCGGCGAATGCTGGACAGGCACCACGCGCTGGCCTTAACGGATCCCCCCATGCAGCCAGAACACCTCCCCGATTCCATCCTGATCGTCGATTTCGGCAGCCAGGTCACCCAGCTCATCGCACGCCGCGTGCGCGAGGCCGGCGTCTATTCCGAGATCGCGCCCTTCACCCAGGCGGAGGAGGCGTTCCATCGCCTGAAGCCCCGGGGGATCATTCTCTCGGGCTCGCCCGCCAGCGTTTGCGACGAGGATAGCCCGCGTGCGCCGCAGGTCCTGTTCGACAGCGGCCTGCCGATCCTGGGCATTTGTTATGGCCAGCAGGTCATGACCCAGCAGCTCGGCGGCGAAGTGCGCCCCGGGCACGAGACCGGCGAAGGGGGCGAGTTCGGCCGCGCCTACCTGACGGTGACCGAACCCTGCGCGCTGTTCGACGGCCTCTGGCAGACCGATGAACGCCACCAGGTCTGGATGAGCCACGGCGACAAGGTCACGCGCTTCGCCCCCGGCTTCCGGATCGTCGCGACCAGCGACGGCGCCCCTTTCGCGGTGATCGCCGACGAGGAACGCAAGTATTACGGCACCCAGTTCCATCCCGAGGTGGTCCACACGCCCGACGGCGGCAGGCTGCTGGCCAATTTCGTGCGCCATGTCTGCGGCTTGGCGGGCGACTGGACGATGGCCGAGTTCCGCAAGACCAAGATCGCGGAAATCCGCGAGCAGGTCGGCGACGGGAAAGTGATCTGCGGCCTTTCCGGCGGGGTCGATTCGGCGGTGGCCGCGGTCCTGATCCACGAGGCGATCGGCGACCAGCTGACGTGCGTCTTCGTCGACCACGGGCTGATGCGGATGAACGAGGCGGAGCAGGTCGTGACCCTGTTCCGCGATCACTACAACATCCCGCTGGTCCACGTCGATGCGGAGGACATGTTCCTGTCCGGCCTCGCCGGCGAAACCGATCCGGAGAAGAAGCGCAAGTTCATCGGCAAGGCCTTCATCGACCTGTTCGAAGCCGAGGCGAAGAAGATCGGCGGTGCCGATTTCCTCGCCCAGGGCACGCTCTACCCCGACGTCATCGAATCGGTGTCCTTCACCGGCGGGCCAAGCGTCACGATCAAGAGCCACCACAATGTCGGCGGCCTGCCCGAGCGGATGAACATGAAGCTGGTCGAGCCCCTGCGCGAACTGTTCAAGGACGAGGTCCGCGTGCTCGGCCGCGAACTCGGCCTGCCCGAGGTCTTCGTCGGCCGTCATCCCTTCCCCGGGCCGGGCCTGGCCATCCGCATTCCGGGCGAAGTGACGAAGGAACGGTGCGACATCCTGCGCAAGGCCGACGCCATCTACCTCGAGGAAATCCGCGCCGCCGGCCTCTACGACGCGATCTGGCAGGCCTTTGCCGTGCTGCTGCCGGTCAAGACCGTGGGCGTGATGGGCGACGGGCGCACCTACGACAGCGTCTGCGGCTTGCGCGCGGTGACCAGCACCGACGGGATGACGGCCGATGTCTATCCGTTCGATGCCAGCTTCCTCACCCGCGTCGCGACCCGCATCGTCAACGAGGTGAAGGGCATCAACCGCGTGGTCTACGATTACACGTCCAAGCCGCCCGGCACGATCGAGTGGGAATAGCGCGGCCGCGCCACGGCCCGCGCTGTTCGGCCGGATCCATCACGGTGGGCGGAATTTGCGATCGAGAAAACGCTTGATCTCAAGTTTGGTTGAAGTTGTATCGACGTGTTCCTCATCGAAGCAATCGAAGGAACGAGGAACATGGCGGATACTTTCCGGATCGGGCTGATCTACGGCAGCACGCGGCGCGGCAGGCTGTGCGACCGGGTCGCGCAATGGGTGGCCGAACGGGTCGCGGCGCATGGCGGAATGGCGATCGAGACGATCGACCCGGCCGCCGGGCACGACGATCGCGAGCTTGCGCGGCGGATCGGCCGGGCCGACGGCTTCATCGTCGTCACCCCCGAATACAACCACAGCTTCCCCGCCCCGCTGAAGGCGCTGATCGACGCGGCCAACGCCGAATGGCATGCCAAGCCGGTGGGCTTCGTCTCCTACGGCGGGATCTCCGGCGGGCTGCGCGCGGTCGAGCACTTGCGCGGCGTCTTTGCCGAGCTGCATGCGGTCGGCCTGCGCGACACGGTCAGCTTCGCCGCGGCGTGGGAACAGTTCGGCGAAAACGCCCGGCTGCACGATCCGGAGCGGTCCGCGCGCGCCATGGCCGCGATGTTGCGCCGGCTCGAATGGTGGACCGGTGCGCTGCGCGACGCGCGCGGTGCCCGCGCCTACGGCGAAGCGGCATGAGCGCGCCGGGCGTGGACCTTGCCGCCTATTGCGCGCGCATCGGCCATTCGGGGCCGCTGCGGCCCGACCTCGCCACCCTGCGCGCGCTGCAGGAACGCCACCCGGCGGCAATCGCGTTCGAGGCGATCGATGTCCTGCTCGGGCGCGGGGTGGACCTTTCGCCCGCGGCGGTCGATGCCAAGCTGATCGGCGCGGGCCGCGGCGGCTACTGCTACGAACACAACAGCCTGTTCAAGCGGGTGCTGGAAGCGATCGGGTTCGAGGTCGAAGGGCTGATCGCGCGGGTGAACTGGCAGGCGGCGCCCGATGCGCCCCTGTCGCCGCCTTCGCACATGGCGCTGCGGGTCACGGTGGGCGGCGTGCGCTACCTGGTGGACGTGGGCTTCGGAAGCTGCGTGCCGACCGCGCCGCTGCGCCTTGCCGCGCGCGAACCGCAGAGCACCGGGCACGAGATCTTCCGCCTGCGCCCGGCGGGCGGCGAGATGCAACTGGAAGCCTCGATCGCCGGGCGGTGGCAACCGGTCTATCGCCTGTTGCCCGGGCCATTGCTCGACGGCGATTACCGCCTGCACAACTGGTACACCTCGACCCACCCGGATTCGCATTTCCGCCACCGCCTGATCGTGACCCGCACCACGCCGGAGGCTCGCTACGTCCTGGCCGATTCGCGGCTGGCCGTTCGCGGTCGCGACGGCACCGTGCAGCAGGAAACGCTCGACGCCGACGCGCTCGAGACGGCGCTGGCCGAACGGTTCGGCCTGCCGGTCGAGGCCGCCTGGCGGCCGGCGATCGAGCGCGCGGCCGGGGCGCCGCCGTCCGGCTGACCTGTCGCCGGGGACGCCTACCCCGCCGCGCCTCCCGCCGCCCCTCCCGCCTTGCCAGCCCGCCCGATTTGCGACAGGTCGGCGCCAGACAGCGCTGCAAAGGGGAGAGACGAATGAAGACCGCGATCACCGAGATGTTCGGTATCGAGCACCCGATCATCCAGGGCGGGATGCACTACGTCGGGCTCGCCGAAATGGCGGCCGCCGTGTCGAACGCCGGCGGGCTGGGGATCATCACCGGGCTGACCCAGAAGACCCCGGCCGACCTCGCCAACGAGATCGCCCGCTGCCGCGACATGACCGACAAGCCTTTCGGCGTGAACCTGACCTTCCTGCCCACGGTCAATGCGCCCGATTACCCCGGCTATGTCCGCGCGATCGTCGAAGGCGGGGTAAAAGTGGTCGAGACCGCGGGCAACAACCCGCAGGCCGTCCTCCCCCAACTGAAGGACGCGGGCATCCGGGTGATCCACAAGTGCACGAGCGTGCGCCACGCGCTGAAGGCGCAGTCGATCGGGTGCGACGCGGTCTCGGTCGACGGGTTCGAATGCGGCGGACACCCGGGGGAGGACGACGTGCCGAACTTCATCCTCCTCCCCCGCGCGGCCGACGAGCTGGAGATTCCCTTCGTTTCCAGCGGCGGCATGGCCGACGGGCGCAGCCTCGTCGCCAGCCTGGCATTCGGCGCCGCGGGCATGAACATGGGCACCCGCTTCATCGCCACGCAGGAGGCCCCGGTTCACGACAACGTCAAGCAGGCGATCCTGGCCGCGAGCGAGCTCGACACCCGGCTGGTCATGCGCCCGCTGCGCAATACCGAGCGGGTCCTGACCAACGACGCGGTCGAGCGCCTGCTGGAGAAGGAACGGGCGCTGGGCGCGGACCTGAAGTTCGAGGACATCATCGAGGAAGTGGCCGGCGTCTATCCGTCGATCATGCGCGAAGGGGAAATGGACCGCGGGGCGTGGAGCTGCGGAATGGTCGCCGGGCTCGTCTACGACATCCCGACCTGCGGCGAACTGATCGATCGCATTATGCAGCAGGCGAGCGACATCATCGACCGTATGGACGGATTGCGCCGGGCGTGATGCCGGGGCGGCCTGCCGGCTACCAGGCGTAACCGGCTACCAGGCGTAACCGGAGGCCACGGCGCGCCGCTCCGCCGCGCTCGATCGGCGGCCCAGCACGGCATTGCGGTGCGGGAAGCGGCCGAAGCGGGCGATCATGCGATAATGGCTGCGCGCGAAGCCGCGCTGCCCGCTCGACCGGGCGAAATAGGCCAGCGAGGCGCGCTGGTCGGCGATGCGCTCGCTATGCATCAGCGGCATGGCCACGAAGGCGCGTTGCCGTTCGGGCAGGGCGCGGTCGGCCCCGCTGGCGATCATGCCCCGGGCGATCCGGCGCGCGAGGCGGTCCGAGGCGAAAGCCCGCGCCTGGCCGCGGAACAGGTTGCGCGGGACCTGGTCGAACAACAGGATCGCCGCCAGCGCGACGCGTGTGTCGCCGAGGAAGTCGCGCGCCGGGCGATGGCGAAGCGCGTGCCATTCGCGCGCGAACCGCTCCTGCAGCAGCGCATCGACCCGCTCGCCGCCGCCGAACCAGTCGCCGGGGCCGAGCCGGTGGAACCAGACATGCAGCAATTCCGCCGCCCAGCGGCGCGGGGCGGCGGTCATGCCGGAATCAGCCTTCGACTTTCTCGTAAGGGACGAAATCGCCCAGGAAGATATTGCCGGTGTAGAAGCCGCCCATCCGGTCGAACGTCGTGATGATGTCCGTCCGGCACAGCTGGCTTCCCGTGCGGCGAATGGCCATGGCATCGCCGTCGTCGAGCGAATCGGCGTCGCGCGGGACGTTGACGTAGAGCGTGCGCCCGCGTTCGATCACGATCGCGGTCCCGTCTATGATCCGCATGCGGGTGCTGGGCCCCATGTGGACGCACGATTGCGGTTCGCCCGCGACGCGCCCTTCGATCATTTCCGCCAGCCGCGCCGCGCCTTCGCCGTCATGATCGTCGGCCACGGCCGGGGCAGCCATGCAGGCCGCCGCGAGGGCCGCTGCGGAAAATGCTATCCTGCCAGCCATGGTTCAGCCCTTCCGGTAAGGGACGAAGGCGACCAGATCGAGCGGCCCCTGCCGGCCCGATACCTTGTCGCTGCTGCACAGGCGCTGGCCGAAGGCGGTGAAATCGAACCGGTCCGCCTCGCGAAGGGCGTCGGGGCTGGTGGTCGTGTTGACCCACAAGGTATCGCCGCTGCGGAAGACCAGCGCGGAGTTCTCGACCACGATCAGCCGGCTGACCGGGCGCAGCATGATGCAATCCTCGGCCGGGCCGGCGACTCGCCCCGCCAGCATCTTCGATAGCTCGCCCTGTGCCTCGGCAGGGGCGCTCTGCGCCGCGAGCGGCATGGCCATCGATGCCAGGGCGGCCCCGGCAGCTGCCGCGAACTTGCCAAACTTCATAATCAGACTCCTTCTCATTCCTCTTCGTTGTCGTCCCCCCCAGCCCTCGCATACGGGACGAATTCGTCGAGAATCACCACCGGGCCCGGCACGCCGCCCAGGCGGTCGCGCAGTTCGACGCGGTCGAGGCGGCAGATCCGGGTGCCATACTGGTGGAACACCGGCAGGTCGCCGCTGGAAAGCATGCGTGCGCCGCCGGGGCGGTTGACCCAGAGCGTGTCGCCGTCGCGGAAGACGATCGCGGTCCGATCGACGATCTGCACCGCGTGGCGCTGGCTTTCATGCAGGCAGCGAACCGGCTCGCCGGCCACGCGCCCTTCGAGGATCTCGGCCAGTTGCCGTTCGCCGCGCGAAGGTTCGTCTGCCAGCGCGGGGGCGCCGAGCGCGCCGGTCGAAGCGGCCAGCGAGATGAAGAGCCTGCGCATCATGGCCGGCCTTCTATCACTTCCTGGGTGAACGCGCGATGAGCGGATGGGGGGCGCCCGTCAGGCCGTGCCGCCGACCGTGAGCCGGTCGACCAGGACGGTGGGTTGGCCGACGCCGGCCGGCACGCCCTGCCCGCTCTTGCCGCACATGCCGACGCCTTCGTCGAGCGCGAGATCGTTGCCGATGCCCGAAACGCGCGTCAGCACGCTCGGCCCGTCGCCGACCAGGGTCGCCCCCTTGATCGGCGCGCCGATGCGCCCGTCCTCGACCAGGTAGGCCTCGGTGCAGGAGAAGACGAACTTGCCCGAGACGATGTCGACCTGCCCGCCGCCGAAGCTGGTCGCGTAGATGCCGCGCTTCATCCGCGCGAGCAATTCGCCCGGATCGTCCTGCCCTGCGCGCATGAAGGTGTTCGTCATGCGCGGCATCGGGGCGTGTTCGAAACTCTCGCGCCGGCCGTTGCCCGTCGGCTCGGCGCCCATCAGGCGGGCGTTGAGGCGATCGTGCATGTATCCTTTCAGGATTCCGTCCTCGATCAGCACGGTCTCGCGCGTGGGGGTGCCCTCGTCGTCGATCGACAGCGACCCGCGGCGGTCGCGGATCGCGCCGTCGTCCACCACGGTCACCCCCGGGGCCGCGACGCGTTCGCCGATGCGCCCGGTGAAGGCGCTGGTCCCCTTGCGGTTGAAATCGCCTTCCAGCCCGTGGCCGACCGCCTCGTGGAGGAGGACCCCGGGCCAGCCGGGGCCCAGCAGCACGGGCATTTCGCCGGCCGGCGCATCGATGCTCTCGAGGTTGACGAGCGCCTGCCGGACCGCCTCGTCCACCGCGCGGTTCCAGCCGGCGGGATCGAACAGGCGATCGTAGAGGTAGCGCCCGCCGAAGCCGAAGCTGCCGCGTTCGCGCCGCCCGTTCGCCTCGGCCACGATCCCGACGTTGAGACGCACCAGCGGGCGAACGTCGGTGGCGACGAAGCCGTCGGGGCGCACGATCTCCACCACGCTCCAGCTCGCCAGCAGGCTCGCGGTGACTTGTGACACGCGCGGGTCGCGCGCGCGGGCGGCGGCGTCGATCTGTTCGAGCAGCGCGACCTTGTCGCCGAAAGGCACGGCGTCGAGCGGGTTGTCGGCGGTGTAGAGATGCCGGTTGCTGCGCCGCGGCGGGGCGGCCGGCGCACGCGCGGCCGGGTCGAGCAACTGCAGTGTCTCGCCGGCGCCCACGATCGCGCCCTCGGCAATCTCGTTGGCATGGGCGAAGCCGGTCGTCTCGCCCGAGACGCCGCGCAGGCCGAAGCCCGAATCGCGCGCGTAGTCGGCGGTCTTCAACCGGCCGTCGTCGAAGGCGAGCGCCTCGCGCGCGGTATATTGCAGGTAGAGCTCGCCGTCGTCGCACCGGTCGAGCAGGCGCGCGGCCAGGCGCGCGGCACCTTCGGGGTCGAGTTTGCCTTCACCGTAGAGGAAGGCGCGCGGATCGGTCGGCTGGGCGGTCATGCCGCGGCATATAGGCATGGCGCGCCGGCAATGTCAGGGGGCGCCGGTCGCGTCAGGGGGCGGGCGGCTCAGCCTGCGCGTCAGCGGTGGCCGGGATCGCTTCCGGCCGAAATGTCTTCCAGCGCGGCCTGGTTGGCACCGTCGGCCGGGCCGCCGCGCAGCACGAAGCGCCGGTCGCAATAACCGCAATCGACGTAGCCGTGTTCGTCGATTTCCAGCCAGACGCGCGGATGGCCCAGCGCGGCGGCGCGATAGCGGTCGCCGGGGCGAATGGCGTCGGCACCGTCGCACTTGACGCGAACGTGGTCGACCAGGGTCGTTTCGGGCGGCGGAATGTCCATGCCGGCCAGATAATGCCATGCGCCCGGCTGCGCAACTGGCCCTTTACGGATCGGCTGCAGGGGGCCAATTGGACCGCCATGACCGATCCCGCCCAGTCCAGCCCGCTGCCCCCGGCCGAAACGCCGCCCGCAATCGCGATCCGCGACCTGACCAAGCGCTATGCCGGCGAGAAGGGCGAACCGGGCAAGCTCGCGCTCGACGGGGTGAGCTTCGACGTGCCGCAAGGCCAGATCTTCGGCCTGCTCGGCCCCAACGGTGCGGGCAAGTCGACGCTGATCAACATTCTCGCGGGGCTGGTCACCAAGACCGCCGGCCGGGCCGAGATCTGGGGGTTCGACATCGACCGCAGCCCCCGCAACGCCAAGCGCATGATCGGGATCGTGCCGCAGGAAATCGTCTTCGACCCGTTCTTCACCCCGTTCGAGGTGCTGGAGAACCAGGGCGGGTTCTACGGCATCGGCAAGACCGACCGGCGCAGCGAGCAGCTGCTTGCCGCGGTCCACCTGGCCGACAAGCGCGATGCCTATGCCCGGACCCTGTCCGGGGGGATGAAGCGGCGCCTGCTGATCGCCAAGGCCATGGTCCATTCGCCGCCGATCCTCGTGCTGGACGAGCCGACCGCCGGCGTGGACGTGGAACTGCGCCGCCAGCTGTGGGACCTCGTGGGCGAACTCAACGCCGAAGGGGTCACCGTCGTGCTCACCACCCATTACCTGGAGGAGGCAGAGCAGCTGTGCGACCGGATCGCGATCATCAACCACGGCAAGCTGATCGCGGACAAGCCGACGCGCGAACTGGTCGGCATGGCGCGCGAGAAGATCGTGCGCGTCACCGTCGATCGCGATCTTGCCGGGCCGCCGATGGAAGAAGGGTTCCTGAAAGCCGAGGCGATCGATCCGCGCACGCTGGAGGTGACTTACGACCGCGACGCGACCAGCGCCGGGCAGGTCCTCGCGCGGGTCCAGGCGCACGGCTACGCGATCGAGGACGTGACCACGCGCGAGGCGGACCTGGAAGACGTGTTCGTTTCGCTGACCAGCGCGCGCGGGCAATAACCGGGGGGCAACACCGCGCGGGCGGCGCCGAAGCGCGCTAGCGGCCGGCCGCGTGGCGGAACCGGCGCGCGGCCTCCAGCGCCTGGTCCTTGGCCGATTCCTCGCAGTCGGCGTCGGCGAGAGTCTCTATCTCCGCCGCGGCGCGGCCCAGAAGGCGCTTGGCAATCGCTTCCTCGTGCTCGGCCTCGTCGCGTTCGCGCCGCAGCCGGTCTTCCTCGTTCTCTTTTCCGTTTGCCATCCCACCAGTTCCCCGCCAGTCGCGGCCGGCCCCGTCCTAGCACATCGCGGCTATCTTGACCATTATATCTCCTCTCTGTTGCCCGCGCCTGCCATGTGCAAGACAGAAGCGATGAACAAATGTGACATCCTCGTGATCGGCTCGGGCGCAGCGGGCCTGACGGCAGCCCTGGCGCTGGCTGAAACGCACCGTGTCACGGTGCTGGCCAAGGGGTCGCTGACCGGCGGCAGCACGGCCTGGGCGCAGGGCGGCATCGCGGCCGTGCTCGACGCCGGCGACACGTTCGAGAACCACGTGCGCGACACGATGATCGCCGGCGCCGGCCTCAACCGCCGCGAGACGGTGGAATTCGTGATCGAGCGCGCGCCGCGTTCGATCGACCGGCTGGTGGAACTGGGCGTGCCGTTCAATACCGAGGGCGCGGACCTGCACCTGACCCGCGAGGGCGGGCATTCGCACCGGCGGATCGTCCACGTCGACGACGCGACCGGCTGGGCGGTGCAGGACGCGCTGCTGAGGGCCGCGCGCGCCCACCCCAACGTGACCCTGCTGCCCGGGCGTGCCTGCATCGACCTGATCACCGGTCGCCATGGCGAGAAGTTCTCCGGCGACGGACGGGTCTGGGGTGCCTATGCGCTCGACGAGGCGAGCGGCCGGGTGGAAGCGCACGTGGCCCGCGCGACCGTGCTCGCCGCTGGCGGGGCGGGGCGCGTCTACCAGTTCTCGACCGCGCCGCGCGGCGCGACGGGCGACGGGATCGCCATGGCCTGGCGCGCCGGGGCGCGGGTTTCGAACATGGAAATGATGCAGTTCCACCCGACCTGCCTCTACAACCTGGAGGTCAAGAACTTCCTCATCACCGAGGCCGTGCGCGGCGAGGGCGGGCACCTGCTGCACCCGGAAACGGGCCATCGCTACATGGCCGATTACGATCCCGAACGGATGGAACTGGCCCCGCGCGATATCGTCGCGCGGGCGAACGACGACCAGATCAAGCGCTATGGCCTCGATTACGTCCACCTCGACATCAGCCACCAGCCGCCCGATTTCGTGCGCCAGCATTTCCCGACGATCCACGAGAAGCTGCAGGGATTGGGGATCGACATGACGCGCGAACCGATCCCGGTCGTGCCGGCGCAGCACTATACCTGCGGCGGCGTCGTGATCGGGCTCGACGCGCGCACCGACCTGCCCGGCCTGTGGGCGGCCGGCGAATGCACCGAAAGCGGGCTGCACGGCGCCAATCGCCTGGCCTCGAACTCGCTGCTCGAATGTTTCGTGTTCGGCGAAGCGGCCGCGCGCGACATCCTGGCCGGGTGGGACGACCTGCCGCCGCCGCCCGCGATCCGCGAGTGGGACGAGAGCCGGGTGACCGATTCGGACGAGGAAGTCGTCATCAAGCAGAACTGGACCGAGATCCGGCGCATGATGTGGAACTACGTCGGGATCGTGCGCACGACCAAGCGGCTGGAACGCGCGCGCAACCGGATCGACCTGCTGGCGCAGGAGATCGAGGACTATTACGGCTCGTTCCGGGTCACGACCGACTTGGTCGAGCTGCGCAACCTGCACCAGTGCGCCGACCTGATCGTGCGCAGCGCGCTGGCGCGGCGCGAGAGCCGCGGCCTGCATTTCACCCTCGATTATCCGGAAACGGACCCGCTCGCCCGCGATACCGTGCTGGTGCCCTGACGCGGCGGCGCGCTTCGCCGGTTGATCCTTCGGCGCGAATGCGCTTCGTTGCAGATCGAAACCGGCAGGCTCCACCCGGGGCCTCGCGCACGAGGGGGGCAGCGCGTGGCGCAGATTACCGCGAACGGCATTGCGATCGAATATGAAGACCACGGCGATCCGGCCGACCCGCCGATCCTGCTGATCATGGGGCTGGGCGCGCAGCTGACGCTCTGGCCGATCGAACTGGTGGAGGCCCTGGCCGGGCGTGGTTTCCGCGTGATCCGCTACGACAACCGCGACATCGGCCTCAGCCACAAGTTCGATGGGGTGAAGGCACCCGGCATCCTGCCGCTGATGCTGCTCGGCCGGATCGGGCTGGCGCCCCGCGTGCCGTATACGCTGAACGACATGGCCGCCGACGCGGTGGGCCTGCTCGACGCGATCGGAATCGAGCGTGCGCACATCGTCGGCGCCAGCATGGGCGGCATGATCGCGCAACATGTCGCCTTCACCTGGCCGGAGCGGGCGATCTCGCTGACGTCGATCATGTCCACCACCGGCAACCGGCGCCTGCCGCCCGCGCGCAAGGAAGCGCTCGACGTGCTGACCAGGCGGCCCGATTCGACCGACGAGGCGGTTCTCGTCGCCCACGGGATGAAGATCGCGCGCACGATCGGCAGCCCGGCCTACCCGGCGGAGGAAGAGCGGCTGCGGGCCAACGTCACCGCCGGTATTCGCCGCAGCTATTACCCCGCCGGCCTCCAGCGGCAGATCGCGGCGATCATTGCCGACGGCGACCGGCGCAAGCGGCTGCGCGGCGTGGAGGCGCCCACGCTGGTCCTGCACGGGGAGGCGGACCCCCTCGTCCCGCTGGCCGGCGGCGAGGATACGGCGGCCGCGATTCGCGGCGCGCGCCTGCGGACTTTCCCGGGCATGGGCCACGATCTCCCGCTCGAACTGGTGGAGCCGATGGCCGAAGAGATCGCGCAGCACGCCCGCGCTGCCGGCAGGACCGGGGGCGAGGCCTGACCGGCCGCGGTCCGGGCGCCGGGGCGATGTCGCCGGCAGGCCCGCGGCGGACAGGAAATTGCGCCGCCCGATTCGATTGATTCAAAGGCCTGGCGACCCCACTTTCCGCACATATATTTTTTCACGGAATCATTTTGGGGGTTGCACTTGGGCAGAGCCAAGGAAAACCCGCGCGTCGCAGTGTGCGGCCCGGGTAAGACACCCGCTAAATGGCTGGCCTGCCGTCATTTCGCCCCTTGCGCGCGGAGTCGCTGTGATTCAGTATCTAGTGGTCAGGTCGGGTCGATGACCCACTAGATCGTGTTTTCGCGCCGTTTTCCTCCCATGGGCTGGCAGGCGGCTTGCGGGGATGCCGACGGGGGCGGGCGACAGGGCCGGACGGGGCAGATCGGGGGGACAGTTTGCCCGTTTTGCCGTGATCGATGCCGTGGCGGGGGCCATCCGCCATGACGAAACAGGATGGAACGACGGGCGCCGCGGCCCCGTTGTTCGCAACGGCGCGAAAGTGGGTGGGCAACGATGGATTTCAGGACCGGAGACGAAGCGGCAATGGGTCTCGACCGGCAGGATGCGGGCGATCTTTCCGAAGCAACGCCGGCCGGCAGCCGGCACGAGGACCAGGCCGGGCATGAGAAGGCAGCAGTGACGATGGAACAGGCAGACAAGGGCAGCGAGCAGCTGGTGGACGCATCCGCCGGCGAGGCAGCGGTCGCCGACAAGGCGAACGCCGCGCTGGCGCAGGCTGTCGCCGCGGCTGCCGAAGCCAATGCGGAAAAGCCCGACAGCAAGAAGATCCTCGACCGGCGGTTCGACATCGTGACCGACGAATCGCGCGATGCGAACCTGACCGAGTTCGGCAAGGAAACGCTGATCGACCGCTACCTGCTGCCGGGCGAGAAGTTCCAGGATCTCTTCGCCCGCGTCGCCGATGCCTACGCCGACGATCAGGACCATGCCCAGCGCCTGTACGACTATATTTCGAAGCTGTGGTTCATGCCCGCAACGCCGGTTCTGTCAAACGGCGGCACCAACCGCGGCCTGCCGATCTCCTGCTACCTCAACAGCGTGGAGGACAGCCTGGAGGGGATCGTCGGCACCTGGAACGAGAACGTCTGGCTTGCCAGCCGGGGCGGCGGCATCGGCACGTACTGGGGCCAGGTGCGCGGCATCGGCGAACCGGTCGGCCTCAACGGCAAGACCAGCGGCATCATCCCCTTCGTGCGGGTCATGGACAGCCTGACGCTCGCGATTTCGCAGGGTTCGCTGCGGCGCGGATCGGCCGCCTGCTACATCGACATCTCGCACCCGGAAATCGAGGAGTTCCTCGAAATCCGCAAGCCGTCGGGCGATTTCAACCGCAAGGCGCTGAACCTGCACCACGGCGTGCTGCTGTCGGATGCCTTCATGGAGGCAGTGCGCGAAGGGGCCGAGTTCGATCTCGTCTCCCCGCGCGACGGGAGCGTGCGCAAGACCGTCGATGCGCGCAGCCTGTTCCAGAAGCTGGTCGAAACGCGGCTGGCGACGGGCGAGCCCTATATCGTCTTCTCCGACACGGTGAACCGCATGATGCCCAAGCATCACCGCGACCTGGGGCTGAAGGTTTCGACCTCCAACCTCTGTTCGGAAATCACCCTGCCCACCGGGCGCGACCACCTGGGCGAAGATCGCACCGCGGTCTGCTGCCTCTCCTCGCTCAACCTCGAGAAGTGGGAGGAGTGGGAAGGCGACAAGCAGTTCATCGAGGACGTGATGCGTTTCCTCGACAACGTGCTGCAGGACTATATCGATCGCGCGCCGCCCGAAATGGCGCGGGCGAAATACTCGGCCATGCGCGAACGCAGCGTCGGGATGGGCGTGATGGGCTTCCACTCCTTCCTGCAGAGCAAGAACATCGGCTTCGAAAGCCCGATGGCCAAGGTGTGGAACCTCAAGATGTTCAAGCACATCAATGCCAAGGCGAACGAGGCATCGATGATGCTGGCCAAGGAACGTGGCCCGTGCCCGGATGCGGAGGAAATGGGCGCGATGGAGCGGTTCAGCTGCAAGATGGCGATTGCGCCCACGGCCTCGATCAGCATCATCTGCGGCGGCACCAGCGCCTGCATCGAACCGATCCCGGCCAATATCTACACGCACAAGACCCTGTCCGGCTCGTTCGTGGTCAAGAACCCCTACCTGGAAAAGCTTCTGCGCGAAAAGTCGAAGGATTCCACCAACGTGTGGAACTCGATCCTCGAACGCGGCGGCTCGGTCCAGCACCTCGATTTCCTGACCCCGGAAGAGAAGGCGACCTTCAAGACCAGCTTCGAGATCGACCAGCGCTGGCTGCTCGAATTCGCGGCGGACCGCACGCCCTATATCGACCAGGCGCAGTCGCTGAACCTGTTCATCCCGGCCGACGTCGACAAGTGGGACCTGATGATGCTCCACTTCCAGGCGTGGGAGAAGGGGATCAAGTCGCTCTATTACCTCCGCTCGAAATCGGTCCAGCGCGCCGGGTTCGCCGGCGGCGTGGAAGCGGACAACACGACCGACGCCGCGAAGTACGAGCTGAGCGCCGGCGGCGAGCAGACCGACTACGAGGAATGCCTCGCCTGCCAATAGCAGGGCGCGCGGTAGGAACCGCAGCACGCCCCGCATGGAAAAACCCCGGCCGCGCCGTGATGGCGGGCCGGGGCCTCGCTGTCCGCTGTCGTCGGGGAAACGCAGCGGTTGAGCGTAAGCGGGTCAGATCGCCTGAGGGGTGCCTGCCTGGGTCGCATTGGTCCCAAGGCCATCCGGGATCCGTGCGTCTTCCTTCAGGTAGATGCGGTTGTCGTCGATCTTCTCGACTTCGTCGAGCGAGAGGAAGTGATGCATGTCGTCGGCGCTGTCGGAGCGGGTCAGCTTGATCGCGTCGTCCTTGACTTCGTCGACCGTGCCGACGTGCTGGCCCTTGCAGTCGGCCACTTCCATGTGTTCCTTGATGCGCAGCTTCTCGAACATAAAATCAAATCCTTTCAATTGCTTGTCTACCCTACCAACGGGGCGGGGGCGGGGTTCGTTCCGCGTTTCGGCGCACGCCAGCCACGGCTCGCTGGCCGGCGGGCCGATCGGTCAGAGCGGGCGGTCGGCATCGGCCCGCGCGCGCCGCGCGGGATCGGTGGAGGTTTCGCCGACCACGGCATCGCCGGCCTGGCGCTCGCCGATCGCCCCGGTGTTGAGATCGTGGACGCCGCCTTCCGGCTCGCGGCCTTCGCCGGCGCCTTCGTTCTTCGTGCCTTCGCGGGTTTCGCCCTCGCGCGGGCCGGTGCGTTCGATGCCGCCCGGTTCGTGGCCCGGCTTCAGCGTGACGTTGCGGCTGTCGTTCGGTTCGTATTCGCCCATGGGGATTCTCCTTTCCCCCGATCAACCGGGCAGGGCGGGCCAACGTTCCGGGCGGTCGCCGCAAGGAGGGCCCGGCTTATCCCCGCCGAATCGCTATCGCTTGCCTTCGAAAGCGGCACGTGATTGCCTATAAGAGTCGCCAAGCGCCAAACCGGAGACCACAAGATGTCGTTGCTCGAAGCCCGCAAGACCTACAAGCCGTTCGAATACCCGTGGGCCTACGACTTCTGGAAACGCCAGCAGCAGATCCACTGGATGCCCGAGGAAGTGCCGCTGGGCGAGGACTGCCGCGACTGGGCGCAGAAGATCTCGGAGCACGAGCGCAACCTGCTGACGCAGATCTTCCGTTTCTTCACCCAGGCCGATGTCGAGGTGCAGGATTGCTACCACGACAAGTATGGGCGCGTGTTCAAGCCGACCGAGGTCAAGATGATGCTGACCGCCTTCTCCAACATGGAGACGGTGCATATCGCGGCCTATTCGCACCTGCTCGACACGATCGGCATGCCCGAGAGCGAATATTCGGCCTTCCTCGAGTACGAGGAGATGAAGGACAAGCACGATTACCTGCAGATCTTCGGGGTCGATACGGACGAGGACATCGCCCGCACCCTGGCCGCTTTCGGCGGTTTCACCGAGGGGATGCAGCTGTTCGCCAGCTTCGCCATGCTGATGAACTTCCCGCGCTTCAACAAGATGAAGGGCATGGGCCAGATCGTCAGCTGGTCGGTGCGCGACGAGAGCCTTCACTGCGAAGGCATCATCCGCCTGTTCCACGAATTCGTGCGCGAGCGCGACTGCTATACCAAGGCGGTGAAGGAAGACATCATCGACATCTGCCAGAAGTCGGTGCGGCTGGAGGACAACTTCATCGATCTCGCGTTCGAGATGGGCCCCGTCAGCGGCATGACGGCGAAGGAGATCAAGAAGTACATCCGCTATATCGCCGACTGGCGCCTGGGCCAGCTCGGCCTCCAGCCGATCTACATGGTGGAGGACCACCCCCTGCCCTGGCTCGCGCCGCTGCTGAACGGCGTGGAGCATGCCAATTTCTTCGAAACCCGCGCGACCGAGTATTCGAAGGGCGCCACGCGC
This sequence comes from Pelagerythrobacter marinus, assembly GCF_034375205.1. NCBI lineage: Bacteria > Pseudomonadati > Pseudomonadota > Alphaproteobacteria > Sphingomonadales > Erythrobacteraceae > Pelagerythrobacter > Pelagerythrobacter marinus. The sequence continues at coordinate 2,826,732 of NZ_CP139719.1, read as the reverse complement.
GGCAACTGGCAGGACGTGTGGTCGAGCTTCGACAAGCGGCAGAAGGCGAAGAAGGGCGAAGAGGCGAACGACCAGGGCGACGAGGGCCCCGGGCTGTTCGGCGAAGACGGCGACAGCGGCACCGTCGCGGCGGAGTAAGGCCGGCTTGCCTGCTCGGGGGCGAAGGCGGATCGCAACGGGCGCCATGCGCGCGTGGCCCCTTGCCGCCCTGCTGGCCTGCGCCAGCCCGGCGCTCGCCTGTTCGGTCGTCCCCGGTTACCGCGTCCCCACAAACCTCGAACTCGTCGCCGATGCCGAGCTGATCGTGCTCGGCCGGGTGGTGGCGGGCGACGAGGCGGCGCAGGAGCATCCCGGGCGCCTGCGCGTCGATCCGATCGAGGCGCTCAAGGGCGCAATGCCCGGCGGACCGATCGCCATCGAAGGCGCGCGGGCGGTCGCGGCCGGGCAAGTGGACCTGTCCAACCCCCACGAACTGGCGGATGCTCACCCGGACAGCTTCACCGGCGCCTGCATCCGCCGGAACTTCGCCCGAGGCACGACCGTGCTGTTCTTCCTCCGCCGCGGACCCGACGGACGCTGGCACCCCGCCGGGGAGCCGTTTTCGCGCTGGGCCGAGGATGTCCCGATCGAAGGTGCGCCCTGGCCGCGGCTGGTGCGATTCTACGCCGAGGTCGCGGCCGCGCCCGTGCACCGCCGCCGGGCCATGCTGGAGGCGGAGCGCGACCGGCTGCTCGCCGGCGCCGATGACCCCGCGAACGCCCTCCTCGCGGCGGAGATCGCGCGCCAGATCGCGCGCTTGCCCGCCCCCGGCTGACCCCGCGCGCCCGTTTACCTGCCGGCAAGCGGCGGCCGATATGCTGCGGCCATGGCACGTTACGGGCACCTTGTCGGCTGGATGCTGGCCGCTGCCGGCCTGGGCGCCATCGCGGCCCTGCAAAGCGATTCGTTCGCCGGGTTCGACCTGCTCGATCGTCCAAAGCGCTACAATTCGGGCACCGGGCCGTGGGCGCTGGCCGATCCTTCGCTGGAGGCGGCAAGAGCAACCGAGAACCAGGCCTATTACCCCAATTGCCGTGCCGCGCGCGCGGCGGGGGCGGCGCCCATCGGCATTGGCGAGCCCGGCTACCGGCCGGCGCTGGATCGCGATGGCGACGGCGTGGCGTGCGAGCCCTATCCCCGCCGCCGGTGGTAATGGCCTAGCACCAGGCGATGCGCGCGCCGCCCCAGCGTTCCGCCAGCCCTTCGGCCACCAGCCTCTCCCCCAGGCTCACGCCGCCACGGCGAACCTCGCGCAGCGTTCGGCCGAAGCGATCGGTGTCGCGGCCGACCCGTTCGAGCGAAAAGGCCCCCTGGTTCAGCAGTGCCGTGAGGCGCCGGGTCGCCCGTTCGCCCAGCTGCGCCTCGCGCCGGCAGCCGGGATTGGCGATTTCGGGCGCGTCGATATCGGCCACGCGGATCTTCGTGCCGCGATACCAGAACGTGTCGCCATCGACGACGCAGGTTTCGCGCACCGGGCCGGAACAGCGCGCGAAGCGGGCCTGCAAGGTGTCTGCCGCGCCGGCCGACGGCGCGGGACCGGGCGACGCACCGCCCAATGCGCCGACGGCCGGCTGGTCCGCCTCCAGCCGGGCCGGGGTATCGGGCCAGCGCTGCCGGATCAGCGTTTCGCGATCGGGCGCGTCGGCGATCTCGACCGGCTCCGGTCCCGAACCGATCGGCGCGCGCGGCGCGTCGCCCCGCCAGAAGAAGACGGCGAGAAAGGTGACCAGGAAGCAAGCCGCCAGGACGCCGGCGAATTTCCACCCCGGCCCGCCGCCCGGGCGGCGATGATCCGAATAACGACGTCGCCCGGCCACGTGCCCCCCATCCCCTGGCTTGCCTGTCCCCGGTGTAAGGCGACCGGGGCCGACTCGGCAAGCGGCGCGATTGCGGCTAAGCGGCGCGGCGATGACGGCACTCGACACCTTGCAGCGCGACCTCGACATGCTCGAACGGAGCGGGCGCCGGCGGGATCTCGTGCCGGTGCAGGGGCGCGATTTCGCGTCCAACGACTACCTCGGCCTCGCCGGCAGCACACGCCTGCGCGAGGCCGTGGCCGAGGCCCTGGCGCGCGGCGTCCCGGTCGGTTCGGGCGGATCGCGGCTTCTGCGCGGCAATGCGCCGGAGCACGAGCGGCTGGAGGACGAAGCCGCGCGATTCTTCGGCAGCGAGGGCGCGGTCTTTCTCGGCTCCGGCTATTGCGCCAATGCCCTGCTCTTCTCCACCCTGCCGCAGCGCGGCGACCTGATCGTTCACGACGAGCTGGTCCATGCCAGCGCGCACGAGGGGATTCGCCTCGCCCGCGCGGACGCGGTGGGTTTCGCGCACAACGACCCCCAGGCCGCGGCCGAGGCGATCGCGCGCTGGCGACAGGCGGGCGGGCGCGGGACCGCGTGGATCGCGGTCGAGAGCCTCTACAGCATGGACGGCGATCGCGCGCCGCTGGCCGACTTCGCCGATCTCGCCGAGCGCACCGGGGCGATGCTGCTGGTGGACGAGGCCCATGCCACCGGCGTTTTCGGCCGCGACGGGCGCGGCCTGGCAGGCGGGCTGGACGGGGCGGAGAACGTGATCACGCTCAAGACCTGCGGCAAGGCCCTGGGCTGCGAGGGCGCGCTGCTCCTCGGCCCCGCACCGATGCGCGAGTTCATCGTCAACCGCGGGCGGCAGTTCATCTTCTCGACCGCGCCTTCGCCACTGATGGCCGCGGCCGTGCGCGAGAGCCTGCGGATCCTGCGCGACGAACCCTGGCGGCGCGAGCGGCTGCATGCCCTGGTCGGACGGGCGCAGGCCGCGCTCGCAGGGCTGGGCCTGGAGACGAGCGATAGCCCGATCCAGCGGGTCGTCCTCGGCGACGACCGGAAGACGATGGCCGCGGCCGCCGCGCTGCAGGATCGCGGCTTCGACGTGCGCGGAATCCGGCCCCCTACCGTCCCTGTCGGGACCGCGCGCCTGCGCATATCCCTGACGCTCAATGTGACCGAAAGCGATGTCGACGCGCTTGTCGGCGCACTGGAGGAGATCCTGTGAAGCGACCCGTGATCGTTACCGGAACCGATACCGATATCGGCAAGACCGTGTTTGCCGCCGGGCTCGCCGCGGCGCTCGGCGCGCACTACTGGAAACCGGTCCAGGCAGGGACCGAAGGCGGCGGCGATGCGCACCGCGTGGCGGCGCTGGGCGTGCCGGAACGCCGGATCCTGCCCGAAGCCTATCGCCTAGACACCCCCTGTTCCCCGCACCGCGCGGCCGAGCTGGAGGGGATCGAGATCGCGGTCGAGCGGCTGGAAGTGCCCCGGGTGGAAGGGCCGCTGGTGATCGAGGGTGCCGGCGGCGCGCTGGTGCCGGTCACGCGGCAGGTGCTCTACGCCGATCTCTTCGCGCGCTGGGCATATCCGGTGGTGGTCGTCGCGAGCACTCGGCTGGGGACGATCAATCACAGCCTGATGACGCTGGAGGCGCTACGCGCCCGCCAGGTCGGCGTGCTGGGGATCGCCTTCGTCGGCGAGGCCAACGACGACAGCGAGCGGACGATCTGCGAGATCGGCGGGGTTCGCCGGCTCGGCCGCCTGCCGTGGCTGGAGCCGCTCTCCGCCGAGAGCCTGGCGCAGGCCTTCCGCGACAATTTCGAGCTGAGGGACTTCGCATGAACGGATCGCCGATCTGGCATCCCTTCACCCAGCACGGGCTGGGCGAACCGATCCCGCAGGTGGAGCGCGCGGAAGGCGCGATCCTCGTCACGGCCGACGGGCGGCGCGTGATCGACGCGATATCGTCGTGGTGGGTGACGACCCACGGCCATGCCCATCCGCGCATCGCCGCGGCCATTGCGCGCCAGGCGGAGCGGCTGGACCAGATCATCTTCGCCGGCTGGACCCACGAACCGGCAGAGGAGGTCGCGGCCGGGCTGCGCGCGATCATGCCCGGCAACCTCACCCGCGTGTTCTTCTCCGATTCGGGATCGACCAGCGTCGAGGTCGCGCTCAAGATGGCGCTGGGCTACTGGCTGCACCGCGGGGACCCGCGCCACCGCATCCTGGTGCTTGAGCACGGCTATCACGGCGACACGATCGGGGCGATGTCGGTCGGCGCGCGCGGGGCCTTCAACCGGGCTTACGAACCCCTGCTGTTTGACGTCGAGACGATCCCGTTCCCGCAGGATGCCGCGGCCCGGGCGACGCTCAATGCGCTGGAGCGCGCCTGCCGCCAAGGCGCGGCGGCCTTCATCGTCGAACCGCTGGTGCTGGGGGCCGGGGGAATGCTGACCTACCCGCCCGCCGTCCTGCGCGAAATGCACGCGATCTGCGCCCGCCATGGCGTCCTGTTCATCGCCGACGAGGTGATGACCGGCTGGGGGCGGACGGGGACCTTGCTCGCCTGCGAGCAGGCCGATATCGCGCCCGACATCCTGTGCCTTTCGAAGGGGTTGACCGGCGGCGCGATCCCGCTGGCAGTGACGATGGCGAGCGAGCCGATCTTCGCCGCGCACTACGCCCCGGACCGGGCGCGGATGTTCTTCCATTCCTCCAGCTATACCGCCAACCCGATCGCTTGCGCGGCGGCGGCGGCGAACCTCGCGATCTGGCGCGAGGAGCCGGTGCGCGAGCGGATCGCCGACCTGTGCCGCCGGCAGGGCGAGGCACTGGCCGCGCTGGCCGATCATCCGCGGGCCACCGCGCTGCGCCAGGTGGGCACGATCGCCGCGCTCGATGTCGGCGCGGCGGAAGGCTACCTGTCGGATCTCGCGCCGCGGCTCCTGCGGTTCTTCGCGGAGAACGACGTTCTCCTGCGGCCGCTGGGCAACACGGTCTATGTCATGCCGCCTTATTGTATCGGCGACGACGAGCTGCAGCGCGTCTATCGCGTCATCGCGCGCGCGCTCGACGAGGTCTGACGGGGCGATCCACGGCCGGGTGATCGCCGCCGGCGATCCGGTTGGCAGGGATTACTGGCCGGCGACGATCCGGGCGTCGAGTTCGCCGAGCCCGACGAAGCGCGCGGTCACGCGGTCGCCGGGCGCGACTTCGTGCACCCCGGTCACCGCGCCGCTGGAGATCCACCATCCGGCCTGCGGCGCGATCGAGCGGCGCGCGAGATTGGCGAGGAGGAAACGCGCGGCGCCGAATGGCCCGTCGAGCATCGTCGCCGTGGTCGCCCGGCCGACGGTTTCGCCGTTCACGTCCAGCGCGACCTCGATCGAGGCAAGGTCTTCCCACGCCTCGCGCGCGACAGGGGCGCCGAGCACCAGCCCGGCATTGTTGCCGTGGTCCGACACGGTGACGCAGGGGCCGTCGCTGTTGATCGCGGGATAGGGCGAGGATGCGATTTCCATGCCGATCCGCACTTCGTCGATCCAGGCCATGGCCTCCTCGTTCGTCTGCGGCGGCGGTGCATCGGCGGCGGGGGGCGCGAGGCGGAGCATGAACTCCGCCTCCGCCGCGGCAAACCCGCCGGCGAACACCGGCATCGCGGCCGGCGCGTCGCCGCCCTCGACGATCGTATCGGCCAGGATCGGGCCGGCGAGGCGGTTGGCGCCGAGCACGCCATCGTCGGGTGGGTTGATCTTGCCGACTTTCCAGCCGCCGACGGGGCGGTCCCACAGGGCCAGGGCGGCATCCTGCACGGCATAGGCCTCTTCGAGCGAGGCAGGCGCGGTCCCGCCTGGATAGGCGTCCAATGCGCGGCCCGAACGCCGGGCGTTTACAAATACTTCGGCAACTTCACGCGCGGCGACACCCAAGACGGAACCCTCCCCGAAACTGCATCACGGCCCCGTTACTGGTCTATTAGGAAACCGGTGTCAAAACTTTTGTGGTACGGGGCCCTTTGGCGGCATCGAAACTTAATCTAAGAGGCCGGGGTGCCCCGGTGGGTGGGAGTTGGAGTGGATGGACAAGTCGGACAAGCAACCGACGATCAACGATGTCGCGCGCGTCGCGGGGGTCTCGAAGAAGACGGTGAGCCGGGTGATCAATCGCTCGCCCCTGCTCAAGATGGATACCCGCGAGAAGGTCGAAGCGGTGATCGCCCAGCTGGGCTACGTGCCCAATCCGCAGGCCCGGGCGCTGGCCCTGCGGCGCAATTTCCTGCTCGGCCTGCTGCACGACAACCCGAATGCCCAGACGGTGCTCAATTTCCAGGAAGGGGTGCTCGACGCGATCCGCGAGACCGAGTTCGCGCTGGTCGTGCGGCCGGTCGATCGCCATTCGCCCGAGATGCTGGACGACATTCGCAACTTCCTCGAGCTCCAGCGCCTCTACGGCGTGCTGATCCTGCCGCCGATTTCGGAAGACGACGAGCTGGCCGCGCTGTGCCGCGAAATGGGCTGCGGCTATGTCCGCATGGGTTCGGCCGCGCTCGACGAGGCGGAGCACCTGGTCCAGTCGAACGACCGCGAGATGGTCGCCGGCGTGGTCGATTACCTGGTAGGGCAGGGCCATCGCCGGATCGGGCTGATCGAGGGGCCGGCCGGCTTCCGCTCCGCCTTCGAACGGCGCGAGGGCTTTCTCTCGGCCATGCGCCGGCACGGCCTGGCGGTGCCGGACGAGGCGATCGTGCCGGGCAACTACCGGTTCGGTTCGGGTGTCGAGGGTGCCGACCGCCTGTTGCGGGCGGAGCCGCGGATCACCGCGCTTTTCGCGAGCAACGACGAGATGGCGGCGGGGGCCTATCACGCCGCCCGGGAGCGGGGGGTGGACGTGCCGCGCGACCTCTCGATCGTCGGCTTCGACGATTCGCCGATCGCGGCCCATATCTGGCCCCCGATGACGACGGTCGGCTGGCCGATCCGCGAAATGGGCAAGGCCGCCGCGCTCAAGCTGGTCTCCCCCGACCTCGCCGAGGCCCGCCCCTCGTGCTTCCCCGCGCGGCTCGTCACCCGCGCATCGGTCGCCCCGCCCGCTTCGGAAATCTGATCGGCCCGGTTGAAATCACCCCCGCTTTGCGAGTAGAAGCCTTTTTTGACACCGGTTTCCTAAGTCGACTCGAGCGTTCGGCTCGACTTCGACGCAAGAGGCCGGACACCGGAAGATTTCGCACCAGAAGCCCGACCGCGGGCAGGGAGAACCCATGAAGATCGCTCTCATCACCGAGAATAGCCAGGCCGCCAAGAACGGCATCATCCACGAGGCGCTGACGACCGTTGCCGAACCGTTCGGGCACGAGGTCTTCAACTACGGAATGTACACGGCGGAGGATTCGGCTTCGCTGACTTACGTGATGAACGGCCTGCTGGCCGGCATCCTGCTCAATTCGAAGGCGGCCGATTTCGTGGTCACCGGCTGCGGCACGGGCATGGGCTCGATGCTGGCGTGCAATTCGATGCCGGGTGTCTTCTGCGGGCTGGTGATCGACCCGACCGACGCCTTCCTGTTCAACCAGATCAACGCCGGCAACGCGATCTCGATGCCCTATGCCAAGGGCTTCGGCTGGGCGGCCGAACTGAACCTGCAGGACTGCTATCGCAAGCTGTTCGAGAACGAGGCCGGCGCCGGCTACCCGCGCGAACGGGCCGAGGTCATGCGCAAGAACCGCGGCATCCTGTCCGATCTGAAGGACGCGTCGTGCCACGACATGCTGACCGTGCTGAAGAACGTCGATCAGGACCTGCTGCGCGCGGCGATCGCGGGCGAGCGGTTCGCGGAGTATTTCTACGCCAATTCGCAGGACGAGGCGATCAGCGACTACCTGCGCAACCTTTGACGTTTTCGGGCCGCGGGCCCTTCGGGAATCGCACGATCCGGGCCAACAGGTCGAACCGCCGGAGCCCGGGGCCGGCCGCCGCGCGGGATGGCGTGGCCGCCGGACGCTGCTAGGAAAGGGAGAGTTATGGGAGCCAACCCCTTCGATCTCACGGGGCGCACCGCCGTCGTGACGGGCGCCAATACCGGCATCGGCCAGGGCATTGCCCTGGCCCTGGCGGAGGCGGGCGCCGATATCGCTGCCGTCGGCCGCAGCCGGGCCGACGAGACCGCGGAAAAGGTCCGCGCGCTCGGCCGCCGGTGCGAGCTGGTTTCGGCCGACCTGTCGTCGATCGAACCGGTGGCCGATGTCGTCGATACCGTGGTCGACAAGCTCGGCCGGCTCGACATCCTGGTCAACAACGCAGGGATCATCCGCCGGGAAGACGCGCTGCAGTTCTCCGAAGAGGACTGGGACGCGGTCATGGACACGAACCTGAAGTCGCTGTTCTTCCTCTGCCAGGCGGCCGCGCGGCACATGACGCAGTGGGCTGCGCAGGAGGGCGCGCGCGGCAAGATCGTCAACATCGCCTCGATGCTGACGTTCCAGGGCGGCATCCGGGTCCCCAGCTATACCGCCAGCAAATCGGGCGTCGGCGGGTTGACCAAGCTGCTGGCCAACGAATGGGCGCCGCTGGGCATCAACGTCAACGCGATCGCGCCCGGCTATATCGCGACCAATAACACCGCCGCATTGCAGGCGGACGAGACGCGCAATCGCCAGATCCTGGAACGCATTCCCGAGCAGCGCTGGGGCGATCCGGCGGATATCGGCGGCGCCGCGGTCTTCCTCGCCAGCCGCGCCGCGGACTACGTCCAGGGCCATATCCTCGCGGTGGACGGCGGCTGGCTGGCACGGTGAGCGGGCCTGTGACGGCACCGGTCGTCTGTTTCGGCGAAATGCTCGTCCGCCTGTCGCCGCCGGCCGGATTGCCGCTGGCGCGCGCGAACGCGCTCGACGTGGCGGTCGGCGGGGCCGAAGCCAATGTCGCCGCGGCGCTGGCCAGCCTCGGCCAGGCAGCGCGAATGCTCACGGTCGTGCCCGACAATCCGCTCGGCCGGATGGCACGGTCCACCCTGGCGGCGGCCGGGGTGGACATCGCGGCGATGGCGACCGGCCCCGGCCGCATGGGCCTCTATTTCCTCGAACCGCCCGCCGGGCCGGTGGCCGGCCGGGTGACGTACGATCGCAATGGCAGCGCCTTTGCCGAAGCGCGGCCGGAGGACCTCGATTTCGCCGGTGCCCTTGGCGGCGCCGGCCTGCTGCACATGTCCGGCATCACCCCTGCTCTCGGCCCCCGCGGGGTCGAGCTTGCCCGGGCGGCCCAGGCCGCGGCCCGCGCGGCGGGTGTGCCGATCTGTTTCGACGGCAATTATCGCGCGAACCTGTGGGAGGCGTGGGATTCGAACCCGCGCGAGATCCTGCGCGAAATGGTGGGCGGGGCGCGGGTACTGATCGGGAACCACCGCGACATTTCGCTGCTGCTCGGAGAAACCTTTTCCGGCGAAGGGCCCGACCGGCGGCGCGAGGCGGCCGAAGCGGCCTTTGCCGCGTTCCCTTCGCTGGAGCTGATCGCCTCGACCGCGCGCCATGTCGAAACGGGGCAGGTCCACCGGCTCGCGGCCCGGGTCGACCGGCGCCACGATCACTGGCAGACCGAAGAGGTGCGGATCGAGGGCGTGATCGATCGCATCGGAACGGGCGACGCCTTCGCCGCCGGCCTCATCCTGCGTTATCTGGAGGGGGCCACGGCGCAGGACATGGCCAGGTCTGCGCTCGCGATGGCGGTGATGAAGCATGGCTTCACCGGCGACATGATCCTCGCCACCCGGGCAGAACTCGATGCCTTCGATGCCGGCGGCGGCGATGTCCGGCGCTAGGATCGACCGGCGCGCGTTCGTCGTCGCGGGCATGGCGGCGGGAGCCGGTGCCGCGGCCGCGCCGGCCTGGGCCGCGCGTTCGCCCGTGCGCCCGCAGGCCGGGCCCTACCGCGGACTGCGCACGGGTGCCGTCGCGGCTTTCCTCGGCATCCGGTATGCGCGTGCGAGCCGCTTCGCGGCACCCCGGCCGGTGCCCGCGCCGACCGGCCCGGTCGACGCCATCGGGTTCGGCCCGATCGCCCCGCAACTGGGGCTGCAGGATCATCGCCAGAGCGAGGATTGCCTGTTCCTCAACGTCTGGACGCCCGACGCGAACCCGCGCGCGCGGCGGCCGGTCATGGTCTATTTCCACGGTGGGGCCTATACCTCGGGAACAGTCACCGACCCGCTGACCCACGGGCACCGCCTGGCCGAACAAGGCGATGTCGTTGTCGTGACGGTCAACCAGCGGCTGAACGTGTTCGGTTACGGCTGGTTCTCGCCCTGGGGCGACCGGTTCGCCGACAGCGGCAACCTGGGCCAGCTCGACCTGGTCCAGGCGCTCGAATGGGTGCGCGCGAATATCGATGCGTTCGGGGGCGATCCCGCGCGGGTCATGGCATTCGGGCAGTCGGGTGGCGGCGCCAAGATCGCGACCCTCATGGCCATGCCCGCCGCCGACGGCCTTTTCCATGCAGCCGCGACGATGAGCGGCCAGCAGGTAACGGCCAGCGGCCCTGCCAATGCGCGGGAGCGCACGCGCGCGTTTTTGGGCGAGATCGGCGTGCGCGAAGGGGACATGGAGACGCTGCTTTCCCTGCCGGCGGAACGGCTGGTGGAAGGCCTCGCGGCGCGCGATCCGATCCTGGGCGGCCGGGTCTATTTCGGGCCGGTGCTCGACATGACCAACCTGCCGCGCCACCCCTTCTGGCCCGACGCAGCCCCCCGGTCGCTGCACGTGCCGATGATCCTCGGCAACACGCGCGACGAGACACGGGCGTTCATCGACCCGCGCGGCCCGGTGCTCACCGGCCTCGACTGGTCGAACATCGCCGAACGGCTGGCACCCCAGATCCGTATCGACCTCGACCCGCGCTGGGTCGTCGCCCGGTATCGCGCGCGCTACCCCGACTGGTCGCCCGCGCGCCTGTTCTATGCCGCCACGACCGCGGGCCGGAGCTGGCCGGGCCAGGTGATAGAGGCAGACGCCCGCGCCCGCGCCGGCGCGCAGGCGACCTGGGTTTACCAGCTCGATCGGCCGTCACCGGTCGATCCGCTGCGCGGGGCGGCTCATACCGACGACATTCCCTATGTCTTCGGGACGCTGGACGCGCCCGGCAGCTATTCGGGCACGGGAGGCGGCGCGGCCGAGACGAGCGCGGCGATGATCGCGGCGTTCACCGGCCTTGCGCGGACGGGGCGGCCGGGCCTGGCGCACTGGGATGCCTACCGACTGCCCGAGCGCGCGACGCTGGTGATCGGCGACGGGTCCACGGCGATGGTCGCCGATCCGCGCCGCTGGGAGCGCGAGCTCTGGGCGACGGCTCCCTATATCCAGCCCGGGAGCTGAGCCGGCGGGCGCTGTGTCGGTGGCGCCGCGGCTAGTCGCGCGGCGCCACGGGATAGGCGATGATGATCGACAGCGGTTCGTCGCCGACCTGCCGGATGCCGACGACGGCCCCTTCGTAGAGGTACGCCGCCATGCCGGGGCGCAATTCCGCCTCCTCCCCATCCGAGATCACGACGCCGCGGCCGGCGGTGACGTAGTAGACTTCGTCGTGCGCGATCGGATGCTCGCCGACCGCCGCACCCGGGTCGAGGACGCGGCGGCGGAACTCCATCGTGCGCGGCTGCGGGGCCGCGTCGCTGATGCGATAGGCGGTGGACATTCCGATCGCGCCATGCGGCGGCGCCTCGCGCACCATCACGTCACTTTCGGAAACGACCACCATCGGCGGGGCCGCGGCGGGGCCCGCCCCGGATGCCGCCACGCAGGCCGGGAGGGTCGTCGCCGCGGCCAGGGCCCAGCCGCGCCTCACCGCGCGTCCCCGCGCATTTCGCGGTCGCGAGGCGACAGGTGCTCCTGCGCCCCGGCCTTCTGGCCGGGATAGCGGCCGCTGAGCGGCGTCATCGTGTCGAGGTTCCACTCGGCCTCGCGGAAGGGGGCGCGAGTCTCGGCAATCTCGGGATAGCCGCCGACCTCGTCTTCCGAATCGATGATCTCCCCGCGTCCTTCGGCGATGTAGAAGAGCACGCGGATTTCCTCCTCGCCCCGGTCCCAGGGGCGCGCACCGGCGGTGGCGAGCAACGTGGTCTCCACGTCCTGCGAGGGAAGGACATCGAACCCGGAAAGATCGGCCAGCGGGGCGTCTGCGCGAATCAGGCGCGCCCGGGTGTGGCCGTAGCGTCCGAACTCGGGCAGCGCGTTGCCGTGGCGATCGACCGCCACGTTGTCGCGGCCGTAATAGGCGAGGTCGCCCACGCCGCCGAGCATGAGGAAGGGCAGGCCTTCATCCGTGTCGTTGCCCCCGCGCATGACATTGCCGACCGCGGTGATCTCCCCCGTGACGTGGGGCTGGCCGGCCCATTCGAGGTCCATCAGGTTGTAGTGCACGGCGCGCAGCTGCGGATTGTAGATCAGGTTGTTGACCAGCGCGACCTGCGCGCCGCCCTTAACCAGGGGCGAGCGTTCGACATTGTGCGCCCAGATATTGCGGTCGAAGACGATGCCGGTGGCGTTGTCGTGGATCAGCGAGCCTTTCGAATGCTCGCCCTTCGGATGGCTCGAATCGGCAAGCCCCTCGGCCGCGAGGTTGAGGCGGAAGGTCACGTTGTGGCTCGTGCCCTTGCGCCATTCCTCGATCGTATCGCCGGTGAAGCGCGGCCCGCTGGCCGACATGTTCTCGTCGATCGCCCACATGAACGTGTTGTTCTCCACCAGGACGTTCGCCGCCCCGGCCGTGGAGAAGGCATCGGTTTCCCATCCGCTCCGCTTGGCCTGGCCGGCCGCGCCGGTCAGAACCCGCAAGTGGCTGATCTTCACATCGTGCGTCTTCACGTCGATCCCGCCGCGCAGCAGCGTGACGCCGGGGGAGGGGGCCGTCTGCCCGGCAATGGTGACATAAGGTTCGCTGATCCGCAGCGTGGAGCGATCGAGGTCGATCGCGCCGCCCACTTCGAACACGATGATTCGCGGCCCCTTGGCGGCGAGCGCTTCGGCCAGGCTGCCGGGCCCGTCCTTGGCGAGGGTGGTCACCCGGATGATGCGGCCGCCCTTGCCGCCCTCGGTCGGGTCGGGCGGAGCGGCCTGGGCAGGGGCGGCAAGAAGCAGGCCGAAGGCCCCGGCAAGAGCGACCAGGCGGGTTGTAATTCTCGATTTCATGACATCTCCTCTCCGACTTAACTTGACAAGGCTGGCCCGCTTAGGCAATGAAGAATGACACCGGTTACCAAAAAAGGCCGGAGTTGGGAATGATCGGATGTCGGATGGGTGTGGCGCTGAGGCGCCCGCAAGCTCACCCCAAAAAGACACCGGTGCCATTTTGGGAGGAGTTATGAAGTACTCACTCGTTTCGCGTCGTACGAAGGCGGCCCTGCTGGCCGGCGGCGCGCTCGTTCTGCCGCAGGCGCTCCACGCACAGGACGCCGGCACGCTCGATGCCGAGGAAGTCGGTGACGAGGCAGTGGCCGACGTTGCCGATGAAGGCAATGTCATCGTTGTTTCCGGTTTTCGCGAATCGCTGAACGCGGCTGTCGCCGCCAAGCGCGAGGCGGTCGGCCAGGTCGACGTCATCGTCGCGGAAGACATCGCGAAGTTTCCCGACACCAACCTCGCCGAATCGCTTCAGCGCATTCCCGGCGTCGCGATCGAACGCGACGCGGGCGAGGGGCGCCAGATCACGGTTCGCGGCCTTGGCGCGCAGTTCACCCGCGTGCGGGTGAACGGGATGGAGACGATCGCGACATCGGTCGACGGCGCATCGTCGAACCGCGACCGCGCGTTCGATTTCAACGTGTTCGCCTCCGAGCTGTTCAACTCGATCGTCGTCAACAAGACGGCCTCGGCCAAGCTGGACGAGGGTTCGCTGGGCGCGGTGATCGATCTGAGCACCGGCAACCCGCTGGCCTATGGCGCGGGCACGAAGCTCGTCGTCACCGCCCAGGGGCGGTATAACGATCTCAACGACGACATCTCGCCCCGCCTCGCCGGCCTTGCCGCCTGGAACAACGCGGACGAGACCTTCGGCGTGTCGGCCTCGGTCGCATGGTCGAAGTACGAGACGGCCGAGCTGGGCAACAACTCGGTCCGCTGGGCCAACAACGCCACGTTCCGTTCGGTCGGCGGAGTCGATTGCGAGGCCAATCCGGCCGACCCGGGCTGCGTCGAAGTGCGCGAAGCCTTCCACCCGCGCATCCCGCGCTACGGCCTCGTCAATCACGAGCGCGAGCGGCTCGGTGCCACGGCGGCGGTCCAGTTCCGCCCGACCGACAGCACCGACATCGAGATCAACGCGCTCTACTCGAACTTCAAGGAAGACCGCGACGAGTACTGGGGCGAAGTGCTCCTGCGTTCGAACGAGGACGAGATCGACGTCGTCGACTACACGATCGACGGCCCCAATCTCGTCAGCGCCGACCTGTCGAACGCCTGGATCCGCAACGAACGCTACCACCGCGAGAGCGAGACCGATTTCTACCAGGTCTCCGGCCGGTTCGAACAGCGTTTCGGCGACTTCACGGCCACGCTTTCGGGCGGCTTCTCGAAGTCGGACGCGACGATCCCCGTCGAAACCACGATCATCTTCGACGATCGCGACGGTGACTACAGCTACGACTATTCCGACATGAAGTTTCCCCGGCTGACGTTCGGCACCGACGTGACCGATCCGGGCAACTTCCAGCTGGCGGAGTTCCGCGACCGGCCGAGCCGGGTCGAGAACAAGTTCAAGACCATCGCGCTCGATCTCGAGTACGAGCCGGTTCACGGCCTGACGCTGTCGGCCGGGCCGTTCTATCGCAAGTTCGAGTTCTTCACCACGAGCGCGCGGCGCGACAGCCAGTATTGCTCGGCTTTCGATTGCGCGCCCGGGGCCTACGGTGCGCCTGTCACGCCCGACCTGGCCGAGCTGTTCGAACTCGGCGACGCCGGGCAGCCTGCGGGCAACACCAATGCCTGGATCGTGCCCGATCTCGACGCGGCGGTCGCGTTCCTCGATCTCTACAACATTCCGGCCGCGACGCGCGAAGGCGATGAGCGGGGCGTGAGCGAGGAAGTGACCGGCGGTTACTTCCAGACCGACTTCGAGATCGACCCGGGCGTGCGGATGACCGGCAACTTCGGCGTGCGCTATGCCCATACCGACCAGTCCTCGCAGGGCTTCGTCTCGGGCCAGTACGTCAACGTCGATCGCAGCTACGACGATTTCCTGCCGGCGGCGAACCTGAACATCTTCCCGGCGGACAACTTCATCGTCCGCGGTGCGATCGCGCAGGTCATCACGCGGCCCACGCTCGGCTCGCTGACGCCGGGCGGCTCGGTGGACGAGTTCAACTTCCGCATCAGCTCGGGCAATCCGTTCATCGAGCCGTACCGGGCGTGGAACTACGACCTCTCGCTCGAATGGTACTTCGCCCCGGGCGCGATCCTGTCGCTGGCGGGCTTCGTGAAGGACATCGAGAGCTTCCCGGTCAGCGCCTCGCGCGAGATCACCTATGCGCAGAGCGGCCTGCCGACTTCGCTCCTCACCTCGGGGACGCCGGCCTACGATGCCGTGGTCAATGGCACCGATCCCGGTCGCCTGTTCGAATCGCGCACCACGATCAACGGCGAAGGCGCCGTCATCAAGGGGCTGGAACTGGGGCTGAACCTGCCCTTCTCCGCCTTTACCGGCGCAGACTTCGTCAGCGATTTCGGTATCCTCGGCAACGTCACCTACGTCGACAGCAACCGCGACGAGGAGTTCGGGGGCGAGATCTACGAGATCACCTTCCCGGGCGTGTCGAAGTACTCGGCCAATGGCACGATCTACTACGACAACGGGCGTTTCTCGGTCCGCGTCTCGGGTGCCTATCGCAGCGACTACAACACCGGTGGCAGCGGCAACGGCAACTTCCTCGAAGGCTTCGGTTCGACCTTCAACCTCGATGCCTCGATCCGCTACAAGCTGACCGACAATATCGAGCTGCTGGTGGACGGGAACAACCTGACCGACCAGTACCGCTACCGCTGGACCGACGATCCGACGCGTCGAAACTACGAGAACAATCACTTCGGACGGATCATCATGGTCGGCGCGCGCGTCGAATTCTAGGATCCCGTCCGAGGGAAGCGATCGAGGGGGCTCGCGCATGAACAGTGATCGGAGATCGGTGCTCGGCGCGGGCCTCACGCTTTCCTTCCTGGGGGCGACGGGGCTTTCGGCCCAGACGCCTCCCCCCTCGGCCGGCGGTGCCTTGCCGCCGGGCCTTCCGCAGCCGGTCGAGATGATCGATCTCTGGCCGCAAGGCGCCCCGGGCATGCCCGCGCGCGCGCCGGTCGAACAGGTCGCGGAGCGTTCGACCGATCCGCTGGTCACCGACCGCGCGGTGCGCGGCATCGCCGTGCCTCGCCTGTCGGTGTTCCGGCCCGACCGGCCCAACGGCGCCGCCGTACTCCTGATTCCCGGCGGGGGCTATCGCCACGTCGTCGTGGACAAGGAAGGCTACGAGATGGCGCGCTGGCTCGCGGCGCGCGGTTTCACCGCCTTCGTCCTGTTCTATCGTCTGCCCTACGACGGATGGGCCGCGGGTCCGGACGTGTGCCTGGCCGATGCACAACGCGCCATGCGCGTCATCCGCAGTCGCCACGCCGATTTCGCGATCGACCCGGAACGGGTCGCGGCGATGGGCTTTTCGGCCGGCGGCCACTTGTGCGCCGACCTCGCCACCCGCTTTGCAAGGCGCGTCTACGAGCCGGTGGACGCGGCCGATCGCCTGGGGGCGAAGCCGATCTGTGCGGCGCCGGTCTATCCGGTGGTGGCGATGCAGGCCCCGCATGCCCACCCCGGCTCGCGCGAGCGCCTTCTCGGCGCTTCGCCGTCCGCGGCGCTCGAAGCGGCGCACTCACCCGATCGGAACGTGCCGGCCGACGCCCCGCCGTTCTTCCTTCTTCATGCCGAGGACGACGATGTCGTCCCGGTCGAGAACAGCCTGATCCTTCGCGCCGCATTGAAGGAGAAGGGCATTCCCGTCGAAACCCATCTCTTCCGGCACGGGGGGCACGGTTTCGGCCTGCGCAAGGCGATCGGCAAGCCGGTCGCGGCCTGGCCCGAGCTGTGGCGCGAATGGGCGCGCGGAACAGGATTGAGCTGACGATTATGGACCGTAGAACTCTTCTCGCCGGTGCCGGCGCGGCCGGGCTCGCCGCCCCGCTGGGCCTTTCGCTTCCCGCCGCGGCGCAGGGCGGCCGGGCCGCCGGGCCGCGCACTTACCGGCGCGGGTTCGACAACCAGCGCGTGCCCGACCAGGGCGATGGCACGTTCCTGAACCCGGTCATTTCCGGCGATCGCCCCGACCCGGCGATCCTGAAGGACGGCGACGACTACTACGTCACGTTCTCCACCTTCGATGCCTATCCCGGTCTGACGATCTGGCATTCGCGCGACCTGGTGAACTGGCGCCCGCTCAAGCCCGCGCTGCACCGCAATATCGGGTCCGTCTGGGCGCCCAGCCTGCACAAGGATCGCGGCCGCTACCTGCTCTACATCCCGGTCAAGGCGAGCCCGCGCAACGACATCTTCGTCACCTGGGCCGACGCGATCGAGGGGCCGTGGAGCGACCCGGTCCCGCTGGGCCTGCACGATCATATCGATCCGTGCCATGCCGTCGCCGAAGACGGCAGCCGCTGGCTGTTCCTTTCGGGCGGCGACCGCGTGCGCCTGTCGGACGACAACCTCTCGCTGGCGGGCGAGGTCGAGCATGTCTACGACCCGTGGCGCTATCCTTCCGACTGGATCGTCGAGGGCTTCGCGCCCGAAGGGCCGAAGATCTACCGGATCGGGGGCTGGTTCTACATGCTCACCGCGGTCGGGGGCACTGCGGGGCCGCCGACCGGGCACATGGTCATCGCCGCGCGTTCGCGCTCGCTCCATGGGCCGTGGGAACACCATCCGGGCAACCCGCTCGTGCGCACGACCTCGATCGACGAGGCCTGGTGGTCGCGCGGCCACGCCTCGTTGGTCGAAGCGCCGGATGGCAGCTGGTGGTCGCTCTACCACGGGTACGAGAACGGGTTCTGGACGCTCGGCCGCCAGTGCCTGATGGACCCGGTGCGCTTCACCCCCGATGGCTGGTTCGAAATGACCGGCGGCGACCTGTCGCAGCCGATCGCCAAGCCCGCGGGGGGCGAGGCGCAGCCGCACGGCATGGCGCTGTCCGACGATTTTTCCGGGCCGCTCGCCTTGGGCAGCAAGTGGGCGTTCTTCCGCCCCGCCGCGGATGAGGCGGATCGCGTCCGCGCGGGCGGCGGCGTCCTTCGGCTTGCCGGCAAGGGCGATGCCCCGTCGAGCGGCTCGCCCCTGCTGGTGACGGCCGGCGACCGCAGTTACCGTTTCGAATGCGATATCGAGATCGCGCCCGGCGGCCGGGCGGGGATGGTCCTGTTCTATGACGACAAGCTCTATTGCGGGCTCGGCTTCGACGCCGAACGGTTCGTGACGCACCAGTACGGGATCGAACGGGCGCGCCCGGCCAACCCCCACGGCGGCCGGATGCGGATGCGGGTGACGAACCGCGAACACATCGTCACCTTCGACACCAGCGGCGATGGCGGGCGGACCTGGCACCGCTTCGACCGCGGGATGGAGGTTTCGGGGTACCACCACAATGTCCGCGGGGGCTTCCACATGTTGCGCCCCGGCCTCTATGCCGCGGGACCGGGCGAGGCGAAGTTCCGCGATTTCCGCTTCACGGCGCTGGACGACTGAGGATGGGGGGCGGCCGTTTCTCGTCCTCCGTCGTTCGCGGCGCGATCTCCCGGCGTCGGCTGCTGGCCGGGGGGCTGGCGCTTTCGGCCGCCTCGGCCCTTCCGGGGTGCAAGCCGCGCATGTCCGGCCTGCTGACCGGGGCGGACGCCCACCCGGCCGATTATCCCACCGTCAAGGCGGTGGAGTTCATGGGCCGCTACCTGTCCGAACGGACCGGCGGACGGCTGGGGATCAAGGTCTATGCCGGCGGCCAGCTGGGAAGCGAGACCGATACGCTGGAGATTACCAGCTTCGGCGGGCTCGATCTCAACCGCGTCAACTTCGCGCCGCTCAACTCGATCGAGCCGATGACGTTGCCGTTCTCGCTGCCGTTCGTGTTCGAATCGGTGCCGCACATGCGGCGCGTGGTCGATAGTGAGGTGGGTGACGAAGTTCTCGCGGCGATGAAGCCGCATGGCCTGATCGGCCTGTGCATTTACGATTCGGGGGCGCGCAGCTTCTACAACACGCGCCGCGCGATCCGCACGCCCGACGACATGGCGGGGCTGAAGCTGCGCGTGCCGGCGTCCGACCTCTACGTCGCGATGATCAACGCGCTGGGGGCGAACGCGGTGCCGATCCCGTTCGGCGAGGTGTACCAGTCGCTGGCCCAGGGCGTGATCGACGGGGCGGAGAACAACTGGCCCTCTTTCGTCAGCGCCCGCCACTACGAGGTCGCGAGCCATCTGAGCCTGACCGAACACCTGCTGACGCCCGAGGCGCTGGTGATGAGCAAGGCGAGCTGGGACCGCCTCTCGCCCGGCGATCGGGACCTGGTGCGCGAGGCGGCCCGGTTGTCGGTGACCGAGATGCGGCGCTTGTGGGACAGGCGCGTGACCGAGGCGAAGGCAACGATCGCCGCCTCGTCCGTGGCGGTCAACGAGGTCGAAAAGGAACCGTTCGCCGCGCTGATGCGCCCGGTCTGGGAAGAGTTCATCACCACGCCGCGGCAGAAATCGATCGTCGAACGCATCCTCGCGATGAGGGAGGGTTGATAATGGCTGCGACAATCGCGCGCTGGCTGATCGGCTTCGGCGCCGCGGGGCTGATCGCCATGACGGCGATCATCGCCTGGCAGGTCTTCGGCCGCTTCGTGCTCGATTCGAGCCCGTCCTGGACCGAGCAGGCATCCCTGATCCTGATGATCTGGTACGTCATGTTCGCCTCTGCCGCCGGCGTTTACGAGGGGTTCCACATCCGCATCGCCCTGCTGGAAGAGCGGCTGGGCGAGCGCAGCCGCGGTCTTGCGCAGGCGGTCGCGCTCGTCGTCGCGATCGTCGGAATCGTGCTGCTGATCTACGGCGCGCAGCTGTGCTGGGCCGTGCGCGGCAATGCCGTCCCCTCGCTGGGGATCAGCCGGGCGGCGGCCTATGTACCGCTGCCGATCGCCGGACTGCTGATGACCGTTTTCGCAATTCCCCGGATCGTGCGCGGCCGCGTTCCGGCAGAGGAGAGCAAGGCCTGATGGAACTCCTGGTCCTCTTCGGCGTGCTGTTCATACTGCTGGCGATCGGCGTGCCGGTGGCCTTTTCGCTGCTGGCGGCGGCGCTGTGCTGCTTCGCGGCGATGGGCATTCCCCCGATCGTCGCGGTCCAGCGGGTCGCGGCGGGCATCAGCGTTTTCACGCTGATGGCGATCCCGTTCTTCATCTTCGCCGGCGACCTGATGTACCGGGCGGGTATTGCCGACCGGCTGGTGCGCGTGGCGGACGCCGCCGTCGGCCGGGTCCGCGGCGGCCTCGGCATCGTCGATGTCGGTGCCTCTATGATGTTCGGCGCGGTGTCGGGTTCGGCCATTGCCAGCGCCTCCGCGATCGGCTCCACGATGGTGCCGCTGATGCGGGACAAGGGCTATCCCGGCGATTACGCGGTCAACGTCACCGTCACCGCGGCGATCGTCGGCCTGCTGATCCCGCCGTCGCACAACATGATCATCTATTCGGCGGCATCGGGGATCGGCGTTTCGATCGGCGATCTGTTCCTGGCCGGCATCGTCCCGGGCCTGCTGACGGGCGCGATGCTGATGCTCGCCGCCTGGCTGGTCGCCCGGCGCCGCGGCCTGCCGGTGGGGCGCTTCCCCGGCTGGCGCGAGTTCATCCGCGCCGCGGCCTACGCCATCCCGGGGCTGATGACGGCGGTGATCATCATGGGCGGCATTCTCAGCGGCTTCTTCACCCCGACCGAGAGCTCGGCCGTGGCGGTCGTCTATACCGTCGCGATCGGCGCGCTCGTCTATCGCAGCCTCGGCTGGCGGGGCACGTGGGAGGCGGCGGCCAAATCGGTCCGGACCGCCTCGATGGTC
The DNA here is from genome assembly GCF_034375205.1 of Pelagerythrobacter marinus. Lineage (NCBI taxonomy): Bacteria > Pseudomonadati > Pseudomonadota > Alphaproteobacteria > Sphingomonadales > Erythrobacteraceae > Pelagerythrobacter > Pelagerythrobacter marinus. The sequence continues at coordinate 2,805,791 of NZ_CP139719.1, read as the reverse complement.
CTGTTCATCATCGCCGCGGCGACCGCCTTCGGCTTCGCGCTCGCCCTGCTCGAAGTGCCGGCGGCGCTGGCCTCGCTGATCGCGCTGATGACGGAGAATCCGCTGCTGACCCTGCTGATCATCAACCTGATGCTCCTGGCGCTGGGCACGTTCATGGACATGGCGCCGCTGATCGTGATCACCACGCCGATCTTCCTGCCGGTGGCCATGGGCGTCGGGGTGGACCCGGTGCATTTCGGGATCATCATGATGCTGAACCTGGGCATCGGCCTCGTCACGCCGCCCGTGGGATCGGTGCTGTTCGTCGGCTCGGCCGTGGGCAAGGTGCCGGTGACCGCGCTGGTGCGCACGATCTGGCCTTTCTACCTGACGCTGGTCGCCGCCCTGCTGCTGATCACATACGTCCCGGCGCTGTCGCTCTGGCTGCCGCAGGCGATCGGGCAATAGCGCGCTAGAGCGTAACGCCGCGCTTCCAGATCGAGATCACGCGCTGGCCGCTGCGTTCGGCGGCCGTCGGCTCGCCGCTGGCGATGGCGAGCAGCCGCCGGGCGAAATCGCCTGCCACGGTTTCGCGCCCTTCGTCCAGCATTCGCCCGGCGTCGAAATCGATCCACCCCGCCTTGTCGCGCGCGAGGCGCGAGTTGGAGGCGACCTTGACCGTCGGCACCGGGAAGCCGAGCGGCGTCCCCCGGCCTGTGGTGAAGAGGATCATCGTCGCGCCCGCCGCGGCCAGCGCGGTCGAGGATACGGCGTCGTTCCCCGGCGCCTCCAGCAGCGTCAGGCCGGGCCGCGTCGCCTGCCTGCCATAGTCGATCACGTCGACCAGCGGGGCCTGTCCGCCTTTCTGCACCGCGCCGAGCGATTTTTCCTCCAGCGTGGTGATACCGCCGGCGATATTGCCGGGGGAGGGGTTCTCGGAAACCGGCTGCCCCTGGTCGAGGAAGTAGCGCTTGAACCGGTTGAGCAGGTCGCCCGCGGCCGCGAAGACCTCGGGCGAGGTGGCGCGGGCGAACAGCGCCTGCTCGGCGCCGAAGATCTCGGGAATCTCGGTCAGGATGGCCTTCGAGCCGCTGGCCGCCAGGCGGTCGCTGAACAGGCCCAGCAGCGGGTTCGCGGTAAGGCCGGAAAGCGCGTCCGAACCGCCGCACTTGAGACCGACGGCCAGAGCCGATGCGGGCGCCGTCTCACGCTCCACGGTGGCGAGGAGATCGACCAGCTCGTCCACCGCGCGCACGGTTTCCACCCGCTCGTCCCCCGCGTCCTGGGCCCGCACGACGCGCAGCTTGCCGCGGCTGGCGGGATCGACGGCCGCGACCAGTTCGTCGAGCTGGTTGGACTCGCAGCCCAGGCCGACCAGGACCACCCCGCCGGCGTTGGGGTTGGCGCACAGGCCGGCCAGCGCGCGGCGCGTGCCGGCGAGATCGTCGCCCAGTTGCGAGCAGCCGTGGGGATGGCCGAAGCCCGCGATCGCGTCGATCCGCCCGGCATGGCGCGCAGCGCATTCGCGCGCCACGTCTTCCACCAGCGGCGCGACGCAGCCGACCGTGGGCAGGAGCCAGACCTCGTTGCGGGTCGCGAAACGCCCGTCTTCCCGGCGATAGCCCTGCCAGGCGGGCAAGGGTTCCGCCGTTACGGCCGCCTGCGCTGCCCCGGCAGGGCGATAGGCGACTTCGCCTGAAAGCGCGGTGGCGAGGTTGTGCCGGTGCACGTGCTCGCCGGGGGCTGCCGCGCGCGTCGCGTGGCCGATCGCCGCGCCGAAGCGGATCACCGGTTCCCCCCTGGCCAAGCCGGCCAGCGCGAACTTGTGACCGGCCGGCACATCGTCGCGGATACGTATTTCCGCCCCCTCGACCTCGACCGCCGCGCCGGCAGGCAGCGCCTCCAGCGCAGTGGCCACGTTATCGGCCTGGTGGGCCCGGATCGCCTGAATTCGCGCGGTTCGTGTCATGGGGCGGCTGGTTCCAGGTGGTTCGAAAGCGAGGCACTTCGGCCCCGAAAGTGTCTGATTTGCGCCATTGATACCGGTTTCCAAAACCTGCGCCAAGTGGCATATGCCCTGCACCGCGAACCGACATGCGAACCACGCAGGAGAAGATGCCCCGATGCCGCGCCCGCTGACCCTTCATCCCGACCGCCTCCTGCCGGCCGAACCCGCCGTGCGCGGCATTGCGCGCGAGCTCTATGCCTCGGTCGCCGACTTGCCGATCGTCAGCCCCCATGGCCACACCGATCCGGCGTGGTTTGCCACCAATGCGCCGTTCGGCAATGCGACCGAGCTGCTGCTCGTGCCCGACCACTACCTTTTCCGGATGCTCTATTCGCAGGGCATCAGGCTGGAAGACCTCGGCATCGCCGGGCACGAGGCCGATCCGCGCGCGGCCTGGCGCATCCTGGCGGAAAACTACCACCTGTTCCGCGGAACGCCGTCGCGCATCTGGCTCGACTGGGTCTTTGCAGAGGCTTTCGGGATCGACGTGCGGCTCGATGCCGAAACGGCCGACCACTATTACGACACGATCACCGAGAAGCTCGCGACCGATGCCTTCCGCCCGCGCGCGCTGTTCGACCGCTACAATATCGAGGTGATTGCGACGACCGAGGGGCCGCTCGACACGCTCGACCATCATCGCGCGATCGCGGCAAGCGACTGGGGCGGCCGGGTCATCACCGCCTATCGCCCCGACCCGGTGGTCGATCCGGAGTTCGAGGGGTTCGCCGACAATCTCGCACGGCTGTCGCAGGTTTCGGGCGAAGACTGTTCGCACTGGGCCGGATACCTTGCCGCCCACCGCGCGATGCGCGCCGCGTTCAAGGCTGCCGGCGCGACATCGACCGACCACGGGCATCCCACCGCGCGGACCGCCGATCTCCCGGCGGGGGAGGCGCAGGCGCTGTTCGACCGGGTCAAGGGCGGCAAGGCCTCGGCCGCAGACGCGGAACTGTTCCGCGCGCAGATGCTGACCGAAATGGCCGCGATGAGCGTGGAGGACGGGCTGGTCATGCAGATCCACCCCGGCAGCTTCCGCAATCACAACGCCGCGCTGTTCGCACGGTTCGGTCGCGACAAGGGCGCGGACATCCCCACCCGCACCGACTATGTCCACGCGCTCAAGCCGCTGCTCGACCGGTTCGGGACGGAACGCGACCTGTCGATCATCCTCTTCACGCTCGACGAAAGCGCCTATGCCCGCGAACTGGCACCGCTGGCGGGTCATTACCCGTGCCTGCGCCTCGGCCCGGCGTGGTGGTTCCACGACAGCCCGGAGGGGATGCGGCGCTTCCGCCTGATGACGACCGAGACGGCCGGCTTCTACAACACGGTCGGCTTCAACGACGATACGCGGGCCTTCCTGTCGATCCCCGCGCGCCACGATGTCGCCCGGCGGATCGACTGCGGTTTCCTGGCCCAGCTGGTGGCCGACCACCGGATCGAGGACTGGGAAGCGGCCGAACTGGCGCGCGAGCTGGCCTACGACCTCGCCAAGCGGGCCTACCGCCTGTGAGGCTCGGCCCCGCCACGCTGGACCGGCTGTCGGGCGAGATCGCGCAGTGCGGCTACGACCGGGCGGCCCAGGCCATCGGCGTGGTCCATTTCGGGATCGGCGCGTTCCACCGCGCGCACCAGGCCTGGTACATCGACCGCGCGATGGCCGCGGGCGACCGCGACTGGGCGATCGGCGCGCTCACCCTGCGCTCGCCCACGGTCGCCGGGCAACTGGCCCCGCAGGACGGCCTCTATACCCTGACCGAGCGTTCGGGGGCGGACGCGCGGACCCGCGTGATCGGCGCGGTGCGGGAAGTGCTTTTCGCCCGCCCCGATGCCGAGCGTGCGATCGCGCGGATCGCCGCGCCCGAATGCCGGATCGTCAGCTTCACCGTGACCGAGAAGGGCTATTGCCGGGCCGAGGGCGGTGGGCTCGACCACGACCGAGCGCAGGAGAGCTTCTACCCCGTCCTGGGCGAAGCGCTGGCGCGTCGCGCGGCCGGGGGGATGGCGGGGATCACCCTGCTTTCCTGCGACAACCTGGCCGGCAATGGCGCAGTTCTCCATGCGCTGGTGCGCGAATGGCTCGCCGCGCGCGCACCCGATGCGCTGGCCTGGTTCGAGGATAACTGCACGAGCCCGTCGACAATGGTGGACCGGATCGTGCCGCGCACGACCGGCGCCGACCTGGAGGCGCTCGAGGAACGGCTGGGACAGGAAGATCGCGGCGCGGTGTTCACCGAACGCTTCAGCCAATGGGTGATCGAGGACGACTTCGCCGCCGGGCGCCCCCGCTGGGAAGCGCTGGGAGTGCAGATGGTGGCCGACGTCGCCCCGTACGAGGCGGCCAAGCTGCGCATGCTCAACGGTGCCCACTCGCTGCTGGCCTATTGCGGGCTCAGGGCCGGTCACACTTACGTGCACGAGGCCGCGGCCGACCCGGCGCTTCGCGAACTGGCCGAACGGCTGATGGTGGCGGAGGCGATGCCGACGCTCGAGCCCGCGCCGGGACAGGACCTGGCCGCCTATGCGCGCGACCTGCTGGCGCGCTTCGCCGACCCGGCCCTGCGCCACCGGCTGGACCAGATCGCGATGGACGGCACGCAGAAGATTCCGCAGCGCTGGCTCGACACGGCCGCCTGGCATTGCGCGCGCGGACAGGTGCCCGGCGCGCTGTGCAAGGCGTTCGATGCCTGGTGCTGGCATCTCGGCGACGCGCGGTTCGTCGACGACCCGGCCGGCGAAAGGCTGGTCGCGGCGGCGGGCGAGGGCAGGCGGGCCGTGCTCGATGCCTGCTTCGGCGGCGACGGGGGCGATCCGCTGTGGCCCGACTACGCGCAGGTTCGCGCGCTTTTCACGGGCGACTGAACCGGCTGCGGCCCGCCCCCGTCAGGCAGGGCCGAGCTTGCCGATGGTCCGCCCGTCCTCCGCGCGCGAGAGCCGGAGCGGGGCACCGAAGGGCGCGCCGCCTTCGAACAACGCCCGCGTTTCGGAATCGTCCGGGTCGGCATTGGCGGCGATCCGCTCGCCCGCCGCGTTCCGCCCCAGGACGATGGCGCGCGGCCCGGCCTCGGTGCCCGGCGGGCTCTCGACGATCGTGTAGGTCTCGACGGTCAGCCGATCCTGGTCCCCGGCGGCCTTGGGCACGGCGGCGGGCTGTCGCGGCAGGTCGATCGTGCGATCGTGCCCCGACCAGTCGGCCGGCTCGGTCGAATAGAGCGCGGCCGAATACTTGCTCATGAACCCGCCGTTGGCGCCGACGAGCGCATAGCTGCCGGGCATGGCGCGGGCGCGGGCGACGGCTTCGGCGATCGCGTGGGTCGAATAGTTGTTCCCGGGCCCGCCGAAGAACGGCAGGCCGCCGGTCAGCGTCAGTCCGCGCGGGTCGCCCGGCGCGAGATCGAAACGATCGGTGAGGTTGAACACCGGGATCGCGAAGCAGGAATAGAGGTCGATATGGCGAACCTCGTCGAAGCTGCGCCCGCAGCGGCCGAGAGCCGCCTCGACCGCCGCGATCGAGGCGGGGCTGCGGGCGAGGTCGGCGCGTTCCATCGGCGCGGGCTCGCTCGCCGCGGCCACGGCGTGGACATGGACCCAGCGGCTTTCGGCAATGCCCAGCGCGCGCGCCTTGCCGGCCGAGGCGACGATTACCGCCGCCCCCTGGTTCACCTGGTCGCGGGCGACGGTCATCCGCGCATAGGGTTCGGCGACGATCCGGTTGCGATCCGTCACCGCGGCCAGTTCGTGCGCGGTGCGCGCGCGCGGCGCGGCAGCGTGGGGATTGGCCGCGGCGACCCGGGTGAAGGGCGCCAGGAGATCGCCGATCGCCTGGCGATAGGCCTGCGGCGAAAGGCCGCGTTCCGCGCGGCGGGCATTCTCGAACAGGGCGTAGTGCGCCAGCGCGCTGGTCGCGCCGTGTTGCAGCAATTCGGCATCGAACAGGCTTTCCAGCCCGTAGCCGCGATCCTCGATCGAGCCGCCGACGTGTTCGCTCCAGTCGCGCGCCTCGCCCGCGGCGCGCAGGGCGCGCACGGTGGAAATCGCCTCGGCCCCGGCAATCGCCGCGACCTCGCTGCGCCCGGCCGCGATCTCGCCGGCCAGCTCGCCCAGCAGGTTCTGCCCGGTCTGGCCGCCGGTCGTTTCCAGGATTGCCCGTGCCGGATCGGCGCCGATCCGGCGGGCGATCGCGCGCGGCGGGTTGTCGGCCCTGCCGAAGGGCGCCCTGGCGTCGGGTCGCGAGATCTCGAACTGGCGAATGGCGCCGATCGTGTCGATCGACCGCGCGAGCCGCGCCTGCCCGCCGGCGTCGACCCCGCTATCGGCGATCGCGGTGGCCAGGGCATCGCCCGCCAGGTCCATCGGCGATCGCGCGCGGTAGCCTGTATCGTTCGTCCGTTCCGACACCTGCCCGACGCCGATGATGACCGGTGTATTCTCCGCTGGTTCGCCCATGCTGGATATTCTCTCCCGTCTCCATGCCGGCCATGCCCGCCGCCGCCGTGCGGCAGGCGGCGCAGCGGGCCATTGCCAGCTTCGGGGATGGACCCTAGTGCAAGCCGGGTGATCGACAAGACCGCCTTTCGCAACGCCCTCGGCAGTTTCGTGACGGGGGTGACGATCGTCACCGCGCGCGATGGCGAAGGCAGGCCCGTCGGGCTGACGGCCAACAGCTTCAATTCCGTCTCGCTCGATCCGCCGATGGTGCTGTGGAGCCTCTCGCTCGGCAGCGCCAGCCTGCCGGCATTTCGCGACGCGACCGCCTGGGCGGTCCACGTCCTCGCCTGCGACCAGCAGGACATGTCCGATCGCTTCGCCCGCCGCGGGGTGGACAAGTTCGCCGGCCTGACGGTGACCGACGGGCCCGAGGGCGCGCCGCTGATCGAAGGCTACGCCGCGCGGTTCGGCTGCCGCGCCCGGTTCGAATATGAAGGTGGCGACCACGCGATCTTCCTCGGCGAAGTGATCGATTTCGACCGCAGCGAGGCGGACCCGCTGATCTACCACGGCGGCCGCTACGGCCGGATCATGCCGCGGGGGGCGGACGAGGCCGAGGCGCAGGACCATGCCCGGCTCGCCGCGCTCGGGCTCGCGCGGGCCGATGGCGACAGCTGGCGGCTGACCGAACAGGGCCGGGCGCAGCTCGCCCTGCTCCAGCGGATCGCGCGGCAGGAATAGCGCGGACACCGGTTTCGCAAGGCGCTTGCACATATAACAATATCTTTATATGCGTTTCGAACCATGCGTATCGAAACGATCATGCGGGCGCTTGCCGACCCGACCCGGCTGCGGATCATGCGCCTGCTTTCCGCCATGGAGCTGGCGGTCGGCGAACTCGCGCAAGTCCTGGGGCAGAGCCAGCCGCGCGTGTCGCGCCATGTCGGCATCCTGTGCGATGCCGGGCTGGCCGAACGCCAGCGCGAGGGGAGCTGGGTGTTCCTGCGCGCCCGCGTCGGCAAGGAACGCGGCAGCCCGTTGGGCGAGGCAGTGGCGCGCCTGCTCGCCACGGCCGAACGCGAAGACCCCGATTTCGCCGCCGCCTGCGCCGACGATCGCCGCCAGCTCGCCGCGATCCGCGCCGCCCGCGAAAGCAGTGCCGAAACCTATTTCGCGCGCCATGCCGAGGTGTGGGACGAACTGCGCCGGCTGCACAGTCCGGACGAGCAGGTGGAGGCCGCGCTGGTCGAGGCGCTCGGCGATGCGCCGCTCGGCCGCCTGCTCGACATTGGCACAGGCACCGGCCGGATGGCGGAACTGTTCGCCGAACGCGCAGAGGGAGTCGTCGCCCTCGACAAGAGCCTCGACATGTTGCGCTTCGCCCGCGCCAAGCTGCAGAACCTGCCGTCGGACGCGGTCGAGCTGGTCCAGGGCGATTTTGCCGCCCTGCCTTTTTCCGCGCGCGGGTTCGACACCGTGTTGCTGCACCAGGTGCTCCACTTCGCGCAGGACCCTGCCGCCCCGCTGGCGGAGGCGGCACGGGTCACCCGGCCCGGCGGGCGGATCGCGATCGTAGATTTTGCCGCCCACGACCGCGAGGAACTGCGCGACCGGCACGCGCACGTGCGCCTGGGCTTCACCGACGCCGCGATCGCGTCGCTGCTGGCGGAGGCCGGCTTCGACCCTGCTCCGCCGATCGCGCTCGAAGGCGGGGAACTGGTGGTCAAGATCTGGATCGGCCAGCGCCTCGGCATGCCGGTCGGTACCCGCCAGAAGGCCAGCCGATGAGCCCGACTTTCGATCAGATGCAGGAAGCGCGCACGGCGCTCGACGCGCCGCTTTTCTCCGGCCTCGCGGGCGATATCGACGTGTCGTTCGAATTCTTCCCGCCCAAGACAGAGAAAATGGCCCAGACGCTGTGGGACAGCGTCCAGACCCTGGCGCCGCTGGGGCCGCGCTTCGTCTCGGTGACTTATGGCGCCGGCGGCACGACGCGCGAGCGCACGCACGAACAGGTCGTGCGCATCAGCCGGGAAGCGCACATCCCGGCCGCCGCGCACCTGACCTGCGTCGAGGCGACGCGCGAGGAAATCGACGATATCGCGCGGCATTACTGGGACAGCGGGATACGCCACGTCGTCGCCCTGCGCGGCGATCCGCCCGATGGCCAGTCGCACTATGCCCCCCATCCGGGCGGCTATGCCAATGCCGCGGAGCTGACCGCCGGCCTGAAGGCCGTCGCCCCGTTTGAGATCTCGGTCGCCGCCTATCCCGAGGTTCATCCCGACGCGCGCGACGCCGCGGCCGATCTCGACAACCTGAAGCGCAAGTTCGACGCCGGGGCGACCCGCGCGATCACGCAGTTCTTCTTCGAACCCGAATGCTTCTTCCGCTTTCGCGACAGGGCCGTGGCCGCCGGGATCGACGGCGAGATCGTGCCCGGCGTGATGCCGGTGATGAGCTTCGCCAGCGTCCAGCGCATGGCGACACTGTGCGGCACGGCGATCCCGGGTTGGATGGCCGGGCTGTTCGAGGGCCTCGACGAACGGCCCGCCGCGCGCCAGCTGGTGTCGGCCACGATCGCGGCCGAGCTGTGCCGGCGGCTCTATGCCGGCGGGGTGCGCCAGTTCCACTTCTACACCCTCAACCGCGCCGAGCTGAGCTATGCCATCTGCCACATGCTCGGCCTGCGCCCCGGCGGAGGTGGGCGATGAGCGCGCGCGAACGCCTCGCGGCCGAGGCGGCCCGCCGAATCCTGATTTTCGACGGCGCCTTCGGCACCCAGATCCAGGCCCGCTCGCTGGAGGAGGCGGACTATGCCGGCTCGCTCGGCCTCGATGCCGACCAGAAGGGCAACAACGACATCCTCGCCCTGACCCGGCCCGACGTGATCGCCGACATCACCCGCGCCTATCTCCAGGCCGGGTCGGACATCGTTTCGACCAATACCTTCTCCGCCAACCGCATCAGCCAGGCGGACTACGCGGCCGAATCGCAGGTGGGGGCGATCAACGTCGCCTCCGCCCGCATCGCGCGCAGCCTGGCCGACGAGTTCGAGCAGGCCGATGGCCGGCCGCGCTTCGTCGCCGGCGCGATCGGGCCGACGAACAAGACGCTCTCGCTCAGCCCCGATGTCGAAGACCCGGGCTTTCGCGAGATCGACTTCGATTTCCTGACCGAGGTCTATCGCGAACAGGCCGCCGCGCTGGTCGCGGGCGGGGCCGACTTCATCCTGATCGAGACGATCTTCGACACGCTCAATGCCAAGGCCGGGATCATGGCCGTGCGCCGGCTGGAGCGCGAGCTGGGGCGCGACGTGCCGATCATGCTGTCGATGACGCTGACCGACCTTTCGGGGCGCAACCTGTCGGGGCACACGGTCGAGGCGTTCTGGTATGCGGTGCGCCATGCCAACCCGGCGACGATCGGGCTCAACTGCAGCTTCGGCGCCGAACAGCTGCGGCCGCATGTCCAGTTGCTCTCGGGCATCGCCGATACCCTGCTGATGGCCTATCCCAACGCCGGCCTGCCCAACGAACTGGGCGAATACGACGAGGCGCCCGAGACGACGGCCGCGCTGGTCAGGGGCTGGGCGGAAAACGGGCGGGCCAATATCCTGGGCGGCTGCTGCGGTTCGACCCCCAAGCATATCGCGGCCATTGCCGCCGCGGTGGAAGGGCTTGCCCCGCGCGCGATCCCGGCCCGCGACACGAAGATGCGGCTCGCCGGTCTCGAACCTTTCTCGATCGCGGCATAGAGACCATGCACGACTGTATCATCCGCGAGGCCGGACCGGCCGATATCGAAACCCTGGCGATCGTCGGGGCGGCGACGTTCCTCGAGACCTTCGCCGGCGTCCTCGACGGCGGCGCGCTGATCGAACATTGCCGCACGCGCCATTCGGCCGCGGCCTATCGCGCCTACCTCGATGGCGGCGCGCGCGCCTGGCTGGCGGAGCTGGACGGCGCGCCGGTCGGCTACGCGCTCCTCGCCCGGCCCGAGCTCGAGGCGGCGCGCGCCGGCGACGTGGAGCTCAAGCGGATCTATCTCCTCTCGCGCTTCCACGGCAGCGGGGTCGCGCGCGACCTGTTCGATGCCGTCCTTGGCGCGGCGCGGGGGCACGAACGGCTCCTGCTGGGGGTCAAGGCGGACAATGCGCGCGCGATCGCCTTCTACGGCGGGCGCGGCTTCGCCCGGATCGGCACGCGCCGGTTCGACGTCGGCGGCAAGCTGTACGACGATGTCGTCATGGCGCGCGAGCTGGAGGGCGCGGGCCAGTGACCGATTCCGGATCGTCCCGCTTCGTCAATATCGGCGAACGCACCAATGTGACCGGCTCCGCCCGGTTCAAGAAACTGATCATGGACGGCGATTACGTCGCCGCGGTCGAGGTCGCCCGGCAGCAGGTCGAGAACGGCGCCCAGGTCATCGACGTCAACATGGACGAGGGGCTGCTCGACGCGGTCGAGGCGATGACCACCTTCCTCAAGCTGATCGCGGCCGAACCCGACATCGCGCGGGTGCCGGTGATGATCGACAGTTCCAAGTGGGAGGTGATCGAGGCCGGGCTCAAGTGCGTTTCGGGCAAGCCGATCGTCAATTCGATCAGCATGAAGGAAGGCGAGGCGCAGTTCCTCGAACAGGCGCGCCTGTGCCTCGACTACGGGGCTGCCGTCGTGGTCATGGCCTTCGACGAGGTCGGCCAGGCCGATACCCGGGAACGCAAGGTCGAGATCTGCACCCGCGCCTACGACCTGCTGACGGGGATCGGCTTCCCGCCGGAAGACATCATCTTCGATCCCAACGTCTTCGCGGTCGCGACCGGGATCGAGGAGCACGACCGCTACGCGCTCGATTTTCTTGAGGCCACGCGCGCGATCAAGGCCGCCTGCCCGCATGTCCATGTCAGCGGGGGACTGTCGAACCTTTCGTTCAGCTTCCGCGGCAACGAGACCGTGCGCCGGGCGATGCACTCGGTCTTCCTCTATCACGCGATTCCCGCCGGGATGGACATGGCGATCGTCAACGCGGGGCAGCTCGACGTCTACGACGCGATCGATCCGCAGCTGCGCGAGGCCTGCGAGGACGTGATCCTGATGCGGCGGCCGGACGCGACCGAGCGGCTGATCGCGCTCGCCGAAAGCTACAAGGGCAAGGACGCGAAGGCCGAGAAGGCGGCGCAGGAATGGCGCGGCTGGCCGGTCGAGCGGCGGCTCGAACACGCGCTGGTCAAGGGTATCGACGCCCACGTGGTGGAGGATACCGAGGAAGCCCGGCTCGCCTGCGCCGAGGCCGGGGGCCGCCCGATCGAGGTGATCGAAGGCCCGCTGATGGACGGGATGAACGTCGTCGGCGACCTGTTCGGAAGCGGCAAGATGTTCCTGCCGCAGGTGGTGAAGTCCGCCCGCGTGATGAAGAAGGCCGTCGCCCACCTGATCCCCTATATCGAGGCCGAGAAAGCCGAAGGCGCCCGGGCCAAGGGCACGATCGTCATGGCCACGGTAAAGGGGGACGTGCACGATATCGGCAAGAACATCGTCGGCGTCGTCCTCCAGTGCAACGGCTACGAGGTGATCGACCTGGGCGTAATGGTCCCCTGGGCGAAGATCCTCGAAAGCGCGAACGACAACCAGGCGGACATGATCGGGCTGTCGGGCCTGATCACACCCTCGCTGGACGAGATGGTGACCGTGGCGGAGGAAATGCAGGCCGCCGGCATGTCGATCCCGCTGCTGATCGGCGGCGCGACGACCAGCAAGGTCCATACCGCGCTGCGGATCGACCCGGCCTACGATGGGCCGGTGATCCACGTGCTCGACGCCAGCCGCGCGGTCGGCGTCGCCAGCCGGCTGCTGTCGGACACCCAGCGCGATGCCTTCGTCGGCGATACCGCCGCCGACTACGCGAAAGTGCGCGATGCGCGCGAGGGAAAGAACAAGAGCGTCCTGCTGAGCCTGGAGGAGGCGCGGGCCAATTTCTACGACGCCTATCTCAGCGACAAGCCGGCGCCGCCCGAGATGCCGGGGCTGCACGTCTTCGACGACTGGCCGCTGGCGGACCTGCGCGAATATATCGACTGGACGCCGTTCTTCCGATCGTGGGAACTGCACGGCACCTGGCCGTCGATCATGAACGACGAGGTCGTCGGCGAAACCGCGCGCAGCCTGAAGGAAGACGCCGACCGCCTCCTGGAGCGGATCGTGGAGGAAAAGTGGCTGACGGCGCGCGGCGTCGCCGGGCTGTGGCCCTGCGCGCGCGACGGCGACGACGTGACCGTGCACCTCGGCGACGGGGAGCGGCACGTCGTCCTGCCGTTCCTGCGCCAGCAGGTGAAGAAGTCGCGCGACCGGGCCAACATGTGCCTGGCCGACTTCATCGATCCGGCCGGCGACTGGATCGGCGGCTTCGCGGTCGGCATCCACGGGATCGACCCCTATTCCGCGCGCTTCCGCGAGGAGAAGGACGATTACTCCGACATCCTGCTCAAGGCCCTGGCCGACCGGCTTGCCGAAGCGTTCGCCGAACGGCTGCACCAGCACGTGCGGACCGAGTTGTGGGGCTATGCCCCGGGCGAGCAGCTGACCAACGAGGCGCTGATCAAGGAAGAGTATCGCGGCATCCGGCCCGCGCCCGGCTATCCCGCCTGCCCCGATCACAGCCTGAAACCGATCCTGTTCGACCTGCTCGACGCGCCGGCCAATGCGGGGCTGGAGCTGACGGAGAGCTTCGCCATGTGGCCCACGGCCGCCGTCAGCGGGTTCTATTTCGGCCACCCGGAGGCGCAGTATTTCGGGGTCGCCCGGATCGGGCGCGACCAGCTGGAAGACTATGCCGCGCGCCGCGGGGTCGATCTGTCCACCGCCGAACGCTGGCTGCGGCCCAATCTCGATTGACCGTGGCGCCGGGATCGCGCAGGGAATGATCCGTCGACCGGGGGAGCGATTCCCCGGTAACGTCGCGCGGGAGAGTTCGCGGGCCGGCCGGTCCGCGACGCCGAAGGAGCAACCGCCCCGGAAACTCTCAGGCACCCGGACCGCGCGCCGGACGACACTCTGGAAAGCGCCCTGCCCCGGCAGGGCCACCGAAGGTGTAAGCCGGCGCGCCGGCCAAGCTCTCAGGTTTCCCGACAGAGGGGGCAGGTGAAAGGGCGCTTCGCGGCGAAGCGTCGTCACGCCAGTCGGGACAAGAGATGAGCGAATCCGAAGACCATACCGATCCGGCGAAGCTGCCGCTCGATGCCTGGCACAGGGCACAGGGCGCACGCATGGTGCCTTTCGCGGGTTACGAGATGCCGATCCAGTACGAAGGGATCGTGGCCGAACACGAATGGACCCGCAGCCATGCCGGCCTGTTCGATGTCAGCCACATGGGCCAGCTCCTCGTCAGCGGCGAGGGGGCGGCCGATGCGCTCGAAGCCTTGCTGCCCGGCGACATCGCCGCTCTGAAGCCCGGGCGCCTGCGCTATTCGCTGCTGCTGGACGGGAACGGCGGCATCCTCGACGACCTGATGGTGACCAACGTTACCGCCGAAGGGGGCGAGCCGACCTATTACCTGGTCGTCAACGGCGCGACCAAGTGGGACGATATCGCCCACTTGCGCGAGCACCTGCCCGACGAGATCACCCTCACCCACCTGGAAGACCAGGCCCTGCTGGCGGTCCAGGGGCCGGAGGCGGAAACCGCGCTGCGCCGAGTGTTTCGCGATGCGATGGGCGATCTGAAGTTCATGCAGGGCACGCGCTTCGGCTTCGGCGACATCGATATCGGCATCAGCCGCTCGGGCTATACCGGCGAAGACGGCTTCGAGCTGTCGCTTCCGGCCGAACATGCCGAGACGCTGGCCGGCCGGCTCTGCGCCGAGATCGAGATCAAGCCGATCGGGCTGGGGGCGCGCGATTCGCTGCGGCTGGAAGCGGGCCTTCCCCTCTACGGCCACGACCTTTCGCCCGAGACCGACCCGGTCAGCGCCGGCCTGGCCTTCGCGATCGGCAAGCGCCGCCGGGCCGAAGGCGGCTTCCCCGGCGCCGAACGGGTGCTCCGCCTGCTCGAGGACGGAACCGATCGCCTGCGCGTCGGGCTGGCGCTGGAAGGCCGGCTTCCTGCGCGCGAGGGGGCCCGCGTCTTCGCGGGCGAGATCCCGGTGGGCGAGGTGACCAGCGGCGGGTTCTCGCCCACGCTCGGCCACCCGGTCGCCATGGCCTACGTCGCGCGCGAACGCGCCGCGCAGGGCACCGAACTGGAAATCGAAGTCCGGGGCAAGCGGCTGCCGGCGCGCGTTACGGCGATGCCGTTCGTTCCCCACAAGTACTACCGCGGAGACAAATGATGGCCCGATATTTCACCGAAGAACACGAATGGATCGACGTCGAGGGAGATACCGCCACGGTCGGCATCACCGATTACGCGCAAGGTCAGCTGGGCGATATCGTGTTCGTCGAACTGCCCGCGGTCGGTAGCCCGGTGGAAAAGGAGAAGGACGCGGCGGTCGTCGAAAGCGTCAAGGCGGCGAGCGACGTCTACGCCCCGATCAGCGGCGAAGTGACCGAGATCAACGATTCGCTCGACGGCGATCCGGCGCTCGTCAACTCCAGCCCCGAGGAAGACGGCTGGTTCTTCAAGTTGACCATCGCCGACAAGGCGCAGCTCGAAGGGCTGATGGACGCTGCCGCCTACAAGAGCTTCGTCGACGGTCTTTGAACGCGACAGGAAACCCCCGCCGCCGCGGGGCGCAGGAAAGCAGGACTATGCGTTACTTACCCCTGACCCAGGCCGATCGATCGGCGATGCTCGACCGAATCGGCGTTTCTTCGATCGACGATCTCTTCGTCGACGTGCCGGAAGAGGCCCGCCTGTCGGGGCCGATCGGGGGCCTGCCGCTCCACGCCGGCGAAATGGCGGTGGAACGGCACATGCAGCGCCTCTCGCGCAGGAACCTCGCGGCCGGCGATGCGCCGTTCTTCCTGGGGGCGGGCGCCTATCGCCACCATGTCCCGGCCAGCGTGGACCACGTGATCCAGCGCGGCGAGTTCCTGACTGCCTATACGCCCTACCAGCCGGAAATCGCGCAGGGCACGCTGCAGATGCTGTTCGAGTTCCAGACGCAGGTCGCGCGGCTTTACGGCTGCGCGGTGGCCAATGCCTCGATGTACGACGGCTCGACCGCCTGCTGGGAAGCGGTCGCGATGGCGGGACGGGTCACCCGGCGCAAGCGGGTCGTGCTCTCCGGCGCGCTGCACCCGCACTATGCCGAAGTCGTGCGCACGATGGCCAAGTTCACCGACGACGAGATCGCCGATGCGCTCCCCTCGCTCCAGGGCACGCCCGACAACGAGGGGCTGATTGCCCGGATCGACGACGAAACCTCGTGCGTGGTCGTGCAATACCCCGACATCCTCGGCCGTATTCCCGATCTCGCCGCGATTGCCGAGGCGGCCCATGCCAGGGGCGCGCTGCTGGTCGCGGTCAATACCGAGCCGGTGGCCCTGGGGGCGATCGAGGCACCGGGCGAACTGGGCGCGGATATCGTCGTCGGCGAAGGGCAGGCGATCGGCGTGGGGCTGCAGTTCGGCGGCCCCTATCTCGGCCTGTTCGCGGTGCGCGATGCCAGGCACGTGCGCCAGATGCCGGGGCGGCTGTGCGGCGAGACCGTCGATGCGGAGGGGAAGCGCGGGTTCGTCCTGACCCTCTCCACCCGCGAACAGCATATCCGCCGGGAGAAGGCGACCAGCAACATCTGCACCAACAGCGGGCTCTGCGCGCTGGCCTTCAGCGTGCACATGACCCTGCTGGGCGAGGAAGGGCTGCGCCGCCTGGCCGCGTGCAACCATTCGCTGGCTTGCGAGGCGGCCGACAGGCTGGCGCAGATCCCCGGCGTGGAGCTGCTGAACGACAGCTTCTTCAACGAATTCACCCTGCGGCTGGGCACCGACGCCCGCCAGGTCGTGCGCCGCCTGGCCGACGACGGGGTGCTGGCCGGCGTCTCGCTGGGCCGGCTCTTCCCAGGGGTCGATGCCCTGGAAGACGGGCTCCTGGTCGCGGTCACCGAAACCACAACGCGCGAGGACATCGAGACGCTGGCCTCCGCCCTGCAGGAGGCGCTGGCATGAACGCCCCGAACAAGTCCGGCTGGAAGCCCGAGATGACCGCTGCCGCCGACGGCATGCACGAAGGCCCGGCCACGGCCACCGGCAACCGCGCGCTGATGCTGGAAGAGCCGCTGATCTTCGAGATCGGCCATGCCGAAACGACCGGCGTCGACCTGCCCGAGATCGCGCCGGGCGGACCGAACCGGCTCGGCGGGATGGAGCGGCGCGACCCGATCGGCCTGCCGGGCCTTTCGGAGCCGGAGACCGTGCGGCACTACACCCGGCTCAGCCGGCAGAACTACGCGATCGACCTCGGCCTCTTCCCGCTCGGCTCGTGCACGATGAAGCACAACCCGCGCCTCAACGAGAAAGTCGCGCGCATGCCCGGCTTTGCCGACGTCCACCCGCTCCAGCCGGTATCGACGGTGCGCGGCGCGCTGGAAGTGATCAACGAGCTGGCCCACTGGCTGATCGAGCTGACCGGGATGCACGGCGTGGCGATGAGCCCGAAGGCAGGCGCGCACGGAGAGCTTTGCGGCATCCTGTGCATCCGCGCCGCGCTGGAGGCGCGCGGCGACGCGCGCGAAGTGATCCTGGTGCCCGAAAGCGCGCACGGGACCAACCCGGCCACGGCCGCCTTCGCCGGTTACCGGGTGGAGAACATTCCCGCCAATGCCGATGGCCGGGTGGACCTGGAAGCGCTGAAGGCGCGGCTCGGCCCGGATGTCGCCGGGGTGATGATCACCAATCCGAACACCTGCGGCCTGTTCGAACGCGACATGAAGGCGATTTCCGATGCGGTCCACGCCGCGGGCGGCTTCGTCTATTGCGACGGGGCGAATTTCAACGCGATCGTGGGCAAGGTGCGGCCGGGCGACCTCGGCGTCGATGCCATGCACATCAACCTGCACAAGACGTTTTCCACCCCCCATGGCGGCGGCGGGCCGGGTTCGGGCCCGGTCGTCCTGTCACAGGCGCTTTCGCCGTACGGACCGTTGCCGTTCACCGCGCGCACGGCCGACGGGGTCGTGCACCTGGTGGAGGAAGAGAACGCGGCCGAGTTCGACCATACCAGCGCCTTCGGCCGGATGACGGCCTTCCACGGCCAGATGGGCATGTTCACCCGCGCGCTGGCCTACATTCTCAGCCACGGGGCCGACGGGCTCGCGCAAGTGGCGGAAGACGCGGTTCTCAACGCCAACTACATCCTGCGCAGCCTGGATGACCTGCTCGATGCGCCGTTCGGCGACAGCGGGCCCTGCATGCACGAGGCGCTGTTCGGCGATGGCGGTTTCGCCGAAGGGCTTTCGACGCTCGACCTCGCCAAGTCGCTGATCGACGAGGGCTATCATCCGATGACGATGTATTTCCCGCTCGTCGTCCACGGGGCCATGCTGATCGAACCGACCGAAACCGAGAGCAAGGCCGGCCTCGACCAGTTCATCGAGGCTTTCCGCAGCGTGGCCGAACGGGCGAGGGCAGGCGACGGCGCGATGAAGCAGGCGCCCTACTATGCCCCGCGCCGGCGGCTGGACGAGACGCAGGCCGCGCGCAAGCCGGTCCTCGCGTGGCAAGGGGCGAAAGGGGACTGATCCTGCCGGGGCGCCGCCCTGCCCGCGCGGCTAGCCGATCCCGTCGCTCTTGCGCTCGACCGTGATCTTGATCTGCTGGAGCGAGATGATCGCGACCCAGAACCCGATCACGGCCAGCGCGCTGGAGCCGAGCACGGTGAAGGCCGCCCC
Organism: Pelagerythrobacter marinus; assembly: GCF_034375205.1. Lineage (NCBI taxonomy): Bacteria > Pseudomonadati > Pseudomonadota > Alphaproteobacteria > Sphingomonadales > Erythrobacteraceae > Pelagerythrobacter > Pelagerythrobacter marinus. The sequence continues at coordinate 2,787,546 of NZ_CP139719.1, read as the reverse complement.
TTTCAACCCGTTCCAGCCCATCGCCGTTTCCAGCAGCAGCAGGGCCAGTACCGTGGGCACCGCGCGCACCAGGAAGGCGGTGCCTGCGCGGCCGGCCGAGACGAGCAGCGATTCCAGGCTCGCGCCGACCAGTTCGATCGCGCCGGCAATGGCCAGGATCACCATGGCCCAGTAGACGACGCCGAATTCCGGCCCCGCGATCGCCTCCAGCCCCCAGCGGCCGAAGACCAGCGCGAAGAGCACGGCCAGCGCGCCGCCGATCAGCGCGATATTGGCCATGCGGCGGGCCATGTCGTGCGCCTCGTCCTGCGCGTGGACCAGCTCGGGATAGATCGCCTTCGACACCGTCTGCGCCAGTTGCACCAGCGCCTGGCCCAGTTGCGAGGCGACGCGGAACCCGCCCGCGAAGGCCTCGCCCCCGATCGCGCCGACCAGCAGGATCATCACCTGCTTGCCGCCGACCGTCAGGCTGCCCGACATGTTGGTCGACCACACGAAGCGCCAGGCGCCCGGGTGCTCGCGGGGGAGGCGCCAGAGGCTGATCTGCGAGAAATCGATCTTCTCGCGCCAGGCCGCCGCCGCCCACAGCGCCAGGGCCACGGCCACTTCCGCCGCCGCCCAGGCGAGGATGAAGCCCAGCACACTCGGCATGAACAGCGCGGCCAGGATCGCCCCGAGCGCGCGGATCATCGGCTGCACCGCCTCCGCCGCGGTGGCGCGGCCGAACTGGAAGCGCAGGCGCAATAGCCCGGTCGGGGTCGATCGCATCGAAAGCAGCGAGACGATGCAGTACCCGAACGCCACCCACAGGAGATCGCCGGGCAAGGGCAGCCAGTGCTGCGCGCTCCAGACCAGCGCGGCCGCGATCGCGGTGCCGATCACGACGCTGAGCATGTCGAGCGCGATCGCGAAACCGGTCGCCTCGCCCGCGCCGCGCGGCTCGCTGCCCCAGCGGACGACGAACTGCCAGGTCTGGAAGTTGGCCAGACCGGTGACGGTCTGCCCGATCGCGATGATCAGCGCGAAATAGCCGAATGCCTCCATCCCCAGCGTGCGCGTGGCCAGGGCGAGATAGACGAGGCTGAGCACGGCATTGACCGCGCGGCCGCTCAGCAGCCAGCCGATATTGCGCAACAGCCGACGCATGGCCCGTTACGGCGGCGTCAACCCGCCGCCGCCTCCCGCTTGGCCAGCAGGCGTTCGGTCACTTCGAACGTCCGTTCGTTGTCCACGTCCACCGCGTATTCCCCGCGCGAGAGGACGATGGGGACCAGCTTGAAGCCGAACCGGCGCGATACCTGCGCGAAGAGCTTCTCCTTCGAGCCCCAGCCAAGGTAGAAGCGAACGAGGTTGAGCACGCCGAAAGCCTTGGCGATCCGGCGCGGATATTTCACGAACTGCCCGCCGCCCCGCATGATCTCGGCCGCCGAAAGCGCGCGCTCGCCGCCGATCCAGTAGGTGTTGCAGTTGGAATAGCTGCCATCGGAAAACTGGTAGAAGCGCGATTGCCCTTCCGGGTCCGCCGCCTGGACGTCTTCCTTGCGCGCGAGCGCCGCGGCGGCACCGGCATCTTCTGCCAGGGCCTTCTCGATGAACTCGCTGTAGCCTTCGGGGGTGACGAGGCAGTTGTCGGCAGTGGTGATAAGGAGCGGGAACCGCGCATCCTCCGCGCCCGAGAACACGCTGTCGACCAGGTTGAAGGCGCCGGGCCGGAAGGCCAGCCGCCCGTCGTCCACCAGCTTCGCGACCAGCGGAATGGCGGCGATCTCGTCCGGCTCGTGCGCGACGATGCGGATTTCGCCGACTTGCGGGCAGGCAGATACCGCCTCCACCACATGTTCGATCATCGGCTTCCCGCCCACCGGCACGACGCATTTCTGCGCGACGCCGGCCCGCGCGGCCAGGGGATCGAGAACGCCGGAACGCTTGCCGGCCATGATGAGTGCAGTGACGGTCACGCCCCGCTCCCTAGACCCATGGGCCGGATTGGCAACCCTTGCCAGCCTGCGCGCCGCGCGGCAGGGGCGGCGAATGCGCGTGATCTTCAGCCGCAAGGGGTTCGACAGCGCGGCGGGTGGCGGCGCTTCGCCTATCGTCGATGGCCGCCCGGTCAGCCTGCCGATCCCGGCCGGCGGGCCGTCGCGCACGACCTATGGCGCGCTGGGGTTGGGCGAGCACGTGCGCCGCGCCAGCCGGGGGCGCCTCGGGGCCGGGGATCGCTGTCACCACGACCCGATGTTTCTGCCCGGCGGCACCTGCCTGTTCGGACAATGCGGCGCCGCCCAGACCCACCTGGCCAACCGCGGGGTGGGGCCGGGCGACGTGTTCCTGTTCTTCGGCCTGTTTCGGGACGAGCGCACGGGCGAGCCGCACCACCGCATCTTCGGCTATCTCGCGGTGGAGGAGGTCGTCGCCCTCGCCGATTGCGCGCCGGAGCGGCGGGATGCGCTGCTCCGCCACGATCACCCCCACGCGATCGGCATGAGCGCGACGAACGACACGGTCTACTGCGGCCCGGGGCAGGTGGCGGGGCGGGCCGGCGACGCGCTGCGATTGACCGTTCCCGAAGGCCCGCCTTCGCTCTGGCAGCGGCCGGGCTGGCTCCGCCGCGGGGGGCTCAGCTATCACGACCGCGCCGATCGCTGGTTGCGCGCAGGCCGCCTGAAAAGCGTCGCGCGCGGGCAGGAATTCGTCGCCGATATCGGCCGCCGCAAGGCCCCGCGCGAATGGCTCGCGCGGGTGCTGGACGAGATCAGAGCGACTTGATGATCGCGCTGAAGTCGAGCCCGGCATTGTCCTCGGCGAACTGCTCGTAGAGCTCCTTCGCATGGCGGCCCAGCGGGGTCGAGGCATCGGCGGTTTGCGCCGCCTCCATCGCCAGCTTCAGATCCTTGAGCATCAGGCCAGTGGCGAAGCCGCCCTGGTAGCCCTTGTCGGCCGGGCTTTCGACGCCGACGCCGGGCAGGGGGGTATAGGCATTCAAGGACCAGCAATAGCCCGAGGACTGCGAGCTGATCTCGTAGAACTTCTGCGGGTCGAGGCCGAGCTTCTCGGCCATTCTCATCGCCTCTGCCGTGCCGATCATCGAAATGGCGAGCAGCATGTTGTTGCAGATCTTGGCGGTCTGGCCGGCGCCTGCGTCGCCCGCGTGGATCACGGCCTTGCCCATCGCGTTCAGCACCTCTTCGGCGCGCGCGAAGGCCTTCTCGGTGCCGCCGACCATGAAAGTCAGCGTCCCGCCATTCGCCGCCGCGATCCCGCCCGAGACGGGGGCATCGACCATGTCGTATCCGGCCGCTTCGGCCTTGGCGTTAATCTCCTTGGCGGTGGCGACATCGATGGTCGAGCAATCGAGCAGCACCGCGCCTTCGGGGGCCTTGCCGATCACGCTGTCGGTATAGACCGATTTCACGATCGCGCCGTTGGGCAGCATCGTCACCACGCCTTCGACGCCGCGGACGGCCTCGGCGGCATCGGTGAATGTCGTGCAGCCGTTGTCGCCGGCCGTCGCCAGCGCCTCTTCCGACAAGTCGAAGGCGTTCACCTCGTGCCCCGCCTTCACGAGGTTCGCGGCCATCCCGCCGCCCATGTTGCCGAGGCCGATGAAGGCGATTTTCATGTTCTCATCCTCTTCGCAAACTGCTGCGGATCGTTTTCGGGCGGTTGACGAAGGTGACAGGGCGTCACCCAGATTGTGCCCCACAAGCCATTGATCTGGAGCGCATATTCGCCAAGGTTACACCCGAGCCGTTACCGCAGGTCCTTTCACTATCGCCCGGCCGGTGCCGGACCTATCAGCTGCCCCGCCGCGTAGGAAAGCGCTGGGCCCGGCGAAGCTACCGCCCCTTCCACTTGCCCTCGCGCTTTTCGACGAAGGCGGCCATGCCTTCCTTCTTGTCCTCGCTCGCGGCGAGGATCTGGAAGATGCGGCGTTCGATGACGAGGCCCTGGTCGAGGCTGGTTTCGAACGCGGCGTTGACCATTTCCTTGTTCGCGATCGCGGCCATCGGCGGCATGGAGGCGATCTGCGCGGCGGTCTTCAGTGCCTCGTCGAGCAGGCTCTCGTGCGGCACGACGCGCGCGACCAGGTTGCTGCGTTCGGCTTCTTCGGCGTCCATCATCCGGCCGGTGAGGCACATTTCCATCGCCTTCGACTTGCCCACCGCCCTGGTCAGGCGCTGCGAACCGCCCATGCCCGGCGCGACGCCCAGCTTGATCTCGGGCTGGCCGAACTTGGCGTTCTCGCTCGCGATGATGAAATCGGCCATCATCGCCAGCTCGCAACCGCCGCCCAGCGCGAAGCCGTTGACCGCCGCGATCCACGGCTTGCGCGTCTTCTTCACGATCTCGCTGGTCCAGGGGCTGAAGAAATCCTCCAGATAGAAATCGGCCGCGGCCTTCTCGCTCATTTCCTTGATGTCGGCGCCCGCGGCGAAGGCCTTGTCGCCCGACCCGGTCAGGACCGCGCAGAGCTGTCCCCGGTCCGCCTCGTAGGCGGCGAAGGCGTCGATCAGTTCTTCGAGCACCTTGCTGTTCAGCGCGTTGAGCGCCTTGGGGCGGTCGAGCGTTATCAGCGTGACCGCCCCGTTCGCTTCCGGGCGCTGTTCGACGGTGATGGTTTCGTAGTCGGCCATGCGGCTATCTCCAGTTCGGTCGTCCTGAACCCGCTAGCGGGTCGATGCTTCTATCTTCGCCGCCCCCGCATGGGGCGATGCCGAAAACGCGTTCAGCACGGCGATGTGGCTATTGCAGCGGTGTCCACTCCTCGCTCTCGGGGAGCGGGGCGAAAATGCTGTCGAGCAGTTCCTCGCTCACGTCCTCCGGGCGTGCCGGGTTCCATTGCGGGTCGTTCGTCTTGTCGACGATCACCGCGCGCACGCCCTCGGCAAAATCGGGGCGGGTCAGCACGCGGCTGGCGATGCGGTATTCCATGCGCATGTTGTCGGCGAAGCTCTCGAGCTTTTCACTCTCGCTCAACTGGCGCAGCGCGACCTTGCAGGTCTGCGGGCTCTTGCCGCGCAGCGTGGCAAGCTCCTTGGCCGCCCATTCGCCGTCGTCCGCTTCGAGGCTGGCGAGGATGTCCTCGTAGCGGTCCGAGGCGAAGTGTTTCTTGATCAGCGCGGCATTCTCTTCCAGCCGCGCGGGCGGCGGGGTGGTCGAAAGTTCGGACAGGATGCCGCCGATCCGGTCGGGATGCTCGATGATGCGCGCTTTCGCCTCGGCGAGTTTCTCGGCCGGCAGGTAATGCGTGGCAATGCCCGCCCAGACGCATTCGGCCCCGTCGAGCCGCGCGCCGGTGAGCGCGAGGAACTGGCCCAGCCGCCCGCCGAGGCGCGAGAGGTGCCAGCCGCCGCCGACGTCGGGGAACAGGCCGATGCCGCTTTCGGGCATAGCGAAGCGCGTGTTCTCGGTCGCGACGCGATACTTGCACGGCAGCGCGATGCCCACGCCGCCGCCCATCGTGATGCCGTCCATGAAGGCGACGATCGGCTTGGCATATTCGAACATCTGGTGGTTGAGCCGGTATTCGTCGTGGAAGAATTCGCGGCCGCTTTTCCCGCCGTCGTTCAGCGCGGAATGGCGCAGCAGGTTGATGTCGCCACCCGCGCAGAAGCCGCGCCCTTCGGCATGGTCGAGGATCACCGCCTCGATCGCATCGTCGCCGGCCCATTCGGCCAGCGCCGCGCTCATCGCGTGGCACATGTCGAGCGTCAGCGCATGCAGCGCCTTGGGCCGGTTGAGCGAGAGATGGCCGGTGCGGCCATGCGCGTGGATGTTGAGGTTCTCGGTCATTGGATTTCTCATGTTGCCGCGGGTCGCGGTTACTGGCGCAGCAGGTCCCGCCCCACGATCATGCGCATGACCTGGTTGGTCCCTTCGAGGATCGAATGGACGCGCAGGTCGCGCCAGAAACGCTCGATCGGGTATTCCTTCAGGTAGCCATAGCCGCCGAAGAGCTGCAGCGCGTTGTTGACGACATTGCTGCCGCTGTCGGTCGCGAGCCGTTTCGCCATGGCGGAAAACTTGCTCTTGTCGGGCGCGTTGTCGGTCACCTTGGCCGCCGCGAGGTAGAGCAGCGCGCGTGCCGCCTCCAGCTCGGTCGCCATGTCGGCGAGCATGAACTGGGTGTTCTGGAAATCGGCGATCGGCTGGCCGAACTGCTGGCGTTCCCGGGTGTAGTTCACCGCCTCGTCAAGACAGCGCTGCGCCCCGCCGAGCGAGCAGGCGCCGATGTTGAGCCGCCCGCCGTCGAGGCCCATCATCGCGAAGCGGAACCCCTCGCCCTCGTCGCCGACCCGGTTGGCCACGGGGATCCGCGCGTCCTCGAAGACGACCTGCGCCGTGGGGCTGGCGTTCCAGCCGAGCTTCTTTTCCGGTTTGCCGAAGCTGACGCCGGGGGTGTCCTTTTCCACCACCAGGCAGGTAATGCCCCTGGTCTTGTGCTCCCCAGTGCGGACCATGACGACGTAGACGTCGTTGAACCCGCCGCCCGAAATGAACTGCTTGGTACCGTTGAGCACGTAGTCGTCGCCATCGCGGCGCGCCGTGGTCTTGAGGCCCGCGGCATCCGAACCGCTGCCCGGCTCGGTCAGGGCATAGCTGGCGATCTTCTCCATCGTCACCAGCTGCGGCAGGTACTTTTCCTTCACCGCCTGCCCGCCGAAGCGGTCGATCATCCAGGTCGCCATGTTGTGGATCGAGACATAGGCGCTCGTCGCCGGGCAGCCATAGGCCATGGCTTCCATGATCAGCGCGGCCTCCAGCCGGCCGAGCGCGATTCCGCCGCTTTCTTCCGAGACGTAGATCGCGCCGAAGCCCAGTTCCCCCGTTTTCTGGATCACGTCGCGCGGGAAGTGGTGGTTCTCGTCCCACTCCGCCGCGAAAGGCGTGATATTGTCCGCGGTGAAGCGCTGCGCCATCTCCTGGATGGCGAGCTGGTCGTCGGTCAGCTGGAATTGTCCGGTCATTGGCAGGCTCTGGCTGCGCGGCGCCCGGGGGCGGCCGCGGCTGGGGAAGAAGGGGCGGCGCGGCACCGGCCGGATCGCCGGCCGGGCCGCAGCGCCCCGGTTCGAAACTGCGTCAGCCGCAGGTGACGTCGGTGATCGTCATCGCCTCGTCGTACATCACGTTGACCCGGTCCGGCCGGAAATCCATCGTGAAGGCGGCGCCGGGCGGGCCCCAGCGAAGCTCGCGGGCGCCGGTCGCCTCGACGATCTGCGTGCCGACCCGGCCCGTCGCCTTCTGGCCGACGAACCCGCTCGCGGCATCGGCGTCGCAGGTCCCGGGGGCGCTGCCGGGGTCGCCGGGGGTCGCGCAGGCGGCAAGCGCCGCGGCCGGGGCCAGGGCGGCGAGGGGGTAGAATTTCGACATCATGCGTCTCCTTCGCTCGGGCATTGGGTGTACCGCAGGGGTTCGGGCATCGCGCCTTCGCCATATTCGGTGCGGACCAGTTCGGCGCCGCCCCCGGCGGAAGCGAGCGCCATGTCGCGGGTCCATTCCATTCCCTCGCCGGTAAAGTCGAAGGTGGCGCGAATGGAATCGGCGTCCCGCTCCGCCACCTCGTCCAGCGTGGCTCGCGATTCGTAGAAGGTGACCGACCGGTCATCGATCTCGATCAGCCCCTTGGCATCGCCGCGGGTCGAGGTGCAGTCGGCCGCGACCAGGCCCCAGCGGCCGTGCAGCGCGGCGGGGATGCCGGTGCCGCCGGCCGCATCGAGCGGGGCGGCGCCGTCGCCTATCCCGCCATCGGGTTCGACGGGCATTGCTTCTTCGGAAGCCGCTGGCGCTTCGCCTTCGTCCGCGGGGTTGCCGCAGGCGGCGAGCGCCAGGGCGGGCAGGGCCGCAAGGAATGGAATCGATCGCATCGAATTCTCCTGTCTTCGCTGTTCGGCCGGTGCCCATCGCGCCGGCTGGCCGGCCCGTCAGCCCATCGTCGGGATCACGAAGGCGTTCGATCCGTCGCCCCCGCCGTCGGGCCAGCGCTGGGTGACCGTCTTCACCTTCGTCCAGAACTTCAGGCCTTCGGTGCCGTACTGGTTGGTATCGCCAAAGGCGCTGCGCTTCCAGCCGCCGAAGGAATGGTAGCTGACGGGAACGGGGATCGGCACGTTGATCCCCACCATGCCGACGTTTACCCGCGCGGCGAATTCGCGCGCCGCGTGGCCGTTGCGGGTGAAGATGGCGACGCCGTTGCCATACTGGTGTTCGCTCGGCAGGCGCAGCGCTTCCTCGAAATCGTGCGCGCGCACGATCTGCAGCACGGGGCCGAAGATCTCCTCCTGGTAGGATTCCATCTTCGGGGTGACCCGGTCGAGCAGCGTCGGCCCGACGAAGAACCCGTTCTCGTGGCCCTGCAGCGAGAAGCCGCGCCCGTCGACGACGACTTCGGCGCCTTCGCGTTCGGCCGTGTCGATCCACTGTTCGATCCGGGCCTTGTGCTCGGGGGTGACGACCGGGCCGTAATGCGCGTCGGGATCGTTCGATACCCCCACGCGCAGCCCCTCGATCGCGGGGACCAGCTTCTCGCGCAGGCGATCGGCCGTGTCCTCGCCCACGGGCACGACGACCGGCAGCGCCATGCAGCGCTCCCCCGCCGACCCGAAGGCGGCGCCGGCGAGGTCGTTGACCACCTGGTCGAGGTCCGCGTCGGGCATGACGATGCCGTGGTTCTTCGCCCCGCCCATGGCCTGGACCCGCTTCCCGTTCTCGACCCCGCGCCTGTAGACATAGTGCGCGATGTCGCTGGAGCCGACGAAGCTGACCCCGGCGATGTCGGGATGGTCGAGGATCGCGTCGACCATTTCCTTGTCGCCGTGGACGACCTGCAGCAGCCCTTCGGGCGCGCCGGCCTCCAGGAACAGCTCGGCCAGGCGGACCGGCACGCTCGGGTCGCGCTCGCTCGGCTTGAGGATGAAGGCATTGCCCGCCGCGATCGCCATGCCGAACATCCACATCGGGATCATCGCGGGGAAATTGAACGGGGTGATCCCGGCCCCGATGCCCAGCGGCTGGCGCATCGAATAGACATCGATGCCCGGGCCCGCGCCGATCGTGTATTCGCCTTTCAGCACCTGCGGGATGCCGCAGGCGTATTCGATCACCTCCAGCCCGCGCTGCACGTCGCCCTTGGCATCGTCGACCACCTTGCCGTGTTCGCTGGAAAGCATCTCGGCCAGGTCCTGCATGTTGGCCTCGATCAGTTCCTTGAAACGGAACATGACGCGCGCGCGCTTCTGCGGATTGGTCATGGCCCAGCCGGGCTGGACGTCCCTGGCCGCCGCGACCGCCCGGTCGAGCAGCGCGGCATCGCCCAGCGCGACCTCGGCCTGGACCTCGCCGGTCGAGGGGTTCCAGACCTGGTGCTTGCGCCCCGAGCCGCCGCCGGCGCCCCCGACTACGAAATGATCCACCTGGCGCATGGCTGTCTCTCCTTCCGGGCTATGGCTGCTGCTCGATCTGGCGCGGATCGTGCCGATTGCAAGCGGGCAGACAACCTTCAATCCTGCAGGTAGAGGCTGCAGGGATGCAGGATATCAACTGGAACGACCTGCGCGTGTTCCTCGCCGTGGCCGAGGCGGGGCAGATCGCGCGCGCCGCGCGGACGCTGCGGCTCGACCCGACCACGCTCGGCCGCCGGCTGCGGCGGCTGGAACGGCAGCTCGAAACCCCGCTGTTCGAACGCACGCGCGAAGGGCAGACGCTGACCAAGGCCGGGGAGGGCCTGCTGGCCAAGGCCGAGGCGATGGCGCGCGCGGTGCGATCGATCGACAGCGTGCGCCAGCGACGCTCGGGCCTCGGCGGCAACTTGCGCCTCAGCGTGTCGGAGGGGTTCGGCAGCCGCTTCCTTACCCGCTATCTCCCCGCCTTCGCCCGGAGCCACCCGGACCTGTCGATCGAACTCGTCGCCAGCAGCGGGTTCCTCAGCCCGTCGCGGCGCGAGGCCGATCTCGCGGTCATGCTGTCGCGGCCGCAGGCGGGGCCCGTCATCGCGCGCAAGCTGGCCGATTACAGCCTGCGGCTCTACGCCAGCCCGGATTACCTTGCCCGGCACCCGGCTCCCGCGCAGCCGGCCGACCTCGCGCGCGGCCATCGGCTCGTCAGCTATATCCCGGAACTGCTCTATGCGCCCGAACTCAACTATCTCGACGATTTCCACGCGGGCCTGTCGGCGGATATCCGATCGACCAGCATCAACGCGCAAAGCCGCCTGATCGAGGAAGGAGCCGGGATCGGCGTGCTCCCGTGCTTCATCGGCGACCAGGCCCCCGGGCTGGTGCCCGTCTGCCCCGACCGCGCGATCGTGCGCAGCTTCTGGATCGTCACCCATCGCGACATGCACGGCCTGCCACGGGTACGCATCGCGCGCGACTGGCTGCTCGAATGCGTGCGCGCGGGCCATTCGCTGCTTATCCCCGATTGACCGGCGCGCCACCTTCAGGCAAATGCGCGCCTTCCCGGAGCGCGGGTGTAGCTCAATGGTAGAGCAGCAGCTTCCCAAGCTGACGACGAGGGTTCGATTCCCTTCACCCGCTCCAGCCCATGGGGATCTTGGCGCGGCGGTGCATTGCGAAGAACTGCGGCGAGGTGGCTGGCCGCGGCGGTTCTGGGGATGCCACGGCCCCGGTGCAGAATCCTGCGCGTTCAGAACATGTCTGCGAAACGCCCGGCTATGCGGATGCGCTGCAGATGGCGCCGTTCCGGCGGTTCAGCCTGCCTTTCCGACCTTGCGGATGACTGCCACGCTCCCGATCGCGACCACGCGGTCTTCAACGTAGATCGTCGATTCGGCGACGACGCGGCGCCGGTCGTGGTGGCGCACCCGGCCCTCGGCGATGATGGTTTCGGTGTCCTCGCCGATCGGGGCGAGGTAGCGCAGCTGAAGATCGACGGTCAGCAAAGTTTCGCCCACGTCGATCATGGTCAGCGCGGCACCGGCGCCTGCGACGTCGATCAGCGATGCAGCGACACCGCCGTGGATCGTGCCGGTGAAGTTGGCCAGGTGGCTGCCCGGGCGGCAGGCGAACCGCATCCGTCCCCGCTCGGCCGACAGCGGCGTGACCCCGAGGGTTCCGACGAAGCCCGCGACCAGGCCGGCATCGACCCATCGCCGTGCGATTTCCAGCCCGCTGAGGCTGAGGTCGAGATCGAACTGCGGCAGAATGCCGGTGAGGCTCCCCGATGTCATCGCGGATCGATCCTGTGTCCTGCGGTCAGAGTTGCGAAGCGGTCCACGGCAGCTTCGTACTGCTGCTCCAGCTCGGCCACGATGTCGGCCACGGGCTGGATCGCGCGTATGGTCTGCAGGCCCTGCCCCGCGGCCCAGGTATCCTTCCACCGTTTGGCGGGCGACTGGCTGGAATCGTAATTGCGCTCGCCCGGCGGGCGGCCGAGATCGTCGGGATCGAGGCCGTTCGCCACCAGGCTGGGGCGAAGCCACGAGGCCGCCGTTCCGGTGATGGCGTCGCTGACCACGAGATCCCCCGTCCCGTGATCGACGATCATCTGCTTGTAAGCCTCGGGCGCCAGGCTCTCGCGCGAAGGGATGAACCGGGTGCCCATATAGATCGCATCGGCCCCGGCGGCGATCGCGCCGGCGATGCCTGCGCCGCTGGAAATCGCTCCGCCGACCACGATTGGCCCGTCGAAGAATTCGCGCACCGTCGCGATGAAAGCGAACGGCGACAATTGCCCGGTGTGTCCGCCCGCGCCCGCGGCGATGCAGGCGAGGCCATCGGCGCCGGCATCGGCAGCTTTCCTGGCCAGCGCGAGATTGACGACATCGGCGATCACCATCCCGCCGTAACCTTTGACCACCTCCATCACCGGGCGGGGCGAACCCAGCGCCGTGATGACGATCGGCGGACGATATTCGGCGACGAGCTTCAGATCTTCGGCAAGCCGGGCGTTGCTACTGTGGGTGATGAGGTTGACGGCCCAGGGCGCTGGCGTTCTCTGCGCCGTTTCACTGGCAGCGGCCGCCAGGGCGCCCGCAATCGAACCCATCCAGACGTCGAGATCGCCGACCGTGCGGCAGTTGGTGGTCGGAAAACTGCCGACCACGCCGGCCCGGCATGCGGCAACGACCAGGTCGACCCCGGACACGAGGAACATCGGAGCGGCGAACACCGGCAGCCGCAGCGAAGGCGGCAGCTGCGATCGGCCTGATTGCTGCGTGCCATGACGTGGCAGTTCGTGGTTCAACTCGTCACCCATGATGTTTCGCCTTGCAAAGCCGCTCGTCAGGCCGCGGAAGCCCAGGGGCCGCGTTCCAGGATGGTCACGACGGTCGCCGCTTCTTCGCCGCGAAGGAACCCGCCGCCATTTTCCGCAAGGCCCATACGCGCGCCTTCGATTTGCCCGCTGCCCGCTTCGCCCCGCAACTGCAGCGCCAGATCGTGCAACTGGATGATGCCCGTCGCACCGACCGGATGGCCTTTCGACAACAGGCCGCCCGATGCATTGACCGGCTGGCGGCCGCCCAGGGCGAAATCGCCCCTGGCCAGCCGTGCGCCCACCGTTCCCGGTTCGGCCAGGCCGAGATTCTCGATCTGCTGCAGTTCTGCATAAGCGGTCGCATCGTGGACTTCGACGCAGTCGATATCCTGCGGCTCGACGCCCGCCTCGCGATAGGCGGCAATTGCCGTCAGGCGGCCGATGTGCTGTTCGAAATCGTCCGTCTCCCGATCGACCCCGCTTCGCAAAGCGCTCGCGCGGATCGTTACGGCGCGCGCTTTCGCGCTTTCGAGGCGCTTCAGCCCGGCCGCATTGCACACCACCGCTGCCGCCGCACCGTCGCTCAGCGGCGCGCACATCGAGCGGGTGAAGGGAAACGCGATCGGCTTGTCCGCCATCACTTCCGCGACAGTCATGGGCTCGCGGTATTGCGCGCGCGGATTATGCCGGGCGTGGGTGTGGTTCTTGGCCGCGATCGCGGCAAAATCTTCCTGGCGCGTTCCGAACCGATCCATGTGCGCGCGCGCCTGGGCGGCGTAGAGATCCATGAATATGCTTCGGCTGCCCGCGCTCCGATCGTCGGCATCGCCGCCCAGGGAACGGACGAAGGCCTTGGTCGCGGGCATGTCGTGGATGTCCGTCCCGCCTTCGAATGCGGCGGCCATCGCTTCGGGGCGATCGGGAAAGACCATCTTTTCCGCGCCCACGACCAGCGCGATATCGGCCATTCCCGCCTTGAGGTGAGCCATTGCCTGGATCAGCGCGGAGGACCCGCTGGCGCAGGCATTCTCGATATTGACCACCGGTACGCTTTCGAAGCCGAGCGGTCGCAGCGCGATCTGGCCGCGCACGGTGTTCTGCCCTTCGAGCATCGGCTGGCGCGTGTTCGAGAACCAGGCCGCATCGATATCGCCGACGTCGGCGCCTGCATCTTTCAGCGCAGCCTCCACCGCCTCGCGCACCAGCGCCTTGACGCTGGTGTCGGGACGCTTGGCGAGGCGGGTGCAGGAAATGCCCGCGATATAGACCGGCTCGGTCATTCGGGGCGGCGCCGCTGGACGATGCGGAAGCGGGAGGCGGCGAACGCGAGATCGGCCAGGCAGGCATTGCCGGCCGGGTTCAGCCCGGTGACGTGATAATCGCTGTAAGCGGCCGCGAAGTTGATCCACATCGTGCCGTGCAGGTTGATCGACAGGTTCGCACCCGCTTCCTCGTAAGCGTCGGTCGAGCGGGCAATGAAGTCCTCGTCGGTCGAATAGAGATAAGTGGCGATCGTGCCGTTCTCTTTCGCGAGCCGCGTCGCCTGGGCAACGGCATCGTCGCCGTCGTCCGTGGGCACCACGAACAGCACGGGACCGAACTGCTCGTCGGCGTAGAGCGCCTCGGCCTCCTTCGGAATGATTGCGACCAAGGGGGACAATGTCCGCGCGTCCGGATAGTCGGGATGGGCATAGGGCGAAGCTTCGCGCACGATTTCAACATCGTCGCGCCCGGCCAGTTCCTCGCGCACCCGCGCCACCACGTCCATGCTCAATTCGGCCTGTACCGCGCCCATGACACTGGCGGCGGCAGCAGGGTTGCCGACGAGCGCGTCAATTTCCGAAGCCAGCGCCTCGGCAACATCGCGCGGGCTCGCTTGCGACGTACCGGCCGCGATCCCGTCACGCGGGACGAACACGGTCTGCGGGCTGGTGCACATCTGGGCCGAGAACAGGGCGGTCGAGCGGGCGATTGCGCGGGCGCTTTGCGAAAGATCCGCGACCGAATGCATGACGACGCTGTTCACGCCGCTGGTCTCGGTAAACAGCGCCTTGCGCGTTATCGTGCTTTCGAGATGCGAGCCGTAGCGCGCGCTGCCGGTGAAATCGATGATCTGTACCGCAGGATCGGCGATGAACTGTTCCGCCACCGGTTCTTCGACCGTATCGGTCGCGAGGGTCACGACGTTGGGATCGAAGCCGAAGTCTTCCAGCACTTCGCGTGCGACAGCGACGGTCATCGCCACCGGAAGGATCGCGATCGGGTGCGGCTTCATGATCGCCGGATTGCCTGTCGCCAGGTTGGCGAACAGCGCCGGATGCGCGTTCCAGGTGGGGAACGAGGCGCAGCAGATCACCAGAGCAAGCCCGCGCGGCATGATCGTGTAGCGCTTGTCCAGCGCCACGTCGTCGGGGCCGAACTTGCGGCGCCAGACCGCCTTCGGCGTCACGTCGCGCATCGCCTTTACCGCGTAAGCGAGCGCTTCGATGCCGCGGTCGAGAGCATTGGGCCCGCTGCCCGCGAACGCCTGGACATAGCTTTGGCCCGCGACGTGCATGATGCCGTGGGCCATTTCGAAGTTTCGATCGTACAGCCGCTGGGCGATTTCGAGGCAGACCATCGCGCGGGTTTCGAAATCGACCTTGCGCCAGCTGCGCAGGGCCGCGCTGCCGGCTGCGATGAGCGCCGCCGGTTCGCTGCGCGGATAGGTAATGCCCAGGGCTTCGCGCGTGTAGGGCGACACTTCGTTGCCGATCCATTCCGCGATGCCGGGCTGGTCGATCTCGTAGCGGGTGCCGAGAAGCCGTTCGAACGCGGCGCGTCCCGCTGCCGGCTTCTCCGCGCCGTGGATCTTGCTGGAGGGGGAATCCGAAAACGGGCTCCAGCTTTCGCGCGTGGCGACCGCTTCGATCGCGCGTTCCAGGGTGGCGCCATGTCGTTCCGCCAGCTGCTCGTAAGCCGCGTTGTCGGGTGCGGCGGACTTGCTCGCCATAATGCTCGGTCCTTCGTCAAATTCGAAAAATGGGGCGGTGCGCGGGGAGGCGGTGGCTACAGCCTTCCGCCACCCGTCGCGATCTCGCTCAAGCGGTGATCTTGTCTCCGTCGGCCCAGGTCGCGTGGAACCCCGCCGGCACGCGAGCGGGCAGCGGAATGCGGGCGATCGGTCCCTCGGAGAACCTCTTGGCATCGAGGATCAGCACTTCGGATGCGCCGCTTTCGATGTGCGTGACGTACGTGATGACGTAGCCGTCGTCTTCGTCCCTCGCGTTGGCGCGCGGGGCGAAGACGGGTTCCGATCCGCCCAGCTGGTCGCCGAAGAGGTATTCCTCCCTCGCGCCGGTTTCCAGGTCGTACTTGATCAGGCCCTCGAACCGCTGAAGATCCTCGTTTGCCATCGCGACGTGGTACGACCAGCGGGTCTTGCGCCCGGCATAGGCCTGGTTGATGGCGGGAAATTCGCTCAACCGGTCGTCGAGCTGACGCGAGGTGATCTCGCCCGTCTTCATGTTCATCCGCCATTCCCAGGCATAGGCGTGGAGCGCCAGGATGTTGACCATGCCGCCGAACTGCCCGTGCGCGGGGTTCGGCTTGAAGTTGTTCGGCGTCATCCGGCAGGCGACCATGACGACCTCGTCGCCTTCCTCCCACGAATTGGCGACGTGATAGAGATAGCAGGGATCAGTCTCGAACCATTTCACGTCTTTCGCAGTGCCATTGCGCGGCACGACGCCGAACCGGGCACCGCGCTGTTCGGTCCTGATCTGCCACATGCCGTTGCGAATCCCGCTGTCCGTGAACACGACCGGCAGATCGTGCAGGATCACGTAGTTCTCGGTGAACCCCATGTCGTGCGGCAGGCGCGGGCCGGGCAGATCGATCTTGGCGAAATGGGTAAGCTCGTTCTCGGCGCTGACCACGCCGAAGCTCATCCAGGGTTCGTAGAGCGAATAGTCGAAGAACAGGAACTCGCCCGTTTCGGGATCGACTTTCCCGTGCGCCGATACGTTGCGCGGCAGCTTCCCGCCGAAATCCTCGTTGCCGACGGTCTCCAGCGTGCGGGCGTCGAGTCGCACGGGTGTGCCGGAGATATACCACAGGGCCATCAGCTGCCCGTTGTGCATGACCAGGTCGGTGTTGGCCGTGTCCTTGTAGACCTTGTTCGGCCGGTCGCGATTTGCCGGCACCAGGACCCCGCGCGCATCCGCCCCGTCGCCCTTCATGTCGGCGACATTGTCGTCCGACAGGACATAGCGATTGCGATATTCGGCCTTTCCGTTTTCGAAGTAGATCGAATGCACCATGCCTTCGCCGTCGAACCAGTGATGCGGCACGTCGGGAATTTCGAAGGGGTTGGGGCCATTGCGCACATAGGCGCCCCACAGGTCCGTCGGCAGCTCACCGATCACGTCGAGGTCGGTCGCGGTAACCTCTTCCAGCTGAGGGGCATAGAAACCCTGGACGTAAGGGTTCAGCGCGTTGACGTTTCCCTCTGCGAGACTGGGGGCATTCATGGCGACTCTCCTTTGGAAGGCAAGTAACGAAAATGGTCTAGTAATGCAAGCTATGACGTCTTGCGCGGCCAGGGGAAGAAACGCGGGGTGCGCTCGCAGTAGGCTTTCCACGCCTCGCCGCGGGTTCGGCGCATGTGCGCTTCCTTGAACGGGCCGGCCGATCCGAACCCCATGAACCAGGTCGCGAACAGCGGGCCGACGATCGTCAGCCAGCCGAAGGGGTGGGCCAGTGCGCAGAGGAAATATCCCCACCACATCACCGCCTCGCCCAGATAGTTGGGCTGGCGAACGATGCTCCAGGCACCCGTGTCGAGAATCTTGCCGCGATTGCCCGGATCGGCGCGGAAGCGGGTCAACTGACGATCGGCGACCGCCTGCAGCGTGAAGCCCATCAGCCATACGCCGCCCCCGATGACCGCCCATACGAGCGAAAAGTCCGCCACCACGGCAAATGCAAGCGGGGCGGCCCATAGCCAGAGCGTCACGCCCTGCAGGGCATAGACCTGACACAGGCTCCACCACGACCATTGCGTGCCGAACGCCTGACGCCAGGCGGCATAGGGCTGCCGTTCTTCCGCGTGATTCTGGGCATGCGTCTGAACGACCAGGCGAACCGCCCAGAGCGATACCAGCGACAGAATCACCGGGGCCATCCCCGCGCCCGTACCCGCTGTGCCGGGAGACGAGGATAGAAACGCGGTCCAGGCAACGACGGTCGGCGCCAAGGGATAGGCGATGTCCATGAAGCCGTGGTTGCGCTTTGCGCTGCCGAGCACCCAGGTGACGAAAAGCAGCGTTGCGGCTGCCAGACCGCCCGCAAACCAGGCGGAAAGCGCTTCGCCAAGCGCGCCATCCCTGACGGCCATGCCAAGCGCGAACAGTGCGGCGGGGATGCCGGCCAGCGTGAAATGCCAGGCCTTGCCTTTGGTCTTCTTCGGCATCTTTGCCAGCCAGGCGACCGCCAGCAAGAGCAGGGCCCCAAGAACAATAGCGTCGATGGCTGGCAATGCACTTCTCCCGATAGCTTCGGCACGCATTAAACTTTTTAGGTCTTTTAATGCAAGGGACAATCTGGTGAAGTGTGCGGAGTTGCTTCTCACGCGCAAAGCGCTCTACATCGAAAGCGAATGACGAACCCTCCCTCTGTACGTGCGCTGATTACCGGCAATCCCGTGGCGCTCGCCCACGCAGTCGTCGGCGATGCGTGGACGCAGCTCATTCTGCGGGAGGCATTTTACGGGGTCCGCCGGTTCAACGAATGGTCCGACGCGCTGCACATTCCGCGCACAGTGCTGTCGGGACGCCTCAAGCGGCTGGTCGACAACAAGTTGCTGGAAAGCGTCGTGCCGGAAGGGCGCAAGCGTGCCGAATATCGACTGACCGCGATGGGGGTCGATCTTTTCGGGATCGCGCTGATGCAGGGCCGGTGGGAGCGCGATTACGCGCCGTCGCCCATGCAGTCGCGTTACGACATGGTGTTTTACGATGCGGCGAGCGGGGAGCGGCTCGACCCCGTGGTGCTCAACGGCGTCGGCGGCGCGACGATCGATCCCTATCAGGTGGGCTGGGAAGCCGGCCCCGGGCTGGTTGAGCGCGAGGCCCCGGCGCAGCGGCGCTGGAGAAGCAAGCCGCCGCCGATCGATCGGCCGATGATCGACCGCTCGGTCAAGATCATCGGCGATTACTGGAGCTGGCTGGTCGTCGGCTGCGCGTTCTTTCGCCTGCGCCGGTTCGAGGAAATCCTGTCAGCGGCCGGCATGGCGCCGAACATCCTCTCGGACCGGCTGTCGCGCCTCGTCGCAGGCGGCGTGCTGGAGAGGCACGCCTACCAGTCCGGCCCTGAACGATTCGAATATCGCCTGACCCAGTCGGGCAGGGGCCTCTATCCGGTGGTCCTGGCGACCCACGGGTGGTCGCTGCGCTGGCTGTGCGACGCTGCCGACCCGCCGCTCTCGCTGATCGACCGCAAGACCGGCGAGCGCCTTCATCCGGTAGTCTGCGACAGCCGCACCAAAATGCCGATAGCGGCAAAGGCCACGCGCTGGGTGATGCAGAACCCCGCATCCGCCCGCCGCGCGCTGCCTGACGCCGACTGACGCGCGCGCCGAGCGCGACCATCCGCCCGACCGCGGGCACCGCCATCCGCGATGGACATCCTGCACCGCCAGCCCGGAGCGAGGGGGCGGCGGGCGCTGCCGCTTCGTGCAGCGGGGTGCAAAGAGGTCGCTTGCAGTTAAGTCCATTTACGATATCTAACCCGCGGAAATCGATTCCGGTCCCAACGGAACGATCGAGGGAGAGCCCATGAAACGCGCGACCACATTGTATCTCGGAACGGCCCTGGCAACGGTTGCATGGCCAATGGCTGCAACAGCCCAGGACGCAGGGAATGCGGAGGTTGACGGCCCTGCGGAGCCCGCTGAGAGCGTGGCGGGCGAGAACGATCCCTTCACCATCGTCGTGACTGCACAGCGTCGCGAACAGGATCTCAACCGCGTCCCCATCTCGATAGAGGTGCTGGGTGGGGACAAGCTGGCCGACACCGGGATCAGTACATTGGAAGAAGTGACCCTTAGCGTCCCGAACTTCCAGATCACCCAGACCGGCCTGACCACCCAGACCTATATCCGCGGGATCGGGTCGGGCAACGACCCGGCTTTCGAACAGTCGGTTGCCCAATACGTCGATGGTGTCAGCTACGGCCGCGCCCAGCTGACACGCGCCCCGTTCTTCGACCTTGAGCGGGTCGAGGTCTTGCGCGGTCCGCAGTCGATCCTGTTCGGCAAGAATTCCACGGCCGGCGCTCTCAACATCATTACTGCCGAGCCGACCGACCTGGTGGAGGCCGGGCTCACGGCCACCTACACCCCGGCGTTCGACGGCGTTGAAGGGCAGGCGTTCGTTTCGGGACCGCTGGCGCCCAACCTGGCCGGGCGGATCGCGGTTCGTGGCCTGAGCGAAGACGGGTTCGTCTACAACACCGTCAAGGATCGCGACGAGCCCCAGCGCGAGGAACTGGCCGGTCGCGGCACGCTGCAATACGATGCCGGCGCGTTCAAGGCGACGCTGAAAGGCGAGTACTCGACCTTCGACGTCACCGGCAGGAACCTGCTGGTCAGCCAGGATGTCGCCACGCGCACGCTGCCCAATGGCGCACCGCTCGACTTTGCGACCGCGCTGGCGGGGGCGGGGCTCCCGGGCGTGCTGCAGGATACCTCGTTCAATTACCGCCGGCAGGCCGACGCGGACGATTACGACCGCACCGACTTCTGGAACGCGACGCTGACCACCGAGACCGAGCTGGGCGACTCGCTTCTGACCACGGTGACCGGCTATCTCGGGTATGACCGCACAACGAGCGTCGACCTCGACTTTACCTCGGCCAGCATCCTGGGCGCGCTTACCCGCGAGAATTACGAGCAGATCAGCCAGGAAGTTCGCGTCACCACGCCCGACGATCGCACGCTGAGCGTCGTGGGGGGTGCCTATTTCGAGCACAACCGGCTCGAATACTCGGACGTCACGAGCTTCGGCCCGAACCTCGCCAACCTCGGCTACGGCGTCATCTCGGACCTCGGCGTTGCACGCGATTTCGAACAGACCAGCACCACTTATGCCGTATTCGCGCAAGTCCAGTGGCGGGTGAGCGACAGGCTGCGGGTCATCCCCGGATTGCGCATCGCAATCGACGACAAGACCGCCAGCCGCACGCTCGTCGCGCGTCAGGGGGCCTTCAGCTTCGATGGCCCACTGGTTACCGCGCCGACACCGATCGTGGTCCTGCAGAGCGCGCTCGGCTTCTCGCTCAACAATCCCGGCGTGGGGACCGGGCATGACCTGTCCCGCAGCAGATCGGAAAGCAATGTCGTGCCTTCCATCGCGCTGGAATTCGACGTTACCGACGACGTTCTGCTCTTCGGGTCCTATCGCGAAGGCTACAAGGGGTTCGGGTTCGATGCCCGCTCGAACAACAACCAGTCGTTCGGTTTCGACGATGAATATGTGAACGCCTACGAAGCCGGTATTCGCGCCAGCTTTGCGAACAATGCCGCTTCGGTCGGCCTGACGCTGTATCGTTCGACATATTCGGACCTGCAGATCAGCCAGTTCGACGGCACGGTCGGTTTCAATGTCGGCAATGCGGGCAAGACGCGGACCCAGGGCGCGGAAGCGACTGCGCGCTACACCATTGCCCCGGGTATCGCCTTCAACCTGTCGGCGGCCTATCTCGACTTCGAATATCTGGATTTCCGGCGGGGCAACTGCGCGTTCGGCGAAACGCCGGATGGCGACGTCGTCAACGGGGTGCCGCTGTGCGACTATACTGGTGAACGCGGCCGTTTTACCCCGAAGTGGAACCTTTACGGCGGGCTGAACGTCGATCGGCCGCTGTTCGGCGATATTCGCCTGAAGGCCAATGCGGACGTATCCTATACCGGCGAACACAACGTCCACGACAATCTGGACCCGGCGGGGATCGTCGATGGGTACACGATGGTCGACGCGCGGATCGGGTTCGGCACCGACAGGTGGACGATCGCCGCGGTGGGCCGGAACCTGCTTGACGAGCGGTTCCGGACATATGCCGCACAAGTGCCTTTCGCCAGCAATGTCGGGGCGAACACGCAGTATGCGACGGCATCGCGGCCGCGTTCGGTGGCCGTGCAGTTGCAGCTTCGTTACTGACAGGCGGACGATGCCCTCGAAGGCGCTGACGTTCTATGGCCGCTTCCTGCCGTCGTTCACCCGTATCGGATATGTCGCCCGGGGGCTGCCTTTGCGGCCCCCGGCCGGCTCTCTCGCCGGGCAGACATGGCTGGTTACCGGGGCGACCGGCGGGATAGGCCGGGCCGTCGCGATGCGCGCCGCGCGACACGGCGCGCGCGTCATGGCCGCAGGGCGCGACCCGGCGAAGCTGGCGATGTTGGCGCGCGCATCGGAGCGGATCGAACCGGTGCAGCGCGACCTGTCGCGGGTATCGGAAAATCTCGGCCTGGCGGAAGAATGCGGCAGCATCGACGTGTTGATCAACAACGTCGGCGTGCTGGCGACGGCGTATGACACGACGGCAGAAGGGTTCGAGACGAGTTACGCCACCAGCCTGCTCGGCCACTTCGCGCTGACCGAGGCGCTGATCGATGCGGGCAAGCTCGATCGCGCCGCGATCGTCAACGTGACATCGGGCGGCCTCTATAACGCCCCGCTCGATACGGCGCTGCTGAATCTCGACCGCGGCGCCTACAACGGCTTTCTCGCTTATGCGGCGAACAAGCGGGCCCAGCTCGCGCTTGCCGATCATTGGGCCGGGCGCATGGGGTGTGCCTATGCGATGCACCCCGGATGGGTGGCGACCGCAGGCGTTTCCGATGCCCTGCCGTGGATGGATCGCTGGCTTGGCCCCCTGCTGCGATCGCCGGATCAGGGGGCCGACACGGCGATCTGGCTCGCCAGCAAGCGGCCAGCGCCCCGGCCTGACCGGGTCTGGTTCGACCGGGCCGCGCGTACCGCACACCATTATGCCCACACCAAAAACGCCCGTTCCGGGATCGACGATCTGCTGGCGAAGCTGCAGGCGGACGTTGCCCGGGCAAAGGACGGCGAATGACAGCCAACAGTGAACTGGTCGTACGCTTCTTCGACCACTGGCACGCGGCGCGGATCGACGACATGGTCGCCATGTTCGCGCCCGATGGCCGCTTCCATTTCTCGGCCACCACCAAGCCGCCGGCGGTGGGGCATGACGAGATTCGGAAGTTCCTGACGGATTACAGCGATCTGACCGTGACGAAGCGTCTGCGGATCAATGCGATCGCCGAGGCGGGACCGGACGTGTTCTACGAAGCGGTCGAAGACTTCGATCTCGCGAACGGGCGGCGGGTCATCACGCCTTATGCGGGGGTGGTGCGCGTGGAGAACGGCCGCTTCACCGACTGGCGCGACTACTTCGACCGGACGACGATCGACGGCCAGGCCGCGGGCGAACACGGCCTGCCGCCCTACGCGCACGAACTGCTCGAACGCCCGGGAGATCGATCGGCATGACCGTGAAGCCACCCGCGACCGTGCTGCTCGGCGATTTCATCCTTTATGCCATTGCGCGACATGGCGCTGCGCCAGCCTTCATCGACGATCGCGGGCAGACGAGCTACAGCGAATTCGGCGCCATGGTCGCCCAGGCGCTGGCACGGCTCGAAGCGCTCGGGCTGCCCGAAGGGGCAACGATCGCCCAGCTCAGCGAGAACTGCACGCGCCAGTATGCGCTCATGGCCGCAGCCTACATCGGCGGCTACCGCTCGCTCACCCTCCACGCGAAGGGCGGGCGCGAGGACCAGGCGTATATCCTGCAGGACAGCGGCGCGGCTGTTCTGGTTGGCGGAGAAACCATGATCGCCGCGGCGATCGAGCTTGCCGCGATGGCGGGCATCGCCTGCTATTCGCACGAGGCCTGCACCGGGGCGGAGCGCTTCTGGCCCGATGGGGCGTCAGCGCAGCCCCTTCCCGCGCGAGCGAAGGGCGAGGCAGAAAGCATCATCCGCTTCGCTTATACGGGGGGCACCACCGGGCGGCCCAAGGGCGTGATGCTGTCCAACCGCGCCCTGGCCGCCAACACCGTCATGGCGTTGACCCGGATCGACTTTCCCTCGCAGATCCGGTTCCTGTGCCCTGCGCCGATCTCGCACGGCGCCGGCTCGATCGTTCTGCCGACGCTGATCCGGGGGGGCACGGTCATCCTTCAGCGCGAATTCTCGACGGCCGGATTTGCCGCCGCCGCCAGGCGGCATCGGGCCACGGTGAGCTGGATGGTGCCGACGATGATCGGGGCGCTGCTGGACGATCCGCAGTTGCCGGATGACGCGCTGGAAACCATCGAAACGCTGATCTACTCGGGCGCACCGATGGAACCTGCCCGCGTGATCGAGGCGGTCGAGCGTTTCGGCCCGATCTTCGTGCAATGTTACGGGCAGAGCGAAGCGCCGAACACGCTGCTGATACTCGACAAGGCGGCGCATCGCGAGGCGCCGGACGCTGCGGGAACCCCGTTTCCCTTCATCGAGGTCGAATTGCGCGACGAACAGGGGGCAGTGGTCGAACCCGGCGAGGTCGGGGAAATCTGCGTGCGCGGCCAGCTTGTAATGAGCGGCTATCACGCAAGGCCGGAAGAAACGGCCGAGGCCCTGCAGGACGGTTGGCTGCGCACCGGCGATCTCGCCCGGGTGGGGGCGGACGGTCGGTATCGCATCGTCGGGCGGGCAAAGGACATGATCATCACCGGCGGGTTCAATGTCTTCCCCGCCGAAGTCGAAGCCATCATCGCGCGCGACCCGGCGGTATCCTCCGTCGCGGTGTTCGGCACGCCGGACCGCAAATGGGGCGAGAGGGTCACGGCGCTGCTGGTGCCGAGAGCGGGCTGTGATGTCGATCCCGACCGCCTGCGCGCCGCCGTTCGCGAGGCGAAAGGGCCGGTCCACGTGCCCAAGGCCATCTTCACCACCGACGCTCTGCCCAAGACCGGCCTTGGCAAGCCCGACAAGGTGGCCATGCGCCGCCTCTACGCCGAGGGGGCGGGCTAGGTCGTAGGCTCATAAATTTCGATCGGTGGGAAGCCCGATTGCGGACATTGGGACCAAACAGCTAGTCTGCTGGCTTCATTAGAATTTGGAGGGTGTTTGATGGAATTTCCGAAGGGGTCGCTCAATCTCTACGTTACAGAGCTTGGCGAACCATCAGAGAATGCACTTCGGATAGTGGTGGCGGAGGGACTGCTTGGAGAAACCACCGCCATAGAGTTTGCGGGTCACGACTTGGGTGAAGGGCGACCAATAGAAATTACAGATGCCTCCCGCCACTTCGAAATTTGGTGGGACAGCTATGTGGCCTATGCGGTTAGAGATGAAAGCTATTGGAAGGAAGAGAAGGGCGAACCGCCCTTAGGCGACCACCTTGACAGACGGTATGGCACCGCTTTTCAACGCTACGTTTCTGAGACTACCTTCGCAGATGACGAATACCCTGGCCCACTAGAGCACTGGTGCCTGACAACCCTAAATCACATTGTTGATGTGATTAGCGTCGGCCCTCCCAGAATAACCCAGCGCAGCTAGTGACCGCTTTCCACCCTATCTCTGCCGTTCGGCTAATGATTCTACGGGTTAGTCCCGCTCTCTGATACTGGCGTAAAAGTCCGCGAAGGCGGCTTCTCCTCCCTCCATCTCGCGATAGGGCGCAAGTCCCGAGATTCCTTTGGCGTTTCTGGCGAGCCAGGCCGTGTCGGCGTCCGCACTTCCGCCACCGGCCCCTTCGACCATCGCGGCCCGGCGGAAAATGCCGCCGCCGCAGACCCAGATCTGCCCGTTCACGTCGCAGCCGGGGGACGCGAGCCATGCCGCGGCCGGGGCGGCGCGGTCGGGGGACAGACGCGGGTCGGCCTCGCCGTCTTGCGCGCCGGTCATCTTGGTCGCCGCGTATGGGGCAATGATATTGGTTCGAATGTCGGTGCGAGCCAGTTCGAGCGCGAGCGAACGGCCATAGGCGATCAGCGCGGCTTTCGATGCGGCATAGGGGGCTCGTCCGCGCAATCCGTGCAGCCCCGCAGACGATGCGACCAGCACGATCCGCCCGGCTGGCGATTGTTGCAGATGGGGCAGCGCCGCCTGCACCAGAGCCGCATTGGCGAAGAAGTTGATGTTCAGGACATCGCGCAGATCGGCCGGATCGCTGTCCGCCACTTTGGCGGCGGGGCCGGAGATTCCGGCGTTCAGGATAATGGCGTCGAGCCTGCCGAACTGATCGATGGCGCTGCCGACGATGGCCGCCGCCGCGCCTTCGGGCTCGACCGAATGTTCGTCCAGCCCGGCGCGGTGCCCGGCAGCCTGCAGATCCTCGACCAGTGCGGCTGCCGAGCTGGGCCGGTCGGGATGGACCCGATTGTTGACCAGGACGGTGTCGCCCTCTGCCGCGCAGGCCCAGGCGAATGCCGCCCCCAGCCCGGCGCCTGCCCCGGTGACGAGCGTGACGCGATCGGAAGCGTCGGTGCGATCGGTGATTGCCATGTCCGCGCCCATCACAGCTTCGCCAGGACGATGGCGCGCAGTTCGTCGCGAACCACCTTGTTCATCGCATTGCGGGGCAGGGCATCGACCGTCACGAGGAATTCGGGCCGCTTGAAAATGGCGACTTCGCGTTCCTCCAGCCAGGCTGTCACATCGGTGAGGCTGGGGTTTTCGCCCTCGTGCGGGACGACGGCGACCGCGATGCGTTCCCCCAGCCGGTCGTCGGGCACGCCGACGGTCGCGGCTTCCCTGATCTGGGGGAGGCCGACCATCAGATCGTCAAGCTCGGCCGGGGAAATGTTGACCCCGCCGCGCATGATGATCTCCTTCGACCGGCCCTGGAACTGATAGAAGCGGTTGCCGGGCCCGGCGATTTCGAACAGGTCGCCGGTGCGATAATAGCCTTCGCTGTCGAACGCGCCCTGGTTCAGTTCGGGCGCGCGCCAGTATCCGTCGAACACCATCGCGCCGCCCAGCCGCAGTTCCCCGACCGATCCGGGCTCGGTAATTTCCTCTTCGGTTTCGAGATCCACCAGGCGCGATTTCATGATCTGCGCGGTGCGGCCTTCCCAATCCGCCCCTTCGGCGCCGAAGCGGGGGAAGAAGCGGGCGCGCTCCGCCGCATCGGGCACCGAATGCTGGTTGGAAAAGAGCGAGGCCCCTTCGTTCGATCCGAAGATGTTTGCGATTTCGATCCCGTAGCGATCGCGCCACCCCTCGATCAGCCAGGGCGAAAGCGGCGCGGAGCCCGAGCCGACGGTGCGCAGCGCCGAAAGGTCGAACTTGGCCAGCAGATCGGGTTGCTTCAGCAGGGCGCCCAGCACGGCCGGCGGGGCGATCGTGTAGCTGACTTTCTCCTGCTGCAACTGGGTCAGGAAGGTGCCCACGTCGAAGGGGTGGTGGAGCACCAGCGTGCCGCCGCAGCGAAGCCAGGGCATCACGAGGCCGCCGATCGACCCGATGTTGACGAGCGGGAACGGGTTGAGCACCGTATCGCCGCTCTGCATTGCGGTCGCTTCCACCATCACGTCCCCGTTGAGAACCCAGTGATTGTGATTGCGGGGCACGCCCTTGGGCTGGTTTTCGGTGCCCGAGGTCCAGCAAATGGTGAGCACTTCGCCCGCCTCGACGGGATTGTCGCTGCGATACCGGGCCAGCGCCGCGCGATCGGCATTGCGCATGGCCTCGTCCAGCGCGATCGCACCGGGGGCCTTTGCGCTATCGACGGCGCCGAACAGCATCAGCTTCACATCGCGGTCCGCGCAGATCTTCGCCGCCAGCGCGGCCTGGTCATGATCCTGAAAGCGGGGCACGGTCAGGAAAGCGGCGGGCTCTACCTTGCCGAACACGTGGGTCAGCTCGTGCTGGCGATACTGCATGACCACGGGGCTGAGGATCAGGCCCAGCCGCGCCGCGGCGAGGAATGTCACCACGGCATCGATCGTGTTGGGCAACTGCGAAACGATCCGGTCATCCTTGCGCAGGCCGTGATCGCGCAGCGCGGCGGCGAGCCGGTCGACACGCTCATCCAGTTCGGCCCAATCGACGCGTTGCGGTGCCTCGCCGTCCAGTGCCTCGCGGTTGGGCGGGTCGATCACCGCGAGCGGGGCATGCGTGCCGGCCATCGTCTGCAGCAGCAGCGCATCGACGGTGATGCCGGACCACCAGCCCTTGGCTTCATACTCGGCGATTCGCGTTTCGGGGGTGACGTACATCAATCTCTCCAGCTTGGCCGCCGGCATGCCTCGGCGTTATAGCAACTATTGTAAGCATACTAATTTGATGCCACAAGTAGGGTCGAGCATGCGCGATTTCGAACCGCGTAAAGCGCACGCGCGGCCGGCCTTCCTTTCCGCCGGGACCTAACCGAACCACAGAAGGCAATCGAACAGGAACGTAGTCATGGAAGTTTATATCGCCGATGCCGTCCGAACCCCGCGTGGCAAGGCCAAGCCCGACGGCGGGCTGGCAGAACTTAGCCCGCATGGACTGGCGACGACGCTGATCGACGCGCTGGGAGAACGGACCGGGATCGGCCGCGAGAACGTGGAGCGGCTTGCCCTCGGTTGCGTCGGCCAGGTGGGTGCCCAGGGCGGGCACCTGGCCCTGACGACGAAGATCGCCGCGCGCCTTCCCGAAGGCACGGTGACCCATACGCTCAACAACTTCTGCGTCTCGGGCCTGACCGCCATTGCCGAGAGCGCGAATGCGATCGCCGCAGGGCAGGCCGGCCTGGCCCTGGCCGGCGGGGTCGAGATGATGTCGCAAGTGCCATTCATGGCGGACAAGGCCGATTATTACACGGCGCGCGAGTTCGCCGCCCGCGATCGGTACATCCCCGTGGTCCTCGCGGCCGAACGGCTGAGCGTGCGGGAGAATATCGACCGTGAGACGATGGATCGCGCGGCGATCGTATCGCAAGGGCGGGCGGCCGCTGCCGAAAGCGACGACGCCCTCAACGCATCGCGTATCGCGCAGCCCTCGCTCGATCGCGACGAGACGGTTCGACCGATCGATGCGGACAAGGCGGCCGCGCTGCCCCCTGCCTTCGCTGCGATGGGGGAACAGTATGCCGAGCCGCTCGACGGGGAAGCGCTCGATTACCGGATGACCGTCGCCCATGCCCCGCCGATGGCGGACGGGGCGGGGATTGCCATGCTCGGCACCCGCGAGCAGGTGGCGAACCCGCGGGCACGGATCGTGGCCTTCGCCGAAGCGGGGGGCGACGTGCGCGATTCCCTCCTCGGCGGGTTTGCCGCGATGGAGCGGGCGCTCGAAAAAGCGGACCTGTCACTTGCAGATATGGACCGTATTGAGTTCATGGAAGCCTTCGCGGTTACGATCGCCAAGCTCGAACGGGACTATGCCGTCGACATGGACAAGGTGAACGTCGGGGGCGGCCATCTGGCGAAGGGGCATCCCATGGGCGCGACCGGCGCCATCCTGCTGTCGGCGTTGCTCGACGCGCTCGATGCGTGCGAGGGGCGATACGGGCTGGTGGTGACGACCGGCGCCCAGGGCGTGGGCGCGGCGATGATCGTCGAGCGGCTCGCGCGCTGAACAGGCGCATTCGCGCCCGGCTTTTCGGAGATTTGCGATGGTATACATTCTTGGCGGCGCGCAGACCGATTTCGCTCGCAACTGGGCGCGCGAAGGGACCGACATGCTCGGCGCCTTCGGCGAGGTGGTGCGCGCCGGCCTCGACAATGCGAAGCTCGACGCGGGCGAGATAGAGACCGGCCATGTCGGCAATTTCGTCGGCGAGCTTTTTGCCGGCCAGGGCCTGCTCGGCGGATTCTTCGCGATGGTCGATCCCGCCTTCGATGGCCTCCCCACCGCGCGGCACGAAGCGGCCTGCGCCTCGGGGAGCATGGCCATCCTCGCCGCGATGTCCGAGATCGAGGCGGGGCGCTACGATCTGGCATGTGTCGTCGGGATCGAACAGATGCGCAATGTCGGCGGGCGGCAGGCGGCGGATCACCTCGGCGCCGCCTGCTGGCGAGGGCACGAGTTCGAAGATACCGATTTCGTCTGGCCCCGCGCATTCTCTGACCTCGCCCAGGAATACGACGACCGCTACGGGTTGAAGTACGAACACCTGATGCGGATTGCCGAAATCAACTTCGGCAATGCGCGCGCCAACCCCAATGCGCAGACCCGCAAGTGGGAGTTCACCGACGACAGCTTCACCCCGAACGACGCGGCGAACCCCGTCGTGGAGGGGCGAACACGGAAGATGGATTGCGGCCAGATCACCGATGGCGCGGCATCGGTGTTTCTGGCTTCGGAAAGGCGGGCCGCCGAATATGCCAGCAGGCGCGGCATGGCTCTGGAGGATCTGCCGCGGATCAGCGGATGGGGGCACACCTCCGCCCCGATTTCCTATCGCCGGAAGATCGAGGCAAGCGCGCGGGACGACTATGTCTTCCCACAGGTGCGGCGGGCCATCGAAGCCGCACGCACCCGCGCCGGCGTTTCCGACATCGGCCAGATCGACGCGGTCGAGACCCACGATTGCTTCACCACCACCGAATACATGGCGATCGATCACCTCGGCATTACGGCGCCGGGCGAAAGCTGGAAGGCGATCGAGGACGGCAGTATCGAGATGGGGGGACGCATTCCGGTCAACCCCTCGGGCGGGCTGATCGGCCTGGGCCATCCGGTGGGCGCGACCGGCGTCCGCATGGCGCTCGACGCCGCGAAGCAGGTGACGGGCGCGGCCGATGGCTACCAGGTCGAAGGTGCGCGCCGCGTGCAGACGCTGAATGTCGGTGGATCGACGACGACAACTGCAAGCTTCATCGTCGAGCGTCCCGGGCGCGGCTGATCCCGAGATGTCACTGGCGCCGCCAGAACCGTTTGCGCCCAGGGCGGCGACGAGGGAGCGATTGCGCGCGGCTCGTCGATAGAGCGAGCCCGCCTGGCCCTGTCCGTCTTCGTGCCTGCCCATCTCCCCGGTGCGCGACCCCCTGACAACGTTGACAGAAAGCGCTCGCTCCCATAAATCGGTGTCTGTACGGCGCGC
The DNA here is from genome assembly GCF_034375205.1 of Pelagerythrobacter marinus. Classification (NCBI taxonomy): domain Bacteria; kingdom Pseudomonadati; phylum Pseudomonadota; class Alphaproteobacteria; order Sphingomonadales; family Erythrobacteraceae; genus Pelagerythrobacter; species Pelagerythrobacter marinus. The sequence goes on along the minus strand of NZ_CP139719.1, from coordinate 2,757,244 downwards.
GGGGAAGCGGTCGGCGAGGGAGGGTAATGGTGGCGAGCGACACGGCGGCCGTGGCGGCGGAGCATGTTTCGGCGGGCGGTGCGCGGCCGGCGGAAGGGCAGGGGCACGTCCATGCGCCGAGCCTGCCGCCTTTCGTCTTCGCGCTGTTCTTCATCTTCGGCGGAATCACCAGCCTCAACGATGTGCTGATTCCCAAGCTGAAGGAGCTGTTCACGCTCAACTACACCCAGGCCATGCTGGTGCAGTTCTGCTTTTTCGCCGCCTACCTGGTGATCGGCATTCCGGGCGCGAAACTGGTCAAGCGGATCGGCTACATGCGCGGGGCGGTCGCGGGGCTGATGACGATGACCGCGGGCTGCCTGCTGTTCATTCCCGCCAGCACCACCGCCCTCTATCCGCTGTTCCTGCTTGCGCTGTTCATCCTGGCAAGCGGGGTGGTGATCGTGCAGGTCGTGGCGAACCCGCTGATCAGCCTGCTCGGCCCGCAGGAAACCGCGCATAGCCGGCTGACATTCGCCCAGGCGTTCAATTCCTTCGGCACTTTCGTCTTCCCGCTGGTCGGCGCGGGGCTGATCCTCGGCCAGCTGGCCGACGTCTCGGCGGAGGACTTCGAAGGCGCCGCGCTGGCGGCCTACCGCACAGCCGAATCGGCGATGATCGTGAAGACCTACCTCGGCCTCGCGCTGGCGATCACCGTGGTCGCGGGCGCTGTCTGGCTGTTCCGCAACCGGCTGCAGGGCGAAAGGCACGAGGCCTCGAGCGGGCTGGCGGGGCTGGACCTGCTGAAACGCCCGCGCTTCGGCTTCGGGGCGCTGTGCATCTTCCTCTATGTCGGCGCGGAAGTCGCGATCGGCTCGATCGTGATCAACTACCTGATGCTCGACGACGTACTGGGCGAGCCCGAGCACGTCGTCGGATGGATGGTCGCGCTCTACTGGGGCGGGGCGATGGTCGGCCGGTTCATCGGATCGGCCCTGCTGCGGGTGATCAGTCCGGGCAAGATCCTCGCCGCGGTGGCGGCCGGCGCGATCGCGCTGATCGCGCTCTCCACCAACAGCAGCGGGACGCTGGCCGCCTACAGCCTGCTGGCGATCGGGCTGATGAACGCGATCATGTTCCCGACCATATTCTCGCTCGCCTGCGAGCGGCTCGGGAGCCGGGCTGCCGACGGGTCGGGCATCATCAACGTCGCGATCTTCGGCGGTGCGGTCATCCCGCTGGCTACCGGCGCGCTGGCCGACCTCAGCGGCAGCCTGGCGTTCTCGCTCGTGCTGCCCGCGGCCTGTTATGCGGTGATCGCGGCTTTCGGGATCTACGCGCGACGACCGGCAGCCGCCTGATCGCGGCGCAACGCCGCGGATTGCCTTGTCGGCCCCGGACCGGCAAGGCTGGCGCGTGATGGTCCCGGCCCAGCCCTGCACGCGCAGCGCGATCCTCCTCCTCGCCGTCGCGTTGGCCAATGCCGGCGGCGTGATCGCCTATCTCCCGCTGTTCAGCCTTCTCCTGCCCATGCGGGTGGAGGTGCTGGACGAAGCGGCCAAGATCGACCTGCTCACCGCGACGGCGATCGTCGGCGGGATCGTTGCCAGCGGGGCCAACGTGTTCTTCGGCTGGCTGAGCGACCTCTCGGCTGCGCGGGGCGGGGGCCGCCGGCGCTGGGTCATGGGCGGGCTGGCGGCGCTCGCGCTGTCCTACGTGGTTCTCGTCCTCGCCCGCACGCCGGTGCAATTGGTCCTGGCGGTCGCCTTCGCGCAGGCGGCGATCAACGCGGTCCTGGCCCCGCTGTTCGCGATCGTCGCCGAAGAAGTCCCCGCCCGCCGCAAGGGGCTGGCGGGCGGATTGCTGGCGCTGGGAAACCCGGTGGCGGCGGCCTTCTCGGTCGTTCTCCTGGCCGCGTCCGGCCTGGTCGAGATGGCGCGGTTTGCACTCGTGCCGGCGGCGGCGCTCGTCCTGATACTGCCGCTGCTGGCCCTGCGGCCGGAACGGCAGGCGCTCGCGCCCGAACTCGCCGTGCCGTGGGACCGGCGCGACATCGTGATCGCCTCGATCTCGCGCCTCCTCGTCCAGCTGAGCTGCGCCACGCTCACGCTCTACCTGCTCTATTACTTCAAGACGCTGGTGCCGGCGGGCAGCGACGCGGCCGGGCTGGTCGGCACGGTGCTGACGATTTCCTACATCATCCCCCTACCGGTGGCGCTGGCGCTCGGCCGCTGGTCGGATCTCTCGGGCAGGCGCAAGCCGTTCCTGTGCGGGGCCGCGCTGGTCGGGACGGCGGGCCTGCTCGGCATGGCGGGGGCAGACAATGCCTGGCAGGGCGCAGCGGCGTTCTGCATCTATGCCACCGGGACCGCGGTGTTCCTGAGCCTCCATGTCACGTTCGCGATGCAACTGCTTCCCCGCCCCGATCGCAGGGGGCGCGACTTGGGGCTGGTCAACCTGACCAACACCGCCCCGGCGATCGTCGGGACGCTGATCGTGTGGCAGCTTGCCGCGCCGCAGGATTTCACGCCCGTCCTGCTGGCGTTCGCGGCGATCAAGGGCATCGGTGCGATCGTCATCCTCGCGGTGCGCGAGCGGCCGCGAATGCCGGCCCGCTAGCCGCGGCCTCGCGCGGGCATCAATCGGTGGAGCAGCCCGCCACGACGTCGGCTTCCGACAGGCTGCCGAGCGCGACCCGCGCGAGGCTGAAACGCGCCGCCCCATCGGTCACCAGGCGAAACGGTGCGCTGATGCCGGCCATGTCGGCGCCCGCCGCGCGAAAGCACTTCAACGGCACGCCAAGCGTGCGCCATTCGCCGGTCGGCAGGGCGCTGAACGCGTCGATGGCCACGGGCGTGCCGCATTCCTGCCCCTCGCAACGCACGGCCATGTCCAGCGGCTGCGCCAGCGGCGCATCGAGGCGCACCGTGGCCAGCAGCAGGACGTCGCCATTCGTCTGCCGCGTCAGGTCTATCGGGTCGAACGTTCCCAGTTCGATCGCGGTGCCTGCCGGATCGGCCGCGATGGTGAAGCTTCGCGCGCCTTCCTGCACCTCGTGATCGGTCGCCGCGATTCGCACGCGGCCCGACAGCGCTTCGGCCGGGACGGTCGTGACCCGCAGCGAATCCCCCCCATCGGCGCGGGTGACGGTAAGCGACCAGGCGGAAGCCGGCACGCCGCGTTCGAAGAACACGCCGCCATTGCCCCCGTCGTCGGTGACGCCGCTGTCTTCGGCCAGCGGCGCCCATGGGCGGGGGCCGTCGGCGTAGCGCAGGCCGTATCCGAACGGGAACAGCGTCGGGCCGCCGTGCCGCGCCGTCGCCGGCCAGGCCGCCGGCAGCAGCCCGCGGAAATCGTGCCGGGGCGCGCCGTCCTCGCCCGCGAACAGCACGTCGGCCACGCCCCCGCCCTCGGACCCGGGCAGCCACGCGGTGACGAAGGCGTCGGCGGCATTGAGCGCCTCGTTCACGTAGAGCGGCCGCCCGGTGACCATGACGGCCACGACGGGGATCCCCTGCGCGCGCAGCTTGCGCATCGTCTCGATCGGCCGGCGCAGCTCGGGCCGTAGCTGGAGCGAGGCGATGTCGCCCTGGAACTCGGCATAGGGCGTTTCGCCGAAGACCACGATCGCCGCGTCGGGCCGCTGGCCATAGTCGCCCTCGACCGACAGTTCGGCATGGCCGCCGGCGGACGTCACCGCGCTCTCGATCCCGTCCCAGATCGAGGTCGCGCCGGGGAACAGGCTGTTGTCGAGCCCGGTGCCCTGCCAGCTCAAGGTCCAGCCGCCCGACTGGCGCGCGATATCGTCGGCCGCGTCGCCCGCGACGAGGATGCGCGCATCCGGCTTCAGCGGCAGGACGCCGGTGTTCTTGAGCATGACCAGCGACTTGCGCACCGCCTCGCGCGCGACCGCGCGGTGGTCGGCCGCGCCGAGCAGTTCGTACTGCCCGGAGAGCGGCCGCTGCGAAGGCTTCCCCATCTCGAACAGGCCGAGCCGCTGCTTGACGCGCAGAACGCGGGCCACGGCATCGTCGAGCCGCTCCATCGGTATCGTGCCGTCGCGCACCTGGGCCAGCGTGCTGCGATAGAGGCTGCGCCAGCTGTCGGGCGCCATGAACATGTCGATCCCGGCCGCGACCGCCTTCGGGCAGCTCGCGTTCGTGCAACCGGCGACCTGGCCGTGGGCGTTCCAGTCGGTGACCACCAGCCCGCCGAAGTTCATCCGCCCCTTCAGCACGTCGGTCACCAGCCCGCGATGGGCCGAGAGCTTGACCCCGTTCCAGCTGGAGAAGCTCGTCATCACCGTCGCGACGCCGTTCTCGATCGCCGGGATATAGGGCGCGCCGTGGACCAGCCGCAGCTCCAGCTCGGAGATCGCGGCATCGCCCTGGTCCTTGCCGTCGGTGGTCGCGCCGTCGGCGAGGTAGTGCTTGGTGCTGGCGGCGACGTGCGGGCCGGCGAGGATGCGCGCGGTCGAAGGCGGCCCCTGGAGCCCGCGAATCATGCTGCCGACATAAGCGGCGACCAGCGCGGGGTCGGAGGAATAGCCCTCGTAAGCGCGGCCCCAGCGAAAATCCTGCGGCACGGCGACGGTCGGGGCGAACGTCCATTCCTGCCCGGTGACGCGGATCTCGACCGCGGTGACCCGGCCGATCCGCTCGATCAACTCAGGGTCGCGCGCTGCGCCGAGGCCGATGTTGTGGGGAAAGATCGTCGCGCCGACGATATTGCTGTGGCCGTGGACCGCGTCGGTGCCCCAGACGATCGGTATCGCCGGTTCGCCCGCGGGGACGTCCATCGATGCCTCGTGGAACGCGTCGGCCAGCGCCAGCCAGTCCTGCGGCGGGGCGAGGTCGTTGCCGCCCGGGCCCGAGTTGCCGCCGTTGAGGACCGAGCCGAGCCGGTACTCGCGCACTTCGGCGGGGGTGACGCTGGCGATGTCGGCCTGGATGATCTGGCCCACTTTCTGCTCCAGCGTCATCCGGGCGAGCAGGTCCTGGACCTCGGCCTCGTCCTGCGCGGTCAGGACGACGGGGAAGGCCACTTCGGGCCACCGCTCGGGATGGACGGTCGCCTCGGGCGGCAGGGCCTGGGCCGATTCGCCCGCGTCCGCAGCGCCCGTCTCGGCGCCCGTCTCCGCGCCCGAGCCGGTGCCCGGGCCGGCGGTTGCGAGCGCGGCGGCGGCCGCGGTCGATAGAAGCGTCTTCGAAAGCATGTATCCCCATCCCATCCGGCCGCGGCCGCCCGTCGTTCTCCTCGGGTCGAGCCGGGTCTGACAACCTTGACAGAAAATATCGCGGAAGGTCGCGATTTTTCCGCTAGTGACAGGTGCTGTTTGACAACGTTGACAGATTTATGCAACCAGTAAAGTCGCATTGGGTCGCCGGTGCCCGAGTCGGGCCAGGCGATCGGCGCATCACGAGAGAAATCCGCACGCAAAGATGCGGTTTTGGGAGGATACTGAAATGCACAGCCGGAGTTCACGAAACCGTTCCACGTTCCTGGCCGCCGCATCGGTCCTGGCCCTGGGCGCTGCCACCCCGCCGGCCTTCGCCCAGGCGGCGGACGCGGCCGACACCGGCCGGCAGGCGGCCCCCGAAACGGCTGCCCAACCGGCCGCGGAGCCGGGCGGCGACGTCATCGTCGTCACCGGCTTCAGGGCCTCGCTCGAGAGCGCGCTCAACGCCAAGCGCGAATCGAACCTGATCATCGAATCGGTCACGGCCGAGGATATCGGCAAGTTCCCCGACCAGAACGTGGCCGAATCGCTCCAGCGCCTGCCGGGCATCCAGATCGACCGCGAGAACGGCCAGGGATCGAAAGTCCGCATCCGCGGGCTGGAGCAGAACGTCACCCTGCTCAACGGCGAGCTCTTCGTCAGCGGGCTGGAAGTCTACAAGGTCGGCGAAGGCAATTATAACCGCAACGACAGCCTCGAAGGCGTGCCGTCCGAGCTGATCGGCGGGATCGAGGTGTTCAAGTCCCCCAATGCCTCGCTGCTGGCAGGGGGGCTGGGCGGCATCATCAACCTGAAGACGCGCAACCCGCTGAACCTGAAGGACGGGCTGACGCTGGCCGGCAATGCCAAGATGAGCAAGGGCAGCGAGATTTCCGGCTGGGAGCCGGCGGGCGCCGCGGTCCTTGGATACAATTTCAACGACCGTCTCGGCGTGATCGCCTCGTTCAGCTACGAGAAGACGAACAATCACGTCAACGTTCTGGGCGGCGACAACCGCGGCAACTGGGCCTTCGACGAGGGGCGCCGCGACCGCGACACCGTGCCGACCAACTATTACGCGCCCGAGTACCGCTACGTCACCGATCGCGACCAGTATCGCCGGCGCTGGGGCGCCTCGCTGGGGATCACCTATCGCCCGACCGACACGCTCGAAGTCAGCGCGCAATATTTCCATTCGGACCTGAAGATCGACACGCGCGAAGCCTCGGTGAAGTTTCCGTTCGGCCAGGGCGAATCGCAGGGCCTCGTCGGCGATTACACGATCAACGACAACGGCGTCCTGCTGGAGGGCACGGTCCGCGCCCAGTCGGCCGAGGCGATTTCGTTCGTCGACGTTTCGAACATCAAGTCCGACAACCTGCAGTTCGCTGTCGATTGGGACAACGACACCAATTTCCGCGCCTCGATCATGGCCAACTACGCCTCGTCGAGCATGGAGCGCGAGGTTGCCAACAACGACGTGCGCTATACCGCCTACGGCGTGCGCGGGCCGGGCACTTCGGGTCCGCAGCCCGGTTTCACGCCCAACGACGCCGCGCCGCCGACGTTCGATTTCACTTACGCCAACGGCGATTTCCCCAGCTTCGGGATCGCGCCGAGCAGCCCGCAAGACCTGTTCAGCAACCCCGAATACGGGTTCTTCAAGTCGCACTGGGCCTTCGGCGACCGGTCGGACATCGACGGGCATTCGCTGCGGGCGGACTTCGCCTACGACGTCGACGACAGCTTCGAGGACACGGTCACGCTCAGCGCCGGCTTCCGCTATGGCCAGCGCACGGTCGATTTCGTTTCCGGCCGCTACCTCGCCGATTACAGCGGCAAGGGCGAGATGGATGCCACCGCGATCCCGGAAGACGAGCGGGTCGAAGGCTATTCGTACAACTGGACGCCCTACGGCTATTTCCAGGACGGCGCGATCGGGTACAAGATCTGCGACCTGCCCGAACCGAACAAGCCGGCCGCTTTCGCCGGGTGCAGCCGCTTCGGCAACTCGCCGGCGCTGATCACCCCCTACCAGACGCCGGTGAGCAATCCCGAGCGGGTCGAGGCGATCGAGAACTTCGCCGGCGGCGGCCGGGTCCAGGGCGACACGGTGCTGGTGGCCGACCGGTCGCAGATGACCAATGCGCTCGAATGGATCCAGGCGCTCTATCCGGACACGCCGTTCACTTTCTTCGAAGACCCGCTGCAGACCTACCGCGTGAAGGAGGAGACCAAGGCCGGCTACGTCATGGCAGACGTGGGCGGGGTGGACGATCCCTATCACGTCAACGTCGGCCTGCGGGTCGTCAACACCAAGCTGACGGTGGACCAGAACCAGCCGGCCAATGCCGATCCCAGTTACTGGGGCACCGACAGCTGGAACGGCGTGCTGCGCGATTTCACCACCAATACCGTCGTGCGCAGCTATACCGATTTCCTGCCCAGCGCGAACGCGGTGTTCGACGTGAGCGAGGGGACCAAGGTGCGGTTTTCGGCCGCGCGCGTGGTCGCCCGCCAGCCGCTCGTCTCGCTGGGCCAGGGCTTCTCGACCCAGTTCACCCGCGACCCGGCGGACGACCTGTTCAAGTTCACCAACGGCTCGCGCGGCAACGCGGAGCTCGATCCGTTCCGCGCCTACCAGTTCGACCTCGGGGTGGAACACTACTTCGGCGACCAGGGCCTGCTGTCGGCGGGGCTGTTCTGGAAGGAAGTGGACAGCTTCATCGTCAACGAAACGGTGGCGGTCTTCGTCAACGACCAGGGCGGCGGCCGCATGGGGCCGGTCTCGCAGCCGGCGAACGGTTCGGGCGGCCGGGTCAAGGGGCTGGAACTGGCGGCGCAGTACGCGTTCGATTTCGGCCTCGGCTTTACCGCGAACTACACGTTCTCGGACACCGAGACAGACTTCAGCACCGATTTCACCGACAGCCTGCCCCTGCCCGGGGTCTCGAAGCACTCGGCCAACGGCCAGGTCTATTTCGAACGCTACGGCTTCGCCGCGCGGGCCAGCTACAGCTGGCGTTCGAAGCAGTACATGGGCAACTTCGGCTTCGCCGACGGCTCGGTCACGCGGACGCTGGGCATCTACCAGAAGGCCTATGGCCAGCTCGACGGGCAGATCAGCTACAGCGTGACCGACAATTTCGAGGTCTTTGCCGAGGCGATCAACATCACCAAGGCCGATACCAGCGTCTACCTGCAGTTCCCCGAGCTGCCGTTCCGTTACCAGTCGGGATCGCGCCGGATCTACGGCGGGGTGAAGTTCACTTTCTGAGTTTTCGGTCCTCCCCGAAAACCGGTGGCGGCCCTTGCTTGCAACGGCCGCCATCGCGTTTTCCGGCGGGGGGGCGAACAGGAGCCGGCAGGGAAAGACGGGACAGGGAAGGCCGGGAAGCCAGGGCCGGGAAGCCAGGGCCGGGAAGCCAGGGGGCAAGCCATGACGGGTAACGCGACGGGCGGTGACGCGACGGGCGGCGCGGGGCCGCTGCGATCGATCTGCATCGTCGGCGGGGGCACGGCGGGCTGGTCCGCCGCGGCCCTGCTGGCCCGGGTGCTGCGCGGCAGCGGCTGCCGGATAACGCTGGTCGAATCCTCGGCCATTCCCACGGTCGGGGTGGGCGAGGCGACGATCCCGCCGATCTTCGATTTCCTGCACAATATCGGCGCGGACGAGGTGGAATTCATCCGCCGCTGCCAGGCGACGTTCAAGCTGGGCATCCGCTTTCGCGACTGGCTGCACCGCGGGCACGAATACTGGCACCCGTTCGGCAGCCTGGGCGTGACGATCAACCGGCGCCCCTTCCACCATTTTTACTGCCGCACCCTTGCCGAAGGGCACGGCGAAACGCTGGCCGACCTGTGCCCCGCCGCCGCGCTGGCCGAGGACGGCAAGTTCGCCTTCCCTTCGCCCGACGGGCAGTGGCCGGGCGGCGCCGTCGCCTATGCGCTGCATTTCGACGCCGGGCTGGTCGCGGCCTTCCTGCGCGACCATGCCGAGCGCGCGGGGGTCGAGCGGCTCGACCGGCGGATCGTCGGCGCGCGGCGCGGCGAAGGGGAGACGATCGCGGCGATCGCGTTCGACGACGGCACGGCGCTGTCGGCGGATTTCTACATCGATTGCTCGGGCTTTCGCGGCCTGCTGATCGAGGAAACGCTCGGCGCCGGGTTCGAGGACTGGAGGCACTGGCTGCCCTGCGACCGGGCGATCGCCGCGCCCACCGCGGCGCAGGCCCGGCGCGCGCCGCACACGCTGGCCACCGCGCGAAGCGCGGGCTGGCAATGGTGCATTCCGCTGCAGCACCGCACCGGCAACGGCCTCGTCTATGCCAGCGACTTCATCGACGATGCCGATGCGGAGGCGGAACTGCTGGCCGGGCTGGACGGCGAGCCGCTGGCGCAGCCGCGCGTGCTGCGCTTCACCGCCGGTCTGCGCCGGCGCGCCTGGGTCGGCAACTGCCTTGCGATCGGGCTCGCGGCGGGCTTCCTCGAACCGCTCGAATCGACCAGCATCCACCTGATCCACACCGGGCTCAACCGGCTGCTGGACCTGTTCCCCGATCGCGGTTTCGACCCCGCGCTGCGGGCTGCCTACAACCGCGACGTCCACCGCGAATACGCGCATATCCGCGATTTCCTGCTGCTGCACTATGCCCCCAACCGGCGCGAGGGCGAGCCGTTCTGGGACCACATGCGCGGCCTCGCCCTGCCCGATACGCTGGCCGAGAAGATCGAGCTGTTCGAACGGACCGGGCGGATCGCCGCGCGCCAGCGCGAGCTGTTCGCCGACATCAACTGGTTCTACGTCATGCACGGCATGGGGCTGGTGCCGGCGGCGATCGACCCGCTGGCCGGGGCCGTGCCCGCAGCCGAAGTGCGCGAGGTGATCGGGCAGTTGCGCGGCGCGATGCAGGCCTTCCGCCGCGCGGCGCCGACCCACGATGCAATCCTGGCACGCTTGCTCGACCCGGCGGAAACGCGGCGGCCGGCGTTCGGCGTGGGGGCCGGCTGGGCCGGGCGCTGATCGGGCGCTGACCGGGCGCTGATCGGGCGGGGGGACCGCCGGGGTGCGGGCGGGCCGGGCGCGCGCCGATCAGGCCGCGGGCGGCGGGGCGACGGTGAGGCGTTCGACCAGGCTGTGCGTGTGGACCACGGTGGGGCCGGGATCTTCGCCCGCCAGTTCGCGCAGCAGCATGTCGGCCGCTGTATGGGCCATCTCGACGACCGGCTGGCGCACCGTGGTCAGCCGCGGCCAGACCACGCGCGCGATTTCCGAATCGTCGAACCCGGCCACGCTCAGGTCTGCCGGCACGTCGAACCCCAGCTCGCGCGCAGCCGACATCGCGCCCACGGCCATGTCGTCGTTCTGCGCCAGGATCGCGGTCGGGCGCAGCTTGCGCGAGAGGATGCGCCTCGTCGCCTCGTAGCCCGATTCGAAGCTGAAATCCCCGGTTTCGACCAGTTCGGGCAGGTAGGCGACCCCCGCGTCCTCGAACGCGGCGCGATAGGCGGCCAGCCGCTGTTCGCTGACCGGGTGGGCCGGGTCGCCCTTGATGATCGCGATCCGCCGGTGGCCCTGGCCGATCACGTGTTCGGCGATCTCGCGCCCGGCGGCGATGTCGTCCATCGTCGTCGACAGGCCCACGCCTTCGCGCGATTGCGGGGTGATGCGGGCGAAGGGCACGCGCGCCTGGAGCAGCCCGTCGAGCACCTCGGGATGGTCGGCCGCGGGCGGGGCCAGGATCACCCCGTCGAGCGCGGCGGAGCGGATCGTGGCGACAACGTCCTGCGGGTGGTCGCCGACCGATTCGACCGGCAGCACGATCAGGCGGTAGCGTTCGCCGTGCAGCCGCTCCAGCGCGCCGCGCTGCAGCTCGACCACGTAGCTCGGGCTGGGTTTTTCATAGACCAGCCCGATCAGGTAGGATTGCCGGCGCACAAGCCCCTGAGCCATGACATTGGGGTGGTAATTCAGCGTTTCCGCCGCGCGCAGCACCTTCTTGCGCAGCGCCGGCGTGATGTGCGGTTCGTTGTTGAACACGCGCGAGACGCTCTTGGGCGACACTTGCGCCAGCTTGGCGACATCGACGATCGTCGAACGCTTCTTTCCGCGGGCCATCGACGGTTTCGTGGCGCAGTTGTCTCACGCTGTCAACGCGCGGGGCGGGGGCCGGGGCCGATGGTTGGGCCGATGGTTGGGCCGATGGTTGGGGCGGTGGCCGGGCGGCAGGCGCGCGGCGTCACGGGGCGGCGGGGGGAATCCCGTCGGGCAGCAGGAACAGCGGCAGGATGCGGGTGACGAGATCGCGCATCGCGCGCTCGTCCTGGTCGAGCATCTCGCGCAAGTGGGGGCCGATCACCGCGTCGCCGAACGCGCTGACCGCCATCATCAGCACGGCGGCGCGCACGCGGGCATCGGCATTGTCGTCGTTCGCCTGGCCCATGATCGCCTCGACCAGGGCGCGGACCGCGTCGCGCACCGGGGCGAGCTGCTCGACGTCGCCCGACAGGATGATCCAGGCGGCCAGCTGCCCGGCGCCGCCCCGGTCGAAGGCGTCGAACACCTTGTCCGTCACCGTGCGCGGGGCGGCCGCGTCGGTCTTGAGCAGCTCGACCACGTTGTCGAGCGCATCGGTGAGATCGCGGATCATCTTGCCCATCAGCGAGGACTGCAGGCTCGCGGCGGAGCCGAAATGGTGCAGGACATTGGCGTGCGACATGCCGATCGCCGCGCCGACATTGGCCACGGTGACGGCCGACGGCCCGCGATCGAGCAGCAGCCTTCGCGCCGCGACGAGGGCCTCCTCGCGCACTTCGTCGCCCATGCGCTTGCGCCGCCGGACCCGCGGAACTTTCGGGTCTGCCATCTGCCCCTCCATGACCAGCCGGCCAAATCCGGCCTAGATGCCTGATAGCACATACAGAAGTGCCCGCGCGCGTCACCCCCTGTCTGCGTCTTGCAGGCCTCGCCTTTACATTTACATCAATGTCAATTAAATGGGGCTTCGAAGACAAGGAGGTTTGCAAATGGCCTGTTCACGAACACCCGACGACCTGGCGATCCGCAAGCGCAACTGGAAATTCGGCCGGGGCGAGGCGCAACGGCGCTGGTGGCACGGGGGCGACCCCGGGCGCACGGCGTTCTTCAACGCCCTGTCCTCGACCTTCCCGGTGGGGGAGAAGTTCTTCATGACCGCGGTGCGCCACTATCGCGACGACGCCCCGCCGGCGCTGCGCGAACAGATCGACGATTTCATCTACCAGGAATCGATGCACACGCGCGAACACGTGTTCTTCAACAAGCAGGCACGCGAGGCGGGGTTCGACATCGCCCCGGCGGAAGACCGCGCGGCGCGCACGATCGCCTGGGCCAGGCGGCGCCCGCCGATGATGCAGCTGGCCGCGACCTGCGCGCTGGAGCACTTCACCGCCACGCTCGCCAACGCGGTCCTGTCCGACCCGGCGCACCTCGAAGGCGCCGACCCGGAGGCGCAGCGCATGTGGCGCTGGCACGCGATCGAGGAAATCGAGCACAAGGCGGTCGCATACGACACCTGGCTCCACGCCTCGCGCCATCTGCCGCGCTGGCGGCGCTGGCTGCGGCGATCCTTCGCGATGGGGGCGGCCACCGTCCGCTTCCACTATGTCGTCTTCGCCAATACGGCCGGCCTCCTGGCGCAGGACGGGCGCAACGACTGGCGGACCTGGGCCCGGCTGCTGCGCTATCTCTACGGGCGCGGCGGGGCCATGCGCCTGCTGGTATCGGGCGCGGTGGGATACATGCGCCCCGGCTTCCACCCGTGGCAGCACGACGACCGCGCGCTGGTCGCCCGCGCGCTCGAGACGCTCGCTCCGCCCGCAGACGGAAAGGCGCCCGCATGAAACGCCTCGTTGCGATTGCCGCGCTGCTCGCCGCCGCTGTCCCGGCCGCGGCCAGCGCGAGCCCGATCACCGGCCTGTGGGCCACGGGCAGCGAGGGCGGCAAAGTCGAGATCTACCGCTGCGGCGAGGCGCTGTGCGGCCGGATCGTCGATGCCCGCCGCCTGCGCGCGAACCCCGACTTGCGCGACGTGCGCAATGCCGACCGCTCGCTGCGAAACCGCCGGCTGAAGGGTCTGGTCGTCCTGCGCGATTTCCGCGGCGGCCCGCGCGAGTGGAAGGGCGGCCCGGTCTACGACCCGGAATCGGGCGACGGCGCGGCCACCGGCTACCTGACGCTGCGGGCCGACGGCAAGCTGGAGGTCAAGGGCTGCAAGGCCGCGATCTTCTGCCGCACCAAGACCTGGACCCGCCTGCGCTGAGCGCCCCCGCCGCGCGCTGGGGGTGGCGATGCCGGTCAGCTCTCGCGGCGATAGAGGGTCACGCCCTCCGGCCCGCCGAAGGCATAGGACAGGCGGCAGAAGACATAGGCTTTCTCGACCGCGCCGAGCGAGAACGAGGCCGAATTGGGCACGTCGAGCTTCCAGTTGCCGGAGCGCCGCAGCGCCCCGGGCAGGACGAGCGCCACGTGGCCGGGCGACCCGGTGCTGACGGCGATCACCGCCGCCCCCTCGCCTGCCGCCTCGCTCGCCCGGCGCAGCGCGGCCTGGCTGGCCGCGGGGCCGAGGCTGCGCCAGCGCGACTGCGGCGCGGCCACCTTCGCCGCGATCTCGTTGGCGGTCAGCCAGCCGCCCGTGGGGCGGACGAAGTCGTCCACCCCGAATTCCTCCTGCAGCACCTTGCCGACGAAGTAGTTGCACGCCGCCCGATCGGCGAGCGGTCCGTCGACCGGGTGGTCGGGGCACGAAAGGTATGCGCCGAGCCGCGTATAGAGCGCGCGCTGCGCCGGGGTATCGAGCCAGGCCTGCGGATCGCCGTCCATGCACGAAGACGCCGCGGCCAGGGCCGGCTGCCCGGCCAGCACGAGCGCGGCCAGCGCGGTGCCGGCGCGCCGCCGGTGCATCACGGCCGGCGACCCAGCGTGACCCACCGGCTGGAAACCGCCGTCTGCATGGGGGTCGATGCGGGCACGTCGATATAGCGGACATTGATGTGATCGCCCGGTTCGCGGGCGGCCAGCAGCTTCTCGATGTCGGAAATGCTGCTGACGGTCTGCCCGTCGAAATCGACGACCCACATGCCCGGCTGGAAGCCCGCCTTGTGCAGCGGCCCCTGCGGCTCGATGCACGACAGCACGGTAACCTGGCGCGGCTGCGGCGGCATGTAGGGGCGGAAGATCGGCACCGTCATGTTGCCGGCTTCGCACAGCCCCATCGCGGCCTTCCACTCGCGGCCCGCCTCGATTGCCACGGGCACCGTCGTTTCGCGCTGGACCGTCTGCGTGCGGTAATCCAGCCATTCCTTGTGCTGTTCGATTTCCGCGGTGGTGTTGACCACCCGCCGAAAATTGTCGGTGCGCTGGTGGCTGCTGTTGGAAAAGCGCATGCCGTGGGCGATGAAGCCGGCATAATCCTGCGCGGACAGCGCGGCGGCCGCCTTGTCGATATCGACTTCGGCCATTTCATCGTCGTTGGCGATGGCGGTCGCATAGTCGCGATGCAGCTTGGCCAGGTCGTCCTTGCCCGATGCCTGCGCCTGTTCGGCCGCCTTCATGTGCCGGTCGAACAACTGCTGCTTGCTGAGCGCGGGGAAGAACGCGGCCTCGAAACTGTCGAGCATGTCGTCGGTCGCGTCGTAGGTCACGACGCGGGTGCCTTCCATCTGCTCGACGTTGGCATTGGACGTGAAGTTCTCTTCCAGCGAGGTCTTCAGCCGCGACCGCCGGCTGCCGAAGCCGAGAACCTGCCAGCCCGACGAAGTCCGCTTGGTCTTGGCGCGGCGCGTTTCCTCCACGAACTGGCGCAGGACCTGGCGGACGTCGTAGCGCCCCTCCACCACCGAGGTTTTCGCATCGAGGAAGCGATAGCCGACGTTGACCTCGAAATCGCCGGCCGCGATCTTGTTCTGCTGGTAGAGCGTGGGCGCGGTCACCGTCAGCGAGGGCATCGAATTGCCGAAATTGACCAGCGAGCCGGAATAATCGCGCATGGCGATCACTTCGCCGTCAACCAGCAGTTGCACCCGCACTTCGTTGAGGGTCGCCGCGTACGGCTGATACCCTTCGTAGGCCTTCGCGTATTGCCCGAGCTTGTCGTAGAACGGCTTGTACTGCTGATAGGCCTGGAACACCAGGTTGCCCACCGCCGGGTTTCCGGCCAGCGGCGGGTGCACGAAGGGCCTGTCGGGGCCGGCCAGCCAGTGCGTGGCCCACCGGTTCAGCGATTCCCCCTTCAGCGCCGCCGCGATCCCGGCGCGTTCGCGCGCATCGGGCATCGAGGCATCGTACCGGATCGGCACCGATATCGAGGCGGCCGTCCTGTCCGAATACTGGCTGGGCGTGAACGGGATGCCCCGCTCGTCGTAAAAGGTCAGCGACTCGGGATCGACCGACATGACCGGCAGGAGCCAGAGCCGCGGCGAAACACCGGTCGCCGCCGGCTGCGCGAAGCCCGCGGCGCGATATTCCTCCAGCTCTCCGCTCGCATCGGGAACGAAGAACTCGCTAACCATAAAGTATTGGGAATTAGGCTGGATTCTTTCCTGGGCAACGACCGGCGTCGCCAGCGATACAGCCATGACGGTCGCCAGCGACCGAAGTGCACGATATGTCATGATCCGTTCCCCCCAAACGCATCGAGGCAACTTGATTACGCCTGTCGGGGCCCGGGTGCAAGTTACGCAAATTTGCGGAACGGCCTGCGAAGAGCTGCTGCGACACGTTGTCAGGAGGAACTGCAGCGCCGACCTGCCGCGCGCCGCCCGCGGCTAGCGTCGGGCGCAGTCCCGGGGTTGCCACTGGTAGGCCTCGACCGTCTCGCCGCGGGGGAGGTAGGTGATCTCGAACCGGCGGCCGTCGCGCTCGACCTGGAGGGTCAGCGTCGCTTCCTGGTCGCCCTGGAGCGAATCCTGCGGGAAGCGGTTCACGATCCGGTCGCCGTTTCGCAGCCCGGCCCGCGCGGCCTGCGAGCCGGGCTTGAGGCCGGTGACCACGCGCTCCTCTGCAACGAGGACGGCGGGGTCGAAGCCCAGGTCGAAACGGCGCAGCGGCCGCGTGACGCGCGTGAAGCAGGGGCCGAATGCGTCGGGGGAGGGGAGGACTGTGTCCCCGGCCAGCATCGCCTCCAGCCCGGCCAGGCCGTCGTCGCCCAGTTCGGCGTGCAGCAGCCGTTCGAACAGCGCCCGGTCCATCGGCCGGCCCGCGCGCCGCTCGGCCAGCATCGCGCGCACGAGGTCGTCGAGGCTGCGCGCCCCGCCCGACGCCGCGCGAATATCCTCGTCGAGGGCGGCGAAATAGAGCGATCCGCGGTCGTAGGGCAGGACGCGGATGCGCGTGTCGCGCCAGAACCCGGCCGGGACCTGTTCGTTCGGCGTCGCGATCAGGGCATTGGTGTAATAACGGCCCGCGGTCGCGTTCAGGTCAGCCAGGAAGGCCTCGTCGTCGATCAGGCCCGCCCGCCACGGCAACATCCGCTGGTAATGCACGGCCAGGCCCTCGCTGAACCAGGATGATGCCAGGCCGCCCGCCCCGTCGCCCCCGTCGCTGAGCGACCGAACCCAGGCGTGGAGCATCTCGTGCGCCAGCAGGCCCTTCAGCTCGTCGGCCGGGGTATGTTCGTCGAAGGTGAAGGCGAAGCTGTCGGTCAGGCCGATCCCGCTGCCCGGGTTGACCGCGTTGGTCCGGCCGAAGACCCCGAACGTCGCCGGCCTGTGGCGGAAGAAGCGGCCGTAGAAGGCGTGGAGATCGGCCGCCCATTGCATCAGTTCGTGCCCCGGGAAGCCGAGCGCCCCCTGCCAGGCGGCGAAGAACCCGTCCGACCGGAAGAGCTCGGGCCGGCCGGCCATGTAGTAGGTGGAGGCGAGATCGCCCGCCGACAGCGCGCGTTCGGAACGCGCATCGCCGACCCCGAGGCTGGAGATGCCGAGCGCCCCCGCGGGCAGGGCGGACAGGTCCCAGGCCACGCGCACGTCGCGCCGCACGTCGTCTTCGGGCAGGACGACGAAGGCCGTCCCCGCCCCGGAAAAGCCCGTCGGCCCGGTCCGCAACTCGTATTGCGGCAGTGCCATGAACGGCCGGTCGGGATCGATCGCGAGGGCATAACGGATCGTCAGCGGCCCTTCGGGCGGCCGCTCCGCGTGCCAGCGCCGGATCGCGTTCGCCGGATCGGGCCGCTCGTCCTCGACCGTCGCGGCCAGCGGCCCGCGCGCGTCGGTAAACGAAAGCTGCGCGATGTCCGCGGCGGACGTCACGACGGTGTTGAGCACCAGCGGGAGGCGGAAGGTCGCCGGCGCATCGGCCACCGTCGCGGTGACGCCGAGCGTCTCGATCGTCCCGTCGCCGTCGCGGTCGCCGGGCGCCAGCAGCAGGTCGAAGCGGGGCGGCGATCCCTCCCGCGCTGCCCGGGGTGCTTCCTGCGGCGCTTCCCGGGCCGCGACCGGGGCGGCGAAGGCGAGCGCGGCGAGGACTGCCCCGGCGAGGGGCGCGGTGGCGGCGATGGCGGCGGCTTGGCGGGCGAAAGTCATGCCCTGCAGCCTATCGCAAGCATGCGCGCATGGCCTATGCGAAGCCGCGCGCGCCGGGCGGCGAGGCGCATAAATGATGCATCGGCGCGCGCCGCTCAGAGCGCGGGCAGCGGGATGCGATGCGTGCACTTGAGTTCCGAGAGCGTCGCGGTCGAGCGCACGTCCTCCACCCCCGGCAGGCGGAGCAGCCGGCGGAAGGTGAAGTTCTGGTACCAGGCGATATTGGGCGCCAGCACTTTCAGGATCACGTCCATCTCGCCGAACAGGGTATAGGCCTCGGTCACCTCGTCGATGTCCTGCAGCGCGTTGACGAATCGCTCGCGCTGGTCGTCGGTGAGGCGCGAGACCTTGAGCTGGGCGAAGATATACATGCTCTCGCCGAACTTCTCGCGGTCGAGGATCGCCACCTGCCGCTTGACGTAGCCCTGGTCCTTCAGCCGCTGGATCCGGCGCCAGCAGGGCGATTGCGAAAGGCCGACGTGCTCGGCGATCGCGCTCGATGAATCGGCGGCGTCGATCTGGAGCCGGTCCAGGATCTTGAGGTCGAGGCGATCGAGATCGGCGGACATTTTATGCTCCATCGGGCAAGGGCGGCGAAAATCGATGCTCCCGACTAGGCTGCTTGGGGCGAAAAGACAAATCTGATCGCCCCGCCCCGGCTAGGGTGGCCGCGACCGGCGCGCGAACGAAAGGGGTGGACATGCGCAAATCCGAACTGGCGATCTTCGACGGCGACTACGTCCGCGCGCACCTGGACTACCGCGCCTGCATCGCCGTCGTGCGCGAGGCGATGATGGCGCTTTCGGACGGGCGCACGCGCCAGTTGCTGCGCACGATGTTCCACATGGGCGAAGGGCGCACGTTCGCCCAGATGCCCGGTGCCCTGGGCGACGACGACATGTTCGGGGCCAAGATGATCAGCGTCTTCCCCTCCCCCGGCGAGCCCGGAACGCGCCGCCACCGCGGGGTGATCGCGATGTTCGAACCGGACGAGGGGCGCCCCGTGTGCATCGTCGATGCCGAGGAAGTGACGCATATCCGCACCGCCGCGGCGACGGCCATGGCGACCGACGTTCTCGCCCGCCGCGACGCGCGGCGCCTGCTGATCATGGGCACCGGCGGCCAGGCGCGGACGCACCTGCGCGCCCTGCCGCTGGTCCGCGATTTCGAACGGATCGCGATCTGGGGCCGCAACCCGGACAAGGTGCGCGCGCTGGTGGAGGAGTTTTCCGGCGCGCTGCCCGTCAGGCCGGCCGGCGAGCTGCCGGCGGAAGTGGCCAGCGCCGACGTGGTCTGCACGCTGACCGGCGCGCGCGAGCCGATCCTGGCCGGCCGCTGGCTGCGCCCCGGGTGCCATGTCAACATCGTCGGCTCCAGCGGCCCGGGCCCGGTGGAAGTGGACAGCGAGCTGGTCGCCCGCGCCCGCTATGTCGCCGACAGCCGCGCCTCCGCGCTCGACGCCGCGGCCGAGTTCCTCGTCGCGCGCGACGAAGGGCTGGTGACCGACGACCATATCGTCGCCGAGATCGGCGAGATCCTGCTGGAACGGAAGCCCGGCCGCCGCTCGGACGAGGAAATCACCGCCTACAAGTCGCTCGGCCACGCGGTACAGGACCTTGCCGCCGCCGCCCATCTCTACCGGAGCTCCCGCCCATGATCCGCACCCGCCCGTTCCGCGCCGCCTTCGCCCTTGCCATGCTGGCCGGGGCGTCGAGCGCGGCGATCGCCGGCACCGAACGCTATGCCGTGGTGGCGAACGGGGAGAAAGTGGGCTTTCTCGTCGCCGAGACGGACGGGGGGCAGGTCTCGGTAACCTACGACGTCAAGAACAACGGGCGCGGCCCGACGATGCGCGAATCGATCGTGCTCGACGACCGCGGCCTGCCGCGGCGCTGGCACCTGGAAGGGACCTCGACCTTCCAGAACGCGATCGACGAACGCTTCGTGCGCGAGGGCGCGCGCGCGCGCTGGACCGATTCGACCGGCAGCGGCTCGGCCACGGTGGAAGGGGAGGCGATCTACGTCGCGCAGGAGGGCAGCCCCTGGGCGCTGGGGCTCTATGCCCGGGCCCTGCTGGCCGATGCGGACCGCGCGATCCCGGCCCTGCCCGGCGGAACGCTGACGCTGAGCGAAGGCGAACCTGTCGAGATCGGCGGCGTGCGCTATCGCGCGGTGTCGATCCACGGGATCGGTCTGTCGCCCGATACGGTCCTGCTGGACGACGACGGCGCGCTGTTCGCGCGCATTTCCCCCGGATCGGTGACCGTTCGCGAAGGCTTCGAGAACGAGGCCGAGGCGCTTTCCGCGCTCGCCGCGAGCCGCCAGGCCGAACGCTTCGCGCGCATCCAGGACAAGGTCGCGCATCGCTTCGACGCGCCGGTGCGCCTGCGCAACGTGCGGATCTTCGACCCCGAGGGCGGCACGCTGGGCGCGCCGGTCTCGCTCGTTTTCCATGGCGGGGAAATTGCCGCGGTCGAACCGCTCGACAGCCCCCCGACGCCGGGCGAAGTCGTGGTCGACGGGGCCGGTCGCACCGTCCTGCCCGGCCTGCACGACATGCATGCCCACGTCTCGCTGCAGTCGGCGCTGCTCTACATCGCAGCGGGTGTCACCTCGGTCCGCGACATGGGCAACGACAATGCCTTCCTGCTCGACCTGCAGGAACGGATCGCGCGCGGCGAAGTGGCCGGGCCGCGGATCGTGCGCAACGGGTTTCTCGAAGGGCGCAGCGAATATTCGTCGCGCAACGGCTTCATCGTCGACAGCGCGCAGGAAGCGCGCGCCGCCGTGCGCTGGTACGCCGCGCGCGGATACTGGCAGGTCAAGATCTACAACTCGATGAACCCCGACTGGGTCGGCGATATCGTGGACGAGGCGAAGAAGCACGGCCTGGGCGTGACCGGGCACGTCCCGGCCTTCACGGATGCCGATGCCATGATCGCCGCCGGCTACGACGAGCTGACCCATATCAACCAGCTCATGCTCGGCTGGGTGCTGGAACCGGGCGAGGACACGCGCACGATCCTGCGGCTGACCGCGATGAAGCGCACCGCCGGGCTGGACCTGTCGGCCCCGCGGGTGGCCGCGACGCTCGACGCGATGGCGGCGCGCGGGGTCGCGATCGATCCGACCGCGGTGACGCTGGAACTGCTGATGCTGAGCCGCGACGGCGCGATCAGCCCGGCGGTCGCCAGCTATTTCGACCACTTGCCGACCGCGCTGCAACGCCGCCGGCGGCAGGGGATCGCGCGGATCGAGAGCCCGGCCGACGAGGCGGCCTACCTCGGCGCGTTCGAAACGATCAAGCGCCTGCTGGCGCAGATGCACCGGCGCGGGATCGCGATCCTGCCCGGAACCGACGATGCCACCGGCCTTTCGGTCCACCGCGAGCTGCAGATCTATGGCGAGGCGGGCATCGCGCCGGCCGAGGTGCTGCACCTCGCGACGCTGGGGCCCGAGCAATACCTCGGCCGCGACCAGCGGCTCGGCTCGATCGCCCGGGGCAAGCTGGCGGACTTCATCCTGGTGGACGGCAACCCGCTGGAGGACCTCGCCGCGCTGCACCGCATCGCGATGGTGGTGAAGGGCGGCACGGTCTATTTCCCGGAAGAGATCTGGCGCGAAGTGGGCGTGCGCCCCTTTGCCGCGGCCCCCGCCGTGACGCTGCCGGACGCGGGACAGGGCGGCGATACCGCGCCCTGACCGGCGCCGGGTGCGATCGAAAACAGGCCTCGGCGGCGCCGGGGTGTGCGCGGGATCAGGGGCGCGCGGCGGCGGCGCGGCGCGCGTACCAGGCCGCGCCGACCAGTCCCCAGGCGAGCAGCAGGGCATAGGGGCGCCAGTCCGCCTCCAGCCCGGTGAAGACGAGCGCGCCGGCGCAGATCGCGCCCGCGTTGCCCAGCACGACGACGGTCTTGCGGCGCGGGCGGAACGCCGCCTTCGCGTGGATTTCGGGATGGCGGCGCGCGACCCGGGCGGCGACCAGGCAGATGCTGCCGTATTTCACCAGGTTGGGGATGTTGACCGCCAGGAACAGGAACGTCAGTTCCATCGGCAGGAGCAGGCCCGCGCAGCCGAGGCCGAAGACCGCCAGCAGCGCGACGTGGGGCACGTGCCAGCGCGGATGGACGCGCGCCAGCGCCCGCGGCAGCACCCCGTCGGCCCCCATGGCCATCAGGCTGCGGCTGAACAGGGTGAAGATCGCGTTGAGGCTGGTGCCGATGGCGACGATCGCCGCCAGCACGACCAGCGGGCGCGCGACCGGCCCCATGAACCGTTCGGC
Source organism: Pelagerythrobacter marinus (assembly GCF_034375205.1). NCBI lineage: Bacteria > Pseudomonadati > Pseudomonadota > Alphaproteobacteria > Sphingomonadales > Erythrobacteraceae > Pelagerythrobacter > Pelagerythrobacter marinus. The sequence continues at coordinate 2,735,207 of NZ_CP139719.1, read as the reverse complement.
GGCCTCGAGGATCGGCGCTGCGCTGGCGGCCAGGGCATCGCTGCCCATGACGCCGACGGCGACGAAGGCGACCGCGAGGTAGAGGACCGTCGCCGAACCGATCGACAGCGCGATGCCCAGCGGGATGCTGCGCCGGCTCCGCCGGATCTCCGCGCCCGCCTCGGTCGCGGCCTCGATCCCGAAGAACAGGCCCATCAGCAGGGGCGCCGCCGCGAGCACGCCCGAGGCGCCCTGCGGGAAGGCCGGGGCCAGGCGGCCGGCCTCGACCGTGCCGGCCCCCCAGGCGACGAACACCGCGAAGAGCACGATCAGCAGGCCGATCATGATCGTCTGGCTGCGCGCGGCGGTGCGCACGCCGAAGAGATTGGCCAGCAGCGCGAGGACGAGGAAGCCGAACATCGCCGGCTTGGTCGGCAGCGGCACGATCATCGAGATATAGCGGGTCAGGACCAGCGCGAGCACGACCATCGCGCCCATGTTGGCCACGATCCGCATCCAGGCGATGAAGAAACCCAGCGCCGGGTGGAGGAACCGCGCGGGCCAGACGAACGACGCGCCCGAAACCGGCAGGGCCGAGCCGAGGAAGGCGTAGCTGACCGCGATCAGGTACATCGGCAGGGCCGCCACCAGGACCGAGAGCAGCATTCCCGGCCCGGCGAGCCCGGCGGCCGGCGAAACGGCCGAGAAGATCGACACGCCGACCGCCGTGCCGAGGCCCAGCGACACCACGCCCCACAGGCCGATGCCCTGGCGCAGGTCCGCTTCGCCGCCGTCGCTCACGCGCAGGGATCCGCGGCGATGAAGGCGCGCATGTCGGCCAGGAAGGCCTCGCGCGCGGCGGCGTCGGAATAGAACATGTGGCCCGCGCCGTATTCTTCCGCGCGGTAGCGCGCGGCCGGGAGCGAGCTCTGCGCGAACAGGTAGTCGGCCGCGCCGATCGTGGTCGTCAGGTCGAACACCCCGGTGCCGACGAAGAGCCGCAGGCAGCGATCGGCCGCGGCCGCGCGCTCGACCGTTTCCATGAACGGCCAGTCGGAAAACGGCGAATCGGTCCCGCCATAGCGCCAGGTGCCCCCGGGCCGCGCGATGACCTTGTAATCCGCGCCCCGCGCGCCGGGCAGCAGGGCGTCGAGATAGGCGGGCATCGCCCGGCGATAGAGGTCGGACACGGCCGAGAAGGCATCGGGCCCGACGACCGGCCCCGCGTCGGCCGGCCGGGGTGCGAGGTAGCGCGCGTCGTAGCGGCCGACGACCTTCCCCTGCGCGCGCAGCAGCTCGACCCGGAACCGTTCCTTGGAAATCCGCAGGTCGTGGGCGAGGTAGAAGGCGGCGGGAATCCCGCTCAGCTCCTCCAGCCGGGCGGCGATCCGCCGGCGTTCCGCCGCGGGCAGCGCGGCTCCGGCGAAGAGCGCCGGGAGATAGTCCTCGTGCGCGAAGCGCGCCGCCTCTTCGGCGATCGCGCCGGGGGTGCAGGGCTGCGCGGCCTTGCCGTGATAGCAGGCGATCGCCGCCAGCGAGGGCAGCGAGACGACGTAGCTGATGATGTTGTCGGGCCGCTGCGAGGTCTCGATCATGTTCAGCGCCTGGCCCAGCAGCACGACGCCCCGGATCGACGGCGCGCCTTCCAGTGCGGCGAAGGCGTCGAGCATCGCGACCGCGCGGATCGTGCCGTAGCTTTCGCCCAGGATATAGACCGACGCATCGCGCCGCCCGTTGGCCGCGAGCCAGGCATCGACCGCCTGGGCCACCGCGCGCGCATCGCCGGCCACGCTGTTGTAATACTGCGCGTCGGCGCCGTCGCGCGTGGAAAAGCCGGTGCCCGGCGGGTCGAGGAAGACGATATCGGCCAGGTCGAGCAGGGCGTTCGCGTTCGGCGCCAGCGGCGCGTGCGCGGGCAGGGGAGCGGCCGGGTCCTGCGGCACGTCGAGCCGCGCCGGGCCGAGCACGCCGAGGTGGAGGAAGGTCGAGGATGCGCCCGGCCCGCCGTTGAAGGCGAAGATCACCGGCCGGCCCGAGCCTTCGCGGGCGGTATAGGCGATGTAGCCGACGCTCGCGTCCGGCGCGCGGTCCTCGCGAACAGCGGGGCCGTCGCCGGGAACCGGGCCTTCGCTCGAACCGGTCGCTTGGCTCGACACGGGAATCGTGTCGGCCGCGACCGAAATGCCCGGCGGCAGGGGCGGGGCGGGCGAGCGCGGCGCGTGCGCGGCCGCAGGCGCCGGCATCAGCGCCGCGGCGCAGGCGAGCAGGGCCGCACCCCGGCGGGCGATCGTGCGTCGTCTCATGATATCATCCCGGTCTCGCCGGCACGGGTGCGGGCGTCGCGATAGCTGTGCATGGCCCCGGTCATGATTTCCAGCCCCAGCTCGAGCCGGGCGGCGTCGATCCCGAAGCCGATGCGGACATGGCCCGGCGCCCCGAAATAGGCCCCGGGGGCGACGATCACGCCGCGTTCGTCGGCCAGCCAGTCGGCGAAGTCGCGGGTATCCTCGATACCCACCAGCCGGGGGAAGGCGATGCAGCCGTGGGGCGGCAATTCGCCTTCGACCAAACCTTCGTCCAGCCAGCGCGCGTGATAGGCATCGATGAACGGGCGGGCGCGGTCGACGATCGCGGCCGTGCGCTCGCGATAGGGGGCCGGGTTTTCCAGGATGCGCGCGGCGACCGCGTGCGAGAGCTTGGAAATGGCGAACTCGACCTCGCGGTTGAGCGTACGGATCGGCTCCATCACTTCGGCGTCGGCCACGATCCAGCCGCACCGCAGGGTTGAAAGGCCGTAGATCTTGGTCAGGCTGTTGATCGAGATGACGCGCGGGGAGATGCCCAGCGTCACCGCCGGCTTCACCGCCTCGCCGGCATAGGGGGCATAGACTTCGTCGACGATGACGTAGATCCCGTGCCGGTCGGCGATCGCGCCCAGTTCGCGCAGCGTTTCCTCGGGCACCATGAAGCCCGACGGGTTGTGCAGGTTCGACAGGACGACCAGCCGCGTCGCGGGCGTCAGCGCGCGTTCCACCGCCGCCGGGTCGATCGTGAAGCGCGGGCCGGTGCGCGCGAAGCTGTCGGCCTCGAACCCGCAGGCCCGGGCCAGCAGGCCGAACAGGTCGAAGCCGGGGCTTTCGACCAGCAGCCGATCGCCCGGGCGCAGCAGCGCGCGATAGACCAGCGAGAGCGCGCCGGTCGCCCCGGTGGTCGTCAGCACCTGTTCGCGCGCCACGCCGTATTCGCGCGCGAGCATCGCGATGACGTGCGGATTGCCGCTGGCGAAGGCGCTTTCGTAATGCGGGGTGATCGATTCGCCGAAGCTGTCGCCGACGAGCTTCGACAGCAGGTCGAGCGGTTCGGAGACCGAGCTTTCGAACAGGCTGACGAGATCGTCCCGCTGCGGCTGCATGCGGGCGAAGACCTGGCGGACCCAGTGCGAATAGGAAGCCGGCGCGGGGATGCCATGGGGGCGGGACGTCATCGGTTTCTCTCTTGCCCGTGGTCGCTTCCGGCGCGGCGAGGAACCGCCGGGCCATGTTTCATGCGGCGCGGGCTCACGAACGTGCGTGGGCCCGCGCCGGACGATCGGTCGTCACATCTGCACCTTGATCCCGGCCCAGAACCGCCGGCCCAGGATGTCGCCATAGGCGATCTGGGGGTACGAGGGCTGCTCGTCGGTCAGGTTGTCGACGCCGAGGCGGAAGGACATGGCCCCCGCGTCGAACTGCGCCGAGAGGCTGTGCGTCAGGTTGCTCGAGAGGATGGGATTGGGGTTGTTCTCGATCGTCGCGTCGAAGGCGGCCCTGGTCTCGTCGAGGTAGTAAGCCTGGTAGCTCAGGCGGACCGGCCCCTTGTTCCAGTCGAGGTTGAAGCGCCCCTCCCACGTCGGCTTGAGGTAGGTGTCGTCGGTACGCACGAAGGTCTCGCCCGTGACCGAGGTGGTCAGCAGCGAATTGTGCGTCGCGTTGATCCCGACGTGGAACCGGCCGAGATCGCCGCCCGCCGGTTCGAAGCGGTAGTCGATCGCGTAGATTTCACCCCGGTACCGGACGACGCCGGCGTTGAACGTGGTCGTCGTCCCGCTGAGGATCGCGCCGCCCGGGTTCAGGCCGTCGGGATTGGCGATCCGGCTGAAGGCGGAGCAGACTTCGGGATCGGGATCGACGTTGTCGTAACAGGCGGCCGCGAAATCCTCGGTGGTGAAGGGCGAGAGGCCGTCCTCGAGGTCGATCTCCACCCGGTCCGCGCTGATCGTCAGGCCGGGGATGAACGCCGGCTGGAGCACAACGCCGTAGGTGAAGGTATCGGAAACCTCGTTGCGCAGGTCGGGGTTGCCGCCGGTGGTGATCGTCGCCCGCTGGAAGTTCTCGGCCGGGTTCTGGAAGCCGGCCAGCCGGTCGGCCGCGCTGTCGCCCGCGTTCGATCCGTCGGCCTCGACGCCGTAGCCGGGATTGGCCTCGAACAGGGCGAGGCAGTTGGCATAGCGCACGTCGGGGTTGGGCCCGCTGGAGATCCGGTCGGCATCGCACGGGTCGCGCCCGACCGAGCCGAGCGAGGTGGACGAAGGCGCGAAGAGCTGGGTCAGCGTGGGCGCGCGGAAGTTGCGGCTGCGCGAGGCACGCAGCGTGACCCCGTAGACCGGCTGCCAGCGCGCGCTGAGATCCCAGACTTCTTCCTTGCCCGCGATCGAGTTGTCGACGTAGCGGCCCGCCGCGCCCAGTTCGAGCGTTTCGACCAGCGGCACGTCCATGTCGCTGCTGACGACCGGGACCAGCAGCTCGCCCGAAAATTCGTCGGTGTTGTAGCCGCCCGACTGGGCAAGCTCCATCGTCCCGCCGCCGAACAGGCCGAGGCGGTTCGCCTCCATCGGCATGAAAGAAACCTGTTCGTCGCGGTGCTCGTAGGCGAGGCTGAACTGCACGTTCCCGCCCGGCAGGCGGAAGAGGTCGCCGCCCAGCGTCGCGAGGAAATCGATCTGCTCGTTGGTGTAATCCTGGCCGGCCCGAACGCTGACGTATTCCTGTGCCGCGCGGCTGACGTTTCCGTCGCCGAACGGGTTGATCGGGGCGCAGGCCGGGTCGTCGTTGTCCGGCGTGCCGTCGGCATTGATCGCGCAGACGATCGACCCGCCCGACAGCGCCGCGTCGATGGCGTTGGCGTATTTCGCGTTATCGACCTCCCAGCGGCGCTGCGACCCCTCGACCCGGGCGTAGCTGCCCGAAACGGTCCAGTAGAAATCGCGCCAGCCGGCGGCGAAGTCCCCCTCCAGCCCCACAACGCCGCGATAGGTTTCGGTCTGGTGGTCCTGCCGGTTCGACGGGGTCAGGTCGTGGAAATACTTCGACAGGAAGATCGGCGCGCCGAAGGCGAAGCCGGGGTTCGCCGCCGCCAGCGTGTCGCGCGCCTCGTCGCTGAGGAAGGGGTTGTCGGTGGTGAAGATCACCGGCCCGGCATACGTGCCGAAGTTCAGGATCGTGCGGCTGTGGCCCTGGGGAATCTCTTCCCCTTCGGTCCGGGCATAGAGCAGTTCGGCCCGGGCGGTCACCGCGTTCGACAGCTCGTAGCTGGCGATGAGGTTGCCGGTCAGCCGCTCGACCCCGCTGCGCAGGCCCACGAGGTCGCGATAGGCGAAGCCGTCCCCGCCGCTGGCGAAGGGGATGCCGACCTGCTCGCCCGGATCGAACGAGACGAGGCCGCCGTCGGGCGCGAACTGCAGCGGCGTTCCGTCGATCTGGGTCAGGAACCGGGTGAAGGGGGCCGGAGTGTTGAACAGGACGCCGTTGGCGTTGAATTCCCAGAAATGGGCGTCGAGCAGCTCGGTGACCGAGGGAATGCCGTCGTCGGGGCCGGTGTCGTCCGGGTTGGAGACGGTCAGGCGGCCGAGCGCCGAGAGCGGCCGGTCGGCGAAGCGCAGCAGGGGCGAGCGGGCATAGCCGATATCGACCGCCACGTTGCCGCGGCCGTCGGCGAAGTTGGTCCCGGCGGTGCCGCGAAGGCTGTAGGTGTGATAGTCCCCGCGCGAGGAAATGCCGCTCTGCGCGTCGAGCTCGATCCCCTCGAAGTCGTCCTTGAGGACGTAGTTGACGACGCCGGCGATCGCGTCGGAGCCATAGACCGCCGCGCCGCCGCCCTGGACCACCTCGACCCGTTCGAGCAGGCCGAGCGGGATGATGTTGGCGTCCACCTGTGCGTCGCCGAGGCCGGAGGACGTGGTGACCATGCGCCGCCCGTTGACCAGCGTCAGCGTGCGCCCCGGGCCGAGACCGAAGAGATCGGGGAACTGCTGTCCCGACCCGCTGCTCTCGCCGCCGCCGTCGGCCTGGCTCAGCTGGGGCGTATTGGTGGTCAGCTCGTTCAGCGCCTGGGCGGCCGTGGTGTAGCCGCGGCTCTCGATCACTTCCTCGTTCAGTACCGCGCGCGGGGCCGTTTCGTCCGCCGGGTCGCGGCGGATGCGCGAACCGGTGACGACGATCGGCGCGTTCTCCACCGCCGCGGGGGCGGCCGCGGGATCGGCCACGGCGCCGTCCTGCGCGTTCGCCCCGGCCGGCAGTGCGGTCAGCGCGGCGAGTGCGGATGTCGCCAGCAGCGTGGTGCGGGCGGTGGCGCCGGTCCGGCAGGTGCGTCGAATGAACATGTCGATCCCCATAGAATGTGATGTCGTTGCCGAGTCCCCCACGGCGCTTTCAAGGATTAGGCGCGATCGCGGCGCAAATTGTTGCAAATGGCGCGCCGTCGAAATGCGGTGCTGCATGAATTCATGACAGTTGCGTTTCAGAGCGCATAAGTTAGTCGCGATCTCGCGATTCGCCTGAATTGCCGAGGAAGGCGCTGACGTCCGCCCCGAATAGCCGCGCCACGGCCGGATCGTCGTACATCATGTGCCCGCCGGCATAGCAGTGGAGCGCGATCCGGCTCGCCGCGCCGGGCGGCAGGGCGGCCACGGTCGCCTCGTTCGCGGCGCAGCTGTTGAGCGAATCGTACAGGCCCGCGGCGACGAAGACCCGCATCGCCGGCATCTTGCGCAGGGCCCGCAGGGTCCACGGCTGCGACGGGCTGGGCGGCCCCTCGCCGGCCAGCGCGCGGGCCAGCGACTCCTCGGTGATCGGGGCCTGGTCGTACTGCCACCCGGCGCCGACCGGCAGGGCCTCGCCCTCGATCCCGGCATAAGTGCCGCCCTCGACGTCCAGGCTCTCGCGATAGTAGCGCAGGATCGCCGCCTCGGCGCGCGGGTCGTCGTCCGGCGCGCCGGCCTTGCGCATGTCGAACACGTCGAGCGTCTGCCCGCGGTCGGCCAGCAGCGCGGTGCGGAAATCGCGCGGCGACACCCACAGCGTCTGTGGGTCGATCGCCTCCGGGGCAATGCCGTGAAACCGTGCAAGCCCGGCACCGACCTGTGCGCGCTCCGCGTCCGGCAGGCCCTGCGGATCGGCCAGGGCCGGGTACCAGGTCGCCCGCGCCCAGCGCTCGGCCGCGGCGATGGCGGCCACCGGGTCGGCCATGAGGTCGCCCGCCAGCTTTCCATGGGCCGCGGCCGCGGCGGTGCGCCCCGGCAACGACAGCGCCCGCATCAGCGCCCGGTCGTCGCTTTCGCCCAGCGGGATCCCGCCCGAGACGAGCCCGATCCCGGCGACGTCTTCGCCGCTGTCGGCCAGCGCCTCTGCCGCGCCGGCCGCGCGCCAGGTGCCGAAGCTTTCGCCGACCAGGAACAGGGGCGAGCCGGCCCGGCCGTAAGCCGCGCGAAAGGCGACGATGAAATCGCGCGTGGCGGCGATATCGCCGGTCGTCGAATAGAGGCGCTTGCGCGCCGCGTCGGACCGGGCGCGGCTGAAGCCGGTGTCGGCGGGATCGAGGAAGACGAGGTCGCTGGCGGGCAGCGGCGTGGCCGGGTTGTCGACCAGCGCGCCGTCGCGCAGGACGCGGGGGCCGAGCGCTTCGAAGTGCAGCAGGCGCGAATCGGCGCCCGGCCCGCCGTTCCAGACGAAGGTCAGCGGGCGCGGGACTGCGCGCGTTTCGCCGGGCGCGAAATAGGCGGTGTAGAACAGGTCCGCGAGCGGTTCTCCCGCGTCGTCGCGCAGGGTCAGCGTTCCGGCGCAGGCGGTATAGGCGAGGGTGCGTCCCTCGATCGTCACCCGGTGCTCGCTCCGCACCGCGCCGTCGGCGCACCCCGTTGCGGCCATCTCCGCCCCCGCCCTCGCGGCGGGGTTCGTCGGGGCGGGGTCCGTCCCGTCAATGCCCGTGGCGCCCGGGCCGGCGCAGCCTGCCAGGACCAGGGCGGCGGCCAGCGTGAATGGCGATCTGTTCATCGTTCGTCCTCCCGCGGCGATCCTAGCGGGGCGCGGCGGCCAAAATTATGCGAAGGGTGCGCGGCACGGCCCGCGGCGCACGCGCGGGCCACCGTCCGCGCGCCGGGGCGACAATTCACCGCGGCGGCAACAAGGGATTATTTATGCGCCGTCTGCCGGATAGTCTGCAAGCCATGGATGGGAACGCTTCGAGGGCTGGGCCGGACCTGTCGCGCCGCGCGCTTCTCGCGGGGGCGGCGGCGCTGCCCGTCGCGTCGGGCCCCGTCGCGTCGGGCGTCGCCGCGCAGGCCCGCCCGCCCGCTTCCACCGCCGCCCCCGGCGAGGGCCTGGCGCGGGCGATGTTCGCCCCGATGCCGACGGTCCATCTCGATTCGGGGACCGCGCACCCGGTCCCGCTGGGCGCGCGCGACGCGGTGGAGCGCTACCTGCACAGCCGCGCGACCGGCGAGCGCTGGCCCAGCGGCGAGGTGGAGCGTCGGGTCAAGGAACGGTTCGCCCGGCTGGTCGGCGCTTCCCCGCGCGAACTGGCCTTCGTGCAGAGCACGACGGCGGGCGAACAGCTCGCGATCGATGCGCTCGACCTGCCCGGCCGCGGCGGACGGATCGTCACCGACACGCTGCATTTCTTCGGCTCGTTCTGGATCTACGAACAGCTCGCCCGGCGCGGGATGGAGGTGGTCTGGCTCCGGCCCGAGGAGGGGCGGATCGATCCTGCCGCCTACGAACGCGCGATCGACGGCGACACCCGGCTGGTGAGCCTTTCGCTGGTATCGACCTACAACGGGTTCGAACACGACCTGGCGCGAATCTGCGACGCCGCGCACGCGCATGGCGCGCGTGTCTATGCCGATATCATCCATGCCGCCGGCACCGTGCCGCTCGATCTTCATGCGACCGGCGTCGATTTCGCCGCCTGTGCCAGTTACAAGTGGCTGATGGGGGATTTCGGCCTGGGGTTCCTCTACGTGCGCGAGGGCCTGCTCGACCAGCTGCGCCGCCCGCGCTTCGGGTACTACCAGCTCGCCCGGTTCCGCTCGCACGTCTATCCGTTCGACCCGCCCGGCGATGGCGTGGCCGACATGGCCGCCCGCGACGACGCCGAAGGGCTCTTCGCGATGGGCACGCGCTCGCACGCGGTCATGGCCCAGCTCGACTGGACGCTCGCCGCGCTGCTCGAACTGGGGGTGGAGCGGATCGCGCAGGCGCGAATGCCCCTGCTCGCGCGGCTTCACGAGGCGCTGCCGGCGAAGGGCTACCGCGTCGTCACCCCGCCGGACAGCCGCACCCCGCTGCTGACCTGCGCGCTCGAGGGCTCGCGCGAACGGCTCGCCCCCGCGCTGGAGCGGGCCGGGGTCACGATCACGCTGTCGCGCAACCGGTTCCGCGTCTGCCCCTCGTTCTTCAACACGATCGACGACGTGGAGCGCCTGATCGATGCGCTTCCGCGCCTGCCGCAAGAGGATATCCGATGACCATCCGACGCCCACTGTCCCTCGCCCTCGCCGCCAGTGCGCTGGCGCTCGGCGCCGCGCCCGCCCAGGCGCAGGAATTCGACCGGCCGATGCCGCCTTCGTTCCTGCGCGCGATGGAGCCGATGGTCCCGCGCGACACGGCCGGCAGCGCGGTCGTCACGACCCGCCATGCCGGCGAATTCGGCGGGCAGCGGGTCGCCTACGACGCGATCGTTACCGAAACGCCGGTGGCCAACGCGGCAGGCGAGGCGGCGGCCGTGGTCGTCACTTACGCCTATGTCGCGCGCGATGCCGACCCGGCGCGGCGGCCGGTCCTGTTCGTCTTCAACGGCGGGCCGGGCGCCTCCTCCTCGCCGCTGCACATGGAGGCGTTCGGACCGCGCGTGTTCGGGCCGGACGGGCGCACGCTGGTGAACAATCCGCACAGCCTGCTCGACGTGGCGGACCTCGTCTTCGTCGATCCGCCCGGCACCGGCGCGAGCATGCCGGTCGCCGGGACCGATCCGTCGAGCCTCTTTTCGGTATCGGGCGACGCGCGCGCCGTGGCCGAAGTCGTCCAGGCCTGGCGCGAGGCGAACGGGCGCACCGGCTCCCCCTTTGCCCTCGTCGGCGAAAGCTACGGCTCGGCCCGCGCGCTTGCCATGCTGGGCGCGCAGGCCGACGGCGACCTGCCGCTGCCCGATGGCGTCGCGCTCCTGTCGATGTCGATCGGCGACGCCGGTGGCCCGGTGATCCGCGACGTCGTGCTCCTGCCGACGCTGGCCGCCGTGGCCTGGTATCACGGCGCGATCGAGCGCCGCGACCGGAGCGTGCAGCAGGTCTACGACGAGGCGCTCCGCTTCGCGCAGGAAGACTATGCCGGCGCGCTCATCCGCGGGCCCTCGCTCGACCCGCGCGAAAAGGCGGCGATCGCGCGGCGGCTTTCCTCGCTGGTCGGCCTGCCGGTCGCGACCCTGCTCGAAAACGACCTGCGGCTGGACAAGCAGGGCTTCATGCTCGGCCTGCTGGCGGACCGGGGGCTGCGGACCGGCCAGCTCGACGCGCGGGCCACGCGCGCGATCGCCGAATCGAACTTCCAGCCGCCGTTCGACGACCCCTCGATGACGCTGGGCACGTCGACCGGGGAGAGGATCGCCGCCTACCTGGCGGACGAGCTCGGCTATACCCTGCCCAGCCCGTACCGGAGCCTGAACCTGGGCATCAATTTCAAGTGGGGCTGGGGCGAACGGACATCCTATCGCAGCGCGCGCTTCACGCCCTACCTGGCGCGGGCGTTCGAGCTGAAGCCCGATCTCAGCCTCCTCACCGTGGGCGGCCTCTACGACATAACCACCCCGGCCTATGCCGGGATCTTCGCGCTCGACCAGGCCGGCATCGGCGAGGGACGGCGCACGTCGAAACTCTACCCGGCCGGCCACTCGGTCTTCGAAGACCCGGAACAGCTGGCGGCCATGGCGACCGACATGCGGCTCTGGGCCAGGGGGCTTTCCGCCGGCGGGCAGTAACCGTCTATCCCCGGGCGCGGCCGACCCTCCGCGCCCACAGGGGCGCATGCGCGGTCTTCGGGCCGCGCATGCGCCTTTGCCTGTGCGTGCCGCCGCGCCGGGCGCCGGCAAATCCGCGAAAGGATGGGAAGGGGATTGGTGCGGTCGAGAAGACTCGAACTTCCACGGGCGTTAGCCCACAACGACCTCAACGTTGCGCGTCTACCAGTTCCGCCACGACCGCACAGTCAGAAGGGCGCTCGCTGCGCCCCCCGGGGGGTAGGCCGGCGCCCCTAGCAACAGGATCGCCGCACCGCAAGCGGTTTGCGAAGCCCCCGGACCGGGGGCCTCGATCAATCGGGGGATCAGTCGGGTTTCCAGCCGATTTCGGCGAACTTGGCCGACTTGGGAACGTCGGTCACGGCCTCGTTGATGGTAACCGTTTCGCCCGGGGCGAGGCGCGGCTGCGGGGGGGAGACTTCCCAGCTGTAGACGATGCGGTCGCGCGCGTCGCGCATGACGATCAGGATCGAGGGCAGCGTGCGCGTTTCGCGGCCGACGTTGGTGATCGTTCCGCTCGCGCCGAAGAACTCCGTGCCGTTGGGCAGGGTGCGGCGATCCTGCTGGTCGGCGGGAAATTCCAGCACCAGGTCGGGCTGCTCGACCGCGAAGGTCGGGCGGCTGATCGGCACCCAGTCGGGCAGGCCCCAGTAACTGACCGCCGCCACCGTGCCCAGCGCGACCGCGGCAAACCCCGCCGCCGCGAAAGTCCACAGGTGCAGGGGATTGCGGCGCGGCCGGAAAGGCGGTTCGGCCGCGAAGGGCGAAGGCTCGGGCCCTGCCGGCGCGATGCTCTCGCCCGCGGGCGGGGCGGCGGGCTCGGCCGGCGGGGCCGGTTCCGCGACGGGCGGCGGGGGGACCGCGCTCCCCGAAGGCGGAGGGGCAGCGGCGGCTTCGGCTCTTGCCGGCTCGGCATCGGCGGCAGGCTGGGCCGGGGCCGGCGAGGCGGGCCGGGCAGGGGCTGGCGGCGACGCGGCATCGTTGCCGTCCGGCGCGCTATCGGGCGGGCTGTCGGGCCGGCTCCCGGGCCGATCCAGCGGCCGCTCGGGCACGTCCGGCAGGTTGCCTTCCTGGAACCAGCTGTGGCGGCACTTCGCGCAGCGCACCGTGCGCCCTTCGACACCGATGGCGCTGTCGGGCACGACATAGCGGGTCGAACAGGCGGGACAGGCGATGATCATCGTAACAGCCACCCTTACGGCGCGAGGCGAATCGCAACAAGGCTCCGACCGGGCGGCGACATGCGCGAGCGCCTTTTTTCCACATCGAAGCCTCGCTATAGCCGCGGCCAGATGCCGGCTCACTTCCCCTCGACCGCTTGCGCGACCGCCCGCCGATGAGCGATTCCGATAGCGCGATCGTGTCTTTCGACAATGTCGGCCTGCGCTACGGCACCGACAGCGAGGTCCTGCGCGACATATCGTTCACGCTCTATCCGGGCAGTTTCTACTTCCTCACCGGCGCCAGCGGCGCGGGCAAGACCTCGCTGCTCAAGCTGCTCTATCTCGCGCAGCGCCCGTCGCGCGGGGCGATCCGCATGTTCGGCACCGACGTCATCACCCTGCCGCGCGGCCGCCTGCCGGAATTCCGCCGCCGGCTGGGCGTCGTGTTCCAGGATTTCCGCCTCGTGCCGCACCTCTCGGCCTTCGACAACGTCGCCCTGCCGCTCCGCGTCTCGGGGGTGGACGAGGCGGACGTGGCCAAGCCGGTCGCCGACATGCTCGACTGGGTCGGCCTGTCGCACCGGCACGAGGCCCGCCCGGCCACGCTTTCGGGCGGGGAGCAGCAACGCGTCGCGATCGCGCGCGCGGTGATCGGCCGGCCCGACCTGCTCGTGGCCGACGAGCCGACCGGCAACGTGGACCCGGAAATGGCGCTGAAGCTGCTGCGCCTGTTCGAGGCGCTCAATCGCCTGGGGACCACGGTGGTTGTCGCGACCCACGACGTGCACCTGCTGAAGAAAGTGCCCGAATCGCTGATCATGCGGCTCGACAAGGGGCGCCTGGCCGATCCGACCGGGGTCCTGCGTTATCCGCCGCGCGCGGGCCGCGGAGCCGAAGGGGGCGGGGCATGAGCGCGCGGCCCGGCCTCAACCGCGCGCTGCGTCGGGGCTTCGCGCCCTTCGGCGGCGAGCGCGCCGCGCGCCTCGTGCCCCATGCGCGCCTCGCCGGGCCGATGCCGTGGGTGATCGCGATCATGGTCGCGCTGACGGTGATCGCCGCGGCCGGCGGCCTCGCGCTGCAGAACATGGCGGACAATGCCCGCGCCGAGCTGGCGGGCGGTGCGACCGTGCAGGTGCTGGAGGCGCTGGAGCAAGAACGCGAGCGCCAGGCGGAGGCGGTCGAGCAGGTGCTGAGCGCCGATCCCGATGTCGCGACCTATCGCCGGGTCCCCGAAGCGGAGCTGGAGGCGCTGCTCGAACCCTGGCTGGGCGTCGGCGCGACCGACAGCGCGGTGCCGGTGCCGGCCCTGATCGACGTGCGCCTGCGGGGCGTGGCCGACCGGGCGGCGGTGGAACGGCTCCAGGCGCGCCTGGCCGAAGCCGCCCCGGGCGCGCGGGTCGATGCCCAGTCGAGCTGGCTGGGCCCCGTCTTCGGCGTGATCGCCGCGCTGCAATGGCTGGCGATCGCGCTTGTCGCGCTGCTCGCGCTGACCAGCGCCACGGCCGTCTGGCTCGCCGCCCGCTCGGCGCTGGGCAGCAATCGCAACACGATCGAGATCATTCACCTGCTGGGCGGCACCGACGGCCAGATCGCGCGGATATTCCAGCGCTCGATCGCGCAGGACGCGCTGCTGGGCGGGATCGCCGGGCTGGCGATCGGCCTCGCGGGCATGGTCGTTCTCGCGCGCCAGTTCCGCCAGCTCGGATCGGGCATGGTCGCCGGCGGCGGGCTGGCGCCGGTGGACTGGATCGTGCTCGGCGCGATCCCGCTGGCGGGGGTGGTCATCGCGACGATCACCGCGCGCGTGACGGTGCTCGCGGCCTTGAGGAAGATGCTGTGATCCGGCGCGCGCTGTCGGCCGTCGTCCTCGCCTGGGCGCTCGGGTTCCTGTGGTTCGCGATCGCGCTGCCGGGCCCGGCGGAGGCGGTGGTGACCGACGCGGTGATCGTGCCGACCGGCGCGGCGGGCCGGATCGAGCGCGGGCTGCAGGTCCTGGGCGCGGGCGACGCGCGCGCCCTGCTGGTGACCGGGGTGGACCCCGAAGTCCGCCCGGCCGAGTTCGCCGGCCAGTTCGGCGTCCCGGTGGAAACGATGGCCTGCTGCGTCACGCTCGGCTTCTCGGCCGTCGATACGCGCGGCAACGCGGCCGAGACGGCCGAATGGGTGCGCGCGCGCCGGGTTCGCTCGCTGCGGCTGGTGACGACCGACTGGCACATGCGCCGCGCCGCGGGCGAGCTGGCGCGCACGTTGCCCGGCGATGTCGAGGTCGTGCGCGATGCCGTTCCCTCGCAGCCGTCGCTGCGGATCCTGTTCCTCGAATATCACAAGCTGCTGGCCAGCCTCGTCTCGCGCCTCTGGCGGGGAATGGCGGCATGATCGTGCTGCGCAACCTGGCGTTCTACCCGGCCTTCTATCTCGGCAGCGTCGGCTTCGTCCTCGCCGCGCTGGTGGCGATCGCCGCGCGCGGTCGGGGGCTGGAGCGGATCGTCGAGGGCTGGTGCCGCTGGCACCGCGGTTGCGCGCGCCTGCTGCTGGGCATCCGGGTGCGGATCGAAGGCCCCGCGCCCGAGGGGCCGGCGCTCTACGCGATCCGGCACGAAAGCTTCTTCGAGGCGATCGACCTTCCTTGCCTGTTCGACCGGCCCGCCCCCTTCGCCAAGAGCGAGCTGTTCGCCATCCCCGGCTGGGGCCGGGCCGCGCGCGCCTATGGCTGCGTGCCGGTCGCGCGCGACCAGGGGGCCCGGGCCCTGCGCGCGATGGTCGCTTCCGCGCGCCTGTTCATCGCCGCGGGGCGGCCCCTGGCGATCTTCCCCGAGGGGACCCGTGTTCCCCATGGCCAGCGGGTCAGGCTCCAGGCCGGCTTCGCCGGGCTCTACAAGCTGCTCGGCCTGCCGGTCGTGCCGGTCGCGGTCGACAGCGGGCCGCTCTACCACCGCAGGCTGAAGCGCCCCGGGACGATCACCTATCGCTTTGCCGATCCGATCGCCCCGGGCCTGCCGCGCGCCGAGGTGGAAGCGCGGGTGGGCGATGCGATCAACGCGCTGAACCGGGCCTAGCCGGCGAGGCGTGATCGGCGCGGCCGAAGTCGGGCCGCGCATCGTCCTGCCCCTGTTCGAGGATCGAGCGGCGAATCTCGCGCGTGCGGGCGAACAGGTCGAACAGCGCCTCCCCGTCCCCCCGCCGGATCGCGCGCTGGAGCGCGGTCAGATCCTCGGTGAAGCGGCCGAGCATTTCCAGCACCGCCTCGCGGTTGGAAAGGAACACGTCGCGCCACATCGTCGGGTCGCTGGCGGCGATGCGGGTGAAGTCGCGGAAACCGCCGGCCGAGTACTTGATCACCTCGCTGCGGGTCACCTCTTCGAGGTCGGAGGCGGTGCCGACGATCGTATAGGCGATCAGGTGCGGGATATGGCTGGTGACGGCGAGCACGAGATCGTGGTGCGCGGCCTCCATGATCTCCACCCGCGCGCCCAGCGCCTCCCAGAACTGCCCGAGCGCATCGACCGCCGCCGGATCGGCATCGGCGGGCGGGGTCAGGATGCACCAGCGTTGTCGGAACAGGCTGGCAAAGCCGGCGTCGGGCCCGCTCCGCTCGGTCCCCGCGACCGGGTGCGCGGGGATCACCCGGCGGCCCGGCAGCGCGCGCGCCAGCGCCTCGCCGACAGCGGCCTTGGACGATCCCACGTCGGACACGATCGCTGCGGGCGGCAAAGCCTCGGCACAGGCGCGCGCGGCAGCCTCCATCGCCCCGACCGGCACGCAGAACAGGACCAGGTCGGCATCGCGCACCGCCTCGGCCGGGGTGTCGCAAACCGTTCCTGCCAGGCCGCGTTCGGCGGCGCGCCGGCGAACGTCGGGATCGGCGTCGTAGCCGGTTGTCGTGACGCCGGGCAGGCATTCGGCAATCGCCAGCCCGACCGAGCCGCCCAGCAGCCCCAGGCCGACGATGGCGACGCGCTCTATCGTCATCACGCTTCGCCCGCCACGTCGCGCAGGACCGCGGCGATCGCGTCCATCTGTTCGCGCGTGCCGACCGTGATCCGCAGCGCGTGATCGAGCCCGGGGGCCGAGAAATGCCGGACCGAATAGCCCGCGCGGGCGATCGCGGCATGGGCTTCGCGCGCACTCGTCGCCCCTGCGAACAGAACCATGACGAAATTGCCCGCGCTGGGCAGCGCGCGCAGCCCGCGGTTGCCGAGCGCTTCGACCACCTCGACAAAGCGGGCGCGTTCGGCCGCGTTGTGCCTGCGCGAGCGTTCGACGAAGCCCTGATCCTCGACCGCCGCCCGCGCCGCGGCCTGGCCGTGGCCGGTGACGTTGAACGGCCCGCGAATGCGGTTGAGCGTGTCGAGCACGTCCGGCGCGCCGGTCGCCCAGCCGATCCGTTCCCCCGCGAGGCCGTAGATCTTCGAGAACGTGCGGGTGACGAGGACGTTGTCATGCCGCTCCGCCAGTGCCAGCCCCTGATCGTCATCCTGCGGATCGAGGTATTCGGCATAGGCCTGATCGAGCACGAACAGCACGTCGCGCGGCAGACCGGCGTGGAGGCGGGCGATCTCGGCCGCGGGCAGGAAGCTGCCGGTCGGGTTGTTCGGGTTGGCGAGGAAGACGACCCGCGTGCGCGGCGTCACCGCGGCGAGCAGGGCGTCGACGTCGGCGCCGTAATCGGCATCGCTCGCCTCGACCGGCACGGCGCCACAGCGGCGGGCGGCGATGTCGTAGACCGCGAAGCTGAAGCGCGGGAACAGCACCTCGTCCCCCGGCCCGGCATAGCCTTGCGCGGCGAGGTTGAGCAGTTCGTCCGAGCCCGTGCCGCAGACGATCCGCGTCGGATCGATCGCGTGGACCCGGCCGATCGCCGCGCGCAGGGCGGCGGCATCGGGATCGGGGTAGCGCGCGGGGCCGGCGAGCCCTTCCATCGCGGCAATCGCGGCCGCGCTCGTGCCCAGCGGGTTCTCGTTTGCCGAAAGCTTCACCAGCTCGCGCCCGGCGGCGTCCTTCGACTGGCCCGGCACATAGGCGTGAATGCCCTCGATCCAGGGCTTGCGAGTGGGACTATCGGCCATGATGGCCGGGCGCATAACCCGCATGACCTGCAAACCGAAGCAAATCCTGCTTGCCCCGGCTAAGGGCGGATGTGTTGACAGGCGCGCGGCAGCCGCCCAATCCCCGCGCCGCAATGACCGCCGCCGCCCCCTCACACAGCTACGCGCTGCCCGGCCCGCTCCCGCTCGACGGCGGGCAGGCGCTGGAAGGCGCGACGATCGCTTACCAGACATATGGCGAGCTGGCGGCGGACAAGGGCAACGCGATCCTCGTCTGCCACGCGCTGACCGGCGACCAGTACCTTGCCAGCGCCCATCCCGTCACCGGCAAGCCCGGCTGGTGGGAACGGACGGTCGGGCCGGGCAAGCCGATCGATACCGACCGTTATCACGTCATCTGCGCCAACGTGATCGGCAGTTGCATGGGATCGACCGGGCCGGCCAGCCCCGCGCCCGACGGCAAGCCCTGGGGCATGCGCTTCCCCGTCATCACCGTGCGCGACATGGTCCGCGGCCTCGTCGCCCTGCTCGACGGGCTGGGGATAGAGCGGCTCCACGCGGTCGTCGGCGGGTCGATGGGCGGGATGCAGGCGCTGAGCCTGGCGGCCAATTTCCCCGAGCGGGCGGCGCGCGTCCTCGCCATTGCCACGACTGCGCGCCATTCGGCGCAGAACATCGCCTTCCACGAAGTCGGCCGGCAGGCGATCATGGCCGATCCCAACTGGCGCGAAGGCGATTACTACGGCCACGATTCGACGCCCGATGCCGGGCTGGCCGTGGCGCGCATGGCCGCGCATATCACCTATCTTTCCGAAGCGGGCCTGACCGAGAAGTTCGGCCGCCGGTTGCAGGACCGTTCGGCCAAGAGCTTCGGCTTCGACGCCGATTTCCAGGTCGAAAGCTACCTGCGTTACCAGGGCAGCGGGTTTACCCGGCGTTTCGACGCCAATTCCTACCTCTATATCACCCGCGCGATGGATTACCTCGACATCGCGGAAGAGCACGGCGGCAAGCTGGCCGATGCCTTTTCCGGCCACGCGATGGGCAGGGGGGCGCGGTTCTGCCTGGTCAGTTTCGACACCGACTGGCTCTATCCCACCGCGGAAAGCCGGCACGTCGTCCACGCGCTCAATGCCGCGGGCGCGCCGGTCAGTTTCGTCGAGCTGTCTTCCCCCTTCGGGCACGACAGCTTCCTGCTCGACGTTCCCGCGCTCGACCGGGTGGTGAAGGGCTTCCTCGATGGCTGAGCTGGCGAGCCTGCGGCCCGATCTCGCGGTCATCGCGCGCCAGGTGCCCCCGGGCGTGCGCGTGCTCGACGTCGGCTGCGGCGACGGCGCGCTGATGGCGGCGCTGCAGCAGAGCCGCAACGTCGATGCGCGCGGGATAGAGATCGATCCCGACCTGGTCGAACGCTGCGTCGCGCGGGGCCTGAGCGTGGTGCAGGGCGATGCCGACCGCGATCTCGCCTTCTACCCCGACGGCGCGTTCGACGTCGCGATCCTCAGCCAGACCTTGCAGACCGCCGCGCGGCCCGACCGGATGCTGGCGGAACTGCTGCGCGTGGGCCGCCGGGCCTTCGTCTCCTTCCCCAACTTCGCCTACTGGCGGATGCGCTGGGCGCTGATGCGGCGCGGGCGGATGCCGGTGACGCGGCACCTGCCGGTGACCTGGTACGAAACGGCCAATATCCACCACATGACGGTCAAGGATTTCGAGGAGCTGACCGCGCAGCTCGGCATCGCAATCGAAAACCGCTGGTTCTTCACCGCCGACCGCGAAGTGGGCGCGGCAGGCGCGAACTGGCGCGCCGAATATGCCCTGTTCGAAGTCCGCACGGCCCGGGCGCGGCCCGTCCCCTGATCGAAAGGCCGGACAAAGGTGACACCGCGTCACTTTCGCCCGCCCCCGATTTGATCGGCAAAAACAAGGCCTTGCGCCGCCACATCACAGGGTGACGGACAGATGCCCGCGCGCGCCGGCCTGCGGGGCGCAAGCAATCGACTGCCCGCGCAGCGCGCGAGAACGGGATGGACGACCCACGATGCGAAAGAGCGTTCAGGCGCTGCTAGCAGGTCCCGGGGCCTGTAGGAAAACGGTCGTTCGGCGCGGCGCCGCATGGCCGGTAGGTGGCGGGATCGGGGGGTGTTATGCGCGCGGCCGGGCCTCCGGGCGCAACATCATGGAAGGTCGATCATGACGCCGGCAGATTTTCTCGTTCCCACATATGTGCAGATGCTGACGGCGCTGGCCGGCTGGCTCGACAAGGCGCAGGCGCAGGCGCCTGAACAAGCCGACGCGCTGCTTTCGGCGCGGCTGGTGCCGGACATGTTCCCGCTCTCGACTCAGGTCCGCTTCGCCTGCGTCCAGGCGCAGGAGGGCCTGTTTCGCCTGTGGGACGAGGCCTTTCCGCCTGCGCTGACCGAATTGCTCGACGAGGGGCGCAATGCCGGGGAGGCCCCGGGGACGATGGCGCAGGCGCGCACGCGGATCGAGGAAACGCTCTCGCTCGTCCGCTCGCTTTCCGGCGATCTGGACGGCGGCGCCCCCGATCGCGCCGTCGCGCACGAATTGCCCACGGGCATGATCTTCGACCTCACGCTCGACCAGTATGTCCGCGACTGGGCGATCGGCCAGTTCTATTTCCACGTCATGACCGCCTATGCCATCCTGCGCCATCGCGGGATCGAACTGGGCAAGGCCGATTACGTCGCGCACATGTTCGCGTACTTGCGGCCGGGAACGGCGCCGCAGGGCTGAAACGGCGGGGTCGAAGCAGGCGCGCTGCCCCTCATCCCAGCCAGCGGGCGTGCCATTCGACGTGTTCGGCCATGAAGGTCGAGATGAAATAGTACGAGTGGTCGTAGCCCGCCTGGAGGCGGATCGTGGCGTCGATGCCGGCGGCCTGGCAGGCTTCCGCCAGGCGGTGGGTGCGCAGCTGTTCGACCAGGAAATCGTCGGCCGTGCCCTGATCCACCAGCAGGTGCGGATGGCGCCCGCCCGCCTTGGCGAAGCGGTCCTCTATCAGTGCGACGGCGTCGTATTCGCGCCATGCGGCGCGGTCGCCGCCGAGGTAGCGGCCGAGCGCCTTCTCGCCCCACGGCACTTCGCCGGGCGCGACGATCGGGGCGAAGGCGCTGATGGAGCGGAAGCGGTCCGGGTTGCGCAGGCCGATGGTCAGCGCGCCGTGCCCGCCCATCGAATGGCCGGTGATCGACTGGCGCGCCATGTCGGCGGGGAAATGGGCCGCGACGAGTTCGGGCAGTTCGCGCTCGATATAGCTGCGCATCCGGTAGTTCTTCGCCCACGGGTCCTGCGTGGCATCGAGGTAGAACCCCGCGCCCTGGCCGAAATCGTACTCGTCCGCCGCGTCGGGCACGTCATCGCCGCGCGGGCTGGTGTCGGGGGCGACGAAGATCACCCCGTGCCGCGCGCAGGCCGCGCGATATTCGCCCTTCTCGGTCACGTTGGCATGGGTGCAGGTGAGGCCGGAGAGATACCATAGCACCGGCAGGCGCGCGCCCGGCGCATGGTCGGGCACGAAGACCGAGAACGTCATCGGCGTGCCGGTAACGGCCGAGGCATGGCGATAGACGCCCTGGGTGCCGCCATGGGCGCGATTGGTGCTGGTGGTCTCGATGGTCATGCGCGGCGCTCTATCGCCTTGGCGCCGACTTGTCGAAGGATCGCCGCGCAGTGCGCGGCCGCGGGCGGTCAGGCGGCGACGGGGACCGCGATCACGACCGGCGCGTGCCCCCAGTGGCGCAGGAGGCGCAGCACCCCGGCCCCGGCAAGGCCGATGGTGGCGGTGTTGCGCAAGGGGTGGACGTTGACCCGTTCCGCCCGCGCCAGCCCGGCATCGATCACCGGCGTCACCGTGCCGGGCGCGGCATCGATCATCGCCAGCGGGGTGACCGATCCGGGCGACACGCCGATCAGCCGCTCCATCTCCGCCGCCCGGGCGAAGCTGAGCCGGCGGCATCCGAGCGCGGCGGGCAGGGCCTTGAGGTCCACCCGCGCCGCCGCGGGCACGGTGACCAGCCAGAACGCGCCGCCCGCGTCCTTCAGGAACAGGTTCTTGCTGTGCGCGCCGGGAATGCCGGCGTCGAGCGCGCGGCTTTCGGCGACGGTGAAGGTCGCCGGGTGCTCGTGCGCCGCGAACGGGATCGCCAGCGCCCGCAGGTCCGCCAGCAATCCCGCCTCGCCGCGCCGCCCGCCGGCGGCGGTGTCGGTCAGGCCTGCGGCCTGTGGATCGCGCACAGCTTGTTGCCCGCCGGGTCGAGCACGTAGCTGAGATGGACGGTGCCCATCACCCCGCCATCGCGCGGGCCGGGCGGGTCCTCGACCGAGGTGCCGCCGGCGGTGACCCCGGCATCGTGGAACGCCTTCACCTGTT
Organism: Pelagerythrobacter marinus; assembly: GCF_034375205.1. Taxonomy (NCBI): domain Bacteria; kingdom Pseudomonadati; phylum Pseudomonadota; class Alphaproteobacteria; order Sphingomonadales; family Erythrobacteraceae; genus Pelagerythrobacter; species Pelagerythrobacter marinus. The sequence continues at coordinate 2,713,305 of NZ_CP139719.1, read as the reverse complement.
CGGGCGAATCGCACTTGAAGCCGATCGTGCCGCCGTTGGCGCCGGTCGCCGGCTGGTCGTTGATCGGCTCGGTCAGGCACAGCGTGCCGCCGTCGTGGACGTAGAACAGGCGCGTATGCCCGCTCGCCGAGACATTGCGGATCGGCTCCCCTTCGAAGCCGAGCGTGCCGAGCACCGCGTCGTAGAACGCGCGCGATTGCTCGATGTCGTTGGCACCGATCATGACGTGATTGAACATGGCGGATCTCTCCCGAAAAGTAGGTTTCGATTAGATACCTGTATCGGCCTGCCGCGCGAGGTCAATAGACGACGACGCTGCGGATGCTTTCACCCGAATGCATCAGGTCGAAGCCCTTGTTGATCTCCTCCAGCGACAGGACATGGGTGATCATCGGGTCGATCTCGATCTTGCCGTCCATGTACCAGTCGACGATCTTGGGCACGTCGGTGCGCCCCCTGGCCCCGCCGAAGGCCGTGCCGCGCCAGTTGCGCCCGGTCACGAGCTGGAACGGGCGCGTCGCGATTTCCTTGCCCGCTTCGGCCACGCCGATCACGATCGAGGTGCCCCAGCCGCGATGGCAGGCCTCGAGCGCGGTCCGCATGACCTCGGTATTGCCGGTGCAGTCGAACGTGTAATCGGCGCCGCCATCGGTCATCTCGACCACCTTGGCGACCACGTCCTCGCGGCTCATGCCCTTGGTGTTGAGGAAGTGGGTCATGCCGAACTTGCGGCCCCATTCCTCGCGGTCGGGGTTGATGTCGATGCCCACGATCATCCCCGCGCCGGCCAGCCGCGCGCCCTGGATCACGTTGAGCCCGATCCCGCCGAGCCCGAAGACCACGACATTGTCGCCGACCTGCACCTTGGCGGTGTTGGTCACCGCGCCGACGCCGGTGGTGACGCCGCAGCCGACGTAGCAGCTGGTCTGGAAGGGCGCGTCCTCGCGGATCCTGGCGACCGCGATTTCGGGCAGGACGGTGAAGTTCGAGAAGGTCGAGCAGCCCATGTAGTGGTAGATCGGCTCCCCCTTGTAGGAAAAGCGCGTCGTGCCGTCGGGCATCAGCCCCTGGCCCTGCGTCGCCCTGATCGCGGTGCAAAGGTTGGTCTTGCCCGAAAGGCACGACTTACACTGGCGGCATTCGGGGGTGTAGAGCGGAATCACGTGGTCGCCGGGCTTCACGCTGGTCACGCCCGTGCCCACCTCGCGCACGATCCCCGCGCCCTCGTGGCCCAGGACCGACGGAAAGATGCCTTCGCTGTCGTGCCCGTCGAGCGTGTAGGCGTCGGTGTGGCAGATGCCGGTGGCCATGATCTCGACCAGGACTTCGCCCGCCCTGGGCCCTTCGAGGTCGAGCTCGACGATCTCGAGCGGCTGCTTGGGGGCGAAGGCGACGGCGGCGCGGGTTTTCATCGGGGGATCTCCTGGAACGAAAGGGGGGGAGCGGCGGCAGCGGGGCCGGTCAGCTTTCGTGCACCGTCTTGGGCACCATGCAGGCCATCACGCCTTCGCGCCCGTCCTCGCTGCCATAGCCGGACCACTTGACCCCGCCGAACGGGGCATCGACCGCGGAAACGCCGCCGCCGTTGATCGCGAGCATCCCGGCCTCGACTTCGGCCGCGAGCCGCCGGCGGCGGGCCGGGTTGTCGGTCCAGGCATAGGCCGCGAGGCCATAGGGCAGGCGGTTCGCTTCCTCGATCATCGCCTCTTCGCCCGCCATCGGGTTGATCAGCGCGACCGGGCCGAACGGCTCTTCGTTCATGATCTCGGCATCGAGGGGGACTTCGCTCAGCACGGTCGGCTCGTGGAAATAGCCGCGGTTGCCGATCCGCGATCCGCCCGCGAGCAGCTTCGCGCCTTTCTCCTGCGCGTTGCCGAGCAGCTTCTCCATCGAATCGAGGCCGCGCGAATTGGCCAGCGGCCCCATCTGGGTGCCGTCTTCGAACCCGCTGCCGACGGCGACCTGCTTCGCCCGTTCGACGAAACCGTCGCGGAACTTCTCGAACACCGGTTCTTCCACCAGGAAGCGCGTCGGGCTCACGCAGACCTGCCCGGCGTTGCGGTACTTGGTCGGGACCATCGTATCGAGCGCGGCATCGATGTCGCTGTCGGCGAAGACCAGCACCGGGGCGTGGCCGCCCAGCTCCATCGTCGCCACCTTCAGGTCGTCGGCCGCCAGCCGGGCCAGGTGCTTGCCGACCGCGGTCGAGCCGGTGAAGGTGACCTTGCGGATCACCGGCGAGGCGAGGAGGTGGCGGCTGACCGTGTCGGGCACGCCGAACACGCATTGCACCGCGTCGCCCGGGACCCCGGCGTCGATCAGCGCCTGGACCATCGCGATCCCGCCGGCGGGCGTTTCCTCGCTCGGCTTGACGATCACCGAACAGCCCGCCGCCAGCGCGCCGCCGATCTTGCGCATGACGTTGATCGCGGGGAAGTTCCACGCCGCAAAACCGGCCACCGGGCCGACCGGGTGATACTGCACCTCGACCCGCTGGCCCGACGGGCGCACCAGCGTGCGGCCGTAGATGCGCTTGATCTCCTGCGCGTAGAATTCGAGCAGCATCGCGCAGTAGATCGTCTCGCCGATCGCTTCCTTCACCGGCTTGCCCTGTTCGCGCGTCATCGCGGGGCCGATCTCGCGCGCCCGTTCGCGGATCAGGCCGGCGGCCTTGGTCAGGATCGCCGCGCGCTTGTCGGCCGGGGTGTCGCGCCATTCGCGAAAGCCCCGGCGCGCGCCGTCCAGCGCGCGGTCGAGGTCGTCGGTGCCGGCATGGGGCAGGGTGCCGATCGTCTCGCCGGTCGCCGGGTCGATCACGTCCTCGCTCTCGCGACCGTCGCCCGAAAGCTGTTCCCCGCCGATCAGCAGGTGGAGGGAAGGGTAGTCGGCCATAAGCGCAGCTCCTGATGTTCGTCGCCGGGGGGCGTCCCCGGGTGCTCGCAACTCGCGCGGGGGATGGCGGCGCGCGGGGGCCGCGTCAACCGGGCCGCGTTGGCAAGCGTTCATCGCGCGCCCTATAGGGTGGGGCCATGACCGGCCCGATCCGCATCTTCGCCCCGCTCGCTGCTGCATGCGCGCTCCTGCTCCCGCTCGCAGCGTTCGCCCCCGCCCCGGTGCGCGCGCAGGACGCCGCCGGGCCTGCCGCGAGCGCTGTGCCGCTGGAGGCCGGGGAGCGGACCGCGCTGCGCTGTTCCGCCGCCTTCGCGCTGGTCGCGCAGGGGCAGGCGGCGGGCGAGCCGGCAATGGCGGCCTATCCCCCGATGGCCGCGCGCGGGCGCGAGTTCTTCGTGCGCAGCGCGGCGCAGATCATGGACCGCGCCGGGCTCGACCGCGCGGCGGTCGCGCAGCTCCTGCGGGGCGAGTACGAGGATCTCGCCCGGGGGGACATGCTCGACGCGGTCATGCCGCCCTGCCTGCTCCTGCTCGACGCCTCGGGGCTCTGACGGCACGGCTCGGCGCATCGTTCACCGCCCGGTCAGCCGCCCGGCGGCACGGCGGGGCGAACGAATCGGAGAGCCACGATGCGCATTCTTGCCCTGCCCGCCGCCCTGCTTGTCGCGCTGCCGGCCGCCGCGCAGGCCCAGCTGCCGCCCGAGCATCCGCCCGAGCATCCGCCCGAGCATCCGCCCGAGCATCCCGTCGCGCCGGCGGACGGCGCGGTCCACGCCGGCGAGCCGCCCCTGTCGCAGCAGCTGCGCGACCCGGCGATGCAGGAAAGCCTCGCCGCGACCGTCGCGGTGCTGGGCGAAGTCCTGCTCGACCTGCCGCTCGCCCCGATCGTCGAGCCGATGGCCGAGGCCGCGGGCCGCGATCCGGCCAGCGTCGATCCCGACCTCACGCTGCGCAAGATGCGCCCCGAAGCGGGCGAGATCCCGGCCCGCGCGGCGCAGGAACTGCCCCGCGCGCTCGACCGTGCGGCGGCGATGGCCGGCACGGTCGAGACGGTGCGCCCGATCCTGGCCGACATGGCCGGCCGGCTGATGGAAGCGCTGGAGGAAGCGCGCCGCGGCGGGCGCTAGGCCGGGTGGCGTCGGGCGGGCTGGCGTCGGGCAGGCTGGCGTCGGGCGGGCTGGCGCCGGGCAGGCTGGCGCGCACGGTCCGCGCCCTGCCGCGCGCCGGTAAGGGGCGGGCTGGACGGCTCCGCGCGCATCCGGCATGAGCGGGGATGCATATGTGGCGCCTCTACCAGTTCCCGCTCTGTCCCTTCAGTCGCAAGGTTCGCCTTCTCCTGAGCGAAAAGGGTGTCGGCTACGAGCTGTGGCGCGAGAACCCGTGGGACGCGAGCGACGAGTTCTGGGCGCTCAACCCCGCCGGGCGGACCCCGGTACTGCACGATCCCGACCGCCGGATCGCCCTGTCCGACAGCCGCGCGATCTGCGAGTATTTCGAAGAGACGGTGGACAAGGCGCCGATGATCAACGGCACCGCCGCCAACCGGGCGGAGATCCGCCGGCTCGTCGCGCTGTTCGACGAGAACTTCTTCGGCGACGTGACGATGCCGCTGCTGCACGAACGGATGAAGAAGCGGCTCGTCCTGCGCCAGCCGCCCGATTCGCGGATCCTGCGCGAGGCGATGAAGCTGGCCCACGGGCACCTCGATTACATCGACTGGCTGATCGACAACCGCACCTGGCTGGCGGGCGCGACGATGAGCCTTGCGGACCTCGCCGCGGCTGCCCAGATATCGGTTGCCGACTACCTCGGCGGGATCGACTGGACCGGGCACGAGCAGACGCGCGGGTGGTACTCGGTGTTCAAGAGCCGCCCCTCGTTCCGCCCGCTCCTGTCAGAGCGCATGGAAGTGATCCAGCCGCCGCGCCACTACGCGGAACTGGACGCCTGATCCCGCCGGGCCACGCCAGCGAGAGGAAGCCTGCACGATGCCCGACAAGATCCAGCTATCGGAAGCCGAGTGGCGCCAGCGGCTGACGCCCGAACAGTACCGCGTCCTGCGCGAAGACGGGACCGAGCGCGCCTTCACCGGCAAGTACGAGAAGAACGGCCAGGCCGGCGAATATCGCTGTGCCGCCTGCGGCCTGCCCCTGTTCGACAGCGCGGCGAAATACGACAGCGGTTCGGGCTGGCCGAGCTTCACCGCGCCCGCCAGCGGCGAGGCGGTGGAGGCGCACCGCGATACCAGCCACGGCATGGTCCGCACCGAGGTCGTCTGCGCCCGCTGCGACGGGCACCTGGGCCACGTCTTCCCCGACGGGCCGGGGCCGGACGGCCTGCGGTATTGCATCAATTCGGCGGCGCTCGACTTCGCGCCGGAGGAATGACCGCGCCTGCCGGAGGATTAATCGCGCCGGGCCGTTCACGCCGCGTTACAACTCCCCTATGCACCGGGCGGAAAGCGAAAGACCGGGCCGCGCGGCCCGCAAAGAGGTGAACGCAGACTGATGGCGAAGCGGGGCAGCCGGCGGAAAGGCGCCAGGTCCACCGGCCGGACCGGACCGACAGGCTGGAAACGCTGGTTGCGGCGCCTCTTCGTCTGGGGCGGCGCGCTGGCGCTGCTCGGCGCCCTGTTCCTGGGGCTGGCCGTGGCTTTCGCCGCGCGGTCGCTGCCGACTTATTCGGAGCTCAGGGCATCGCAGACCGCGCAGACGATCGTCGTGCGCGCGCGCGACGGGACCGAGATCGTCGAACTGGGGCCGAGTTACGGCAAGTGGCTCGACAGCGACGAGATCCCCCAGGTGATGAAGGACGCGATGATCTCGGTCGAGGATCGCCGCTATTACTCGCACCCGGGGATCGACCCTTATGGCCTGGCGCGCGCGTTCTGGGTCGCGATGACCGGCGACGGGCGCATTTCCGCGACCTCGACGATCACCCAGCAGCTGGCGCGCAACATCTTCCTCAATTCCAACCGCACGCTCGACCGCAAGCTGCGCGAGGCGGTCCTCGCGCTCGCGCTCGAATGGAAGTTCTCGAAGGAGCAGATCCTCGAGCTGTACCTGAACAAGGTCTATTTCGGCGGCGGCGCCTATGGCGTGGACAGCGCGAGCCGCAAGTTCTTCAGCCACCCGGCGACCGAGCTTTCGACGGCCGAGGCGGCGATCATCGCCGGGCTGGTCAAGGCGCCGAGCCGCTATTCCCCCACCGCCGACGTCGATGCCGCGGTCGGCCGGGCCAACGTGGTCCTGCGGCTGATGCGCGAACAGGGGCGGATCTCGGCGAGCGAGGCGAGCGTCGATCCTTCCGCCGTCAAGCTGAAGGAGGACCGGGGCCAGAACTCGGTCCGTTACTTCACCGACTGGGCCCTGCCGCAGCTCGACCTGCTGCTGCCCGAGACGTTCGAGCCGATCGAGGTCTGGACCACGATCGACGTCGGGATGCAGCGCGCGGCGACCGCGGCGATCAAGTCGAACACGCCGGGCGGGGCGCAGGGCGCGCTGGTCAGCCTCGACCGCGACGGGGCGATCCTCGCCATGGTCGGCGGCACAGATTACGTCACCACCAATTACAACCGCGCGACCGACGCCGTGCGCCAGCCGGGATCGGCGTGGAAGCTGTTCGTCTATCTCTCCGCGCTCGAAGCGGGCTATACGCCCGAAGACCGGGTGGTCGATGCCCCGGTGACGATCGACGGGTGGAGCCCGCGCAACTCGGGCGGCAATTTCGCCGGCGAGATCGACCTGCGGACCGCCTTCGCCTATTCGAAGAACACGGTCGCCGCGCAGCTCGGCAACGAAGTCGGCTTCGGCACCGTCGCCTCGATGGCGCGGCGGTTCGGGATCACGACCCCGATCTCGACTTACCCGGCGATGGTCCTCGGCAGTTCGGAAGTGCGCGTGATCGACATGACCCGCGCCTTCGCCGCGATCTCGGCCGGGGGCAACTCGGTCGAACCTTACGGGATCGTCAAGGTGACGACCGCCAGCGGGGAAACGCTCTACAGCCACGATCCGCCGCCCTCGACCCCGCTGGTGCCCGATTACGTGACCGCCGGGATCACCGATCTGCTGCAGACCACGGTCAACACCGGCACCGGCCGCGCGGCGCAGATCGGCCGCCCGGTGGCGGGCAAGACCGGCACGACCAATTCGAACAAGGACGGGTGGTTCCTGGGCTTTTCCAGCGGCATCACCACCGGCGTGTGGATGGGGCGCGACGATGCCCGGGCCGTGCCGGGCCTCCAGGGCGGGCGCGCGCCGGCGCAGGCGTTCGCCGCCTACATGCGCTACGCGGTCAGGGACCGGCCGGTGGAGCAGTTCGATACCGAGCTGCAGCTGCCCGAATGGCAGCTGGAGCCGGACGACGAGTATTACTACGGCGACCCGGACGACTACTACTACATCGACGAGCAGGGCAACCTGATCGAGCCGGGCCGCCGGCAGGAGCCGGGCGAATTCCCCTTCCCGATCGAGGGCGAGACCCCGCCCGCCGACCGATCGCGCCAGGAAGACGCGGGCGAGCCGGAACGCGAGACGCCGCCCGGCGGCGCGGGGCAGGCGGCGAGCGACGACTTCCTCGACCGTGCGACCGGGCGGGCCGAGCCGCAGGGCCGCGCCGCGCCCCAGCCTTCGCGCGCCACCCCGCGCCCGGCGCCGACCCCGCAGCCCCTTCGCCTGCCGCCCGCACCCACCGCCGACTAGGGCCCGGCCGCCGCCCGCGCCAGCCGCGGCCGGAACACGCCGCCCGCCGGCGCCGAGGGGGAAGAGAGGCCGAACGGGAAAGGGCCCCCTTCCCGCCGGGGAAGGAGGCCCTTGCCTGCGCCGGGCGCCATGTGCCGCGGGGCAGCCCGCGGCCGGGTCAGCGCATCCGGACGCCGACGTAGAACGGGCTTGGCGCCCCGACGCGCTGGATCCGCAGGAGCACCGTGTCGCGCCCGTTGCGCTGGGCTTCGGCCACGATCTGCTCGAGCTCTTCCGGGGAGGAGACCTCGTTGTAATTGGCGCTCAGGATGATGTCGCCGCGGGTCACCTTGCGCCCGGCATCGGCCCGGCGATCGACCGCGGCGATCACCACGCCGCGCGTATCCGCCGGCGCGCGGAGCTGGCGCGCGATCTGCGGGGTCAGCTCTATCACCTGGATGCCGAGCCGTTCGGCGACCGCGCCGGTCTGCGGCCCTTCGCTCATGTCCGGCTCTTCTTCCGGGTCGAAGGTCTGCTGTTCGCGGGCCAGCTCTTCCTCGCTCGGGTACTGGCCGACCGTCACCGTGACCGTGCGCCGCTCTCCGTTGCGATAGAGCGTGATCGGCAGGCGCGTGCCCGGCGCGGTGTTGGCGACGATGTAGGACACGCTGCGTTCGGGGGTCACGGGCCGCCCGTCGACCTCGAGGATGATGTCGCCCGCGCGGATGCCTGCACGCTCTGCCGGGTCGCCTTCGCGCACGCTCTGCACGAACTCGCCCACCCGCCGGTCGAGCCCGACCGAATCGGCGATATCGTCGTCCACGGGGCCGAGCGAGACGCCGAGGAAGCCGCGCTCCACCCGACGGCCTTCGCGCAGCTGCTCGACGATCGGGGCGGCAATGTCCGCCGGGATCGCGAAGCCGATGCCGACGCTGCCGCCGGTGGGGGAGATGATCGCGTTGTTGATGCCGATCACGTTGCCGCGCATGTCGAACAGCGGGCCGCCCGAATTGCCGCGGTTGATGCTGGCATCGGTCTGGATGTAGCGGTCGTAGGCGCCCACGACCTGCCGGCCGCCGGTCGGCGGCGTGCGATAGACGGCGGAGATGATCCCGCTGGTCACCGTGCCGCCCAGGCCGAAGGGATTGCCGATCGCGATCACCCAGTCGCCCACGCGGGCCTGGTCCGAATCGCCGAACTCGACGAACGGGAAGGGCTCGTCGCGGTCGATCTTGAGCACCGCGAGGTCCGACTGCTGGTCGGTGCCGACCAGTTCCGCCGGGTACTCGGTGCCGTCGGGCATGGTGACGGTGATTTCCTCCACCGTCGCGCTGCCGGGCGGGCTGACCACGTGGTTGTTGGTGACGACGAAACCGTCGGCCGAGATGATGAACCCCGAGCCGAGCGACTGCCCTTCGCGATATTGCGGCTGCTGGCCGCCGCGCCGGCCGAACAGCCCCTCGAACGGGGTGCCGGCGAAGGGGTTCATCGTCTGCACCTCCACCCGCTGCTTGGTCGAGATGTTGACCACGGCGGGCTGGAGCTGCGCGGTCAGGTCGGCGAAGCTTTCGGGCGCACCGGCACGCGGAACGGCGCCGGCAATGCGGCTCTCGTCGTTCTGGGCCACTTGCGCACCCGCGGGATAGCCGGTCGCGAGCGAGATCGCCGCGCCGCCGACAAGGAGTGCCGAAGTCAGGCCATAGGCGTATTTCACGGGCTTCACTTCCTTTGCTTCCTCTTCATGTCCAGTGCGTGTCCTTGCCCCTTGCTGAGAGGCGGCTTGCAGTCCCGGCGCGATTGATGGGCCGCGGTGCTGAATGCGGCTTGAATGCGCGGGGGACGGGTTACCTCCCGCCCTGGAACTGGCGCAGGTACTCGTTGTCCGGCGACAGGATCATCGAGCTGTCGCCGCTGCCCTGCTCGAACGTCCGGCGATAGCTCTCCATCGCGCGGTAGAAGTCGTAGAACTCCGGGTCCTTGCCATAGGCGGCGGCGTATGTCGCGGCGGCTTCCGCTTCCGCCTCGGCGCGGATGATCTGGGCGTTCTTGTCCCCCTGCGCACGGATCGTCGCAGCCTCTTCCTGCCGGTCGGTCTGCATCCGGGTGAAGGCGGCGTTGAGCGGCGTGCCGTCGGGCAGGTCGGCGCGCTTGATCCTGACGTCGATCACCTGCGCGCCGTAATTGCGCGCCTCGCGGTCGAGCGCGTCGCGGATATTGGCCATCGCGCTGCCGCGCTCCGCCGTCAGCAGGGCGGCGAACGGCCGGCGGCCCAGTTCCTGCCGCAGCACGGAGGTGAGGATCGGCGAGAGCTGCGTGCGCAGGATCTCTTCCGAACCGGCGTTCTCGACCATCAGCACGGGGTTGATGATGCGGAACCGCGCATAGGCATCGACCTGCAGCCGCTGCTGGTCGCTGGACAGGACCTGCTGGCGATCCATGTCGAGATCGAGCACGCGCTTGTCGATCATCTGCACCCGTTCGTAGCCGGGGATGCGGAAGACGATCCCGGCCCCGGTTTCGCCATAGGCGGCGTCGGGCTTGAACTGGTTGGCCACGCGGTCGGGCCGACCGCCCTGGATGATCACCGCCTGGTGGGTTTCGGGGACGATGACCATCGAGGCGAGCAGGGCCAGGAAGGCCACGCCCACCGCGATCACGGCGCCCTTGTGATTGTTCCAGATGCGGGTCATGTCACTGGCCCTCCGGGGCGCTTGCCGGCGGCGGCGCGGGAACCGGCGCCTGGGCCCGGCGGCGAACCTCGGGCAGGGGCAGGTAAGGCGTCACGCCATCGGATTCGATGATCGTCTTGTCGGTCTTGGCCAGCACGCTTTCCATGGTCTCGTAATAGAGCCGCCGGCGCGTGACCTCGGGCGCCAGGCGATATTCCTCGTAGATCTTGTCGAACGCCGCGGCGTCGCCCTGCGCCCGCGCCAGCATCCGCTGGGCATAGGCGCGCGCGCTGTTGACCGCGGTTTCGGCATCCTGCTGCGCGGCCGAAACGTCTTTGAACGCCTCGACCACCTCGGTCGGCGGGTCGGTCTTCTCGATCTCGATACCCTGCACCGCCACGCCGGCGCGATAGGCGTCGAGGATCGACTGCATGCGGGTGCGCACGCGTTCCTCGATCTCCGCACGGCCCTCGCCCGACAGGACCGAGTCCAGCTCCTGCTCCGCGACGGAGGCGCGCATCGCCGCCTCGGCCACTTCGCGGATCGTTTCCTCCGGGTCGGCGAGCTGGAACTTGAACTGCTTCAGGTCCTTGATGTTCCAGCGGATCAGGTACGACAGGTCGACCAGGTTCTGGTCGCCGGTGAGGATCAGCTTCTCCTCGTTCGTGCCCGGGATGCTTTCCGAACGGATCTGGCTGACGTTCTCGATCTCGACCACCTGGAGCGGCCAGGGAAGGGTGAAGTTCAGGCCCGGGGAGAGCGTCTGCGAATACTTGCCGCCGAGCCAGGTGACGATGCCCTGTTCGCGCGGGGCGACCTGGTGGACGCTGGTGACGAACAGCCACAGCGCCGCGATCGCCGCGATCGCGAGCGGGAACCAGTTGCGCCCCCCCGGCCCTTCGGGCAGGCGGAAGCGCGGGCCGCCCCCGCCGCGCCGCGGCCCTTCCGGCCCGCGGTGCTTGAAGATGTCCTCTATGCTCGCCGAACGGCGCGGTTCCTCGCCCCCCGGCAGCCAGGGATTGCGCGGGCCGCGCGCGGGGTCGCCCCCCGGCGCGGGGTCGCCGTCGGGCGCATCGCCCCCGTCGCCGCCCGATCCCCCGGTGGGTTTCCCGCCAGTCGGTTTCCCGCCCCAGGGGCTCTTGCCAGCCATGACCAGCGCAATACGTGTCCTGAATCCGCCCAAGATGTCCATGCCCACCTTTATAGGTGGCAATATCGGGAAAAACAGGGGCAGCGGGCGGGTTTTGCGCGGCCGATGCTTCCGCCGCCGCCAATCATCCTCTAGGGACCCGGACGATGACCGAAGAGGAGCTGAAAGCCCGCCTGCCCGCGCCGATCGCCGCCCGGGTGCAGTCGCTCAAGCTGGCGGGCGGCCGGGTCACCGCGATTCTCGATGCCGCCGGGCTCGACCCCGCCGCGCGCGAAAGCCTGGAAGGGGCGACGCGCGACACGCTGGGCCAGGCCGAGGGGGTGGACGAAGTCCGCGTGGCGACGATCGCGAGCCGGCCCGAACGGCGGATCGTCGCGATCGGATCGGGCAAGGGCGGGGTCGGCAAGTCCACGCTGACCGCCAACCTCGCGGTCGCGCTGGCGCGCGAAGGGCACAAGGTCGGGGTGGTCGATGCGGATATCTACGGCCCGTCGCAGCCCAGGTTGCTCGACAACGAGGGCGAACGGCCGGTGGCCGAAAACGACAAGCTGGTCCCGGTCGAAAGCCGCTGGGGCGTGCCGGTGCTGTCGATCGGCCACCTGGTCGAACCGGGCCGCGCGATCGCCTGGCGCGGGCCGATGGCCGGGCGCGCGCTGGGCCAGCTGATCGATGCCAACTGGGGCGATACCGAGCTGCTCCTGGTCGATCTTCCCCCCGGCACCGGCGACGTCCAGATCACGATGCTCCAGCGTTTCCGCCCGGCGGGCGCGGTGATCGTCTCGACCCCGCAGGACCTGGCCCTGATCGACGCGACCCGCGCGATGCAGATGTTCGAAGTCGGGCAGATCCCGGTGCTCGGCCTGGTCGAGAACATGGCCGGATACCTGTGCCCGCACTGCGGCGAGGCGAGCGATCCCTTCGGCAGCGGCGGGGCCGAGGCCCAGGCGCTGTCGCGCGAAATCCCCTTCCTCGGCCGGATTCCCCTGGCCCCCGCGATCCGCGAGGCGAGCGACGCCGGCACCCCGCCCGCGGCGGGCGAGGGCGGTCAGGGCGAAGCCTTCCGCGAGATCGCCCGGCGCCTGGCGGCGCGGCTGGAAGAGGGGGCGGCCTGAGCGTGGCGATCAGCCGCCGCGGGGTGCTGGTCGGCGCCGCGGTCGGCGGCGGGCTGGTCGCGGCATGGGCGCTGCGGCCGCGCACTTTCGCCGATCCGCTGGCCCCCGGGCGCAACGAACATGCCTTCGGCGCCTGGCTGAAGATCGCGCGCGACGGGGTCGTTACCGTCGCCGTGCCGCAACTGGAAATGGGGCAGGGGGTCACGACCCTCCTGCCGCAAGTCGTCGCGCAGGAACTGGGCGCGGACTGGCGCCAGGTCGCGGTCGAGCCGGCGCCGGTCAGCGGGGCCTATGCCAATGTCCCGCTCGCCGCGCGCTGGGCGCCGCTGTGGATGCCCTTCCTGCCCGGACTCGCCGACCGGGCCGACGGCCTCTTCGCGCGCCGGTTCGCCGAATCGACCCGCTTCACCGCCACGGCCGACGGGACCACGCTGGCCGCGTTCGAGATGCCCTGCCGCGAGGCGGCGGCCAGCGCCCGCGCGGCGCTGTGCATGGCAGCCGCCGCGCGCTGGGGCGTGGCGTGGGAGGAATGCGAGGCGGCGGCCGGCTTCGTGATCCACGACGACAAGCGGGCCAGCTTCGCCGCGCTCGCGGACGAAGCGGCCACGATGGCCCCGCCCGATCCCCCGCCGTTGAGGGCGCAGCCGCCGGCCGAGGCGCCGATCCCGGGGGAGGCCGATGCCGCGACCTCGCACCCCCGGCTGGACCTGCCGGCCAAGGTGGACGGCACGTTCCTGTTCGCGGCCGACGTGCGCCTGCCGGGAATGGTCTATGCCGCGATCAAGCACGGCCCCGCAGGCGGGGCGGAGCTGACCGGTTTCGACCCGCGCGCCGCCCGCGCGATCGATGGGGTGGTCCAGGTGGTGGAGGGCAAGCGCTGGCTGGCGGCGGTGGCGACCAACTGGTGGGCCGCCGATCGCGCGCTGGCCGCGATGAAGCCGCGGTTCCGCGTCGCCGCGCCGCTCGAAAGCGCGCGGATCGGGGAACGGCTGGACGATGCCGTGCGGCGCGGGGCCGGCACGATGGTCGCCGTGCGCGGCGAGGCGTTCGACTGGGGCGCCGGGCCCGGCGAGGGGCCGGACCTGGCGCTGCGTTACGACGTCGCGCCGGGGGGGCATGCCACGCCCGAGACAGCCAGCGTCACCGCGCGCTTCGCCGACGGGCGGCTGGAACTGTGGATGGCCAGCCAGGCGCCCGAGCGCGCCCGCCAGGCCGCGGCCGAGGCACTGGACATCGCGGCGTCGAGGGTGATCCTCTACCCGATGGCCGCGGGCGGCAGCTTCGACCGCCGGCTGGAGCATGACCACGCGATCGAAGCCGCGCTGATCGCGCGCGAGGTGGGGCAGGCGCGCGGGCAGCCGGTGCAACTGGTCTGGTCGCGATGGGAAGAACAGCTCGCCGGGCGGCCCCGCGCGCCGGTGGCCGCGATCGTATCCGCGCGCATGGTGCCCGGGGGGGAGGGGCGTCTGGCCGCGCTCAAGGCCCGCGTCGCGGTCCAGCCGGCCGCGCGCGAATTCGGCCGCCGCCTGTTCGACAACCGGACCGCGGCCGCCGCCCTGGCCAACAGCGCGGGCGAAGCCGACGCGCTGGCGGTGGAAGGCGCGATGCCGCCATACGACATCGCGCAGGTCGCGGTCGAACACGTGCCGGCCGATACCAGGATGCCGGCCGGCCGCCTGCGCGGCAATGCCCATGGCTATACCGCCTTCTTCGTCGAGAGTTTCATCGACGAGGTGGCGCAGCGCCACGGGCGCGAGCCGCTGTCGTTCCGGATGGAGATGCTGGGCGACGATCCGCGGCTGGCCGAGTGCCTGCAGCGGGTCGCGCGGCTGGCCGAATGGGACGGGGGCCAGGCGCAGAGCGGCAAGGGCCTGGCCTGCCACGCGATGCACGATCCCGCGCGCGACGGGGCGGCGGGCGGCGGGCGGATCGCCTGCATCGCCACGGCCCGGCAGGAAGAAGGCGGCGTGCGCGTCTCGCGCCTGGCCGTCTGCGTCGATATCGGGCGGATCGTCAATCTCGACCTCGCGCGCCAGCAGGTGGAAGGCGGGCTGGTCTTCGGCATGGCGCAGGCGCTGGGGGCCGCGATCTCCTATGCGCGCGGCCTGCCCGACCAGCGGCGGCTGGCGGACATGAACCTGCCGGCCCTGGCCGACGTGCCCGAGATCGCGGTCGATTTCGTGGACAGCGCCGCGCCCCCCTTCGACCCCGGCGAGCTGGGCGTGGCCGTGGCCGCGCCGGCGATCGCCAATGCGCTCCATTCGGCGACCGGGCTTCGCCTGCGGCGTCTTCCCCTGCTATCGGAGGGCCTGTGACCTGGAAGAATCAGCAATTGCCCGGCGACCACGCGCCGGTGAAGAGCGGCGGCATCGGCGTGCTGGTGGTCAACCTCGGCACGCCCGACGCGCCCGATACCGCCTCGGTCCGGCGTTACCTGGCCGAGTTCCTGTCGGACCCGCGGGTGGTCGAGCTGCCGCGCCTCCTGTGGCAGCCGATCCTGCGCGGGGCGATCCTGACCACGCGGCCGAAGGAAAGCGCCCATGCCTACCGCCAGGTCTGGACCGAGGACGGTTCGCCGCTGGCGGCGATCACGCGCGAGCAGGCGCAGGGCCTGCAGCAGCGCCTGGGCGATAGGGTGCAGGTGCGCTGGGCCATGCGTTACGGCCGCCCGGCGATCGGCGACGAGCTGGCGGCGCTGATGGACGCGGGGTGCGAGCGGATCCTGCTCGCCCCGCTCTACCCGCAATATAGCGCGGCGACGACGGCCACGGTTGTGGACAAGGCTGCGGACAAGCTGCGGACAATGCGTTGGCAACCGAGCCTGCGGACCCTGCCCCCTTATCACGACGATCCGCATTACATCGATGCGCTCGCGCGCGATCTCGGCGCGCAGCTCGACGCGCGCGACTTCGTGCCCGAAGTCCTGCTTCTCAGCTTCCACGGAATGCCGGAGCGGACGCTGCGCCTGGGCGATCCCTACCATTGCCATTGCCGCAAGACGGCCCGCCTCGTGGGCGAGGCGCTGGGGCGCGCCGACCTGCGGATCGAAACGACGTTCCAGAGCCGTTTCGGCCGCGCGAAATGGCTGGAGCCGGCGACCGACGCGGTGCTGGAGGAAGAGGCGCGGCGCGGGACCCGGCGGCTGGCGGTGGCGGCGCCGGGGTTCTCCGCCGATTGCCTGGAAACGCTGGAGGAGCTGGCGATCCGCGGGCGCGAGCAGTTTCTCGAGGCGGGGGGAGAGCGTTTCGCCGCGCTCGCCTGCCTCAACGCGCGCGAACCGGGGATGGCCATGCTGGAGGCGATCGTGCGGCGCGAACTTGCGGGGTGGATTTAGCCGGGCGAACTACTTACACTGCGGTAAGTAGGGAGACTCGACAATGGCTACGCTTGCACCCGACGCGCCTGCACGGGACGGCGCATCGCCCGCCGAAGGGACGGCGCCCCGCCTGCGCCACTGGCGCGAAGGCGTGCTGAGCGAAGCGGACATCGCGCATATCCCCGGCGAAGGCGGCCTGCCCGTGATCGGCAATACCCTGCGGATGCTGGCCGATCCCCATGCCTTCACCCGCCGCATGGTCGACACCTACGGCCCGGTCTATCGCAACAAGGCCTTCGGCGGGTGGAACGTCGCGCTGGTCGGGGCCGACGCGAACGAGCTGGTCCTGTTCGATCGCGACAAGCTGTTTTCCAGCGAACAGGGCTGGGGCCCGATCCTCGATCGCCTGTTCCCGCGCGGGCTGATGCTGATGGATTTCGACCATCACCGGGCCGATCGCCGGGCGCTGTCGATCGCTTTCAAGCCGGGGCCGATGCGGCATTACGCGGGCAGCCTCAACCGCGGCATCGCCCAGGCGGTGAAGCACTGGGGCGGCAAGCCGATGCGGTTCTACCCCGCGATCAAGGCGCTGACGCTCGACCTCGCGGCGGACAGCTTCATCGGCATCCCCTGGGGGCCGGAAGCCGACCGGATCAACGCGGCATTCGTGGACATGGTCCAGGCCTCGGTCGCGCCCGTGCGGCGGCCCCTGCCGTTCACCCTGATGCGGCGGGGCGTGAAAGGGCGGGCGTTCCTGGTCGATTATTTCACCCGCGAGACGCTGCGCCGCCGGGCCGAGGGCGGCGGGCAGGACATGTTCAGCCAGTTCGCCACCGCCACGCGCGAGGACGAGAGCCTCCTGCCGGTGGACGAAGTGGTCGATCACATGAACTTCCTGATGATGGCCGCGCACGACACGATCACGTCCTCCGCGACGACGCTGGTCCAGCTCCTGGCGCGACACCCCGACTGGCAGGAGCGCCTGCGCGCCGAGATCGTCGCGATCACCGGCGGCGGGGGCGACATCGACTATGCCGACCTGGGGAAGCTGGAACTGACCGAAATGGCATTCAAGGAAGCGCTGCGGATGATCCCGCCGGTCCCGTCCACCCCGCGCCGCGCGCTCCGGGCCTTCGAATTCGGCGGCTACCGCATTCCGGCCGGCACCCCGGTGGGGATCAACGCGCAATACGTCCACCACATGGAGGAACACTGGCCCGATCCCCAGCGGTTCGATCCGCTGCGCTTCACGCCCGACCAGGTGAAGGCGCGGCACAAATATGCCTGGGTCCCCTTCGGCGGCGGCGCGCACATGTGCCTGGGGCTGCACTTCGCCTACATGCAGGTGAAGATCCTGAT
This sequence comes from Pelagerythrobacter marinus, assembly GCF_034375205.1. Taxonomy (NCBI): domain Bacteria; kingdom Pseudomonadati; phylum Pseudomonadota; class Alphaproteobacteria; order Sphingomonadales; family Erythrobacteraceae; genus Pelagerythrobacter; species Pelagerythrobacter marinus. Next base: position 2,696,125 of record NZ_CP139719.1, on the reverse strand, counting down.
GGCGCAGGTGCTCACGCGGTATCGGATCGAGATCGAGCCCGGCTATGCGCCCGAGTGGCAGGCCTGGCCGATCCCGCGCCCGAAAGACGGGCTGAAGGTGACCTTCCGCCCGCTGTGAACAGGGCAGCTTCCGCCGGCGCCGCCCGGCCGGGAAGCGGCCGATCAGAAATCGATCGCGATCCCGTCCTTCACCCAGTCGCCGTAGCGGGTGGGGCTGAGCGTCTCGCGCTCCTGCGCCGCCCGGGGTGCCGGTGCCGGCTCGTTGGTCCAGTGGGCCGGCCGGGTGAACGGGGCGGGCCGTTTCGTCGCGCGCTTGGTCATGGCGCGAAGATGCGCCCACTGGCGCGCGGTTTCAAGCGCAGCTAGGGCGCGGGACATGGCCCAACCCCCCGGCATCCACGCGCGCCGCGCCGCGCTCCGCCTGCTCGACGCCGTCCTGCGCCGGGGCGAGACGCTCGACCAGGCCTTCCCCGGCGCCACCGCCGACGTGCGCCGTCCGCCGGACAAGGCGCTGGCGCGGGCGATCGCCAGCGAGGCGCTGCGCTGGCAGGTCGATTGCGATGCGCTGATCGACGGGGCGACCCGCCAGGTCCTGCCCGCCGATGCCAAGGCGCGCGCGGTGCTGCGCCTGATGCTGGCCCAGTGGCTGCGCCTCGGCACCCCGCCCCACGCGGTGATCGCGACCGGGCTGCCGCTCCTTTCCGGCGGGCCGCGGCGGCTGGCGCACGGGGTGTTCTCCACCCTCGTGCGCGCGGGCGCGGCGCTGCCCGATGCGCCCGGCCTGCCGCCGGCCGTGGCCGCGCGCTGGGGCGCGCGCGCCGGGGCCATCGCGCAGGGCCTGGCCGAGCCGCCCCCGCTCGACCTCAGCCTGCGCGATCCGGCCGCGACGGCGCGCTGGCAGGTGGAACTGGGCGGAGAGAGCCTGATGCCCGGCCACGTGCGGCTGCCGCGCGGCACGGCGGTGGAGGACCTGCCCGGTTTTGCCGACGGCGCCTGGTGGGTCCAGGACCTTGCCGCCTCGCTCCCCGCGCGCCTGCTCGGCCCCGGCGAGGGACGCCACGCTCTGGACCTGTGCGCCGCGCCGGGCGGAAAGACGCTCCAACTCGCTGCCGCGGGCTGGCAGGTCACCGCGCTCGACATATCGAAACGGCGGCTGGAACTGCTGCGCGCCAACCTGAAACGGACCGGGCTGGCGGCGGGCGTGGTGCGGGCGGATGCCCTGGCGTGGGAGCCGAAGCACCGGTTCGACGCGATCCTGCTCGATGCGCCCTGCACCGCGACCGGCACGGCGCGGCGACACCCCGACGTGCTGCATCGCGTGACCGACCGGCAGATCGCGGAAATGGCGGAATTGCAGGCGAAGCTGATCGAGCGCGCGGCCGCCTGGCTCAAGCCCGGTGGCACGCTGGTCTATGCGAGCTGTTCGCTGGAGCGCGCGGAGGGGGAGGAGCGCGCCGCGGCGGTCGCGCTGCCCCCCGTGCCGGTCGAGGCAGCCGAACTGCCCGGCCCGCTGGCGCCCGACGCCGACGGGCACGTGCGGACCGACCCCGGCATGATGGCCGGGGCCGGGGGGCTGGACGGGTTCTTCATCGCGCGCTGGCGCAAGCCCGCGGGCGAATAGGGGAGCGGCCTCAGGCCGTCATCTTCGGCGGTTCGACGGCGATCGCGCCGGGTGGCGGCACGCCTTCGGCCGGGTCGTCGGCCGACGCGGCGTCCTCGGGATCGAGGCTCGCGACTTCGACCGTCTCGCGCGGCGGTTCCGCGCGGTTGGCGACGATCCAGATGTTCGCGCCATCGGGATCGATCCGCTCGAGCCGGCAGATGAACCTGTCGCCTTCGAACAGCTGCGCCCAGCGTCCGCGCGCTTCCTTGCCCGCGATGCTGAGCGCGCCGGTCGCGTTGCGCGCTTCGAACTCGATCCGCTTGGCCACGCCGTGGCGATCGTCTTCGTAGACAAGCTTGTAGGTATGCATCGATCCCTCCTTGGGGGAATTCAGGGAGGGGATCAGTGGCTCTTCTTGCCGCCCTTGCGGGAGCTTTCGTTGCTGTCTTCCTTGCCGCGGCCGGAGCCGGACTTGTTGCCGCCGCCCGATTCCTTGTTCACCGTGGCCCAGGCGCGGCGTTCGGCCTCGTCTTCCGAGACGCCCCGTTCCTCGTAGCTTTCCTCGATATGCTCGGCCTTGCGCTTCTGCTTGTCGGTATAGCTGCTCTTGTCGCCTTTCGACATCGCGATCCTCCTTGGTTGGCCCCGTCCAAGCAAAGACCCGCGTTCACGGGAATGTCAGCGCGCGGCGCGGAAAATCGTTCCGTTTCCGGAGGCTGCAGACCGGGCAATATTTGATGCCTGTCGCTCGCCGCCGAAATGGAGTATGAAGGTGCCATCGCAGGCACATCGCACGGCCAGCCTGCGGCTGAGAGACGTCCCACCGCGCTCCCGCCACCGGCTCATGGAGCGCCCGATGTCGATTTTCACGATAGTGCTGTTTTGCCTGTTCGTCCTCTTGCTTGCCTGCGTGATCGCGGAATGGCTGGCAGTCGGGTGGACCCCGCTGCGCAGCCTGCGGTCGCGGCTACGCATTCGCCCGCGCCGGCCATTCCGCCGGCGCAAGATGGACTAGACCGGCCGCCGGCCGCGCCTCAGTCGCGGACCTTGGCGGCGAAGCTCTTGCGCAGCTTCATCAGCTTGGGCGGGATCACCGCGAGGCAATAGGGGTTTCGCTGCCCTTCGCCTTCCCAGTATTCCTGGTGGTAATCCTCGGCCGGGTACCATTCGGCCGGGCCCTCGATCGTCGTCACCGCTTCCTTGCCCGGGTGACCGGCGTTCCAGCGCGCGATCGCGGCCTCGGCCTCGGCCCGCTGGCCGTCTTCGAGCGGGAAGATCGCGCTGCGATACTGCGTGCCGACGTCGTTGCCCTGGCGGTTGAGCTGCGTCGGATCGTGGGTGCCGAGGAAGACGTCGTAGATCTCCGCCAGCGAGATCGCCGCCGGGTCGTAAGTGACGCGCACCGCCTCGGCATGGCCGGTCTCCCCGCTGCAGACCTGCTTGTAGGTCGGATCGGCGACCGTGCCGCCGATATATCCGCTTTCCACTTTCTCCACGCCGATCACGTCGCGGAAAACCGCCTCGGTGCACCAGAAACACCCGCCGGCGACGATTGCCTGCTCGCTGCTTGCCATGTTCGTACCTGCTCCTTTGCCGGGCGAGATAGGGAGCGCGTGGCCGCTTGTCATCGGCGGCGACGGGCCTAGAGTGGCGCAGACCGTCTCTCGGGGGAGATTTTCCGATGCGTTTCCTGCTTGCCGCCGCCGTTCCTTTCGCCGCCGTCTCGCTGGCTGCCATGGCCGCGCCCGCCCAGGCGCAGGAACACGGGGGCGCCGAGGGCGCCGACCACCGCGCCGCGATCGAGGCCGCGCTCGCCCATCCCGGGCGGGCGGACGATCGCGCGCGCGACGCGCACCGCCACCCGGCCGAAACGATCGCGTTCTTCCGCATCGCCCCCGACATGAAAGTGGGCGAATATGCCCCCGGCGGCGGCTGGTACTCGCGCGTCCTCGGGCATTACCTGGGGCAGGAGGGCGAGCTGGTCGGCCTCTACTTCACGCCCGACGCCGGGCCCTTCGATGCCGAGCGGCAGGCGGGCATCCGCCAGGGCGCGGCCGGGTTCGCGGGCAAGGTCGCCGAATGGACCGGACGGCCCGAAGCGAACTTCGCCGGCATGACGCTCGACGCGGCGACCGACGCGGATCGCGGCACGTTCGACCGCGTGCTGGTTGTGCGGATGCTGCACAACCTGATGCGCTGGAACAGCGCCGACAGCGAACTGAAGGCCATGCGCGACCTGCTCAAGCCCGGCGGAATGCTCGGCATTGTCCAGCACCGCGCCAAGGCCGACGCCCCGGCGGACTATGCCGACGGCAGCAAGGGATACCTGCGGCAGGAAGACGTCGTCGGCTTCGTCGAGGCGCTCGGCTTCGAGCTCGTCGCGGCGAGCGAGGTCAACGCCAACCCCGCCGATAGCGCCGATCACGCGCGCGGAGTGTGGGAAATGCCCCCGACGCTGGCGACAGAGCGCGCCGAGCTGGAAGGGCTGGGCGAAAGCGACCGGATGACCTTGCTGTTCCGCAAGCGCTGAACGTCGCCGGGCGTGGACTCGGCCCCGGCGCCCCGGTAACGGGCGGGGCATGAGCGAAATCGTCGTATCCGCGCTGCAGCTGGATCTCTCGTCGCACGACGAGCGGACCAATATCGATGCCGTGGCCGCCCTGGTGGAACAGGCCGCGGGCGAGGGCGCGCAAGTGATCCTTCCGCCGGAGCTGTTTTCCGGCCCCTATTTCTGCAAGGTCGAGGAAGAGGAACTGTTCGCCGCGGCCCGCCCGACGCGCGAGCATCCTTCGGTCATCGCGATGCAGGCCCTGGCGGGAAAGCTCAACGTGGCCATCCCGACCAGCTTCTTCGAGCGCGACGGGCACCATTACTACAATACGCTCGCCATGATCGGCCCGGACGGCGACATCATGGGGACATACCGCAAGAGCCACATTCCCGACGGGCCGGGGTACGAGGAAAAGTACTATTTCCGCCCGGGGAACGACGGGTTCAAGGTGTGGGACCTGTTCGGCACCCGCATCGGCGTCGGCGTGTGCTGGGACCAGTGGTATCCCGAAAGCGCGCGGGTCATGGCGCTGATGGGGGCGGAACTGCTGTTCTACCCGACCGCGATCGGTTCCGAGCCTTACGACGCCGATCTCGACACCAGCCGCATGTGGCGCCGCGCCATGCTCGGCCACGCGGTGTCGAACTGCATGCCGGTGGTGGCGGCCAACCGGATCGGGAACGAGGACGGTCAGGCCTTCTACGGGCACAGCTTCATCACCGACGAATGGGGCGACATGCTGCAGGAATTCGGCGCCGCGGAAAGCGGGGCCCTGGTCGCGCGGATCGACCTGGCGCGCGCGGCCCGGCATCGCGCGGGGATGGGGTTCTTCCGCGATCGCCGCCCGCAGCTCTACGGTCGCATCTGCGAGGACGTGTGACCGATCGTCCGGCGCGACATCGCTATATCGTCGCGCTTGGCTCCAACGTCCGCCACAGCGTCCATGGCCCGCCGCGCGCGGTGCTCGCGGCCGCGCTCGACCGGCTCGCCCGGCGCTTCCGCCTGCTCGCCGCCTCGCCGGTGATCGTCAGCGCGCCACTGGGGCCCTCGCGCCGGCGCTATGCCAACGGGGCGGCGCTGGTCGCGGCCGACATTCCGCCCCCGGCCATGCTGGCGGCGCTGCAGGACATGGAGCGCGCCTTCGGCCGCCGCCGCCGGGGGCAGCGCTGGGGCGCGCGGGTGCTCGATCTCGATCTCGTGCTGTGGAGCGGGGGGGCGTTCACGGCCCCCGGGCTGGTCGTTCCGCACCGCGCGTTCCGCGGCCGCCCTTTCGTGACCGGACCCGCAGCCGCTGTCGCCCCGGCCTGGCGCGACCCGGTTACCGGACTGACGCTGCGCCAGCTGGATGCGCGCTTGACCCGGCCGCGCCCCCTGCCTAGTTGACGCGCCTCGGCACGACGTGTCCGTGGGCCCTTAGCTCAGTCGGTAGAGCAACTGACTTTTAATCAGTAGGTCGCTGGTTCGAACCCAGCAGGGCTCACCACCCCTTCCTTCGCAAAAGCATCGCGGATTTGCCCGGCGGCCGGCGTCCCGGTTGGCGCGGATTGACGCCTCGCGGCATTTTCCCGAAGAGCGGCACGAGCGGGGCTGGCGGAAGGGGGCCGATGGAACTCAAGTGGCTGGAGGATCTCGAGGCGCTTGCGCGGATCGGGCATTTCGCGCGGACGGCGGAAACGCGCCTGATCACCCAGTCGGCGCTGAGCCGACGCATCCAGGCGCTCGAAGGGTGGGTCGGCGTGCAGCTGGTGGACCGGACCAAGCACCCTATCGCGCTGACCACGGCCGGTCGCGAGTTCCTCGATGCCAGCCGGAAGATCGTGGACTGGGCCTACGACGCGCAGGAGCGCGCAGGCAGTTCGGCGCGCATGTCGAAGGATTCGATCACGATCGGATCGATGCACACGCTCTCGCTCTATTTCCTGCCCCGGCTGATCGCCTCGCTGACGCAATCGGTCGGCCGGCTGTCGTCCTCGATCGAGACGGTCCCGCGCAATATCGACGAGTATCTCTACAACCTGCGGACCGGGGTGAGCGATTTCTACGTCGGCTACCTCCACCCCAATATCAACTTCGACGTCGATCCCGACCAGTATCCGCGCCTGCTGATCGGGACCGATCGCCTGGTGCCCTGCGCCAGCGACCCGGCGATGTTCGAACGGCTTTCCGATTCCTGCGACGAGCCGATCCCCTACCTCGCCTTCCATCCCAGTTCGATCACCCACAAGATCGTCAAGGGCTGCCTCGATCGCGCGCCTTTCGGCAAGCGGCTCGACATCGTCTATCGCGCGACCCTGGCCGAGGCGCTGAGCGCGGCCGCCACTCTCGATCTCGGCATCGCCTGGCTGCCCGAATCGCTGCTGATGGGGCCGGGTGCCGCCAGCGCGCTCCATGTCCACGACGGGCCATGGTGCGAGCCGCTCGACATCATCATTGTCCGATCGCGCGCCAACGAACGGCCGATCGTGAACCGCATCTGGGCCGAGTTGGAAGAAAATTACGCAACCGGCCATCGGGCCGCTGATGGTTGAAATCGCGGGATAAAGTCGGCCGAGGGCCGGGCGCGCCTGCGCCTCGGAGCGATCGTGATGCGAAAATCGCATCACGATGCGCCGATTACGAATTGGCCTAATGCAGGCGCGTGAATAGGGTCCCCGCCCTTGGGATCGGACGGCATTCAAGCACCAAGGGGGGAATATGCGGAACAACTTTGCACTGCTGGGCCTGGGCGTATCGGCCCTGGCCCTCTGCGGCCATGCGGGCGTCGCGGCACAGGAGAGCGCGGGGCAGGGCCTGCCCGCCGGGCAGGAGGCCGAGGCGGCATCGGCAGGCAACGAGATCGTGGTGACCGGCACCCGCCTGCGCCGGAGCGCGGCGGACTCTCCCGTCCCGCTGCAGGTTCTCGGGGCCGAGGGGATCGAGGAAACCGGCACCGGCGACCTTTACGAGGCGGTCGAGCTGCTCCCCGGCGTCAGCGGCGGGATCACGCCCGAAGGCAGCGTGTCGAGCGTGCAGTCGAGCGGGCTGTCGACCATCAGCCTGCGCCGCCTGGGCGACAACCGCACGCTGACCCTGATCGACGGGCGGCGCGCGGTGTCCAATTCGGGCAACTCCGACCGCGTGAGCCTTTCGACCATCCCCTCCGGATTCGTCGAGCGGGTGGAGGTGACCACCGGCGGTGCTTCGGCCATCTACGGTTCGGACGCGGTGGCCGGCGTGGTCAACATCATCCTGAAGGACGACGTGGACGGCCTCGAGCTCAACGGCCGCATCTCGACCCCGGAGGCAAGCGGCGGCGAGGAATACCGGATCGAGGGGCTGTGGGGCACGCGCTTCGCCGACGATCGCGGTTACCTGATGCTGAGCGCCAGCTGGCGGGACGAGAACGGCATCAGGGCCGATGCCACGCGCCCCGAATCGGTCGCCGCGCTGGAGTTCAACAGCCCGGCCTCCCCCGCTTCGGACGCCTGGGCGGGCGAGACCTGCAACAACGATGATCCGGACTTCCACTGCCTGCTGCCCGATGCGTCGATCTCCACCCCCGGCGGCGTGTTCGAAGGCGATGCCTGGTACAAGGACGGGCAGTGGTTCAACGACAAGAGCCTGCGCCCGTCCGACCGGCCCGAGGGGTCGGACTTCCTGTCGGACCACGACGGTTACGATTTCCGCACCGGCCGCACGCTGCGGCCCGAGCGCAAGGTCCTGACGCTGGGGCTTCATTCGACGTTCGAGGTTTCGGACGTGACCGAGTTTACCGTCTCGGCGCTCTATTCCGATGTCTCGTCGCGCTACTACACCGGCTATGAAACGCTGAACGACAACGATTCCTACGGCCTGCTCGATGCCTTCAGCCTCGGCAACCTGCCGAGCGACCACCCGTTCATCCCCCCCGAGGTGGAGGAAACGCGCAGCGGCAGCGTTTCGTTCGACCGCCGCGTGGTCGAACTGGGCGAACAGCAGCGCTACAACGAACGGCGCACCTACCGCCTCGCCGCCGCCTTCGACGGGCAGATGACGGACAATGCCGAGTGGAGCCTCTATGCCACCTACGGCCATTTCTCCCAGGCGCAGGAAAACCCGAACGAGCTGAATTTCCGCCGGGCGAACTGGGCCCTCGACGTCGAGCCCGACGGCAATGGCGGCTTCCAGTGCGCCAGCGCCGAAGCGCGCGCCGACGGCTGCGTGCCGCTCAACATCTTCGGCGAAGGCTCGATCACCCAGGCCGCCGCCGACTATATCCGCTACAACGGCTATGGCGAGCAGACCCGCGACCAGATCACCGCCGGCGGTTACATCAGCGGCGATTTCGCCAATGTCATGGGCATGGAACTGCTGTGGGCCGCGGGCGCCGAGTTCCGGCACGAGGAACAGGATACCTTCGGCGACCCCGACGGCGACCTGGTCGGCGGGATCGACGGCGATCCGGCGACCGACGACGTGCTGGTGACCTCGCTGTCCTCCTTCCCGTCGATCGCGGCCGATTACCAGGTCTTCGAGTTCTTCGGCGAAGCGGATCTCGAGGTCATTCCCGATCGCCTGCGCCTGCAGGTGGCCGGGCGCTACGGCGATTACACCACCGTGGGCGGCGTCTTCAGCTACAATGTCGGCGGCGTCTTCAACGTCACCGACGACTTCCTCGTGCGCGGGCAATATTCGCGTTCGCAGCGCGCGCCCAACATCACCGAGTTCTTCTCCCCCCCGCGTCCCGACGCGGACGACCTGACCGATCCGTGCGAAGGGCTCCTGCCCGACGGGTCGGGGCTTTCGCAGCCGCGCAGCGTCGGCGGCGAGGACGTGGACCTGGCGGTCGTGCGGGCGAACTGCCTGTCCGAACCGGGCATCCAGGCCTATTTCGCGCACCCCGATTACGAGGCCGGCGATCCGTTCGATCCCGGCGGCTCGGTCCAGGGCCCGAACGCGGGCAACAACACGCTGAAGGAAGAAACCGCCGACACCTGGACCGCCGGCTTCGTCTACCAGCCCAACTGGTCGGGGCGGAACCTCTCGCTCATCGTCGACTACTTCAAGATCTCGATTGACGACGTGATCTCCTCGGTCTCGACGCAGAACACGGTGGACCTGTGCTATGCCTCGGACAGCTTCCCCGACAACAAGTTCTGCGACGTCATCACGCGCAACCCGGTGAGCGGCGAAGTGTCCCAGGTGATCAACCGGGTCGAGAACCTCGTCAGCGAAGTGGTGGAGGGTGTCGATGCCCAGCTGAACTGGCGCCGGATCGACCTCGGCGTCCCCGGGCTGTTCGACATCGACCTGCGCTACTCGCACTACTTCAAGGACGAGCAGTCGTTCCTGGATCTGGTCGGCAACGAGATCACCAACGACTACCTGCCCTATATCGGCAACCCGTCGGACGAACTGCTGCTGAAGATCGGCTATCGCCTCGACGGCTTCCGCCTGTCCTACACGATGACGTACGAGAGCGGGGGCGTGGACGATCCGGTCAACTTCCCCGAGCCGGGCGACCTCGAATACTACGCGATCGGCGGGCAGGATTTCCACCGGATCTACGCCGCTTACGACTTCGGGCCCGGCGAGCGGTTCCGCGTCTATGGCGGGGTCAACAACCTGTTCGACACGATCGGCAAGATCTACCCGACCGGGACCCTGGGGGGCAGTTCCTACAACATCAACCACTCGCTGGCCGATTCGGTGGGCCGCGAATTCTACCTCGGCCTTCGCGCCCGCTTCTGAGGCGGTAGCCGGGCGTCGCAGGTTTCCGGCGGGTATCGCCGGGGCCTGCGCCGCGCCCCGGCGCGCCCCGCGCGCGTGTGCCCGTGATGGCGCGGCGACGGGTGCGGCTCCGCGGGCGGCCCCGGGGCGCCGGAATGGAGATCACGATGATGCTACCCGCCGTCCGCCTTGTCGGGCTCGCCGTCCTGCTGGCCTGTTCCATCCAGGCCCCGGCGCGCGCGCAGCCGGTCACGGCTGCTGCCGCGGCGACGGACCGGGCGCCGCGGCCCGCGCCGATGACCGCGGTCGACATGGTCGAGATCGCGACCCTGTCGCAGCCCTCGCTGTCGCCCGACGGGAATGTCCTCGCCTATCTGAAGGACGATCTCGACTGGCGGCGCAACCGCGTGGTCGACCGGCTCGTCCTGCGCGAGGCGGCGAGCGGCGAACCGATCGAGCCGTTCGCGCCGGAACGCTGGCGCGAGGACATCGACGCGATCGCCTGGTCGCCCGATTCGCGCAGCTTCCTGACCCTGCTGGAACGCGAGGGGGACGAGCACGACCAGGTCTATCGCTTCGATCTCGCGTCCCGCCAGCTCACCCGCCTGACCCGCCATCCGGTCGATATCGACAACGTGACCTGGGCGCCCGATGGGGCGGGGTTCTATTTCGAAAGCGACGAGGCGGCAGACGACGACGACTGGTCGCTCGACCCTTACGAGCATCGCCCGTTCGAGGAGCTGTTCTATTACGACATCGCGCGGGACGCCTATCACCGCGTGGTGAGCGCGGACACGGTCATCCTCGACTACTCGGTCGCGCGGGACGGTGCCTTCCTGCTGGTGACGATGCGCAAGGCGCTGCCCAAGAACGAGAAGGAGACGAACGAGGTCTGGCTCGTCTCGCGCGAGGGGCCGGTCCGCCAGCTGACCGACAACGCCTTCCAGGAACGCGACGCGCAGCTATCGCCCGACAACAGCCGGTTCGCCTTCATCGCCGAAGTCGACGCGGGCGGCCGTCTCTACCACGAGGACAATCTCTTCGTGCAGGACGTGGGATCGGACACCCCGCGCCTGCTGTTCCCCGACATGGCGGTCGAGGTCCTGCAGTTCGCATGGGACGCGAGCGGCGAGGGCCTGTTCTTCCTCGGCAATGTCGGGCTGACGACGCAGCTGTTCCACTGCGACCTGGCGACCGGCGCCGTCCGCCAGGTCACCCGGGGCGAGCACCAGCTGAAATCCTGGCGCTACGATCATCGCAGCGGGCGCCACGTCGCCCTGCGCGCCGATGCGCGGAGCCCGGGCGATGTCGTCTCGATCGATCCCGACAGCGGCGCGATCGCGGTGCTCAGCCCCGAGTTCGCCGATTTTTCCGCCCGGTTCGCGCTGCCGCGGCAGGAAGCCTTCCGCTGGACCGCGCCCGACGGGCGGGAGATCGAGGGCCTGCTCGTCCGTCCGCTGGGGCACCGCGCGGGCGAGCCTTTCCCGCTCGTCACGATCTCGCACGGCGGGCCGCGCAGCTCGGTCAATTTCGGCAGCTGGCAGGTCTCGCGCTATCTCCCGGTCCTGGCGGGGGAGGGCTACGGCGTGTTCCTGCCCAACTATCGCGGCGGGACGGGATACGGCGATGCCTTCATGCGCGACATGGTGGGCAATTACTTCAACAATTCGGACGACGACATCCTTGCCGGGATCGATGCCCTGGTCGAAGCCGGGCTGGCCGATCCCGAGGCGCTGATCGCGATGGGCTGGAGCGCGGGCGGCCACATGACGAACTGGCTGATCGGGCAGACCGACCGCTTCGTCGCCGCTTCGTCCGGCGCCGGCGCGTCGGACTGGGTATCGATGTATGGAGAGAGCGATTTTCGCCGCAACCGGACTTTCCACTTCGGCGGGCCGCCATGGGCCGAGGATGCGCCGTTCGAGGTGTTCCGCCGGACCTCGCCGGTCACCCATGCCTGGCGCGTGAAAACGCCGACGCTGTTCTTCAGCGGGGAGAACGACGAGCGGGTGCCGCCGACGCAGGGCCTGATCATGTATCGCGCGTTGAGCGACCTCGGCGTGGAGACGAAGCTCTACCTGGCGAAAGGCGAGCCGCACAATTTCCGCCGCCCGCGCAACCAGCTGTTCAAGATCAACCGCGAACTGCAATGGTATGCGCGACATCGCGGCGCGGACTATGTACCGGTGCGGCCGGAACTGGCGGCCGGGCCGGTGCCCGAGGACACGGACGCCGGCGACGGGATCGAGGGAGAACCGGCCGGCTAGGCCGCGGGCCCGCCGCGGCCGCGGAGAGAACGAGAGGACGGGGCGCAGATGATTGACAACGACATTGCCATTTTCGGCCTGCTCGCGGCCGTGCTGGCCGCGGTCTTCTACACCCGCGGCCTGGGCGGCGGATGGCAGAAGTTCTACACTTTCGTGCCGATCGTCCTCGTCTGCTACCTCGTCCCCTCGCTGATGGCGACGTTCGGCCTGATCGACATGAGCGATTCCTCGCTCTGGCCGATCGCGCGCGACGCCTTCCTGCCCGCGGCGCTGTTCCTGATGTGCCTGGGGATCGATCTCGGCGGCATCCTGCGCCTGGGGCCGAGGGCGCTGATCATGTTCTTCACCGCCACGATCGGCATCGTCATCGGCGGCCCGATCGCGCTGTGGATCGTCGCCTCGTTCGACCCGGAGATCCTGGGCAGCGGCGCGACCGCGGCCTGGCGCGGCCTCGCGACCGTGGCGGGCAGCTGGATCGGGGGCGGCGCGAACCAGACCGCCATGCTCGAAGTCTACCAGTACGCGCCGGAAAACTACGCCGTGATGGTCGCGGTCGATATCGTGGTGGCCAATATCTGGATGGCCTTCCTGCTCTACGGCGCGGGTCGGCCGCAAGTGTTCGACCGCTGGCTGAAGGCCGACACGTCGGCGATCGACGAGCTGCGATCGCGGATGGAAACCTTCACCGCCTCGGTCGAACGGGTGGCCACGGCCGGCGAGTTCATGGTCCTGCTGGGCATCACCTTCGCGGTGGTCGGCCTGTGTCACGTGCTCGGCGGGGCGGTGGCCGGCGTGTTCGAGGGGGCGCTGGGGGTGGATTCGACGCTGGCCAGCGACTTCCTGTGGATCGTGGTTTTCGCCACCACGCTCGGCCTCGTCGGCAGCTTCACCCCGATGCGCGCGTTCGAGGGGATCGGGGCGTCGAAGTTCGGCACCGTGTTCATCTTCCTGCTGGTCCTCGTCATCGGCACCAAGATGAACCTCCTGCAGCTTTCCGAAGCGCCCGAGTTCATGGCCGTGGGAATCATCTGGATGCTGATCCACACCATCCTGCTGTTCGTGGTGGCCAAGATCATCCGGGCGCCGTTCTTCTTCATCGCGGTGGGCAGCAAGGCCAATGTCGGCGGCGCCGCCTCCGCGCCGGTCGTCGCCGGTGCCTTCCACCCCGCGCTGGCGCCGGTGGGCGTGCTGCTGGCGGTGCTCGGCTATGCCGTGGGCACCTATGGCGCGATCCTGTGTGCGGAACTGATGCGGGCGATCTGATGGCGCCCGGCACGCCGGCCCGCGCGCCAGGGCGCAATTTCCTCGCCATCAGCGATTCGTCGTCGTTCTTCGTTGCCGGCTGGAAAGAACCCGCCTGCCTGCGTTACCTGGTGGAGATGGCCGGCGTGTCGCGGCCCACGATCGTCTTCGTCGGGGCGGCCAACGGCGATTGCGCGAACAAGCAGGCCCAGTTCTTCCGGCTGGCCGAGCGGGCGGCATTCGTCCCGCGCACGCTGAGCCTCTTCGCGCTGGCCGACGACCGGCCGGAAACGTTCTTCGCCGGCGCGGACGCGATCTACGTCGATGGCGGGAGCACGCGCAACCTGATCGCGCTGATGCGCGAATGGGGTGCGGACCGGGCGCTGATCGACGCCTATCGCGCGGGGGTGCCGGTCGCCGGGGCAAGCGCGGGGGCCAACCTGATGTTCGAATGGGGGCTGACCGATTCCATCGTGACCCGGATCGATCCGATCCGGGGCCTGGGCGCGATACCGGGAACGGTCTCGGTCCATCATTCCACCCGCCCCGACCGCGCGCGGGCTCTCGCGCGGCACATGGCCTGCCAGCCCGAAGGGGCCGCCTGCCTGCTCGACGACGGCGAATTCGCCCACTTCCGCAACGAGAAGCTGCTCGCCCGCCACGCGATCTGACCGCGGGCAGGGGGGCGCGTGCGGCGCAAGAGCATGTCGGACTCCGACACTCCCGACAAAGTTCTGTCCTACCAATTGTGCTAGTCCAACTGTTGCCGACGGCAGCGCGCCGTTCCGGATGGGCAAACCGTGACGGAAGTTCTCGGTTGCAAGGGCGCTGCCCCGGTGCAGGCTGCGGATCGAAGGGCCGGGAGCCGCGCGTCCCCTCGTCCGGTCGCAACGCCGGCTGCCCCGTCGGTGCAGTTCCCGCCATGCGCGAAGATGGGCGGCGTGCCGGCGCGAAAAGGCGGCACTCGGCAAAGTCTCGCGCCATGGCAGTTCCGCTTCGCGACTCCTCTGGTGCGGCACTATTGGCATGACCAATCTGTCGTATCAGGTTTGAAAAAGTGGTTGACATGATGGGTCCGCCCGTTATCCCGGCTCGCAATAACGAGATGAGGAGGGGAATTTGACGACTTTCACAGCACACCTGCGCGCCCAATCCGGCCAGGGCCTGGCTTCCCGGCTGCTACGCGGCTGCGCCATCTGCGCCCTTGCGCTGCCCGCGGCCGCTCATGCACAGGACGTGGGCGAGCCCGAAGGCCAGGCTGCCGAAGTTGCCGCCGAGGACGAGAACGTCATCGTCGTTTCCGGTCTCCGCCAGACCATTCGCGATTCGATCGAGACCAAGCGCGCCGCGACCGCGATCGTCGATGCCCTTTCGGCCGACGACATCGGCGATATTCCGGCGATCTCGGTCGGCCAGGCCATCCAGACGATCACGGGCGCGACGACCCACCGCGAGAAGGGCGACGCTTCGGAGATCGCGCTGCGCGGTCTCGGGCCCTTCCTCAGCAACGCGACCTTCAACGGGCGCGAGGCGTCCAACGGCAGCGGCGACCGCTCGGTCAATTTCAACCAGTTTCCTTCCGAGCTGATCAACCAGATCACGATCTACAAGTCGCAGCAGGCCAGCCTGGTCGAAGGCGGCGTGGCCGGCACGATCGAGCTGGGCACCCTGCGGCCGCTCGATTTCGGGCGCACCCGCCTGCAGGGCGAGATCAAGGTCAACTACAACCCCTACCAGGACCGGATCGTGGGCGACGGCGGCATGGGGTGGCGCGGCACGCTCAGCTACGTGGACCAGTTCGAGCTGGGCGGCCTCGGTGATTTCGGGGTCTCGATCGGATACCAGCGCCAGCGCACCTCCAATCCCGAGGAGACGATGGCGGGCAGCTCCACCTGGCGGGCCTGCGACGACTCGGTCGATGTTGCGGGCGTCTGCCGGCAGGTGTCCAACGCCGAGGCCAATGCCGGCACGCCCTTCTACATCGTGCCCAACGCCCTCGTCTTCCGCCAGATCAGCGAGGAGGACGAGCGTGACGCCGTGTTCGGCGCGGTGCAGTGGCAGCCTTCGCCGACGGTCGAGATCAACCTCGATGTCCAGTACTCCGACCGCTACATCAACGAGGACCGGAGCGACTTCAACTTCTCGGAACTTCCGCTGGCGCTGCAAAACCGCGAAGTCGATCCGTCCGGCTACCTGCGCTACGTCGAAGGGGCTTCGTCGCTCGAATCGACCTCGACCTTGCAGGAGCGGACCGAGGAATACCTTGGCGGCGGGCTGGAAATCGCGGTCGACGTGTCGGACCGGCTGCGCCTGGTGGGCGATGTCTCCTATTCGGATACGCGCCGTTTCGACCAGGTTCGCAGCACGCGGCTGCGGACCGATGCCCTCGACATCTACGGCAATCCAACGCCGGTCGGGAACCAGAGGGTTTCCTACACCTACGATGCCCGCGATTCGTTCGCGCCGGTGTTCACCATCGATCCGCGGTTCGATGTCAACGACTGGTCCTTGTTCAGCGACGACGCCCGGCTGCGCCGCGACGAGCGCGAACGGAACAACACGATCTGGGCCGGGCGCCTCGACGCATCCTACGAGCTTGAAGGCTTCCTGTCGGCCTTGCACGCCGGCGTCCGCTACAGCCAGCAGACGTACGCCGACCATACCGACCGGGTGCAGTTCACCCAGGGCGACCGCGCGGTCGATCGCGAAGTCAACCTGGCGTGCCGGACGCAGTTCCCGCAGCGCGATTTCCTCAGCGATGCACCGGGCGACCAGTTCTCGAGCTGGGCGACCTTCGACCCCGTCTGCCTCTTCCGCGAGTACCTGGGCACCGAGGACCCGGGGCCGAGCGACGACCTGCGCAGCATCGGCAACACCGACATTACCGAGGACGTCTGGGCCGGCTACATCATGGCCGAGTACGATCACGAACTCGGTTCGATGCCGGTGCGCGGCAACTTCGGTGTGCGGGTGGTCAACACGGCCGTCACCTCGCGCGGCCTGCGTTCCGGTCTCGACGTGATCGATAACGGCGACGGCTCGATCCGGCTGGAGGAAACGGGCGATTTCGAAGACGTCGTGATCGAGCACGATACCACCCGTATCCTGCCGAGCGTGAATGCGATCTTCGAAGTTTCCCCCGAGGTCCAGGTGCGAGCGGCGGTCTACCGCGCGATGTCGCGTCCGGCGCCCAGCGCGCTGACGGCGGGGCGCTCGATCCAGCTCGAGGACGGAACGTCGTTCACCGACGTGGCCGACGCGATTCGCGGGATCCAGGCATCGGGCAGCCCGCGGCTGGAGCCGCTGATGTCGTGGAACGGCGATCTCGCGGTGGAATGGTATCCCAATGCCGACACGAT
Source organism: Pelagerythrobacter marinus (assembly GCF_034375205.1). Taxonomy (NCBI): domain Bacteria; kingdom Pseudomonadati; phylum Pseudomonadota; class Alphaproteobacteria; order Sphingomonadales; family Erythrobacteraceae; genus Pelagerythrobacter; species Pelagerythrobacter marinus. Next base: position 2,679,415 of record NZ_CP139719.1, on the reverse strand, counting down.
CCTGGCCGGCACGGTCTATTACAAGAAGTTCTCCGGCGGCTTCCAGCCGGTGATCTTCAACGAGGATTTCACGATCGACGGCCAGACCGTGAACGTTCCGGTCACGCAGACGCGCAACAGCGACGACAAGTCGCGCATCTACGGGCTCGAGGTCACGGCCGCGACGCGTTTCTCGTTCCTGCCGGCCCCGCTCGACGGGCTGGGCACGAAGATCAGCTACAACTACGCGGACTCCAATTTCGAAACGCAGGACGTGCGGCTCGGCGATATCTATGATCCGGTGACCGAAACGGTCGAGCCGGGCATTATCCCGCCCGCCAATATCTCCGGCTATTCCAAGCACGTTCTTTCGGCCCAGGTCTATTACGATCTCGGCCCGGTGAACCTGCAGGGGATCTACAACTACCGCTCGCAGTACTTCCAGGATTTCGTGGGCGGGAACGCACAGTTGCGCTACGTTGCCGGGAACGAGACGTTCGACCTGCGCGCCTCGATCGACCTGATGCGCGGCGTCTCGCTGCGTCTCGAGGCGCTGAACATCACCAACGAGCCCAAGATCACCTATATGCCGGTGGTGGGCAGCACGCGGCAGTACCACTATTACGGGTCGAAGTACTTCCTCGGCCTGCGGGTCAAGATGTGAGGTCGGCCATGGGCATGCGGCGGGGCGTTTCGGCAAGGACGGGGATGGGCGCCCTTCGGGGACCGGCCCGGACCCGGGGGGTGCTGGGGGCATGTGCGCTCGCGCTGCTGCTGCCTGCCCCGGCCGCCATGCCTGCCGCCGCCCGGGCCGAGACGGCGGCGCGCGCGCAGCCTTCGCAGATCCATCGCGACGTCGTCTACCGCACGGTGGACGACGTGGAACTGCGCCTCGACGTCTATCGCAGCCCGACGGCAGACGAGGGGCCGGCGCCGGTGGTGGTCTATTTCCACGGGGGCGGCTGGGCCCGGGGCCAGCGCCCTGAAAGCTGGAAGGGTTTCAGCCCGTTCCTCGGCGCGGGGTTCTCGGTCGTCGCCGTCCAGTACCGGCTTTCCGGCCAGGCGCGGGCGCCGGCAGCGGTGCAGGACGTGCGCTGCGCGATCCACTGGATCGGCAGCAAAGCGGCCGAATATGGCTTCGATCCGGATCGCATCGTTGCCTATGGCACCTCTGCCGGGGGGCACCTGGCCCTGATGGCGGCTTACCTGCCGCAGGATAGCGCGATCGACGTCCCCGAATGCCGCGGGGCGCCGCGGGTGGCCGCGGTGCTCGACTTCTACGGTCCGGCCGACCTGACGCGGATCGTGCCCGAAGGTTCGCCGCGCCATCCGACGGTCGCGCGCTGGGTCGGCGACTATCCGGGCGCCGCGGCAATGGACGCCGCCATGTCGCCCGCCCGCCATGTGGGCGAGAACACCCCGCCCACGCTGATCGTGCACGGCGATCGGGACAAGGTCGTGCCGATCGCGCAGTCGTTCCTGCTGCTCGAGGCCCTCCAGGGGGCGGGCGTGGCATCCGAACTGCTCACCGTCCCCGGCGGCGGGCACGGAAAGTTCGACACGGCCGCCCGGGCGGAAATCGTCGATCGCGCGCTGGCCTTCCTGCGCGCACAAGGCCTCGCCGACTGAGGCTGCCGATACCCGTTCCGACGGCTGCCGACGGGCCGGGAGGCGTTCCGCCAAGCCCGGCCCGTCCTCGCACTCAGGTATCGAAGACCAGGGTGGACAGGCGGACATAGCAGTCGCCGGGGTCCTGCAGGTAGCAACCGGTCTTGAAGTAGGTCGTCTTCCAGGACTGCGCGTAATAGGCGAAGTTGGTGGACCACGTACGCTTCGGGTTGGTGCCGAGCTGGGCGGTCACCGTGCCATTGTCGTTGTAGACCAGCTTCAGCTCGGTGAAGGCGGTCGGCGCCGGGCCCAGGTCCTGGTATTCATACGACGGCAACGGGCCGGCATTGGTCCGATAGATTCCCCAGAAGCGATTGCTGAGGCCTGACCGGCTTGCGAGGAATTCGACCCGCAGGATCGGCTGCCCGCCCGTCTCGCCATAGATCTGCGCGACGGTGAAGCGATCGGAATAGGTCGATCCGTAGCGGACCTTCATCCGCGAACGGAAGGTCATGTCGGTTCGGGTCCCGGCGAAGGAATCCCCGCGCAGTTCGTTGCGCTGGGAACCGGCGCCATCGTCGATCTCGAACTGCATGTTCGTGTTGTCGAGATACCAGTTGTCGGGATCGTAGTAGTAGCTGGTGATCCTGGTATTGGTCAGGCACGTGCTCGACGTGGGCAGTTGCAGCTTGGCGTGGTCGAGCGCGGCCTGGAACTTGGCCTCGGAATAAGGCGCGGCGGTGAGGTCCTGGACCTGGTCGCAAGCGAATGCCGCCATCGCCGGACTCGCCTGGACCAGGGCCGATGCTCCCGCGACCGCAAGCCCGTATCGCAGTAATATCATTACAATTCTCCCATCCTTTTTTACTATTATGGTATGCCGAATCAATCATTCCAGAAATACATACCAATGATGGGGTAGCTGGCCGTTGTCCGGCGGTCAAACCGCCGGCGGTTGCGCGATGGCGGCCGATGGCCGAAGGCAGGTGACGCGACGCGCAAGACCTGGTCGCCCCGGGCCGGCCGCGCCCGAGCGAGGGTTTGTCAGCGACGCGTGGACCTGCTATTGGTTACAAACGAAACCATGATGACGACAGTGACCGAAGAACAGGATTTCACGACCCTTCCGGAAATGCCGGAGGGCGTGTTCACCGCGCCGCTCAAGAAGCCCGCGCATGTGGGCGACGACTGGCTGGAGCCGAAGCAGACCGAGTACTCTTCCGAGGAGGACGGGATCTGGAACGATCTCTTCTCCCGCCAGATGGAAGTCCTGCCCGGGCGCGCGGCGAGCGCGTTCATGCACGGGCTGGACAAGCTCGACCTGGGCCGGGGCGGGGTGCCCGACTTCGGCCGCCTTTCCGAGGAACTCGACCGGCTGACCGGGTGGAGCGTCGTGCCGGTGCCGATGCTGATTCCCGATCACGTGTTCTTCTGGCACCTCGCCAACCGCCGCTTCCCCGCCGGCAACTTCATCCGCACGCGCGAGACCTTCGACTATATCCAGGAGCCGGACGTCTTCCACGACGTGTTCGGCCACGTGCCGATGCTGACCGACCCGGTCTATGCCGATTACATGCAGGAATATGGCAAGGCCGGGTGGAAGGCGATGCGCTACAACCGGCTGAAGGCGCTCGGCGCGCTTTACTGGTACACGGTCGAGTTCGGCCTGCTGCTCGAACAGGGGGAAGTCCGCGCCTACGGCGCGGGGATCCTGTCGGGCCCGACCGAGGTTGTCTTCGCGGTCGAGGCGAAAAGCCCCAATCGCATCATGCTCAGCGTCGATCGCGTGATGCGCACCGATTACGTGATCAGCGACCTCCAGCCGACCTATTTCGTGATCGAGAGCTTCGAGGATCTCTATCGCCAGACGGTGGAGCGCGACTTCGATCGTCTCTATCGCAACCTGCCGCCGGCCTTCACATATGCCAATTCGGCCGTGATCGACGTCGATAACGTGGTCCACCGCGGGACGCAGGAATACCTGCTGCGCGGCGGCAGGGGCAGCGGGGCCCGGCCGGTCTAAAGGGGCCTTTCGCAGGCGCCCGCGCCCCGGCGCCGGGCATGAAAAAGCCGGCCCGGATCGCTCCGGGCCGGCTTTTTGCCGTCATTCGGGCGAGCGCTTACTCGACCGGTTCGCCTTCGGCGGCGGCTTCGGCCTGCTCTTCCATGGCGTCGGCGCGCTCTTCGGCGGCTTCGGTCATTTCTTCGGCTTCGGCGTCGGTGATCTGGCCGGCGTCTTCCATCGCCTCGGCCTGTTCCTCGACGTTTTCAGCCATCTGCTCGCCGGCGTCCTCGGCGGCTTCTTCCTGCGCGCTGTCGCAAGCGGCAAGAGTCAGGCCCATGGCTGCAACCGACGCGACCATCGCGCCTTTGAAAATGCTCTTCATCTCAGTGTTCCCCTTTGCTTGTTGGGTGACCGAGCCATACACGTGACTCGACCGGGCGTGAATAGCGTTTACGGATTTCAGGCTCCGTCCCTGCGGCTCCTGATCCACGAGACGATCGCGAGCGTCAGCAGCGCGCCCCCGATCGCGACCGGGATGGACAGCGCGGTGATCCCGTAGAGGACCGATCCGCGGTTCGCGACCCATCCCGCGATGGCCGCGCCCGCGCCGCCCGCGGCCAGGTTCGCGACGACGCGGGGGCCGTCCTCCACCCGCATGACGACCGCGGCCAGCCAGCCGAGGAGCGCCCCGATGACAAGGAAGATCAGCAACCCCATCGGTTGTTAGTGCCCGCGATCCATCATGGGGATCCAACGGAAGAGGTCTGCCCCTGTTCCAGCATTTGCGGCGAATGGAAGCGGGCGTGCCGGGCCGGCGGATGCCCGCCCGGGCGGCGTCAACCCAGCGTAAACCATCCCAGCGCGAACAGGCCGAGCGCGATCCGGTACCAGCCGAAGGGCGCGAAGCCATGGCGGCTGACATAGGCGACGAAGGCGCGGATCACGACCATGGCCACGAGGAAGGCGGCGACAAAGCCGAGGCCGATCTCGGTCCAGCCGACCGCGGCCTCCCCCGCGAGGAGCGCGGGCTCGTCGAGGATCTTGACCGTCGCGGCCCCAAGCATCGTCGGGACGGCGAGGAAGAAGGAGAATTCCGCCGCGGTCTTGCGGCCGACCCCCATGGCGAGTGCGCCGAGAATCGTCGCGGCCGAACGGCTCGTCCCCGGGATCATCGCCAGGCACTGCGCGAAGCCGACCGCCATCGCCGTTTTCCACGAGAGCGCCGCGACACCCACGTCCTCGCGCGCCGGAATGGTCCGCTCCAGCACCAGTATGGCGACGCCCCCGATCACCAGCGCCACTGCCACGACCAGCGGCGTGCCCAGCATCAGGTCGATCGCGTCCTTCGCGAGCAGGCCGATGACGGCGGCCGGAACGAAGCCGAGCAGGATGTTGCGCACGAAGCGCAGGGCCTCGTCTTCCAGCCGCAGCAGGCCCATGCCCATCGACCAGAAGGTGTTCCAGTACGTGACGACGACGGCCAGGATCGCGCCGAGCTGGATCACGATGTTGAACTGGCGCCACTGCGCCGGGTCGTAACCGAAGAACGCCTGCGCCAGGATCAGGTGTCCGGTCGAGGATACGGGGAGGAACTCGGTCAGCCCTTCGAGGATGCCGAGCAGGATTGCGGTCAGGGTCAGGCTCATCGCGTCCCGCTCAATGGCAAGGCTGTGGCGCGTGTCAAATGCAAATGGCCGCCGCGCGCTTTAAGAAAAAAGGGGCCCCCGGCCGCGCGGGCCGGGGGCAGGGTGGAAAAGCGCAAGCTTACCAGATGTGTACGCGTTCCTCGGGCGGGAGGTAGAGCGCGTCGTCGGGCGTCACGCCGAAGGCCTCGTACCAGGCGTCCATCTGGCGCACGACGCCGTTGACGCGATATTCCTCGGGACTGTGGGGATCGGTCCGCAGGCGCTGGCGCGCGTTGTCCTCGCGCTGTTGCGAACGCCAGACCTGCGCCCAGGCGAGGAAGAACCGCTGGTCGCCGGTCAGCCCGTCGATCACCTTGTCCTCCTTGCCGCCCAGCGAGAGCTTGTAGGCGCGATAGGCGAGGCTGAGGCCGCCGACGTCGCCGATGTTCTCGCCCAGCGTCAACCGGCCGTTGACGCAGGTTTCCCCGTCGTCGAGCGGGCAGAACTGGCCATACTGTTCGACCAGCGCATCGCCCAGCTTGTCGAAAGCGGCGCGGTCGGCGTCGGTCCACCAGTTGCGCAGCGCCCCGCTGGCATCCGACTTCGATCCCTGGTCGTCGAAGCCGTGCCCCATCTCGTGGCCGATCACCGCGCCGATCCCGCCGTAGTTCACCGCCGGGTCGGCCGAGATGCCGTAGAAGGGCGGTTGCAGGATCGCGGCGGGGAAGACGATCTCGTTCTTGGTCGAATTGTAATAGGCGTTCACCGTCTGCGGCAGCATGCCCCATTCGGTCCGGTCGATCGGCCCGCCCAGCTTGTCCAGCATGTCCTGCCACTGCCAGCGGGCCGCGGCCATGCGGTTGGCCAGCGGATCGCCCTGCGCGATCGCGAGGCCGGGGTACGTTTCCAGGTTGTCGCGATAGCCGATCTTGGGATCGAAGCTTTGCAGCTTGGCCACGGCCTCCTGCTTGGTCGCCGGGCTCATCCAGTCGTTTTCGGCAATGCTTTCGGCCAGCGCCTTGCGCAGGTTCTCGACCAGCTCTTCCATCGCGGCCTTGTTCTCGGGCGGGAAGTAGCGCTCGACGTAAGAGGCGCCGACCAGTTCGCCCAGCAGCCCCTCGGTCTCGGCAATCGCGCGCTTCCAGCGCGGGCGCTGTTCGGGCGTGCCGGTCAGCGTGCGGCCGAAGAAGTCGAAATCGGCGGCATCGATCGCGCTCGGCAGGACCGCGGCATTGCCTTCGAGGAATTCCTTGATCGTCCAGGCCTGCAGCACCTCCACCGGCGTCTGCGCCAGCAGCGCGGTCATCGCCGGCGTCCCGCCGCCGATCTTGGCCAGCGTTTCCTCGGCCAGGCCCAGCTCGGCCGCTTCTTCAGCGCTCGGCGGCATGTCGTAGACGATGTAGCGGTCGGTATCGCCGAGGCCCATCGCCGCGACCAGCGCGTCGAGCGGGAAGCCGTTGGCCATGGCCGACAGCTCGGCCGGGGTCACGGCGTTGTAGGTCAGGTCGCGGTTGCGGCGCGTCGCCCGGTCCCAGCTGACCGTGCGCGCGATCGCCGCCTCCAGGTCATAGACCTGCTGCGCGGTCGCCGCCGGGTCGGCATAGCCGGCCTGCTGGAACAGGAACGCCATGAACGCGCGGTAGCTGGCCTGGATCTCGCGGCCCTTCTCGCTCTCGTCGAGGTAGTAATCGCGATCGGGCAGGCCCAGCCCGCCCGAGGCGACGTAGACCGAGTAACGGGTCGGCTCCTTGCCATCGACGGTGACGAACCCGCCCAGCGGGGAGGCATAGCCGGGCGTGCCCCACAGCGTCGCCAGCTCAGCATGGCTGTCGGCGGAGCGGATCGCGTCGAGATAGGGCCGCGCCGGGTCCAGCCCGGCGGCGTCGATGGCCGCCTGGTCGAGGAAGGCGTTGTAGGCATCGACGATCCGCTTTTCGTCTGCCGAGAGCGCGGCCGGGGCCTTGGCCACCAGCTCGTCCACCAGCGCCTTCACGTCGCTGGTCGATTTCTCGCGCAGGAGGTTGAACGCGCCGAACCGGCTGAACTCGGCCGGCAGCGGGTTGGCGGCGAGCCACTTGTCGTTGGCATAGGCGAAGAAGTCGTCGCCCGGGTCCACGCTCTCGTCGATATAGGCCGGGTCGAAACCCCATTCGCCGAAGCTCATCGTCGGCAGCGGGGTTTCCTCGCCCGCGGCGGGCGCGCCATCCTGCGCCAGGGCCGGAACGGAAAGGGCGAGCGCGAGCGCGCTGGCGCCCCCGGCGAACAGAGTGCGGATCATTGTCGATATCTCCCGGAGTAATTCGGTCAGTCCCAAGGATCGGCGATCCTTTGGCGCGGACCATAGGGCCTGCCGCCCGCGCGCGGCAGTCGTTCGTCGGTTTCCATTGCAACTTGATAGATTACCGCGCCTTTTCTGAACCTTGCGGCAGCGGGCGCGGCGAACGGCGCGGTGTCAGGCGGCCTCGGCCGAAGCGAACTGGAGCGCGGCGAGGCGCGCGTAGAGCCCGCCCGCCTCGCTCAGCTGCGAATGGGTGCCCTGTTCGACGATCCGCCCTTCGTCCATCACCACGATCCGGTCCGCCGCGCGCACGGTCGCCAGCCGGTGCGCGATGACCAGCGTCGTGCGCGCGCGCATCAGCCGGTCGAGCGCCTGCTGGACCAGTTGCTCGCTCTCGGCATCGAGCGCGCTGGTCGCCTCGTCCAGCAGCAGGATCGGCGCGTCGCGCAGCAGGGCGCGGGCGATCGCGAGGCGTTGCTGCTGCCCGCCCGACAGGCGCGTGCCGCTCTCGCCCAGGAACGTGTCGAGCCCCTCGGGCAGGCCGCGCAGGAAAGCCTCGGCATTGGCGGCGCGCGCCGCTTCCCAGATGGCATCGTCGCTCGCGTCCCAGGCGCCGTAGCGCAAGTTGTCGCGGGCATTGGCCGAAAAGAGCACGCCGTCCTGCGGAACGAGCGCGATCCGGCGGCGGATGTCGGCCGGGTCGGCACTGGTCAGCGGCACCCCGTCGAGCCGGATCGTCCCGGCCTGCGGGTCGTAGAACCGCTCGGCCAGCTGGAACACGGTGGACTTGCCCGCCCCCGAAGGGCCGACGATCGCGACCGTTTCGCCCGGTTCGACCTCGAGCGTGAATTCCTTCAGCGCCGGGGCGTCGAGCCGGGTCGGATAGCGGAAACTGACGTTGCGGAACGAGAGGCTGCCGCGCGGCGGCTCGGGCAGGGCGAGCGGCCGGGCGGGCGGGGCGATGTCGGGCCGTTCGGCCAGCAGCTCCTCCAGCCGGCTGGCGGCGCCGGCCCCGCGCAGCAGGTCGCCGTAAACCTCGGTCAGCGCGCCGAAGGCCCCTGCCACCAGGCCGCCGGTGAGGACGAAGGCGGCGATCGTGCCGCCGCTGATCTCTCCGCTCGCCACGGCAATCGCCCCGCGCCACATGACCAGCGTGATCCCGCCGAAGACGAGCATGATCACGATCGAGGTCATCGCCGCGCGCAGGGCGATCCGGCGGCGGGCGGTCGCGAACGTGCGCTCCACCGCCTCGGCGAAACGGCCGCCCTCGCGTTCTTCCTGGTTGAATGCCTGGACGATCTTCATCGCGGACAGCACTTCGGTGATCATCGCGCCGACATCGGCCACCCGGTCCTGGCTCGAGCGCGAGACGGTGCGGATGCGGCGGCCGAAATAGACGATCGGCAGGATCACCAGCGGAATGCCGACGATCAGCCCGACCGTCAGCGTCGGGGCGAGGTAGAACAGGATCGCCGTTCCGCCGATCGCGGTCAGCAGGTTGCGCAGCGCGACCGAGACCGTCGTGCCGACGACCTGTTCGATCAGCGCGGTATCCGAGGTCATCCGGCTGGAGATTTCCTTGGGGCTGTTCTCCTCGTAGAAACCGGGGGCGAGGCGCAGGAGGTTGCGCTGCACCTTCAGGCGGATATCGGCGACGACCCGTTCGCCCAGCCAGCTGACGAAATAGAACCGCATCGCCGTGCCGATCGCGAGCACGACGACGATCATCAGCAGGTACTGGAACGCGTGGGCGATCTCTTCCAGGTTGGCGTCGCCGCCGAAAGCCCGGTCGATGATCGCCTTGAACCGCCAGGGAATGGCCAGCGTCGCGGCCGCGGTCACGAACAGCGCGAAGACCGCCAGCGCCACCCGCGCGGGGTAGCGCGCGGCCTCGCGGAAGATCATCCGCAGCGGCGCGAGCGAGCGGGCCGGGCGCGGCTCCCCGTCCTGCGCCGTGCGGCGGCGCAGCAGGCCCCGGCGGGGGCGCGGTCGGGTTTCGCTCTGGTCCGCTTCCATCGCGCGCGGCCTAGCGCTGCCGGCCGGCAAAATCCACTCGCCACTGGCGATCGGCGGCTCGAATGCCCAGATGATGCCCGAATGATGCATTGCACAATGACGCGCCTCCCGGCACTGTGCAGTGCACAACGCAGCGGGAAGCGTCCGGCAAGAGACGCCCAGCAGGGGAAACGAATTGCTCTATCACGCTTACGAACTGCAGCGCGCCTGGCTGGGCGGGGCGAGCGCCTGGGCCTCGATGGGGGCGGAAATGCTCGCCAGTCCCTATTCCCCGCTGGGTTACATGGGCCTCGGCCCGGTCACGGCGAGCGCGCTGGAGGTTTTCGCCCACGCCGCCGCGCCGCGCGGCAAGCCCGCGTTCGGGATCGAGACCGTGGAGGCGGGCGGCAAGTCTTTCGCGGTGGAGGAAGCCACCGTGGTCAACCGGCCTTTCGGCGACCTGAAACGGTTCGTGCGCGACGGCCTGCCCGAAGATGCGCCGCGCCTGCTGGTCGTCGCGCCGATGAGCGGGCACTACGCCACCCTGCTGCGCGGCACGGTGCGGCGGATGATCGAATCGTGCGAGGTCTATGTCACCGACTGGGCCGACGCGAAGACCGTCCCGATGTCGGAGGGGCTGTTCGATCTCGACGATTATATCGATTACCTGGTCGGGTTCCTCGAGCATATCGGGCCGGGCGCGCATGTCATGGCCGTGTGCCAGCCCTCGGTACCCGCGCTGGCGGCCACCGCGCTGATGAACGCCGAGGGCCATCGCTGCCGCCCCGCCACCCTGACCATGATGGGCGGGCCGATCGACACGCGCGAGAGCCCGACGACGGTCAACGACCTGGCGATGGAACGGCCGATCGAATGGTTCCGCCACACGGTGATCGCCACCGTGCCGATGCAGCACCGCGGGGCAGGGCGCAGGGTCTATCCCGGGTTCCTGCAGCTCGCCGGCTTCATGTCGATGAACCTCGGCCAGCACATGCTGAGCCATTACGAGATGTTCAAGCACCTGACGATCGGCGACGAGGACAGCGCCCGGGCGACCAAGGATTTCTACGACGAGTATCGCTCGGTCTGCGACATGACGGCCGAGTTCTACCTCCAGACGGTGGAGGAAGTGTTCCAGAAGCACTCGCTGGCCAACGGGACTTTCGTCCATCGCGGCCAGCCGGTGGACCTCGGCGCCATCCGCGACACGGCGATCCTGGCGATCGAGGGCGAGCGCGACGATATCTCGGGCATCGGGCAGACGCGCGCCGCGCTGGATCTCGCCACCGGGCTGGACGAGGCGAAGAAGCAGTATTTCCTCGCCGAGGGGGCCGGCCACTACGGCATTTTCAACGGCAGCCGCTGGCGCACGAAAATCGCCCCCGCGGTCGAAGCCTTCATCGCCCGGCACGGCCGGTCCGGCCTCGCGGCCGCGGCCTGACGGTCAGGGCGGCGGGGGTGCGGCCGCCCCGCGCCCGGGCCCCTGCGCGCCCCGGCCAAGCAGCCGGCGGATCATCCGGCGGGCGGCGAGGACGAGCCAGATCGTGAGCGCGAGCAGGGCCAGCGCGATCGCCCCGGCGACATAGGGATATTCGAACGCCGCCCACAGCAGGCCGGCCGCCGCGATATCCTCCACCGTCGAGACCGCGACGTTCGATACCGGTTCCGGGCTGGCGTTGACCACGCCCCGGGCCCCGGCCTTGCCGGCATGGGCGGCGAAGGCGGCCCCGCCGCCGAGGACGAAGGCGACGACCTGCCACGCTGGGTCCGACGGATCGACGATCGCCAGCGCCAGCAGCGCACCGCCCACCGGGCGGACGAAGCCGTGCACCGCGTCCCACAGCGAATCGAGCCACATGATCTTGTCGGCCAGGAACTCCGCCAGCGCGGCGAGCCCGGTGACCGCCATGACCCAGGGGTTCGCCAGAACGTCGAGCGCGGCGAGGTGTTCGGGCAGGGGCAGCGCGCCGGCGCGCATCGCGATCCCCGTCGCCAGCAGGCACAGGTAGAGCCGCCAGCCCGCCAGAAGGCTGACGCTGCCCGCGATGCCGATGATTTCCATTATGCCCATCGCCGCTTACCCCCCCGATGCCGATGGCAAACGGGCGGCGCGCGGGCCGCTTTCCTGTCCGGGACCGGTCAGGGAAGGAACCCGCGCGCCGCCCGTGCGGCAAGGGTTATAGGGCGATCAGAGGACTTCGAACATCCCCGCAGCGCCCATGCCGCCGCCGACGCACATCGTCACGACGACGTATTTCGCGCCGCGGCGCTTGCCTTCGATCAGGGCATGGCCGACGCAGCGCGCGCCCGTCATGCCATAGGGGTGGCCGATCGAGATCGAGCCGCCGTTGACGTTGAGCAGCTCGTCGGGGATGCCCAGCTTGTCGCGGCAATAGAGCACCTGGACGGCGAAGGCCTCGTTCAGTTCCCACAGACCCACGTCCTCCAGCTTCACGCCGGTGCGTTCGAGCAGCTTGGGAATCGCGAAGACCGGGCCGATCCCCATCTCGTCGGGCTCGGTCCCGGCGACGGCCATGCCGACATAGCGGCCCAGCGGGGTGAGGCCCTTCTTCTCAGCCAGGCTTTCTTCCATCAGGATGCTCGCGGCCGAGCCGTCGGAAAGCTGGCTGGCATTGCCGGCGGTGATCGTCGTGCCCGGGCCCATGACGGGCTGCAGGCCGGCCAGCCCTTCCAGCGTGGTGCCCGGGCGGTTGCCTTCGTCCTTGGCGATCGTCACTTCCCTGTCGGAAATCTCGCCCGTTTCCTTGTCCTGGACCTTCATCGTGGTCGTGACCGGGACGATCTCGTCGTCGAACTTGCCCGCTTCCTGCGCCGCGGCGGTGCGCTGCTGGCTCTTCAGCGCATATTCGTCCTGCTGCTCGCGCGTGATCCCGTAACGCTGGGCGACCGTTTCGGCGGTCTGGAGCATCGGCATGTAGATCGCGCCGTGCATGTTGATCAGCTCCGGATCGGGCATGACCCGCATTTCCTTCGTCTGCACCAAGCTGATCGATTCCTGCCCGCCGCCGGCGACGACATCCATGTTGTCGACCATGATCTGCTTGGCCGCGGTCGCGATCGCCATCAGGCCCGACGAGCACTGGCGGTCGAGCGTCATGCCCGAAACCGAGATCGGGCAGCCGGCGCGCAGCGCGACCTGGCGGGCGAGGTTGCCGGCCTGGGCACCCTGCTGCAGCGCGGCGCCCCACACGACATCGTCGAGATCGCCCGGTTCGATCCCGGCGCGTTCGATCGCCGGAGCGAGCGAGTAGGAGCCGAGCGTGGCCCCCTTGGTGTCGTTGAAGCCGCCCTTGTAGGCGCGCCCGATGGCGGTTCGGGCGGTGGAAACGATAACTGCGTTGCGCATTTCAAACCTCTCGTTACCCGGCCGGGGCCGGGCCTTTCACTGGTGGTGCGGCCGATGCGGCCGGCCGCGACAAGCCCCGCCCTGGCGCGGGGCGGCGTTGTTTCAGACGAAGAGCTGCGTGATCCACTCGGCGATCAGCGCCGGCTTGTCCTCGCCCTCGATCTCGATCGTGATCTCGGTCGTCTGCTGCCACTGGCCGGGACGCTTTTCGACCATCTCGACCAGCTTCCAGTGGCCGCGGATGCGCTTGCCCGAACGGACCGGGTTGATGAACCGCGTCTTGTTGCCGCCGTAGTTGACGCCCATCTTGACCCCTTCGGGCCGGGGAAGATCGGAATTGGCCGCGAGATAGGGGATCATCGACAGGGTCAGGAACCCGTGGGCGATCGTGCCGCCGAACGGCGTCATCTTCGCCTTTTCCTCGTCCACATGGATGAACTGGTGATCCCCGGTCGCGTCGGCGAACTGGTTGATCCGTTCCTGGCTCATCTCGACCCATTCGCTGGTGCCGATGTTTTCGCCGACCTTTTCCGCGATTTCCTGCGGAGTCATACGCCTCTCCTTCGAACCGTCGATTCAACGTGAAACCGCGGCTTCATGGCGCATGCGGAGGGCTAGCGCAACGCGGCCTCCGGTGCCGCTACGGCATCGCCAGCCGGGCGGTGCGGCGCGCGCGGCCAGCCGGCGCGGCGCACCTCGCGTTCCTGCGAATCGAGGCGCTTGCAATAGGCCCAGAGGGCGATCTGCGCGCCGATCAGCATCAGGACGAACGGCTGGTAGGCAATGCCCTGGAACAGCGATCCGACAAGGTAGATGACCTGCGCGACCTGCAGCGCGCTGGCCAGGGGCGCCTGCCACTGTGCATCGTGGGCCGCGCGCTGGCGCCAGCGCCGACGGACCCATTCCATCTGCCACAGGCCCAGCGCGTGGATCCAGAGCCACAGGATCAGCCCCGGCCAGCCCTGTTCGCCCAGCATCTCGAAGATCGCGGAGTGATAGGCGCGCGCCTCGTCCACGACCTCGCGGTATTCGATCGCGGTCGTATTGCCCTGTTCGACCAGCACGGGCAGGCGATAGGTGAAGCGGTTGCCGCGATAGGCGTCGAACCCGCCGCCGAAGGGATTCTCGGCGACGTAGTCGAGCGTCCAGGTCCAGACCGCGACGCGGGTGGAGGCCGACTGGTCCTGGTCGTGGCTGCCGATCGTCGCCATGCGTTCGTAATAGCTTTGCGGAATGAACGGCAGCGCGGCCAGGCCCAGCGCCGCGCCGGCCGCGAGGAAGGCGAACCGGCGCTTCACGTCGCGCAGCGCGACGACGGCGAGGACCGCGATGCACAGCAGCCCGGTGCGCGCCTCGGTACCGATCGGCACCAGCAGGCAGGCGAAGACCAGCGCGTAGCCGAAAGTCTTCACCCGCCAGTCCGGCGGGAAGATCGTGCCGTGGCGGGTGAACCACAGGATCAGCGGGATGATCGCGATGGCGACGGTCGCGAGGGTGGAACTTTCGTACATCCCGCTGTTGTCGTTGACGAAGAAATAGAGCGAGGCGTAGCCGCCCCCGCCCAGCGCCGTCTTCATCCCCGCGCTGATGATGATCGCCCCCGCGGTCAGCACCATGATCAGCGCCGTCCCCTCGATCCTCAGGCGGGTGGAAAGCGTCAGCGGCAGGAAGATCGCGAAGACCAGCGCCTTCCACACCCAGTCCCACTTCTCCAGCGCCTCTGCCGGGAAGTCGGCGGTCTGCGTGGTCCAGAAGCAATAGGCGAGCAGCAGGCACAGCAGGAACTGGCGCAGCGTGAAGCGGGTGCCCTTCTTGGCGTCGGTCAGCAGCCAGCCGGCGAAGGCGGCGCAGAAGGCGATGAAGGAAATCGGCAGCGCGGAGGTGATCGACCAGCCGATCTTCTGCGGGGCGAGGATGTCGATGTAGAGATAGGCGAGGACCCAGATGAACGGGCGGCGCAGCCCGATCGCGAGGAAGGCCATGACGAACAGGAAGAGCGCGAGGTCAAGCATCGCGGTTGCCGCCCCGCTCGCCCATCGTGCGGGCACTGGCGCCGCCCGTGTCGCCGCTCGCATTGCCGGCCGTGTCGCGAGCGGTTTCGTCGCCCGCCTTGCCGGCAGCCGCGCGCCGCTGCGCGGTCGGTGTGCGCGGGCCGTCCTCGAACGCGGGGTCGCGGTCGGTTTCGTCGCGCCCGGCGATCCGCAGCAGGGCGATCGCGATCAACGCGTGGATCAGGCCGAGGGCGAAGTAGTCGATCAAACCAGAAGATGCCTTGCAATGCGCACGCCGGGGGCGCTGCCGGGCGGTCTAGCAGCGGGCGGTTGACGCGCCGTTAAGCTTGCTGTGGCAGGGGACCTGGCGATGACACGGGTGCTCCACGTTCTCGACCATTCGCTGCCGCTGCACAGTGGCTACACCTTCCGCACGCGCGCGATCCTGAAGAGCCAGCAAAGGGCCGGCATGACGGTGCGGGCCATTACCGGCCAGCGCCACGCGGCCGAAGGGCCGCCGGTCGAAACGATCGACGGGCTGACCTTCCTGCGCACGCCGGGCCGCCCCTCCGGCCCGCCGGGCCTGCGCGAATGGCGCGAGATCGGCTGCCTGGCCGATGCGATCGACCGCGCGATCGAGGACTGGCGGCCCGACGTGATCCATGCCCATTCGCCGGCGCTGTGCGGGCTGGCCGCGCTGCGTTCGGCGCGCCGCCACGCGATCCCGCTGGTCTACGAAATCCGCGCCTTCTGGGAAGACGCGGCGGTCGGCAACGGCACGGGGCGCGAAGGCTCGCTGAAATATCGCCTGACGCGCGCGCTGGAAGACCGGGCCGTGGCGGGCGCCGACGCGGTCTTCACGATCTGCCGCGGGTTGCGCGACGACCTGGTCGCGCGCGGGGTGCCGGGGGAGAAGATCGCGCTCTCGCCCAACGGGGTGGACCTGTCGCTGTTCGGCGACCCGCCGGTCCGCGACCCGGCGCTGGCCGCGCGGCTGGGGCTGGGCGAAGGCCCGGTGATCGGCTTCGTCGGCAGCTTCTACGATTACGAGGGGCTGGACGATCTTGTCGCGGCCATGCCCCGCCTGCGCGAAAGCGTGCCAGGTGCGCGCCTGCTGCTGGTCGGCGGCGGTCCGATGGACACGGCCCTGCGCGCACAGGCCGCCCGCAGCCCGGCGGCCGGGGGGATCCGCTTCGCCGGCCGCGTGCCCCACGATGAGGTGGAGCGGTACTACGCGTTGATCGACGTGCTCGCCTATCCGCGCAAGAAAAGCCGGCTGACCGATCTCGTCACCCCGCTCAAGCCGCTGGAGGCGATGGCGCAGGGCCGGCTCGTCGCCGCGTCCGACGTCGGCGGGCACCGCGAACTGATCGACGACGGCGAAACCGGCACCCTGTTTCCACCGGACGACCCGGCCGCCTGCGCCGATGCCCTGGCGGCATTGCTGCGCGACCGGGCCGGGTGGGATGCCATGCGCGAGCGGGCGCGCGAACACGTTGCCGCGCATCACGACTGGGGCCGCAACGTCAGGCGTTATCAAGACGTTTACCATCGGCTGATAGCCCCTGTGCCGAATGGGCAGGTGCCTGCCGCCTGAGGCAGGCCGCCCGCGCAACGGGGAAGTGATACAGTGGCAGCCAAAGACCAGGGCCAGACCGCCAGCCAGGTTCCGATCAGCCAGCACCCGGTTTTCCCGGCCATCGTCGCGCTATGGTTCGCGGCCTTGCTGGGGATCGGCAGCCTCGTCCTCCCGGTGGCCCTGTTCGAAGCACTGGCCGAGGCGACCGGCCTCGCCGCCGCGGTTCCCGCCGCCGCGCCCCCGCTGGGGGTGACGGCGCGCATTCTCATCGCGCTCGTCTTTGCCGCGCTCGGCGTCGTTGCCGGGCTGTACATCGCCCGCAAGGTCGTGGCCGCCCAGGGGGCGACCCGCCCGGCCGCGCGCCGGCGGGCGCAGCCGGCCTCGACGCGCCGCGACGAGGCTGCCAAACGGCCGATCTCCGCGCGCGAGGAACTGGGCGTGGAAAGCTTCGACGAGCCGATCGAGGCCCCGCGCCCCGCGCCTGCACCGACGCCTGCCCCGGGCCGCCGCCGCGCCCTGGCCGTGACCGACGAAAGCGGGCCGAGCGAGCTGCTCGACCGGGCGGACCTGCCGGGCGCCGAAGAACCGGTCGCGCTGGCTCCCGAGCTCGCGACCCCGGTGGACGACGTGCCGGCAGAGGAGGCGCCCGACGCGCTCGACCTCGCCGTTTTCGCCGACCAGGATGCCGCGCATCCCGCGGCGGACATGATGCCGGCTCCCGAACCCGAGCCGGCCGAAGCGCTCGAGGCGGAGCCGCAGCCGGCGGCCGCAGTGCCCGGGCCCTTCGCCGCGATGCCGTCCGAACAGCCGGCCGAAGGGGCGCGCCCCTTCGATGCCCCCCGCGCCGCGCCGCCGGCGTTCCACGCGGACCCGGTCGCCGACGCCGAGGTCGACGTGGCCGAGGCGGACGACGCGGATGAGGCGGACCGGCCGAACCTGGCGGAGCCGGCCGATCAACCGTTCGCAGGCCTGCCCTCTGCCGCGTTCGCGAACGCAGGCGACGATCCTGCCGTGATCGAAGAGATTGCCGCGGCCGAAGATCCGGAAGCGGACGAGGCCGCGCCGGAAGGCGCGCTGGCCGAGCTGTCGATCGCCGAACTGGTGGACCGCTTCGCGCAGTCGCTGCAACGCGCGGCCCGCCGCGAGCAAGAGGCCGCCGCCGCGGCGCGGGCACCGGCCGATGCGCCGGCCGAGAGCCCGAGCCGCTATGTCCCCGACCTGGGGGTGGCCGCCGAGGAAGCGCCGCGCTTCGAGCCCGCCACCGCCCCGGCCACCCGCGTTGCCTTCGCCGCTGACACGACGACGGACGATCCGGCTGTCGAGGCCGCCCCGGTCGCGGCCGAGGAAGCGCCTGCGCCTGTTGCCGCGGCCGAGGAAGCGTCCTCTCCCGAAGGCACGCGTGAAGAGGATGCCGAGGAAGAGGCGCTGGCCGAGCCGCAGGCTTTCGCCGCGCCGCCCTCGGTGCCGGCCGCGCTGCGCCCGCTTGCCTTCGACCCCGAGGCGCACGACGGGGACGAAGGCGATGCCGCCGAGGACGAGGAGGCCGATCTCGCGCTCACCCTGCCGCTCTCGCGCCAGGCGCGCGCGTTCGACCGCCCGGCACCCGGGCCGGAAGCCGCCGCCCCGGTTGCCGGCGACGACGCGATCGACGGAGAGGAAGGCGAGGGGGAAGCCGGCTTTGCCGGCAACGACGCGATCGCGGCCGAGGACGGCTGCGGTTCGCTGCTCGACATTCGTCGCGGCCCGCGCGAACGGGAATTCGTGCGGATCGAAGACGCGGAGGATAACGACCTGCCCGAACCGGTGGTGGTCTTTCCCGGCCAGGAGGATCGCCGCGCGACCCCGGCCGCCGACGGCCCCGCGCGCGAGGCGGGCGCCCCGCCGGCCCCGCCGCAGCGGCGCCCGTTCGACGCCCCGGCAGGCGATGCCGAAGGGGCCGGGACGGCTCGCCGCGAGCCGCTCGACGAAGCCCAGGCTGAGCGCGCCCTGCGCGAAGCTTTGCAGAAGTTGCAGCGGCTTAGCGGAGCCGCCTGAACCCCCGCCCCACGGGTAAACCGGGCGCGGTCGCTTTCGTAAGCGCAAGAATAACTAATACCTATGCGCGCCCCTGTGCAGTTGCAAAATGCCGTTCCAATCTGCATTAAGCGCCTTCGCGACAATTTTCGTGCGCGTTCGCGTGGCGAAATACGCGCTTCATTGCCGAAGGGGCCAAAGGGGTACGCGCTTCGGCACCTGACAGAACGGGGTTTACTGGATGGGGTTTCCCACGCCGACAGGTCTGTATGATCCGCGCAACGAGCACGATTCGTGCGGCGTCGGGTTCGTCGCCCACATCAAGGGCGAGAAGAGTCATGCGATCGTGGGCCAGGCGCTGGAAATCCTGGCCAACCTCGATCATCGCGGCGCGGTGGGCGCCGATCCGCTGCTGGGCGACGGCGCCGGCATCCTGCTCCAGATCCCCGATCCGCTGATCCGCGAATGGGCCGAACAGGCGGGCCACGACCTGCCGGCCGAAGGCGACTATGCCGTCGCGCAGTGCTTCCTGCCGCAGGACGACGAGGCCCGGGCCTTCGTGGCCGAGCAGCTGGAGAAGTTCGTCGCCAAGGAAGGCCAGCGCCTGGTCGGCTGGCGCGACGTGCCGGTCACGCTCGACGGGCTGGGCCGGGCGGTCGTCGATTCGATGCCGGTCATGCGCCAGTGCGTGGTCGCGCGCGGGCCCGACTGCGCCGACCGGGACGCGTTCGAGCGCAAGCTGATCGTGATCCGCAAGCAGACGCTCAACCCGCTCGCCAGGCTGGCCGAAAAGCACGCGATGCCGGCCCTGACGCAGACCTATATCCCGAGCTTCTCGAGCCGGACGATCGTCTACAAGGGCCTCCTGCTCGCCAACCAGGTGGGCAGCTTCTACGACGACTTGCGCGATCCGCGCTGCGTTTCCGCGCTGGGGCTGGTGCACCAGAGGTTCAGCACCAACACCTTCCCCAGCTGGCGTCTCGCGCACCCCTATCGCTTCATGGCCCACAACGGCGAGATCAACACCGTTCGCGGCAACGTGAACTGGATGGAGGCCCGTCGGCGCACGATGGAATCGGAGCTGCTGGGCGCCGATCTCGACAAGATGTGGCCGCTGATCCCGCATGGCCAGTCGGACACCGCGTGCCTCGACAACGCGCTCGAGCTGCTGCTGGCGGGCGGGTACAGCCTCGCCCACGCGATGATGATGCTGATGCCGGAGGCATGGGCCAAGAACCCGCTGATGGACCCGGCGCGGCGCGCGTTCTACGAATATCACGCCGCGCTGATGGAGCCGTGGGACGGCCCGGCGGCGGTGGCCTTCACCGACGGGCGGCAGATCGGCGCGACGCTGGACCGCAACGGCCTGAGGCCGGCGCGCTATTGCGTGACGAAGGACGATCTCGTCTGCCTCGCTTCGGAAAGCGGCGTCCTGCCGTTCGCGGAAGAGGACATCGTGCGCAAGTGGCGGCTGCAGCCGGGCAAGATGCTGCTGATCGACCTCGAGCAGGGCCGGATCGTCGAGGACGCCGAGCTGAAGGCCGAGCTGGCGGCCGCGCACCCTTACGAGACGTGGCTGGCGCGCACGCAGTACAAGCTGGAGGATCTCGACACGATCGAGCCCGAGCTTGCCGCGATTCCCGACCACACGACGACCCTGCTCGAACGCCAGCAGGCCTTCGGCTACACCCAGGAAGACATCGCGCGCTTCCTCGAGCCGATGGCGCTCGCCGGCGACGACCCGATCGGGTCGATGGGCACCGACACGCCGCTCGCCGTGCTCAGCCAGCGGCCGCGGCTGCTCTACGATTACTTCAAGCAGAACTTCGCCCAGGTCACGAACCCGCCGATCGACCCGATCCGCGAGGAACTGGTGATGAGCCTGCTGTCGATGGTCGGGCCCCGGCCCAACCTGCTGGGCCGCGATGCCGGCACGCACAAGCGGCTCGAAGTCGGCCAGCCGATCCTCACCAACGACGACCTGGCGAAGATCCGCTCGGTCGAGGTCGCGCTCGACGGGGCCTTCCGCACCCACACGCTCGACATCACCTGGGACGCGGCGACCGGAGCCGAAGGGCTGGAGATGGCGCTGAAGGAACTGTGCTGGGCGGCGACCGAGGCGGTCCTGCTCGACCACAATATCCTGATCCTCTCCGACCGCGCGCAGGGGCCCGATCGCATCCCGATCCCCGCCCTGCTCGCTACCGCCGCCGTGCACCACCACCTCGTGCGCCAGGGCCTGCGGATGCAGACGGGCCTGGTGGTCGAAACCGGCGAGGCGCGCGAGGTTCACCATTACTGTGTGCTGGCGGGCTTCGGCGCGGAAGCGATCAACCCCTACGTCGCGTTCGAGACGATCGAGAACCTTCGCGCCGAACGTTTCCCCGAGGTCGCGGCCGAGGACGCGCGGCAGAACTACATCAAGGCGGTCGGCAAGGGGATGCTCAAGGTCATGTCCAAGATGGGCATTTCGACCTACCAGTCCTATTGCGGGGCGCAGATCTTCGACGCGGTCGGCCTGTCGAGCGCCTTCGTGGACAAGTACTTTACCGGCACGGCGACGACGATCGAGGGGGTCGGCCTGCTCGAAGTGGCGGAGGAGGCCGTACGCCGCCACGCGCTCGCGCACGGGGCGGACCCGCTCTATGCCGGGATGCTCGATGCCGGCGGGATCTACCAGTATCGCCTGCGGGGCGAGGACCACGTCTGGACGCCGGGCAGCGTCGCCAGCCTGCAGCACGCGGTGCGCGGCAACTCGCGCGCGCGGTACGAGGATTTCGCGCGTGCGGTGAACGAACAGTCCGAGCGGCTGCTGACCATTCGCGGGCTGATGGAGCTGAAGCCCGCCGACACCCCCGTCCCGCTGGACGAAGTCGAGCCCGCGGCCGAGATCGTGAAGCGTTTCAGCACCGGCGCGATGAGCTTCGGCTCGATCAGTCGCGAGGCGCACACGACGCTGGCGATCGCGATGAACCGCATCGGCGGCCGTTCGAACACCGGCGAAGGCGGCGAGGAGCCCGATCGGTTCACCCCGATGGACAACGGCGATTCGATGCGCAGCCGGATCAAGCAGGTCGCCTCGGGCCGGTTCGGCGTGACGACCGAGTACCTGGTCAATTCCGACGACATCCAGATCAAGATGGCGCAGGGCGCCAAGCCGGGCGAGGGCGGGCAGCTGCCCGGCCACAAGGTGGACAAGACGATCGGCGCCGTGCGCCACTCCACCCCCGGGGTCGGCCTGATCAGCCCGCCGCCGCACCACGACATCTATTCGATCGAGGATCTCGCCCAGCTGATCCACGACCTGAAGAACGTGCAGCCGACGGCGCGCGTCTCGGTCAAGCTGGTCAGCGAGGTGGGCGTCGGGACCGTCGCCGCCGGCGTTTCGAAGAGCAAGGCGGACCATGTCACGATCTCCGGCTACGAAGGCGGCACCGGCGCAAGCCCGCTGACCAGCCTGACCCATGCGGGCAGCCCGTGGGAGATCGGCCTCGCCGAAACCCAGCAGACGCTGCTCCTGAACGACCTGCGCAGCCGTATCGCGGTGCAGGTGGACGGCGGCCTGCGGACCGGGCGCGACGTTGCCATCGGCGCCCTGCTGGGCGCGGACGAGTTCGGTTTCGCCACCGCCCCGCTGATCGCCGCCGGCTGCATCATGATGCGCAAGTGCCATCTCAACACCTGCCCGGTCGGCGTCGCGACGCAGGACCCGGTGCTGCGCAAGCGCTTCACCGGCACGCCCGAGCACGTGATCAACTATTTCTTCTTCGTGGCCGAGGAAGTGCGCCAGATCATGGCCGAGATGGGCTTCCGCACGCTGGAGGAAATGATCGGCCGGGTGGACCGGATCGATACCCGCCGGGTCGAGCGGCACTGGAAGGCGCACGGGGTGGACCTGAAGCGCATTCTCCACCCGGTGCCGGCCCCCGAAGGCCGCGCGCTGCACCATACCGAGACGCAGGATCACGGGCTCGGCGCGGCAATGGACAACGAGCTGATCGCCGCCTGCCGCGAGGCGATCGACAACGGCACCTCGATCCGGATCGATCGCGAGATCCGCAACGTGAACCGCACGGTCGGGGCGATGCTGTCGGGCGAGATCGCCCGCCGCCACGGCCATGCCGGGCTGGGGCCGGAGACGATCCGCATCAACCTCACCGGCGTGGCCGGTCAGAGCTTCGGCGCCTGGCTGGCGCACGGGGTCACGCTCGACCTGGTGGGCGACGCGAACGACTACGTCGGCAAGGGCCTTTCGGGCGGGCGCATCGTCGTTCGTCAGCCGGCCGGCGTCGCGCGCGACCCGGGGCAGAACATCATCGTCGGCAATACCGTGCTCTACGGCGCGATCTCGGGCGAAGCTTTCTTCGAAGGGGTGGCCGGTGAACGCTTCGCGGTTCGCAACTCGGGCGCCGTCGC
Source organism: Pelagerythrobacter marinus (assembly GCF_034375205.1). Taxonomy (NCBI): domain Bacteria; kingdom Pseudomonadati; phylum Pseudomonadota; class Alphaproteobacteria; order Sphingomonadales; family Erythrobacteraceae; genus Pelagerythrobacter; species Pelagerythrobacter marinus. The sequence goes on along the minus strand of NZ_CP139719.1, from coordinate 2,656,559 downwards.
GGTGGTCGAGGGGACGGGCGATCACGGCTGCGAATACATGACTGGCGGCGTCGTCTGCGTGCTCGGCCCGACCGGGCGGAACTTCGCTGCGGGGATGAGCGGCGGCGTCGCCTATGTCTATGACGAGAACGGCGATTTCGCGCGCCTGTGCAACCAGGCCCAGGTCGATCTCGTGCCGGTTTCGCCCGAGCCCGATGCCGAGGACGGGCTGGGCCGCCCGCAGGCGCACCCGCGCTCGGTCAACGACCTGGGCATGGGCGACATGCTGCGCCACGACGCGCAGCGCCTGCGCATCCTGGTCGAGCGGCACAAGCTCCACACCGGCTCGGCCAAGGCCGCGGCGCTGCTCGACGACTGGGACGCCGCGCTTGCCCGTTTCGTCAAGGTGATGCCGCGCGACTATGCCCGCGCGCTCGCCCAGCTCGAGGCCGAGCGGCTCGAAGCCGGTCGCGCCCCTTCAACCGACGCGGAACGCAGCAATCCCGAGAGCGTGGCGGCCGAATGATCGCCCGCGCCGCGCGAAACGCCGCCTCCCACCGAACGAACTGGATGTAACCGCCATGGGTAAGGAAACAGGTTTCCTGGAATTCGAGCGCGAGGACCGTGCGTCGGCCGACCCGGCCGAGCGCCTCGCGCATTACAACGAGTTCGTCCACGCCCTGCCCGAAGGGAAGCTGCGCAACCAGGCGGCGCGCTGCATGAATTGCGGCATCCCCTACTGTCACACCGGCTGCCCGGTGAACAATCTGATCCCCGACTGGAACCACCTCGTCTACGAGGCGGACTGGAAGCGTGCGCTCGACATGCTCCATTCGACCAACAACTTCCCCGAGTTCACCGGGCGCGTCTGCCCGGCCCCGTGCGAGGCCGCCTGCACGCTGAACATCACCGACCAGCCGGTGACGATCAAGTCGATCGAATGCGCGATCGTCGACCGCGGGTGGAAGGAAGGCTGGATCAAGCCGCAGGTGCCCGCGCGGCCCACTGGCAAGTCGGTCGCGGTGATCGGCAGCGGCCCGGCCGGGCTGGCCTGCGCCCAGCAGCTGGCGCGCGCCGGCCACGCGGTGACCGTGTTCGAGAAGGCCGACCGGATCGGCGGCCTGCTGCGTTACGGCATTCCCGACTTCAAGATGGAAAAGCACCTGATCAACCGCCGCGCGGTGCAGATGGAGGCCGAGGGCGTCCAGTTCCGCACGAGCAGCGAGATCGGGGTCGAAGTGTCCTTTTCCGCCCTGCGCGAGAACTTCGATACGGTCGTCCTCGCCGGCGGCGCAGAAGAGGCGCGCAAGCTCGACATTCCCGGGGCGGAGCTGCCCGGCGTGCGGTTGGCGATGGAATTCCTGACCCAGCAGAACAAGCGCAACGCCGGCGACGACGAAGTGCGCGCCGCCCCGCGCGGCACGCTGACCGCGACCGGCAAGCACGTGATCGTGATCGGCGGCGGCGACACCGGCAGCGACTGCGTCGGCACCAGCAACCGCCAGGGCGCGAAGAGCGTCACCCAGCTGGAAATCATGCCCCGCCCGCCGGAAAAGGAAGACAAGGCGCTGACTTGGCCGGACTGGCCGCTCAAGCTGCGCACGTCGTCGAGCCACGAGGAAGGGGTGGAGCGCGACTGGTCGGTCCTCGCCCGCCGGGTCGTGGCCGAGGGGGGCGATGTCGTCGGCCTGGAATGCGTGCGGGTCGAATGGCGCGACGGCCGGATGCAGGAGATCGAAGGCAGCACGTTCACCCTGCCGGCCGATCTCATCCTGCTGGCCATGGGGTTCACCGGGCCGAAGCGGCGCGGCCTGCTCGACCGGGCCGGGGTCGCGCTGGACGATCGCGGCAATGTCGCGGCCGACACGCGCACTTATGCGACCAGCGAGCCGGGCGTGTTCTCGTGCGGCGACATGCGCCGCGGGCAGAGCCTGGTCGTCTGGGCGATCCGCGAGGGGCGCCAGTGCGCCCGCGCGGTGGACGAGGCCCTGATGGGCGCGAGCGACCTGCCCCGCTGACCCGGCGCCGGCGCAGCGCCCGGGGAAGGTGCCGCGCCGCCGGCTGGCGAAAAGGTTCCGCCCATGCATAAACGGCGGCAGGGGTTAGCTGCCGCCGTCCGGTCTGTTTCGCGACTGCAGGAACGATCGCGGCCCGCGCGGCGCGGGCGGGCGATCAGCCTTCGTAGTCCGCCCCGATCGAGGTCGAGCGGGCGGGGGCCGACGCGGTGATCCGCAGCGCCTCGGCCGACTGGCTGAGCGAGCCGACCTCGTCCGCCTCGTCCTCGTCGTCCGGCAGGATCTTCTGCAGGTTCAGGACCAGCGATTCGTTGAGGTCTTTCGGCTTGATCGTCTGTTCGGCGATCTCGCGCAGGGCGACGACCGGGTTCTTGTCGCGGTCGCGGTCGACGGTCAGCTCCGCCCCGCCGGAGATTTCACGCGCGCGCTGCGCGGAAAGCAGGACGAGATCGAAACGGTTGGGAACCTTGTCGACGCAATCTTCGACGGTAACGCGCGCCATATGGCACTCCGGTAGCAAACGGGTTTACGGAAAGGGCGCCAGCTAGGCGTTCGGGGCGCGAGAGTCAAGGATTTGCGCCGCGGACCGGGCCCGCCTACATGCCGGTCATGCCCGGTGCGGACCCCAGTTGCAGCGATGCGGATCGCCCCGGCTTCACCCCGCCGGATCCGTTTACCGCCCGGGCCGGCGGCCAGGCGCTGACGTTCTACCCGGCCGGACCCGCCCGGCGCGAGGCCCTGCTGGCGATGATCCGGCAGGCGCAGGCCTCGGTCAAGCTGTCGTTCTACATCTACGAGGAAGACGCGATCGGCACCGCCTTGCGCGATGCCCTGGTCGATGCGGCGGGCCGGGGCGTGGCCGTGACGCTCCTGCTCGATTCGTTCGGGGCCGACGCGGGGGAGGGCTTCTTCGCGCCCTTGCGCGCGGCCGGCGGCCGTGTCCGCTGGTTCAGCCCGCGCTGGAGCCACCGCTACCTGATCCGCAACCACCAGAAGATCGTGATCGCCGACGACGCGTGCGCGATGTTCGGCGGGTTCAACATCGCCGATTCCTATTTCGCCGCGACCGGCGAGGACGGGTGGAACGATCTCGCGATCGGTATCGAGGGGGACGCGGTCGGCGGGCTTGTGGACTGGTTCGCGCGGCTGGCCGACTGGAGCGAGCTGGACGACGGCACGTTCCGCAGCATCCGCCGCGCGGTGAAGAGCTGGGACTGGTCGAACGGCGCGGCCCGCTGGCTGGTCGGCGGGCCGACGCGCGGCCTTTCGACGTGGGCCCGGCAGGTCGGCGAAGACCTGCTGCAGGCGCAGAAGCTCGACATGCTGATGGCCTATTTCTCCCCCCCGCCGCACCTGCTGCGACGTATCGGGCGGATAGCGGCGCGGGGCGAGACGCGGCTCGTCATGGCCGGGCGCAGCGACAACGGGGCGACCATCGGCGCCTCGCGCTCGCTCTACGACTACCTGCTGCGCAAGCGCGCGCGAATCTGGGAATTCGACGCCTGCCGCCTGCACACCAAGCTGATCGTCCTCGACGACGTGGTCTATGTCGGCAGCGCCAATTTCGACATGCGCAGCCTCTACCTGAACCTCGAGCTGATGCTGCAGATCCGCGATGCCGCCCTGGCGGAGCGGATGCGCGAGTTCGTGTCGCTGCATATCGCCGGCTCGCAGCCGATCACGCCGGCGCTGCACAAGTCGCGCGCGACCCTGTTCAACCGGGTCCGCTGGAACCTCGGCTGGCTGCTGGTCTCGGTGGTGGACTACACGGTGACCCGGCGGCTCAACCTCGGCCTCTAGGCGGGCGCCGCGACGGGCCTCGCGATCCGCGCGGTCAGTCGTATTCGCCGGTCCGCCGGTCCTCTTCCGCGAGGTCGGAGAAGCGCGTGATCCGCGGTTCGAAGCGCAGCCGGACCTTGCCGGTCGCGCCGTGCCGCTGCTTCGCCACGATCAGCTCGGCCAGGCCGAAGACCCGCTCCATCTCGCTGGCCCAGGCGGCATGGGCCTCGTGGACCTTGGCATCGTCGCTTTCGACCGGGCGCTTCGGCTCGCGCGCGGCGACGTAATAGTCCTCGCGGTAGATGAACCAGACCATGTCGGCGTCCTGCTCGATCGAGCCCGATTCGCGCAGGTCCGACAGCATCGGGCGCTTGTCGTCGCGCTGTTCGACCGCGCGGCTGAGCTGCGAGAGCGCGATCACCGGCACGTCGAGTTCCTTGGCCAGGGTCTTGAGCCCGCGGCTGATCTCGGAAATCTCGTTCACGCGGTTGTCGTTCGCCCGCCCGCTGCCCTGCAACAGCTGCAGGTAGTCGACGATCACCAGGCCGATATCGTGCTTGCGCTTCAGCCGCCGCGCGCGGGTCCGCAGCGCGGCGATGGTCAGCGCCGGCGTGTCGTCGATGAACAGCGGCAGCTCGGCCAGGCGCTGGCTGGCGAAGCTCAGCTTCTGGAAATCGTCGCGGCTGATCTTGCCCATGCGCAGCGCTTCGGAACTGATGCCGGCCTGTTCGGCGAGGATACGCGTGGCGAGCTGGTCCGCGCTCATCTCCAGCGAGAACAGCGCCACGCCGGCGCCGACCGACTTGCCTTCCTCTATCTGGTCGCGCCGGTCGCGCAGCAGGCGGTCGGCGCAGTTGAAGGCGATGTTCGTCGCCAGCGACGACTTGCCCATGCCCGGCCGCCCGGCGAGGATGATGAGGTCGGAATTGTGCAGGCCGCCGCACTTGTCGTTGATCGAGGTGAAGCCGGTCGTCTTGCCCGAGACGTGGCCGCCGGAATTGATCGCCAGCTCGATCATGCCCAGCGCCTTGTTGGTCGCCACGCCGAAGCTGGCGGCCTCGCTGGTCGAAGAGGCGCCTTCGGCGACCTTGAACAGCTCCGCCTCCGCCTGGGCGATCCGGTCCATCGGCGCGACGTCCTCGCTGGTATCGAGCGCGCCCTCGACCAGCGTGCGGCCCACGCTGACCAGTTCGCGCAGCAGCGCCAGGTCGTAGATCTGCTGCGCCAGCTCGCGCGGGGCGAGCAGGCCCTGCCCGTCGGCGGTGAGCTGGGCGAGATAGGTGATCCCGCCCAGTTCCTTCAGCGCCTCGTCCCCTTCGAAATAGGGTTTCAGCGTGACCGGCGTGACCACAGCGTTGCGATCGAGCAGCGTCAGTATCCGCTCGTAGACGCGCTGGTGGACGGGTTCGAAGAAATGCTCGGGGCGCACCGCGACCGGCAGTTCCTCGATCACCCGGTTGTCGATCAGGACGGCGCCGAGGAAGGCGGCCTCCGCCTCGATATTGGCGGGCAGCGCCCGGCCCGGTGCGGCATCGGTTTCGGGGCGGATGAGGAGGTCTTGGTCGGCCATCGCCGGCCTTGTGCGCAGGCCCGCGCATGGAAGGCAAGAGGGGGCGGGGCGCGGCACCTTGTGGATAGCGGGGACAGGCCGGCGGGCGAACCGCCCGGCGCGCGTTCAACAAGGCTTGCCCCGGCCCCTTCGCATCTGCGAAAGCGGCTGAACAATGTCCGCCCCGGCTGAATCATGGCGTATCGCCCACATCGCGCTCGACCAGGACACGATCCTGTGGCGCAACCCGGACGTGGAGCAGGAACGGCGGGTCGCGATCTACGACCTGATAGAGGACAACACGTTCAAGCCCCTGCGCGCGGTGGAGAAAGGCCATGCGGGGCCCTGGCGGCTCTCGCTGTCGGTCCAGGACGGCCGCCTCGCCATGGCGATCGCGACGATGGACGGGCAGGCGGTGGAAACGCTGGTCCTGGGGCTGGCCCGGTTCCGGCGCCCGATCCGCGAATACTTCGCGATCTGCGACAGCTATTACCAGGCGATCCGCAAGGCGACCCCGGCCGAGATCGAGACGATCGACATGGCGCGGCGCGGCATTCACAACAACGCGGCCGAGCTCCTGCTCGAACGGCTGGAAGGCAAAGTCGAAACCGATTTCGCCACTGCACGGCGCCTGTTCACGCTGATCTGCGTGCTTCACATCAAGGGCTGAGGGGCAGGGCATGGCACGAGGCAGGGGCAGGCGGGGACGGGCCGGCTGGCGGGCGCGGGCAGCGGCCGCAGTCCTGCTCGCGGTGCTGGCCGGCGGGCTGTGGCTGTGGTGGGACATGCGCCACTGGCGGCCGGACGAGGCCGCCTATCCCGACCAGGGGGTGGAAGTCGCGGCCGCGGACGGGGTCGTCAATTTCCGCACCCTGCGCGCGCTGGGGGCGAGCTTCGCCTATCTCGACGCCAGCGACGGGGCATCGGGGCAGGACCCGGCGCTGGGCGGCAACCTGGCCGCCGCGCGCGCCGCGGGCCTGCAGGTGGGGGCAGTGCACCGGTTCGATCCCTGCACGATGGCCGACGGGCAATCGGCCAATTTCGTGACCATGGTGCCGCGCGACCCGACCCTGCTGCCGCCGGCGATCGAGCTGGCCCGCACCGCCGGCGATTGCCCCGAGCGGGTCGGCGATGCCGCGGTCGAGAGTGAGCTGATGACGCTGATCAACCAGATCGAGATGCACGCCGGCAAGCCCGTCATCCTGAAGATCGACCCGGGGTTCGAGGATCGCTATCGCCTGGCCGGGACGCTCGAACGCAACCTGTGGCTGACGCGCACGCGGTTCGAGCCGACATATGCCGGGCGCCCCTGGCTGCTGTGGACCGCCAACACGGCCCTGCAGACCGAGGCGGCCGAGCAGCCGCTGCGCTGGATCGTCGCGCGCCCGTGAACCGCCTTGTCGGCGTCAAACGGCTCGCAAGCCCGCGCCGGAGGGTGTAGCGCACCCGGATGACTACCGATGACGACGCGCTGATCGCGGCCGCGCGCGAGGCCGCGACCCGATCCTATTCCCCCTATTCCCGCTTCCCGGTCGGGGCCGCGCTGCGTTTCGCCGATGGCCGCGTGGTGACGGGCACCAATGTCGAGAACGCCAGCTACGGCCTTGCGCTCTGCGCCGAAACGGTGGCCGCGGCCCGGGCCATGGCCGATGGCCTGCGCGGCGGGCTGGAAGCGGTCGCGGTGACCGGCCCCGGCGCGCAGCCGATCACGCCCTGCGGCCGCTGTCGCCAGGTCCTGAACGAGCTGGCGGCGCTGGGCGGAACCGATCCGCTGATCCTGTGCGTGGGCGAGAGCGAGGTGCGGCGCATGCGGCTGAGCGCGCTCCTGCCCGAAGCTTTCGGCCCCGCCAGCCTGGACTAGCAGGCGGCGGCGGGGTGCCGCCTGCGAAAGGCCGCCCGGTCAGCCCGCGCCGTCGAGCCACTCCAGCAGGGCGCCGAGGCAGTCGCGGCCGAGCTGGCGGCAGCGTTCGGGCGACCAGTTCTGCTCCGGGTCGGGCAGGTCGTCGTTGTCCTTGTACGGCATTTCCAGCGTCATCGCCGTCGCGCCGAAGCGGTGGGCGACCTGGGTCGTGCTCATCGACAGGTTGGCCTGCCCCGGCTGCGCGGGGACATAGCCTTTCTCGGTCTGGAAATCGGGCGTGCGCCGGTCGAGGATCGCGCGATAGCGGGTGAAGCCGGCGTAGTGATCGTCGGTCAGCCCCGGAAGCCCCTCGTACCCGGCAAGAAAGACGGCCGGGATCGCCTCGTCGCCGTGCACGTCCATCGCGAAATCGACGCCGGTTTCGTCCATCGCGTTGCGCAGCGCCAGGACCTCGGGCGAATTCTCCGCCGTCGGGTTGTCCCACTCGCGGTTCAGGTTCACGCCCCTGGCGTTGGTCCGCAAGTGTCCGCGGCGCGAGCCGTCGGGGTTGCAGTTGGGCACGATGTGGAACCGGCACCGGGCGCGCAGCGCGCGGGCGATGGGGTCGGCCGGGTCGGTCAGCCGTCCCAGCGCCCCTTCCATCCACCATTCGGCCTGCGTCTCGCCCGGGTGCTGGCGGGCATAGAGCCAGACCTGCTTGTCCCCTTCGCCCATTTCGAGGCAATCGATCGGCTGCCCGTCGAGCGTCGTGCCCAGGCAGCGACAGGAAACCCCTTCGCTCGCCGCGCATTCGGCGACGAGATCGTGATGGCGTTCCATCGAATAGGGCGCGAAATAGGCAAACCAGGCCAGGTCGCTGGCGGGGGTGTAGCGCACGGTCAGCGTGCCGCCGTCGGCGTCCTTGTCATAGCTCGACGCGGCGGTCGCCCAGTATTCGCGATCCTCGCTGACGCGGCAGTTGTATCCCGGCCAGCCGAGCGGATAGGCGGAGGTTTCCAGGTCGGTGATACGCAGCACCAGCTCGCGCCCGGCGGCCCCGCTGACCCGGAAATGGAACCACTGCTTGAATTCCGACATGTGGTCCGCCCGGATGGCGAGCGTGGCCCCCGCGCCATCGACCGACAGCACTTCTATGTTGCCGCCGTCGAAATTGCTGTCGATCTGGATATTCTGCCCCGTCACTCGCGAACCCTTACTTCTATCGTTTCACCGTTGTTGCCGGGGAAATCCCGGAACAGCGCCTCCGCCACTGCCGCGGCGCTGGCGGTCGTATCGGCATATCGTGAATTGTCGCTTACCGAAAATTGCGCGCGACCCTCCCAATATGTCGCGCCGGACCGTTTGTCACGGATCATCACACCGATCCGGGTGCCGATCATCTCGCGCGGGCCGCCGCCCAGGTTGATGCCGATTCCCACGCCCGCGCTCGAACCGTAGCTGCCGGTCGATCCGCCGACGCCCACGCTCACCGGCCCGCGCCGCCGCCCCTCGGGCCCGGTGGCGAAGCGTTCGACCCGCACTTGCGCGACCTGGTCGGCACCGGCGCGCGGCGCCTCGCGATAGCCGAGCCGGACCAGCTCGCGCGCGACCGCCTGCTTGTAAGGGGCGAGGGCAAGCGAATCGGGCTGGCTGCCGGGCGCGGTCTCGACGAAGACGGTCCCGCGGGCGAGGCGGTCGCTCGCCGCGGGGGCCACGAACCGGGTCACTTCGACCGGCCCGGTCACGGCCGGGGTCGCGCATCCGGCAAGGGCGGCGAGCATCGCAGTCGCCGCGACGAGCGAAAGCTTCCTGGGCTGGGCATGCATGGCACGTTTCCTCCTGGCTGTGCCCCGCCAACGCGCGAGGGGGGCGGTCCGTGCCCGGCGGGGCGCGCCGGCAAACGGTTCCTTTACCATCGCGGGCCTAGCACGTTTTCATGGACAGCAAGCCCCCCGTACTGGTGACCGGCGGTGCCGGGTACATCGGCAGCCATGCCGTGCTCGCCCTGCTCGATGTCGGGTGGCCGGTGGCGGTGGTGGACGACCTTTCGACCGGCTTCCGCTTCGCCGTGCCGCCCACCGTGCCCTTCTACCGCGGCGACGTGGGGGACGAGGCGCTGCTGGCGCGGATCTTCGCCGAGCAGGGGACCGGGGCGATCATGCATTTCGCCGGGTCGGTCGTTGTGCCCGATTCGGTCGCCGACCCGCTTGGATATTACGACAACAACACGGTGAAGAGCCGCGCGCTGATCGCCGCGGCCGTGCGCGCCGGGGTGCCGCACGTCATCTTCTCCAGCACCGCGGCCACTTACGGCACGCCGGGCGGCGGCCCGATCACGGAGGATACGCCGCAACAGCCGATCAACCCCTACGGCTGGTCGAAGCTGATGACCGAACGGATGCTGGCCGACGCGGCGGCCGCTCACCCGATCACATATGGCGTGCTGCGCTATTTCAACGTCGCGGGGGCCGATCCGCAGGCGCGCACCGGCCAGTCGACCGCCGGGGCGACCCACCTGGTCAAGGTCGCCTGCGAGGCGGCGACAGGCCAGCGCAGCCATGTCGATGTCTATGGCACCGATTACGACACGCCGGACGGCACCGGGGTGCGCGATTTCATCCACGTCAGCGACCTGGTCGCGGCCCACGTCCTCGCGCTGGAGGCGCTGATCGAACGGCCCGGCCGCTCGCTCACGCTCAATTGCGGTTACGGGCGCGGCTTCTCGGTTCTCGAGGTGCTCGACGCGGTCGACCGGGCGACGGGCGGCCGGATAGAGCGGTGCCTCTGCCCGCGCCGCGCGGGCGATCCGGCCTCGGTCGTCTCGGACCCGGCGCGGATTCGCGCCACCCTGCCGTGGCGGCCGCAATATGCCGACCTCGAACAGATCGTGTTCCATGCCCTGCAATGGGAAAGGGTGCGGGCCGAGCTGCAGCAGGCTGGCGAAGAGCGCCGCCGGGTCGGGTCGGCGGCCTGAGCCGCCAGCCTGAACGCTTGACTTTGCCCCCGCCCGCCCCTAGGCGCGCGGCTTGATTTTTCCGGCATCGGGGGCCATCTCCGGTGCCGATTTCGTTCCCGGGAAAGACCAATGAAGATCCGCAACAGCCTCAAGTCGCTCAAGAACCGTCATCGCGATTGCCGGGTTATCCGTCGTCGCGGGCGCACTTACGTCATCAACAAGACCAACCGCCGTTTCAAGGCCCGCCAGGGCTGATGCCGGTCGCGCCGCGGCCCGTTGACGGGCGCGACGCAGATCGAACGACGGGAAGCCTCCGCGAAAGCGGGGGCTTTTTGCATGTCTGGCGCCGGCATGTCTGACAGAGGCATGTCTGACACAGGCGTGTCTGGCGCAGGCATGGCCGGCGGGGGAGCTTCCCGAATCGATGCGGTCGTGTTCGATGTCGGCCGCGTGATCGTGCAGTGGGAACTGCGCGCCCTGTTCGCCAAGCTGATCGACGATCCGGCGGAACTGGACCGGTTCCTGGCCGAAGTCGTGACCGAGCAATGGCATTTCCAGTGCGACGCCGGGCGCCCCCTGGCCGAGATGGTGCGCGAGCGGCAGGCGCAGTTTCCGCAGCACGCGGCGCTGATCGATGCCTATGCCCGGCGGTTCCTCGAAACGATCCCGGGGCCGGTGCCCGGCACGGCCGCGCTGGTAGAGCGGCTCGCGGCGCGCGGCGTGCCGCTGTTCGCGATTACCAATTTCGGGGCCGAGTTCTGGGACATGTTCCGCCCGACACAGCCGCTGTTCGACCTGTTCGGGGCGATCGTCGTGTCGGGGCGCGAGAAAGTGATGAAGCCCGACCCGGCGATCTTCGCGCTGGCGGCCGAGCGGTTCGGTCACGCCCCGCGCGCGATGCTGTTCATCGACGACAACCATGCCAACGTGGAGGCGGCGGCCGCCCTCGGCTGGCAGGTCCACCATTTCCGCGATGCCGAAACGCTCGAGCGCGACCTGGCCGGGCGCGGGCTGATCTGAACCGGCAATGGAAAAAGGGCCCCCGGCATCGCGCCGGAGGCCCTGGAGTGCCACCCTGTTCGGAGAGGACGGGTGGGGTTCAGGAAATCACTTGCGGTTGCAGCGGGCGAGGTCCTTTTCCGCCAGGGCCTTGCCCTTGGCGGTGAAGGCGGTCACTTCGCCCAGTTCGCGGGCAACGCGCTGGCACACGACGACCGGGCGCGAATTGCTCTTCGCCGCGACGCAGGCCGTGCCCTGGCACTGCCAGGCGACGCCGCCGATGATGCTGGTCCGCTCGGCCGCCGGGGTGGCGAGCTCGGCGGTATAGAAAGCCGCGCCGTTGGCGTGCGCGGGGGCCGGGGCGACCAGCGCGCCGAGCGACAGGGCGCTGATGGCGACCGCCAGCGTCGCCGCGCTGGCGGAGCGGAGGGGGGAGGAGAAGGTCATCGCACTGATCCTTTTTCGCAGAGGGCTTACATTCCGAACGAGTTTCGAATAACAACCCGTCGCGAATCGCTGCCTACCGCACTGCACAATAGGTTGCAAGCAGAAACTCAATTTCAATTTTGTGACGACGCGGCTTCGGGTTACACAAGCCGCGGGAGAATGATCCGATGGGTGACGTGAGAGAACCGCTGCGCGAACTGACCAATTGCGGTCTTCCCGAAGCGCTCGAGGTCATGGGAGAGCGCTGGAGCTTCATGATCCTGCGCGCCAGCTTCAACGGGCTGCACCATTTCGAAGAGTTCCTGAGCGAGCTGGGCATTGCCCGCAACATCCTTTCCAACCGCCTGGCCAAGCTGGTCGAACACGGCATCCTCGATCGCCAGCCGTGCCCCGACGACCGGCGGCGGATCGAATACCGGCTGACCGCCAAGGGCTCCGACCTGCTGCCGGCGATGGTGGCGCTGCGCCAGTGGGGGCAGAAATACGGCACCGAGGTGGTGGAGGACCCGGTCCTCGTCGACGACCGCGACCGCCTGCCGATCGGCCCGACCGCGATCCTCGCACACGACGGGCGGATCCTGGCACACAAGGATCTGCGCCTGGTCAAGCCGGACCGGGTGGGCCTGCGCGAAGACGGGTCGCGCGCCGAACCGGGGGAACCCCTGGCGAGCGGCGACATGGCCTATTACGGCCGGGCCCAGGCCGCCGAGTAAGCCCCGAGGCCCTTTGCCAGGTTGCGCGATGTCCGCCGCCTGACGGCCGGCCCGGCTAGGCGCGCGGCGGCTGGCGGCGATAGGACAGCGCCTCCGCCACGTGGATCCGCCCCGTCCGGGGCGCACCGGCGAGGTCCGCGATCGTGCGCGCGACGCGCAACATGCGAGTATAGCCGCGGGCCGAAAGCCGCATTGCCTCCGCCGCCTGCAGGAGGAGCGCGCGACCCGCCTCGTCCGGCGCGGCGAAGCGTTCGAGCGCGTCGCCGTCCAGCTCCGCATTGGTGCGTGCGCCGGTTTCGGCCTGCCGGCCCGCCTGGACCGCCCGGGCCCGGGCCACGCGCGCGGCGACTTCGGCCGATCCTTCCGCCGACGGCGGCAGGGCGAGGTCGGCCGCGCTGACCGGATCGACTTCGACGTGCAGGTCGATCCGATCGAGCATCGGGCCCGAAACCTTGCCCTGGTAATCGGCCGCGCAGCGCGGCGCGCGGCTGCAGGCCAGCGCCGCGTCGCCGAGATGCCCGCAGCGGCACGGGTTCATCGCCGCGACCAGCTGAACGCGCGCCGGATAGCTGACGTGGGCGTTGGCGCGCGCGACATCGACCCGCCCCGTTTCCAGCGGCTGCCGCAGCGAATCGAGTACCGCGCGCTGGAACTCGGGCAATTCGTCGAGGAACAGCACGCCGAGGTGTGCCAGGCTCACTTCGCCCGGGCGCACTTTCAGCCCGCCTGATAACTTCCACTAATGATGCGACTCAGGCGGGTGCGTTTTGCCCCAATTCGAGCCCTTTTGTGAGACGGCGCGTCCATTTCGCCGGCTCGAAATCGGCGTGGTCATAGTCGGTGAGACTAGTTGACCACGTCCGGATAACTCCCTCTGCGCGAAGCAAAAAGCCCGCGCGCACCAGCGCCGAAACCGGCTTCTACAGCTTTCGAAATGGCGCAAATAGGGTCGCCTTCCAATCCTCGATCGAGCGTGGATTCGTCCAACTCTGCGACTTTGCGAACGAGGTGCGGCACATTTCATGGGAGCCCTTTTCCATCGAATTCCGCGATCTCGTCGACAACCGGACACGTGTCTATACACCTGACTATCTCGTCGAGATCAATGATCGCGAGGGCCAGCGCTACCGCTACATCGTCGAGGTAAAGGAGCGCCGTGAAGCCGATCATATTGCGGCGGCGGGAAGCGCGTCGGCCGCAGGACGAGCGCATATCGCGATGATGCGCTGGTGCCGGGAACAGACAGACTGCTCGTTCCTCTTGGTTACCGACGAGAAGCTGATCGAGAAGGGTTTGCCGAATGCGAAAGCAATTCTGGACCGCGCGAGCCACAGACCGGAGCGATCGTTGCTCGACCTCATACTGTCGGGCAGGCTTGGCGAGTTTCCGGCGACGCTCGGGTCGGTAATCGCGAACGCCGAGCGTTACGCATATGAGAGGGGCGAGATCATTTCGGCGGCGCTGCACGCATGTGCCATCGATGAACTATGGTTCGATATCACGCGCACGTGGGATGAGGAGGCAATCCTGAGGCGGGGGTCGCGTCGGCGGGTCTTTCTGCGATGACCTTTATTGAGCGTGGTCCTTGCCTCGAGATCTAACGGTCGACGTCCTTCGCCTGCGGATTGATGCGTAGAGTGAAATCTCGTGGCAGAGCTTCCCAGTCGTGCTGGGCCTCGATTGCACCCTGCTTGCGGATCTTCCTGGCCTTCGGGACGGCCGTGCGCCAGCTTTGCTTCGATCGGACCCGCCGCGCATAGCGGAACTCGATGGTGCGAGCGTAGTCGTCGATCGCGTCGAGCAGGGGGTGATGATGTTCCGGAATGCCCTCGAACAGCATGTTTGGGAGCGCTTTCCGATATCGCCCGCAGATCGTCGTCCACGCAATCTCATCGCCGATCTCGTCGCACCATGCGAGCATGAAGACGATTGCCTCGAGCGTCTCGAAAGCGCTGTATCGCAGCAGGTAATCAAGCGCCGTTTCTAACCGGACGGCGGGATCGATCTCGCTCCGATCTGCACCGTAGCCGAGCGCGAGCAGGCATGTGCGATACGGATCGGACAGCTGCCTGATCGCTACCCTCAAACCGCCCGGTGCCAATTCGCGGCGCATCAGGATCTGCGCCATCGGTCCGCGAAGCATCGCCGCTGTTCCGGGAAAGCGTCCGTCCAACCGATCGAGAACGGAGTTTGGCACATCGCTGCGAATACGACGCTCGCCCAAGCGATAATGCCGTAAGGTATCCTTCCCGCAATTGAGCCCGGTTTTGATCCATTCCGCGTCGTCGGGCGTCGCACGAAAGTCGACACAGGCCATGACCCACCGGGTCAGGATCCATTCGGTCGACGCTCTTTTCCGATATGCCATCGCTCTTCGATTCGCAGGCGGGTCAAGCGACGATTTTGGCCCCAATAACGTCGTTTGGACAAGCGTGACGGCCGTGACATGCACGACAACTGGCGATTCTCCGGTTCGGAAAGGAAGAGCGACAACATGGCTTCGAAGGCGTCGGGTACCAAGCTGGCGGAACACCTGGTTGATGGATCGGGACCGTTTCTGACCGGCGAGGCGCTATGGAAATCCCTCGGGTTTCCCAGTGCGGCAGCCTTTCGCAAAGCCAAGGAGCGCGGACGCCTCGGCGTTCGCGTGTTCAAGCTTCCGGACCGGAGCGGAACCTTCGCCTTCACCCAGGACGTGGCTGAGTGGCTGCGCGCGATCGACAAGGAGAAAATTATGTAAACAGCCAGTGCCTGAGAACTAAACTTCACCAGCACGAAATGGAAAAAGCCTGACTCCGAAGAGCCAGGCCTTTTCGGGATACGAGGACCCCTAAGCACCCTTGTCATCGCCGAAAAGCCGCCCCGAGTCAAGCGCCATCGCGCGCTTGGCGCCGGTCGCGCGCACCCTTTTTCCGGCTCGTGCTCCATTTTCGAAAGAAGGAGTACGTTGAAATGACCGATCTCAAGAAAATCATCCCCGCCCTGCCCAAGGGCGCCGCGAAACTCACGTGTGCCGGCAACGATCGCAAGATCACGATCGACACGATCAGTGACGACGACTGGAACCGCCTCAGCTTAGAAGCGGGCGTCATCGACGCCTTCCGTTGCGGCAAGCGCACGAGTGAGAACGCGGAGAAAGCCGCACGGATGCTCGGATGGTCGAAATCTAAGTTCTACCGCAAGTTGAAGGCTTACGAAGAAGCCGGGCACGCTCTGGGGCTCTCCAAGGTGCCGATCAAGCGCCCCTGGCATTCGAAGCTCGATCCGGCGGTCGAGGCCATCTCCGAGGCCGAGCTCAAAAGGTTCCTGAGGCTGCGCTGTTACAAGGGCCAGCATGTCACTGTTTACATCGACAACGTGCGGAAGGCCTGCGCGAAGGCGGGCCTCAAGCCGCCGTCCGATCGGACCATCCGCCGCCGCTGGGAGGCTCTCGACGTACGTGTCCGTTACGCGCACAAGCACGGCGCACAGGCGGCCGCGGACAAATACGACCGCGACAAGGGCTCGACCCCGCTCTGCACCTATCCGCTCGAGCGGGTGCAGATCGACCACACTTACAGCGATGTGCATCTCATCTCCGAAGAGCTGTGGATCTCCCTCGGTCGCCCGACCTTCACCATGGTGGTCGACGAGTTCTCGCGCCTGCCGCTCGGTATCCACGTGACGTTCGGATATCCGAGCGTCGAGGAACTGGCCGAGGCGATGGCGATCGCCTGCCTACCCAAGGATGGCTGGCTCGCGGCGAAGGGCATCGATGGGATTGACTGGCCGTGGTTCGGCGTACCCTCGGCGATCTTCGTCGACCGCGGCGTCGACTTCACGTCGAAATCCTTCCATCGCGGATGCGGGAAGTGGCGCATCGACCTCTCGCACCGCTCGCAGCCGCATCATGGCGGGATCGTCGAGCGGATGATCGGGACCGCGATGACGGAAACTCGCAAGCTGCCGGGCAACACCATCTTCAGCTCGACGAGGCGGGAGAAGGATCGCATCGATCCTATCCAAACCGCGAGTCTGACCCTCAACGAATACCTCGAGAACATGGTCCGCTACTTCGTTGGCGAATATCCGTACCGCATCCATCCGGCGCTGGGGATGACGCCGGCGGAGAAGTGGAACCTGGGGGTCGCCCAATATGGCGATCCCCGGCGCGTCGACGATCCGCAGGCCTTCTATCTCGACTTCCTGAAGACCGAGAAGCGCAAGCTCGAGAAGTACGGGTTTCGCGTCAGCTACCTCAGCTACACCGCGCGCGAGCTCCAGCCTTTGCTGAACGCCGCCAAGGGGACCATGCTCAACGTCAAGCGCGAACCCGCCGACGTCAGCCGCGCGTTCGTCGAGGACCCTCGCAACGGTCGCTACATCGAGCTTCGCGACGCGCTCACCGAGGGCGCGGCGATCACCGTCGCCGAGTGGGAACGGGCGCGGGCCGACCTCAAGGCCAAGCTCGGAAAACGCGGCCGGGTGACGGCAACGGGTATTCTGGGCATCATCGAGAAGGAGCGCGCCGATGCTGCCCGCCACGCCAGGGTCGTGAACCCGAAGTCCAAGCTCGACCGGGCGAAGCAGCGCAAGATCGCCCAGAACGCTGTCAAGCGCGAGCGTGGTCGGAACTGGTTGCCGGCGCCCGAGCAGTCGCCGCTACCGCCGGTCCCGGTCGTCAGGATCGACCCCGCCAGCATCACCATCCTTCCCTCCAGTGGAGCCGTCCAATGACCTGCAACACCATCACATCCATCGACGACCTTCGCCTCGCGGACGATGCCACTCGGCTCGCCTATCTCGCCGAGCCCGACACCATCTACCATCCGCGCATGATGGAGATCGAGGATCGCCTCAGGGCGATCCTCGAGGCTCCCGAGCCGCACGAGCACAGCATCGCGGTGTTCGGGCGCAGCTACAACGGCAAGAGCACCATCTCGAAGCATTTTGCGTCGCTCTATCCGGTGCAAACCGGCATGATGGGCGATGCGGACCGTGCCGACGTGGTGCGGGTGTCGATGCCGGGCGAAGCGTCGGTTCGCGAGTTCGCGATCCGGATCCTGCGCTACGTAAGTGAGCCCTTCAACCTCCGATGGTCGACCTCGCATCTCACCTCGATGGTCTACGCGGTCCTGAGGACAATGCAGACTAGGCTGCTTCTCATCGATGAGTTCCAGGATCTTGCCAACGGCACCCATCGCAACCGCGAGGCGCTCAAGAACATGGTGAAGTCGATCGGCGAGGATTGCGGCTGCGGCGTTGCTCTCTTCGGAACGCCGCCGGGCGTCGATATCCTGAACGACGATCCGCAGCTGCAGCGCCGCTTCGAGCAGGTTGTCCTGCCGCCATGGAAACGCGGCGACGAGGCGAATGTGCTGATCCACAACCTCGAGGTGCGTCTGCCGCTGCGCAAGACGTCGCATGTGGTGGCTGATCCCAAGCTCGTCGAGACCATCCTCGAGAAGGGAGATCACGTCATCGGCCATATCCGGCGGGTGATGCTTCTCGCGGCGCGTACGGCCATCCAAAGCGGCCGCGAGGTGATCGACGCGAAGACCCTCGAGGACATGGCGTGGGTACCGCTTTCCGAGCGCGCCTGCGACGTCATCGATCGGCTCGAAGTGAAGACGTCCAGGGAATGCGAACCGGCGTGAGCCGCTGGCATATCCGTCCAAGCCCATTGCCACGGGAATCGGTCAGCTCCTGGCTGATCCGCATTGCCGCGGCAAAGGGTACCAAGCACCACTCGCTGATGAAGGAACTCGCGCCCGGCCTCGAGTTCTGGACCAGGGATGGCGATCTCGTCGCATCGCCGGAGCTCGTCCGAGCTCTGGCGGTGAAGACGGGAACACCGCTCGAGCGTTGCCGGCGCACGACGCTCGGCGCCTACGAAGGCGTTCTCGCCGAATCCATCTCCGGCGCCAACCAGTCGTTCATGGTGGTGCCACTCGGCGTGCGCCACCGGATCCGCAAGGCGCACGGGCAGGCCTTCTGTCCACATTGCCTCGCCGACGACACCCCCTATTTGCCGCTGACCTGGCGGCTGCGGCTCTTTCCGGCATACACGAAGCACGCCGCCGTGCTGATGGACGCCTGCCCGGACTGCGATGCCCCATACCAGCCACACCGCTCGGGCTTCCGCCATTGCGACGGGTGCGGCCTCGACCTTTCCGCCCTTTCCGCGTCCATCGCCGCTCCGAGCGTGCTCGTCCTGCAGGCGCATAACGAAGCGGTGTTAGACGGACGCGCGGTGGCTTGGCCCCATCTGCACGGGATCCATCCGATCGCCTTCTTCGCTATCCAGCTGGCGCTCTTCCGAGCGATCGCTGCCAAACGCTGGGGCAAGCGCGTCCGCGAAGCGCTGCATCCTTCGATCGGGGAGATCGACCTCGACTACAGGACTGCGAACCCCAGTATCCGGTCCATGACCGTCAGCGCTGCGCACGGCGTGATGCGCGGGGTCAGCCGGCTGCTGCGGGGATGGCCGTTCGGCCTCGTCGGTCCGTGCGGCGAGGCGCGCGCCTGGGCAAGCTGGATCGTGCCGGAGGAGCCGGGCGTCCAGACACCCTTCGCGCTGCGCCACGTTCTCGACACCTATCTTCGCCCTGGTTCCTCGAACGCGCGCTAGAAGTTCCGCTCGGTCGACAGGAGCAATTCGGCCCGTGCCGGGATGACCTGCGCCAGCGTCCTCGCGTCCCAGACGGTCTTCTTGTGGACGACGGTGTCGATCCGCGTGTCGAGGAAGTCGGCGCGCGGGAAGGTGCCCGATGGATCGTCGCCGCGCCGCCGACCGACGCGATCGCAGACGCTGCGCAGCGCCCGGCCAAGAAAGCTCAGCCCGTCGTCGCGGTCGAACTGCGCGACGAGCCCCATGGCGAATGCCTCGCTGGCATCGTTCCTGAGGATCTCGATGGCCCACACTATGCCGTGGTCGAAGGCGAGCGGGACGGCGGCCGCAAAGCGGGTGAGACCATTCGCGTCGGGCGCGGCGAACCCACCCCATGACGGTGGGAGCCGATAGAGCACTTCTTCGCCGCGTCCGAGATCGTATTCCGGCAGGCTCGTCGCCGAGCGATGCTCGGTCATATAGTAGCCCGCGAGGAAGAACTCCCGCATCAAGAGCGGCACGTCGTCGAGCTTCGCGATCCGCGCTTCGAGGCCCGGCGCATCGCTCGTGGCGAGGAACCGGGTCGGCAGGCTCGGGCGTTCAAAGACGACGGTCTCGACCGGCCCGCTCTCCGCCCGGGGGACCTTGCCGCCGGGTTCGGGTAGCCCCGACGACACGATCGGCGTTACGAATTCGGGACGATCCTTTTGAGGATCGAACCTTGACGGTCGGCTATCGCCTTCCGCGGCGGGGACGGTTTGCCGATCGAAGCGCATGGCAAGCTTAGCGAACTCGGGGAACAGCCGCCCGAAATCGCCGTCCAGGCGGCCAAGGCGAACGGTGCGCTTGTCCGCCGGGTAGCGTTTGACCTTGGTGCTCGACGCTACCCTGAGCTTCTCTCGCTCCGCCTCGGTGCGGAGCTCCTCGATCAGCTCGATCTGCTCGTCCGCCCGCGTATTGCGGATGCGGACGACGATATCCCTGAAATTCGGCTTGCGGTGGTCGGCGATGATCCGGTCGCAATAGTCGACCGTTCTTTCGTTTCCTGGCGGGCCGATCGCGAGCGGCTCGGTTTCGATCGTGCAGTCCATGGCGTCCCGGAACGTCAGCGCCCCTTCCGACCCGGCGGGTTCCCCGCGCATCGCCGCACCGACCCGCCGGAAGAAGAAACGGATGTAATCCGCTAGGTCGGGATTGGTGAGCAGGAGCGCGATCTGCAGCGTCGCGGTCGCGTTCTGAAACGGACGCAACGGCGTGATGACGTAGGTACCGTTCTCGTCGATTCCGGTCTCCGCCTCGTCGACGAACATGCCCGCGAGGCTCTTCTGCGAGACGATGGAGCGCAGCGAAAGCGTATCGAGCAGAAAGCTGACCCCCGAGCAGATGAACCGGAACTGCTCGCCGTGGGCCAAACCGAGGGGGTGTAGGGCCTCGATCTGGTCGATGAACACCTTCTCGGTTTGGCGGATCGACAGGTCGAAGGGTTTGGCGTGCTTCTGCGGACTGACGAGGGTCGGGCGCTCGAAGTCCCAAATCTCGACTTCGTCGCCCAGAAGGATCGTTCTGCGGGTTCGTCGGCGACCGCGATTGCGCAGCATCATCGCTTTACCCGAGCCGAACAACGTGCCGATCGGGAACATCGCGAAATCCGACAGCGGTACGTGAAGCGACGATCCGACGGCGCCTGCGGTCGTAATGCTTCGGAGCAAGCATTTGGCCTCGAGAAGATGTTCGAAAGCCGGCGACGTGCGGAAGTTCTGATACCCGGCGAGGTAGTGGATGCCCGGTTCGCGCTGCAGCTGAATGAAGCTCATGCAACTAGGATATCACGCAGCCCCAAGATCGGTAGGTCGTAGGCGCATCGCGTATGCATACGATCAAGATTCGAAATTGACGACTGGTAAGCAGAGGGGGGATGTAGGTTTGGCAGTCAAGCCTTAATCAGTCTTAATCACCTGGCTCTTCGAAAAATTCGAGGAACCTAGCTGCGTTCGGACTTAACGCGAACTTCCCCAGGCTGAGCGTCTTACGGGTAACAGATCGATGCAGAAACTGGGCCGCAAGCCGACTGTCCGATGTTAGCGGCGTGAGCGCACAAGGCTGCCATTCAGCTAATGACTCAACCGAAATTCGACGGGCTCGCCGACCACGGCTTAATAAAACCAGGGCGCTATCGCCATGATCACGGCGCCTGAGACGATTGCAGCTGCAACCCAGCGAATGTCGGCACTCGCGCGGCTGCGATCCGAAGGCGATGAAGCCGGCGGCGTTCTGTCTTGCTCCAACCGGCGGATCGCTGCCCGGATCAGGCGCGGCGCATCATCTCCGATCTTGAGCAATTCCCAGGCGACGCCCTGCAGAACGGGAGCCCAGTGCTCGGGCGACAACCGCGCTTGCGCGATTCGAAACGAAGAGCGTCGCATGGCATGCGTCAGGTCGAAATCCGGTTCAATTTTCGATAACACGCCGTCCATCGTGATCAGCGCCTTGAAGATCAGGAGAAGATCGGGTGGTAACGTCATGCGCTCGTCGCGCATCAGCCCTAGGAAATCGGTTACCATGGCGCCCAGAACCAATCGACCGCTGCCATGGCGCGCGATCAGCCGTTCGGATGCGGAGAGCACGCGGTCGGCCGGAACGTCGTCGCCCACTGACCACCGCGTCAGCACGTCGGCGAGCTGCGCGGGGCTGCCAGTGCTGAGCGCTTGCACGAAGCTGACGAATTCCTCTCTCCTGCGCGGAGATACATAACCAACCATGCCCAGGTCCAGCAGAGCTATATGGTTGCCCGGCAGGCAGAGAAGGTTCCCCGGGTGCGGATCGCCGTGGAACCGGCCGTTCACCAATATCATGTCGAGCACCATGTCGGCGCCCAGCGCTGCTATTCTGGTCGGATCGAGCCCTGCAGCGACCAGAGCCTGCGCATTGCTCGGCGGCACACCGTTTATGTAATCCATGACGAGCAACGTCTCGGACGTCCATTCCCAGTGGATTTCGGGCACAACGACACTGGGCTCGTTCGCGAAATCCGTCCGCAGACGATCAGCATTGCGCGCTTCATTCGTGAAGTCGAGTTCCTCGACCATCGCGTCCGCAAGCTGCCGCATCATCCGGCTCGGTCCGAAGCGCTTGGCTTCGGTGCTGCCGCGTTCCGCAAGGGTCGCAATATGCGCAAGGAGCCGGATATCAGCCTCCACCCTCGGACGAATGCCGGGCCGGCGGATTTTGATCACCACCGCGCGCCCGTCGTGCAGCGTCGCACGATGGACCTGCGCCATGGAGGCCGCCGCCAGCGGTTCTGTATCGAATTCCGCAAAGGTGCATTCGGGCGCCTCACCAAGCGCCTCCTCGACAATCGGTCGCAACTCCTCGAAGGGAAGCGTCGGCGCCTTGCTATGCAATTGCTCGAGTTCGGCGATCCATTCCGGAGATAGGAGATCGGCGCGTGTCGCCAGGATCTGGCCGAGCTTCACGAAGGTTGGCCCAAGCTCTTCCATGGCAAGGCGGGTCCGCCGAGGCAGGCTATGTGACGACCCGTCGCCGGCATCGTCGCTGCCCGTCCGGTCCAGCCCTATCCGCGCCAGCAGAAGGCCGAGTCCATAGCGGGAAGTGACGCTGAATAGTTCCTCCAAGCGCTTCCGGTCCCGGCGTGCGATACGAAGGGTCTTCAACATGGCTTAGCATATGGGCACGCTGCAGCTTCTGTTCCACAGCTAACTTGCTTGGGCGATCGCGCCCAATTGTCCAAGCGGAGGAAATCTGGCGTAGCTTATCCCACGTGGTGGTTGCGTTGCGGCCATGTTGTCCGCTGCACTGAAAGGCTATTTAAGGTCCAGCGACGTCGGCGTTCCACGCTAATTTTCGGGCATCATCAATACGATATTGACTTCCCGAGTTCGACCGTCAGCACGCCTGCACTCGATGACAAATCATGGGCCGCTTCGAGACAGTCTGGTTTCGGGAGCTTTCCTAAGAAAACGGACAATCCGGTCGCGATTCAAATCGCGGCGCCGTGTCCCATCCACATCGCATTCAAAGACATGCCCACCAGCTAGCGACATAACTCACGTTCCCTGCCATTTCGAAGACAATGCCTGTCGCAATGAGGTGCAAGCGATCGCTGCCGTACTGATTTTTATCGGAATGGTTGCGCCTATCCGGTTTCGGCCTGTGCGTTACGGGCAGCAGCAATCGCCGCTGCAAGCTCTTTTGCTGGACCCATTCCCCAGTAGTGGAGGAAGTAAAACATCGGTTCACCGCCGATCATGTGGTTATGCAATGCTACGATATGGATATCCCGCTCGCGCAGTGCGCGGAGCACGGGCTGGACTTCGTCCTCGGTCATGATGAAGTCACCATCCACGGCGGCAAGGTCGTTGGTGCCCGAGAACGCCGCCCAGGTCGTAAGCCCCATCGAACCACCGATCTCAACGCCGTGCATGCGGCCTTGGCGAGCGAAGGTGTATTTCACGACACCATCGGCGATGCTTGGCTCGGTGCCCAAGATTTCGCTCAGCGCCAGGGCTTCGATCGTGCCGTTTGCATCCGGCGTCATGCCACCGAAACTGCGCTGCGGCGTCGGCGAGGCGGCGCGCACTTCCTTGATGGCATCCCAAACGGCTTTTACACCCGCTGCCATCTTGGCGGTTTCCCCATGCCCGCCGATATGCATAAAATAGACCGGCGGATCGTCGAATATGAAGTGATTGTGCAGCGCGGTGACGGTCAACCCGTTGGCGAGGGCAGCGTCCATCGCGGCTGTTATCTCATCCTCGAATACGACCGTGTCGCCCATGACCATCACTCCGCCATCGACGGGTTTGAAGGCAGCCCATGAGCCGAGACCTGCCGGGGGATCGAGGCGCATGCCGTCGACCATCACCGGCACGTCGGCGCGCGTCCAACCGATGCGTGCGACCCCATCGTCGGTCATGGTGACCTCCGAGTGCGATGCCTCGAAAATCAGTGCCTCGAGATTGCCGAGATTATCCTGCGCGTGAAGAGCCGCCGACATCGCTGATAGCGATAGAGCCAAGCCGCCGACGAACAATGTTCTGCGTAATTGCTTCATCTTAGTTCTCCTTGGATGTGATTTCAGGTGCCAGCCATCATTGCGAGGTAATACAGCGACCCAATGAGTGCGCTCACGAAGAGAACGAGCAACATCCCGATCTTGAAGCGCAGCATGGCGATCAGGGCCGCAGCGGCAATGACGACGGAGGCGACGTCGATCGTGGCGAAGTCCGGCACGAGCAGGCGTGCGCCGTAACCTCGAACCTCGTCAAGCCGTGCGAAGGCAACGTGCAGTGCAAACCAGATGGCAAGGTTTAGGATCACACCGACGACTGCTGCCGTCACCGCCGAAAGCGCCGCTGTCAGAAGCTTCACGCCGCGCAGTTTTTCGATAAATGGCGCACCAAGGAAAATCCATAGGAAGCACGGCACGAACGTGACCCACGTGACGATGACCGAAGCCGCGATGCCCGAAGCCACCGGGCCTAACATGTCTGCTTCGCGATATCCCCCCATGAACCCCACGAATTGGACGACCTGGATCAGTGGACCCGGCGTGGTCTCCGCCATGCCCAACCCATCGAGCATTTCACCGGGGGCAAGCCAGCCATGCGTCTGCACGGCTTCCTGCGCCATATAGGCCAGCACGGCATACGCGCCCCCGAATGTCACGACCGCGAGCTTGGAGAAGAAAACCGCCAGTTCCGTGAACACGTGATTTGGGCCAACAAGAAGGATCAGCGCAATTATGGGAGCTGCCCAGATGCTGCCCCAGATCAAGGCCGTGCGGACTGCTCCGCGCCATGTAGGCTGCGCTTTCGCCATACCGCCTGTATGAAGCACGGCTTCCGGCTCGCTCTCCCCGTCCTCGGTCGTTTCACGGGCGCGAATGACCAGAAAGCGTGCAGGATCGAAATGCCCTCCAAGAAAACCGACCAGCGCGGCGGCCGCGATAATCAGCGGGAAAGGTGCATCGAATGCGAATATCGCCACGAAGGCTGCGGCGGCAATCAGATACATGGGCCAAGTTTTCAATGCCCTTTTCCCGATGCGCAGCAGGGCCTCGATGACTATGGCGAGCACCGCCGCCTTAATGCCGAAGAAAATCGCCTGGACGAAGCTGGCCTCCTGAAAACTGGCATAGAGCACGCTAAGCGCCATAATGCTGAGGAAGCCGGGAAGGACGAACAGGCATCCTGCGACGAGGCCACCGCGAACGCCGTGGAGCAACCAGCCAATATAGGTGGCAAGCTGCATGGCTTCCGGTCCGGGCAGGAGCATGCAGTAATTGAGCGCATGCAGGAACCGGTTCTCGCCGATCCAGCGCTTTTCATCGACTAGAATGCGGTGCATCACCGCGATCTGGCCGGCTGGCCCACCAAAGCTCAACGCGGCTATGCGCGCCCAGACACGCACCCCATCGGAAAACGGGATCGGAGTTTGTTCTACGGAACCTGAATTAGCGGGAGAATTCATCAACGCGTCCTTCGCACACAGCTCATCGAGCCGGACTTGGGCGCATTGCCTTACCGGGCGCCGGAATAAGTGCCCGAAGTCAAACTGCTAGATCATTGATCTGGTGTTGTCAAAAGCCTTACGCGAACAGTCTGCCTTGCACTTGGAGAATGTCGGCTTTCGAGATCGGCATTTGTATCTCCGATTTCCGAATTGAGGGCACGAAGCCGCCCTCAGCTACTACCTAGTCCAGTGGCAGGTTTCAGGATCGCGACGAGACCGATCAAATGTCCAATATGAGGGCGCAAAGCTGCCGGTGTCAGCTGCGAAACACCGCTCGCCGAACGACCTAATCTAGCTTCGATAGTAGCCGACCTGCTGCGCCAGCTTCGGCAGCAAGATTGCGGTTGTATGCTAGCGGCATCTTTGGCGACTTCCACCGCAGCGCATCCATGATCCCGGCGAGCGTTTCGCCGATCGCAAACAGATCTTGGTTCAACCCGACCCGCGTCGAATGTGCACTGAATCCTGCGACCAATTTCCTCGCCTGTTCTTTGTCGAGATCGCCGAACGCGCCCGCATCGATTGCGCTAGCGATCATGCCACGCACGATTGGCGTGACCGAGCCGGGGTGCAGTGCCTTCTCGCCCACATTGTATTCAGTCCGCGCCGCAACCGCTGCCTTCGCCGCGAACTTGCGCGGATCCCAGATCGCGCGCCCTGAGATTGTATTTGGATCGATTCGCCTGCGCGCTGGCCGATCGGCGTAGCGCCGCACAATCACGCGCCGGAACACCGGCCCCTCGCTGATGTCGGCGGCATGCAGCCAAGCTTGGAGCGCCTGTACGCTGCGCGGCGAGAGGTAGGCGGTCGAGCCTTCACCCTCCTGGTCGCCCTTGTGCCGCCCGATCCGCAGTAGACGTGCATCGGGATCGAGCGCCTCGACGATATCCTCGGCTGCGACGGCGACCAACTCGCTCGCGCGCAGGCCGGTATCGTAGGCGACCGAGAGCAGCGCGCGATTGCGCAGCCCGGTGGGTGTATTATCGCAGGCCCCGAGGATCGCGCGGATATGGATGCCGCGCGGTGTGGCCTGCACCGGATCTTTGACCGCGCCGCGAAATCGCAGCGGCCGCGCCTGCTTTTGCCGTGAGCCGACATTGCGGCGATGCGCCGCGATCGCGAGCCGGCAGATCTCGTGCTTGGTGGGATCGTCGAGGTCGAGCAGCCGGTGCGCCTTGGCGATCGATGCTTTGTACCGCACCAGCGAGGCGGGCGCGGCACCCTCGCTCGCCCGATGCTTCAGCCAGTCCGCGACCATCCCGGGCGTTGCCGGAAACGCGCGAGCGTCGCTGCGGCGGCACCACAGGTCGAACGCCTCGACATCCTGCCGCAGCGCGCGGATCGAATTGGGCGCGGCCGCCTCCACGTAAGCGGCGAGCAGTTCGCGATCGACGGCGACATTCGGCGCGCGTAGCGCGAGCGCGAGGTCGGTTTCGAGCGCGGCGAGAGCGCTACCGGGCAACGCGGAGGGGGGCGAGATATCGGACATGCCGGCATAAAACTAACTCAAACAGCACACTCCGCAACATGTGATAAGTTCTCCTTATCACATGTCTATGCACGGACCGTACGAGAGAGGGAAAGCAACGTACCATTTTGCTTTCGCGCGGAATCTATAGGCGGCTACGTTCGTTAGGGTTTTCGAGAAAACGATGCCTGCAACGACAGACCCTCTCCTCGAGCTCGGAAGGCTCGACGGGCGCCTCGCCCATAGCCCGGCGCGGGTCGCCTGGACCATCCGCGCGCGTTTCGAGGGCGCCGCCAGATCCGCATGCAACGCCGGCGTGCCGATCGACGCCAACCATATCGAAGCCTGGTTCGCCGGTTCAGGTTTGCCGCCCCGTAGCGGCGAAGGGCGCAACGATCCGCTGAGCGTCGTCGCGATCGTCCATTACTTCCTCGAGAGTCTCGAACCGGACCGAGGTCCGCACGCCCGCCAAGTCCGCCGTCTGCTTGGTTCACTGATCGATCCGGAGCGCGAAGCGGCGATCTGGGCGAATGCCGATCTCGTGCACTACGGCCCGCTGTGGCGGGCGCTGCGACGGATGGCGGAAGAACCCGACCTCGAACCTACGCTCGCCTCGATCGGCGCACGCATGGCGGAGATGGGTCGACTGATCGACAGGTCCGCCGATCACACCCGCCTGGTCGCTTGGCTACCGGACGGCCGTGAGATCGCTTTCAACCACGACCATCCCAAGGCCTGGCTCGCCTACCTCATGGTCCCGGCCATGTTGCGGCGGTCAGGACTGTCGGCGCATACGCTTCCCTCGCTGGTACCGCGACAGAAGTTCCTGTGCGGTTCGGCGAAGGAATGGACCGCGGCGGTCGCGGACTGCATCGCCGAACAAGCTCCCGCCGCCTATCGGTCGCTTTGTCGGATGGAGCGGGATGTGGGCGATCTGCGCACGCGTTTCCAGCGGACCAGGCGCAGTCGGCTCGCCGAAGCGGCCGAGCTGCGGGTCGCACTGCCTTCGCTGACACGCAACAAGCTCGCGATCGCTGTGAATGTCACGCCGGCAGGCGCGGGGTATCTGATGCGTCAGCTCGAACGCTAGAAGAGCGCGCTTTCATCGAAAGCTGCGAGCGGGGCTTCCATTCCGCGCCCGATTGGCTATCACGCTCACGAACCTTTTTGCCTGCCCGACCGCATCGCCCACACGGCTCAGCGGTCGGCGGGATTGTTGTAAGCAATCGAAAGGTTCTGATCCCATGAAACCACATGCATGTTTTCGCATCTCGGTCGACGAGCTCGCGCAGGATCTCGGCAATTATGTCGAACTTGCGAAGACGCGGACGTTCGAGATTTATGATAACGGTGAAGTCGAAGTGATGCTGGTGCGCATTTCTGCAATTCCCGATTGGGACGAGCAGTTGCAGAAGAGCATCCGGACCGACATGATGACGAAGATGGAGCGAGAAGAGTTCATGACCCCGCCTGAGGATCTGAGCCATCTGCCGGACAGCTATGACGATTGGCCGGATGACACAGACTGATCGCCGTGCGCCGGCTGCTCGAAACTACCTTGAAGCGAATGGCCCGCTTAGAGTTTCGAGCCGTTGGAGTTTCGCGCCAGTGAAGCTCTGATTTTGCAAAAGGTTTGTGGTTCAAGCATCGCCCCGAGAACCTCGCGCTCGTCGCGGTCCATTTCTCGAAAGCGAGACAAGAGAGCGATCTCCTGATCGTTGAGCTCGAACAGCCGAGCGTAATACTCCTCTTCTTCGCGCTCGCGCCTGACATCGCTGTGTTGCGGGATGTTCTCGCGTTCCCAGTCCCAGCGATCTTCATACGCGACCTGCGCGTGCTGAACGACAAGAGGCATCCAGAACATCCAATCCGGGATAGCGTCGCCTTCCCGTTCGAATCGAGCCACGCGCTTTTCCGTAGCCCGATCAAATCTGCTGCCTCCGCCGGGTCCAATATAAAGATCACTTTTGACCGCGCATGAAAAAAAGGCTTTCTCCACGTCCTTATGGGACCACTTCAATACGCGGCGCTGTTCGATGAGCCAGGTTCTGGCCTCCAATGGCGTTTCCCACTTTGGTCCGGGCAACATTACCAACTTAAGTCCGCCGTTACAGCACCGATAGTTCTTCCAGCCATCCGTTCTTCAAGCTCCCGAGTGAGCGCGCTGATTGGTCGCTCGACTATGCAAGCTCATGCTTGCCGAACATTCGGGTGAAGTCTAGAGCGTCCAGCGTCGGCGAAATCGCTCGCCGATAGTGCGTGCCGGTAACGGGAACGCAGTGAGGTCTTGCCGGGCCAATTCTGCGGCTGTCCCTGCAACTGTAAGCGGCGAGCGCGTGACATGAGTGGGGTTCGCTCCACGACCACTGGGCGGCGATGTCCGTCTGGGAAGGTATGTCGCGTGCAGTGACCCGTGAGCCAGGAGACCGACCGGTGCGTGTCGCTCTTGCCGGGCTCATGGGATTGGCCGGGCGCGAAACGAATTTCGTCTGGGCGACGAGTAGCGGTTGGAGCCGCATCGGCAGGACCGCCGGGGGATGCACGCGTCCGTCCCCTGGCAGTCTCGTCGACCGCGTTTGCGCGGACGCTCCGGCCAAGTCGCCTGGCGCCCTGGAAATTCGTGTCTATGAAATACGTTCATTTATTGCTTCTGTCTTCCGCATTCCTGACAAGTCCGGCGCTCGCGCAAACGATCGATCCCGATGCCGATCCTGAAACCTCCACGACCTCGATCGTCGTTACCGGGAACCGCGCGACCGATCCCGTGCCGATCGATCAGGTTGGCGGATCGGTCACGATCCTCGACCAGCAGGTCCTCGATCGGCGGCAAGTGCGCGAGGTGTCCGACGTGCTGCGCGACGTCCCGGGTGTCGCGGTCGGGCGGGTTCCCGGCCAGACGCAGATCCGGCTGCGAGGGGCCGAAGCCAATCATACGCTCGTCCTGATCGATGGGATCGAGGTGTCCGACCCCTACGCTGGCGAATTCGATTTCGGAACGCTCATCGCCGACGAGGCGGCGCGGATCGAGGTGCTGCGCGGGCAGCAGAGCGCGATCTACGGATCGGACGCGATCGGCGGCGTCATCCAGTACATCACGCTCGGCGGCCGCGATGCTCCCGGGGCGGCCGCGCGTATCGAAGCCGGTTCGTTCGGCACGCTGAACGGTGCTGCCCGGATCGCCGGATATAGCGGCGATCTCGACTATGCGCTGTCCGCCACGCTCAACACCACCGATGGCACGCCAGGCGCCCGCGGCGGCACGCGCGACCTTGCGAACGACAGCGGTGCGGTGTCTCTCAAGACGACGTTCGCGCCTACGTCCGATGCACGCCTTACCGGCGTATTGCGCTACGCACGCACCGATGCCGAATTCAACGACAGCGATTCCGATCCGGCAAGCCCGACGTTCGGATTCCAGGTCGATAGCCCCGGCAACCGTTTCCAGAACGAGGCTGTCTACGCGCTGGTGCGGGGCGAGGTGGACCTGCTCGACGATCGTTGGACCCATGCGCTGTCGGCACAGATCGCGGACACCCGGCGCGACGGTTTCGCTTCGACTGGACGCAGCTACGGCAGTGAAGGGCAGAGGCTGAAAGGGTCCTACGATACGACGTTGCGTATCGAAGCTGGCGGTCTCACACACCGGGTCACGGCGGCTCTCGACGTCGAACGCGAACGGTTCCGTAACACCGATCCGACCGGCTTCGCATTTACCGGTCGTCGGCAGATCGACAATATCGGCCTCGTCGGCCAGTATGCGATCGATCTGGGAGACCGGGCGAGCGCGTCCGCCTCGATTCGCAGGGACTGGAACGACCAGTTCGCCGATACGACGACCTACAGACTTCAGGCGAGCTATCGGATCGCTGCGGCTACGCGGGTGCGCGGGGCAGCAGGATCGGGGGTGAAGAACCCCTCGTTCTACGAACTCTACGGTTTCGTCGACGGTCGCTTTATAGGCAATCCCGACTTGAGGCCCGAGAAGTCGAGCGGATGGGAGATCGGGATAGACCAATCGCTGTTCGGTGAGCGCGCTTCGATTGGGGTCACCTATTTCGAAAGCGAACTGGACGACGAGATCTTCACTTCCTTTCCGCCCCCGAACTTCGTCGCCAGCCCCAGCAATCGCGACACCGTCTCTGAAAGAAACGGTGTCGAAGTGTCCGGCGAGGCGCGCTTGGGCGAGGCCTGGCGCGTCAATGGAGCCTACACCTATCTGCGTTCCCGCGAGAATGGCACGCGCGAGGTACGTCGGCCCTCGCATACCGCCAGTCTGGCCGTCGACTGGCGCGTTCCCGGGGATGCGGGAGGGGTCACGCTCGTCGCGCGCTACAATGGCGAGACGATCGACAGCGCCTTCATCGATCCCTCCTTCGTGCCGGTTCGCGTGCAACTGGACGACTACCTGCTGCTGAACGTCGCCGCCGACGTGAGGGTCATGGATAATGTCGAGCTGTTCGGCCGGGTCGAGAACCTGACGGCCGCCGACTACGAGGATGTCTTCAGCTTCGCGACGCCGGGACGCTCGTTCGCCGTCGGCGCGCGCGCACGCTTCTAGGGAGAATTTCGATGACGGATGAAATCACGGCGCAGTCGGAGGCTGCTAGGTTCGCATGGCCTGTCACACTCGCCTTGGCGACCGTGGGCGGATCGCTGGCCGCCGCCTGCATGATGCCGTTCGTGGCTCTGGCGATCGTGACCGCCGCGACCATGCACCGCTCGCTCGCGCTGGCGACGATCCTCGCGATCTGGGCGACCAACCAGGTGCTGGGGTTCACCGTTCTCGGCTACCCGCATACGGGTTATGCGTTCGCTTGGGGCGGTGCGCTCGGCATCGCATCGGTTCTGGCAATGCTTGCAGGTGCCGCCGTCATGGGCGAACGTGACGAGCTGAGTTCGTTTCGGACGCTGAGTGCCTTTCTGATCGGATTCTTCGTCTACGAGGCTGCGCTCTTCGGGCTCACTTTGGTCGTAGGCGGAACCGAGACCTTCGCGATGCCGATCGTGGGGCAGATCTTCGCGAACGATGCACTGTGGTTCGCAGGACTTTCGGGCGCCTACTGGATCCTTACCAGCACCGCTCCAAAACTCTTCGGACCCACGCCGCGGCTGCGGCTCGCCTGACATGGCGCATCCGCGGATAGTGTCTCTCCTGCCGAGCGCGACCGAGATCGCCGTCGCGCTCGGGTTGGGACAGAACCTCGTAGGTCGCTCTCACGAATGCGACTATCCGCCATCCGTAAAGGGGTTGCCGGTCGTCACGTCCACCAAGCTGGAGAAGGGATTGACGTCGTGCCAGATCGACGACCGGGTTCAGGGAATCGTGCGGCAGGGTCTGTCGGTATACGAGGTCGACACCGCGCTGCTGCGCGACCTGCGGCCCGACCTCATCCTGACGCAGTCGCAATGCGCGGTCTGCGCGGTTACCCCTGCCGATCTGGAGGAGGCACTGAGCGAGTGGACCGGAACCGCACCGGTCCTGCTCTCGCTGGCGCCCGACACGCTGGAGGATGTGTGGGGCGATTTCGCCAAGGTCGCCGAAGCGGCGGGATTGTCCGAGCGGACATCTTCGGTGGTCGACGGCTTGAGACGGCGCATGGCAGGGCTGGCCGAAAACCGAGGGCGGAGGATAGATCGTCCAAGCGTCGCCGCGATCGAATGGATCGATCCGCTGATGGCGGCAGGAAACTGGGTGCCCGAACTGATCGAGGCGGCCGGCGGTCGTCCGTTATTCGCGCGAGCCGGTGAACATTCCCCGTGGCTGGAATGGGACGACTTGATCGCCGCCGATCCCGAGCTGATCGTCGCTATGCCCTGCGGATATCAATTGCCGAAGACACTCGCCGATCTCGGTTCGCTCGTCGACCGCTCCGGTTGGAAGGACCTTACCGCGGTTCGCAAAGGAAAGGTCTTCGCCGTCGATGGCCATCATTATTTCAATCGGCCCGGCCCACGGCTCGTCGAATCTGCCGAGCTTATTGCGCAGCTGCTCGGGACGAGCTCAATTCGCGCATTCGAAATGGGACGGGACTGGATGGTCATCGGCGGGGATTGACGATGTTTCCGCACCGTTCGACGCATATGATCCCTTCGCCCCTTCTTTTTTAAGGTACGAACCGATACAACAAGCTAGCTGGATGCTACGTTGCGCGCATTCAGCGTAAATTCGCACCGGTAACGGGAACACAGTGAGGCCTTCCAAGGTCAAATCTGCGGCTGTCCCTGCAACTGTAAGCGGCGAGCGAGAAATACAGGCGGGTCACTCCGCAGCCACTGAACCTAATGATTTGTTCGGGAAGGTGTATTCAAGCGATGACCCGCAAACCAGGAGACCGACCGGAGCGAGTCGCTCTTGCCTGGCTCATGGGATTGGTCAGGCGCGAAATCATTTTCGTCGGAGCGACGATAGCGGCTTGGATTGCTCCGAGCACGCCCGGTCGGCGTAATGCGTCCGTTGGCCAGGCTGCTCGGCCGGGATTCGGAGATCCAAGCCATTATGTCGGCGTGAAGGGCATAGAGCCCACGGAGAAAATACCATGTTCAAAACTAGGGTATACGGATTTAATGGTTGATGGGGCACCTTCACCCCATCAATCTGATACCACCCTCAGATGGTTGATAGATCGACTCCGTAGTTGAGTTCCTCTGCGAAGTCCGGCAGTCCGTAACCGATGGTTTTCTTGTAGAAAGGAGAGACCTTCGCAGTCGGTGCCTTCTTCTTGTGCTTCGTGGTGTAGAGCATTCGTGCCCGCATCACCTCGAAGGAGTAACCGCGCCCTTCACGGTTCTTGTCCTTGGCCAGTCGGTTGATGGACTCCGTGTAAGCGTTGGTGACGGGCATGTCCGTCTCGAAGTAGGTCATGGTCTCTTCGCGCCAGTTTCCCACTGCCCTGACCAGATCGCTCCAGACTTCCTTTTGGCCCTTCGGGATGGTGGCTATCCACTCGTCCAGGGCGGCTTCTGCCTGGAGCCGTGTGGTGGCGTCCCAGATGCCGTAGAAGCGCTCCTTGTGCTCGTAGGCGGCCAGCAGTTGCGGGAACGCGCCTGTCCAGGTCTCCATGATGAGGCGCTCCCGGTCTGAGACTTCGTGAGCGCGTTTCAGCAGGATTTTCCGGTCTCCCTTGAGAGTCCGGCTCTGGGACGGTTTCAGCTCCTTTCTGAGGCCCTTGCGCACTCTCTCTAGGGCATCGTTGGCCATGCGCACCACATGGAACTTATCGACCACGATACGGGCCTGGGGCAGCACAGCCTTGACCGCTGCCCGGTAGGGGTTCCACATGTCCATGCTGACGATCTCGACCTTCTGCCGGTCTTTCAGCTTCATCAGGTAGTTGGTCACCACGTCCTGGCGGCGGGTGGCCAGCAGGTCGAGCAGGGTTCGCTCCTCAATGTTGGTCAGAATGCAGCGGTAGCGCTTGTTCAGGTATAGCTCGTCAATGCCCAGGATGCGGGGCGTCTCGAAGCGGTGCCAGCGCCCCAGGAACTCGGCGCGGGCGTTGAAGATGTCGCGCACCGTCTTCTCGTCCAGGCCGGTCTGTGCCGCCACAAAGGTGTAGGGGTGGTTGAAGGATTCCTTCTCCACGTACTCATGCAGCCGCAGTGTCATACGGAATCCGTCCACCATCTCTGGTAGCTGGGGCCTGAATGTTGTCTTGCAGGCCCGGCAGGTGTATCGGCGGCGGACCACCCAGAGAGTGACCCGCTTGCCGTGGATGGGCAGATCACGATAGGGAACGTCACGCTTGCCGAACCGTACGAACTCACCCTGCACGCCGCACCCCTCGCAGGCTACTGGTGTAGGTGCTTCAAGCCGAAAATGTATGTCTTCATTCTGCTCATCAGAATCCACCAACTGGTACCCAGGAAGGCTTAACGAATTAATCATCTCCCGCCTTGATCAGAAAAACAGGTAGGTGGCGTAACCGGCAATCATCGCCATAGCAAAAATGACTGCTAAAAACGCCGCTAAAAGCTTCAGCGTGAACAAAGAGCGCAACAGAATGAGCTCAGTCAGGCTGGCTCCGGCACTGCCGATGATCAACGCTAGCACCGTCCCGGCACCCACGCCTTTGGCCATCAGAGCCGCTGCCAGAGGTATGACGGCTTCAGCGCGAATATACAACGGCACGCCGATGACAGCGGCAACTGGAATGGCAAAGGGATTATCTGGGCCTGCATACTGCTCCAATAAGTCAGTGGGCATGAAACCATAGATCACGCTGCCAATCGCAATACCGATGAGCAGGTAAGGCAACACATCGATAAAGTCCGACCAAGCTTCCCGCCACACACCACTGTACTTCCCTTCTTTCTTAACCGTGACAGTGGGTTGACTGTCACAGCATTCGCTAGACGTAGAGACTGTTGTCTTCCTATCAGCCCCGCAAGAAGCCGTCTTCGGAGTGGTGTCGCAGCTGTTGGTGCCGCAACTCGATGCGGTCGATGTAGCACTGCACGGGCTTGCTGATGAACTACATCCACTGCTCTCTTGTGTCGCCGTCCGGCGCACATAACGCTCGAAGCCAAGCGTGTGAAGCAGCCATCCGGCACCTACCGCGACCACCAAAGCGGCGAGCACATAGATAGCAGTAAGTGTCCATCCAAACGTGGCAACCAGCAGGCCGACGACGATAGGATTCAGCAACGGAGATGAGAAAAGAAACACCATCATCGGCCCAAAACCGGCCCGTGCCCGAATCAACCCTTTCAACATGGGGATAGTCGAGCAACTACAGAAGGGCGTTATAGCTCCTAAACCAGCAGCAAGAAAATAGCCTCGCTTCCCACTGGAAGTCAGTAACGCTTCCACCTTGGATGGTGGGATGTGACGTTGAAGAACTCCGACCAGCAAGCTAATGCCAATGAATAAAACCGATAGCTCGATAGCGAGAAAGGCGAACATGCCTAGAGCGTCTTGGAGTTGAGATGACATTCAATATTACTCCTATATTTCTAGTATTGTCGAAATGATGTACGCGGCCTACTTGCGTTTATCCGACCTGTCAACTATAATTCTAGAAACATCGAATTATTGGGGCGTGCTATGGATCACGAAAAGGTTGCA
Organism: Pelagerythrobacter marinus; assembly: GCF_034375205.1. NCBI lineage: Bacteria > Pseudomonadati > Pseudomonadota > Alphaproteobacteria > Sphingomonadales > Erythrobacteraceae > Pelagerythrobacter > Pelagerythrobacter marinus. Next base: position 2,620,630 of record NZ_CP139719.1, on the reverse strand, counting down.
GCCAGCTTAGCTGAGCTAGGGAATAGTCACCGACTGTCCGTGTTCCGCTTTCTGGTCAAAGCTGGCCATGATGGGGCTTCGGTCGGAGATATCCAGAAGGGGCTGGGTATTCCTGCTTCGACGCTATCACATCACCTTGCGCGCATGGCCAAGGTAGGGCTGATCCGGCAGGAGAAACATAGCCGCACGATTGTCTGTATACCCGAGTATGGGCACCTAGAGAATTTGATCGGTTTCTTACAAGAGGAATGTTGTGCAGGTGTTCGGATTGCGCATGAACCAGAACCGCTTTGACGCTTGCCCAGCTCTCGCTGTCCTCCCTAGTCAGCATCGCTATGAAGACTCAGGCGAAGGTGGAAACAGAAAATTGGCAGTAGAGTAGGCTGAAGAGGATCAATCAGATAATCCGCTGAGAAAGATTTTCTTCTTTACATCTTTGGCATTTTATCAACCAGAAATTCCGGATACCCCAAATATTTAAATGAGATTCCCGAACAACGCGCACTCAACTCTGATGCGGATTCTCAGGCGCGCCAAAAGACCGCATTCGGACGGTCGAATCGGTCGATGACCGAAGCCCTCACGCCAGGACATTGGCCGTGGCCGCCGCAGTGGAAATCCCATCGGCGTCGTCACATCCGGGGCGAGCATTGATTTCAAGCGCCGAGCGAATCACGATGCGAACAACGTCCCGTGGACACGTCCGCAATCGCCGTTCCGGCGTGGCGTACAGGAATCATCGGATAGTTTGACGTGCCTGTGTGTCGTTGTCTCCTTTGATTTGAATGCAGCGAAGCGGAGCGTCGCATTGGTTCATAGTTATGAAATCACCGTTCGTGTCGGGCCGCTGGCCGCCCACCATGCCAACCGACTACTCGCAACAGTCGGTTCTGGCGGTAATCCCGCAGCGGTCCGGTTTGCTCCAGCCCCGCCGAATTGTACTCGGATCTTCATGATGCAGCGGGATCGGTCCGGGGATCGGTAGTGACGAGCCCGAAAAACGTGGCGCCGGCATTGCCTGAAGGATATTGTCGATCTCCCGATAGACGCCTCGCGCTGCCATATGAGGATGGCGCGCCGCTTCGTCCGGATCAAGCACGGGGGCAAAGCAGGCATCGCTGCCTTCCAGCAGTGCGCGCCATTCTTCCCGTGTCCGCATGGCGAATATCTCGCTAAAACGCTGCTTGAGCTCGGGCCAGGCATCACGATCATAGCCGTCGTCAAAACTGCTATCGCCGGCCAACCCCAGCTTTTTGCAAAGCAGCGCATAGAACTTGGGCTCGAGTGATCCGACTGAGATGAAATTCCCGTCGGCGCACCGATAGGTCGAGTACCAGTGAGGGCCGTCAAGGATGCTGCAGCCGCGTATGCTGGCAACCTGGCCGGCGGCCTTCAGGCTCAGGAGCAAGTTCATCATGTGAGCGCTCCCATCGACGATCGCGGCGTCAACCACTTGCCCATTCCCGGTATCCCGGGCGTGCATTGCCGCTGCGAGGACGCCGATGGCCAAATAAAGCGCTCCACCCCCAATATCGCCTACCAGGCTTGGCGGCGCCATTGGCGGTTCACCAGGATGCCCAGCATACCAAAGGGCTCCTGACAGCGCGATATAGTTGATGTCATGGCCGGCCGCTTGGGCGAGAGGTCCCTGCTGCCCCCAACCCGTCATGCGACCGAATACAAGGCGGGGGTTACGCGCTAGGCAAACCTCGGGACCAAGGCCGAGCCTCTCCATCACCCCAGGCCGCATGCCTTCGATCAGTACATCGCCCCTTTGGACGAGATCCAGGACATGCGCGACGCCTTCGGGGGACTTCAGATCCAAGGCAATTACACGTTTCCCGCGGTTCACAATGGCGCCGCTGCCAAGATCGATATTTTCGGAGTTAGGGCTTACGCGTTCAATGACGACGACATCGGCGCCAAGGTCGGCCAACAGCATTCCGCAAAACGGCGCCGGGCCGATGCCCGCAATTTCGAGTATTTTGAGGCCTGCAAGCGGACCAGTTTTCGTCATTCAGGCATACCTGCGTCTGAGACCTTGGCGCTTTGATCCAGGCCGTTTCGCCGCTCCAGATTTCGAGACGGGTTGCAGTCGTGCTGGGCGGCAGTGTCGAAAGTAAGATTGGCAAAATGACCTTGATTCGCCTAATTCATTCTCTGGAGCAATTATTCCTGTGGGGCATGTCCATGCTCGATTCTCGCCTCAAGCATGCCGTCGCGGTTGGTCAGCTTCGTTCCTTCTCCAGGGCAGCGGATGCGGTTGGTGTCACGCAGTCGGCGGTGACCAAGAGTGTCGCTGAACTCGAACGGTATCTTGGCTATTCCCTTTTCCATCGGACCTCACGGGGCGCGATGCCGACAGAGGAGGGACGCGAATTTATCGATCGCGCAGCGCGCTTGCTTGCCGACGCAGCTGAACTACTCGGAGATACAGCCCGCCGCGCCGACGCCTATGCGGGCCCGCTTCGAATCGGACTGTTCCCAGGGTCAATCGACTGGTTGCTCACCCAACCTCTGGTTTCTTTGCTGCGGCGCCATCCGGCAGTGCGCGTCGAAGTCGTTTCGGGCAACAGCGAAAGGGGCGTGCGACTCCTGTCGCGCGGCGATATCGATGTCGCCTTTGGACTTGAAGCGGCCTTTGCACGCTGGCCGGAATTCAAGTGCGAGCGGGTCGCCTCGATCGAAATACTGCCTTTTGTGCGGAACAATCATCCCATTCTGGGGATAAACCCGACCAGCAAGGAGCCGCTGGTCCAGTTCGAATTCGTAGTGCCCTCATCTTCCGAACCCTACACATCGATCATTCAGCAGATGTACGAAAAAAGCGGTAAGCGTCCCGCTGACTGGATCCACATGACAGACTATTTTCAATTGGTTCGACGGATCGTTGCCACATCCGATGCTATCGGGATGGTTGCAAAACAGTTCACCGAGAACTCATGGTTTCGCGCCAATTTCGTGGCCTTGGAGGGAATCGGTTTATTCGATCCATTGACGCTTTGTTATGCTGTGCGTAGCCGCTGGCAGGTAAAACCGGCTGGCCGTGCGCTCGTCAGCCTTGTTCGTCAGGCATGGCGCACCGCACCATCGGATTAACGGCAAGGGGGCGGGGTGCGATCGGAAATCCGCTGCATCCGTCGCGATCAGCTAGAGCATTTCGCGCAGAAGTGGGAACCGGCTTTCCGGCAGGAAATGCTCTAGCAAATTGATCTTGGGCATTTTCCGAGTTGGCGGGTGATTCCACTCGCCTCGAAAATGGCCTAGAAGCTAATCGCCACTTCTCCGCCGATGACGCGCCCCCTGTTTAGCGGTGAAAGGCTTGCACCCGTGCCCCCGAAGGCCGCCGGCAAAGGTGTATCGCCGCCAATCGTCACCTCATTCAGGAGGTTTCGGCCATAGATGGAGAAGCGCCAGTGCTTGTTGTCGGTCGCCAATGTGAGGCTCGCATCGAGCATATCGGCGCCCTGAAGGAAGCCGACGTTGTTGTCGGTGAATGCCGCCTTGTCGCGATGCGTGAAGCTGACACGCGCCGTTGCTGTCCCCAATTCGCCAAGCTGCTGATCATAAGTCAGCCCCACGCCATAGGTCCATGGCGACAGCCTTGGCAATTTGAGCGCACGATCCACATCGTTGATGACGCCATCACCGCTGAGGTCGAACTGGACGTTGCGATACTGGCCATTCACGTAGCCGAGCTGACCCGAAATCACGAGGTTGGACAAAAGAAAAAACTGCCCCTCGGCCTCGACGCCTTTGATTGTGGCGTCGGCGGTGTTCCGTATGACCTGGCTGACGCCAAGCGGTCCGGGCAGGTTGATCTCGCGCTGCAGGTCCTTCATGCGATTGTAGAAGGCCGCCAGGTTGATCCGGTGGCGCCCGAATTGCTTCTTGGCGCCGAGTTCGAAACTGTCCTGGGTCTCTTGATTGAATGGCCCCGGCGGCACAGCGGGATCGGTGTTGCGCAAATTATATCCGCCGCTGCGGAACCCGCGCGTGTAAAGGCCATAAATCTGCGTGTCGTCATCCGGCTTCCACTGAAGGCCGATTTTCGGCGTAAACCCTCGCCATTTTGCCGCGTCGGCGAAATTGGTTGCACAGATCAGCGTGTCTAGATTGCAACCATTTGCGCGTAAGGCCGAGACCCGAACGGCTTTGCGTTCCCAACTATACCGCGCGCCGAGATTCAAGGTCAGCGTATCGGTGAAATGCCAGTCGGTCGAAGCAAAAATGCCCCATGTTGTCTGGTCTTGCGTACCCCCACCGGAAACGATCCGAGCACCGCCCAAAAGATTCCGCAGCTCGGCGTAACGAAGATCCTGGGAAAAATAGTATAGACCGGTTGTCAATTCGACGTCACCGAACCTTCCGGCATAACGAAGTTCGTCGCTGAGTTGATCCTGGTCGATTTCGAAAAAGGCATGAAAGAAGGACTGTGGTGTTCCATCGATATCAGCGCCCGCGGAGGATCGGAATTTCCGATAGCCAGCGATGTTGGTGAAGACGCCTTCGCCCAGACCGACATCGATGTTGGTTTCCACGATCGCCTGGTCCCATTTGGCATCATAGAAACCTGGGAAATTGATCGAAAACCTGAAGCTGTCGCGGGAAACAGCGCGTGACTCTGGACAGGGGCTCCATCGCTTTCGACATCGCCATGCTCATAGCGGAGATCCATTCGGAAGCGGTCGCCACCCTTGAGCGAAAGTGCCGGGCGAATGATAAGGTCATGTGATTTACCGAAGCTGCGATTGTCGAAGCGGTTGCGAAACCAGCCATTGTCGTCGCTGTAGTAGACGGCCAATTTGGCAGCCAAAACGTCATCGACGATAGGTCCGGTAACCGTGCCGCTTACGGTCTTTTTCAGTCCCGTTTCAATGGATAGCTTGGCTTTGGCTCCAAAATCGAAGCTGGGCCGCGTGGTCCGCACAACCACGGCACCGCCGGTAACGTTGCGACCGAAAAGCAAGCCTTGCGGTCCACGCAGAACTTCGATCCCCTCAAGGTCGAAGTTGTCCAGCACGACACCAGCGTTGATGCCGAGGTAAATACCGTCAGTGAAAACGCCTACGGTGGGGTCGATCGATGGGATCGTGCTGTTGATGCCGAGGCCCCGGATAGTGAAATTGGCATAGCCCGGTGCCGTACCCACATCCTCGAGCTGGACGTTGGGAACGTCGTAGCTCAGACTTTGAAGATTCTGGACGAACTTGGCATCCAGCTGCGCTTCACCAAAAGCCGTGACCGCCATCGGTACTTTCTGCACGCTTTCGCCATAGCCCTTTTTGGTGGCGGTAACGACAATGTCCTCAGCCAGCGCTTCCGTGGCGCTCCCGGTTTGGTCGTTCGCCTGGGGCGTTGCTTCCTGGGCAAATGCTGTTCCCGAGCACAACAACGCGGCAGAAGCCAATAGACATCCTCTCATGGCTGATCCTCTCTTCCCAGGAGATATTGTGTAGTTCATGCCGTTTGGCGGCATTTGAGGGCCGTCGTCCAATTCAATTCGCTGCAGAACTATTCCTGCTGCTCATCGATATCTGGCGGCAGCACGACGCCATCGGCAGCCCGACGGCCGCTCAAAAATATCATGGTAATTCATCGGGTTGATTACGCTCTCAGCGCCCGTTCTACCGCCTCAAGGCTGTCATTCAGCCCGAGCGGGTGCTCGGCATCCGTGAAGTCGACAATTCTACCCCAGTGCCGGGCGACATCATCGAGCGTGAACGCCCTGTCCGCTCCGAAGGCGTGCCCAAGCGCGCGCTCCCACCTAAGCTTGGCGATATAGCCGGCTCCAACTTCAAAAAGCCCTTTGGTTTCGCTGCAATTCTCGTGCGCAAGCCAACCGACCAATGGACTGATCGCTTCCGCTCTGAGATTGGCGAGAAACTCTTGTGGAAAGGCAGTCGCGGTCATACGCGATGCGGCGATTGGGGCGATCGTATTAACCTGGATGTTTCTGGACCGCCCCTCCTCCGCCAGCGCGTTCGCAAGCCCCAATATTCCGAGCTTGGCTGCGGCATAGTTGGCCTGACCGAAGTTGCCGTAGATTGCGGCTGCAGACGTGGTCATGACGATGCGGCCATAGCCCTTGTCGCGCAGTATCGGCCATGCTGCCTGCGTCACTGCCCGCGTCCCATTCAGATGGACCCGCTGAAGCAGTGTCCAGTCTTCGTCGGTCATTTTGTGGAAGCTCACATCGCGCAGGATGCCGGCATTGTTGATGACGACGTCAACGGTTCCGAAGTTGTCAACCGCGGCTTGGATGATCAGCGCGCCCTCCTCGACCGACGCATAATTTGCCACCGCCTGACCGCCCGTGGCTCGAATTTCGTCGACCACATTGTCAGCGGCTGTGGAGCAGCTGCCGCTCCCTTTCTCGTCGCCACCCAGATCATTCACCACCACCTTGGCTCCGCGCCCGCCAAACATCAGCGCGTACTGGCGCCCAAGTCCGCCTCCGGCTCCGGTCACAACCACTACCCTGCCATCGAAACGAAGCTCTTCGTCCATCGCTTGTCTGCCTCTTTTACCTGAGCGACGCATCTGCGCATTTGATCCTGTGCGAGTCAGGCACGCGGCTCCATTTCCGTCGACGCTGTCGTTTTCGTCTGAGCCTTACCGAAAGGCTTGAATGCCGGTCAGGGCGCGCGAAACAACAAGCTTTTGAATCTCCGTCGTGCCATCGGGGATGGGGCAAATGATCGCCTCACGCACCAGCCGCTCAACGATGAATTCGCGGGTGACGCCGTTGCCGCCATGGATCTGAAGCGCATCGCGCGTCGCTTCGATCGCCATTTCGGTGGCGTACCACTTGGCCATCGAGCATTCCGTCTCTGCGCGCGTGCCCGCCTGGACGAGGGATATTGCCCGGTGCGTCAACAGACGGGCTGCGTCGATCTTGGTCGCCATGATGGCGATCTTGTCGGCGATCAGCTGATGGCCGGCGATCTTCTTGCCATGCTGCGCGCGATCGCGAGCGTACGCGATCGCCTCATCCATTGCTCGCCGTGCGATGCCGATACTCCACATCGCCATATGGCAGCGGGCAATCTCGAACACTTGCAACGTATTGCGCAATCCATCGCCGACCCGGCCGATCGTGTTTGCCACCGGTACGCGGCAATCGGACAGGAATATCTGTGCAGTCGATTGGCCGTTGAGCGCCATCTTCTGGATATCGCGCACCTCATACTCACTCTCGTCACGATCGACCAGGATGTGAGTGACTTCATTTTCGCCAGTCTTGCACGTACAGATGAAGATGTCCGAGTAGGCTCCGTTGGTGATCCAGGTCTTTTCGCCATTGATGACCCAGAAATCGCCGTCTCGTACGGCGCGTGTCTTGATGGCGGCGACGTCCGAGCCGACATCGGGCTCCGAGATGCCGAGCGAAACGAACTTCTCGGCCGCGACGAGGTCGGCAAGATAGCGTTGCTTGATCGTCTCCGGGGCGAAGCGGCGGATGAGTTCTGCGCCAACCGCGTTGATGAAGCCGGGTATGGCCACATCGAGCGAGGAATAGGCGATCTCCTCGAAAATGAGCAGATGAGTGAGCCATCCCATATCAAGCCCGCCCCATTGCTCCTGATGCGGTGCGGTAATATGGCCATAGCCGGTCAGTGCTTGAGTCCATTCCTTCATGAGCGGTTTGGGGATGAATCGCTCCCCATGCCGGCGGATTTCCGGCTCAAGCTTGTTGTCGAGAAAGCGGCGGACGGTTTCCACCGCCATGCGTTGTTCATCGGACAGCTCAAAGTTCATATCGTGACCCCGTGTTTCCCTAGGCGCGCTCTGACAACTACCGGCCCAGGATCGTGACGGCGACCACCGCCTCTTCCACCCCGATGACACCTCCGCCGTTCTGCGCGATCGCGAACCGGGCATTCGGAACCTGTCGATCTTCCGCCTCGCCGCGCAATTGCAGCGCAAGCTCGTAGATTTGGCCGAGCCCGGTGGCGCCGATCGGATGTCCCTTGCATTCAAGCCCGCCCGACGTGTTTACCGGAATACGCCCACCCAGCGCCGTCTCACCGCGCTCTGCCGCGAGTCCGCCCTCGCCAGGCGGCGTCAGGCCGAGCGCCTCGATTTCAATGATCTCGCCAACCGCCGTGGCGTCATGCACCTCCGCGACGCCAATATCTTCTGGCCCCACGCCGGCCATCGCATAGGCCCGGTTCGCCGCAAGGCGGCTGACATGGTGGTCATAATCAAAGGGATCGCGCGCGGCGCCGGTTTGCAGCACAGACGCCAGGATTCTTAGCGCCCTGTCCGGGGCTGCCGACAGTTTGCGCCGACCGGCTTCGCTGCAGATGATCGCAGCGGCGGCGCCGTCGCTGATCGGGGAGCACATCGGCAGTGTGAACGGGTAAACGATCGGAGGCGCAGCGAGTACACTTTCGACGGTATATGGGAGGCGATACTGGGCAAGCAGATTGCGCGTCGAATGCATGTGATTTTTCGCCGAGACGGCCGCGATTTGCGCTTGCGTCGAGCCGTAGGTCTTCATGTGCGCGCGTGCCATCGCGGCGTATACATCCATGAAAACGCTGTAAGGCTGACTCGATGTCGTTCCTTCCGGAACATCGACGCCATTGCCCATGGCCAGCAGCTGCGCGCGGCCCGACTCGGTTTCATGCACGTCCCAAGCGCCATCGAATGCACTGAACATGAGCGCCTTGTCGGGCGAGTACATCTTCTCCGCGCCGAGCGCGAGTACGACATCCGCTGCCCCCGATCGAACATAGGCGGCGGCCATGTGCAAGGCCGTGGAAGCCGTCGCACATGCGTTTTCGACATTCACCACGGGAACGCTTGAGATGCCCATCGCTCGCGCCACGATTTCGCCGCGGATCATGTCCTGGCCCTCCATATGCCCCTGGACGCAATTGCCGAAGAAGATGGCTTCGACATCGCCGGCGGTGCATCCTGCGTCGGAAAAGGCCTGCGACGAAGCTTCGGCGCAGAGCATTTTCAGGCTCTTGTCGAACTGTTTTCCGAACGGGGTCATCCCAACCCCCATGACGAATATGTCGGTCATTCGTTGATCCATTCTTCCAATGTGTTCCGCATCCGATCAGGTCTCACCGGTCGGAAAAATCGGGCTTCCGCTTCTCCCGGAATGCCGCCAGTCCTTCGACAATGTCGTTGGACAAGGCGTAAGCAGCCATGGTTTCGAGTTCCTGACGCAGCCCGACTTCGAGCGAGCTATCCTGCGCAGCGCGGACTAGCTGCTTCATGTAGGCGAGCCCTGGCCGGCTCTTTTCTGCAAGAGATTCTACCAGCGCTTGCGCTGCCGCAATGAGATCCTCGGGAGCAACCAGTTGGGTCACGAGTCCGGCTTCCTTCATCTCGGCAGCCGAGATGGTCCCGCCGGTCATCATCAGATGTTTCGCACGCGCTTCGCCGATCTTCCTAGGGAGTCGAACCGACCCTCCACCGCCGGGCAACAGGCCGTAATTTGCATGGGCGTCGCCAAATCTGGCCGGGTGCGCGGCAATGACGAGATCACAGCACAACACCAGTTCCAAGCCGCCGGCGAGCGTAAGGCCGTTGACCGCCGCAATTATCGGAAGGCGCGACGTCTCGATCCTGTTAAAAGCCTGACCGAGCGGCGGCAGAAACAGATTTAAGCGTTCGGCGAGAGTTTGTCCGCCTGTTCCATCGCCAATTGCGAGCAGATCCGCGCCAGCGCAAAACGCCCGTCCGGCGCCGGTAAGAATGCAAGCGCGCACCGTCGCATCTGCTTCCGCTGCCTCGATCGCTGCGGCGAGTTCCTCGGCCAAAGCCAACGACAGACTGTTCAACGCTGCCGGCCGGTTGAGGGTCACCCAAAGCGCTGGGCCGCGTTGCTCAACCAGGATGTATTCATAATCCATTGCAGTCTCCCGCGCGCCGGCAGGCGGTCACCGGAATAGAGGATGTGGCTAGGATGGCTGCGTCGGTCATGCCCCCGAAATGCGCCGGTCCTGGCCCGCCCAATAGGGCTCTCGAAGCTTTGAACGAAGCACCTTTCCGACATTGCTCAACGGCAGTGGCTCGGCGGTAAAAACGACCTTGCTTGGCTTTTTTGCGGAGCCCAGACGCTGGCGCACCAAATCTATTATCTCGGTCTCCGTGATTTGTGCTCCGGGCTTGACACGCACCATTGCAAGCGGCGTTTCACCCCATTTTTCATGGGGCACGCCAAAGACCGCGACCTCGAGTACACCGGGATGGTCGGCAATTACGTTTTCGATTTCGGTGGGATAGATATTGAAGCCGCCTGACACGATCATGTCGTTGTTGCGATCGAGCAGATACAAAAATCCGTTTGTGTCGATCATGCCGACATCGCCGGTTTTGACCCAGCCATCTTCCATGCGCCGGGCGGTTTCCTCCGGATCGTTCCAGAATTCCTCCATCTGGCCATTTTCGAACCGTGCGACGATCTCGCCGGGCTCGTTTGGTCCCAGCACCTTTCCGTCCTCGTTACGGATTTCGATATCGGCGCCGCTCATGGGACGTCCGACCGCCCGAATTGGGGCAGAACCTTCAAATTCGCCGAACCACTCGTTGGGCCCCATAGACGCGATGGGCAGGATTTCGGTCTGTCCATAGCCCGAATGAAGAACATGATTCCCGAATATCTGGCACGACTTGCGAAGCGTCGGCTCGGAGATCGGCGCTGAAGCACTCAGCAGAAACTTCAAATTCGGAAAGTGGCGGCCATATGCCCCGTCGTGATGCACTATGGCATTGAGCATGGTGGGGGCTACAAAGGCATGGCTGATCCGTTCCTGCTCGAGAGTGTCAAGAAAGGACGCTGGATCGAAGCCGTCCATCATCACGTTGCGGGCGCCGCAATACCAGGCCGGCACGAACAGGAAGCCCGATGCATGGGACAACGGGCCGACATGCAGAATGGCATCCCCTGGAGCCACTTGGGGGCCGATGCTGAAAAATGCGGCGGAGATCGTCATCCATGAACGGTGCCGATAGGCAACGCCCTTGGGTTTGCCCGTCGTGCCGCCGGTGTGGCGGATGACACAATAGTCCTCCGGCGCGACGACGGGATCGGGATCCCGGTCCGAGGCTGTCGCCAACCAATTCTCATAGTTGTGATCGCGGATAATGATCCGCTCAAGCGTCGGAGCTTGGGCATCCAGCCCCGCCAACTCCGAAGCCAATGCCTCATCGACCAGCGCCAACCGAGATCCGGTACTCGCGATCATATGGGCGTGCGCTTCACATCGGTTGCGCGCATAGAGAGGAACACGCGTATAGTTTCCAATGGCAGCCGCCAGTATGATGTCGGCGGCCTCGATGGAGTTCTTCTCCAGCGTAGCAATCCGGTCACCCGGTTGAAGGCCGCACTCCGCAAGAGCATTTGCGAGCTTCACGCCGCGCAACCAGGCTTCCGAGAAAGTCAACCGCCTGTGGCCGTGAACGAGAGCCTCTTGCTGGGCGAAATAACGTGCGGCGCGACGTATTTGCGTACGGACGTCCATCAGCCGCGCTCCTCTAAGGCGCTCGCCCACAATGGCGCAGTCGACACATAATAAACTGACATGCGATAGGCCTCTCCGGACTTCTTTTCGTAAGCATCTGTGTCTGCAGCATTGATCCAATCGTCCAATTCAATATTCTGCGATGCTATTCTTGCTGCTCATATTATCGTGCCGGATCATGTCGGCGGCTTTCTCGCCGATCATGATGCAGGTTGCATTGGTGTTGCCGTTGACGACTGATGGCATGATCGAGGCATCGGCCACGCGGATATTTGCGAGGCCGTGAACGCGCAGGCGGTTGTCGACCACCGCCATCTCGTCGGTGCCCATCTTGCATGTTCCCACCGGATGATAAGCATGATTGGCTTCTGCCCGGATATAGGCGTCGATCTCTTCATCAGTTTCAAGGTAGCGGTCAGGATAGAGAGGCCGTTTCATCATCGCCTTCATGCGATCCGAATGCAGGATCTCCTGCACGACACGGAAGGCATTGCGCAACGTCTTGAGGTCGTCGGGATGACTCAAGAGATTGAGGTCCATCTTGGGATCGGATTCGGGGTTTGAGTCATGTAAGGCAACCCAGCCGCGGCTCTTTGGGCGCCCAATATTGAGAATGATCGTATAGCCCCATTTCGTCATCAGCTTGTAGTCGCGCGCATGGTCGCGATAGGCGAGCGGCACGACATGGACCTGGCAATCCGCCCGGTTCTGCCCCGGCGCGGATCGCAAGAAACCGCCTGCAGCCGTGGGCGGCGATGCCAGCCAGCTTTTCCTTTGCGTGAGATACTGGAATAGGTCTCGCACGGTCTTGAGCGCGCCAACGACATTGAGTGCGATCCCGAGCCGCTTCTTCGACTGGTAGCTCAGCATCAGGTCAGGATGGTCGTGAAGATTCTGGCCGACACCGGGAATATCATGAATCACTTCGATTCCATGCTTCTCCAACTCATCACGCGGTCCGATACCGGAAAGCATCAACAGTTGGGGCGAATTATAGGCGCCGCCGCTGACAATGACTTCCTTTTCGCACGGGATCGTCTTCAACTGCCCGTCCTGGGAATACTCGACTGCCACCGCGCGGTTGCCCTCAAACCTGATACGATGGACGCGGGCATGTACTTCGACGCGGAGGTTGCCGCGCCTGCCCATCACCGGATCAAGGTAACACGCCTTCACGCTGGCGCGCTTCCCGTCCTTCACGGTAAACTGATAGATGCCGACACCTTCCTGGCTGGCACCATTGAAGTCCGGATTGGCTTGATGGTCCAGTCCAGTCGCCGCCTCGATGAAAGCATCATAGACATCGAATTCGCGCTTGCCGTTGGATACGTGAAGCGGTCCCGACGAGCCGTGAAACTCATCCTCACCGCGCTCATTATTCTCAGCCTTGCGGAAATAGGGCAGGACATCGTTGTAACCCCAGCCGTCGTTGCCGAGTTCGGCCCAGTGGTCGAAATCCGACCGGTCGCCGCGGATATAGACCATCCCGTTCATACCGCTCGATCCACCCAGCATCTTCCCGCGCGGATTGTAGAGGCGGCGGTCGTTGAGCGCCTTTGAAGGGTCGGTGTTGAACCGCCAGTTGAGCGTATTGATCCGATAGTCTTGGATCAGCGCCGCAAAAGCGCCGGGCGTGGACACAAGCGGCGAGGTGCCTGGGCCGCCTGCCTCGAGCAGGCAAACGGTGACATCGGGGTCCTCGGACAACCGGCTGGCGATAACGCCGCCCGACGACCCACCTCCAATAATTACATAGTCAGCCATTTGCTTCCCTTGTCATTCGACCCATGCTGGCGACCCGGCGTCATGCAACATGCCAGCATCAACCGCCGCAGCCACGTCAGAGGATCTTTTCGAAGATGTTGAGTAGTCCTTCGGTCTTGCTCGAATAGGGTGGCAGAAGTTGACCAAGCAGGCTGAGTTTCGGCTGAGAGAACACCGGCTTGTAATGAGTGAAGCGCTCGAAACTGGCGACGCCGGTATAGGCACCGATGCCGCTCTGTCCGATGCCACCGAAAGGCAGCCGGCGCTGGAAGACGTGCATGACCGTGCCGTTGAGAGTCACGCCGCCAGCGTGCGTTTCGGAAATGATCTTGCGCCGTTCCTCACTTTCGTCGCCAAAATAATAGAGCGCCAGCGGGCGCTCATGCCGGTTTACGTAGCGAATGAGCTCGTCTTCGGAGCGATATGGCATGATCGGCAGGATCGGTCCGAAAATCTCCTCCTGCATCATCGCCATGTCATCGGTAACGTCGAGAACCGCCAACGGCACGATCCGATGCCGTTCAGGAAGCGTTCCATCGCCGTTGTCCGAGAGGTTGAGCACCGTCGCGCCCTTGGCTTCGGCATCATCGAGCAAACCTTGGAGCCGCGCGAACTGTCGGTCATTGATGATACTGGTGAAATCGGGGTTGCTTGCCGCGTTGGGGTAGCATTTGGCAACCTGAGCGCGGAGTGCGGCGACGAAGCTTTCCATCTGATCGACATGGACGAAGGCATAGTCAGCGGCGATGCAGGTCTGGCCGGCGTTGAGCAGCTTGCCGAACACTAAGCTTTCACAGACTTGTGCAAGCGATGCACCCTTGCCCACGATGGCAGGGCATTTGCCGCCAAGTTCCAGAGTAACAGGTGTAAGGTTGGCAGCCGCCGCTTCATAGACTTTGCGGCCAACCGCGGGTGAACCGGTGAAGAGAATATGGTCGAAAGGTAGGGCCGTCATCGCCTGTGCCATGTCGGGCCCGCCCTGGACAATCGCGAATTCCTCTTCGGCGAAATACCGGCGCACAAGCCGCTCGCTGGCTTCGGCGGCGTTGGCGGAAACTTCGCTCGGCTTTGCGATCACGCGGTTGCCGGCCGCCAATGCACCGGCCGCGCCAACGAATATGGTGCCGAGCGGATAGTTCCACGTGCCGAGAACGCCCACCACACCTAGGGGCTGGGGGACCAGGCGCGATGAACCGGGAAGGCCGAAGATGTCAGTCTTCACCCGCCGCGGCCTCAGCCACGTCTTCAGATTGCGGCGCGCAAATTTAATTTCCGATATGCCAAGCATCAGGTCGAGCAGGATAGTCTCGTAGCGGGATCGAATGCCGAAATCGGCGGCAACGGCATCGACCAATTCGTCTCTGTGCTGCTCAAATATCCGGCCAAGGCGCCCGAGCAGGTCCATGCGTTCTTCGTAGCTGCGCGAAACCTGCTCACGCGTCCCTTCGCGTTGGGTCGCGAAAATTCGTTCCAGCTCAGTTCTGTTCCGAGACGCATCCACGTTAAATCGTCCGGAGGCGCGCTGGCCGCTCGGCGCTGCTCGCCTGGGCGGTGCTTTCAGCTGCGCCGATCTCAGTGATCACAGCGCGCTCGATTCTGTACGCCGTGCCGATGAATGAGGGACCGTTGCCGGTGGAACGCATCATGGATGCTCCTCGGTCTGAAAGTCAGGTCGAAAAAATCGGGGGCAGCGGGCGGGAGAGGATGCCCGCCGCCCCCGTCGCAGCAGCGATCAGAACTTGACTGTCGCTTCGACGCCATAAGTGCGCGGCATGCCGCGGTTCAGATAATCGTAGCCGAACACGTTCATGTTGAGGCCGTAGGTGTAGTAATATTTGTCGAACAGATTCTTCGCCCACAAGCTAACCGACATATTGTCGTGCGCATAGGTTAATCGCGCATTGGCGAGCCAGTAGCCCGGATTTGCGCATGTAATCGCCTTACCCGCGAGCGTTATGTTCGATCCCGCTGGGGGTGTATCGCACGGTGTCTGCCCATAATTCTTGAACGGATCAAAATAGTACTTGCCCATGTAGGACGCATCACCGCGCAAGGTCAGCTTGTTGGTGCCGTCATCGATCATATCCCAGTCGAATCCGGCCTGGAACGTAACCTCCGGCGCGTTCGGGAAGGGATTGCCGTTGACGTTCAATGTCGGGCTGGCCGGGTTTGCCGGATCGATCACATTGCCTTTGTACTTGCTGTTGAGATAGCCCAGCGAAGCATCGAAACGCAACGTATCGGCCACCTGCCAGGCGAGTTCGGCCTCGCCACCGAACAGGCGACCATTGGCGCTGCGCGTGAAGGTTGTAGCGCCGACCACCTGCGTTACTTGGTGATTCGAATACTCGTAGTAGAAGCCCGTGAGGTTAAGTTGGACGCGGCGATCGAACAGCCGGGTTTTGAGCCCCGCCTCATATGCATTCACCTTTTCAGGCTGGATATAATAGACTTGATTGACGCCCTGATAGGCAAGCCCGTTGAAGCTGCCGCTGCGGTAACCGCGACTGTACTGGAGATAGCCCATGATATCATCGGCGAACTCATAGCTGACATTGATACGGCCGGTTAGCCTGTTTGCCTTTTCGCGCTGCTCAAGCGGCGCGAGATTGGGGTTGTATGGATTGCTGTAGGGGATCAGGTTGACAACCGGCGTCGTACCGTCGAGCGCATAGAGGAAAGTGCTGCCGTTAAGGTAATTGACCTTATCCTGGGTGTAGCGTGCACCCACCGCCACGGTCAGCCGCTCGGTCGCTTTCCAGGTTACGTCGCCGTAGATCGCCTTCGAGGGGCGCGACACGTCAAAACGCTGTTCGCCGAGGATCGGGGTGAACGGAGGCGCGCCTGCCCCGGCGCAGCCCGCCGAAAAGCTACCCCCCATGCCGCCATTGCCCGTATTATTGATCGCGATGTCGGTCTGGAGTGCAATCAGCGAGCGTGCATCAAGGAAGCCGTTGGGATTGATCTCGATCGCGTCGCAGAATCCGGCATCGCCAGGCCCCAACGCCGGATTGGCGGCAAAGGCTGGGATATAGCGGATCGCGTCGGGCGTTCCGATTGCGGCGTTATTGTAGCTGCCCGGAAGACCGGCGCCAAGCAGCAGCGGCCTCAGCGCCCCGAAAAAGTCCGGGTAGTTGACCGTCTTGACCTTGTCCCTGCCATAATAAAGGCCGGCAATGATATCGAGGCGGTCGTTCGAATAGCTGAAACGCAGGTCCTGGTTGAAATTCTTGCTCGTCGACGTGAGGCCGATCGAGCAGAGATCGGCTGGGCCGCCATCGCAATCATCAGGATTGTTGATATAGTCGCCGGTGTCGTAGCCGGTAATCGAGGTGACGGAGAATTGGTCGCTGACATCCCATTTGATGTTGAGGGCTATCCCTTTCGACTTGCTGATGTTCTTACCTACCCGATCAACTGCGACCTCATTGTCACGCAGCAACCGCCCGCCTAGGAAAGGTTGCGGATCGTAACGCGAATAGCCGAGCGCATCCTGCCCGCCCGCGAGTTGACCACCTGCATAGGGCGCGGTGCCCCATGGATCGTCCTTCGCGGCATAGAGCTTCAAATTGATGTCGAGATCGGGATCGGGCCGGAAGCGGATCGAGATGCGACCGCCGATCGTATCGGTGGTCCCTAGGTCGCGCTCATTCCCAGGCAGTACATTGCGCTGCCAACCATCCCCTTTTGCAAAAGTACCGGCGACGCGGACGCCCAAGATGTCGGGAACCAGCGTCGCTTCAGCGGCGCCCTGCACCGTGAAAGTGTCGTAATTGGCATAGCCGGCGGTCAGATAGCCATTGGCCTCTCCCAGATCCGGCTTGCGCGTGAAGAAGCTGATCGCGCCACCCGTGGTGTTGCGACCGTAGAGTGTTCCTTGCGGTCCGCGCAGTACCTCGACCCGGTCGATGTCATAGAGTTGCAGGCCATGGCTCGCCCGGAAGCTCTGATAGACTTCATCGACATAGACGCCAACCGGCGACGCAGTGGAGGCGGAAAATTCGTTCGCCACTGAAATCCCGCGCAGCGAGAAATTCGGTTGGGTGCGACCATAGGGAGTGGTGACTTGCAGGCTGGGGATCGCGCCCATCAAGTCTGAGGTCTCCGTGATGCCGCGCGTGCGCAGCGTCTCGCCGCCTATGGCGGAAACGGCGGCTGGAACATCCTGCAAATTCTGTTCGCGCTTCTGCGCCGTGACGACGATTGTCTCAAGGCCACCTTCCTGCGCCTCGGGCTTTTCGCCCTGCGATGCAGCGTCCTGGGCATGTGCCGGCACTGCAAGCGCACACGCGATCGATAGCGCGGTGGCACAAAGCAAATTTGTCCTAAAGGCTGTGACCATGACTGTCCTCCCCACGGCATTTTTTGATGTGGCGCCATTTGCCGCGCCTTGGGGCTCATCGTCCAATTCAATTTGTTGGCGAACTATTCCTTCCACTCATTGATTGAGGATTGTTGAGCCTGCACCGGCGACGTCTCGTGGCGGAGCAAATGACCCCATACACTTCATTGGAATAGTCACGCTGAGCGCGCCCAGCGGGACGGATGCGCGCGCGCGAGGCGTTCCAATCCAGCTTTTCCAAACGGTGTATCGGTGTAATCGGCGGTGCCAACGGTTTTCCCTTGCCGAGTAGCAAAGGAAATCAGCTATTCGGGTGACCGTGAATGCACCATCTCTGTCGCCGTGAGCGGCGACAGCGCGCCTTGAAAGCAGCCCCGTCGACATCCGCGTATACGGGCTGTGCATTGTGCCGTTGTTGGATCATGAAGATGAGGTACGAATTCATCTGGCGATACGGATTCTCAGGCACGCCAAAGGGCCGTGTCTGGACGGCCGAATCGGTCGATGACCGAAGCCCTCATTCGCTTGCTTCCTGTGCACGGCTCAGAAGGCGACGCGGTCACTGCCCTTGAGACCGAGGATTTCCCTCGCTTCGGCGGGGCTCGCGGGTTCGTGACCCATTTCGGCGAGGATGCGCTTGATCTTCTCGACCTGCTGGGCATTCGAAGCCGCAAGGACGCCGCGTTCGATGAAAAGGCTGTCCTCGAGCCCGACGCGGACATAGCCGCCGAGCAACGCCGCCTGCGTCAGAAAGGGCATCTGGTGCCTACCCGCGGCGAGCACCGACCAGCGGTAATTGCCGCGTCCGAAGAGGCGATCGGCGGTTTCCTTCATATAATGAAGATTTTCGAGATCGGCACCGATGCCGCCCAATATGCCGAAGATCATCTGGACGAAGAAGGGTGGCTTCACCAGGCCGCGATCGACGAAATGGGCGAGATTGTAGAGATGGCCGACGTCATAGCATTCATGCTCAAATTTGGTACCCGCCTCCGCCATCGTCGTGAGGATCGTCTCGATATCGCGGAAGGTGTTGCGGAAGATATAGTCGTCGGAGCCGGTGACATAGTCCTTCTCCCACGCGTATTTCCAGTCGGCGATGCGCTTCGCGGCGGGGAAGAAGGCGAAATTGAGCGAGCCCATGTTGAGCGAGCAAAGCTCGGGCTTGAAACGCGCAGAGGCGGCGAGGCGCTCGGCGACCGGCATGGTGGCCGCACCGCCCGTCGTGATGTTGATGACGGCGTCGGTGCGCTGCCGGATCACGGGCAGGAAGCGGGCATAGACCTCGGGATCGCCGGTCGGCCTACCGTCCTCGGGGATGCGGGCATGGAGATGCAGGATCGCCGCGCCCGCTTCGGCGGCGGCGATCGACTGCTCGGCGATCTCCTCGGGCGTGACCGGGAGCGCGTCCGACATCGTCGGCGTGTGCGCCGATCCCGTCACCGCGCAGCTGATGATGACCTTGTTGCTCATGGCCAGACTCCATTCAATCGTCGAGGACGGCGACCGCGCGGGTCCAGCCTGCCGAAGCGCCTTTGATCTTGGTCGGGAAACACATCACGGTGAATCCGGAGGATGGAAGCGCTTCGAGATTATGCAGCTTCTCCAGATGGCAATAGCCGATTTCCCGACCCGCTTTGTGCCCCTCCCAGATCAGGTCGGCATTCCCGGTTTCGGCATATTTCTGCGCCGTGTAAGTGAACGGCGCGTCCCATGACCATGCATCGGTCCCTGTCACCCGGACACCGCGCTCAAGCAGGTGAAGCGTGGCTTCGCGGCCCATTCCACACCCCGCGTTGACATAGTCATCCGTGCCGTAGGCCGAACCGGCCCGCGTGTTGATGACCACGATGGTCAGCGGGCTGAGCTTGACGCCGATCCGATCGAGTTCAGCCCGAACATCCTCGGCGGTCACCACATAGCCATCGGGGAAATGCCGGAAATCGAGCTTGACGCCTGGTTGGCAGCACCAGTGGAGCGGAACCTCGTCGATCGTGATCGCCCGCTTGCCCCATCCATCGTCGAATGAAAATGGTAAGGTGCGTCGAGATGCGTGCCGTTGTGCGTGATCAGCTCGACATGCTCGATCGCCCAGGCCTCGCCATCGGGCAGGTCGCTGGCCGTCATTCCGGGGAAGAAGGCCAGCATCTGTTCTCGTGTATCATCGTGCCCGAAATATCGGACCCGTGGACGAAAGGCCGCCGGATCCGATACGATATCATTCTCGATGGGCATCGAAATGTCGATGATGGACTCGGCGGTGGGAATCGTGATCATGAGAATATATTCCCGGCTAGAACTTATACCCGATGGTCACGCCATAGGTTCGCGGCTCCTCGAGGAAGCCGTTGACGCCAAATCCCACGATGCTGGAGCTGACAAAGGCGTTTGAGATGTACGTCTTGTTGGCGAGATTCTTGCCGTAGACGGTCACGCTCCAGCGATCGCCCGGATCGGTGTAGATCAGCGAGGCATTGAGCTTGGTCTTTGCCGGCTGCGACACCTGCGGAACGTTGAAGGCACTGAAATAGACCTTATCGACCCACAAGACCTCTCCGCGAAGGGCAAAGGATCCATGGTCCGAGCGCACGGTATATTGTGCCATGGCGTCGACCGTCCATTTGGGGGCTTGCGGCAGGCGGTTGCCGGCGTTGTTGAAAGCCGGTGCGCCGGTCGCCGGGTCGACGGTGCGCCCGTCACCTCCGGGTCGCGCGGGATCGATACTGATGAAACTGTCGAACTTGGCGTTGAGATAGGAGCCGGTCAGACCCAGTTCTAAGTCGGGCGTGGGGCGCGCGCGCAACTCGAGCTCGGCACCGTAGATCGTCGCTGTCGCCGCATTCTCCAGCGCGAGTGACGCGTTGACCACCTTGCCGACCTGGAGATCCTTGTAATCATAATAAAAGCCGGCAAGATTTATGCGGAGCCGCCGATCGAGGAATTCCGATTTCAGGCCCCCTTCATAGGCCGTGACCTTCTCCGGCTTCACGGGCGGCTGCACGCCGCCGACATTGTAGGTGCCGCTTTTGAAGCCTCGCGAAACCGAGGCGTAGAGCAAAGCGTCGGGCGTGATTTGATACTCGAGCGCCACTTTCGGCGTGAAGGATCGGAAGGTCTTGTGCGGTTGGCAGGTCGGGACCGATGGGATATCGGCTCCGCACTGGGCGAGCGGCGCGACGGGATTGGCGGGCGAATAGGGTCGCGCGAGGTCGAACTGAAGCTGTTCGGAAATGCCTTTTCGCTCGATGCTGTAACGGCCACCGACGACGAGGTGAATCTCCGGGGTCAGATTGTAGGTCGCTTGCCCGAAGATGGCGCCGGCATCAGTCTCGAGACGCCCGCCGGCATAATAGCCCTGGCGGATGACGCCGGGACCGCCGAAGCCAATATCATTGTAGGGAATGATGATCGCGCCGGCGTCATTTTCGTGGAAATAAAACTAAAAGGAAGATTCTGGCTGTCTCCCGTCAGCGCCTATGGCACAGATTTGAGGTTGTGATTTAAGGAGGATTTGGGCTTCGTCGTAGTGACGAAGGAACGAAGATGAAGCCCAAATCCTCAAGGTCCAAATCGCCTGCCGAGCAGGTGGTAAAAGACATTCGCCGCAAGACCCGCCGGCATTTCTCTGCTGAGGACAAGATCAGGATCGTCCTGGGTGGCCTGCGCGGCGATGACTCCATTGCCGAGCTGTGCCGCCGCGAGGGCATTGCGCAGAGCCTGTATTACACCTGGTCGAAGGAGTTCATGGAGGCTGGCAAGCGAAGGCTAGCTGGCGATACCGCCCGTGCTGCGACCACGGACGAGGTCAAGGACCTGCGGCGAGAAGCTCGCGATCTCAAGGAATGCGTGGCCGACCTCACCCTGGAAAACCGCCTGCTCAAAAAAAGCATGATCGCGGATGGGGGAGACGACGAATGAGGTATCCCGCATCCGAGAAGCTCGAGATCATCCGGATCGTCGAGCAGTCGCATCTGCCCGCCAAACGCACGCTGGACCAACTCGGTGTGGCACGGCGAACCTTCTACCGCTGGTATGACCGTTACCTCGAAGGCGGGCCGGAGGCGCTCCAGGACCGCCCTTCAGCGCCGAGCCGGGTGTGGAACCGCATCGGCGAGGATATCCAGGACCAGATCGTCGAGATGGCGCTGGAGCAGACCGATCTGTCCCCGCGCGAGCTGGCGGTGCGCTTCACCGACGAGCGGCGCTACTTCGTGTCGGAAGCCACGGTTTACCGGCTGCTCAGGGCTCATGATCTGATCACCAGCCCGGCCTACACCGTGATCAAGGCGGCAGATGCGTTCCACACACAAACCTCCCGCCCCAACGAGATGTGGCAGACCGACTTTACCTACTTCAAGATCATCGGATGGGGCTGGGTCTATCTATCGACCGTGCTCGATGATTACTCGCGCTACATCATTGCATGGAAGCTCTGCACCACCATGCGGGCCGAGGACGTCACCGAGACGCTGGACATGGCGCTGGCAGCCTCAGGCTGCGACCACGCCAACGTGCTGCACAGGCCCCGCCTTCTCAGCGACAACGGCCCCAGCTACATCGCCGGAGAACTGGCCGAATACATCGAAGCGAACCAGATGAGCCATGTGCGGGGCGCCCCCTTCCATCCGCAAACCCAAGGCAAGATCGAGCGCTGGCACCAGACCCTGAAGAACCGCGTGCTGCTAGAGAACTACTTCCTGCCCGGCGATCTCCACCAGCAGATCGAGGCCTTCGTCGAGCATTACAACCACTGCCGATACCACGAGAGCCTCGACAATGTGACACCTGCCGATACCTACTTCGGCAGGGCTCCTGCCATCATCAAACGAAGAGAAAGGATCAAGCGAAAGACACTCGAACATCGGCGCTTGCAACACCGCAGGCTCGCCGCCTAGCATCAAACCTCAGACGAGGCCCGCACTCCGCAAACCTACGCCGCGAGTTGTGCCAAATGTTCTGACGACGGACACATCCGACAAGGAGCGACTTGGGAGCTTACCTGGGCAGGCTCGCCCGAATTCGCTGTAGCTGAGGTTTGATGGAGGTCAGTCTGTTGATCGCCTCGCTCGGTCGCGACCTGCGGCTAGCTTGCTTGGTGAATTAGTAGCCGCACGATCGCATAAACGAGCACTGGCAGAACCAGGCAGCCAACCCAGTAATTGTGCAGATTTCTCCTTTCCCGCTCATCCACTGTGGCTATCCGAAAATTCGCGGTATGCTTGGTTGGCAAAAAAATGTCGGTCGGAGCGCGCAAGCTCGGTAAGTTATTGCTTTACGAAACTTATTGAGCTTGCCGCCGGTCACACGAAATGAGAATCTCGCTCTATGTGGCGCGGAATCCCGTTTTCCGAGGCTTTTGACACCGCCGCCGGTCAGCGCGGCCATGCTGGCCGAATGGTGCGGCGCACGAAAGGGGCGCGCGCGACTGATCCGGCCGCCTTCCAGCATCCCGGCGACCGACTGGACCATCGACACCTCCAGAGCCTCGGCACTGCTCAGTTCGGGCAGGATCCCGGGCAGGCACGAGGCGAGCAGGCTCTTGCCCGCGCCGGGCGGGCCGATCATCAGCAGGTTGTGGCCGCCGGCCGCCGCGATCTCCAGCGCGCGCTTGGCCGTTTCCTGCCCCTTGACCTGCCGCAGGTCCGGACCGGGGGCGGCGGTTTCCACTTCGCCCGGCGGCGGGTCGGGCAGGCGCTGTGTGCCCTTGAGATGATTGAGCAGGGCGACGAGGTCGGGCGCGGCGACGATCGCCACGTCGCTGGCCCAGCGCGCCTCCGCCCCCTGCGCGGCAGGGCAGATCAGGCCGGCATCCTGCTGGCTCGCGTGCAGCGCGGCCAGGAGAACGCCGGGCGAGGCGACGACCCGCCCGTCGAGCGCCAGTTCCCCGACCGCGACGAAATCCGCCACTTGCTCGGCATCGACAATGCCCATCACCGCCAGCAGGGCCAGCGCGATCGGCAGGTCGTAGTGCGATCCTTCCTTGGGCAGGTCGGCCGGGGACAGGTTGATCGTGATCCGCTTGGGCGGAAGCGCGAGCCCCATCGCCGAAAGCGCGGCGCGCACGCGTTCCTTGCTTTCGCCGACGGCCTTGTCCGCCAGCCCGACGATATTGAACTTCGGCAGACCCGGCGCGATCGAGCACTGGACCTCGACCGCGCGCGCCTCCAGCCCCAGGTAGGCGACCGTCTTCACCAGTGCGACCACGCGCAAGCCCCCCGTTATCGCGTCCCGTTCCCCTGGCGTGCGGTTCTGGCGCGGCCG
The DNA here is from genome assembly GCF_034375205.1 of Pelagerythrobacter marinus. NCBI lineage: Bacteria > Pseudomonadati > Pseudomonadota > Alphaproteobacteria > Sphingomonadales > Erythrobacteraceae > Pelagerythrobacter > Pelagerythrobacter marinus. The sequence continues at coordinate 2,596,777 of NZ_CP139719.1, read as the reverse complement.
GGCGCCGCTGTCGAGGGCGGCGCGGGCCTTCGATCCGATCCGGAGCGATTCATCGCTAACCTTTGCGAAAGCATCTTGCTTTGCACTCGGGCAAGGCGCGCGCGCGCAAATGGGCGCATGGCCCGCTTCGCCGCTCTCCTTGCCCCCGCTTTCCTGGCAGCCCTTGGCGCGCTGATGCCGGCACCGCTTGCCGCGCGCGAGACGGTGACCGTGATCGTGACCGAGGAATGGGTGGCCAGCGGGTCGGCGCGGTTCGTTCCCGCGGGCCTCGCGGTCGAGCGGCAGGCGATCGCCCGCTACGGCCCGTTCCGGGTGATCGACGGGCGGCGCGCGGCCCTGGTCGACGTGACCGATTCGGCCAGCCCCGCCCAGTTCGCCGCGATGCTGCGCGATTTTCCCGCCATCGAAACGCTCGAGATGGTCGAATGCCCGGGGACCGAGGACGACCGCGCCAACCTCGCGCTCGGGCGCATGATTCGCGCCGCCGGCATCGCGACCCACGTGCCGCCGCGCGGATCGGTGCGATCGGGCGCGGTCGAGCTGTTTCTCGCCGGCGCCGATCGCCGGATCGACGACGGGGCGGAGTTCGCCGTCCATTCCTGGATCGACGAGGACGGCCGGGAGGCGCGCGACTACGCGCCCGATGCGGCGATCCATGCCCCCTATATCGCCTATTACCGCGAAATGGGCATGGACGAGGCCGGCGCGCGCGCCTTCTACGCCATGACCAATTCGGTCGGGTTCGCCGATGCGAAGTGGCTGCGGGCCGAGGAAATGCGCCGCTGGCTGGGGCAGGAACCGGCGCCGGAAGGCCCCGCCCCTGCTTCCGGGGCCCGCCCCTCCGATCACCGCGCGCCGCGCATCGCCTATCTTGACTTGGGCGTCGCGCTGCCCTAGTCGCGCGCCCCTACGGCGGTCGCCTGGTTGCAGGCGGCCCTTCCATTGGTGCCGATTGCCACGGCTTGGGGCACCGATCTGAGTTTTTCGAGGATATTATGAAGCGGACTTTCCAGCCCAGCAACCTCGTGCGCAAGCGGCGCCACGGCTTTTTCGCCCGCAAGGCGACCCCCGGCGGCCGCAAGGTCCTGCGTGCGCGTCGCAAGCGCGGCCGCAAGTCGCTCTGCGCCTGATTCGCCTGGCCCGCGCCCTCGCCGGCGCGGGCGGCATTTCCTGACCGGCCGACCGATCCCGGTGGCCGGACCGAACGGCCTCGCGGCCATGCGGGCTCCCTCGCGGGGGCCCGTTTCGTGCGTGCTTACCATCCTGTCCGAATCCCCCTATTCTTGCCCGCGATGAGCCTCGGGATCATTCGCAAGCGTGCCGATTTCCTGGCGGCGAACCGCGGCCTGCGCGTCGCGCGGCCCGGTTTCGTCCTGCTCGCGCGCCCGAACGGCGGGCAGGGCAAGCGGTTCGGTGTCACGGTGACGAAGAAGATCGGGAACGCGGTCGTGCGCAACCGGATGAAGCGGCGTTTCCGCGAGCTGCTGCGCGCCGCGCTGCCCGAGGCCGGGCTGCCCGATCACGATCACGTGCTGATCGGCCGCGAGAACGGGATCGAGCGCGATTTCGCACGCATGGCGCAGGAACTGGACGAGGCGCTGCGACGCGCGGCGCAGGGCAAGGGCGATCCCCCGCGCCGGCCGGGGCGCCGGGCCGGGCGCCGGCCCCGGGGGCAGCGCCAGTGAAACGGGTGCTGATCCTCGTCGCGCGGGCGTGGCAATGGGGCCCTTCGCGGATCCTGCCGCCGACCTGCCGCTACGCCCCCAGTTGTTCCGAATATGCGATCGAGGCGCTGCAGCGCCACGGGGCAATCAAGGGTGGATGGATGGCCGCTAAGCGTATAATGCGCTGCCACCCATGGGGCGGGCACGGCTATGATCCTGTGCCGTAATGCCCATATAATACACCTGCTGCGATAATCACGGGATCGAATACCTTGCAAAACCAGCGCAATCTCCTGCTTGCCGTCCTGCTCAGCGGCCTGCTGATCCTTGGCTGGGACACGGCGATGGGGTGGCTCTATCCGCAGACCGACCGCGCGGTCACCGAAGGCCGGATCGACACGCCTTCCGAAGCGATCGAGGCGCGCCAGACGCGCGAGGGCGGGCTGTCCGCGCCGGGCGAGATCGCGCAGGAACAGGCCGACCTGGCGACGTCGCTGGCCGCCCCCGGCCGCACCGCGATCGAGGCGCCGGCAATCGCCGGCTCGATCAACCCGGTCGGCGCGCGGATCGACGACGTGACGCTGAAACACCACCGCGAGTCGGTGGACGAGGACAGCGGCCCGGTTCGCCTGTTCTCGCCGCAGGGCACCCCGGCGCAGCACTTCGCGCAGTTCGGCTGGGTGGGCGAGGGGCTGCGCGCGCCCACCGACGAAACGGTGTGGCAGGTCGAAGGCGGCCCGCTCTCGCCCGACAGCCCGGTCACAATGCGGTGGGACAACGGCGAAGGGCAGCTGTTCACGATCGAACTGACGGTGGACGACAATTACCTGATCACCGCGCGGCAGACGGTCGCCAATACCGGTGACGGGGCGGTGATCGTGCGGCCGTTCGCGCTGGTCAACCGCACCAGCCGCACCGCCAGCGCCAGCCAGTGGATCCTGCATTCGGGCCCGATCGGCTATTTCGGCGACGGCGTGCAGTTCGGCCCCGACTACGACGACCTCGACGAAGACGGGCTGCAGGAACCCGAAGGCCGCGCCGGCTGGATCGGCTTTACCGACATCTACTGGATGTCCGCCATCGTGCCCCAGGCGGGCAGCGACGCGGCCGCGGAATTCCGCGCCATGGGCGGCGAGCGCTATCGGGCCTCGCTCGTCTACCAGCCGGTCAGCGTCGCTTCCGGCCGGCAGGTCTCGCGCACGACGCGGCTGTTCGTCGGCGCGAAGGACAGCGCGATCCTGAACGATTACGAAGAGGCGGGCATTCCCGGGTTCGACAACGCGATCGACTGGGGATGGTTCGGCGTGATCGAGAAGCCGATCCTGTGGCTGCTGAAGCAGCTTTACGACCTTGCCGGCAACTTCGGCGTGGCGATCATCCTGCTGACCGTGGTCGTGCGCCTGGTGATGTTCCCGATCGCGCAGAAACAGTTCGCCTCGATGGCCGCGATGAAGGCCGTCCAGCCGAAGATGAAGGCGATCCAGGAACGCTACAAGGACGATCGCCAGCAGCAGCAACAGAAGATCATGGCGCTGTACAAGGAAGAGGGCGTGAACCCCCTGGCCGGCTGCCTGCCGCTGCTGTTGCAGATCCCGATCTTCTTCGGCCTCTACAAGGTGCTGATGCTGTCGATCGAGATGCGGCACAAGCCCTTCGCGCTGTGGATCGACGACCTCTCCGCGCCCGATCCGGCGCATATCCTGAACCTGTTCGGCCTGCTGCCGTTCGACGTGCCCTCGCTGATCGCGATCGGGCCGCTCGCGGTGCTGCTGGGCGTGACGATGTGGCTGACGTTCAAGCTCAACCCGTCGACCATGGACCCGATGCAGCAGCAGATCTTCAACATCATGCCCTGGGTCCTGATGTTCGTCATGGCGCCGTTCGCCGCTGGCCTGCTGCTGTACTGGATCACCAACAACGTGCTGACGCTGGCGCAGCAGAGCTATCTCTATTCGAAGAACCCGCAGCTGCGCGCCCAGGCCGAGAAAGAGAAGGCCGAGAAGGAAAAGGCTGAAGAAGGCGGCGCGAAGAAGGGCAAGGCGTGACCGGCGATCCGGGAGCGGAGGAACGCGCGGCAAGGCTGTTTTCCGGCCGGGTCGAGTTCCTCCTGTCGGCCCCCCAGCTCAAGTTCCTGCCCGAACCGACGGTGCCGGAAATCGCCTTTTGCGGGCGCAGCAACGTGGGCAAGAGCTCGCTGCTCAACGCGCTGACGGGGCGGCGCGCCATCGCCCGCACCTCGGTCACCCCGGGGCGGACGCAGGAACTGAACTTCTTCGAAGTCGGCGACCCGGCCCTGTTCCGCCTGGTCGACATGCCCGGCTACGGCTTTGCCAAGGCGCCGGTGAAAGTGGTCGAGCGCTGGCGGCAGCTCGTGCGGACCTACCTGAAAGGGCGGCAGGTGCTGCACCGCACGCTGGTGCTGGTCGATTCGCGCCACGGCCTCAAGGACGTGGACCGCGAGATGATGACGATGCTCGATGAAACGGCGGTCGGCTATCGCCTCGTCCTGACCAAGGCGGACAAGGTCAAGGCCAGCGAACTGGCCGCGGTGCGCGCCGCGACCGAGGCCGAGGCGCGCCGGCATCCCGCGGCGCACCCGGTGCTCCACGTCACCAGCTCCGAAAAAGGCATGGGCATAGCCGAACTGCGCGCCGCCGTGCTGGAAGACGCGCACGTCTGAACCGGTGGGCCGCGAGCTCTTGCCGGGCGCGCCCGGGCGGCGCACAAGGCTGGCCATGGGATATGCGATCGCGCCCGACAGGCTGGAGGATGCCGAAGTCCTCGCGCTGCTCCAGCTCCATCTCGACGAGATGCATAGCTGGTCCCCCGCCTGCAAGGTCCACGCCCTTCCGGCCGAGCGCCTGCGCGCGCGCGATGTCGCGTTCTTCACCGCGCGCTTAGGCGGCACGCTGGCAGCGGTCGGCGCGCTGAAGGAACTCTCCCCCGATCGCGGGGAGCTGAAGTCCATGCGCGCCGCGCCCGCCTTCCGCGGGAAGGGGGCGGGGGAGGCGATCCTGCTGCATCTCCTGGCCGAGGCGCGCGGGCGCGGCTACCGCTGGGTCGGGCTGGAAACCGGGCGGCCGGAGCCGTTCCGGCCGGCAATGCGCCTCTATGCCAAGCACGGGTTTGCCGAATGCCCGGCGTTCGGCGACTACGTGGCCGACGAGTTCAGCCTGTGCATGGAGAAGTGGCTGTGACCTGCAATCGCCGAACCGCCCTTGCCGGCGCGCTCGCCATCGCCGCGGGCGCCTGCGTGCCCGTGCGCCGCGATCGCGCGGGCCGCCACGGGGCGCTGCTCAATATCCTCGAGACGGCGGCCAATGGCACGCTGGGCGTCGCCGTCCTCGACACCGGCACCGGCGCGCTCTGGGGCCACAACGACTACGCGCGCTTCCCGCAGCTTTCCTCGTTCAAGCTGTCGCTGGCGGCGCTGGTGCTGCACCTCGACGAACGCGGGGATATCGATGCCGACGAACGCATCGGCTGGGGTGCCGACGAGCTGCTCGATCATGCCCCCTTCGCGCGGGAGCGGCTGGGCGGGGGCGCGACGCTGCGCGAACTGGCCGAGGCGACGCAGAAGCTGAGCGACAACACGGCCGCCAACGTCCTGCTGCGCCGCCTTGGCGGGCCGGCGCGGCTGACGGCCTTCTGGCGCGCGATCGGCGACGAGGCGAGCCGGCTCGACCGGATCGAGCCCGACCTGAACGCCGTGCCGCCGGGCGAAATCCGCGACACGACGACCCCGGCGGCGGCGGCCCGGATGCTGGGGCGCCTGCTCTACGGCGATGCGCTGGGGGCCGGGGCGCGGGCGACGCTGAAGGCATGGATGGCCGATACCCGCACCGGGCAGCGGCGGGTACGCGCCGGCTTGCCCGTCGAATGGCCGGCGGGCGACAAGACCGGGACGTCGCTCTGGCCCGGCATGGGCAGCGTTTATGTCGATGTCGGCTTCGTCGAACCGCCCGGCGCCGCGCCGCTGACCTTCGCGACCTATTTCCGTGCCGCGCGCCAGCATACCCGCATTGATCCGGCGGCGGAGGGCGTCCTGGCCGAAGTCGGGCGCGTGATCGCCCGTTATGCGCGGGACGAGGGGCGCGCGCGCTAGCCCGCGCCTTGGGATTAGCGCCTTGGGGCCGGCGGCTTGGGGCCGCGCGGTCAGTCCCCGGCGAAGATCGCGACTTCGCGCGTTCCGGTGCTGTCGGCGCGGCCGCGGTACATCCCGGCGGTGTTGAAGCTGTAGACCGTCTCCCCCTCGGCCGAGACCACGATCACGCCGCCGTCGCCGCCCATCGCGGCAACCTCGCCGATCACCGTGTCGGCCGCCTGCTGCACCCCTTCGCCCGCGAGGCGGACCCGGTCGCAGATCGCCTGGGCGACGCCGGCGCGGATGAAGAATTCCCCCCACCCGGTCGCCGATACGGCACAGGAACGGTCGTCGGCCCAGGTCCCGGCGCCGATCACCGGCGCATCGCCGATCCGGCCCCAGCGCTTGCCGGTCATCCCGCCGGTCGAGGTCCCCGCGGCGAGGTGGCCGGCCTGGTCGCGCGCGACCGCGCCGACGGTGCCGAACTTGAACTCCACGTCGAGCGCGCCGACCCGCTCGGCCTTCATCGTTTCCAGCTGGCGGCGACGGCGTTCGGTCGCGAACCATTCGGGCCCGGCCGGCTCCAGCCCCCGCTGCGAGGCGAACCGTTCCGCCCCCGCGCCCGACAGGAAGACATGGCGCCCGTCGTCCATCACGCTGCGCGCCAGCCGGATCGGGTTGCGCACCGTCGTCACCCCCGCGACCGCGCCGGCGGCGCGGTCGCGCCCGTCCATGATCGATGCGTCGAGCTCGTTCGCCCCTTCCCAGGTGAAGACCGCGCCCCGGCCCGCGTTGAAGCGGGGATCGTCTTCCAGCAGGACGATCGCGGCCTCGACCGCGTCGAGCGCCTCGCCGCCTTCGGCCAGCACTTTCGCCCCGGCGTCGAGCGCGGCGGCCAGCGCGGCGCGATAGGCCTTTTCCTCCTCCGCGGTCATGTTCTCGCGCTGGAGCGTGCCCGCCCCGCCGTGGATGGCGATCGACCAGCTGGGCGTTGCGGCAGCGTCGACGGCCGGCGTGGCCAGGACGGGGGCGGAAAACAGGGCGGCGAGCGCCAGCAGTGCGGCGAAGGGTCTGATCATGGCCGCGCAAGCTAGCGCCTCGCGCGGGCAGGGCAAGCGTCTTGCCCCGGCGAGGACCAGCGCCCCGGCCGCAGCGCCCCGCAGAAGTCCGCCCGCAGAACCCCGGCCGCAGCGAGGGCGATTTCGCCTTTCCCGCAGCCCGTGTTAGGGACGTTAACCATCAAGCAGGGGAGCAATCCGATGCAATTTGGCAACTACCGCTTCGACGAGGACCTGGCGCTGCAGATCGGCGAGAAAGTGATCTGGGCGCTGCTGATCCTGGCCATCACCTGGGCCCTGGCCCGCGCGTCCAAGTGGGCCTTCGCCCGCCTGGTGGACAATGTCGCAATCTTCCGCCGCAGTACCGGCAGCGGGGCGAGCCTGGGCGAATCGCTCGGCCGCATCGTCAGCCTCCTGGTCTGGCTCTTCGGGCTGATGATCATCCTCAGCGTGCTCGGCCTCGGCAACGTCGTCGGCCCGCTCGATACGCTGCTGAACAGCGTGATGGCCTTCATTCCGAAGCTGGTTGCCGCCGGGCTGATCTTCTTCATTGGCCTGATGATCGCGCGGATCGTGCGCGATCTCGTGGTCACCACGCTGCAGACGGTCGATTTCGACAAGTGGGCCAATCGCGGCGGGGTCGATACCGCCACCGGCAACACCGCGATCAGCAGCACGATCGGCACGATGCTCTATGCCCTGGTCGTGATCTTCGTCGCGATCCTGGCGCTCGACGTGCTCGATCTCGAAAGCGTCTCGGCACCGGCCAGCAACATGCTGCAGCTGATCTTCGATGCCATCCCGCGGATCGTCGGCGCGGCCGTGCTGCTCGGCATCGGCTACCTGATCGGCCGGTTCCTCGTCCCGCTGATCAAGGACGTGCTTGTCGGCCTGGGCGTCGATCGCGCGCTGGGGGCGACCGAGCTCCTGCCCGACAACACGACCGCGACCGACGTGATGGCCCGCGTGGCGCAGATCGCGATCGTGCTGTTCTTCGCCATTGCCGCGACCCGGCTGCTCGGTTTCCCCGAGTTGACCGCGATCCTCGACGAGATCCTCGAACTCGGCGGACGCGTGATCTTCGGCGCCGTCGTCATCCTCGTCGGGTTCCTGATCGCCCGGCTGCTGGTCCGGATGATCTCGGGCGCGGGGGAAGCCACGCTGGCGGCGACGATCGTCAAGTGGGCGACGATCTTCGTCTTCACCTTCATGGGCCTCAGCTTCATGCAGGTGGGCGACCGGATCGTCAGCATCTTCTTCAGCGCGCTGGTGATCGGCGGTGCCGCCGCCGCGGCGCTCGCCTTCGGCCTCGGCGGGCGCGACTGGGCCGCGCGCAAGCTGGAGGAATGGGACCGCGAGAGCGCGGACCTCGCGCGCCGGCCGCACGGGAAGACGGACGACGATCCCCTGCCGCCCGGGGCCTGACCGGCGGTCTTCCGGGGCAGGAGGGCGCGGGCCGCGAGGCGCGCGCCCTTTCCGTTCGGGGCCGGTCCGCGGGCGGGCGCCGGCGCTTCAGGCCGGCGAGCCGCGCCGCCGACGCGCTTCGTCGAACAGCGCGAGCGCGACGAGGAAGGCGATGCAGATCATCGCGAACTCGCCCCCGTCCTCCACGAACGTCGCGAACTCGCGCATGGCGGGCGTGCGATCGCCCCAGACGACGACCAGGTCCATGACCACGCCGAAGAAGGCCGCGGCCGCGATGCAGCCGGCCAGGATCACCGACTCGATCGCCGCCCGCAGGCGCGCGTGGTGGAGGCTGACGAGCAGCGCGGCGATCCAGACCGCGCCGATCGCGAGGAACAGGCTCGCCTCCCCGATATCGTTGGCGCCGACGGGCAGAGGCCACCCTTCGAACCAGTGCGCGAAGGCATGGCCGAACCGTTCGTGCAGTTCGGCGCTGTTGTCGAGCGTGAGCCAGGCGAACAGAAGCGCGTTCGCCAGGTAGACGCTGGCCCCTTCCCACAGCCAGGTGACGAACAGCATGGCCGAAACCGCCATCGTCAGCGAATATTCCAACCACTCGCCAAAACCCCCGTCGGACGAGAGGAAGAACTGCACCGGCAGGTGCGCCTCGGTCAGCCTGCCGTAATGGGCCGCGACATCCAGGCCCACCAGCACGCCGGCATAGGGCAGCAACAGCAGCGCGGCGATGCGCAGGCTGCGGTTGAAGGCGATCTCCCGCAGGATCGTCATGGTTTCGCGGTGGATGGACGCGGGGCGCACGGGCGGTTCTCCTGGCAAGAGGCTCGCGCAGGCGAGCGAACGCGCCACGGTGGCGGCAATTGCGCGTAATGCAAGCCGGTTGGCGGGGGCGGCGCCGGGATACTTGCGCCGTTTCCCATAACGGGACGCGGCCGTGAGGCCGCCATAGAGGGAGCAGGGCGGCCTGCGTGCCCTGCGCCCGACGGGTCATTGCCCCGTCATCGCCCGGTGCGTATATGGCGGCCCATGTTAGCAATTCGCCCCTGGCGCACGATCGAACGCCGCAAGAGCCGCCAGATCATGGTCGGCAAGGTGCCCGTGGGCGGCGATGCGCCGATCACGGTGCAGACGATGACCAATACCCCGACCGAGGACGCGGCGGCGACGATCGACCAGATCCGCCGGTGCGAGGATGCCGGGGCGGACATCATCCGCGTTTCCTGCCCTACCGAAGAAGCAACCGCGGCCATGCCGGCGATCGTGCGCGCGGCGAATATCCCGATCGTCGCCGACATCCACTTCCACTACAAGCGGGCGCTGGAAGCGGCCGACGCCGGGGCCGCCTGCCTGCGGATCAACCCGGGCAATATCGGCAGCGACGCCCGCGTCGCCGAAGTGGTCCGCGCGGCCAAGGCCAACGGCTGCGCGATCCGCATCGGGGTCAACGCCGGCAGCCTGGAGAAGGACCTGCTGGAGAAATATGGCGAGCCCTGCCCCGAGGCGCTGGTCGAAAGCGCGCTCGACCATATCAAGCTGCTGCAGGATCACGATTTCCACGATTACAAGGTCGCGGTGAAGGCGAGCGACGTGTTCCTGGCCGTCAGCGCCTACATGGGCCTGGCCGAAGCGGTCGACTGCCCCTTGCACCTGGGCATTACCGAGGCCGGCGGCCTGATCGGCGGGACGGTGAAATCGAGCATCGGCATCGGCAACCTGCTCTGGGCCGGGATCGGCGACACGATCCGCGTCTCGCTCTCCGCCGAACCGGAAGACGAGGTGCGCGTCGGGTTCGAGATCCTGAAGGCGCTGGGCCTGCGAACCCGCGGCGTGCGCGTGGTTTCCTGCCCCAGCTGCGCCCGGCAGGGCTTCGACGTGATCCGCACGGTCCAGGCGCTGGAGGAGCGGCTGCAGCATATCAAGACCCCGCTCTCGCTCTCGGTCCTCGGCTGCGTCGTCAACGGCCCGGGCGAGGCGCGCGAGACCGACATCGGCATTACCGGCGGCGGCAAGGGCAAGCACATGGTCTATCTGTCGGGGATGACCGACCACCACGTGGCCGACGCCGACATGCTCGACCACATCGTTCGCCTGGTGGAGGAAAAGGCGGCCGAGATCGAGGCGGGAATGACCGACGCCGGCGAGGCCGACGAAGCGCCCGCGCCGCAGCCCGCCGGATGAGGTGCCGCGGCCGCGCCTGGCCGGCCCCTGCCGGCAAAACCGGGTCGTTCACGCTCCCGTTACCGGTTCGTGTGCTAGGATAGGCGGATGGACAGACGCGGCATCATCAAGGGCACCCTGGCGCTCGGCGCCTCGCTGGCGCTGCCGGCCCGGCTCCCCGCGCAGGCGCGCGGGGGGAACCCGCGCGACGCGATCCTGGCGCAGATCGCCCGGCGCGAGCAGCAGAAGGCCGGCGACCGCCTCTGGCGCACCGACATCGTCGGCATCGCCGATTTCGGGCTCCACAGCTCGCAGCCGCGTTTCCACTTCGTGAACCTGGAGGCGGGGCGGGTCGATTCCTACCTCGTCACCCACGGCAGCGGGTCGGACCCGGAACACGACGGCTGGCTCAACTGGTTTTCCAACGTGCCCGAATCGCTGTGCACCAGCCGCGGCGCCTACATGACCTATGGCTGGTACACCGGGCGTTTCGGCACCTCGATCCGGCTCGACGGGCTGGAGGCGGACAATTCCAACGCGCTCGACCGCGCGATCGTGATGCACCGGGCCGACTATGCGGAGCCGGGGCACGTCGCGCGCTGGGGCCGGCTGGGCCGGTCGAACGGCTGCTTCGCGATGGGCGATGCCGATTTCAAGCTCGCCCTGCTCCAGCTGGGCGGCGGGCGCGTGCTTTTCGCCGACCGGCTGGGCCTCGCCCCCGACGGCTCGACCATCGTTCGCCCGCAGCAGGAACAGGGCGAGATCCGCCCGCTGATGCCCGATCCCCCGCGCGGGGAGGACCTGGTGAACCCCGGCGTCTATTGAGCGCCGGGTATCGGGCCGCCGGGATCAGGTGGTCTTCATGTCGTCGATGATCTCGACCGCTTCCTCGCTGGTGCGGCGGGCGCGGTGCTGCTGGCGCGGGGCGTCGAGCGCGGCCAGGACCGGGGCGTCGCGGCCGTAGATGTCGTCGAAGCTGCGCAGCTTGCCGTCGATGTCGGTGCCCATCGTGAAATAGGTGATGTAGACCGGCATCCGGCTTTCGAACGGGACGCGGGTGTACTTGCCCGATTTCAGGATCTCGACCGCTTCCTGCGCGGCGGCCTTGCGCTCGGCGTCGTCGGTCGGGTTCTGGGCCAGGATCGCGAGGGTGATCGCCAGTTCGCTCGCCCGCTCGGTGCGGATGCAGCCGTGGCTCAGCGCCCGGTCGGCCCGGTTGAACAGGTGGCGCGACGGCGTGTCGTGCAGGAAGATCGCGTGCGGATTGGGCATGTCGAGCTTCATCAGGCCGAGCGAGTTGCCCGGGCCCGGCTGCTGGACGACGGTGACGAACCCGGTCTTCTTGTCGCGCCAGCCCTTGTATCCGTTGGCCTTGGCCCAGCCCGGGTTGTTCAGCACCCGCGCGCCCAGACCTTCGCCTTTCACGATCGACTGCGGGACGGTCCAGTTCGGGTTGAAGATCACCCCTTCGACCGTCTCCGCCAGCTGCGGGGTCGCCGTGCGTCCCGGCTTGCCGACGATCGTCTTGTACGTGCGCATGATCTTGTCGTTGACCGTCAGGCGCAGCTGGTATTCGGGAACGTTGGTGATCAGGTACTGGCTGCCCAGGTCGCGCGCCAGCCAGCGCCAGCGATCCATGTTGGCGCGGATCAGCTTGCGGCGGGCGGTCTGGCCGGCCGGCGTCGCGGCCAGTTCATCGCGCAGGCGCGCATAGTCGGGGTGCAGCGGCGCGACCGCGGCGATCGCGCCGGCGATGTCGCCGCTGGCCAGCGCTTCGGCCATGACATCGGCGGTGCGATAGCGGTCGGGATCGGGATCGACGACGAACCACTGGCGCCGCGCCTCCATCGGCGTGCGGCCGTCGCGCATGTCCTCCACCAGCCAGGCGAAGGCGCGGCTGGCCAGCCGGTCGAGCTCTTCGCCCGGGCCGGCCAGGATCGCGCTGCGCAGCGCGGCCGGATCGTAGTCGGCCGGGTCGAGGCCCTCGGCCCCGATCCCCTCGATCACGGCGAGGAGCCGCTCGGCATTCGCGCTCGACCAGGGCTGGACCTCCGGCGCGAACTGCTGGACGACCTCGCGCGCGACGCTCCTCACCGGGTCGGCGGACGCTTCGGAGCCGGCGGCCGGGGCCGCGGGCGCGGCAGCCGGTTCCGGCCTCGCGGCCGGTTCGCTGACGACGGCATCGTCGTCGGGCTGGACCGGGTATTCGCCGATGGCCTGCGCCTCGGGCAGGAGGTTGGCCGGCGAACGCGCCTGTGCGCCGGCCGCGGCCGGCAGCAGCGCGGCCAGCGAGGCCGCGGCGAGGAAAGTCGATCGAAGATGGATATTCATGAGCCTGCTCAAACCCCTGGGCGCCGATCGCCCGGCTGGTGCGGGGCAAATCTGCCCCATTGCGCGACGCGCTTCAAGCATCGCGGCTGACTGGGCGCTGAACTGCGAAGCCGCGTGACGCGGCGGGGCGCCGCCCCTATGGCGCGACGGTGGCATCGGACCATCGCCTCCTGCCCGTGTTCGCGACCGCGATCGGCATCGGCCTGTTCGCGGCGATGGACGCGTTCATGAAATCGGCCGCGATCGTTACCGGCGCCTATAGCGCGCTGATCCTGCGCAGCGCGATCGGGCTGGCGATCGTCGCCCCGGCCTGGATCGCGCTGGGCGGGCGCTGGCCGCGCGCCGCCGTTCTGCGGATCCACGTCAAGCGCGGGATCGTGGTCGCCTTAATGGCGCTTTCGTTCTTCTTCGCGCTCGTGCGCCTGCCCATGGCCGATGCGATCGCGCTGTCGTTCGTCGCCCCGCTGATCGCGCTCTACCTCGCCGCGATCCTGCTCGGCGAGACGATCGAGCGCCGCGCGGTCGTCGCGGCCCTGCTGGGGCTGGCCGGGGTGATCGTTATCATCGGGGGCAAGCTGGGCAGCCAGGCGCTCGATCGCGACACCGCGCTCGGGCTCGGGGCGATGGGGTTCTCGACCCTGCTCTATGCCTGGAACCTGGTGATCCAGCGCGAACAGGCGCTGGTCGCCGCGCCGCTGGAAGTGGCCAGCTTCCAGAACGGGATCGTCGCGATCGCCCTCCTGCCGCTGGCTCCGCTGCTCTTTGCGGTGCCGGGGGGCGAGGCGTGGCGCGATATCGCCGCGGCCGCGGTGCTTGCCACCGGGGCGGCGATCCTCCTTGCCTGGGCCTATGCCCGCGCGCAGGCGCAGATCCTCGTTCCGGTCGAATACAGCGCCTTCCTGTGGGCGGCGCTGTTCGGGTGGCTGTTCTTCCGCGAAGGGCTGGGGCCCGGCACGGTGGCCGGCGCCACGCTGATCGTGATCGGTTGCTGGATCGCGGCCCGGCGGCGGCCGGAGCAAAGCGCGCTCTAGCGCTCCGGCGCGGTTTCCTCCGCGGCCTCGGCCGGGCCGCCGGAAAAGTTCCAGGCCGCCCCGAAACACGCGACGACCAGCAGCGCGCCGGCAGCTATCGCCAGGCGCGCGATCCGCGTCAGTCCCGATTTCGGCTCTTCGTGCTGTTTCACCTGTTTCCCCCGTATCGCGCCCGGATATGGCGCGGGATTGCGATAATGGCATGAATGTCGTTGGTTTTCGTGCAATTAATGCATTGCGCGCGGCTGCGGTTCCGGTGTGTGCCCTTGACGCAACGCGCGCGAACGCGCAGTTGCCGCGACACATCGCGACTCTCCGCCGGGGCGCAACGCGGCGGTCGCTACCCATGAAAGGACGACGCACAGCATGACCCAGGTCGGCAAGGACACGCTCGGAACCCGCTCCACGCTCACCGTCAACGGCAAGGACTACGCCTATTACTCGTTCGCCAAGGCGGCCGAACACGTCGGCGACGTCTCGCGGCTGCCGTTCTCGCTCAAGGTCCTGCTCGAGAACATGCTCCGCTTCGAGGACGAAGGCTTCACCGTCGGCAAGGAACATGTCCAGGCGATCGCCGACTGGCAGAAGAACCCGGCGACCGGCCAGGAAATCCAGTACCGCCCGGCGCGCGTGCTGCTGCAGGATTTCACCGGCGTGCCCTGCGTGGTGGACCTTGCCGCGATGCGCGACGCGATCGCCCAGCTCGGCGGCGACACGGCCAAGATCAACCCGCAGGTCCCGGTCAACCTGGTGATCGACCACTCGGTCATGGTCGACGAGTTCGGCCATCCCAAGGCGTTCGAGAAGAACGTCGAGCTGGAATACCAGCGCAATGCCGAACGCTACGACTTCCTCAAGTGGGGATCGAAGAGCTTCAAGAACTTTTCCGCCGTGCCGCCGGGCACCGGCATCTGCCACCAGGTCAACCTGGAGCATATCGCCCAGGGCGTCTGGGCGAGCGAGGACGAGGATGGCCAGCTGGTCGCCTATCCCGATACCTGCGTCGGCACCGACAGCCACACGACGATGATCAACGGCCTCGGCGTGCTGGGCTGGGGCGTCGGCGGGATCGAGGCGGAGGCCGCGATGCTGGGCCAGCCGGTCTCGATGCTGATCCCCGAAGTCGTCGGCTTCAAGCTGACCGGTTCGCTGGCCGAGGGCGTGACCGCGACCGACCTGGTGCTCACCTGCGTGCAGATGCTGCGCGAAGTCGGCGTGGTCGGCCGCTTCGTCGAGTTCTACGGCCCCGGCGTCTCGACGCTGAGCCTGGCCGACCGCGCGACGATCGCCAACATGGCCCCCGAATACGGCGCGACCTGCGGCTTCTTCGGGATCGACGAGAAGACGCTCGACTACATGCGCCTGACCGGCCGCAGCGAAGACACGATCGCGCTGGTCGAGGCCTATAGCCGCGAACAGGGCATGTGGTTCGAACCTGACAACGAGCCGGTCTTCACCAAGACGCTGGAGCTCGACATCGGCGCCGTCGTCCCCAGCCTGGCCGGGCCCAAGCGTCCGCAGGACAAGGTCATCCTCCCCGAAGTGGACGAGCTGTTCAATTCGGACCTCGAGAAGCTTTACGGCAAGAGCGAGCCGGAACGGGTCGAGGTCGAGGGCAAGGACCACGACATCGGCGACGGCGACGTCGTGATCGCGGCGATCACCAGCTGCACCAACACCAGCAACCCCGACGTGCTGATCGCCGCGGGCCTGGTGGCCAAGAAGGCGCACGAGAAGGGGCTGAAGCCCAAGCCGTGGGTCAAGACCAGCCTCGCCCCCGGTTCGCAGGTCGTCACCGATTACCTGGAGAAGGCGGGCCTGCAGGACCACCTCGACGCGATCGGCTTCGACCTCGTCGGCTATGGCTGCACGACCTGCATCGGCAACTCGGGGCCGCTCGCCCCGCCGATCAGCCAGGCGATCAACGGCAACGACATCGTCGCCGCCAGCGTTCTTTCGGGCAACCGCAACTTCGAAGGGCGCGTCAGCCCCGACGTGCGCGCGAACTTCCTCGCCAGCCCGCCGCTGGTGGTCGCCTACGCGCTCAAGGGCACGGTGACCGAGGATATCACGACGACCCCGATCGGCACCGACAACGACGGGAACGACGTGTTCCTGAAGGACATCTGGCCCTCCAACGACGAAGTGGCCGAAATCCGCTCGGGCGCGATCGACCGGGGCATGTTCGAAGCGCGCTATGCCGACGTCTACAAGGGCGACGCGCACTGGCAGGCGATCGACGTGACCGGTTCGGACACCTACCAGTGGCGCCCGGGCAGCACTTACGTCGCCAACCCGCCCTATTTCGAAGGGATGGACATGACGCCGGCCCCGGTGACCGACATCGTCGAGGCCAAGCCGCTGGCGATCCTGGGCGACAGCGTCACCACCGATCACATCAGCCCGGCCGGCTCGATCAAGGAAGACAGCCCGGCGGGCAAGTACCTGCTGGAAAACCAGGTCGCCAAGGCGGACTTCAATTCCTACGGCTCGCGCCGCGGCAACCATGAAGTGATGATGCGTGGCACGTTCGCCAATATCCGCATCCGCAACGAGATGGTGCCGGGCGTCGAAGGGGGCTTCACCACCTTCGAGGGCGAGCAAATGCCGATCTACGACGCGGCGATGAAGCACAAGGCCAACGGCACGCCGCTGGTCGTCGTCGCCGGCAAGGAATACGGCACCGGCTCCAGCCGCGACTGGGCGGCCAAGGGCACGATCCTGCTGGGCGTGCGCGCGGTGATCGTCGAGAGCTTCGAACGCATCCACCGTTCCAACCTCGTCGGCATGGGCGTCCTGCCGCTGCAGTTCCGCGAAGGCGACACGCGCGAGACGCTCGGCCTTACCGGCGACGACAGCTTCTCGATCCGCGGCCTGGCCGACCTGAAGCCGGGCCAGGACGTCGAAGTCGACGTGACCCGCGCCAACGGGGAAAGCTTCACCTTCACCGCCAAGTGCCGGATCGATACTGCGAACGAGATGGAATACTACCGCAACGGCGGCATCCTCCACTACGTCCTGCGCAAGCTGGCGGCCTGATCGCCGGCCTTACCCGCCGCGCCGGCGCCGGGCCTTGCCCGCGCCGCCGGCCGGACCGGGGCCGGGCCGAGGTGCGAAAAAGGGCGGCTCCCTCAAGCGGGGGGCCGCCCTTCTTGCGAGTTCGAAGCGTGGGAGTGTGCTTCTAGGCGCCCCTGACGAGGCGCAGTTTCTTGCGGCCGAGCACCGCCGCGGCGGCGAGGCCGAACAGGATCGTCATCGGCGGCGCGGGCACCTGGGTGCCGCTGGTGCTGCCGTTGCTCGAGCTCGAGGTCGAGCTGGACGTCGAGGAGCTGGTCGAACTGCTCGTGCTCGAGCTGGTGGACGAACTGGTCGAGCTGCTGGTGCTCGTGCTGCTGGTCACGTTGCCCGAGGTGGACGTGCTGGTCGAGACGTTGCCCGAAGTCGAGGTGGTCGAGGTCACGCCGCCGGTGGAGGTCGAAGTCGAGGTGGTCGAGGTGACGCCGCCGGTCGAGGACGAGGTCGTCGAGGTGATGCCGCCGGTCGACGTCGAGGTCGAGCTGCCCCCGGTCGAGGTGGAGGTCGAGCTTCCGCCGGTGGACGTCGAGGTCGAGCCACCCGAGGTCGAGGTCGACCCACCCGACGAGGTCGAGGTGACGACGACGCTGCCGCTGCTGCCGCCGCTGCCGCCGAAGAACCCGCCGCCGAAGCCGCCGAAACCGCCGCTGCCGCCGATCACCGTGACCCCGCCGCTGCTGCCGCCCGAAACGGGCGGGGCGGGGGGCAGGGGCACCGGCGCCATCGCGACCTGGTAGATCGGGGGGCATTCCTCGGCATAGGCATCGCCGTAGGCGGTGACCGGCGCGGCCGGCGCGGCGCCGGGGCCCATCGGGCCGGCCGGCACACATTCGACCGTGCGGCGCACGATCCGGCGCTTGCGCTTGTTTTCCTTGGGGACGGTGCGCTTGGCAACCTTCTTCGGCGCCTGCTTGACGTAGCGGACCGGCGCGGTCTTCCCCTTGTCCGACTTGTACGACGGTTTATCGGTGATCGGCATTTCGGCCACGTGGACCGCGCCGCCTGCCAGCAGGACACCGCCCGCGGCAGTCGCGGACAATTTCGCCAGGGCCATTTTTACCGACATGGGCAAGCTCTCTTCATTGCATCGCGGGGAGCGCCAAGGCCGACGGGTTCGGCATCCCGGCTGGTCCCTCTGCCTTCAGGAAGGCCCATGCGGGGGGCGAGGGCAATGGAATTAACCATCGCCGGCGCGCCAAAACGGGAAAAAACCGGCCGCTTGCGCGCTGTCGGCCAGACTTGTCCCGCGATGGGTCGGAAACCGGGCGAATCCTTTCCGCCGCGTTAGGGATTTCCGTCGAACAAACCCGATTGCGCGCCCTTGGGTGGCGCCATTTCGAGGTGTTGCCAGCCCGATTCGTTCAGGCACCGGCCGCGCGCCGTGCGCGCCACCAGGCCCAGCTGGATCAGGTAGGGCTCGATCACTTCCTCCACCGTGTCGCGCGGTTCGGAAAGGCCCGCGGCGAGCGTTTCGACCCCCACCGGCCCGCCGCGATAGGTCGTCGCGATCATGGCCAGGTAGCGGCGATCCATCGCGTCGAGGCCGAGGCGGTCGATCTCGAGCCGGGTCAGGGCCTCGTCGGCCACCGTGCGCGTGACCGTGCCCCCGCCGGCGACATGCGCGAAGTCGCGCACCCGGCGCAGCAGCCGCCCGGCGACGCGGGGGGTGCCGCGGCTGCGCCGGGCGATCTCGCGCGCGCCGGCGGCGTCGATGTCCATTCCCAGCAGGCGCGCACCGCGGGTGACGACCCGGTCCAGTTCCTCGTGGGTGTAGAAGTTCAGCCGCACCGGGATGCCGAAACGGTCGCGCAGCGGCGTCGTCAGCAGGCCCTGGCGAGTGGTCGCGCCGACCAGGGTGAAGGGCGGCAGGTCGATCCGCACGCTGCGGGCGGAGGGCCCCTCGCCGATGATCAGGTCGAGCGCGCGATCTTCCATCGCGGGGTAGAGCACTTCCTCGACCACCGGGTTCAGCCGGTGGATCTCGTCGATGAACAGGACATCGTGCGGCTCGAGGTTGGTCAGCAGCGCGGCCAGATCGCCCGCCTTGGCGATCACCGGGCCCGACGTGGCGCGAAAGCCCACGCCCAGTTCCTTGGCCACGATCTGCGCCAGCGTGGTCTTGCCCAGCCCCGGCGGGCCGAAGAACAGCACGTGGTCCATCGCCTCGCCGCGCGACTTCGCGCTTTCGATGAAGACCTTGAGGTTCCCGCGCGCGGCCTCCTGCCCGACGAACTCGTCCAGCGACTTCGGCCGCAGGGCCGCGTCCGGGTCTTCCGGCTGGCGATCGGGGGTGTGGAGGGGGACGGGATCGGTCATGCCGGTGTAGCGCTAGACGCTAAATGGACGCTGAAACAAGTTCAGGGCGACAGGGAGGGAACCCGATCCATTTCCGACTCGATCCGTCATGCTGAACTTGTTTCAGCATCCATCTCCCGGCACCCTCCGCCCCATGCCGTTCGAGCGCAACCCCTGCGTCTACGTCCTCGCCAGCGGTCGTTACGGCACCCTCTACATCGGCGTCACCAGCGATCTGATACAGCGGCTCTAGCAGCACCGCGAAGGAATCATGGGCGGATTCACGAAGCGATACCGGGTCCACCGGCTCGTTCGCTACGAAATGTTCGGCGACATGGAAGGGGCGATCCTGCGCGAGAGGCAGCTCAAACGCTGGCACCGGCAGTGGAAGATCAACCTGATCGAGCGGGACAACCCGCATTGGGCGGACCTGGCGGTGGGACTCGGCTTCGAGCCGCCGGCTTTGCGCGGGGGGCGCAATGGATCCTGAAACGAGTTCAGGATGACGGGGGAGAGAGTGAAGCACTATCCCGCCGCCCGTTTCAGCGCGACGCGGATCAGGTCGCTTTCGCTCGCGTCTTCGCCCAGCTCGCCTTGCGCGGCGGCGACGGCGCGGGCGGCGACGGCGGGCTTGAAGCCGAGGTTCTCGAGCGCCGAGACGGCATCGGCGCTGGCGCCGCCCGCCGGGGCCGCCGCGCCGATGGCGGCGCCCGCGATGCCACCGCCGGGCAGGGCGCCGGCCTTGTCCTTCAGCTCGTTGACGATCCGCCCGGCCAGCTTCGGCCCCACGCCTTGCGCGCGCGCCACCATCGCCGCGTCGCCGCCCGAGCAGGCGGCCCGCAGTTCGCCCGGCGAGAGGGTGGAGAGGATCGCCAGCGCGACCTTGCTGCCCACGCCCTGCACCTGGGTCAGCAGGCGGAACCAGTCGCGTTCGCCCGCCTCGGCGAAGCCGAGCAGGCGCATGTCGTTCTCGCTCACCTGCAGGTCGGTATAGACGGTGCAGGCTTCCCCGGTCTCGCCCAGCGCGGCGAGCGTCTTGGACGAACAGTGCACGAGGTAGCCGACGCCCGCGACGTCGATCACCGCCCAGTCCGTGCCGGTTTCGTCGAGCAGGCCCCGCAGTTTCGCAATCATGGTTTGTTCCTGCCCGAGCGCGCGCGGTTTGGCCAGCCGCCGCGCGCACTTGTCCGCAAGGGGGCGGAAATCGGAGACTTGGACCGCGTGTTACACTGTCCTGGACCAAAACTTTCGGCGCGGCGCAGCACGTCCTGAACGGCAGGCCTGGGCGCTGGGAAGGGGGCGGGGCGAGGCGGCATGGCGAGGCCGATCATGGCACGGCCCGGCCCCTGTAGGAAAACGGTTCTTCGCACGGCCGCAGCAAAGGTGAAGTGGACAGCCCCCGCGCCATCGGACAGAAGGCACGGCCATGAGCTGGAACACCTTCGGACGCGCCCTGCGCATGACGACCTGGGGCGAAAGCCACGGGCCCGCGCTGGGCGCGGTGGTGGACGGGTGCCCGCCGGGCCTGGCGCTGGACGAGCAGGCGATCCAGCCTTTCCTCGACGCACGCCGCCCGGGGCAGAGCAAGTTCACCACCCAGCGGCAGGAGGCGGACGCGGTCCGGATCCTGTCGGGCGTGTTCGAGGGGAAGACCACCGGCACCCCGATCAGCCTGATGATCGTGAACACCGATCAGCGATCGAAGGACTATTCCGAGATCGCCGATCGCTATCGCCCCGGCCATGCCGATTATGCCTACGACGCGAAATACGGCTTTCGCGACTATCGCGGCGGCGGCCGGTCGAGCGCGCGCGAAACCGCCGCGCGGGTCGCGGCCGGCGCCGTGGCGCGGCTGATCGTGCCCGAAACGACGATCCACGCCTACGTCGTCCAGGTGGGCGAGGACCGGATCGAGCGCGCGGCGATCGACTTGGCGACCATCGGCGACAACCCGTTCTTCTGCCCCGATCCGCAGGCGGCCCGGCGGTGGGAAGGGCTGGTGGACGCGGCGCGCAAGGAGGGGTCGAGCCTCGGCGCGGTGGTCGAATGCGTCGCCACCGGGGTGCCGGCGGGATGGGGCGCGCCGGTCTATGCCAAGCTCGACGCCGATCTCGCGGGGGCGATGATGGGCATCAACGCGGTCAAGGGGGTCGAGATCGGCGACGGGTTCGCCGCCGCCGCCCTGCGCGGCGAAGACAATGCCGATCCGATGCGGCCCGCCGCCCCGGGCCGGGCGGACGACGGGCCGCAATTCGCGGCCAACCACGCGGGCGGGATCGCGGGCGGGATATCGACCGGGCAGCCGGTCGTGTGCCGGGTGGCGTTCAAGCCGACCAGCTCGATCCTGACCCCGGTCGATTCGATCACCCGGTCGGGGGAGGCGACGCAAGTGCGGACCCGGGGCCGCCACGATCCCTGCGTCGGCATTCGCGGCGCGCCGGTGGTCGCGGCGATGATGGCGCTGGTCCTGGCGGACCACAAGTTGCTGCACCGCGCCCAATGCGGCTGATGCGGGGGCGGCTGATGCGGGGGCGGCTGATGCGCGCGCGACGCGGCGCCGCGGGCGCCGGCTGACCGGCGCGGTGGAACTGGGGGCGGATATCGTCGCGCTGCTGGCGCTGGCGGCGTTCCTGGCGGGCATGATCGATGCCGTCGCCGGGGGCGGCGGGCTGATTACCATTCCCGCGCTGATGGCGGCCGGCGTGCCGCCGGTCCAGGCGCTCGCGACCAACAAGCTGCAATCGGCCTTCGGCACCGGCGGCGCGGTGATCGCCTATGCGCGCAAGGGGCTGGTGGACCTGCGGCGTTTCGCCTGGCCGACCGTTGCCGCCTTCGCCGGGGCGGCGGGCGGCGCCTTTGTCCTGACCCGGATCGATCCGGGCTTCCTCGAAGGGTTCCTGCCGATCCTGCTGGTCGCGATGGCGATCTATTTCGCGCTCGCGCGGCGCGGCGCGGAGGAAGACCGCCATACGCGGGCCGGGCCGGCGGCGCTGTTCGGCACGGCCATGGGAATCGGCTGGTACGACGGGTTCTTCGGCCCCGGGACGGGATCGTTCTTCACCACCGCGCTGATGGCGGTCTTCGGCCTCGGCGTCCTGCGCGCGGTGGCCCATGCCAAGCTGCTCAATTTCGCCAGCAACCTCGCCGGGCTGGCGGTGCTGGTGGCGGGCGGGCACGTGCTGTGGATGCTGGGGCTGGCGATGGCGGCGGCCAATGTCGCCGGGGCGCAAGTCGGCGCCTGGGGCGCGATCCGCTGGGGTGCGGGAATCGCGCGCCCGCTGCTGATCGTCGTGTCGCTGGCGCTGACGGTGAAACTGCTGGCGGACCCGGCCAATCCGCTGACCGCGGCGGTGCTGGCAATGCTGCGTTCCGCCGGCTGACACGCGGGTTTCGCGGCCGCATTCGCGGTTTTCGATCGTTTCGGCCGATTGATCGAAAATTTCGATGTTAGCTATCGCACAAAAACGCTTTTGTGCATCGCGGTAGCCACTATCTGGGGCTTCGAGTTTCACACCTGCAAGAAAGAGGAACCACACGCATGGGTATCATCGGAAGCACGATCAAGCCGTTCACCGCCACGGCCTTCCAGAAGGGCAAGGACTTCTTCGAGGTTTCCGAGAAGGATCTCGAGGGCAAGTGGTCGGTCTTCTTCTTCTATCCGGCGGATTTCACCTTCGTCTGCCCGACCGAGCTGGAAGACCTGGGTGAAAAGTACGCGATGCTGCAGAGCATGGGCGTCGACGTCTATGCCGTCAGCACCGACACGCACTTCAGCCACAAGGCCTGGCACGACACGTCGGAGAAGATCAACAAGCTCGAATTCGCCTTCCTCGGCGACCAGAACCACATCCTCGCCAACAACTTCGGCGTGCTGCGCGAAGGCGCGGGCCTGGCCGACCGTGCGACCTTCGTGGTCGATCCCGACGGCGTGATCCAGATCATGGAAATCACCTGCGAAGGCGTGGGCCGCAATGCCAACGAACTGACCCGCAAGATCAAGGCGGCGCAGTACGTTCGCGAGAACCCGGGCCAGGTCTGCCCCGCGGCGTGGGAAGAAGGCAGCGACACGCTGGCCCCCTCGCTCGACCTCGTCGGCAAGATCTGATCCGGCACTGACTTGCAGGAACCCGGGCCTTCGGGCCCGGGTTGCTCCGAAGGCCCGGGGCCCGTTCCCCCCTCTCCCCCTGAGCGCCCCGGGCCTTCCCCCTTTTGCCAACCCTGCACGCGGGCGCCGGCCGGCATCCGCGCTTCGCCCGCGGCGCGGCGCATTGCGCCGCCGCGCGCGGCCGGGCCATCCACGACCAGGAGTTTCGCCATGCTCGACACGGCAATGCAGCAACAGCTCAAGCAATACCTCGCCAACCTGCGCGAGCCGATCGAGCTTGTCGCCTCGCTGGGCGACGACGCAAAATCGGAAGAGACGCGCGCCCTCCTGACCGAGATCGCGGGCCTGCACGACCTGGTTTCCGTCAGCTTCGACGGCACCGACGATCGCCGGCCGAGCTTCATCATCCGCCGCGCTTCGGACGCGGAAAAGTGGGTTCGCTTCGCCGGCCTGCCGATGGGGCACGAGTTCACCTCGCTGGTGCTCGCGCTGCTCTGGGCCGGCGGCCATCCGCCCAAGGTCGATCCCGAAACGCTGGAGGCGATCACCCGGCTGGAGGGGGATTACAACTTCGAGATGTATTTCTCGCTCTCGTGCCACAACTGCCCCGACGTGGTGCAGGCGCTGACGCTGATGGCGCTGACCAATTCGCGGATCACCGCGACCCTGATCGAAGGCGGCACGTTCAAGGACGAGGTGGACGCGCGCGACGTGATGGCGGTGCCCGCGACGTTCCTCAACGGCGAGCCGTTCTTCAACGGCAAGATGAACGTGGACGACATCCTCGCGCGGCTCGACAGCGGGGCGGGCGAGCGCCAGGCGGCGAAGCTGGCGGAAAAGGAACCGTTCGACGTGCTCGTCGTCGGCGGCGGCCCGGCGGGCGCCTCGGCCGCGATCTATACCGCGCGCAAGGGCTTCGCCACCGGCATCGCGGCCGAACGGTTCGGCGGGCAACTGCACGACACGCTGGGGATCGAGAACCTGACCGGAACGACCTATACCGAGGGGCCGAAGCTCGCCGCGCAGCTCGAAAGCCACGTCGGCGAATACGAGATCGACCTGATGGACCGGCTCCAGGCCGAAAAGCTGATCCCCGCCAGCGAACCGGGCGGGATGCACGAAGTGGTCTTCGCCAATGGCGCGTCGCTGAAAACGCGCGCGCTGATCCTCGCCACCGGGGCGCGCTGGCGCAACCTCGGCGTGCCGGGGGAGGCGGAATATCGCAACAAGGGCGTGGCCTATTGCCCGCACTGCGACGGCCCGCTGTTCAAGGGCAAGCCGATCGCGGTGATCGGCGGCGGCAATTCGGGCGTCGAGGCGGCGATCGACCTGGCCAAGATCGTCGGCCACGTGACGCTGATCGAATTCGATACGAAGCTGCGCGCCGACGAGGTGCTGCAGGCCAAGCTGCACAGCCTGTCCAACGTCACCGTGCTGACCAATGCCCAGACGACCGAGATCACCGGCGCGAACGGCCGGGTCGACGGCCTGGTCTACAAGGACCGCGCGAGCGGCGAGGAGCACCGGGTGGAGCTGGAAGGCGTGTTCGTCCAGATCGGCCTCGTCCCCAATACAGAATGGCTGAAGGACAGCGGCCTGGGGCTGAGCAAGTTCGGCGAGATCGCGATCGACGGCAATGCCGCGACCGACCTGCCCGGCGTGTTCGCCGCGGGCGACTGCACGACGGTGCCTTACAAGCAGATCGTGATCGCGATGGGCGAAGGGTCGAAGGCGGCGCTGAGCGCGTTCGATTACCTGATCCGGACCGAGCCGGCCGAAGTGGCCGAGGCGGCCTGACCCCGCCCGGGGTTACCACCACCCGGCGTCACCGCCGCCGCTTGAGCACCAGGTAGAGCGCACCCTCGCCCCCGTGGCGACGGTGCGCTTTTCGTATCGCGGCGATATCGGTGCCGTGCGGTCCGGCGGCGAGCCAGTCGAGCACCTTGGCCCGGATCGCCCCGCGCCGGCTGCCGCGGTCGGCGGCATCGACCGGGCGCGGGCGGCCCGCGATCAGCAGGACGACCCGCGCGCCCATCGCCTTGGCCTGCATCAGCCCGTCATCGAGCCGGGCGTGGGCGCTGTCGAGCGTGTGGCCGTGCAGGTCGAGCGTGAAATCGGGCGCGATGGACCCTGCGCGAAAACGCCGGTCCCAGTGCGAATCGAGGCCCGCCTCCCGGTCCGCACCGGGCGGCGCGGGCGCGGTGCGCGGGGCGCTCGCGGCCATGCTCGTCCTTGCCGCCGGCGTGGGCCGGGGCAGGGTGCGGGCAGGGACGGGGGGAGCCGCGCCCCTGGCCTTGTCCCGACCGGCCGCGACGCCTTTCCCGGTCCGCGGTTCGCCCCGAGCCCCGGCGGGCGGGGCAGGCGGTGAGTTCGGCGGCGGCGCCGGGCGCAGCGGGGTGACCGTCGCGGCGAGGCGTTCCCAGGCGGCGCGTTCCTCCGGCGTCAGGCCCCGCGGGGCGCTCATCGGTCGCGGCGCGAGGCGTCGATCCGGGCCACCGCGCCCTTGGGCAGCAGGATCAGGGCCTGGCCGCGCGCGCTCATCCCCCCGGCGATCCGGCGCGCTTCTTCGCCCGCGCCCCAGAACGTGTCGAACCGGTTCGGCCCCTTGATCGCGCCGCCGGTGTCCTGCGCGACCCACAGGCCGTTCGCCTCTGGCCGGTCGAGCTCCAGCCAGACCGGCGCGCCGTAGGGCACGAACGAGGGATCGACCGCGACCGAGCTTTCGCGCCGCACCGGCACCCCGATCGAACCGAGCGGCCCGTCGCCGGTCAGCTCGCGGAAGAAGACCCAGCTCTTGTTGAGCTGCATCAGCTCGCGGCCTTCCCGCGGGTTTTCGCGGATATAGGCCATGATCCCCTGCATCGAGCCGGGATACTGGCCCGGACCGTCGCCGATCAGCCCGCGCTCGCGCATGACCCGGCCGATGCCGACATATTCGCGGCCGTTCTGCCCGGCATAGCCGATCCGCATCACGTCGCCGTCGGGCCCGCGCAGGCGGCCCGAACCCTGGATCTGGAGGAAGAAGAACTCGACCGGGTCGGCCGCCCACGCGATCTCCAGCCCGCGCCCGGCCAGGGCCCCGGCCTCGATCGCGGCGCGATCATGGTAGAGCACGAAGCGGCCGCTTTCGTCGTAGCGGCCCAGCGGCGGGCGCCCTTCGCGCTCGCTTTCGGGCACGTCGTCGGGCCAGGCGCGCACGAGATCGTCGGGCAGGCCGTAGACCGGCACGTCGTATCCCGGCCGGCGGACCCGGCTGCCGCGGATTTCCGGTTCGAAATAGCCGGTGGCGAAAGCCGCCCCGTCGCCGACCCGCGCGGTTTCGAAGAAGCGGGCGAAGAACGCCGCCCCGCGGTCGTAAGGCCAGGTGCGCGCCGCCTCGCAGGCCGGGCGCCAGTCTTCGGGGTAGGTCAGCCCGCTGGCGTCGCGGTGGCCGAGCAGGCGCGGACAGCTTTCGAGGAAGGCGGCCAGCGCCATGCCGGCATCGTCCTGCCGCAGGCCCAGCGTTTCGACCGCCGGGCCGGCGCGCACGCCGGCAAAGGCCGCGCTGGTCACGCTGGTCGGCGGGGCGACCGGCGGGCCCACGGGCCGCGGGACGCGGTCGCCCCCCGGTACGATCGTGCAGCTTGTCAGCAGGGCCGCCAGCGCGGCCAGTATCCCCCAGCGGCGCATGCCCCGTGCCCCCTTCTGCCCGGCGTCAGCCCTCGTCGGTTTCGTCGAGCAGCCAGTTCGGATCGGCCGAATCGACGTTGCGGCTGAAAGTCCAGATGTCGCGGCTCTCGATCGCGTCGTCGAGCGAGCCGGCAACGACGTTGCCTTCGCGGTCGCGGGTGACCGCGGCGATATCGGCCACGAACAGCACCGCGATGCGCGCCTGCCGCCCTTCCAGGTGGGCGCTGTGCACGCTCGTATCCTCGATCCGGATCAGGCGGTTGTCGAGCGTTTCGCCCGCTTCCTCGCGCGCGGTGATGGCGGCATCGAACCCGGCATAGACATCCGCGTCGCACAGTTCCTTCAGCGTTTCGCGATCGCCGTTCCAGAACGCTTCGAGGATCATCGCGTAGGCGCCCTTGGCCCCTTCGAGGAAGGCCATGAGATCGAACGTGCGGTCCGCCGCGGCGATTTCCTGCACCCCGCGTTCGACCGCGGGGACGACCCCGGCGGCGCGCGGCACGGGGTTGGCCTGGCGCGGGACCGGCGCGGCCTGGGCGGTCGGTTCGCGTTTCGCCTTGTCGAAGCGGGTCGGAATCGCTTCCTCCTCGTGCTCGGCCCGGCGGCCGAGAACCGAATAGAGCCGCATGCCGAGGAAGGCCGCGATCATGGCGAGGATGACGATTTCGTAGATCACAAATTGCTGTCCGTTTGCCTTGCGGGGCGGCCAGGGGGCCGCGCCCGATCCAATCGTGCCCTAGATAGTGCCAAAATACAAATGAACAACGCGTGATGCCGCGCCTGCGGGCCGCGTCGTCGCAGCGGCGCGCCGCGAGTTGCGGGCCGGGGCCCGGGGTGCTAGGCGCGCGGCCGGGCCCGCCGCTGCGCGGGGATGTCAATTCACCTCTCGACGAAAGCGTATCCATCATGGCCGACGAAGGCGACGTGCTTACCGATCTCGACCTCGATCCCGCACCCAACGGCGCGGACAATCAGCCCGCAGCCGGGATCATCACCCAGTATGTGAAGGACATGTCGGTCGAAGTGCCCAACGCGCCGGCCTCGTTCCAGTGGAAGGACGCGCCGCAGGTCGATGTCCAGTTCAACATCGCCGCGCGCCAGATCGACGGCGAAGTCCACGAGGTCGAACTGAAGATCAACGCCACGGCCAAGGCCGAACAGGGCAATGCCTTCCTGGTCGAGGTCGCCTATTGCGGCCTCGTGGGGATGCGCAACCTGCCCGAGGACCAGGCCCACGCCTTCCTCTATGCCGAGGCGCCGCGCCTGCTGTTCCCCTTCGCCCGCCGGATCGTCGCCGACGCCAGCCGCGATGCCGGGCAGCAGCCGCTGGTGATCGACCCGATCGATTTCAACGGCCTCTATCTCCAGCGCCTCCAGGCCAAGAAGGCGGAAGAGGCGGCGGCGGCCGGCCAGCCAGCCGGCGAAGCCTGAGCCGGCGGCCACGGCCGGCCCCCGGGCGGACCCCGGCATGAGCCTGCTCAGGAACGTCGGGACGATCGGCGGGCTGACGATGGTCAGCCGGCTGTTCGGCTTCGTGCGCGACATGCTGCTCGCGCGCGTGCTCGGCGCGGGCGGGGTGGGCGACGCCTGGCAGCTGGCGTTCCAGCTGCCCAATATCTTCCGCCGCCTGTTTGCCGAAGGCGCCTTCGCCAGCGCCTTCGTGCCGCTGTTCAACCGGCGCATGGCCGGGCGCGACGACTTGTCCGAGGCACGCCGTTTCGCCGAGGAAGTGCTCGCCTTCCTGATCCCGGTGCTGATCGTGTTCGGCGCGCTGGCGCTGATCGCGATGCCATGGATCGCCGGCCTCTTCGCGAACGAGGGGATCGAAAGCGATCCCGAGCTGTTCGACCTCGCCGTGCTGATGGCGCGGATCGCCTTCCCCTATCTCGCCTTCATGAGCCTGGCGACGCTGTTCGCCGCGGTGCTCAACTCGCTGTCGCGCTTCGCGGCCGCGGCGGCCGCGCCGATCCTGCTCAACATCTGCCTGATCGCGGCGCTGGTCGTGGGCATGACCCTGGGCGACGGGGTCGCCGCGCGGCGCGCGACCGGCGAGCTCCTGGCCATCGCGGTCACCGTTTCGGGCCTGCTCCAGCTCCTGTGGCTCTGGGTCTGGGCGCACCGTTCGGGCTTTCGGATGCGGCTGCGCCGCCCGCGCCTTACCGGCGGGGTGAAGGAACTGGGCGTGCTGATCCTGCCTGCCGTGTTCGGCGCGGGGGTGTACCAGATCAGCCGCTTCATCGACCTGTTCTTCCTCGCCACCCTGCCCGACGGGGCCTATACCTTCCTCGCCATGGGCGACCGGCTGAACCAGCTGCCGCTGGGGATCATCGGGATCGCGCTCGGCACCGCGGTCCTGCCGGCGCTGTCGCGCCATATCGCCAGCGAGGATCACGACGCGGCCCGGCGCCTGCAATCGAACGCGATCGAGCTGGCCATGCTGCTGACCGTGCCCGCCGCGGTCGCGCTGTTCGTCACCGGCAGCGCGTTCACCCGCGCGTTCTATACCGGCGGGGCCTTCACCCTGTCCGACGCGATGGCGACCGGCGCTGTCACCTCGGCGCTCGTCGTCGGCCTGCCCGCCTATGTCCTGATCAAGGTGCTGGTGCCCAATTACTTCGCGCGCAAGGACACGCGCACGCCGGTCTATACCGCGCTCGCCGCGCTCGTGCTCAACGTCGCGCTCAACTTCCTGCTCGTGCCGCGGCTGGGCGTCGTCGGGCTGGCCCTGGCCGGGTCGATCGGGGCCTGGACCAATGTCGCCCTGCTTTACCTGCTGCTCGCGCGCGGCGACCGCTTCCGCCTGACCCTGCGCGTGGTGGGGCGGATCGCGCGGATCGCGCTGGCGGCCGCGCTGATGGGCGCGGCGCTGTGGTACCTCATGCCCTACGGCGCGCCGTACTACGCGGGCAGCGTGCTCGAACGGGTGGCGGCGATCGCCGCGCTGGTGGCGACCGGGGCCGCGATCTATTTCGCGCTGGCGGCCGTGCTGGGCGTGCTCGACCGGGCGACGGTGACGCGCCTGATGCGCCGCGAGGGTTGACATCGGGCGGCCGGGGCCGGAAGCGCCGGTTCATTCCAACCCCGGGGCCAGCGCCCCCAGCGACAGGATCGTCATGCGCATCGTTTCCGGCATCCAGCCCACCGGCAATCTCCATCTCGGAAATTACCTCGGGGCGATCCGCAACTGGGTGCGGATGCAGGACGAACTGGCCGAAGGCGGCGAATGCCTGTTCTTCCTGGCCGACCTGCACGCGATCTCGATGCTGCACGAGCCCGCCGCGCTGCACCGCGCGACGCTGGAGATGGTCGCCGCGCTGGTCGCCTGCGGGATCGACCCGGATCGCTCGGTCCTGTTCAACCAGGCCCAGGTCCCCGCCCATGCGGAGCTGCAATGGCTGCTGAACGGCACCGCGCGGATGGGCTGGCTGAACCGGATGACGCAGTTCAAGGACAAGAGCGGGAAGAACCGCGAAGGCGCCAGCGCCGCGCTGTTCACTTATCCCGTGCTCCAGGCGGCCGACGTCCTGCTGTACCAGACGACGCACGTGCCCGTGGGTGAGGACCAGAAACAGCACCTGGAGCTGGCGCGCGACGTGGCGCAGAAGTTCAACAACGATTTCGCCAGCGAGGACGCGCCGGTCTTCACCCTGCCCGAACCGATCACCCCGCCCGAGGCGGCGCGGATCATGAGCCTGCGCGACGGCAGCCGCAAGATGAGCAAGTCCGACCCGTCGGACATGGCGCGCATCAACCTGACCGACGATGCCGACACGATCGTGAAGAAGATCAAGAAGGCGAAGACCGATCCCGAGCCGCTGCCGTCCGAGGCGGCCGGCCTGGCCGAGCGGCCCGAGGCGCAGAACCTCGTCGCGATCTACGGCGCGCTGTCGGGCGAGACGGTCGATGCGGTCCTCGCGCGGTTCGGCGGGCAGGGCTTCGGTGCGTTCAAGCCCGCGCTGGCCGAGCTGATGGTCGAAGCGATCGCGCCGATCACCGCGCGCTTTCGCGGCCTGCTGGAAGACCGCGAGGCGCTCGACGCGATCCTCGCCCGGGGCGCGGCGCGGGCGCGCGAACGGGCCGCGCCGACGCTGGAGGCGGCCTATCGCGCGCTGGGCCTGGTGCGCGGGTAGCGGGCGCAGTAGCGGGCGCAGTAACGCGTTGGGGGGCTGCGCGGGGGCGGACCAACAAATCGTTATTATTCAGTCGCTTTGGCCCGGCGGACATTCAATCCACGTTCAGCCCGCCGGCTTTACAACACGCCCCATCGATGACAGCGTGCACCGGTGTGAGGGACGGGACGCGCTATGCGTTGCTGTTTCCAAAGGGGATAACACGATGAACACCCACAAGAAAAACTGGGGTCGCGCAATCAGGCTGGCGGCGGTGCCGCTGCTGCTCGCCGGGCTGGCCGCCTGCGCCACGCCGTTCAAGGCCGACGTTTCGCGCTTCCAGTCGCAATTGCCCGCCCCGCAGGGCCAGACGTTCGCGGTCGTGGCCGACGACCCGGCGCTCGCCGGCGGGCTCGAGTTCGCGCAATATGCCGACTACGTCGAGGCCGAGATGGCGCGCCTCGGCTATAGCCAGGCCGCGCCCGAAGACGCGACGCTGCTGGTCCGCTTCGACTACGGCGTCGACAACGGGCGCGAGCGGGTCCGCTCGACCCCCGGCTATCGCGATCCGTTCTACGATCCGTGGTACGGTTTCTCGCGCCGCCCGGTCTATGTCCGCACGCCGCACGGCTACCGCGTGGCCTATGTCCCCGCCCGGTCGTGGGGCTATGGCTTCTACGATCCGTGGTTCGGCGGGCGCGACGTGCGCAGTTACACCGTCTATACCAGCGGGATCGACCTGAAGATCGACCGCGCGGCCGACGGCACCCGCCTGTTCGAAGGCAAGGCGGAAGCGGTCTCGACCTCCAACCGGCTGCAGTACCTGGTGCCCAACCTGGTCGATGCCATGTTCACCGATTTCCCCGGCAACTCGGGCGAGACGGTGCGCATCTCGATCAAGCCGGAAGGCGAGAAGACGATCCGCGCGATCGACTGACCGCAGGCGGCGGCATCCGCGATCACCGAAGGGGCGGGCCTGCGCGAGCGGGTCCGCCTTTTTCGTGCCCCGTGGCCCCTTCGTCCGGCGATGTCAGGCGAGCGCGGCGTGCCCCCCGGTCGAGCCGAAGCCGCCCGCGCCGCGCGCGGTCTCGTCGAGGTCGTCGACTTCTTCCCACCCGGCGCGGGTCACGGGGGCGAGCACGAGCTGGGCCACGCGCTCGCCGCGCGCGATCGCGAAAGCCTCGCTGCCGTGGTTGACCAGGATGACCTTCAGCTCGCCGCGATAGTCCGAATCGATCGTGCCCGGCGCATTGGGGACCGAGATCCCGTGCTTGAGCGCGAGGCCCGAGCGCGGGCGGACCTGGATCTCGTAGCCCGGCGGAATCGCCAGCGCGAGCCCGGTCGCGACCGCGTGGCGCGCGCCGGGGGGCAGGGTCACGTCCTCGGCGGCGACGACGTCCATCCCCGCCGCCCCCTGCGTGGCGTAGCGCGGCAGGTCGAGCCCTTCGCCATGGGGCAGGCGCTTGATCTTCACGGGGATCGTATCGGTCATTCGGTTTCAACCGTCTCCAGGTGGCTGGCAATGCGCGCGACCAGCGTGCGCGCGAGATCCGTCTTGGCCATGCGTTCGAGCGTCTCGACCCCTTGCGCGGTGACGATGTGGGCGCGGTTGTGATCGCCCCCCATCACGCTTTCGCCGCGGTCGCCCGAAACGTCGTTGGCGACGATCCAGTCGGCGCCCTTGCGCTCGCGCTTGGCGCGCGCGTTGGCGACCACGTCCTCGGTCTCGGCCGCGAAGCCGATCAGGAGCCCGGGCCGCGTCTTCCCGGCGGCAAGGCCGGCGAGGATGTCGGGGTTCTCGGTCAGCGCCAGATCGGGCAGGCCGGTGCGGGCCTTCTTCATCTTCTGCCCGGCGACGTCGCGCGTGCGCCAGTCGGCGACGGCGGCGACCATGATCGCGACGTCGGCGGGCAGGGCGCCATCGACCGCGCTTGCCATCTCGCGCGCGGATTCGACGTCGATCCGGTCGACCCCGTGCGGCGTGTCCAGCGCGACCGGGCCGGCCACCAGCGTCACCCGCGCGCCGGCCTCCGCCGCGGCGGCGGCAATGGCGAAGCCCTGTTTCCCGCTCGACCGGTTGGCGATGTAGCGGACCGGGTCGATCGGCTCGTGCGTCGGCCCGGCGGTCACCAGGACGTGGCGGCCGTAGAGCGGGCGGTGGTCGGGCGCGGCATCGAAATCGGGCTGTCCGGAAAGGAGGTCCGCCCCGCCGCCTCCGGCCAGGCGCGCGCGGATCGCGGCATCGATCGCCTCCGGCTCCGGCAGGCGGCCGGGGCCATATTCGCCGCAGGCCATCGGCCCTTCGTCGGGTTCGAGCACCTCGACCCCGCTCTGGCGCAGCCAGGCGACGTTGCGCTGCGTCGCCGCGTGCTGCCACATGCGCACGTTCATCGCCGGCACCGCCATGACCGGCTTGTCGGTCGCGAGGATCAGCGTCGTCGCCAGGTCGTCGGCGATCCCGGCGGCCATTTTCGCCAGCAGGTCGGCGCTGGCCGGGCAGACCACGACCAGGTCGGCCTCGCGGCTGAGCTGGATATGGCCCATCTCGGCCTCGTTCCTGAGATCCCACAGCGTGGTATAGACGGGGTTTTCCGACAGGGCGGCGAGCGTCATCGGGGTGACGAACTGCTGCCCGCCCTCGGTCACGACGCAAGTGACCGCGCCCCCGCCCTTGCGGATCAGGCGGACGAGTTCGCACGCCTTGTAGGCGGCAATGCCCCCGCCGACGACGAGGAGGATGCGCGGCGTCGCGGCCCCCGCCTCGGCACCGGCCGTCTTGTCACCGGTCATCGCAGATCGTCCTTCCTTTCACCGCGCGAACCTAGCCGCGCGCTGCGCCGCGTGCCAGCCCGCAGCGGGCGGCGGCACGAATTGCCTGGTGGTATATCGCGCCGAACCTGTAAACATCGCGCCAACGACGCGGGCGGCCTGCGCCGCCCGGGGGCGAAACGATGGGGAGAGGAACGATGCGGATCTTGCTGACGGCGCTCATTTTCGTGGGCGGGCTGTTCTATTTCGTCACCGGGCTGGGTTTCCTGGTCGATCCGGTCAACTCGGGCGCGACCTTCGGCCTCACCGCCTCGGGCGCGGACGGGCTTTCGACGATGCGCGCGGACATGACCGCGTTCTTCGTCGTCGCCGCCACCTGCATGCTGTTCGGCGCCTGGCGGCGCAACGGCGACGTGCTGCTGGTGCCGGCGGGGCTGTTCGGCATCGCGCTGCTCGGCCGGATCGTCAGCGTCGCGGCCGACGGGACCGAGCCGGGATTCTGGCTGCCGATGGCGGTCGAGGCGATCACGGTCGTCGTGCTGCTGGTGGCGAGCCGCGTCCTGCCGCACCCCGCGACCTGAGCCGCCCGTCAGGCGAAGATGTCGAGATCGACCGCGGTTCTCGCGGCGATCTTGCGCGCGACCATCCGGTGACAGAGCAGCGCGCCCAGCAGGCCGAGGGCCGCGGCGAAGGCGCTGGCCACCAGCAGCGCCGCGACATCCTCTTCGATCGACAGGCCGAACAGGGCCCCGATGGCCCCGCCCACTGCCGTGCCGGAGGCGGCCCATGCCATCCGCGTGGCCCAGCGCGGATCGCTCGCCGCCAGGCGAACCATCGGCGTTCCTGCGATCAGCGCCGCCGGGGTGGCGACGATCAGCCCGAAAGCCGCACCGAAGACCAGAACGATCATCAGAAACCCGCCGCCCGATCCGCCGCCTGTGATGAGGGATATGACGACCAGAACGAACCCGCCGACCACGCCTAGAACCGGTCCGGTCAGCAGTGCCGGGCCCAGCATTGCCCGGAAGGCCTGTCCCCACTCCACCGCGCTCAGCCGATCCAGCCCAGCGCCATTGCCCCCCAGGCCGTGCCGCCGCCGGCCAGCGCGGCCAGCAGGTAGCCGGGCCAGCCGCGCCGCTTGCGCTCGCGCCGCTGCCACATCAGTTCGACCGGCGGCAGGGGCGGCGGCTCGGGCGCGCCACCGCGCGGGGGATAGCGATCCTCTATCCGCCGCACGAGGTCGGGGATGCGCAGCAGGGTCGCGGTGTCTTCGCGGATCCGGTCGGCCAGCGCCGCCTCCGGCCCCAGCTCGTCGCGGATCCAGCTGCGCACGAAGGGGGCGGAAACGTCCCACATGTTGATTTCGGGGTGGAGCTGGGTCGCGATCCCTTCGACCATGACCATCGTCTTCTGCAGCAGCAGCAGGTGCGGCTGGGTCTGCATGTCGAAATCGCGGGTGATCGCGAACAGCCCGTCGAGCATCTGCCCGACCGACAGCTCGCTGACCGGCTTGCCGCGCATCGGCTCCCCCACCGCGCGCAGCGCGGTCGCGAACTCGTCCACCGAGTGATAGCTGGGCACGTATTGCGCCTCGAAATGGATCTCGGCCACGCGGCGGTAATTGCCGGTGGTCAGGCCGTAGAGGATTTCCGCCAGCCACTGGCGCGCCTGCCGGTCGATCCGGCCCATGATCCCGAAATCGATCGCCACGATCGTCCCGTCCCCGCGCACGAACAGGTTCCCCTGGTGCATGTCGGCGTGGAAGAACCCGGCGCTGATCGCCTGGCGCAGGAAGGCGAGGACCAGCCGGCGGGCGAGGTCGGGCAGGTCGTGCCCGGCCGCGACCAGGGCATCGCGGTCGGATATCTTGATCCCGTCCACCCATTCGACCGTCATCACCCGGCCATTGGTCCGGTCCCAGTCCACTTGCGGGATATGATAGCGTTCGACGCCGTGCATCGCCTCGGCCAGCTCGCTGGCGGAGGCCGCCTCGCGCCGCAGGTCCAGCTCGCGGTTGGTCCAGCGCTTGAAATTGGCGATCGTCAGGCGCGGGCGCAGCCGGGCCGCCTCGCCGCCCAGCGCCTCGAGATGGGCGGCGGCCCATTCGTACGTCTGGATATCGCGCGCGAAGCGTTCGCGAATGCCCGGCCGCAGGACCTTGATCGCGACCTGCCGCCCGTCGGTCGTGACCGCGCGGTGGACCTGCGCGATCGAGGCCGCGCCCACCGGCACCGGGTCGATCCGTTCGAACAGCGTTTCCACCGGCTGGCCGAAACTGGCCGCGATCGCCTGCTCGATCTCGCCGAAGGGAACCGGCGGCAGGCTGTCCTGCAGCGCGAGGAGGTTGCGCGCCGCGTCCTCGCCGACGAGGTCGGGGCGGGTGGCGAGCGACTGGCCCAGCTTGATCGCGGCCGGGCCGATCGCGCTGAAGGCCCCGGCATAGTCGGGCTGTCGCGGCTGGAACGTGCCGAACCGCGCGAGCCGCGCGAGCCGCTTGACCGGGCCGGGGGTATTGGGATCGTTCTCGATCCCGCGCAGCGCGCCGTGCCGGGCGAGCGTGCGGCCCCATTTCAGCAGGCGGAAGATATGGGTGGCGGGCTTGGTCATGCGAAACCCTCCCTCTCCCCTTCAGGGGAGGGGGTCGGGCCTTCAGGGGAGGGGGTCGGGGGGAGGGGGACGATGCACGGCGCCGCGCAAGATCCCCCTCTCCCAACCCTCTTCCCCATGGGGGAGAGGGCTATTCCGGTCGGCCAACTCACACTTTCCACCCCGAATGGATCGCGACCAGGCCGCCGAGGATCGGCTCCACCCGCGTCTGCGCGAAGCCGGCATCGCGGATCATGCCCTCGAACTCGGGCATCGTCGGAAAGCGGCGGATCGATTCGACGAGGTAGCGATAGCTGTCCGCGTCGCCGGCGATCGCCTGCCCGATCTGCGGCACGACCTTGTGCGAATAGAGATCGTAGATCTCGCTGAAACCCGGCCACTGCGTGCTGGAAAACTCCAGGCAGAAGAAGCGCCCGCCGTACTTGAGCACGCGGTGCGCCTCGGCCAGGGCCTTGTCGATCCGGGTCACGTTGCGAATGCCGAAGGCGATCGTATAGGCATCGAACATGGCGCGCGGATAGCCGAGCCG
Organism: Pelagerythrobacter marinus; assembly: GCF_034375205.1. NCBI lineage: Bacteria > Pseudomonadati > Pseudomonadota > Alphaproteobacteria > Sphingomonadales > Erythrobacteraceae > Pelagerythrobacter > Pelagerythrobacter marinus. Next base: position 2,559,872 of record NZ_CP139719.1, on the reverse strand, counting down.
TTCGGCGTCCTGGCACGACCAGGCGAGGCCGGTCAGGCCGCGTTCGATCGCCCGCTCGATCCCGACGTCGAGCATGTCCTGGTTGATGTCGGCCACCGTCACTTCGGCCCCGCGGTCGGCCAGGCGGAAGGCGATGTCGCCGGTGCCGCCGGCCATGTCGAGGATCGCCTCGCCCGGCTGCGGCTTCACCCGGCGGACGAAGCGGTCCTTCCACAAGCGGTGCATCCCGCCCGACATGGCGTCGTTCATCACGTCGTACTTCGCCGCCACGCTGGAAAAGACCGCGCCCACGCGGGCGCTCTTTTCCTCTGGGGGTACGTCTTCGTAGCCGAAGGAAACCCGCTCGCCATGCAGTTCGCTCATGCACCGGGCCTTAGGGGGAATTGCCGCTCCGGCAAAGGGTGTTACAGCACCGGGCAATGCCCGAATTGCCCGAAGTCGAAACCACCGTGCGCGGGCTCGCCCGCCATCTCGAAGGCGAGCGGATCGTGCGCGTCGCGGTCAACCGGCCCGACATGCGCCGCCCGTTCCCGCCCGATCTCGCGCAGATGCTCACCGGCGCGCGGGTGACCGGGCTGGGGCGGCGGGCCAAGTTCGGCCTCGTCCATACCGACCGCGGGCAGACGCTGGTGTTCCACCTGGGGATGAGCGGGCGGTGGCGAATCGACCCGGCGAAGGCGGAGCGGCACGATCACCTCGTGCTCGAGACCGCCGATCATCGCTTCGCGCTCAACGATGCGCGCCGGTTCGGGTGGGTGGACCTGGTCGAGACCGCGGCCCTCGACGAGGCGCCGGCATTCGCCGCGATGGGGCCCGAGCCGCTCGGCCCCGGCCTGACCGCGCGCCACCTCCGGGCCGCGCTCGCCGGGCGCAGGCAGGCGATCAAGCTCCTCCTGCTCGACCAGCGGATCGTCGCCGGGCTGGGCAATATCTACGTCTGCGAGGCGCTGTTCCGCGCGCGGATCGATCCGCGCAAGGCCGGCGGGCGGGTGTCGCGCGCGGCGCTGGAACGGCTGGTGCCGGCGATCCGCGAGGTGCTCGAACAGGCGATCGCCGACGGGGGATCGAGCCTGCGCGACTATGCCCGGCCCGACGGGGAACTGGGCTATTTCGCGACCCGCTTCGCCGTCTACGGGCGCGAGGGGGAGCCGTGCCACAGGCGCGACGGCGGGACCGTGCGCCGCCTGGCCCAGGGCGGGCGCAGCACGTGGTTCTGCCCGCGCTGCCAGCGGTGACGGGTGTGCTTGACGATTCGCGTCCCCGCCGCTAAGGCGCGCGCTTTCCGGCGGGCGAACCGCCGCTTTGCCGCACGATTATTCGAAGGAATCCGGCTTCCGCAAGCGGGGCCCGAGACAAGGACGAACATGGCCAACACGCCACAAGCCAAGAAGCGTATCCGCCGCAACGAACGCCGCGCCCAGATCAACGGCGCGCGCATGAGCCGCATCCGCAACTTCGTGAAGAAGGCCGAGGCCGCGATCGAAGGCGGCGACAAGCAGGCCGCCGCCGACGCGCTGCGCGCCGCGCAGCCCGAACTGGCCCGCGGCGTCGCCCGCGGCGTGATCCACAAGAACACCGCGGCGCGCAAGCTGTCGCGTCTGTCCAAGCGGGTCGCGGCGCTCTGATTCGCCGTGCCCCGCCCGGGGCATGACAGTCTGAAGACGGTAACGGGGCTGGCGCGCTGAGCGCCGGCCCCGTTTCGTTACAGAACGAAGACAGCCGGCCGCTGCGAAACCCGCAGAAGTGCGCGATTCGCCGGGCTGCCAGACGGGTTATCGCGATAAATCAGCGACTTGAACGGAGGGCTGCGGCCTAGGCCCGAGTCAACTTGTTTATTTCGGATTTTTTGCAGGGCGGCCTCTTGCGACTCAATCGAACCCCTTCAATAAGGGGAACTTCGGCACGGGGCGGGACAGCTGGTGCCTCTAAAAGCATTGGTCGCATCGCACGCAGCCCGGGATGGAGGTGATTCCGGGCATGGAGAGGCTTTGCCCAATGCGCGTGGGACATGGCGCCGGCTTGCGGGTCGGGGAACGAAGAGGCGGGTAATGGCGAGCAAGGTCGGCGAAGCGAACGCTCGGGCAGGAAAGGGGCAAGAGGAATCGATGGAGGACCTGGAGGCAGTGAACCTGGCGGCGGATTGGTCGGACATCAGCCAGGGCCTGCGAAAGGATCTCGGTCACCAGCTCCATAGCCAGTGGATCAAGCCGATCCAGCTCGGCGGCTTTTGCAAGGATACCGGCACGCTCGATCTCTACCTGCCGACCGAATTTTCCGCCAACTGGGTCCAGGACCGCTTCGCCGACCGGCTCTCGCTGGCATGGAAGATCGCGCGCAGCGAAGTGCGCAACGTGCGCATCTCGGTCCACCCGGGCCGGCGCAAGCTGCCCGAGCTGAGCCTGGGGGGCGACAGCCACCGCCCGGCCAACGATGCCGATTCCTCGATGATCGCGGTCGCCGCCGGCACGATCGGCGAACAGGGCTTCACGTCCTCGGTCGGGCTCGACCCCTCGCTGACGTTCGCCGCCTTCGTCACCGGCGAATCGAACGTGCTCGCCTGCAACGCGGCGCAGCGCATGGCGGCGAGCGAGAAGCCGCAGTTCTCCCCCCTCTACCTCAAGGCCGCGACCGGGCAGGGCAAGACGCACCTGCTCCACGCGATCGGCCATGCCTACCTGTCGAGCCACCCGCGCGCGCGGATCTTCTACTGCAGCGCCGAGCGCTTCATGGTCGAGTTCGTCCAGGCGCTGAAACAGAACCAGATGATCGAGTTCAAGGCGCGCCTGCGCAGCTTCGACCTGCTGCTGGTGGACGATATCCAGTTCATCATCGGCAAGGCCAGCGCGCAGGAAGAACTGCTCTACACGATCGACGCGCTGCTGGCCGAAGGCAAGCGGCTGGTCTTCGCCGCCGACCGCGCGCCGCAGGCATTGGACGGGGTCGAACCGCGCCTGCTCTCGCGCCTGTCGATGGGCCTCGTCGCCGATATCGCGCCGGCCGACATCGAGCTGCGCCGCTCGATCCTCGAATCGAAGCTGACTCGCTTCGCCCCGCTTTCGGTACCCGAGGACGTGATCGATTTCCTCGCCCGCACGATCACGCGCAACGTGCGCGAACTGGTCGGCGGGCTGAACAAGCTGATCGCCTATGCTCAGCTCACCGGGCAGGAAGTCTCGCTCCAGCTCGCCGAGGAGCAGCTGACCGACATCCTCTCGGCCAATCGCCGGCGCATCACGATCGACGAGATCCAGCGCACCGTGTGCCAGTTCTACCGCATCGACCGCGCCGAAATGTCGAGCAAGCGCCGCGCCCGCGCGGTCGTGCGTCCGCGCCAGGTGGCAATGTACCTGTCGAAGGTCCTGACGCCGCGCTCCTACCCCGAGATCGGGCGCAAGTTCGGCGGCCGCGACCATTCGACCGTGATCCACGCCGTCCGCCTGATCGAGGACCTGCGCCAGCGCGACGCCGACATGGACGGCGACGTGCGCAGCCTGCTGCGGCAGCTGGAGAGTTAAGGGGTTTTTCTTGTGTTTTCGAGCGGCCATCCGGCCGCTCGTCCTCGCGGTCCGCTGATCGCGGACCGAACCCGTCCAGGCCAACACCGCATCGCGATGGTTCGGTCGGCGCCCAGCCGACCGCAAGCGCGACCGCGCGCCCGCAGCGACCGAAGGGAGCGAGGATAGCCAAGGCCGCGGATGCGGCCGCCGGCGCCTGAGGCACAAACAACCCCCCCCCCCCCGCTTGAGAGCGGGACCAAAGAGTGCCAACAGCCCTTCATGGCCCTGCCCCCCGACCGCATCGACCGCTTCGCGCGCCACATCGTCCTGCCCGAGATCGGGGGCGCGGGGCAGGTCGCGCTGGCCGAGCGGCACGTCGCGCTGGTCGGGCTGGGCGGTATCGGCAGCCCGGCGCTGCAATATCTCGCGGGCGCCGGCATCGGGCGCTTCACCCTGATCGACGACGGCCGGGTCGAGCTGTCCAACCTCCAGCGCCAGACGATCTATGCCGAGCGCGACGTGGGCCACGGCAAGGCCGTGTCGGCGCGGCGCTGGCTGGCCAATTTCGACCAGGCGATCGCGGTCGAGCTGGCCGACCGCCGGGTCGGGGCGGACACGGCCCGCGCGGCGATCGCCGGGGCGGACCTGGTGCTCGACGGGACCGACAACTTCGCCACCCGGCTGGCGATTTCCGACGCCTGCGTGGCGAGCGGCATTCCCCTGCTCTCGGCGGCGGTGGGCCGGTTTCAGGGACAGGTCGGCGCCTTCGCCGGGCACTTGCCGGGCGAGGCATGCTATCGCTGCTACGTCGGCGATGCCTTCGATGCCGACGATTGCGACACTTGCGCCGAAGACGGGATGCTGGGCGCGATGTCGGGCTGGACCGGCACGTTCGCGGCCATGCAGGCGGTGCGCGTCCTGCTCGATGACAAGTCCGCCTTCGGCGATCCGCAGTGGGGCCGCCTGCACCTTCTCGACGGCCTCAAGCCCGCAATGCGCACCTTGCGGATCGCGAAGGACCCGGCGTGCCGAGGCTGCGGCACACCGCCGGACGCCTGATCCCGCACCGATCCGGTCATGCCGTGGATTCCCGCCCTCGCGGCGATGACAGGCTATCGGCGGATCTCACCCCAGCATCTCGTCCACCCAGGCCGGGACCAGTTCGCCTGCCGGGCCGAGGCGGGTCTCGTCGAACCAGGCCGAACCCTGGCTGCGTTCGAGGTTGAGTTCCAGCGTTTGCGTGCCGAGTTCGCGCGCCTCGCGCACGAAGCCGGCGGCCGGGTAGACCGCGCCCGAGGTGCCGATCGAAACGAACAGGTCCGCGGCCCGCAAGGCGCCGTAGATCCGTTCCATTTCATAGGGCATCTCGCCGAACCACACGACGTCGGGCCGCAGTGCGCGCGCGCCGCAGGCGGGGCAGGGCGGGCGGTCGATCAGCGGCCCGGTCCAGCGCGAGCGCGCGTCGCAGGCCGTGCACCAGGCGTTGAGGTGGGTGCCGTGCATGTGCAGCACCCGCCGCGCGCCGGCGCGTTCGTGCAGGTCGTCGACGTTCTGCGTCACGATCAGCAGGTCGCCCGGCCATTCGGCATCGAGCCGGGCCAGCGCCGCGTGCGCCCGGTTCGGCTCCTTCTCCTGGATCGCCGCGCGCCGCATGTCGTAGAAGCGCAGGACCAGGTCGGGGTCGCGCGCGAAGGCCTCGGGCGTGGCGACGTCTTCCACCCGGTGTTGTTCCCACAAGCCCCCGCCGCCGCGAAAGGTGTCGATCCCGCTTTCGGCGCTGACGCCTGCGCCGGTGAGGATGACGATGTTGCGAATGTCTGCCATGGCGGCCATGAAGCACGCGGTTTCGGGGAAGCGCAATGGCACGGATCGGCATTATCGGCAGCGAGGGGCGCATGGGGCAGGCGCTGGCCCGCGCGATCGCGGACGCGGGGCACGAGGGGGCCGGCGGGATCGACCGCGGGGGCGACCCGGCCGCCCTGGCCGACCGGAGCGACGTGCTGGTCGATTTCTCCGCCCCCGTCGCGCTGGAGGCGAACCTGCACGCCGCGATCGGCGCGGGCATTCCGATCGTGATCGGCACGACCGGGCTGGAGGATCGCCATCACCGGGCGATCGACAATGCCGCGCGCCAGGTCGCGGTGCTGCAGACCGGCAATACCTCGCTCGGCGTCACGCTGCTCGCACGACTGGTGCGCGAGGCGGCGGCGAGCCTCGGGCCGGAATGGGACATCGAGATCGTCGAGATGCACCACCGGATGAAAGTCGATGCCCCTTCGGGCACCGCGCTCCTGCTGGGGGAGGCGGCGGCGGCCGGGCGGGGGATCGATCTTGCCGATCACCGCGAGAGCGGGCGCGACGGCCACACCGGCGCGCGGCAATCGGGCGCGATCGGCTTCGCCGCGCTGCGCGGCGGCACGGTCGCGGGCGAACACAGCGTCATCGTCGCGGGGGAGGAAGAACGCCTGACGCTTTCGCACAGCGCGGAAAACCGGATGATCTTCGCCCGCGGCGCGGTCAAGGCGGCGCAGTGGCTGATCGGGCGCGATGCCGGGCGCTACGCGATGGACGACATCCTCTCGCCGGTCGCTTCGTGACCTGCCTGCCGGCCGCGTTCCCGCGATGACGAAAGACCGGATCTTCGAGTTCTTCCGCCGCCTGGCCGAGGACAATCCCGCGCCGGAGACCGAGCTGGAATATGGCAATGCCTACCAGCTCGTGGTCGCGGTCGCGCTCTCGGCCCAGGCGACCGACGTCGGGGTGAACAAGGCCACCCGCCGCCTGTTCGCCGAAGTCGAGACGCCCGAACAGATGCTGGCGCTGGGCGAGGAAGGACTGAAGGAACACATCAAGACGATCGGCCTGTTCAATTCCAAGGCGAAGAACGTGATCGCGCTGTCGCGGATGCTGGTCGAGGAATACGGCAGCGAGGTGCCCGACCGGCGCGAAGACCTGGTCCGCCTGCCCGGGGTCGGGCGCAAGACCGCCAATGTCGTGCTCAACTGCTGGTTCGGGCAGGAAACCTTCGCGGTCGACACGCATATCCTGCGGGTCGGCAACCGCACCGGACTTGCCAAGGGGAAGACGCCCGAACAGGTCGAGGCGAAGCTGGAAAAGCGCGTCCCGGCCCCGTTCCGCCTCGGCGCGCACCACTGGCTGATCCTCCACGGTCGCTACGTCTGCAAGGCGCGCACGCCCGAATGTTGGCGATGCCCGGTGGAGGACTTGTGCTCGTTCCGCAAGAAAGTGCTCGAACCGCCCCCCACGCGCCGCAAGGCCGCGGGGTAGGAGCACGGCCTGCACGGTCGAGGGGCCGCGGCACGGGACGGGATTCGGGGGGCCATTCCTCCTCCCGCATTGTAGGTGCCGGGCGGCACGATGGATGCTGAAACACGTTCAGCATGACGGGTGGGGGCGGCGGGAAGGCACGCTCTCCGCAACGCGAGCTCCTGCGAAAGCAGGAGCCCAGGATAGCGGGCGCTGGGGCTGGGGCTGGGTTCCTGCTTTCGCAGGAACTCGGCGTGGGTTGCATAGCGGAGCGCGGCACCCCGTTCCACCTTCCCGCAACGCGAGCTCCTGCGAAAGCAGGAGCCCAGGGACGCCGGGCGTTGCGGCTGGGGCTGGGTTCCTGCTTTCGCAGGAACTCGGGAGGGTCGAGCCATCGTCCCAGCAGGCAGGGGGCGGCACCCCGTTCCACCTTCCCGCAACGCGAGCTCCTGCGAAAGCAGGAGCCCAGGGACGGCGGGCGCTGGGGCTGTGTCTGGGTTCCTGCTTTCGCAGGAACTCACGGGTGGAGTAATCTTCCCCTGCGGAGGGTGCCCACGCCCGGTCATCCGCTGGCGCGTGCGGACGGTTACGCCGGGAGGGAAGGCAAGCGGACGGAACCGGCCGGTGCCGCCTGGGCATCACAGGATTGCCACCTGGGCGTCACAGGGTTGCCTTGGCAACATCCTTGCGAGTGGCGGGAGGGGTTGCCTTCAACCTCCCGCTCGGCCCTTCGAGGAATGCGAGGCGCGGACAGGGCCAGGGCTCGCGCTTGCCCCGTCCGTTGGAACCAGGGTTCGTGTCGTTCGCGGCGTTGAGGACCACCGCGAAGAGCGAACCCGGGTTCCCATGTCCTCGCATCCCGGCACAGGGGTGCTTTATCGAGCGGTCACTAGCCCCCCGAGGCACCGGCCGTATGGACGAAGCGGCCAGACGTGACGCGTACACGCTTTGCCCCCGTCGCTGTAGCCAGCCTGGACGGGCCCTCACCACATAACCAAAACGGTTATAAATGTCAAGGGAAATGTGCCAAGGGCGCTTTCGTGCGCGCCGGTGCGGGCTACGCCGCGCGGGTATGGAGCGCGGCGAGCGCGATGCGGGCGTAGATCCGCGACAGCGCGTGGAGATCGTCGACCGCGACGGCCTCGTCGCGCTTGTGCATCGTCGCGTTGCACAGGCCGAACTCGATCACCGGGCACAGGTCTTTCAGGAAGCGCGCGTCGGACGTGCCGCCGCCGGTGGAAGCTTCCGGCTCGATCCCCGTCTCGGCCCGGATCGCCTCGGAAACGAGGCGCGAGAATGCGCCCGGCGGGGTCAGGAAGGGCTCGCCCGAGATCACCGGCCGCGCACGGCCGCCGTGCCTTTGCGCGATGGCGGAAATCGTCTCCGACAGCGAGGCGCCCGAATGCCGGTCGTTGAAGCGGATCGAGATGCGCGCGGTGGCCTTGGCCGGGATGACGTTGTGCGCCGGGTTGCCGACTTCCAGCTCGGTGATCTCGATATTCGACGGCTGGAACCAGTCGGTCCCCTCGTCCAGCGCCAGCGCGTCGATCTCCGCCAGCATCGCGACCAGGCGCGGCACCGGGTTGTCGGCATTCTGCGGATAGGCGACGTGGCCCTGCGTCCCCTCCACCTCGAGCCAGATGTTGACCGATCCGCGCCGGCCGATCTTCATCGTGTCGCCCAGCCGGTTCACGCTGGTCGGCTCGCCCACCAGGCACAGGTCCGGCCGGATGCCGCGGTCGCGCATGTAATCGATCAGCGCGCGCGTGCCGTGGATGGCCGGACCTTCCTCGTCGCCGGTGATGACGAAGCTGATCGTGCCCGCTTCGGGCGGGACCGCGACGACCGCCGCGACCATCGCCGCGATCGCGCCCTTCATGTCCACCGCGCCGCGGCCATAGAGCAGCTCTCCGCCCGGCGCATCGCGCCGTTCGGGGGCGAAGGGCCCGCTGGTCCAGCCGTCGCCCGGGGGCACGACATCGAGGTGGCCGGCGAAGGCGAAGTGGCGCGAGCCCGGCGGCCCCTCGCGCACCGCGAACATGTTCTCCACCGGCCCGTCGGGCGCGTCCCCCGCGGTGAAGCGGTGGACCGCGAAGCCGGCGGGGGCCAGCATGTCTTCGAGCACGTCGAACACCTGGCCGGTGGCGGGGGTGACGCTGGGGGCGGCGATCAGCTTCTCGGCAAGCAGGCTGGCGTCGGTCATGGCTGGCGGGTTAGACCACCGCGCGCGCAGTGACCAGCCACCGGAGACGCTCGATGCCCCGAATAGACCTCGACGCCGTGCCGCAGACCAATGCCACCGGCTATCCCGCCCCCCACGATCGCGCGGTCGCGGGGCGCTGGTACCGCCGGCTCGCCCCGGCGGGCGGGCTGACCGCGCTGGGCGCGAGCCATGTCGTGCTGAAGCCCGGGGCCTGGTCGTCGCAGCGCCACTGGCACGCGGCGGAGGACGAGCTGCTGGTCATGCTCTCGGGCGAGGCCGTGCTGGTGGAGGACGGCGGCGAGACCGTGCTGCGCGCCGGCGACGTGGCCGCCTGGCCGATGGGGGTGCGCGACGGGCACCACCTGCAGAACCGGGCGGCGCAGGACTGCGTGTTCGTGGTCGTGAGCGCCGGCGACCGCGCCGCCGACCACGGCGAATACCCGGACATCGACATGGTCTTCGGCCCCGAAGGCTATGCCCGCAAGGACGGCACGCCTTTCGGCGCGAACCGCACGCCGTAGGGCGCGCCTTCAGGGAATCCGGTCGAGCTTGCCCGGCGCGAAGGCGGCGTCGAGCAGGTCGGCGATCCGCAGGCCCGCCTGGGCCAGGCGCCGTTCGACCACCGGGACGGCGGCGGCGATGTCGTCCTGCGTCAGCGCGGTCTCACCGGGCAGGTCGCCTTCGCACGGCGCGCGGTCGAAGGCGGTCGGATAGACGAAGTCGCGCGCGATCTGCCACGATTCGCGCCCCCAGTCGGCCGGCTGCCCGCCCGCCAGCGCCTGCCGCTCCGCCGCGGCATAGCGGCGCACCAGCGGCGGCTGCGCCGCGGTGATCGCGCGTTCGGCCAGCGCGGTGTCCCAGATCGAATGGAGGTTGAGGCCGGGCACGATGCCATAGGCGGTCTCGCGGTCGTTGCCGCCGCGGTCGTCCTTGTCGCCCGAATGGAGCGGCATGTGCACGTCGCCGGCGAAATGGACCATGAAGGCCAGCGCCTCGAGCCGGACGTTCGCCGGCAGGCTCTCGTCCGAAAGGATGCGGAAATTGCGCTCCACCTGCGCGGTCACGCAGTTGCCGCCGGGACAGTTGGCGCGCGCGTCGTAAGGCTCGCAGACCGGGGCGGTGCGATAGTGCCAGGCCGCGGTATAGCCCCAGCGCCAGTAATCGCGCCGCACGCAGTCGGGCCAGGTCGAGGCGTCGGCGAGGTCGGCGATGCGGCATTCGGGCGTGCCCAGCTCGGCATCGTGCGCGACGAGGCGCGCGATCGCCGCGCGCGTTTCGGGCGAGACGTTGGCGAGCGCGATCTCCGCCGTCGTGCGGTGGCCGTAATAGCCCCAGGCCGCGGCCCCCTGCGGGGCGAGCGCGGCCAGCGCCAGCGCGAGCGCCGCGATCAGACGCGCGGCGCGGTCTCGTATTGCTCGATCACCCATTGTTCGTCTTCCGCCCCGTCGATCCAGGCCTGCATCCATTCGTGTTCCCACACCGCCTCCATGTACGCGCGGGCGAAACCGGGCACCGCGATCCCGTAAGTGACGAAGCGCGAGACGACGGGGGCGTAGAACACGTCCGCCGCGCCGAATGTGCCGAACAGGAACGGCCCGCCCTTGCCGAACCGGGCGCGCGCCTCGGCCCAGAGCTGGAGCACGCGCACGATGTCGTCGCGCGCCGCGTCGCTCAGGCCCACGCCGTCGAAGCGCTTGCGCACGTTCATCGGGCATTCGCTGCGCATCGCCATGTACGAACTGTGCATTTCGGCGACCATCGACAGCGCCATGCCGCGCGCCGCGTCGTCCCGGGGCCAGAAGCGTTCGCGCCCGACCTTGTCGGCGAGATAGTCCATGATCGCCAGGCTGTCCCAGATCACGGTTTCGCCGTCCCACAGCACCGGGACCTTGCCCGAGGGCATGATCTCGCCCGATTCGCGCTTGAGCGCGGCCCAGTCGTCGCCGCCGATGTTGACCGTCAGCTCCTCGAACGAGAGGCCCGACTGCTTGAGCGCAAGCCAGGCCCTGAGGCTCCAGCTCGAATAGTTCTTGTTGCCGATGATCAGCTTCATGCCTGCGCCCGTTTTGCCTGCCGCGCGGGACCTAGGGGCTCGGTGCGGGCAAGTCGAGGGCCAAGCCGCACCGATATCGCCCCGGCGCGGGTTTCGCCGGCGGGCCGGTGCCGGCTAGCTGAACTTGTCCGCCTTGCGCCGGCCGAAGCGCATTTCCCCCTCCAGCCGGGCGCGGAGCTGGGCATAGAACGCCTCGAGGAAGGCGCGCTCGTCCCCGCGGCCCGGGTTCCAGCCGATCTTGCGGCAGATGGCGGCATGGACCGCCTCCAGCGTTTCGGGATCGCCGTCGCGCAGGACGCCTTCGAGCGTCTGCAGCTCGTACTCGCCGTAGATCGCCAGTTCCTCCTCGCCGAAACGGTACTGCGCCCCGGTCACCGTGCTGGCCCCTTCGCGCGCGGCGCCGCCGGTGGACAGCGCGTCGGCCAGGCTGGCGCGCGGCGCCTCGACCACCCAGGTCCCGGCGATCACGTCGCCGGCGCGCAGCGCGTCGCGGTTGAAGCAGGGGAACAGCAGGAAGACGAGGAACCAGGCCGCCCCCGCGATCCCGGCGGCGCCCGTCTCGCCGCTGGAGGCGGAGATCAGCAGCGCGAGCGGCAGGAACAGCTCGATATCGCGCAGCAGGTTGCGCGCCAGCACCGCCTCGGGCGTCAGCCGCCCGCCGTCGCGCGCGGCGACCCGGATGCCGGCCAGCCGCTTGCCGATCGTGGCCCCGCGCGGACCCATCTCCAGCGCGAGGAAATAGCCGTTCCACAGCACGAACCAGATCAGCGTATAGGCGACGAAGATGAACTCGGCCGCTTCCTCGCCGCCCGCCGTCCCGTCCAGCGCGAGGCTGGTCGCGAGGTAGAAGGCGCCGATCGCCATCGCGATCGCGGTGACGAAGAGGATGATGAAATCGATGATCAGCGCCCCGGCGCGGGCGGCGCGGCTGGCGACGGTGAAGGGAAGCGCGATCCCTTCCGGGGTCACGACCTCGCGCATCCGGCGCGCGCGCTGGGCCCGGTGCCGCGCGGTGCCGGCGGCGGTCATGCCCCGTCCCCCGCGCCCGGCACGCGCTCGCGCGCGAAGGCGAAGAAATAGGCCAGCCACGCCAGCAGCATCGTCGTGCCGATCAGCAGGCGCCCCTCGGTCCCGAGCAGTTGCCGGGGGAAGGCCTCCAGCACGGCGGCGGCGACGAGCATGATCACCACCCCGACCATCACCTGCGCCCCGCGCCGCCCGCTCGCGGCCGCGGCGGCCAGGATCGAGCGGTCGCCGGGGAAGGCCATCGCGCGCCCGATATGCAGGCCCGCCGCCCCGGCGAGGAGGATCGCGAACAGCTCGGTCGTTCCGTGCACGGCGAGCCAGGCGGCGAATTCCAGCGTCAGCCCCGCATCGTGGTAGAGCCACAGCATCGCGCCGAGCAGCGCCATGTTGTGCAGCAGCAGCATCAGCGACGGAATGCCGAAGGCGAAGCCGAGCGCGAAGGCCAGGATCGCCACGCCGGCATTGTTGCTGAACAGCTGCGCCGCGAAGGCGGACAGGCCGGCGGCCTCGTCCTGCGCCCGGAGGCTTTCGAGCAGGGCCGCGCGCCCGGCGCCGGGGACCCGTTCGCCCGCCATGTCTGCCGGAACGAGGGCGAAGAACCATTCGCGCTCGCGCATCACCAGCAGCCAGCCGACGATCGTGCCCGCGACCATGACCGCCAGGGCGACGCAGATGTCGAGCCAGATCGCCCGGACCGCGCGGCTCAGCCCGCCGCCGAGGAAGGCGCGCAGCCAGGCGATGAACCCCTGGCGCGGGCCATAGACCTGGAACCAGGCGCGCTGGACCAGCGCGTCGAGGTAGGCAAGCGTCGCCGTGTCGAGCGAAGTCTCGCGCGCGACCGCGAGGCTGGAGGCCGCCGTGCGGTAAAGCGCGGGCAGGGCCAGGACATCCTCGTCCGAAAGGCCGCGCAGGCGCCCTTTCTCCATCCGCGTGACGATCGCGTCGAGCCGGCGCCAGTCGCCCTCGCGCTCCAGCCGGAAGCGGTCGGACCGCAGCGCCGCGGCCTCGACGTCGGGCGGCGGGGCGACTTCGGCCCGGCCGAACAGGGTTCGCAGGATCGGGGCCTTCATCCGATCGCCTCCGCCCGCTTGATCTCCAGGTAGCGATCGATCAGGCGGTAGCCGATCCGGTCCCACGGCGCCTCGATGATGTCGACCCCCATCTGCCGCAGCCGTTCGAGCACCAGGGCCCGCTGGCGCAGCAGGGTCTCGGCCGCGACCGCGGTGGCAAGCGAATCGAGCGATTCGGGCTCCGCGTCGGACAGGCCCGCCAGGTCCTCGTCCTCGATCGTCACGAACAGGACCAGGTGCCGGTCGACCAGCCGGCCGATGCTCTCGATCATCAGTTCGGCCCCGGTCGGGTCGGTGAAGTCGGAAAACAGCACGATCATCGAACGGCGCTGGAGCCGCGTGGCGAGCGTGGCGAGGGCGAGTGTGAAATTGGGTTCCTGCGCGTGGTAGTCGAGCCCGGCGGCGGCGCGCTGGAGGCGGTGGAAATTGCGCGAGTTGCCGACGAAGGGCGTCGAGAGCTCGGGCCGCTGGGCGAAGCCGAACAGGGCCACCCGGTCGCCGCCCTTGAGCGCGACGTAGCTGGCGGTCAGCGCCGCGGTCACCGCGCGGTCGATCCGCGGCAGGCCGCCGACCGGCTCGCACATGGCCTGGCCGCAGTCGAAGGCGAAGACGATCTGGTTATTGCGCTCGCTCTCGTTCTCGCGGGCATAGAGGCGGGTGTGGCGCGCGCTCGCCTTCCAGTCGATCCGGCGCCGGTCCATCCCCGGTTCGTATTCGCTCAAGGCCTCAAATTGGGTCCCCTCGCCGCGGATGCGCCGCGCGATCAGGCCGAACTGCGCGTCGCGCAGGAAAGCCTGCAGTTCGGGGCTGCGCACCGGGGCGAGATCGGGCCAGATGCGTACGTTTTCGTCCAGCGCGTGGCTCGCCTGGCGCGCGCCGAGGCCGAGCGGCCCGGCCCAGCGCAGCCAGACCCGGTCGACCGGGGCCGTGCCGCGCCGCCCGGGCGTGACCTCGGCCGTGCCCTGCCAGGCGCCGGCCTGCGGGGCGAAGGGGGCGGCGAAGCGCACGCCGCCCGCCGGGTCGAGCCGGGGATCGACGGCCAGCGCGACGTCGACCGGCGTGCGCGCGGCGCGTCCGGCAATCTCCGCCAGGGCCAGCACGGTCAGCGGCTCGCCCACTTCGGCGTCGGCCGGCAGGTGGACGCGCCAGTCGGTCATGCGCCCGGCCAGCAGGCCGTCGAGCACGATGACGACCAGCAGCGCGACCCCGGCGGCCGGCGCGACCACCCACGCCTGGGGCGCGGCCGCGGCGATCACGATCGCCAGCGGGGCGGCCAGCGCCGCCAGCCAGGCCGCGCGCGCGGTGGGCACGACGGGCAGGGTCACCGCGTCGCCCGCACAGCGGGGGAGGCGCGGGTCATCGCGGCGCCTCGGTGTTCTCGACCAGTTCGCCGACCAGCGTTTCGACCTCGCGCCCCTCGATCTCCGCCGCGGGGCTGAGCACGAGGCGGTGGCGCAGGGCCGCGACCGCAAGCGCCTTCACGTCGTCGGGCAGGACGTAGTCGCGCCCTTCCAGCGCCGCCCGCGCGCGCGCCGCGTTGGCGAGCAGCACCGCCGCGCGGGGGGAGGCGCCGCTCGACAGCTCGGCGCTCTCGCGCGTGGCGCGCACCAGCCGCACGACGTATTCGACCACTTCGGGCGCGACGCTGACCTGCTTCAGCGCGGCCCCTGCCGCGCCGAGCGCGGCGGCATCGGTGACCGCCGAGACCCCGAATTCCGCCGGGCGCGGCGGGCCCTGCCGTTCGCCGAAACGGGCGACGATCGCGGCTTCTTCCTCGGCGCTGGGATAGGGGACCAGGAGCTTGAACAGGAACCGGTCGAGCTGCGCCTCGGGCAGGGGATAGACCCCCTGGTTCTCGATCGGGTTCTGCGTCGCGACGACCATGAACCGCTCGGGCAGGGGGTGGGTTTCGCCGTCCAGCGTCACGCGCCGTTCCTGCATCGCCTCCAGCAGGGCGGCCTGGGTCTTGGGCGGGGTGCGGTTGATCTCGTCCGCCAACAGCAGGTCGCAGAAGATCGGCCCGCGCGTCAGCGTGAACTGGCTGGTCTGGAAATTGAACAGGTTGGACCCCAGGATATCGCCCGGCAGCAGGTCGGGCGTGAACTGGATCCGCCCGTAATCGAGGCCCAGCGCGCTGGCGAAACACTGGGCGAGGAACGTCTTGGCCGTGCCCGGCGGCCCTTCCAGCAGGACGTGCCCCTCGCTGACGAGGGCGACCAGCAGGTGATCGATCGTCTCGTCCTGGCCGACAATCGCCTTGGCCACTTCTGCGCGGATCGCCTGCGCCATCGCGCGGACGTCGTCGAGCGTCATCGTCATCGAACCAGTTTCCTTTCGAGGGATTTCAGCGCGCGCGCGGCGCGCAGGATTTCCTGGGGCCGCCCGGCCGTGTCGAGCGCGGCCGCCAGTTCGGCGAAGGGCGGCGCGCCGGGCAGGCGGCGGGCGATCGCGCGATCGAGCGCCGCGTCGTCGGGCCGGCGCAAGTGCAGGGCATCGGCGATCCGCTGCCGCACCGCGCGGGCATAGGGCGCGGTCAGCAGGTGGAGCCGCCCGGTGCGCAGGGTGAAGGCGGCGCTGTTGGCGACCAGGCTGCCCTTGCCGAAAGCGATCGCGCGCGCTTCGGCCAGCGGCGGGCCGAACCGGCGGAACGCGCGCCAGCCGACGATCGCCAGCGCAAGCAGCAGGCACAGCGTGGCCGCGAGGAAGGGCGGCGTGAAGGCCAGCGTCAGCAGGCTCCTGTTCGCGCCCAGCCCGTTCAGCGTCACGTCGAACACGATCGGCATGTCCTGCCCTTCCATCGCGGTGTCGATCAGCGCGTGGGCCAGCGCGGCCCGTTCGCGGTCGGCCATGCCATAGTTGTTGAACAGGTCGGGGTCGGCGACGACGGTGAAGTTCCAGCGATCGGTGTCGAGATCGTCGGCCTCCGGGTCGGCGCGCGGCAGGCCCGCTGCCTCGTCCAGCACCGGGTAATAACCGCCGTCGTCGTAGTAGCCGGCAAGGACGCTGCCCTCGGCCGCGGTGACGAGCGGGATCACCGTCCCGTATTCGAGGACCTGGAGATTGCCCGGATCGGGCATCGCCCCGCGCCGGGCGCCCATCTGCCAGTGCGCCGCGCCGTCGCCGTCCAGCGCCAGCGGGGCCAGCCCGGTCGCGTAGCGGCCTTCGAAATCCTCCACCCATTGCGGCGGGCGCGCATCGGCCAGGTAGACCCAGCCGTCTTCCGCCCCGACCGGGGCGCGGGCCGGGATTTCGAACGCGATCCACTTGGGCAGGACCAGGATCGTCGGCCCGGCGTAGCGCCGGCGGGAGACGATCTCGGCGATCTCCTCCCCGTCGGCGCTGTGGGGCGGGGCCAGGACCAGCAGGTTTTCTTCGTCGAGCGAAGCCGCGCTGCGCGAAACGCGCACCTCGTGCCCCTCTTCCTCCAGCAGGCGGACGAGCGCGGCATAGCCGTCGAGCCCGCGCGCGATGGCGTGCCCGCTGCCCGCCGAGCCGCCCGACGTCTGGCCCGCCGCGATGAAGTAGAGCGTTGCCAGGAAAGCCGCGGCGCCGAACACCACGATGCCCAGCACGACCCGCGGGTTGAAGGCCGGCGGCGCGCCTTTCATGCCCGGTCCGCCAGCGGCTGGAGGGCGAAGCGGGCATAGGCGTCGCGCGCGGCCTGCCAGTCCTCGCGCGCCAGGCTGCGCAGCGCGAACAGGCTGCGCTCGACCCGGCCGGCGATCGTCGCGAAGGCCTCGCGCGCGGGTTCGGGCAGGCCGGGCAGCATGGCCAGCTCGCGCGCGGTGCTCGACGGTTCGACCCAGCCGGGGCGGGCGGCGGCGATCTGCCCGACGCTGCGCCGGAGGAGGTGGTGCGTCGCCTCGTCGTAACGCCCCTCTGCCGCGAGGCGGTCGGCCTCTTCCAGCAGGGCGAGGGCCGCGGACCGCTCGGGCGTCCAGGGCGCGTCCTCGCCCTCGGCTTCGGGCGGCCCTTCGCGCGCCAGCAGCGGGGAGAGCAGGCGCCAGAGCAGCCAGGCGAGCAGCGCGACGGCCAGCGCCAGCAGGACCCACCTGGCCACCGGCCACGACAGGCCCAGCACGCGGGCGATGGCGCCCAGCACGTCGCCCAGGAAAGAGAAGAAGGCGGTCAGCCAGCCAGGCGGGGGCGCGGCCGCGGGCGCCTCGACCGGGGCGAACTGGATCGCGTCTTCCGCGCGCACGGCGGCCCAGGCGTCCTGCGCCGGCGCGTCGCCGGCCGTGGCCTCCGCCGCGATGTCCCCTGCCGCCCTCGTCACCGGCGGAGTGGTGACAGGTCGCACCGGGGCGTGCAAGCCCGCAGGCGCGGCCTTTCGATCGAGGCTGGTCCGAACGGCCTGGGGGGCGGGCTGGGGCCGGACTCGGGCTCGGACTCGGGCCGGGCCGCCCTGGAGGCTCAGCCGCGCGCGCGGGCCTGGCGATAGGAGCCCAGCAGCCGCAGTTCCTTGCAGTGGAAGGCCAGTTCCTCCAGCGCGCTGTCCACCCGCGGATCGCCCGGAGCGCCGACGATATCGGCGTAGAACATCGTCGCGGCGAAGCTGGCCCCCTGCTGGTAGCTTTCCAGCTTGGTCATGTTGACCCCGTTGGTCGCGAAGCAGCCGAGCGCCTTGTAGAGCGCGGCGGGCACGTTCCTTATCTCGAACACGAAAGTCGTCATCGCCGTATCGCCGCTGAAGCGCGCCGGGTCGAGCGGCTCGGGCGCCAGGATCACGAAGCGGGTCGTGTTGTCGGGCGCATCCTCCACCCGGTCCTCGACCACCTCGAGCCCGTAGAGCTCGCCCGCCAGGCGCGGGGCGATCGCGGCGAGGCGCGGGTTCGCCTTCTCGGCGACGAAGGCGGCCGCCCCGGCGGTGTCGGCGTGGCTGAGCGGGACGATGCCCCGCTCGCGCAGGAACAGGCGCGACTGGCCGAGCGCCTGCGGGTGGCTGTAAGCCGCCTCGAACGGGCCGAACGTGCCGTCGTCATGCGGCACGGCCATCAGCGCATGGGTGATGCGCATGAAGTGTTCGCCCACGATGCACAGCCCGCTTTGCGGCAGCAGGAAATGAATGTCGGCCACGCGGCCGTGCTGGCTGTTCTCGATCGGGATGATCGCGCTGCCGGCGCGCCCGTCCTTCACCGCCTCCAGCGCGTCCTCGAACCCGAAACAGGGCAGCGGCAGGTGATCGGGCGCCGCCTCGCAGGCCGCGCGATGCGAATTGGCGCCGGGCGCGCCCTGGAAGGCGATCGCGCGCGACGGGTCCTCGGCCGCGGCGGCGCGCATCCGCTCGACCAGCGCGAGCGCGGGGGTGGGAAAGCTGTGCATGGCGGGCCAGCGCGTAGACCGGCGCCGGGGATGCGGCAAGACATATGGCTTGCGCTTGCCGGGGGTGCCGACTAGAGCGGCGCGCGAAAACCGCCACAACCGTATTTCACGGACATTTGACGCATGACCGACCGTTTCAACACCGCTGCCGGATGGCTCCTCTTCGCCGGGATCGTGGGCCTGGGGCTTTCCAGCGTCAGCTCGCGCTACTTCGCGGCCCACGCGCCGGAAGACGGCGGCTATCCGATCGAGGGTGTTGCCGAGGAAGGCGAAGGCGGCGAGGAAGCGCTCGATATCGGCGCGCTGCTGGCCAATGCCGACGCGGCGATGGGCGAAGCGGCGGCGACGTCGCGCTGCGGCACCTGCCACACGTTCAATTCGGGCGGGGCGGACGGGCAGGGCCCGAACCTGTTCGGCATCATGGGAACGACGATCGGCCAGCATGCGCCCGGCTTCGCCTATAGCGACGCCCTGGCCAGCCACGGCGGCTCGTGGACTTACGAGGCCATGTTCGACTGGCTCGAAAGCCCGCGCTCGTTCGCGCCGGGCACGAAGATGAGCTTCGCCGGCCTTTCCAGTCCGGAAGACCGCGCCAACATCATCCTCTACATGTACCAGAACGGCGGCGGCCCCGCGCTGCCCGAGCCGCTGCCCGAAGAGGCGACGGACGAGGGCGATACCGCGATCGAGGCGGCCGAGGCCGATGCCGGCGGCCAGGCCGACACGCCCGAGGCGGACATGACCGCCCCCGGGGCGGACCAGACCAACCCGGTCGGCGAATAATACTCCGTTCGCGAAGGGGCGCGGTCAGTCGCGCCCCTTGAACCCCTGCGCCACGACGTACCATTCGGACGAGCCCTTGCGGCTCGCCGGCGGCTTGGCGTGCTTGACCGTGCGGAAATGCTTCTTGAGCAGGGCCAGCAGCTCGGTATCGGTGCCCCCGGCCAGGACCTTGGCCACGAAGGCGCCGCCCGGCGCCAGGTTCTCGGCCGCGAACCAGGCCGCCGCCTCCACCAGGCCCATCGTGCGCAAGTGATCGGTCTGCTTGTGGCCGACGGTGTTGGCCGCCATGTCCGACAGGACCAGGTCGGGCGGCCCGTCCAGCGCATCGGCCAGCGCCGCCGGCGCCTCGTCCGCCATGAAATCCATCTGCAGGATCGCGACCCCTTCGATCGGCTCGACTTCGAGCAGGTCGATGCCGACGATCGCCGCGCCCGGCGCGCGTCGGCGCACGACCTGGCTCCACCCGCCCGGGGCGATGCCCAGGTCCACCACCCGGCGCACCCCGCGCAGGAGGCCGAATTTCTCGTCCAGCTCGGCCAGCTTGTAGGCGGCGCGGCTGCGATAGCCGTCGGCCTTGGCCTGGCGGACGTAGGGGTCGTTGAGTTGGCGTTCGAGCCAGCGCGTGGAGGACGCGGTGCGCCCCTTGGCGCTGCGCACGCGCTTGTCGGGATTGCGGCCGGAGCGCGCCATCAGCCGCGCTCCTGCCCGGCGCCGGCGGCGGCGGCGGGGGTGGCGGAGGCTGGGGCGGAAGCCGGGGCGCGGCCGCCCGCCGGCGCGGTTTCGGACGCCATCAGGCTGCGCAGGATTCCTTCGCGGATCCCGCGGTCGGCCACGCCGAGCCGTTTGGCGGGCCATATGTCGAGGATCGATTCGAGGATCGCGCAGCCCGCGACGACCAGTTCCGCCCGGTCGTTCCCGATGCACGGCAGGCCGCCGCGTTCGCGGGGGGACATCGCCGCAAGCCGCATGCTGACCTCGCGCATCGCGGTGGACGGGACGATCAGCCCGTCGACCGCGCGGCGATCGTACTGCGGCAGTTCGAGGTGCACGCTGGCGAGCGTGGTCACCGTGCCGCTCGTGCCCAGCAGGCGGATATCGTCGGCCCGCGCGGCGACCGGGGCGATCCGCCGGGCGAAGGCGGCGAAGCTCTCGGCCACGACGCGGCGCATCTCGGCATAACGCGCCTCGCGCGCGGCGGGCGCGCCGGAAACCGGGCCGACCGTGTCGGTCAGCGAGACGACGCCCCAGGGCACGCTCTGCCAGTCGAGGATGCGCGGCACCGGCCCGCCCGGTTCGATCAGCACCAGTTCGGTCGATCCGCCGCCGATGTCGAAGATCACCGCCGGGCCGGCCCCGTCTTCGAGCAGGATGTGACAGCCCAGGACCGCCAGGCGCGCCTCTTCCTGGGCGGAGATGATGTCGAGCACGATGCCGGTTTCGCGGCGCACCCGCTCGATGAACTGTTCGCCGTTGGCCGCGCGGCGGCAGGCCTCGGTCGCGACCGAGCGGGCCAGGTGGACGTTGCGCCGGCGCAGCTTGTCGGCGCAGACGTGGAGCGCGCCGAGCGTCCGCTCCATCGCTTCCTCGCTCAACCGGCCCGATTTCGCGAGCCCTTCGCCCAGGCGCACGACGCGGCTGAACGCGTCGATCACGGTGAAGTTCTCGCCCGAGGGGCGGGCGATCAGGAGCCGGCAATTGTTGGTGCCGAGGTCCAGCGCGGCATAGGCCTGCCGCCGCTGGGGCGATCCCTGGCGGGATTCGCCGCGACGCGCCGGGCGCTTGCCCGATGCTTTCCTCTCCGATGGCGCGGGGCGCTTGTAGCGGAAGTCAGCTACCTTGCCGGACGACTTGCCCTTGTGCGCGCCTGGTCTCCTGTCTCTGTCCGGCGGAGAAAGATCCGCCATGTTCCCAATGCTTTCTTTATCCTCCCGCGCAAGGCCGCGCGGGGACCTGGCGCCGATGCTAGCGCGCGCGAGGGGTGGCGGCAAGCGCGCCCTTCGGGTCGCCGGGGCATCGCCGCGCGCGGGGTGCACAGACGGGCTTGACCTGCGCCGCGCGCAAACCTAGATGCGCCCCCTCGCGACCCGTCGCGCACAATGCCCCGTCGTCTAATGGTAAGACTACGGACTCTGACTCCGTCAATCGTGGTTCGAATCCACGCGGGGCATCCAGCTTTCCTTCTCCAAGATCAAACACTTGCGGACGCGGCTCTGAGATCGGGGTGGCATATCGTGTTGCAGTTTGTTGCGGCCGAATCCCACGGGTTTCCGCCGTTTACCCAATGCTGGCGGCCAAGCGCCGGCTCGGGCGGAAAACGCGCGTTCGTCCTCGCCATCCGAGTGGGGCGACTGCTATCCGATGGTGATGACCGACGCTGCCGAGGCAGTCGTGAAGGACGCAATCGTATGCCGGATCCTGCGGGTGGACGATTACCACCGATGGCTGCATGCGGCGATGGATGAGACGAGGGCGCTTTGCGTGCCTTATGGCGCAGAGGTTGCGATCGACCAGTCGGCGCAACCCTGGAGGTCCGGCTGGTTTGGTTCAACTCCCGCCACAACCTGCGCCTCCGTATCGTGCCCGCAGATCGCATCGACATTAGCGGCGCATTTCCCGGACAGCGTAACCGTCACTGTCCTCTAGCCCCCATCAGCATCGATCGAGCCTGCCCGCGCCGCTGCATCATGCGGCCGGATTGCCTCCACCTTGCCGCACACGCCTCGAACCCGGCTTTATATGGCTGGCGGCTCGCCCAGGGTGAAGTTGGCGCTGAGCTTCGTGTGGGGGGCATCCATGCGCCGCCTCCATGTTGCGCACCTCTGCCAAGCGAAGTGCACCTCGGAAAAACTGCGAAATGACAGCAAGTTATACTTAGTATACCGATCGGTCGCGACGCGAGTATTTGATTCGTCTATTTGTTATTTCTGTGTTACAGTCATCATCATGAGGGTGGTTGTTCTTAGCAAGGCGGATGGATTCTGCAAAAGCGCGCAATCTGTTGTGCGGCTTCATTGGCCGGATGCCGAATGTGCTGACGGGGCGGTTGGCGACCAGCGTCCTGCCTGCCTGGAGCGCGCGGGCGACATCTTGATCTCTTTCCTCTCGCCGTGGATCGTCACGCGGGCCGAGCTCGCCCGCTTTCGTACTGCGATCAACTTCCACCCGGCGTCCACGGACTACCCCGGCAGCGGCTGCTACAACTTCGCGCTTTACGACGAGGCGCCGGAGTATGGGGCTACCTGCCACCACATGCTTCCGAAGGTCGACACCGGGGACGTGATCCTCGAGCGGCGCTTCCCGGTAAAGGCGAGCGACTCGGTGGAGACGCTGAAGCTTGCGACGATGGAAACCATGCTCGGCATGTTTCGCGACATCTGCGCCTTGCTGGCCGAGGGGCACCCTCTGCCGCGAGCGGACCGGAGCTGGTCGCGCAAGCCGTACACCTTCAAGGAAATGAACGCGCTCAAGCGCCTGACCGACGACATGACCCCAGACGAAATCAAACGCCGGGTCCGAGCCACTGTCTATCCCGGATACGATGGACCCTACTACGATCGGGATGGGGTGATCGAGCGGCTGCCGGTCCCGCAGCGCGCTCCGCTCGCGTGAAGGCATCCGGGCAGGCCGCGTTTCTCGCGCGGTGCCCGGTGCAGCGGGTCAGGCGGGCAGGGCCTCGGGGGCGGGGCGGCGGCGGGCGGCCAGGGCGACGGCGGCGGCGATCCAGGCGGCGAGGGCGATCCAGAAAATCGCCGCGAAGGGGGCCTCGTTGCCGATCGCGACCCGCGCGGCGACGGTCGCCAGCAGGGCCACCGGCGTGCCCACGACCACCCCCGTCCAGGCGGCGCGCAGGCGCGGCTCCTCGATCCCGCGGCGGCGGCGCTTGCCCAGCCAGATATAGGTCCCGGTGGCGCAGACCGCCGTCAGCGCCGCGCCCAGCACGACATAGGCGATCTTGACCCAGACGCCGCCGAAATTGCCGAAATGCAGCTTGTAGGTCGAGGCGGCGGCCTGCTGGCCCAGGGCCCCGTCGGCCATGCCGGTCGTGCCGGCGAAGCGGCCCTGGCTGTCGAAGGCGTAGTATTCGCCGAAGATCAGCCGCCGATCATGCTCGCCCACCATCTGCACGTGCTGCCCCGCGGTCAGCGGGTCGTGCAGGATCGCATACGTCAGGCGAACCCCGGGATGTTCGCGGGCCATGTACTGCAGGGCCGCGGCCACGTCGGGCGCGGGGGCGGGGGACGGATCGGGCGCGGCCTCTTCCCCGAACACCGGGCCATAGACCGCCGCGACATCGCCGTCGTAGGCGCTTTCGGCAATGCCATAGGCGGTCACCGTCGCCAGCCCGATCAGCGCCCCGGTCAGCGCGATCGCGACGCCGAAGGGCAGGGTCCACACGCTCAGCCGGTTGTGCCAGTCGGTCAGGCCGACCCCGGCGTTGTTGCGCGCGCGCAGGCGGAAGGCGTCGCGGAAGATGCGCGGGTGGGCGAGGACGCCCGAGAGCGACAGCGCCAGCATCATGACCCCGAACGCGCCGACGATCGTGATCCCGACCAGCGAGGGGAGGTTGAGCGTGTAGTGCAGGTGGACGAGGAAATCGTTCCACGCGATCCGTTCGGGCATCGCGATGTTCCCCGCGGCATCGAGGTGGAACGCGTTGCTGTCGGTCGTGATCGTCGCGCGGGGCAGTTCCTCGACCGGGATGTGGACGTAGAGATGGCTCGTCGGCGCGAGGCCTTCCTGCGCCTCGCGCGCGAGTACGGCCTCGACCCCGCGCTGGACCGCCTCGGGCGCGATTTCCGCCATTTCCGGCGCGCCGGGTTGTTCGAGACGCTGCATCTCGACGTAGAAGACCGCGATCGTTCCCGTCAGGCAGAGGATGTAGAGGATCGCGCCGGCCAGCAGGCCGATCGCGGCATGGGCCGAAAGCGCCCGCTTGACCGTGCCCGGTTCGATACTCGCGCCCATCGTCGGCTCCCTCACAACAATACCGTCAGCGCCGGCGCGGCCGCCAGCGCGAGGATGACCAGCTGGCGCCGCCGGCTCGCGGCCGTCAGCACCATGAAGGCGATCGCCGTCCATACGACCGGCGCGGCGAACAGCGCCAGGACATTGGCATCGGCTTCCCCCGCGCCCATTGCCGCGGCGAACCAGCGCACGCCGACGGCGAAGGCCACCGATGCGGCAAAGCCCGCGGCCGCGACCAGCACGACAGTCAGCGCGCGCCGCCCGAGGTGCAGCGAGGCATCGCCTTCGGGCATGATCCCGGCCCGGCGCCTCGATGCGGGGGCGCGGGCGCGCGGCGAGGCCCAGGCCTCGCGCGCGAGGACGCAGCAGGCCGCGCCCATGGCGCAGAGCGTGACGACCGCCAGCCCCCAGGCGCCCGCCGCGCTGCACCCGGCGGCGAGGCCGAGCGCCGCAAGCGCCCAGCCGGCCGCGTTGAGCGCGTGCGAACGGCCCGGCCGCCCCCATGACAGGCGCAGGACCAGCACCGCGACAACCGCCAGTGCCGCTCCGGCCGCGGTGAGCCCCCCACCCGCCATCAGAAGTGGTAGCTCACCGTGCCGAACACGTTGCGCTCGCTGCCCATGAAGCAGTCGCCGCGCGCGAGACAGGCGGAGTAATAGCGCTTGTCGAACAGGTTGGTCGCGTTGATCGCGAAGCTCCACCGGTCCACGCTGACTTCGGCGAAGGCATCGACGAGGGTGAAGGCCGGCGTCACGATGCCGTCGGGGAAGGCCGGGCCGTAGGACCGGTTCTTGCCCACGTGGCGCACCCCGCTGCCGATCAGCAGCGACGCGTCTTCGGACAGGGCGAAACGCCTGGTCCCCCACAGCGAGGCGTTGAACCTGGGCACGTTGTCGAGCTGCTGCCCGGTGCCCGCGATCTCCGCCTCGTTGTAGCTCAGGTTGGCGATCAGGTTCAGCTCGCCCGGCAGCGCGGCATTGCCTTCGAACTCGAAGCCCTTGGAAACGACCCCGTCGACCTGGATCTTGTGATCGGGGTTGTCCGAATCGGGATCGTCGATCGGGCGGCCGCTTTCCTCGATGCGATAGCCGGTGACGGTGACGATGATCGAATCGAGCGGGTGGAACTTGATCCCCGCTTCGAACTGGCGCCCGGTCTTGGGGCGGAGCGCGGCGCCGCTGCTGGTGATGCCCGAAACCGGTTCGAAGCTCTCGGTATAGCTGAAGAAGGGCGAAACCCCGTCGATCACTTCGGCAATCACGCCGGCGCGGAAGCTGGTGGCGCTGGCGTCGTACTGCTCGACACCGGCGGCGTGCGATTCGGCGAGGTCGTGGCGCACGCCGAGCACGAGCGAGGCGCGGTCGAAGAAGCGGACCTGGTCCTGCAGGTAGAACCCGACCTGTTCCTGCTCGACGTCGGAGGAGCTGGTCGGCTGCGGCAGGCCCCCTCCGTAATCGGACAGGGCCGCGCGGTCGATGTCGTAGATGTCGATCACCTCGTAGCCGAAGCCGCCCGTCTTGCGCACGCGGTTCCAGCTGTAGTCGACGCCGGCGAGCAGGACGTGTTCGACGTTCGAACCGGTGCCGAAATCGAACTGCACGTTGTTGTCGGAGGAGAAGATCTCCATCCGTGCCAGGCTGCCGTCGGAATAGAGGCCGATCAGCCGCTGCTCCGGGTCGAGGTAGGGATTGGCCGGGTTCGAATAGCTGTTCGCGTAATGCGTGAGATAGGTCACATCGCTATCGATGTAGCGGGCCTTGAGGTTCAGCGTCGCCGCTTCGCCGAAGCGCTGTTCGAACAGCGCCGTGCCCTGCAGCAGGCGGCCGTCGTAGCGGTCCCAGCCGGGCTTGCCGACGAACAGGTCGTTGGGCAGCCGCCCGTTGGGATTGGGCAGGATCGTGCCGACCAGCGGGAGGAACTGCGACGTCGAGCCGCTGTCGTCTTCCTGGTAGAGGCCGATCAGCGTTAGCTCGCTGTCGGGCGAGGGCGCGAAAGTCAGCGAGGGGGAGATCATCACCCGGTCGTCCGACACGAAATCGGTCTGCGTGTCCGAACCGCGCAGCCGCGCGACCACGCGGCCGGCGACGGTGTCGGTCAGCCCGCCGGTAAGGTCGGCCAGCACTTCCTTGCGATCGTGCGAACCGTAGCGAACCGACAGCTCGCCCGCGGTTTCGAACCCGGGGCGCTTGGAAACCATGTTGATGATCCCGCCGAGCGAACCCTGCCCGAACAGGACCGAGGCCGGCCCGCGGACAAGTTCCACCTGGTCGAAGTTGTACGGGTCGGACCGGATGCTGGCGTAGTAGCTGAACACGTCGCGCATCCCGTCGCGGAACTGCAGCGCGTTGATCCCGCGCACGAAGGCCCCGTCGACGCGGCTGTCGGGGCCATAGGGATTGGCCGTCACGCCGGAGACGTAGTTGAGCGTGTCGCTGACCGAGATTGCGCCCTGGGCCAGGTAGAGCTCGTCGTCGACCACGGTGATCGGCTGCGGCGTCTCGATGATCGGGGTGTCGGTCTTGGTCGCGGTGCTGCTTTCCTCCCGCGCGCCGGTCACCACGATCTGGCGCGGCGCGGCGGCATCGGCGGCGGCAGCGTCGTCGGTGGCGGCGAGAGCGGGGAGGGGCGCGAGGGCGGTCGCGCAGAGCAGGGAAAACCGAACGAGTCGCATGAACTATCCTTCTGGTGAGTCGCGAGGCCTGCTAATGCGATCAATTATCAATTGCAAGGTCTGTAAGCGGGAAAGCCCGTCGAGGTTGCGGGCGGGGCCGGGGCGCGGCCTCGCCGGCCCTGCCGCGGCGGGGCATTGCCGCCCCGCGGCGGCGGGCCTATGGGAAGGCCGATGAGCGAAGAAAACGAAACACGCGGCGAGCGCGATCTCGCCGACCGCAAGTTCTACCCCGCAGACCAGGAAGCCGCCTTCTCCGACGCGGCGATGCCGCAGACGCCGCAGACGCGCCACCCGGCCTACAAGCTGGCGTTTCGCGACACCGACTTCCTGCTGCGCGACGAACTGCGCCCGGTCCGCTTCCAGCTGGAGCTGCTGAAGCCCGAAATGCTGCTGGACGAGGCCGGGGTCGGCTCCACCCTCGTCATGTATGGTTCCGCGCGCATTCCCCCGCCCGAGGCGGTAGACGAGGCGCTGGCCGGCGCGAAGGACCTGCCGGACGACGAGCGCCGCGTGGTCGAGAACCTGGCGCGGAAGGCGAAGTACTACGGCGAGGCCTACAAGCTGTCGAAGATGGTCAGCGAGAAGTCGATCATCGAAGGGGGCAAGCGCCAGTTCGTCGTCTGCTCGGGCGGCGGCCCCTCGATCATGGAAGCCGCGAACAAGGGCGCGAGCGACGCGGGGGCGGAATCGATCGGGCTCAACATCGTCCTGCCGCACGAGCAGGCGCCCAATCCCTATGTCACGCCCTATCTCTCGTTCCAGTTCCACTACTTCGCGCTGCGCAAGATGCATTTCCTGCTGCGGGCCAAGGCGGTGGCGGTCTTCCCCGGCGGTTTCGGCACGTTCGACGAGTTCTTCGAACTGCTGACGCTGATCCAGACGGGCAAGATGAAACCCATGCCGATCCTGCTGTTCGGCAAGGATTTCTGGAACCGGGTGATCGATTTCGAGGCGCTGGCCGACGAGGGGACGATCAGCCACAAGGACCTGGAACTGTTCCGCTGGTGCGAGACCGCGGACGAAGCGTGGGAGAAGATCGCCCGCTTCTACCAGATCGACGGTTACGAGGCCGACCCGGTCGAGGAACTGCCCCCGCGCACCGCCTGATGGCCCAGCGGGCCGTGGCCCGCGCCGAACCCGGGGGCCTTGCGCAGCGCCTCGATCACGAAGCGCCGGCCCAGCCGCACCGCGTGTTCGAGCGGCTGGCCATGCCCGAGCAGGGTCGCGATCGCCGACGACAGCGTGCAGCCGGTGCCGTGGGTATGGCGGGTCTCGATCCGCGCATCGCCGAACGAGGCGAAATCGCCGCTGGTGTGCACCAGCCGGTCGGTCACCCGCGCTTCGGCCCCGTGCCCGCCCTTGGCCAGGACCGCGCAGCCGTGGTCCTGCGCCAGGCGGTGCGCGGCGGCGGCGATCTCGTCCGGGGTGGCGCAGGGCATTCCGGTCAGCGCGGCCAGTTCGGGCAGGTTGGGGGTGGCCAGGGTGGCGCGGCGCATCAGCGCGCCGAAGGCCTCGATCGTCTCTTCGTCCGCCAGCACCGCGCCGCTGGTCGCGACCATGACCGGGTCGAACACCACGTGGCCATCGAATCCGGCCAGCAGGTCGGCCACGGCGCGGGCCGTGGCGGGCGATCCGAGCATGCCGATCTTCACCGCGTCGGCGCCGATGTCGTCGAGGCAGCTACGCGCCTGCTGTGCCACAAGCTCGGGGGCGAGCGGTTCGACCGCCTGCACCCCGGTCGTGTTCTGCGCGGTGATCGCGGTGATCGCGGTCATCGCATAGCCGCCCAGCATGGTGACCGTCTTGATGTCGGCCTGGATGCCGGCCCCGCCCGAACTGTCGGACCCGGCAATGGCGAGGACGCGTGGCGGCGCGTTCATGCGCGGAACCTGCGTTCGGCGGAGGGCGGATACTTGCCGAGCAGCGCCTTCGCCCGGGTCGGCCGGTCCATCAGCTCGCCGCCGCAGTTCGGGCAGCGATCGTCGAGCGCCTCGGCACAGGCGGCGCAGAACGTGCATTCGAAGCTGCAGATGAAGGCGCCCGGTGCCTGCGCCGGCAGGTCCGTTCCGCAACGTTCGCAGTCGGGGCGCATCTGCAGCATCGGCCCGTCCGCCGCGACCGTCAGGCCGCCGCCTTCACGGCGGCGCAGATCCGGTCCACGACCTGTTCGACCTGGGCCGCATCGTCGCCTTCGGCCATGACCCGGATCACCGGCTCGGTGCCCGAAGCGCGGATGACCACGCGGCCCCTGCCCTCCAGCTCGGCCCGGGCGTCGGCGATGCAGGCCTTGACGCTTTCCGCCTCCAGCGGGGCGCCGCCCGAATAGCGCACGTTCTTCAGCAGTTGCGGAACCGGCTCGAACTGGTGCAGCAGCTCGCTCGCCGGCTTGCCCGCGCGCACGAGGCTGGCCAGCACCTGGAGCGCGGCGACCGTGCCGTCGCCCGTGGTGGCGTGATCGAGCAGGATCATGTGCCCCGATTGCTCGCCGCCGACGTTGAACCCGCCCTGGCGCATCCGTTCGAGGACGTGGCGGTCGCCCACCTTGGTCCGTTCGAGCGAGAGGCCCTGGTCTGCCAGGCAGCGCTCGAGCCCGAGGTTCGACATGACGGTGGCCACGACCCCGCCCCCGCGCAGCGCCTGCCGGTGGGCGAGGCGGGTGGCGATCAGCGCCATGATCTGGTCGCCGTCGACCGTGCGGCCGCGTTCGTCGATCACGATCAGGCGGTCGGCATCGCCGTCGAGCGCGATCCCGATATCGGCGTTCTCGCGCACGACCGCGGCCCGCACCGCCTCGAGCGCTGTCGAACCCACCCCGTCGTTGATGTTCGTGCCGTCGGGCGCGACGCCGACCGTCACGACGTCCGCGCCCAGTTCCCAGATCGCCGAGGGCGTGACCTGGTAGGCCGCGCCGTGGGCGCAGTCGACCACGACCTTCAGGTCGTCGAAGCGGACCTGGTTCGACACCGACTGCTTGACCGCGTGGATATAGCGGCCGCGCGCGTCCTCGATCCGGCGGGCGCGGCCGATCATCGGCGCGGCGACGAGCGGCGGATCGGCTTCGAGCAGCGCCTCGATCGCGACCTCGTCCTCGTCCGAGAGCTTGAAGCCGTCGGGGCCGAACAGCTTGATGCCGTTGTCTTCGAACGGGTTGTGGCTGGCGGAGATCATCACCCCCAGGTCGGCCCGCATCTCGCGCGTCAGCAGGGCGATCGCCGGGGTCGGCAGGGGCCCGGTCATGATCACGTCCATCCCCACGCTGGTGAAACCGGCGACCAGCGCGCTTTCCATCATGTAGCCGGAAAGGCGGGTGTCCTTGCCGATCACGACCCGGTGGCGGTGGTCGCCGCGCAGGAAATGGCGGCCCGCGGCCTGGCCCACGCGCATGGCCGTCGCGGCGGTCATCACGCCGTCGTTCGTGCGCCCGCGAATGCCGTCGGTACCGAAAAACTTGCGTGCCATGTTCGAATTCTATCCCCCCGGCGATTTGCCAGCCGCTTCTGGCGCGGTTAGGCGGCAAAGGAAAGGGGACCCGCGCACGGATGGCCGTCGAAAAGGCAGAATCTACCGAACTCCTGGCGATCCGGCTCCCCGTGTGGTGGACGTTCGGCGGCCTCGTCGCGGGCCTGCTCGCCGGGCTGGCGCTGGCCGGGACCGATGCGCTCGACCCGGTGCTCGCGGTGACCGAGCCGACCGGCGCGCTGTGGCTGCAGGCGCTGCAGATGACGATCATCCCGCTGGTATCCGCGCTGCTGGTGATCGGCATCGCGCAGATGGTCCGGGCCGCGCGCGCGGGGCGCGCGGCGCGGCGGATGCTGGGCTGGGTCTTCGCGGTCCTGCTCTTCTCGGGCCTCGCCGCGGCGACGATGATGCCGCTGCTGCTCGACCTCTTCCCGATCCCCCCTTCGGCCGGGACGCTGCTGCAGACCGGCGACATCGCGCCGCAGGAGGTGCCCGGGCTGGCCGATTTCCTGACCTCGCTGATCGCGCCCAACGTCATCGCCGCGGCGGCCGAGACGACGATGCTGCCGCTGACGATCTTCTTCGCGCTGTTCGCCGTGGCCGTCGCGCGCCTGCCGGCGGCGCAGCGCGATACGCTGCTCGGCGTGTTCCGCGCGCTGGCCAATGCCATGCTGACGATCATCGGCTGGGTCCTGTGGATTGCGCCGCTCGGCGTCTTCGCGCTCGCGCTCGGGGTCGCCGCGCGCGCAGGCGGCGGGGCCTTCGCCACGCTGGTCCACTATATCCTCGCCGTGTCCGCGATGGGGGCGATCGTGCTTCTGGCGGGCTATGCCCTCGCCTGGTTCGGCGGCGGGATCGCGCCGCTGCGCTTCGCGCGGGCGATGATTCCCGCCCAGGCGGTCGCGGTCTCGACCCAGAGCTCGCTCGCCAGCCTGCCCGCCATGCTGGCGGTCGCGCGGCGGCTGGGCGTGCGCGAGAGCACGGCCGACTTCGTCCTGCCGCTGGCCGTGGCGATCTTCCGCGCGACCAGCCCGGCGATGAACCTCGCGGTCGCGATCTACGTCGCCACGCTGGCGGGGGTGGAGCTGACCCCGGCGACGCTGGCGGCGGGCATCGCCGTGGCGCTGGTGATCTCGGTCGGGTCGGTCAGCCTGCCCGGTTCGATCAGCTTCGTGATCTCGATCGGCCCGATCGCGCTGGCGATGGGCGTGCCGATCGAACCGCTGGCCTTGCTGGTTGCGGTGGAGATGCTGCCCGATATCATGCGCACCCTCGCCAACGTGACGCTGGATGTGGCAGTAGCGGCGGCGACCGATCGCCCGGAGGACGAAACCGTATAGATCTTGCAACCCATGGCCGGCCCGCGCGTTGGACGGGCAAGCCGAACCTTCAACTCTGGACCTTTAGGGGAACCAATCCATGGCCTTCAAACTGATCGACCTGCCTTATGCCAGCGATGCCCTCGCGCCCGCCGTGTCGGCCGAGACGCTGAGCTATCACCACGGCAAGCACCACCAGGCCTACCTGGACAAGACCAACAAGGCGATCGAGGGCACCGACCTCGAGGGCAAGCCGCTGGAAGACGTCGTCGCCGCGGCCCGCGGCAGCGACCAGGGGCTGTTCAACAACGCGGCGCAGAGCTGGAACCACGGGTTCTACTGGCACTCGCTGTCGCCCGAAGGCGGCTCGCCTTCGGACGAGCTGGCCTCGCTGATCGACGATGCCTTCGGCTCGCTCGACGATCTCAAGTCGAAGCTGGCCGAGCGCGGCGCGGGCCACTTCGCCAGCGGCTGGGTCTGGCTGGCGGAGAAGGGCGGCAAGCTCTCGATCGAGGAAACGCACGACGGCGACACGCTGGCGGACCAGGATTTCAACCCGCTGCTGACGATCGACGTGTGGGAACACGCCTATTACCTCGATCACCAGAACAAGCGCCCCGAATACCTCGACCAGGTGATCGGCGGGAAGCTCAACTGGAACTTCGCCTCGGAAAACCTCGCCCGCGGCGAAACCTGGAAATACCCGGGCTGATCCCGCGCGCCCGGCGACCGGGCGCGAAATGCGAAAGGCCCGCCT
The DNA here is from genome assembly GCF_034375205.1 of Pelagerythrobacter marinus. Taxonomy (NCBI): domain Bacteria; kingdom Pseudomonadati; phylum Pseudomonadota; class Alphaproteobacteria; order Sphingomonadales; family Erythrobacteraceae; genus Pelagerythrobacter; species Pelagerythrobacter marinus. The sequence continues at coordinate 2,527,480 of NZ_CP139719.1, read as the reverse complement.
CGCGCTCGTGCGCGGGGCGGGCCTTTTCGCATGGCGCCGTTCCGGCGGGGAAGGCGGGGGCTAGACCGGTTCCTCTTCCTGGCCGAGCGCCATGAGGTTGGTCGCGAACAGCGGCTCGCCGAAGATGAAGCCGACCAGGTTCGGCCGGCCGACATGGTCGAAGAAGGCCGTCAGCATCAGCAGGATCGGGACCGAGAGCAGGGCACCGAACACGCCCCAGATCCACGAGAAATAGCTGAGCGCGATGAGGATCATCACCGGGTTCATCGTGAAGCGCGCGCCGAGGATCGACGGGGTGACGACGTTCGATTCGACCGTGTGCAGCGCGAGGTAGGCCGCCGCCGGCACGATGCCGAGCAGGAGGGTATCCCCGGTGCCGATCCCGAACAGGGCCAGCAGCGCCGTCATCGCCAGCGGCCCGATATAGGGCAGGAAGTTGAGCAGCGCGGCCAGCCCGCCCCACATGACCGGCGCCTCTACCCCCAGCGCCCAGGCGCCGAGGGCCACGACCACGCCGACCCCGGCGTTGATCCACGAGACCGTGAAGATATAGGCGGCGACCCGGTCCTGCACCTCGCGCATGACCCGCGCCGCCTTGATGCTGGTGCCGAAACTGGCGCGATCGAACAGCAGGTGCCGCCGCAGCCGCACGCGCGCCTCGATCATGAAGAACGTCATCAGGAAGGTCAGCAGGACTTCGAGCACGACGCTGGGCGTGGCGAAGGCGAGCTGTTCGATCACCGAGGGGCTGGCCAGCACGACCTCGCGCGAGGTGGAGCGGCCCATCAGGTCGGCCAGCCGCTCGTTCGCGGCCGCGACCCAGGCGAATTCGTCGCGCAGCTCGCCGAAGCGGCGCGCGACCTGGTCGGCCATCGCCGGCAGGCTGTCGAACAGGGCGATCGCCGGCTGCAGGATCAGCGCCAGCGCGAGCAGCAGGACCCCGAAGAACGCGGCCAGCGCCACGAGCGAGGCGAGCACGTTGGGCAGGCCCCAGCCGGCCAGGCGGTCGGCCAGCGGCGAGAGGATGATCGTCAGCACCACTGCCGTGACGAGCGGCAGGAACACGACCGATCCGATCGACAGGACGAAGGGCAGGGCGAGGAACAGGCCGAGCCCGATCAGCAGGACGAGCGCCGAGATCAGGCGCAGTTCCTGTTCGGCGAAGGCCGCGCGCGTCGTCCGCCGGGCGGGTCGCCCGGCGGGTTCGGCAGATGCTGCGGGGGGCCTGTCGGTCATGCGGCTGCCGGGTCCTGTCTGCGATTTCGGCGGCCATAGCCGCGCCGCGCCCGGCCTAGCAAGCGACTAGCGCGTGGGGGAGGTTTCGCCGCGGCCGGCGGCCACGTCGTCGAGTTCTTCCAGGATCGCGCGATGGGCCGCGTCGTCCTCCACCGAACGCTGGGGGATCGACCCGTCCTGCAACATCGCGCTGAGCGCGGCGCGCGCGCGGCCCACGCGGCTCTTGATCGTGCCGACCGCGCATCCGCAGATCGTCGCCGCTTCCTCGTAAGAAAAGCCGCCGGCGCCGACCAGCAACAGCGCCTCGCGCCGCTCCGGCGGCAGGGTCAGGAGCGCGCGGTGCATGTCGGACAGGTGGATCGGCTCTTCCTGGCCCGCAGGCTGGGTCAGCAGCCGCTCGGCCACGTTCTCGTCGTACTCGCCGCGGAAGCGGTTGCGCCGCATGTCGGTGAGATAGGCGTTGCGCAGGATCACGAATGTCCAGGCGCGCATGCTGGTGCCGGGTTCGAACCGTTCCTGCGCGGCCCAGGCCTTGAGCAGGGTTTCCTGGACCAGGTCGTCGGCCATGTCGGGCCGGCCGCACAGGCCGCGCGCGAAGGCGCGCAGGTGCGGGACGACTTCGGTCAGCTCGCGCTTGAAATCGGCTTTCTCGGAAGCCGTGCGTTCGGGGCCGGCCATCAGGATTTATCGTCCAGCTTCGAAAGCAGCTCCTTGAAGCTGTCGGGCAGCGGCTCCTCCACCACCGAATCGTACAGCTGGCGCAAGCCGTCGGCCCATCCCGGGTTGTCGCGCTTCTTCTTGCTGTCCCCGCTGTCGATGGCGTCCCCCTTACGTCGATCCCCGTCAGTATGCATGTAAGCTCGCAATCCTTCGAAAAATACGTAAAACCCCGGCGGCGCCTTACGGTGCCCGCGGGGACTTTTCCAGTTTTCCAACTTATGGTCTGCCAGGGGGAACGAAGCCGCGGGTGCTTGGTTCCCGAACTGGAGGGGCGTTGCCCGCCGGTCGTGAGTCTTGGTTTGTTTGGTGGAGTGCGGCGCAGCCTGATGCCAGTTAACGCGTCTCGACGGGGAAGAAGTCGCCGCTGGCTGGTAGAGTATCCGCGCGCCGCGCCGGTCGCCATCTTCCTGCTGATCGCCGCGATCACCGCGCTCAGTGTCTTCGCGATCGAGCGGGGGGAGGCGCAGCGCGAATCCGCCCGCCTCAACGAACGCGCGCGCGCGGTCGCCTCCGCCCTCGAACGGCGGGCCAGCGCCAATTCCGCCTACCTGCGCGCGGGCGCGGCCATGTTCGCCGCGGTGGACCGGGTGGACGAGACGCTGTTCGACCGTTTCGTGTCCGAGCTGCAGCTCGACTTCGACTATCGCGGCACGGAAGGGATCGGCTGGGCGCAGAACCTGCGATCCTACGAACTCGACCAGTTCCGCGCCGGCGCCAACCCGCCGGCACCCGCCGCCGCGCCCGACGACGCGCCCGACGACGCGATCGAGGGCGACGCGATCGAGGGCGAACAGGGAGCCGGCACCGGCCGCGATCCCGCCGGTTCGACCGCAGCGCCCGGGCCGCCCGCCGATACCGCCGCTGCCGCGCCACCCGCGGCCGGGGCGACCACGGGCGCCGAGCCGGCCCCGGTCCAGATCTGGCCCGTTCCCGGCGCGATGACCGGCCGTGTCGTCCCGGTCACCTTCCTGCGCCCGGACACCGATCGCAATCGCCGGATGCTGGGGTACAACATGTTTTCCGAGCCGGTGCGCCGCGCCGCGATGGAGGAGGCGGAGACGACCGCCCAGCCGACCGCGAGCGGCAAGGTCCAGCTCGCCTATCGCGACGGGCCGCAGATGCCGGGCTTCATCGTCTACATGCCGGTGTTCCGCGGCAACCTGAGCCAGCGCAGCCTGCGCGGCTTCATCTACAGCCCCTTCAACGCGGAAAACTTCCTCGCCTCCGCGCTCGAACTGGCCGACGCGGGGGAGCGCGGCGTGCGCCTCTACGACGGCGAGCCGACGCCCGACCGGCTGCTGGCGCAGATCGCGCCCGATGCCGGCTCGGGCAAGTCGGTGCAGCAAAGGATCACGATCGCCAACCGGCCAATGGTGGTCGAAGTCGCCTCGCCCGCGGCCGCCAGCCTCTCGACGCTGTCGATGGTAACCCTGCTGTTCGGCCTGCTGGTCGCCAGCCTCCTGCTGGTCGTCGCCCGCCTGGTGACGCAGCAAACGCGCGAGGACCAGCTGAAGCTGGAATGGCTCGAAGAACAGGATTCGATCCGCAACTCGCTGACGCGCGAGCTGAACCACCGGGTCAAGAACACGCTGGCGAACATTCTCTCGATCGTCGCGCTCACCCGCCGCCGGTCCGAATCGCTCGACGAGTTCGCCGACGGGCTGGATGGCCGCATCCGCGCGATCTCCGCCACCCACGACCTGCTCACGCAGTCTGAGTGGGGAACCACGCCGGTGCGCGCGGTGGTGGCGGCCGAAATGGCCCCGCACGTCCACGATTCGGGGGCCGACTTCTCGGTCGACGGGCCGGAAGTGGAACTGGCCCCGGGCGACGCGCTGACGCTGGGCCTGGCGATTCACGAGCTGGCGACCAATGCCTCGAAATACGGCGCGCTGTCGGTGCCCGAAGGGCGCGTTTCGGTGCGCTGGGAGCTGGAAGGCAAGAACATCGTGCGGATGGAATGGGTGGAAACCGGCGGTCCGCGCCTGTCCGGCCGGCCCGAGTGGCGCGGCTTCGGCCTCGACCTGATCGAGAAGATCGTCGCGCACGAACTGAACGAGCGGGTCGAACTGGAATTCCCGCCCGAGGGCGTGCGCTGCACGCTGCGCATCCCGGTCCGGCGGCCGAGCCAGTTCGCGATCCGCGCGGCGCGGCGCAAGGAAAAGGCCGCGGGCTGAACCCGCGGCCTCGATCGTTTCCCGGCTGCCAGTGGAAGCGCCCCTGCGGGCGGCGCCCGGCCTGCGGACGCCGCGCCGCGGGTCAGGCGATCGGCTGGCTGGAGTTGAAGAACAGCGCCTGGCTGATCGCGGTGCGCACCGTCGCTTCCTTGAACGGCTTGGTGACCAGGTAGGTCGGTTCCGGCCGGTCGCCGGTGAGCAGGCGTTCGGGATAGGCGGTGATGAAGATCACCGGCACCGAATCGATCGCGAGAATATCGTCCACCGCGTCGAGGCCCGAGGAGCCGTCGGCCAGCTGGATGTCGGCCAGGACGAGGCCCGGGGTCTTCTCGGCGACGACTTCCTGCGCCTGCGTGCGGGTGGCGGCGGTGCCGCAGATCTCGTGCCCGAGCGAGGTCACGAGGTCTTCGAGCTGCATCGAGATCAGCGGCTCGTCCTCGATGATCAGCACGCTCGTGCTCGATTCGCGGTCGATTTCCTCGACCGCTTCCTGGACCAGCTTCTCGACCGACTCGCGGTCGAGATCCATGATCTCGGCGGTCTGGTCGATGCTGAAGTCTTCCAGCGTCGTCAGCAGCAGCGCCTGGCGGTTGAGCGGCGTGATCGCGCTCAGCCGGTCGTGCGCCGCGCTTTCGTGCATTCCGGCTTCCGGCCCTTCGCCGGTGGTTTCCAGATAGGCGCTCGACCAGACCTTGTTGAACGCGCGGTAGAGCGGCACGCGGCCCCCGGCGAGCGATTCCTTCAGCTGTTCGTCGGCCAGCGCCGCTTCCAGCGTCTGGCGGACGAAGGCGTCTCCGGTCGATTGCGATCCAGTCAGTGCGCGGGCGTAGCGGCGCAGGTACGGCAGATTGTTGGCTACCTGTTCTCCAAGCGGCATGAATTCCCTTCCCTAGAAGTGAGGCGTCGCTAGAACGCACGCATGCGCCCTTGGTTCCACGGGCGCGCTGGTGGACGATAAGCCGCCCCCGCGCAAGCGCCTGGCGGCCGCCTGCCCGGTGCGCGAGCCGACCGAAAGCCTGCCCCGCAGGAAAAAATGAAAAAATTCACCCGGCCCGGGAACCAGCGTTCTGGCCGGTCATTATCTGACTGTCACCGCCGAGACCCCCCTCCCGTCCAAGCGGCAGGTGATACGATCCCGAAGGGCCTCCGCTCGATACGTCGAGCGGAGGCCTTTTTTTTGGCTCCGCCGGGCGGCCGCAAACGGGCGCAGGGAAGCGCGGGATCGGGCAGGTCAGGCGATCGGGCGGCGCAGGCGATCGAGCAGGCCCCGGCGGCGCGGGGCGGCGACCGCGCGCACGAGGTCGCGCGGGTCGTATGGCTTCTCGAGCACTGTGCCCAGTCCGGCCACTTGCGGCGGGATGCGATCGGGGGCGCCGGTGGAAAAGACGATTCGCGGCGGCTGGGGGCCGACGCTGTCGATCAGCTCGGCAATCGCCCAGCCATCGTCGCGGTCGGCCAGCTGCACGTCGAGAACGACGACGTCGGGCCGGCTCCGGCGCAGGGCCTCCAGCGCGGCCTCGGTCGTCTGGCAGATCTCCACCCGGCGCGCGCCGGCGTCGCGCAGCGCGGCCTCGATCGCGAGCGAGAGAACCGCGTCGTCCTCCACCACCAGCACGTGGCCGATGTCCGGCGTCTGCGAAGCCGACGAGGGTGCCCTGCCTGTCTTGCCCATGTCCTCTTTCAGATCCGCGCCGCACCCCGTGTGCGCCCGTGCAGGAAACGGGGCGGGTGCGGGCCCGGTTCCCGCAATGGCTACAGCGACTTGCGGTAGATCGCGTATTCGCGGTTGATCTCGCTCTCGATCGCGTCGGCGATGGCGACCATGCCCTGGTTGTCTTCGAGGATCCAGCCGATCTCCCCCCGCTCGGTGCCGTTGGCGCGGGTCGTGTCCTCGCGGATCTCGCTGATCATCATGAAGGCCAGCTGGCTGGCGAGGCGCGAGTTGTGAAATTCCTTCAGCACGCCCATCAGCGGCACCCGCGCCGTGCGCGCGCGCGGCTTGCGCAGCCAGCGCAGCATCGTGATCCAGCCGAAGGGGAACAGCCTGCCGCCGATCCGGGCCAGCGGTTCGTTCACGTCGGGCAGGGCGAGCATGAAGGCGACGGGCCGTCCGTCCAGCTCCGCGATGCGGGTCAATTCCTCGCGCACCAGCGGGCGCAGCTTCTTCGCGCCATAGGCGATCTCGCGCTCGGTAAAGGGGACGAAGCCCCAGTTCTTCGACCAGGCATCGTTGAGGATGTGCAACACGGTGCGCACGTCCTGCGTGTAATTGGCGTGGTCCACCGGGCGGATGCGGATGCGCGGGTTGCGCTTGCCCGACTGGACGATGCGCCGCACGATCGGCGGGAAATCGTCGCTGACGTCGAGCGCGTAAGTGAACAGACGCTTGGCCACTTCGTAACCCGCGTTCTCGACATAGCCCTGGTAGCGGGGCGGGTGATGGCCCATCAGCACCGTCGGCGGCTGGTCGTGCCCGGCGACCAGCAGGCCCGGCTCTTCCCACATCGAGAGCGAGATCGGGCCGAGCACGCGCGTCATCCCCTGTTCGCGCAGCCAGCCTTCCGCCGCGGCCAGCAGGGCGCGGGCGGCGCTCTCGTCCTCGGCATCGAAATAGCCGAAGATCCCGGTGCCGGGGCCGAAGCCCTGTTCGGCCGGCATGTCCAGCATCAGCCGGTCGACGCAGGCCGCGATCCGCCCCACCGCCCTGCCGCCGCGGCGGGCGATGAACAGCTGCACCCGGGCATGGTCGAAAAGCGGGTTCCTGGCCGGGTCGAGCAGTTCCATCTGCTCGCCGCGCAGCTGGGGCACGGCATTGGGCGTTTCGGCGGAAAAGCGGCGGCCGAGATCGACGAAGGCCGCGCGCCCCGCCTTGCCCTCGACCGCCTCGATCACTATTTCGGTGTCTGTCACGGGCTATCCTGTTCAGCTTGGGTTAGCCCTGTCTGTGCTTGTCGCGCCTTGTCAAGCAACAGCGATGGCAGGGCCGCCGCACCGGCCGCGATGGCGGCGGATTGTTCCTTCGGCGGCCGTTTTGCTGTAGGCGCATTCTCCCGGGACCAATGACCATGAACCTGCAACAGACGATCGAGCCTGCCGCCGGCACCGTGCCGCCTGCCGCCCCGCGCGCCGGGGCGAAGGCCGCGATTGCCGACGACAAGGCGATGCTGCGCGCCGCCCGCGACCTGACGAAGGACATCGCGGTTGCGCGGCCCGCGATCTACTGGACCGACACGCTGCTTTCGGCGGGGATCGGCTATGCCGCGCTGGCGGGCGCGATCCTGGTGGACAGCGTGCCGCTGGCAATCGCGCTGGGCGTGGTCGCGGCGCTGGCGCTCTATCGCGCGCTCCTGTTCATCCACGAACTGTCGCATATCCACCGCGACGCGCTGCCCGGATACCGGCTGGCGTGGAACCTGCTCGTCGGCATTCCCGTGCTGACCCCTTCGTTCATGTATGAAGGAGTGCACACGCTCCACCACGCGCGCACGCGTTACGGCACGGTCGAAGATCCGGAATACCTGCCGCTGGCGCTGATGAAGCCGTGGAGCCTGCCGCTGTTCGTCGCGATCGCCCTGCTGGCGCCGCCGGCGCTGCTGTTCCGCTTCGCCGTGCTGGTGCCGCTGGGCGCGGTTGTCCCCCCGGTGCGCAAGCTGGTGTGGGAGCGGTTTTCCGCGCTTTCGATCAATCCCGATTTCCGCCGCCGGCCGCCCGAAGGCGAGCTGACGAGGCGCGTGTTCTGGCAGGAACTGGGCGGCAGCCTGTGGGCCATCGCCCTGCTGGCCAGCACGTTCGCGATCGGCTGGCGCCCGCTCCTGATCGCGCTCGCCGTGCTTTCGCTGACCGCCGTGTTGAACCAGCTTCGCACGCTCGTCGCGCACTTGTGGGAAAACGACGGCGAACCGATGACGGTGACCGCGCAGTTCCTCGATTCGGTCAATGTCCCGCCGCCCGGCTGGATGGCGGCGATCTGGGCCCCGGTGGGCCTGCGCTACCACGCGCTGCACCACCTTCTGCCCAGCATGCCCTATCACTCGCTGGGCGAGGCGCATCGACGGCTGGCCGCGCACCTGGGGCAGGATTCGACATATGCCGGGGCCAACCACCCGGGGATGCTGCCGCTGGTCATGCGGATCGCGCGCAGCACGATGCGGGTGGGCCGGCCCGGCGCCTGACCGCCCGCCGCCCCGCCGCACATCTGCCGGCGCGAATGCAACGAAAGAGGGGCCGCCTCCCGCACCGGGAAGCGGCCCTCTGGCATTTCGCCCGGGCGGCGCCGCCGGAGCGGTGCCGCGGGCCGGTGCGGATCAGTCGGTTTCGACCGTCAGCGAGGGATCGCCGTCGACGTCCGCGCGCACGCGAGTGTTCTCGTCGCCGAGGTCCGCCTCGAGCCCGTTCTCGTCGACCGTCATCCGGTCGCCGGTCATGTCAGGGTCGCCGACCGGCTCCTGCGTGATGATCGTGGTTTCCTCCGGCGCAGGGGCCACGGTCTCGCCCACCACGGTCTCGTCTTCGGCCGGGGTGGGGGCATTGGCTTCGCTACAGGCGCCGAGCGCGAGCGCTCCGGCGGTCAGCGCGGGCAAGGCAAGTGCCTTCATGTCGAATTCTCCTGCATAGGGCATGATGGGCCCTAGACTCGCGAACGCGCTACAGGTTCCGGGGCCGCCGGTTATTCCTCGGTCCGGACGAGCACGGTCTCGCCCACCAGCAGGAACAGGAAGAACGGCGCCCAGGCGGCCAGGAAGGGCGGGTATCCGCCGAAACTGCCCATCGCCAGGGCGGCGTTGTCGATCACGAAATAGGCAAAGCCGAGCGCCATCGCGATGATCGCGCGCAGGAACAGCTGGCCCGACCGCGCGAGCCCGAAGGCGGCGATCGCGCCGAGCAGCGGCATCAGGAAGGCCGACAGCGGGCCGGAGAACTTGTGCCACCACCTGGCGCGCAGCTCGTCGGTCTGGCGGCCGGCTTCCTCGTAGGCGGCGATCGAGCGGTAGAGCTCGACCACGCCCAGGGCATCGGGATCGACGCTTTCGAGCGCGATCTGCGTCGGGGTGAGCCCGGGGGCGACGACCATGCTGTCGAGCTGCGCGGTATCGGCCGCCGCGACATCGAACCGCTCGACCTGTTCCAGCCGCCAGCCCGGCCCGGCGTAGCGGGCCCCCTGGGCGCGCGCCTGTTCGACCAGCGCGCCGTTGTCGCCCCGCCGGTACCACGTAACCCCGCGCATCCGGATGTGCTCGCCTTCGCCCCATAGCGAAGCGGCGGTGAGCACGTCGTTCCCGTCGGTGAAATAGACGTTCGCGCGCACGCCCGACTCCTCGGGCACGGTGCCGAAATTGTTGGCTTCCCAGGCCTTGAGCGTCGCCGTGGCGCGCGTCACGACCGTTTCGTTGAAGGCGAAGGAGATCGCCGAGACGCCCGCCGCCGTCAGCAGGAGCGGGGCCAGGACCTGGTGCGCGGAAAGCCCGGCGGCCTTCATCGCGATCACCTCGCTGTTCTGGTTCAGCGTGACCAGCGCGATGATCGTCGCCAGCAGGACCGAATAGGGCAGGAAACGCGCCGCCAGCTGGGGCACGCGCAAGGTAACGTAAGTCCACAGTTCGCCCTGGCCATTGCCCGGCGCGGCGAGGATTTCGCCGCTCGTGCTGAGCAGGTCGAGCATCATCAGCACCAGCACGAGAACGGCCAGCATGGCGACGATCCGCACGATGAACAGCTTCGCGAGATAGAGCGTCAGCGTGCGCGAGGGGAAGAAATCGAACTGCATCGCCGGGGCCCTATTCCGCCGGGGCCGGTTCGCCGGCGCGGGCCGGGCGCCGCCGGCCGAACAGCTTGCGCAGGCGGCCCGCCAGCTTGGCGAAGGCGGTTTCAAGCGCGCCGATCGGCTGCCCGCCGGGCACGTAGGCGATCTTGTAGTACATCCACACGATCAGCGCGGCGAAGAGGACGAAGGGAACCCAGAGCGCGAGGATCGGATCGAACCGGCCGAGCGCGGCGATATCCTCCCCGTACTGGTTCACCTTGTGATAGGCGACGACCATCACGATCGAGACGAAGACGCCCAGCGCGCTGGTCGATCGCTTGGGCGGGATCGCCAGCGCCACGGCCAGCAGCGGCATCAGGGCCATCATCACCACCTCGACCATGCGGAAGTTGAAGCTGGCCTGGCTCGCGTCGCGTTTCGCCTGGGTCGTGCTCTCGCTCCACCCGATCCGCAGCAGTTCGGGCAGGATATATTCGCGCTCCGCATCGCCGCGGGCGCGGAATTCCTCCACCGCGGGAAGATCGATCGGCAGGTCGTGGCGCGTGAAGCTGAGGACGCGCGGCGTCTGCTCGCCGGTGTCCTGCACGATCGTGCCGTCGGTCAGCCGCAGGATGATCGTGTCGGGGCTGTCGCTGGTGGCGAGGAAGGCGCCCTCGGCCGCGGAGATCGACAGGACCTGTCCCTTGTCGTCGGCGACCCGCGCGAAGATCCCCCGCAGCCGGCGCCCGTCGTCCTCGCTCGAATCGATCCGCAGGGCCATGCGGTCGGCCAGGGTCGTGAACTCGCCCACCTTGATCGAGGCGCCGAGCGCGCCCGAGCGCAGTTCGTATTCCAGCTGTTCGTAGTAATAGCGGCTGACCGGCTGGACGTAGAAGACCAACGCCACGTTCACCGCCATCAGCACGGCGGTGATGATATAGGGCACGCGCAGCAGCCGGCCATAGCTGAGGCCGACGGCGCGCATCACGTCGAGCTCGCTCGACGTCGCGAGCTTGCGGAAGGCGAGCAGGATGCCGAGCAGCAGGCCGAGCGGGATCGCCAGGCTCGCATATTCGGGGATCAGCGCGCCGAGCATCTTGAACACCACGCCGACCGGGCCGCCTTCGACGGCGACGAAATCGAACAGGCGCAGCATCTTGTCGAGCAGCAGCAGCGAGGCCGCGATCGCGAAAACCCCCAGCATCGGCAGGATCACCAGCCGGAAGATATATCGGTCGAGGGAGGGGATCGATTTCAGCAAGGGCTTCGGCTCAGCGTCGGTTCGCCGCTGCCCTAGCGCGAAACTGCCCGCCGGTCATGCCCCAACCGCCCGACCGGCGGCCGCGCCGCGGTGGCGGATCAGGCCTTTTCCAGCGTGCACTGCAGCGGGTGCTGGTTCTGGCGCGCGAAATCCATCACCTGGTTCACCTTGGTCTCGGCGATTTCATAGGGAAAGATCCCGCAGACGCCGACGCCCCGCTGGTGGACGTGCAGCATGACGCGGGTCGCCTGCTCCAGGTCCATGCGGAAGAACCGCTTCAGGCACATGACGACGAATTCCATCGGGGTGTAATCGTCGTTGAGCATCAGCACCTTGTACTGGCTGGGCTTCTTGGGGCTGGTGCGGGTTCGCGTCGCGATCCCGACCTGCCCTTCGCCGTCACCGTCGCCGGCATCCGAATCGCCGGGGTCCGCGCCGAGCGGGCGCAGGGGCAGGGGGTGCAGGATTTCGCGGTCGATCGGCATCAGGCAGTGAATATCGTATCGCATTCGGCATTCGCAAGTGGCGCGCACGCAGGCAGGGGAGCGATTGTGGGGCGCGGCGGTTGCCGGGCGATTAACGTGCAGCGCCCCCGGCGCCAAGCGAAACGGGCCGGCCCAGCGGTGGAGCTGGCCGGCCCGTGTCGTGTCCGGTGCCCGCTCGCGCCGGGCGCGAGAGGACGCGTCCCGGCGATCAGGTCGCGGGGCGGGCCTTTTCCATCGCCAGGCTGACCCGGCTGGAAAGCGGCGCGGCAACGTCGCCGGCCAGCTTGACCCAGGCTTCGGTCGCCTTGGAGAACTGCGCCACCGCGGCGTCGAAATTGCGGCTGGCGATCTGGCCCTGGAGCTGGACGAAATCGGTCGGTGACTTGACCGCGGCGAATTCCTTCGCGTCGCCGGTCATCGTTTCGACCGCGGCCTTGCTGTCTTCCATCGTGGCCTTGGCGATATCCTGCAGGCCGGCGGCGAAAATCTTGCCCGATTCGACCATCGCGTCGAGGTTGCCCTTCGAAAACTCGCGCGCTTCCACGGCGTATTCGGCGCTCTTCTCGTAAGCGGTCTGCGCGCGGGCCTGGAGCTCGGCGAGGCCTTCCTTCATCTGGGCGGCGTAATCGGTGCTGGTCTGGGTCTTGGCCATGTCGGTTTCCTTCGTTCGGGGGCGGGCGGGGGCCTTTGTCGCGGACTTGCGGGCGGCGGCCTTGCCGGCGTTCTTCTTCGGGGCGACAGTCCTGGCGGCGGTTTTGGCCCGGGGGGCTGCCTTCTTCTTCTTCGCGCCGCCGTTCTTCGATCTGGCGGGTTTCGCCTGGACGGGGGCGGATTTCCCGGCCGTCGCTTCGGCAGTATCGGTCTTCATCGCGGTCGTGCTCTTGTCTCCGGCCGGCGGGGCGGGCTCGCCTTCCGGTCTTGCATCGGCCTTGCGCGCCGCGGCTTCGGCGTAAGCTTTCGCGGCTGCAGCATCGCTGCTGGCTTCATCGCGTGTCGCCATGACGATCCTTCCTCTGCCTGCCGGCCCTCTGCCTGCGGGCATTGTGCCCGGCCAATGCGTCGGTAATGTTGCGGTGCACAAAATAGGTGGATGCGCGCCGAAGTCAAGGATATTTTGTGCAGTGCACAATAAGCGCGCAGATCCCTTCCGGACCAGCCACGGTGAAGACGGATTGGCCTCAGCGCATCCGCACGTAGCGCCCCGGCGCGTCCTCGATCGTCCTGTCCCCGCGCCCGCCCGGCTTGCGCTTGCCGGTCGCCGGCACCCGCGCGTCGCCGTGCCCCTTCAGCCAGTCCAGCCAGTGCGGCCACCACGATCCGGGATGCTCGGTCGCGCCTTCGATGAAGGCGTCGAGCGAGGGCGCCCGGCTGTCGCCGGTCCAGTACTGGTACTTATTCGCGGCCGGCGGGTTCACGACCCCGGCGATATGCCCGCTGCCGGCGAGGACGAAAGTCGTCTCGCCGCGGAAGTGGCGGGTCGCGCGCCAGACGCTTTCGGCGGGCGCGATGTGATCCTCGCGCCCGGCCTGGATGAAGGCGGGCACGGCGATGCGGGTCAGGTCGATCGGGGTCCCGTCGGCCGCGAGGGCATCGGGGATCACCAGCTTGTTGTCGCGGTAGAGGTCGCGCAGGTAATCGCCGTGCCAGCGCGCGGGCAGGTTCGTCACGTCGCCGTTCCAGTGCAGCAGGTCGAAGGCCGGGTAATCCTCCCCCAGCAGGTAGTTGTTGACGACGTAGTTCCAGATCAGGTCGCGGCCGCGCAGGGCGTTGAACGTGGCGGCCATGTAGCGCCCGTCGAGATAGCCTTCGGGAGCGAGGCGGCCGATGATCTCCAGCTGGCCGCCGTCGATGAAGCCGCGCAGTTCGCCCGCTTTCTCGAAATCGACCTGGGCGGTGAAGAACGTCGCGCTGGCGACCTTGTCCGCCTGCCCCCGGCGGGCAAGGATCGCGAGAGTCGCGGCCAGCGTCGTGCCGGCGACGCAATAGCCGATCGCGTGCACGGCCGGCACCTCCAGCCGCGCGCGAACGTGGTCGATCACCTCGGCCTGGGCGCGGATGTAATCGTCCCAGGCCACGTCCTTCATCGTCGCGTCGGCCGACTTCCAGCTCACCACGAACACGGTCAGCCCCTGGTCCACGGCCCACTTGATGAAGCTCTTCTTCGGCGAGAGGTCGAGGATGTAGAAACGGTTGATCCACGGCGGGAAGATCACCAGCGGCACGGCGAGCACGTCCTTCGTCGCCGGGTCGTACTGGATCAGCTGATAGAGCGGGGTCTCGTGGACCACCTTGCCCGGGGTCGCGGCGATGTTCTCGCCCAGGGTGAAGGCCGCCGGGTCGGTGTGGGTCAGCTGGCCCCGGCGCAAGTCGGCGATCAGGTGGCCCATCCCCTTGACGAGGTTCCGGCCCGATGTCTCGACGGTGCGCTTCAGCACCACCGGGTTGGTGGCGACGAAATTGTCCGGGCTCATCGCGTCGAGCAGGGCGCGGGTCGCGAAAGCGAGCTGCTCGCGGCGCTCGGCCGGTACACCCTCGACCTCGTCCGCCGCGGAGACGAGGTAGTCGGCCAGCATCAGGTACGTCTGGTGCAGCAGGGCGAAAGCGGGATGTTCGCGCCAGGCCGGGTCGGCGAAGCGCCGATCGGTGCGCGGCAGCGCGGTTTCGGGCGGCCCGTCGCCGCCCTCCGCCGTCTCGCCGAGCATGGCCCCGGCCATCGCGCGCCACAGCGCCAGGCCGTCGTCCATCATCCGTTCGATCGCGGCCGGATCGGCCTGGGGCGGAACGGGCCACTGCCCGGCCATCTGCATCCAGGCGGCGGGATCGAGCGGGTTGGCCGGGTCGGGCCGTCCCGAAAGCCGTTCCTCGACGAAATCGAGCCACATCGCGCGCAGCTCCTGCGCGGTCCGGCCCCACTGCGCGATCGCGTCCCGGCCCTCGGGTTCGCCGTCGCTGTCGCCGTCGTCGTCGGCGGCGGATCCTGCCCCGGCGCTGCCCGACCCGGCGAAAGCGGCCATGGCGGCGCGCATCACCTCCCCCTGCATCCGCAGGGCGGCGGCGAAGGGATCGTGCGTATCGGGCATCGGGGCGCTCCGTCGAAGTCGCGGTTGCGGCCACGATAGCCAAAAGCGCATTTCACCGCGACCGCTATTCGGTTAGGGTTTTGGCATCAGCCCGGCTGAACAGCACCCGCGTGCCGCCCCGCAATCGAGAAACGCCCCGCAATCGAGAAAGAGGTCGATGGATACCGAATTCTACCGCATGAAGCGCCTGCCGCCTTACGTGATCGCCGAAGTCAACGCGATGCGGCACGCGGCGCGGCGCGCGGGACGGGACATCATCGACCTGGGCATGGGCAATCCCGACCAGCCGCCGCCCGCCCACGTGATCGAGAAGCTGTGCGAAGTCGCGGCCAAGCCCGATGCCCACGGCTATTCGCAGTCCAAGGGCATCCCCGGCCTGCGCCGCGCCCAGGCGAACTATTACGGCCGGCGCTTCGGCGTCGATCTCGACCCGGAGACCGAAGTGGTCGTGACGATGGGATCGAAGGAAGGGCTGGCCAGCCTCGCCACCGCGATCACTGCGCCGGGCGACGTCGTGCTGGCGCCGAACCCGAGTTACCCGATCCACACCTTCGGCTTCATCATCGCCGGGGCCACGATCCGGTCGGTGCCGACAACCCCGGACGAGCACTATTTCCGCAGCCTCGAGAAGGCGATGTATTTCACCGTCCCGCGGCCCAGCGTCCTCGTGGTCAACTACCCCTCCAACCCCACGGCCGAAGTGGTGGACCTCGCCTTCTACGAGCGGCTCGTCGCCTGGGCGAAGGAGAACAAGGTCTGGATCCTGTCCGACCTCGCCTATTCGGAGCTCTATTTCGACGGCAACCCGACCCCCTCGATCATGCAGGTGAAGGGGGCGAAGGACGTTGCGGTCGAATTCACCTCGATGTCGAAGACATATTCGATGGCCGGCTGGCGGATGGGCTTCGCGGTCGGCAACCGCGATCTGATCGCGGCGATGAGCCGGGTGAAATCCTATCTCGACTACGGCGCCTTCACCCCGATCCAGGCCGCCGCCTGCGCCGCGCTCAACGGCCCGCAGGACATCGTCGAAAGCAATCGCGAGCTTTACCACAAGCGGCGCGACGTAATGGTGGAGGCGTTCGGCCGCGCCGGGTGGGATATCCCGGCCCCGCGCGCCTCGATGTTCGCCTGGGCCCCGCTGCCGCCGGCCCTGAAGGACATGGGCAGCCTGGAGTTCTCCAAGCAGTTGCTGACCCATGCCGACGTCGCCGTCGCGCCCGGGGTCGGTTATGGCGAGGAGGGCGAAGGGTACGTGCGGATCGCGATGGTCGAGAACGAGCAACGCCTGCGCCAGGCCGCGCGCAACGTGAAACGCTATTTCTCCTCGCTCGGCATCAATGCCGCCGCCGGCACCGGCTGAGCCGCAACGCCGCGAAGGCCCTCCGACCGGCGCGAAGGGTTGAAATCGGACCTACCTTGCGTTGACCGCACGCAGGCGCGCTTCCTAGCCCCTTGCCCGAGAGGCGAGGGAATGGCCGGGTCGCTGGGGGAACGCATGGCTTCGCGAAGGTTCATGAGACCGGGTTCGACGATCGGCGGGCGGACGCCGCCGGGGTGGCTGGCTGGCCGGCGAAGGCCTGAACTGCGGGAAACTGGCTGGCGGCCCGCTCGCTCGCGGGCAACGCGGGGCCGCGCCTGATGTGGCGTGCGGAAGACGCGCCGGCGGGGGAATTGCCCCGCGCGATGCAGGTGGGGCCGGTCACGCTCGACCTGTTCCATCGCGACGCCCATGTCGCCGGGCGCTGGTTGCGGCTGCACCCGCGCGAGTTCGCGGTTTTCTGGCACCTCGCCGAACGGCCGGGTCGCCCGGTGCCGCGCGCGCACCTGCTGCGCCACGTCTGGCGGCTCGACTTCGATCCCCAGACCAACCGAGTCGCGGTGGCGGTGTGCCGGATCCGCGCCCGCCTGCGCGCGGTCGGGGTCGAGGGGCTGATCGCGACCGTTCCGGGGTGCGGCTATCTGCTGCGCCGCCCGCATGAAGCGCTGGACAGCCCCGCGCCCATGCGCGACGATGCCGGCAACGAAATGGCGGCAGGTGGATGACGAATGGATTTTGCGGCGAACGAACGCGTCTCGATCGAACTGGGTGACGACGGCGTGGCCCAGGTGCGGCTGATCCGTGCCGACAAGATGAACGCGCTCGACCCCGAGATGTTCGCCCGGATCATCGAGGCGGGGCAGGCGCTCCACGACATGAAGGGCCTGCGCGCCGTCGTCCTTTCGGGGGAGGGGCGGGCCTTCTGCGCCGGGCTGGACCTGTCGAATTTCGGCAAGCTGCCCGATCCCGATGCCCCGCCGCTCTCGGCGCGGACCCACGGCAATGCCAACCTGTTCCAGCAGGTCTCCGTCCAGTGGCGCAAGCTGCCGGTCCCGGTGATCGCCGCCGTTCACGGGGTGTGCTTCGGCGGCGGCCTGCAGATCGCCAGCGGGGCGGATATCCGCGTGGTCGCGCCCGATACGCGCATGGCGATCATGGAAATGAAGTGGGGCCTCGTGCCCGACATGGGCGGTTTCGCGCTCTGGCGCGGGCTGGTCCGCGACGATCACTTGCGCGAGCTGGTCTATACCAACCGCGAGTTCAGCGGCGAGGAAGCGCTCGCGCTCGGCCTCGCCACCCATTGCGATGCCGACCCGGTGGCGCGCGCGACCGCCATCGCCGGGGAGATCGGCAATCGCAGCCCGCACGCGATCCGTGCGGCCAAGCGTCTCTTCGCCGCCATGGCCGACCGCCCGACGGACGAAATCCTGGTCGAGGAAAGCATCGAGCAGCACAAGGTCATGCGCACCCCCAACCAGGTGGAGGCGGTGATGGCCGGGATGGAAAAGCGCGCCCCGAATTTCGCCGACGTCTGAACCGGGGCGTCAGCCGAAGATCGCGGCCGCCTGCATCGCGTCGAGCACCTGGCGCCCCTCGGCATTCCACAGCCGCAACCGTTCGGAGGAATAGCCGTCGTCGGCGTGCTGGCTGGCATTTTCCGACAGCCACCACCCGTCGCGCGTCGTGGGCGCCGTGTCGAGCAGGTTGAACGACCAGTTGATCGAGCTGACCGGCCCCTGCCGCTGCATCGCGCGCATTGCGCCGGGCGGCAGGACATCGCCCATCAGGATCAGTTCGGACACAGGGTCCAGCACGTCGCGCTGCGTCAGGCGGGCCCAGCGGCGCACGACGGGCGCGCCTGGGCCGCGTTCGTCCTGCGCGCGGCGCAGTTCGAAATTGTTGCGGATGAAGGCCGGCCCCGAATCGACCATGACCGGCTCGGCCGCTTCCGGATCGCCGGGCCAGTTCGCCGGCGGGGCGGCAGGGT
Organism: Pelagerythrobacter marinus; assembly: GCF_034375205.1. NCBI lineage: Bacteria > Pseudomonadati > Pseudomonadota > Alphaproteobacteria > Sphingomonadales > Erythrobacteraceae > Pelagerythrobacter > Pelagerythrobacter marinus. The sequence continues at coordinate 2,509,473 of NZ_CP139719.1, read as the reverse complement.
GGACGGCATTGGGCTCGCGCGCGGTGCCGAACACCCACAGCGCGGTCAGCGCGCACTGGCCGCCGGTCCAGATCTCGCTGCGGACTTGCGCCACGTTGCGGCCCTGGCGCACGATCTCGCGCCGCAGCTCGATCTCGCCGCCCACCGGTGCGACGAAGCCGATCTGCGCCGCGCGCAGGGGCGGCAGGTCGGGAAAGGCGCGGACCGCGGCGGTATAGGCGACCAGCCCCAGGGCCCCGCCATAGAGCGTGCGGCCCTGCATCCAGGCCTCCGCCTGCGAAAGGTTGGCAGGGCCGCCGGCGGCGGGGACGGGATCGATCAGGCTGGATATGCTCATGCCCGGCAGCTTTACGTAATCGTCAGGCAGGGTCCAGACTGACGTAACGGAAAGGGCGCGGCAGGTCCCGTCGGGGCATCCGGGGCGGGGCGGTTCGCGTGCCCGAGCGGGGCGGCGGACGCGATTTGGGGTCCGCGTGCCTCGATTGCACCTAACCGATTGCCTTGGCGCGGCCGAGCCGCTAGGGGGCCGCTTCCCCTTGCGTTCCGCCGATGCAAGGGGACGAGGCCCGATGGCGGAGTGGTTACGCAGAGGACTGCAAATCCTTGCACGCCGGTTCGATTCCGGCTCGGGCCTCCACTCTTCGCGAAGCAAGGCATTGCGGGCCGCCCGCAGTGCCGATAAAGGCCCGCGATCAGTGCCGCTTTAGCTCAGTTGGTAGAGCACATCATTCGTAATGATGGGGTCACGTGTTCGAGTCACGTAAGCGGCACCATTCCTCCTCTTCTTGACCGGTGAATCGATCGCGTCGCTGCGCGCGTGTCGGTACGCGCCTTCGCGGCGATTCGCATGACCGGGCCTGCGCGACCCGCGGGCCCCGCGCGGGGCAAAAGCCTCGGAAGCGGAGCATTCGCACGCCATACATTGACATCAATGTCAGTTAGATTACACAAGGCGCGGGAAGAACGACGACGAATCCGGACAGACGGTTCGCGATCGACAAGGGAGAGGACATCATGCGGATTGCCCGTAGTTGCTTTTGCGCCTGCAGCACTTTGGCTCTGATCGCGGGGGGCGCATCGGCCGCCCACGCGCAGGAGGAACCGGCCGGCTCGCCCGCCTCCGCCTCCGCGCCGACGGCCGAAGCCGGCGAAACGACCGGCCCGGTCATCATCGTCACCGCGCAGAAGCGGGTCGAGCGGCTGATCGACGTGCCGATCGCCATTACCGCGCTCTCGAACGAGGCGCTCGACGACTACAAGATCGAAGGCGGATCGGAACTGCTGCGCGCGGTGCCCAACGTCAATTTCTCGAAAAGCAATTTCAGCATGTACAACTTCTCGATCCGCGGGATCGGGACCAAGGCGATTTCGGCGGCCAGCGATCCCGCCGTGGCCGTGAGCTTCAACAACATCCCGCTGATCCGCAATCGCCTGTTCGAATCCGAGTTCTTCGACATGGAACGGATCGAGGTTCTGCGCGGCCCCCAGGGCACGCTCTATGGCCGCAATGCCACGTCGGGCGTGGTCAACATGATCCCGGCGATGCCGGAATTCTCCGAATTTGGCGGCGAGGTCATGGCGGAGGCCGGCAGCTTCGATACCCGTCGCCTGGGCGGGCATGTCAATGTTCCGCTCGGGGACAGGCTGGCCGTGCGGGCGGCCGGCATGATGACCAAGCGCGACGGATACGATTTCAATACTTTCACCAACAAGCGGGTCAACGGGCGCGACCTGTGGTCCACACGGCTTTCCCTCGCGTGGGAGCCGACCGACAATTTCCGCGCGAGTTTCATCTGGCAGCATTTCGAAGAAGACGACAATCGCTCGCGCACCGGCAAGCAGCTCTGCACCCGCGATCCGGGACCGACGCAGATCGGCGATACGACCGTCCCGTTCGACTACATCCAGGCCAAGCTGAGCCAGGGCTGCCTCGATGCCAGTCTTTACGACGATGCCGCGTTCGGTGCACCTAACCTGCTGGGCTCCTCTCAGATCTTTGCCGCGGGCGTACAGATAGCCGGCTACGATCCCGATACCGGGCAGCCGGTCCAGGGGTTTCCGTTCGATCGGTTCCCTTACGGGGGTGTCGTGCAATCCCGTGATCTGCGCGAGATTGCGACGAGTTACGATCCTGTCTTTCGCGCCAAAAACGATATTCTCCAGCTGAATCTCGAGCTGGATATCGGCGAGCTCTCCCTTTACTCGCAGACGACCTACGCGAAGGATGAGTACTATTCGTCTCAAGACTACAACCGCTTCGTGTCCGCACCAATTTTTCCGGACAGTTCGGGACTTCTCGTCTCGCCGGGCGGCGCACCGCTGCCCGATGGCGGGCTGACGCCTGGCGGCGTCTACGCCGATCCTCAGCTGGGCCCGTCGGACCGCTGGTTGTCGGTAGACATCAGCCAGTCTGACAATGAGCAGTGGTTTCAGGAACTGCGGCTGACGTCCGATATGGACGGCCCCGTGAACTTCAACGTCGGAGCGAATTATCTCAACTTCGACACGCAGGACGATTATTACGTTCTGAGCAATATCTTCACGTATATCTCCGAGGTCTTCCTCAATCGAAGGGGAGCTGTAACGATCGATTGCTCCCAACCCGAAACGGTGCCGGGGGAATGCGTTTACGTTGATCCCAATCCGATCGAGCAGATCGACGGGGAGGGGCACAATTATTTCCGCAGCAAGAACGTTGTCGAGATCGAATCCTGGGGCGTGTTCGGCGAGCTTTATTGGGATCTGACCGACGATCTCAAGGTGACCCTCGGCGGGCGTTATACCGAAGACAGGAAGACGACCACGCCGATCCCCACGCAGCTCCTGTTGGGCGCAGACCAGTTCGGCGAGAGCACCGGTAACATCTCGGGCGGTTATATCAGCCGTGGTTTTCGCGAGTTCCCGGACACCGTGCTGAAATCCGATGCCCTGACCGGGCGCTTCGTGGTCGACTGGCGGCCCGCGACGTCTTTCAGCGACGACACCATGTTCTACGCCTCGGCATCGCGCGGGTACAAGGCCGGCGGAACCAACCCGCCCCGGATCGACGTCGATCCCGAGGTCATCCAGTATCAGCCCTTACCGGCCGACTTCGATCCCGAGTACGTGACGGCTTTCGAGATCGGGACCAAGAACGTCTTCGCCGGCGGGCGCTTCTCGCTCAACGCGACGGCTTTCCTGAATCTCTACGAAGATTACCAGGTCTCGCAGATCGTCGACCGGATCTCGCTCAACGAGAACTTCAATGCGACGACCTGGGGCGCCGAACTGGAGGCGGCCTGGGCCCCGACTGAGCGGTTCCGCATGGATGCCACGCTCGGCTTCCTGCAGACCCGCATCGGCGATGGCGAGCAATCGATCGACGTGATGAACCGCACCCAGGGGAACGAGGACTGGGTACTGATCCGGCCTTCGCCGGCCGTGCCATCGAACTGCATCGCGCCGCGCGACAAGGTGGAGACCATCCTCAACAGCTTCTTCGCCACTCCCCCGGACGGTGGGCTGGCGAACTTCGCCCTGGGATCGCTATGCGCTGGATCGCAGCGCTACGGCAGCTGGGATCCGGAGAGGGAGGGCCTGCCGCTCTACGCGATGTTCGGCTTCACATACGATCCGCTGACCGACGCGCCGAACGGTGGGCGCGGCTTCTACGCCGACCTTTCGGGCAACGAGTTGCCCAATGCCCCGCACCTGACGTTCAATATCGGCGCGCAGTACACGATCCCGATCGACGGGGGGGCCTGGCAGCTCACGCTACGAGGCGACTACTACCGCCAATCCGAGAGCTATGCCCGGGTCTACAATACCGAGATCGACCGGCTGAAGGCATGGGACAACGTGAACGCCGCCCTCACGCTGACCCGTCCGCGGGACGACTTCTCCCTGCAACTTTACGTCAAGAACGTCTTCGACGACGCCCCGATCACCGACTTCTTTCTGAACAGCGACGACACCGGCCTTACCGCCAATGTCTTTACGCTGGATCCGCGCATCATCGGCCTGCGGGCAACGGTGGGCTTCTGACAGCTGTTCGTTCCGAAAACGGAGTTGAAAGAAAGGCGGAATCTCAGGCTGATATGGACCCAAAGGCAAACCCACCCAACCTCAAATTGACATTGATGTTCATGTAATTGTACGGTGCCTAGGCTTCGGTGTTCGCCGGAGTCGCCGGAAACAAGGCCGGCGTCGAGAAAGTTGGAGGAGACGGATGATGAGAGGATTTGCTTTGATGGCGGCCGGCGCGGCGCTTTGCGCCCTGCCGGCGACGGCGATGGCGCAGAGCTCGACGATTTCGGGAACGGTGCAGGTGCAGAAAGGCACCGGCCCGCAGCTGACCTGCACCGCGACGGCCGACCTGAACGGCCCCACGCCCGAAACCTCGACCGAGGTGACCGGGTTCACCCTGTCCGGCGGCCTGTTCGGCCTCTGTGCGACCGTGCAGTTTCCCAATACGCCGCACACCATCACGCAAGGCGGCGGCAACTTCACCGTCGACGATGTCTACGCAGACACCACTTTCACGGCCGGTGATTGCCAGGGCGATCTCACCGGAACGGTCAGCGCCGGTGTCGTCAGCGTCAACGCCGTTCTTCCCGAAGTCGATCCCGGCACGGGCGACTGCACGGTGGTCGGCACACTCTCCTGAACTCGCGCGCCTGTCCAGCGCGCGGGGCCTTCACCAGGCCTAGACTCGTGCCGCGGCCCATATCCGGGCCGCGGCACCACTTTTTGCAAGGTAGTTTCGTGCGGCCATTGCGACAGGTGCGATCCCATCTGGCGATCGGGGCCCCATCGGGGCAATCTCCGGGATCATGAGGAGGCCGACCATCTGCCGGGCCGGGGGGCCTCGTGCGGCGATGTCGCTCCTCGCCATGCTGGTCGCCTGTCCGCTCCACGCGCAGGGCACGGTACGCGATCGCGCAGGACCGCTCGCGGAGCGCGCGAGCACCGCGAATGCGGCGGAGGCCGACGGCCCGGCCGGCCCGGAGGCCGACATCGTCGTTATCGCGCCGCGCCGCGGGGAAGCGGTCGTGGCGGCGGAAACCGAACTCGGCGAGGGGGAAATCGCCGCGCAGGGCGCGGCCACGATTTCCGACCTGCTCGAGCGGCTCGGCCCCCTCGTCGATCCGTCGGGGGAGGAGCCGGTCATCCTCGTCAACGGCAAGGAAGTCGGCTTCGACCGTTCGATCCTCGCCTATCCGCCGGAGGCGCTGGAGCGGCTTGGCCTGCTCGGGCCGGGGGCCGCGGCGCGATACGGGCACCCGGCGGGCAAGCGGGTGATCAACCTCGTGCTCAAGCCGTCGTTCGTCCAGCGCTCGGCCGAACTGGCGGGCCGCGTGCCCACGCGCGGCGGACGCCACGGCGGCGAACTGCAACTGGGACAGGTTGCGATCACGGGCGAAAGCCGCTGGCACGCCCAGGCCCGCCTGTCGTTCGATGGCCCGCTGCACGAGAGCGCACGCGAGCTTTCGTCCGGGGCGGTGGACCTGGCCGGCCACGTCCGGGGCTTGGCAGGCGAGGAGATCGATCCGGCGCTGAGCGCGCTCGCCGGAAGGATCGTGACGGTGGCACCGCTGCCGCGCACCAGCGGCCGCGACACCCCGGCGCTGCCGGCGTTCTTGCCCGCGCAGGACGCAGGCATCCCGGCGGAGGGGGCGCGCTACGCGACCCTCCTGCCCGCGACGCGCAACCTCAGTGTCACGCTCGGCCTCGGGCGACCGCTCGGCCCCTTCAGCGCCACCGCCAGCCTGACCGCGACCGCCAGCAAGACCGTCGACGAGCGCGGCCTGCCCGAGATCGCGACCATCCTTCCCGCCGAAAGCCGCTGGTCGCCTTTCGCCCGCGACGTCGTCCTGTCCCGTCTGCTCGACGGCGACGCCCCGCTGCGGGGCGAAAACGAGGCGCGCGCGCTGGCCCTGGCGCTTGCGCTGTCGGGGCCGGTCGCCGGCTGGCGCACCAACCTGTCGGCGACTTACGTCCGCAATCGGGGCCGCACCTTGCAGGAAGAGGGGATCGATGCCGCGAGAGTGGCCGCCATGCTGGGGCCGGGCGGTTCGCTCAGCCCTTACCGCCCGTGGTCGCGCAGCCTCCTGCGGGCCAGTCGCAGCCGTTCCGCAAGCGACATGCTGGGCATGCGGCTGAGTGCGGCGAAGCCGGTCTTCGCGCTTTCGGGCGCGCCGGTCAGCGCTCGCGTCACGCTCGACGGCTCGCACGCGGCGAGCCGGTTCGTCCCGCTCGATCGCCTCGGCAACGCGCTGGCGGGCGCAACCCGCACCGCCCATCGGCGCGCTTCGGGCGAGATCTCGCTGACGGTGCCGCTCGCGCGCCGCGGGGAGGGGGGGCTCGTGCCGCTCGGCGATCTCGCGCTCGATCTCTCGGCGGGTTTCCGGGCCGCTTCGGGCAGCACGCTGCGCCGGCAGTACGGGGCCGGCTTCACCTGGTCGCCCTTCGCGCCGCTGCGGCTGTCGGGATCGCTCGAACACAGCGAGACGGTCCCTTCGAACGACGATCTCGGCGCGCCGCGGCTGGAAACGGTGCGGCGCGTCTACGACTTCGCGCGGCAGGAAATCGCGGAGCCGCTGTGGATCACCGGGGGCAATCCCGCGCTGGGGCCGGGAACGCGACGAAGCCTGTCGCTCGCCGCGCGCCTGCAGCCGCTCGGCAGCCCGGTGCTCGCGCTCGACGTTCGTTATCGCCGGAACGACAGCGAAGGCGGCGTTGCGCCCTTCCCGGACCTGACGCCGGCGACCGAGGCGGTATTTCCCGAACGCGTGACCCGCGATGCCGCGGGGCGCCTGGTCGCGGTCGATGCGCGCCCGATCAACCTCGCGCGATCGGAGCGGCGCGAGCTGGCATCGGGCATTGCCGTGCGCCTGCCCGACCCGGCAGGTGGCGCCGCCGCGGGGGCCGTGCGTTACACGCTCTCGGTCAACCACACGTGGAAGATCGCGGACCGGATCGTGCCCCACGCGGGGCTTGCGCCGATCGACAGGCTCGCGGCCAATGGCCAGTCGCGCCACGTCCTCTCGGCCCGGGCTTCCGCCGGACGCAAGACGCTGGGCCTGAACCTGCAGGCAAGCTGGAGCAGCCCGGCGCGGGTGCGCTCTGTCAGCGGAGCGGCCGACTACCGCTATCGACCGCCGCTGCGGATCGACCTCGGCCTGTTCGTAGAGCCTGCCGCGCTCGTGCCTGCAGGCGGACCGGGCGGCGCCTTGCGCGACCTGCGCCTGTCGCTGGATGTCGAGAACCTGTTCGACACCTATCGCCGGGTCACCCTGTCCGGCGGCAGTCCCGCGCCCGGTTTCGCCCGCTACCAGGTTGATCCGCTGGGCCGCCAGGTTACGCTTTCGCTGCGCAAGACGTTCTGACGCGCGGCAGGGCAGCGGGCCGTCCAGCGCGCCCCTGTCGCCGAGGCGATCGCCTGCCGGGCTATTGCCATCGGCAGGCCGGATGGCGCAGGGGCGGGCCATGGTCGATCCGGTTCCTTCCCCCTGCCGCAATGTCTGCCGCGTTTCGGCGGACGGGGCGCTGTGCGAGGGGGGCGGGCGCACGCTGGACGAGATCGGGCGCTGGGCGGCCGCTTCGGAGCGGGAGCGGCGCGCGATCGTTGCCGCCGCCGCCGCGCGGCTTTCGCAGGTCAGGCCGGGCCGGTGACGGCCAGCGCCAGGCCGTCGGCGCTTCGATCGATCCGGGCGGCGACCCCGAACACATCCGCCAGGCGCGCCGGGCTCATCGTGTCCTCCACCGTGCCGTCGGCCACGATCGCGCCGTCCTTCATCCACAGCAGGCGGTCGGCATAGCGGGCAGCCAGCGCCAGATCGTGCATCACGGTCAGCACCCCGTGCCCCGCGCGGGCGGCCCGGGCGAAAAGCGCCGCGACCTCGTGCTGGTAGAGCGGATCGAGCGCCGCGACCGGCTCGTCCGCGACCAGCAGGGGTGCCTCGGCCGCGAGCGCGCGGGCGAGGTGGACGCGGGCCAGCTCGCCCCCCGACAGGGTATCGGCGGCGCGGTCCTCCAGCCCCGCCAGGCGGCAGGCGGCGATCGCGCGCGCCACCGCGCGGGCGTCGTCGGCCGCCAGCCGCCCGGGGGCGACGCCGTGGGCAAAGCGGCCGAGAGCGATCACGTCGCGCACCGGGACCGGCCAGGCCAGCGGGCGCGTCTGGGGCAGGTAGGCGACCTTGCGGGCGCGCGCGGCGGGGGAGAGGCTGCGCACCTCGGCCCCGTCGATCGTCGCGCTTCCCGCGCTTGGCGGCAGCAGGCCGAGGGCAAGCCGCAGCAAGCTGGACTTGCCCGAGCCGTTGGGCCCGATCAGCATCGTCAGCGTGCCGGGCGCGAGGCGAAAGCTCGCCTCCGCGACCAGCCGCCGCCCGCCCGCCTCGAACGACAGGCCTCGCGCCTCCAGCACGCTCATCGCGACAGTCCCCCGCGCGCCGCGATCCAGGCGAAGACCGGCGCGCCGACGAGCGCGGCGACCACGCCCAGCCGCAGCTCGGCATCGGTCGGCAGGAGTCGCACCCCGATGTCGGCGAGGACGAGCACCAGCGCGCCGAGCAGGGCCGACGGCACGAGCAGGCGGGCCGGGTCGTGGCCGACCAGCGGGCGGACCAGGTGCGGCGCGACGATCCCGACGAAGCCGATCGCGCCGGCCAGCGAGACCGCGGCCCCGGTCGCCAGCCCCGCGCCCAGGATCACCGCGAGCCGTTGCCGCCGCAGGTCGAGGCCGATCCCCTCGGCCGCTTCCTCGCCCAGCGTCAGCGCCGCGAGCCCGCGCCGGCTGGCAAGGAGCACTCCGACGCCGAGGACGAAGAAAGGCGCGGCATGGGCGAGATCGGCGAAGCTGCGATTGGCCACGGTGCCCAGGGTCCAGTTGATCATGTCGGCCAGGGTGAAGGGATTGGGCGCGAGGTTCATCAGCAGCGCCATCAGCGCGGCGGAGAAGCTGGACAGGCCGATCCCGACGAGGATCAGCGTGACCGCCGATCGCGCGCGCAGCGCGGCAATGCCGACCAGGACGGTCGCGGCGAGCGCGCCGGCCACTGCGGCCAGCGGCAGGACAAGCGGCCCCGTGCCGGCGAGGCCGAAGAACAGCACGAAAGTGGCGAACAGCGCGGCCGTGGCCGAGACGCCGAGAATGCCCGGTTCGGCCAGCGGATTGCGCAGCAGCCCCTGCAGCGCAGCGCCGCTCATCCCCAGCGCCGCGCCGACCATGGCCGCCGCCAGCGCGCGCGGCAGGCGGATCTGCCAGACGACGAGCACGTCGCCGGCTTCCCCGCCCAGGGCAAGCGCGCCCAGCACCGCGCCTGGCGCGAGGGCGACCGAGCCGAGGAGGAGCGCGAGGAAAATCCCCCCGGCAAGGAGGGCGCCGAGGGCAATGTTCGTGCGCGCCTTCACCGCGTGGCCCCTTCGCTCACCCCGGTTCGGGCCCGGGCGAGCGCCTCGATCGCATCGACGAGAAACCAGCCGCCGCAGCTGGTCCAGGCGCCTTCGAGCGCGACGACCGGGCGTTCGGCCAGCTGCGCGCGGGCCACCGGGTGGCGCGCCGCGCTCCAGCGGTCGGTCTGCCCCGTCGCGCCGTCGTAGAAAGCGGCCGCGATCACGTCGGGCCGCTGGTAGGCGAGCCGTTCGAGGGGGAGGGCGTTCCACCCCGGCCGGTCCTGGAAGTTCGCCAGCCCCGCTGCGCGCAGGACCTCGTGAACCAGCGTTCCTTCGCCCGAGGTCACGCCGCCCGGCGTCATGTAGAGCGCGGCCGGCGCGCGCCCGGCGGCGGGCGGGGGCAGGGCGGCAAGGCGGCGATCCATCGCTGCCGCGACCCGTCGCCCTTCTTCGGGCGCGCCGAGGGCATCGGCCAGGCGGACCACTTCCGCGCGCACCTCGGCCAGGGTCTGCGGGAAGCCGATCTGCACCACCGGGATGCCGAGATCGGCGAGGAACGGCACGACGTCCGCCCCCCCGCCGTAGGAGCGCACGACCAGATCGGGCCGCAGCGCGGCAATGTCCGCCGCGCGCGGGCGCGCCGTGGGCAGGCCGCGGGCCTGCGCGCGCATGTAGGAAAAGGGCTTGGCCGCATCGGGGGAAAGCGCCGCGATCGCGCCGCGCTCGGCGAAACGCAGCACGTACTGGTCGGCGCAGTAATCGAGGCTGACGATCCGTTGCGGCGGCCCGGACGGGCGCTCTACCTGCGCCGGGGGCCCCGCGCAGGCCGCCAGAACGATCGCGGGCAGCACGGCCAGCGCCCGCGCGGCGCGCCGGGCGCGGCAGGCGATGCGCGACATCCATGGCATGGGCTGCACTTCCCCGGCGGTGGCCCGGCAGGGGGATTCCGGTCCCCCGCGCGGCCCTGGACAGTCATGGCCCGCCGGGCAGGGCCCGGCGCCGGGAACCCGGCCGGTGGCTGTCGCTGCTGCGGGAAACGCGGTTTCCCGTCGGCTGGAGCTGACCCGGCTCCCCCGGACGAACGACGCGACGGCAGGTCTCCTGGCTCGCGGATCGGCGCCCTGGGCCGTCTTCCCGGCCGCGCCCGCATGAAAGCGCGGGCGGCCAGTGACGCGGTGGCCCGGGGCTCCCCGCTTACAGTTGCGGGCACAGCGCCGGCCTTGCACCGGCTTCCCTCTTCGCCGCGCGTGCCTGGGCGCGCGCGGAACCGTCGCTCCGACCAGTGCGGCGGCGGCGCGGGCTTGTCAATCTTTCCCCGGCCGCGAAGGTGGGCCTCTACGCCGCTTCCATCGCCTTGCGCATCCTCGCCAGCGCGGCGGCCTTGAGCTGGTGGACCCGCGGCACGCTGACATCCAGCACGGCGGCGATTTCCGACAGGTTCAGTTCCTCGACGAAGTAGAGCTGGATGACCAGCTGGTGCCGCTCGCCCAGCGCCGACAGCGCGGCGACCAGGCTTTCGCGGTCTTCCTGTTGCAGGACCTGCCGCTCCGCGTCCGGCTCGGCCGAGGCGAAGGCGGCGTCGGTCTCGCTGTAGCATTCGTCGAGCGAGGCAAGCCGCGTCTCGGCAAGATCGCGTTCGTACTGCAGGAATTCCTTCACCGGCATCTCCAGCGCTTCGGCCAGCTCGGCGGCCGAGGGTTCACGGTCGAGCGAGCGGCGCAGTTTCGCCCGCGTTGTCTCGAGCTGCCGCCGGCGGCTGCGCGCCCCGCGCGAGTCGGGGGAGGCGCTGCGCAGGAGATCGACCATCGCCCCGCGCACGCGCAGCTTGGCATAGGCGGCGAAACCGTCGTCGCTGGGCGAATCGTGCTTCTGCGCGCACTCGGTCAGGGCCACCAGGCCGGCCTGCATCAGGTCGTCCACGTCGATCGTCGGGCCGCCGCTGCCCGACAGGTGCCAGGCGAGCTTGCGGACCATCGGCAGGAACCGGGTCACCCGGTCGCCGACGTTGCCGCGATAGGCTTCCGCCGCGGCGAACTGGGTATGATCGAGCTTCATGCGGCCATCGCCTCCGTTTTCATCTCCATGCCCGCTGCGGGCCCTGCGCCCGGCCCCGGCTGTGCGGCGTCCTGCGGGCCGGCCTCTGCGGCGGCCTGGGCCGGGGCCTGGGCGCCAGGCTGCGCGGGCGGGGCCTGCGCGGCGCCATCGTCCTCGCCCCCGACAACCGCGATCACCTCGATCGGCTGGGAGACGGGCAATTCGTTGATCGACAGGACCGTGCAGCCCGGCGCGCGCAGGCGCAGCAGGCCGGCGAGCGGGCGGCGCGCGCGCGGCTGCACGATCAGCGCCGGCGCGCCCGCGCCATGGGGCCGCTCGGCCATGATTGCGGCGATCCGTTCGCCGATCGACCGGGCCAGGTCCGGCTCGATCACGATTGCGCCGCTGGCCGGGTCCTGCATTCCGCCGACGACCATTTCCTCCAGCTGGGCGGCCAGGGTGATGACCGGCAGGCGCTGGTCGGGCGGGCAGAGGCTGCCGACCAGCATCGGGCCGAGGTCGGCGCGCAGCATGTCGACCAGCCTTTCGTGGTCGGTGGTCTGCTGCGCCGCCTGCGACAGGCTGGACAGTACCGGTATCGGGTGGGCCAGCGTGATCCCGTCGGCCAGGAGCGCGCGCAGCAGGCGGGTGATCGCGGCCAGCGACAGCGGCTGCGGGGTGATCGTTTCGACCAGCTGCGCGTTGCGTTCGCGGACCATGTCGAGCAGCTCGCGCACCTGGTCGGGGCCGAGCAGCTCCTGCGGCCGGGCGGAAAGCAGCTGGTTGACGTGGGTCGCCACGACGCTTTCGGCATCGACCACCAGGTAGCCTTCGGCAACCGCGAGATCGCGCGCCGCCGGCTCGATCCAGATCGCCGGGCAGCCGAAGCTCGGGTCCAGCGTCGCCTCGCCCGGGATTTCGGCCAGGCGGCCGGCCTCGCCGGTGTCGATCGCCAGCATCCGGTCGGCCTTGAGCTTGCCGGTGCCGAGCGGCGCCCCGCCCAGCGTGACGCGGTAGGCATCGGGCGCGAGGTCGAAACTGTCCTTGATGCGGAATTGCGGGACGACGAAGCCGAAAGCCTGGCACAGCTGGCGCCGCAGCCCGGTCAACCGGGCGACGAGCGGCGCGCCGCGCTTCTCGTCGGCCAGGTGGACCAGCCCGAAGCCGAGCTCGACCGTCACCAGCGCCTGTTCCGACACGTCGCCGATCGCGATGCGGGTGGGATCGGGGGCAGGCTCCGGCTCTTCGGCGGGCACGAACTTCTTGCGCTTGCTGAGCATTCGCCAGAGCGCGAAGGCCCCCGCCGCGAGCGGCAGGAAGACGGTTTGCGGCATGGCCGGGATCATGCCCATCGCGGCCAGGATGCAGCCGACCGGCAGCCAGATACCCGGCTCCGCCAGCTGGCCGCCGATCTGCCCGGTCAGGTCGCGCGAATCCGCGACGCGGGTGACGATGACCGCCGCGGCGATCGACAGCAGCAGCGCCGGGATCGACGCCACCAGCGCGTCGCCGACGGCCAGGGTGACATAGACCTGGCCCGCTTCGCCCGCGGTCAGGCCGTGGGTCGCCATGCCCAGAACGAAGCCGGCGATGATGTTGACCAGCAGGATCAGCAGTGCGGCGATCGCGTCGCCCTTCACGAACTTGCTGGCACCGTCCATCGAGCCGTAGAAATCGGCCTCGGTCGCGATCTCGCGCCGGCGGGCCTTGGCCTCGTCGGCGGTCATCAGGCCGGCGGCGAGGTCGGCGTCGATCGCCATCTGCTTGCCGGGCAGGGCATCGAGCGTGAAACGGGCCGAGACTTCGGAGACGCGGCCCGCCCCCTTGGTCACGACGACCAGGTTGATGATCATCAGGATCATGAAGACGAACAGGCCGACCGCGAAGTTGCCGCCGATCAGGAAGGCGCCGAAAGCTTCGATCACCTTGCCCGCCGCGGCTTCGCCCTCGTGCCCGTTCATCAGCACGACGCGGGTCGAGGCGACGTTGAGCGCCAGGCGCATCAGCGTCGCGAACAGGAGGACCGAGGGGAAAGAGGAGAAATCGAGCGGCTTTTCCGCGTTCATCGCCGCCATCAGCACCGCGACCGAGAGCGCGATGTTGAGGACGAAGAACAGGTCCAGCATGGCCGGCGGGATCGGCACGACCATCAGCACGATGACCGCGAGAATGCCGACCGGCAGCGCCATCGAGGGCGCGAGGAAGGTCCGCCAGGTCACAGCCCGAACGCCCTGAACTTGCCGTAGGCTTCATTGACCTGCCGGGCGGCCCGGCCGCCGAGCGCGCCGGACCCGCCGAACGTCGCCTGCAGGGTCTCTGCCATCGAGGGGCGCGGCGCCGGGCGGCCGCCATCCGCGGGCTCGCCCGCGAAGCTGCGCCGGGCCTGGGTGAAGGCCGCCGCCGGGGTCGCGGGCAGGGGCGCGGGCAGGGCCGCACCGGCCGCCGGGGCGATGCCGGGCGCGATCCCGTCGCCGGCCTTGGCCCGTTCGACCTTGCCGCGCACGAGGTCCATCACGTCGGCCACCGAACGCGCGCGGCCGCCCTTGTAGAAGATCGCCCCGTTGGCTTCGGCCGCCTTGGGAAACAGCGATGCCGCCGGCGTCAGCGGGTTGTCCTGCAGCGCGCCGAGGAAGCTCTTGGCGCCGCCGGCACCGAGGAAGTGCGCGAGGTATAGCTCGGCATGGTCGGGCTCGCGCCCCAGGAAGCCGCGCAGCTCGCCCGCGTTGTCGCGCGCAAGCTCGGCCGCCATCAGCGAGGCGACCTCGGGATCGAAGCGCAGGGCCATGATCTGCGAACGCAGGCCCGCATCGCCGACCGTCGCCCGGCCGCCGCTGCGCGTGATCGCCGCCTCGGCCCAGTCCAGCCCGTGCGTGCGGCCGTGGCGATCAAGCGTCTCGAGCCAGGTGGAGGATATGAACTGGTAGAGGCCCGATGCGCTCGAGGTGCGGGCGCGGGCCTGGGGTTCGAGGTTGGATTCGATCTTCGCCTGCGCGAGCAGGTAGTCGAAATCGACCCCGGTCGCGGCAGAAGCGCGGGCGATCGACGCCTGGACGGCGTCGCCCGATGCCGCGCTGCGCTGAACTGATGTGACCTCTGGCAAGACTGCCCCCGGCGTGGTTGAACTCGCCGGGTCTCAAGCAAGAGGTGTGCCAAAAAGGGCGCAGGCCCGCCTGGGCGGCCCGCCGTGCGGCGGTCAGGCGGTGTAGGGCGCCTCGCGCGCGACCATCGGCCGGCCCGATCCGTAAAGGCTGATCCGTCCGGCCAGCGCGCCGAGGCGCGCCTCGACATTGGCGGCGATCAGGTTGCGGATCTTGCGGTTGACCGCGTTGAGCCGCGCCACCGCGTCGAGCAGGCCGCGGCATTCCTCGTCCAGCGGGCCATGGGCCTGGCGCTCGATCGCCTCGCACAGTTCGAGCTTGCCGTCGCTCGACGACAGGATGCTGTCGAGATCGAGGGCGGCAAGGGCCTGCCGCTCGTTCTCAAGCAGGGCAAGCATTTGCCGCAGGCTGTCGCGCAGGGTCGCGTGTTCGGTCGTCATTTCGCATTCCTCGGCAGGAAGCCCGCGGCGATCATCGCGTCGGCGGTCTTGCGGGGGTCGAGCTGGTAAGTGCCGTTGTCGAGCGCGGCGCGGATGCCGGCGACGCGTTCGCCGTCGATCGGCGCCTCGCCGCGGGCCTGGGCGACGGCGTCGAGCGCGCCTGCACCGGCCCGATCGGCTTCCTGTGCCGCCGGCCTGGCCTGCTCCGCCCGGGCGACGGGGGCCGCGCTGCGCGTTCTCAGTCGCGCCGCGATCCCGTTTGCCGCCTGCATGTCGATCCGGTCCATCGGTCCGCTCCGTTGCTGTAGCGGGACTGATAACGGCACCGGCGGCCGATGTTTAAGGGGTCTTACGGCAAATCCATGCCGACCCGGCCGGGCTGGATCACGCGGGCGCGGATCGCCTCGCGCTTCTCGCCCGCGGGGCGCACGCGAATCCAGTCGCCGACCGCGCCGGCTTCCAGCGCCTCGCCCTGGCGCGAGACGGTGAACCCGCTGCCCTGGACCGCGATAGAAACCATTTCGCCGCGCGCGATGACCGGGCGTGCCGGGGCCGCGGCCTGGCTCGCCGCGATCGGCACGAACAGCCGCCAGCCGCCCGATACCGGGCAGCGGACGAGCACGGTGCGGTTGCCGCTGCCATACCATTCGAGCGCGACGGGCGTGGGGCACTGGGCCAGCTTCAGCCGCCGGTCGACCGGGGTGCGCGCGCCGCCCTCGCTGCCCAGCGGCGCGCCGGTGAAGCGTTCGACCGCGCGGTCGATGCTGGAAAGATCGTGGAAGCCCGCGGCCAGGGTGGGGGCCGCGACGGCAATCGCGCCGGCGGCACCGAGGGCAAGGATCGTCCGAATGGGTCGCATGGCATCACCTCTTGCTGGGCGCGCTGCGCGCCTTTCGCGCATGCGCTTTGCCGCTTCCTTGCAATCGTCGTGCCAGTCTGCCGGGCACCGTCAGTTCGGCTGGCGGCCGTCGAAATCGAGCACCGCGGCCAGTTCTTCCGCCGGGCCGGGTTCGACCACGATCCGCGCGCTGCGCCCAGCGCGGCGCGCCTCCTGCGCGAGAGCGAGCGCGGCCGCCGCCGCCCGGTCGCCGCCGCCCGGCCGGTGGCGGGCGATGATGGTCAGGTTCTGGCGCGGGTCGCGCGGCTGCTCCGCCAGCCACTGGCCGATGGGCGGGGCCCCGGGCGCGGCGCGGTAGATGGCGATCGGCTCCCCGCTTGCCGGCAGGGCCGGGGCGGGAGAGGGTGCCTCGGTGGGGGTGGCTGCTGACGCGGCCGCGTCTGCATCCGGCTCGGGCCGCTCGGCCATGGCCGCCGCGGTCACCATGAACAGGATCATTGCCAGGTCGGCCAGGGTCGTCTGCCACCCGCCGCGGATCGAGGAGGCGATCATGCCGCCACCTTGCCGCCATCGCCCGATGCCGGCTCGCCCGCGTCGATCCGGCTGCGCGGTATCGAGCGTTCGACCGCCGCGGCGAGCCAGCCGATCAGGTCCTCGCGCGCGGTCTCTTCCGCGCGGGAGCGGCGCGCGACGGCGCCGGCCAGCGGGCCGAACACGAAATTGGCGAGCACGAGGCCGTAGAGCGTCGTGACCACCGCGGTCGCGATCGCGCGCGCGTAGTCGCCCCCGGCCGCGGCCGAGAACCCGCCCAGCGCGACGAGCGTACCGACCAGGCCGAGCACGGGGGCCAGTTCGGCCGCTTCGCCCAGCACGCGGGTCGCGGTTTCCGATACCTGCCGCCGGCGCGCGCTGTGCCGCGCATGTTCGTCGTGCAGGGCCCGGATCGAACGGTGGCGGACCAGCGCGTCGCTGAGATCGTCGAACTCGCCGTCGCCGAAGCTGTGCGGTTCGGCCCGCAGGATACCGTCCTGTTCGATCTCGCGCACCTGGGCCGCCAGCTCGGCGCGTACGCGCGCGACGTCGAACGGCCGGCGGGGCAGCTGCGCCAGCGCCGCCAGCGCGGCGCGCGTGTCGCGCCAGCCGCAGCGCAGGAGGGTGGCGGCCAGGGTGCCGCCGAACACGATCGCGAGCGACACGGGATCGAGCAGTTGCAGGACGTTCATCGAAATCTCCTCGACCCGAAAGAACGCCCGCCGCGCCGTGCCATTCAGCCCCCGGCGGACATTTGCCGCTTCCGGCAATCGCTTGCCGGCCCCGGCTGCCGCCCCCCGGTGAAATCGCCGTCGCCGGACGCGACTGGCACGCGCTTTGCGGAAACTGGCACGTGCTTTGCGAAAACTGGCACGCGCTTTGCAAGAACGGCGGCGAACACGTCAGGAGACTGTCATGAGCGAAGGCCTTTTCGGAATTCACGGTGCGGCGCTGGAGATCAGGGCGCAGCGCATGGGCATGCTCGGATCGAACATCGCCAATGCGGCGACCCCCGGCTACAAGGCGCGCGACATCGATTTCGCCGCCGCGCTGGAGGCGAAGCTGAACGGTGCGGAAGGCGAGCAGGCGATCGGATCGGCCACCCGCTACCGCGTCCCCGTCATGCCCAGCCTCGACGGCAACACGGTGGAAATGGCGAGCGAGCAGGCCGCCTTCGCCGAGAACGCCGTGGCCTATACCGCCACGCTGGGTTTCCTGCGCGGCCGGGTCGAAACCCTCACGCGCGCGATCAAGGGCGAATGACGATGTCGGGCCCGATGACCCTGTTCGAACTCGGCCAGCGCGCCATGTCCGCCCAGATGGTGCGGATGAACGCGGCCGCGTCCAACCTCGCCAACGCCGGCAGCGTCGCTGCCAGCGAGCAGGAGGCCTATCGCCCGCTGCGCCCGGTCTTCGCCGAGCAGCTCGATGCCGCCACGGGGATGAGCACGGTGCGCGTCGACGGCGTCTATCGCGCCGATGTCGCGCCGGTCCGCCGGCACGAGCCGGGGCACCCCCTGGCCGACGAGAACGGCGACGTCTGGGCTTCCCCCGTCGATGAGAACGCCGAGATGGTCGAGATGCTCGAAGCCTCGCGCCAGTACCAGAACATGGTCGAGGCGCTGTCCACCGCAAAGCAGCTGATGCTCGAAACGATGAGGATGAAATGACCAGCGTAGCAGCCACTTCCGATGCCGCCGCGATGGCGGCCGGCACTGCCGGCACGGGGCGCGACTACGCCTCGCTCGGCCAGGCCGACTTCCTGCGCCTGCTGACCGTGCAGGTCCAGCAGCAGGACCCCTTCGACCCGGTCGATAACAAGGAGATGCTGGCCCAGATGGCGCAGTTCTCCTCGCTCTCCGGCATCACCGAGATGAACGAAACGCTGCAGGGCATTTCGGACAAGCTCGATGCCCTCGCCGCCGCGCAGGCGGCGACCGATCCCGACGAATGACGCACAGGAGCACCCAAGATGTCTTTCTACACCTCGCTTAACGGCCTGAAGAATTCGCAGACCGACCTGGGCGTCATCGCCCACAACATCGCCAACGTCGAAACCAACGGTTTCAAGAAGGGCAGCACGCA
This sequence comes from Pelagerythrobacter marinus, assembly GCF_034375205.1. Taxonomy (NCBI): domain Bacteria; kingdom Pseudomonadati; phylum Pseudomonadota; class Alphaproteobacteria; order Sphingomonadales; family Erythrobacteraceae; genus Pelagerythrobacter; species Pelagerythrobacter marinus. The sequence continues at coordinate 2,491,075 of NZ_CP139719.1, read as the reverse complement.
GTTCGCCGACATCGTCGCCGGATCGGCCCAGACCGACCCGCGCATGATCAAGGGCATCGGCGCGACGGTCGAGGCGATCACGCAGAACTTCGGCCTCGGTCCGATCGAGCAGACCGGCGGCTCGCTGGATCTCGCGATCACCGGCGACGGCTTCTTCGCGGTCCGCTCGGTCGACAGCGGCAACACGCTCTATACCCGCAATGGCGCGTTCGGCGTGGACGAGGCGGGCTTCGTCACCGACGGCGGGCCCAACCGCCTGCAGGTCTACCCGACCGATGCCGACGGCAATATCACCGGCACGACCCCGGTCGATGCGCGGATCCCGACCGCCAATGCCGACGGCGCGGAATTCGTCGGCGTCGTGGTCGGCAGCGACGGGCTGGTTTCCGCCTCCTATGCCGACGGCACGACCGAGGCGGTCGGCTCCGTCGCCCTGGCATCGTTCACCACCCCGACCGGGCTGAAGCAGGTCGGCTCGTCCAACTGGGAATCGACCGGCATCTCGGGCGAGGCGAAATACGGTTCGCCGGGTTCGGGACAGTACGGTTCGCTGATGTCGGGCGCGATCGAGCGGTCGAACGTCGACATTGCCGAGGAACTGGTCGGCCTGATCACCGCGCAGCGCAACTTCCAGGCCAATGCCAAGGCGATCGATACCGCGACCCAGATCTCGCAGACCGTGATCAACCTGCGCAGCTGACCGGTGGCAGCGCGCGCCGTGATCCGCCTTTCCTGAACGGAGGAACCCGATGGACCGCCTGATCTATACCGCGCTGAGCGGCATGAACGCCTCGATGGAGCGCCAGCGGGTGATCGCCAGCAACATGGCGAACGCCCAGACGGTGGGCTTCCGCGCGGAGCTGATCGATCAGCGCCCGGTGACCATCGACGGCCAGACGCTGGACGTGCGGGCCATGCAGCGCGCCGAAGTGCGCGGCGCGACGATGGAAGCGGGCGAGATGGTCCGCACCGGGAACGAACTGGACCTGTTCATCCAGGGCGAGGCCATGATGGCGGTCCAGGCGATGGACGGGACGGAGGCCTATACGCGGCGCGCCGACCTGTCGGTTTCGCCGACCGGCGCGCTCGTCAACGGCGAGGGGCGCCCGGTCATCGGCGATGCCGGCCCGATCACCGTGCCGCTGGGTTCGCGCGTGGCGATCGCGCCCGACGGGATGGTCAGCGTGACCGATCCCGCCGCGCCCGACCAGCCGCCGCTCGAAGTCGGGCAGATCAAGCTTGCCGCGTGGCAGGGCAGCCCGATCGCCAAGGGCCTCGACGGGCTTTTCCGGGTCCAGGGCGGGGGCGTGCTCCCGGCCGATGCGGAGGCGCAGGTGATCACCGGCGCGCTGGAACAGTCCAACGTCAAACCCACCGAGGTGCTGGTCGAGATGATCGATGCCCAGCGCCTGTTCGACATGCGCAGCAAGCTGATCGCAACCGCGCGCGACTGCGACCAGTCGGGCGCGCAGCTGATGCGCCTGGGCTGATCGCCCGCGACAAGACACGAGCTGACGAAAGGAACAGCCAATGCCCACTTCCGCTCTCCAGGTCGCCCGCACCGGGCTCGAGGCGCAGGACACGCGGATGCGCGTGATCGCCAACAACCTCGCCAACGTCGGCACCACCGGGTTCAAGAAGGACCGCGCCAATTTCGCCACGCTCGCCTACCAGGACGCGCGCGTCGCCGGGCAGCGTTCCTCGGGCGAGACCGCTTATGCCACCGGGCTCAACCTCGGCACCGGCGTGGCGGTCCAGTCCACCAGCCAGATCGTGACCCAGGGCGCGCTCAACACCACCGGCAATGCGCTGGACCTTGCGCTCGACGGCGACGGCTATTTCCAGGTCGAACTGCCCGGCGGGCAGCTCGGCTATACCCGGGCGGGCAATTTCACCCGCTCGGCCGAAGGGCAGCTGGTGACGCAGCAGGGCTACGTCGTCCAGCCGGCGATCACGATTCCCGAGGGCGCGACCTCGATCGCGGTTTCACCCGACGGCATCGTTTCGGCCGCGATCGACGGCGAGGCCGAACCGGCCGAGCTGGGCCAGATCCAGGTCGCCAGCTTCGCCAACCCGGGCGGCCTGCGCGCGATCGGCGACAACTTCCTGGTCGAAACCGCCGCCAGCGGCGCGGCGCAGCTGGGGCCGGGCGGCGAACTGGGCCGCGGCAACGTGCGCCAGGGAATGCTGGAGGCATCGAACGTCAACATCGTCGAGGAGCTGGTCGACATGATCGAGTGCCAGCGCGCCTACGAAATCAATTCGAAGATGGTCTCGTCGGTGGACGAGATGCTTCGCAACGCCAACCAGACGCTGTGAGGGGCCCGATGACTTACGCCTTTGCCCGAACTGCCCTGCGCTCCGCCCCGCTTGCCGCCTGCGCGCTCATGCTCGCCGCCTGCGGGGGCGAGCGTGCCGTGGGTTTCCAGGCCGCCTTGCCGCCGGCGCCCGCGCCGGTGCCCGCGGCGAGCGCCAATGGCGCGATCTTCCAGCCGACGGCCGGTTTCACCCCGCTTTACAACGGCAACCGCGCCAGCCGGGTCGGCGACCTCGTCACCGTGGTGCTGATGGAACGCACGCAGACCAGCAAGTCGGCCAGCAGCAATACCCGGCGCGACGGCGGTTTCTCGCTGACACCGCCGAGCACGGGCCCGCTCTCGTTCGACCCGAACGTGCTTAATTCTTCGGGCCAGTCGTCGTTCAAGGGCAAGGGCGACGCCTCGCAGACCAGCGTTTTCAGGGGGGACATCACCGTGACCATCGCCGAAGTCCGCCCCAATGGCACCGCGCTGGTCCGGGGCGAGAAAGTCATGGAACTGAGCCAGGGCGAGGAATGGGTCCAGCTGTCGGGCATCGTCCGCCTGTCGGACATCGACCAGGACAACCGCATCCCCTCGCACCGGATCGCCGACGCCCGGATCACCTATGCCGGGAAAGGCGCGGTCCAGCGCGCCAGCCGCGAAGGCTGGCTGTCGAAGTTCTTCAATTTCGTCACCCCGTTCTGAGGCGCGCCATGACCAGGATCATCTTCCTCGCCCTCGCGGCATTCGCCGCCCTCTTCGCCGCCCCGGCCTCGGCCGAGCGGGTGCGCGACCTGGGCACATTCCAGTCGGTCCGTTCCAACCAGCTGACCGGCTATGGCATCGTCGTGGGCCTGGATGGCACGGGCGACGACAACTTCGCCTATGTCACCCAGGCCATGCGCGGGGTGTCGGATCGGTTCGGGCTGCAACTGCCGCCCGGGGTCAACCCGGCGCTGAAGAACGCCGCCGCGGTCATGGTGACGGCCGACCTGCCGGCTTTCGCCAAGCCGGGCCAGCGGGTGGACGTGACCGTTTCGGCGATCGGCAAGGCCAAGTCGCTGCGCGGCGGGGCGCTGATCCTCACCGCGCTCTACGGCGCGGACGGGCAGATCTACGCCATGGCCCAGGGCAACCTTGCGGTCGGCGGGCTGGGCGTTTCCGGGGCCGACGGCTCGCGCCTGACGGTCAACGTGCCGACCGTGGGCCGCATCCCCGACGGGGCCAGCGTCGAGCGCGCGGTCGCGACCGGGTTCGAGACGTCCGACGTGCTGCGCTGGAACCTCTACCAGGCCGATTTCCTCACCGCGACGCGCGTGCGCGACGCGATCAACGCGCGCTATCCGGGCATGGCCCGGGTCGAAGACGGCGTGACCCTGGCCCTGCGGCTGCCCTACGGCGCCAACGAGCGGGCCGGGATCATGGCCGATATCGAGATGCTGGATATCGACCCGGCCGAAGCGGCAGCGCGGGTCATCGTCAACAGCCGCACCGGAACGGTGGTGATCTCCAGCGCGGTGCGCCTCGCGCCCGCCGCGATCAGCCACGGCAGCCTGGTCGTGCGGATCGACGAGAACCCCACGATCGTCCAGCCCGGCCCTTTCAGCGACGGCGAGACCGCTCTCGAACACGACAGCACGATCGACGCCTACGAGGAAGGCGACCGGATCGCGATGCTGCAGCCGGGTGCCTCGCTGGCCGAACTGGTCGACGGGCTGAACATGCTGGGCCTTTCGCCGTCGGACCTCGTGGCGATCCTCGAGGCGCTGAAGCAGGCCGGCTCGCTCAAGGCGGAGATGGTGGTGATATGACCGACGCGATTACCCTTTCGCAGGCCAACCCGGCGATCGTTTCGGCCAGTGCGCCGGGCGGGACCGAGCGCGAGCGGCTGGCCGAGGCGGCCCGCCAGTTCGAGGCGATCTTCGTGCGCCAGATGCTCGCCGCCGCGGACAAGACCGATTTCGGCGGGGAGGACCTGTTCGGCAGCAGCGGGGAGGAAACCTTCCGCGAGATGCGCGACGCGCGCTTCGCGGAACTGGCCGCCGGCACCGGGTCGCTGGGCCTCGCCGCGACGATCGAGGCGCAGCTCGCGCGCTTCGTCGGACCGGGGGAGGGCTGAGCCATGGCGTCCGACTTGCTCTCGATCGCCGCCAGCGGCGCGCGCGCGGCCCGCGCCGCGCTCGACGTGACGGCGCAGAACATCGCCAACGCATCGAGCGAGGGCTACGTCCGCCGCTCGGTTTCCATCTCGGAAGTTTCCGCGGCCGGCGGGCAGAACCGGCTGGGCGACATCTCGCTATCGGGCGCGCGCGTTTCGGGGATCGACCGCAATGCCGACATGTTCCGCCAGGCCGAGGTGCGGCGCACGGGCAGCGACCTCGCCCGCGCCAACACCGAGCTGGGCGGGCTGGAGAATATCGAGGCCGCGGTCGAGCAGTCGGGCGTCTACGATTCGATCGTCGAGTTCGAGGCCGCGCTGCAGCAGCTTTCGGCCGACCCGGGCAATCCGTCGCTTCGCGCGGCGGTCCTCGCCGGGGCCGATACCCTGGCCAACAAGTTCAACATCGCGGTCGATTCGCTCGGCGCCGCGGGCGAGGGCCTGCGGTTCGACGCGGCCGCCTCGGTCGAACAGGCCAATGTCTTCGGCGAGGAACTTGCCCGCGTGAACCTGCGCCTGGCGCGGGCGAGCGAGGGCAGCAGCGACCGCGCGACCCTGCTCGACCAGCGCGATACCCTGCTGGAGAAGATGAGCGGGATCGTCGATATCTCGACCTCTTTCGCGGCCGACGGCACGGTGACCGTGGCGACCGGCGGGGAAACGCTCGTCAGCGGCGGGCAGTCGGCCGCGCTGGCCATGACCACGGCCGGCGACGGGACGATCGCGTTCCAGGTCGGCGGCGCGCCGATCGCGCCGCGCGGCGGATCGCTCGCCGGGGCCGCGCTGGCGCTCGAATCCGCGCGCGACGTGCAGGGTCGGCTCGATGTCCTGGCCGACCAGATCGCCGGCGCCGTCAACGCGGCCCAGGCCAACGGCGTCGCCTTCGACGGCAGCCCGGGCCAGCCGATCTTCGCCGGCAGCGGCGCGGCCGGGATCCGGGTCGTCGCGACCCAGGGCAGCGCGATCGCCACTGCCCCCGCCGGCTCTCCGGCAGGCAGCATCGACGGCTCGAACCTCGCCGCGCTGCGCCAGGCGCTGGGCGGGGCGGATGTCGCCGGATCGGCCAACGGGCTGCTGTTCGACGTGTCCAGCGCGGTTTCCGGCCGCACGGTCACGCGCGACGCGCTCGATGCGATCGCCGCTTCCGCGCGCATTTCGCTGGAGCAGCAGGCGGGGGTCGACCTCGATACCGAGGCGGCCAACCTGATGCGGTTCCAGCAGGCGTTCCAGGCCTCCGGCCGGGCGATGCAGGTCGCCAGCGACGTCTTCGACACGATCGTGGGCCTGAGGTGACGCGATGATCAATCTCAGCACATCCGCCTTCTACGACCGCGCCGGCCGCCAGATCGGCGTGCTGCGGGCCGAGGCCGAGAAGCTTCAGCAGCAGGTCGGCACCGGCCAGCGGCTGACCCGCTCGTCGGACGATCCGGTCGCCGCGGCGCGCCTGCGCACGCTCGAGCGGGCGGAGCGCCTTTCGGATATCGACCAGCGCAATTCGGACGTGGCGACGAACGATCTCGCCATGGCCGACGATGCGCTCGGCTCGCTCGCCAATCTCGTGATCCGCGCGCAGGAACTGGCGACCCACGCGGCCAGCGAGACGCTGAGCGCCGAACAGCGCGAAGCGATCGCGACCGAGATCGACAGCCTGCAGGACGCCGCGCTGCTGATCGCCAACGGGCGCAACAGCGCGGGCCACGCGCTGTTCGGCGGACAGGCGAGCGGCGTGGCCTACGAACGCGACGCCGGCGGTGTCGCTTATGTCGGCACCGGCAGCCGCGAGGCGATGGACCTGGGCGATGGCCAGTCGGTCGTCCCCGGACTGACCGGGCCGGAAGTCTTCGCCTTCGAAGTGGACGGCACGCCGACCGATATCTTCGCGGTCCTCGGCGACCTTGCCACCGGCCTGCGCGCGGCGGGCGACCCGGCCGAGGCCAGTCGCGACGCGCTGGGCGGGCTGGCGGCGGGGCTGGAGAAAGTCACCACCGCGCAGACCGTGGTCGGCGCCCGCCTGGGCTGGGTCGAGGTGATGGACGATCGCCGGATCGCGCAGTCCGAGCGGGTGGCGGACGAACAGCTTGCCGTGGGCGGGGCGGACATCGCGGTGACGATGACCCGCCTCCAGGAAATCAGCACCGTGCTCGAGGCGAGCCAGGCGAGCTTCGTGCGGCTGGCCGGGCTGTCGCTGTTCGACATGATGCGCTGACAAGACGTTTAACAGGGGTTCAAGACAGATGTACGCTGCAATCGGTATCGTCGTCCTGCTGGTCATGGTGTTCGGCGGGTTCGCCCTCACCGGCGGCGCGCTTGGCCCCGTGATGGCGGCCGTCCCGCTGGAGATGATGATCATCGGCGGCGCGGCGGTCGGCGCGATGATCGCGGGCAATTCGCTGCACGAGCTGAAGGCGATCGGCAGTTCGTTCATCAAGATCTTCAAGGGGCCGCGCCATTCGCGGCAGGACCATATCGATGCGATCGCGCTGACCACGCGGCTGATGAAGCTGATGCGGACGGAGGGGCCGATCGCGCTCGAAAGCCATGTCGAGAACCCGCAGGAATCGGAGATTTTCGCCGAGTATCCGAACCTGCTGGCGAATGGCCCGCTGATCGCGCTGATCTGCGACACGCTGACGCTGCTGGTCGTGTCCTCGGGCACGCTGGAAACCCACGCGGTGGAAGACGTGATGGACAACGCGATGAAGACGCAGTTCCACGAAATGCGCGAACCGCAGCACGCGCTGCAATCGCTGGCCGACGCGCTGCCCGCGCTGGGCATCGTCGCGGCCGTGCTGGGCGTGGTCAAGACGATGGGATCGATCGACCAGCCGCCTTCGGTGCTGGGCGGGATGATCGGTTCCGCGCTCGTCGGCACGTTCCTCGGCGTGCTGCTGGCCTATGGCGTGGTCGGCCCGCTGGCGAGCCGGCTGAAGCAGATCATCGACCAGGACGAACAGATCTTCCACGCGGTGAAGCAGGTGATGATCGCCTCGCTCAACGGCTATCCGCAGCCGCTGGTGGTGGAAAGCGCGCGCTCGGGGCTGGGCCATGCCTTCCGCCCGGGCCTGTCCGAGCTGCTCGACAGCCTGAGGGGGCGGTAATGCCCGCCGCCGGCGGGGCAGGGCGCAACGACCCGGCGCCGATCATCGTCAAGAAAGTCACCGTCGTCGAGGGCGGGGGGCACCACGGCGGCGCGTGGAAGGTCGCCTATGCCGACTTCGTGACCGCGATGATGGCCTTCTTCCTCCTGCTGTGGCTGCTCGGGTCCACCACCGAGGCGCAGCGCAAGGGACTGGCCGACTATTTCACCCCCACCCTGGTCAAGCTGAAGGAGCAGAGCGCGGGTTCGGACGGTTTGCTGGGCGGGGCCTCGCTGGTCGATCCCGACAACTATCCCCAGCGCGCGGCCCAGACCGGGCAGCGGCCAGTGACCGTGCCGCGTGACGCGACCGGCGGGCAGAAGGAAGCGCTCGACCGCGTGCGCCGGATGCGCGAGCGCGTCGAGGCCGAAGTGCAGAACGATCGCCGCCTGCGCCGCCTGCTGCGGCAGGTGCGGATGGTCGATACGACCGAGGGGGTGCGGATCGACCTGGTGGACGATGCCGATTTCTCGATGTTCGTGCTCGGCACCACCGTGCTCACGCCCGATGCGCGCAAGCTGCTCGACGCGATTGCCGAGGCCCTGCGGCCCGAGCCGGGCGATCTGACCATTCGCGGGCACACCGATGCCCTGCCGTGGCGCAGCGGGGCGCAATCGAACAACTGGTCGCTTTCGGCAGGCCGGGCGGAGGCGACGCGCCAGGCGCTGATGCGCAATGCCATCGGCGAAGGGCGGTTCCGCCGGATCGAGGGGGTGGCCGACCGCGAACCGCTGGTGCAGGACAACCCGCAGGACCCGCGCAACCGGCGGATCTCGATCGTCCTTGCCGGCGCGCGCCTGGCGGGGGGGCCGCGAACGACGGGCTAGCCCGCGCGCGGGACGACCGGCGCCGTTCGCCCGGTCCTTCCGCTCGCCTGCCTGTCGCTTGTCTGCCGCTCGCCCGGCCCTTCAGGCCTTGCCGATCAGTTTCTGGCCCTGCTGGCGGACGGCGCCGGCGATCATCGGTTCGAGAAAGCCGAGCGCGGGCGGCAGGTCGATTTCGAACACCAGTTCGCCTTCCTCGATATCGACCCGCCCGTCGAGCGCCTGGCCCATCGCGCTGATCCGCATGGTCATGCGGTTCTCGCTCGGCCAGGCGGTCGTGACATCGGCCATGCCGCCCGGGATATGGTCGCCGATCTCGTGGCTGCGCCGCTGCATCCGTGCGCGCACCGTTTCGCGCGGAAGGTCGTGGGGAATCGCGACCCGCATCAGTTTTCGTCCTTTCCGGCGCCGTCGCCGTACCGGTAATCGAGGAAGCGGTGGCGCACCGCCAGGTCGTCCAGCGCGCCGTCGGCCAGCTGGCGGGTGACCGAATCGATCTCGCGGCTGATCCGGCCCAGCCCTTCGGCCAGCTGCTCGTCGGGCGTGGCCCCGGCGCGCCGTTCGCCGCGCAAGTGCGCGGGCACCTTGCGATAGGAATCGATCATCTCGGGCAAGTGCTCGCCGACCAGCTGGCGCACCTCGCGCACGGCGGGATGTTCCTGGTCCACGGTTTCGAGCTGGAGGCCGAGCGCGTCGAGCTGGACGCCGAGATCGTCGACGATCTTCGCCGCCGGCGGGGGCAGGGCCGGGCGCTGGTGTTCCAGCCACAGCTCGGTCCGCCCGACGAGGTCGCGCGCGTTGCCCTTGTTCAGCTCCGCCCGGCGGGGGACCTTGATCCGGGGAAAGGCGGCGAAGACGCCGACCGCGACGACGATCGCGAGGAACGTGATCATGATCCCGGCAAAGCCGATCCCGTCGACGATCAGCCCGGCGACCATCGCCGCGGCGACGATCGCGCCCACGGCCAGGACGATCCGCTTGATCTTGCCCACCAGGTGGCGCGTCTTCAGCGCGGCCGACCCGCGCCCGATCGAGGCGCGGCGGTGATATCCCCCGGCGCGGTTTTCCGCCAGCGACCGGCGCGCATCGGCGAGGATCGCGTCGCTTTCGCGTGTCGTGTCCGCCATGCGCCGCCTAGCTTTCCAGCGCCAGGAGCGAAGGCTCCGAACCGATCTTGGCCTGGGCCCGGGCCTGGCCTTCGGCGCGCGCGATATAGCCTTTCGACTTCTCGACCTCGTCGCTCAGCACGGTCACCGTCTGTTTCATCGAATCGAGCGCGCGCAGCTTGAACTGGTCCACTTCGTCCATCGTGTCGTAGATGTTCTGGAACGCGCGCTGGAGCGTTTCGAGCGGGATCGTGCTCGACGCGGCCTGTTCGTGGATCTTGCCGGTCTGGTCGCGCAGCATCGTGCTGGTCGAATCGATGATCCCGGCGGTCGTGTCGTTGAGCGCCGAAATCTGTTGCAGCACCAGCCGCTGGTTGGTCATCGCCTCGCTCACCGTCACCGCGGTGCGCAGCGCGCCGACCGTGGTCGTGCTGGCGCGATCGACCCCTTTCACCAGCTCGACGTTGTTCTTCTTCACCAGGTCGAGCGCGAGGTAGCCCTGGACGCTCACCGCCATCTGGGTCAGCAGGTCCTGGGTGCGCTGGCGGACGTAGAAGAGCGCGGTCTCGCGGATCGCCTTGGCCTTGGCCGGATCGGCCGCGTCGAGTTCCGCCGCCTTGTCCTCCAGCCGCTGGTCGAGCGAGCGCGAGATGTGGATCATCTGCTCCAGGTTGCCCATCGCTTCCCACAGCTTGGCCCGTTCCACGTCGATCGCGGCATTGTCCATCAGCAGCTCGTCCTTGCCGTTGGAAAGCTTGTCGAGGATCTGCTGGATATGGGTCTGCGCGCTCTGGTAGCTGCGGAAATAGTCGTTCAGCTTGTTGCCGAAGGGGATGATGCCCAGCAGCTTCTTCGGTCCGGTCAGCTTGCCGCGGCGCGAGGGGTCCAGCTCCTCCACCGTCCGGCGCAGTTCGGCCAGGTTGGCGCCGACCCCCTCGTCCTTGTCCATCGCGCGGATCGGCCGGTCGAGGAAGCGGTTGGAATGCTGCGAGGCGGCCATGATCTCCTTGCGGCCCATGTTGGTGATCTGGTCCACCTTCTGGCCGAACTCGGGCGAATTGGCATCGACCGCGACGAGATCGGCGACGAATTCGTCGACTTTCTCGTCCAGCTTCGATTTCTTCTCCTCGCTCACCGGCACCAGGCCCGCGGCCTTTTCCGGCGCGACCTGCGGCACCGGGTCGGGCGGGGTCAGTTCCAGATCGGTCTCGCTCGCCGTGGCGGTCTGATTGGTGGCCATACCTGCTTTTTCGCTCCTCGCGGCCGCGCCGGGCGGCCCTCTGCCTGGTGTATTAATGCCCTAAGACACGAATTTCAACAATTGCACCCGCGGCGCCTGGCGCGAATGTCGGCTTTTTTCCGCGCATGGCAAGCGCTAAAGCCGGCGAATGGACAGCGAGGAAACAGGGGGCGGCGACACGGGGCGCAGCCCGGCCGCGGCGGCCGCGGCTGCGGTGCGACGCCCGCAGTGGTCGTTCCTGCGGGTGGTGGTGAGCTTCCGCCGCTGGTGGCGCGAAATGGTGGTCGAAACGGTCCACCAGGGCGAAGTGATAGAGCGCCGGCGCAAGGAATGCGCGCTCTCTTCCCGCTACCTGTTCATGACCGCGATGTCGGCCGGGATCGCGATCCTCGGCCTCCTGCTGTCCTCGCCCGCCGTGGTGATCGGGGCCATGCTGCTATCCCCGCTGATGGACCCGATCATGGGGCTCGGCTTCGCCCTGGCGATCGGCGACTATCGCTGGCTGCGCCAGTCGGCCCGCTCGCTCGCCTGGGGCACGGCGATGGCGGTGGGGCTCTGCGCGCTGATCGTGTTCATGTCGCCGTTGCAGGACATCACGCCCGAGATCGCCTCGCGCACGCGGCCGAGCCTGTTCGACCTGCTGGTGGCGCTGTTCTCCGCGCTCGCCGGTGCCTACGCGATGATCCGCGGGCGCGAGGGGACGATCGTCGGCGTCGCCATCGCCACTGCCCTCATGCCGCCGCTGGCGGTGGTCGGCTTCGGCCTCGCGACCGCGAACTGGACGGTCTTCTGGGGCGCGCTGCTGCTCTATATCACGAACTTCGTCACGATCGCGCTCACCGTCTGGGCGATGGCGCGCCTCTATGGCTTCAGCGTCACCCTGACCGAGCGGCAATCGCGCTGGCAGAACTTCGTCCTCGGCGCGGTCTTCGTCGCGCTGGTCGTGCCGCTGGGCCTCTCGCTGCGCCAGATCGCGTGGGAAGCGGCGGCCGCGCGGCAGGTGCGGACCGAGCTGGCGGAAAATTTCGGCAGCGCGGCGCGCCTGTCGCAGCCGGAGATCGAGTTCGATACCGACCCGATGCGGGTTTCCGCCTTCGTCTGGACCACCAGCCTGCAACCCGATGCCGAAGTGCGCGCCGAGGAGAGCCTGGCCCGCGCGCTCGGCACGCCGGTCGACGTGCAGCTCAAGCAGTTCCTCGTGCGCGACGAGCAGAGCGCGGAGGAGGCGCAGCTCGCCTCCGCCAAGGCGGCCGAGGAAGAGGCCGCGCGCGACCGGCTGGACGATCTCGCCGCCCGCCTGGCCGTCGCCGCGGGCACGAGCGAGGACGAGGTCCTGCTCGACCGGCAGCGGCGCCGCGCGCTGGTGCGGGCCGAGCCGCTGCCGGGCGCGGGCCTGGCGGCCTATGCCGCGCTCGAACAGCGGATTGCCGCGACCGAGCCGGAATGGCGGATCGAGCTGGTGCCGCCGGTCTCCGACCTGCCGCAGGTCGCCTTTGCGGGGGAAGAGCCCGACGAGCCCGCGCGCGAGGCGATCGCGCTCGCCGGCTGGAGCGCGAAGCGCCTCGGCCGGCCGCTGGTCGTCTCCGGGCCCGAGGCCGAGGCAGAGGCGGTTCGCGCCCTCCTAGCCGAACAGGGCGCGCGGGTGCGCCTGGGCGATGCGGGCGGGGCGCTGCGCCTCGCCTGGGGGGACGAGGCGGCGCGGTAAGCCGCGACAGGGCCGGGCGACAGGGCCGGGCGGCGCGGGGCCCGCGGGCCCGGCCGGCCGGGTCAGGCGGCCTGCATCAGCGGCAGCGGCTGGATTTCCCCGGCGAGGTAGAGCTTCTTCGCCTTGGCCCGGCTGAGCTTGCCAGAGCTGGTGCGCGGCAGCGTGCGCGGCGGGACCAGTTCGACCACGCAGTTCATCCCGGTGATGGAGCGGACCTTGTCGCGGATCTGTTCGTGCAGGCGCACGCGCTCTTCCGGGTCGGACACGCGGCAATGGACCAGGACGGCGGGCGCTTCCTCGCCGTTCTCGGTCTCGACCGCGAAAGCGGCGATGTCGCCGTGGTTGAAGCCGGGAAGCTGTTCCACCGCCCACTCGATATCCTGCGGCCAGTGGTTCTTGCCGTTGATGATGATCATGTCCTTCGCCCGGCCGACGATGAACAGGTAGCCATTGGCCATGTAGCCCATGTCGCCGGTGTCGAGCCAGACGTCCCCGTTTTCCTTGGCGACCAGGCAATCGGTGGTCGCTTCCTCGTTGCGGAAATAGGAATGCATCACGCTCTTGCCGCGGCACCATACCTTGCCGATCTTGTGATCGCCCTTGGGCTTCCCGTCCTCCCCGCGGATTTCCACTTCCATGCCGGGCAGCGGCTTGCCGCAGTTGACGATCGCGCGGTAGCGCGCCGGGCGGGAGAAATCGGCCCGGGTGCCCGAAAGCCGCTCTTCCTCGACCAGCTCGACGCGGATCCCCTCGCCCGGGGGCATGACGGTGACCGCCAGGGTCGCTTCCGCCAGGCCGTAGGACGGGGTGAAGGCGCTGGCGCTGAAGCCGGCATCGGCGAAGGCGTTGACGAAGTTCTGCATCACGTCGGGGCGGATCATGTCGGCCCCGTTGCCCGCGGTGCGCCAGCGCGAGAGGTCGAAGCGTTCGGCGACGCTGCTCTGGCTGGAAATCCGGCGTGCGCAGATGTCGTAACCGAAGGTGGGGGAATAGGACAGGGTATTGCCCTGGTTGCGGCTGATCAGGTCGAGCCAGGCGAGCGGACGGCGGGCGAAATGTTCGGTCTTGAGGTAATCGACCGAGGCCTGGTTGGCGATCGGCGAGAGGAAGCAGCCGACGAGGCCCATGTCGTGATACCACGGCAGCCACGAGACGACCCGGTCGTTGACGCCCAGGTCCACCGCCGTGGCATGGCCGAACAAGTTGTGCAGCAACGCCTCGTGCGTGACCGCGACCCCGGTGGGGAAGCGGGTCGAGCCGGACGAGTACTGGAGATAGCAGATATCGTCGGGCTTCGCCTCGGGCAGCGGGCATTCGGGCGCCTCGCGCGCGGCGAAGCTGTCCCAGTCGGTGCCCTCGCACCCCTGGCGCCGGGCGGCCGCCTGCGCCATGTCGGCGATCTCGGGCGGGTAGATCAGCACCTTGGGATCGCAGCTTTCGAGCTGGACCGCGAGCTGGTCGATATAGCTTTCCTTGCCCCCGAAGCTGGTCGGCAGGGGCAGGGGGACGGGCCAGGCCCCGGCATAGACGCAGGCGCAGAACAGGGCCGCGAACTCGGGCCCCGTCTCCGCGATCAGGGCGACGCGGTCTTCCCTGCCGATCCCCGCGGCGACCAGCCGGTGGGCCATGGCCAGCGCATCCTGCCGCATCTCGCGATAGGGATAGGGTCGCTCCAGCGTTCCGCGCATGTCGTGGAAATTGAGCCCCTTCTCGCTCCGCGCCGCGTAATCGATCGCTTCGCTGAAGGTCGCAAAGTCCGACCGCCGGCGCGGCAGCGCGCAGTCATTCGGGGTCGGAATCAGGTTGGTTTCTGTCATGTCTGGAGGCGTTACCCGTCATTTGCGCGCAACATGGCGCGTGCATTGTCCCCTATAAGCGACGCTCTTTATCCCGTGCCCGGCGACGTTTCAAACTTTCCCATTTCCCAACGAGTGTGGCACGAATAAGGCCGCATGGCCGACCACAGCATGAACAAGCGGCGAACGCGCCGCCAGCCGAGGCCGCTCGATGCCGCGCGGCTGGAGGAACTGGCGCTCGCCTATGTCGCGCGCTTCGCCACCAGCACGGGCAAGCTGGAGGGCTATCTCGCGCGCAAGCTGCGCGAACGGGGATGGGAAGGCGAAAGCCCGCCCGATCCCGCAGCGATCGCTGCGCGCTTTGCCGATCGCGGCTATATCGACGACGAAAGCTATGCCCGCAGCCGGGCGGAAGGGCTGCTGCGGCGCGGCTACGGCGCGCGGCGGATCGACGAGACGCTGCGCGGCGCGGGGATCGGCGGGGCGCTGCGCGAGGCGGTGGGCCCGGACGAGGGCGCGCGCCGGGCCGCGGCCCTGCGGCTGGCGCGCAAGCGGCGCTTCGGCCCGTTCGCACCGGAACCGCCCGACCGCGAACGGTGCGAGAAACAGATTGCCGCGATGGTGCGCGCGGGCCATGGATTCGAACAGGCCCGCGCGGTAATCATGGCGGCCAGCGTGGGCGAGGCGGAGGAATGGGCCGCCGAAGCCCCGCACGACTGATTGCACCGACTGACCGGGCCATATTTGCGCCGACCGACCGATAGGGGACCGCCCATGCGCCGCACGACAGCCGTTATCTTCCTGGCGCTGGCCGCCGCCTGTTCGCCCCAGGCCGGGGCCGGCGGGGCAGCGGCGCCGACCGCTGCGCCCGGCGAGCGCCACGAGGTGCTGCGCCACCCGGTCTCGGGCCTGGAGATCGTCGAGCTGGAGGTCGCGACCGGGACGGGGCGGCACAGGTTCGCGGTCGAGGTCGCGCGCACCCCGCGCGATCAGGCCCGGGGCCTGATGTTCCGCACCCAGCTGGACGAGAACGAGGGGATGCTGTTCCCGCGCGACCCGCCCGACATCGCCAGCTTCTGGATGAAGAACACGCCCCTGCCGCTGGACATCATCTTCATCGGCCCGGACGGGCGGATCATCAATATCGCGGCCGAGACCGTGCCCTATTCGCTCGACCCGGTGGTCGCCGCGGGGCCGACCGCGGCCGTGCTGGAACTGCGCGGCGGGCGCGCAGCCGAACTGGGCATCGGCCCGGGCGACCGGGTCGAATGGCCGGTCCACGGGGCAGCACGCGCGCGATAATGCACCGGCCGGTCGATTGGGCGCTTGGCCGCGCGGGCCGAATCGGCTAACCGCCCGCTTCATGAAATTCCTGGCCAAGATCTTCACCTGGTGGGATGGCGCGACCATCGGCACGCTGCTGCACAGCTGGCGCCACGGGGAACATGTCGGCACCGACGCGCAGGGCAACCGCTATTACCGCTCGCGCCGCAAGTCGGCCGACGGGCGCGAGCGGCGCTGGGTGATCTACGAAGGCGCGAACGACGCCAGCCGGGTGCCGTCCGAATGGCACGGCTGGCTACACGGGGCGTTCGACGACGTGCCCGAAAGCCACCTGCCCCCGGCGCGGATCTGGGAAGCCGACTTCACCCCCAATGCCACGGGCACCCAGGGGGCCTACCTCCCGCAAGGGGCGCTGCAGCGCGGCGGCCGCCGGGCGGCGGCGACAGGCGATTACGAAGCGTGGTCGCCGGACAGTTGAACATGCGCGTCCTCGCCGGGCTGCTGGCCGGTGCCGTGGCCCTGGCCGGCTGCTCCCCCGGAGCGTCCGAATCCGACGCCCCCGAAACCCAGGCCCAGGCTGGCGACGGCGCGGCAACAGGCGCCGCGGGCGATGCCGCGCCCGCCCTTGGGGCGAGCGACGACGCCGCATCCGAGAGCGCGGCGGGCGAGGTCGAGGCGACGCCGATGGAAGAACGCGTGGCCACGCTCGGCTTGCTGAACAAGCGCAACAACCTGTCGCAGGACCTCGAGATGACGCCCGGCGAATCGCGCCGCGTGGGCAATGTGATCGTGCGCCTCGCCGCGTGCGAGCGGACCGCGCCGTGGGAAATGCCGCGCGAAACCGGGGCGTTCGTTCAGGTCCTCGTGCGCGATAACGCGGCCGAGGGCGAGGGGCGGTGGGACAAGGTCTTTTCCGGCTGGCTGTTCCGCAATTCGCCCAGCCGCAACGTCGTCGAGCACCCGATCTACGACGTCTGGGTGAAAGACTGCGCGATGAGCTTCCCGGGCGAGGAAGATCCCGCCTCCGCCAGCAACGCGGCATAGGCTTCGGGCAAGGCCAGCCCGGGCTGTCCGCGGGCGCTTTCCAGCAATGCGCGATAGTGCGCCTGCGGAATTTCCACCGCGCCCAGCGAGGCGAGGTGTTCGGTCATGAACTGGCAATCGAGCAGCGCGAAGCCGGCCCGCTGCATCAGCGCGACGAGCCAGGCCAGCGCCACCTTCGATGCATTGTCGGCCCGGCTGAACATCGATTCGCCGCAGAAGGCCCGATCCACCGCCAGGCCGTAGAGGCCGCCCACGAGCGCGCCGTCGCGCCAGCATTCGATCGAGTGGGCATGGCCTTCGCGATTGAGCGCGAGGAAACTGCTTTCGATCCGGCGGCTGATCCACGTTCCGCCCCCGTCGTCGCGCGGGGCGGCGCAGGCGCGCAGGACATCGCCGAAGGCGCGGTTGCAGGTGACTTCGAACCGGTCGCGCCGCAGGATCTTGCGCAGCGATCGGGTGCAGCGAAAGCCGTCGAGCGGGATGATCGCCCGCTGCCGCGGCTCGACCCAGAACAGCTCGGCATCGTCGCGCCCGTCGGCCATCGGGAAAATGCCGTTGCGATAGGCGTGCAACAGCATCTCGGACGGGATCGGGCCTTGCGCGGGCGCGTGCATGGGGCGGCCTTAGCCCCGGCCGCCGCGGGTGAACAGGGGCGGCGGTGGGTGCCCGCGCGCGGGCAGGGCCGCTGCCGGCCCGCGTTCGCGCCGCCTTGCCAAGGGGCGTGCTTGGCTCTAGAGGGCGGCTCCGCCTGCAGGGGTGTAGCTCAGTTGGTAGAGCATCGGTCTCCAAAACCGAGGGCCACGGGTTCGAATCCTGTCACCCCTGCCAGGCGATTTCCCCCCGATCGCCGCTTTCCGTCGCCGCCATTCGCGCCGCTTGCCGGCCGTGCCGCCGGGCCCTAAGCCCGCGCACGTCATGGAATTCGACGATCTCCTGCGCCGCTATTTCGCGGCCGACGACCTTGCCGCGGTGCGGCCCGAGGCCCTGGCCGCGGGGATCGAGCGGTGCCAGGTGGACCTGGGGCTGGAGCGCGATCCGGGCAAGCGCTTCGCGCTCTGGGCTCTGCTCCACATGCTGGGCGCCGCGCCCGATCTCGACGTCGCGTTCGAGGACGAGGGCGAGCGCGAGGCCGCGCGCAATTTCATGGACCTGCTGGACGCCGCCGGTCCGCGATAGCCGCCGCCCGCCGCCCGCCGCGCGAGCAGCGGAAGGTTCGGGCCGGGGCGGGTCAGGCCGGGGCGGGTCAGGCCGGGGCGGGTCAGGCCGGGCGGTCGAGCCGCTGCGCGATCCGGACCGCGAAGGCGATCAGGAAGGGCACGAGCACCAGCGAGAGGACGATCTTGGCCAGGGCCTGCCCGGCGATCAGCGAGCCGATCTCGCGCTCCCCGCCGAAAGCGAGGGTGATGAAGATCACCGAATCGATCGCCTGGCTGAGCGCGGAGGCGATCGCGCCGCGGATCATCAGGCCGATATTGCCCCGCGCGCCCTTGTCGTCGGCACCGGCGCCGCGCAGGCGCGAGAAGATCCAGACATTGAGCAGCAGCGAGACCAGATAGGCGACCGGCCCGGCGGCCATGATTCGCGGGGTCGTGGCATGGATCAGCTGGAACGCCTCGAGCCCTTCGGGCCACATCGCCGGATCGGCCGGCAGGCGCAGGACCAGCAGGATCAGGACGATCGACACCGCCAGCGGCAGGAAGCCCCAGACCACCAGCCGGTTGGCCGCCGCCGAGCCGTGGATCTGGGCCGTCGCGCTGGACAGGACGACCAGGACCAGGAAGGCGAAGATCCCCGCCTCCACCCCCAGCCCAGTGGGCCAGAGCATGACCTGCTTCACCGCCAGGAACCCGGCGAGCACGGTCATCCCGCCGTAGAGGAGGGCGAAGACGAACAGCGAACGGGGCAGCGAAGGCGCGGTCGGGTGGCTGGCAGGCGTGTCGTTCATCGCCCCGGATTATGGGCTGGCGCGCGAAAAGGGAAGCGTGGCCAACCGGCTACCGGCGTTTGACTGTGGATGCGCGGCAGGCAAGAGAGGGCCTGCCCCATCGCGCGCAATTCGGATTCTCACTTTTATGCACCCAGTCGTTGCCAGCCTGCTCGGGATCGTCGCGATCCTGGGGATCGCCGTCCTGCTTTCCACCGCGCGGCGGCGGATAAGGCTGCGGATCGTCATCGCCGCCTTCGCGCTCCAGGCGCTGCTCGCCTTCCTCGTCCTGCGCACGCCCTGGGGCCGGGCGACGATCCGCGCGATGAGCGACGGGGTCGCCGCGCTCCTGTCCTACGCCGATGCCGGCACGGCCTTCCTGTTCGGGGCCGACAACCCGCTGGCCAATACGTTCGCGCTCGGCGCGCTGCCGGTGATCGTGTTCTTCGCCTCGCTCGTCTCGATCCTCTATTACCTCGGCATCATGCAGCGCGTCGTGCGCTGGGTGGGCGGGGCGATCGCCTGGGTCACGGGCATCAGCCGGGTCGAATCGCTGGGCGCGGCGGCCAATATCTTCGTCGGGCAGAGCGAAAGCCCGCTGGTCGTGCGCCCCTATCTCGCCGCGCTCGCCCCCAGCCGCCTGTTCACGCTGATGAGCGTGGGCATGGCCGGCGTCGCGGGAACGATCCTGGCCGCCTATGCCGGGCTGCTGGGCGCGGAGTACCTGCCATTCCTGCTCGCCGCCGCGTTCATGTCGGCCCCGGGCGGCATCCTGATGGCCAAGATCATCATGCCCGACGAGGACGAGGCTTCGCCCGAGGCCGAAGGCGAGATCGCCCTGCCGCGCACACGGATCAGCGCCGAAGGCCCGGCCGCGATCACCGAAGGGGGCAAGGCGCACGAAGTCGAGGTGGCCGAGACGTTCGAGGAAGGCCAGCGCCCCGCCAACGTGATCGAGGCGGCGGCCCAGGGCGCGCAGACCGGCGTCAAGCTGGCCGTGGCGGTGGGCGCGATGGTCCTCGCCTTCGTTGCGCTCGTGGCGCTCGCCAATGGCCTGCTGGGCGCGGTCGGCGGATGGTTCGGAATGCCCGAGCTGTCGTTCCAGATGGCGCTGGGCTGGCTGTTCTCGCCGGTCATGTTCCTGATCGGCGTCCCGTGGGAGGAAGCGGGCGTGGCCGGCGGCCTGTTCGGGACCAAGATCGTGCTCAACGAATTCGTCGCCTTCATCGAACTGGGCCAGATCGATACGCTGACCGATCGCAGCCGCGCGATCGTGACCTTCGCGCTGTGCGGCTTCGCCAATTTTTCCTCGATTGCCATCCAGATGGCGGTTACGGGCGGGCTTGCACCGAATCAGCGCCCCGTCATCGCCAGGCTCGGTCTGCGCGCGCTCGCCGCGGGCAGCCTCGCCAACCTGATGAGCGCGGCGCTGGCCGGCCTGTTCCTGCCCTATTGAACGCCCGCCCCTCAAAGCCCGCTAGAGTTCCGCCCATGTCCGACATCGCATCCGTTTCCATCGCCCGGCCGCTGTCCGAAGTCTCGGAAGAGATCGGCCGCAGTTTCGAGGAATACGGTTTCGCGGTGATCCGCGACCACGGCATCCCGGCGGACCTGATCGCGCGGGCGGAAGACCTGTCGAAGGCGTTCTTCGCCCTGCCCGACGCGGTCAAGCGCGCCTATCACGTTCCCGGTGGCGGCGGCGCGCGCGGCTATACCCCCTTCGGCACCGAGAAGGCGAAGGACGCCGAAGTCCACGACCTCAAGGAATTCTGGCACGTCGGGCGCAGCCTGCCCGAAGGGCACCCGCTGTCCGAATTCATGGCGCCCAATATCTGGCCGGCGGAGATCGACGGCTTTCGCGAGACGTTCGAGGCGCTCTATGCCGCGTTCGAACAGGCCGGCGGCCGCGTGCTGGAGGCGATCGCGCTGCACCTGGGGCTGGAGCGGACCTGGTTCGCGCCGACGGTGGAGGACGGCAACTCGGTCATGCGCCTGCTCCACTATCCGCCGCTGACCGGGGTCGATGCCGAAGGCGCGATCCGCGCGGCCGCGCATGGCGACATCAACACGATCACTCTGCTGCTCGGCGCGGAGGAGGCGGGGCTCGAACTGCTGACCGCGGGCGGCGAGTGGAAGGCGATCGACGTGCCCGAAGGGGCGCTGGTGGTGAACATCGGCGACATGCTCGAACGCCTGACCAACGGGAAGCTGCGTTCGACCACCCACCGCGTGGTCAACCCGCGGGGCGAGGCGGCCTATCGCTCGCGCTATTCGATGCCGTTCTTCCTCCACTTCCGGCCCGACTTCACGATCGAGACGCTGGAAAGCTGCATCGACCCCGATGCGCCGGGCGATCACCCCGAGCCGATCTCGAGTCACGACTTCCTGATGCAGCGCCTGCGCGAGATCAATCTCGCCTGAATCGCGCCCGCAAGCGGGCCCGGGCCAGTTTTTTCGCGCAATGTTGCATTGCAGCAACAGCTCGAAACCCGCGGAAATCCGGGGCTGATGCCGAGCGGCCACAGATGCCGTGCGAGTTTCGCGGGAACTGTCACTTTCCGGTAACAAATCCGACTTCCTAGCGTCGCGGTTCGCAACTATCGGGCCGGCAGCCACTTTCACCTGCCCAACCGAGCCTCACCGAAGGGATCGTAAATGAAGCTCAAGTATCTCCTAGCCGCCAGCGTCGTCAGCCTGTCCGCCTCGGCCCTCATGCCGAGCGTGGCCCACGCGCAGTCGACCGGCTCCGTCGATTTCGAAGACGAGGAAATCATCATCGTCACCGGTTCGCGCGCGACCGATGTCGGCGGTGTCGATATCCCCGATACGCCGAAGGCGAAGCAGGTTCTGACCGACGAAGTGATCCGCCGCCAGCGCCCCGGCCAGACGGTGAACGACATCATCAACCTGGTGCCCGGCGTCAGCTTCCAGAACAACGACCCCTGGGGTTCGGGCGGCGGTGGCTTCACCATCCGCGGGTTCGGCGCCGATCGCGTGTCGCAGACGGTGGACGGCATCCCGCTGAACGATTCGGGCAACTACGCCCTCTACACCAACCAGCAGGTCGATCCCGAGGTGCTGGAACAGGTCAACGTCAACCTCGGCGTGACCGACGTCGACAGCCCGACGGCCTCGGCCGCCGGCGGCACCGTCAACCTGCGCACCCGCGTCCCGTCCGAGACTTTCGGCGTGGTCGCCTCGGCCACGTACGGCAACGTCCTGGCCGAAGCATCGGGCGATCGCCCCTATGTTCGCGCCTTCGGCATGGTCGACACCGGCGACTTCACCGGTTTCGGCACCCGCGCCTTCGCCTCGGCGTCGTGGACGACCTACGACAACCCGTTCAACAACTACGGCAAGGTCCGCAAGCAGCAGTATAACGGCCGGATCTACCAGGAACTGGGTGCCAACGGCGACTTCATCTCGATCGCCGGCCACTACAACCAGAACCGCAACAACTTCTTCGGTTCGCAGAACGTGCTCGACATCAAGGACCTGGTCACCAGCCAGCCGGGCAGCAACCGTTTCTACGACATCAACTATCCCTGCCAGATCCCCGAGACCCAGCTGGGCGGCGGCTTCGGCCAGGGAACCCCGGGCGTGGCGGACACCTGGTCCGACAGCTCGAGCAGCGGGAACTGCGGCGTCGAGTTCGACCGTCGTTACAACCCGTCGAACACCGGCAACATCCGCGGTTCGTCGCGCTTCACGCTCAGCGACGGCCTGATCCTCACGGTCGATCCGAGCTTCCAGTACGTCAAAGCCAACGGCGGCGGCGTCGAGGACCTGCGTGAAGGGTTCTACGAAATCGACGGGGTCCAGTACACCGGCTTCATCCGGGGCGGTTACTATTACGGCATGGATCTGAATGGCGACGGCGACCTGATGGACCGCGTGGCCGGGATGGACCCGAGCCAGACCAGGACCCGGCGCTATGGCGTGATCGCGAACCTGATCTACGACATCAATCCCGATCATCGCGTTCGCATGGCCTACACGCTCGACCATGCGCGTCACCGCCAGACCGGGCAGACCAGCTACCTTTACGCCAACGGCGAGCCGTTCGACGTCTTCCCGATCAACGACCCGATCGAGACTTCCGACGGTTTCGAACTGAACAAGCGCAACCGCCTGTCCTACGCCATCCTGAACCAGGTTTCGGGTGAGTACCGCGGCATGTTCGGCGCGATGACCGTCGTCGCCGGCCTGCGCGTGCCGTTCTTCAAGCGCGAGCTGAACCAGTACTGCTACACCACCTCGGCCTCGGGCTTCGTCGATTGCCTGGGCGATCAGGACACGACCGCCTACGAGGCGGCCAATCCGAACGCCGCCCCGCCGCAGGAACGCACGTACAAGTACGACAAGTTCCTGCCCAACGTCGGCCTGACCTACGATTTCGGTGCGGCCTCGGTCTTCGCGAACTATGCGAAGGGCATCTCGGTCCCGGGGACCGACCCGCTCTATGACTCGCTGTTCCTCGCCGACGTGCGCGACTCGCAGCCGGTTCCCGAAACCACCGACAGCTTCGACCTGGGCGTGCGCTTCGGCTTCGGCAACGTCACCGCGCAGCTGGCCGGCTGGTACACCCGGTACAACAACCGCCTGGCCTCGGCCTACGATCCGGTGCTGGAAGAAACGCTGTTCCGTAACCTCGGCCGGGTCGACAAGTACGGCCTCGACGGCTCGATCGCTTGGAACCCGACGCCGAACACGCTGCTCTACGTCTTCGGTTCGATCAGCGAATCGGAAATCAAGGACGACGTGGTCGGTGGCCAGTGCTACCTCGACGACGGCGACCCGACCCCGGCCGAATACGGCTGCACGGCGGCCAACATCGGCGAGGATTACTTCCTCCCGACGGCCGGCAAGCGCGAGAGCGGCTCGCCGAAGTACACGGTCGGCGCGCGTGGCCAGGTCGCCTTCGGCGCGCTCGAACTGGGCGCGCAGGTGAAGTACACCGGCAAGCGCTACATCAACGACCTGAACGTCGACACCGTGCCGTCCTACACGCTGGTCGATCTCGACCTGCGCTACGACCTCGGTGAAATCGGCGTCGGCCAGAACGCGGCGATCCAGGTGAACGTGACGAACCTGTTCGACGAACGCTACGTCGGCTACTTCGGCGGTTCGCTGGACAACACGCCGTTCGCGCAGATCGGCGCGCCGCGCGCGGGCAGCATCTCGCTCATCATCGGCTACTGATCGCCGGCCGCGGCGGGAAACCGCCGCGCGCCGACACGAAAGACGGCGGCGTCCCCTGGGGGGCCGCCGTTTTTTCTTGTCCGGCGCACGCGGATCTGGCGCTATCGCGTGCGGGAACCGCGCGGGGGGCGCGCGGATTTCGCATGGTGGGAGGTGATCCGCACTATGGCAGATCGGCAGGGGGCGCAGCAGGCAGGCGGCCGCGGCGGGTTCGCATCGGCGCGGCGCAGGCCGCGCCTGGGCACGCTGGCGCTGGTCGCGCTGCTGCACGTGCTCGCCGTCTATGGCCTCGCCAAGGCCTTTGCCCCCGACTTCACCGGCTCGGTCGAGCGCGAGGTGATGGAGGCGATCACCGTCACCGTGACCACCCCGCCCGAGGAACTGCCCGATCCCGAGCCGGAGCCCGATCCCGGCGCCGCGGGGGAGGAAGGGCGCGAGGCGACACCGCGCGAAGTGACCGCGCCCGAACCGCCGGTGCGGATCCAGCCCCCGGTGCCGGTGCCGCAGGCATCCTCCACCGGCACGGCAGCGAGCTCGGGCGCGCGCGAGCGCGGCGAGGGCACCGGCGCGGGCGGCACGGGCACCGGCACCGGCAGCGGGCAGGGCGGCGGCGGCGCGGGGGGCGGCGCGGTGAACAAGCCCGTCCACGTTTCGGGCGGGATCGACGACGCGCGCGATTACCCGGTGCCCGAGGGCGGGCGCGCCGCGCGGCGCGGGACCGAGGTGATCGTGCGGGTGATCGTGGGCACCGACGGCCGGGCCTCCAACTGCACCGTCTATCGCCCCAGCCCCGACCCGGAGGCAGACCGGATCACCTGCCGCCTGGTGACCGAACGGTTGCGCTTCCGCCCGGCGACCGATGCCGCGGGCAACCCGGTCCCGGCGCCGTTCTACTGGCGGCAGCGCTGGTTCTAGGCCGCGCCGTGCAGGCCGGGCGCGCGGCTTGCGCCTTGCCCTCGGGCGCGAGGTGTCCGATGACGGGGCGGGCATGAGCGAGACGATTCACCCGATCATCCTGTGCGGGGGCAGCGGCACCCGTCTCTGGCCCCGCAGCCGCGCGGTGCGGCCCAAGCCTTTCCTGCCGCTGCTGGGCGAAAGCTCGCTGTTCGAACAGACCCTGGCCCGCTGCTCCGGCGAAGGGTTCGCCCCGCCGCTGGTCGTGGCGGGCGAGCGCCACGTGGCGCTGGTGGAGGAACAGGGAACGCCGGACATGCGGCTGGTCGTCGAACCGGCGGCGCGCAACACGGCCCCGGCGATCGCGCTCGCCGCGAACCTCCTGCCGGGCGAGGCGATCATGCTCGTCTGCCCCAGCGACCACCACATCGCCAATACCGATGCCTTCCGCCGCGCGGTGACGGCGGCGGCGGGTCTGGCCGCCGAAGGGCGGCTGGTCGCCTTCGGCATCGCGCCCGACGGACCGGAAACCGGCTATGGCTATATAGAGCGTGGCGCACCGATAGAGGGCGGCGGGTGCGAGATCGCCCGCTTCGTCGAGAAACCCGATGCCGAGCGGGCGTGCGCCTTCCTCGCCGCGGGCGGGTTCGACTGGAACGGCGGCATCTTCGCCTTCCGCGCCGACACGTTCCGCGAAGAACTCGCCGCCTATCGGCCGGTGATGGCCGAAGGCGCGGCCCGCGCCGTGGCGCAGGGAGCCTGGGACGGCGGGCACTTTCACCCCGACGCAGCCGCTTTCGCCGAAGTCGAGGGCGAATCGATCGACTACGCGGTGATGGAGAACACCGGCCGTGCCGCGCTGGTGCCGGTGGCGATGGGCTGGTCCGACATCGGCTCGTGGTCCGCGCTGCGCGACGCGCGCCGCGCCGGCGGCGACGCGCGGGATGGCGGGCCCGACCGGCAGGGCAACGTGGCGCGCGGCCCGGCCGAACTGGTCGATTGCCGCAATGTCATGGTCGACAGCGACGGGCCGCGCGTGTCGTGCATCGGCCTAGACGACGTGATCGTGGTGGTCGACGGGGACGAGGTGCTGGTGACCAGCGCCGGCGGCGCGCAGCGCGTCGGCAAGCTCGACGGGGCGCGCAGGCAATGAGCGGGCGCCTGCTTCCCACCAGGGCCGTGGCCAAGGTCTGGGGGCGCGACAGCCTGCCCGAACCGTTCGCCGCGCCGGAAGGGGAGCGGATCGGGGAAATCTGGTTCGAACCGCCCCCCGAACTGCCCGAGATCCTGGCGAAATACCTGTTCACGAGCGAGAAGCTCTCGGTCCAGGTCCACCCCGACGATGCCCAGGCTCCGCCCGGCGCGCGCGGGAAGGAGGAATGCTGGCTGGTGCTCGACGCGGAGCCGGGGGCCACGCTCGCGATCGGGTTCGAACGGCCGCTGTCGGCCGAGGCGATCCGCGCCGCCGCGCTCGACGGCTCGATCGAGCGGCTGCTCGCCTGGCACCCGGTGCGCGCCGGCGATTTCTTCTATCTTCCTGCCGGGACGGTCCACGCGATCGGGCCCGGCCTGTCGCTGGTCGAGATCCAGCAGAACAGCAACGTGACCTATCGCCTCTACGACTATGGCCGCCCGCGCGACCTGCATCTCGACGAAGCGGTCGCGGTGGCGAGAGGCGCGCCTTACGACGCCGCGCGCTATCGCCGCAGCACGGGCGAAGGCGCGGCGACACTGGTGGATGGCCCGCATTTCCGGCTCGACCGCGTGGCCGGTGCCCCCGGCGCGGCAGCCGCCGCGCGCTATCGCGGGCCCTTGCTGGTCATGCCGCTGGATGGCGCGGTCGCCGTCGGCGACCGGCAGGTCGCGGCCGGGCAATGCGCGCTGGCAGGCGGGCTGGGCGACGTTGACTTCGCCGCATGCCGCCTGGCCCTGCTGACCCAGCCGGTCCGCGCCGCCGGGGCCGGCGGCTAGGCGTGAAAAAAAGGCCCGGCGCTGGAAATCCAGCCCCGGGCCCGGTCTTCTTCGGAGAAGAGATCAGCGCAGCAGCGAAAGAACGTTCTGCTGGCTCTGGTTGGCCTGCGACAGCATCGCGGTCGAAGCCTGGCTGAGGATCTGCGCCTTGGCGAGCGCGGTCGTTTCAGCCGAATAGTCGGTGTCTTCGATGCGCGAACGCGCGTCGGAGAGGTTCGTGACGTTGTTGCTCAGGTTGTTGACCGCCGATTCGAGGCGGCTCTGTCCGGCACCGAGCGAAGCGCGCGTCGCGGCGACTTCGGCCAGGGCCGCGTCGACCGTGTCGATCGTGGTGCTGGCGTTGGCCGAGGTATCCACCGCGAGGGTCGACATGTCGGTCGTGATCGCGGTCGAGGTCAGCGTGACCGTGTCGCCGCTGTTGGCGCCGACCTGGATGTCGAGCGTCACGTCGGCGGCCGTGTCGAACACGGCATTGCCGTTGAACTCGGTGTCCGAGATGATGCTGGCGATCTGCGCCTTCAGCTCGGTCACTTCCGAATCCATGTAGCCACGATCGGAATCCTGGTACGAACCCGAAGCCGACTGCACGGCCAGTTCGCGGACGCGCTGCAGCATGTTGGTGACTTCGTTCAGCGCGCCTTCGGCGGTCTGCGCCATCGAGATGCCGTCGTTGGCGTTGCGAATGCCCTGGCTCATGCCGCGGACCTGCGCCGTCATGGTCGTGGCGATGGCGAGGCCGGCGGCGTCGTCCTTCGCGCTGTTGATGCGCTTGCCGGTCGACAGGCGCTCCATCGCGGTGCCCAGGGCCTTGTCGGCCGCGGTCGAGGCATTCGCCGCACGCATCGCGCTGGTGTTGGTATTGATAACAGCCATTGTTCAAACTCCCACAATGCTCTTCGAACGCTCCCCCCGAGAAACCCATCCTGGGCGGTAGCTGGAGCGAAGACCGGCAGGGCCGCGAAAAGTTTTAGGGGCTCGGCGCAGATTTCGGCCGCTACGTATTTTTCCTTAAGTTGATTTCGCCGTTAACCATTAAGTCGATGTTGCCCATGCCGGCTCCAATACCGCTCGCGAACGGAACTTGGTTAATCAGCAGGGGGCTGAAGTGGGAACTATCGAGCGGACGGAAGGCTTCGAGAAAGCTCACGCACCGGTGGCAGGCAAGTTCGCGGGCATTGCATCCTCGCTCCTGCCGCGCCGGCCGGTGCACCTGGCGGATGCCGGCGAGGCGGGGGCGGGCAGGTTGCCCAATGCCATTGCGCTGGATCGCGCCGACAGGCCGGCCATCGACCGCCAGGGAACCGGGGCCAGGCTCACATATGCCGACCCTGTTTCGGAAGCGACCTTCGGCGCGCTCGTCGCGCTGGTCGCCGGGGCGGGCGGCGGGCCGGTTGCGGCCGACCCGGAATCGCTTTCGGTCCTGGCGCTGGCCGACCGGCTGGCGCAGACCGACATCCCGGTCCTGATCAACGGGCCGACCGGCACCGGCAAGGAAGTCCTGTCGCAGTTCATCCACAATCGCAGCGCGCGGCGCGACAAGCCGTTCGTGGCGGTCAACTGCGCGGCCATTCCCGAAACCATGCTCGAGGCATTGCTGTTCGGCCACCAGAAGGGCGCCTTCACCGGCGCCAACGCGGCCGGCGAAGGCTTCTTCCGCGCGGCAGAGGGCGGCACGCTCCTGCTCGACGAGATCGCGGAGATGCCGCTCTCGCTCCAGGCCAAGCTGCTGCGCGCCTTGCAGGAAGGCGAAGTCGTTCCGGTCGGCGCGACCACCCCGGTCAAGGTCGACGTGCGGATCATCGCCTGCGCCAACCGCGACCTGCCGCTGGAGGTGGAGGAAGGCCGCTTCCGCGCCGACCTGTTCTATCGCCTCAATGTCTTCCCGATGACGCTGTCGGCCCTGCGCGAGCGGCCGACCGACATCGTCCCGCTCGCCTTCGCCATGCTGCTGCGCCATGCGCCGCAGGGGGCGAAAGTGCCGTGGCTGACCGATGGCGCGATCGCCATGCTCAAGCAGCACGGCTGGCCGGGCAATATCCGCGAGCTGGAAAACGTCATGCGCCGGGCCCTGGTCCTGGCCGGCGATGTCGATGCGATCGGCACCGGACACATCGTGTTCGATCGCCCGGCGCGCCTGGTCGATCGCGAAGCCGCCGCGCCCGCCGCGCCGGCAGTATCCGCGCCGGCAGCGGCAGAGGCCGCCCCGGCCGGGGACATGCCCGCCGCCCCCACCGGGCCGGTCGCGGGCAGGAAACTTTCGAAAGTGGTCCAGCTTTCCGAAGCGCGCGCGATCATGGAAACGCTCGACGCCTGCGGCGGCAAGCGGGCCGAGGCCGCGCGCCAGCTGGGCATTTCCGAGCGCACGCTGCGTTACCGGCTGGCGTCTTTCCGTGAAGCCGGCCTGGCCGTGGGAGGCGGCCGATGAGCGCGATCAACGGCATGGGCGGCGCCGGCTCGGTCCAGCAGATCATGGCCCTGCGCCAGCAGATCCTGGAACGGTCCAGCACGCTGCAGGAAATCCACCAGACGCGCGAGGTCGGCGGCGCCGCGCCCGCCGCCGAACCGGCCGCCGGCGGCGGCTTTGCCGATACGCTGCGCGATGCGCTGGACGGGGTGAACGAGGCCCAGTCGCGCGCCTCCGCGCTGACCGAGGGCTACGAACGCGGCGAAGTGACCGACATCGCGAAAGTCATGCTCGCGCGGCAGGAAGCCGGCGTCGCCTTCGAGGCGACATTGCAGGTCAGGAACAAGCTGTTGTCCGCCTACCAGGACATCATGCGGATGGGGGTCTGATAGATGAGCGAACTCGTTCCCGCCAATGCCTCCCCGGGCTCGCTGCTCGCGCCGCTGCGCGGCGGCGGCGGCTCGCTGCGCGACCGCGCGGCGCAGTTCGTCGCGCAGCCGGCGGTGAAGAAGGCCCTGCCGTGGTTCGCCGGGCTCGCGCTCGCGGGCCTGCTCGCGCTCGTCTGGGCCGGGCTCTCGCCCGCGCCGCAGCGGATGCTCTACTCCTCGCTCGGCGATGCCGAGCGTGCCGGCGTCGTCAGCGCGCTCGACGCGGCATCGATCGACTACACGATCGACAACGACACCGGGGCGCTGAGCGTCGGCGAGGACGATCTCTACCGCGCGCGCATGGTCGTCGCCTCCGACGGCGCGCTCGCGACGCCGGAGACCGGCCAGCAACTGCTCGATTCGCTGCCGATGGGGGCCAGCCGCACGCTCGAGGGCGACCGCCTGCGCGCGGCGCAGGAACGCGACCTGATGCTGACGATCAAGGAAATCGACGGGGTCGAATCGGTCCGGGTCCACCTGGCCAAGGCCGAACGCTCGGTCTTCGTGCGCGACAGCGTGCCGCCGACCGCCTCGGTCATGCTGCGCATGGCGCGCGGCCGCCAGCTTTCGGATTCGCAGGTCACCGCGATCGCCAACCTCGTCGCCGGATCGGTGCCGGGGCTGTCGATCGATTCGGTCCGCATCGTCGACCAGCACGGGCGGCTCCTGTCCGAACCGCAGGGCGGCGACAGCGACGGGCTGGAACTCCAGAGCCGGATGGAGGCGAAGCTGCGTTCGCAGATCGACCAGCTGCTGACCCCGATGATCGGGGCGGAGAACTTCTCCAGCGAGATCCAGGTCGCGCTCGACATGAACGAGGTGACCTCGGCCCGCGAAAGCTACGACAAGGACGGCGCGGTGCGCCGCGAGACGACGCAGACCTCGACCGCGGCGGCGATGGGCCCGGCGGCCGGCGTTCCCGGCGTCCTCGCCAATACCCCGCCGCCCGCGCCCGAGGCGGTCGAAGGCGCGCCCGAGGGCGGCCCGGCCCAGGGCGCGGCCAACGAGATCGGCGAAAGCCGCGCGACCCGCACCTACGAACTGGGGCGCGAGGTCGCCGTGTCGAACATCGCGCCGGGCAGCGTGAAGCGCCTGTCGGTCGCGGTCGCGCTGAACCAGGATGCGCTGAAGGATGCCAAGCCCGCGGACCTGCAGAAGTTCGAACAGCTCGTGGCCGCCGCGGTCGGCGCCAATCCCGACCGGGGCGATACCGTCGCGGTCGTCGTCCGCCCGTTCGAACCGGTCGTGGCGGAAGAAATCCCGTTCTGGGAACAGTCGTGGTTCGCGATGGTCGTGCGCAACGGCGTGGCCCTGATCGCGGTCCTCCTGGTGCTGTTCTTCGTCGTCCGTCCGATCATGCGCAGCGTGACCGGCAAGGGCGAGGGCGAAAGCGACGAGGCCCCGGCCGAGGGCGAGGACCCGACGATGATCACCCAGACGCCGCGCACCGCGCTGCCGGCCCGCCCCGATGAGCCGAGCCGCGAGGAACTGTCGGCCCAGATCGAGCTGGCCCAGCGGATCGCGCGCGAACAGCCGGACGACGCGCTGCTGGCCCTGCGCCGGATGCTGGGCGAGAACCGCAGCACCGAAGGGGTCGCGTGATGAGCGTTCCGATCGAATTCGATGGCGCCGATCGCGCCGCCGTCATGGTCATGCTGCTGGGCGAGGAAGACGCCGCCCGGCTGCTCGCCGGCCTTTCGCCCGAGGAACTGCGGACGCTGGGCGCGAAGATGTGCGAGATGGGGGAGATCGGGCCGAGCGCGATCGCCGATGCCATCGCCAGTTTCGCCAGCACCGCCGGCAATGCCGGGATCTCGGCCCATGGCCGGGTGGACGAAGTGCGCAAACTGATGACCGGCGCGCTCGGCGAAGTGAAGGCCGACAGCATCATGCGCCGCGTCGCGCCGCCGGAAAACGCCCCGCGCACCCCGGCGCTGGAAATCGCCCAGTGGCTGGAACCCGAAGTGCTGATCCCGCTGGTGCAGGACGAGCACCCGCAGGCGATCGCGGTTCTCCTGGTCCAGCTGGAGCCGGCGACCGCGGCCGCGGTCCTCGCCGGCCTGCCCGAGCCGCTCCATACCCCGGTGGTGCACCGCATCGCCAAGCTCGGCCCGGTCTCGCCCGAAGCGATTGCGATCCTCGAGGAAACGCTCGCCGCGCGCATTGCCGGCGTCCACGGGATCAAGCGCCTGGAGATGGGCGGCGTGCGCGAGGCGGCGGAAATCATCAACAGCGCCGCGCGCAGCGTCGAAAAGCGCGTGATGCCCGGCCTCAACAAGCTGGACAAGAAACTGGCCCGCGACCTGGAGAGCGAGCTGTTCAAGTTCGAGCACCTGCTGGAGCTGGACCCGCAGATGATGGGCCAGCTGCTGCGCGAGGTCGAAAGCGAACTGCTGATCGACGCGCTCAAGGGGCTGGAGGAGCCGCAGCGCGAGGTGTTCTTCGCCGCCATGTCGAGCCGCGCGGCCGATGGCCTGCGCGACGAGATCGAGGAACGCGGCCGGATCAAGCGCGCCGACGTGGAGGCCGCGCAGAAGGCGATCATCGCGGTGGCGAAGAAACTTGCCGCCGACGGCACGATCGTGTTCGGCGGCGGGGGAGACGACGACTATGTCTAGCGCCGCCGCGCTCAGGGCCACCCTGCCGCTCGACCGCTTGCGCGGCGGCGGCGGGTTCGCCCGCGATCCGCGCTTTTCCGGCCTGTTCAAGGGGCCGTCCGAGCGCGCCCAGGACCCCGCACCGGAGCCGGCGCCCGACCCGGTGGCCGAGGCCTATCGCCGCGGGTTCGAGGAAGGCCGGGCCGAGGCGGAAGCCCACGCGGCCCAGCGCGCCGCCGAGGAGGAGGGCCGGCGCGAGGCGATCGAGCTGGCTTTCGCCCGCTTCGACGCGGCCAGCGCCAATGCCCTGCGCGAACGCCTGCGCCAGACCGTCCTCGCCCTGTGCGAGGACGCGGTCCTGCCGCTGGCGATCGACCCGCAAGGGCTCGCGGCGCGGGTGGAAAAGGCCGTGGCCATGCTCCAGCGCGCGCAGGACGAACGGCGCGTGCTGCTCCATCCCGAAGACCTCGCCCTCGTCGAAAGCCGCCTGCCCGAAGGGATCGCGCTCGTGCCCGATCCCGCGATCGAACGCGGCGGCTTGCGGATCGACAGCGAGGACGGCGGGATCGAGGACGGGCCGGCGCAATGGCGCCGGATCCTGGCGGAGGCGTTCGGCGAGTGCTGACCCTGGCCGAGGCGACGCTGGGCGAGCTTTCGGCTGCGCCGCTCGATCTCTCCCCCCGACGGTTCGGGCGGGTGGCGGCCTGCGACGGCGGCCTGATCGAGGTGAGCGGCCTCTCGGTCCCGATCGGCGGCCTGTGCCGGATCGACGACGGCAAGGGCACGACGCTGACGGCGGAGGCGATCGGGTTCCGCAACGGGCGCACGATGATGATGATGCTGGGCGACAGCGTGCTGCTGCGCCCGGGCGTGGCGGTAAGGCCGGAAGGGCGGCCCGGGATGCTCCCGGTCGGCCCGGCCTACCTCGGCCGCGCGGTCGATGGGCTGGGGGAACCGATCGACGGCGGGCCGCCGCTGCACGCGGGGGCCCAGTGGCCCGCGGGGGGCAAGCGCACGGGCGCGCTGGACCGTGCCAGCGTGCGCGAACCGTTCGATACCGGCATTCGCGCGATCAATGCGCTGACGACTTTCGGCGTCGGTCAGCGGGTCGGCATCATGGCCGGTTCGGGCGTGGGCAAGTCGGTCCTGATCGACATGATCGCGCAAGGGGCGCAGGCCGACGTGGTCGTCGTCGGCCTGATCGGCGAGCGCGCGCGCGAGGTTTCCGATTTCGTCGAACGGCACATGCAGGGGGAGGCCGCGGCGCGCACCGCGGTCGTCGCCGTGCCCGCCGACCATGCCGCCAACCTGCGGCTGCGCGGGGCCCTGCTGGCCACGTCGCTGGCCGAGTATTTCCGCGCCCAGGGCCTGCGCGTCCTGCTGATCCAGGACAGCCTGACCCGCATTGCCCACGCGGCCCGCGAAATCGGCATCCTGCTGGGCGAACCGGGCGCCGCGCGCGGCTATCCCCCCTCGGCCCTGTCGACGGTGACCAAGCTGGTCGAACGCGCCGGCAATTCGGCGGAGAGCGGCGGCTCGATCACCGGCATCTATACCGTGCTGGCCGATGGCGACGACCAGAACGATCCCGTGGTCGATACCGCGCGATCGATCCTCGACGGGCATATCGTCCTCTCGCGCGATCTCGCGCAGCGCGGGCAATATCCGGCGATCGACGTCGGCGCCTCGCTCAGCCGGGTCATGTCGGACGTTGCCGATGCCGGCCACAATGCCTGCGCGCGCAAGCTGCGGGCGCTCGTTTCGGCCTATGAGAGCAATCGCGATCTCGTGCTGATGGGCGCCTATCGCGCCGGCGCCGATCCGCTGATCGACCGCGGGATCGCGCTCCAGCCGCAGATCGCGGCCTTCCTGGGGCAGGCGGTCGGCGAGCGGGTCCCGCTGGGCCGGGCGCGGGCCGAACTCGAAAAGCTGATCGGCGATGACCAGTGACGCCGCCCGCCTTCGGCGTGCCCGCCTGATCGAGCGGATGCGCTGCGCCGAGCAGCGCCAGGCCGCGGCCGAGGCGCACCGGGCGGAAGCCGTCCGGCAGAAGCTGGAGCAGCTTTCGGACCGGACGCGCACGCTGGCGCAAGTCTATGCGCTGCGCGACGGTGCGCGCGACGGGGCGGACCTGCGCAGCGCGAGCGTGCTCGGCTCGCACCTCAACGAACTGGGCGCGACGGCCGCGCGCCAGGCCGCCGATGCCCGGCGCACGGCGGACGACCGCCTGGCCCAGCTGGCGGTTGCCGACCGGCGCCTGCAACGCGCCGAAGAGGGGCGCCGCGACCTCGCCCGCGCGATCGGGGAGAAGGCGGCGCGCGACGACGTTCCCCGTGCAAGGAAAACTGGCACGCATCTTGAATAACGGCCTGCGTAGCAGACGCAGAACGGCAGGCCCATGATTTCGCAGCTCCTTTCGCAAACGCAGATGTCCGCGGGCCCGGCGGGCGGCGAACCGCGCCCCGCCGCAGGCGAGGCTCCTTCCGCGGAAGGGGGGTTTTCCGCGCTTCTCGCGATGCTCGGCACCGCGCTCGTCCCCGTCGCGCCGCAAGACGGCGAGGGGGCGGGGCAGGGCAAGGGCGAGGCCCGGGGAGAGGTTGCAGGCGGCGAGACTGCCGACGGCGGCACGGGCGGCGAATTGCCGGTTGCGCTTGCCGGCGTGCCGGCAATTGCCGGAACCGGCAAGACTTTGCCGGCCGGGGGCGGCGAGTTGCCGCCTGCCGCCTTGGCGAATACCCCGGCGACCCCGGCCAGCCCTGCCATCCCCGCCACAGCCGATGGCGTGAACCTGCATCCAGCCGGCAAGGCCACCGGGCAGACCGCCGACCAGGGCCAGCCCCAGGCAACCGGCCAGCCCGCACCCGGCCAGCCCGCATCCGCCCAGGCGCAGATCCCGGCCAGCCGCCCGATGGTTGCGCTCGAAGTCGCGCCGCGCGCGCAGGCTCCGCAGGGCGAAAGCGCGGCCGGCGGCTCTGCGACCGGCCCGGCCAACGGCGCATCGGTTCAGGCCAAGACGCTCGCCGCCGACACGGCGGGCGGGCGCGAGGCGGGTCAGCGCGATGGCGCCGGCCATGCCCGGGCCGCGCAGGGCGAAGCGCCTGTCGCCGCGCCCCGCGCCGCCGCCGAGGCAAGCGCCTTCGCCGCCGCCGCCCCTGCCGCACCGGCCGGCGCGACCACCGCCGTCCAGCCGCTTTCGCCCATGGCCGCGCCCGCCGCGCCGGGCGAGGGCGCGACCCCGTTTTCCGCCGACAAGCCGGCGATCGAGACCCAGCTCGCCCGTGAACTGGGCCGGATCGTCGACAGCCTCGCCTCCGCGCGCGAGGCGGTGACCGCGAAGGCGGCCACGCTGGCGCTCGACCATGCCGAGTTCGGCGACCTGTCGCTGCGGTTCGACCAGCGCCGCGACGGGCAGCTCTCGGTCCAGCTTTCCGCCGCCGATCCGGAGGCGCACCGGGCAATCGCCGCCGCGGTGGCCGAGCGCCCGGCGCCGGCTTTCGCCCAGGGCGACGGCGCGCCGGCCAACGGCACCGGCCAGGCCGGCAGCGGCCCATCCGCCCGTGCCGGGGCGGAGCGCGAGGGCAACGCCGACGGCCACGGGCCCGACGGCAATCCCGCCGAGGGCAATGGCCGCGACCGCCGCGACGGCGGGCGCGATGCCGGGCCCGACGGCGGCAGCCAGCCCGGCACGCCGCGCAGCGACGGGCGCGCGGCGGTCTACGCCTGAACCCGAACAGACAGCCAGAACCGAGGAACCGAAGGAATGAGTGACAAGAAGGCAAAACAGGACAAGCCCGCCAGGGGCCGCGGCGTGATGAAGTTCGCGCTGCTCGGCCTGGCGCTGGTCGGCGCCGGGGGCGGCACCGTGTTCGGCCTGATGGCCGCGGGCGTGATCCAGACCGCCGATGCCACCGCGCGCGAGGCCGGGCCGCAGTTCGTGCTGAAGGGGGAGAAAGACCCCTATGCCCTGCCGGCCGCCAAGGGGAAGGACGCGGTCGAGCTGGTCCACGGCGAAGGCGGCACGAAGTACCGCACCGCCTATTTCAGCTTCGCGGAGGATTTCACCTCCAACCTCAAGGATACCAGCGGGCTGATCCAGGTCAGCCTGGCCGCTTCCACCCGCCGCGACGGGCGCGTGCTGATGTGGCTGCACGAACACCAGCTCGCGATCCGCTCGCGCATCCTCGTCGAACTGGCCGACACGCCGGAAGAAGAGGTGATTTCGAGCGCCGGCAAGGTGCGCCTGCAGAAGCGGCTGACCGACGCGGTCAACGAAGTCCTGGTCGAGCAGGAAGGCTTCGGCGGCGTCGACAACATCTATTTCCGCACTTTCATCGTCCAATGAGCAAGGCCGCGCCTTCCCCCTCCGCGCGCCGCGCGGCGAGCCATTGCGACGCGCTGCTGAGCCAGCGCGAGCCGATCGCCGACCTCGGCCCGGAGTTCGAGCGTTTCGGCGCCCGCCTGTGCGGGGCGCTGCATTCCTGCGTCGCCGAACTGGCCGAGGATGCCGGCGTGCGGATCGCCTCGCTCGGATCGCAGGCGATCGAGGGGGCGCAGCTGGCCGCGCAGTGCCCGCCGCTCGCGGCGATCAGCCGCCACCGCTTCGGCGTGGCCGGCCACGTCCTGGCCCTGGCGGTGGACGGGCGCGCGATCCTGGAACAGCTCGATCGCACGTTCGGCGGCCCGGGCCAGATCGGCGAGGAACTGCCGCCTGCCCTGCCGCATACCGCGCGCCTGCTGTCGCGCCGGTTCGAACGCAAGGTGATCGCCGCCGTGGCCGGGGAACTGGCCGGGCTGGAGTTCAAGGCCGAGGACGACGCCTCGCCCGCCGACCTGCTCGCGCCGTTCGCGCCGGAGGCGGAACTGACCGCGCTGACCCTGGCCGTCACCGGCTCCGACGGGCGCGAATGGCGGCTGGTCCTCGCGCTCGAGACCGCCGCGCTCGCCTCGCTCCTGCCCAAGCGCGCCTCGGCCCGCCGGGCCCCGGTTTCGCGCCGCAAGCGCGGGATCGACGAGGCGCCGTTCTGCGACCTGCCGCTGGCCGCCAGCGCGCGGCTGGTGGACATGCAGATGCCGCTCCACCGCGTCGCCGCGATCCAGCCGGGCACCGTCCTGCCGATCATGGTCGCGCGCAACGTGCCGCTGCAGATCGGCGAAGCGGTGATCGCGCGCGGCACCGTGGGCGAAGTGGACGACCAGGTCGCCCTGCAGATTACCCAGACTTTCACCGGCCAGATAACCCCCGGAAAGGATTCCCAATGACCGATGCAAACCAGGGCTTCGGCCTGATCCAGGACATCGACGTCCGCCTCACCGTCGAACTCGGCCGCACGCAGATGAACCTGCGCGAAGTGCTCGACCTGGCGGAAGAAAGCGTCGTCATGCTCGACCGCCTGACCGACGAACCGCTCGACGTGCTGGTGAACGGCAAGATGATCGCCAAGGGCGAAGTCGTGGCCGAGGGCAACCGGTTCGGCCTGCGGATCCTCGAACTGGTCGGCGAAGGGCGCGGCGGCGCTCCGCGCGAACGGCGCGCGCCGCCGATCGAGGTCACGCCCCGCCAGCCGGAGGGGAGCGCGGCCTGATGGGCTGGTACATCCTCAAGCTGCTGATCCTGCTGCCGCTGATCGGCCTGATGATCTGGGGCAGCCTGAAGCTCGCCCAGAAGATGCAGGGCCAGTTCGGCGCGCCGCAGGGCGGGGGCGCCAAGGCCGTGCGCGTGGTGGAAACGACGATGCTGTCGCCGACGATGCGCCTCGCGGTGATCGAGTTCCACGGGCGCGAGATCCTCGTCTCCACCTCGCGCGCCGGGCTGACCCGCCTGGCCGAGGCGCCGGCCCGCCAGTCGCCTGAAGGCCCGGCGATCGCGGAGAATGGCAAATGAAGCGTCTCCCGGCGATTGCCGCCGCGCTGGCGGCCCTCGCGCTGCCGGCCGCCGCGCGGGCCCAGGCGGCCGTTCCCGGCGCGCTCGACCGGGCTTTCGGCGAACTCGGCGGGGCCGGCGGCGAACCGCTGAGCATGTCGCTCCAACTGCTCCTGGTCATGGGGCTGCTGACGATCCTGCCCGCGCTGGTCCTGATGATGACCAGCTTCACCCGGATCATCGTCGTCCTCGCGATCCTGCGCCAGGCGCTGGGCCTGCAGCAATCGCCGCCCAACCAGGTCCTGATCGGCCTGTCGCTGTTCCTGTCGCTGTTCGTCATGGCGCCGACGCTGGAACGGGTGAACGAGGCCGCGATCGCGCCCTATGCCGCCGGCCAGGTCAACGCCGAGGAGGCGATCGAGCTGGCGGGCGACGAGTTTCACGCCTTCATGATCCGCCAGACGCGCGAGCGCGACCTGCAGATGTTCGCCGACATTGCCGATGCACCGCAGTTCGCCAGCCCGGCGGACGTGCCGTTCTCGATCCTGCTGCCGGCTTTCGTCACCAGCGAGCTGAAGACCGCGTTCCAGATCGGCTTCATGCTGTTCCTGCCGTTCCTCGTCATCGATCTCGTGGTGTCGAGCGTGCTGATGAGCCTGGGCATGATGATGATGAGCCCGATGCTCGTCTCCCTGCCGTTCAAGCTGCTGCTGTTC
Source organism: Pelagerythrobacter marinus (assembly GCF_034375205.1). Classification (NCBI taxonomy): domain Bacteria; kingdom Pseudomonadati; phylum Pseudomonadota; class Alphaproteobacteria; order Sphingomonadales; family Erythrobacteraceae; genus Pelagerythrobacter; species Pelagerythrobacter marinus. The sequence goes on along the minus strand of NZ_CP139719.1, from coordinate 2,452,485 downwards.
GTCCTCGTCGACGGGTGGGCCCTGCTGATGGGCTCGCTGGCATCGAGCTTCGTCTAGCGGGGAGGGCGATACGATGGACGAAATGCCCCTTCTCCTGGCGCTGGCGGACCGGATGCTGTGGATCACCGCGCTGGTCGCCGCCCCGGTCCTGCTTGCCAGCCTCGCGATCGGCCTCGTCGTCGGGCTGATCCAGGCGGCGACCTCGGTCAACGAACAGACGCTGACCTTCGTGCCCAAGCTGGCCGCGGTGGCGCTGGTGCTGGTCCTGTTCGGCGCCTCGATGATGGCGCTGCTGGGCGACTTCATGCAGGAAATCTTCTTGGAAATCGCCAGGATCGGGCGGTGATCGCACTCGATCTCGGCCTTGGCGCGATAGAGCAGGATTTCTGGCGCATCGTGTTCCTGATGACGCGCATCGGCGCCGGCCTGCTGGCCGCTCCGTTCTTCGGCGCCGCCTCGGTCCCGATGACGGTGCGCGTGTGCCTTACCGGCGCGCTGGCGATCTTCGTCGGGGTCTGGATGCCCGCGGTCGAGCCGCCCGCGGCGCTGCTGTCGGCCGAAGGGATGCTGGCGGTGGCGGGCGAGGTCGCGATCGGCCTCGCGCTCGGCTTCGTCCTGCAGATCGCCTTTGCCGCCCCGGCGATCGCGGCCGAGGTGATCGGCGGCGCGATGGGGATGAGCATGGCGATGGCGGCCGATCCCAACGGCGGCGGGCAGACCACCGCCTTCGGCCAGTATTTCACCATCGTCCTGACCCTGATCTTCCTCGCGCTGGGCGCGCACCTGCAATGGATCGCGCTGCTCGCGGAAAGCTATCGCACGTTCCCGCCGGGTGACACCTGGATGGGGGCGGACGGTTTCGCCCAGGTCGCGGGCTTCGCCGGGGCCATGTTCGAAACCGCGGTGCGGATCGCGCTGCCGGTCACGCTCGTCCTCCTGCTGGTGCAGATGGTGACCGGCGTGCTCAGCCGCTCGGCCCCTTCGCTCAACCTCTTCGCGCTCGGCCTGCCGGCCGGCGTCCTGGCGGGGATCGCCGCGCTGATCATCGCTGCGCCGATGATCTACGACCAGTTCGGCGACATCGTGCAGATGTCGATCGACCAGACGACCGGGGTGCTTGTGCGATGAGCGAGACCGCCGGCGAGAAGAGCTTCGCCCCGACCGACAAGCGCAAGCGCGACGCCGCGCGCAAGGGCGACGTCCTGCGCTCGCGCGAGATCACGACCGCCGCGGCGATCCTGTTCGGCGGTGCCTGGCTGATGTTCGGCGGCCCCTGGCTGCTGGAGGAAATGACCGGCATCGTGCGCGATGCGCTGGTGTTCGACCGGGGGGAGATGATCGATTTCCAGCCGGGCCAGATGATGCTGACCGGCCTGCTCGCCGCGCTGCCCCCGATCCTCACCATTGCCGGGCCGATGATCCTGATCGCGCTCGTCACCCAGTTGGGGCCGAGCGCGGACGGGCGCTGGGTGAACGAGAACCTCAACTTCAAGGGATCGCGCATCAACCCGCTTTCGGGGCTGAAGCGGATGTTCGGCCCCAACGGCTGGATCGAGATGGGCAAGGGCATCCTGAAGGTCGCGCTGCTGGGCGCTATCGCCTGGCTCTGGGCGCGCAACTGGCTCGACACGATCGTCGGGCTGGGCGGGGGCAACCTGTCGCAGCAGCTTTCCGCCGCCTGGGGCGCGGTGATCTCGCTCCTCCTCGCGCTGGGCGGGGGGCTGGTGGTGATCGCGCTGGTCGATGCCCCGATCCAGTGGGTGCGCCGCAACCAGCGGCTGAAGATGAGCCACCAGGAAATGCGCGACGAGCACAAGGAAGCCGAAGGCTCGCCCGAGGCGCGCGCGCATCGCCGCCAGCGCCAGCGCGAGATTGCCGCCGGCGGGGTCGCCCACGCCATGCGCGAGGCGCAGTTCGTGTTGACCAACCCGACCCATTTCGCGGTCGCCATGGTCTACGATCCCGACAAGGCGGCGGCGCCGCTGGTCCTGGCCAAGGGGCGCGGGGACAAGGCCCAGGCGATGAAGGAGCTGGCGCGCGAATACGGCGTGCCGATGCTCGAATACCCGCAGCTCGCCCGCTCCGTCTATTTCACCACGCGCGAGAACCAGACCATTCGCGAAGAGCTCTATGCCGCGCTGGCGGCGGTGCTGGCCTTCGTCTTCTCGCTCAAGCGCGGGGAGGAGCGGCCCGCCCCCGCGATCGAGGTGCCGGTGGAGCTGCGCTTCGACGCCCAGGGGCGGCGCGCGCCGTGAGTCCCGGGGGGCTTAACACCGGCCACTGGCGGCCGTTCTGGTCGGCATGAGCGAAGTATCGTCCATCATCGCCGGCCTCGGCGCGGGCAGCGGCGTCGACATGGTCAAGCTGGCCAGCGACCTTGCCGACGCGCAGTTCGCGCTGCGCAACGACCGCCTCGCGGCACGCAGCGAGGAGCTGGAACGGCAGATCTCGGCCGCGTCGTCGCTCAAGAACACGCTCTCGCTGCTGGCCAGCGCGCTGGGCGACCGCGTGCGCGCGGGCGACCTGGCGGTCCGGCCGCAGATCGCCAATCCCGCGGTGGCGACGGCGAGCAGCCCCGCCGGGACGATGGGATCGGGGTCCTACAGCCTCGAAGTCACCGCGCTGGCGCGCCGGCAGACGCTGGCCAGCCCGGCTTTCGCCGACCCGGCGGCCGCGGTCGGTTCAGGCACGCTGACGATCCGCTTTGGCGAAACCGACGGCACCGCCTTCACCGCCGACGCGGGGCGGGCGGCGCTGGACATCGAGATCGCAAGCGGGGCGACGCTGGACGACGTGGCCGGCGCGATCAACGCGCAGAAGGCGGGCCTGACCGCCTATGTCGCGCAGACCGACCAGGGCGCGCAGCTCGTCGTCAAGGGCCCCGAGGGCGCGCAGAGCGGCTTCGTGATCGAGGCGACCGAAACGCCGGGCGAGGAAGGGCTTGCCGCACTGGCCTGGGACCCGGGCGCAGGGGGCGACCCGGCGCGCCTGCTGGCCGCTTCGGCCGATGCCGAGTTCCGGCTCGACGGGCTGGCGATGACGAGCGCGACCAACGATGTCGGCACGGTCGCACCGGGCCTGTCGCTCAAGCTTACGGGCACCAATGCCGGCGCGCCGACGACGATCGACTTTCCCAGCCCGGTGGGCACGATCGCCAGTGCGATGCAGGACATTGTCAGCGCGCTGAACGAAGTCGTGACCGAGCTGAATGCGGCGACCGATCCGCTGTCGGGCGATCTCGCGCGCGACAGCGGCGCGCGCACGCTGAAGAAGACGCTGTCCGGCCTCGCCGGGATGGAGATCATGCCCAATGCGCCCGAAGGGGCGCCGCGCACCCTGTCGGACCTGGGGCTGGCGATCGAGCGCGACGGCACGTTCCGCCTCGACACGACCCGCCTCGACGCCACGCTCGCGCGCGATCCCGGCGGGGTCGCGGCGATGTTCACCACCGGCCTCTACGGCGTCTACGCGACGGTGGACAAGATCTCGCGCGCGGCCTCGCGCACCGGCGATCCCGGTTCGCTCGCCGGGTCGATCGCGCGCTACCAGTCGCAGTCGTCCGACATCTCGGACCAGGCGACCAAGCTGGCCGACCAGCAGGAACGCCTGCGGGCCAACATGATTGCGCGCTTCGCCAAGGCCGACACGCGCATCGCCTCGTCGCAATCGACGCTGTCGTTCCTGCAGTCGCAGATCGACGCCTGGAACGCGCGCGATTGACATGCTGGCGCTGACCGATCCGCACGAGGCCTATCGCCGCAGCGCCTTCGACGCGCGCGTCCAGGGCGGGGATTCGGCCGCGCTGGTCCAGCTGTGCCTGGAACAGGCGATCGCCGGGCTCGGCTCCGCGCTTTTCGCGCAGGAACGCGGCGATGCCTCGCTGCGCAGCAAGGCGCTGACGCGCACGCTGACCGCGATCACCGCGCTGGAGATGGGGGTCGATCGCAACGCTCCGCTCGCGCAGGCGCTGCTCCAGGTCTACGGCGCGGCGCGCAAGGCCGTGCTCGACAGCGTGACCGATTTCAACGCGGACCTGCTGCAATCGGTGCGGCAGGATTTCCTCGACATCGAATCCGCGCTGCGCCCCGCCGGGTGACGACAGAAAGTTACCGATCCGGACGATGAAACGATTGCGGCTTACTTACCGTTGGGTTAATTAACCCCGCGTTGGACGGGGTTCGATCGGGCTTGGGGGCACAGACCTGCCTATCTTCCTCATATAACAATGCGTCGCATTATCTGTGCGGGAACTGGGATCGATCAGTGAAGCCGGCAATGCAAGTGACCGACGCGGCGAGCGGGGGCCTCGTCCATGTGATTGACCGCGATTCGCGGCGCCGGGCGGAGGTGTCGCGCGAATTGCTGGCGCTGGGCGTCCATGCCGAGATTTACGAGGATGCGGGCGAGTTCCTGCGCATGCTGCCCACGCGCGGCGCGGTCCTGATGGTCGAATCCGACGAAGGCACGCTGCCCGAATTCATGGGCCGGCTGCGCGCGCGGCAACGCTATTACCCGGTCTCGCTCTATGCCGAGGCGCCAAGCCCCGACCGGGTCGTGCGCGCGATGCGCGAAGGGGCGATGGACTATCTCGCCTGGCCGTTCGAGCCGGGCCTGTTCCAGGACACGCTTCGCCGCCTGAGCGAGGAAGGCGACCGGCAGCGCCGGATCGAGCGCGCGCGCGCCGATGCACGGGGTCGGGTGGAACAGTTGACCGGGCGCGAACGCGACGTTCTGGTCGCCCTGCTGGACGGCAATTCGAACAAGCAGATCGCCGCGCTGCTCGACCTCAGCCCGCGCACGGTCGAGATCTACCGCAAGAACGTGATGCGCAAGTTCGACGCCAAGTCCACGTCCGAAGCCGTGCGGATCGGCATCTATGCCGACTTGTGGGAGGCGCCGCCGGGCTGACCCGTCCCCCCGGGGGCGAGGTTCAGCAGGAAGGCGCACCAGGCCAGCGCCAGCGCCCGCGCGGGTGACGAGGCGCGCACGCGCGCTTCGCCCGATTGCCCTTCCAGCCACACCCGCGCGCCGGCTTCGCGCGCGCCGCGGGCCACGATCTCGTGCCGCAGCGTCCCGCCGACCAGCGCCGCCGCGGCCGTTTCCCATGCCCCGCGCTCCAGCAGTTGCTCGAAAGCCTCCTCGTCCATCGGGCAGGCGGTCAGCCGGTCGAACGGGGGCGGGGTCAGGGCGGCGAGATGGAACGCGTGGCGCAGGCAGTTTTCCAGCCGGGCCTCGCCCTCCATGCGGGCGGACAGGCGGGCGATGCCGTCGAACCACGTCGCCGCGTCGAGGCGGGCATTATCGTACGCTTCCATCAGGGCAGGCCCCTTCCGGCTTGGAATCGAACATACACCGATAGGGGGGCGAGGGTTAGCGTTCTGTTTCGGGCGGAGTTGCGGGCGCATTCCGGGTGGAATCCCCCAGGCGGCCCAATGTTCCCGAAAAGCGCGGCGTTTCCGCAAGGCGCGGCGAAAATCTGTTCATGGCCCTCCCCAAAGCCCGCAAAACGCTGTTCGGCGCATTGCTGTCACATGGCGTTCATGCTGCTAGGGCAGTCCTGTCCGCAACGCCACGCAGGATAACTTTACTTATGTCATATTCCGCCAGCCGCCGCACGTTCCTCGCCGCCACCGGTTCCGCCTTCGCCGGGCTCCTGGCATCGGGCTGCACGACCACCGGCGCCCGCGCCGGGGGCGCCGCCATGGCCGCCGGCTACGGGCCGCTGCGCCCCGATCCGGCCGGGGTGATGGACCTGCCCGAAGGCTTCACCTACCGCGTGATCTCCAGCTTGGGGGATGCGATGGACGACGGCTTCACCGTGCCCGACGCGGCCGACGGCATGGGCTGTTTCGACCTCGGCGGCGGCAGGCTCGCGCTCGTGCGCAACCACGAGCTGGTGCCGGGCAAGGACGGGGGCGGGGTCGCGGGCCCGGCCTTCGACACCGTGGGCAGGAGCCTGGTGCCCCTGCCGGGCGGCACGACCACGCTGGTCCTCGATGCCGAAACCCTGGCGGTCGAGCGGCAGTATCGCTCGCTCGCCGGGACGATCCGCAACTGCGCCGGCGGGATCACGCCCTGGGGCAGCTGGCTGACGTGCGAGGAGGCGCCGGCGCGCGCCGGCGGGCGGATAAACCAGGATCACGGGTGGACGTTCGAAGTGCCCGCCGATGCGCCCGGGCTGGTCGACCCGGTGCCGCTGAAGGCCATGGGTCGCTTCAACCACGAGGCGGCCTGCGTCGATCCGGCGACCGGCATAGTCTACCAGACCGAGGATCGCGACGACAGCCTGCTCTATCGCTTCATCCCGAACGTGCCGGGCAAGCTGGCCGAGGGCGGGCGGCTCCAGGCGCTGGCGATCGTCGGCGCACCGGCGGACACGCGCAATTGGGCCGACGCAGGCGCGCCCTGGCCCACCGGTAGCTGGGCCGATGCGCGCTGGATCGACCTCGACGACGTGGAATCGCCCGAAGACGATCTGCGCCGGCGCGGCGCGGCGGACGGCGCGGCATTGTTCGCGCGCGGCGAAGGCATCCACATGGGCGATGGCGAGCTCTATTTCTGCTGCACCAGCGGCGGCGCGGCCCGGCTGGGCCAGATCTTCCGCCTCGTCCCCGGGCGCGGCGGGGCGGCCGACCGGCTGCAGCTGTTCTTCGAATCGACCAGCCCCGACCAGTTCAACTACGGCGACAACCTGACCGTGGGCCCGAACGGCCACTTGGTCGTGTGCGAGGACCAGTACACCGAGGTCGTGACCAACCACCTGCGCGGGATCACGCCCGAGGGCACGGCCTATCCGCTCGCGCTGCTGCACATGCAGACCGAGTGGGCGGGGGCCTGTTTCTCGCCCGACGGGCGGACGCTGTTCGTCAATGCCTACAGCCCCACGCGCACGTTCGCGATCACCGGCCCCTGGATAGCCTGATCCTCGATTCGGCGCGGTGGCTTGCCACTGCCGCGCCGCCCCCGCATGACGGGCGCCATGTCCTCGCTGTTCTTCGGTTTCATCGCGGTTCTCCTGGGCACGATCGGCGCGCGCGACCAGCTGACGGTGGCGCAGGTTTCCGCCGTTTCGCGGCGCGGGCCCGGCGTGCTGGCCGCGGCGGCGATCAGCGCGACCGTTTCGGCCATGGCCATGGCGCTCGCGGGCCAGGCGATGTCCGGCCTCCTGCCCGCGGCGGGCAAGACGATGCTGGTCGCCTTCGCGCTCGGCTTCGCCGCGATCGAGCTGGCGCTGCCGGTGCACCTGGCACGGGCGCGCGAGCCGACCCGGTCGGTCGCGGCGATCGCGATCGTCCTCTTCGCCCGGCAACTGGGCGACGCGGCGCGTTTCATCGTCTTCGCCATCGCGGCCGCGACCGGGGCGCCGCTCTGGGCCGGGGTCGGCGGAGCGCTCGGCGGGATACTGGCGCTGGCCGCCGGCTGGGCCGCGGGCGAGGGCGGTCTCGCCGCGCTGCCCCTGCGCGCGATGCGGCTGGCGCTGGGGGCTATCGTCCTCGCCGCGGCGGTTGCCATCGGCCTCGGCGCGAGGGGGATCATCGGTTGATCGACCCACTCGATCACACAGAGCGGCCGACCTCGCGAAACCGTTTGCCGATCCGGCCGTTGGGATAACAAGTATCAACGCGAAGGAGGGATATTCTTGCAATGAGCACGACGGGCGACAATTCGAAGAAGGCGCTGGTGAGCGCGCTGAACGGCGCGCTGGCGGACACGCTGGCGCTCTACGTCAAGACCAAGAACTTCCACTGGCACGTCGCGGGCCCGCGCTTTCGCGACCTGCACCTGCTGTTTGACGAGCAGGCGGCCCAGCTGATCGGCACGGTGGACCTGATCGGCGAGCGGGTGCGGAAGAACGGCGCGCCGACGCTGACCTCGATCGGCTCGATCGGCAATGCCACCGGCGTATCCGATCAGGACGATACCTCGCTGGAAGCCGATGCGATGGTGAAGGAACTGCGCGACGACAACCGCAAGCTCCACGACCGGCTGAACGAAGTAAAGGAAGCGGCCGAGGAAGCCGGCGACAATGCCACCAGCGGGATCGTGGACGACTGGATCGACCAGGCCGAAGAACGGATCTGGTTCCTTTCGCAGACGCTGAAGTAACGCCTGCCCCTTTTTTGCGATGAAGCCCGCACGCGGCGCTTGGCCGCGGCGGGCTTTATGCTATTTGCTGCGGCCGTGAAGAACGCGAACGTGATCGAGGGGGCCGGCGATGCGCGCGTGGCCGAGTGGCTGGGCGAGAGGCTCGACGCCGCGCTGGGCGCCACCGCCGGGACCGTGGCGGTTACCCTGCCCGGCGGATCGACCCCCTTTCCCATTCTCGAACGGCTGCAGGAACGCGCGATCGACTGGTCGCGGGTGGAGGTCTGGCCCGGCGACGACCGGATCGTTCCCGAAGATCACCCGGCCAGCAACACCGGCCGCATCCGCGCCGCGCTGGAGCCGCTGGGCGCGCGGATCGTCCCGCTGGAAGAAGACGCCGCGCCGCCGCGCTTCGCGATCGCCTGGCTGGGCATGGGGGCGGACGGGCACATCGCCTCGCTGTTTCCCAATACCGATCCGCGGCCCGACGATCCGCGCCCGGTGCGCCGCCTGACGCCTGACCCCCTGCCGCCGGAGGCGCCTTTCGACCGGATCACGCTGACGATCCCGGCGCTGCTGGCGAGCGAGGAGATCATGTTCGTCATCCGCGGGGCGGACAAGCGGGCGGTGTTCGACGGCGCCCTGCACGGCGAGCACGACCTGCCCGTGGCGCGCCTGCTGGCCGCGGCCGGGCAACCCGTTACGTGCTTCGCCTGATCCCCCCCCCGGCGCACCGCCTCGCGCTGCGCCTGGCCCATGCCGTGCGCAAGCGCTGGTGGCGCCTGACCCGGCCGACGCTGGAAAGCTGCGCGGTGATCGCCTGCGATATCGAGGGGCGGCTGCTGCTCGTGCGGCTCAGCTACGGCACCGGCAACTGGTCGTTGCCGATCGGCGGGGTGAAGCGGCGCGAGACGCCCGAGGAAGCGGCCCGGCGCGAACTGCGCGAGGAAACCGGGGTCGAGGCCCATGCCATGGCCCTGCTCGGCGTGCGGAACGAGGAACTGCACGGCGCGGTCCACCGGCTGCACATCTTCGCCACCCAGGTCGCCGGGCATCCCCGGCCCGACCGGCGCGAAGTGCTGGAGGCGCGGTTCTTCCCCCCGCATTCGCTGCCCGAGCCGCTCGACGAGCGCACCCGCCTCAAGATCGCGCTCTGGCGCCAGCGATCATAGCAGCGACAGCTGGGCGCTGTCGCGCGCGGCCTCTTCCTCCGGCATCCCGGGCCGGTCGAGGCCGGACAGGGTCAGCCCCATCAGCCGGATCGGCAGCGGCAGGGGCAGCAGGTTGTCGAGCAGCTCGTGCCCGATCCGGGCGAACTCGCGCTTGTCCGCGACGTCGCGCGGCAGGCTGCGCGAACGGGTCACGATGCGGAAATCGGTATATTTCATCTTCAGCGTGACCGTGCGCCCGCGCGCCTCGGCCCGCTCGATCCTGTCCCACACGATATCGACGATCCCGTCCAGCGCCGCGCGCAGGGCATGGCCGGTCGAAATGTCCTCGCGGTACGTCCGCTCTCCGCCCACCGACTTGCGGATGCGGTTGGTCCGCACCGGGCGCAGGTCCACCCCGCGCGCCGCGCGATAGAGGTAATCGGCGAAGCTGCCGAAATGCGCGCGCAGGAAGGCGATGTCCTTCGCCGCCAGGTCGGCCCCGGTCTCGATCCCCAGCCGGGCCATCTTCTCCGCCCCCTTGGGCCCGACCCCGTGGAACCGGCGCACCGGCAGGCGCGCGACGAAGGCCGCCCCTTCGCCCGGGCGAATCACGCACAGGCCGTCGGGCTTGTTCTGGTCGCTGGCGATCTTGGCCAGGAACTTGTTGTACGAAACGCCGGCACTGGCGGTGAGGCCCGTTTCCTCGCGGATCGCGGCGCGGATCATCTGCGCGATCCGGGTCGCCGAACCGATGCCGTGCAGGTCCTCGGTCACGTCGAGATAGGCCTCGTCCAGGCTCAGCGGTTCGACCAGCGGGGTATGGTGGCGGAAGATCGCCCGGATCTGCTGCGAAACCTGCTTGTAGACGTCGAACCGGTGGCGCACGAAGACCAGGCCCGGGCACAGCCGCCGCGCGGTGACCGACGGCATGGCGCTGCGCACGCCGAACTTGCGCGCCTCGTAACTGGCGGCCGCGACCACGCCCCGGCCGCCCGCGCCGCCGACGGCGACCGGCTTGCCGCGCAGTTCCGGGTGGTCGCGCTGCTCGACGCTGGCGAAGAAGGCATCCATGTCGACGTGGATAATCTTGCGCAGCCCCGCGGCCTCGTCGGATTCGGGCTCCTGCCCGTCGGGCCCGTCGCCGGCCGGATTGTCGATCGCGTGATCCATCCGTTCCGGATTACTTCACCGGGTTGCAAAGCGGAACCGTTCGCCGCACAGGCCACCTGTGCAGATGCGGAATCGAACCCTGGCCGGCGAAGAGCACGAGGTCCGACGCCATTCCAGCCTGGCCGGGCGGCCCCCGATCGGGGAACGCGAGCTGATCTGCATGATGGCCCTGCTGATGGCGCTCAACGCGTTCGGCATCGATGCCATCCTGCCCGCGCTCGACGATCTCGGCGGCGACCTGGGCGCGGCGGGCAACGACCGGCAGTTCGTGGTCGGCGTCTACCTGCTCGCCAGCGGCGTCGGCACGGTGCTGCCCGGCAGTTTCGCCGACCGTTTCGGCCGCCGCCCGGTCCTGTTCGTGGCGCTCGGGGCCTATATCCTCCTCTCGGTCGCCTGCGCGCTGGCCAGCTCGTTCACGATGCTGGTGGCGCTGCGCGCGGTGCAGGGCATCTTCGCCGCCGGGATCATCGCGCTGCCGCCGGCCATCATCCGCGACCGCGTGGGCGGCGACCGCATGGCTCGGATGATGAGCCTGATCTTCGTCATCTTCCTGCTGGTCCCGGCGATCGCGCCCAGCATCGGGCAGGGGATCATGGCGGTCATGGGCGGCTGGCGCTGGATCTTCGCCGCGATGGCCGCGCTGGGGCTGGGGATGACGGCCTGGGTCTACCTGCGGCTGCCGGAAACGCTCCACGCCGCCGACCGGCAGGAAATCCGCCTGCGGCCGATCGTGCGCAACATGACCAGCGCGCTGACCCTGCGCGAGACGATCGGCTACACGCTGGGCAGCGCGTTGGTGTTCGGCGGTCTGTTCGGCTTCATCAATTCCAGCCAGCAACTGATCGGCGAGGCTTTCGGCGCCGGCGACGACTTCCCGCTGATATTCGCCATCTGCGCGGGCTGCATGGCGATATCGAACTGGTCCAATTCGCGCATCGTCGAACGCTTCGGCGCGCGCCGGGTCAGCCACGTCGCCCTGTTCGCCTTCATCGCCGTGGCCGCGGCGCAGCTGTGGTTCGCCAGCCAGCCGGACGAGAGCCTGTGGACTTTCGTGCCGCTGATGGCCGCGAACATGAGCCTGCTCGGCTTCATCGGGGCCAATTTCGGTTCGATCGCGATGCAGCCGTTCGGCCATATCGCCGGGGCCGCGGCATCCGCGCAAGGCTTCGTGCGCATGACCAGCGGCGCCGCGCTGGGCGGGTTCATCGGCTATGCCTACGACGGAACGGCGCGGCCGCTGGCGCTCGCCCTGCTGGCGACCGCGGTGCTGAGCCTGCTGTTCGTGCTCTTCAGCGAGAAGGGCGAGCTGTTCGGCCCGCCGGTGCGCGACACCGACTGAGCGGCGCGGGGCCGCGCGCTATGCCTCGCGCGGCTCGACGATCGCCAGCACCGCCTCCACCTGCACTTGCGCGCCCTGGCTGGCGGCGAGTTCGGTCACCGTCCCGTCGAACGGGGCGGTCAGGGCATGTTCCATCTTCATCGCTTCCAGCACCATCAGCCGCTGGCCGGCGGCGACCGCGTCCCCCTCGGCCACGTCGAGCGCGATGACCTTGCCCGGCATCGGCGCCAGGATCGCGCCGTCGGCGGCCGAAGCCGCCCCGGCGGCCGGGCGCGGCAGGTCGAAGCGCAGGGCATGGCCGGCTTCGAACACGACCAGGCCGCCGTCCATCGCCGCCCATTCGAGGAACTGCACGTCCGCGTCGTCCTGGTCGGCGCAGATATCGACCACGTGGACCGCCCCCTCGTGGGCCAGCGCGACCGGCGAGCGATGCGGCGCGTTGAGCCGGAACCCCTCGAGGCCGAACCAGGTCGGGTGGTGATAGCTGCCGTCGATCTCGTCGCGGGCCATGGCCGCGGTATAGAGCGCGGACGGCGAAGGTTCGCCCTTGCGGACCAGTTCGTCGATATGGTCGCCGATGAAGCCCGTGGTCAGCGCGCCGGCGCGGAAATCCTGCGCCAGCAAGCATTCGCGCAGGAAGGCGGCGTTGGTCTTCACCGGCCAGACCTGCGCGCTGTCGAGCGCCTCGGTCAGTTCCTCGATCGCGGCCATCCGGTCGGGCGCGGTGGCGATGACCTTGGCGATCATCGGGTCGTAGAACGGCTGGACCGTGTCGTCGGTGGTGACGCCGGTATCGACGCGCACGTCCTCGGGCAGGTTGAACACCCGCAGCCGGCCGATGCTCGGCAGGAAGCCGCTGGCCGGATCTTCGGCATAGAGCCGCGCCTCGATCGCGTGGCCTTCGATGCGCAGCTCCTCCTGCGCCAGCGGGATCGGCTCGCCCCCGGCGACGCGCAGCTGCCATTCGACCAGGTCCACCCCGGTGATCTCCTCGGTCACCGGGTGTTCGACTTGCAGGCGGGTGTTCATCTCCATGAAGAAGATCCGGTCGGCGCGCAGCCCTTCGCTGGCATCGGCGATGAACTCGATCGTGCCCGCGCCTTCGTAATCGACCGCTTTCGCCGCGCGCACGGCGGCGGCGCAGATCTCCGCGCGCGTGCTCTCGTCCATGCCGGGGGCGGGGGCTTCCTCGATCACTTTCTGGTGGCGCCGCTGGAGCGAGCAGTCGCGTTCGAACAGGTGAACGACGTTGCCGTGGCTGTCGCCGAAGACCTGGACCTCGATATGGCGGGGGGAGGTGATCCACTTTTCCAGCAGGACCTCGTCGTTGGAGAAGCTGGCCCGGGCCTCGCGCCGGCAGGATTCGAGCGCGGCCTCGAAATCGGCCGCGGCATCGACCTTGCGCATCCCCTTGCCGCCGCCGCCCGCGACCGCCTTGATCAGCACCGGATAGCCGATCGCGTCGGCTTCGCGCTTCAGCCGTTCGGGCGACTGGTCTTCCCCCTCGTAGCCCGGCGTCACCGGGACGCCGGCCTCGCGCATCAGCTTCTTGGCCGCATCCTTCAGGCCCATCGCCTCGATGCTCGACGGTTTGGGCCCGACCCAGGTCAGCCCCGCGTCGATCACCGCCTGCGCGAAGCCGGCGTTCTCCGACAGGAAGCCGTAGCCGGGGTGGATCGCCCCGGCCCCGGTCTGCCGCGCGGCGGCGATGATCTTCTCGCCGACGAGGTAGCTCTCGGCCGCGGGGGCGGGGCCGATGTGCACCGCCTCGTCCGCCGCGCGCACGTGCAGCGCCCGCGCGTCGGCGTCGGAATAGACCGCGACCGTGGCAATTCCCATGGCGCGCGCGGTGCGGATGATACGACAGGCGATCTCGCCGCGATTGGCGATCAGGAGCTTGGTGATCATGGCGCGAGGGCTAGCCCAAAATCCAGGCCATGGCGAGGGCGCGAGAGATCAGCTTTCGTCGGGCAGCGGGTCCATCGGCGGCTTCGCCACCGGGCCGGCCATGCGCACGTCGATCAGGATCGACCCGCGGGTCCATTCGGGCATCGGGTCGGGCCGGGGCGGGCGGTTCTTCACCGCTTCCCAGAAGGCGGCGGCGATGTGGCGCGCCTTCTCGCGCCGGCCGATCGCGACCCGCCGGTCCCACGCGGCGGTGCCGCGGGCGCGCACCTCGCGCCCGATCGCGCCGTAGATCCGCGCCGCCGCCAGCACGGCCCAGCGGCGGCGGAAGGGCAGGCGCGCCGCGCCCAGCCGGGCGGCGGCCTCGTGTCGTTCCATCCGCTCGACCAGCTGCGTCGCCATTGCCGCCAGCTCGCGCCGGTGGTGCGGCTTCATGTGCTGGCCCGGCTCGATATCCTGTTCGACCAGCCAGTCCACCGGGAGGTAGCACCGCTCGGCAGCGTCGTCCTCCCCGATGTCGCGGGCGATATTGGCAAGCTGGAACGCGATGCCGAGGTCGCAGGCCCGGTCGAGCGTCTCGCCGTCGTCGCGCGCGACCCCCATGACGACGGCCATCATCACGCCCACCGCGCCCGCGACGTGGTAGCAGTAGCGGGCAAGGTCGGCCTCGGTCCGCGGGCGCCAGCCGGTCGCGTCCAGCTCGAAGCCCATGATCACGTCCTCGGCCATTTCGCGCGTCAGCCCGCTTTCGCGCGCGACGAGGCCGAAGGCGTCGAAGGCCGGGTCCGCCGTAGGCAGCCCCTCGAACGCGCGCTCGGTCAGCAGGCGAATGGCGCGCAGGCGCCGCTCCGCCCCGGCCCGGCCCTCGGGCGCGGGGCCTTCGGCCGGGCGGCCGTGGTCCTGCCCGTCGGCCAGGTCGTCGCACCGCCGGCACCAGGCATAGAGCAGCCAGGCCTTCTCGCGCGCGGGGCGGTCGAACAGCAGGCTGGCCGCGTGGAAGCTGCGCGATCCTTCCTCGATCGCCTCGCGCGCGCGTTCGACCAGCGCCTCGCGGCTGCGGCCGCCGCCCGCCTGGGCCGGCGTCGTGCGCAGGATGCGCGACGGCGCCAGCATTCGCGGGACTATGCGACGCGCCCGTGCCATCAGCCGCCCTTCACAGCTCGCTCGCCTTCATGCGGAAGATTGGCGTGTGCGGGCGATAGGCGGCCATGCGGTCGAGCAGGCCGGGCAGGGTGCTTTCGGCGATCACGATGTTCTGGTGCGCGGGCCGCACGAAGCCCACTTCGGCCATGTGGCGGTTGAACGCGATCAGGTGGTCGTAGAACCCGAAGGCGTTGAGCAGGCCGACCGGCTTGGTGTGATAGCCGAGCTGCGCCCAGCTGACCGCTTCCCACAGCTCGTCCATCGTGCCGACGCCGCCCGGGATCGTGACGAACCCGTCCGAAAGGTCGGTGAAGCGCTGCTTGCGCTCGTGCATCCCGCCCACGGTGTGCAGCTCGGTGCAGTCGGTATTGGCAACCTCGCTGCCGGCCAGCGCCTCGGGGATGATCCCGATCACTTCGCCCCCGGCCTCGAGCGCGGCGCCGGCCACGGCCCCCATCAGGCCCAGCCGGCCGCCGCCGTAGACGACCCCGATCCCGCGCTGCGCCAGCGCGGCGCCGACGTCGCGGGCAAGTTCCATGTAACGCGGATCGGCGGGGGTCGCGGACCCGCAATAGACAGCAAGACGTTTCATCCGCGCCCCTTTGGCGGCAAGCGCGTTCCGGGGCAATCCGCTATCACGCGCTGAGGTCCGCGATCATCAGCCCGGCGGTGGCCTTGGCACTGCCGACGACGCCGGGAATGCCCGCCCCGGGGTGGGTGCCCGCGCCCACCAGGTAGAGGTTGGCGATCGCGTCGTCGCGGTTGTGGGCGCGGAACCAGGCGCTCTGCGTCAGGATCGGTTCGAGGCTGAAGGCGCTGCCGAGATGGGCGTTGAGGTCGAGCGCGAAATCGCGCGGGGCGTAATGGAAACTGGTCACGATCCGGTCGTGGATGTCGGGGATCAGCCGCCGGCCCACTTCGTCGAGAATGCGCCGTTCCAGCATCGGGCCGACCTGGTCCCAGTCCACCGCCAGCTTGCCCTGGTGGGCCACGGGGACGAGCGCGTAGAAGGTCGATCGGCCCGGTGGCGCCATCGCCGGGTCGGTAACGGTCGGGTGGTGCAGGTAGATCGAGAAATCGGCCGGCAGGACGCCGTTCTCGTAGATGTCGTCGAGCAGCCCCTTGTAACGCGGGCCGAACAGGATCGTGTGATGCGGGATTCCCGGCCAGGTCCCTTCCAGCCCGAAGTGGACGACGAAGAGGCTGGGGCTGAACCGCTTGCGCGCCAGCGAACGCGCCCGGGCCGGCCCGCGCTTCGTGCCGCGCAGCAGGTCGCGATAGGTATGGACGATGTCGGCATTGCTCGCCACGGCGTCGAACGTCTCGCGCCAGCCGCCGGCGGTTTCGACTTCGGTCGCGCGGTTGCCGACGGTGTGGACCCGGCATACCGCCTCGCCCAGCCGCACCGTCCCGCCGAGCCGTTCGAAATGACGCACCATCCCGGCGACGAGCCGGTTGGTCCCCCCGCGCGCCCACCAGACGCCGCCGTCCTTTTCCAGCTTGTGGATCAGGGCGTAGATCGCGCTGGTCTTCATCGGGTTGCCGCCCACCAGCAGGGTGTGGAAGCTGAACGCCTCGCGCAGGCGCTCGTCCTCGATATAGCGCGAGACCATCGAATAGACCGAGCGCCAGGCCTGGTGCTGCAGCAGGGCCGGCGCGGCGCGGATCATGGCCCGGAAATCGAGGAACGGCACGCTGCCCAGCCGCAGGTAGCCTTCGCGATGGACGGCTTCCGAATAGGCGAGGAATTCCTGGTAACCGGCGACGTCGGCCGGGTTGAGGCGCGCGATCTCGGCATTGAGCTGCGTCTCGTCGTTCGAATAGTCGAACACCGTCCCGTCGGGCCAGTTGAGGCGATAGAACGGCGCCACCGGCATCAGCTCGACATCGGCGTCCATGTCGCTGTCGCTCAGCGCCCACAGCTCGCGCAGGCAGGCGGGATCGGTGATCACGGTCGGGCCGGCATCGAAGGTGAACCCGTCGCGTTCCCAGTAATAGGCCCGGCCGCCGGGCTTGTCGCGCGCCTCGACCACCGTCGTCGTGATGCCCGCCGATTGCAGCCGGATGGCGAGCGCCAGCCCGCCGATTCCGGCCCCGATCACGCAGGCGCGCTTGCCGGTCGCCGGTTCCGCCGTGCCCGGCGGGGCGGGGGCGGGTTCCTGCTCGAGGAAGGAGGTCTGCCGGTCGCTGTCGATCATTGCCCCGGACCCTGCAACGGCGGGCCGGCCCGCGCAAGCGCGCCGAGCGCGCGCAGCACCGGAACCGGCGGTTTTCCCACCAGGACGCGGGCCTTGTCGCGCGCGGTCGAACGCGCGGCGTAGAACCGCTCGATCAACCCTTCGTCGAGGCGATAGAACCGCTCGAACACGCGATATCGCGTTTCCGGGGCGGCCGCGCCGAACAGCATCGCGCCCAACCGCCGGTAGAACCGCGTGCGCCGCCAGGCCTGCCGCGCGCGGGTGGCGAGCAGCGCGGCGAGCTGGTCGCCCGGCAGGTCGGCCTCGGCGGCGACGGCCAGCGCCGTCTCGACCGCGAAGGGCAGGGTATAGCTGGTCAGCGGGTGAAAGAACCCGCCCCCCGCGCCGGCCCGGGCAACGCCCTCGATCGCGCCGGCGCGCTGCCATCGGGCGAAGTCGCCCCCGGTCACGACCGGCAGGACGCCCGCCTCGCGGCCGAGGATGTCCCCTTCCAGGCCGTGCCGAGTGCAATAGTGGTCGATCCGGCCCGACAGGGCCCCGCGGTCGAGCGTCGGGCGATCCTGGTAATAGGTATCCTCGACGAAGATCTCGTCCGCCCCCAGCGGCAGCAGGTAGACGAAGCGATAGCCGCCATGCTGGGCGACCGCGGCGTCCATGATCACCGGCCGCGCGATGCCGTGCGGGCGCGGGGTCCGCAGGTGGCGACCGAGGAAGACCTGCCAGCCGCCGGTGAGCGCGCCTTCCGCCGCGAAGCCGCGGCAGTCGATCACCGCGCGGGCCGAAATCCGTTCGCCCCCGTCCAGCGTCACGCCGCCCCCGTCGAGCGCGGCGACCGCGCGGCCGGCGACGATCGAGGCGGCCGGCAGCTCGCGCCGCAGCCCGGCGTCGAAGTCGGTCGAGGCGAGCGAGGCATAAGTGCTGCCCAGCCGGCGGCGATAGGCGGGGAAACGCACCTCGTACCCGTCCCACGCGGTCGTGCGGAACCGGCCCAGCAGCTCGCCGCCGCCCGGGGGCAGGTCGCTGGCGAACCAGCTCCACCGGTGGTTGCCGCCCAGCACCGCGTTGCGCTCGATCAGCAGGGTCGCGACGTCGGGCCGGGCGCGGTGCAGCGCCAGCGCGAGCAGCCCCCCGGCCAGCCCGCCGCCCACGATCGCGATTTCGACACGGCGCCCGCTCATGCGGCCAAGCGGTACGGGCAAATCACCCGCCCGGCAATCGCGCCCGGGGCCTGCACGGCGCACCGGGTCGGGCGCAACCGGTTCGGGGGCACCGGCCCGCGCGCGGAACATGCGCCGCCCCCGCACGTTCGGGGAACAACAATCGCGGGGGATATCTCACGTCATGAAATCGCTTATCACGCTTGCCGGTGCGGGCCTTGCCGCGCTGGCCGCCGGCCCGGTGCTGGCGCAGGAGGGCGAGGCCGCCGGCCCGCCCGAGATCGAGGACAGCGTCTATTCGGGCGACTGGATCACCGTCGGCGGGGGCGCCGTCTATTCGGCCAGCTACGACGGTTCGGACGATTACGTCGTCTTCCCGATCCCGATGGTCATGGGCAAAGTCGGCCCGGTCAGCATCTCGCCGCGCGCGGGCGGGATCGCGCTCGATTTCGTCGAGAACCCGCCCGACCGCGTGGGGCTGGACCTGGGGCTGGTCGCCGGCCTCAATTCCAACCGCGCCAGCAGGATAGAAGACCCGGTGGTCAAGGCCGCGGGCAAGCTCGACCGCGCGGTGGAGATCGGGCCGACCGCGGGGCTGAGCTTCCCCGGCGTGCTCAATCCCTACGACCGGGTCTCGATCGGCGTCGATGCCCGGTGGGATGTCGCGGGCGCGCACGAAGGCATGGTGGCGAGCCCCAGCGTGTCCTACTTCACCCCGCTCAGCCGCGGCATGGTCGGCCTGCTCTCGCTCAGCGCCGAATATGCCGACGACGACTATGCCGATTACTACTACTCGGTCTCCCCCGGCCAGGCCGCGGCCAGCGGGCTGCCGCTCTACCAGGCGGACGGCGGCTTCACCAAGGCCGGGGCGACCGTGCTCCTCGGGGCCGATCTCGACGGCAATCTCGCCAATGGCGGCTTCGCGCTATACGCGCTGGGCGGCTATTCGCGGATGCTCGGCGACGCCAGGGACACGCCCTATACCAGCGTGCGCGGCGACGCGGACCAGTGGTTCGCCGCGCTCGGCGTCGGCTACACGTTCTGAACCGCCTCGCGGGGCGGGGGGCCAGCCATGCAGGCGGGGGCGCGGGCTGAACGCCGCGCCCCCGTGCGCCGTCAGTCCTCGCCCTCGGCGATCTTGAGCTCCGGCCGCGGCGGCGGCAGCGGCGCGTCGCGGTCGCCCGGCTTCAGGTAGGTGTCGAACCACTCCATCATCCGCACGCTGTAATCGTAGCGCGCGGCGGCCTTCTGGTTGCCGTGCCCCTCGCCCGGGTAGAGCACGAGGCGCACCGGCGTTTCGGGCTTGCGCGTCTTCATGTGGCGATAGAGCTCGTAGCTCTGCGTCGGCGAGACGCGCGTGTCGGCATCGCCGTGCATGATCAGCAGCGGGGTTTCGGCCTTGTCCACGTGGTAGATCGGGCTGCGTTCCATCAGGTGGCCCCATTCCTCCCACGGCCACTTGCGCTCGTGGACGAGATACATCTCGTTGGGAATGTCGGTCGTGCCGAACTTGCTGATATTGTTGGAAATGCCGACGAACATCACGCCCGCGGCGAATTCCTGCGAGTAGTAAGTGGAGCCCCAGGCGGTGGCGAAGCCGCCGTAGGAACCGCCGGTCAGGCCCACGCGGTCGGGATCGGCGATCCCGGCTTCGACCAGCGCGCGCTTGCCATCGACCAGGTCGTCGAACTCCTTGCCCGCGTAATCGCCCTGGTGCTGCTTCGAAAAGGCCGTGCCATAGCCGGTCGAGCCGCGGTAATTGGGCAGGAACACGGCATAGCCGCGCCCCGCCGCGACCTGGCCGGGGGAGCTGTAATAGGTCTGCCAGCCGTTCGATTCGTGCGCTTCCGGCCCGCCGTGGACGTCGAAGATCACCGGCGCGCCGCCGCGCGGGATATCGCCGACCGGCTCGATCAGCACGCCTTCGATTTCCTGCCCGTCGCGCGCGGTATAGGTGAAGGTGCGCTGGGCGCCCATGTCGATCTCGGCCAGCCAGGGGTTGTGCCGGGTCCAGCGCGTGAACTGGCCGTCCGACACGACGTAGAGCTCCGGCGGATGCTCGGGCGAATGGGCCTCGACCGCGATCGTGCCGCCGCCCACTTCCAGGTCGCTGAGGATCAGCGCGCCCGGATCGTGCTCTTCCAGCACCTCGCCTTCGGCCGAATAGATCCGCAGCACGCTCTGCGCGCCGACATCGACGATCGCCGCCAGCCGGCCGTCGGGCAGGAACTCGGCGTCGCTCGTCGCCTCGGGCGCGTCGGCGTTGAGCGCGCGATAGGCGCCGGTCGCGACATCGGCCAGGTGCAGCGTGGTCGCCGCCGGGTCGTTCGCGTCGACCGCCGCGATCAGCGACAGGCGGCTGCCGTCGGGCGAGATCTCGACATCGCCGAGCTTGCCCGGCGTTTCGACCGCGCGCAGCACGCGCCCGCGGGCAAGGTCCACGACATGGACCCGCTTCGACGTGTAGCTGTCGTCCACCAGCGGGCTGGGCGCGCTCTCGACGATCGCGGTCGTCCCGTCGGGCGCGACCTGGATATTGCTGACGTGACCGGGCACCTCGATCGCGCGCGGCGATTCGTCGATCCCGGCGCCGACGCGCGCCGCGAAGAGGCGGTTCAGCCGCGCCTCTTCCTCGTAGACCACCGCGTCGAAGCCGGCCTTCTTGCGCTTGTCGAGCGCCTCGTCGGGCGCGGCCCCGGCGAGGAGGTAGAGGCTCGCGCCGTCGGGCGACCAGGCATAGCCGCGCACGTCGCCGTCCTCGATCGCGGCCAGCTTGCGGTGGCCGCCGCCGTCCACCGGGATCCCCCAGACCGCGCGCTTTTCGTCGTCGGCCTTGTAGAGGAAGCTGACCATGCGCCCGTCGGGCGAGAAGCGGACCGCCGAAACGTCGATGTCGTCGGGCAGGAAATCGCGCGCGCTGTCGGGGCCGTAGGCAAGCTTGAGCTGGTCGGTGCTGCGCCCGTCCTTCTCCCCCTCGGTGACGTCGGGCCAGCGCGAAGTGGTATAGGCGACGCGGTTGCCATCGGGCGAAACCGCCAGTTCGCCGACCGTTTCCAGCTTGGCGACATCCTCGGCCGTCATCGGCCGCGCGGCGGCCGTGGCGGCGAGCGAGACCGATGCGAGCAGGGTCGCGGCGCTAACCAGTGTCCGGGTCATGGAAATCCTTTCGAATGAAACTGCCTGCACGGTCATACAGCCTGTGGCGCGCAGGGCAAACGGCGGGCCGTGCCCCCCTTGCGCCGGGCGGCGCGCGCGGGCATCACCCCCGGCCAAGAGGGAGGATTGCTCGATGACGTTCAAGGTTCCGCTGGCGGCCGCCGCCGCTTTCGCCGCCGTGCTGGGTGCCGCGCCGGCGCTCGCCCAGACGATCGTGATCCACGCCGGCGCGGTCGTGACCGATGCCCTGAGCGACCCGCGCGGCCCCTCCACGATCACGGTCGCCGACGGGCGGATCGTCTCGATCGAGGGAGGGCACCAGCCCGCGCCCGAAGGGGCCGAGGCGGTGGACCTGTCGGACCGCACCGTCCTGCCCGGCCTGATCGACCTGCACGTCCACCTGACCGGCGATCCGGGCGGCGATTTCTGGAAGGAAGCGGTCGAGCCCGACGAATGGGGCGTCGTGGTCGGGGCCAAGAACGCGCGGCTGACCGCGCTCGCCGGGTTCACCACCGTGCGCGAAGCGGGCAGCGCGCAGCACACCGCCTTCGCGCTGCGCCGCGGGACCGAAGAAGGCATGATCCCCGGGCCGCGGATCGTCGCCGCCGGCCCCGCGCTCGCGATCGTCGGCGGCCATGGCGACGTTTCGGGCTTCCGCCCGGAGATCAACCACGTCCTCGCCTCCGGCTATGCCTGCACCGGCGCGGTCGAGTGCGCGGAGAAAGTCCGCCGCGCGAGCCAGAACGGGGCGGACTGGATCAAGATCACCGCGACCGGCGGCGTGCTGAGCCAGCAGGGCCGCGGGCTCGACGCGCACTTCACCAGCGCGGAGATGCAGGCGATCGCCGACACCGCGCATTCGCTGGGCCTCAAGGTCATGGCCCATGCCCACGGCGCGCGCGGGGTCGAGGCGGCGAGCGCGGCCGGGATCGACACGATCGAGCACGGCACTTACCTCGACGACGGCGCGATTGCGGCAATGAAGAAGAACGGCACCGTGCTCGTGCCCACGCTGATGGCGTTCCAGGGCATTTCCGAAAGGCTCGGCACCGGCACTTATACCCCGGTGGTGGAGGCGAAAGTGCGCGCGGTGGCCGATGCCGCGCGCGTGTTCATGGGCAAGGCCTACCGCGAAGGGGTGCGGATCGCCTTCGGCACCGATGCCGGCGTGTTCGAACACGGCCGCAACGCGGGCGAGTTCCGCCTGATGATCGGGCAGGGCATGTCGAGCCGCGAGGCCCTGGCCAGCGCGACCACGGTGGCCGCCGAAGTGCTGGAGATGGAGGGGGAGATCGGCCGCCTCGCCCCCGGCTATTCGGCCGACATCATCGCGGTCGCCGGCAACCCGCTGGACGATGCGACCGTGCTGGAGCACGTCGACTGGGTCATGGCCCGCGGGCGCGTGATCGAATAGCCTTGCCCAACACCGGTCGAGCCGTGGGGCCGGCTCGTCGAAGCGGGCCCCACCCGGGCGCGGCCGGGCCTAGAGTGACGTGCCTGTCCAGGGGAGTTTACGCATGACCAGCCTTCGCCTCGCGCTTGCCGCGACCGCCGCCGCCACCGTCGTCGCCACCGTCGCACTCGCCGCGCCCGCCGCCGCGCACACTGCCGCGAACACTGCCGCGAACACCGGCACCCAGCCGCCCGCCTCGCCCGGGGCGGCCGCCGGCGCCGCGCAGGCGGCGCAGAGCGAGCACGACAAGCTCTTCGCCCTGTTCGCCGCGGCGGACGAGAAGGACATGCAGCTCAACCCGATCATGGCGCTGTTCCGCGGCGACATGCGCTATGCCGACCGGCTGGGCGATTACCTGACCGACGATTACAACGCGCGCACGCTGGCCAATGCGCGCGACAACCTGGCCGCGCTGGCGCGGATCGACCGCTCGGCGCTCAGCCCGACCGACCGGCTGGCCTACGACGTGTTCGAATACAACCAGCGCAACACGCTGAAGGACTACGCGCCGGAGATCCTCGCGCTGACCGAAGTGCGCCCGATCAACCATTTTTCCGGCTTCCACACGTTCTACCCGACGTTCGCCAGCGGGCAGGGCGCGGCCCCGTTCAAGACGGTCGAGGATTACGAGAACAACCTCAGCCGCCATGCCGACTACGTCGAACTGATCGACCGCTCGATCGCCAGGTTCCGCGAAGGGCAGGCCAGCGGCGTCTATGCCACCCGGCTGACGATCGGCAACGTGATCGAACAGCTCGATACCCAGCTGGCCATGCCGATCGAGGAATCGCCGCTCTGGGGCCCGGTGACGATGCTGCCCGACAGCTTCGACGCGGCCGAGAAGGACCGCCTGACGCGCGAGCACCGGGCCGCGGTCGAGGCGATCTACGCCGCGCACACGCGCCTGCGCGATTACTTGCGCGACGAGTACCTGCCCCAAGCGCGCGAAACGGTCGGCCTGTCGCAGATGAAGGGCGGCGACCGGCTCTACGCCCGGCTGATCGAGGGGACGACCACGCTGCCGCTGTCTGCCGATTACCTGCACGACCTGGGCCTGGCCGAAGTCGCCCGGATCAAGGCGGAGCTGGAGAAGATCCGCCGCGAAGTCGGCTTCGAGGGCACGCTGAACGCGTTCTTCGACCATGTCCGCACCGATCCGCAGTTCAAGCCCGAAAGCCGCGAGGCGCTGACGCAGAGCTATTACGACATCGGCGAGGAAGTCGATGCGAAGATCGGCGAATACTTCTCGCTCGTCCCCGAGACCCCGCTGGAGATCAAGCCCTACGAACCCTTCCGCGAGAAGTTCGAGGCCGGCGGCTCCTACATGCCCGGCGCGCCCGACGGATCGCGCCCCGGCACGTTCTATTTCAACGCCTACGACCTGCCCAGCCGGCTGACGACGGGCAATGTCACGCTCTACCTCCACGAAGGGGCGCCGGGGCACCATTTCCAGATCAGCCTGGCGCAGGAGAACGAGGCGCTGCCCGCCTTCATGCGCTTCGGCGGCAATACCGCCTATGTCGAGGGCTGGGCGCTCTATTCCGAGACGCTGGGTTACGAGATGGGGTTCTTCGACGACCCCTGGAACCGCTACGGCACCTTGCAGGACGAACAGCTGCGGGCGATGCGGCTGGTGGTCGATACCGGCCTCCACGCCAAGGGCTGGACGCGCGAGCAGGCGATCGACTTCATGCTCGAGAACTCCGGCATGACGCGGACCGAGGTGGTTGCCGAAGTCGAGCGCTATATCGCGATTCCCAGCCAGGCCCTGGCTTACAAGACCGGCGCGCTGAAGATCCAGGAACTGCGCGAGAAGGCCGAGGCCGCGCTGGGCGAGGATTTCGACATCCGCGCCTTCCACGCGCAAGTGCTGGGCACCGGCGCGCTGCCGCTGCCCGTGCTGGAGGAGAAGATCGACCGCTGGATCGCCGCCGGCGGGCAATAGGCTTCTCCGGTGCCGGCCGGGCCATGCGACAGTGCGCTGGACGGCGTGCGGCGGATGGCCTAGACACCGGGCCATCCCCGGGGAGCCTGTCGCGCGATCGCAGGTTGAGAGCGGAATATGCCGCGACCCGTCGAACCTGATCCCGGTAATACGGGCGGAGGGAGGGAACGGCTTTCGCTCCAGGAATCCGTGGCCTCGCTCCGACTGAATGGAGAGCGAGTTTCATGGCCGACATCAATTCCCAGTTCGAAATCGGCGTCACCACCGGTCCGATCCGCGGCAGCCGCAAGATCCACGTCGGCCCGCGCAAGGTCGCCATGCGCGAGATCGACCTGGAGGGGGGCGAGCCGCCGGTGCGGGTTTACGACACCTCCGGCCCCTATACCGACCCGGCGGCGCAGATCGACATTCGCCAGGGCCTGCCCGCGCTGCGCCGCGAATGGCAGCTTTCGCGCGGCGACGTGGAGGAATACGAGCCGCGCGAGGTGAAGCCGGAAGACAACGGCCAGCTCGGCCCCGACCGCAGCGGCGGCGTGCCCGCCTTCCCCACCGCGCTGCGCAAGCCGCTGCGCGCGAAAGCCGGCGGCAACATCAGCCAGATGCACTATGCCCGCCGCGGCATCATCACGCCCGAGATGGAATACGTGGCGGAGCGGGAGAACCTCGGCCGCGAGCGCCTGCGCCAGGAGCGCGACGGGCAGGACTGGGGCGCATCGATCCCCGAATACGTCACCCCCGAATTCGTGCGCGACGAAGTGGCGCGGGGCAGGGCGATCATCCCCAGCAACGTCAACCACCCGGAAAGCGAGCCGATGGCGATCGGGCGCAATTTCCTGGTCAAGATCAACGCCAATATCGGCAACAGCGCCGTGGCCTCCGACGTCGCGAGCGAAGTGGACAAGATGGTCTGGTCGATCCGCTGGGGGGCGGACACGGTCATGGACCTCAGCACGGGGCGCAACATTCACGACACGCGCGAATGGATCATCCGCAACAGCCCCGTCCCCATCGGTACCGTGCCGATCTACCAGGCGCTGGAGAAAGTCGGCGGCATTGCCGAGGACCTGACCTGGGAGATCTTCCGCGACACGCTGATCGAACAGGCCGAACAGGGCGTCGACTATTTCACCATCCACGCCGGCGTGCGCCTGCCCTATGTCCCGATGACCGCGAAACGCGTCACCGGCATCGTGTCGCGCGGCGGCTCGATCATGGCGAAATGGTGCCTCGCGCATCACAAGGAGAGCTTCCTTTACGAGCGCTTCGACGAGATCACCGAGATCATGAAGGCCTACGATATCGCCTACAGCCTCGGCGACGGCCTGCGCCCCGGCTCGATCGCCGACGCCAATGACGAAGCGCAATTCGCCGAACTCTACACGCTGGGCGAGCTGACCAGGCGCGCCTGGGAGCAGGACGTGCAGGTGATGATCGAAGGCCCCGGCCACGTGCCGATGCACAAGATCAAGGAGAACATGGACAAGCAGCTCGAAGCCTGCGGCGAAGCGCCGTTCTACACGCTCGGGCCGCTCGTCACCGACATCGCGCCCGGTTACGACCATATCACCAGCGGCATCGGCGCGGCGCAGATCGGCTGGTACGGCACGGCGATGCTCTGTTACGTCACGCCCAAGGAACATCTCGGCCTGCCCGACCGCGACGACGTGAAGGTGGGCGTGGTGACCTACAAACTCGCCGCCCACGCCGCCGACCTCGCCAAGGGCCACCCCGCCGCCAAGGTCCGCGACGACGCGCTCTCCAAGGCGCGCTTCGAATTCCGCTGGCGCGACCAGTTCAACCTCAGCCTCGACCCCGACACCGCCGAGCAATACCACGACCAGACCCTGCCGGCGGAAGGCGCCAAGACCGCGCATTTCTGCTCGATGTGCGGCCCGAAGTTCTGCTCGATGAAGATCACGCAGGAGGTGCGGGATTTCGCGGCGCGGCAGAATTCCGGGGCGGAGACGTTCGTGGCGGCTGAGGAAGCGGAGAAGGGGATGGAGGAGATGGCGGAGAGGTATCGCAACGGCGGGGACCTCTACGTATCTGCGGAGGACTGAGATTTGGCCGACCTCGTCTTGACCTTCGTCGACGAAGTGATCGAAGTGCGTAAGGAGAAGCATGGCGGCAGGAGGGGTGCCCCATACGTTCGAGATGACGGGTCGAGAGAGGGGCAAGCGCTCAACCGAGCAGCCATCGCGCTACTTTCTGCGACTCTCCAAACATTCTGTGAAGATGTCTTTTTCGAGACCTCAAGAGCCGTCTTGAATATGACAGACCAACAACTCGAGGATTATCGAAGCCTGTATGATCGATGGGGCAACCCTGGTTCAGGAAATATAAAAACTCATTTTAGGCGATTGGGCATACCCGACGTCATAGACGGTCTCAGTTGGCAAAAGAGCAGCTCAGAAACCATTAAGAGGAAGCTTGATGACTTGAATCAGTTGAGGAACGGCATTGCGCATGGTCGTGAGCAACTGGTTATCAGAGGTTCGAACGTATCCCTGTCTCTCGCCATAGTGATCAACTACCGCAACTTTGTTGACCAATTCGGCCGGAGGTTCCAAGCTCATGTCAATCTGAAAGCGGGGGTGCCGTGAAATGGAGAAGCTTCCACCGTTCATGAATTCGACGGGGCTGGTGACAAAGATCTTTGGCAAGATTCAGGAAGCCAAGGAACCAGATGATCGTTACACGCAAAATTTCCAAGAAGCGGTTCTGGGATATGGGAGTGGTCCTGCTAAGACATTCATCCCCTTCCTGAAGCGTTTAGGATTCCTTGAATCCGACGGACGGCCCACGAAGTTGTATCGCCAGTTCCGAAATCCGGATAGCTCTGGAGCCGCGATGGCTGAAGCCATGCGCATCGGATATCATGATGTATTTGCTAGAAATGAATATGCTCAAAATCTTAGCGACGAGAAGCTGAGGAACCTTCTGGTTGAGATGACGGGAAAGGACAAGAACGCGTCCTCTATTCAGAAAATTGTCGCGACTTGGAAAGCGTGTAAGGCCTTTGCCAACTTTGAAGAAAGGTTAGATAACGACTACGGCCAAGACGACTCGGAAACGGGTGGTGCCGATCAGCCTCTGCCGCATCCACAGGAAATGTCTACTGAGCACCTCCCGGCTAGACGCCAATTACCGCCGTCCGTGGGGATGTCGTTCGGCTACAACATTCATCTGAACCTTCCAGCGACAAGCGACCCCAAGGTATACAACGCAATCTTCTCTGCGTTGCAGCAGACATTGCTGAAGGAGTGATGTCGTGACTCCGATGAGCCAAGTGAAGAGATTTGGATCGAACAATCTATTGATTGAGGCGGCCATCGCGCAGGTTCAGAATGAGCTCAAAATTCGCTTATCAGAAACCGTCTCTGTAGAGGAGGTGTTGGACGAAACGTACTATCCACAGTTTGACGAGCGGGTCAGGGAAGAAGCAGCCTCGATGGCTGCAAATTTTCGCATCTTCTATTGCTTAGAAAATTCCATTCGGGAACTGATCGAAGATGCGCTCAGAGAAGCGTTTGACGACGAATGGTGGAAAGAAGGCGTTCCTGAAGACATCGGCAAAGAAGCTGAGAAACTAAGGCAAAGGGAGATTGATGCTGGCGCCGTGCCTAGATCGGAAAATCTTCTCGACTACACGACGTTCGGTCAACTTGCACAGATCATCGAGCAGCGCAAAGATGCTTTCGAAGGCAAGTTCACGAGCTTTAAGGCTGTTAACCGAGTACTTTGGCAATTAAATATGCTTCGCGGGCCAATTGCGCACTGCAAGCCGCTGGCCGAGGATGAAGTAATGAGGCTTCACCTCACGCTTAGAGATTGGTTCCGCGCGCAGGGCGAGTAGGCTCGCGGGAAGTCGCGTGAACTCCGCGAACTCCGGGGACAGGGGAATTCCGGGGACAGTATACTCAATTCACCCCGTCTTCCTCGGCCTCCCGCCTTTCGCCCCGTTCGCCCGCGCCGCCGCCGCCTTGGCCGCGGAGGTTGTCCGTCCCGCCTTGGCCGCCATCCAGCGCGCCGTGTCGAACACGCCATTGACCAGCCCGGGCACGGTGTAGTCGAGGTCGAGCGCCTCCCAGTGCAGGCCATAGCCGCCGCCGATCACTTCCACTGCGGCGATCTCTTCGGGGCTCGCATCGTGCAGCCCTTCGACCAGGCGGGGCGGGAAGGCGAAGGTGGCGCCGTTGGTCAGCTCCACGACCACGCGCTCCGTCTTCGCGTCGTAGCGCGCCGCTTTGGCATGCGGCTGCGTCTCGCGAACGATCCGTCCGCGCTCGTTCGCCGCCCTGATCTGCTCGCTCGTCAGTTCACCCATGAATGTCTTCCCGTCGCTGAAGCATCGTCGCCCGCCGCTCGGCCACGATCCGCATTGCTTTCCTGAGATCGCCAGCCTTCAGGCCGCTATTGCTGACCAGTTCGGGCTTGCCGTCCGATCCGATCAGGTTGATCTTCGCATCGCCGTCACCGACCACATGCACATGCGCGGGCTCGTGATCGTCGGTATAGATGACAACCTCAGCCCGGCTTCGCGATGCGCCGTTACCATTGCCTCACTTAACCTATCATGTTGGGTTTTTCAAGCCTCGGAGCCTCCATGACCTACGCCAAAGACGCCACCGGCCCCTTCTACCACGGCACCCGCGCCGATCTCGCGCCGGGCGACCTGCTTACGCCCGGCTTCACCTCCAACTACGCCGACCGCAAGCTGTCGTGGATCTACTTCTCCGGCACGCTCGACGCGGCGATCTGAGGGTGTGAGCTGGCGAAGGGTCCCAAAGGAAATGAGAACGCGCGGGAGCGCATCTATATCGTCGAGCCGACCGGGGCGTTCGAGGACCATCCGAATCTCACCGACAAGCGCTTCCCCGGCAACCCGACCGAATCGTACCGCTCGCGCGAACCGCTCCGCATCGTGGGCGAGGTCGAGACGTGGGAGCCGCATCCGCCCGAGCGGCTGACGGAGATGAAGGCCGCGCTCGCGCGGATGGAGGCCGAGGGCGGGCCCGAAATCATCGACTGAGGCGTCCCACCGCCTCCACCCGCCACGCCCCCCAAACTAAAAACCATTTTCCTACAGGCCCCCATCTGTGCCTTATCCTGCGCGATGAGCACGCGTCCCGATCCGTCCGCCTTCGCCGCTGGTGCCGCCAGTGCGCCGGACCGCGGCGACAGTTCCTCCGCCTCGCCTGCCGGCGCGCGCCCTCGCGGGGCCGGTGACGCCAGCGGGGCCGGTGAGACCGGCAGGTCCGGCAGGGCCACCCGCCACGATGGCTGGTCGCTCGACAAGCAGGTCGCTTTCCTGCGCGCGCTGTCGGCCACGCATTCGGTCAGCGCCGCGGCCCGCTCGGTCGGGATGAGCCGCCAGTCGGCCTATCGCCTGCGCTCGCGCATGAAGGGCAAGGCGTTCGACCTCGCGTGGGAAGTCGCCTTCCACCACAGTTACGACGTGCTCGCCCATGCCGCGCTCGAACGCGCGCTCAACGGGGTGGAGATGCCGGTCTATTACCAGGGCGAGCAGGTCGGCTCCTACCGCCGGTACGACGAGCGGCTGACGGTCGCGCTGCTCAACCGCTTCACGCTCGGCGGCAACCCGGTCTTCGGGCGGCTCGGCCCGCGCGCCGAGCTGCACGCGCGCGATTTCGAGGCGCTGCTGGCGCGGATCGGCGCGGGCGAGGCGGTCGATACCGGCGCCCCGGGGCCGGGCGATCCGGGCGAGCTGGAGACGATCCTGCGCCAGAGCAGCGCGAAGGCGACATTCCGCCCCGCCGCCCCCTGTCCGTCCGCGCCCGGCGACGAGGAGATTATCGCGGCCCTTCAGGCGCTTGCGGAGGAAACGGAAAAGTGACGCCCTGTCACTTTCGTCACCCGCGCCCCGGCGGTCGAGGGACACGGTCGGGCAGGCGCGGTCAGGCTGGGGCCGAGCGTTCCTGCGCCCCCCGGCGATGGAGCAGGACGTCGAGCGGCGCGGGGCGGCTTTCCCGGCGCCAGGCGCGCTCGTGGAAGAAGAACACCACCGCGTTCACCAGCGGCTCGACCAGCGCGATCCCGCCGGCGATCATGATCGAGCCGGTGAACAGGTACGCGACCGAAAAGCCCACCAGCAGGTGGAGGGCGAGGAAGCTGCACGTCTTGGTCAGATCGCGTTTCATCGGGCCGGCCTAGGCGCGGCCGATGATCGTGCAAAGCGATGAAAAGCGGGCAGTGTGATCGGTTTTGTCTTTCGTGGCCGCGCTTCCGGGCGGCCGGGGGCGAGCGGGCCGGGGCGGTGCCGGGCCGGATTATCGCGCGGCCCGTCGCGCAGGGCGGGAAATCGCGGCGGGTTCGCTCGTTGTTGTCGCACGGTCAATCAAACGAGAGGGCAATTCCCATGCAGGTCCAGTTCAATTCCGACTCCTCGGTCATGGGCACGGAGAACGTCGCCGAGCGGATCGAGGCAAGCGTGCGCGAGAAGCTGGCGCGGTTCGACGAGCGGCTCACCCGGGTCGAGATCCACGTCCGCGACGAGAACGCGCGCAAGGGCGGGGCGGACGACAAGGCCTGCACGATCGAGGCCCGCCCGCGCGGCGGCCGCGCGATCGGGGTGACCGGGCGCGCCGACAAGGTGGACGATGCCGCGCGCCGCGCCGCGAGCACGCTGGCCCAGCGGCTGGAGCGGCATTTCGGGAAGGAATCGCGCCACGGCCACGATCCGCGGCCCGAAAAGGTGCTGTGAGCCGCGGCGCCGGTGCTCAGTCGAAGCTGAAGCCGGCGGCCCTGGCTTCCGCGATCACTTCGGCGCCGGTCTTCTTCGGGGTGTCCGCCGCCAGCGCGTTGTGCGGCGGCATCTCGTCGATGAAGATCTGCTCGTCCAGCGGCCAGCTTGCGGGCAGGTCGAACAGGCCGGCCATGAACGAGAACGTGCCGGCCGGCCGGAAACTGTACCACAGCGCGCTGCCGCACCGCGCGCAGCTCGCCCGTTCGGCCCAGTCGGACGAGGCATAGCGGTTCACCGCGTCCTCGCCCGAAAGGGTGAAGGCGTCGGGCGCGACGCCGTGGAGCGAGAAGAACGTGCCCCCGGTCCACCGGCGGCACATGTCGCAGTGGCAGGCCTCGATCCCGGGCTTCGCCTCGCGCAGACTGACGGTGACCGCGCCGCACAGGCAGCGCCCTTCGAGCGGCGGGTCGAGCGGGACGGGGTCGGCCATGGCAGGCTCCTCGGCTGGAAAGGGGAATCGGATGGCCGCGCAGGATAGCGCCGCGCGTGCCCGGCCCAAAGCGCTTTCCCCGCCGGCGGAACGGCGGCGCGCGGCGCGGGTTGGTGGGGGGAAGAGGAGGACTGGCCGATGTTCGTCGCCGCCTACTGGTGGAAAGTGCACCCGGGCAAGGAAGAGCAGTTCCGTGCCGCCTGGCGGCGCGGGACCGAGCTGATCGCGCGCAAGTACGGCTCGCTCGGCTCCCGCCTGCACTGGGACGATGACAACGCGCGTTTCGTCGGCGTGGCCGAATGGCCCGACCGCGACACCTGGCAGGCGGCCTACGATGCGAAGATGGCATACGACGAGCCGGAAACCCGGCGCGCCTTCACCGACGCGATCGCCGACACGGCCGACGATCCCCTGCTGTTGATGGAGGTGACCGACGATCTCCTGGCAAGGCCGGCGGCGAGCGGCGCCGTCTGACAAGGGCCTTCTGAAAGGGCCGTCTGACAAGGAAAGAGCGAACGGAGGTTTCGAATGACCGGTTCCCACAACCCCATCCCCGCCGCGCTGGGCGCCTTCGGCCTCGCGCTGATCGCGGGGTGCACCCCGCCGGCCGATGGCCCGGGCGGGGCCGAAAGCGCGTCCGCCGCCGGGCGCGAGTGCTTCAGCGCGCGCTCCGTCACCGGCTATCGCTCCGCGCCGCGCGATCCGGGCGCGGGGGAAAGGATCTACGTCGATGTCGGCGCGCGCGACACCTACCTGTTCGAGACGTTCGGCGCCTGTCCGGAACTCGATTTCTCGTGGCGGATCGGGCTGCGCGACCGGGGGATCGGGCGGATCTGCCGCGGGGTCGACGTGGACCTGGTCGTGCCCCACCCTGCCTTCGGCACGCAGGTCTGCCCGGTGCGGATGATCCGCAAGCTCGGCCCCGGGGAAGAGGGCGCGCGGCGCAGTCGCAGCGAGGATTAGGTGAATCGGCGCAGGCGTGCTACATGGCCTGCGCTGACGTCGAAAATTGCGACGGACTTCGGCTTTTGACGACCGCCTCGCCGCCTCCGCGCGGCTTCGGCGCAACCCAGACGGCGACTTCCTTTCATTTGACGACCCGACGCACGACCGGCGGGCAATTCCGTCCGCGGGCAATATCGTTTCTTGAAAGGAAACACCGCATGGCCAAGACTGGCACCGTGAAATTCTTCAACGCCGACAAGGGCTACGGCTTCATCCAGCCCGACGACGGTTCGTCCGACAGCTTCGTCCACATCACCGCCGTCCAGGCGGCCGGGATGCAGTCGCTGGACAAGGACCAGCGCCTCAACTTCGAAGTGGAGCGCGGGCGCAACGGCAAGGAAAGCGCCGTCAACCTGTCGGCTGCCGACTGATCCGGCCGGCCGGGCGCTGCCCCCGCGGTGGCGCCCGGCCCGTCACCCGCCCTGTCATCCGCCTCGCTGCAAGGAACGATCCATGAGCCAGGGTTTCGAATTCTACCAGGCACGGGCCGAGGAATCCGCCGCAGAGGCGCGCGCCGCCGTGCTCGACAACGTGCGCGACCGGGCGCTGCGCTCCGAGGCGACCTGGCGGGCCCTGGCAGACCAGGCGCGCGCCGTCGCGAAGGAACGCCTGCGGGTCGAGAACGAGAAGGCCGTCCGCCGTGCGGAAGAGGCCGCCGAAGCCGCCGCGCTTCAATAGGGCCAGCGCGCCGCTGTCAGGCGAAACCGCTCGTCCTCCCGCTCCAGCGGCTGCCAGCCGCGGGCGGCAATCACCTCGTTGCTTTCGCGCGCTTCGCGCCCGGGGGCCAGCGACCAGGTGACGTGGTACGTCCCGCCGGTCGGCCTGTCGGTCGATCCGTCGATCGCGACGACCATCGCCTCCACCCCTTCGCCGTCATCCGCGCGGCCGACGATCCGGGCCGACGACGCCCGGGGCATGTCTTCGCTCTCCCCGGCCGGGCCGAAGGTCACGTGATCGGCCACCGGGCGGGCATAGCGCGGCGGATGGCGCCCCAGCAGCGCCTCGCGCTCGTCGCGGTCGAGCTTCCACCCGCACCAGAGCTGCCGCGTCATGCCGGTGCCCTCAGTCGTCCTGCGGTTCGCGGTCGTAGAGCTTGCGCAACTCGTCCTTCGCGTCTTCGAGCACCTGTTTCTGATCGGAATCGAGATCCTTGCCCGCGCGGTTGATGTAGAATGTCAGCATCGACATCGCGGAACGGTAGGGATCGGTCTTGCGCCGGTCGCTCGCCTCGGCGGACCGCTTGAGGGACTTGGCGACCTCGCGCGGGTCGTCCTTGGTGAAGACGCCGTCCTCCAGGTCGAGCGCATCGGAATTGTCGGTAACGTCCTGCGACCATTTCTCGCTCATGCCAGGCTCCTTTCATCCGACCAATCGCGAGCGGGGGCGCCCGTTCCCGCTGCCCGCGCAGCCGGTTCGGCCGTGGCCACCGCCCCCGTACCCACTGGCAATCGGGCGGCCGATGGCATAGAATGCCCGCCATGACGCGCACGACGATCGCCGCTGCCGCCCTGCTTTCCCTCGCCGCCTGCCAGTCCGGCCCCGAGGGGCCCGGCGGCACGTCGAGCGAGGCGCCGGGGACGGCCTTTTCCGCCATCGCGATGGACGAGACGGTGAACTTCACCGGTACCGAGCCGTTCTGGGGCGGCGAAGTGACCGGCGAGACGCTGACTTATTCGACGCCCGAAAATATCGAAGGCACGACGATCCGGGTGGAACGTTTCGCCGGCAACAACGGTCTCGGCTATTCCGGCACCCTCGACGGGGAGTCGTTCGACATGACCGTCACGCCCGGCGAATGCTCCGACGGGATGAGCGACCGCACCTATCCGTTCACCGTCACGCTGCAGATCGGGGCGGAGCAGCGTAACGGCTGCGCCTGGAGCGAACGAACCCCGTTCAGCGGTCCGGAGAGCCCCTGACCCCGGCCCGCTCCAGCTCGGGCGCGAGCCGCCCGGTCAGCCACAGCCACCACATCCGGAAGTCCGCGGCGAGGCTCCAGAGCGGATAGGTGAACGTCGCCGGGCGGTTCTTCTCGACCCCGAAATGGGCGATCCAGGCGAAGAAATATCCCGCCAGCGGCAGCGCCAGCAGCCACCACCAGCGCCCGGTCGCGAGCGCGAAGGCGGCGATCAGGACGACGAGCGTGGTGCCGACGTAATGCAGGGCGCGCGTGCGCGGTTTCGAATGTTCGCGCAGATAGAACGGCCAGAACTCGGCAAAAGTCGAATAGGCGCGGGTCATGGCGGCGAATATGCCATGCGCGGCAGGTGCAGGCAATTCGCCGCCGTTCGCCGGCCGGTCAGAACAGGCCGGGCGTTTCGCGCTGCGCAGGGGTCGGCCGTGCGGGCTGCAACACCTCGCGCCGGGCAGTGATCGCGCGGCTGGTCGGGTCGCGCCGCATGGCGGTGGCGTCCCGGCCGCTGATCGGGCTGCACACGCCCGCCCCGCCGCGCAGGAAGGCCAGCGCCTGGGCGATCGACGATTCGGCCGGATCGCCAAGTTGGGTGCTGATGTCGTCGGAGGCGCGGCAGGTGACCGGCACGACGCTGGCGAGCCCAGTGTAGTACTCGCCCTGGCGATCGGCGTTTTCGGTCTTGAAGGTTACCGCACGCAGCCGCAGGTCGCATTCTTCCTCGGGATGATCGAACCCGTACTGACCCACCGGCTTGCCGTAGGTGTTGGTCCCGACCAGAGCCATGTTCGTGTCGAGGTAGGGAATAAAAGCATTGGTGACCAACTCGCTAGCGGAAGCCGTGCCGCCCGTGCCGATGAAGGCGATCTTGGTCGGGGCGATGGCCTGGGATTGGCTGCCGAACAGGTCGGTCTCGTTCCTGTCCGACTTGGACGGGCGCAGGGTCGTGTGGCTGAAGACCTGCCCGACATAGGCCCGTCCCATCAGGTCGCCCATCAGTTCCGCGATCCGGACCAGCCCGCCGCCGTTGTAGCGGAAATCGACGATCACCTCGCTCACGCCCTGCGCGCGGAAATCGTCGAAGGCTTCGCGCAAGTCGGTCTCGGCCGGGCCGATGAAGGTCCGCAAGTTGAGGTAGCCGACCTTCTTGCCGCCGTCGTCGATGATCTTCGCGCCGTAGCGGTCGGAAACAGGGTCGAGCGGATACTCGGCCTTGGTCACCGTGACCTGGCGCTCCGTCCCGCCGAGTTCGCGAATGCGGAAGACGCGCTGCACGCCCGGGTCCGAGGGGCCGAGCGCCTGGATCACCGCCTGCGGCCCGCCGGTGGCCATCAGGGTGGCGATGTCCTGCATCGAGGACGCGGTCGGCCCGACGGCCAGCAGTTCGACCCCGCGATCGAGCCCTTGCGGCAGGCCGGGGCCACCCTCGAACCCCTCGATCACGAAGACGCGGTTGCTGCCGGTGTCGTAGCCGAGCCGAATGCCGAAGCCGGCGTTGGAGCCGGAGTTGTAGTAGGCTTCTTCCTCCGCGATCGAGGTGACGTAGGTGAAGAAGCGATCCTTCGACTGCGCGCGCGCCGGCGCGACCAGCGCGTCGATATAGGATTGCAGGTCGTTGTAATTGCCCTGGTTGACCGAAGTGTCCAGCAGGTCGGGGAACAGGTACCATTCGTCCAGCACCGCGCGGACGAAATCCTGCCGCGCCGGGAGCGAGCATTCCGACGAGCTCGGCGGCGGCGTGGGGGTCGGCGTCGGCGTCGGGTTGCCGCCGATCGGCCCCCCGCCGCCCGAATTGCTCCCCCCGCCGCCGCAGGCGACGAGCGATCCCGCCAATACGATGCTGAGTGCGGTGCGACCTCGACCCATTTTCCTGTCCCCCCCGTGGCCCCGGCGCGGCGCCGGGGCGATGCCGTGATGACGGCAAAATGCCGCGCCCCGGCAGGGCGCGCAAGCGCGATGGGACGGGCCGAGGGGGAAAATTGGCACGGTTTTCGGGGTGAATCGGCCCTGTCGGGCCGTCAGAGCGGTGGAAAACCCGGGATTTGCGCCCCCGCGCCCTCGCGGGCGCCTGCCGATCGCCCTAGATTGCCCGGCTCGAAACAACAGGAGTTCCACGTGCCGAATACCGTACCGTCCTGGCTTTCCGGAGCGCTCAAGGGCACGGGTCCGGGCGACGGGCGGCTGACGGTGGCCCGCCTGGCCGACGAACGCACGCTGGGCCGGGGCGGCTTCGCGCTGACGAGCCCGGCCTTCGGCGACGGCGAGGCGCTGGACCCCTGCTTTACTGCCGACGAGGAAGACGCGGTCGCGCCGCCGCTCGAATGGTCCGCGCCCCCGCCCGGGACGCAGGAACTGGCCCTGGTCGTCGAAGATGCGGATGCCGGCGAGGAGCCGGTCTGTCACTGGCTGGTGTGGGGGCTGGCCGGCCAGCGGGGGAAGCTGCTGGAAGGCGAGGTTCCGCCGCGGGTGGGGAAGAATGCCCACCGCAACTCCGAATGGCTCCTGCCGGAGCCTCCGCCCGAGGACGAGGCCCATAGATACGTGTTCCAGCTTTTCGCGCTGGACCTGCCGCTGACCCTGATGCCCGGCGCGAGCCGGGAAGACCTGGTGAAGACGATGGAAAACCACGTCGTCGCCGCGGCGGTCCTGACCGGGAAGTACAAGCGCCAGCCGGAGGATGCAGGGGAAGGGGCTTGGGACGAAGACGATTTCGTGTAACCAGCAACAAGCCAAGAAGGAAAGGACCTTAAAATGGCTGGCAAGAACAATGCACTGCAGAAGCCGGTGAATCTCTCATCGGACCTTGAGAACGTGGTCGGCAAGGGGCCGATGACGCGCGCCCAGGTCACCTCCAAGGTGTGGGACTACATCAAGGCCAACAACCTGCAGGATTCGCAGGACAAGCGGATGATCAATCCCGACGCCAAGCTGGGCGCGGTGATCGGCAATTCGCAGATCTCCATGTTCAAGATGACGGCCGCGGTGTCGAAGCACCTCAGCTGATCGCGTTTGCCGGCGGCGCGGCGCCTTCGTCGCGCGCGCCGCCGGATTGCCGCGCGGGGGCGCCCCCCGCGCGCGAGGGGCCGGGGCGATCGTGCCCGGCCGATCCCCGTCGCGGCATACGCGGCGCCCCGGCGGGAAGCGGGCGAGGGCCTATGACGATCCGGACCGGCATCGGCGGCTGGACATATCCCGACTGGCGCAAGGGCGCCTTCTATCCCGACGGGCTGCGCCAGGCGGACGAGCTTTCCCATGCCGCGCGGCGGGTGGGCGCGATCGAGATCAACGGCACGTTCTACCGCCTGCAGAAACCGGAAAGCTTCGCCCGCTGGCGCGAGGAGACCCCGCCCGGCTTCGTCTTCGCGATCAAGGGATCGCGCTACGTCACCAATCGCAAGGACTTGTCGCAGGCCGGGGAATCGGTCGACACGTTCGTCGCCCAGGGCATCGCCGAACTGGGCGACCGCCTGGGCCCCGTGCTGTGGCAACTGGCGAAGACCAAGCGGTTCGACCGCGACGAGATCGCCGCCTTCCTCGCCCTCCTGCCCCGCGAGACCGCGGGGCTGCCGCTGCGCCACGCGATCGAGGCAGGGCACGAGAGCTTCGCCTGCCCGGCCTTCGTCGATCTCGCGCGCGACGCCGGGGTCGCG
This sequence comes from Pelagerythrobacter marinus, assembly GCF_034375205.1. Lineage (NCBI taxonomy): Bacteria > Pseudomonadati > Pseudomonadota > Alphaproteobacteria > Sphingomonadales > Erythrobacteraceae > Pelagerythrobacter > Pelagerythrobacter marinus. Next base: position 2,414,020 of record NZ_CP139719.1, on the reverse strand, counting down.
ATCGTCTGGTCGGAAGACGAGGGGCGGCCCCGGATCGCCGACCGCACGGCGGACTTCGCCTACCTGCGATGCCAGCAGATGCGGAGCGAGATCGCGACCGGGTACGACGAGGCCGGGCTGGAACGGATCGCCGCGATGTGCCGCGCCTGGTCGGAAGGCGCGGCGCCCGAGGGGTTGCCATATGCAGGCGATCCGGGCGACAGCGCCGGCGGTGGCGGGGATGTCTTCGCCTTCATGATCAACGGCGCGAAGGAACGCGCACCGGCGGCCGCCATGGCACTCGCCGAAAGAGTGGAAGGATCGGAATGAAACTGTTGTCTTCGCTGCGCCCGAATACCCTGGTCCCCGGCACGCTGGCCTTCGCCGCGATGGCCCTCGCGCCCGCGGCGCTGGCGCAGACGCCCGAACAGGTCGCCGAGGCCGCGCTGGAGGCCGCGCCCGTGTTCGACGGGCACAACGACGTGCCGATCCAGCTGCGCGCGCGCCTGCAGAACATGATCGCCGATTTCGACTTCGTCGACACGACCGATACCGGCGCCGAGGACGGGAGCACGATGCATACCGACCTCACGCGCCTGCGCGAAGGCAAGGTCGGGGCGCAGTTCTGGTCGGTCTACGTCTCGCCCGCGATGGAGGAGCCGGAAGCCGTCCAGGCGACGATCGAGCAGATCGACGTCACCCGCCGGCTGATCGATCGCTATCCCGACGACCTGGCGCTGGCGCTGACCGCCGACGACGTCGAGCGCGCGGTGCGCGAAGGGCGGATCGCGTCGCTGATGGGGATGGAAGGCGGCCATTCGATCGGCTCCAGCCTGGCCGTCCTGCGCCAGATGTACGCGATCGGCGCGCGCTACCTGACGCTCACCCATTCGCGCAACACGCCCTGGGCGGACAGCGCCACCGACGATCCCGAGCACGGCGGGCTGACCGATTTCGGCCGCCAGGTCGTGCGCGAGATGAACCGGCTCGGCATGCTGGTCGATCTCAGCCACGTCAGCGAAGCGACGATGGCCGACGTGCTCGATATCGCGAGCGCGCCGGTGATCTTCAGCCACTCGGGCGCGCGGGCGATCAACGGCCACGCGCGCAACGTGCCCGATTCGATCCTCCGTCGCCTGCCGGAAAACGGCGGCGTGGTCATGGTCGTCGGCCTGCCGGGTTACCTGAGCGAGGACATGCGGCAGTGGAACGCCCGCCGGCAGGCGGAGCGGGCGCGGCTGGAATCGCTCTGGCAGGGGCAGCCGGACAGCGCCGCCGCCGCGCTCGAGGCATGGGACGCGGCGAACCCCGCGCCGACCGCGACGATCGCCGACATGGCCGATCATATCGATCACGTCCGCCAGGTGGCGGGGATCGACCATATCGGCATCGGCGGCGATTACGACGGGATGCCCACCGGCCCGCAGGGGATGGAGGACGTTTCGGGATACCCGGCGCTGTTCGTCGAACTGGCGCGCCGCGGCTATAGCCAGGCGGACCTGGAAAAGATCGCGATGGGCAATGTCCTGCGCGCGATGCGGCAGGCCGAAGCGGTCGCCGCGGCCCAGGCGGACATGGACCCGATCGAAACCCCGGCATCGTAACCGCCGGGCGAGGGCGGCAGCGCGAGGGTCAGTCGGACTTCCTGTCGGGCAGGCCCTCGCGATCGGTTTCCGCGAGCTCTTCCAGTTCGCTCTCGCTCATCGAATCGTACATCTGTTTCGACGCGCCCTGCAGGTCGGACACTTTCGTCTCCCCGCGCTTGGCGGAAAGCGCGGCACCGGCCGCCTTCTGCTGGGCTTTCGATTGGGCGGGCATGGCCAGCTCCTCCTGTAATCGGGCCGGGGGTCGGCCCCCGGCGCGGATCAGGTGCCGACGCGGCCCGGGTCGTCCGCCGGGCTGTCGTTGCCTTCTACCGCGCCCTCGATATCCTCGAAGCGATCGTCGACGATGCTGTCGGTGTCGGTGTCGCGTTCCTGGGCCTCGATCCGGCCGCTGACATTGCCCTCGCTCTCGACGTCGCCCTGGGTCAGGGCGCCGGTGACCCAGATCACGGTGAGCGCCGCAATCGCGAGGAAAGTGCCGACGATCAGGACCCAGCGCACGACGCCTTCCTTCGAGCCGCCGCTCGCCTCGGTTTCGTTCATGTGAACTTCGTCGCCCCGTCGTTCCATCGTTCTTGCTCCCGTAAACGCGACCCAGATGGGCCAACTACGCACGGGAAGGGCGAATGTTCCTGTTCCGTGCGCGGGGGCGTGCCCCGCGCCGGGGCGTCAGTCGCGCAGCAGGTCGTTGATCCCGGTCTTCGCGCGGGTCTGCGCGTCGACGGTCTTCACGATCACCGCGCAGGCCAGCGACGGGCCGCCGTCGGGATCGGGCAGGGTGCCGGGCACGACGACCGAGTAGGGCGGGATCGCGCCGCGGGTGATCCGGCCGGTCGCGCGGTCCACGATCTTGGTCGACTGGGTGATGAACACGCCCATCGCGACCACGCTGCCTTCGCCGACGATGACCCCTTCGACGATTTCGGAGCGCGCGCCGATGAAGCAGTTGTCGCCGATGATGGTCGGGTTCGCCTGCAGCGGCTCGAGCACGCCGCCGATTCCGGCGCCGGCGGAAATGTGGCAATTGCTGCCCACTTGCGCGCAGCTGCCGACCGATGCCCAGGTATCGACCATCGTGCCGTCGCCGACATAGGCCCCGATGTTGACGAAGCTGGGCATCAGCACCACGCCCTTGCCGATATGGCTGCCGCGGCGCACGATCGCGCCGGGCACGACGCGGAAGCCGCCGGCGGCGAAGCGGCCTTCGTCCCAGCCATCGAACTTGCTCGGCACCTTGTCGTAGGCGGGCGCGCCCACCGCGCCTTCGATCACCGCGTTGTCGCGCAGGCGGAAGCTGAGGAGGACGGCCTTCTTCAGCCACTGGTTGACCTTCCAGCCGCCTTCCCCGTCAGGCTCCGCCACGCGGGCCTTGCCGCTGTCGATCAGCTCGATCGCGGCTTCGACCCGGTCGCGGATGGCGGTCGAGCCGGGGCCGACCTCGGCGCGGTTTTCCCAGGCGGCTTCGATGGCGGATTCGAGTTCGGCGGACATGGCGGCGCTCCGGTCGGTTGCAGTTGGCCCCGGCTGCTAGCGGCCCCGCGTCCGCGCGGCAAGAAAGCTAATCCAGGCCCGCTGCTTGCGCGAATTGATAGGCGCGATCGACCAGCGGCCCGACGCGTTCGGACATCGTCTTCGCATGGGCGGAGGAGGCCGTGCCGTCGATCACGCGCTTCTTGATCCCCTGCATGATCCCCGCCAGCCGGAACAGGTTGTAGGCGAAGTACCAGTCCATCGGCGGAACCGGGTAGCCGGTGCGCGCGACATAGCGATCGACCGCCTGATCGACCGTGGGAATGCCCAGCGCCGCGAGGTCAAGCCCGCCCAGGCCCGCCCGCCCGTCGGCCGGGCTGTACCAGTTGAGCATGAGGTAGGCGAAGTCGGCCACCGGGTCGCCCAGCGTCGAAAGCTCCCAGTCGAGCACGGCGATCACGCGGTTTTCGGTCTTGTGGAAGATCATGTTGTCGAGCCGGTAGTCGCCGTGGACCACGCTCGATTCATGCTGCGGCGGGACGGTCTGCGGCAGCCATTCGATCAGCCGGTCCATCTTGGGCAGCGGCTCGGTTTCCGAAAGGCGATACTGCTTGGTCCAGCGGGCGATCTGGCGCGCGCAGTAATCGGCCGGCTTGCCGAAATCGCCCATGCCGATGGCCTGCGGGTCCTTCAGGTGGAGATCGGCGATCGTGTCGATCATCGCGTGGTAGATCTCGCGCCGCTGGTCCGGCGTGCAGCCGGGCAGCGCCCCGTTCCACAAGGAACGGCCATCGGCGAGATCCATCACGAAGAACTTCGACCCGATCACCTCCGGGTCTTCGCACAGGCCGTAAGTCCGCGGCACGGGGAAGCCGGTGGGCCCCAGCGAGGACATGGCCTTGTATTCGCGGTCCACCGCGTGCGCGCTGGGCAGGAGCTTGCCGAACGGCTGGCGCCGCAGGACGTAAGACCGCCCCGGCGTGTCCACGCGGTAGGTCGGGTTCGACTGGCCGCCCTTGAACTTGGACAGCGAAACCGGCCCGGCGAAGCCGGCGACGTTCGCCTCCATCCACGCGGTCAGCGCGGCCTCGTCCAGCCGGTCGCGCTCGGGCACGGCGATCGTGCCCACCATTTCCTTCTCGTAATCGATTTCGGCCATTTCACCTCGTCCCTTGGGGCGGGGCGGCGGAACCTGCCGCCGCCCCGCCGGGTCTTTTCGCCGCCTTGGCGTTCGCCGCTAGTCGAACACGATCACGCTGCGGGCGCTGTGCCCGGCGCGCATCTTGTCGAACCCGGCGTTGATCTCCTCCAGCGGGATGCGCTCGGCAATGATCGTGTCGAGATCCAGCAGCCCGCGCATGTAGAAATCGACCAGCCGCGGCAGGTCCACCGGGAAGTGGTTCATCCCCATGATCGCGCCTTGCAGCTTCTTGCCCGAGAGCAGGTCCATCGCGCCGAGGCCGACCTTGCAGTCGAGCGGCATCATGCCGAGGATCGTCGCCGTCCCGCCGCGCCGCAGGACCTTGACCGCGAGATCGGCGCTCGCCTGGCGCCCGACCGCCTCGATCGCGTGATCGACGCCGTCGCCCGAAATGCGCACGACCTGTTCGGCCGCGTCGTCGGCCAGGGCATCGACCGTGTGCGTCGCGCCCAGCGTTTCGGCCAGCGCGCGCTTTTCGGGCAGGGGATCGACCGCGATCACTTTCCCCGCCCCGGCGATCCGGGCGGCGTTGACCGTCGCCAGGCCCACGCCGCCGCAGCCGATCACCGCGACCGTTTCGCCCGGCACCAGCTTGCAGGCGTTGAACACCGCGCCCGCGCCGGTCGTGACCGCGCAGCCGATCACCGCGGCGCGATCGAGCGGCATGTCCTTGTCGATCGCGACGCAGGCGTGCTCGTGGATCAGCATCTGTTCGGCGAAGGCGGACAGGTTCAGCAACTGCATCACCGGCTCCCCCCCGTCGCGGGTCAGGCGCGGGGCCTGCCCTTTCCCGCGCCGGGTATCGCCGCCCAGGCACAGCGCCATGCGCCCGGTCACGCAGAATTCGCAGTGGCCGCAGAAGGCGCTGAGGCAGGTGACCACGTGATCGCCCGGCTTCACCGTCTTCACCTCGCTGCCGACCGCGCGCACCACGCCGGCCGCCTCGTGCCCGGGCACGAGCGGCAGGGCGTGGGGATAGGCGCCGTCGATGAAGTGCAGGTCCGAATGGCACAGGCCGCAGGCCCGCGTGTCGATCAGCACCTCGTGCGGCAGCGGGTCGGCCACCGCGATCTCGCCGATCACCAGCCCTTCGCCGGGCTTTTCGAGGATTGCCGCCTTCGCCATCAGCGCGTGGCCCCCATGTCGCCCGAGCTGACCGCGTCGCTGGCCGGCTGGGGGGAGTGCTTGGCGAACTCCATCCGCGCGATCGACCGCGCGTGGACTTCGTCCGGCCCGTCCGCCAGGCGCAGCGTGCGCTGGTGGGCATAGGCCTTGGCGAGGCCGAAGTCGTTCGACACCCCGCCGCCGCCGTGGGCCTGGATCGCGTCGTCGATGATCTTCAGCGCCATGTTCGGCGCCTGGACCTTGATCATGGCGATTTCCTGCTTGGCGGTCTTGTTGCCGACCTTGTCCATCATGTCCGCCGCCTTCAGGCACAGCAGGCGCGTCATCTCGATGTCGATCCGCGCGCGGGCGACCCGCTCTTCCCAGACCGAGTGCTTGTAGATCGGCTTGCCGAACGCCTCGCGCGCCTGCAGCCGCTCGCACATCCGGGCCAGCGCCTCTTCCGCGACCCCGATCGTGCGCATGCAGTGGTGGATGCGGCCCGGGCCGAGGCGGCCCTGCGCGATCTCGAACCCGCGCCCTTCGCCCAGCAGCAGGTTTTCCGCCGGCACGCGCACGTTTTCCAGCGCGATTTCCATGTGGCCGTGGGGCGCATCGTCGTAACCGAACACCGGCAGGTGGCGCTCGATCGTGACTCCTTCGGCATCGAGCGGCATGACGATCATCGATTGCTGCGCGTGGCGCTGGGCGTTGAAATCGGTCTTGCCCATGACGATCGCGACCTTGCAGCGCGGGTCGCCTGCGCCCGAGGACCACCACTTGCGCCCGTTGATCACGTAGTGATCGCCGTCGCGTTCGATCCGGGTTTCGATATTGGTCGCGTCGGAACTGGCAACGCCGGGCTCGGTCATCAGGAAGGCGGAGCGGATTTCCCCCTCCATCAGCGGCTTGAGCCACTGGTCCTTCTGCGCCCGCGTGCCGTAGCGGTGGAACACTTCCATGTTGCCGGTATCGGGGGCGGAGCAGTTGAACACTTCGCTGGCCCAACCGATCCGGCCCATTTCCTCGGCGCAGAGCGCATATTCGAGGTTGGTCAGGCCCGGGCCGTCGAACTCGAACGTGTCGTCCACGTGGCTCAGCTGGCCCTGCGGGGGCATGAACAGGTTCCAGATGCCCTGCGCCTTGGCCTTGGCCTTCATGTCTTCGACGATCGGGATCACTTTCCAGCGATCGCCCTCGGCATCCTGGCGGGCGTAAGTCTCGGCATTGGGGCGCACGTTCGTCTCGATGAAGTCGCGCACGCGGTCGCGCCAGTACTGCTGCCTCTCGGTGGGTTCGAAGTCCATCTTGCTAGCCGTTCCTCTCTAGGATCTCGTTTCGTTGCGGTGTGAAACTGGCAGAGGCGCGTGCCCGCGCCAAGCTGCAATCGCGGGTGACCGGGTCATGGCGTGCCGCCCCCGGCCTCGGGATCGGCGCGCGCCGCGGCGTCGAGCGCGGCCAGCCGCGCCTCGTGATCGGCGCGGTCGATCGGGAAACGGGCCAGCCACCAGGCGGAGAAGGCGCCGAGCAGGGCGATCATCACGCAATATTGCACGATCACCGCGTCGATCACCGGCTCGGCCACGCTGCCGGGGGTGGCGTCGGTCGGCAGGCCGGAGAGCGAGACGATGATCCCGGCGCTGAGAATGCCCAGGCCCGTCGCGCATTTCTGCACGAACCAGTTGCCCGAATAGAACGCCCCTTCCGCCCGGCGGCCGGTGCGTTCTTCGAACGCTTCGACGATTTCGGCGACCATCGACGATGCCGAAACCAGCACCATCACCGTGAAACAGTTGCTGACCAGAACGAACGCGAACAGCATCGCGGTGGACGCGGTGCCGCCGACTTCGGGCCACATCCCGGCCAGCCGCAGGCCGTAGGGGATCAGCCAGAACGCCGCGCCCAGGATCGTCGCGCCCGAAGCCACGCGGATCTTGCCGAACCGGCGATGAAGCGCGCCCAGCGACAGGAACACGACGATGACGCTGGCGAGAAGCACGAAAGGATAGATCGCCAGCGCGCTCTCGGTGAACTCCCACACGAAATAGAACAGGTAATTGGACAGCGCGAACGTCATCCCCTGGGTGATGTAGGCGGCGACGGCCCCCAGCGCGAAGATCAGGAAGGCGCGCTCGGAGAACGATTCGGCGATCTCGGCGAAGGCGGTCCGCAGGTGGAAGCGCGGCGGCCGCGCGTCGGGATAGCGGGCGACGAACTTGTGCTGGCCCAGCGCGGAAAGCAGGGTGGTGACGACGATCACGACCGCCCCGACGAGGCCGTAGGTGCGATAGCCGTCGCGGTCGAGCAGGCTCTCGCTCAGGAACACGCTGTAGGTCAGGAACAGCAGGGCGAGCCCGCCGGTCCAGCCGAACAGGTAGCGATAGCGGAACAGCGTCGTGCGTTCGTCGTAATCGCGCGTCAGCTCGGGCACGAGCGCGGCCGAGGGGACTTCGCAGGCGGACAGCAGCAGGCGGATCACGATCGCCATGCCCAGCAGGAGGGCGAAGCTGGGCGGCCCGTCGACCGGCGGCGACCACAGCACGTACCAGGCGATGCCCAGCGGCAGCGGGGCGAGGTAGAGCCAGGGCAGGCGCCGGCCCCAGCGCGAATAAGTGCGGTCCGACAGGTTGCCCAGCAGCGGATCGACGAAGGCATCGACGATCAGCGCCAGGACCAGCGCGAGGCTGACCAGCCAGGCCTCCATCCCCAGGACGAGGTTGTAGAACGTCAGCAGGAAGACGGAAAAACCGTTGTCCTTCACCCCGAAGGCGATCGAGCCGACGCCGTTCGCCAGCTTGATCCGCATCGGCAGCGGGCCGCTCCTTGCCGGCGCGCTCATGCCCGCGACGCCGCCCGTCGCGTGCCCGAGAACCGGGCCGCGGGTTGGGCCGGGATCGGGGCCGCGATTGGCGCAGGGGTGCGGGCCGCACGGGGCGTCGCGGGGCCCGTCAGGGCTCGATCGATCATGCAGGCCTCTCCTCCCGATTTCGGCCCCTGAGCTTACGGGAAGGTAAACTTGCGTCAACGCGCTTGTGATGACGTTACGGCATGGCGGAACGGCACGATCGCGCTTGCGGTCCGGGGCCGAATCACCTTAACCTGCACGTAAAGCTGGCGGCATTCGACCGTCCCCGTTTTCCCGAGAGGAGCATGCCTGAAATGTCGGATCTGGACACCTTTCGCGCCGAGACGCGCGCCTGGCTCGAAGCCAATTGCCCGCCCGAGATGCGCGAGCCCGTGCAGGGCGAGGACGACGTGTACTGGGGCGGCCGCAAGGCCACGTTCAAGAGCGAGGCGCAGAAGGCCTGGTTCGAGGCCTGCCGCGACAAGGGCTATACCGTCCCGGCCTGGCCGCGCGAATATGGCGGGGCGGGGCTCTCCCCGGCCGAGGCCAAGGTCCTGCGCGAGGAAATGGCGCGCATCAACGCCCGCCCGCCGCTGTCGAGCTTCGGCATCTGGATGCTCGGCCCGGCGCTGCTGAAATTCGGCACCGAGGAACAGAAGCGCAAGTACCTGAACGAGATCGCCCGCGGCGAGATCCGCTGGTGCCAGGGCTATTCGGAGCCGGGCTCGGGCTCCGACCTCGTCAGCCTGCAGACGTTTGGCGAGGACAAGGGCGATCACTGGGTCGTCAACGGCCAGAAGATCTGGACCAGCTATGCCGACAAGGCGGACTGGATCTTCTGCCTCGTCCGCACCGACAAGACGAACAAGTACCAGGGCATCACCTTCATGCTGTTCGACATGGAGTCGCCCGGCGTCTCGACCAAGCCGATCCTGCTGATCAGCGGCAACAGCCCGTTCTGCGAGACGTTCTTCGACGACGTGAAGGTGCCGAAGGACCAGTACGTTGGCGAGATCAACCGCGGCTGGGACGTGGCCAAGTACCTGCTGGGGCACGAGCGCGAGATGATTTCGGGCGCCGACAACTCCGAACGCGGCGCGGGCATCGGCGCGATGCTGAAGCGCCAGGCGGGCGAGCCGGACCCGGTCCTGCGCGCAGAGCTGGCGATGTTCGACGTCGACGCCCTGGCCTTTTCCGCGATGGGGGAGAAGTTCCTCGACGAGATCAAGGTCGGCAAGGCGCACCCGGCGCAGCCGAACATGATGAAATACGCCGGGACCGAGCTGAACAAGCGCCGGCACGAGCTTCTGATGGCGGCCGGCGGGTCGGCCGCGCTCGAATGGGACAGCGAGGAATCGCGCGGCGGCGCGGCCGCGCGGTCGTGGCTGCGGACCAAGGCCAATTCGATCGAGGGCGGGACGAGCGAAGTCATGCTCAACGTCATCGCCAAGCGTATTCTGGAGCTGCCGGGGGCTTGAACCGATTTCCCCTCCCGCCTGCGGGAGGGGCCGGGGGTGGGCCTCGGCCAGCAAGCCCACCCCGCCGCTATCAGGGCTTGCTGCGCAAGCGCAGGTCTCGCTCCCCCACGCAGGTGGGAGGGGGCCAGGGAGAAAGAAATGCCGCTCTATCACGATGACGATCAGACGATGCTCGCCGATACCGCCAGCCAGTTCATGGCCGAGGAAGGCGCGATCGCGAAGCAGCTGCGCCACTGGCGCGACCGCGAATGCAAGGACGGCTTCGGCCACGCGCTGTGGAAGCAGATGGCCGAAATGGGTTTCACCGGCATCCTCGTGCCCGAGGCCGACGGCGGCCTGGGCATGGGCCATGTCGAGGCGGGCATCGTGCTGGAGGAGATCGGCCGCAACCTCACGCCGTCGCCGTTCCTGACCAGCTCGGTCGTCGCCGCGACCGCGCTGGGCCAGGCGGGCGACGACTTGCGCGGCCGCTACCTGCCCGGGCTGATCGCGGGCGAGAGCGTGTTCGCCGTCGCGATCGACGAAGGCGCGAAGCACCGGCCCGAACGGATCGCGACCCGGGCCGAGAAATCGGGCAACGGCTTCCGCCTCTCGGGCCGCAAGGACTTCGTCGTCCAGGGCGCGAGCGCGGACATGATCGTCGTCGCCGCGCGCACTTCGGGCGCCGACGACGATGCCGACGGCGTGACCCTGTTCGCGGTGCCGAAGGACGCGGCCGGGCTGAACCACGATTCGGTGCGGCTGGTGGACAGCGCGATGGCGAGCCACCTGACGCTCGACGGGGTGGAGCTCGACGGCGATGCCGTGATCGGCGAAGTCGACGGCGGGCGCGAAGTGCTCAACCGGATGCTCGACGCCGGGCGCGTGGGCGCCGCTGCCGAGGGGGTCGGCGTGGCCCGCGGCGCGATGGACATGACGGTCGATTACCTCAAGCAGCGCAAGCAGTTCGGCAAGCTGATCGGCGAGTTCCAGGCGTTGCAGCACCGCGCCGCGCACCTCTATTCCGAGGTCGAGATTGCCCGAGCGGTGACGATCAAGGCGCAGCAGCTGCTCGATGCCGGGGCGCAGAACGCCTCGCTGATGGCCTCGGTCGCCAAGGCCAAGGTGGGCAAGGCCGCCGGCCTTGCGGTGAAGGAAGGGGTGCAGATGCACGGCGGCATCGGCATGACCGACGAATACGACATCGGCCTCTACATGAAGCGCGACCGCGCGCTGGCCGAATTCCTCGGCGACGTGCACTACCACGCGGGCCGCGTGGCGGAGCTGTCGGGCTACTGATACCATCCCCTCCCGATCGCGGGAGGGGCCGGGGCAGGGCCGGCCGGCCCGCCCCGCCGCGACCGGGCAGGCTGCCCGGCCTCGCTCCCCGCCCGCAGGCGGGAGCGGCAACCAGGAGAGACATTCATGACCCTCGAAGACCTGTTCAGCCTCAAGGGGCGTATCGCGCTGGTGACCGGCGGCAGCCGCGGGATCGGCCGGATGATCGTCGAAGGCTTCCTCGCCGCCGGGATCGACAAGGTTTACATCACCGCGCGCAAGGGCGGCGAGCTGCACGAAGCGGCGGAGCAGATGGGCGAGAAAGTCGTGCCGATCCAGGGCGACATCTCGACGATGGAAGGGATCGAGGAACTGGTGGCCGAGATCGCGGGCCGCGAGAGCAGGCTCGACATCCTCGTCAACAATGCCGGCGCGGCCTGGGGCGCGGACTATACCGAGTTCCCCGAAAGCGGGTGGGACAAGGTGATGGACCTGAACGTCAAGACGCCGTTCTTCCTGACCCAGAAGCTGCACGGCCTGCTGACCGCGGCGGCCAGCGCGGAGCGCCCGGCGAAGGTGATCAACATCACCTCGATCGACGGGCAGCGGGTGAACCCGTGGGAAACCTATCCCTACCAGGCATCGAAGGCGGCGCTGATCCACCTGACCCGGCGCATGGCCGCGCGGCTGGTGCGGGATCACGTCTATGTCACCAGTCTCGCGCCCGGGGCCTTCCCCTCGAACATGAACCGCGCCGCGCGCGACCACGAGGAGGAATCGGCCGCCGGCATTCCCAGCCGGCGCGTGGGCGACAAGTTCGACATGGGCGGCACCGCGGTCTACCTCGCCAGCCGCGCGGGCGACTACACGATCGGCGAAACGCTGACGGTCGACGGCGGCATCGTCAACGCGCTGCTGCCCAGCCACTTCGCCCAGCCCGGCTGAGCTGTCGGGGCAGGTCCGAACGCTCGAAACGCCGTCACCCTGAACGTGGTTCGGGGGGGGCATTCCTCCTCCCGCACCGGCGGTGCCGGGCGGCGCGATGGATGCTGAAACACGTTCAGCATGACGGGTGGGGGCGGCGGGACGGCACGCTCCCCGCAAAGCGAGCTCCTGCGAAAGCAGGAGCCCAGGCCGGCGGGCGCTGGGGCTGGGGCTGGGTTCCTGCTTTCGCAGGAACTCGGGAGGGTCGAGCCATCGTCCTGGCAGGCAGGGAGCGGCATCCCGTTCCCCTCTCCGCGCAACGCGAGCTCCTGCGAAAGCAGGAGCCCAGGATAGCGGGCGCTGGGGCTGGGGCTGGGTTCCTGCTTTCGCAGGAACTCGGGAGGGTTGAGCCATCGTCCTGGCAGGCAAGCGGGCGGCACCCCGTTCCATCTTCCCCGCAACGCGAGCTCCTGCGAAAGCAGGAGCCCAGGACGGCGGGCGCTGGGGCTGGGGCTGGGTTCCTGCTTTCGCAGGAACTCACGGGTGGAGTATCTTCCCCTGCGGAGGGTGCCCACGCCCGGTCATCCGCTGGCGCGTGCGGACGGTTACGCCGGGAGGAAAGGCAAGCGGACGGAACCGGCCGGTGCCGCCTGGGCATCACAGGATTGCCACCTGGGCGTCACAGGGTTGCCTTGGCAACATCCTTGCGAGTGGCGGGAGGGGTTGCCTTCAACCTCCCGCTCGGCCCTTCGAGGAATGCGAGGCGCGGACAGGGCCAGGGCTCGCGCTTGCCCTGTCCGCCAGAGGCTATCCCGGGAGCGTCCCCTGGAAAGGCTCGCGGCGTTGAGGTCCGCCGCGGGCCGGGCAAGGGACATGCCCCGTTACGAATAGTCCTCGCATTCCGGCACAGGGGTGCTTTATCGAGCGGTCACTAGCCCCCCGAGGCACCGGCCGTATGGACGAAGCGGCCAGACGTGACGCGTACACGCTTTGCCCCCGTCGCTGTAGCCAGCCTGGACTGGCCCTCACCACATAACCAAAACGGTTATAAATGTCAAGGAAAATGTGCCAGAGGCGGGTCGCCGCCGCGATCCGCGCGCTAGTTCATCAGTTCGCGGACGAAGCCGATCAGCCCGGTCTGGCGGGCGCGTTTCATGCGCTCGGCGTGGAGGATCTCGCGCACCTTGGCAAAGCACTGGTCCACGTCGTCGTTGACCACGACGTAGTCATAGCCGTCCCAGTGGCTGATTTCCGCCCGGGCGCGTTCCATCCGCCCGTCGATCACTTCGTCGCTGTCGGTCGCGCGGGCCTTGAGCCGGCGGTGCAGCTCGTCGAGGCTGGGCGGCAGGATGAAGACGCGCACGACGTCCTGCTGGTCCTTCTGGTAAAGTTGCTGCGTGCCCTGCCAGTCGATGTCGAACAGGAAATCCTGCCCTTCCTTCAGCCCGGCGCGGATATGGCCCTTGGGCGTGCCGTAGCGGTGATCGAAGACATGCGCCCACTCGTAGAAGTCGTCTTCCTCGATCATGCGATCGAACGCGGCATCGGACACGAAGTGGTAATGGACCCCGTCGATCTCCCCCGGGCGCATCGGCCGCGTGGTGGCGGAGACCGAGAGGCGGATCTCGTCGTCGGCTTCCAGCAGCATGCGCGATATCGTCGTCTTCCCCGCGCCCGAGGGAGAGGAGAGGATGAACATGAGTCCGCGGCGGTGGAGCGTGTCGTGATCGGCCATGCGCGCTCATGCGCCGAGCGATGGCGCGAAATCAAGCCCGCGGGGGGAGATCAGTCCTCTTTCGCCTGTTCGCGCAGCGCCCGGTCGCCCTTGCGCCGTGCGCCGTGGCGCGACTGGCGCCGATCGAGCAGGGTCTTGGCGACGAGGCCCCCGCCGACGACGATGGCCCCGGGGATCGAACGGGTCGCGAGCCGCGCGATCGCGAATGTCGCCAGGGTCTGCACCATCGTGCGGTTTTCGACCATCTGCTTGGCCTGCGATCCGCCGTAACGGTTGCTGAGCAGGCCCTTCTCCAGCCCGAGCCGCAGGAGGCGGCCGCCGCTGCGCAGCAGGACATCGTGGATGAGGAGGTTGGTCGCGGGGTTGGGGCTGGGGCCGGCCACTTCGCGGTTGCCGGGATTCATCCGGTCGCCGGCCGCGTCGATCGCCGCGCCCAGCCGGTCGGTCGCGTGCTTCCCGCCCGACGCTTTCGTACCAGATCCGTTGGTTCTTGCCATGTCCTTGCGCCCTTTCACCGCGGCCGGGTGGAAGGTGGCCCGGTCGCCTTACTTCTTGCGGCCGAAATCGACCGTGACGACGTTGGAGCCGTCCTCGCTACCGGTAACGGCCGGCTCGTCGCGCTGTTCCGGGCCGTCGTTCTCGGCATCGTCGTGCGCCTCGGGCGCCATGTCGGCCACGCTGGCCTGGAACTGGAGGCCGAAATCGACCGCCGGATCGACGAAGGCCGTGATCGCGGAGAAGGGAATGTCGAGCTTGGCCGGGACCTGGTTGAAGCTGAGCCCGACGGTAAAGCCGGCCTCGTCCACCGCGAGATCCCAGAACTTGTTCTGCAGGACGATCGTCATCTCGTCGGGGAACCGTTCGCGCAAGTGGGCCGGGATCGTCACGCCGGGCGCATGGGTCTTGAACGTGATGTAGAAATGGTGGTTGCCGGGCAGCTCGCCGCCGCCGGCCTGGATCTCGCCCAGCACGCGGCCGACCACGGCACGCAGCGCCTCCTGGACGATCTCGTCGTAAGGGATCAGGCTGTCGGGTGTTTCGTCGCTCATCTTGCCCGCTTGGTGGCGGCCCTCGGCCCGCCGGTCAAGCGCCAATGCTTGCGCCGTGCCCAGCCTTGCGTATAGCGCCGCTGGCATGCGTACTGGCAGGATCGAGCGGAAGACGGCGGAAACCGCCATCGAGATCGAGGTGAACCTCGACGGGACGGGCACCTATGCGGTGTCCACGGGGATCGGGTTCCTCGATCACATGGTCGAACAGTTCGCCAAGCATTCGCTGATCGACGTGACGATGAAGGTCGCCGGCGACCTGCACGTGGACCAGCACCACACGACCGAGGACAGCGCGATCGCGCTGGGCCAGGCGCTCGCCCAGGCGCTGGGCGACAAGGCGGGGATCGCGCGATACGGCCATGCCTATTCGCCGATGGACGAGACGCTGGCGCGGGTCGCGCTCGACATTTCCGGGCGGCCCTACCTCGCCTGGCGGGCCGGTTTCACCCAGCAGCGGCTGGGCGAATGGGATACCGAGCTGATCGAACACTGGTTCCAGTCGGTCGCCCAGGCGGCGGGCCTCACCCTGCATGTCGAGCTGCTCTACGGCCAGAACAACCACCATATCTGCGAGGCGATCTACAAGGGCTTCGCCCGGGCCATGCGCGCCGCGGTCGAGGTCGATCCGCGCAAGGGCGGGGCGGTCCCCAGCACCAAGGGCATTCTCGGTGGCTGAATCGGTCGCGCTGATCGATTACGGCGCCGGCAACCTGCACTCGGTCGAAAACGCGCTGCGCACCGTCGGCGCGCGGGTCCGGGTGACGGCGGAGCCGGACGCGGTGCGCGCGGCGGACCGGGTGGTCCTGCCCGGCGTCGGCTCGTTCGCCGCCTGCGCTGGCGGGCTGCGCGCGATTCCCGGCCTGGTCGATGCGCTGGAAGAGCGCGTCCGGGCGGGAGGCGTGCCGTTCCTGGGGGTCTGCGTCGGGATGCAGCTGCTGGCCGATCGCGGGCTGGAACACGGCACGACCGTGGGACTGGGCTGGATCGCGGGCGAAGTGCGCGCGATCGAGCAGACCGACCCGGCGATCAAGGTCCCGCACATGGGCTGGAACGACGTCGCCCCCACGGCCCATGCAGGCCCGGTGATCGAGGCGGGCGAGGCCTATTTCCTCCATTCCTATCACTTCGCCGCCGACGATCCGCAGGCGATTGCCGCGATGACCGACCACGGCGGCGGGATCGTCGCCGCGGTCGCGCGCGACAACCTGCTGGGCGTGCAGTTCCATCCCGAAAAGAGCCAGGCCTACGGGCTGGCCCTGCTGACCCGTTTCCTGGAGTGGCGCCCGTGATCGTATTTCCCGCAATCGACCTCAAGGCCGGCCAGGTCGTGCGCCTGGCCGAAGGCGACATGGACCGCGCCACCGTCTACGGCGACGATCCGGCCGCGCAGGCCATGCTGTTCGCCGAGGCGGGGGCGCAGCATCTCCACGTCGTCGACCTCGACGGGTCGTTCGCCGGCCGGGCCGAAAACCGCGAGGCGGTGGAAGCGATCGTCGCCGCCTTTCCCGGGTACGTCCAGCTCGGCGGCGGCATCCGCACGCGCGAGGCGGTCGCGGGCTGGTTCGATCTGGGCGTGGCGCGCATCGTCATGGGCACGGCCGCGCTGAAAGACCCGCAGTTCGTGAAGGACATGGCGGCCGAATTTCCCGGCGGGATCGTGGTCGCGGTCGACGCGCGCGACGGCATGGTCGCGACCGAGGGCTGGGCCGCGGTGTCGGACGTGCCGATGGTCGATCTCGCCCGCCGGTTCGAGGATGCCGGGGTCGCGAGCCTGCTGTTCACCGACATCGGGCGCGACGGGCTGCTGAAAGGCTGCAACATCGATGCCACGGTCGATCTGGCGCGCCGGGTCGATATCCCGGTGATCGCCAGCGGCGGGGTCAAGGGGCTCGACGATATCCACCTCCTCGCGCTCCACGCGCATGAGGGGATCGAGGGCGTGATCACCGGCCGCGCGCTTTACGACGGGCGGCTGGACCTCGCCGCCGCGATCGCGATGGCGAACCGCGCATGACCGTTCGCGTACGCGTGATCCCCTGCCTCGACGTGGCCGACGGCCGCGTGGTCAAGGGCGTGAACTTCGTCGACCTGAAGGATGCCGGCGACCCGGTCGAGCAGGCCCAGGCCTACGACGCGGCGGGCGCGGACGAGCTGTGCTTCCTCGACATCTCGGCCAGCCACGAAGGGCGCGGGACCCTGCTCGACATCGTGCGCCGCACGGCGCAGGTGTGCTTCATGCCCTTCACCGTCGGCGGCGGGGTCCGCACGGTGGAGGATGCCCGCGCGCTCCTGCTCGCGGGCGCGGACAAGGTCGCGGTCAACTCGGCCGCGGTCGCCCGGCCCGAGCTGGTCGGGGAAATCGCCGCGCGGTTCGGCAGCCAGTGCTGCGTCGCCTCGGTCGATGCGCGCCGCGTGGGCGAGGGGGCGACCGAATCCGGCTGGGAAGTCTTCACCCACGGCGGCCGTCGGGCGACCGGGATCGATGCCGTCGCCCATGCCCGCCGCCTGGCCGAACTGGGCGCTGGCGAGCTGCTCGTCACCTCGATGGACGGCGACGGGACGCAGGCCGGATACGACCTCGCGCTGACCCGCGCGATCGCCGATTCGGTCAGCGTGCCGGTCGTCGCCAGCGGCGGGGTCGGCACGCTCGACCACCTGGTCGAAGGGGTGAGGCAGGGCCATGCCAGCGCGGTCCTGGCGGCCTCTATCTTCCATTTCGGCACGCACTCGATCGCGGAAGCCCAGGCCGCCTTGCGCGCCGCGGGGATTCCCGCCCGCGGGCAGTCCGGCGAAGGCTGGCGCCGGCCGCGGTAGGAGCCAGCCCCGGACGGGCCGGTTCCGATTCGGCCAGTTCCAAACCGGCCAGTTCCACTTCGGGACGCAGCCGATCGCGCGCTTGCCAGCCGGCGCGGGGCGGGCAAGGGGCAGGATCGATGCGCCTTCCCGCCGCCTTCCTGCTGTTCCTCGCCACACCGGCCGCCGCGGCGGAGGCCGTTGCGTTGCCCGAACCTTCCGGCCTGTCGCTCTTCGGCCTGGGCCTGGCCTGCCTCGCCATGGGCCGCTGGCTGGGAATGCGCGCGCGCGGCAGGGGTTCGCGCGACTGATAAAAATCGGCCGGCGGAACCCGGCGCGCTTCCTGCGAGTAGTTAGGGCATGTCCCTGACCCTCGATTTCGATCGACCCCTCATCCCCCTGGACGCCGCGCGCCTCGAAGATTCGCTCCGCGAACATGTCGCGGCATCGGACTTCCCCTGCGTCGGCGCGAAGTCGGCGCTGGCCAAGGGAACCTTGCAGATCGAGCCGGCCTGGTCGCTCGTCAGCGCCTGGGACGACTTGCGCATTCACCGCAGGCTGCTGGAATGGAGCGCCGACTACAGCCGCGATCCGCAGGGGCTGCGCAGTTTCGCGGTCGTCTTTTCCGAACCCGGCGACCTCAGCGAACGGGCGTTCGAGCGGGCGATGTGGGAACGGCTCCAGTCGCTTTCCGACAAGGACGGCTGGATCGGGCACCCTTACGACGACAGCGTCAGCAGCGATCCCGACGATCCGCACTTCTCGCTCTCGTTCGGCAAGCAGGCCTATTTCGTGGTCGGGATGCATCCCAATGCCTCGCGGCCCGCGCGCCGTACCCCGCACCCGACGCTGGTGTTCAACCTCCACGACCAGTTCGAGCAGTTGCGTGCCGCCAACCGCTATGAACGGATGCGCGAGCGGATCCTCGCCCGCGACGAGGAACTGGCCGGGTCGATCAACCCGATGCTCGCGCGGCACGGCGAAGGCAGCGAGGCGCGCCAGTATTCGGGCCGCCAGGTGGACGAGGACTGGCAGTGCCCGTTCCGCGATCCGCGCTCGGCATGACGGAGCGTATCGCGCCCCGCAGCGGCACGGCCTTCGTCCTCGACCAGGGGGACGAACTGGTCGTGATCGACCCCGATGGCGGCCAGGTCAGCGACCTGCTCGCCTATGCCCGCGACGACGTGCGCGAGGCGATCTCGAACGGCCGCACCTTCGATTACGAGGAAACGATCAGCCTGACGACCGGCAATGTCCTGTGGTCCAATCGGTCGCGCAGGATGCTGGAGATCGTCGAGGACACCGCCGGGCGGCACGATTTCCTCCTCACCCCCTGTTCGGTCGATACTTTCCGGCATTTCTATCCCGACAAGCCCGAACATCGCGGGTGCTTCGGCAACCTGGCCGAGGCGCTGGCCCCTTACGGGATCGGCGAAGAGGCGATCCCGACCGCGTTCAACGTGTTCATGAACGTGCCGGTGGAGCCCGAAAGCGGGCGCATCGCCGTCCTGCCGCCGACGACCGAGCGGGGCGACCGCATCCGGCTGCGCGCGCTGATGCCGCTGGTGATCGGGCTGACCGCCTGTTCGGCCTATGCCTCCAACGGGGGGACGTTCAAGCCGATCGACTACCGGATCGAGAAGCCTTCGGGGCCGGCGCGGTGATCGGCCGGTATTGCCCCGCCCGCGGCGCGCGGAGATAGGGCGCGTGTTCGTCCAGTTGCAGACCCCGCTGCCCGTCCACGTGATCGAACGCGGGCCGGGCCTGGCCTTCGCGGTGATCGATTACGGCCCGGAACACGACCTGATCTGGGTCACCGCGCTCGACGCGTCTGGGGAGATCTGGTGCGCGCCCAACCCGAAAGTGCGCCTGGCCCGCAACTGGACGATGGGGCGCGGGCCGGACCCGGCGGCGGCCAACGGGGCCGGGGGGGATGGGGCCGGGCGGCCCGGTCCGCATCACGCGTCGTCGAGCGCGCCCGGGGCAAGGTCCCCTTCGCCGTAGAGATAGGACGCGTCGAACTGCGCCACTTCGCGCAGGCCCGCCTCGTCGTGGATGTCGAGCTGGCCGTCGCCCAGCGGGGAGAGGAGCCCGCGTTCCTTGAGGATGCGGAAACTGCGATTGGCGTGGACCGGGGTGATGCCGCATGCCTCGGCATAGTCGCGCTGGAGCAGGGGCACCGTCAGCACCCGGCCGTCGAACAGGTCCACGAAACGCAACCGGTCGAGCAGCTCGCAGATCAGGTGCGCGATCCGCCCTTCGGCATTGAGCCGCCCGAGGCGGAAGATCCATTCGCGGTGCATCGCCGCGTCGAGCAGCGTGGAAAACCACAGCGCGCGCGCCAGGTGCGGATGGGCGGCCACCAGCGCGGTGATCGCCGTGTGCGGGACGGTCGCCAGCGTCGTCGCGGTCAGCGTCGAGATGCTGTGGTCGAGCCGCTTCATCGGATAACCGTGCAGGTCCACGAAATCGCCCGCGATGTTGACCCCGACCAGCTGCCGTTCGCCGCGCCGGTCGTCGAGATGGCGCAGCACCGCGCCTTCGACGACATAGTAACTGCGATCCAGCCGGTCGCCGCGCGCGACGATCCGCGTGCGCGCCGGCACCTCGATCGTGCCGGAAACCGCCTCGTCCAGCGCCCGCTTCTCGGCATCGTCGAGGTCGTGCCGCAGGCGGCCTTTCAGGAACAGGTCGGTCAGCAAGAACAATCCCCCTTCGCAAGCCCGGGGGTACCGCCTTCGCCGCCCCCGGTCAAAGCCGGGGGCGGGGCGCACGAGCCGGGCGGGCGCTAGGCCGGGCGGCGGGCGAAAATGCCGAAGCCGGCGATGATCGCGTAGCACGCGGCCGGCAGGGCCAGGGCCATGGCGAGGCTGCCGGTTAGGTCGGCCAGCGCGCCGAAGGCCACCGGCACGACCGCGCCGCCGAAGATCGCGACGTTGATGATCCCCGACCCGTCGGCCGCGCGCGGGCCCAGCTTCTCGCAGGCGAGCGAGAAGATCGTCGGGAACATGATCGAGTTCATCAGGCCCACGGCGAGCAGGCTGTAGCCGGCGAGCGCGCCGTCGGTATTGGCCGAGACCAGGATCAGCAGGATCGCGCCGGTGGCGTTGAAGGCGAGGATCTTGCCCGGGCTGAACACGCGCAGCGCGGCCGAACCGATGAAGCGGCCGACCATCGCGCCGAACCAGTAGATGCCGACCATCCAGCCGATCGCGCTTTCCGGCTGGCCGAGCACGCGTTCCTGCGCGAGGTAGTTGATGACGATCGACCCGATCGCGACTTCGGCGCCGACGTAGAGGAAGATCGACAGCGCGCCATAGCCGAAGCGCGGCCGCTTGAGCAGGTCGAACCCGCCGAGGCCCGAGGACGGGGCGTGTTCTTCCCCCTTCAGCCGGTTGCGGAACAGCCACACGGCGAGCGCGACCAGCGCGATCAGCGCGGCGACGCCGAGGTAACCCTGCCAGATCGCCTCGCTTTCCGCCTGGCGATAGGCGAGCAGTTCGGCGCCCGAAAGCTCGTCCGCCGTGACATTGGCCAGGCTGCCGAGGATCACGATCGAGCCGACGATCGGGAAGACGGTCGTGCCCAGCGAGTTGAAGGCCTGGGCGAAAGTCAGCCGGCTGTGCGCGGTGCGCGGCGGGCCGAGCAGGCTGATCAGCGGATTGGCGACGACCTGGACGATCACCACCCCGCTCGCCAGGATGAACAGCGCGAACAGGAACAGCGCATATGTCGCGGTCTGGCTGGCCGGAATGAACAGCAGGCAGCCGACCATCATCGTCAGCAGGCCCGCGACGGCGCCGCGCATGTAGCCGATCCGCTTGACCAGCTTGGCCCCGGGAATGCCGACCAGCAGGTAGGCGGTGAAGAAGCAGAACTGGACCAGCATGGCCTGGGTGTAGTTGAGCGTGAACAGCTCCTTCAGCTTGGGGATGATCACGTCGTTGAGGCTGGTGATCCCGCCGAAGATGAAGAACAGGCCGAAGACGAAGTACTGCAGGCCCGGCGCATCCACCGGCGGCGCGTTGTCTTCCACCGGGTTCGGATCGGTGCTCGATGCGGTTTCGGGTACCACGGCCATGTCTCTCTCACTCCCCAGGGTCCAAGCGGTTTTGCGGCGGCTTAACCGATCATGTAACCGGTTGCACGAGGTTTCTTCTTCGCGCACAAGCCATGCCACGGAATCGGCCCGGCGGCGACCCGCAACGGTCGCGCGGCGGGCAGGGAGAGATGAGGACCATGGACCACGACAGCCCCCGCCATCCGTTCGCGCGCCTCGCCATCCTCGCGCTGGGCCTCGCGCTGGGCCTCGCGCTGGGCCTCGCGCTCGGGCTCGCGCTGCCGCTCGCCGCGGCGCGGGCGCAGGAACCGGTCGCGCACCGCGCCTGTTCGCCCGACGCGCGCACCTGCTTCGCGCTGACCACCCGCGACGGCGTGCCGACCTACAGCGTGACGCGCGACGGGCAGCCGGTGATCGCGCCGTCCACGTTCGGCTTCATGCTGCGCGGCGCGGGCAAGTGGCAGCACGGCGTCGAACTGGGCGCGGCCAGCCGCGCCAGCCACAGCGACACCTGGGAACAGCCGTGGGGCGAAAGCCGGCTGGTCACCAACGATTACAACGAACTGCGCGTGCCGATGGTCGAGCGGGTGCGCGATCGCCGCACGATCGAGCTGGTCGCGCGGGTCTTCGACGCGGGCGTCGGCTTCCGCTTCGTCTTTCCCCGGCAGGAAAGCCTTGCCGATGTCAGGATCGACGAGGAACTGACCGAGTTCAACCTCGCCGCCGCGGGGGGCGAGGTTGAGGCATGGTGGATCCCGGGCGGCGAGTGGAACCGCTACGAATACCTCTATCGCCGCACGCCCGCGCGCGAGGTCGGCACGGCGCACAGCCCGATCACCTTCCGCCGCGCCGACGGGTTGCACGTCGCGATCCACGAGGCGGCGCTGGTCGATTACGCGGCCTTCTGGCTCCAGCGGATCGAAGGGCAGCGCTTCCGCACCCGGCTTGCCCCTTCGTCGCAGCCGTGGAAGGTGCGGCGCACAGCGCCATTCGCGACCCCCTGGCGCACGATCCTGATCGGGGAAGACGCGCCCGCGCTCCATGCCGCGTCGGACCTGATCCTCAACCTCAACGCGCCGAGCCGGATCGCCGACATGAGCTGGTTCACCCCGCACAAGTACATCGGGATCTGGTGGGGGATGCACCTCGACACCTGGAGCTGGAACGACGGGCCGAAGCACGGCGCGACGACCGAGAACGCGCTGCGCTACATCGACTTCGCGGCCGAACACGGCTTCGGATCGGTCCTGGTCGAAGGCTGGAACAAGGGGTGGTGGAGCGAGAGCGGCCGCAATTTCCGCTTCGCCGAGGCCTATCCCGATTTCGACATCGAACGGGTCGCCGCTTACGCCCGGGCGCGCGGGGTCGAGATCATGGGCCACCACGAGACCGCGGGCAACGCCGGCCTCTACGAACGCCAGCTCGAGGAAGCGCTCGATTACTACGCGCGCCACGGCATCCACGCGGTCAAGACCGGCTATGTCGCCGATGCCGGCATGGTCCTGCGCGAGGATGCGGACGGCAGCGAGCAGTGGGAATACCACGACGGGCAGTTCATGGTGCGCCACCACGCGCTGGTCGCCGAGCGGGCGGCCGCGCACCGGATCGCGATCAACGCGCACGAACCGGTCAAGGACACCGGCCTGCGCCGCACCTGGCCCAACCTCGTCACGCGCGAGGGGGCGCGGGGCAGCGAGTACATGGCCTGGGGCGAGCCGCCCAACCCGCCCGAGCACGAGCCGACCCTGCTGTTCACCCGGATGCTGTCGGGTCCGTTCGACCTGACGCCCGGCATCGTGAGCCTCGAGGGGCGCGACGGGCGGCCGCTGCCCAATACGCTGGCGCGGCAGCTCGCCGCCTATGTCGTGATCTATTCGCCGCTGCAGATGGCGGCCGACCTGCCGGAGAACTACGCCCGGTTCCCCGATGCGCTGGCCTTCATCGAACAGGTCCCGGTGGACTGGGAGCGGACCCGCGTCCTCGCCGGCGAGATCGGCGAATACGCGGTCGTCGCGCGCCAGCGCCGCGACGGGCGCGACTGGTGGATCGGCGGGGTGACCGACAGCGCGCGGCGCACGATCGCGATCGACCTCGGCTTCCTGCCCGCCGGACGCAGCTACCGCGCGGAGATCTGGCGCGACGGCGACGGCGGGGGGATCGACGGCGACCGCTTCGCCATGGTCCGCGAGACGCGGACCGTCCGCGCGGGGGACCGCCTCTCGCTGACGATGGAGGCCGGGGGCGGCTTCGCCCTGTCGCTGCGCCCGGTCGAGGCCCGGTGACAGGGCCGCGACCGGGCCGGCGACCGGCCCCGGGCACGTCCCCCGCGCGAACGCGGCGGGCCGTTAGCCGGTCGGTTCGCGCTCGGCGCACTGGCCGGGCAGGGCGCCCATGCGCCGGTCGAACCGCCGCGCCAGTTCGGCCAGGCTGACTTGCGCCAGCCGCGCGGTCAGCAGGGCCTCCGCCTGGCGCATGGCATCGTCGAGCGTCTCGTTGACGACTTTCTCCACCAGGCAATCGGGGTGCGGGTGCTCGTTGCCCATCGCGAAGACGCGCGGGCCGCCGACCGCGCGGTGGACATCGAGCAGCGAGATCGTCGCCAGGTCCACCGCGATCGACCAGCCGCCGCCGTGGCCCTTGGCCGATCGGACGTAGCCAGCCTCGCGCAGGCCGGCCATCGTGCGGCGCACGACGACGGCATTGGTGCCCAGCATCCGCGCGATCGCTTCCGACGTCATCGGCTCGTCGCGCCGTGCCATGTGGAGCAGGACGTGGAGCATACGGGAAAGGCGGCTGTCGTTGCGCACGGCGGCCATCTTCGGCCGCGCGGAAGCGATTGGCAACAGGCGCGCTTCATGTAATATACAAAGTTACATGATTCGTGGAGAGCCTCACCGTGTCCGCTTTCGAACAGCCCGCCCACTGGGACGATGCCGCGTTGCAATACGAGCGCACCGCGCACCGTTTCACCTCGCTCTATGCCGAAGATGCCGCCGCCATGGTGCCGCTGGGGCCGCGGTCCACCGTGCTCGACGTGGCCGCGGGCACCGGGGCGCTGGCCTTCGTCGCGGCGCGGAAGGGCGCGCGCGTGCTCGCGACCGACTTCGCGCCGGGAATGGTCGCGCGGATCGCCGCCGCCGCCGTTCCCGGGGTCGAGGCGCGCGTGATGGACGGCCAGGCGCTCGACCTGCCCGACGCGCATTACGATGCGGTCTTCTCGCTCTTCGGCGTCATCATGTTCGCCGACTGGCGCAAGGGGCTGGCGGAGATGGCGCGCGTCACGCGGCCGGGCGGACACGGCGTCGTGGGCACGTGGGCGGACCGCGGGGCGGCGACGTTCCTCCTCCTCGGCGAGGTGCGGCGCAAGCTGTTCCCCGGGCGCGCGGAGATGGCGATGCCCCCGGCGATCGCGGCGCTTTCCACGCCCGAGGGCTTCGTGCGCGAACTGCGCGCCGCCGGATACCGCAGCGCGGAGGTGCGCAGGGTGACCCACGATTTCGCGCTGGAAACCGCGGCCCTCGACCAGCCGGACACGCTGTTCGGCATGTCGCCCGACTGGAAGGACTTGTCCGCCGCCGAACAGGCGGCCGTGATCGCCGAGGTGCGCCGCATGGCCGCCGGGCGGCCGGTCCTGCCGGTCCCTTCGACCGCGCTGATCGGCCTCGCCCGGCGCTGATCGCGGCCGCGCCCGCTCAGTTGCGCGACGCGCGCGGCGGGCTGCCGGCGTGGCGGTGAGCGAAGGCCGCCATCCGCTCCAGCGCCTCGGCCCCGGCGGGGTCGTCGAGGTTGAACTGATATTCGTGCGGCAGTTCGGGCCGGCGGCCGGCGGCAAAGAACAGCGTTTCCACCGCCACGCCCTCGCCGCGCAGGCGCTGCGCGAGGCGGCGCGCCTGCGGCTCCAGCGGGTCGCCGTTGCCCGAGGAGACGAAGCTCGGCGGAAAGGCCGGGCCGACATGGTCGGTGACCGAGGCGAGGGCGAAGCGTTCGTCCTCCAGGAAATCGCGGCTGCCCGAATAGGCCCAGAGCACGCTGCGCACGAACCAGCCGTAGTCGCCTTCGAGATCGACCGAGCCGAGATCGTAGGCGCCCGAGAGCAGCAGCAGCGCCCGGATCGCCCCGCGATCGACCTGCGGCGCAATGCCCAGCGCCCGGGCATAGCGATCGTCGGTGGTCAGCAGCGCAACCTGGGCCGCGATCTGCGCCCCGGCCGAATCGCCGGCGAGGACGATCCCGTCCGGATCGATCCCCAGCGCGCCGGCATTGGCGACAATGTGGCCGAGCGCGCGGTTCACCTGTTCCACCGGGCGGGGATAGCGCGATCCGCGCCCGGTCGAATATTCCACCGCCACGGTCGTGAACCCGCAGCCCGCCAGCACTTTCATGTAATTGGCGATCCCGTCCTTGCTCCCGGCGATCCAGGCCCCGCCATGGACCCACACGATCGCCGGCTGCGGCCCCGGGGATTGCGCCCTGCGATTGATATCGAAGCGCTCGTCGCGCCCCGGACCGTAGGCGAGGTCGCGGCGGGTCTCGATCCCCGGCGGGACGTGGCGGGCCAGCGCGGCCTCGGACACGCGCTCCCCGTCGGAGAAGGCATAGGCGATCACCGCGACCGAGGGCCACGGGCTGAACCGGAAGGCGAGGAAGGTCGCGAGCGCCAGCAGCGCCAGGGCGATCGCGATGCGTTTCAGCCAGCGCATCGCGCCTGCCGCCCTGCCCCATGCCCCTCGCTCGCCGGTGCTGCCATTCGTCCCCCGCTCGCGCGCCGTGGCGCCTTCGGTGCCGTCCCGTCGCGCATCCTATCGCGGGCGCCGCGGGCGAGGAAGGGCTGAGGGGCCGAACGCTTGAAACGGGCGGGCGCTCGTGTTTTCCTGCGCGCCGCAGCGGCAAGCGCAACGGCAGGGAGTAAAAGCCTATCTCCGGCGATCGCGACCAGGCACGGCAGCGGGGCGGCACGGCCCGCGGCGCGGCGCGCCTCGGGCTGGCGGCGGCATCGGCGCTGGCGCTCGCCGCCTGCGGCACCGCGCCGCCGCTGCGGATCGCGAGCTGCGAGGCGAGCCCGCGCCCGGCGATCGAGCTGTCGGAAGACGGCCGGACCGCGCGGATGGAGCTGTCCGTCCTCACCTACAATATCGAGGGGCTGGGCTGGCCGGCGCGGGTTTCGCGCGCGGGCGACCTGGCCGCGATCGGGGAGACGCTGGCCCGGATGCGCGCGGCGGGGACGGCGCCCGACGTGGTCCTGTTCCAGGAAATGTTCAGCGGCCCGGCCAAGCGGGCAGTGCTCGCCAGCGGCTACCCGGCCGTCGTCAGCGGGCCGCGCCGCACGACCCGCCCGCAGGGCTCGACGCGCAGCGCGCTGCCGGGCAAGTCCAATATCCGGCGCGGCGAGATCGGGATGCACCTGACGGGCAGCGGCATCGCGGTCGCCTCGCGCTATCCGGTCACCCATGTCGATCACCGCGCCTTCGGGCGCCGTTCCTGCGCCGGGATCGACTGCCTTGCCAACAAGGGCGTGATGCTGGCCCGGATCGCCATTCCCGGCGTCCCCGTGCCGGTCGATCTCTACAACACGCACATGAACTCGCGCCGCGCGGCGAAGGTACCGGAAGAACGAAGCCTCGTCGCCCATGGCCGGCAGGCGCTCGAAGCGTCCGAGTTCGTCGATCGCACGCACGACGATCGCTTCCCGGTCGTGTTCGGGGGCGATTTCAACATGCGCCACTCGGAAGATCGCTGGGCCCATTTCTCGCGCTACCAGCCGCTGACGCTGGTTCACCGGGTCTGCGCCGATCCGGCTTCGGGCTGCGAGGTGCGGATGTCGTGGGACGGCGACGAGCCCTGGGTCGATACGCAGGACCTGCAGTTCTTCGCCGACGGCGGGCTGGTCAAGATCCGCCCGATCCGGGTGGAGGCGATGTTCGACGGCAGCCACGCGATGCCGCGGCTGTCCGATCACGATGGTTTCGCGGTCACGTACGAGCTGCGCTGGCCGGCAGGCACGGTGCGCGACGGCGGCTGCCCCTGACCGGCGCCCGGTGCGGCCCGCAGGGGGGGGCGGCCCGCTCGCACCCCGCCGGGCGGTTTCAGCCGCCGGCAGGGCGCTCGCGGGCAGCGCGGCGAGGGCGGCGCAGGCGGCCGGCGGCCGGCCCGTCGCCTCACTCGGTCAGCGTGAAGGTGACCGGCGTGCTCGCCTTCGCGCCCGAGGACGGGGCGATCCACAGCTGGAATTCGCCCGGCTCCCACCCGTGCGACATGTCGGCGCGGGTGAACGCCAGGTCCCGCGGGGTCAGGGTGAAGCTGACCGTGCGCGATTCGCCGGGTTCGAGCATGATCTTCTCGAACCCCTTCAGTTCCTGCACCGGGCGGGTGACCGAGCCCACGAGGTCGCGGACGTAGAGCTGGACGACTTCCTCGCCCGCGCGGTCGCCGGTATTGGTGATCGTCGCGCTGGCGGTGATCGATCCGCCCGGCCCCATCGAAGCGGCCGAGAGCGTCGCCGGCGAATAGGCGAAAGTCGTGTAGCTGAGGCCGTAACCGAAGCGGTAGAGCGGGTCGTTCGGCGTGTCGAGATAGCGCGAGACGTACTTCGCGCCCGGCGCGCCCAGTTCGATCGGGCGCCCGGTGTTCTTCATGTCGTAATGGATCGGCACCTGGCCGACATTGCGCGGGAAGGTGACCGGCAGCTTGCCCGAGGGATTGTAGTCGCCGAACAGCACGTCGGCCACCGCGTGGCCGCCCTGCGTGCCCGGGTACCAGGCGTGGAGGATCGCCGGAACGTTCTCGTCCGCCCAGGCAATCGCGTTCGGCCGCCCGCTGAGCAGGACGAGGACGACCGGCTTGCCGGTCGCCACCAGCGCCTCGAGCAGGGCCTGCTGGTTTCCGGGCAGGTCGAGCGTGGTGCGGCTGGCGGCCTCGCCGGTCATGTCCCATTTCTCGCCCATCGCCGCGACAATGACGTCGGAGCGCTCGGCCAGGGCCAGCGCCTCGGCGAAGCCGTCGGTCTTGCCGGCGTCGGCGAACTCGTAGCTCGCGCCCTTCGCGTGTTCGACGCTGACGCCGTTGCCCGCGCGCGCCGCGATCCCTTCGAACACGGTGACCGGGCGCGTCTCGCGGTCGCCGCCGGCGGCCCAGCTGCCGATCATGTCGGCCTTGCTGTCGGCCAGCGGGCCGATCACGGCGATCCGCCCGGCGTCGGCGGCAAGCGGCAGGACATTGCCCTCGTTCTTGAGCAGGACCATCGACTTGCGCGCCACGTCGCGCGCGGCCTCGAGGAACTCGGGCTTGTAGAGCGTGGCCTTCTCGCGCGCCGCGTCGACATAGCGATAGGGATCGTCGAACAGGCCGAGGCGGTATTTCATTTCCAGCACCCGGCGCACGGCCCGGTCGATCTTCGCGGTGTCCACCCGCCCTTCCTCGACCGAGCGCGCCAGGTTCTCCATGAAGACAGCGCCCTGCATGTCCATGTCCACGCCCGCGTTCAGCGCCTGCTCCCCCGCCTGCGCGAGGTCGCGGGAATAGCCGTGGGGCACCATCTCGTTGATCGACGTGTAATCGGTTACCACGAACCCGTCGAAGCCCCATTCGTGCCGCAGCACGTCGGTCAGCAGGAACTTGCTGCCGCTGGCGGGCACGCCGTCGTACTCGTTGAACGCGGTCATGAAGGTCGCCACGCCCTCGTCCACCGCGGCCTTGAACGGCGGCAGGTACACGTCGCGCAGCGTGCGTTCGGAAATGTCCACCGTGTGATAGTCGCGCCCGGCCTGGGCCGCGCCATAGGCGGCGAAGTGCTTGGCGGTGGCGAGCATCGTGTCGACCGCGCCGAGGTCTTCGCCCTGGTAACCGCGCACCCGCGCGCGGGCGATCTCGCTGCCGAGGAACACGTCCTCGCCCGCGCCTTCGGACATGCGGCCCCAGCGCGCATCGCGCGAGACGTCGACCATCGGCGAGAAGGTCCAGTGGATCCCCTCGGCCGTCGCCTCCTGCGCGGAAACGCGGGCCGACGTCTCGATCGCGTCGAGATCCCAGCTCGCCGCTTCGCCGAGCGAGATCGGGAAGATCGTGCGATGGCCGTGGATCACGTCGTAGCCGAAAAGGAGCGGGATCTTCAGCCGCGTCCCCTCGACCGCCATCTCCTGCAGCTCGCGCGTGTAGGCGGCGGTATAGGCGTTGAAGATCGCGCCGACGCGGCCCGCGGCGATATCCTGCTTGTAGCCTTCGCGCATCGTCGGGCCGGTCGATTCCCAGTCGCTGGTGAGCAGGGTGAGCTGGCCGATCTTCTCCTGCAGCGTCATGCGCGCCAACAGGTCGTCGATGAAGGCGTCCATCTGCGCGTCGGGGCGGGCCCAGTCGGGCTCCGCCGGGGCAACCGGGACCTGCGTCTGCGGGCTGGTCTGCGCGGCGGCGGCGGAAGCATGGGCGGTGCCGCTCGCGAAGGCGAGCGCGGCAGCGCCGGCGAGCAGGACTCTGGCGGATCTGGTCATGTTTCTCTCCCTGCGCCCGGCCGCGGTGCGGCGCGGGCAGTAAAACGGCTGTGCCGGATTCGGCAACGTGGTGCAGGCTATACAGGCCATATGAAACCGGTTACAAGACCCCAGATCGAGTTGATTCGGCGGCTCGGGCGACAAGGCCCGCCGTCACGCAGGCAGCTTTTCGGATCGACCCTCAAGGGGCGGCCGACGTGGGGAGGAAACCATGACCAAGTTCGAATCTCGCAATCCGTTCACCCAGACCCGCCTGGCCCGCAGGCTCGCCGCCGCGCTGGCGATCGGCGTTGCCGGCGGGGCCATGTCGGTCGCGCTCGTCGAGCCTGCCCACGCGCAGGAATCGACCGCCTCGCTGCGCGGGCAGGTGACCGGCGCGCAAGGCATCAGCGAGGTGACCGCGGTGGAAGTGAACACCGGGGTGCGCCGCACCGTCGCCGCCGGGGCCGGGGGCAATTACAACTTCGCCTCGCTGCGCCCGGGCACCTATCGGCTGGAAGTGACCACGGCCGACGGCGTGCGCACGACCGATTCCTTCACCTTGCGCGTGGCGCAGAACGCCGTGCTCGATTTCGACCTCGGCCCGCAGCAGGCCGGCGCCGGGCAGCCGGCGGCCGGCGCGCCGGCCGGCGGAAACGAGATCGTCGTCGTCGCCGATCGCATCCGCACGATGGAAGGGGGCGAAGTCGGCGCCAATATCTCGCTGCGCCAGATCGAGACGCTGCCACAGAACAACCGCAACTTCCTCGCCTTCGCCGATCTCGCGCCCGGCGTGCAGTTCGTCACCGGGGCGAACGGCCAGTCGCGCCTGCAGGGCGGCGCGCAGGACAGCCGCACGGTCAACATCTTCATCGATGGCGTCGGCCAGAAGGACTATGTCCTCAAGAACGGCGTGACCGGGCAGGATTCGACCCAGGGCAACCCGTTCCCGCAGATGGCGATCGGCGAATACCGGGTGATCTCGTCGAACTACAAGGCGGAGTTCGACCAGGTCAGCTCGGTCGCGATCACCGCGGTCACCCGTTCGGGGACCAACGAGTTCCACGGCCAGGGCTTCATCGACTAT
This sequence comes from Pelagerythrobacter marinus, assembly GCF_034375205.1. Lineage (NCBI taxonomy): Bacteria > Pseudomonadati > Pseudomonadota > Alphaproteobacteria > Sphingomonadales > Erythrobacteraceae > Pelagerythrobacter > Pelagerythrobacter marinus. Next base: position 2,382,972 of record NZ_CP139719.1, on the reverse strand, counting down.
ACCGACCAGAGCATGCGCGCCGCGACGCCGCTCGAGCTTTACGGCAGCAATCCGGGCAAGGTGGAAACGAAGGACTTCCAGTTCGGCGGCGCGCTGGGCGGGCCGATCATCAAGGACGTGATGCATTTCTTCGTCACGTACGAAGGGAAGCGCCAGGAACGCCCGGTCGAGATCACGCCCGGCCTGGCGCTGCCGGTCTCGTTCTTCCCGGCCGAGTACCAGGACGAGTTCGGGCCGACCAATTCGACTTTCAATGAAGACCTCTATTTCGGGAAGATCGATTTCGTCCCGAGCAACAGCGACCTGTTCGAGGTCTCGGCCAAGTACCGCGACGAAAGCGGCGAGTTCCTGGGCAGCGGGATCAACGCCCGCTCCACGATCAGCTCGCAGGATGTCGAGGAACTGCGCCTGACGGGCCGGTGGGAGCACACGACCGACAACTGGATCAACGATCTCAAGCTTACTTACGAAGATGTGAAGTGGGCGCCGACCCCGGTCGAGTTCTCCAACGCCTCGCTCTTCGCCTATGCCGGCCCCTCGCCGACCGATCCCCAGCCGGGCGAGGTCGTGCGCGACAACCTGCTGCGGATCGGCGGGGGCGGCAATTACCAGGACAAGGGCCAGAAGGGCTGGGCGATCCAGAACGATTTCACCTGGACCGGCTTCGAAGGCCACACCATAAAGCTGGGGGTGAAGAGCAAGTGGGTGGAGCTGAACACGCTCGAGCTCAACAACTTCAACCCGGTCTATACCTATAACGTCGCCTACAACCCGGGCGGCGGCACGTTCAACGACACGATCCCCTATCGCGTGCAGTTCGGCGCTCAGACCGGGACCGGCAGCCCGATCGTCAATTCGAAGAACTGGCAGTTCGGGATCTACGCCCAGGACGACTGGGAAGTGACCGACCGGCTGACGCTGAACATTGGCGTGCGCTGGGATTACGAGGAAACGCCGGCCTTCTTCGATTTCGTCCACCCGCAGGACGCGGTCGAGGCGGTTTCGCCCGAGAACTATCCCAACCTCGTCAACGCGAACTACGACATCAACGACTACATCTCGACCGGGACCGAGCGGAAGGCCTTCACCGGTGCGATCCAGCCGCGTCTCGGCTTCACCTACGAACTCGACGAGGACGGCCGTTTCGCCCTGTTCGGCGGCTATGGCCGGTCCTACGATCGCAACCAGTTCGATTTCCTCCAGCAGGAAATCAGCGTCGGATCCTACACCACGCGCACGTTCAACTTCATCACCGGCGATCCGAACAACACCTGCGACCCGAGCCCGACTTGCGTGCCGTGGGACCCGGTCTACCTGACCGAGGAAGGGCGCCAGCAGCTCCTGGCCCAGGCCGGGACCGGCGGCGGGCGCGAGTTGCGCTTCATCGATAACGACCTGAAGATGCCCTATTCGGACCAGTTCAGCCTGGGCCTGCGGGGGCGGCTGACGTCGAACTTCGACGCCGAAGTCGGCTTCAGCCATATCGAGAGCAAGGACGGTTTCGCCTACCTGCTCGGCAATCGGCGCCCCGACGGTTCGTTCTTCGAGCCGGCACCGGCCGCGCCCAATTCGCCCTGGGGCTTCGCGCCGGCGGGCTATGGCTCGATCATCATCGGGACCAACGGGCTCGAGACGAGCGCCGATTCGGCCTACCTCAAGCTGAACAAGAACTACACGCCCGCCTCGCCCTGGAGCCTCTCGGCGACCTATACCTACACCGAGGCGGAGGAGAACCGGAACTTCGGCGAAGTCTTCGCGCTCGACTTCCCCTCGCTGGAGGATTACCCGGTCACCCGTTCGAGCGGGGTGCGCAAGCATCGCCTGGTGATGACCGGCTCGGTCGACCTGCCGATCGACATGGTCCTTTCGGGCAAGTTCCAGATCGCCTCGCCGCCCTATCTCAAGAGCTTCATTTCCACCGGCGGGCCGAACCCGTCGCGCGACGTGATTGCGAACGAGGCGAATGCGAACGGCGATCGCTGGGGCTTCCGCCAGATGGACCTGGCGGTGACCAAGTACCTCTCGCTGCCCTTCGTCACCGACGAAACGCGCATCTGGATCCGCGCGGACGTGATCAACCTGTTCAACGATCGCAACTACGTCGATTATAACGCCGATCCCGCTTCGCCCGATTACCTGACCATCTCGGGCCTGGGCGTGGGCGGGAATCCGCCGCGCACCATCAAGGTGTCGGCCGGTTTCGAATTCTGACCGGTCACGATCGGGCGCCTGGCCACCCCATCTCCCCCCTCCCCCGGGGTGGCCAGGCGTCCTTTGCCCTGGGAGCTGAAATGTCCGTCCGCTTCGCCGCTTTCACCCTGCCGCTGCTCGCGCTGGCCGCCTGCACGGCCGGGTCGCCGCCGCCTGCGCCCGCCGGCCAGGCCGGCCATTCGCCCGCCGCGCAGGCCGCCTTCGCCGAAGACCTGTCGCAGCGCACCTTCCGCTATTTCTGGGAAACCACCGATACCCGGCGCTGCCTCGCGCCCGACCGGTGGCCCAGCAACCCGTTCTCCTCGATCGCGGCGACCGGCTTTGCGCTCACCGCCTACGGCATCGGGGCGGAGCGCGGCTACGTCTCGCGCGCCGAGGCTGCCGCGCGCACGCGCGACTGCCTGGACTTCTACTGGAACGCGCCGCAAGGGCCGGCGGTGTCGGGCACGGCCGGGCACAAGGGCTTCTTCTACCACTTCCTCAACAACGAGGACGGCACCCGCCGCGGCCGGACCGAGCTGTCGACGGTCGATACCGCGCTGCTGCTGGGCGGCGTGCTGTTCGCGCAAAGCTACTTCGATCGCGACGACGCGGTCGAGGCGGAAATCCGCGCGCTGGCGGAGAAGATCTACCGCCGCGTGGACTGGACTTTCGTCCAGCGCGAAAACAGCACGATCCCGTCGGCCAACGGCGGCAGCGGCAAGGCGATCGTGATGGGCTGGTATCCCGAGCGGGGCGAGGGGGGCGATTTCGGCACCCACGACTGGGTCGGCTACAACGAGGCGATGCTGGTCTACGTCCTCGCCGCCGGCTCGCCCACGCACCCGGTCGGCAAGGATGCCTGGGACACCGGCTGGGCCGCCCACCTCGAGGAGGACTGGGGCGATTACTACGGCTACGAGCACCTGCAGTTCGAGCCGCTCTTCGGCCACCAGTACAGCCATGTCTGGATCGATTTCCGCGGCATTCGCGACGATTTCATGCGCGCCAAGGGCATCGACTATTTCGAGAACAGCCGCCGCGCGACCTTGAGCCAGCGCGCCTATGGCGCGGACAATCCGAACGACTGGACCGGCTATTCCGCCGATATCTGGGGCTGGACCGCTTCCGACGGGCCGACCGGCGCGGCCAGCGGGCGCGAGGTGAACGGCCGCCCGCGCGAATTCATGGGCTATTCGGCGCGCGGCGTCAGCGCCGAACGGGTGGTGGACGACGGCACGATCGTGCCGACCGCGGCCGGCGGGTCGATTCCCTTCGCCCCCGAGGTAACGATCCCCGCGCTGATGAACATGCGCGCCGCCTACGGCGAAGCGCTCTATACCCGTTACGGGTTCAAGGACGCGTTCAACCCCAGCTACACCTTCACCGATGCCGGCAGCGATACCGGCACGGTCGATCCCGAACGCGGCTGGATCGCGGGCGACCACCTGGGCATCGACCAGGGGCCGATCCTCGCGATGCTGGAAAACCACCGCAGCGGCCTCGTCTGGCGCACGATGCGCAAGAACCCGCATGTCCGGCGCGGGCTGGAACGGCTCGGCTTCGCCGGGGGCTGGCTGGACGAGGGCGAGTAACGGCCTGCCGGCCCGGCGCCGGTGCGCGCCGGGCCGCCGTCAACCCGCCCCGGATATTTTCGACGCGCTGCTCGATACGTCGCCGATCGCCGCTCCGTTGCTCTCGACGATGCGGCGATAGAGATCGGCCGATTTCTTCGGCGTGCGTGCCAGCGTGTCGTAATCGACGTGAACGATCCCGAAGCGCTTGGCATAGCCGAGCGCCCATTCGAGGTTGTCGAACAGCGACCATACCATGTAGCCGCGCACGTCCACGCCGGCCGCGATCGCATCATGGACGGCGCCGATGTGCGCGGCGAGATAGCGGCACCGGTCCTCGTCGGCGATCGGGCCGTCGGCGCTGCTCGCCGGGTCGGCGAAGGCGGCGCCGTTTTCCATGATGTAGAGCGGGATCTCGCCGTAGCGTTCGCGGAACCACAGCAGGGTGCGCGTCATCGCCGGGGGGAAGACTTCCCAGCCGGTTTCGGTGTGCTGCGCCCCTTCCTGCACCACCGCCTCCGCCCGCAGCGGCCAGGCGCTCTCGCTGGCCCGCACGACCGAGCGGGTGTAGTAGTTGATGCCGACGAAATCGACCGGCTGGCACGCCAGGGCAAGGTCGTCGGCGGACCAGTCCTCCCACGCCTCGCCATAGACGTCGCGCAGTTCGGGCGGGCAAGCGCCCAGCAGGGCCGGGTCGGCATACTGGCGGTTCATGTAGGCATCGGCGCGCGCGGCGGCGGCGACGTCTTCCGGCCGGTCGCTGGCCGGGTACTTGGGCTCGATATTGAAGACCACGCCGACTTCGTGCCGCCCCGTTTCGCGATAGGCCTGCACCGCCCGGCCGTGGGCGCGCATCAGGTTGCGGCTGGCGATCGCGCATTCGAAGATGCTGCGATGGCCCGGCGCGAGCACGCCGTTGAGATAGCCGCCGTCGGCCACGACCCACGGTTCGTTCAGCGTCGCCCAGCGGCGGACCTCGCCGTCGAGCGCGCGGTACATGACGGCGGCATATTCGCCGAACCATTCGGCCACGTCGCGGTTGAGCCAGCCCCCGCGGTCGTCGAGCGCGGCGGGAAGATCCCAGTGGTAGAGCGTGGGCAGCGGCACGATCCCCGCATCGTTCAGCCGATCGACCAGGCGACGATAGAAGTCGAGCCCGGCCTGGTTCACCCGCCCCGTGCCCTCGGGCAGAATCCGGCTCCACGAAATGCTGAAGCGATAGGCCTGCAGGCCCAGCTGCTTCATCAGTTCGACGTCGCCTTCCATCCGGTTGTAGTGGTCGCAGGCGACGTCCCCGGTGTCGCCGCTGGCGATCATCAGGCGCGGATCGTGGGTGAAGCGGTGCCAGATGCTGGCCCCGGCCCCGTCGGCCAGCGGCGAGCCCTCGACCTGGTAGGCGGCGGTCGCCGCGCCCCACAGGAACCGGTCGGGAAAGGTCCGGCTCATCGTGCGCCTCCCTCGATCCGGTGGGACAGGAGCCAGAGATAGAGCGCCGGGTCGTCGTAGGCCGGGTCCCAGGCGTTATGCCCCAGGTCGGGGTAGATCGTCAGGCGGCTGCTGCGCCCGCCGCAGGCGCGGATCGCACGGGCCATGGCGAAGCTGCCTTCGGGCGTGACGACATCGTCGCGGTCGCCGTGGAAGGCCCAGGTGGGGGTATCCGTCAAGGCGCAGGCGCTGGCGGGATCGCCGCGCCCGGCAACCGGGGCAATCGCGGCGAAACGCCCCGGTTCCGCCGCGGCCCAGCGCCACGTGGCATGGCCGCCGCGGCTGAGGCCGGTGAGGTAGATCCGCGCCGGATCGACCGGCAGCGTGGCCAGGGCATGATCCAGCAGCGCGTCGAGCCGGGCGAGGTCCCAGTCCTCCCCGGCCGGGAGCTGGGGGGACACCAGGATGAAGGGGAAGGCAGGGTCGCACTCGGCGATCCTGGGCGGGCCATGGACCTTGACCCGCGCGATGTCGCTGCCCCGTTCGCCCGAGCCGTGGAGGAAGATCATCAGCGGCCAGCGCGGGCCCCCGTCCTCGTCCGCGCGCGCCGCGCCCGGCGGCAGGTGGAGCTGGTATTCGTAGCCGCCCGGCGCGACCGGGGGCCGGGGATGCTGCCCGGCCTGCAATGCCGGCGCGCGCGCATGAAGGGGGCCGGGCGCGGTGCAGGCCGCGGCGCAACAGGCAAGAGCGAGAGGGATCAGTCGTTTCATCGTCATCCTTTGACACTTCCGGCCAGGAGGCCGCCGACGAACTGGCGCTGAAGCGCCAGGAACAGGACGAGGACGGGGACGGTGGTGACCACCGATCCGGCCATCATCAGCTCGATATCCTGCGAACGTTCGCGCCCGAGCGCGGCGAGCGCGACCGGCAGGGTGTAGAGGTCGTGATCGGACAGGACGATCAGCGGCCAGAGAAAGTCGTTCCAGCTGCCGAGGAACACGAACAGCGCGAGCGTCGCGATCGCCGGGCGCATGACCGGCAGGGCGACGTGGCGGAAGATGCGCCACTCGCTCGCGCCGTCGATCCGCGCGGCCTCGACCAGGTCGAGCGGGATGGCGAGGGCATATTGCCGCACGAGGAATATGCCGACGATCCCCGCCAGCCAGGGCACCAGGACCCCGGCGTAGGAGTTGACCAGCCCCAGCGCCTTCAGTTCCAGGAACAGCGGCAGCATCCCGATCTGCCCGGGAACCAGCAGCAGCGCCAGAAGCACCCGCACCGTCGTGTCGCGACCCGGGTAGCGCAGGCGGGCGAAGGCATAGCCGGCCGGCAGCGTGAAGATCAGCGCGAGGACGGTGGCGAGGGTAGAGATCGCGAGGCTGTTGAGCAGGAACAGGCCCATGCCCTGGTCCGCGAACAGCGCGCGGTAATGGGCGAGAGTCGGATCGGCGGGCACCAGCGGCGGCGGGAACCGGCCCGCCTCGCCCGGCTGCATCAGGCTGACCGCCACCATCCACAGCAGCGGCGCGAGGGTGATCGCGGCGAACAGCGCCGCGAGCGCGGTCATGGCAAGGCGCGCCTTCATCCGCCGCGCCCGCGAAAGAGCCGCAGCGCGGCCGCCGGGGCGAGCGCGGCGACGAGGATGCAGCCGAACAGGACCACGGCCACTGCCGCCCCCAGGCCCAGGCTCCACCACTGGAACCCCTGGTCGAACATCAGATAGAGCACGGTGATCGTCGATTGCGCCGGCCCGCCTTCGGTCATCACGTATGGCTCTGCGAAAAGCTGGAACATCGACACCACGGCGAGCACGGCGACGAGGCCCGCCGCCGGGGCGATCGCGGGCAGGGTGACGTGGCGCAGGCGCGACCACCAGCCGGCGCCGTCGATCCGGGCGGCTTCCTCCAGCTCGCGCGGGACGGTCTGCAGCGCGGCGAGGAAGATCAGCATCGAGTAGCCGAAGCTCTTCCACACGACGAACAGGGTGATCGCGGGAATCGCCCAGCGCGGGTCTCCCAGCCAGTCCACAGGCGGCAGGCCGATGGCCGCCAGCGCGTGGTTGAGCAGGCCGTAGCGCGCGTGGAGCAGGTATTTCCACACGACCGCCGCGGCGACCAGGGTGGCGACATAGGGGGCGAAGAAGACCGCGCGCCAGAGCGGCCGCCAGGCGACGAGCCGCTCGTTCACCAGCACCGCGGCGGCAAAGGCGACGAGCATGATCGCCGGGACGCCGAGGGCGACGAACCACAGCGTGTTGCGCAGCGCGGTCCAGAACAGCGGGTCGCCCAGGAGGGCGGAATAGTTGGCCAGCCCGACGAAACGCAGATTGCCGATGTCGGCCAGGGCATAGATGTCGAAATCGGTCAGGCTGAGCGCGAGCGAGGCGATCGTCGGCAGGACGAAGAACAGCGCGATCGCGAGCAGCGCGGGCGCGCTGAACAGCCAGCCGGCGCGCCGCTCCGCCCGCGTCGCCGCGGCGACGGTCGTGGCAGCGGCAGTGCCTGGCCCCGCGCCTGCGCTCACGCCTTGCCCCTCTCGGCCATCCAGCGGCGCTTGGCCAGGATGCGATCGACCCGCCGGTCCATCTCGCGCGCCGCGCCGCGAACGGTGAACTCTCCGCGCACCATGCGCTCTGCGACGACCTGCATCTCGGTGACGATCCGTTCCCACTCCGGCACCTTGGGCAGGGGCCGCGCGTGGTCGATCTGGCGGGCGAAGGGGGCGACGACCGGGTCCGCCGCGAGCGCGCCGCCGGTCCAGGCCGAACGCATTGCCGGCAGGTCGCCGGTCGCGCGGTGCAGGGCGAGCTGGGCATCGGGGCGCAGCAGGCGGCGCACGACGTCCCATGCCTCGCGCTGGCGCGCGCCGCCGGCGAAGACGACCAGGCTCGATCCGCCCGGGGCCGAGGCGCCGATCCCATCGGGGCCGGGATGGGGGGCGGTCGCCCACTTGCCCTGCATGGCCGGCGGCAGCCGTTCGCGCATCTCGCCGATCATCCACGGGCCGGAGGGATAGACCGCGAACCAGCCGCGGGCGAACTCGGCCCAGCGGTTGGCGATCTGCGCGCCGGTGACGACGGGGGCGAGACCATCGTCGAACAGCGACTTGTAGAAACCCAGCGCCTCGACGAACTCGGGCGCGCCGAAGGCCCCGCGCGTGCACCCCTCGCGCAGGAAGCCGGCACCGGCGGAGAGCGCGAAAGTCTGCAGGTGCTCGAACTCGTCGAGCGGGAGGAGGACGCCGAACGTCTCGCCCCCGGCCAGCGCGCGGACCCGGACGAGCGCGCGCTTCCAGGCCGCCCATTCCAGCGGCGGGGCCGCGTAGCCGGCGCGCGCGAACAGGTCGCTGCGATAGAACTGCACGCGGGTATCGACATACCACGGCACTGCGATCAGCCGCCCGGCAATGCGATTGCTGCCGATCACCGCGGGGAAGGGGTCGCTGTCGCCGGTGACATCGCCGGGGGCAGGGGCGAGCGCGCCGATCGCGTCGAGTTCGCCCAGCCAGCTGTTTCCCACCTGGGCCAGGTCGGGCAGGGATTCGCCCACGAAGCCGGTCAACAGCTTCTGGTGCGCGCCAGACCAGGGAAGGGGCTGCACCCGGACGGTGCCGAGGCCGTGGCGATCGAGCAGCGCGGGCAGCGCGGCGGCCTCGTTGCCGATGGCCCAGAAGGTCAGCGCATCGGACCGTCCGCAGCCGCCCAGCGCGAGCGCGGCCGACCCGGCGGCGACCGAGGCGAGCAGGCGGCGGCGCGAAAGCCCGGGCCCCATTACCCGCGTCCGGCGGACGATCTGGCGGTGCCCGCTTCGGGGCCGAGGGTCGATTCGCGGCCGGCGAGGCTGGGCGACAGGACGACCCCGTGCGCCATGCCCAGCTGTTCGCCGCGCAACATGCGCAGGAGCAGCATGGCCGCGGTGGAGCCGAGCTGCGCCATGTTCGATTGCATCGTGGTCAGCCGCGGCGTGATATGGCGGGCGAGCGGGATGTCGTCGAAACCGGCGACGAGCATGTCGCGCCCGATCGCCACGCCCGCTTCGTCGAGCACGGAGATCAGGCCCACCGCCATGACGTCGTTCGACGCGAAGACCGCGTCGGCCGGCACCTGCCCCGCCAGCAGCAGGCGCGCCGCCTCGCGCCCCGCGCCCTCGGTGAAATCGCCGGGAAGGACGACCGGCTGCGTTTCACCGGCCTTTTCGCGCATGGCATCGGTGAAGCCGCGCAGCCGCTCGCGCGCGTCGCGGTTGTGCTTGGGCCCGGCGATGTGGACGATCCGCCTGCGCCCGCAATCGATCAGGTGTTCGGTGATCGTGCGCGCGCCGTGATAGTTGTCGACCGCGACGAAGGGCACGTCGCTGCCGCCCGCCTGGGCGTTGAGGAGCACGGTCGGCATCCCCGGGTCGAGGTGATCGGTCAGCAGCTCGGCCGTCGAATCGGGCGGCATCAGCAGCAGCCCGTCGACCCGCCCGCGCATGGCCCGGATCGCGCTGGTCGTTTCGTGCGAGCTGCCGTGCATGTTGCCCAGCAGCAGGTGCTTGCCCGCGCCGTGGGCGATCATGTCGATCCCCCGGATGATCTCGGAGAAGAATTCCCCGAACAGGTCGGGCAGGATCACGCCGATCGTGTCGGTCTGGCGAATCGTCAGGCTGCGCGCGCCCGAATGGGGCACGAAGTTGAGCGCCTTGGCCGCGGCCTCGATCGCCTCGCGCGTTTCCTTGGTAACGTTGGTATGGCCGTTGAGCGCGCGGGAAACGGTGGCAACCGAAACGCCCGCTTCCTTCGCAACATCCCGAATCGTGACCATGCCACCCCTCTCCGGCACCAACCCTCTCCGGCGCCAAGTGTAACCGTTTTCACACACGGGGCAATGGCGCGCTCGCCATTGCCTGCCCGTCGGGCGCGAAGACCAGGACGTCGTGCGCCTCGGCCCAGAGGGTGACGGCGGCCCCGGTTTCGGGCGCCGGGCCGCCCATCGCGCGCCACGTGAGCGCGCCGTCGCCCGTGCCCAGGCCCACGTGCCGTTCGCCCCCGAACCACTCGGCATAGGCGACGGCGCGCGGGGCGAAGCGGACCCGGCCGTCCCCCGGCGCGGCGGCCAGTGCCTCGGGCCGGACGGCCAGGGTCACGCGGCTGCCGGCCGGCAGGGGGCCGGCGGCGCGCGGCGGCAGGACCAGGCGTTCCCCCTCGTGCCCGGTCGCCACTTCCATCCCCTCCGCGGCCGCCTGCACAACGCGCGCGGGCAGGGCGTTGATCGCAGGCTGGCCGAAGAACCGCGCGGCGAAGAGCGATGCCGGGCGATGATAGAGCTCCTCCGGTGTGCCGTGCTGTTCGATCCCCCCGTCGCGCAGCAGGACGATCCGGTCGGCCAGCGCCATCGCCTCGGCCTGGTCGTGGGTGACGTAGATCGTGGTCGTGCCCAAGCGCGCGTGAAGTTCGGCGAATTCGCGCCGCATCCGCGCGCGCAGGCCGGCATCGAGGTTGGAAAGCGGCTCGTCGAACAGGAACAGGTCCGGCTCGCGCACGATCGCGCGGCCGATCGCCACCCGTTGCCGCTGGCCGCCCGAAAGCTGGGCCGGGCGCCGCCCGGCGAGGTCGGACAGGCCGAGCATGTCGCAGGCGCGTGCGACCGCGCGTTCGATCGCCGCGCGCGGCCGGCCCGCCATGCGCAGGGGGAAGCCGATGTTCTGGGCCACCGTCATCTGCGGGTAGAGGGCGTAGGACTGGAACACCATCGCCACCCCCCGCTCGCCGGGAGGCAGCCGGTCGATCCGCCGCGCGCCGATGTGGATCGTGCCCTCGTCCGGGCTTTCCAGCCCGGCGACCAGGCGCAGGAGGGTGGACTTGCCGCAGCCCGACGGCCCGACGACGACCACGAACTCGCCGTCGCCGACCGAGAGGTCGAAGCCGTCGAACAGCTGCACCGCGCCGAAACGCTTGCCGATCCGGGTTAGGGTTGCCCCCGGCACGTCTCTCTCCCCGTCCGCGGGCATCGCCGTGCCCGGTCGGGGTCACATAGCGCCGCGATGCGCGCGGCAGCAATCTCTAGTTGCGGCCGGCCTTTGCCGGCGGGGCGGGCGGCGCGTCAGTTGCGCTTCTGCACCGCATCGAGCACGCGGGCGACCTGTTCGCGCAAGGTCGAGGCCTGGCCTTCGAGCTCGGTCGCGGAACTGAGCACCTGCGAGGCGGCGGCCCCGGTCGAGAGCGCGGTTTCGCGGATCTGCTCGACATTGGAGCGCACTTCGCTGGTCCCGCGCGCGGCGAGATCGATATTGCGCGCCAGTTCCTGCCCGGCGACCGATTGCTGGTCCACGGCCGAGGCGATCGAGATCGCCGTCGATTCGAGCTGCTGGACCTGTTCGGCGACCGCGTGGAGCGCGCCCACGCTGGCCCCGGTCGAATCCTGGATCGCCTGGATCTGCCGGGCGACCTGCTCGGTCGCGCGCCCGGTCTGGGCGGCCAGTTCCTTCACTTCGGAAGCGACGACGGCGAACCCGCGCCCCGCCTCGCCCCCGCGGGCCGCCTCGATCGAGGCGTTGAGCGCCAGCAGGTTGGTGCGCTGCGCGATGGTGGAGATCAGTTCCACGACCTGGCCGATTTCCTCCGCGGTCTTCGACAGGGCGGAAATCGTGTCGTTGGCCTTCTGCGTGGAGCCCGTGGCCTCGCGCGCCAGCTCGGCCGACTGGGCCGCCTGGCGGCTGATCTCGCCGATCGACATCGCGAATTCGTCCGACGCGGCCGCGGCGGCGGTGACGCCGGAAGACGCCTCGGCCATGGCCTGGGCCACGCGCGAGGTCTGCCCCGCGCCGCGCTCCGCGGCCTCGGCCATCGAGCTGGCCGTCTGCTTCAGTTGCACCGATGCCGTGCTGACGCCGTTGACGACGTGGCCGACGTTCGATTCGAACGACCGGATGAGCGCGCGCATCTCCTCGCGCCGGCGCCTGCGTTCGGCGCGGCGGGTTTCGAACATCTCGTCGAGCTTGCGGCCCGACTTGACGAAGACCTCGAACGCGCGGGCGATCTCGCCCACTTCGTCCTGCCGCTCGGTGCCCTTGATGGTGAAGTCGCGGTGGCCGGCGGCGAGCGCGGTCATGTCGCCCGCCAGCTTGCGCAATGCGTTCGACGTGCCCGCCAGGACCAGGCGTATCGCGACGATGCCGAGCACGATCAGCACGGCCGTGACCGCGACGATGACCCACCGCAGGCTGGCCGCGGTCCCGGGATCGTTCGTGCCCAGCGCCACCCAGGCCAGCCCCGCGATAGCGGCGAGCGCGGCCAGCGGCACGCCGCTGAGCAGCGCGAGCTTGCGGCCCAGCGACTGGTCGTTGAGCCGCCGGAAGAGGGCCGAGCGCACAGGCCGCGCCGGGCCCGCGTGATCGAGCACGACCTGCTCGATCTCCTCGCGCATTTCGTCGGGGACGATGATCTTTGTCTGGGCGGTCATGCTACTTTCCTTCCCGGCCTTTTCCGGGCGCCGTTTGCTGAAGCTGGGCGTGAGAGATGGGGCGCAATGTCGCGCGCGGGCATCGGCGCGAAGTAGAGCCAGCCCTGCAGGTGGTCGCAGCCCGCGCTGCGGACCATGGTTGCCTGGTCTTCGGTCTCGACCCCCTCGGCCGTGACGCGCATGGCGAGCGCGCGCGCCATCGAGATGGAGGAGAGCATCATCGCGCGCGAGCTTTCGTCGCTGGCGGCATCGACCACCAGCGACCTGTCGAGCTTGAGCTTTTCGAACCGGAACTGGCGCAGGAACCCGATCGACGCATAGCCGGTGCCGAAATCGTCGAGCACGACATCGACGCCGAGCCCGCGCACGAGGTCGAGCGTGCGCTCCGCCACCACCGGGTCGAGCACGAGGCAGGTCTCGGTGATCTCCAGCTCCAGCCGCTCGGGCGGCAGGCCCGTTTCCTCCAGGATCTGGCCGAGCTGGAATGGGAATTCCGGGTTGCGCAGCTGCGCGGCGGATATGTTGACCGACAGCTGGATGTCCCACGACAGCGCATCGGTGCAGGCCCGGCGCAGGACCCACTGGCCGATCGAGTTGATCAGCCCCGATTCTTCCGCCACCGGCACGAAGACGTCGGGGCCGATCTCGCGCCCGTCGGGCCGCGCCCAGCGCAGCAGCGCCTCGACCGCGACGATCTCGTGCGTGCGCGCATCGACCAGCGGCTGGTAATGAACCTCGAACTCGTTGTTGAGCAGGCCGGCGCGCAGCTCGTTGTCGAGATCGCGCAGCGCCTCCAGGCTATGGTCGAACTCGGGCTTGAACCAGGTGCAGCGCATCTTCCCGTCGCGCTTCGAAACGTACATCGCGACGTCGGCGCGGCGCAGGAGCTCGGACGAATCGAGCGGCTCCCCGGCGGTGCAGCGGGCCAGCCCGACGCTCGCCCCCACCGGGATCTTCTTGCCTGCCACCCCGACCGGGTGGGTCAGCGTTTCGAGGAACCCGCGGCAGATCCCCTCCAGCAGCGTGCCGGCGAGCGGGCCGATCAGGCTGATCGCGAACTCGTCTCCGCCCAGGCGATAGGCGACCGCGTCCTCGCCGCACAGCTGGCGCAGGTTGGCGGCCACTTCCTTGATCAGCTGGTCGCCCATCCCGTGGCCATAGAGGTCGTTGATCGTCTTGAACCCGTCGAGATCGATCAGGGCGACGGCGATTTCCTGGTTCGGCCCCGAACCCGAGGCGATGTTGCGGTGGAGCGCGCGGCGATTGGGCAGCTGGCTGAGGCTGTCGGTGATCCCCAGCCGTTCGAGCCGGGCGACATGCGCGAAGCCGAACCGCAGCAGCAGAAGCACGGCGATCGCGTAGATCGCGCTGCCGCCCAGGATCAGGTGCGATGTCCGGGCAAAGCCGTAGTCGTCGCCGAGCAGGAGGGCGAGGCAGATCGCGGCGTAGATCGCGGTCAGCACCACCAGGGGCACGATGACCAGCAAACGCGGTGCGAAGCCGTGCTGTTCTGCCTCCAGTGTCACCGCCTGTGCCCCAACCCCTCTTATCGCGAACGCTTTAGCCGCGCTGCACTAACGAAGCGTTAAACGCGGGTTTACCTTGCTGTTCGGCGGCCAGGTGCCCGGCGCGGCGATAGAGGCCCTGGACCTCGGTCGCGGATTCGAACAGGTCGGACCGGCCGCCCACGCTTTCGCCGGAACCGAGCATCAGCCACCCGTCGCCGCGCAGGCTCGAAGCCAGCCGTGCGAACGCGGTGTCGCGCGTCGCGTGGTCGAAATAGAGCAGGACGTTGCGGCACAGGACCAGGTCGAAGCGTTCCGGCCGGGCCTGCTCGTCGAGGATATTGCCGACGCGGTAGCGGATCGGCGCGAGCAGCGCCGGGTCCGGTTCCCACCCGTGGGCGGTTTCGCGGAAATGCTTGAGCATCTGCACGACGCCGAGCCCGCGCTGGATCTCGAACTGGCTGTAGCGCGCGCGGCGGGCGGCGGAAATCGCCTGGGCGGAGATGTCGGTGCCGAGGATGTCGATCGTCCAGCCGCGCCAGGCCTGGGGCCGCTCGGCGAAGATCATCGCCAGCGACAGCGCCTCCTGCCCGGTCGAGCAGCCGGCGGACCAGATCGACAGGCGGCGCGTGGCGGCCCGCGACCGGGCGAGATCGGGCAGGACCGTCTCGGTCAGCTGCTGGAACAGCTGGCGGTCGCGAAAGAAATAAGTCTCGTTGTTGAGCAGGGCCTCGACCACGCGCCGGGCCAGCGCGTCGGCGTCGGGGCCGTCGAGCAGGCAGACCAGCTGGTCGGCATTGGCGATCCCGTATTCGCGGAACAGGCCGGCCAGTGCGCTCTCGATCCGCCATTCGCGGCCGCTCGTCAGCTGCTGGCCCGTCCGCCGCATCAGCAGCTCCGCGATGATCCGGTGCGATGCCCGCGTCACTTCCACGCCGCATCTCCGGCATGGACCGCGATCCTGAGGGCGATCTTGTCGGGCGGCAGGATGGCCGAGGCCAGCCCGCTTTCCGCGACCGCGCGCGGCATGCCCCAGACGGAGGAGCTGGCTTCGTCCTGGGCGATGATATTGCCCCCCGCATCGACCAGGCTCCGCGCGCCCAGCGCGCCGTCGCGGCCCATGCCCGACAGGACGATCCCGAGCGCGCCGGCCCCCGTCGTTTCGGCCATGCTCTCGAACATCGGGTCGACCGAGGGCAGGCAGCCGCTGGGGGCGCGGAAGCTGGCCGGGTCTGCGACGAGCCGGTCCTCCTCCCGCCGCAGGACGAGATGGGCATCGCCCGGGGCGATCACGATGCAGCCCGGCCGCAAGGCCATCGGGCCGGCGAGGACCCGCGCGCTGCGGCCGCTGGCCAGTTCCAGCTGGTGTGCGAAAACGGCCATGAAATTGGCCGGCAGGTGCTGCGTCACCAGGATCGGGGCCGCCAGCTGCCGCGGCAGGTTGCGCAGCAGGACGCAGAGCGCGTGGATGCCCCCGGTGGAGGCGCCGATGCCGATCACTTCGAGCGGCCCCGCGCGGTTGCGCGAACGCAGCGTCGGCGGCGCCGGCCGCGGTGCTTCCGCACCGGGATGGCCGCGCCGGCCCAGCACGCGGATGCGCTGGAGCAGCGCCTGGCGATAGGCCTCGTCGAATTCGCCGCTGCGCGGCTTCAGCATCGTGTCCGCCGCGCCGGTGGAAAGCGCGGCCAGCGTGTGTTCGGCCCCCGCCCTGGTCAGCGAGGAGACGACCAGCACCCGGCAGCCCGGGCAGATCGAGAGGATCCGCGGCAGGGCGTGGAGACCGCCCATTCCCGGCATTTCCAGGTCCAGCAGCACGACGTCGGCAGGCGTGCGGGCGAGGCTTGCCAGCGCGGTTTCCGCGCTGCCCGTCTTTCCCACCACGGCCATGTCGCGTTCGGCCGAGATGATCTTGGAAAGGACGGTGCGCACGATCAGCGAATCGTCGACGATCATCACCCTGGTGGGCGATGCCGCGCCGTCCGCGCCCCCGTGCGAGGCCGTGATCGTGCCCTGCGCCGTCATGGCCCCGTCAGGCCATGCCGACGAGCTGGAGCTTGATCTGCAGCGTTTCGTGGTCGAACGGCTTCATCACGTATTCGTCCGCACCCGCGCCGATCGCCTCGCGGATATGTGCGACGTCGTTCTCGGTCGTGCAGAAAACCACCTTCGGCTTGTCGCCCCCCGGCATCTGGCGCAGGTGGTTGATGAACTCGATGCCGTTCATGATCGGCATGTTCCAGTCGAGCAGGATCAGGTCCGGCATGCCCGATTCGCACTGGGCGGCCGCCGCCTGGCCGTTTTCGGCTTCCTCGACGGCGAAGCCCAGCGATTCCAGGATATGGCGCGATACCTTTCGGATCACGCGGGAATCGTCGACGATCAGGCAGGTCTTCATTGGTGCGATCCTTAGTTTGCGGTTTGCCGGTTATACCGTCCGGGTAACCATGAGTTTAAGCGGCGGCCTTCTGCGGGCCGGTTATCAGGGCGGGCACGTCGATCACGATCGCGGGCCCGGCGGCAGTTTCGACCATGCCCTGGGCGCAGGCGCTCCAGCGCGGGCCGAGGGTGGGGCCGACCGGCGAGAGCGCGCCGACCCCGGCGACCACGTCGGCCACCTTGTCGACCAGTAGGGCGTAGGAATGGCCGGCGATGTCCACCACCGGGCTGCGGTCGTCGGCGCTGTCGCGACCGCCCCGGGCGCCGAGGATCCGGCGCGCGTCGATCACGGTCAGCGCGCGGCTGCGCAGGGCGGTGATCCCGGCGACGAAATCGGGCGCGCGCGGCACCGGGGTGATCGTGCCGAGTTCGATGATCGAGCGCACGTCCACCGCGCGAAAGGCGGCCGGGCGCCCGGCGATCCGGGTGAGGAGGAGGAGATCGTCCATCAGGCGCCTTTCGCGTGCGTGCCGGCGAGGGCGGAGAGCAGGCCGTCGCGGTCGTATCGATAGATGCTGTCGGGCGCGTCGTTCGACGGTTCCGGGCGCGAACGCAGCCGCAGGATGCGGCCCGCGGCGGCCCCCGGCGCGCTTTCGTCGAGAACCACCGCGACATCGGCCGGCCGCGGATCGCCGTCGCCCAGGACGTCGTAGCCGGCGCCCTGCAGCAGCGGGGCGAGGAAGCCGGTCGCCCAAGCATCGCCGGCGGGAATGCGGCAGGTCGGTCGCCGCGTGGTGACGGCCCTGCGCCCGTGGCGGGCGAAGAGCCGGTGGGTATCGACGAGGCCGACGATCCGGCCTTCCACCAGCACGCTGCCTTCGAGCGCGTTGTCGCCGTCGAGCGGGACGACGTCTTCGCCCAGTTCTACCGTGTCGACGATCGCGCGCGCGGCGTGGAGCAATTCCGCCTCTCCGTCGCTCAGGCGAAGCGCGATGATGGTCTCGCGCTCCTGCGGAACGGCGTCGATCCCGGTCAGCGGCAGGATCGCCCCATCCACGTTGGCCAGCATGGCCGAACCGGTGCGCTCGATCGCCGACACCGGGACCGTGTGGATGTGCCGGATCGGCTGCATCCGCAGGCCGAGACGGCGCCCGTCGAACCCTTCGAACACGACGATGTGCTGCGCCTGCGCCTGGATCGGCGCCTGCGCCGGTTCCTCCACTTTCGCGCGCACCCGCCCGGGGCCCGCCAGTCCGTGCCGTTCGGCCAGGGCGGGCACGTCGAGCTTCAGGATCGGCTGCCCGTCGTCGAGCAGGGCGGTTCCCCCGAACAGCCCGATTTCCTCCAGCGCCGGGGGCAGGGGCTTGAGAACGAAATCCTCGTTGTCGAGCACCCGGTCCACCGCCAGCGCGAACAGGTCGCCGCTGACGAGCCGCAGGAAGACGAACGTCGCGCGTTCGAGGTCCACCGGCGCATCGAGGTCGAGCACTTCGGCGAGGTCGAGGCACGGCACGCGCTGGTCGCGGAAGGTCAGGAAGATCCCGTCGCCCAGGCGATCGACCGAGATCGCGCGCGAGACGCTGCGCGCGATCTCGACGATATAGGATCGCGGCAGGCCCAGCGTGTGCTCGCCGACGCGGACCGTCAGCCCCTCGACGATGCTGAGCGTCAGCGGGACGTAGAGATAGACGATCGTGCCCTGGCCGGCCTTGCTGGACACGGTGACCGAGCCCCCGATCCGCTCGATATTGGCGCGCACCACGTCCATGCCCACGCCGCGGCCGGACACCTGGCTGACCGCGTCGGCGGTGGAGAAACCCGGCGCGAAGATGAGGTCGAGCGTCGCCTCCTCGCCCAGGGCCGCGGCCTCGGCCTGGCCAAGGATGCCGGCGGCCACCGCCTTCTCGCGCAGCCGGTCGAGCGCGATGCCCCGGCCGTCGTCGCTGACGGCGACGACGATCCGGTTGCCCGTGCGGCGCGCGGAAACGGTGATCGTGCCGATCTCGCGCTTGCCGGCGGCGATCCGTTCGGACGGCGGCTCTATCCCGTGGTCGATGGCATTGCGCAGGATGTGGGTCAGCGGATCGCGGACCGATTCGATCATCTCGCGGTCCAGCTCGACGTCGCCGCCGTCGAGATCGATCATCACCTGCTTGCCCAGTTCGGCCGAGAGGTCGCGCACCATGCGCGGCAGCGTGCCGAAGAGATGCTCCAGCCGCTGCATCCGCATCCGCGTGGCGCCTTCGCGCACGCTGTCGAGGATCGAGGACAGGCGTTCGAAGGGCGCCTCCAGCGCGGGATCGGCCCCCTGTTCGCGCAGCCTGCGCGCCAGCTCGTTGCGGGCCAGGACCATGTCCGAAACCCCCACCATCATCCGGTCGAGCAGTTCCACCGGCAGGCGGATCGAGCGGGTTCCGCTGGCCGCGCGGGCCGCGCGCTGGCCGGTTTCCCCCTCGCTGCGCAGGGCCTCGCTGTCCGGTTCCTCGCCGTTCGGCTCCAGCGCGGCGACCAGCAGTTCGTCACCCCCTTCGGGCAGGGGCTCGCCGGCATCGATCGCCTCCACCATGTCGCCGATGCGATCGATGACCGCCAGGACCCCGCTGACCAGGCCGGAACTGGCCTTGCGCTGGCCCGCGCGCACTTCGGACAGCGCGCTTTCGGCCGCGTGGCTGAGTTTTTCCAGGCGCGGAAAGTCGAAGAAGCCGCAGTTTCCCTTGACCGTGTGGACGAATCGGAAAATCGCGTCGAGCCGCTCGCGGTCCGCGGGATCGGCTTCCCACGCCACGATCTCGCCCTCGATCGCTTGAAGCATCTCGCGGGTTTCGGCCACGAAATCTGCCAGCAGGTCGTCCATCTAAGTCCATGCCCCCGATATCGCCCGGGGGTATGGCCAATGATGGTTAACGAAGCGTCACCCGCGGCCGCTAAAGTTCCGCAGGGCGTGCATGACGACGAGCGCGGCGATCGCGCCGCCGATCACGTTCGCGGCCAGCTCCGCGGCATAGATCGCCGGCGCGCCCCAGGCCGGCCGCAGCAGCCAGCCGAACGGCAGCATGATCAGGAACACCCGGGCGAAGCTCTGCGCCATCGCCCAGCTCGCCCGGTCCACGGCGTTGAGCGCGCCGTTGGCCACGATCAGCAGGCCGAACCCGGCAAAGCCCCAGGCGGCGATCCGCAAGTAGCGATCGAACTCGGCCACCACCGCCGGATCGTCGGTGAAGAACCCGGCGAACCATTGCCCCGCGGCAAACAGGACCAGCGCCAGCGCGAGGCCGTAGAGCAGGCAGAAGGCCCCCGCCTCGCGCATGGCGCGGCGGGCCCGGTCGGGCCGCCCGGCGCCCCAGTTCTGGCCCACGATGGCGCCGATCGAACCCGACAGGCCCAGCAGCGGGACGACCGCGAAGCTCTGCAGCCGGCCCGCGGCGCCGAACCCGGCGACCGCCGCTTCCCCCTGCGAGGCGAGCAGGGCGGTCAGGATCGACAGGCCGATCGGGTTGATCGCGTTGGAAAAGGCGGCCGGCGCGGCCACGCGCGAAATGGCGCGCGCCGATTCGGCGAAGCGGCACTGGCGGATCAGCCCCGGGCGGATCGGCAGGGCGGTGCGCCCGATCAGGCCCAGCGCGACGACGATCGCCAGGCCGTAACCCGCCAGCGAGGCATAGGCCGCACCCGCAATGCCGAAGCCGGCAAACCCGAAAGCGCCCGAGATCAGCGGCGGATCGAGCGCCCAGTTCGCGGCGGCATAAGTCAGCGAGACGAGGAAGGTCTTGCGCGCTTCCCCCTGGCCGCGCAGCACCCCGTTGAGCGCCATCTGCAGCAGCAGGACCGGCATCCCGAGCGAGAACGGCGCCATGTAGGCGCGGATCAGGGGCAGCAGCCGGTCGCTCGCCTGCATCAGGCGGAACAGCGGGTCGAGCAGGGCGAAGAGCGCCAGCCCGAGCGCGAGGCCCAGCGCCACCGCGAAGACGACGCCGAAATTCGCCCGCCGCGCCGCCCGCTCGACATCGCCTTCGCCCAGCGCGCGGGCGATCACGGCGTTGACGCCGACCATGACCCCGACGCCGAGGCTGGAAAGCGCGATCGTGACCGGGAATACGAAGGCGACGGCCGCCAGCTGCGCGCTGCCGAGCTGCCCGATGAAATAGGCATCGACCAGCCCGACCGACATGATCGCCGCCACGCCCACCGTCATCGGCAATGTCTGGTGCACGAGATGGCCGCGGATCGAACCGCGCGTCAGCTTTGCCGCCTCGCTCATGCCCCGGCCGATAGCCGCCCGATCGCGATCTGCCTAGCGCCAAGCTTGTGCCCGTGGCCCGCTGTGCGATAACGGCGGGCATGGACCTGGCCCCGGACACCGAATGACTGCGCTTACCGTCAACGACCGGCCCGTCGAATTCGCGATGGACCCCGAAACCCCGCTGCTGTGGGCCCTGCGCGACGCGGCCAACCTGACGGGGACCAAGTACGGCTGCGGCGTGGGCGACTGCGGGGCCTGCATGGTGATCGTCGACGGGGAGGCGCTGCGAAGCTGCCTGATCACGCTGGCCGAGGCGGAAGGCCGCTTCGTGACCACGATCGAGGGGCTCAGCCGCGATCGCTCGCACCCGGTGCAGCAGGCGCTGGTCGCCGAACAGGCGATCCAGTGCGGGTTCTGCACCCCGGGGATCGCGATGGCCGCCGCCGCGCTGATCGGGCGCAACCCGGACCCTTCGGACGAAGAGATCGCGGCCGCCGTTCCCAACTTGTGCCGCTGCGGCGTCCAGCCGCGCCTCGTCCGCGCGATCCGGCGGGCCGGCCGGGTCGCGCGGCGGGTCGAACGGATCAGCGCCGCCCCGGCGCCCGGGATCAGCGCCGAAGACGCGGCGAAGGACGTGCCGGCCCTGGCCGCGCCCGGCCCCCCGGAAGGGGACTGAGCGCCGCCCGGCGGCCCGGACGCCCCCGGCCTAGAACGCGAAGCGCAGGCCGATCCGCGCGCTGAACGGCTCGGCCGGCTGGATGTTGTTGTTGCCGTGGGCGCTGGGATAGTAAGACTCGTCGAACAGGTTTTCGACGTTCAGCTGGACGGAGAGATTGTCGCTGACCGTGTAGTAGGCCGCGGCATCGACGCGCCAGTAGGCGGGCAGCACGACCGTGTTCGAGAAGCTGGCATACTGCTTCGACTGGTGGACGACGCCCAGCCCGAAACCGAGGCTGGGGTTGATGTCGAAGCGGTTCCAGGCGGCGACCTGGTGGCGCGGAAGCTGCTGCAGCCGCGCGCCCGCCGGGCCGAAGCTGGACGTCGTCAGCAGTTCGCCGTCGAGATAGGTATAGCCCAGGTTCGCCTGCCAGAAATCGGTCACCGCGCCGGCGGCGCCGATCTCGAACCCTTCGACCCGGCTTTCGCCCGCGAGGACGACGAGGCCCGGCTGGTCGGGATCGGGCGCGCGAGTGTTCGTCCGGTCGAGGCGGAACGCTGCCGCGGTGACCAGCACGTCCTCCACCGGCGCCCACTTCAGGCCGATCTCGTAATTGGTGAACTTTTCCGGCTCGAACTCGCTGTCGCCCGGGCTCAGGATCAGGAACTGGTCGCCGGCCTGGGGCAGGAAGCTTTCGGCAAAGCTGGCATAGAGCGACAGGCCGGTGACCGGCTTGACGATCAGGCCCAGGCGGGGGCTGACTTTCTCGTCCACCCGGCCGCCCGGGGTGCCGCCGATCAGGTCGCGCGTGTCGAGATCGAACCGGTCCCAGCGCAGCCCGGCGACCAGTTCCACGTGATCGCCGATGCGCAGCTGTTCCTGCAGGTAGGCGGACAGCGTTTCGAGCTGGCTGTCGCGCGAGCGGCTGGCAGGGGCGAGGGTGTAGGGCGGCACGACGATGCGGTCGGCCAGCGGGGTCTCGTTCGTGTCGTCGAAGGCCACCGTGCGGCGGGCGTTCTGCGTGTCCTGCCGGACCGCCTCGACGCCGATCAGCAGGGTCGAGCCGATACCCTCGCCGCCGGCCTGCCAGACGAGGTTGGCCTGGCCGATCACGTTCTCGCGCGCGGTCGTGTCCTGGTATCCGCCGAGGGTGACCGTCTCGCCGTCGGTCCCCGAGGGGACGATATTGGCGTAGATCTTGTCGTAATCGGCATATTGCACCGTGGCATTGGCGGTGAGGCCGGCGCCGAACGCGTGGTCCAGCCGCAGTTTCGCGATGTGGACTTTCGCCCGCGCGCGGTTGAAGTCCGGATCGCCGAAGAACGTCTCGTCATGGCCGCGCAGCGGGCCGCCCTGGAACGAGGGGACGCCGCGGTCGGTCACGCGCCGGTCGTCGTCGTAGCTGTAGCTGGCGGTCACCCGCGTCTGCGGCGCCAGCTGCGCGGTCAGGGTGGGGGCGATGCCGATGAAGCGCCCTTCGTAGAAGTCGCGGTGGCTGTCGAATTCCTCGTAAGTGCCGTTGATCCGCAGCGCGACGTCGCCCGAAAGCGGCTGGTTCAGATCGCCGAGGAGGGCGAAGGCGCCGAACGTATCGACCGAGGCCTGTCCGCGCGCGAAGACCTCGCCCGGGCGGGCGGTCTTGCTGACGCGGTTGATCGCGCCGCCGCCCGCGCCGCGCCCGAAGATCAGGGCATTGGCGCCCTTGAGCACCTCGACCCGCTCGATGTTGTAGAGCGAGCGATAGTACTGTGCATCGTCGCGCAGGCCGTCGAGGTAGAAGTCGGCCGTCGTCTCCTGGCCGCGAATGAAGACCTCGTCGCGGTGCCCTTCGCCCGTCTCCATGCTCACGCCCGGGACATAGCGCAGGGCCTCGTTCAGCTGGCGGATCGACTGGTCTTCCAGCTGGTCGGCGGTGAGGAAGCTCACGCCCTGGGGCACGTCGATCAGCGGGGTCGGCGTCCTGGTCGCGCTCGACCCGTCTTCGAGGCCGTAGCCGTCGGCCGCGCCGGTCACGACGATTTCGCGGGGCAGATAGTCGCGCTCGCCCGCAGGATCGCCGTCGGCGGCATCGGAGGCGAGGGCGGGGGCGGCCATGCCCGCTGCGCCGGCCAGGAGCGCGATGCGCAGTGTCAGGTGGGTCATCGATCGGTTGTCCTGTGCTGAATAATCCCGGCCGCGCCGCTATTGCAACAAAGTCGCATTTGCAATGAGCATGGTCCGGCAAACCGGTCGGAAAGGGCGGCGCTGTGGCTTTTCGGCCACCCCTCAGCACGTTAGAGGCAGGGCGAACCGACCGAAGCGGAGACGAGAACGATGAAGGCGACGATCTGGCACAACCCCAAGTGCGGCACTTCGCGCAACACGCTGGCCATCCTCGAGGCGCGCGACGGCGTCGAGGTGAGCGTGGTCGAATACCTGAAGGAGCCGCCTTCGCGCGAGAAGCTGGCGCAGCTCTATCGCGATGCCGGTATCTCCCCGCGCGAGGGCCTGCGCCTGCGCGGCACCGACGCGGCCGAGCGCGGCCTGACCGAGGCGAGCGACGATGAGGTGCTCGATGCCATGGCCGCCGAGCCGAAGCTGATCGAGCGGCCCCTGGTCGAGACCGCCAAAGGCGTCAGGCTTTGCCGCCCGAAGGAGAAAGTCGAGGAAATCCTCTAGCCATCGTCGGGCGCGCGCCCTTCCAGCACGGCATCGGCATCGAGCGAGCGCCAGCCAAGGACGAAGACGGCCGCGCAGAGCAGGCAGATCGCGGCGAAGCCGATCCACTGGTGGTGGCCGTAGAGCCAGACGCCCACCGCCGGCGCGATGACATAGGCCGCGCCGTTGATCGAGGCGACGATGCCGCCGATCTGCCCCTGTTCCTTGCGCGTCACGGCGAGCGAGGCCCCGGCGGTGAACCCGGGGCGGTAGAGCCCGAAGCCGAGCGAGGCGACCGCGAAGCCCAGGGCGATCGCGTGAAGATCCTGCGCCAGCGAGAAGCCGAGCACGCCGACGATCGCCAGCGCCATGCCCCACAGCGTGGACGCGCGCGGCCCCAGCCTGAGCATCGGGATCAGGCCCCATTGCGCGAGCAGGGTGGCGATCGCGCCGCACATCAGGATCAGCCCGATCGGGCCGGTGCCGGCCGCCGGGTCGCTGCGCAGGCCCAGCCGGTCGAGGATGAAGAAGCCGATGATCCCCAGCGTCGCGGCCTGGGCGTGCCCGCCCAGAAGCCCGGCGATGACCCAGGGGCGAAGCCGCCGGTCGCGCCAGGTGAGGTCGGGGATCGTTTCCGGGTCGATCGCCTTTTCGCCGGCCGCGCCGACGGCTTCGCCCTCGTCGCTCTCGTCCCGCTCGACGCTGGGATTGGAATTGGCGCTGAACGGCGCGGCCACGACGTCGCCGCGCGCGGCGAAGCTGGGCGCATCGTTGGGCAGGCGCAGGCGCAGGGCGACGAGCACCGCGACCCCGACCGCGGCGAAGGCGAAGAACGGGCCGACCAGGCCGGTCGCGGGGAAGATCAGCAGCGGGGCCAGCGCCGGCCCGATAACGGTGCCGAGGCCGAAGCTGGAGGCGATGAGGGCCATCGCCTTGGTCCGCTCGCTGCGCGGGGTCCGGCTGGCGACATAGGCCTGGACCGCGGGCGGCGCGGCCGAGCCGAACCCGCCGTAGAGGCTGCGCGCGGCGGCGAAGAAGATCAGCGTGGCCGCCGCGGGGATCAGCCCGGCCAGCCCGAACATCAGCACGAGACCGCACAGCGCGAACGAGGCGATGAAACCGGCAAGCCCGATGGCCATCATCGCCTTGCGCCCGCGCCGGTCGGACCGGCGGGCCCAGATCGGCGCGCAGATCACCCACAGGAGCGCCGACCAGGTATAGGCGATGGAGATCCACACGTCGGCCACGCCCAGCGCCGTCCCGATCGAGGGCATGACCGATTGCATCGCGGTATTGCCGGCGGCCGTCACCAGCATGACCAGGAACAGCAGCACCATCCGCCCGCGCGAAATGCCGAGCGGCGGGGCCGGCTGGAATATCTGCGGGGCGGGGTCGGGTTCGCGGTCGGCCATCGCGACTTGCGCTAGGCCGGGCGCGCGACGCTTGCAATATCGCGGTCGATTTGCAAACGGCGCGCGATTGCGGCAGCTTGGCACCAACGCAATCGAGCGAGGCACTTTTCTTGTCGAACAGTAACGATCTGGCGGTTACCCGCCGCACCCGGCTCCGCGACCACGTCGGCCGCCTGCTCGGGCAATGGGGCGTGTTCTTTCGGGGCTTTGTCGAACATCCCAGGATGGTCGGGTCGATCATCCCCTCTTCGCGCTTCACCATCCGCAAGATGCTGGCCCCGGTGAAATGGGAAGAATGCAAGCTGTTCGTCGAATACGGCCCCGGCGTCGGCACGTTCTGCCGCCCGGTGCTGGAGCGCCTCCCGCGCGACGGCAAGCTGCTGGTGATCGATACCAACCCGCTTTACATCGATTACCTGAAGCGCACGATCACCGACAGCCGCTTCGTCGCGGTCCACGGCTCGGCCGCCGACGTGGAGGAAATCGTCCGCGCGATCGGGTATGAAGAGGCGGACTACGTCCTTTCGGGCCTGCCCTTTTCCACCCTGCCCGAAGGGGTCGGCCCGGCGATCGCGAAGGCGACGCACGATGTCCTGCGGCCCGGCGGCGCTTTCCTGGTCTACCAGTTCAGCGCCAGGGCGCGCGAATACATGACGCCGCACTTCGCGCGCATAGAGCAGGGGTTCGAGCTGTGGAACGTCCTGCCCTGCCAGCTCTTCTGGGGCTGGAAGGACGAAGCGGCCTGATCCCGCCGGGGGACCGGGCCGCTCCGCGTTCGCGATCGGGCGCCGGGCGCCCCGCCCTTTCGGGGCAGATCCCTACTCGAAAGTCTCGCTGACCGCCTCGGTCGAGGGGCCGGACAGCTGCCGGTAAACGGCCGCCAGAACGCAGACGAACACGACGCTCCAGATCGTCGTGAGAATGCCGTTCAGCACGCCCCCGACCAGCAGGCCGGCCGTGGTCTCGCCCAGCATGGCGACGAACAGGCCGATCACCATGGTGATCACCATCGCCGCGATGACGATCGCGATCAGCAGCAGCAGGTAGAAGGCGAAAAGCCGCAGGCTGTTGCCCTTGGTCAGCTGCCACGAATCGCGCAGGGCCCGCACGGGATTGAGCGTATTGCCAAGGACCATGACCGGCGAAACGAGCGACACCTTGACCATGACGTAGATCGCCACGACGACCGCGAGAAGGCTCAGCACCACGGCTGCGGTCGTGCCGCCCAGGAAGCCCGCAACGCCGATCGGAACGCCCAGGGCGATCGCGAGACCGATGACCAGCAGCACCTGCGCCGCGAAATAGGGCAGCAGGACGATCAGGCCTGTGCGGATCGCCTCGCCCACCGTGGGCCGCCGATCGTGCAGCAGCGCCAGCAGCGACAGCGTGCCGATCGACTGGACGATCGCGACGAGGAAGAACCAGAGGCCATTGGCGGCATAGAAACCCTGGACCGCCGCCATCGGGTCTTCCGGGTCGAGCGCGGCCGGGCCCTCCATCGCTTCCGGCACGAACAGGGCCAGGGCAAGGTTGGGCAGGAAGATGAAGATCCCGGCGATGACCGCGAGGAGTTCCTTGTTCGCGCTCAGCAGCGAAACGGCTTCGCTCCAGGCGCGCCCCATGTCGAATTTCATTGATCTGCCCCTCTCGTTTTACGCTGCCCCCTTGATAAGCCCGGCAAGGCGCGCCACGCAATCGGCAATGTCGGGAAATCTGGACCACGATATCGAATGGCGCCGCGAAGGGGGGCAGGTCCCCTATCGCGCCGCGCTCGCCGAGATGGAGGCGCGCAATCGGGCCATTGCCGCGGGCGAGGCGCGCGAACTCGTCTGGTCGCTCGAACATCCGCCGGTCTATACGGCGGGGACGAGCGCCGCCCCGGCCGAGATGCTCGACCCCCGGTTCGAAGTGGTCGAAACGGGGCGCGGCGGGCGCTACACCTATCACGGCCCGGGCCAGCGGGTCGGCTACGTCCTGCTCGACCTCAACCGGCGGGGCAGGGACGTGCGCTGTTTCGTCCATGCGATCGAGGGGTGGGTGATCGACACCCTGGCCGATTTCGGGGTCGAGGCCTGGCGCGCGGAAGGGCGCATCGGCATCTGGACGCGCGATATCGACGGGACCGAGGCGAAGATCGGCGCGATCGGCGTGCGGGTGCGCCGCTGGGTGACGATGCACGGCTTCGCGGTCAACCTCGCGCCCGACCTGTCGCATTTTGCAGGGATCGTTCCCTGCGGGATTTCCGACTATGGGGTGACGAGCCTCGAACGGCTCGGCGTCGCGGTGGCGCCGGCCGAATGGGACGAGGCGCTGGAACGGCGCGCGGAGGGCTTTCTCGATGGCCTGTCGCGCGCCTGCAAAGCGAAGCGATGAAGCGGAAGGATGCGAACATGAAGATCACGGCGCGGCGGGGCGTACTTGCGGTGCGGGTGAAAGGCCAGGTTCGGGGCGCGGGGTTGGCCGGCGCGCTGGCAATCGCGCTGGCCGCCTGCGGCGGGGAACCGGCGGGCGAGGCCGAGAGCGATGCCGCGCGCGGGGAAGTGCTGGGCGGCACGATCAGCGACGAGATGCTGCCGCTCGACACGGTCCGTTCGCAGTCGCCGCCACTGGAAGAGCGCGGGGAAAGCGCCGGCGCAGGGCAGGCGGCAACCGCCGCCGCCCCGGCCGGGCCCGCCGCGCGGGAGGCCCCGGCCGGCGACGCGGAAGCGGACGAGGCGGGCGGCGACGAAACCGCGCCCGCTGCGCCGCCCGCCACCGGCGAGGCCGGCGACGGGCCGGACTGACCTCAGGCGTCGACGCTTGCCTCTTCGAGGGCGGGATAGTCGATATAGCCTTCGGGACCGCGCCCGTACCAGCTGTGCGGCACGTTGACGTTGGGCGCCAGTTCGGCGCCGCGCGCGATGCGGGCGGGAAGGTCGGGGTTGGAAATGAACGGCCGGCCGAAGCTGACCGCATCGCACCGCCCGCTGGCGACATCGCGCGCCGCCTCTTCGGGCGTATAGTCCGAATTGAGGATCAGTGGCCCCTTGTAGATCCGGCGGATCAGCGCGTCCTGCTGCGGCACCTCGGTGCTGCCGAAAGTGCCCTCGGGCCCCGGCTGGCGCAGTTCGAGGAAGGCAATGCCCAGCGCCTGGGCGACTTCGGCCGCGGCGCCGAACGTCGCCGCCGGGTCGCTGTCGTCGCAGCCCTGCGTTTCGCCGTTGGGGCTGAGGCGCAGGCCGACGCGTTCCGGGCCCCAGACGTCGACCAGCGCGGTCAGCACTTCGCGCAGGAAACGGACGCGGTTCTCGGGCGGGCCGCCGTATTCGTCGTCGCGGTGGTTGGTTCCGTCGCGCAGGAACTGGTCCACCAGGTAGCCATTGGCGCCGTGGAGCTGGACCCCGTCGAACCCGGCTTCCTTCGCGTTCTGCGCGGCCTTGCGATAATCCTCCACCACGCGGGCGATCTCCTCGACCGACAGCGCGCGGGCGGGCTCGTAGTCCTTGCGCCCTTCGTAGGTATGGGCGTGGCCCGGGGCCGTGGTCGCGCTGGCCGAGACCGGGGCCTCGCCGCCGAGGAAGTCGGGGTGGACCAGCCGCCCCATGTGCCAGAGCTGGAGGACGATCTGCCCGCCTTCCTCGTGCACCGCGCGGGTCACGGCCTTCCAGCCTTCGACTTGTTCCCGGCTCCAGATCCCGGGCGCGGCGGGCCAGCCGGCCCCTTCGACGCTGATGCCGGTCGCCTCGCTGATGATCAGTCCGGCGCTCGCGCGCTGGCGGTAGTAAGTCACCATCATCTCGTTCGGCACGAGGCTGGGAATGTCGGCCCGCGCGCGGGTGAGCGGGGCCATGTGAATCCGGTTGCGCGTCTCGATGGCGCCCATCGTCAGCGGTTCGAACAGGTTTTCGTGCATCTGGGGTAGCCTTTTTGCTGTGGCCTGGAGCGATTGGAGCTAGGGGCGGCCCATGGCGGTGACAACCGAATCGGTGGCAGAGAAAAACTTTCAGGCCAGGGCCTGGCACTTCGCCGCGCTGATGGCGGGGAACTTCGTGCTGGCGCTGGGGCCGTGGCTCGTGCGGCTGGCCGACACCGGCCCGGTCGCGGCCGGCTTCTGGCGCATGCTCCTGCCGCTGCCGCTGCTCGCCGTACTGGCGTGGCACGGGCGCAGGCGCGGGCCGCTCGACCGCAAGAGCGCGCTGCTG
The DNA here is from genome assembly GCF_034375205.1 of Pelagerythrobacter marinus. Classification (NCBI taxonomy): domain Bacteria; kingdom Pseudomonadati; phylum Pseudomonadota; class Alphaproteobacteria; order Sphingomonadales; family Erythrobacteraceae; genus Pelagerythrobacter; species Pelagerythrobacter marinus. The sequence continues at coordinate 2,353,336 of NZ_CP139719.1, read as the reverse complement.
GTTGTCGCCGCCGGCCTGTTCTTCGCCTTCGATCTTGCCAGCTGGCACATCGGGATCGAGCGTACGCGGCTTGCCAATGCGACCCTGTTCGGCAACGCGGGCAGCGTGATCCTGATGATCTGGGGGTTGCTCGCGCTTCGCCGCGCGCCCCGGGGCCGCGAATGGCTGGCGCTGTCGGCCGCGCTGGGCGGGGCGGCGATCCTGATGGGGCGCAGCCTCGAGATATCGACGGCCACGCTGGTCGGCGACCTGCTGTGCCTGCTGGCCGGCGTTTTCTATGCCTTCTACCTCCTCCCCGCGCAGCGCGCGCGGGCGACGCTGGGGCAGTGGAGCGTGCTCCTGCTCGTCGCCCTCGTTTCGGCGCCCGTCCTGCTGGCTTTCGCGCTGCTCATGGGCGAGCCGGTCTGGCCGGGGGAGGCCGGGTGGGGGCCGGTGGTCGCGCTGGCGATATCGAGCCAGCTGATCGGGCAGGGGCTGCTGGTCTTTTCGCTGCGCCATTTCCCGCCGCTGGTGATCGGGGTGGCCCTGCTGACCCAGCCGGCCGTGGCCGCGCTGGTCGGCTGGCTCGCCTTCGACGAGGTGCTGGGCCTGCCCGACATGGCCGGGATGGTCCTCGTCGCCTGCGCGCTCCTGCTCGCCAAGATGGCCGAACCGCGAGTGACCGGCGCGATCCGCACCAGATAACGCCGGTCAGCCGGCGAAATCGCAGCGGAAGGCGGTATAGCGTTCCTCCACCCTGTGCAGGTCGGGCCCGTCGAGCCGGTTGCACGCCTGTTCGTACAGCATCCGGCCCTGTTCGCGCAGCATGTCCTTGCGCCGGCGGTCGGGCAGCGGGATGGCGGCGTCGCGCAGCGCGTCGAACATGACCAGCGCCGCGACCGGGCTGGCAGCCACGCCGCCGCGGATCGCGTCGAAGCTGCGCTCGATGAACTGGCCGAACGTCTCGGGTAGGGGGGTGACCCGGTTTCCGTCGGGATGGTCCTCCCGCCGCCGCTCGAGGTCGCGCAGACCGAGATCGGCGATGGCCGCGCCGAGCCAGTGGATCGCGGTGATCGCGGTGAAGGGATCGTTGATCCCCGGCGACAGCGCCCGCAGGCCGATCTCCACCAGTTCGTCGAGCAGGAAGCGCGGGTCCTGCGTCGGCGTGCGGGTGGAGCCGAGCGTGAAGGCCCCGCGCAGCCGCTTTTCCTGCCGTTCGTCCATCTCGCCTTCGCAGATGCGGACCAGCGGCATTCCCGGGTGGACGAAATCGCCGGTGCGCACGTCCAGCGCGAGGCGGCAATCGGCCTCGCGCGCGACCTCTTCGAGGTCGTCGAACTCGATCAGCTGGACATAGCCGGTGGCCTGCGCGGCCAGCGGGCTGCCCTGCGGGGCCGGGGGGCTTTCGCCGCCGCGGTGATCCTGCGGATAGTTCTCGTCGATATCGCGCAGCAGCCGCCGGCCGATCCCCTCCAGCACCGAATTGATGCGGATCGAGGAAGGAACGTGGTTGAGGAAATAGACCAGCACCGCGATCGACAGCGCCATCAGGAAATAGGCGACCAGCAGCGAGAGCTGGGGCACGAAGCCGGGCAGGGCGGTGGCGATCGCGTCGTCGGTGCCCGCAGGCGGTTCCTCGTCCAGCCGGACCGAGCGCAGGACCGTGATCGCGTAGACGAAGGTGCCGATGAAGGTCGCCAGCGAGAGCTGGTTGCCCTTGTCCTCCATGAAATTGGTCAGGAGGCGCGGGCCATAGGTGCCGCTGGCATAGGCGACCGCGGCGATCGTGATCGAGAAGACGGTCGATGCCACGCCGATCATCGAGCCGGCGATCACCGTCAGCATGTTGGCCGCCCCGTCGGGCCGCGCCGGGACGATCGCCTCCACCCGGTTGAGCCATTCGGCCGCCCCCATCCGGTCCGCCTGGATGAGCCCGAAGGCGAGCAGGACGGCCCCCAGCGCGAACAGCGCCGGATAGAACCAGTAATTGGCGTTGAGCCGCGCCAGCAGCCAGCGAATATCCACCCTCATGGCCGGTCAACGCCCGGAAGGGGGATCGGTTGCATGGCGCGCGCCGGCCGGCAGCCGCTCAGACTTTGCCCAGGTCGCCCTTGCCGATCGTGCCGCTGGCCATTTCCAGCATCCGGTCGAGGCTCTGCTTGGCCTTCAGCCGCAGGCCTTCCTCGATCTCGATCCGCGGTTCGAGATCGCGCAGGCAGGCGTAGAGCTTCTCCAGCGTGTTCAGCGCCATGTAGGGGCAGATGTTGCACGAACAGTTGCCGTCCGCCCCCGGCGCGCCGATGAAGTTCTTTTCGGGCAGGGCCTTTTCCATCTGGTGGATGATGTGCGGTTCGGTCGCCACGATCAGCGTGTCGCCTTCGAACGTGCGCGCGAACTGCAGGATGCCGCTGGTCGAACCGACGTAGTCGGCATGGTCGATGATCGTCGGCGGGCATTCCGGGTGCGCGGCGATCGGGGCGCCGGGATGCTGTTCCTTCAGCTTCAGCAGCTCGGTCTCGCTGAAGGCCTCGTGCACGATGCACACGCCGGGCCAGAGGAGCATGTCGCGGTTGAACTTGCGGCTGAGATAGCCGCCCAGGTGCCGGTCGGGGCCGAAGATGATCGGCTGGTCCTCGGGAATCTGGCTGATGATCGTCTCGGCAGAGGAACTGGTGACGATCACGTCCGACAGCGCCTTAACCTCGGTCGAGCAGTTGATGTACGTCAGCGCGATGTGATCTGGATGCGCCTCGCGGAAGGCGGCGAACTTGTCCGGCGGGCAGGAATCCTCCAGCGAGCAGCCCGCGTCGAGATCGGGCAGGACGACGATCTTCTCGGGGCTGAGGATCTTGGCCGTATCGGCCATGAACTTGACCCCGCAGAACGCGATCACGTCGGCGTCGGTCTCGGCCGCCTTGCGGCTCAGTTCCAGCGAATCGCCGACGAAATCGGCCAGGTCCTGGATCTCCGGCTTCTGGTAATAGTGCGCCAGGATGATCGCGTTGCGCTCCTTGCGCAGGCGATCGATCTCTGCAAGCAGGTCGGTGCCGGAGGGGATATTGTTTTCAAACGACATGCCGGTCTCCTATGCCGGGCGATATAGGAAGCGTTCGGGCGATTGTCGCGGAGTTATTCTTCGACATCGCGTGGCCCCGCTATCCGCCCGCGGCCGTGCAGAACCTTCCCCGTGCAGGTGAACGAGATGGAGAAAGGCGTGAACGACCCAGTCCTCAAGGAAGCGGCGGCGATAGAGCAGAGCGCGCGGATCAAGGTCAATCCCCCGGTCTTCTTCACCTCGGCCGCGCTGATCCTGGCCTTCGCCCTGTTCGGGGCGCTGTTCTCGGAACGGGCCGGCGCCCTGTTCAGCCAGGTCCAGGCGCTGATCGTGGTCGATTTCGGCTGGTTCTACGTCGCGGCGGTGGCCGGCTTCCTCGTCTTCGCGGTGTTCCTCATGGTCAGCCGCTACGGCGACATCAAGCTGGGCCCCGACGATTGCGAGCCCGAATACAGCTATCTGTCCTGGTTCGCGATGCTGTTCAGCGCGGGAATGGGCATCGGCCTCGTGTTCTTCGGGGTGGCGGAACCGATCCAGCACTATGCCGCCCCGCCGGTGGGCGAGGGGCAGACGATCGACTCGGCGCGCCAGGCCATGGCGCTGACGTTCTTCCACTGGGGCTTCCACGCCTGGGGCATCTACGTCGTGGTCGGGCTGGCGCTGGCCTATTTCTCGTTCCGCCGTGGCCTGCCGCTGACCGTGCGCTCGGCGCTGTTCCCGCTGATCGGGCGGCGCATCCACGGCCCGATCGGCCACGCGGTCGACGTGTTTGCCGTGCTGGGCACGATGTTCGGCGTCGCCACGTCGCTGGGGGTCGGGGTGCTCCAGGTCAATGCCGGGTTCGCCTACCTCTTCGGGCTGCCGATCGGCACGCCGACCCAGCTGATCCTGATCGCGGTGATCACGGGCCTTGCCGCGATGTCGGTCTTCCTCGGCCTCGACCGGGGGGTCAAGCGCCTTTCCGAGATGAACATCGTGCTGGCCGTCCTGCTGCTGCTGTTCGTCCTGTTTGCCGGTTCGACCGTGTTCCTGCTGGAGGCGCTGATGCAGAACATCGGGGCCTACCTCTCATCCTTCGTCCAGCGCACGTTCCGCATGTACGCCTACGAGCCGAACCCGTGGCTGGGCGACTGGACGCTGTTCTACTGGGGCTGGTGGATCGCCTGGTCGCCGTTCGTCGGCATGTTCATCGCGCGCATTTCGCGCGGGCGGACGATACGCCAGTTCGTCGCCGGCGTCCTGCTGGTGCCGGTCCTGTTCACCTGCCTGTGGATGACGGTCTTCGGCAATACCGCGATCAACCTCGACATGACCGGGGTGGCGCCGATCGCCGACACGGTGGCCGACAACCTGCCGATCGCGCTGTTCGAAATGCTCAACCAACTGCCGTTCTCGGCGATCACCTCGCTGATCGCGACGCTCCTGGTCATCACCTTCTTCGTGACATCGGCCGACTCGGGCGCGCTGGTGATCGACATGATCACCTCGGGCGGGGCGGACAACCCGCCGGTGTGGCAGCGTATCTTCTGGGCCGCGAGCGCCGGCGGGATCGCCGCGGTCCTGCTGGTCGCGGGCGGGCTGGAGGCGCTGCAGACCGCGGCCATTGCCAGCGCCCTGCCCTTCGCGGTGATCATGGTGTTCATCTGCTTCGGCCTGCTGCGCGCGCTGCAGATGGAGGAACTGGGATCGGCCGCCGACCTGACGCAGCCGATCAGCGCGCCGGCCGACCCGGAACTGAGCTGGAAGCAGCGGCTCGCCTCGATCACGCATTTCTTCCACCGCGACGAGATCGAGCACTTCCTGGCCGACACCGCGCGCCCCGCGATCGACGAGGTCGCGACCGAGCTGCGCCGGCGCGGGCTCGCGCCCGAACTGGTCCAGGAAGGCGACCGGCTGGAACTGACGGTGCCGCACGGGGAGCGGGGCGCCTTCCGCTACACGATACGCAGCCGCGCCTTCCTCGCCCCCAGTTTCGTCTGGGCCGAAACGCGCAAGGCGCACGAGGAGGAACGGCGGCATTACCGCGCGATGGCCCACAGCTCCGAGGGTGAACATACCCACGACGTGACCGGCTATACCGCGGCGCAGCTGATCCACGACCTGCTGAACCGCTATGCCCATTTCCGCCATGCGCGGCGGCTGGCCTGAGGGCGCGCCGGGAGGGTGTGCCTGAGCGCAGCGACGCGCGCGCGCCGTGCCCGTTATGCCGGGGTGCCGCGGGCTAGGGCGCGGGGGGCGCGTCCTCGCCGTCGAACGTGACGCGGACGCTGGCCCGTTCGTAGCCGGCGACCTGCAGCGGGATGGCCAGGTTCTGGCGCACGGCCTCGCGCGCGGCGGTCCGCGCCAGTGCGAGCACTTCGGGGTTCCTGGCGAATTCGCCCGCCTTGCGCTCGGCCTGTTCGGAATTGTTGCGGCTGAGATCGCGCGAGGCGTCGCGGGTGATGAAGACGCCGCCCTGGAACACGCGGGCGCGCGCTTCGTCGAGGTTGGGCCGGCTCGTGCGCAGCGGGGGCAGGTGCACGGTCAGCCGCTGGGCCTCTGCATCCCATTCCATCCGCTCGCGATCGACTTGCGACAGGTCCACCCGGTATTCGACCGTCGCCGGGATGATCATCGCCTGGCGCGATCGCAGCACCGGCACGCCCAGGACGCCGCGCGTATCCTCGCTCTCCGCGACGACTTCGAAACGGGAAGAGAAGACGATGAGCGAGTTCTGCTTTTCGAACGCCAGCATCGCGCTGCCGACCGGGTCGCCCTCTTCCTGGTAGAAGAACGCGCGCCAGCCGAGCCAGGCCGCGAGCGCGAGCAGCGCGATGACGATCATCCACGGCACCGCCTGGACCAGCGCGAGCGGGCGTTCCTCGCGCAGCTCGGGGGCGGGGGTGGGGGTGGCGCTCCCGCGCTCGCGTTCGCGTTCGTCGGTCTTCATCCGGTTTTCCATCGATCACCCGAACGGGCCACGCGCCCGCGGCGTTCCAGGTCGAGCAGGTGGGCCGTCACGCTCATCTCCGCCGCGCCGTGCAGGCGCGGATCGAGGCCCTTGTACATCCGCGGCACGAAATCGGCCGCGGCCAGCGGCCCTTCGCCCAGCAGGCGCAGGATCTGGTTCTCGCGCTGGCGGCGATGGCCGATCATTCCGCGCACGAGCTGGCGCGGCTTCTCGATCGCGGGGCCGTGCGCGGGATAATAGACGCGGTCGTCGCGTTCGTGCAGCCGCTCCAGGCTGGCCATGTATTCGCCCATGTCGCCATCGGGCGGGACGACGACGCTGGTGGACCAGCCCATCACGTGGTCGCCGGTGAACAGGGCGCCCGTTTCCTCCAGCGCGAAGCACAAGTGGTTCGACGTGTGGCCCGGGGTATGGACCGCGCGCAGGGTCCAGCCCGGCCCGGTCATCGCCTCGCCGTCTTCCATCACCCGGTCGGGGGCATAGGCATCGTCGAACGCGGCGTCGGCGCGCGGCCCCCATGCGTCCAGCACCTCCCGGTCGAAGGCGAGCGGGGCGCAGCCGACCACCGGCGCGCCGGTCGCCGCGGCAAGCGGGCGCGCGCCCGGCGAATGGTCGCGGTGGGTATGGGTGCACATGATGGCGACGACTTCCGCCGTCCCCAGCGCGCCGCGAATGGCGGCGATATGCGCCTCGTCCGCGGGGCCCGGGTCGATCACCGCGACCCGGCCTGCGTCGCCCACGATGTAGGTCTGCGTGCCGGTATAGGTATAGGGGGAGGGATTGGGGGCGAGCACCCGGCGCACCAGCGGTTCGGGCTGCTCGGCCAGGCCGGTCGGCCAGGGCTTGGGGGGCGGTCCTGCCATGCGCTCCCATATGGGGGCGCGCCGCGCGCCTGTCGAGTTCCGGGCGACAGGCTCTGGCGCGGCGGGCGATTGGCGCTAGGGTGCAGGTCATGGGAGAAAGGATCCTCGTCCTCGACGCGGGCACGACCTCGACGCGCGCCATGGTCTTCGGCGCCGACGGGGCGCTGCACCAGATGGCCCAGCGGCCGCTGACGCAGCACTATCCCCGGCCGGGGTGGGTCGAACACGACGCGGACGAGATCTGGCAGCGCACGCTGGCCTGCGCGCGGGAGGTCATGGCCAGTGCCGGCGGCGCCGGGGCGATCGCGGCGATCGGGATCACCAACCAGCGCGAGACGGTCGTCGCCTGGGACCGCAACAGCGGGGAGCCGCTGGCACGCGCGATCGTGTGGCAGGATCGCCGCACGGCCCCGCTTTGCGCGCAGCTGAAGGACGAAGGGCACGAGCGCGCCGTCCAGCGCCGCACCGGGCTCCTGCTCGATCCCTATTTCTCGGCCACCAAGATGCGCTGGCTGCTCGACAACGAGGCCGCCGTGCGCGCGGCGGCGGAACGTCGTGCGCTGGCGCTGGGCACGGTCGAAAGCTGGCTGGTCCACAAGCTTTCCGGCGGGGCCTTCGTCAGCGATGCCAGCAATGCCAGCCGCACCCTGCTCCTGCCGCTTGACGGGGCCGGGTTCGATCCCGGTCTCTGTGCGCTCTTCGGCATTCCGCCGCGCGCCCTGGCCGACGTGGTCGATACGCACGGCACCCTGGCGGTCGCCTCGGCCGACGTGCTCGGCGCGGCGATCCCGGTCTGCGGGCTGGCCGGCGACCAGCAGGCCGCGACCGTCGGGCAGGGGTGCCTGGCGCCGGGGGAGACGAAGGCGACCTATGGCACCGGCGCGTTCATCCTGACGAACCAGGGCGACCGCGTGCCCGCCTCCGGCCACCGCCTGCTCGGCACGGTCCTGACCCAGCGCGAGGGGCGGCGGCGATATGCGCTGGAAGGATCGGTTTTCGTCGCCGGCAGCCTGGTCCAGTGGATACGCGATTCGCTGGGCCTGATCGGCTCCGCGGCGGAGACCGAGGCCCTGGCCCGCTCCATCCCCGACAGCGGCGGCGTCACGATCGTGCCCGCCCTTTCCGGGCTGGGCGCGCCGCACTGGCAGGCCGATGCCCGGGGCGTGATCGCGGGGCTCAGCTTCGCCAGCGGCCGGGCCCAGATCGCCCGCGCCGCGCTGGAGGCGATGGCCCACCAGACCCACGATCTCGCCGCCGCCTTCGCCGCGGACGGGGAAAGCTGGCAGGCCCTGCGGATCGACGGGGGGATGAGCGCCAACGACTGGATGGCGCAGGATCTGGCCAACATGCTGGGCATCGCGGTCGAGCGGCCCGATTTCGTGGAAACGACGGCTTTCGGCGCGGCCATCCTCGCCGCCGTGGGCGCCGGGTTCCACGCCAGCCTGGACGACGCCGTCGGCGCGATGCGCGGCGCCGTTCGCCGGTTTGAGCCCGCGATGGCGGGCGACGTGCGCGAGGAACGGCTGGCCCGCTGGCGCCGGGCGCTGGCCGCCGCGGTGCCCGCGGCCTAGATCTCGCCCACCGCCCGGCCGAGCCGTTCGCGCAGGCGCAGGACGGCCGCCGGGCGCATTTCGAAACTGTCGCGCCAGGCCCGGTCGAGCCGGGTAATGCGCGCGTGCAGCAGCTCGCTGGCGCGGACCAGCTCGCCGATGTCCCCCGGCAGCAGGGCGAGATTGTCCGGGTCGGACGGGCGATCGGGCGGCAGGGCGCCGTGGCGGCGCAGCTGGAACTCGCTCATCTCGCCGTGGAAATGGGCCCGGCGGTTGAGCAGCCAGGCCAGTGCATGCATGACGCGGGTGGTCGTGCGCAGCCCCTCCACCGACAGGGCGATGCGCGCGAAATCGTCCTCGTCCGCCGGCAGGCTGGCCTGCGACAGGTCGAACGCGGCGCGCACTTCGTCGGCCAGGGCCAGCGCCTCGTGATAGAGCGCCTCGATAATCGCCTGGCTGATATCCGCGTGCGTTCCCATCGCGGCCACAGCGCTACCCCAGCGCGCGCGCGCCCGCCAGATGCGCGGGGCCTGTTTTCCCACGCCGAATGCGCGTGTTCCGTTGCGGGACGATGCGTTTCCGGTCTGCTCAGGCGATGATGTCGGGAAGCAGCTCGTCCTCGATCGCGGCGATCCGGTCGCGCAGGCGCAGCTTGTGCTTCTTGAGCCGGGCGAGCTGGAGCTGGTCGGTCGAGCCGGCAGCGCGCAGCGCCTCGATCGCCGCGTCGAGATCGCGGTGCTCGACCCGCAGCGTCGCCAGTCGCTTGCGCAATTCCTGCTCGTTCATCCGGGGCCGATTCCACGCCGTTTCGTTTCACCGCGCCTCTGCCCGGTCCCGTCGAAATGCGCAATCGGGGGACTTCGCAAGCGGGCGCGCTTGTGGTTCTATAGCTGCACGCGGCTCGACCGCGAAGGCGAGTCGCTGTCCTAACGGTGTTCAACCAAAGGAGAGCACACAATGGTATCGTCCCACGCCAATGCCCTGCAGAGCAAGCACGCCGGCCTCGAGGAGCGTCTTCGCGACGAGTTGAACCGGCCCGTGCCCGACGCGGCGACGATCCAGGCCATCAAGCGGCAGAAGCTCAGGATCAAGGAAGAGCTTTCCACGATCTGAAGCGCCTGTTCCAGCACATGCGCGGCCCGGCCGGCCCATCGGCCGGGACGCCCCGCCCCGCCCCGCGCCGGGCGATCGCGCTTTCCCCGCGCCGGCGCATGGCAACGGCGCCTCTCGCCATCGGGCCGTGCGGGTGCGGATCGGCCCGGTTCGCGGCCACGGCGGTGCAATTTCGTAGCGTAAGCGCCGTTCCACAGCGCGCGCTTTTGGTATAGGCGGCTTTGCATGAGCGCCGCAGTCGCAGCCCGCCAGATCCTGACCCGCCTGCACGAAGTGATGGCCTCGCGCCTTCACGCGCAGGGCAAGCTCGACCAGGTCGTCGACATCATCGCCGAGTGCCTCGATAGCGAGGTCTGCTCGATCTACCTCCTGCGCGAGGGGATGCTGGAGCTTTTCGCCACGCACGGCCTCAACGCAGAGGCGGTCCACGTCACCCGCATGGCGATCGGCGAGGGGCTGGTCGGCACGATCGCCGACAATGTCGAGACGCTGAACCTGGCCGAGGCGAAGGCCCATCCCGATTTCCAGTACCGGCCCGAGACGGGGGAGGAGAAGTTCCATTCCTTCGCCGGGGTGCCGATCGTCTATCGCGAGCGGGCGGTGGGCGTGCTGTGCGTGCAGCACCTCGACCCGCGCCGGTACGAGGATGTCGAGATCGAGGCGCTGCAGACCACCGCCATGGTCCTGTCGGAGCTGATTTCGAACAACGAGCTGATCGACGAGGAGGAAGCGCGCGGCCTCGCCCCGGCCGACACCGGGCCGGCGACCGTGGCGGGCCTGCCGCTGGTCAAGGGGCTGGGCAGCGGGGTCGCCGTCTATCACCAGCCCCGGATCACGATCGACCAGGTCATGGCCGACGACATCGAGGCCGAGCGCCAGCGCGTCTATCGCGCGTTCGACCGGATGCGCGACCAGATCGACAACCTGGCCGACCGGGCCGAGTTCGGCGTCGGCGGCGAACACGAAGAGGTTCTCAAGACCTACAAGATGTTCGCCTACGACGAAGGATGGAGCCGGCGCATCAACGAGGCGATCGATTCCGGCCTGACGGCGGAAGCCGCGATCGAGCGGGTCCAGCAACGCACCCGGATGCGCATGCGCGAGATCGACGATCCTCTGCTGCAGGACCGGATGCACGACCTGGAGGATCTCGCCAACCGGCTGCTGCGGATCGTCTCGGGGCAGATCGGCACCGCCGCCAGCCAGGGCCTGCGGGGGGACGCGATCCTGATCGCCAAGAACCTCGGCCCGGCCGAACTGCTCGAATACGACCGCCGCCGCCTGAAGGGCGTGATCCTCGAAGAAGGCTCGCTGACCGCGCACGTGGTGATCGTCGCGCGGGCCATGGGCGTGCCGGTGCTCGGCCGCGTGCGGGGGCTGCGCGGCATGGTGCAGGAAGGGGATCTCGTCCTGCTCGATGCCGATAACGGCAATGCCGTCGCCCGCCCGGCGCAGCAGGTCGTCGATGCCTTCGCCGCCCGCTTCGCCAAGTCGCGCGAGCGGCAGGCGCACTATGCCGAACTGCGCGACGTGGAGCCCTTCACCCGCTGCGGGACGCGGATCGAGGTGATGATAAACGCCGGCCTGCGCGACGACATCTCCGCCCTGCCGCTGGTCGGGGCCGACGGGATCGGCCTGTTCCGGACCGAGTTCCAGTTCCTCGTTTCCGCGACCCTGCCCCAGCGCGAGCGGCAATTCCGCCTCTACCGCGATGTCCTCGACGCCGCGGGCGACCGGCCGGTGATCTTCCGCACCGTCGATATCGGGGGCGACAAGGCCCTGCCGTACTTGCGCGAAAGCGAGTTCGAGAACGACGAGAATCCCGCCATGGGCTGGCGCGCCCTGCGCCTGGCGCTCGAACGCGAAGGGCTGCTGAAAGTCCAGGCCCGCGCGCTGCTGGAGGCGGCGGCCGGGCGTTCGCTGCACGTCATGTTCCCGATGGTCAGCGAACCGTGGGAATTCGACGCCGCCAAGGCCGTGTTCGACAGCCAGCTGGCGCACTTGCGGCGCAAGAAGAAGCTCCTGCCCGAAGCGATCCGTTACGGTGCAATGCTGGAAGTGCCGGCGCTGGCCGAAGTGCTCGACCAGATGGTGCCGCGCCTGTCCTTCCTCTCGGTCGGGACCAACGACCTGACGCAGTTCCTCTTCGCCGCCGATCGCGCCAACCCCAAGCTGGCAGAGCGCTACGACTGGTTGAGCCCGGCGATCCTGCGTTTCCTGCGCCGGATCGCCCAGGCCACCGCGGGCAGCGGGGTGGACCTTGGCGTCTGCGGCGAGATGGGCGGCCGGCGGCTGGAGGCCCTGGCCCTCCTCGGGCTGGGATTCCGGCGGCTTTCGATCACCCCGGTCGCGGTCGGGCCGATCAAGGCGCTGGTGCGCCAGGTGGACCTGGCCGAACTGGAAAAGGCGATGCAGGGCTGGCTCGCCGCCCCGCCGCAGGACATGCGCGGCGCGCTCACCGCCTGGGCGCAGGAACGCGGCATCGAAACCGACTGAACCGTCGCGCCCCTGCGCCCTTCCGTCGCAAAGCCCGGCAGGGGCCCGGCGATCGGCTTGACAGGGTGGCGCGCCCGCTATTGTCCGGTTACTATCAATCGGGCCGTATTATTTCGGGTACGCTAGGGACGGCATGTCAGACGAAACAAGTGAAACTCCTGGCGAGCTGCCACTGGAGGGCGCGGGCCAGCGTTTGCGCCGGGCGCGCGAGGAAGCGGGCCTGACGGTCGAGCAGGTCGCGGCCGAGACGCGCATTCCGCAACGGCACCTCGAAGTGATCGAGGCGGGCGATTTCGCCGCCCTTCCGGCGCGCACTTACGCGATCGGCTTCTCGCGCACTTACGCCAAGGCCGTGGGCCTCGACGAGGGCGAGATCGCGCGCCAGGTGCGCGAGGAAACGGGCGCGGTGCAGGAACGCGGGCAGCCGCACGGCGCCAGCTTCGAACCGGGCGACCCGGCCCGCGTCCCCTCGCGCGGGCTCGCCTGGCTCAGCGCGCTGGCGGTGGTCCTGCTGGTCGCGGGCGGCTTCGCCTATTTCAAGGACTACTTCTTCCCCGGCGCGGGGCCCGGGCCGATCACCGCGCCGGAAGCCGAGGTGGCCGCGGCCGGCGAGGGCGCGGCCGATGCGCGCGCGGATGCCGCGCCGCCGCCGGCCGGCGGCCCGGTCGTCTTCACCGCGCTGGAAGACAATACCTGGGTCAAGTTCTACGACGCCAGCGGCGAACAGCTGATGCAGAAGCAGATGGCGCGCGGCGAGACCTATACCGTTCCCGCCGATGCCGATGGTCCGCTGGTCTGGACCGGGCGCCCCTATGCCCTGGCGATAACCGTCGGCGGCCGCAGCGTGCCCAAGCTTTCGGAAGAGGACGAGATCGTGCGCGACGTGCCGGTCAGCGCGGAGGCCCTGCTGGCCCGGGCCGATGCCGGCGCGGCGGATGAGGCGCCGTCCGCGGGGCAGGCCGAAGCCGGCGCGGGCGGGGCGTAAACCGGGTTAGATTTCCCCCGCTTTACCGCCCGAACGCCTCGACAGGGGCGATCGTTTGAGGCAAAAATCGCCGCCATTCAGGCGCAGTTCGGCAAACGTGGTGCCTTCAAGGGGGCGCAGCGCCGGGCGGCGCGGATCGAGGGACAGGAGCGAACTTGACATGAGCAGCCGCACGGGCCGTGCACTTCTTGGCGTACTGGCAATCGTATCGGTCGGGGCCGTTCCGGCACCGGCCCTGGCCCAGGACGGCAGTGCCGAGGCGCGCCTGCGCAAGCTGGAAGCCGAAGTGCGCGCCTTGCAGCGCACCGTCTTCCCCGGGCCCGAAGGGCGTTTCTTCCAGCCGGAGATCACCGGCCCGGCGCAGCAGGGCAGCACCGCGGCGGCACCGTCCACGACCGCGGTGACCGACATTCTCGCCCGTCTCGACGCGCTGGAGGGCCAGATCCAGTCGCTCACCGCGCAGACCGAGAACAACACCAATGCCCTGGGGCAGCTCGAAAGCCGTCTCGCCGCGCTGGAGGTGACGCGCGGCGCGGCGCCTGCCACCGGCGCGCCCGCCGCCGACGCTACCGGCAATGGCAGCGGCAATGGCGGCGCGGCGCAGGAAAACCTTTCCGCGATGACCGGCGGCGCTTCGTCCGCCGGCGCGCAGCAGCCGGCGACCGGCCCCACGGCGGCGCGGCTGGCGGCGGTGCAGGAAATCGCCAAGCCGCAGACCGACGATCCGGGCGACGACGAGTATTCCTACGGCTACCGCCTGTGGAACGCCGGCTTCTACCCCGAGGCGCAGCAGCAACTGACGCTGTTCGTCGAGAAATATCCCGATCACTGGCGCACGACCTATGGCCGCAACCTGCTCGGCCGGGCCTACCTCGATGCGGGCAAGCCGGCCGAGGCCGCGCCCTGGTTCCTGCGGAACTACCAGGCGGACAAGCAGGCCGCGCGCGCCCCCGACAGCCTGCTCTACCTGGCCGAGGCGATGATCGCGTCGAACGACACCAGCCGCGCCTGCATCGCGCTGGCCGAATTCGCCGAGACTTATCCGGCGATCGCGGCCGGCCGCCTTTCCGACCAGTACGAGGCCAATCGCCGCAAGGTGACCTGCAATTGACGGCCCGCCCGATCCCGACAGCCTAGAGCGCTTTCGCGCCGATCTCGCGCGGGTCTGGCCGGCGGAGGGCGGAAGGCTCGGCATCGCGGTTTCGGGCGGCCCCGACAGCCTGGCCCTGCTCCTGCTCGCCCACGCGGCCCTGCCCGGACGGGTCGAGGCTGGGACGGTCGATCACGGGCTGCGCGATGAAAGCGCGGCCGAAGCGGCGATGGTCGCCGGCCTCTGTCACCGCCTGGGCATCGAGCACGCGACCCTGCCGGTCGCGCTGGACGATGGCAACGTGCAGGACCGCGCCCGCGCCGCGCGCTATGCCGCGCTGGGCGCGTGGATGGAGCGCCGCTCGCTCGACGCGCTGGCGACCGCCCATCATGCCGACGACCAGGCCGAAACGCTGCTGATGCGGCTCAACCGCGGCAGCGGCCTGTCGGGGCTGGCCGGGATCCGCGAATGCGCGCCGCTGCCGTGCGGGCGGCCGGTCGTGCGGCCCCTGCTGGCCTGGCGCCGGGCGGAATTGTCCGCGGTGGTGGAAGCCGCCGGGATCACCCCCGTGGACGATCCTTCGAACCGCGATCCGGCCTATGACCGGGCGCGGATCAGGCAGGCGATGGCCGCGGCGGACTGGCTCGACCCGGTGGCCATCGCCACGAGCGCGCGCCTCCTGGCAGAGGCGGAAGTGACGATCGCCGCCATTGCCGACGACGCGTTCGCGCGCGGCGTTTCGCGCGAGGCGGGCGGTTTCCGCTATCGACCGGAGGGGCCGCGCCTCGTCAGGTACCGCGTGGTGCAACGCATCCTGCAGGCGCTGTCCGCGCGGCCGCGGGGCGGACAGGTCGCCGCCCTGGTCGAAAGGCTGGAAGGCGGGGGCGCGGCGAACCTGGCCGGCGTGATGGCGCGGGCCGAGGGCGAGGCGTGGCTCTTCGCGCGCGAGGCCCCGCGCCGCACCGGCTGATCAGATGATCGAATCGCCCAGCTGCATCGTTTCGCCGCGGGTGATGATGACCTTGTCGCCCTTCTTCGCGATCGCGAACAGGCGGCTGGCAAGCGGGTCGGGGATCGCGATGCACCCGTGGCTGGCATAGCCGTTCTCGACTTCCGATCCGCCGTGAATGGCAATTCCGTCCAGCGTCAGGCGCAAGGTCCAGGGCATCGGCGCATTGCCGTATTTCTCCGAGACGTTGTGCCGTTCCTTGGAAATGATCGGGAACGTGCCGACCGGGGTGGGGTGAGCCTCGGTGCCCAGCATGGCCGCGGCCGCGCCGATTTCATACCCGCCGCGGAAGATCGAGATCACCCGCGCTTCCAGGTCCACCGTGATGACCAGCGGACCGGGGGGAACGCCCTCGTCGTCCCAGTGCCACTCGCCGTACTTGATCGGCCCGTCGATCGGCAGGATGCGCTTGACCACGAAGTCGTCGCCCGCCCCGGCAGAGGCGGGCTTCGGCTCCGGCGCCGCGCTCTGCCTGTCGGCGGTGCGGGCCAGGGCGGGGCCATCGTCCTTGCCCGCGGCAGCGTCTTCGGCGCGGGTCGTGCCCTTGCCTTCGGCGTCGCCATCGCCATCGCCGGCCGCCAGCGCCGCCGCGTCCACCGGTATCGCGGTCGCGCCCGGTGCAGCGGCCGCCCCGGTCGCTTCGCCGCGGGGCCACATTCCGCTCGCCAGCGTGGCGCCGCCGAACAGGAGAACACATGCGGCGGTCGCGCCGCCAATCCATTTCAGCATCGGGTTCATGCCCGGCACTATGCGCCCGGCGCGCCCGGCGTTCCAGTGCGAAGCGCGAGGCGTCCCGCGGGGGGACGCGGTCCGGGCAAAAGTTAACGCCGCGCGCGGGGGGGGGGGCGTCAGCGCGCCAGCGCGGCAGCCTGCCGGGCGAGATCCTCGATCGCGGGCTTGTCGGGCGTGCCGCGCGGGGCGACCCAGCTGCCGCCGACGCACAGGACCGGCTCGAAGGCGAGCCATTCGGCGGCGTTGTCCGGCCCGATCCCGCCGGTGGGGCAGAAACGGCACAGGCCGAAGGGCGCGGCCAGCGCCTTCAGCGCGGGAAGCCCGCCGGCGGCCATCGCCGGGAAGAACTTGAAATGGGTCAGCCCCAGGTCGAGGCCGCGCATCACGTCGCCCGCGCTGGCGACGCCGGGCAGGAACGGCACGTTGCGGTCGATCGCCGCCCGGCCGAGCGGCTCGGTCAGCCCGGGCGAGACGATGAAGCTGCTGCCGGCTTCCATGGCCTGGTCCAGCTCGTGTTCGTTGGTGACCGTGCCCGCGCCGACGATCGCGCCGGGCACCTGCTTCATCTCCGCGATCGCTTCCAGCGCCGCCGGGGTGCGCATCGTCACCTCCAGCACCGGCAGCCCCCCTGCGACCAGCGCCTGGGCCAGCGGCACCGCGTCGGCCACCTCGTCGATCACGATCACCGGGATCACGGGGGCGGTATTCATCAGGGTGGCAATATCGGTCATCGGTTCAAAGTCCTGCTGTGGCGAGCATGGCCGATCCGCCCTTCTCGGCGCTGTCGGCGAAGTTGCGGAACATGGCGAAAAGCTCGCGCCCGGTGCCGCCCTCGGGCCGCGGTTCGGGCGCCGGGTCGCGGCTGTCGAGGTCGGCCGTGGTCGACAGCTCGCCGCTGGCCGCGCAGAGGCGGATCGTGTCGCCATCGCGCAATCGCGCGAGCGGGCCGCCGCCGAGCGCCTCGGGCGTGCAGTGGATCGCCGCCGGCACCTTGCCGCTGGCGCCGGACATGCGCCCGTCGGTGATCAGCGCGACGCGATAGCCGCGATCCTGCAGCACGCCGAGGGGCGGCGTCAGCTTGTGCAGTTCGGGCATCCCGTTCGCGCGCGGCCCCTGGAAGCGGACGACCACGATCACGTCGCGGTCGAGCTCGCCGGCCTTGAAGGCCTCGGCCACCTGGTGCTGGGTCTCGAACACGCGGCAGGGGGCCTCGATCGTCCAGCGGTCGCGCTCGACCGCCGAGGACTTGAAGCAGGCGCGGCCCAGGTTGCCTTCGACCAGCCGCATCCCGCCATCGGGCTGGAACGGATCGGACACCGGGCGCAGCATCTCGGCATCGCCGCTCGGCCCCGGCTCGCGCCAGGTCAGCCGGTCTTCGTCGAGGCCCGGCTCCAGCGCGTAGTCCGACAGGTCGCCCCGGCCGACGGTCAGCACGTCGCGGTGGGCCAGCCCGGCTTCCAGCAGCTCGCCGACGACATAGCCCATGCCGCCCGCCGCGTGGAACTGGTTCACGTCGCCCGCGCCGTTGGGATAGACATGGGCGAGCAGCGGCACGGCCGAGGACAGCTCGGCCAGGTCGTTCCAGTCGAACACGATCCCCGCGGCGCGCGCCATCGCCGGCAGGTGGATCGCGTGGTTGGTCGAACCCCCGGTCGCCAGCAGGCCGACGGCGGCGTTGACGATCGACTTCTCGTCGACGCAGCGGGCGAGGGGGCGATAGTCGTCGCCGTCCTGCCCGATGGCCGCGACGCGGTGCACCGCCTCCCGGTCGAGCGCCTGGCGCAGCTTCGTCCCCGGCTGCACGAAGGCGGCGCCGGGAACGTGCAGGCCCATGAGCTCCATCATCATCTGGTTGGAATTGGCCGTGCCGTAGAATGTGCAGGTGCCCGGCGAATGGTAGGAACCGAGCTCGCTCTCGAGCAGCTCCGCGCGCCCGACCTTGCCTTCCGCATAGAGCTGGCGGACGCGCTGCTTTTCCTTGTTCGGGATGCCGCTGGGCATCGGGCCGGAAGGGACGAAGATGCACGGCAGGTGGCCGAAGCGCAGCGCGCCGATCAGCAGGCCGGGCACGATCTTGTCGCAGATGCCGAGCGTGAGCACGCCGTCGAACATCGCGTGGCTCAGCGCGACGCCGGTGGACAGCGCGATCACGTCGCGGCTGAACAGGCTCAGTTCCATGCCCGTTTCGCCCTGGGTCACCCCGTCGCACATGGCCGGCGTGCCCCCGGCGACTTGCGCGGTGGCGCCGACCTCGCGGGCGTAGATCTTCAGCCGTTCGGGATAGCGGCCATAGGGCTGGTGGGCCGAAAGCATGTCGTTGTAGGCGCTGACGATGCCGAGATTCGGCCCGCGGTTCGCCTTCAGCGCCTCCTGGTCCTCGAGCGAGCCGGCATAGGCGTGCGCGAGGTTGGAGCACGAGACCGTGCTGCGATCGGGCCGGTTGTCGGCCTCGCGCTGCATCAGGTCGAGATAGGCCGCGCGCGTCGGGCGCGAGTTGGCGATCACGCGCCGGGTCACGCGGTGGATCGTGTCGTGGAGGGTCATGCGAACCTCCTTTCGCTGGGTTGCGGGGGCAGGGCGGCGGGGCGGAGGCTATTCATGCCAGGTCACCCCGTCGCGTTCGGCGAGGGCGATGGCGGCGCTGGGGCCCCAGCTGCCCGACATGTAGGTGCGCGGCTGCAGGCCCTGGGCGGCCCAGCCGGCGCGGATCGCGTCGATCCATTCCCACTGCGCCTCCACCTCGTCGCGGCGGACGAACAGGGTCTGGTCGCCTTCGAGCAGGTCGAGCAGCAGGCGTTCGTAGGCGATCCGGCGGACCGCGCCGGAAAAGGCGTGCGGCATGGCGATGTTCAGCGGCACGCTGCGCAGCCGGATCCCCTCGCGGTCGAGCCCGGGCACTTTCGCCATCAGCGAGAGCGTGATGTTCTCTTCCGGCTGGATGCCGATGACCAGCTTGTTCGCCTGAACTTTCGCGCCCTTGCCTTCGAAGATCGAATGGGGAATCGGGCGGAACTGGACGACGATCTCGGTCACGCGTTCGGGCATCCGCTTGCCCGTGCGCAAGTAGAAGGGCACGCCCTTCCAGCGCCAGTTGTCGACGTGGGCCTTGATCGCCACGAAGGTCTCGGTGTCGGAAACCCGGCCCAGTTCCTCGTCGTAGCCGGGCACGGCCTCGCCCTGGATCGCCCCGGCGCGGTACTGGCCGGTCACGGTCTCGCCCTCGACCACGCGGCGCAGGCTGCGCAGGACCTTGACCTTCTCGTCGCGGACGGCGGTCGCGTCGAAGCTGCCCGGCGGTTCCATCGCGACCAGCGCCAGCAGTTGCAGCATGTGGTTCTGCACCATGTCGCGCAGCGCACCGGCGTCGTCGTAGAAGGCGACGCGCCCTTCGAGGCCGACCGTTTCCGCCACGGTGATCTGAACGTGTTCGATATGCGCGGCGTTCCACAGCGGTTCGAACAGGATGTTGGCGAAGCGCAGGGCAAGCAGGTTCTGCACCGTTTCCTTGCCCAGGTAGTGATCGATCCGGAAAATCCGCTCTTCGGGAAAGGCGGCGGCGACCGCGTCGTTGATCTCGCAACTGGTCGCAAGGTCGGTGCCGAGCGGCTTTTCGAGGCACATGCGCACGTTGGGCCCGTCCAGCCCGGCGTGCTGCAGCCCGCGGATCGTCGGTTCGAACAGGCTGGGCGCGGTGGACAGGAAGATCGCCAGCCCGCGCGCCGGCTCGCCCACGCGGGCGGCAAGGTCGTTGTATCCTTCCAGCGTCGTCGCATCGAGCGGCTGGTAGGTGAGGCGGTTGAGGAAATCGGCCATGCCGCCGCGCCGGTTGGCCGGCAGGTAGGTTTCCAGCGCCTCGCGCGCGAAGTTGCGGAACCCGCCTTCGTCGAGGTCCGACCGCGCGGTGCCCACGATCTTCAGGTCGGGCGCGAGGAGGCCGTCGTGGTCGAGCGCGCAGAGCGACGGCAGCAACATGCGCTGCGCGAGGTCGCCCGTGGCGCCGAACAGGACCAGCCGATCTGCGGTAAAGCTCATGCGTCGATGCCTTTCGCTCGTCGCCTGACTACCTAGGCAGGCATCCCCCCGGGCGCCAGTGCATCGCATACATATTCAGCCTCGCTTGCGCTTTGGCCTGCACTTGCCGATAGGGGGCGACATATGGGCGAGAGGTCAATGGATACGCGAACGAAAAGGCGGCCGACGTCGATCGACGTCGCGGAACGGGCGGGCGTGAGCCAGTCCACGGTCTCGCGCGCCCTCGCCGGGTCGGAAGTGATTACCGAGGCGACGCGCGCCCGCGTCCTGCGCGCGGCGGAGGAAATCGGCTATTTCGTCGACGAGCGCGCGGCGCGGCTGCGGCGCGGATCGACCGGCACGATCGCGGTGGTCGTGATCTGCCGCCCGGGGCAGGGCGCGGCCGACATCAACCCGTTTTCCTACATGCTGCTGGGCAGCGTGTGCCTGGCCGCCTCGGAACGCGGGTTCGAGACGCTGGTGTCGTTCCAGGCGCGGGAAGAGGACCTTTTCGGCCATTACGAGGAACGCGGCTGGGCCGACGGGCTGGTCGTGATCGGCACGACGACCAACCGCGCGGCCTGGGACTATTTCCGCAAGCTGGAGAGCGCCGATCGCAACGTCGCCTACTGGGGATCGCCGTTCGAGGACCTCGAGTGGGTGCGGTCGGACAACCGCGCGGCCGGGCGCCTCGCGGTCGAACACCTGCTGGCGCGCGGATACCGGGCGCCGTGCTTCCTGGGCGCGATCGATTCCGCCCAGCACCAGTTCGCCGAGCGGTACGAGGGGTATTGCGAGGCGATGCGCGCCGCCGGCCTCAACCCCAGCCTGATCGCGACGCGCGAAGGCGCCACGCGCGAGGAGGAAGGGGCGGAGGCCTGCGCCCGCTACCTGGCGGGCGGGGGCAGGGGAGACGCGATCTTCGCCGCCTGCGACGCGATGGCGCTCGGCGCGCTGGAGGAACTGGCGCGGCGCGGGGTGTCGGTGCCCGGCGAAGTGGGGCTGGTGGGTTTCGACGACTTGCCCGCCACCCGCTACAGCCGGCCGCCGCTGACGACGATCGCGCCCGATGCCGCCGCGGCAGGCGGGCTGCTGATCGATGCCGTGCTGGGCAACGGCGAGCAGGAGGCCGAGGGCCGCCGCCGGGTGCCGGTCTCGCTCGTCGCCAGGGGCAGCACGGCGCGCTAGCGCCGGCCCGGGTGCCGTTTCCCGCAGGGGCGCGGGCCGCCTAGCCGTGGGCGCCGAACTCGTTGGCAATCGCGGTCGCGATCCGCAGGTTCAGCGCGTGCGCGCGCTCGATCGGGGCGATGAACTCCGCCTCGATCGCCGCGTAGCCGCCGGCGCCGTGATCCGGGTAGTCGGACGGTTCGTCGAGAACGTAGTCGGACGGCCCCGGGAAACGCGTCGGGAAGGCGCGGCGCAACTGGGCCAGCGCGTCTTCGACCCGCAGGGTCAGGACCATCTCGATCACGTCGCGCCGGCTGATGTCGTTGGCGCGGCTGAAGGCCGGCACCGAGACGGCGCGCAGAAACATGTGCTGCAGCAGGGCGAGGCGCAGGGCCTGGAGCACGCCGATCCGGCGGCGCACGTCCTCGCGGTTCTCGATCGGTGCCTCGTCGGGCAGGAGATCGAGCAGCTGGTGCAGTTTCAGCGCATCGATCCGCAGGCGCGAGGCCAGCCGCCGGAACACGCCGGCGCGATCGTCCTTGACCAGGTATTCGGCGAGCGCCGCGCACGGCTCGGCCAGGTCGCGCTCGGTCCCGCGATAGGTCCGGCTGGCCCAGTAGGCGGAATTGTACAGCTCGCCGAAGGCGGCGACCGTCTTGATGCTGGCCAGCGCGTTCGATGCGCGCACCAGCCGGACCATCTGCCGCCCCCGCGCGCTGTCGGCCAGGAGCGCGGCGATTTCCTCGCGGTTGCCTTCCGCCGCGCTGCCGAAGCCGGCGATCACGTTGACCGGATAGCCAAGCTGCTGGAGGATCGCGTTGTGCGGGATCGCGCGGATCTGGCGCAGGCTCATCTCGCGGTCGGACGAGAGATCGGACTGGCGGCGCGAGACCCGGCTGCCGGTGGCGTTCAGGAGGCCGAGGCCGAAGGCGGTGACCGCGCGCGAATACGTCGCGCTTTCCAGGTGCTCGTTCTGGTGA
This sequence comes from Pelagerythrobacter marinus, assembly GCF_034375205.1. NCBI lineage: Bacteria > Pseudomonadati > Pseudomonadota > Alphaproteobacteria > Sphingomonadales > Erythrobacteraceae > Pelagerythrobacter > Pelagerythrobacter marinus. The sequence goes on along the minus strand of NZ_CP139719.1, from coordinate 2,331,356 downwards.
TCGCGGATCGCGCGGTAGAAATCGAGGCTGAGGTCGGTCCGGCGATAGAATGGGTCCGCCGGGGCCCCGGCCGCGGTCTCGGCCGGGCGCAGCTGGGCGATCCGGGTCAGGGTCGCCAGCGCCAGTTCGGGATTGGCGAAGAACAGGTACCCGTCGCCGCCCTGGAAGCTCACCTCGGGCTCCAGCCGGATGCCCGCGCGCGCGAAGCGGCGCCGGGCCCAGGGGCTCAGCGGCCATTCGAGCCGGTCGGCGAACCCGCCCGGGTGGGCGCCGCGGCCCATCGATTCGCCGTGCGTGTCGAAGATCAGCGCGGCGACATCGGTCAGGCCATTGGCGGCCATCGCTTCTGCCAGCCGGCCCTGGAGCCGCTCGATCGCGAGGCTGGCGGGGATCTGGCCGACGAACCGGCCGGCATCGGAAAAGCCGGTCTGGATGCACACGCGCCCGCGGCGGCGGGCATAGTCGCGGTAGATATCGTCCGCCAGCAGGGCGTCGAGGAAGCGCCCGCCGTGTTCCAGCGCGGTCTCGGTCTCGAACAGGGGCGATACGTCGACTTTGTCCTCGACCCCGAAAAGGCGCGCGAAATAGACCGCGGCGAGCACGGTGGCCGGCTGCTCGCACTCGGCGATCAACATGCGGATCGGCGCGTCGGCGTCGATGTGGCGCAGGATCTGGGCCATGGCCAGGAACTGGCGGATCGCGGTCGAGCTCTCGATCGCGAGGGCGGCGAAATTGCTGCGCAGCGGCTCCGCCCCGGCGATCAGGTCGCGCAGCGTGCCGAGCGCGCCCTGGCTGGCGAGGTCCACCGTCAGGCCGGCTTCGTCGAGGCGCCGGCGGATCGCGTTGTGCAGCTGCTTGGCATTGACCCGGAAATGGATGCCGCCCATGCCCAGCCCGTCGGCGCGCATTGCCGCGGCGAGGGTCTTCAGCGCGACCGCGCGTTCGCCGCCCGCTTCGCGTGCCTCGCCCTCCAGCCGCTCGACCAGCGGTTCGAGCGACAGCAGCTTGGCCGGATCGTCCGCCGTCAGGCGGTTGGCCGCGGCCGAAAGCGCGGCCGGATCGTCGAGCGGCTCGGCGAACAGGCCCGCGCACTCGGCCGTGTGATCGCGCGCGGCGCGCAGCGTTTCGAGCAGCGCGTGCCCATCGTCGATCGCGGCGAGGCTTTCGGCATAGCGGGCCAGGCGCTCGGCCTTTTCCGCGAGGCGGAAACCGATCGAGGTGTGCCAGCCGATGTCGGTCCGCCCGTCCATGTCGTAGCCGACCCAGGTCGCGAAGCGGAACGGCAGCGGGGCGAATTCGTGCCACCGGTCGGGCCAGCGTTCGCGCGCCGCGTCCAGCAGCCGCGCGACGATCCGGTCGCGCGCGTCCTGCCCGCGGGCCATCGCGGCCATGGCCTGGCGATGTTCGAAGGCGAGCGTGATCGCCGGGCGCTCGGCCGGGATCGCGCAGGCGGTTTCGTCGATCTCGCCCTCCGACGCGGCGGCCGTCGCCACGGCTTCGGACTGGGCGGGGGGGAGGAGGAAGGTCGGGTGGGCGGTGAAGACCGCGTGGAGCTGCGGGTTTTCCCAGGCCGCGCGGAAGGCGTCGAAATCGCCGCTGTCCAGGCAGCCTTCGATCGCCGCCTCGTTCTCGGCCGGCGCGACCGGGGCGACCAGCCGGCGCAGGCGCCCGGCGCGGGTCATCAGCGCCTCGCACTCGAGCTCGGCGATCATGCCCTCTATCGCGGCGAGATCGATCTCGCCCGCTTCGAGCGAACGCGAGAGATCGAGCGCGAGCTGGAATACCGGGTTGAACAGCGGCGTTTCCTGCGTCTGCCGGTGCAGCGCGCCAAGGCGGTCGGTCAGTTCGGCCACGGTCTTCATGCCGTTTCTCCATGTTCCGCGACGAACGCTGCCGCCGCGCCGTAAAGCCCCGGTTGGGGGTGAACGATGAGTTTGACGGGAATCTCGGCCATCAGACCGGCGAACCGGCCCTTGGCCCGGAATCGCTCGGCAAAGCCCGATGCGGGCAGGGTGTCGCGGATGCGGTACCCCAGCCCGCCGGCGATCACCACGCCGGCAAAACCGCCCTGGGCCAGCGCCATGTCACCGGCGACCGAGCCGAGCGAGAGGCAGAACCGGTCCACCGCCGCGGCGGCGAGGCTGTCGTCGCCCTGCATCCCGCGGGTCCAGATCTCGACGTCGTCGTATTCGGGCACCGTCCGCCGTTCCATCGCCGCGAGCGTCTGGTAGATGTCCACGATCGCGGGGCCCGAGACCACCCGTTCCACCGAGACGCGGCGATGGCGCCGGCGCAGGCGGGCCAGGATCGCGTCCTCGATCGAATCGAGCGGGGCGAAGTCGATGTGCCCCCCTTCGGTCGCCTGGACGCGGTAGCCGTCGCCCGAGCGCCACAGGTGTGCCACGCCGAGGCCGGTGCCGGGGCCGAGCACGGTGATCGTGCCTTCGCCGCCCAGCGGCCCGTCGGGGCCGGTGAGGTGGAGGAACTGGTCGTCCGGCGCGCGCGCGACGGCATGGGCGACCGCGGCGAAATCGTTGACGATCGTGTAGCGTCCGACGCCCAGCTTCGATTTCACCAGCGGCGGGCGGATGATCCACGGGTTGTTGGTGAAGCGGATGATGTCGTCGCTCACCGGGCCGGCGATCGCCATGCTGACCGCATCGGGCAGGGTGCCGCCGCGCCGTTCGCGGAAATCCTCCCACGCGGTCTGGAAGCTGGCGTGGTCTTCGGTGTGCAGCGTTTCCGGCTCGCTCAGCGCGATCGCACCGTTTGCCTCCACGGTCGCGATCGCGAACCGCGCATGCGTGCCGCCGATGTCCACTACGACGAGTTCCATCGCTATCCTCCCGGAGCTTCCCCTCGCCGGCCTGCTAGCAGCACGATCGCGCCCTGCCCACGCATCGCATACATATTCACTCGCCCCCGGCCGTGCGCCCTACCTGCACGGCCTTGTCGATGAACTCGGTCGGGCCGAAGCTGGTCATGAAGCTGACGTCGGCCGCGTCGCGCCCGACCCCGATCTTCACGATCTCGTCCGCGCGGGCCATGTCGGTCGCGTCGACCAGGTACCAGGCCCCGCCGCCCGGGGTGGTCGGATCGGTCAGGAACACTTCGGCCACGGCGTGGAAATCCTGCGGCGTCACGCCGGGGGCGAAACAGCTGACGAAGCGCGCGGGAACGCCCGAGGCGCGCGCCAGCATGATCGTGACATGGGCATAGTCGCGGCAGATCCCGCGCCGTTCGATGAAGCTGTCCAGCCCGGTCGTGTTCGAGGTGCTGGAACCGGGCGCATAGGCGAAGTTGCCGGCGATCCAGTCGCGGATCGCCGCGATCCGCGCGCCGCCGCGGCTGCGGCCGAACTCCGCCTCCACGAACGACTGGAACCGGTCGGCCGGGCAATAGCGCGAATCGAACAGGTACTGCACCGTTTCGCCCGGCAGCTCGTGCGGCGGCAGGCGTTCGAGCCCGGCGATGTCCGCCTGCATCCGCTCGACCGCGACCGTCGCGCGATAGGTCACCTCGTACCGCCCCTCGGCCCGGATCCAGACCCGTTCGCCGATCGCGTCCTGCGCCGGAATGCGCGCGAAATGGGCGCCTTTCGTCGCCCGGGTGTCGGTTTCGAGCAGCCTCTGCTCGGGAATGGGCGCCGCCTCGAACTGGAGCAGGACGTCGGTCGGCTGCTCCATGCGGAAGGCGAAGGAAAGGTCGATCGAAATGGCCATGCCCAAGATACGCCGGACCGGCCGGTATGTTTCGCCTAGTCGCCGGCGAGGTGCAGGGCGACGTGGCGCCGGTGGGGCCGCGCGCGGTGTTCGACGAGGAAAAGGCCCTGCCAGGTGCCCAGCGCCAGCCGCCCCTCGATCACCGGGATCGCGTGGCTGGCCCCGGTGAGCGCGGTCTTCAGGTGGGCCGGCATGTCGTCGGGCCCCTCGTCGTCGTGATCGTAGTGCGCGCCTTGCGGGGCGAGCCGGTCGAGCCATCGCAGGATGTCGCCCTGCACCGCCCGCGCGGCGTTCTCGTTGATCAGGAGCGAGGCCGAGGTATGGCGGCAGAAGGCCGTGAGCAGGCCGGTCGTCACCCCGGTGCCGGCGAGCCAGTCGGCCACAGGCGCGGTGATGTCGCGCATCCCGGGCCCTTCCGTATCGAAAGCGAGCGTGGTGGCGTGGTGCGGCATGGGCCCCATATAGGGCCGATGTCGCGGCAGATCGACCTCTTCGCCTCCCCTCCGGCCGTGCCCGGGCTGCGCCTGGTCGAAGACGCGGTGGACCGCGCGGCCGAACGGGCGCTGGAACGGCGGATCGACGCCGCGCCGCTCGAACCCTTCCGCTTCGGCCAGTGGCGCGGCAAGCGGCTGACCGCGAATTATGGATCGGGCTACGATTACCAGCGCGGCCGGCTGGCGCCCGCGCCGCCATTGCCTGGCTGGCTGACCGACGCGCGCGACGCGCTCGCCCCGCAGGTCGGGCGCGCGGCGGGCGATTTCGTGCAGGGGCTGGTGATCCGGTACGACCCCGGCGCGGGGATCGGCTGGCACCGCGACCGGCCGCAATACGGCGAGGTGATCGGCCTGTCGCTGTCGGCGCCCGCGGTCCTGCGCCTGCGCCGCCGCACCGCGCAGGGTTTCGAACGGCGCAGCGTCGAACTGCCGCCGCGCTCGCTCTACCTCCTGTCGGGGGAAGTGCGCGCGCAGTGGGAGCATTCGATCGCCCCCATGGAGGCGACGCGCCGTTCGGTCACCCTGCGCACCCTGCGCACCCTGCGCACCCTGCGCTAGAAATCGACCGAGACGGAGGCGTTGACCGTGCGCGGCCGCCCTTGCAGCAGCGACGGGCTGAAGCTGTCGTAGCCCGAGGCCCAGTACCGCGTGTCGGCCACGTTATCGACCGTCAGGCGCAAGGTCACCGGGCGATCGCCGGCCACGACGACGTAACGCGCGCCGAGATCGAACACGGTCCAGTCGTCGAGGCGCAGGGTGTTCGCGGCATCGGCCCACTGCTTGCCGGTATGCGTCATGCGCCCGGTCAGCGTCAGGCCGGGCAGGAAGGGCGCGTCCCATTCCAGGTTGGCATTGGCCGCGAAGCCGGGCACGCCCGTCGCCTCGCCGCCGTCGCCGCGCTCGGCGTCGATCGTCGAAAGGCCCGCGATCAGGCGCAGCCCCTCTACCGGTTCGCCGTTGACGGTGAACTCGATCCCGCGATGGCGCTGGCGGCCGACATAGCCGTAGCGCAGCGTTCCGCCGGGCCCGGTCACCGTGCCGTCGCCCGGGCGCTCGACCTCGTAGAACGCCAGCCCGGCGTAGAGGAACCGGCCCAGCGCCAGCTTGGCGCCCGCCTCGTACTGCGTGGACTTGCGCGGGGCGAGCATCTCGCCCGGGTTTTCCAGCCCGGGTTCGAGCGGCGCGGTCGGGCCCTGTTCCAGCGCCTCGATGCGGTTGGCGTAGAGCGAGACGAAGGGGATCGGCTTGACCACGATTCCCGCGACCGGGGTGACGGCGCTGTCGTCGTAGACCGTTTCCAGCCCGCCGCCGAAGTAGCTGTAGGCGCGGCTGTGGATCGTCTGCAGGCGCAGCCCGCCGGTGATCAGCACGCGGTCATCCCACAGGCCGATCGTGTCGGAGGCAAAGGCGCTCCACAACCGGCTTTTCGCGATCGGGTAGGGATCGTCGAGATCGCCGCCGACGAGGCTGGACGCGGGCACGGCGACCTGCGGCGTGTCATAGAGATTGGTGGCATAGCCGGCGAAGCCCGGTCCGTAGCGGAAATCGTAGGCATTGCGGTTGGTCTGCCAGCTCGCGCTGGCGCCGAACACGATCTCGTGCGTCACCGTCTCGCCCAGGTCGACGCGGATGCCGGCTTCCGCCGCCTCGTTGTTGTCCGTGCGGGGGACGTAGAGCGCGGTGCCATTGGCATCGCCCGTCGCCGCGTCGACGATCGTCAGCCCGGCGTAGAGCCCTTCCTCCCGCCCGTCGCGTGCGCCCGCCTTCGCGTAGAGCAGGGCGTTGTCGGCAATGTCCCATTCGAGCGACAGCGTGCCGAAGACGTCGCGCATCTCGGTATAGGCAAAGTCCTGGGCATAGTTCGCGTTGGCTTCGGGCACCGCGGGCAGGGCGGCGAGGCCCGCGCCGAGCGTGACCTTGGGGCGCAGCGAGTCGACGCGGACCTGCTGGTAGGCGAGGTCGAGCGCGGCGCGGAAGCTGCCGCCGTCGTAATCGAGCGCACCGCCGATCACCTGCGTGCGCCTCTCCTCGCGCTCGACGGCGGTTTCCCCGTCGCGATAGGCGCCGTTGACGCGCAGGCCCCACTGGCCGTTCGCGCCGAACCGGCGGGCGAGGTCGAAGCTGCCGCCGAAGTGGGCATCCGCGTTGTAGCCGATCGTCGCGCGCGTCAGCGGGTCGTACCCGGCGCGCTTGAGCTTGAGGTTGACCGATCCGCCGATCGTCGATCCCCCCGGCGCCGCGCCGTTGAGGAACGCGCTCGCCCCGTTCAGCACCTGCACGCTGCCATAGAGTTCCGGCGCGACGATCTGGCGCGGGGCGACGCCGTAGAGGCCGTTCACGCCGACGTCGTCGCCGTTGAGCGCGAACCCGCGGATCACGAACAGTTCCGAAGCATTGCCGAAGCCGTAGCCGGTCCGCACGGTCGGGTCGTTCTCCAGCACTTCGCCCAGGGTCAGCGGCTGCTGGTTGAGGATCAGCGATTCGTCGAAGCTGCGGATCGAGAAGGCAAGGTCGGCCGCGTGCTTGTTGCCCAGCACGCCGGCGTCGCCGCCGTTGGTCACCTCGGTCGCGTTCTCGCGCTGGGCGGTGACGACGATCTCCTGCGCGTTCTGCCGGGCGCTTTCCTGGGCGAGCGCGGGCGTGGCGGCTGCGGCGAGCGCGAGGGCGGAGGCCGTGAATGCGGGGCGAAACGTCATGTCAGGTCTTTCTGTATCGGGAGGGCAATCCGCGCCGGCGCCAGGCGACGCCGACCGCGAGGAGGGGAAGCGAGAGTAGCAGCCAGGCGAGGGCATCGCGCAGGCCGTCGCCGGTCAGGCCGAGGACGAGGCCGGCAAGGCTGGCGGCGAAAAGGATCGCGGGAATCGCGAAGACGCGCAGCACGCTGCGCCGGCCGCGGCGCCGGAGGGGGGAGCCGCGCGCTTTCACGCCAGGCGCCCTTCCGCCCCGCCGGCGATCTCGGACACGCGGCGCTCGACCGCGCCCGGGCTGCGGCGCCACCAGAGCAGCACCCCGGTCCACAGCACCCAGATCGTGACGAGCGTCAGCAGGGCCCAGACGATCTTGAGCGGCAAGCCGCCGTAGTCGCCGAAGTGCAGCGGCTTGGACATCATCAGCGCCTGGTTGAGCGCGGGCATGGCGCGCGCGTCGACCAGTTCGCCGCTGCGGGCGTCGATCAGGGCGGGGGTGAGCAGGTGCTGGGTGAGCGGCCGGTCGCCCTGGAAGAAGACCGCGTAATGGCGCGCGGTGCTCCATTCGCCGCCGGGGAAGGCGATGAACTGCGGCGATCGGCCGGGCAGGGCGGCGCGCGCGCTGGCCATCGCCCGGTCGAGCGAGCCGTAGTCCTCCGGCGCGACCGGATCGGCCCCGCCGTGCCGCGCGGTCATCGCCGCCAGTTCGCCTTCGCGCCACGCGTCGGTCAGCGGGTCGGCGAAGGCGTTGATCATGCCGGTGCCGCCGACGACGAGCGCCCAGGCGAGGGCGACGATGCCGGCGAGGTTGTGCTGGTCGAGCCGCCCGACGCGGCGGCTGCGGTCGAGCCGCAGCTTGCCGAACCGCAGCCGCCGCATGAACGGCGCGTAGAGCACCGTGCCGGAAACCAGGGCGACCACGAAGAGCGCGCCCATCGCGCCCAGGAGCCACATGCCCGGCTGGCCGAGAAACATGTCGGTGTGGAGTTGCAGGAGGAAGTCCATCACGCCGCCGCCCGGTGCAGGGCCGAGCGATCGCCCGGTCGCGCGGTCGAAGAACAGCAGGGTCATGTCCTCCCCCGCGGCGTCGGGCGTGGGGCCGGTGGTCACGGTCAGCAGCGGGCTTTCCTGGCTGAAGGCCATGAACAGCGGAACTTCGCCCGGCCGCTCGGCCAGCGCGGTTTCCACCATCGTATCGAGCGCAACGCCGCCTTGCGCCGAAGGCGCGCCGGGCAGGGCGGTTTCGTAATCGACGCCCTCCAGCGCCTCGATCTCGTCATGGAAGATCAGCGGCAGCCCGGTCGCGCACAGCATGAGGAGGAACACCGTGGGCACGATGCTGCTCCACTTGTGGACCAGATACCAGGCACGGATGGTGCTGCGCTGCATGGCCCGCGCTTATGTCGGGGCACGGGCAAGGTCAATGATAGGCATTTGCAATAACGGCGTCCGCCCCAAATGCGTCTGCATCAAGGGCACCGACCAGCAGCGCCAAAGGATTTTCCTACACGCCGATCGCTCGATAGCGTCTGCGCGATTGCCGATTCGCCCGGTCTTCAGGCTCTTTCCCAGCGTCGATAGCCGCCCCTGAGATGGGCGCTAGTGCCAATGCGGGCGCATTTTCCCGCCGCGAATCCCTGTCCGTCCGCTTGCTCAAAGGGGCCGAATGCCGGGGAATAACAACCGGCTGGCGGAGAAAGATGAAAGTTACACGGTGTCGCCTTTGTCACCCCGATCGGGGTGATTCAGGCCGGTACGGCGTAGAGATCGTGCGCGTCGGCGTCTTCCACCACGACGTCGATGATGTCGCCCGCCCGAAGATCGGCGGAGACGTTGCGAAGGAAGACCTGCCCGTCGATCTCCGGCGCGTCCGCCTCGCTGCGCGCGGTCGCCCCGATATCGCCGTCTTCGTCCGGCTCGCCGACTTCGTCCACGATCACGGGCAGGGTGCGCCCGACCTTGGCCGCCAGGCGCGCCGCGCTGATCCGCTCGGTCACTTCCATCAGCCGGGCGTAGCGTTCTTCCTTCACCGCTTCGGGCACCGGATCGGGCAGGGCATTGGCGGCGGCCCCTTCGACCGGTTCGAAGCGGAACGCGCCGACCCGGTCGAGCTGCGCCTCCTCCAGCCAGTCGAGCAGGTAGCGGAAATCCTCCTCCGTCTCGCCCGGGAAGCCGACGACGAAGCTCGACCGGATGGTGAGATCCGGCGCGATCCGGCGCCATTCGCGGATCCGCTCCAGAACGCGGGCCTCGTTCGCCGGGCGCTTCATCGCCTTCAGGACTTTCGGCGCGGCGTGCTGGAAGGGGATGTCGAGATAGGGGGTCAGCAGACCCTCGGCCATCAGCGGGATGACCGCGTCGACGTGCGGGTAGGGATAGACGTAGTGCAGCCGCACCCAGGGCACCCGGCCTTCGGGCGTGCGCAGGGTGCCAAGCTCGCGCGCGAGGTCGGTCATGTGCGCGCGCACCTCGCGCCCGTGCCACTGCCGCGCCTCGTGGCGCGTGTCGACGCCGTAGGCCGAGGTGTCCTGGCTGATGACCAGCAGTTCCTTCGTGCCCGCGGCGACCAGCTTTTCCGCCTCGCGCAGGACCGCGTCCACGCGCCGGCTGGCCAGCTTGCCGCGCAGCTGCGGGATGATGCAGAAGGCGCAGGAATGGTTGCAGCCTTCGGAGATCTTCAGATAGCCGTAATGGCGCGGGGTCAGCTTCAGCCCCGCCTCGTCGAAGGCGGCCTGGGGGATCAGGTCGACGTAAGGGCCCTGCGAGGGCGGAGCTGCCTCGTGGACTGCCTCGACCACGTCCTCGTACTGGTGGGCGCCGGTCACCGCCAGGACGGCGGGGTGCGCGGCGCGGATCGCCTCGGCATCCTCGCCCATGCAGCCGGTCACGATCACGCGGCCGTTCTCGGCGATGGCTTCGCCGATCGCGGCCAGGCTTTCTTCCTTCGCGCTGTCGAGGAAGCCGCAGGTATTGACCAGGACGACATCGGCGCCGGCGTAGTCCGCGCTCATCGCATAGCCGTCGGCGCGCAGGCGGGTGAGGATGCGCTCGCTGTCGACGAGCGCCTTGGGGCAGCCGAGGCTGACCATCCCGATCTTCTTCTGATCGGGGATCGGGGACGTGGATCGGGCGGACATTGCGCCGCGCCCCTACACCCGTGCGCGCCAATGCGCTAGCAGTGAGTCGAACGAAGGAGAAGGCATCCTTGGGTCCGATCGACTGGACAGGAGTTATCGCGGCGACGCTGACCGCCGGGCTGATCGCGCTGGCCTGGTACGGGCCGATCTTCGGGATGGCGAAGGCGCGCAAGGTCGCGCCGGGCAAGATCGCGGTGCGCCGCCGGCCCGAACACGTCGTCGCGATTACCGGCGGGCTCCTGTTCCTCAGCGCGGCGATGATGGGCCACATGTTCGCCCGCGTCGGCGGCGAGACGCTGGCTGCGAAGCCGTGGCTCTATTTCATGATGTCGGGCGGGCTCGCCGGGGCCTTCGTGATTCCCGCGCTGCTGATCAGCTACAGCCACATCCGGGTGGCGACGCGCGTCGCGCTGATCGATGCCGGTTACTGGCTGACCGCCTATCTCGCGATGGGCGGCGTCTTCTGGCTCCTGGCGTAAAGATCGGCTAGCCTTCCCGGCGGGTCGCGGCTCTCGAGGGGAGGGAATTGCGATGCTGTGGGAAGTCAACTGGCTGGCGATCGCGCTGGCCGCGCTGGCCGGGTTCGTGGTCGGCGGGATATGGTACGGCCCGATCATGGGCAAGCGCTGGATGGGCGCGGTCGGGATCACCGAAGACGAGATCCGGCAGGGCAACATGACGCTGATCTACGGCGGGGCCTTCGCCTTCGCCCTGCTCGCGAGCTGGACCCTCGCGCATACTTTCGCGACCTACGGGCGCGAACTGTCGGTTTTCGTCAAGGTGCTGACGGCCTTCGGCGTGGCGCTGGGCTTCATCATCCCGGCGATCGGGACCAATTACCTGTTCTCGCAGAAATCGAAGGTCCTGTTCTTCATCGACGCCGGGTACTGGCTGCTGTTCTACATCGCGATGGGGCTGGTCCACGCCTACATGCCGTGAGGCGGGCGGGGACGCGGCGGCCTCACGCGCCGGCGCGTTCCCCGCGGCCCGCGGCATTGCCCGTGCCGTTGCCCCGGCCATTGTCGTCGCAATCGCTCGACGGGCGGATCTCGACGATGACGTCGCCCGCGCGCAGCGTGCCCGCCTCGTCTTCCCAGAAGCCGCAGGCCCCGCCGTTGCGATAGATGCGCAGGCCCCGCCCGCCCGTCGCCAGCTGGTCCAGCGGCTTGCCGATCTCCTCGGGCAGGACGGGCCGCTCCACCAGGTGGACCCGCCCGGTGACCGAGGCGAGGTCGGCCATGTACTCGGCGATATGCGTGCCCTGCGCGCTGCCGGCGAGGAGGAGGCCGGTGAAGCGGACCGGGTTGATGACGTTGTCCGCCCCGGCCTGCCGCGCGAGCAACTCGTTGTCCGCCGCGCGCACGACCACGCTGATCGGCAACTTGGGCGCCAGGTGGCGCACGGTCAGCACGATCAGGATCGAGGCATCGTCGCGGCCCGCCGATACGAGCACGGTCTGCGCCTCGGTAATGCGCACCGCCATCAGGCTTTCGTCGCGCGTCGCGTCGGCGGCCATGACGTTGCAACCCAGCGCCTCCGCCTCGGCGAGGCGTTCCTCGCGCGTGTCCATGACGACGATGTCCCTCGGGTCGGTGCCGCGCTCGATCAGCTCGGCCACGGCTTCGGAGCCGGATACGCCGAAGCCGAGGACGACGACGTGATCGGACAGCTTTTCCTGGATGCGGGCCATGCGCCATTTCTCCCAGCTGCGCCTGATGATGAAGTGATAGGCCGCGCCGACGAAGATGAAGATGACGGCGAAGCGGATCGGGGTCACGATCACCGCCTCGACCAGGCGCGCGCGGTCGCTGATCGGCGCGATGTCGCCGAAGCCGGTCGTGGTGATGGAGATCATGGTGAAATAGACGACGTCGAGGAAGGAAACCTCGCCGTCGAGGTTGTCGACAAGCCCCTCGCGATCCCACCAGTGGATCATGATGACGATGAAGACGAGCGTGAGGGCAAGGCCGATGCGAATGCCGAGATCGGCCCAGACCGGGACCTTCAGCCTCCGCCGCAGGGGCTGGAAACGCTGCGCGCGCGCGCCGCGGTCGCGGCGTTGCCCCTGGCTGCGCGGCATCCGGCTCCAGATCACGATCCGGGCTTTCTGCCGAAATGGTCCTGCGGATCGACTTTCGCGTCGCCGCGGCGAATCTCGAAGTGGAGCTCGGGCGCCTCTGCATCGCCCGAACTGCCCGCGATCCCGACCCGCTCCCCGCTCTTCACCACATCGCCCGGCTTCACGGTGATGCGGCCGAGGTGGCCGTAGGCACTGCGCCAGCCGTTGCCGTGGTCGATCACGACCAGTCTGCCGAAGCGGGGGGCATCCTCGCGCGCGACGGCGACCGTGCCGCTGGCCGCGGCGCGGACCATGTCGCCGGGGCGCACGGCATAGTCGATCCCGTCGTGGCCGCCGCCGTCGGGCCGCAGGGCGAAGCCGAGCCGCACCTCGCCGTCGTGCGGGGGGCGGAAATAGGGGCGGGCCGGGGCCGGCCGCGCGGGCACGGGGGCGCTGATCACGGCGGGGATGATGAGCCGCTGGCCCGGACGGATGCGATAGGGCGGCTCCAGCCCGTTGGCGACCGCGATCGTGTCGAACGCGACGCCGTATCGCACGGCGATGGCGAAGCCGGTTTCCCCCGGCTTCACCACGTGGGTCCGCTGGCGCGGGATGACCAGTTTCTGCCCCTCGCGGACGATATAAGGTTCGGCCAGACCGTTGGCCGCGGCGATCACCGCCGCCGGCACGCCGGCGCGGTTCGCGATCCCGTTCAGCGTCTCGCCCGCGGCCACCACGTGTTCGGTTTCGCTCGCCGGGTCGGTGGCGGCGAGCAGGAACGGCAAGGCGGCGATCAGGGCGCGGCGTTTCATTCGCTGTACCGCTCGCCCAGTTCGCCCAGCGAGGCATGGTGCGTCAGGTCGAGCTGCAGCGGGGTCACCGCAACGTATCCCTCGTCGATCGCTTCCAGGTCTGTCCCATGGTCTAGCGTGTGCTCGATCGCCTCCAGCCCGAACCAGTAATACTTGTAACCGCGCGGGTCACGCCCTTCGACCACGGTGCCGCGCGAATAGTCGTGGAAACCCTGGCGCACGACGCGGATGCCGCGCACCTCGCCCGGCGGGAGCGGGGGGAAGTTGACGTTGACCAGCGTGCGCTTGGGCAGCGGCGCGTCGAGCAGCGGGGCGAGCACCCGCGCGCCCCATTCGCGCGCAGCGCCGAACGGCACGTCGTCGCCCATGCCCTCGCGCGCGTAGACCTGGCTCAGCGCGATCGAGCGGACGCCCGCCAGCGCCCCTTCGATCGCGGCGGAGACGGTGCCCGAATAAGTGATGTCGTCGCCCAGGTTGGCCCCGCGGTTGACGCCCGAGAGGATCACGTCGGGGGCGGCGTCCATCACCGTGCGCAGGCCCATCGTCACCGCGTCGGTCGGCGTCCCGGTTACCGAGAAGCGCCGGTCGTCGTGGCGGCGCAGGCGCACGGGGCGGGTCAGGGTCAGCGAATGGCCGGTGCCCGACTGCTCTTCGTGCGGGGAGCAGATCCAGATATCGTCGGAGAACTCGCGCGCGATCTCCTCGAGGATCTTCAGGCCCGGCGCGTAGATGCCGTCGTCGTTGGTGAGGAGAATGCGCATCGTGTCGTCCCGCTCCGGCTTCTCGGCAAGTGAGGTCTGATAACCAATTAGGTTATAAAAGTCAAGAAAATATTACGCAAAAGGTTCTTAGGGCTACCGGCTTTCGGGCCGGAGCCGTTCGACCCCGCCCATCCACGGCCGCAGCGCCTCCGGCACGTCGACCGAACCGTCTTCGCGCTGGTAGTTCTCGAGCACCGCGACGAGCGTGCGGCCGACCGCGAGGCCGGAGCCGTTCAGGGTGTGGACGAACTCGGTCTTCTTCGAGCCTTCGGGGCGATAGCGCGCGTTCATCCGCCGCGCCTGGAAATCGCCGGTGTTCGAGCACGAGGAGATCTCGCGCCAGGCGCCCTGGCCGGGCAGCCAGACCTCCAGGTCGTAGGTCTTGCGCGCGCCGAAGCCCATGTCGCCGGTGCACAGCAGCATCCGGCGATAAGGCAGGTCGAGCGCTTCCAGGATGCCCTCGGCGCAGCGGGTCATGCGTTCGTGCTCGCCCTCGCTGTCTTCCGGGCGGCAAATGCTGACCAGCTCGACCTTCTCGAACTGGTGCTGGCGGATGAAACCGCGCGTGTCCCGGCCCGCCGCGCCTGCTTCGGAGCGGAAGCACAGCGTATGCGCCGCCAGGCGGATCGGATCGGCCAGATCGGGCAGGATCTCGCCCGCGACCGAGGCCGTCAAGCTGACTTCGGCGGTGGGGATCAGCCAGCGATCGTCGGTCGTGCGGAAGCTGTCCTCGGCGAACTTGGGCAGCTTGTCGGTGCCGTACATGGCATCGTCGCCGACCAGCACCGGCGGGTTGCACTCGGTATAGCCGTTCTCGCGCGTTTGCGTGTCCAGCATGAACTGCGCCAGTGCGCGGTGCAGGCGGGCCATGTCGCCGCGCAGGAAGGTGAAGCGCGCGCCCGACAGCCTGGTGCCGGTTTCGAAATCCATCCCCAGCGCCGGGGCCAGGTCGGCGTGTTCCTTCGGCTCGAACGCGAAATCGCGCGGATCGCCCCATTGCGACAGCTCGACGTTGTCGCTCTCGTCCGCGCCGTCGGGCACGTCGGCCGCCGGCAGGTTGGGCAAGCGTGCCAGCGCGTCGTTCAACTCGGCGGAGAGCGCGCGGTCTTCCTCCTCCAGCGCGGGGAGCGCCTTTTTCAGTTCCGCCACTTCGGCCTTCAGGGCCTCCGCCCGGTCCCGGTCGCCCTGCGCCATGGCCTGGCCGATCTCCTTGGACGCCTCGTTGCGGCGGCTCTGCGCTTCCTGCATCCGGGTCGCCACCGCCCGGCGTTTCGCGTCGAGTTCGACCAGGGTTTCGGCGGCCGGTTCGGCCCCGCGCCGGGCGAGGGCGGCGTCGAAGGCTTGCGGATCGTCGCGGATCAGGCGGATGTCGTGCATGGCCGGGCCTATGCCCGAGCGCCGCGCCCATTTCCAGTGGGCTTCGGGGAACGCGATCGGCCCCGGGGGGTAGACAATCCACGGATCGATTGGCAGCGATGGGCGCGCCAAGTCCGCAGCCGGGCGAGAGAATTGAACAATCCAGCTATCCGTCCCCCGCGGCGCACGCCTTTCATCGACATCGTGGATTTCGGCATTCGGGCCGGCCGCCGGCTGGGCGCGGTGGCCCCCGCGCGGCTGGAGAAGGCGCACCTGCTGGAACAGGCGGCCGAGGCGGCCGGGCTCGACGATTTCGGCGATCGCTGGTTCGAACGGCCGATGGACGTGCTGCTCGACGCGATCGTGGGCGAGGCGCGGCTGAACGCGGCGGGCGATTTTTCCGCCATGCAGCAGTTTCACCACGTGCTGCGCGACCGGCTGCTGGCGCAGATGTGGTTCCGGCGCCACCCGGAAATCCTCTCGCGCCCGATGCCGCGCCCGGTCGTGATCGTCGGGCCGATGCGTTCGGGAACGACGCGGATGCACCGCCTCCTGGCGAGCGATCGGCGGTTCACCCACATGCGCAGCTTCGAAACGATCAGCCCGGTTCCCCGGCCCGGTTTCGAGGAAGTGATGGAGGGCCGGCGCGAGGATTTCCGGCCGGTCCTGGCCCGGCGGATCATGAAAGTCGCGCGGCTGGCCAATCCGCGGACCCTGTCGATCCACCCGACCGGCCCTTACGAGCCGGAAGAGGAACTGGGCCTGCTGGTCGCCAGCATGTGGGGCATGAAGCACGAGGCGCAGTGGCACGTCCCCAGCTATGGCCGCTGGTGCGAGGGCGAGAGCGCGGTTCCGGCCTATCGCCACATGGCCGACCTGCTGCGGCTGGTCGGCTGGTCGCAGCAGGCATCGAGCCTGCGCCCGTGGATTCTCAAGACCCCGCAGCACATGCTCGACCTGCCCGCGCTGCTGGAGGTGTTCCCCGACGCGCGGCTGATCTTCACCCACCGCGACCCGCTGAAGGTCGTCGGCAGCGCGGCCTCGCTCGCCTGGAACCAGACGATCATCTATTCCGACCATGCCGATCCGGCGCGCATGGGGCGCGAATGGCTGCACAAGACGGCCTTGCAGGTCGAACGGATGCGCGCCGCGCGCGAGACGATCCCGCAGGAACGGATGATCGACGTCCAGTACGAGGACATGGAAAGCGACTGGCGCGGGACGATGGAGCGGGTCTATCGCTTCCTGGGCCTCGACATGGCGCCGGCCCTTCCGGGGATGGAAGACTACATGCGCCGCGCCAGCGCGCTCAAGCGGCGCCCCCATGCCTACAGCCTCGACGAATTCGGCCTGACGAGCGGCGACGTGCTCGACCGGCTGGGCGACTATGTCCGCGCCTTCGACGTGCCGATCGAGGGGACCGCCCCGGCCAGGCAGGCGCGGCGCGGCATGCGCGCATCCTGACCGGCCGGCGCCAACAGGCCGGGGCGCTCGGCCCCGGCCTGTCCCGATCGGCGTCGCTGGCGGCGATCAGTACTTGAACGTCGCGGTGACGAAGACCTGCCGCGGGTTGCCGTAGAACGCCGTCAGCGTGCCTTCCGGCCCCAGCGTGGGGATCGGCTGGCCATTGGCCGTCAGGATCTCGCCCGTCGTGGGATCGGTCGCGACGAACGTGTAACCGGACGTCTTGTACTGCTTGTCGAACAGGTTCTTGCCGTAGAGGCCGATGCTCCACCGGTCGCCCGGCGCGGTATAGACTACGCTGGCATCGACCAGCGCATAGCCGTCCTGGTCGAGATAGGGATTCGGGATCTCGAACTGGTAGGTCTTGCTGCGATAGGAGACCGTGGTGCCGAGATAGAGATCGCCGGCGCCCAGCGGGGCGGTGTAGCTCGCCGTGCCGCTGGCGGTCCACTTCGGCGTGTTCTGCACCTTGCGGTGTTCGGCCACGTCGGTCGGGGTATTGTTGATATTGGTGATGTACTCGTCGTACTCGGCATCGATATAGCCGAGCGAGCCCGACAGGTTGAACCCACCGCCCAGCCGGGCGCTCGCTTCCAGTTCCACCCCCTTGAAGGTCGCCTTGCCGGCATTCGACACGACCCCGCAGAAGCTGGGCAGGCCATTGGCCTCGCAGGCGACCGATCCGGGGACCTGCACGTCGGTATAGTCGGCGTAGAAGCCCGCGACGGCGAGGTTGAGCCGCCCGCCCGCGAGGCTGCCCTTGTAGCCGATCTCGTAGCTGTCGACTTTCTCCGGCGCGAAGCTGAGGAAGGCGGCGATCTCCTCGTCCGAACGGTTGCCGTCGTCGTCGAGGTCGGGCGCATTGCTGCCGACCCCGCGCGGATCGAAGCCGCCGCCCTTGAACCCCTGCGAATAGGAGGCGTAGAGGTTGTGATCGGGCGTCGGCATGAAGCTGAGCGAGGCGCGCGGCGTGAACTTCTTGAACTCGCGGCTGCCGGTGAAGTCCGTCGCCGCGTCGCCGAACGGGATGCCCGCGCCGCCGAAGTAGGGCGATCCGCCGCCGAGGTAGTTCTGCCGCAGGATCGAGGCGGTCCGTTCGTCCCAGGTGTAGCGCCCGCCGAGCGACAGGCTCAGCCGATCGCTGAGGTCGTAAGTGAAATCGCCGAATATCGCGTAAGTCTCGGTATCGACTTCGGCCTGGGTATAGGCGGTCAGGCCGGCGAAGGTGGTGAAGATCCGCACGTCGAACAGGGTATCGGCCCTGGCGTCGAGGTAATAGAGGCCGAGGAGGCCGGTCAGCGGGCCGCCGTCGTCCCACATCAGCTGGAATTCCTGGCTGATCTGTTCGTTGAAATAGACCCCGGGAACGTCGAGATCGACCGCCGGAAGCGCGTCGAAATCGATCGGGGTATAGCTGTCGTCCTTGCGCCAGGCGGAGATCGAGCGCATCGTCAGCGCATCGCTCAGCATGACTTCGGCATTGATCGCCATGCCGTAGGATTCGACGTCCTGTTCCGGGTCGTCCAGCGCGCCGCGCGTGTCGTAGACATTGTCCAGCACCGGCGCGCCCGAGGCGAGCCCCGGGATCAGGCGGTGGCCGCCGCGCGGATTGCTCTTGTCGCGGGTGTAGTCGCCCGAAACGCGCACGAAGACCGGTTCGCCATAGCCGCCCATCTCGAGCGACAGGCGGCCGGCCCAGACGTCCTTGTTATAGTTCTCGATCCCGAGGGTGAGGTTGTCGCCGAATCCCCCGCGCGAGAGGCGGGCGATCGATCCGCCGACGCGCACGATGTCGCCGAGCGGGGCCGAGGCGGTGACGACGGCTTCGGCCTGGTCGTAAGTGCCATAGGTCGCGCGCGCCTTGAGCGAGAATTCCTGCGGCAGGCGCCGGCTGACGTATTTCACCGCGCCGCCGATCGTGTTGCGGCCGTAGAGCGTGCCCTGGGGGCCGCGCAGGACCTCGATCCGCTCGACGTCGTAGATGTCGAGCACGGCGGCCTGGGGGCGGTTGAGATAGACGTCGTCGAGGTAGATGCCGACGCCCTGCTCGAACCCGGAGACCGGGTCCTGCTGGCCGATGCCGCGAATGAAGGCGGAGAGGGTCGAATTGGTCGCGCGCGAGCTTTCCAGCGTCACGTTGGGCACGGCCTGGGCGACATCGGTGATGTCGAGCGCGCCGCGTTCCGCCAGCTGCTCGCCGGAAAACGAGGAAACGGCCACCGGCACGTCGATCAGGCGTTCCTCGCGCCGGCGCGCGGTCACCACGATCACGCCCGCATCGCCCGCCGGGGCGGCCTCCTCGGGCTGCGCGGGCTGGGCCTGGCTTTCCGGGGCCGGCGCCTCCTGGGCCGCGGCCGGCTGCGCGGCCAGGGCGATGGCCGCCGCACTTCCCAGGAGCGCGGCCGCGATACCGGTATCGAAAGTCTTCATGATCCTCTCCTGTCCTTGTTTGCTCCTTCAATATTGAAAGGTGAACCGGGTTTCAAGTTTTCTCTTGCCCTTGCCCGCCACGGGCCCTAGCCCTTGCCGGGGGATGGACATGGAAAAACACGAAAGCGCGCCCCTCGATGCCAAGCGCCCGCGTACCGAGCGCGGCCGGCGCACCTTGCGCAAGCTGCTCGACGCCGCGGCGATCGAGTTCGGCGAAAAGGGATTCCACGAGGCGTCGATCAGCACGATCACCGCGCGGGCGGGCACGGCGCTGGGCAGTTTCTACACCTATTTCGATTCGAAGGAGGCGATCTTCCAGGCGCTGGTTCGCGACATGAGCGAGGCGGTCAAGCTCGCCGCGCGCGAGGCGCTCGACGAACCGGCCCCGGCGCTGGAGCGCGAACGGCAGGCGCTCGCCGCCTTCCTGCGCTTCGCCGCCGAGCACAAGGAAGTCTATCGCATCATCGACGAGGCCGAGTTCGTCGATCCGGACAGCTATCGCCAGCATTACGAGACGACCGGCGCGCGTATCCTCGAACGCCTTCGCGAGGGCGCGCGCAAGGGCGAACTGCGCGGCGACCTGGAGGAAGCCCATGCCTGGGCAATCATGGGCATGAACGTCTTCCTCGGCCTGCGCTACGCCGTGTGGGACGACGGGGCCATGCCCCCCGAACGGGTGGCGGCGCTGGCCAACGACCTGCTCGCGCGCGGGATCGCGCGCCTGGCCCCGCAGGGCGACTGACCGGCCGCCGGGCCTGCGCCTAGCCGGCCCCGGCTTCGCGTTCGATGTTCCGCACCAGTGCGCTTGCCCCTTCGATCACGAGGGGGCGCACCGTTTCGGCCCGCTCGGCGGGCAGGAAATCGCTGGTCCACACGAACCGGCAGCTGTCCGCGTTCCGCGGAAGGATCTCCATCGAGGCGGCGTGACGCTCGAACATGTCGCCCAGGACGCTGTAGGCCAGGCGGCGCCCAGCGTCGTCCACGGTCACCACCTGTTCGCGCACGACCATGCCATTGGCGAACGTGACGGTACGAACGTCGCCTTCCATCGTGCAACCGGTCAGGACCGGCGCGAACAGGCGGTCGGCCCGGTCCACGCGGCGAAGCATGGCCCAGGCCCGCTCTGCGGAGACGGCGATATCGTGCTGATGTCGGATCGTGGCCATTGAAGGGTCTCCTGGGCTGGTGCGGGCCGGCGGCAACCGGCGCGCTATCGGATGGATGGTGGCGGGCAGGGCGGTTGGCGTCCGGCGATTTGCGGGCCCGTTTCACCCGGCATCCGCTTCGCCCCGGTGCGCGTCGATCCCCGGCTGCAACAGCGTGAGTACGCGGTCGGGCGCTTCGTCCGCCCCGACCGGCAGCCGCCCGCTCATCGACAGCAGGGCCAGCCCGTGGACCAGCGCCCAGGCCGCGACCGGGCCCGGATCGCCGGGGTCTTCGTCGCCCGGACGCGCGCTGCTCCGGGCAAGGATCGCGAAGGCTTCGCGCCCGGCCTGCGCGAGCGCGGGATCGGCGGGATCGACTTCGGTTTCGGGCCCGAACATCAGGCCGTAAAGCCCCGGGTTGTCGTGCGCGAAGGCGAGGTAGGCCTTGCCCAGTTCGGTCAGGTTTTCGCAGCCCGCGCGTTCCGCCTCGCGCAGCCGGTCGCGCAGCCTCTCGAAGCCGAGCGCGGCGATCGCCGACATCAGCGCGCGCTTGTCCCTGAAATGGGCATAGGGCGCGGCCTGGCTGACGCCGACCTCGCGCGCGACCGCACGCAGGCTGACCGAGGGCGGGCCGCCGCGCTCGACGAGGCGCAGCGCGGCCTCGATCAGCGCGCTGCGAAGGTTCCCGTGGTGATAGGCATCGTTGGACATTTCGGTTCCTGGCGGCTTGACGCCTCCGCGCGGGTGCGTATCTTAACGGTGTATAGATTGCTGGCGCTCCGACTGAAAGGGGGCATGGGATGTTTTTTCTGGCTCTGATGGCGACGCTTTCCGGCGTGGCGCTGGTCTGGAGTGTCGTGCGCGCCGCGCCGCTCTGTTGGCGGTCGGTCATGCGATATGGAATGGCCGGTGCTTTCCTGTTTACCGGCTTCGATCATTTCCTGAGCCTCGAGACGCGCTACCTGCCGATGATCCCGCCCTATCTCGGCCCGTTCGGGCGCGAGCTGGTGATCGCGTCGGGCGTGGCGGAACTGGCGGGCGCGATCGGCCTCCTGCTCCCCCGCGCGGCGTGGAGCCGCTTGCGGCTGCCCGACATGCGGCCCGTGGCGGGCGTCGGCCTGGCCCTGCTGCTGTCGGTGACCGTGCTCGCCAACGCGCACGTGGCCGAGGCGGGGCTGGAGGTGCAGGGACTGTCCGCCGGGCAGACCTACGCCGCGATCCGCCCCCTGCTGCAGCCGATTTTCATCCTCTGGGCGCTGGTCTGTTCGGAAGCGATCTTTCCCCCGCGCCGAAGCGCGCGAACCAGCTGATCCGCTGCGCCGCATTCCCATTTCCCCGGAAAAAGACAGGACCTATCGACCCATGAGAACCGCCGTCGCCAGGCCCCTGCGACCCGCTCTTCGCATGTTTGCGGTCGCTGCGGGCCTCGTCGCCCTCGCCGGGTGCGAGGCCCATCGGCCATCGTTCCTCGCGCTCCAGCCCCGGCAGGCCGCCGGCTGCGAGGCACTGCCCGACCGGGAGCGATCCACGGTGGTCGTGTTCGATCCCGGGCGGCGCCTGCTGCTCGCCTGCAACCCGCAGCGTGCCGGGGAGCGCTTCGTCCCCGCCTCCACCTTCAAGATCCCCCATGCCCTCATCGCGCTGGACCTGGGGGTGACCGCCCCTTCGGAGACTTTCGCCTGGGACGGGCGGGACCGCGGCGTCGCCGCGTGGAACGCCGATCGCACGCTGGGACAGGCGATCTCGACGTCGGCCGTGTGGGTCTTCCAGGCGCTGGCGGAACGGATCGGCCGGGCGCGGGAGAAGGCCGGGGTCGAACGGCTCGGTTACGGCAACCGCGAGATCGGCGCGGCGGAAGACCTGGGGCATTTCTGGCTCAGCGGCCCGCTGAAGATCAGCGCGCTCGAACAGGTCGACTTCCTGCGGCGGCTGCGCGAAGGCGACCTGCCCGTCTCGGCAGCCGCGCTGCGCGAGGTGCGCGCCATGGCCAGGCTGGAGGCGGACGGGCAGGGCAACGTGGTCCACGGCAAGACCGGGGCCATGCTGCCGATCGACGACGAGGGTTTCCTGCGCGCCGGGGCGGACGACCTGCTGCCCGCCGGTGAAGAGCGGACCGGGTGGTTCGTCGGCTGGCTGGAGCGCGGCGACGGGGAGGGGGAGCCGGTCTATTTCGCGACCAACCTCGATCTCGCGCTGCCGGGGGCCATGGCGGCGCGGCGCAATGCCACCTATGCCGTGCTGGCGGCGAACGGATACCCGGTGCCGGCGCCCTAGATCAGCCTGCCGGCGCAGCCGACCGGGCCGTCCGCGCCCCCGCTGCTCAGGCCCCGGCCGGCGTCAGCCGGATGGCGAAGCCGCCGCCGGGGGCCATGCGCAGGTCCAGGCTGTCGGCCGCGGTCACCTCGCGCCGCTCGATCGCGATGTCGAAGCGCGTCGGCCCCTCGAAATGGGCACTCCCGGCGTCGCGGTAGATCTCCGCCCGATAGGTCCTGCCGGGATCGAGGAAGTCGAGCGCGATCGCCATCTCGCGCGCATCGGCATCGGTGGCCCCGCCCAGGTACCAGTCCTCGCTGTTGCGGTCCTTGCGCGCGGTCACGACGTAGTCGCCGACTTCCGCGGCCAGAACCCGGCTTTCGGACCAGTCGACCGGAACGTCCTTGATGAACCGGAACGGCTCGGGATGCTCGGCATAGTGTTCGGGCAGGTCGGCGACCATCTGGATCGGGGAATAGACCAGGACATATTCGGCCAGGGCCCGCGCCATCGTCATCTGCAGGGGCTGGCCGCGCCCCTCGAGGCTGAGGATACCGGGGGTGTAGTCCATCGGGCCCGAAAGCAGGCGGGTGAAGACCATCGTCGGGACATGGTCGGGGCCATTGGGCGGGGTGCCCCAGGCGCTGAACTCCATCCCGCGCGCGCCCTCGCGCGATACCCAGTTGGGATATGTGCGCCGCAGCCCGGTGTCCTTGACCGGCTCGTGCGGGTTGACCGCGATCTGCCGCTTCGCCGCCTCGGTCACGACTTTCAGGTGGTGGCGCTGCATCACCTGGCTTTCGGTGCACTCGCGGGTCTCGCGCCCGTCGGGATGGACGTAGCGCAAGTTACAGGCATCGGTGACATAGCCGGACTTGATCGTCTTCACCCCGCGCGCGGCCATCAGGTCCAGCCCGGCCTCGAGCTGGCGCTCGTAATTGCCGACATCGCCGCTCGTCTCGTGGTGGCCGACGATCGCCACGCCCTTCGCGGCGGCATGGCGGGCGACGTCCTCGAAATCGTAATCGGGATAGCTGCGGGTGAAATCGAATTCCGCCCCCGTTGAAGAACCAGTTGCCGTCCCAGCCGAGGTTCCAGCCTTCGACCAGCACGCCGTCGAAGCCGTGCTCGGCGGCGAAATCGATGTAGCGCTTGACGTTCGCGGTCGTCGCCCCGTGGCGCGGGCCCGAGCCCCAGGTTTCCTCGTCGAGGTGGAGCGACCACCATACGCCGACGTACTTGTGCGGCTTGAACCAGCCGACGTCGCCGAGCCTGTTCGGTTCGTTGAGATTCAGTTCGACCAGACTCTCCGCCAGGCCGGCCGCGTCGGGCGAGACGCGGATCGTGCGCCAGGGCGTCGCGAAGGGCACCGCGCGCGTCGCCCGGGCCGCGCCGGAGCCGGTCGGTGCCAGCGTCGCGCGAAACCGCGTGCCCGTGGTGCGCTTCACCCACATCCCCGCGAAATCGACCAGGGCCGCCTCGTGGATCGCGACGTGGGTGCCGCCCTCCATGCGGAACGTCAGCGGCGTATGGGCCAGCGAAACGCCATCGATCGGCGTTTCCTCGTACAGGTATTCGTACCGGTTCCACTCGCCGCCCGGTATCCACCAGGCGGTGCCGTTGCGGGCGAGGTTGAACTCGGTCAGCTCGTCGGCGATCCGCAGCGTCTCGCCCATGCTCGGATCGTCGAAGACATAGCGGAAGGCGACCGCGTCGTCGAAGACGCGGAACGTGACGCCGAACCGGCGCTGCTCTTCGCTGTCTTCCTGGAAGCGGACGGTCAGTTCCTCGTGGTGATCGCGCACGAAGCGCTGCTCGCCCCAGGGTTGCTCCCAGGTCTCGTCGTGGCTCGCCCGGGTGCTGCCGGCGATCTGCAGGCGGCGCTCCAGCTTGTCCTGGTCGGTCAGCAGGAAGCCGAGCCGGCTGTCGGTCAGGACGGCCTCGCCGTTCCGGTCCACGCGGTAGAACGGGCGCCCCTCGCCATCGACGTCGACGGTGACGGTGATCGTCCCATCGGGCGAGGCGACGACTTCTTCCGCCACGGCGGGCGCGGCGGGCAGGAGGGCGAGGGCGGCGAAAACGGGGGCAAGTCTCATGGTTCGATCACCAGGGCGCTGTAGGAAGGGAGGGTGGCGGGCGTCGCCGCGTTGGCCGCGGCGAGAACGGTGCCCGCCGCGAGGTCGGCGGGCGGCGCGACGTCCGACGGGCCGAGATTGAACAGGCAGAGCACCCGCTGGCCGGGCGCAGTGCGCTCGATCACGAACAGGTCGCCTACGCATTCGCACCGGCTCACCGCGCCGTGATGCAGGGCCGGGTTGGCGCGGCGCAGCGCGAGCATGGCGCGCGTGTGGTGGAGAAGGGAGCCCGGGTCGGCTTCCTGCCGGTCGACGGCGCGGGCGGCATTGTCCTCGCCCACCGGCAGCCAGGGATCGCCCGCGGTGAATCCGCAATGGGGGGCGCCGGCTTCCCACGGCATGGGCGTACGCGCGCCGTCGCGGCTCAGCGTCAGCGGCCAGTTGGCGATCGCTTCCGGATCGTGGAGCTGGTCGAAGGGAATGTCGACCTGCGCCAGGCCCAGTTCCTCGCCGTAATAGAGGATCACGTTGCCGCGCAGGCAGGCGAGCAGCGTGATCTTCATGCGCGCCGCGCGATCGCGCGCTTCCGGCGGCCACCAGCGGCTGACCGCGCGGGGGGCGTCGTGGTTCTCGAACGCCCAGCTGGGCCAGCCCATCCCGTCTTCATCGGGCCATTCGGCCAGCGCGGCCCGGATCGCCCCCGGCGTCAGCCGGTCGGCATAGAGGAAGTTGAAGCCATAGGCGGAATTGAGGTGCGTTTCCCCCGCGGTGAAGCTTTTCATCTCCGCCTCGGCCCCGTCTCCGCCGACTTCGGCGACGGTGAAGATACCGTCGTACTCGTCGGTCAGCGCCCGGATGCGCTCGATGAAGGCCGGGATGCCGGGGTGCGACATGTTGTATTTCTTGACCTGGAAGTCGAACGGGCGCGTTCGCGGCCGGCCGGTCGGCGGGGCGGCCGGATTGTCGCGCAGCTGCGGGTCGTGCATCGCGAAGTTGAGGGCATCGATGCGAAACCCGTCCACGCCCCTCTCGAGCCAGAACCGCATGACGTCCAGCACCGCGTCCTGCACCGCGCGGTTGTGCATGTTGACCTGCGGCTGCGAGCTCAGGAAATTGTGCAGGTAGTACTGGCCGCGGCGGGCGTCCCAAGTCCAGGCGGGGCCGCCGAACACCGATTGCCAGTTGGTGGGTGGCGACCCGTCGGGCCGGGCATCCGCCCAGACGTACCAGTCGCTTTTCGGGTTGGTCCTGTCGCGGCGGCTTTCGGCGAACCACGGGTGTTCGTCCGAGGTGTGCGAATAGACCTGGTCGATCAGCACCCTGAGGCCGAGTTCGTGCGCGCGCGCGACCAGCGCGTCGAAATCGTCGAGCGTGCCGAAAATCGGGTCGACGTCGCGATAGTCGGCAACGTCGTAGCCGAAATCCTTCATCGGCGAGGTGAAGAAGGGCGAAATCCAGACCGCATCGACGCCGAGC
Organism: Pelagerythrobacter marinus; assembly: GCF_034375205.1. Taxonomy (NCBI): domain Bacteria; kingdom Pseudomonadati; phylum Pseudomonadota; class Alphaproteobacteria; order Sphingomonadales; family Erythrobacteraceae; genus Pelagerythrobacter; species Pelagerythrobacter marinus. Next base: position 2,305,485 of record NZ_CP139719.1, on the reverse strand, counting down.
GACGCGACATGGGGCAGGCGGCGGGTAATGCCCGGCAGGTCGCCGATCCCGTCGCCGTTCGAATCCTGGAAGCTGCGCGGATAGATCTGGTAGATCGCCGCGCCTTTCCACCACGGAAGGTCGGCCGTGGTCGCCGCCATGCCTTCCAGCCTTTCGACGCGGTTCATTCGGCGATCTCCGACACGCGGCAGACGGCCCAGCCGAAGGCGGGGAGGGTCACGGTCGCGCTGCCCGGGGCAGCCACGCCGCCCGGGCACTGGCCGGCAAGCGCTTCGAAGCCGCGCGCGTCGTAGCCGACGACCACGTTCGCGCGGCGCGCCTGTGCGGCCGTGTTGAACGCCGCCAGGTACTCGGTGCCGCTATCCGGATCGAACCGGCTGACCGCGAAGATGCCGGCCTCCTGCCCGTAATGGCGCACGACCTGGCGCCCGCGCGAGAGCGCCGGGTGGGCGCGGCGCAGGGCGGAAAGATCCGCGACGAGTTCGAACAGCGGATGCGTTTCGTCGAAATTGTCCTCAGCCGTGGTGGCCGCGGTGCCGATCAGATCGTTGTCGTTGTAGCTGGCGGTCTGCGACGGGAACATGTCCTCGCGCGCGGCCTGGTCGTTGCCGTCGCCGACGAAGCCCTGTTCGTCGCCGTAGTAGATCAGGGGGCTTCCGCGCAGCGTCAGCAGCATCGCGTGGGCGAGCTTGACCCGGGCCAGCAGCTCTTCCTGCCCGATGCCGGGCCGGTCGGCTTTCACCAAGGTCGCGAACCGCCCCATGTCGTGGTTGCCGAGGAAGGTCGGCATGGCCCGCGCGGCTTCCTCGCCGCCTTCGTAGAGCACGTCGCCGTCGAACAGCGCGTTCAGGACGTGGGTGCCCTTGCCTTGCCCCACGGTCTCGCGCATTGCCTGGGCGAAGGCGAAGTCGAGCACGGCGGGGAAGCCGTCGCGCCGCGTGTATTGCGCGATGTAGCCGTTGTCGGCGCTGTCGCGATAGACTTCGCCGAAGATGTGGAAGTTGGGAATCCCTGCTTCGCGCGCGGTTTCCAGCATCGCGGGCACGAAGGCCTGCCAGAATTCCGGGTTCACGTGACGCGCGGTATCGACGCGGAAGCCGTCGATGCCGAAATCGCGAATCCACGCGGCATAGATATCGATCATGCCCTCGACCACGCGCGGGTGCTCGGTGAACAGGTCGTCGAGGCCGACGAAATCGCCGAAGCGGCTGCTTTCTCCGCTGAAGGTCGTGTCGCCGCGGTTGTGGTAGTAGATCGGGTCGTTCAGCCAGGCGGGCACTTTCACGTCGGCTTCGTCGGCCGGGACCACCGGGGTATAGGCATATGCCGGGTCGGTCAGGCGCGCGAAGTTGGCTTGGCTGCGATCCTCGTCCCCCTGGAAGCCGGGATTGATCGGCTCCCCGTCGATCCCGCCCTTGCGCGAATAGGGATAGTCGCCGCGGCTGCGATAGGCATAGCCCGTCTCCTCCCCCTCGGCATAGCGGATGACGTCGGCGGTGTGGTTGGTGATGATGTCCATGTAGACCTTCATCCCGCGGGCATGTGCCGCGTCGACGAAGGCCTTGAACTCGGCGCGCGTGCCGAAATGGCTGTCGGGCCGGGTGAAATCGGTCACCCAGTAACCGTGATAGCCGGCGCTCTCGGCGCCGGGATCGCCCTGGACCGGCTTGTTCTGGAAGATCGGGGCGAACCAGATCGCGGTTACGCCCAGGCGTTCGAGATAGTCGAGACGGCGGGTCAGCCCTGCGAGGTCGCCGCCATGGAAGAAACCCTTGTGCGCAGGGTCGAAGCCGTGCGCCAGGCGATCGCCCGCGAAGCCGCCCCTGTCGTTCGTGCGGTCGCCGTTCTCGAACCGGTCGGGCAGGACGAAATAGACGATCTCCTCGCTCGGCAGCCGGTCGCGGAAAGCGGCCCGGGTTTCGGCCGTCTCGGCACGCGCCGTCGTGGCGAGGCCGAGCGCGAGAAGGGGGAGGGCGTAACGGATCATGCGGCGGCTTCCAGTTTGCGGCGGCCCTGTTCGGCGAGCCGGCTGACGTAGTCTTGGTGATCGGGCATGCGCGCGACATCGCGGGCATAGGCGTTGCGGACGGTGTCGAGGAACTGGCCGAGCTGTTCGCGTGAAAGCTGGTCGGCCAGCGGGTGCCAGGCTTGCGGCTCGATCCCCTGGCCGAGCATGACCTGGACCCAGCCGGGCACGTCGAACAGTTCGTCGTGGTCGCGAACGACCTTCCCGCCGGCGCGGAACATGGCCAGCTTCTCGGCCAGCGTGTCGGGGATCGCCATGTGCCGCAGCGCGTCCCAGAACGGCTGCCCCTCGCGCCCGTTGGCGTGGTAGTGGAGGATGATGAAGTCGCGGATACGCTCCATCTCCCACGCCGCGCGGCGATTGAAGTTCTCGCGGTCGGCCGCGCCGAAACCGGACACCGGCAGGTAGTCGAGCAGGCGATCGATGCCGGTCTGGATCAGGTGAATGCTGGTCGATTCGAGCGGTTCGAGAAAGCCCGACGACAGGCCGATCGCCACGACGTTGCGGTTCCATGCCTGCCGGCGCATCCCGGTCGTGAAGCGCAGCAGGCGCGGTTCGGCGGTCGGCGCGCCGTCGAGACTGGTCAGCAGCACGTCGCACGCGGTGTCTTCGTCGATGTGCGCGGAGCAGAAGACATGCCCGTTGCCGAGCCGGTTCTGCAGCGGGATGCGCCATTGCCACCCCGCCTCGCGCGCGGTCGCGCGGGTATAGGGCAGCCACGGTTCGCCCGGCTCGCAGGGAACGGCGATCGCGCGGTCGCAGGGCAGCCAGTGCGACCAGTCGGTCCAGCCGGTCCGCAGCGTCTCCGCGATCAGCAGCCCGCGAAACCCCGAGCAATCGACGAACAGGTCGCCCGCGACGCTCTGCCCGTTCTCCAGCCGGACCGCGGCGACGTGGCCCGTCTCGCCCTGCGTTTCGACGCGATCGATCCTGCCTTCCACGCGCACGACGCCGCGCGCTTCGGCATAGCGCCGGAGATAGGCGGCATAGAGCCCGGCGTCGAAATGATAGGCGAAGGGCAGGGGAGGCAGCGGGCTGCCGGCCTGGCGCTCGACATGGGCGAAGCGGTTTTCGCGGCAGGCGACGGCGTTGAGGACATAGTCGCCGATCGGCCCGGCCAGCCCCTCGGCCCGGGCGCGCAGCCAGTAATGCTGGAACGGGAGCAGGCCGAGCCCGCGGCCGACCAGGCCGAAGGCATGGAGATAGCGGCTGTCGGGTGCGCCCCAGCCGACGAACTCGATCCCCAGCTTGTAGGTGCCATTGGTCGCGGCGATGAATTCGGCCTCGTCGATGCCCAGCGCCGCGTTGAAATTGCGGATCATGGGAATGGTCGCCTCGCCCACGCCGACCGTGCCGATCGCGTCGGATTCGACCAGCGTGATCGACCAGTCCGTATCGCAGAAGCGCGACAGCGCGGCCGCGGTCATCCAGCCGGCGGTGCCCCCGCCGACGATGACGATCCGGCGCCCGGGGCGCGGCTGGCGCGCGCGGTGCGGTCCAGGCTGGCTTGTCATCACGCCTCCCCCAAGAAACGGCGGCGATTCCCCGGTACCCGAAGATACCGGGGAATGGCGCCCTGACGATCAGAACTTGTAGGTGAAGCCGCCCATGAAGCGGCGCCCGTAGTTCTGGTAGTTCATCACCTGCAGCGGCTCGCCCGGGTTGATCGCGACGAAGGGCTCGTTCGTCAGGTTGAAGCCCTGGAGGAAGAGCGACAGCCCCTCCAGCGTGCTGCCCGGCTGGAAGTCGTAGCCGATCTGCGCGTCCACGATCGTCTCTGCCTTGGCGCGGCGCCGGACGCGATTGGCGCCGAAGCCGGAGAAATCGCCGAGGAAGGTCGAGCGGTAGCGCATCGAGCCGCGGACCGAGAAGCCGCCCTTCTCGAAATAGGCGGTGCCGTTGGCGACCCAGCGCGAATAGCCGGGAATGTCCGACGGGGGCGAATCCGGGTCGGGCTGGATCTTGGACTTGGTGTAGCTGACCCCGCCGGTGACGCCGAAGCCTTCCAGCGCGGAAACGAATGTGTCGAACGGCAGCGTGCCCGCCAGCTCGACGCCGTAGATCTCGCCCCCGTCGCCGTTGATCGGCGCGCTGATGCGCCCCTGGTAGCTGAACGGATACCCCGGATCGACGACAGGGAAGCTGCTGTAATCGAACGGCCTTTCCGCCGTGTAGATGTAGTTGTGCAGCTTCTTGTAGAACAGCTGGGCGGCGAGGTAGCCGGCATTGCCGAAGTATTTCTCGAAATTCAGGTCGAACGCAGTCGCGCGGTAGGGGCGCAGGTAGGGATTGCCGCCCGAACCGGTCACGATCGCCTCGATCGGGTCCACGCCGTAGCTGAAGTTGACCCGCATGTCGTCGAGCCGCGGGCGCTGGATCTCGCGCGCGGCGGCGACGCGGATGATGAAATCGCTGTCGAAACGCAGCGACAGGTTGATGCTGGGCAGGACGTCCCAGTAATTGTCGCCCAGCGTGCGCTCGATGATGCCCTGCGCGGCCCCGGTGTTGACGAAGCCGGTCGAGCTCTGGTCGGTATGGATCGCCTGGACGCCGAAGTTGCCGGTGAGAAGGGCGGAGCCGAGGTCGCTCTCGATATTGCCCTGGGCGTAGAACGTCATGATGTCTTCGTTGATCGCGAAGCTCTTGAACAGGACGTCTTCCGCCTCGTTCGGGACGATCACGTATTCGCCGCCGTTGAGCAGGTCGAGCGGGTTGTAGCTGACCATCGGGCCGAGGCCGAGATAGTCGAGGTTGGTCGGCTCGAGCAGGTACTGGTCGGGCACCTGCGCCTGAAGGCGATCGCCGGAAAGATGCAGGAAGTACTCGTCGGGCACGAGCGTCTTCTGGCGCGTCACGAAGTTGAACCCGGCCTCGATCGAGCGGAGGAAGCCGCCGGCCAACTCCTTCTCGATATCGGCCTGGAACTGCCACAGCTCGTCCTCGACGATGCGGTCGTTGTAATAGCCGTGCTGGCGGCCGCCCGGCGCTCCGCCGCCCCAGCCGAGGGGGTCGGTCAGCTGGATCAGCGCCGGATCGCTGTAGTCGAGCACCTGGTCGGTGAAGAAAGTCCCGCTGGTGGTCGAGCGGAAAGTCAGCGTGTCGGTCGCTCCGGTGCCGCCGCCGGGCGCGGTGCCGGCGTTCGATTCGAGGATCAGCTCGTTGCGGTCGGTGCGCGAGAAGCTGACGTCGGCGTTGACGTTCCAGCCGTCGTCGCCCTCGTGCGCGATGTTGAAGCCGCCGGAATAGAGCTTGGCCTTGCGGACGTAGTTGTGGTTGTTCACGACCGCTTCGACGCCCGAGAACGTGCCGCCGGTGACCAGGCCGTCGTTCACTTCCAGCCCGGTGGGCGAAAGCTGCGCGCCCGACCATGCGAGCGGAATCTCGATCCCGCGCTTGATGTTGGTATCGTCGAAGTCGGAATAGAACCCGTCGAGCGTCAGCATCGTGGTCGGCGACGCCTGGTACTGGATCGTGCCGTTGACGCCGAGCCGCTTGAGGTTGGACGAGGTGACGAAAGGCTTCACGCCGCCGATGACCTGGTTGCCGTCGGGCCCGTCGGCGTAGCCCCAGGCTTCGAATTCTTCGGTCTGGTACGGCTCCTTCGAATAGGCGACCGACAGGGCCAGGCCGAGGGTGTCGTTGGCGAACTGGTCGACGTAAGTGCCGAACGCCCGGTAGCCGAAATCGTCGGACCCGCTGTTGAGCTTGCCGAGATCGGCGTGGACGCCGCGCGCGCCGACGGCGATGACCTGCTCGCCCTTGTCGAGCGGGCGGATCGTGCGGATGTCGATCGTGCCGACCAGGCCCTGGCCGACGAGGTTGGCCGAAGGCGACTTGTAGACATCGACCGAGCTGACGATCTCCGACGGATACTGGTCGAACTCGATCCCGCGGTTGTCGCTGGTCGAGGTCTGCTGGCGGCCGTTGAGCAGCGTGCTCGAGAAATCCGGGCCGAAGCCGCGCACCGAGATATAGCCGGCGCGGCCCGAGATGCGCTGCGAGGTGAGACCGGGCAGGCGTGCGATCGATTCGCCGATCGAGGCATCGGGCAGCTTGCCGATGTCCTCGCTCGAAACCGATTCGATGATCTGGTCCTTCTCGCGCTTCTCGGCGATCGCGCTTTCCAGCGAGGCGCGATAGCCGGACACGATGATGACATCCTCGTCGCCGCCCTCGGCGCTTTCCACCGGGTCCTGCGCTGCGGCCGGGCTGGCCAGTCCTGCCAGCGCGGCGGCGCAGGCCGGCAGGCTGACGGTTGCAGTAAGCTTGCTGCGAATTGCCATTTCGATGCACTCCCCAAACGGCCCGGAACCTATGCTGGTTGCCTGGGCGAAAATCTCCAGTCCCACGCGGGCAGCGCGTCACCACGATGCCCGGTCGATGCCCCGCATAGGTCCGGTGCGATCGGGGGCGGAAGACAGCATACGTATGTTGTTGCGGCGCACGCGAGGCCGGCCGGTGCCGCCCGTGCGGGGTTTGGGCGCCCCGCCGTTGCCCGTTCTGCGCGGCTTTTCTATGCAGGCTGGCGGGGGCCATGCGGCACCCCTGCCAGAGGAGAGGAGCGATGGGGCGCAAGCCGACCGGCCGTCCGACCAGCTTCGACATCGCCTATGCCGCGGGGGTCTCGCAGCCGACGGTCAGCCGGGCGCTGCGCGGCGACAAGGCCGTCAGCGCCAAGACCCGCGCGAAGATCGAACGGATCGCGCGCGAACTCAACTACACGGTCGACAAGAACGCGTCCTCGCTCCGCAGCCAGCGCTCGAACACGATCGCGCTTCTGTTCTTCGAGGACCCGACGCCCGATGACAGCATGATCAACCCGTTCTTCCTCGCGATGCTGGGATCGATCACCCGGGCCTGCGCCGACCGCGGGCTGGACCTGCTGATCTCCTTCCAGCGCATGGAGGACGACTGGCACGTCCAGTACCAGGACAGCCACCGGGCCGACGGACTGATCCTGCTCGGTTACGGCGATTACACCCGCTACCGCGAACGCATGGAGCAGCTGACCCGGCAGGGCACGCATTTCGCCCGCTGGGGATCGGTTTCCAGCGACACCAGCGGCGTGACCGTGGGGACCGACAATGTCGCCGCGGGCCGCCTGGCGGGCGAGCACCTGATCGCCCGGGGCCGCCGCCGGATCGCCTTCCTCGGCCATGCCGACGACCATTATCCCGAGTTTGCCGGCCGCTATCGCGGGCTGGGCGATGCGTTGGAAGCGGCCGGCCTCGCCTTCGATCGCTCGCTGCAGTTCGACGCGCTGACCACGGAGGAGGAAGGGCGCGCCGCGGCGCAGGCGCTGCTCGACAGCGGGCAGGCGTTCGACGCGATCTTCGCCGCGAGCGACCTGATCGCGATCGGCGCGATGCGCGCCCTGGCCGATGCCGGGCGCGCCGTGCCCGAAGATGTCGCGGTGGTCGGCTTCGACGACATCCCGGCCGCCAGCCTCACGACCCCGCCGCTGACCACGGTGATGCAGGACATCCGGGGTGCCGGCCAGGCCCTGGTCCAGACCCTGCTGGCCCAGATCGAGGGGCGCGACCTGCCCCCGCGCAAGCTGCCGGGCAAGCTGGTCGTCCGCGGCAGCAGCGGCGCCGCCTGACCGGCCAACGTATTCGTATACGCACTTGGCGGCCGGTCGCTGCCGTGCAAGCGATCGGGGAAGCGAGGATTGCACGCGGACGAAGATCCGCGGGACAGGGACGAGGGACAGGGCATGGACCAGGTGCTGCGGCAGAAGCCGCGCCAGAGCTTCGCCGGGCTGTGGAACATCAGCTTCGGATTCTTCGGCATCCAGATCGGTTTCGCCCTGCAGAACGCGAACATGAGCCGCGTCTTCCAGACCCTGGGATCGAGCATCGACGACTTGCCCGCGCTGTGGGTCGCCGCGCCGCTGACCGGGCTGCTGGTCCAGCCGATCATCGGCCACTTGTCCGATCGGACCTGGAACCGGCTGGGGCGCCGCCGCCCCTATTTCCTCGCCGGGGCGATCCTGTCGGCCCTCGCGCTGTTCCTCATGCCGCTCAGCCCGGCGTTCGGCGCGCCCCTGCTGTTCGCCGCGGCGATGCTGTGGCTGCTCGACGCCTCGCTCAACATCTCGATGGAACCCTTCCGCGCCTTCGTGGGCGACATGCTTCATGCCGATCAGCACGCGGCGGGCTACGCCGTGCAGACCGCGTTCATCGGCGCGGGCGCGGTGGTCGGTTCGATCTTCCCCTGGTTCCTCGAACAGGCCGGCGTCAGCAACCTCGCCGCCGACGGGGGCCTGCCGGGGACGGTGAAGTGGAGCTTCTGGGCCGGCGGCATCGCGCTGTTCACCGCGGTCATGTGGACGGTTTTCACGACGCGCGAATACAGCCCCGAACAGCAGGCGGCCTTTGCCGAAGAGCAGGCGCGCGCGCCGACCCCGACGGTCGATGCGCTGGCGGGCAAGAGCTATCGCGCCAGCGCGCTCTGGATCGCCGCGGGGGTCGCGGTGCTCCTGTCGGTCGACTGGGCCGGCTTCGAAAAGGAAGTCCTGCTGCTCGGCGCGCTCCTGGTCGCCTACGGCATTCTCAGCGCGCTCGGCATAGGGCTGGCCCGGCGCGGGCGAACGGCGAACATGCTTTCCAGCATCGTCGGGGATTTCTCCGGAATGCCCCCGGTGATGAAGCGGCTCGCGCTGGTCCAGTTCTTCAGCTGGTCGGCGCTGTTCATCATGTGGATCAACACCACGCCGGTCGTGACCCAGTACGTGTTCGGCAGCAGCGATACGACCAGCGTCGCCTATAACGAGGGGGCGAACTGGGTCACCGTGCTGTTCACCGTCTACAACGGGGTCGCGGCGGTGGCCGCGCTCCTCCTGCTACCCTGGCTCAGCCGAAAGGTCGGGCAGGTGATGACCCACTCGATCTGCCTCACGCTGGGCGCGGCGGGTTTCCTGATGTTCTTCGCGGTGCGCGACGCGACGATGCTGCTGGTGGCGGAAGTGGGCATCGGGATCGCCTGGGCCAGCATCCTGGCGATGCCTTACGCGATCCTCGCCAGCAACCTGCCGCAGGCCAAGCTCGGCATCTACATGGGGCTGTTCAACGTCTTCATCGTGATCCCGCAGCTGCTGGTGGCCACGGTGACCGGAAGCATCATGCAGGCCCTGTTCCCGGGGGAGCCGGTGTGGACGATGCTCTTCGCGGCAGCCAGCTGGCTCGTCGCCGCGATCGCCATGCTGCGGGTTAAGGCGACGCTGCCGCACGCCGGCCAGGGGTAGGCGGCGCAGCCCGCGCAGGACCGCCCGGCCGCCGGCGCGGCCGTGCCGATGGCACCACGAATCCGGTCATCCACGGAGAAATCGTGGTGGGCGCGGCAAGGATTGAACTTGCGACCCCACCCGTGTGAAGGGTGTGCTCTACCACTGAGCTACGCGCCCGCCCGACGGCCTTGCAAAAGGCTGCCTCTGCGGCAGGGGCGCGCCTTTGCCATGGGGACGGGCGAATGGCAAGCGGTCTCTGCCTGCAGGCGAACCGCTTGCCCGTCGGTCAGTCGAGCAGGGCCGCCAGCCGCGCCAGCCAGCCGCCCCGGCCGGCATCTTCCGCCCGGGCGGCCGCCGGCGGCGGGCATTCGAGGCAGTAGGCCTGCATCCCCCGCGCGCCGAGAAGCCGCTCGAACGTCCGGACAGCCTGGCCGATCCGGGCCTGTTCGCCGCGCGCGACAACGGCGAAGAGATCCCCGCCCCCGCCATCCAGCCCCCGGCCGGCCTCGCCGGTCACCATCTGGCGGACCAGCGATTCGTAGGGCTGCGCGTCGTCGCCGAGGTATTCGACGTGCCAGTCGTCTTCTTCCAGCTCGGCCTGGGCGGCGACCCATGCGATCGCATCCTGGAGGCCGCCGTACTGGTCGACCAGGCCCAGCTGGCGCGCGGTGCCGCCGTCCCACACGCGCCCCTGGCCGATCTCGTCCACCCGCTCGGGCGTGAGGTTGCGCGATTCGGCGACGCGGACGAGGAAATCGCGGTAACCGTCCTCGATCGAGCTTTGCAGGATCGCATCGACCTCGGGCGTGAAGCCGCCGATCAGGTCGGGCTGGCCGGAAAGCGGCGTCGTGCGGACGCCGTCGGCATGGATGCCCCATTGCGCCGCCGCATCCTCGAACGTCGGGATCACGGCAAAGATGCCGATCGACCCGGTGATCGATTCGGGCTCGGCAAAGATCCGGTCGGCCGGGGTCGAGACCCAGTATCCCCCGCTGGCCGCGACATTGGCCATCGACACGGCGACCGGGATGTCGTTCGCCTTGTGTCGCAGGATCGCGCGCCGGATTTCCTCCGATGCGGTGACGGATCCGCCCGGCGAATCGACCCGCACGACAAGCGCGGCGAGGTCTTCGTCGAGCGCGTCGAGAAGCAGGTCGCGGATGCGATCGCCGCCGGCGGTGCCGGGGCCGGCATCGCCGTCCACGATTTGTCCGGCGATCGTGACGACCCCGATCTTGCTGCCCGTTTCGTCGGGCTCGATCTCGGCCAGCCAGGGTTCCAGCTCGCTATGCGCGAAGGTGCCCGGCGTGTCGTCCCAGGTGTCGGCCCCGGCAATCTCGGCCACGCGTTCGCCGAACTCGGTCTTGCTGCCCAGCTCGTCCACCAGCCCGGCCGCCACCGCGGCGGTCGCCAGGTCGCCGTCGCTCTCGGCAATCCATTCGGCCGGCTGCGCGGTGATGCGGTCGAGCTGGATCTGCGGGCGGGCCTTCTTCACGTTGGCCTGCCACTCCTCCCACAGCGCGCCGTAGAGCGCCTGGTAGTTCTCGCGCGCCTCGGGCGACATGTCGTTGCGCGAATAGGGTTCGACCGCCGACTTGTACTCGCCCACCTTGTACACCCGGGCGCGGACGTTCAGGTTTTCCAGCAGTTCGCCGAAATAGAGGTTCGACCCGCCCGGCCCGGCGACGAGCGCGCCGCCCATCGGATCGACCCAGACCTCGCTCGCGTGGGAGGCCAGCATCATCGCGTCGTCGCCATAGACAACGGCATAGCTGAGCACCGGCTTTTCCGCCGCGCGCACGCGGTCGAGCGCGGCGCCGATTTCCTGCAGGTGGACTTGCCCGCCGCCGAGGAACGAGGTGAGGTCGAGCACGACAGCCTTCACCCGCTCGTCCGTCGCGGCCTCGTCGATCGCGCGCACCAGGTCGCGTGCCTGGAACTCGCCGATCGGCGGTTCGCCCGAAAGCAGGACGCCGATCGGGTCGATCGGGCTGCTTTCTTCCACCACCACGCCGTCAAGTTCGAGCAGGAGGGCCCCTTCGCGGACCTGGGCCGGGCTGGGGCGGGCCGTCAGTATGGCGTAGAGCGCCATGAAGAACAGGAGGAGGAAGACGAGGCTCAGCCCGTCCTTGATCCCCACCAGCAGCCGCCAGACCTTGCCTGCAAAACTCATCTTCGGAAAAACCCCTGAAATCGCGCGATTGCCGGCAACCTAGTGCGGTCGGGGCACGGGTTCCAGCCGAAAGGGTGCGAGCGACCGATGCCGCTCGACAAGGGGCTTTGCGCATAGCCCGGGCGGCGGGGGTGGATCGCCGTTCGGTCGTATCGCCGGGCGGGTAGGGGCTTGGGCGGCAGGGCATTGCCAGCGCCACCGGTGCCCCCTAAGGGGCTGGCTTCGATGGCATCGACGGGCACCCCCAATCCTCCCGGCCGCTTCCCAGCGGGGGCGCGGGCATTTCCACATCGCGACCTGACCGGTATCGCGCAGCTGGAACGGCACGAGATCCTGTTCCTCCTGGCCGAGGCCGAACAGTGGGTGGAATTCAACCGGCGCGCGGACAAGCATTGCGACGCGCTGTCGGGCCAGACGATCATCAACGCCTTTTTCGAGAACTCGACCCGCACGCTGCTCAGCTTCGAGATTGCCGGCAAGCGGCTGGGCGCGGACGTGGTGAACATGCACGCGGCGCAGTCGAGCGTGAAGAAGGGCGAGACGCTGATCGACACCGCGGTCACGCTCAACGCCATGCGGGCCGACGCGATCGTCATCCGGCACGGTTCCAGCGGCGCGGTGGACCTGATCGCGAGCAAGGTCGATTGCCCGGTCCTCAATGCCGGGGACGGTCAGCACGAACATCCGACGCAGGCCCTGCTCGATGCGCTGGCGCTGCGCCACGCACTGGAAGCCCGCGGCGAGGGGAGCGAGGATTTCACCGGCCTGACGGTCACGATCTGCGGCGACATCCTGCACAGCCGGGTCGCGCGCTCGAACATTCTCTGCCTCCAGGCGCTCGGCGCGTCGGTTCGGCTCTGCGCGCCCCCGGCGCTGATGCCGGTGGGCGTGGAGGCGATGGGGGCCGCGACTTTCGCCGATTTCGACGCCGCGCTGGACGGGGCGGACGTGGCGATGATGCTGCGGCTGCAGACCGAGCGGATGAGCGGGCAATTCATTCCCTCCGCGCGCGAATACCACCATCTCTACGGGCTGACGCGCGCGCGGCTGGATCGGTGCGCGCCCGACGCACTGGTCATGCATCCGGGGCCGATGAACCGCGGGGTGGAGATCGACAGCGACGTGGCCGACATGCTCGACCGGTCGATCATCACCCGCCAGGTCGAAATGGGGGTCGCCGTGCGCATGGCCTGCCTCGACGTGCTGACGCGCCGGGGCAGGGCCGTTCCCGGCTGGAACGACGGGCAATGGACATGAAGCAGGAACGCGCGATCACCGTCACGGGGGGGCGGCTGGTCCTGCCCGAAGGCGTGAAGGCGGGGAGCCTGCGGATCGTCGATGGCAGGATCGCCGCCCTCGGCGACGTCGCGCCGCAGGACGGCGACGAGACGATCGATGCCCGTGGCGGCCTGGTGGCGCCGGCGCTGGTGGACCTGGGGGTCTTCGCGGTCGACAAGCCCGCGTTCCATTTCGGCGGGATCGTGCGCGCGGCGCTGATGCCCGACCAGGCGCCGCCGCTCGACCTGCCCAGCCGCGTCTCGCACCTGGCCAAGAGCGGGAAGCCCGATGTCTGGGTCCACCCGCTGGCGGCGGCCACGCGCGCGCTCGAAGGGCGCGAGCTGGCAGAGATCGCGCTGATGAAGGCGGCCGGCGCGCGGGGCATCGCCACCGGCCGGCAATGGATCGGCGATTCGGGGGTCATGCTGCGCCTGCTGCAATACGCGGCGATGCTCGACCTCGTGGTCGTGACCCATGCCGAAGATGCCGCGCTCGCCGGTTCGGCCGCGGCGACGGCGGGGGAAATCGCCACGCGGCTGGGCCTGCCCGCCGCCCCGGCCGAGGCCGAGGCCCTGGCGGTCGCGCGCGATGTCGCGCTGGCGGAAATGAGCGGCGCGCGCGTCCATTTCCGGCAGCTGACGACCCGCGCGGCGATCGACATCGTGCGCGAGGCGAAGGCGCGCGGGGTGCGCGTTACCGCCGGCGTCACCCCGGCGCATTTCATGCTCTCGGACCTGGCGACGGCCGATTTCCGGACCTTTGCCCGCCTGTCCCCGCCGCTGCGCTGCGAATCCGACCGGCAAGCAGTGATCGAGGCGATCGGTGACGGGACGATCGACGTCGTCTGCTCGGGCCACGATCCGCGCGGGCCGGAGGACAAGCGCCTGCCGTTCGCCGACGCCGCGCCGGGCATGGCAGGGGCCGAAACCCTGCTGGCGATGACGCTGACGCTGGTGCGCGACGAGGTGATCGATTTCGCCCGCGCGTTCGACCTGCTGGCGGGCGCGCCGGCGCGCCTGCTCGGCGCTGAGGCGGGCGCCCTGCGCGAAGGGTTCGAAGGCGACGTGGCGCTGATCGATCCCGAGAGGCCGTGGGTCGTCGATCGGCGGAAAATGGAGGCGACGGCCGGCAACACGCCGTTCGACGGTCAGCCCGCGCAGGGGCGCGTACTCGCGCTGTTCAAGGGCGGGGTGCGGCTCTAGGCCGCGCAGCCCGGCCGGCGCACGCGATCAGCGGCGCGCCATGCGCACGCCGCTGTCCACCGCGCCGGGCAGCGGGCGTCCCTCGGCCCACTGGATGCAGCCTTCGCCGCGCGCCTTGACCGTCGAGCAGACGGAGCGCGCCTCGGCCGATTGCAGGCCGCCGGCCGACACGCGGTAATACGTCTTCCCGCGCACGCGCGCTTCGGTGATGACCATGCGATAACGGTCGAGATCGGGATATGTCCGGGCATAGATGCCCCAGGCGCGGCGAGCGCCCTCGCGGCTGGAGAACGATCCCAGCTGCACCAGGTGCTTGCCGTCGGCGCGTTCGAAACGCGGCGCGTCCGTGCCGGCCGCGGCCGCGCGGGTCCTGGCCGGCCTGGGCGCTTCCGCGCCGTAGCGGGCGGGCATCTTCTGCACGACCGGCTCGGAAATGAACGCGACGACGCTCTTGGTGATCTGGGCCGGTGTCGCGCCCGAAGGGGCCGGCGCCGCGAAGGCGCTTTCGACGTCGGTCGGCTTCTCCACTCGCGGGTTGGCGACCGCAAGCTGCGGCGCCGGTTCGACCGGCGGCAGTTCGGCGCCCCGGCGGGCATCGGCGAGCGCCGGAGCCGGGGTGGCGGCGGGCGCCGCGGCCGGCGGGCTCGCCGGCTGGGCCAGCGCCGCGGCCTCGGCCGCGAGTTGTTCCGAACCGGGATTGTTGGCGAGGGCGAGGGCCACCGGCTGGCCCGGATCGCGCACCACCGGCGCGCCGAGCAGGCGGGCGACGCGGGCCTGGTACATTTCCGGCCGCACGGCCTGGGCCCATTCGCCGATGCGTTCGTCGAGCTGGTCCGAAGGCACGTCCTCGGCCGCCATCAGGCGGGCGGCGCGCCAGTTGCCCTGCAGGGCATAGGCATAGGCGAGGTTCTGGCGGACCTTGGGCGTGTTCTGGCCGCCGCGCAGGGCATTGGCCAGGACCTGCGCCCCGCGATCGGGCTGGCCGGCCAGCGCCAGGGCCAGGCCGAGGTCGGCCGGATCGAGATCGTCGCGCCAGTCGTCGAGCACGGCCAGCGCCTTGGGGTAATTGCCCACGGCTGTCTGGGCCAGCGAATAGCTGAGCGCGGTGCGCGGCGAGTTGTCGCCCAGCGCCATCGCGTCCTGGAAACTGGTGGCGGCCGACTGGAACCGGCCTGCCTTCAGGTAGGCTGCGCCGAGCATCGCGCGATAGCCGGCATTGCGCGGTTCGGCGTGAACGGCGGCCTCGGCATGGGCGACGGCCGCGTCCTCGTTGCCTTTCGCCAGCGCCGTCTGGGCCTTGTTCGCCGAGAGATCGGCGCGCGGCGCGGCCTGGGTCGTGCAGCCGGTAAGGGCGGTCGTCGCAAGGGCGCTGGTCAGGGCCACTGCCACGAGGCGGTTGGTCGTGGTGGTCCGGGTCATCGGTTCTTCCCCATGTTCTCCGCCGGCCGTTCGATCTGGGCCGCGAGATTGTCGAGCTCGGGCATTGTCCCGAGCAGCGCGTCGAGCGCTTCGGTTACGATCTGTTGCGCGCTGCGATTGCGGACGGTGCAGGCGAGCCGCAGCTTCAGGTGGCGGTCGCCGTCGAGCCGCAGGGTGAAGGCCGCACGCTTGCCGCGTGCCAGGGCCGAGCGGCGGACGGGCGGGGCCGCGCGCTCGATCTCGGCGCCCATCCGCTGTGCGATTTCGGCCTGCTGGCGGCGGACGGCCGGTTCGGCCGGCGTTTCGTCAGCCGTGTCTTCACCCGGTTGCGATTCTTCGCTGCGCGACTGCGGGGCGGGCGCTTCGGCCTGCCGGACGGCCGCTTCGGGTTCGTCGGAGCCGACGCCGAGCTGGTCCTTCGCCTCGTGATCGATCTCGCGCGCCTCGGCCGCGGTGGCCGGGTTCGCGGGCGACGGGGTCAGTTGCAGGACATCGGCCTCGCGCGGGGGCTCGGGCTCCTCGCCCATGTCGTTCCAGCCAAGGTCCTCGATCCCCTCGGCCGGCATCTGCCCGCCGACCAGGGCCGACTGCGGGCGCATGGCCGGGCGCGCGCCGCCCTTGCGTGCGAGCAGCGAGGAATTGAGGGAGGCGAAGTTGGCGTCGCTCATGGCCGGTTCGCGGTCCTACTGCGCCACGCGGCGGCCGAAGCCGCCTGCCGGGCGATAGACCCCTGGGGCCGGAGAGACCGCGTTGGGCGCGGCAAAGACGGTGCGGCGGAAATTCTTCTCCAGCCGATCGGCGACATAGTTCCACAGCGCCGTGACCTCGGCCGCGCTGCGGCTGTCGGGATCGACCTCCATCACCGTCCGGCCGTCGATCATCGAGGCGGCATAATCGGTTCGCTGGTGCAGGGTGATCGGGGCCACGGTGCCGTGCTGGCTCAGCGCGACGGCGGCCTCCGACGTGATCTTGGCCTTGGGCGTCGCCGCGTTGACGACGAAGACGAGAGGCTTGCCCGCCCGTTCGCACAAGTCGACGGTCGCGCCCACGGCGCGCAGGTCGTGCGGGCTGGGGCGGGTGGGGACGACGATCAGTTCCGCCACGCCGATCACCGACTGGATCGCCATGGTGATGGCCGGCGGGGTGTCGATCACCGCCAGCTTGAAGCCTTGCTGGCGCAGGATCTGCAGGTCGCTGGCCAGGCGGGCCACTGTGGTCTGGGCGAAGGCGGGATATTCCGCCTCGCGCTCGTTCCACCAGTCGGCAAGCGAGCCTTGCGGGTCGATGTCGATAAGCACGACCGGCCCCGCGCCGGCGCGCTGGGCCTGCACGGCCAGGTGGCCCGAAAGCGTGGTCTTGCCCGAACCCCCTTTTTGTGACGCCAATGCCAATACTCGCACAGGCTGGTCCCCCTGCTGTTCCTGTCCTGTCCACCGCATGAAAGCGGGCCGGGTATGCAGATCGCAGGATACCCCTAATTTTGGGTTAACGAGCGGCCTGCAGAGGGCGGCGCGCCGGGGGCCGATCGTTAGAAACCCTTTGCTAACGGAGTGTTCACTATGTCAGGCTTCCGCCGAGGAAACCGAGGACGCGCCCGATCATGAGGTTCGCACGAAGATTGCCGCTGTTCACCGCGCTGGCCGCGCTTGTCGCCAGCCCCGCGCTCGCCGACGTCAAGGCGGGGGTCGATGCGTGGAGCCGCGGGGACTATGCCGCCGCCGTACGCGAATGGCGCGCCCCGGCCGAAGAGGGCGACCCCGACGCGCAGTTCAACATGGCCCAGGCCTATCGCCTCGGCCGCGGGGTCGAGCGCGATCCGGCCCGGGCGGAGGTGTTCTATGCCCGCGCCGCGGCGCAGGGGCACATCAAGGCGGCGGACAATTATGGCCTGATGCTGTTCCAGGCCGGGCGCCGCGAAGAGGCGCTGCCCTACGTCACCGCGGCCGCCGAACGCGGCGATCCGCGCGCGCAGTACCTGCTGGGCATTGCTCATTTCAACGGCGACCTGGTGGCGAAGGACTGGGTCCGCGCCTATGCGCTGCTGACGCTGGCCAATGTCGCCGGCCTGCCGCAGGCCGCGCCCGCGATCCGGCAGATGGACGATTACGTCCCGCTGGCCCAGAGGCAGGAGGCGCAAGTCATGGCGCAGTCGCTGAAGCGCGAGAGCGACGCGACGCGCGCGCAGCAACTCGCCGCGGCCGACCTCGCGCTGGGCGGGGGCACGGGGGCAGCCACCGCCCCGCCGCCCGCGGCCAGCGCGCCGCCGGCCGTTCCGGCGACTTCGGGCCGCGTGCCCGGCCCGATCGCCAGCGCCGGTATCTCACCCTCGGTCGCCGCGGCGCGTGCCGCGATCGCGGAGGCAAGCCGCGTGACGGGCACGGGCAGCCCGGCCGAGGCAGGGGCCGACTATGCCCGCCCCGCCACGGCGAGCGCGCCGGCCGAGCCGCCGGCAGCTTCCACGCCGGCCGCCGCACGGCCTGCAGGCGCCGGGCCGGCCGCTGCGCCCGAACCGCCGCGCGAGGCCGGGGGCCCGTGGCGGGTGCAGTTGGGCGCGTTCTCGGTCCGCGGCAATGCCGACCGTCTCTGGCGCCGCTTGGGCGGGCTGCCGGCCCTGGCCGGGGCGTCGAAGATGCTCGTCCCCGCCGGCCGCCTGACAAAGCTCCAGGCGGGCGGATTTGCCACCCGGGCGGCGGCGCAGGAAGCCTGCAACCGGCTGAAGGCGGCCGGCCATGCCTGTCTCGTGACCCGCTAGCCCGCGCCACCGCTGGCGTTGCCGCGCGGGCTAGTCGCGCACCTGCGGGCTTTCCACCGCCCGCCGCGGTGCTATGACCGGGGCGGACGAAGGGGAATGGACATGACGGCGGCGAACGACGGGGCAGGCGCAGGGCACACTCCGGACCAGCCGGCGAGCGCGCCGGTGGGCCGGCAGGAGCGGATCGGCAGCCTCGATTTCATTCGCGGGATCGCCGTCCTGGGCATCCTGGCCGCGAACATCGTCGCCTTCGGCCAGCCCCTTGCCGCCTACATGTATCCGGGCGCCTTCACCGTGCCCCACGGGCCGGTGTCGGACTGGTCGTGGGTGGCCCAGTTCATCCTGGTCGACGGCAAGATGCGCGGGCTGTTCACGCTGCTTTTCGGCGCCGGGCTGGTCCTTTTCATGGACAGGGCCTGGGCCCGGGGGGCGAGCCGGTGGCTCCAGGTGCGGCGGCTGCTGTGGCTGGGCCTGTTCGGCCTCGCCCACTTCTTCCTCGTCTGGCGGGGGGATATCCTCTTTTCCTACGCCGTGTGCGGCCTGGTCGCGGTGCTGTGCCTGCGCTGGTCGGCCAAGGCGCAGCTCGTGACCGGCCTGCTCGGCTATGTCGCCGGGGCCCTGCTCTATGCCGCGATGATCGGGCCCAGCTATTTCGTCGTCGATACGCCGATGGGCGAACAGGCTCCCTATACCGAGATGCGCGAGGCGCTGAACGGCGAGATGGCCCGCGAACTGGCCGACGCCGAGGCCGAAACCGCGATCATCGCAGAGGGTTCCTACGGCGACTTCGTGGCCCACAACGTCGCCAGCCATGCCGGGGACCTGGGATTCTACGTCATGCTCTGGCTGCTGGAGACGCTTCCGCTGATGCTGGTGGGCATGGGGCTGTTCCGCCTCGGCCTGTTCAGCGGCGGCTTCGACCCGGCGCGGCAACGCAGGTGGGGCTGGATCGGCCTTCTCGGCGGCGGGCTGCTGACGGCGCTGATCGCGCTCTGGGTGAAGGGGGCCGGGTTCACGTATTACGCCACGCTCACGGCTTTCCTCGGCCTTTCGCCCCTGCCGCGCCTCGCGATGACGCTCGGCCTCGCGGCGCTGCTCGCGCTCTGGGGCGCGCGGGCGAACGGATGGCTGGCGGCGCGCCTGTCCGCCGCCGGGCGGGCGGCCTTCACCAATTACCTCGGCACCTCGATCGTCATGCTGTTCGTGTTCCATGGCTGGGCGGGGGGATTGTTCGGCGAGCTGGGCCGTCCCGCGCTCTACGGGATCGTGCTTCTTGCCTGGATCGCCATGCTCGCCTGGTCGCAGCCCTGGCTCCGGCGGTATCGCTACGGCCCGCTCGAATGGCTGTGGCGCTGCCTGACCTACTGGCGGCTGTTTCCGATCGCCCGCTGACAGGACTTGCTATTGCGAAGACTTTGCATAAATTGGCGACTGCGAATCACTCGCAGGAGCTGAAATGTACGTCTGCATCTGCAATGCCATCAGGGAAAGCGACCTGCGCCGCACGGCGCGGCGGTGCCCCGGGGACGCGGAGGCGGTCTATGCCGCGCTGGGCAAGCGGCCCAACTGCGGCCAGTGCCTGGACGATGCCGAGGATATCCTGGCCGAAGAACGTGAAATGGCGTTCCTCCCGGCCTGTGCGGCCTGACTTTCGCGGCTAACGCTAATCGCTCGCAAATGGCGGAATTCCGCCATTTTTTAGCCCTCGCGCCCTTGCCAGCGCGGGTCTCGGGGCGCATATTCGCGCCCCTGTTCCCGACCCATGGAGGCGCCCGGTGAAAGGCGATGCGAAAGTCATAGAGTTCCTGAACAAGGCGCTCACCAACGAACTTACCGCCATCAACCAGTACTGGCTGCACTATCGCGTCCTCAAGGACTGGGGGGTCGAGCGGCTTGCCGAGTACGAGCGGCACGAATCGATCGACGAGATGAAGCACGCCGACATTCTGGCGGAGCGTATCCTGTTCCTGAACGGGCTTCCCAACTTCCAGGCGATCCACAAGCTCAAGGTCGGCGAGACGGTCGAGGAAATCCTCAAGGCCGACTTGGCGATGGAGCAGGAGGCGATTCCCCTGCTGCGCGACGCGATCGAACATTGCGAAAGCGTGCGCGACTATGTCAGCCGCGAGATCTTCGAACGCATCCTCGAAAGCGAGGAAGAGCACGTGGATTTCCTCGAAACCCAGTTCGACATGATCGAACGGATGGGCCTGCAGAACTACGTCCAATTGCAGAGCAAGCCCGCCGGCGAAGAGGACTGACTGCGGCCGGCTTCAAGTCGTTGGCCTCAGGTGCGTTGGTCGCGGGGGCCGCGCTTGGTGCCGCGCGCCGGGCGCACCCCCCTTGCCGCGAGGCGGGTTTCCAGCAGGAAGAAGCCCAGCCCGATAATCAGCAGCACCATCGTGAGGACCCAGGCGATCGCCGTGATCGTGCCGATCTGCGGTTCGATATAGGCGCTGATGAACAGCAGCGCGATGACCACGCTGATCACCGCCGCCGACGCGGTCGAGAACACGACCGCCTTCTGCGCGTGGCGGCGGCGCTGGCCGAGCCACGGCAGCTCGCGCACTTCGCCATCGCCGGCCTTGCCATCTTCGATTCGCCGTTCGATCCGCTCGATCCGTTCGGCGATCCAGATCATCCGCGCCATCATCACGTTCATGATCGCGCCGATGCCGCCCAGCAGGAAGGCGGGGGCGAGCGAAAGCTGCACCATCTGCTGCACGCGCGGGGTGCTGGCTGTGCGTTCCAGCATCTCGATGGCGAGGCTGCCGCCGGAAGAGAGCAAGTCGAACATCAGCCGGCCTTGTAAGGGTTCTTGGGGCTCTTGAGCACCACCCGCACGGGAACCGCCTCGAACCCCAGTTCGCGGCGGATGCCGTTGACGAGGTAGCGTTCATAGCTCTTGGGCAGCATGTCGAGCCGCGTCCCGAAGACGACGAACCGCGGCGGGCGGGTGCTCGACTGGGTGATGTAGCGCAGCTTGATCCGCTTGCCGCCGGGGGCGGGCGGCGGATTGGCCGCCAGGGCATCGTCGAACCAGCGGTTGAGCGCGGCGGTGGGGACTCGCTTCGACCAGGATTGGCGGATTTCAAAGGCGGCCCCCAGCATCGTGTCGAGGCCCTTGCCGGTGCGCGCGCTGACCGCGAACAGGGGCAGGCCCTTGACCTGCGAGAGCCCTTCGTCGAGCGCGGCGCGAATGCCGTTGAACAGCGAAGACGCGTTCTCGGCCACGTCCCACTTGTTGATTGCCACCATCAGCGCGCGGCCTTCCTGCAGCGCCATGTCGGCGATCTTCAGGTCCTGGTGTTCGAGCCCCTTCGTCGCATCGAGCAGCAGGACGACGACTTCGGCGAAATCGACCGCCCGGCGGGCGTCGGCGACGCTCAGCTTTTCCAGCTTCTCGGTCACGCGGGCCTTCTTGCGCATCCCGGCCGTGTCGATCAGGCGAATGTCGCGCACGGTGCCGCTGGACGGATCGGTCCACTGCCAGTCCACCGCGATCGAATCGCGCGTAATCCCGGCTTCGGGCCCGGTCAGCAGGCGGTCTTCGCCCAGGAGGCGGTTGATCAGGGTGGACTTGCCGGCGTTCGGCCGCCCGACGATCGCCAGCTTCAACGGGCCGAGGTCGCCGTCCCCGTCTTCCTCGCCGTCCTTGCTATCCTCGGCATCGGGCACGGCAACGCCATCGCCCTCGCCCTCGCCTACGCCCACGCCTTCGGCCTTCTCGCCGATGATCGGCCAGAGCGCGCCGAACAGGTCGGCGATACCTTCGCCGTGTTCGGCCGACAGGGGCACGGGCTCGCCGAAGCCCAGCGACCAGGCTTCCAGCACGCCGGCTTCGCCGGCCTTGCCTTCCGCCTTGTTGGCCACCGGCACGACCGGCACCGTCTGGCTCCGCAGCCAGCGGGCGATTTCCTCGTCCAGCGGGGTCAGGCCGGCGCGGGCATCGACGACGAACAGCGTCGCGTCGGCCCCTTCCAGGCTCACCTCGGTCTGGCGCCGCATGCGGCCGGGCAGGGTCTCGGGATCGTCGTCCTCCCACCCCGCGGTATCCACCACCGTGAATTCCAGCCCCGCGATCGTGGCATCGCCGAACCGCCGGTCGCGCGTGACGCCGGGCTGGTCGTCCACCAGCGCCAGCTTCTTGCCGACGAGGCGGTTAAACAGCGTCGACTTGCCGACGTTGGGCCGGCCGATGATGATGACGTTGGGCTTGCGGGTCATGGTCATGGCAGGTGGCCGCTATCGCCCCGCTTGGCAAGCGGCGCGCGCGATCCTTAACACGCGTTAACCATGACGGGCAGGGCCCCTTTAAGGACAAGGCGGCAAATCCTTGCCGCATGAGGACAATTGCCCTGATCGCCGCGGCTGCCGGCATTTGCGCGCTCCAGGCGCCGGCGCTCGCGGATGCAAGCGCCTCTTTCGATCCCGGTCGTGGGGCGCAGGCCGGCAACGAATTGCCGCCCTACCTGCAATGCGTTCCCTATGCGCGGCAGCTTTCGGGGGTGCAGATCTACGGCGATGCCCATACCTGGTGGGACCAGGCGGCCGGGCGGTACGAACGCGGGAACGAGCCGCGCGTGGGCGCGGTCATGGCCTTCATGCCCCACCGCTCCATGCGGCTGGGCCATGTGGCGACCGTGAGCCGCGTGATCGACAGCCGCACCGTCCTGCTCGATCATGCCAACTGGTCGCCGATCAACGGCCGGCGCGGCCAGATCGAACGCAACGTGAAGGCGGTGGACGTCTCCCCGGCCAACGACTGGAGCCAGGTGCGGGTCTGGTATCACCCGATCGGCGATCTCGGCACGACGCCGTGGCCGGTGCACGGTTTCATCTATTCCGAAAAGCCCAACCTGCCGCAGGTGCGCCTGGCCGATGCGCGCAGCGAGAGCCCGGCCAGCCGGCCGAGCGTGCCGCAGCGCCGTGCGAGCGGCCCCGATCGCCGCGTCGCCGACAGCGGCCCGTCGCGCGCCTTCCTCTCGGCATTCTCCGACATCGCGCCGGCACGGGGCGGCATGGCCGCCGGCCGGGGCGCGGTCCAGGCCGCGCCGCAGCGCAAGGCCCTGCCGCGCCGCAAACAGGCCGCGGTTCGCGCGGGGAGCCCGGGCGATCCGATCGCTGCCGCGCTCGCCCGTTACGGAAGCTGATCGCCCTCAGGCGCGGGCGACGGGGGGATCTTCGCCCAGGTCTTCGTACCAGGCTTCGACCGGGCCGCTCAGCTTCAGCGTCAGCGGCTGGCCCTTGCGGTCCACCGTCTTGCCGGCCTGGACCCGCACCCAGCCGCCGGAGATCGAGTACTCCTCGATGTCGGTGCGCACTCGCCCCTTGAAGCGGATACCGACGCCGCGCTGCAGCTTCTCGGCATCGAAGAACTCGCTGCGCGGGTTGACCGAGAGCCGGTCGGGCGGGGTGTCGGTGCTGGTCTCGTCGCTCATGCTGCGCGCCCTAGTGCGCGGCGCGGGGCCCTGCAATATCGAAATGCCGGCCCGGGGCGTCAGGCGGGCGGGTTTACGGTGACGGGCCGCGGGGCCGCCGGTGCAGCGGCAAACTCAGTCGGGCGGGGGCGGCGTTTCCAGCGGGCTGCGGTCGGGCACGTCGGTATCCGGGCCGGGCGGATCGATCTCCCCCGGTTCGCGGATCGGCTGTTCGGGCACCGGCGTCTCGGGCGGGGCCTCGGGGGGCGCACCGGGCTCGATCGTGTCGGGTGCCGGATCGGGTTGTGTCGCCATGGGGTCGTTCCTTTCTGCTCGCCATGGAAACGCGGGCCGCCCCGCCGCCGTTCCGTCGCGGGGCTTCGGATGATCGCGGCGCTTGCCCTTTTCGGCCCGCCCTTCTAAGGGCGCTCCCCTGTTCGTGTGGGTTTCCACGCGCGGCTTCGTTCGGGTTGCGGGCGTGGCGGAACTGGTAGACGCGCTGGTTTTAGGTACCAGTATCGAAAGATGTGGGGGTTCGAGTCCCTTCGCCCGCACCAGTTCTCCGGCCCGGTGTCCCTTCGACAAAACGCGATTTCGAAAAGGCTTAAGTTCGCATCATGCAGATCAAAGAGACCACCAGCAAAGGCCTCAAGCGCGGTTACCAGGTGACCATTCCGGCCAAGGATATCGAGGCGCGGGTCGATGCCGAGGTGAAGAAGATCGCCCCACAGGTGCGCATGCCCGGGTTCCGCCCCGGCAAGGTGCCGGCCAACCTGATCCGCAAGATGCACGGCGAAAGCGTCCATGCCCAGGTCGTCAACGACGCGATCCGCGAATCGGTCGACGGGCTGATTCGCGACAAGAACCTGCGCCCGGCGATGCAGCCGAAGGTTGAACTGGGCGAAGGGTACGAGGAAGGCAAGGACGCCGTGCTCGACGTCGAGCTGGAAGTCCTGCCCGAGATCGAGGCGCCCGAGACCGACAACCTCGCGCTCGAACGCCTGACCGTGCCGGTCAGCGACGAGGCGGTGGACGAGGCGATGGAACGGATCGCCGGCCAGCAGAAGAGCTACAAGGACGCGGCCAAGACGAAGAAGGCGGCCGAGGGCGACCAGTTGATCATCGACTTCACCGGCTCGATCGACGGGGTCGAGTTCGAGGGCGGCAAGGCCGAAGACGCGCCGCTGGTGATCGGTTCGGGCCAGTTCATCCCCGGCTTCGAGGAACAGCTGACCGGTGCCAAGGCGGGCGACGAGAAGACCGTCACCGTCACGTTCCCCGAAGACTATCCGGCCGAGCACCTGGCGGGCAAGGAAGCGCAGTTCGCCGTCACCGTGAAGCAGGTGAAGGTCGAGGACGAGACGAAGATCGACGACGAGTTCGCCAAGAACCTCGGCCTCGAGAGCCTCGACAAGCTGAAGGAACTTCTGCGCGGCCAGCTCGAGCAGGAAACCGCCGGCCTGACGCGCACCCAGATGAAGCGCCAGCTGCTCGACCAGCTGGCCGCGGGCCACGATTTCGAGGTGCCCGAGGGCATGGTCGATGCCGAGTTCGAACAGATCTGGGCCCAGCTCCAGCAGGAAGCCTCGCGCGACGAGGATCCGGCCAAGGCGCTGAAGGAAATCGAGGGCGAGAAGGACGATTACCGCCGCATTGCCGAGCGCCGCGTGCGCCTGGGCCTGCTGCTGAGCGAAATCGGCCAGAAAAACGGCGTCGAGGTGAGCCAGCAGGAAATGAGCATGCTGATCCAGCAGGCCGCCCAGCAGTACCGCACCGAGGACCGCGAGCGGTTCATGCAGTATATCCAGTCCGAGCCGATGGCCGCCGCCCAGCTGCGCGCGCCGCTCTACGAGGACAAGGTGGTCGATTTCCTGTTCGAGAAGGCGGAGATCACCGATCGCGAAGTGACTCGCGAGGAGCTGGAGGCCGCGATCGAGGCCGAGGAAGACGAAGCGGCGGCGAAGCCCGCGGCGAAGAAGAAGACCCCGGCCAAGAAGGGCGCGACGAAGAAGGCGCCTGCCAAGAAGGCCGACGATGCCGAGGGCGAGGCGAAGAAGCCCGCCGCCAGGAAGGCGCCTGCGAAGAAAGTCCCGGCCAAGAAAGCCCCCGCGAAGAAGGCTGCCGCGGACAAGGCCGCCGACGAGAAGCCGGCGGCGAAGAAGAAGGCTCCTGCCAAGAAGGCGCCGGCGAAGAAGGCACCGGCCAAGAAGGCGGCGACCAAGTCCTGACCGCGCCCCGGCGACGGTATCGAGAGGGCGGCGAACGACCGGGTTCGCCGCCCTTTTTCATGCCCGCTCGCCGGCCTGTGCGGTCAGGGGGCGCGGATCAGTCGTCCGGGTCCTTCGTCGGCTCCTCGTCGTCGCGCGGGGGCGGCGAGAGGGCGAGCATCTCCGCCGCGCTGCCGACATGGATGTGGTCGCCGCGCCGCTCTATCAGGGTGATGATCGGGCCCGACACGACGCCGTGGACGAGGATCGAGACCAGGATCACGAAGCTGGCCGTGGCCCACAGCGTGCTGAGGCCGGTGAACGACGCGTGCGACTGGCCATAGGCCATGTAGTAGATCGAACCGATCCCCCGCACGCCGAGGAAGGCCACCGCGAGCTTGCCCGCCAGCGGCAGGCTGGACAGGCTTTCCGCGCAGAGCCCGGCCAGCGGGCGGATGACGAAGATCAGGGCCAGCCCGACGAGCGCCGCCGGCCAGGTCAGCGCGTCGAGCACGCCGCTGGCCAGCATGGCGCCGAAACCGAACAGGACGACGACCAGCACGATCTGTTCGATCTGGTCGATGAAATGGTGGCTGATCTTGTGATAGCGGCTGGCGTTTTCCCGCTGGCGCGCGGTCACCGCGCCGACGAACACGGCCAGGAACCCGTATCCGCCCACCAGTTCCGCGGCGCCATAGGCGAGCAGCAGCGTGCCGAGCACGATCAGCCCTTCGCTGGTCGAATAATAGGGCCGGTCGCTGTCGATATCGGCGAGCGGCGCGTCGGCTTCGCGTTCGAACACGTACCAGGCGCCGCCGCGCCCGACCGCCCAGCCGACCGCGACCCCCGCCGCGATCCGCCAGACGAGATCGAGCGCGGCCCATTCCAGCGTCCAGCTGCCCAGCGCGGTCATCCCGACCGCGGCGATGGCGAGGTAGGTGAAGGGGAAGGCCAGCCCGTCGTTCAGCCCCGCCTCTGCCGTCAGGCTGAAGCGCAAGTCGTGCCGCTGGTTCTCGCCCGGCGGGCCGACCTGGACGCTGCGCGCCAGCACCGGGTCGGTCGGCGCCAGGGCCGCGCCGAGCAGGATCGCGCTGGCGGGGGCCAGGCCGAGGGCCCACCAGCCGAGGAAGGCGACCGCGGCGATCGTCAGCGGCATGGCTATGCCCAGCAGCGGCCAGATCTGGCGCCAGTTGATCCAGCTCACCGGCCTGTCGATCGCGATCCCCGCGGCCATCAGCGAGGCGATCACGATGAACTCGGTCACGTATTCCAGCGTCAGCGCGTCGAACCCGTCGCGCGCCGGATTGATCGCGGGCAGGCCGAGCGGGAGCGACCACAGGAGATAGCCGGCCGCGACGTAGACGATCGGCACCGAAAGCCAGTATCGGCCCAGCTTGCGTTCGAGCGGGACCGCCGCGATCAGCGCCAGGCCGAACACCGCGAACAGGAAGATCCGCGGATCGAGCTCGATCATGCCGGGCGCGCTCCCGCCGCCGGGCGGGGGACTCGGCCCGCGCGGTGGCGGTGCGTAGGGGGGGCGTGGCTCATCCGCCCACCCTGCCACTGCGCCCGGGCAAAGCAAGCGGTAGCATGCATCGGCGGACAAATCGCGCCGCGAAGGTTAATCCCCTTGAACATCGCGCCCGCTATCGCGACATAGCCCGTCGCACTTCTGACGAGAGGAACTTTTGCATGATCGACCTGTTCGGCACTGATGCCCACGCTTCGCAGGGACAGTTCACCCGCGATCCGGTGACGGGCGCGCTGGTGCCGGTGGTGGTCGAGCAGACCAGCCGCGGCGAACGCAGCTTCGACATTTTCAGCCGCCTCCTGCGCGAGCGGATCGTTTTCGTGACCGGCCAGGTGGAAGACAACATGGCCAGCCTGATCGTGGCCCAGCTGCTCTTCCTCGAAAGCGAGAACCCGTCCAAGCCGATCAGCATGTACATCAACTCGCCCGGCGGCGTGGTGACGGCGGGCATGGCGATCCACGACACCATGCAGTACATCAAGCCGCGCGTTTCGACCGTCTGCGTGGGGCAGGCGGCCTCGATGGGCAGCTTCCTCCTGGCCGCGGGCGAACCGGGCATGCGGATTGCGCTGCCGAACGCGCGGATCATGGTTCACCAGCCTTCGGGCGGCGCGCGCGGCATGGCGAGCGACATCGAGATCCAGGCGCGCGAGATCCTGCGCATCCGGCAGCGGATGAACGATCTCTACGTCAAGTATACCGGCCAGAGCCTTTCCGACATCGAGAAGGCAATGGACCGCGACACCTTCCTCGAGGCCGACGAGGCGATGAAGTTCGGCATCGTGGACAAGGTGTTCGAAACCCGGCCCGAGAACGAGGAGCCGGCCGAGGATTCGGGCTCCGGCGGCGCGCCGGAGTAACGCCCCGCGGGCAAGCCGCCCCGCCATGGGACGTTAACCGTAGCATTTGGGCAACCCTGCCGCTTCAGGCTGTGGCAACGTGCAAATGCTAGGACCCGATGTGTTGATTAATGACCAACCGGCTTTAGAGTCGGCCGAATCCGGCGCGGATTGCGCGCGGGGTTCGGGAACTACGGGAAATGACCAAGTTGAGCGGAACCGATAGCAAGTCCACGCTGTACTGCAGCTTCTGCGGCAAGTCGCAGCACGAGGTGAGGAAACTCATCGCCGGACCCACCGTGTTCATCTGCGACGAATGCGTCGAGCTGTGCAACGACATCATTCGCGAAGAGACGAAGGCCGGGCTGACCGGCCGCAAGGAAGGGGAAGTTCCGACCCCGAACGACATCTTCGAAACGCTGAACGATTACGTCATCGGACAGGACCGCGCCAAGCGCGTGCTCTCCGTCGCGGTGCACAACCACTACAAGCGGCTCAAGCATTCGGGCAAGGCCGGCGATGTCGAGCTGGCGAAATCGAACATCCTGCTGGTCGGCCCGACCGGTTCGGGCAAGACGCTGCTGGCCCAGACGCTGGCGCGCACGTTCGACGTGCCGTTCACGATGGCCGACGCGACCACCCTGACCGAGGCCGGCTATGTCGGCGAGGATGTCGAGAACATCATCCTCAAGCTGTTGCAGTCGAGCGATTACAACGTCGACAAGGCCCAGCACGGCATCGTCTACATCGACGAGATCGACAAGATCACGCGCAAGGCCGAAAACCCCTCGATCACCCGCGACGTTTCGGGCGAGGGGGTGCAGCAGGCGCTGCTGAAGCTGATGGAAGGCACGACCGCCAGCGTTCCCCCGCAGGGCGGGCGCAAGCATCCGCAGCAGGAATTCCTGCAGGTCGATACGACGAACATCCTGTTCATCTGCGGCGGGGCCTTCGCCGGGCTGGAAAAGGTCATCGCCGACCGCCTTCAGAAGCGCTCGATCGGCTTCGGCGCCCACGTCGCCGACCCGGACAAGCGCCGTGTCGGCGAACTGCTGGAAAAGTGCGAGCCGGAAGACCTGCTGAAATTCGGGCTGATCCCCGAATTCGTCGGCCGCCTGCCCGTGATCGCGACGCTGCGCGATCTCGACATCGACGCGCTGGTGCAGATCCTCAGCGAGCCGAAGAACGCGCTGGTCAAGCAGTATCGCAAGCTGTTCGAGCTGGAAGAGGTCGAACTGACCTTCACCGAGGACGCGCTGCGCACGATCGCCGAGAAGGCGATCCAGCGCAAGACCGGCGCCCGTGGGCTGCGCTCGATCGTGGAAGGCATCCTGCTCGACACGATGTTCGACCTGCCCGACATGGAAGGCGTCAGCGAGATCGTGATCGACCGCGAAGTGGTCGAAGGCCGCAAGGACCCGATCCGCGTCCTGGGCGGCGAGGAAAAGGAAGAAGCAGCCTGACGAACGGGCTGCCGGGCGCAGGCCAGGGGGCCTGGCGCCTGCATGGATCGGCCCACTGGCGGCCGACATAGCCTTTAGCAGAGGCGTTCGATGCGCGGCACACGGTCGCGCGACGGGCCGGGGGCATCATCCGCCGGCCCGCCTGTTGATGCGAATACGAGGAATTTCCACCCATGGCCACCAACGCACATCTCGCCGCGAAGCTTCTGCGCGACGCGAGCGGTTTCTTCCGCAACGTCGGCGAGCAGAATCCCCCGCTGCAGCAGCAGATGGAAGACAACGCCCAGGTCTATGACCAGGTCGCCGAACTGGTCGAGAGCGACCCGAACGGCGAACTGCCGACCCAGGACGAAGCAACCGCGGGCGACGCCCAGCCGCAGTAACCGGCGCACCTGCCGCCACCCGGCCAGCGGGCAGCAAGCGCTGCCCGCGCGCATGGGTGGCGGTAAGGGGCGGCGCGGGCCGTCCCCGAAGCCGACGGAAGCGGACTCAGGTGCAGGCGGCGCAATGCGCGTCGGCGGCCTGCTCGATCTGCACCGTCGCGTGATCGATGCCGAACCGTTCGCGCAGGTCGCGCCCGATCTGCCGCAGCAGGGCATCGCCCGCGTGGCCGCCGGGCATGACGAGGTGAGCCGTCAGCGCGGTCTCGGTCGTGCTCATCGGCCAGATGTGCAGGTCGTGGACGGCCTCCACACCCGGCAGTCCGGCCAGGTAGGCCCGCACTTCCCCCTCGTCGATCCCCTCGGGGACGGCCAGCAGGCTCATTTTCACGCTGTCCTTCAGCAGGCCCCAGGTCCCCCACGCGATGACGGCCACGATCACCAGGCTGGTCAGGGGATCGATCCAGGTTGCCCCGGTCAGCAGGATCGCCGCGCCGGCGATAACCACCCCCAGCGAAACCAGCGCATCCGCCGCCATGTGCAGGTAGGCGCCGCGGATGTTCAGATCGTGGTGGCGGCCGCGCATGAACATCAGCGCGGTCGCGCTGTTGATGACGATGCCGATGCCGGCGATGACGATCATCGTCGTGCCTTCCACCACGACCGGATCGGCCAGGCGGCGGATCGTTTCGAACAGGATGGCCCCGATCGCGACCAGCAGCAGCCCGGCATTGCCGAGCGCGGCGAGGATCGTCGAGCTCTTGAAACCGTAAGTGAACCGCTCGGTCGCCGGGCGCCGGGCGGCGGTGGCCGCGGCCCAGGCGAGCAGCAGACTCAGCACGTCTGACAGGTTGTGCCCGGCGTCGGCGACGAGCGCCATCGACCCCGACAGGAAACCATACGCGGCCTCCACCACGACGAAAGCGGTATTGAGCGCGACCCCGATGGCAAAGGCGCGGCCGAAATCCGCCGGCGCATGGTGGTGGCCCCCGTGATCGTGGCTCCCGTGATGGTGGACCCCGTGGTTACCGCTCACGATCCGCCTCCGCGCTCGCGGTGCCTCGCGGTGCCGGGCAGGGGCGTCGAGGCGCGGCCGCCCGTCATGGATAGACGCAGGCGTCGAGCCCTTCGCGCCGCACGACCGCCATGCGCGCGGCGATCGTGTTGCCGTAGCGGCGGGTGAAACCCGTCGGGTTCACCACCGCGCGCTGCTTGGGCTGGGGGAGGGCGGCGGCCATGCGCGCGGCCTCGACGCGGGTGAGGCGCGCGGCCGAATGCTGGAAATAGCGCTGGGCACCGGCCTCGGCGCCATAAGTGCCGATCCCCGTTTCCGCCACGTTCAGATAGACTTCCATGATCCGGCGCTTGCCCCAGACCTGCTCGATCAGGAAAGTGAACCAGGCCTCGAACCCCTTGCGAACATATCCGCCGCCCTGCCACAGGAACACGTTCTTGGCCGTCTGCTGGCTGATCGTCGAGCCGCCCCGAATGCGCCCCCCCTTGGCATTGTGGGCCAAGGCGTCCTCGATCGCTTCGCGGTCGAACCCGTCGTGGCTGCAGAACTTGCCGTCCTCCGCCGCGATCACCGCGGTTACCAGGTTGCGGTCGATACCCGCCAGCGGCTGCCAGTCCTTCGTATAGCCGTTCTCGTCCATCAGCATCGTCGCCGTGACCGGCGGCGGGACGAACTTGAACAGGAGGACGAGCGCGAGGCTGAGGGCCGCGAAACCCACGACGATCTTGGCCAGGAGCGTGAGAAGCCAGCGCATCGACCGTGCGGATAGGCGTCTGCGCGCCGCGGCGCAACGCCATGTCGCCAGGGCCGGCCCTGGCGCAGCGGGCAGGGGTGGCCAGGCGGAAACGACACGGGGCCGCCCGGTCCGTGACCGCGCGGCCCCGCATTCGGGTATCAGGCCTTCGCCGGGATCAGGCGACCCCGGGCAGCAGCCTTTCGCCGGCGATGCGCTGCATCGCCTTCTGCAGTTTCTCGAACGCGCGCACCTCGATCTGGCGGATACGCTCGCGGCTGACGTTGTAGACCTGGCTCAGCTCTTCCAGCGTCTGCGGGTTCTCGGTCAGCCGCCGTTCGGTGAGAATGTGCTTCTCACGCTCGTTCAGGCTGTCCATCGCCTCGACCAGCATTTCATGCCGGACGTCGGCTTCTTCCGCCTCGGCGACGGTTTCGTCCTGCAGCGGCCGCTCGTCGGTCAGCCAGTCCTGCCATTCGCCCGAACCTTCCTCGCCGCCGCGCATCGGGGAGTTGAGCGACCCGTCGCCGCCCATCATCATCCGGCGGTTCATGTTGATCACTTCCTGCTCGGGCACGCCGAGATCGGTCGCGATCTTCGCCACGTCGTCGGGATGAAGGTCCGAATCCTCGTAGGCGTCGAGGTTGCGCTTCATCCGCCGCAGGTTGAAGAACAGTTTCTTCTGGGCCGCGGTCGTGCCCATCTTCACCAGCGACCAAGAGCGCAGGATGAATTCCTGGATCGAGGCCTTGATCCACCACATGGCGTAAGTCGCCAGGCGGAACCCGCGATCGGCCTCGAACTTCTTGACGCCCTGCATCAGCCCGACGTTGCCTTCGGAGATGAGGTCGCTGACCGGCAGGCCGTAGCCGCGGTATCCCATGGCGATCTTGGCCACCAGGCGCAGGTGGCTGGTCACCAGTTGCGCGGCTGCCTCGGGATCGTCGTGTTCCTCGTAACGCTTGGCGAGCATGTATTCCTGCTCGGCCGTCAGCACGGGGAATTTCTTGATTTCGGAAAGATAGCGGTTGAGGCTCTGCTCACCGCCGAGCGTCGGAACGCTCAATGCCTTGTTGTTGCTCACTTTACCCTGACCTTTCTCATGTCGACCGCGCGTGCCGGGACCCCTGCTGGGCACCCCGTGGTGCGGGCCACACGTTCACATATAGGACGCAAGGTGCGCGGGTTGAACCGCATTTCATCGATTTCAACGAGTGGTTTGGTCGATGAGTTCCCGCATGTCGGCGGGCAGTTCGGCCCGGAATTCCACCCGCTCGCCGGTGACCGGATGGTCGAAACCGAGCGACGCGGCATGGAGCGCCTGCCGTGCAAAGCCGATCTGCCTGAGAAGCGGGCGCAGGGCCGCGGGTGTGCGTCCATAGACAGGATCACCCAATAGCGGATGGCCGATTGACGAACAATGAACGCGCACCTGGTGGGTCCGCCCCGTTTCGAGCCTGCATTCGATCAGCGCGCAGCCGTCCAGCAGCTTGACGGTGCGGTAATGGGTGACGGCGTGCTTGCCGCGCTGCGAATCGGGGGGGAGGACGGCCATCTTCTTGCGGTTCGCGTCCGACCGCCCGATGCGGCCCGACACGGTGCCGGCCGCCGGGTTCGGGTGCCCGGCGCAGACGGCGAGATAGCTGCGATCGATCGAATGGTCGGCGAACTGCCGGGCCAGCCCCTCGTGCGCGGTATCGGTCTTCGCCACGACCAGCAGGCCCGACGTGTCCTTGTCGATCCGGTGGACGATCCCGGGCCGCACGACCCCGTTGATGCCCGACAGGCGCCCGCGGCAATGATGCAGCAGGGCGTTGACGAGCGTGCCGTCGCGATTTCCCGCCGCCGGGTGCACGACCATGCCCGCCGGCTTGTCGACGATCGCGAGGTGTTCGTCCTCGAACACGATGTCGAGCGGGATCGCCTGGGGTTCGGCGGCGAGCGGCTCGGGCGGCGGGACCTCGATCGCGAATGCGGCCCCCGCACCAACCCGCGCGGAGGCGCTGCGTACGACCGCGCCCGCCACGGCCACCTTTCCCTGCGCGATCAGGGTCTTGATCCGCTCGCGCGAGAGGCCGGAGGCCTTTGCCAGCGCCCGATCGGCCCGGTCGCCCTCG
Organism: Pelagerythrobacter marinus; assembly: GCF_034375205.1. Taxonomy (NCBI): domain Bacteria; kingdom Pseudomonadati; phylum Pseudomonadota; class Alphaproteobacteria; order Sphingomonadales; family Erythrobacteraceae; genus Pelagerythrobacter; species Pelagerythrobacter marinus. Next base: position 2,271,702 of record NZ_CP139719.1, on the reverse strand, counting down.
TCGAGCGTGCCCGTGAGCGTCCCGGGAACGCTTGTGCCGGTGAATTCGCTGCCAGCCATGCTAAGGGCCATGCGTGATGACGATCGAAGTCACAAGGGGCGTGCTCGCCCGGATACTGGACGAAGCCGCGCGGGCGCATCCGCGCGAATGCTGCGGCATCCTTCTGGGCGGGGGCGACGCGATCCGCGCGCTCGCGCCCGCCGCCAATGTCCATCCCGCGCCCGAACGCCATTTCGAGATCGACCCGCAGGCGCTGATCGACGCGCACCGCGCGGCGCGGGCCGGCGGGCCGGGGGTGACCGGTTATTACCACTCGCACCCAGCCGGACCCGCTTCGCCATCCGCGGTCGATCGCGCCCTGGCGGCCCACGACGGCCGCATCTGGGCGATCGCTGCCGATGGCGAGGTGCGCTTCTGGCGCGACCGGGAAGCCGGCTTCGAACCGCTTTCCCTGCGAGTCATAGAACGGTAAGGCTGCCCGCGACGGGAATTAACCACGCGAAACCGGCAGGGCCATTCAACCGATGAACAATTCCGACGCCATCGATCTTGCCAGCATGCTCTGTTCGCGGCTGTGCCACGACATGCTCAGCCCCGTCGGGGCGCTGTCCAACGGGCTCGAGCTGCTGGCGGAAGAGAAGGACCCGGAAATGCGCCAGCGGTGCTTCGAACTGCTGGAACAGAGCGCCCGGATCAGTGCCGACAAGCTGAAGTTCTTCCGCCTCGCCTATGGCGCGGCCGGCGGCTTCGGCGACGCGGTGGACGTGTCGGAGGCGAAGGCGGTGGTCGATGCACTGGCCGGCGATGCCAAGCGGGTCGAGGTCAACTGGGCGCTTTCCGAAAGCCACCTGCCGAAGCCCGCGGTCAAGGTCCTGCTGAACTTCGCGCACATCGGCATCGATTCGCTGGTGCGCGGCGGGACGCTGGATATCGGGGCCGAGATCCGCGACGGGGCGAGCGAGATCGTGGTCCGCGCGGCGGGCGCGAAAGTCGCTTTCGACGAATCGATCGGCGCCGCGCTGGAAGGGAACCTGCCGCGGGAAAACCTGTCCAGCCGCACTGCGGCCGCGCACCTGCTCTATCTCCTGGCCGACCATGCCGGGGGCGGGCTGCAGTACAAGCTGACCGGTGACGCCCTCGTGCTCGGCGCCGTCCTGCCCAACGGCTGACATGGACGAACTCGTCCACCACGAGCGGCCTTCGCCCAACTGGAACGAGCGCACGCTGCCCGTGTCCATGGTGGTCATCCACTACACCGAGATGGAAAACGCGCAGGCCGCGCTCGATCGCCTGTGCGACCCCGAGGCGGGTGTCAGCGCGCATTACCTCGTTTCCGACGCGGGCGAGGTCACCCGCCTCGTGCCCGAAGAAAAGCGCGCCTGGCACGCCGGCGTTTCTTACTGGCGCGGGCACAAGGACGTGAATTCCGCCAGCATCGGGATAGAGCTCGATCACCCGGGCCACGCGCTCGGCTATCGCGCCTTTCCCGAGGCGCAGATCGCCGCTCTCGTGCCGCTGGTCGCGCGGATCGTGAAGCAGTACGACATTCCCCGCGCCAACGTCGTCGGCCATTCCGACGTGGCGCCTGCGCGCAAGATCGACCCCGGCGAACTGTTTCCGTGGGAACGGCTGGCCGGATACGGCCTGTGCCTGCCGCGCCCGGCCAGCCTGGAACGCGGCGACCCGTTCGACAACGATGCCGCCTTCTACCTCGCGCTCGAACGCTTCGGCTACGACGTCACCGACGGGCGCAAGGCGGTGGAGGCCTTCCAGCGCCGCTGGCGCCCGGAGCGGATCGACGGCCGGATCGACGGACAGGTCCGGGCGATCCTGTTCCAGTTGCTCTTGGATCGCGACCGCGGAATCGCTAGATAGGCGGGGCCAGGGGGCCGGGCAGCCGCGGACGCGCAAGCGTGCGAGGAAAGTCCGGGCTCCACGAAACGAGGGTGGCGGGTAACGCCCGCCGGGCCGGCTTCGCGCCGGTTCAGGGAAAGTGCCACAGAGAGAATACCGCCGACGGCCCGGCAACGGGCCGGGCAAGGGTGAAAGGGTGCGGTAAGAGCGCACCGGGGTTCCGGCAACGGCGCCCGCACGGCAAACCCCACCCGGAGCAAGGCCGAATAGGGGCGGCGCGCCCTCGCAAGAGGGCAGGGGTGTTTCGCCCCCGACCGCCCGGGTTGGCTGCTCGAGCGCACGGAGCAATCCGTCGCCAAGATGAATGGCTGCCCTCGCGGGGGCCGGTCTCTCCCGAGGAAACGAGGGCGGGATACCGCCCGCGAGACAGAACCCGGCTTACAGGCCCCCTGGCATTATCAGCAACGACCGACGCTGACGTACTCGAACCCCGCGGCCCGCATGTCGTCGGGCTTGTAGATGTTCCTCAGGTCCACCATCACCGGCGCATTGGCGAGCGACTTGACCCGTGCCAGGTCGAGCGCGCGGAAGGCGTCCCACTCGGTGACGATGGCCACCGCGTCGGCACCTTCGATCGCCTCGTAGGGGCTGTCGCACATCCGCACTTCGGGCATCAGCGGCGCGGCCTGTTCCATCCCTTCGGGATCGTAGCCGGAGACATCGACCCCTGCGTCCGCCAGCGCCTGGGCGATCGCGATGGCCGGGCTGTCGCGCATGTCGTCGGTGTTCGGCTTGAAGGTCAGGCCCAGCAGCGCGACTTTCCTGCCGCGCGCGGCCTCCAGCCCGCCGAGCGCCTCGATCACCTTGCGGCCCATGGCCCGCTTGCGGCTGTCGTTGGTCTTGACCACGGCCTCGACGATCCGCACCGGGCTGTCGTAATCCTCCGCCGTCTTCAGCAGGGCCAGCGTGTCCTTGGGGAAGCACGACCCGCCATAACCGGGGCCGGCGTGGAGGAACTTGGGCCCGATCCGGTTGTCCATCCCGATGCCGCGGCTGACGTCCTGGACATTGGCGCCGACCTTCTCGCACAGGTCCGCCATCTCGTTGATGAAGGTGATCTTGGTCGCGAGGAAAGCGTTCGCGGCATACTTGATCAGCTCGGCGCTGCGCCGGCTGACGAAGAGGATCGGCGATTCGTTGAGGAACAGCGGCCGATAGACCTCGCGCATGACCTCGCGGCCGAAATCGTCCTCCGCGCCGATGACGATCCGGTCGGGGCGCTTGAAATCGCCGATGGCGGCGCCTTCGCGCAGGAACTCGGGGTTGGAGACGACCGAGACCCGGTGGGTGCAGCCGGTTTCGGCGATGATCCGCTCGACCTCGTCTCCGGTCCCGACCGGGACGGTGGACTTGGTGACGACGACCGCCTCGCCGGCCAGGTTCTCGCCCACTTCGCGCGCCACGGCGTGGACGAAGGAAAGGTCGGCGTGGCCGTCGCCGCGGCGGCTGGGCGTGCCGACCGCGATGAAGATCGCCTGGGCCCCTGCAATGCCTTCGGCAAGGTCGGTGGTGAAGGAGAGACGGCCTGCCTTCACGTTGTTTTCCACCAGCGCGTCGAGCCCGGGTTCGTAGATCGGCATTTCGCCTTCGCGCAGCCGGTCGATCTTGGACTGGTCCTTGTCGATGCAGGCGACCTCGTGGCCGAAGTCCGCAAAACATGCGCCGGACACCAGGCCGACATAGCCCGAGCCGACCATCGCGATTTTCATTGTGCAGTCTCCAGATGGCTTACCGACAGGCTGCCGGCGTCTTCACTCGCCTGAATATAGCGGCGCGACTGGCCTTCAAGGACCAGCGCCGTCAAGCGCCCGGTGCGATAGGCACCGGTGTCGATGCCGATGCGGTTCCCGCGCTCTTCCACCGACGGGCAGATCGTATGCCCGTGGACGACGACATGCGGATGACGGCCGGGGTACTTGAGGAAACGGTCGCGGATCCACAGCATGTCGTGGCGCGACTGTTCCTCCAGCGGAACCTCGGGCTGGATCCCGGCGTGCACGAACAGGTAGTCGCCGATGACGACGAATTCCTCGGCAGCGCGCAGGAAGGCGCGGTCTTCCTCGGGCACGACTTCGTTCATCAGCGCCTGCAGTTCGTCGAGCGTGCTGTCGTTGTAGCGCTTGCGCGGGACGCCATAGCTCAACAGTGTTTCACGCCCGCCGTGTTTCAGGAAATGACGCAGGAGACGCCGGTCGCCGAACGAATCGAGGAACATTTCCTCGTGGTTGCCGGCCAGGACGCGGGTCGGGCGCCTCTGTTGCAGCTCGCGGGCGCGGCGGACGACGCCGGCACTGTCGGGGCCGCGATCGACCAGGTCGCCCAGCAGCACGATCGTGGTTTCCGCGGGGCCCGCCGCGCCATCGTCGCGCTCGATCGCCGCGATCAGCTCGTCGAACAGGTCGAGCCGGCCGTGGATGTCGCCGATCACGTAGACGCGCTGCCCCTCCGGCACCGCGGGGGCCGGGTGGTGCGCGCGTTTGCGGAAGATCTTGCGTAGTGGTTCGAGCATTGTCGTGTTCCGGCACCGGACGGCACGCCCGATAGGCCAGCGGCCGAAGCGCGGCAACCGGTGTCTGCATGCGCCCCGGCCACAGGGGTGGTGCATGAAATCAACAGTAAGATGACTGATTCATGATTGAGGAAATATTTCTTGTGCGCTGCAACACGATGCTGCACGATTGTTTCGTGCCTGCAAGAGCGTGCTCGACAAAACGAAGCACCCGGCGGGCCGGCAGGTGGGACGAAGCACAACTGCAAACGCAAGGAAGTTTGTCATGCTCACGTCCATCCGCGGCCTTGCGGCCGCAACTTTCCTATCATCCGCTGTCCTCCTGGCCGCGCCGGCACAGGCGCAGGACGAGACCGATCCGCCCGCCGCGGTGGAAGTTTCGGGCAATGTCGCGATCACCAGCGACTATCGCTTTCGCGGGGTATCGCTTTCGGGCGGCGACCTGGCGATCCAGGGGGGCATCGACCTTGCCCACGAAAGCGGCTTCTACGTCGGCACCTGGGGCAGCTCGATCGACGACGGCGGCACCGATCTGCTCGGCGACGTCGAACTCGATCTCTACGGCGGCTGGAGCGGCGAGGTGGCCGAGGGCGTAACGCTCGACGTCGGCCTGCTCTACTACATGTACCCGACCGAGGACCTGGGCGCCGACACCGATTATTTCGAGCCTTACGCCTCGCTCGGCTTCACGCTGGGGCCGGCAGAGGCGACCGTCGGTGCCGCCTATGCCTTCGACCAGAGCGCGCTGGGCGACAGCGACAATCTCTATCTCTACACCGATTTCGGGGTCGGCATTCCGAATTCGCCGATCAGCCTCAGCGCGCACCTCGGCTATACCGACGGCGTCCTGGCGCCGCCCGCGCTGGCGGGTTCGACCGACGACAGCGGGCTGGACTGGGCCCTGGGCGCCAGCGCGACCGTGCTGGGCGGGCTGGAGTTCAGCGTCGCCTATGTCGGGACCGAGGGGCCTTCGGTCGACGGGCTGACCGACGACGCCGTCGTTGCGACCCTGGGGATGAGCTTCTGACGGGGGGGACCGGGTCGTCCGCTGGGGGGTGGACGACCCGCTTTCGCAGCCGCGTCGCTCCCTGCCCGCGCGCGGGTTAAGCGCGCGCTGCCGGGTCAGTCGAGCGAGAAATCGATCGTCGTGACCACGCGGACTTTCTTGTAGGGGGTATCGGAAACGCCCCAGCCGCCCGCTTCGCCGTCGCGCGCCTCGATCGAGAAGTAGCCTTGCGTCGCGCGGCGGATCGCGCCGACATCGGCGCCGCTGTCCTTCGCGAACTGTTCTGCCGCCGCGCGCGCATCGCGCGTCGCATCGGCGACCATTTCCGGCTTGATCGCGTCGAGCCCGGTGAAGGTATAGGCCATGTCCGAGCCGTCCTCCAGCACGACGCCGCGGCGCACCAGTTCGACCTGGCGCCGGGCCGCCGCCTGCGCGCGCTCGACGTCATCGGTGCGCAGCGACAGGCGCTGGCGCACGGTATAGCGGCCGACACCTTCGCTATCGGTATAGTGGTTCACGTTGACGCCGGTGGGCTGGAGCGCCTCCGCCGCGAAGCCGAGATCGTCGAAGAAGGCCTCGATCGAGGCAGTGTCCCGGTCCACCGCGGCCTGGGCGCTGGCAAGGTCCGTCGCCGTGGCGGAGTAGGAAATCGTCCAGGTGGCGAGGTTGGCGACCACTTCGCGCTCGGCCAGCCCGCGAACGGTCACCGAGCGGTCGGCATGTTTGGCGCGCACCAGCCCGTCGCCGAGGAGAAATCCGCCGAGGACCAGGCCCGCCGCGACGATCGTCGACCCCGCGAGCCAGGATCGCGCGCGCCGGTCGGGCAGAACGGGGGTGGATGGGGAAACGGCAGGGGCGCTATTGTCGGCCATGGCAATCCTTCCCAAATGCGCGCGGGCCCAAATGCGCGCGGGCCCAAATGCGCGCGGGCCCAAATGCGCGCGGGCCCAAATGCGCGCGGGCCCAAATGCGCGCGGGCAATGGCGCCATCGATAATGTGCGCACGATGAACCGTGCTTTAATAGCGATAAATGGAGCTTCCCTTCCGATGACCAAGTATCTTCACACGATGATCCGCGTTTCCGACATCGATGAAACCGTCGCCTTCTTCCGCCTGATCGGGCTGGAGGAAGTGCGCCGGTTCGATCACGAGAAGGGGCGTTTCACGCTGGTCTTCCTCGCCGCCCCGGGAGAAGAAGGCGTGGCGGAGGTCGAGCTGACCTACAACTGGCCGGCGGAAGACGGCAGCGCGCCGGAAGAATACACCGGCGGGCGCAACTTCGGCCATCTCGCCTACCGGGTCGAGAACATCTACGAAACCTGCCAGCGGCTGATGGACGCGGGCGTGACGATCAACCGGCCCCCGCGCGACGGGCACATGGCCTTCGTCCGCTCGCCCGACGGGATCTCGGTCGAGCTGCTGCAGGACGGCCACCTGCCGCCGCAGGAACCGTGGGCGAGCATGGAGAACACCGGGACCTGGTGATCCCGGCGGCGCAACGGCGCCTCAGCCTTCGTTGGCCAGGCCCCTGGTATCGCCAGGGTGCCTGGTCGTCATCCGCAGGATCGTATAGCCGAGGATCGCCGAGCAGGCCGATCCCAGCAGGATGCCGATCTTGGCCTCGTCGATCAGCAGGCGATAGCCCGGGAACGCCAGTTCGCCGATGAACAGCGACATGGTGAAGCCGATGCCGCAGAGGATCGACACGCCCCAGATCTCCGCCCAGCTGGCGCCGTGGGGCCGCGGGGCGAACCCGACCTTGTCGGCGGCGAAGATCGCGGCGACGATGCCCACCTGCTTGCCCAGGAACAGGCCGGCGGCAATCGCCAGCGGCAGCGGCGCAAAGATGCCGGCCAGGCCCAGGTCCGACAGGTCCACCCCGGCATTGGCAAAGCCGAAGACCGGCACGATCAGGTAGGCGCTCCACGGCGCCAGGCCGTGTTCGAGCTTCTCCAGCATTGTGTTGTCGTCCTTGCCGACCATCGGGATCATCAGCGCGGCGACGACGCCCGCGATCGTCGCGTGGACGCCCGAATTGAGCACGAAGAACCACAGGGCCACGGCCAGCAGCAGGAAGGGCACGACGGTCTTCACCTTCATGCGGTTGAGCGCGAGCATGATCCCGGCGACGACGATCGCGCCGATCAGCCATCCCAGCTTGATCCCGGCGGTGTAGGCGATCGCGATGATCAGCACCGCGCCGATGTCGTCCACGATCGCGACCGTCAGCAGGAACAGGCGCAGCGAGCCCGGCACGCGGTTGCCCAGCAGCCCGAGCACGCCCATCGCAAAGGCGATGTCGGTCGCGGCCGGGATCGCCCAACCCTGGGCCAGCTGGGGCGCTTCGCCCTGCACGAAGAAGAGATAGACGACGGCCGGAATCACCATGCCGGCGACCGCGGCGAGCACGGGCAGGCGGCGCTGGTCGGCGGAGCTCAGCTGCCCCTCGATCCATTCGCGCTTCACCTCCAGCCCGACGACGAAGAAGAAGATCGCCATCAGCCCGTCGTTGACCCACAGGTGCAGCGTATCGAGCTTGGGCACCGGCGTGAACGGCAGCGTGCCGTGGAACAGCTCGTGATATTCGTGCGCCAGTGTCGAATTGGCGAGCAGCATGGCCGCCGCGGCGACGAGGATGAGCAGGATGCCTGCGGATGCGTCGCCGACGAACAGGGCACGAACGGGGGCGAACAGGGCTCGGATCGGTTGCGGTGCTTTTGCCATCGGAAGGCTCCATTTCGGATTTCGTCGCGCGTTGCAAGGGCGCCGGTGGTTAGTTAGGTAAGTTGACCAGGGGGAAAGGGGATGGGACCGGCGGATTTCGCGCTGTTCGACTGGCTCGTGCTGCTTGAGCGCGAACTGCTGCTGTTCGCCGGGGTGTTCTTCCTCATCGGCGCGCTCGACGAGTTCGCGGTCGATCTCGCGTGGATCTGGCTGCGGCTGAGCGGGCGTGCGCGGACGCGGGTGTTCGATCCGGGTGCCAACGGTGCCGGCGGCGGTGCCGTTGATGGCGACGGCATCGGCACGAGCATGGGCACTGGCACTGGCGATATCCGGGGCGGTGTCGGGGGTGGCGTAGCGGTAGCGCGGCAGGCTGGCGGTAACGCCGCGGGCCCGGGGACCGCCGCGGTCTTCGTGCCCGTCTGGCGCGAAGAGGCCGTGATCGGCGCCACGATCGGCCACATGCTGCGCGCCTGGCCCGACCGGGCGCTGCGGATCTACGTCGGCTGTTACGCCAACGATCCGGCGACGATCGCCGCCGCTGCCCGGGCGGCCGGCAACGACGGGCGCGTGCGAATCGTCGTGCACGAGGCGCTGGGCCCGACGACCAAGGCCGATTGCCTGAACCGCCTCTATCGCGCGCTCGAAGACGATGAGCGGCGCAGCGGCGCGCGCGCCGCCATGGTCGTCCTTCACGATGCGGAGGACATGGCCGATCCCGACGCGCTGCAGCTGATACGCCGGGCGATGGCCAGTGCCGACCTGGTGCAGTTGCCGGTCCTGCCGCTGCCGCAGCCGCGCTCGCGCTGGGTCGGCAGCCATTATTGCGAGGAATTCGCCGAAGCCCACGGCAAGGCGCTGGTCGTGCGCGACGCGTTGAAGGCGGCCATCCCGCTGGCGGGGGTCGGCTGCGCGATCGGGCGCGAGGCGCTGGCCAGCCTGGCCGCGCTGCGCGGCGGCAATGCGCCCTTCGCGGCCGAATCGCTGACCGAGGATTACGAGATCGGTCTCGGCATCGCGGCAATGGGCGGGCGAACGCGGTTCGTGCGGCGGCGCGCGCGCGACGGGCGCCTGATCGCCACGCGCGCCTATTTCCCTTCGCACCTCGGCCCCGCGGTCCGGCAGAAGACGCGCTGGGTCTTCGGAATCGCCTTCCAGGGCTGGGAACGGCTCGGCTGGAAAGGCTCCGCGGCCGAAGTCTGGATGCGCCTGCGCGACCGGCGCGGGCCGTTCAACGCGCTGATCCTCGCGATCGCCTATCTCGTGCTGCTGCTCTTCGCGGTCGGGCTGGCCGCCGAACTGGCCGGGCTGGCCCGGCGGCCCGCGCTTTCGCCGCCGCTCGTCGCGATCGTCTGGGCCAACTTCGCCTTCCTCTTCTGGCGCTGCGCCTTTCGCTTCGCCTTCACCGCGCGCGAATACGGGCTGCGCGAAGGGGGCCGCGCGGTCCTGCGGCTGCCGCTGGCGAACATCGTCGCGATCATGGCCGCGCGCCGCGCGCTCTTCGCCTATGTCCGCAGCCTTGGCGGGGAGACGCCCCGGTGGGACAAGACCGAACATCGCCTCCATCCCGCGATGACGCGGACGGAAACGGCGTGATCGCCGCGGGCGGACAGCGCCGGGGGCAGCCGCTCGTCGTCCTGGCCGTGCTGCTCGCCTGCTGGGTGGGCGGTCGCGCGGTGACCTGGCAATCGCCGTTCGCCGTGCCGGTGGCGGCGCTGGGCAGCCTCGGCCAGGCCGCGGCCGGGGTCGCGGCGGCCGGGTCCCTGCCGCTTGCCGCGGGCGGTGGAGCGTCCGAGGGCGCGCGCGCCGCACTCTCGCCGGCCCCCGCGGCCTGGCACCGGGCAATCCTGCCGAAAGCGCGTTCACGCCCGGGCATCGGCGCACGGCCGGCGCAGGGCGGGGGCGCCGAGGGGGCGGCACCCGGAGCGCCCGGAATGCCGGGTTCGGTCATGGCCAGCCACCAGCTCCTCTGGCTGGCGGCGATGGGCAGCCTGCCCGTTCCCGACGACGTGGCCGGCATGTTTGGCCAGAACGCCGCCGCCCGCCCGCCCTGGGCCGGGCTGGAGCGCGCGGAAGCGGGCGGGCCGTGGGTGCAGGAAGCGGGGCCCGACCGCCCGGATCGCTGGTCGTTCGATTCGTGGCTTCTCCTCCGGCCCGGGGCCGGGGGCGCGCAGGGAACGGGCGCCGCGCCGGGCAGCACTTACGGGGGGAGCCAGGCGGGGGCAGTGGTCCGCTACCGCCTCGATCCCGGCGCACCGCGCGGGCCCGCCGTCTACTTGCGCGCGAGCCGGGCGCTCGCCGCGGGCCGCGAAGGCGAACTGGCCGCCGGGCTGGCCGCCCGGCCGCTGCCGGCAGTGCCCCTGGCAATCCAGCCCGAACTGCGCCTGGCGCGTCAGGCCGATGGGCGGACCGAAGTGCGGCCCGCCGTCGTGGCGGTGACCGCGCTGCCGCCGGCCGATCTGCCGGCGGGGCTGCGCGGCGAAGCCTATGCCCAGGCCGGTTATGTCGGCGGCACGTTCGCGACCCCCTTCGTCGATGGCCAGGCGCGGATCGACCGCGAGCTTGCGCGGTTCGATCTCGGCACGGTCAGCGCCGGCGCCGCGGCCTGGGGCGGGGCGCAGGAAGGCGCGGCGCGGCTGGACCTGGGGCCGAGCGCGCGCTTCGATCTCGCGGTGGGGCCGGTGCCTGCGCGCCTCGCGGTCGATTACCGCCTGCGCGTGGCCGGCGACAGCGCGCCGGGTTCGGGCGTGGCGATCACGCTTTCGGCGGGGTTCTGAACCGCCCGCTCCGCCGCCGCGGCAGCGCCCCTGCGGGCCGGCGCGACGGCTATGGCATTGCAGGTTCCTTGCCCGGGGCTTAGTGCGTCAGCATGGACGTCTACCTCCCCATTGCGAACCTCTCGGTCAACGGGCTGGTCATCATCGCACTGGGGGCGCTGACGGGCGTGCTGTCGGGCCTGTTCGGGGTGGGCGGGGGCTTTCTCACCACGCCGCTGCTGATCTTCTACGGCGTTCCGCCGACCGTGGCGGCCGCCTCCGCCTCCACCCAGGTCACAGGCGCGAGCGTCTCGGGCGTGCTCGCCCACGGGCGGCGCGGCGGGGTGGACTACCGCATGGGCGCGGTCACCGTCGGCGGGGGCGTGATCGGGGCGGGCATCGGCGCGCTCCTGTTCCGCTTCTTCCAGGCGATCGGCCAGATCGATACGGTCATCAGCATCCTCTACGTCGTGATGCTGGGAACGATCGGCTCGCTGATGGCGCGCGAGGCGTGGGAAGCCGTCCGCCCGGGCGAGGCGAGCGAGAAGCCGCCAGCGCGCAAGCGGCGGCATCACCGGCTGATCGCCGTCCTGCCGCTGCGCTGGCGCTTCTACGGCTCGGGCCTCTACATTTCGCCGATCGCGCCCCTGCTGCTGGGCGTGGCGGTCGGCGCGCTGACGATGTTGATGGGCGTGGGCGGCGGGTTCATCCTCGTCCCCGCCATGCTCTATATCCTCGGCATGAGCGCGAACGTCGTCGTCGGCACTTCGCTGTTCAACATCCTGTTCGTGACGATGGCGACGACGATGATGCACGCGCTGACCACCCACGCGGTCGATATCGTGCTGGTCGCGCTGCTCCTGATCGGGTCGGTCACCGGGGCCCAGTTCGGCACGCAGATCGCGCAGAAGTTCAAGCCCGAGTACCTGCGCCTCGTGCTCGCCGCGATCGTGCTGCTGGTGGCGCTGCGCATGTTCTTCGGCCTCTTCGTCCGGCCGGACGAGATCTACACGGTGGTGCCGCTGTGAAGCGGGTGTTCCTCCTCTTCGCCCTGCTGATGCTGTCGGCCCAGCGCGACCCGATCCTCGTGCCCGAGGTCTCGCAGGACGATATCCAGGTCCAGCAGGGTTTCACCGGGACCGAGCTGCTGCTGTTCGGCGCGATCCTGGACCCGACCGGGGCGCGGGCGGGGCAGGACTACGATATCGTCGTGGTCCTGAAGGGCCCGACCGAGCCGATCACCGTGCGCGAGAAGGCGCGCGTCGGCGGGATCTGGGTCAATGCCGACAGCTCGGCGTTCCAGTCCGCGCCCTCGTTCTTCGCGATCGCCTCTTCGCGCCCGATCGACGACCTCGTCGACGAGCGCACGGCCGTGATCTACGAACTGGGCCTCGATCATCTCCAGCTCTCCCCCAGCGGCACGATCGATCCCGAAGAACAGGCGCGCTTCACCGCCGGGCTGGTCGACCTGCGCCGCCGCCAGGGGCTCTACAAGGAAGTGACCGACGGGGTGCAGATCAGCGAACAGGTGCTCTACCAGGCGCGGATCAGCCTGCCGTCCAACGTGCAGACGGGCACCTACACGGCGGAGACGTTTGCCATCACCCGCGGGCGCGTGATCGCCTCGGCCATTGCCGAGGTGGAAGTGCGCAAGGTCGGCTTCGAACGCTTCGTCGAAGTCTTCGCGGAGCGCCAGTCGCTGCTCTACGGCCTGCTCGCCGTGCTGATGTCGGTCGGCACGGGCTGGATCGCGGGCCGCCTCTTCGCGATGATCTGACGCGCCCTTTCGCCGCCCGTTCGCCACCCTCCTCACGCCCCGGCGTTGACCCGATCTTAACCCAGCGCGGGCTAGCCACGCGGGCGGGGAAGAGCGAAGGAAACGACCATTCCATGACCGATCTTGGCCACGGCAGTCCCGCCCGGCGCCGGCCGTCCACCCACGCGGACGCCGGCAGTCCCACCGCCGCGCCGCTGCGCGCGGTCGGCCAGGCGCAGCCGGCGGAACCGCAAAGGCCCGCTTCCCCTCCGCCCAACTCGCCCCGGCCCGCCCAGCGCGTCGACGACAACGCGGCGCTGCCCATCGGGGTGGTGACCGAGGTCGCCGGTGCAGGAGCGCAGGTCGCGCTCGATATCGGGCGCCTCAACCAGTGCATGTCGGACGAGGACCCCTCGGTCGCGCTGGCCGGCCAGGTCGGCAGCCAGATCAAGATCCGCATCGGCAACGCCTGGCTGCTCGCCAGCGTGCGCAACCAGCGGCAGGATCGCCGTTCGGGCGGGGGCATCCTGGCCGATGTCGATTTCCTGGGCGAAGGGACCGAGGAGAAGCTGACCGGCCGCGTCCGGGGCTTCCGCCGCGGCGTCACCCGCTTTCCCGTCCCGGGGGCGAAGATCTACCCGGCCAGCACCGCCGACTTGCGCCAGATCTACTCCAGCGACGGCCGCGCCAGCATCGAGATCGGCACCGTCTATCCCACGCGCGACATCCGCGCCGGGCTCTATGTCGATGCCCTGCTGGGCAAGCACTTCGCGCTGCTCGGCTCGACCGGGACCGGCAAGTCCACCGCCGCCGCGCTGATCCTCCACCGGATCTGCGAATCGGCGCCCGACGGGCATGTCGTGATGATCGATCCCCACGGCGAATATGCCGCGGCGTTCGGGCAGGGCGGCCTGATCCTCGACGTCTCGAACCTCCAGCTGCCCTACTGGCTGATGAACTTCGAGGAACACTGCGAGGCGTTGCTGACGTCGAGCGGGAACGAGCGCCAGGTGGACATGGACATCCTGGCCAAGTGCCTGCTGGCCGCGCGGTCGAAGAACCGCATGGCCGAAGCGATGGGCAAGATCACCGTCGATTCGCCGATCCCCTATCTCTTGTCCGACCTCGCCGCCGAGCTGCAGAACGAGATGGGCCGGCTCGACAAGGCGACGTCTTCCGCGCCCTACATGCGGATCAAGACCAAGCTGGAGGAACTGCGCGGCGATCCGCGGTACCAGTTCATGTTCTCCGGGATGCTGGTGGGCGACACGATGGCGGAATTCATCGGCAAGATCTTCCGCATGCCGGGGGAGGGGAAGCCGATCTCGATCATCGACGTGTCCGGCGTCCCGTCCGACATCACCGCGACGGTGGTGGCGGTGCTCAGCCGGCTGGTGTTCGATTTCGCGATCTGGGCCCGCGACGAGGAAACCCGGCCGATCCTGCTGGTGTGCGAGGAAGCGCACCGATACGTGCCGAGCGAGGCCAATGCCGAAGGGTCGTCGGTGGGCAACATCCTGGGGCGGATCGCGAAGGAAGGGCGCAAGTACGGCATCAGCCTGGGCCTGATCACGCAGCGCCCGTCGGACCTTGCCGAAGGGGTCCTGTCGCAATGCGGCACGATCCTGTCGATGCGCCTCAACAACGAGCGCGACCAGGCCTTCGTCAAGGCCGCCATGCCCGAGGGCGCGCGCGGGTTCCTCGATTCGATCCCGGCGCTGCGCAACCGCGAATGCATCATCTGCGGCGAAGGCGTGGCGATCCCGATGCGGGTCAACTTCGACGCGCTGGAAGACGCCAAGCGCCCCGCTTCCGAAGACCCGAGCTTCGTCGAGCTGTGGCGCAGGGGCGGCGGCGAGGACGAAGTGGTCGAGCGGGTCGTGCGCCGCTGGCGTTCGCAGGGGCGCTAGCCCGCTCACGTCCCCCGCGTATCGCCGTAGAGGTGGATATGCAGGCGGTCGCTCATCCGGAAACCGTGTTCGAGGCATAGCGGCGCGAGCCATTCGGCGCGCGCGCGCAAGGTCGCACTGTCGGTCCCCTCGGGCATCAGGAACACGCGGTCCGGGCGGAAGCGATAGCGCGCCTGGAGGGCGAGCACCTCGTCCACGTCGCCCGGCGCGGCGATCACGAACTTGAACCAGGCCCGCGGATCGGTGGCATAGGCATCCAGCCGTTCGGGCAGCAGGGCGAGGTCCGCCGGGTTGCCGCTATGCGCCAGCTTGGGGCTGACGTTGTACTGATCGATCCTGACGTCGAGCCGGGGCGGCGCGGTGACCGTGCCGTTGGTTTCCACTTCCACCGCGATATCGGGCAGGTGTTCGAGCATCCGCGCCAGCGCGCCGCCCTGGAGCAGCGGCTCGCCCCCGGTGATCACCAGGCGCCCCTGGCCCAGCGCGGCGATCCGGCTCGCGACGTCCGCTTCCCCCAGCACGAGCTGGTTCGCCTTGCGGTCGAACGTCTCGCCCGAGCGATGCGGGCGCTCGTCGCCGGCGAAGTGCCAGGTATAGGCGGTGTCGCACCACTGGCAGGCAAGGTTGCAGCGCGACAGCCGCAGGAACGCCACCGGCATCCCCGCGCTCGGCCCTTCGCCCTGCAGCGAGGCGAAGATCTCCGGCTCCCCCGGCGATTGCGTCGCCAGCGTCAGCGGCATCGCCCGCGCCGATGATATGTTGAGACATGGACCGCATGGACCACTGTCCTGGGGCAAAAAAATCCACCCTGCGCGCGCCCGGCAGAACCGGCGGCGGGGAAGGGGATGGGGCGAGTCATGCCCACCCCATCGCACAATCCGCCGATGTAGGAAAATCCTCGCTGTCCGGCAGGGAGGAAGCCGCTGGGGTGCGGTCGGCGCCACGAGCGCCGTCACCCTGAACTTGTTTGGCCTTGGGCCAGCTTCGCCCCAGGGTCCATCCTTCCTCCGGCACCGACGGTACACGGAGGCGCGATGGATGCTGAAACGAGTTCAGCATGACGGCAGGTTGGGCGGTGCGTTCTGACCGGTGCGCCGCCTAGCCCAGCCGTTCGAGTGCCGCCTTCAGCCGCGCGGCCTCGGCGGTGTGGTGGGCGTGGTCGGCGCGGGCCTTTTCGACCGCTTCGGGCTTGGCCCGTTCGACGAAATTGGCGTTGTTCAGCCGCCCTTCGAGCGACTTCGCCTCTTTCTCCGCCGCGGCGAGCGCCTTGGCGAGGCGCGCCTTTTCGGCCTCAAAATCGATCAAACCTTCTAGCGGAACAGAATACGTGACATCGGACGAAACGACTTGGATCGCTCGTTTGCCTTTGAAGCTGTAATCAGTGCGATCAATGTCTTCTCCTGTTTCGGTGTAGAACGCCGTGCCACTCATAGCGAAATGTACGGATCCAATCCTGCCAAGCCTATAAAGCGACTTTGCATTCCTTCGCATTTTCTTTTCGAGATCGATTCGCGGGTTAGCTGCAATCTTCAGCCCATCAGTCGCGGTATCGTTGTGAACCAGCAGCTCGGTGCGAGCTGATGGAGGCACGTTCATTTCCGTTCGGACCGATCGAAGATCTTTGATCAATGAAATAAGCCATTCGACTTCCGCCTTGGCCGCGGCATCGCACTGCGCTTCGGGCGCGGGCCACCTGGCGAGGATCAGTTCGTAGGGGCGCGGCTGGCCCGCGGGGGCCAGTTCGTGCCACAGCTCCTCGGTAATGAAGGGCATGAACGGGTGCAGCATGACGAGGATCTGGTCGAGCGCCCAGCCGGCCACGGCGCGCGTTTCCTCGTCCACCTGGCCCTTGATCAGTTCCAGGTACCAGTCGCAGAACGTGTCCCACACGAAGTGATAGATCGCATTGGCCGCCGCGTCGAAGCGCAGATCGGCCATCGCCTTGTCGAGCAGGGCCAGCGTTTCGACCACTTCGCCGACGATCCAGCGGTTGACCGCTAGCTTCGCTTCTGGCGCGGCGATCGTGGCGCTGCCGCCGATGCCGTTGGCCTGGCAGAAGCGGGCCGCGTTCCACAGCTTGGTGGCGAAGTTGCGATAGCCCTCCACCCGGCTTTCATCCATCTTGATGTCGCGGCCCTGGCTTTCCATCGCCGCCATGAAGAAGCGCAGGGCATCGGCGCCGTACTTGTCGATCAGGCCGAGGGGATCGACCGTGTTCCCCTTGGATTTCGACATCTTCGAACCGTCCGCCGCGCGCACGAGGCCGTGGAGATAGAGCCGCTTCCACGGCGCTTCGCCCAGGAAATGCATCCCCTGCATGGCCATCCGCGCATCCCAGAAGAACAGGATGTCGAAGCCGGAAATCAGCAGATCGTTCGGATAGTGCTTGGCGAGCAGGTCGGTCTCTTCCGGCCAGCCGAGCGTGGCGAAAGGCCACAGCGCGGAGGAGAACCAGGTGTCGAGCACGTCGGGGTCGCGCGTCAGGCCGACGCCCTCGCCGGCCTGGGCCTGGGCTTCCTCTTCGCTGGTGGCGACGTAGGCCCGGCCTTCGGCATCGTACCAAGCCGGGATCCGGTGGCCCCACCAGAGCTGGCGGCTGACGCACCAGGGCTGGATGTTCTCCATCCAGTTGAAAAATGTCTTTTCCCAGCTTTTCGGGACGATCTCGATCGCGCCCGAACGCACCGCCTCGATCGGGGCCTGGGCCAGCTTTTCCGCATCGACATACCACTGGTCGGTCAGCCAGGGTTCGATCACCACGCCGCCGCGGTCGCCGAAGGGGGTGGCGATCACGCGCGGTTCGGCATCGTGTTCGACCGCGTTGCCGTCCTTGTCCTTCGCGACGTGCGGGATCAGGCAGCCCAGTTCCTTCAGCCGGCGGACCACCAGTTCGCGCGCGCCGTCCTCGCCATCCTTGCGGAATCGGTGGAGGCCGAGGAATTCGTCGGGCACGCGGCCGTCTGCCGTCTGGCACACGTTGCCTTCGGCATCGAGCATGTTGAGCATGTCGGCAGGCGCGATCCCGGCGCGCTTGCCGACTTCGAAATCGTTGAAGTCGTGCCCCGGCGTGATCTTCACCGCGCCGCTGCCCAGTTCGGGGTCGGCGTGTTCGTCCGCCACCACCGGCACGCGGCGGCCGGTGATCGGCAGGATCACGTGCTTGCCGACCACGCCCTTGTAGCGTTCATCGTCGGGGTGGACGGCCACGGCCATGTCGGCCAGCATGGTTTCGGGGCGCGTGGTCGCGACCTCGATGAAATCCCGCCCGTCGTCGAGCGTGACCCCGTCGGCCAGCGGATACCTGAAATGCCAGAAATGGCCCTTCACGTCGCGCGTTTCGACTTCCAGGTCGCTGATCGCGGTCTTCAGCTTCGGGTCCCAGTTCACCAGCCGCTTGTCGCGGTAGATCAGGCCCTTCCGGTGCAGGTCCACGAAGACTTTCGTCACCGCGCGGCTGAACTCGGGGTTCATGGTGAACTGTTCACGGCTCCAGTCCATCGAACAGCCCAGGCGGCGCAGCTGGCGCGTGATCGTGCCGCCGCTTTCCTCCTTCCATTCCCAGACTTTCTTCACGAAGTCTTCGCGCGAATAGTTGCTCCGCTTGTCCTGCTGCGCCTCCAGCTGGCGTTCGACCACCATCTGGGTGGCGATGCCGGCATGGTCGGTGCCCACGACCCACAGCGCGTCCTTGCCGCGCAGCCGCTCGTACCGCACGACGATGTCCTGCAGCGTGTTGTCGAGCGCGTGGCCGATATGCAGGCTGCCGGTGACGTTCGGCGGCGGGTTGACGATCGTGAACGGCTCCGCATCCGGGCGCTCTGGCCGGAACAGGCCGCCCTTTTCCCAGTGCGCGTACCAGCGCGCCTCGATGTCGGCCGGGTCGAATGTCTTGGGAAGCTCGGTGCTCATAGGCCCGGGCCTTTGCCAGCGGGTGCGCGGCGGCGCAACATGTCACGAATGGCGGCTTGTAGTGGCCCGCGTTTGCCCGCATAGGTCGCTGACGATGCACGAAGGGGCGCTCTACGAGGTCGAAGACAGGGGCGGCGAGGGCGCGCGCCTCGTCCTTTCGGGGCCTTACCTGGTGTCCACGATCGGCGCGGTGGACCAGGACTTGCGCGGGATAGAGCGCGAGCTTGCCGTGATCGACCTTTCCGGGGTGAGCGAGATCGACACCGTCGGGGCCTGGATCGCCAGCAGCCTCGCCGCGCGCCACGGCGCGCAGATCGCCGGCGCCAGCGAACGCGCGCAGCGCCTGCTCAAGGCCGTCGGCCAACTGGGCGAAGGGGCCGAGATCCGGCCCGAGCGGGTGCCGGCGTACCTGCGCGTCCCGTCCGAAGTGGGCGCGATCGTGCGCGAACTGGGCAGCGGTTTTGTCGGCATCGTCGGCTTCCTGGGCCAGATCCTGGTCGCGGCGCTGGGCATCGTGCGGCACCCGTCGCGCTTTCGCGGGCGCGCGCTGGTGCGCCAGATGGAGCTGGTCGGCGTGTCGTCGCTGCCGATCATCGGGCTGATGAGCTTCCTGATCGGGATCGTCATCGCGCAGCAGGGCGCGGTCCAGCTGGCGCAGTTCGGGGCCGAGACGCTGACCATCAACCTCGTCGGCCGGATCACCTTGCGCGAACTGGGCGTGCTGATGACGGCGATCATGGTCGCCGGCCGTTCGGGCAGCGCCTTCGCCGCGCAGCTGGGCACGATGAAACTGACCGAGGAAGTCGATGCCATGCGCACGATCGGCATTTCGCCGATAGAGGCGCTGGTGATCCCGCGCATCCTCGCCGCCGTGCTGATGATGCCGCTGCTCGGCTTCTTCGCTTCGTGCATCGCGATCGTCGGCGGGGCGGTGATCGGCGACCTGATGCTGGGCATCCCGTTCTTCACCTTCCTCAGCCGGATCCAGGAAGTCGTGCCGCTCTACGATCTCTACGTCGGGCTGGCCAAGGCGCCGGTCTTCGGCCTGATCGTCGCGCTGACCGGCTGTTACCAGGGCCTGCAGGTCCAGGGGAATTCGGAACAGGTCGGGCTGAAGACGACCAAGGCCGTCGTCCAGGCGATCTTCATGGTCATCGTGCTCGATGCCTTCTTCGCGGTGTTCTTCACCGAGATCGGATGGGGATGAGCGAGGACGAAAGCGAACGGGAGGCCCGGGGCCTCGGCCGGTACGAGCGGTTTCGCGGCGATCACCCGATCGTGGTGGAAGGGCTGGTGAACCGGTTCGGCGAGCAGACGATCCACGAGGATCTCTCGCTCACCGTCAACCGGGGGGAAATCCTCGGCGTGGTCGGCGGATCGGGCACCGGCAAGTCGGTCCTCATGCGGTCGATCATCGGGCTGCAGACGCCCGATGCGGGCGATATCGAGGTCTTCGGACGATCGATCACCGATGCCGAGCCGGACGAGAACCTGGGCCTGCGCAACCGCTGGGGCGTCCTGTTCCAGGGCGGCGCGCTGTTCTCCACCCTCACCGTGGGGGAGAACGTCGAGGTCCCGCTCAAGCAGTTCTATCCCGAGATAGAGCCCGACCTGCTGCACGAGATCGCGCGGTACAAGGTCGTGCTCTCCGGCCTGCCGGAAGACGCGGTGAGCAAGTACCCGTCGGAGCTTTCGGGCGGGATGCGCAAGCGCGCCGGGCTCGCGCGCGCGCTGGCGCTGGACCCGGAGCTGCTGTTCCTCGACGAGCCGACCGCCGGGCTGGACCCGATCGGCGCGGCCAAGTTCGACCGCCTGACCCGCGAACTGCAGCAGACGCTGGGGCTGACGGTGTTCCTGATCACGCACGATCTCGATACGCTTTACGAGATCTGCGACCGGGTGGCGGTGCTCGCCGATCGCCGGGTGATCGCGGTCGGCACGATTCCCGAGCTGCTCGAAACCGACCACCCGTGGATCGACGAATACTTCAACGGCCCGCGCGGCCGCGCCGCGCGCGACAGCAAGCAGCGCCAGTCGGACGCCGAAACGATGGACAATCCCCCGCGAGGCGGGGCATAGGGGCGCGAGGTAGCTTGCTTACATGGAAACACGCGCAAATCATGTCTGGGTAGGGGCCGTGACGCTGGCGTTGCTGGCCGGTGCCGCGCTGTTCTTCGTCTGGCTCGCCCGCCTGGGGCAGGGCGCGCAGGACGAATACGACATCTTCTTCAAGCAATCGGTGGCCGGGCTGGCAAACGGCTCGCAAGTCTCCTTCGCCGGCGTCCCGGTGGGGCAGGTGAGCCAGATCGCGCTGTGGGAAACCGATCCCCAGTTCGTGCGCGTGCGCGTCAAGGTGAAGGACGAGGTGCCGATCCGCGTCGGCACGACCGCGACGATCCAGGGCTCGTTCACCGGGGTTTCGACGATCCTGCTCGACGGCGCGCGGCGCGATGCCCCGGCGCTGACCTGTGCCGACGGGGCGGGCCATACCGCCTGCCCCGAAGGCGTGCCGGTGATCCCGACCAAGCCGGGCGGCCTGGGCGAACTGCTCGCCAATGCGCCCCTGCTGCTCGAACGGCTCGCCACGCTGACCGAGCGGCTGACAATGCTCCTCTCGGACGAGAACCAGGGCGAGATCGCGGGCATCCTGCGCAACACCAACCGGATGACGGCCGACCTCGCGCAGACCGCGCCGCAGATCGAACGCACGATGGCCGAACTGCAGGTGACTTTGCGCGAATCGAGCGAGGCGCTGGACGCGTTCGAGAAAGTCATGGGATCGACCGACCGCCTGCTGAACCAGGAAGGGCAATCGCTGGCGACGCAGCTGCGCTCCACCCTCACTTCGGCGGAGACGGCGGCCAATGCCCTGACCCAGACGATGGAACAGGCGCAGCCCGCCACGCGCCAGCTGAGCGAAAGCACGCTGCCCGCGGCGGAGGCCGCGCTGCAGGACTTGCGGGCGACCAGCAAGGCGCTGCGCAAGGTGACCGAGAAGATCGAAACCCAGGGCGCCGGCTCGCTGATCGAGGGGCAGAAGCTGCCCGATTACGAACCATGACCGGCGCCGGACGACAGGGGAAGGCCATGCGCGCGACAACCAGGACCTTTCCGGCGCTCGCGGCGCTCGCCGCGCTGGCCGGGTGCGTCAGCTTCGGCAGCGAACCGCCCGAAAGCCTGCTGACGCTGACGCCGACGGCGCAGGCCCCGGCGGGATCGGGCGCGGCGGGCACGGCCGCGGGCTCGCTCGCGATCATCGTGCCCGATGCGCCCGCGCGGCTGGACGTCGTGCGCGTGCCGGTGCGGGTGGACGATGCCAGCCTCGCCTATCTGAAAGACGCGGTCTGGGTGGACAAGCCGGCCCGGCTGTTCCGCACGCTCCTGGCCGAAACGATCCGCACCCGCACCGCGCGCGTGGTGATCGATTCGGACGATCCGGCGCTGACGCCGAGCACCCAGCTGCGCGGCGTGCTGCGCGATTTCGGCTACGATGCGGCCACGTCCTCGGTCGTCGTGCGCTTCGACGCGATCCGCGACACCGCCGACCGGGGAATAGAGACGCGCCGGTTCGAAAGCGTGATCCCCGCCGTCGCGCCCGAGGCGGCCGAGGTCGGCCCCGCGCTCAACCGCGCGGCCAACGACGTCGCCGGCCAGGTCGCCGACTGGCTGGGCTGATGTCCTTCGGGCCGCCGCTGCCTCGGCCCCGTCGATATAGCGATTCCATAGGCCCCACCGCCTCGGGCTAGGCCGCTCCCTCCTGGCGCCGCGCCAGCGCGGCGAACTCGCTGGCGGCCAGGAAGCGGGTGCGGCGCTGGTCGCGGCGGGCGGCGGCTTCCTCGTCGCGGCCCCACAGCTCGGCCTGCCAGTCTTCTTCCAGATTGGCCGCGTTCCACAGCGCCTCGGCATCGGCATCGTCGTGCAGCGCGGCCAGCGCGACGCAGAGCGAGGCGGCGAGCGATGCCATCGCGTGGACGCCTGACAGGGCGAAGTCGTCCGCCCCCTCCAGCCGGGCGCGCAGGGCGGCCAGCGTCGGGGCCGGCTGCGGACGGTGGATCACCCCGCTGACCCGTTCGAGGCGCACCCCCTCGCGCGCCTCCAGCGCGGTCACCAGCGGTTCCCAGACCTCGTGCTGGCGGCGATAGAGCGCGTCCTCGGGATCGGCGCGGTAGCACAGCGTATCGGTTTGCGCGAAAGCGAGCAGGCCGTCGATCGCGGCCGCGCGATCGCCCCGGACGACGTCGATCGCGTAATCGGCCAGGTCGCGCAGGACGAAGCCGGCGGTATCGATCGTTTCCCCCTGCCGGCGCCATTCGTCCGCCATCGCCTCCGCCAGGGCCCGCGTGGGCACGACCTGCGGGGCGCCGAGCGGGGTCCTGATCGCCCGCCCGTCGAGCGCGACGCGCCAGCCGTCCGCCTGCGGCGCGACCGAGACTTCGCGGTAGAAACGCTTCATTGCCGCGGCGTCCTCCACCGGCGGACGAGGATCATCGGCACGAGGAAGACCTCGAGCAGGCCGACCGCGATCAGGACGTAGCCGACCCCGTCGGCAAGATCAATCGCCCCGCGCAGCGCGAGAATGCCGAGGAGGATGAAGGCAATGCCGGTGAAACGGACCGCGACGATCGCGAAATGGCGCCCCATGGCGGGATCGTTCATGGCAGCAGGTCCTCCAGTTCGGCGGGGTGGGAGGCGACGAGCGCGGCCCCCGCCTCGCGCAGTTCGTCTTCGCTGTGGTATCCCCAGGCGACCCCGACCGCGCGCACGCCCGCGGCGCGGGCCATTTCCATGTCGAAGGTCGTGTCGCCGATCATCACCGCGTCGTCTGCCAGCGCGCCGGCTTCGGCCAGGGCGGCTTCCAGCATGGCGGGGTGGGGCTTGGACGGGTGCCGGTCGGCGGTCTGGAGAGTCACGAAACGTTCGGCCAGGCCATGGGTGGCAAGGCAGCTCGTCAGCCCCCGGTCGGACTTGCCGGTCGCGACCCCCAGCGTCCACCCGCGCCCGGCCAGGCCGGCGATCGCTTCGGCAATGCCGTCGAACAGCGGCTCTTCCAGCGTGCCGTCGAGCCGGCAGGCGCGAAACGCCTCCTTGTAGGCCTCGACCGCGTGGCGACGGCGCTCCTCCTCCGCCTCGGGCGCGAGCAGGCGCACCGCCTGCGGCAGGCTGAGGCCGACGATCCGCCGGATCGCGTGCCGTTCGGGCGCGGGCAGGCCGGCGCTGGCGAAGGCGGTTTCCATCGAGTTGCAGATCGGTGCCTGCCCGTCGACCAGCGTGCCGTCGCAATCGAATACCGCGAGCCGCACCGTCACTTGCGCCGCCCCTTTCCGCCGCCGGGCCGCTTCGGCCTGCCGCCCGCGTCGCCGCGCTGGCGCCGCTCGCCGCGCCGGGCCTTGCGATATTGCTTGGCGTGCTGGCGGGCGGCCTGCTTCTTCTCGGCGCGCGAGCGTTCGGGCGGTGCCTCGCGCAGCGGCTCGGCCGGGCTCGCCGCGGGATCGAAGCCGAGCTGTTCCATCGAGGCGGCGAAGTGTTCGGGCAGTTCGGCGGTCACGTCCAGCTTGCCGCCGGGTTTCCCGCCGCTGGCGGGCTGATCGATGATCAGGCGGCGCGCATGCAGGTGCATCTTGCGGCTGACGCTGCCGGTCAGGAAGGCTTCCTGACCGCCGTACTTGCCGTCGCCGACGATCGGGTGGCCGATCGCGGCCATGTGCACGCGCAACTGGTGGGTGCGCCCGGTCAGCGGCTCCAACTCCACCCAGGCTGCCTTCTTGCCCGCCCGGTCCACCACGCGATAGCGGGTGACCGCGCGCTGGCCGCCTTCCTCGTCGACATGCATCTTCTCGCCCCCGGTGCCCGGCTGCTTGGCCAGGGGGGCGTCGATCGTTCCTTCGGCCACGTCGGGCACGCCGACGACGAGCGCCCAGTAGACTTTCTTCGCGCTGCGCCCCGCGAACCGCTTGGAGTAAGATGCCGCGCTGCCCGGGGTGCGCGCGACCAGCAGGACGCCGCTGGTATCCTTGTCCAGCCGGTGGACGAGGCGCGGGCGCGGATCGTCCTCCCCCGGGGCGAAGGCGTCGAGCAGGCCGTCGACGTGGCGGTGGGTCTTGCTGCCGCCCTGGGTGGCGAGGCCGGGCGGCTTGTTGAGCACGATCGCCGATTTCGTCTCGGCGATGAGCATGGCCTGCGCCTCGGCAATCTCGGCCTCGGTCAGCGGGCGCCGGGCGCGCGGCTTGCGATGTGGCGCCTCGCCTCCCGGGGGCACGCGCACCGTCTGCCCGGCGGCCAGGCGATCTTCGGGCCGGGCGCGGCCGCCATCGACCCGGACCTGCCCGGTGCGCGCCCACTTCGAAATCGTCGCGAAGCCGACTTGCGGCAGGTGCCGCTTGAACCACCGGTCCAGCCGGATGCCGTCGTCGTCGGGATCGACGGTGAACTGGCGGACCTTGTGCGATTCGGCGCGCGCGCCCGAACGCGGGGGAGAGCGCCGATCGGGGGCGTCGCGCTCGCTCATGCCGCGATCCGCATCGCGATCAGGCCGACGTAGAGCGCGGTCAGCCCGGCGAGGACCGAGACCAGCGCGTAAGTCGCCGCCAGCCAGGGCTGGCCCCGCTCGATCAGCAGCATCAGCTCCAGGCTGAAGGCGGAAAAGGTGGTGAAGCCGCCCAGCAGGCCGACCCCGGCGAGCAGGCGCCACTGTTCGCCCGCCGATCCGCCGCCGTGGCGCGCCAGCCATCCGGCGAGCAGGCCCATCGCGCAGCCGCCGATGACGTTGACCGCCAGCGTGGCCCAGGGGAAGGCGGTCACGGCCTGGGGGCCGAGCAGGTGGGTCAGCAAGCGGCCGGCCTGGTAACGCAGGATCGCCCCGGCGCCGCCGCCGACGAAGACGTAGAGGCTGGCCGCGATCGGTGAAACGCTTGTCATGCGCCGCCCTTAGGGTCAAAACGGGGCGAGGTCGAGGATCGAGATGGCCGCGGGCGCGCCTTTCGCCGCACCGGCCGGGGCCCTTCGCCGCCGCGTGCGCGCACCACATGCCATGGGGCCTGTCATGGGGCCTGCCATGGACGTTGCCGCGCCGATCACGCGGGCGGCTTGCCAATTCGCGCGGATTTGCCTATGTGCCCGCTGGTTCGAGCCGGTCCGGAACGGATTCGGCGCGTTTTTCGTTTGATTCGTAAAGGCGCATCCCCCGCGCTGTGCGGGCTCTGCGCCGTTGCTGTGAGGTGTTTGAATTCATGCAGATCATCGTTCGCGATAACAACGTCGACCAGGCCCTGCGCGCGCTCAAGAAGAAGCTGCAGCGCGAAGGCGTCTATCGCGAAATGAAGCTGCGCCGCCATTACGAGAAGCCCAGCGAAAAGCGCGCGCGCGAGAAGGCCGCCGCCGTGCGCCGCGCGCGCAAGCTGGAACGCAAGCGGGCGGAGCGTGACGGCGCCAAGTAAGGTGCGGCCCGCGCCCCCGGCGGGGCGCGCGGCGATGCTTCGCGCTTGAACCCACAGCAGCGTTAAGCCTACAGGGCGCGGGAAGCGATTCCCGCGCCCTTTCGCATTTCAGGAACCTTGCATGACCGAAGTAACCCGCGTTCCGATCCAGCCCATCGCCAGGGGCAGCCTGATCAAGCTGTGGCTGGGCGTCCTCGTCGCGATCCTGCTCGCCGGCGGGCTCGCCTGGGCGGCGGTGCCGCAAGGCGTCTCGGTCGAGGTGGTCGAGGCGGGCGAAGGCGCGAGCCCCGCGCCCGACGACGTCGTCCTGGTCAACTATACCGGCAAGCTGGCCGACGGCACGGTCTTCGACGAAGGCCAGGCGACCCCGCTGCCGCTGGAAGGGATGATCGAGGGGTTCCGCGAAGGCGCGGTGAAGATGCAGAAGGGCGGCAAGTACCTGGTCGAGATCCCGGCCGAGAAAGCCTATGGCGGGGAAGAGAAGGTCAACCCGATGACCGGCGAAGTCGCCATTCCGGCGAACAGCGACCTGGTGTTCGAGGTGGAGCTGCTCGACTTCATGCCCTTCGAGCAGTTCCAGCAGCGGATGCAGGCCATGCAGCAGATGATGCAGATGCAGCAGCAGGGCCAGGGCGCCGGCGCGCCGCAACCGGGCGAGTAACCGCCGCCCGGCGCTGCGCCGCGGTGCCGCCCCGGCATCGGCATGCCAGCTTGAATGCCGCCCGGCGCGCTGCTAGCGCCCCGGCTATCCGCAATCCTTTCCAGCACGAAGGGCAAATCCGCATGTCCGTCGACCAGACCACCGTGGCGAAGATCGCCTCGCTGGCCCGCATCAAGATGAGCGAGGACGAGCTGGCGCGCATGGCGCCCGAGCTGTCGCAGATCCTCGACTGGGTCGAACAGCTCGGCGAAGTCGATACGTCGCAGGTCGAGCCGATGACCGCCGTGATCCCCAACAGCCTGCGCCTGCGCGCGGACGAGGTCGACGCGGACCCGCTGACCGGGGGCAACCGGCGCGACGACGTGCTGGCCAATGCCCCGGCGGCGGAACACGGTTTCTTCGGCGTGCCGAAGGTGATCGAGTGACGATGCCGGCGCTTGCCCCCGATCGTCCCGCGCCGCGGTTCAACCGCGAGCGTTTCGGGAACCGCCAAGTCCAGGACCACGCATCATGACCGAACTGACCGAACTCGGCGTCAAGGCGATCCGCGACGGGGTCGCGGCCGGCGATTTCACCGCCCGCGAAGTGGCGGAAGCCTTCAACGCGGCGGTCGCGGGCGCGGGCGCGCTCAACGCCTTCATCGTCGCCACGCCGGACAAGGCGATCGAAGCGGCCGAGCGGGTCGATGCCGATCGCGCGGCGGGCCGCGAGCTGGGGCCGATGGCCGGCGTGCCGATCGGGATGAAGGACCTGTTCGCGACCGAGGGGGTGCAGACCACCGCCGCGAGCCACATCCTCGAAGGCTTCGTCCCCCGCTACGAAAGCACGGTGTCGCAGAACCTGTGGAATGCCGGCGCGGGGATGCTGGGCAAGCTCAACCTCGACCAGTTCGCCATGGGCTCTTCCAACGAAACGAGCCATTTCGGCAATGTCGTCAGCCCCTGGCGGCGCAAGGACGGCGGGAACAGCCCGCTCGCGCCGGGCGGCTCGTCGGGCGGCTCCTCGGCCGCGGTCGCAGCCCGCATCGCGGCCGCGGCGACCGGCACCGACACCGGCGGCTCGATCCGCCAGCCGGCGGCCTTTACCGGGATCTGCGGGATCAAGCCGACCTATGGCCGGTGCAGCCGCTGGGGCGTGGTCGCCTTCGCCTCCAGCCTCGACCAGGCCGGGCCGATGGCGCGCGACGTGGCCGATTGCGCGATCATGCTGGGCGCGATGGCAGGTTTCGACCCGAAGGATTCGACCAGCCTCGACCTGCCGGTGCCCGCGTGGGAAGCCGGCCTGTCGGACGATCTGCGCGGCAGGAAAGTCGGCATCCCGCGCGAATACCGGATGGACGGGACCGACCCGGAAATCCTCGACAGCTGGGAACGCGGCAAGCAGTGGCTGCGCGATGCCGGGGCGGAGATCGTCGATATCTCGCTGCCGCACACCAAGTACGCGCTGCCCGCCTACTACATCATTGCCCCGGCCGAAGCCTCCAGCAACCTCGCCCGCTATGACGGCGTGCGCTACGGACTGCGCGAGCTGCCGGTGGACGCGGCGGGCAAGGCCGCGGGCCTGCAGGACATGTATGCCGCGACCCGTGCCGAAGGGTTCGGCGACGAGGTGAAGCGGCGCATCCTGATCGGGACTTACGTGCTCTCGGCCGGGTTCTACGACGCCTATTACAACCAGGCGCAGAAGATCCGCACGCTGATCGCGCGCGATTTCGAACGGGCCTGGGCCGAATGCGACGTGATCCTGGCGCCGACGACGCCGACCGCCAGCTTCCCGCTGGGCGAAAAGGCCGACGATCCGCTGGCGATGTACCTGAACGACGTCTTCGCCGTGCCCGCCAGCCTCGCCGGCCTGCCGGCGATGAGCGTGCCCGCCATGCTCAATCGCGACGGTCTGCCGCTGGGCCTGCAGCTTGTCGGCAAGCCGTTCGATGAACAGGGCGTGCTCAACGCCGGCCTCGCGATCGAACGGCGCGCGGGCTTCGACGCGAAGCCGGAGAAGTGGTGGTGACGATGGACCTGGCGACCCCGGGCGAGTGGATCGCATGGGGCGGCGTGGTTGTGCCCCTGATCGCGCTGGCCTGGTCGGCCGTGACATATGCCCTCGCCAAGCGGCGCGAGGTGCGCCACCAGCAATATCAGCGGTTCTTCCAGATCATGGATCACCTTGGCCGGGCGGACAGTTCCATCGCGTCCAAGATGGCGGCAGCTTACGAGCTGCGGAAGTATCCCGAATATGCCGAAGTCATTATCAACGTGTGCGAGAAGGCGGAAGTCGAAGGCCCCGCCACGCAGATGCTGAAAGAGGAAATGGCGGCGACCGCCGCCCACATGCGCGGAATCACATGATGAGCACTTATCGCATCCAGGGCGCAACCGGCGAATGGGAGGTCGTGATCGGCCTCGAAGTCCACGCCCAGGTCACGACCAACGCCAAGCTCTTTTCCGGCTCCTCCACCGCCTTCGGGGCGGAGCCGAACACGCAGGTCAGCCTGATCGACGCGGCAATGCCGGGGATGCTGCCGGTGCCGAACCGCGAATGCATCCGCCAGGCGGTCCGCACCGGCATGGCGATCGAGGCGCAGATCAACGCCTGGAGCCGGTTCGACCGCAAGAACTACTTCTACGCCGACCTGCCGCAGGGATACCAGATCTCGCAGCTCTACCACCCGCTTGTCGGCGAAGGTTCGCTGACGATCGAGGCGGACGAGAAGGCCGGTATCGGCGAAGACAAGGTGATCGGGATCGAGCGTATCCATGTCGAGCAGGATGCGGGCAAGCTGATGCACGACCAGCATCCGACGATGAGCTACGTCGATCTCAACCGCTGCGGCGTGGCGCTGATGGAAATCGTCAGCCGCCCCGACATGCGCAGCCCGGCGGAAGCGGGCGCCTATCTTCGCAAGCTGCGCACGATCCTGCGCTATGTCGGGTCGTGCGACGGGAACATGGAAGAAGGATCGATGCGCGCCGACGTGAACGTCAGCGTGCGCAAGCCGGGCGAGGAGTTCGGCACCCGGACCGAGACGAAGAACGTCAACTCGGTCCGCTTCGTCATGCAGGCGATCGAGCACGAGGCGCGCCGACAGGTGGACCTGATCGAGGATGGCGGCAAGGTGGTGCAGGAAACGCGGCTGTTCGATCCGAACAGCGGCACGACCCGCTCCATGCGCAGCAAGGAAGACGCGCACGATTACCGCTATTTCCCCGATCCCGATCTCCTGCCGCTCGAGCTGGACGAGGATTTCCTGGCCGAGTGCCGGGCCTCGCTGCCCGAATTGCCCGATGCCAAGCGCCGCCGGTACGTCGAGGAACTCGGCCTCAGCGATTACAACGCGCGCGAACTGACGGCCGAGGTCGAAACCTTCGCCCGTTTCGAAACCCTGCTGGCCGCAACCGCGAAGGGTATTGGCAAGAGCGAGAGCGAGGTCGCGACCCAGGTGGCCAACTGGTCGCTTTCGGTCGCGCCGGGGGTGATGAACGCGCTGGGCGACGAAGCGAACCCCGCCCATGCCACGGCCGAGGCCCAGGCCGCGATCCTGGCCATGCAGGCCGGCGGCGAGATTTCGGGCGGACAGGCGAAGGAGATCTTCGAAATCGTCCTCAAGACCGGCCGCGAACCGGGCGAGATCGCCGAGAGCGAAGGCCTGAAGCAGGTCAGCGATACCGGCGCGATCGAGGCCGCGATCGACGAGATCCTGGCGAAGAACGCCGACAAGGTGGAGGAATACCGCGGCGGCAAGGACAAGCTCTTCGGCTTCTTCGTCGGCCAGACGATGAAGGCCATGCAGGGCAAGGCCAACCCGGCGGTCGTCAACCAGCTGCTGAAGGCGAAGCTGGGGTAAGGCGCGGTCGGTCCCGCAGGCCCCCGCCGGGCCCGACGGGCCGCCAGGACCGCTAAGACGCCGCTTTACGATGACGATGGCCGAAAGGCGCGAATTCGGGCGCTCATCTCGGCCGCGGCCCGGTGTATCTCCGCTTCGCGCAGACGCGGATTGCCGGTTTCCACCTCCCCTTCCTGGCCAAGATAGATGTCTCGCGCGCGCGACAGGGCGCGTGCTCCCCGCGCGGACAAGCGCGGTACCGCCCAGTCGGCTGCGACATTCTTGGACACAAACCGGCCGGTGGCGAGGGTCAGCCACATCCGGGCCAGCGTGAGGAGCACATTCCGCTCGTCTCTTTCGATCGTGTCGAGAAGCGTGGGCAGGAGATCGCCGATCGCCCGCCGGATGTCGTCCGAAGGCACGTCAGGCACGAGGTTGGCGATATCGGGGCCGAGCAGGGGCAGGGCTTCATGCCGCGCCTGGGCCAGGAGCAAGGTGATCTCGGGATCCGGCCCGGCTTGCGGAACTTCGCCGCGTTCGATGGCCGGGCGCAGCCATTCGCCGTAGAGGAACACGCATTGCGCCGGATAGGGCGGTCTCTCGAGATCGCGGCGCTGGACGATCGCAACCTCGAGTGGTCTTCGCCCTCTCGGATCGTCCGGATAATGTCCGGAGATTGCCATGAGTTCTTCCGCCAGCGCGACCCGCGCAGCAGGGCTCGGCGGTCGATCGACGATGGCGAGCAGGTCCACGTCGCTGTGTTCGCGTAACCCTTCGCCGACGGCAGAACCGTGGAGATAAACGGCCGTCAGCGCTGGTCCCATCCGGCGCTGAAGCGTTGCCAGCGCCTCTGTCGCCTCGAGGGGAATGGCCGGTTCGCCGGTGCCGGTGTTCATGCTGCGCGGGTCGTCATCGAAATCTGGCCGATGGCTGCTTGCCTAGGGGCAGCGAGCTGGCCGGGCAACCGTGCCGTGCTGGCAGTCTGGGCAGGTCGAGGCCTGCGATGCAAAGAAAATACAACGAAAAAAGGGCCGCCGGAAACGCTCCGGCGGCCCTTCGGTTTTCGGTGATCGTGCAGATCAGCCGGTGCGCTGGCCGGTCATCGGCATGGCGCCGAACGCGCCGGCGTTGACGGTGCCGGTCAGCTGGTCGCCTTCGACCGTCGCCTTGCCTTCCAGCGTCATCGGCATCGGCACCGTCATGTCCATCTTCCAGGTCAGCGTGTTGCCGTCGATCTTGCCGTCCTTCACGTCCATCGAGCCGAGCGTGCCGGCGTTCTGGCCGGTGAAGGTCGTGCCGTCGTCGCTCGGGACCACGGTGAACGTGCTCTTCTGTTCCCCCATCGGGGTCTTGGTTACGCAGTCGTAAGTGCCGCCAACAGACATTGTCATCTCCTCGGTTGAAATCGAACCTAGCAATCGCCCCTGCTTACATCAATGTCAACGAGGTCATTCGCCCTCGGCGGTCTCGGCCCGGCGCACCTCGACCGGCAGGCCGACCGCCTCGAGCTGGGGCTCGACCACCGAGGCGTCGCCGACGACCACGAAGACCAGGTCCTCGCCCAGGAAGGCCGCCCGGGCCTGCTCGTCGAGCTGGGGCGCGGTCAGGCCGGCGTATTTCTCGGCCAGCGTCTCGTAATAGTCGTCCGGCCGGCCGTAGGTCACGATGTTGACCATGCCGCCCAGCACCGCGCGCGAGGTTTCGAACCGGCCCGGCAGCTCGCGCACGTTGCCATTGACGAGGCGGGTCAGCTCGGCCGCGGTTACGCCCTGGTCGTCGGTATAGGCCGACAGGTCCTTGCGCAGCTCGGCGATCGAATCCGCCGTGCGGTCGGCCTGGACCGGGGCGTAGATCAGGAAGCTCGACCGGTCGAGCGGCTGCTGCAGCAGGCTGCGCACGCCGTAGGACCAGCCTTTCGTCTCGCGCAGGTTCATGTTGATCCGGCTGAGGAAGCTGCCGCCGAACACCTCGTTGGCGGCGCCCAGCACGACCAGGTCGTCGGTCCCCTTCTGCTCGAGCACGCGCCCGGCGAGGATCACCGACTGCGGCGAATTGGGCCGGTCGATCAGGATCACGCGCGATTCCTGCTGCGGGATCGGCGCGTCGAAGTTCTTCTCCGGCGCGGGTTCGGCCGGGGCCTGCCAGTCGCCGAAGCTCGCCTCCAGCAGGCGGGTGACTTCGCCCAGCGTGGTGTCGCCCACGACGAAGACGCGCGCCTTGTCGGGCCGCAGCCAGGTGCGGTGGAAATCGCGGATCTCGTCGACGGTGAGCGTCTCGATCACCTCGGCGTGGCCGGTGCCGGAGGGCGGGATGCCATAGGGATGGCGCTCGCCGAACAGGATCGGGGCGAGCGCGCGCTGGGCGATCGCGCCGGGATTGTTCAGCTCGTTCTGGATCCGCGTCAGCTGCCGGGCGCGAACCCGCTCCAGTTCCTGCGGGTCGAAGGCGGGGTGGCGGATATATTCGGCCATCAGCTCCAGCGAGGGCGCGAGGTTGGGGGCCAGCGCGTCGAGCCCGACCGAGGTCGTGTCGGCATCGGCCGAGGCATAGAGGCTGGCGCCGAGCCGTTCCCTGGCGATCGCCAGCGCGGTCGAATCGAGCCGCCGCGTCCCTTCGTCCAGCAGCGAGAGCATCAGCGACTGGGTGCCCAGCCGGTCCTTCGGATCGGCCGAATAGCCGGCGTCGAAGTTCACCCGCACGGAAACGGTCGGCACCGCGTCGCGGCGGGCGAAGAAGACTTCCATCCCGTTCGACAGGGTCGCGCGCTCGATATCGGGGAAGTCGAGCGGCTTCAGCTCGCCCACTTCGGGCAGGCTCGACCGGTCCGCCTCGGCCGCCGCGGCGGCGGCCTGCATGGCGAAGGGGCCGGAATAGAACGCCGGGCCGGCCAGGCCGCCGCTGCCCGCCTCGGCCCCGGTGAAGAAGCCGCCGCGATGCTCGCCGCCTTCCTGCCGGTCGCCCGGCTCCACCGTCAGCGCGAAGACCGGCCGCGAGAGCCAGCGCGCCGTCACCTCGCGCACGCGCTCGGGCGTCATCGCGGCGGCCGCCTGCAGCACTTCGCGGTATTCGGCCGGGTTGCCCGAATAGAGCAGGCCCTGGGCCAGCGTCGGCGCCTTGCCATTGAACCCACCGACCTGCTCCAGCCCGCGGATCTCGCCGGCGGCATAGGTCGTGGTCGCGCGCTGCAGCTCGTCGGCGGTCGGCCCTTCGGCGATGAAGCGGGCGATCTCCGCGTCCAGCGCGGCGGCCAATTCGTCCTGGTCCACCCCGGGGCGGGCATCGGCATAGACCATGAACTGGCCCGCCTGGGCGAAGATCTGCGCGCTCGCGACGACCCGCACGGCCAGCTGCTTTTCGCGCACCAGCACGTTGTCGAGCCGCGAACTGGCGAGGCCGCCCAGGACCGTCGCCCCCATGCTCAGCGGCAGGTAGTCGGGGTTGTCGAGGCCGGGCACGGCCCAGGTGCGGTAGAGGCGCGGGCTGGCGATGCGATCGTAGATCGTCTTCGCCTTGGGTTCGGCCAGCGTCGGCACCGGCGCCTCGACCGGCTCGATCGCCGGGCCGGCGGGGATCGCGCCGAACCACTTCGTCACTTTCTCGCGCGCGGTCGCGGTGTCGATGTCGCCCGCCAGCACCAGGATCGCGTTGTTCGGCCCGTAGTGGTCGCGGAACCACTTGCGCACGTCCTCCAGCGTCGCGCTCGACAGGTCTTCCATCGAGCCGATCGTGGAATGGTGGTAGGGATGGCCGGAGGGGTAGAGGTTCTCCAGCTGCTCGTACTGGACGAGGCCGTAGGGCTGGTTGTCGCCCTGCCGCTTCTCGTTCTGGACCACGCCGATCTGGTTATCGAGCTTCTCCTGCGTCACCGCGCCCAGGAGATGGCCCATGCGGTCGCTTTCCAGCATCAGCGCCAGGTCGAGCGCGCCAGTCGGCACCGTCTGGAAATAGTTGGTCCGGTCGAACCAGGTCGTGCCGTTGAAATCGGTCGCGCCGACTTGCTGCAGCGGCTCGAAGAAATCGCCCGGCGCGTTCTCGCTGCCGTTGAACATCAGGTGTTCGAACAAGTGGGCGAAGCCGGTCTTGCCCTCCGGCTCGTGCTTGGAGCCGACGCCGTACCACACCGAGACCCCGACCACGGGGGCCTTGCGATCCTCGTGAACGATGACCGTCAGCCCGTTGTCGAGCTGGAACTGCTCGTAAGGGATCGAAACGCTTTCGATCAGCTCGGCAACCGGTGCCGGCTCCCCGATCACGGCGGCGGCTGCGGCGGCGGGATCGGCGGCGGCCGGTTCGGCGACGGTGCGGGCCTGGGCCGCGGTGCCGGCGGCCAGCGCGAGCGCGGCGAGGCTGACTGTGGCGAGCTTGAATTTCATGGCTTTCCCCCGGAAGCGATTCGAAAAAGATCGCGCGATCCTAGGCCCGGGCCCGCGATTCGACACGTTTTTTCGGCCAACTGCATGACCGGGCGGACCGGTGCCTGCCGCCCGGGCGCGCGACCGGGGAAGGGCGGCAACTTGCCTCGGGATAACTCGGCCTGCCCCCTTCCGGCGCGGGGATTCGGCCCGCTACCCCCGGGGGCGTGAAAGCGACGATCACCATCGGCCATGATGCGGGCGGGGCGCCGGTCGACTTCGACGTCGAGGAGCTTCTCGCCACGCGCCTGCTCGTCCAGGGCAATTCGGGCAGCGGCAAGTCGCACCTGCTGCGCCGCGTTCTGGAAGAAAGCGCCCAGATGGTGCAGCAGGTGGTGATCGACCCGGAAGGGGACTTCGTCTCGCTGGCCGAACCGTTCGGCCACGTGGTGATCGACGGTGCGGCCTATTCCGCGGCGGAGATCGAGGCGCTCGCCCGCCGCATCCGCGCGCACCGCGCCTCGGTCGTCCTCGCGCTCGAGGGGCTGGAGGTCGAACAGCAGATCCGCTGCGCCGCCCAGTTCCTGACCGCGCTGTTCGATGCCCCGCGCGAACACTGGTACCCGGCGCTGGTGGTGGTGGACGAGGCGCAGATGTTCGCCCCCTCGGTCGCGGGCGAGATCGCCGAGGATACCCGGCGGATGACGCTGGGCGCGATGACCAACCTCATGTGCCGCGGGCGCAAGCGCGGGCTGGCCGGGATCGTCGCGACCCAGCGCCTGGCCAAGCTGGCCAAGAATGTCGCGGCCGAGGCGTCCAATTTCCTCATGGGCCGCACGTTCCTCGACATCGACATGGTCCGCGCGGCGGACCTGCTGGGGATGGAGCGGCGCCAGGCCGAACGTATCCGCGAGCTGGAACGCGGCCATTTCCTCGCCCTCGGCCCCGCGATCAGCCGCCGGCCGCTGGCGGTGAAGATCGGCCCGGTCAAGTCGGGCAGCGCGGCGCGCAAGGACGGGCTGATGCCGCTGCCCGATGCCGCGCCGGAGGAGATGGAATCGCTCCTCCTCGGCGATCTCGCGAGCGAGGCGGCAAAGCCCGTTCCCGCGCCGCCGCCGCCGCCTCCGGCCCCCGCGCCCGAACAGCTGGTGGAGGCGATGGCGGCGGCCGGGCAGCAGGGCGCGTCCTCTGCCGGCGAAGGCAGCGGCGAAGGTGCCGGCGCCCGGGGCGGGGCGGGCGACGGCGCGCCCGCGCCCGATGCGGGCGGCACGTCGGAAGACATCGAGGGCGTGATTGCCGCCATGGCACGCGAGGACGGGGCGACGTTCCAGTCCGCCTCCGCCCTCTACCAGGGCTTCCTGCTGCGGTGCCGCAAGCTGCGGCTGGTCGGCCCCCTGCCGGACATGACCGCCTTCCGCCGCCGTTTCGCCATTGCCAGCGCCGGGCTCGACCGGCTCGACGAGGAGATGCGCGCGCGCATCCTCGGGCTCGCGCAGAACGTGCCTGACGACGTGCTCGCCCCCTATCTCGCGATCGCCGCCGCCGCGGCGGAGGGGCTGGCTGCGCCCGAGGACGAGGAACTGGCGCGGGTCTACGGCTCGCGTTCGCCGGGCCGCATCCGCCGGCTGCTCGAACACATGGAGCGGTTGGGCCTCGTCGTCGTGCGGCAGGATTTCGGCGGTGGGCGCAGCCTCCTGGTCCCGGGGATCGAGAGCGTCGCCAGCGACTGAGCGCGCGCCGCCTCCGCCGGCCCGGCGCGCCATCGGCCCGCGGGCGGCAAGATTTTCGCCTTTTCCCTCGCCACGCGCCCCCGCGGTCCTATATCTTGGTAACACACCTTCCCGCGCTGGTGCGGAGAGGGCTTGTGTTGCAAACGGGCAACACCATATCGAGCCGGTACTCAGGACAAGGGATCCGTGATGAATCTCGAAAAATTCACCGATCGCGCCAAGGGCTTCCTCCAGTCGGCGCAGACTATCGCCATCCGCATGAACCATCAGCGGATCAGCCCCGAACACCTGCTCAAGGCCCTGCTGGAAGACAGCCAGGGTATGGCCTGGCAGCTGATCGAACGCGCCGGCGGCAATCCGCGGCTGGCGGTGGACGAGGTCGATGCAGCACTGGCGAAGGTGCCGGCCGTCTCCGGCTCGGGCGCGCAGCAGACGCCGGGGCTGGACAACGATGCGGTGCGCCTGCTCGACCAGGCGGAAAAGCTGGCCGACAAGGCGGGCGACAGCTTCGTGCCGGTGCAGCGTATCCTCCAGGCGCTGGCGCTTTCCGCCGACAGTGCGGCGGGCCGCGCGCTCAAGGCCGCCAATGTCGATGCGAAGGCGCTCGAGGCCGCGATCCAGGACGTTACCGGCGGCCGCACGGCAGACAGCGCCGGGGCGGAAGAAAGCTACGACGCGATGAAGAAATATGCCCGCGACCTGACCCAGGCCGCGCGCGACGGCAAGCTCGACCCCGTGATCGGGCGGGACGAGGAAATCCGCCGCACCGTGCAGATCCTTGCCCGGCGGACCAAGAACAACCCCGCGCTGATCGGCGAGCCCGGTACCGGCAAGACCGCGATCGCCGAAGGGCTGGCGCTGCGCATCGCCAACGGCGACGTGCCCGACAGCCTGAAGGGCCGCACGCTGATGGCGCTCGACATGGGCGCGCTGATCGCGGGGGCGAAGTATCGCGGCGAGTTCGAGGAACGGCTGAAGGCCGTGCTGGACGAAGTGAAGGGGGCCGAAGGGCAGATCATCCTGTTCATCGACGAGATGCACACGCTGATCGGGGCCGGCGCGTCGGAAGGCGCGATGGATGCCTCCAACCTGCTCAAGCCCGCGCTCAGCCGGGGCGAACTGCACTGCATCGGCGCGACCACGCTCGACGAGTACCAGAAGTACGTCGAGAAGGACCCGGCGCTTCAGCGGCGGTTCCAGTCGGTCTATATCGACGAGCCGACGGTGGAAGACACGATCTCGATCCTGCGCGGGATCAAGGACAAGTACGAGCTGCATCACGGCGTGCGCATCACCGACAGCGCGATCGTCGCCGCGGCGCAGCTTTCCAACCGCTATATCCAGAACCGCTTCCTGCCCGACAAGGCGATCGACCTGATGGACGAGGCCGCGAGCCGCATCCGCATGGAAGTGGAAAGCAAGCCGGAAGAGATCGAGGCGCTCGACCGCCGGATCATCCAGCTCAAGATCGAGGAACAGGCGCTGGGCAAGGAAAGCGACCAGGCCTCGCGCGATCGCCTCGCCGCGCTGCGCGAGGAGCTGGCCAACCTCGAACAGCAGTCGGGCGAACTGACCGCGCGCTGGCAGAACGAGCGTGACAAGATCCATGCCGAAAGCCGGCTGAAGGAAGAGCTGGACCAGGCGCGGATCGAGCTGGAACAGGCGCAGCGCGCGGGCGACCTCGCGAAGGCGGGCGAGCTGTCGTACGGCCGCATCCCCGAGCTGGAGAAGCAGCTGGCCGAAGCCCAGGGCCATACCGAGAACGCCCTCCTGCGGGAGGAAGTGACGGAGGAAGACATCGCCTCGGTCGTCAGCCGCTGGACCGGGGTGCCGATCGACAAGATGATGGAAGGCGAGCGGGAAAAGCTGCTCCAGATGGAATCGATCCTCGGCCAGCGGGTGATCGGGCAGGAACAGGCGGTGCAGGCCGTTTCCAAGGCCGTGCGCCGCGCGCGCGCCGGGTTGCAGGACCCGAACCGGCCGCTCGGCAGCTTCCTCTTCCTCGGCCCCACGGGCGTGGGCAAGACCGAGCTGACCAAGGCGCTCGCCGGCTTCCTGTTCGACGACGACGACGCCATGGTCCGCATCGACATGAGCGAGTTCATGGAGAAGCACGCGGTCGCCCGGCTGATCGGGGCGCCGCCAGGCTATGTCGGTTACGAGGAAGGCGGCGTGCTGACCGAGGCGGTGCGGCGCCGCCCTTACCAGGTCGTGCTGTTCGACGAGGTCGAGAAGGCCCACAACGACGTGTTCAACGTCCTGCTCCAGGTGCTCGACGACGGGCGGCTGACCGACGGGCAGGGCCGGGTGGTCGATTTTTCGAACACGCTGATCATCCTCACCAGCAACCTCGGCAGCCAGTTCCTGACCCAGATCGAGGATGGCGAAGGGGTGGAAAGCGTCGAAGGCCAGGTGATGGATGTCGTGCGCGGCCATTTCCGGCCCGAGTTCCTCAACCGGCTGGACGAGATCATCCTGTTCCACCGCCTGGCGGCCGAACACATGGCGCCGATCGTCGACATCCAGGTCGCGCGGGTGCAGAAGCTGCTGGCCGATCGCAAGATCACGCTCGACCTGACCGACGCAGCCCGCCGCTGGCTGGGCCGGGTCGGCTACGATCCCGTCTACGGCGCCCGCCCGCTCAAGCGCGCGGTCCAGCGCTACCTCCAGGACCCCCTGGCCGAGCGCCTCCTGGCCGGCGAAGTGCCCGACGGCAGCACGGTCGAGGTTGACGAAGGCGACGGCGAACTGGCGATATCGGTCGCCTGAGGACGGGGGGCGGGGCGCCGCGTGGCCGCCGCCGGCGCCGCCATTTCGCGGGCAAACGAAAAAGGGCCCCGGTTTCCCGGGGCCCTTTCTCTTGTCCGTTCGGGCCGAGGCCCGGTGCAACGGCCGATCAGAGATCGAGCGTGAAGCCCGCGTAGTAGTAGCGGCCGAACGTGTCGTACGGATCGCCACCGGCGGTGCCCAGCTGCCCGAAGGGCGGCTGCTTGTCGAACAGGTTATCGACGCCAATGAAGAAATTGAAGTCGTTGCCCGGCAGCTCGTAGTTCAGTCGGATGTTGTGATACGTCCGCCAGCTGAACGTGTGCTTCTCGAACTGATCCGGGTTGGCCGGATCGAGCGTCGTCAGCTCGCCCGGGGTGCAGGTGCCACCCGAGGAACCGGTCGAACCCGAGGACGGGCAGATGCCGGTGTAGGGGTTCGAGTTCTCGTACGCGCTCTTGTACATCGAGTCGAGGAACCGCATCGACCAGGTGATGTCGAACTCGCCGAAGTCGTAGTTGAAGTTCGCCGAAGCGGCCCAGTCCGGATCGCCGAGTTCGCTCTTGATGCGGTTCGGATTGACCGGGCTGGTCGGGTCCTCGAAGAAGTTCAGCGTGAGCAGGTGGGTCGCGATGGCCCGGAAGCTCAGCCGGTGGCCGTTGTCGAACGTGCGACGATAGGCAAGGTCGAAATCGATGCCTTCGGTCTTGCGCGAGGCGAAGTTGATGCCCCCCGCGATAACCGCCACGTCCGGATCGAACAGGCCCGTGGTCGGATCACGCTGCACGGTCGCGCAGTAGGGGTTATCGATACCCTGCGGCGCGTCGTAGCAGTTGTTGATGATCGTCTGGGCACCGAGAACCGCGATCTGGTCCTCGATTTCGATGTTGTAGTAATCGACCGTGAAGTTGAGGCCCGGGATGAACCGCGGCTCGACCACGACGCCGAGCGTCAGCGACTTGCCCTTCTCCTCGGTCAGGGTGGGGTTGCCGCCCTGCGTGAACGAGGTCGAGGAAGTCCGTGCCGTGCAGTTCAGGAACGGATCGCCCAGCGCCAGCGGGAACGACGTGCCGTCGCAGGCGGCAACGAGCGCCGCGTTTGCCGTCGTCGGAACGCCTGCTGCAGCACAGTTGTCGGCCCGGTTCGGGTTGTTCCCGATATTCTGCTGGTCGCAGGGATCGGAAATGAACGCGAAGTTCTGCGAAGCCGGCGAGTAGAGATCGCTCTGCGTCGGCGCACGGACCGAGGTCGCGTAAGCCGCGCGGAAGCGGATGTCCGGGACCGGGGCATAGATGCCCTGGATGTTGTAGGCCCAGACCGTGCCGGTCGCCGAGTTGTAATCGGAAACGCGGGCCGCACCGCTGATCGTCAGCTCTTCGGCGAAGGGCATGTTGGCCAGGATGGGCAGGCTGAGTTCGCCGAACGCTTCCTTGACCGTCAGCTTGGGCGGATCGAACGGCTGGATGGCGTTGAGGAACGTGCCCCCGCTCGCCGTCAGGTCGTCGAACGCGCTGTAGGCTTTCTCTTCACGATACTCGGCACCCAGGGCGAAAGCGACCGGGCCGCCCGGCAGTTCGAAGACCTGCGACAGGTCGCCGCTCACCGAGGCGAGCGCCACGAACTGCTCCGCCTGTTCCTGGCGGAGCGCGGTCGTGTTGACGTATTCCAGCGCTTCCTTGCTCGGTGCGCCATAGCCGAAGACGTTGATCGGAACACAGGCCGGGTCGTCATTGGTCGGATCGGCGTCGACGTTGATGCGGCAGACGATATTGCCCGTCCCGTCGTCAACGGCATCGATCGCGACGTTGAAACCGGTCGGGTTGCCGTCGATGTCGAACAGCAGCAGGTTGTTCAGCGAACGCATCTCGGTTTCGAGACGGCCGTAGTTCAGCGAGACTTCGTAGTTCCAGTCGTCGTTGAACGTGCCTTCGACACCGCCGACGATGCGATAGGTATCGCGATCGTGCAGTTCGCCCCGGCCGCCGAAGTCGACGTTGAAGCGCGAGAGCGGGAACGTGCCCGTGGCAGGATCGGTGCAGAGGCCGAAACCCTGCAGCACGCCCAGCGCCTGCGCGCTGAGGAACCCGTTGTCGCAGCGCATGTCGGGGCCGCCGACAAAGCCGGGACCGCCGACGAAGAAGCTCGGCTGCCCTTCCTGGATGGCGTCGATGTGAACGTACTTCGCCTCGACGAAGGGGCGGAATGCGTCGCTGACGTCGTAGCGCGCCAGCAGGTTGAGCGTGTAGCGCTCGAGGCCGGCAGCGAGCTGACCGGTGTTGCGCAGGGTCGAGCCGTTGCCGCCGATGACGTTGCCGGTGAACGGGCCGATATAGCCGCCGTTGTCGATCACGAGGTCGCCGTCGGGGGTGAAGATCAGCGCGTCGCCGTCACCCAGGCCGCCGATCGTGCCGCCGTCGGAAACCGAGCGGTTGCGGATGCCGCAAACCGGCTCGTTGTCGAACCCGTTGTAGAGCGGGCCGCCTTCGACGTTGTTGAACTGGCAGCGCCCGCTGTAGGCACCGGTCAGCTCGTCCCGTTCGTTGAAGTAAAGCGGATCGGTCTTGGCCCACTCGGCCGCGACCGAGACGTTGCCCCGGCCATCGGCGAAGTTCTTGCCGTAGACGCCGGACAGGAACCGCGTCGCACGATCGCCGCGCTCGGAAATGCCGGCCTGGCCCTTGATCGAGAGCCCGTCGAAATCGCGCTTGAGAATGAAGTTGACGACACCGGCGACGGCATCCGAGCCGTAGACCGCCGAATTGCCGCCCGTCACCACGTCGACGCGTTCGAGCAGGTCGACCGGGATCGTGTTGATGTCGACCAGGTAATCGCCCGGCGATGCGGTGATGTGGCGCTTGCCGTTGACGAGAACGAGCGTCCGGCTGGTGCCGAGACCGCGAAGGTCGAGCAGGTTCAGGCCGGCGGTGCCGATGAAGCGGGTCGAGTTGCCCTGGCTGAAGGTCGAGCGCAGCGACGGCAGGTCGTTCAGCGCGTCACCCAGCGAGATGTCGCCGGTATTGGTCAGCTCTTCGGGCGTGACCGAGGTGATCGGCGTGGGCGAGCTCAGCGTCGGGCGCGAGATGCGCGTGCCGGTGACGACGATGGCCGAGCTTTCGATGACGGCATTGTCGGCTTCGTCGGCGTCGCAGACGCCGTTGCCGTCTGCATCGACGCAGTCGGCTGCCGCCTGGTCCTGCGCGAATGCGGGCGTTGCGAACGCGGCGAGCGACAGGGCTGCCACGCCGGCGCCGGCGAACAGACGTGCCTTGCCGCCGGTGAGTCGTGAATGTTTCATGCTGTTCAGTCCCCCTGAAGCGCCGAAGGAACGGCGCGCAAGTTAGGTCGTCAAACACGCCGGGAACACGAAGCCCCGGCCTGTTCAGAGACAACCGATGCGACACCGCGGGATTGGTCGCAAATGAAAACAGATTGTCCCGAAACGTTCGCGTCGCGATGTAGCGGAAATGCAACAGTCGGGCGCCACTGGGCGCAGGTTTCGCCGGCGTTAACCGTCGCGATTCGCAGCGGGCGGGGCGGGGGCGATGTCGAAGGCGATCGTCAGCCGCTCGCCGCTCCCGATGGGGCGCGTGCCGTGCCAGGTCGTGGACGGGAACAGCACGAGCTTGCCGGGGGCGGGTTCCACCTCGCGCAAGGGATCGATCGCGACGTTCAGCTCTGCCGGCGGTTGCCCCAGGGCGAGCCAGCCGGCTCGCGGGTCCTCGGGCGGGCTTTCCGGCGCGGCGAAGTAGAGCGCCGCGCTGATCCACCCCTCCGGGTGGACGTGGTTCGCGTGGTGCCCCCCTCCGGTCAGGCGGACCGACCATGCCCCGGCGATGCGCGGACGATCGGGCCGACGGGCGGGGAGGGGGTGCCGCTCGTCGCTGGGCAGATCCGCCATGTATTGCGCGACCTGGCTGGTGATCGCGCGGCGCAGGGCGATCAGTTCCGGTTCGATCCGCGCGAAGAGCGGGCCGTCGGTCTGGGTTCCCTTGCGTACCGACTGGCCGAGGCACTCGGCGCGCGACCGGTGCAGGCCGCGTAGGAAGCGCGCCATGGCTGCCGCCTCCTCGCGGCCGAGCAGTTGGAATGTTCGTACGAATTCGGGGCGATGGAGCCATTGCGCCCGCTGGTCGCCGAGCAGGCGCCAGGCTGTTCCCAGCCAGGGCCAGACATGGTTGGCGCCGGGCGCCTCCGCCAGCGGCTCACCGATGGCGGCTGCACGATCCGGGCGCCCGGCGCGCACGTGATGGCGCATGACGTGGCTTGCAAGTTCGGGCGAACCGACCGGCAGGAGCGGTGCGAAGGCCGCGTCGGCCGCTGCGATCCGGCCCAGTTCCGACAGGGCGATCGCCTTGTAGATGGAAAGCCCCGCACTCGCGCCCAGGGCTTGCTCGCAGTCGTCGGCGAAGGCTGCCAGTTCGGCGAAGTCCTGGCCGCGGTAGAGGATATCGAGCTTGGTCGCGCGCAGTTGCGCGTCCTGCCGATGGCTGGCGATCGCGTGGTCGAGCGTGGCGAGCTTTTCGTCGGCGTGGCCCTGGGCGGCCAGCATTTCGGCCAGGTGCCGGTGTCCGTCCGCCCATTGGGGGCTCGTGCGCAGCAGGGCGCGCAACTCGTCGATCGCCCGGGTGGCGTGCCCCTCGGCCACGAGGGCGGAAGCGCGCCCGACGAGCAGCGCGCCGTCGCCCGGGGCAAGGGCGAGCGCCGCGTCGTAGCGATCGACCGCGGGCAGCCCGGCCTCCAGCGTCGCGCGGGCGAGCGCGTGCGCGGTAACGGCGCTCGCCGGATCGAGCGCGGCGGCCTGCACGAAGGCGGCGATCGCGCGCTCGGTCTCCAGCTCCGCGCGCCACAGCGTGCCGAGCGTGTGCCAGAGACGGGAATTATCGGGCGAAGCGCGGAGGCGCTCCTCCAGCCGGGGGATCCACGCATGGCCCTTGCCGGCCTTGCGCGCGGCGATCGCGCCGCGGATCAGGCTGTCGTCGTCCAGCGCCAACTCGTTATCGCGGCAGGGGCCTGGGCGCGGATCACATCCCGGTTTCGCCCGCCGCGTCGAGCGTGCCTGC
The DNA here is from genome assembly GCF_034375205.1 of Pelagerythrobacter marinus. NCBI lineage: Bacteria > Pseudomonadati > Pseudomonadota > Alphaproteobacteria > Sphingomonadales > Erythrobacteraceae > Pelagerythrobacter > Pelagerythrobacter marinus. The sequence goes on along the minus strand of NZ_CP139719.1, from coordinate 2,227,395 downwards.
ATCCTGCATCCCGGTCGCCATGGCGCGCCCCGACCGGCCCTGCGCTTCCCACTGGGCGAGCGTCATGCAGATGCGCTTGCGCTTGACCCGCGAGCCGGTGACCTTGACGCGGCGGCATTCCACCGTGTCGGGGCCCGGCTTTTCCTTCTCGGCTTCCTCGGTCGCGGCAGGGGCCGCCTGGGTGAGGATGGCGGGCGCGGCCACCGAGGCCGATGCAGGGGTGGCCAGCACTGCGGCGGCGGCTGCGGCTGCGGCGAGACAAGTCGAAATTCGCACGAAGTCCTCCCTCGAAAAGAATGAAGCAAGACATATCGGCGCGCCTTGCGCTTGTCACCCCGCCAAAAAAAGAAACGGCGGGCACGAGGCCCGCCGTTTCCGTTCTTCGTCGATCTGTATTCGATCAGAAGCGCAGGCGCGCAGTGACCGAGTAACGACGACCGAGGACGTCGTAGGTCGACGGATAGGTGTTGCCCGAGTTCTGGGCGGTCGTGCCGATGTACGAGCTGACGTTCGGCGGGCTCTTGTCGAACAGATTGAACACACCGAAGGTGACGTCCATGTTGTCGTTCACGTCGGCCCGCACGTTCAGGTCGAAGTAGTGGGCGGACGGGATCTCGAGGTAATCCTCGAGGATGCCGTCGGTCGACAGGATTTCCTCGTAGACGACCTTGTCGATCCAGCGCCACCGCAGCGAGATCGCGCCGAAATCGTCCAGGTTGGCGGTAACGCGCGCGTTGGCCGCCCACTCGGGAACGATTTCGCCGTTGAAGAAGCTGCAGTTCGAGCTGTACTGGCCCACGCACTCGCGGTTGATCGACGCCGGGCTGGCCTTGAACTTGATCTCGTCGACCCAGTTGAGGCCGAGATCGAAGTCCAGACCGCCGAAGCCGGTCGGCATGCCGTAAGTGATACGGGCGTCGACACCGCTCGTCTCGATCGTGCCCTGGTTGGTAAGACCAAGGAACAGGCCGGTCGTTTCACCGCCACCGTTGAGCGAGCCGTTGAGCGGGTTACGCCCGACGAGCGCGCATTCCGGGGCCGACGGGTTCGGCGAATTGCCGTCGGGGCCGAAGCACGGATCGAGGATGTCGTTCGTGGTCGGCGTGGTGATCGCGTCGGTGATCTTGATGTTGTAGTAGTCGGCCGTGATCACCAGGCGCGGAACGAAGCTCGGCGTGAGGACGACGCCGAGCGTGTAGCTCTTGGCCGTTTCGACGTCGAGATCGGGGTTGCCGCCGCTGGTCGCGTTGACCTGGCCCGCGGACGGGGCCGGGATCGAACCGATCGAACCGGCCGGCGCGCCCTGGGCGAGACAGATGCTGCGCAGGGTGGCGTCGTTGGCCGGCGCCGCGCCCTGGCAGGGGTCGGTCGCCAGCGTCGCCAGACCGGTCGTGACCGGCAGGAACAGCTCGGCGATGTTCGGCGAGCGGACCGCCTTCTGGTAGATGCCGCGGAACTTGAACCCGTCGACGGGCTCGATCGAACCGCCGGCCTTCCAGGTCAGGCTGGTGCCCGTGTTCGAGTAGTCCGAGTAACGCAGACCGGCCTCGATCGTGGCGTTGCGGATGAAGGAATCCTCGATCAGCGGGATGATGATCTCGCCGAAGACTTCCTTCACGTCGTAGCCGCCCGAGTAGCTCGGCGACGGCGCGCCGGTGCCGAGGACTTCGTCCTGCGTGCCGAACGAGACGTCCGAGATCTGCGACGCGGAATAGTCGCGGTACTCGGCGCCGATGGCGATGCCGATCGGCGTCTGGGCGCCCAGGAAGCCTTCTTCCGTCAGGTCGCCGCTGATGCTGCCGCTGACCACGGCGAGCGAGGTCGACACGGTGTTGCCGGCCGGCTGGTTGATGAACGCCACGGTTTCGGGCGAGATCGACTGGCCGTCGCCGAACAGGTTGATCGGGACGCAGCCGTTCGACGGATCCGCGCAGGTATTGGCGTCGGTCGCGCGCAGCGCCTGCTGAACGCGGGACTTGAGGCCCCAGTTCATGTTGCGCTGGTTACGATCGGATTCGCCGTAGGTCCCGTAGACGTCGTACTCGAGCAGCGAGGTCAGGTTGCCGCGAACGCCGGCCCAGACCTGGAACTGGTTGGTCGTGTAGTCGGTCTGACGCGGACCCATCTCGACGAGACGGCGATTGATCGTCGTCGGCACTTCCATGTAGTCCGGATCGTTCGGATCCGCGGCCGCGCCGGCCGCCGCACAGGTCGCCGCGTCGATGTCGTTCTCGGCGCAGATGCTGTTGCGGATCGAGTCGGTCAGGAACGGGTTGTTCAGCGGGAACTGGTAGGCATCGCCGAACAGGCCCGACGGCGCGAGCTGCAGCTGGACCGTCGCCTTGGTGAACATGCCCTTGGTGTAGAGCTCGACACCGTCGGTCACTTCGTAGTTCGCCGTCGCGAAGACGTTGAAACGCTCCAGCGGGGTCTGGAAGTAGTTGAACGGCGCGAAGTTGAACGTGTTGTAGGTCGGAACCAGGTCGCCCGTGTCGGGATCGTACTGGTCTCCGTTGATCCGGGTCGGGACCGAGGTGCCCGAACCGATTTCCTGGCCGCCGACGAACAGGGTCTTGCGCGAAATCTCGCGGTCGCCCTGCAGGACGGGGTTCACGTTCTGGTAGCCGAGGCTGAGGGCAACGTTGCCGCGGCCGTCATCGAAGCCGGCGCCCAGCGTCACGTCGGTGCGGAAACGACGGCCGTCGCCGCGTTCCGTGATGCCCATGGTGCTGGAGACTTCGGCACCCTGGAAATCGTTCTTCAGGACGAAGTTGGCCACGCCCGCGATCGCGTCCGCGCCGTAGACCGACGAGGCACCGCCGGTGACGACTTCGACACGCTCGACCAGGGCAACGGGGATGATGTTGAGGTCGGTCGTGCTGGTCAGCGTGCTGGGCACGACGCGCGTGCCGTCGAGCAGGACGAGGTTGCGGTTGGTGCCGAGGCCGCGCAGGTTCAGCGCCGCGAAGCCGCCGCTGCCGTTGTTGACGTTGTTGCCGAAGCCGGGAACCACGCCGGGCAGGTCGACCAGCAGTTCTTCCGCGTTGGTCGCCTGGTCGATCGCGATGTCGTCGGCCGAAACGACCTGGACCGGGCTCGACTGTTCGAGGTTCGGGTTGGCAATGCGCGAACCGGTGACGACGATCGTCGGCCCGGTGACGGCCGCGGAGGCCGTGCCTTCGCCCTCGGCGTCCTGCGCGAACGCCGGGGCGCTCGCCAGGGCAAGACCGAGCGCCACGGGCGCTGCACTGGCCTTGAGAATGGTTGAATTCTTCATGAGATCTCTATCCCCTTTGGATCCGCCCTCTATCGAGGGCTTCATTTTGTGCCGGGGCGAGGATGCAGGCTGCACGCCCGCCCCGCTGCGGCTAGGGATGCGCCAGCTTGCCCTTCCCCGCAAATCCAAATGGCCGCGCCTGTCAAAGATTGGCCACGCATGTCGCCATTTTGCAACAATCGGAAAGTCGCGCTTTTCCGCGCGTGTCCGGGGCGGCGGCGGGGCGGGGCCGCTTGACCGTGTCCTTTTTGCTGCGTAACCGGTGGCAAAACGAAACCTGAGGGGAAGAGCCATGGCAGAAGCCTATATCGTCGATGCGGTGCGAACGGCCGGGGGGCGGCGCGGCGGGCGACTCGCCGGGGTCCATCCGGTGGACCTGGCGGCGAAATCGCTCGATGCGCTGGTTTCGCGCACCGGGATCGATCCGGCCAGCGTGGACGATGTCGTCATGGGATGCGTCAGCCAGGCGGGCGAACAGTCGATGCACGTCGGCCGCAACGCGGTGCTGGCATCGAAGACCCTGCCGCAATCGACCCCCGCGGTGACGATCGACCGGCAATGCGGGTCGAGCCAGCAGGCGATCCAGTTCGCCGCCCAGGCGGTGATGAGCGGGACGCAGGATATCGTGATCGCCAGCGGCGTTGAAAGCATGAGCCGGGTGCCGATGGGCTCCACCGCGACATTTCACATGAAGGAAGGGCTGGGCACCTACAAGTCGCCGGGGCTGGAAGAGAAGTATCCCGGTGTGATGTGGTCGCAGTTCATGGGCGCCGAGATGATCGTGAACAAGCACGGTTTGACCAAGGACGACCTCGACCGTTTCGCGCTCGAAAGCCATCGCAAGGCGATCGCCGCGACCGAGGGCGGCGCGTTCGAGGCGGAGATCGTCCCGGTCGAGATCGAGACGGCCGAGGGCACCGAGATGCACACGGTGGACGAGGGCATCCGGTTCGACGCGACGCTGGAAAGCATCGCCTCGGTCAAGCTGCTGAGCGAGAAGGGCACGATCACCGCCGCGACCTCCAGCCAGATCTGCGACGGGTCGAGCGCGGCCCTGATCGTTTCGGAAAAAGTGCTGAAGGAACAGGGCCTGACCCCGCTGGCGCGGATCGTGAACCTGACCGTCACCGCCGGCGACCCGGTGATCATGCTGGAAGAACCGCTGTTCGCGACCGACAGGGCGCTGCAGCGCGCGGGTATGACGATCGACCGGATCGACCTGTTCGAGGTGAACGAGGCCTTCGCCCCGGTGCCGCTCGCCTGGCTGAAGCATACCGGCGCCGACCCGGAAAGGCTCAACGTCAACGGCGGCGCGATCGCCCTCGGCCACCCGCTGGGCGCCAGCGGGACCAAGCTGATGGCGACGCTGGTCCACGCGCTGAAGGCGCGGGGCAAGCGTTATGGCCTGCAGACGATGTGCGAAGGCGGCGGCGTCGCCAACGTCACGATCGTCGAGGCGCTTTGACCCTGGCGCCGGCCGCGGCATAAGCGCGGCGGGTTTTCGGACACTATCGCACGATGCCCCTGCCTCCCGCGGGGGATCAGGAAGAGGATGAAGCAATGGAAGTCAGCAGCAATACCCCCGCAGTCGTGACCGGCGGCGCATCGGGCCTGGGCGAGGCGACCGCGCGCGCGCTCGCCGCGAAAGGCGCCAAGGTCGCGATCTTCGACTTGCAGGAGGAGAAGGGGAAGAAAGTGGCCGAGGAAATCGGCGGCGTCTTCTGCGAATGCAACGTCACCGACGAAGCCTCTGTCGATGCGGCGTTCGCCAAGGCGCGCGAGGCACACGGCCAGGAACGCATCCTGGTCAACTGCGCCGGGGTGGGCAACGCGATCAAGACCGCCAAGCGCGACAAGCAGACGGGCGAGATCAGCCACTTCCCGCTCGACGCCTTCAACTGGGTGATCCAGATCAACCTGGTCGGGACGTTCCGCTGCATCGCGAAGTCGGCGGCCGGGATGATGACGCTCGACCCGCTCGGCGAAGACGGCGATCGCGGCGCGATCGTCAACACCGCCAGCGTCGCGGGTGAAGACGGGCAGATCGGCCAGGCGGCCTATTCCGCGTCGAAGGGCGGGGTGATCGGCATGACCCTGCCGATCGCGCGCGACCTGATGGGCGAGGGCATTCGCGTCAACACGATCCTGCCGGGCATCTTCAACACCCCGTTGATGAACGCCGCGCCGCCGCAGGTGAAGGAAGCCCTGGCGGCCTCGGTCCCGTTCCCCAAGCGGCTCGGCTACCCGGAAGAATATGCCACGCTGGCGATGTGCATGATCGAGAACGGCTATTTCAACGGCGAGGACGTGCGCCTCGACGGGGCGATCCGCATGGCCCCGCGTTGACCGCTTTCCTACAGCGTCCCGGCTGCGTTATAGTGGCGGGATGACCACAATTGGCGCCCCCGACCCGGTTCGTATTTGCGCCGGTTCGGGGGCGCCCGTTTTTTGGGCCAGGACAGTGTAACATGTGGTCCATGTCTCACCGTTGCCGAGGGAGAAGGCGATGAGCGGCTATAGCCAGATCGCACTCGACATCGACGAGGGGATCGCGACGATCACGCTCGACCGGTCGGCGCGATTGAACGCCTTCACGCGCACGATGATGGGCGAGATCATCGACGCGATGGACGCGATCGACGCCGACGACGCGGTGCGGGCGGTGATCTTCACCGGCGCGGGCGATCGCGCGTTCTGCGCCGGGGCGGACCTCGCGCCCGAAGACGGGGCGAAGCCCTTCGCCGCCGAACAGGCGGTGGAAGACCTTTCGGACCCGGTCGTGCGCGACGGGGGCGGGCGCCTCGCGCTGCGCCTGTTCAACGCGACCAAGCCGCTGATCGCGGCCTGCAACGGCGCCGCGGTGGGCGTGGGGGCGACGATGCAGCTGCCGATGGACATCCGCCTCGCCGCCGAGACCGCGCGCTACGGCTTCGTCTTCGTGCGGCGCGGGATCGTGCCCGAAGCCTGTTCGAGCTGGTTCCTGCCCCGGCTGGTGGGGATGCAGCAGGCGCTCGAATGGACTTATACCGGGCGCATCTTCGACGCGCAGGAGGCGCTGGCCGCGGGCCTGGTGCGCTCGGTCCACCCGGCGGACAAGCTGCTGGGCGAGGCGCGTGCGCTGGCGCACGAGATCGCGCGCGGCACCTCGGCCGTCTCGGTCGCGCTGACCCGGGCGATGATGTGGCGCCTCTCGGCCGCGGAGCACCCGATGCACGCGCACCGGGTGGACAGCCGGGCGATCTACTCGATGGCCCGCACCGCCGACGCGGCCGAAGGCGTGGCGAGCTTCCTCGGGAAACGGCCGCCGGAGTTCCCGCTGAAGCCGTCGCGCGACATGCCGGCGTTCTACCCGTGGTGGGACGAGCCCGAATATCGCTAGCCGGCTTGCCAAGGCGACCGGTTGCCTTAGAAACCATCCGATGACTTCCACGGCCCGCCCGACCAAGCTCGACGAGTTCCTGCCCTACCAGCTTTCGATCGCCTCGAACGCGGCCAGCAACCGCATTGCGGAGGTCTACCGCAACCAGTTCGACCTGCGGATTCCCGAATGGCGGATCATGGCGGTTCTGGGCGATGCCGGTTCGGCGACGCAGCGCGACCTGGCGGAGCGCACGGTGATGGACAAGGTGGCCGTCAACCGCGCCTGCCGCAGCCTGGAAGAACGCGGGCTGCTGGAACGCGAGCCGAACGCGACCGACGGCCGCTCGCACCACCTCGCGCTGACCGGGGAAGGGCGGGCCACCTACGACCGGATCATGCCGCTGGCGCGGGAGATGGAACAGCGCCTCTTCGCCGCCTTCACGGCCGAAGAGCGCGCGACATTCAGCCGGATGCTCTCGCGCGTGCGCGACCGGGCGGGACAGCTCGATCCCGATACCGACTTCGGCGATCCGGGCGCCGGCTGACCGCCGCCCGCGCGCCGCAAGCCGGCCGCGCGCTCAGCGCCCGGGGTTGGAGGCGAAGGCGTCGCTGATCGAGCAGGCCGCCGGACCCAGGATCACGATGAACAGCACCGGCAGGATGAACATGATCAGCGGAACCGTCATGATCGCCGGCAGGCGCGCCGCCTTCTCTTCCGCCCGCATCATGCGCTCGTTGCGGAACTCCGCCGAAAGCACGCGCAGGGCGGAGGCGAGCGGGGTGCCGTACCGTTCGGTCTGCACCATCGTCGTCACCACGCCGCGCATCGATTCCAGGTCCACGCGATAGGCGAGGTTCTCGAACGCCATCTTGCGCTCGGTCAGGAACGACAGCTCGATCGCGGTCAGCGCGAACTCGTCGCCCAGCTCGGGATAGGCCCGGCCCAGTTCCTTGGCCACGCGGTTGAAGGCCGTGTCCACGGTCAGCCCGGCCTCGGCACAGATGACCAGCAGGTCGAGCGCGTCGGGCAGGCCCTTGCGAATCGCGTCGGTGCGCTTGGTGGCCTTGTTCTTCAGGAAGATTTCCGGCCCCTTGTACCCCAGGATCAGCAGGGCGGCCATCGCGCCGAAGCGCTGCATCGGGCCCCAGTCGGGGAAGTAGTTGACGAGGTAGATCGTCAGGAAACCGAGCCCGCCCAGCACGAGCGGCAGGATGATGCGCCCGGCGATGACGTAGACCGCCAGTTCCTTGTTGCGATAGCCGGCGTGGGCCAGCAGCTGCTGGATCCCCTCGATCTGGCTCTGCTGGAGGACCTTCATCCCCTCCAGCGTGTCCTTGACCCGCTCGGTCCCCTCGGACTTGCGGACCAGGCTCTGGCGCTTGCGCGCGTTGGCCTTGACGATGCCCGCTTTCAGCTCGTCGCGCCGCGCGTTGAGCGCGCGCACGCGGCGCACCATCGGGTCCTTCACGGTGACGGCGGCATAGATCGCGAACATCATCGCGACGGCGGCGATCCCGGCGAGGATCGAGCCGACGAGGATGACGTCGACGCCGAGGAGCGTGGGGCCGGGAGGCGTATCGGGCATGTCCTGTCGTCCTCGCTCAGATCTCGAAGCTGACCATCTTGGCCATGATGAACCCGCCGATCGACATCCACACCAGGCCGCCCAGGCCGGTGACGATCAGGCGCTCGTCTTCGAAGAAGCCGCCGACATAGCCGGGGTTGATCCACCAGATCATGGCGAAGACGAGAAACGGAAGCGCGCCGACGATATAGGCCGAAGCCTTCGATTCAGAGCTCATCGCGCGGATCTTGAGCTTCATCTGCGCCCGCTTGCGCAGCACGTCGGCGAGGTTGGAAAGCGTTTCGGCGAGATTGCCGCCGGTCTCGCGCTGGATCGCCAGCGCGATGCAGAAGAAGTTGAACTCTGGGATCGCCAGCCGGTCGGCGGTGTCCTGCAGCGCGTCTTCCATCGTCCGGCCGATCTTGATCCGCTCGACGACGCCCTTGAACTCGACGCCGACCGGGCCGGGGACCTCCTGCGCCACGACCTGCAGCGTCTCGGTGACCGGCAGGCCCGACCGCAACCCGCGAACGAGCAGTTCGATCGCGTCGGGGAAGCGGGCGTTGAAGGCATTTGTGCGCCGCTTGATGAAATGGCCGACGACGAGGTGCGGCAGGCCCGCGCCCACGAGCAGGCCGAGGCCGAGCGAGAGGAGCGGGGCGCCCGAGCGGAGATAGACGATCACCGCCACTGCCAGCGCCAGGCCGAACGAGGCGTAGAAGTACTGGGCGACCGACCATTTCTGGCCCGTGCGGTCGAGCCGCAGGGCCAGGGCCTCGATCCGCGACGTCGAGCCGGCGACCTTGTGGACGGTCGGCTTGCGCGCGGCGATGGCCTTCTTCAGCTGCGATTCGACCTTGGTGTCGGTGCTTTCCGAATGGCGGAACCGCAGCGCCTCCATGCGCCGCTGCGCCTCTTTCGCGGCCGAGGGACCGGACACCAGCATATAGCCGATGACCATCAAGGCCATGAGCCCGCATCCGACCAGCAGAAGCTGGATGATATTCATGCGCCTGTCCTGCCTTTCCCTGCCACTCGCGCCGGCCGCGGCCGGCGCACCGGGCAGCCCCGGATCATTCGGCCGGGGCCGCGACCTTCCTGTCCTTCTTCGCCAGCAGCGACTTGAGGTCGAAGCTGCCGAGGAGCGACTTCTTCGCCGGCTCGTCGTCCAGCGCGCTCTCGTCGCTCGCGCCGATCACCTGGTCGGCCACGCGGCGCAGGGTCGCGCCGGCCTTGCTCGAGCGGTTCGCGTCGACGAACGTCTGGCCCAGCTTGGCCGCGTTGGCCGCACCCTTCGCGTCGAAGGGGACGGTGAAGTCGATCGCGCGTTCGATCGAGGCCTCGAAATCGGCCTTGCTGATCTCCGTAACGCCCGGCTGGACCTTGTTCGCCACGACGATCGTCTGCGCGTGGGCGGCATTGGTCTTCAGCCACGAGAGGATGCGGATCGTGTCGCGGGCGGAGGCCAGCGTCATCTCGGTCGCCAGGACGACGACGTTCACTTCCGCCAGCAGGTGGGGGAAGTTGATCAACATGTTGCGCGGCAGGTCGATCACCGTCATCTCGAACGCCTGGCGGAACTCTTCCTCCAGCTGGACGAAGGCCGATCCGTCGGTCATCAGCGGCGCGTTGATCGGCGCCTCTGCCGAAAGGATCGCGAGGTTGTCGTTCGCGCGGATCATCGCGCGTTCGATGAACAGGCCGTCGATCCGGCTCGGGCTGTCGATCGCGTCGGTCAGGCCGCGACCGGGTTCCAGGTCGAGCGCGAGCGCGCCGGTCCCGAAATGCACGTCGAGGTCGAACAGCGCGGTCGGCAGGGCGTGGTCGGTGCTGAACAGCCAGGCGAGCGAGGTCGCGAGGGTCGATGCCCCGACGCCGCCGCGCGTGCCGACGACCGCGGTCGAGATATGGCGCTTGGCCGCCGCCGGGTCGCTCGTGCGCGGGGCGGCGAACACTGCCTGGGCATGGTTGAGCGCATCGCGCAGCTGCCCGGCGGAGAGCGGCTTGAGCAGGTAGTCGTGGATGCCGCTGGCCAGCAGGTCGCGGTAAAGCCGCACGTCGTTGACCTGGCCGATCGCGATCACGACCGTGCCCGGCTCGCATACTTCGGCCAGGGCGTTGATGTCGTTCAGCGGGTCGCCGCTTTCCGACAGGTCCACCATCAGGATGTTCGGGCTGGCCGTTACCGACAGCGACTGCACGGCGTTGCGAAGGCCGCCGCGCGCGCATTTTTCCGGCTGCCAGCCCATTTCGACCACGATCGGGCGCAGGACGTCGAGCGCGGCCTCGTCGCACAGGAATGCAGCGAAGGGGTCGCGGTTGCCGCTGGGTTTCCAGGGTGCATTCATCGTCAGTTTCCTCCGTTCCCGGCGCCGGTGCCCGCGGCCGGCAGCCCGCCTTCGCCGGTCGGGGCCTTCTCGCGGTAGCTGCTGATCGCCTTGCTCGAGCTCATGACCACCGTTTCCCCGGTGCCGGTCTGGCCGCTGATCAGGTCTTCGGGATTGGCGACCATGGCGGCCATGTTGCTGTTGACCGCGCAGCCGTAGTTCGGGTGCGTCGCGTTGGTGTAGTTCATGTCCGACTTGGCCGACCAGTCCGGGCATCCCGGGACTTCGGCGATCGAGCGGGTTACCACCACGCGCACGCTGCCGGGGGCGACGTGGCCCACCGTCACCGGCGCGCCTTCGCTCAGCAGGATGCCGTGGCGCGCGGCGAGGTTGGCAATCGCCTCGCGCGTGGCGCCGCCGGCCGAAGGACCGTCGATCGCGACCCGGTCGCCGTAGCGCAGGTCGACGGTCTCGAACCAGTCGGCCAGGCGCTGCTGCTCGGAAATCGGCAGGCCGCCGGGGCCGGCATGGACGTCGAGCGTGTAGTTCGTGCGCTCCACCACCGCCTGCTTGGTCGAATAGAGGCTCGCGTTGCGGGGCATTCCGCCGCAGGCCGCGAGCGACAGGCCCAGCGAGATGGCGAGCGCGCCCGCGAATGTACGATTGATGGCCTTGGGCATCGTGTTCACCTTTCTCACTTCAGGCTGAAGCCGGGCGCCGCGCCGCCGGCGCTGCGCTGGCGGTTGCCGGACGCGCCGGGCAGGACCGCCTGCGGATCGATCCGCGACACGTCGGGCTGCGGCGCATCGCGTTCGACCGTGGTCGGCGCGGGGCGGCGCTGGCCGCTGACGCCGGCGTTTTCCTGGTACCCGAACAGGCCGGCGGCCTCGTTCGGCGCGTGGAACCCGTCGGTCGGCAGGCGGATGTCGTTCGCGTCGACCGGGTTCACGAGGTAGGGGGTAACCACGATGACCAGCTCGGTCTCGCCCTTGCGGAACGAGCGCGAGCGGAACAGGTTGCCCAGGATCGGCACGTCGCCGAGGCCGGGGGCCTTGTCGATCGTGCTGTTCGCGCTGTTGCTCATCAGGCCGGCGATCATGAAGCTCTGGCCGGAGCCGAGTTCCACCGTCGTTTCGGCGCGGCGGATGGTCAGCGCGGGGATCTGGAACCCTTCCAGCGTCACCGCGCCCTGGCTCGACAGCTCGGACACCTCGGGCCGCACCCGGATCGATATCCGGCCATTGGCGAGCACCGTCGGCGTATAGGCCAGGCTGACGCCGAACTTGCGGAATTCGACCGCGGTCGTACCCAGCCCCTGGCTGATCGGGATCGGGAACTCGCCGCCGGCGAGGAACTCGGCCGTTTCGCCCGAGAGCGCGGTCAGGTTGGGCTGCGACAGGGTGGTCAGCAGGCCGTTGCGTTCGGCGAGGTCGAGCGCACCGGCGAGATCGAGGCCGAGGAACTGGCCCATCCCGGCGATCGTGGTCCCGCCGTCGATCCCGGTGACGACGCTGGTGCCCTCGGTCGCCTCGGTCACGCCGGTGAAGACCCCGCCGCCCGGCGCATATTGCGGGAAGGGCGAACGGCCGGTGGTCACGCCGAACTTGAACCCGCTCGAACCGTCGAACGAGGCCAGGTTGGCGCCGATCGCCCGGACGAGCGAACGGCTGACTTCGGCAAAGCGGACCTGCAGGTTGACCTGCAGCGGCGTTGCCATCTTCAGCCGGCTGATCACGTTCATTTCCTCGCCCACGAAAGCCTGGACGAGGCGCTCGGCCTCGGCCGCGTCTTCGGGCGCGGCGACGGTGCCGGTCAGCAGCACGGTATTGGTGCCCATCGTGGCGACCGAGATCTGCGCCTCGGGCATCGCCAGGGTCAGCATCTGCGGAATCGAGTCGATGTTCGATCCCACGCGCACGTTGGCCGACCAGATGATGTCGCCGGCCGCGTTGCTGGCGTAGATCGTGGTCTCGCCGCCGGCCTTGCCGAAGACGTAGAGCTGGCGGCGCGACTTGACCTGGACGTCGGCGATCGATTCGTCGGCGACGAAGACGTCGGCCATCGCGCCGGGCACGCTGATCAGCTCGCCCCGGCCGATCGACAGCACGACCGTCTGGGTCGGGCGGGCGACGACCTGGGCCTGGGCCGCGGGGATGGACAGGGCGCCCACCGGGGCCAGTGCGGCCCCGGCGAACAGGGCAGTTGCGAAAAGGCGGCGTTTCATGGTCTTGCCTTTCGATTGCGTGCCGCGGACACGGCAGGCGGAACGGGTGCTGGGCCGGCGCATGGTCACTTCGTCCCCACCGGGACTTCGACCGTGTCCTTGCCGCGGGTCACGCGGACCACGGGGCCGCTCGGCGCCGGGGCGCGATCGGCGCGGTTGTCGCCGATGGCGCGCGGGACCGCGGCGACCGTCGGGGCGGAGGGGCGCGTGCTGGGCATCGAGGACCGCTGGAAGCGCGATACGTCGCCGCCGGTCACGTAAGTGCTGCCCTGGTCGATCGGCCGGGCCATCGCCTCGGCCAGCAGCTTTTCCTCTTCCTCCGGCGTCGCGTCGTCGGGCACCTTGATGTCGCCCGCGGCGATCGCGCGTTCGAGTTCGGACTGGCTGTCGGCGATCGAGCGCAGCGAGAGGCTGAGCGTGCCGATCGTCTGCGCGACGGCGACTTTCTCGGCGATCTTGGGCGTCACCTCGAGGGTGACGGTGCGGAAGGCGCGCACGACCGTCTTGCCGTCGACCGTTTCCTGGGTCGTGGACTGGTCGGTCGCGAGGACGCGCAGGTTGCGCAGGATGGTTTCGGATGCCTTGAGCGACTGGCCGTCGTCGCCCTTGACCGCCTGGGTCAGGACGAGGTCCACCCGGTCGCCCGGGAAGACGAAGCCGGCTACGCCGGTCTTGGCCGAGACGGGGACGGTCACCGCCCGCATCCCCGGGCCGAGCGCGGCGGCGAGGAAGCCGCTGTCGCCCGGGCTGACCAGCGAGCCCTGGGTCACCGGCTCGCCGGCCGTGATCGGGTGCCGCACGACCGTGCCGAGCAGCTTGGTAATGTCCGATTCGCCATCGAGGAAATAGGCGTCCTGCACCAGCTCTTCGGGCCACATCTGGAAGCCGAGAGCATCGGCGGTGATGATCGTGCCGGTCGGCAGCGCGCGCTGGGCGACCAGGACCTTGGGCCCCTGCGGCACGGGCTGTGCCGCCTCGGCACGGGGCGCGGAGGCCCCGGCAAACATGCTGCGCGCCGCAAGCGCAGTGGCGATCGCGATGACCAGCGCGCCGAGCAGCAGAACCAGCTTCTTCCTATCCATGGCTTACCAAGCCCCCTCGTATTGCCCGCGGAAAGTGCGGGCGGATGTGCCGGTCGGCTCTAGCGGCCGACTGGTTAAGATCGGGTTCACCCCAAAATTCCCGTGAAATCAGTCCGCGGCAGGTAATGGGTGCACAGGACCCAGAGGCCGCCGAACGAGATCGCGACGCCATAGGGCACGGCCAGGCGGTCGCGCTGGCGCCGCATGACGTGCCATGCGCCCATGGCCACGGTGAGCACCCCGCCGGCCAGGGCCATGACGATCAACAGCTGGACGAAGATGCCCGGCTCTATCCACAGCGCCAGCGCGGTCAGCAGCTTCACGTCGCCGCCGCCCATCCATCCCAGCGCGAACAGGCCGGCGAGAACGGCGAAAACGGCCAGCGCGACGCCCAGCTGGATCGCGACGCCGGGCCACAGCGAGACGCCGCCGGCCCACCAGAACAGGGGCGCGGCCAGCGCGATTCCCAGGGTCAGCCAGTTGTCGATCTGGCGCCGGCGAATATCGGTGAACGCGGCGATAACCAGCGCGATTGCCAAGCCGGCAAGCAGTACGTAGTGGAAATGGCCTTCCGGCATCGAACCCCCCGATGGTGCCCCTTCGGCCTCGATGCTAGGGCCTAGCGCTTACCAAATAGTAACCACCCCCAGGAGGACGGCATTAGCCACGCTGACGAGGCCTCTTCCCACAGTGCCGGGATCGATCGCCGCGCCATTCCGGCCCACGCGGCCGAGGGGCGCTGGATGGCGCCCGACGAACATGCCATTCGCCGGATCGACTGGCCCGGTGCGGCCGGCGGGAAGCGCGGATCGATCCTGTTCCTTCCCGGGCGCGGCGACTGTTACGAGAAATATCTCGAGGCGCTGGAACAGTGGCACCGTGCCGGCTGGCGTGTGACGGCATCCGACTGGCGCGGCCAGGCAGGTTCGGGCCGCCTGGGCAACGACGCGGTGACGGGCCACGTCGACGACTTTTCCCGCTGGGTGGACGATCTCGCGCACTTGTGGCGGCTCTGGCGGGCGGAGACTCGCGGCCCCCATGTCCTGATCGGCCATTCGATGGGCGGCCACCTGGTCCTGCGCGCGCTGGCCGAAGGGCGGGTCGGGCCGGACGCGGTGGTGCTTTCGGCCCCGATGCTGGGCTTCTACGGCAGCGTGCTGCCGGTCAGCTGGATGCACCGCATTGCCGGCGCGATGAAGCGCTTCGGCGATCCGGCGCGGCCGGCCTGGAAATGGAGCGAGAAGCCGGGCGAAGTGCCCGTCACCCGGATCAACCTGCTGACCCACGACGCGGATCGTTACGCCGACGAGCTGTGGTGGCGCGAACGGCGGCCGGAGCTTGTCATGGGGCCGGGCAGCTGGGGCTGGGTCGAGCGCGCTTACGAATCGATGCGCGGGCTGGACGCGCCCGACGTGCTGGAAGCTATCGGCCAGCCGGTCCTCCTGCTCGGCACGACCAACGACAAGCTGGTGGACATGATCGCGATCGAGGCTGCCGCGCGGCGCCTGCCGGCAGGCGAACTGGTGCGGTTCGGCAACGAGGCGCGGCACGAGATCCTGCGCGAGGTCGATCCCGTTCGCGACCGCGCGATGGAAGCGATCGCCGCGTTCCTCGACCGCGCCGCACCGGCCGCGCGCGAAGGGTAGGGCAATGGCCGAACGGTTCGACATCGCCATTGTCGGCGGGGGAATGGCCGGGGCCAGCCTGGGGGCCGAACTCGCCCCCCACGCGCGGGTCGTGGTGCTGGAGGCGGAAGACCGGCCCGGGTACCACGCCACCGGCCGCTCCGCCGCGTTCTGGGAAGAATGCTATGGCGGCCGCGGTATCGTCCCGCTGACGCTCGCATCCGGCGCGTACTTGCGCGAACGGGGCTTTCTCGCGCGGCGCGGCGCGCTCTACATCGGGCGCGAGGGGCAGCATGGCGAACTCGACGCCTTCATGGCGCGCTTCACCGACAGCGGGGCCACGCTGGAGCGGCTCGGGCGCGAAGGGGTCGCGGCGCAGGTGCCCGGCCTGCGCGACGGCTGGACCGGCGGCGTGTGGGAAGAAGCCTGCGCCGATATCGACGTGGCCGGGCTCCACGCCCATTACCTCGCCGAACTGCGGCGGGCAGGCGGCACGGTGGAACTGCGCGCGCGGGTGTCGCACGCCGTTCGCCGGGCGGGCGGCTGGACCGTCGCGACCGAGCGCGGCGCCCGGTTCGAAGCGGACCTGCTGATCGATGCGGCCGGGGCCTGGGCCGACGAAGTGGCGGAAATGGCGGGCGTCGCCGCGCTGGGCATCGCGCCGCTGCAACGCACCGTGGCGCAAGTGCGGGTCGATCCGCAGCCTTCGCCGGACCTGCCGTTGGTGCTCGACATCGGCGGCGCGTTCTACTTCAAGCCGGAGAACGGCCGCCTGTGGCTGAGCCCGCAGGACGAAACGCCATCGGCGCCGTGCGACACGGCGCCCGGAGAACTGGCCGTGGCCCAGGCCGTGGCCGCCTTGCAGGAGGTGGTCGACTGGCGGGTCGAGGCGGTCGAGCGCAAGTGGGCCGGGCTGCGCAGCTTCGCCCCCGACCGGCGGCCGGTCTACGGGTTCGACCCGGGCGACGGCGCGTTCTTCTGGTTCGCCGGGCAGGGCGGCTTCGGCATCCAGACCGCGCCGGCGGCGGCGCGCCTGGGCGCGCAACTCGTGCTGGGGCGCCCGCGCGACGCGATGACCGAGCGGCTGGACGCCGATCTCTATGCCCCCGCGCGTTTCGCGGCCGGCAGCGGGTAGCAATCGGGCTGACATTTGTTAGGGTGCCGGCCGGTTTTCACGGTTCGGGAGAATTTTCTGCGATGGCCCACCACTTCAAGATCAAGAAGAACAAGGCCGGCGAATTCGTCGCCTACTTCATGTACAATTCCGAAGCGATCTTCTGGACCGAGGGCTATTCCAGCAAGGCCAACGCCAAGAACGCGATCGAATCGATCAAGAAGAACGGGCCCGGCGCGGAAACCGTCGACGAAAGCTGACCGGCCGCCAGGCTATTCGCCTTCGCGGGCGATCCGGTCCGCCTCGTCGCTGGCGAGGCGGTCCACCCGCTCGTTTTCCGGATGGCCGTCGTGGCCCTTGACCCAGCGCCATTGCATGTCGTGGCGGGCCGCGGCCTCGATCAGCTCGTGCCACAGGTCGGCATTGCGGACGGGCTTCTTGCTGGCCGTCTTCCACCCGCGCCGCTGCCATCCCTCCACCCAGCGCGTGATCCCGTCGAGCACGTACTTGCTGTCGGAATAGAGCGTGACCCGGCACGGCTCGGTCAGGGCCTGAAGGCCGCGTATCGCCGCGGTCAGTTCCATCCGGTTGTTGGTCGTGTCGCTTTCGGCGCCGGCCAGCTCCTTTTCGTGCCGTCCCATGCGCAGCAAGGCAGCCCAGCCCCCGGGGCCGGGATTGCCCTTGCACGCGCCGTCGGTGAAGATCTCGACCTGTTTCATCGCCGCCGTCAATTGCCCGATCGGCCCTGCAGGTCAAAGGGGGCCATGCCCGCTTCGGCGTAAAACTGCACGCGCCGGGCGAAATCCATCGGGTCCTTGCGCGTCACCAGGGCATCGTCGGGCGTGTCCAGCCAGTCGAAGGCGCGCGTCGCGACGAAGCGCATGGCAGCTCCCCTGGCCAGCAGCGGCAGGGCGGCCCGTTCCTCTTCCGACAGCGGGCGCACCCGTTCGTATCCGGCGATCAGCGCCTGCCCGATCTCCTCCCGGTAATGCGCGCCGGTGGGATCGAACGCCCACGCCGCGTGGGTCACCGCCACGTCGTAGGCGGCGAAGTCGCGGCAGGCGAAATAGAAATCGATCAACCCGCCGACCCGATCGCCCAGCATCAGGACATTGTCGGGAAACAGGTCGGCGTGGATCACCGTTTCCGGCAGCCCCTGCGGCCAGCGGTCGAGCAGGTCGGGCATGTGCCGGGCGGTCAGCCCTGCCAGTTCCGGGTCGATCCGCGCGAGGTCCGCGCCGCACCTGTCGAACAGGGCCTGCCAGTCGCGCGGCCGCAAGTTGTTGGCGCGCGATCCGCGATAGCTTGCCGAGGCGATGTGCAACTGCCCCAGCGCCATGCCGACGGCGTGGGCCTGCTGCGCGGTCGGGCGATCGACCGAGACGCCGGGCAGGAACTCGATCAGGGCGATCGCCTTGCCGTCGAGCATGCGCCAGCCGCGCCCCTCGCGGTCGTGGATCGTGCGCGGCACCGGGCAGCCCGCGGCCGACAGGTGATCGAGCAGGCCGAGGAAGAACGGCAGGTCGTCCAGCTCGATCCGCCGTTCGTACATCGTCAGGATATAGCGCGCGCGATCGGTTTCGATCAGCCAGTTGCTGTTGGAAACGCCCTCGGCGATCCCCTTGGCCGAAACCAGCGTGCCGACGTCGTAATGGGCGATCAGCGCGGCCAGGTCTTCCGCGCCGAGGTGCGTGTAAACCGCCACGCGGGGCCTCAGTCCGCCAGCTGGCGCGGGAGCTTGAACACCATTTTCTCTTCCGCCGTCACGAGCGTGTGTTCTTCCACCGTGCGCCACTGCGACAGGCGGTCCACCACTTCGCGAACCAGGGTTTCGGGGGCGGAGGCACCGGCGGTCAGGCCGACGGTGCCGATGCCTTCCAGCCATTCGGGCTCGATATCGTCGGCGCGCTGGATCAGGCGGGCAGCGGTCCCGCATCGTTCGGCGACTTCGACCAGGCGGAGCGAATTGGACGAATTGGGCGCCCCGATCACCAGCACGAGATCGCTGTCGGGCGCGATCGCCTTGACCGCGGCCTGGCGGTTCGAGGTGGCGTAGCAGATATCTTCCGCGCGCGGGCCAACGATCTGGGGAAAGCGTTCCTGCAGCGCCGCGACGATGTTGCGCGTGTCCTCCACCGAAAGGGTGGTCTGCGTCAGGTAGGCAAGCGGTTCCTCGGTCGAGAAGGCCAGCCCGGCGACGTCGTCGATCGTTTCGACCAGCGTCATCGTGCCTTCGGGTACCTGGCCCATCGTTCCCACGACTTCGGGATGCCCCTTGTGGCCGATGAAGAGGATATGGCGCCCGGCCTCGATCTGGCGTTCCGCCTGCCGGTGCACCTTGCTGACCAGCGGACAGGTGGCGTCGAGATAGTCGAGCCCGCGCCGTTCGGCCTCCGCCGGGACGGCCTTGGGCACGCCGTGCGCGCTGAACACCACCGGTGCGCCGTCGGGCACGGCGTCCAGCTCTTCCACGAACACGGCGCCCTTGGCCTTCAGGCCATCGACGACATAGCGGTTGTGGACGATCTCGTGCCGCACGTAGACCGGCGGGCCGTACCGCTCCAGCGCGCGTTCGACGATCTCGATCGCGCGGTCCACCCCGGCGCAGAACCCGCGCGGCGCGGCGATCAGCAGGGTCAGCGCCGGCCGTTCGTCGGGGCGCGCAGCGGTCTGCAATGGGGCATTCATGTCCGCGCCTCTAGCGCTTTGCCGCTCGCGCCGCTAGGGCGGCGTCACTGGAATTCGAAGGAAGCCTTGCATGATCCCGAGCCGCCGCGCCTTAGCCCCCGTAGCTCTCGCCGCAGCCCTGGCGGCCTGTGCGGGGGAGGGTGACCTCGTCATCGACCAGGGCGTGGGCATTACCGCCGTGCGCACCCCGTGCCCCGCCGTCGGCGTGCCCGACTATACCGGCGACATCACGACCTTCCGCACGCCGGGCAGCCGCAACGCGGCCGACATCGACGTCACCGCCTCGATCACCAACTTGCGTTCCACCTGCAACGAGCAGGGGGGCGAGCGCATCTATAGCGAGGCGACGTTCGACGTTCTCGCCCGCCGTAGCGACACGCGCGAGGCGCGCCGGGTGGAACTGCCCTATTTCGCCACCGTCCTGCGCGGCGGTTCGGCGGTCCAGTCGAAGCGGCTGGGCACGGTGGTGATCGATTTCGCGCCGGGGCAGGAACGGGCACAGGCCCGCGCCGTCGCGGGCGCCTTCGTCGATCGCGCGGCGGCCACGCTGCCCGACGACATTCGCGAACGCATCACGCGCCGCCGTCGCGCGGGCGATCCCGACGCTGCGCTCGACCCGCTGGCCAACCCCGAAGTGCGCGCCGCGCTGAACCGTGCGACGTTCGAACTGCTCGTCGGCTTCCAGCTGACCGAGGAACAACTGGCCTACAACGCCACGCGCTAGCGGCGCCGTCATGGCGGCCGGGCAGGCGGCGCATGCTTGCGCTTTGCCCCATTTCGTCTAACCGCGCGGGCCATGTCGGATAGAAAGACCCTCCACGCCGCCTTCGCGGCGAAAGTCGATGCCGTTCTCGCCGCGCTGGAAGCCGAGGGGGTGCTGCCCGCCGGCGTTTCGCGCGCCAATGTCACCGTCGAGCCGCCGCGCGATGCGAGCCACGGCGACCTGGCGACCAATGCCGCGATGGTCCTGGCCAAACAGGCCGCGACGAACCCGCGCGCCCTTGCCGAAAGGATCGTCGAGCACCTGGGCCGGGACGCCCAGATCGAAAGCGCCGGCATCGCCGGCCCCGGTTTCATCAACATGCGGCTGGCCGATTCCGCCTGGCGGCGCGAGATCGGCGCGATCGCAGGGCTTGGCAGCGATTATGGCCGGTCCGCGATCGGCGCGGGCCAGCGGGTCAATATCGAATATGTCTCGGCCAACCCGACCGGCCCCATGCACATGGGGCATTGCCGCGGGGCCGTGGTCGGCGATGCCCTGGCGGCCCTGCTGGAATTCGCCGGGCACGAGGTCGTCCGCGAATACTACGTCAACGATGCTGGCGGGCAGGTGGACGTGCTCGCCCGTTCCGCCCACTTGCGCTATCGCGAGGCGCTGGGCGAGGACATCGGCGCGATCCCCGAAGGCCTCTATCCCGGCGACTACCTGAAGCCGGTGGGCGAGGCGCTGGCCGCCGAGTTCGGCGATGCCTACCGCGACCGGCCCGAAAGCGACTGGCTGCCGCTGTTCCGCGAGCGCGCGGTTGCCGAGATGATGGCGCTGATTCGCGCGGACCTCGCGCTGCTGGGCATTCATCACGACGTCTTCGCCTCGGAAGCCGAGCTGCAGCGTGCGGGGAAGCCCGAGGCGGCCGAGGCCTGGCTGCGCGAGCACGATCTCGTCTATGACGGCCTGCTCGAAGCGCCCAAGGGCAAGACGCCGGAAGACTGGGAGCCGGTCGAGCTGCCGCTGTTCCGTTCCACCCGGTTCGGCGACGACCAGGACCGCCCGATCCGCAAGAGCGACGGCAGCTGGACCTATTTCGGGGCGGACCTCGCCTATCACATGCAGAAGGCCGAAGGGGCCGACGCCCTGATCGACATCTGGGGCGCGGACCACGCGGGCACGGTCAAGCGGATCAAGGCGGCCGTCGCCGCGCTGAGCGAAGGCGCGGGCGGCAGGACGATCCCGTTCGACGTGAAGCTGGTCCAGATGGTCCAGCTCCTGCGCGGCGGCGAACCGGTGAAGATGTCGAAGCGCGCCGGCACTTTCGTCACGCTGGCCGACGTCGTGCGCGAAGTGGGCAAGGACGTCGTGCGTTTCACGATGCTGACGCGCAAGCCCGAGGCGCAGATGGACTTCGACTTCGCCAAGGTGGTCGAGGCGTCGAAGGACAACCCCGTCTTCTACGTGCAATATGCCCATGCCCGGATCAGCTCGACCTTGCGCAAGGGGGCGGCGGAGGGCGTGGTGCCCGCCCCGGACGCGCTCGACCGGCTGGGCGGCGAGGAGCTTGCCCTGGTCAAGCAGGCGGCCCAGTTCCCGCGCGTGGTCGAGGCCGCGGCCCAGGCGCGCGAGCCGCACCGGATCGCGTTCTTCCTTTACGACCTCGCGGCGGCGTTCCATGCCTACTGGAACCTCGGCAACGACGACCCGGCGAAGCGCTTCATCGTGGCACATGACAGCGAGCTGACCGCGGCGAGGCTTTTCCTCGCCGCGCAGATCGGGCAGGTAATACGCAATGGCCTGGCCCTGCTGGGGGTGGAGGCCGTGGAGGAGATGTGAGCATGGCGGGGCGCGACGGGGAATACGAGGGCGAAGAGCCGGCGGAAGATACCTGGGAAGAGGGCGAGGCCACCGACGACGGGCGGCTCGAACTCGACGAGGACGAACGCCTGCCCTGGCTCGAATCGGCCGATTACGAGGACGAGGAGCCGGGCGTCGATACCGGCCGTATCGTCGGTTTCGTCCTGGTGGCCCTGGTGGTGCTCGCCGCGCTCCTGGGGGGCGGGTGGTACCTGCTCAACCGCGACTCCGCGGGCGAAGCGGTCGCCGACGGCAGCACGATCGAGGCGCCCGAAGGCCCGTACAAGGAACGGCCCGAGAATCCCGGCGGCCGGATCGCGGAAGGCACCGGCGACATCGCGCCCGCGATCGGCGAAGGCGAAACCCGCGAAGGCCGCCTGGCCGAGAGCGAGCCTGCGCCCGCGGCGGCCGACGGCGAAGACGGCGATGGCGATAGCGGCGAAACGAACCAGGCCCCCGCCGGCGTCGGCGTGCAGGTCGGCGCGTTTTCCACCCGCGAGCTGGCGCAGCGGGGCTGGACCACGCTGACGCGCCAGACCGACGCGCTGAGCGGCGTGCGCCACCGGGTGGTGGAAGGGCAGGCCGATATCGGCAAGGTCTATCGCCTCCAGGCCGTCGCCGACGATGTCGCGGCCGCGAAGCGGCTGTGCGACGCCTTGCAGTCCGACGGGGTCGCCTGCCAGGTCAAGCGCTGACCGGGCGGGTCCGCCTCGGGACAGCGGGCGCTGACAGCCGGCTTCGGCGACAAGGCCGCGCGGGGGACGCGCGTTTTGCACATCGCAAGCGCAGGGCGCGCTTGCGGTCGGCGGCGATAGCTGCGAACCCCGGGCCATGACGCCCGCCATTTTCGGATTGTCCGGGACTGCGCTGACAACGGAAGAGCGTGCCTTTTTCCGCGAGGCCGATCCGGCCGGCTACATCCTTTTCGGCCGCAATTGCGAAACGCCGCAACAGTTGCGCGCGCTGACCGACAGCCTGCGCGATCTCCACGGGCGCGAGCGGCTGTTCATCTGCATCGACCAGGAAGGGGGGCGCGTCGCCCGGCTGCGCCCGCCGCACTGGGGCGACTATCCCACAGGCGAGGCGTTCGACCGCCTCTATCGCCTGGCGCCGGCGAGCGCGATCGAGGCGGCCCGCGTCAATGCGGAGGCGATGGCGCTGGAGCTTTCGGCAATGGGCATTACCGTGGACTGCCATCCGCCGCTCGACGTCCGGCAGGAAGGCGCGCACGACGTGATCGGCGACCGCGCGCTGGGCGATAGGCCGATGCAGGTCGCCGCGCTGGGGCGGGCGATCCTCGACGGGCTGGCTCGGGGCGGGGTGGCCGGCTGCATCAAGCACATGCCGGGCCACGGCCGTTCGAGCACCGACACGCACAAGGAGCTGCCCACCGTCACCGCCAGCGCGGAAGAGCTGGAAACCGATCTCGCGCCCTTCGCGGCGCTGTCGCACGCCCCGGTCGGGATGACCGGGCACTTGCTGTTCACCGCCTGGGACGGGGAGAACCCGGCCACGCTCTCGCCCAAGGTGATCGGCGACGTGATCCGGGGCCGGATCGGGTTCGACGGCCTCCTGCTCACCGACGACATCGACATGGAGGCCCTGTCCGGATCGGTCTTCGAACGCGCCGAACGGGCGATTGCGGCCGGTTGCGACCTGGTGCTGAACTGCTGGGCGAGGATGGACGACATGGCGGCCATGGCAAACGGCCTCCCGCCGGCCGGCCCGCGCACGCGCGAGCGGCTGGCCCGCGCTCTCGAAGGGACGGCGCTCGAAAGTACAGCGCCGGGGGACGACGCGGAGAGGCGGCGCGCGCTTATTACCAAGCGCGACGCGCTGCTTTCGCAAGCCGGGAAGGCCGCGTGAACGAGGCCGGCTCCGTCGTCGGCGAAACGCCGTCGCAAGGGCCGGAAAGCGGCTGGGACGGCCCCGGCACGCGCGAGGGCGAGGAAACCGCGCTCTACCTCGAGCTCGACGGGTGGGAAGGGCCCCTCGATCTCCTGCTCGATCTCGCGCGGCGGCAGAAGGTGGACTTGCGCTCGATCTCGATCCTCGCGCTGGTCGACCAGTACCTTGACTATATCGAGCGGGCCGAGGCGCTGCGCCTGGAACTGGCGGCCGATTACCTGGTGATGGCGGCCTGGCTCGCCTATCTCAAGTCCGCCTTGCTGCTGCCCAGGGAGGAGCAGGAGGACCCGAGCCCGGAAGAGCTGGCCCTGCGCCTGCAACTGCGCCTCCAGCGGCTGGGCGCCATGCGCGAGGCGGCGGCGCGGCTGATGGCGCGCGACCGCATCGGGCGCGACGTCTTCCTGCGGCCGGCGCCCGAAGGCCTGCGGATCGATCGGACGACGCGCTGGACGTGCGACTGGTACGCGCTCGTCCAGGCCTATGGCCGCGTCAAGGCGCGCACGGCACCGGCGATCCACATGGTGCGCGAACGGCCGGTGATGACGCTCGAATCGGCGCTGGACCGGGTTTCGGCCATGCTCGGCGTGACTCTGGACTGGATGGAACTGCGCGACTTCCTGCCGCCGCACGCCGAACCGCGCCTGCGCCGTTCCGCCCTGGCATCGAGCTTCGTCGCCGCGCTCGAGCTCGCCCGGCTCGGCAAGGCGGAGCTGGACCAGCAGGAAACCTTCGGCCCCCTGCGTTTGCGGCGGGCGCCGGGATGAGCGGGGCGGTGGACGATCTCCAGCGCGCGGTGGAAGCCACGCTGTTCGCGGCCGAAGAACCGATGACGGTGGAAGCGCTCGCGGGCCACCTCGGCGATGCGGAACCGGCCGCGGTCCGCCGGGCGTTGCGCGAACTGGCGGGGCACTATGCAGGCCGGGGGATCGAACTGGTGGAGCGCGGCAAGCGGTGGCATTTCCAGACCGCGCCCGATCTTGCCCACCTGCTGCGGCGGGAGCGCGAACAGGTCCGCCGCCTCAGCCGTGCGGCGACCGAGGTCCTGGCGATCGTGGCCTATCACGAGCCGGTCAGCCGGGCGGAAATCGAATCGATTCGCGGCGTCCAGACCTCCTCGGGCACGCTCGACGTGCTGATGGAGGCGGGCTGGGTGCGCGCGGCCGGCCGGCGCGAGGTGCCGGGAAGGCCGGTGATCTATGCGACGACGCCCGAGTTCCTCCAGCACTTCGGCCTCGAATCGCGCCGCGACCTGCCCGGCATCGACGAGTTACGCGCCGCCGGCCTGCTCGACCCGGTCGATGACGCCTACGATGCCATCGTCTCGCAGGAAGGGGCCGCGGGGGACGGGGAGCCCGAAGGCGGGGTGCCTGACGATCAGGCGCCGGACGATCAGGTGCCGGACGACCTGGGCCCGGACGATTGCGGCGCGGACGAGAGCCGGGCCGGCAGCGGGGCCGCCGCGCCGCAGCGTTCGCCGGAAGACTGATCGCTGCCTTCGCCGCTGGCAACGGGCGGGGCGAGCGCCTATAATGGGCCAAAGCAATCGGAAAGGTTACCCATGTCGCTCGGCCCCTGGCAGCTTATCATCATCGCGCTCGTCATCCTCGTGCTTTTCGGGCGCGGCCGCATTTCCGAGATGATGGGGGATTTCGGCAAGGGAATCAAAAGCTTCAAGCAGGGCATGAACGAAGAGGACGGGCAGGAAAACAAGCCCGCACCGCGGATCGAAGGCCCCGCGCACGAGGCCAAGCCCGCGTCCGACGCCGCGGCGGATACCAAGGCGGCGGAATCGCGCGACAAGGGCCGCTGATGCGGCTGCGCCGCGCCGCCTGATCCCATGTTCGATATCGGCGCAACCGAGCTCCTGGTGATTGCGATCGTGGCGATCCTCGTGATCGGCCCGAAGGACATGCCGCTCGCCCTGCGCACGGCCGGGCGCTGGATCGGCAAGGTGCGCCGGGTGTCGGCCCATTTCCGCACCGGCATCGACGCGATGGTCCGCGAGGCGGAGATGGAGGACATGGAGAAGAAATGGCGCGAGCAGAACGCCCGGATCATGGCCCAGCATCCCCCGCAGGACATGGAAGCGCCGGATATCGACGGCTCGCACGCGGCCCCCTCGGGCGGCGCGCCGCCCGCCTCGGCGGAGGCGCGCGGCGAACCGCCCGCGGCCGGAATTGGCGAAGCGGATCGCGAAAGCGGCGGCGAGGACCAGCCCGGCCTGCCGCTCGGCAAGCCGCCGGCGGGGTAGGGCGGACATGGCACTGAAATTGCGCGATCTCGACGAGACGCAGGCGCCGCTCCTCGACCACCTGATCGAGCTGCGCACGCGCCTGCTGCGCTGCGTCCTCGCGCTCGCGGTCGCTTTCGCGGTCTGCCTCTATTTCGCCGACGACATCTTCGGATTCCTGGTCCGCCCGCTGACCGCCGCTTTCCCCCAGGGGCAGGGGCGGCTCATCTACACCCAGCTCTACGAGGCGTTCTTCGTCGAACTGAAGGTGGCGCTCTTCGCGGCCTTCTTCATCAGTTTCCCGATCATTGCCAACCAGCTCTGGGCCTTCGTCGCGCCCGGCCTCTACGCGCGGGAGAAACGCGCCTTCCTGCCGTTCCTGGTCGCGACCCCGATCCTGTTCGTGTGCGGGGCCGCGCTTGCCTACTACGTCGTCATGCCGACGGCGTTTCGCTGGTTCCTCGGCTTCGAAGGGACCGTCGGCGGCCTCGATATCGAGGCGCTGCCCGGCACCGGCAATTACCTGTCGCTGGTGATGCAGTTCATCCTGGCCTTCGGCATCAGCTTCCTGCTGCCGGTCCTGCTGCTCCTGCTCAACCGCGCGGGCATCGTCTCGCGCGCCCAGCTGGCTTCGGCACGGCGCTATGTCGTCGTGCTGGTCGTCGCCGTCTCAGCCATCGTCACGCCGCCCGATCCCGGCTCGCAGCTCATCCTCGCCCTGCCGCTGCTGCTGCTGTTCGAAGGATCGCTGGCGCTGATGCGGATTACCGAGCGGCAGCGGGAGACGGAAGGCGAGGAAACCGGCGCGGAGGCCGGAGCAGCCCCGCCGAAAGCGCCGGGCGAGGAAATCTGATTCCGCCTGCCGTCCAGCCTGCGCGGACATGACGGAACGAGGGCGGGCCGCCGTGAAGTGGGCCGCAAGGTCGCCCGGGCATAGATGGGTCCGTGGCCGGGCACCTGCCGCGCATAGGGCATCGCACCTCGGCGCCATCCCGGTTTTGCCGGGTCGTTGTGCCTGCGAAGCCCTGATCGTCCGCAATGGCCGGTGCGCTACCGGCGGTTGGTCCCGCGCGGCCGCGCGCGCGGAGGGGAGATCGCGTCAGCCGTGGAACGCGGGCACAAAAAACGGGGCCCGAAAGCCCCGTTTTCCTGAACCGTGTTCTGATTCGGTCGAATCAGACGCTGACGGGATCGTCGTCGCCGTCGACGGCGATCACGATGCCGGCCACGATGGCGGCCGCCGCCAGGATGGCGAGAATGATGCTGGAGCTGCCGCCAGCGATCTCGCTCTCACCTTCGACGGGAGCGGTCGCACGATCGGCAACCGGGGCCGACTGAGCGAGGGCCGGCGACGCGGCGAGGGACAGAGCTGCCGTCGCGGCAAGAACGTTGCGGAATTTCATCGATACGTCTCCTGAGCACTCAAACACTTCGAAACTCGTCGCCCCCACTAAGGCAGGCGCATTGGGCTGACAACCCAAAATTCCCGACGAAAAACAATAAAGGCACCACTGTGGCTCAAAAGTCTCGCCGTATCGGCGCAATCGCCGAATAAGGTTGCAAAAGCACTAAGAGTATCGCGGCCGAAGCATCTTGCGACCAATCGTGCAGCCGGGGCGGCGGCAGGATCAGTCGTCGGCCGCTTCCCCGGCGAGGAAAAGCCGTTCCCCCCCGACCCAGGTCTGCAGGACCCGGGTGGCGCGCAGTTCCTCGGGCGTGGCGAGCAGCGGATCGGTGTCGATCAGGACGAAATCCGCCCACTCCCCTTCGGCGATCCGGCCAAATCGCCCTTCGGCGAAGCCGGCATAGGCGCCGAGGCTGGTGAACGAGGCGAGCGCCTGTTCGCGGCCGACCGCCTCGGCCGGGTACCAGCCGCCGAAGGGCTGCCCGTCGGCCCCGCGCCGCGTGATCGCGGCGGCCAGGCCGGCGAAGGGATCGGCCGATTCGACCGGCGCGTCCGATCCGAAGACCAGCGGAGTGCCGCCCCCGGTCATCGATTTCCATGCATAGGCACCCGCGAGACGCGGCGGATCGAGCCGCAGCTCCGCCATCTGCCGGTCGGAGGTCTGGTGCACCGGTTGCATCGAGGCGATCGTGCCGTGCCGCGCGAAGCGGGGGATATCGGCCGGATCGACGACCTGGGCATGTTCGATTCGCCAGCGGCGGTCGCCCTCATAGGTTTCCGAAAGCTCGTCGATCGCGGTCAGCACCTCGGCATTGGCGGCATCGCCGATGGCATGGACGGCGACCTGGAACCGGTCGAGCGCGGCGCGGCTCATCAGGTTGCGAAGCTGCGACCCGGTCAGCAGCGGCAGCCCGGTATTGCCCGGGTCGTCGGCATAGGGCCGCTTGAGCCAGGCCCCGCGCGAGCCGAGGGCCCCGTCGAGGTAGATCTTGACCCCGTTCAGCCGCAGCCTGTCGTCATAGAGCCACGGGGTCGGGCCGGGGCCGCCGATCAGTTCCATCGCCCCGGTGCCCGCGGCATAGGCCATGATCCGGATCTTCAGCCAGCCGCCGTCGCCCGCGCGGCGATAGGATTGCCAGTCCTCGATCGTCGTGCCCATGTCTGCAACGGCCGTGACGCCCTGGCGCAGGAGCGCGTCCTGCGCCTTCTGCAGCGCGAGGTCGCGGTCCTCGGGGCGCAGGGCGGGCAGCCTGGCCGCGACCAGTTCGCTCGCCGCATCGACGAACACGCCCGCCGGGCGGCGCGTGCCGGCAACGCGCTCGATACGCCCGCCCGCGGGGTCGGGCGTGTCCGCGTCCACCCCCGCGATGCGCATGGCCGCGGTGTTGGCCCAGCCGGCGTGGCCGTCCACCCGCTCCAGCCAGACGGGGCGGTCGGCCACCGCGGCATCGAGCTCCTCGGCGGTCGGGAACCGGCCCAGTCCCCATTTCTCCTGGTTCCAGCCGCGCCCGATGATCCAGCGGCGGCCGGGATTGGCCGCGGCATAGGCGGCGATCTTCTGCTGCGCTTCGGCCAGCGAGGTCGTGTCCGACAGGTCGAGCGTGAGCGCCGCGAGCCCGATACCCATGACGTGAAGATGCGAATCGACGATCCCCGGGATCACGAAGCGCCCTTCGCCATCGACGTGGAAATCGGTATCGCGCGGCCGCTTGTCGCGCCGGCTCAGGACTTTCGCGATCCGCCCGTCGTCGCCGATGACCAGCCCAGTAAAGGTTTCCACCTCGCCATCGGTGTCGATCGTGATGCCCTGGATATTGTCCACCAGGGTATCGGCCGCGGCGGGGGCGGCCCAGGCACAGGCGAGGGCGGCAGCGGAAAGAGCGATCGCGGAGCGGGCGGGGGCGGAAAGGGCGGGGCGGATCATCGTCTCTCCTTAGGCTTCGCAGGCACGGCTTCGGCCGTCGGCCCGGCAGTTACGGCAAGTGGCGGGGGATGCAATAGGGGCCGGGATCGGCGCCGGCGGAGCGAGCGGGCGCTCGCCGGGGCCGTCACGTCGCATATTTCCTGCTTGGCCGTTTTGCCCTAGGGCGCTCGGCCATGACCGAGCCAGCCACCGTTTCCGCAGCGGAATCCTCCGCCGACAGCCTCACCGTCGATCACGTCCGCGCCGCGGCCGAGAGGATCGCCGGCGCCGTCGTGCGCACGCCGACGATGCACAGCAAGACGCTGTCGGAAATCGCGGGGGCGGACATCTGGCTCAAGTTCGAGAACCTGCAGTTCACCGCCGCCTACAAGGAACGCGGCGCGCTCAACGCGCTGCTCCTCCTCTCGCCCGAACAGCGCGAGCGGGGCGTTATCGCCGCCTCGGCCGGCAACCACTCGCAGGGGCTCAGCTATCACGGCACCCGACTCGGCGTGCCGGTCACGATCGTCATGCCGCGCCCGACCCCGACGGTGAAGGTCATGCAGACCGAGAGCGTGGGCGGACAGGTCGTGCTGGAAGGCGAGACTTTCGACGAAGCCTATGCCCACGCGCGCAAGCTGGAGGAGGAGCTGGGCCTCACGTTCGTGCACCCGTTCGACGATCCCAACGTCGCGGCGGGCGCGGGCACCGTGGCGCTCGAGATGCTGGAGGACGCGCCCGAGATTGATTGCCTGGTGACGCCGATCGGCGGCGGGGGCCTGATTTCCGGCATGTCCACCGTGGCGCGGGCCCTGCGGCCCGAGATCGAGGTCGTCGGCGTGCAGGCGGCCCTGTTCCCGTCGATGTATGCGAAAGTGAAGGGCGAAGACCGCGATTGCGGCGGCGACACGCTGGCCGAAGGGATCGCGGTCAAGGCGCCCGGCGCCTTCACCTCCAGGGTCATCGCCGACCGGGTGGACGACATCATGCTGGTCAGCGAGGAATCGCTGGAAAAGGCGGTGTCGCTGCTGCTCCAGATCGAGAAGACCGTCGTCGAAGGGGCCGGCTCGGCCGGGCTCGCCGCGGTGCTGGAGCATTCTCAGCGCTTCGCCGGGCGCAAGATCGGCCTCGTCCTGTGCGGCGGCAATATCGATACCCGCCTGCTGGCGAACGTCCTCCTGCGCGATCTCGCGCGGTCGGGCCGCCTGGCGCGCCTGCGGGTCACGCTGCAGGACCGGCCCGGCGCGCTCTACCGCGTAATGCGCGAGTTCGAGGCGCACAACGTCAACATCATCGAGATCTATCACCAGCGGATCTTCACCAGCCTCCCGGCGAAGGGGCTGATCACGGATATCGAGTGCGAGGCGCGCGACCGCGAGCAGATCGACGCCCTCGTCGCGGCGCTGCGCGAACAGGGATACTCGGTCAGCCAGGTGGAACTGGCCTGACGGTCCGGCCCCCGGCCCGGCCGCGAGGCTGCGAGCGGCCGAGGTCCGTTCGAGGGCGGGGCGTTCGAGGGGGCCTGTTCAAAAATGCGCCATTCGGCGCGGATCTATGGTTAAGGGACTTTTACCCGGCCGCACATGTCGGCATAGTCGGTTCGTGCTCGCAAAGCGTCCGTTCCAGCCGAGAGAGGTAAAGCCCCAGTCGTGACGGCCCCCGTTCGTTTCCCCCGCTTCTTCGTGACCAGCCCGGCGCCGTGCCCCTACCTCCCGGGGCGCAGCGAGCGGAAGGTCTTCACGGAGCTGAAGGGCCCGAACGCGGACGAGCTGAACGAGGCGCTCGGCCGGATCGGGTTCCGCCGCAGCCAGACGGTGGCCTATCGCCCCAGCTGCCTCGACTGCCAGGCCTGCGTCTCGGTGCGCGTGGTGGCCGACGCGTTCGCCCCCTCGTCCTCGCAGAAGCGGATCGCGCGGCGCAACCGCGACCTCGAAGTGACAGAGTGCCGTCCCTGGGCGACCGACGAACAGTTCGAACTGCTCCAGCGCTACCTCGGCGTGCGCCACCCGGGCGGCGGGATGGCGTCGATGGACGAACTCGATTTTGCAGACATGGTGGAACACACCCCGGTTAGCAGTTATGTTGCTGAATATCGGGAACCATCCGACGGTTCGGGGCCGGGTCGCCTTGTCGGAGCGTGCCTGACCGATCGCCAGGGCGACGGATTGTCGATGATCTACAGTTTCTACGACCCGGAGCATGAGGCGCGGTCTGGACTTGGTACGTACATCATTCTCGATCACATTCGCCGCGCTGCCGAGGAAGGCCTGCCCTATGTCTACCTCGGGTACTGGGTCGAGGGATCGCAAAGCATGCAGTACAAGGTCCGCTTCCGCCCGCTGGAGCGCCTCGGCACCGACGGCTGGCGCCGCCTCGGCCGGGAAGAGCAGGACGCTCTCATCGCCGCCGCCGTCGGCGGGCGCCGCGATTCGCCCGCCGCGGCCCGGCCGGCCAAGGATGGCACCGCCAGCCAGTATCGCATGGTCGAATAGGGTCGCCGCCGCGATCGCGGCGCTCGGCCTCGCCACCGCTCCCCACGCGCTGCTCGCGCAGGATCGCCAGGCCCCGCCGGGGCTGGAGGACCTGATCCCCGATTCGGCGGTGGACGACCCGGAAGCCTGGGCGCGCGAGGGGGTGGAGCCCGAAGCGCGCGCCAGCGCGGAGCAGGCGCCCGCGATCGATCCCGCCTCCCCGCTGGTGGACGATCCAGCGATCGAGGTCGCCTGGCCCGACCAGACGCCGATCCCTCGGCCCGAACCGCTCGCCGGGGACGAGGAGATCGAGTTCGCGCAGATCGACCGCGAGTTCTTCCGCGGCGGGCCGGAAATGGAGGTCGTCTCGCTCGGGCCGGAGCTCGCGCTCGGCTTCCCGACCGACGAGGACGCCTTCCCGATGCGCGACGCCTTCGCCGACCGGTTCGAGGCGTTGTCCACCGTCGAGGAGCTGCAGGACGACGACGAGGACGACAACATCGCCCAGCTCGCGGCCCGCGCGCGGGAAGACGAGGAACTGCTGGGCCAGTTGCTGCAGGTCTACGGCTATTACGATGCCGAGGTGATCCGCATCGTCGGCGCGCCCGGCCGGCGCGGCGCGGCGGACGATGCAGGCGCGCAGGTCCGCTTCGATATCGTGCCGGGCGAGCGCTATAGCTTCGGCGCGATCGACCTGGGCGAACTGGCCCGGGCGCCCGATGCCGCCGCGCTGCGCGACGCTTTCGACATTGCCACCGGCGACCCGCTGTCGAGCGACGCGATCGTGGAGGAGCAGTTCGACCTCGATCGGGCCCTGGGCGAAACCGGCTATCCCTTCGCCGAGATCGACGCGCCCGAGCTGCTGATCGACCATGCCCGCGCGCAGGGAGACCTGACGATGCCGGTGCGGCCGAACGGCAAGTACGCGTTCGGCGAGGTGGTCAGCGGTTCGCCCGATTTCCTCTCCAGCCGGCACCTGGAAACGATCGCCCGCTTCGACCGCGGCGATGTCTACCAGCGCAGCCTGGAGCAGGACCTGCGCCGCGCGATCGTGGCCACGGGCCTCGTTTCGTCGGTCACGATCACCAGGCGCGAAATCGCCCCGCCGGGGCCGGGAACGCCGGGCGAAGTCGCCCTCGACGTCGAGATGACCAAGGCCAAGCTGCGCACGATCGCCGGCGCGATCGGCTACGGTTCGGAAGAGGGCTTCCGGCTGGAGGGGAGCTGGGAACACCGCAACTTCTTCCCGCCCGAAGGGGCGGTGCGGGTGCGCGGGATCGCCGGTACGCAGGAACAGCTGGCCGGGATCACCTTTCGGCGCAACAACTTCGGCGGGCGCGACCGCATCCTCAACGTCGATGCCTATGCCAGCACGATCGACAGCCCGGCCTTCGACGCGCGGACCGTCGCCTTCGTCGCCAGCTACGAGCGGTCCTCCACCCTCCTGTTCCAGAAGCCGATCAGCTGGAGCGTCGGGTTCGAGGCAGTGGCCACCGGGGAACGCCCGGCGACCGCGGGCAATGCGCCGCAGCAGGCGCGCCAGACCTATTTCGTCGGCGCGATCCCGCTGTTCCTCCAGCTCGACACGACCGACGACCTGCTCGATCCGAAAGAGGGGTTCCGCGTCGCCGGGCGCCTCTCGCCCGAGGTTTCGCGCAGCAACGGGGTCGAAAGCTTCTACCTGCGCAGCCAGTTCGACGCGAGCTATTACCAGCAGGTGAGCGATAGCGTGGTGGTCGCCGGCCGGGCGCGCTTCGGCACGATCCAGGGGACCGCGATCGCCAATATCGCGCCGTCGCGCAGACTCTATGCCGGCGGGGGCGGATCGGTGCGCGGCTACGGCTATCGCGAGATCGGCCCGCATGACGACCTGGGCGATCCGACCGGCGGGCGCTCGCTGGCCGAAGTCGCGCTGGAGGCGCGGATCAGGACCGGCATGTTCGACGGCGCGCTGTCGGTCGTGCCGTTCATCGACGCGGGGACGGTCAGCACCAGCACGTTCCCCGATTTCGAGACGTTCCGCGTCGGCGCGGGCCTGGGCGTGCGCTATCACACCGGCTTCGGGCCGATCCGGTTGGACGTGGGCGTGCCGCTGAACCCGGGGCCGGACCATAGCGCCGTGGCCGTCTACGTTTCGCTGGGGCAGGCCTTCTGATGGCGGAGGAGGATCTGCCGGACACCGCCGCCGACGATGCACCCGCGCGCGAAGAGGGCGCGGCAGGCCCTTCGCGGCTGGGCCGGGCCGGGCGCTGGGCCGCCGGCATCCTGGTGGGCATGGTCGCGCTCGTCGTCCTCGCGCTGGCGGCGCTCAACAGCCCGATCGGCAAGCGCTTCATCGTCGA
The DNA here is from genome assembly GCF_034375205.1 of Pelagerythrobacter marinus. NCBI lineage: Bacteria > Pseudomonadati > Pseudomonadota > Alphaproteobacteria > Sphingomonadales > Erythrobacteraceae > Pelagerythrobacter > Pelagerythrobacter marinus. Next base: position 2,193,308 of record NZ_CP139719.1, on the reverse strand, counting down.
TCGGATCGCCGAAGTGGCGCCCGCGTCCGGCCTGCGAATCGCGATCGGCCGGATCGAAGGGGACATATACGGCCAGGCGACGCTGCACGACCTCGTCCTCTCCGACCCCGAAGGCCGCTTCCTCACCGTGCCGGTGGCGGAGCTGGACTGGCGGCCGCTGAACTGGCTGTGGAGCGGGCTCGACGTGCGCCACCTCGTCGCGCGCCGCGGGACCCTGCTGCGTGCGCCCGAGCTGCTGCCGGGCGATCCCGACGCGCCGATCCTGCCCGATTTCGACATTCGCGTGGACCGGCTGGAGCTGGACAACTTCCGCGTCGCGCGCGGGGTGGTGGACGATGCCGAGCACCGGGTGGACCTGTCTGCCCGGGCGGACATTCGCGATGGCCGCGTGTTCCTCGATGCCGCGGGGCGGCTGGGCCAGCGCGACACGCTGCGCCTGCTGGTCGATGCCGAGCCGGACGGCGACCGGTTCGACCTCGAGCTCGACTATCGCGCGCCGCGCGACGGGGTCATCGCCGGGCTGGCGGGGGCCGACGCCGGCTATCGCGCGCGCATTACCGGCGACGGCACGTGGAGCCAGTGGCGCGGCGCGCTGCTGGTGGAGCGGGACGACGACCGCCTCGCCGCATTCCGCCTGACCAACCGCGCCGGCCGCTATGGCGCGGTCGGGCAGGCAAGCCCCGCGCCATTGCTGGACGGGCCGCTGGCCGATCTCCTTCCAGGCCCGGTCTCGCTGGCCGCGTTCGGCACGCTGGAGGACAGCGTGCTCGACGGCGACCTCGCGCTGCGCGCCCGCGGGCTGGTGGGCGACGCGCAGGGGGCGGTGGACCTGGCCGGCAATGCCTTCGACGATTTCGCGCTCGACCTGCGCCTGGCACAGGCCGCGCCGGTGGCGGACATGCGGGTGGAAGGCGCGCGGATCGTCGCCACGCTCGATGGCGCCTTCCGCGACCTGACGATCGCGCACCGCCTGGTCGTCGACCGGTTCGTTTCCGGCACGACCCAGGTGCGCGGGCTGGTGCAGGACGGCACGGCGACTTACGACGGGGTCCGCTGGACCCTGCCCCTGGACCTGCGCGTCCAGCAGGTCGTCGCCGGCAACGACCTGCTCGATCCGCGGCTGGTGCGCGGGCGCCTGTCGGGCGAAGTGGCCTATAGCGGCACCCGCATCGCGGCCGACCACCTGCGGCTGGTCTTCCCCGATGCCAGCGCCCGGTTCTCGCTGCGTGGAGAGACGCGCACCGGCGCCTATGCGCTGGCCGGCCCGGTGGCCCTGCGCGGGCTGCCGCTCGACAACGTCGGTTCCGCCAGCGGCACGGCCAAGGTCCTGTTCCGCGTCGCCGACGGCGTGCCCTGGCGGCTGCGCGCCAACTTCGCGGGGCGGATCGGCAGCGTGACCAACGCCACGCTGGCCAACCTCGCCGGCCCGACGATCGCCGTGCGCGGCGGCGTGGGGCTGAGTGCCGACGGCCCGGTCGTCTTCCGCGACCTCACGGTCGATTCGCAGAAGCTGCAACTGGCGCTCGACGGGCGCGTCCAGGGCGGGACGACGACGATCGCCGGGCGCGGCACGCACACCGACTATGGCCCGTTCACGGTCGAGGCCGGGCTGGACGGCGCCGGGCCGCGCGCCGCGCTGGTCTTCGCCGATCCGCTGCCGGCGGCCGGGCTGGAGGACGTGCGGGTCGCGATCGCGCCGAGCGAAGACGGGTTCCTGATCGATACCGAGGGCGGATCGATGCTCGGCCCGTTCGACGGCCGGCTGGAACTGCTGATGCCGGCCGGCGGACCGACGCGGATCGCGGTCGAGCGGCTCGACGTCTGGGAAACGAGCGTGCGGGGCGACCTCGTGCTCGGCGACGCGGGCGTTTCGGGCGACCTCGCGCTGGCGGGCGGCGGGCTCGACGGCACGATCGCGTTTGCCCCGCGGGGCGGGGGGCAGGCGTTCGACGTCGATATCGATGCGCGCAATGCCAGCTTCGGCGGCGCGACCCCGATCGCGATCGGCCGGGCGGACATCGTCGCCAGCGGTCTCCTGGCCGAAGGCAGCACGACGATCGAGGGCGAGATGACCGCGCAGGGCCTGCAATACGGCACCCTGTTCCTCGGCCGCCTGATGGCCGATGCCCAGCTGCGCGACGGGCAGGGGGACGTCAACGTCGCCTTCACCGGCCGTCGCGGCAGCCGGCTGGGGATGCAGATCGACGCCGAGATCGCATCGCAGCGCATCGCCGTGGCCGCGCGCGGGTTCTTCGCCGGGCGCCGCATCGCGATGCCGCGGCGCGCGGTCCTCCTCGCCAGCGAGGGCGGCGGGTGGACGTTGCAACCGACGCAGGTGAGCTATGGCGACGGGATCGCGATCGCCTCCGGCCGGTTCGGCGGCACCGGCCCGACCGCGCTGGAGCTGAAGATGGCGGAAATGCCGCTTTCGCTGGTGGACGCGGTGACCGACGATCTCGGCCTCGGCGGGACGATCTCCGGGGTGGTCGATTTCAGCGCCGGGGCAGGCGGCGTGCCGACCGGCACGGCGCGCGTCCAGGTCGAAGGGCTCACGCGTTCCGGGCTCGTCCTCACCTCGCGCCCGGTGGACCTGTCGCTGGTCGCGCGGCTGGGCGCGAGCCAGCTGGAAACGCGCGCCGTGATCGACGAGGGCGGCGAGCGGCGCGGCCGCCTGCAGGGGCGGATCTCCGGCATGCCGGCAGCGGGGGCGCTGTTCGATCGCCTGCGCGCGGGCAGCCTGGCCGCGCAACTGCGCTTCGCCGGCCCGGCCGACGCGCTCTGGCGCCTGGCCGCGATCGACACCTTCGACCTGACCGGGCCGCTTTCGGTCGCCGCCAACGTCAGCGGCACGCTGGCCGACCCGCAAGTGCGCGGATCGCTGGCGAGCGACAACCTGCGGCTGCGCAGCGGCCTGTCGGGCACCGATATCACCGGGGTCAGCGCGCGGGGCGACTTTGACGGCGCGCGCCTGCGCCTGACCCGCTTTTCCGGCACGGCGCCGGGCGGAGGCGCGGTTTCGGGCAGCGGCACGGTGACCTTGCGCGACCTGGGCCAGCGCGGCCCGCAGATGGACATCCGCATTGCCGCGCGCAACGCGCGCCTCCTCGACGCCAACGGCCTGTCCGCCACGGTCACCGGCCCCTTGCGGATCGTGTCCGACGGGATCGGCGGGACGATCGCCGGCCGCCTGCTGGTCAACCGCGCGAGCTGGTCGCTCGGCACGATGGACGAGGCGCAGGACCTGCCGCAGATCCGCACGCGCGAGGTCAATGCCCCGGCCGACATCGCGCCGCGCACCGCCCCCAGCGCCCCCTGGCGATACCTGATCGATGCCCGGGCCCCGTCGCGCGTCGATGTCGACGGCATGGGGCTGGACAGCGAATGGCGCGCCGACGTGCGCGTGCGCGGGACGACCGACGATCCGCGGATCGGCGGCGAGGCCGAGGTCGTGCGCGGCGAGTACACGTTCGCCGGGGCCAGTTTCGAGCTGACCCGCGGCCAGATCGAGTTCGACGAGACCGGCCCGATCGATCCGCGGCTGGACATCCGCGCCGAGACCGAGCGCGACGGCCTCGACGTCACCGTCCAGGTCCAGGGCAATGCCATGCAGCCCGAGATCAGCTTCAGTTCCACGCCCGCGCTGCCGGAGGAGGAGATCCTCGCCCGCCTGCTGTTCGGCGGGTCGATCGCCGACCTCTCGGCCACCGATGCGCTCCAGCTCGGCGCGGCGGTCGCCTCGCTGCGCGGGGGCGGGGGGCTGGACCCGATCAACCAGCTGCGCTCCGCCATCGGGCTTGACCGGCTGCGGATCGTCGGGCCCGACCCGGCGCTGGACCGCGGGACGGCAGTGGCCGTGGGCAAGAACTTCGGCCGCCGCTTCTATGCCGAGATCATCACCGACGGGCAGGGTTACAGCGCGACCGAGGTCGAGTTCCGCGTCACCTCCTGGCTCTCGCTGCTCGCCAGCGTCTCGACCATCGGGCGCGAGAGCGTGCGGGCCGAGGTCAGCCGCGATTACTGACCGCGGCCGGGCGGCCCGGTCCGGTCACGGCCGCTCGCCGGCATAGAGGCGCGCCTCGGCCCGGCGCCGGCGCACGAGGCCGCGCAGCACCCGCCCGCCGGCGCGGTTCCAGCGCGCGAACTCGCGGGCGGCCGCGGCATGATCGCCGGCGACGTGGCGGCGTGTCAGGGTGGCGCGGGCGATGGCCCCGGTGTTGTAGTGGAAGGAGACGAGGGCATCGAACTGCCCCTGCGTGGTCGGCGCATCGCCGATCGCGGCGGCGACGTCGGCGGCATGGCGCTCGAGGTCGCGCAGCAGGCGCGCATCGCACTGCTCCTGCGTCCAGACGGTCCCGGGGCCGATCCCGGGCCCGGTCGCGCCCCATCCGATCGTCCACGGCGCCCCGCCGGTGCCGGGATCGGGGTAGGCTTCCACCAGCCCGTCGAGCCGTTTGCGGGCGCACCCCTCGAACCGCCTGACCAGTGCGATTCCCTCGGCGCCGATCGTCCGCGGCGGGCGGTCCGGGGGGAGACATGGACCGGGTGTTACACTGTCCTGGGGAAAAAATTCCGCGCCGCTTTCGCGCCCTCCGCCGGCCCGGCGGGGCGCGGCCTCGGGCACGGTACCGGCCGCGGCGTCGATCGCGGCGTCGAGCGCCTCGACCTCGCGCTGGCGGAAGCCGCGGCCGAGCATCTGCCGGACCGCGTGGAATATCGTCTTGCGTTGCATCGGGGCACCTCGTCGATTGCGATTCGAGGCGGAACAAGTAGGCAACAAATGGCCATGTAGGAAAATGGTTTGTGGCCCGGCTCCGGCGCCCCCGTTCGCAATCGGGCGTTCGCAATCGGCCGTTCGCAACCGGCCGTTCGCCGCCCGCCGGTTGCCGTCCCGCCGTTCGCGACCCGGCGAAAGGGCGCGCAATGCAAAAGGGCGCCCGGACTCGCGTCCGGACGCCCCCCTCGGTGATCGGGTCCCGTGGTGATCGGGTCCAGCGCCTCAGGCGCTGTAGTACATGTCGAATTCGACCGGGCAGGGCGTGGTCTCGAGGCGCATGACCTCTTCCCACTTCAGCTCGATATAGGCTTCGATCTGGTCCTTGGTGAACACGTCCCCCTTCAGCAGGAAGTCGTGGTCGGCCGAAAGCGCCTCCAGCGCCTCGCGCAGCGAACCGCACACGGTCGGCACGTCGGCCAGCTCGGCCGGCGGCAGGTCGTAGAGGTTCTTGTCCATCGCCTCGCCCGGGTGGATCTTGTTCTGGATCCCGTCCAGCCCGGCCATCAGCAGGGCGGAATAGGTGAGGTAGGGGTTGGCCATCGCATCGGGGAAGCGGAATTCCACCCGCTTCGCCTTGTCGCCCGCGCCATAGGGGATGCGGCACGATGCCGAGCGGTTGCGCGCCGAATAGGCGAGCAGGACCGGCGCCTCGAACCCGGGGACCAGCCGCTTGTAGCTGTTGGTGGTCGGGTTGGTGAAGGCGTTCAGCGCCTTGGCATGCTTGATCACGCCGCCGATGTAATAGAGGCAGTTGTCCGACAGGCCGGCATAGCCGTTGCCCGCAAACGTCGGCTTGCCTTCGTTCCAGATCGACATGTGGGTGTGCATGCCGCTGCCGTTATCGTCCTTGATCGGCTTGGGCATGAAAGTCGCCGTCTTGCCGTAGGCATGGGCGACCTGGTGCACGACGTACTTGTAGATCTGCATGTTGTCGGCGGTTTCGACCAGGGTCGAGAACAACAGGCCCAGTTCGTGCTGCGCGGCGGCCACCTCGTGGTGGTGCTTGTCGCACTTGAGGCCCATCTCGGTCATCGTGGCGACCATCTCGCCGCGGATGTCCACCGCGCTGTCCACCGGGGCGACGGGGAAATAGCCGCCCTTGGCGCGCGGGCGATGGGCGAGGTTGCCCGCCTCGTATTCCTTGCCGCTGTTGGTCGGCAGCTCGACGTCGTCGATCGCGTAGCCCGAACCGGCATAGCCGTCTTCGAAGCGCACGTCGTCGAACATGAAGAACTCCGCCTCCGGCCCGACGTAGACGGTGTCGCCGATGCCGGTGCTCTTGAGGTAATTCTCCGCCCGCTTGGCGGTCGAGCGCGGATCGCGCGCGTACCAGTCGCCGGTCGAAGGCTCGACGATGTCGCAGAACAGGATCAGCATCGGCGTGGCGCTGAACGGATCGATGTAAGTCCGCTCGAGATCCGGCTTCAGGATCATGTCGCTTTCGTTGATGACCTTCCACCCGGCGATGGAGGAGCCGTCGAACATCAGCCCGTCTTCCAGCTCGTCCTCGCCCAGCATGGCGGCGGTCATGGTCAGGTGCTGCCACTTGCCCTTGGGGTCGGTGAAGCGCAGGTCGACCCACTCGATCTCGTGCTCCTCGATCTGCTTGAGGACATCTTTGGCCTTGGACATGTGGTTCCCTCTTGGTTGCCCGGGTTCGGGCGGTGAACGGGTGCGCGCGGGGCGCGGTTCAGATGGCGTCGTCGTCCTTCTCGCCGGTGCGGATCCGCAGCGCCGACTCGATGGTGGAAACGAAGATCTTGCCGTCGCCGATGCGACCGGTCTGCGCGGCGGCTGCGATCGCCTCCACCACGCGTTCGGCGATCTCGTCGCCCACGACCACTTCCAGCTTAACCTTGGGCAGGAAATCGACGACGTATTCGGCCCCGCGATAGAGCTCGGTATGGCCCTTCTGGCGGCCGAAGCCCTTCGCCTCGGTCACGGTGATGCCGGACACGCCGATTTCGTGCAGCGCCTCCTTCACCTCGTCGAGCTTGAAGGGTTTGATGATCGCTTCGATCTTTTTCATGTGGCCTTCGATCCCTGCGCAATGTGCCGATCCGTGCGGAGTTCCTTGCCCGCCCGGTCCGGCTCATCGCTTACCCGGGCACGCAAATCAAGAAGCGTGCCAGATGGCAAAAAGTGCCCGCCGCGCAGGGAAAGGGTGCGATCGCGCCGGCCCCGGAGCAGGCCGGTTTGCCCAATCGGAATCCAGTCGCTGCCTAAAAATCAGGCACCGAGGCGCAGGCCGGCGGTCTCGGGAAGGCCGCACATCAGGTTGAGGTTCTCGATCGCCGCGCCGCTGGCGCCCTTGCCGAGGTTGTCGAGAACGGCGACGAGCCGCGCGTTCCACCCGCCCGCATTGCCGAAAACGTGCAGCGTCATGCCGTCGCCCGGCTCGGCCTCGCGCTCGAGCAGCAGCTCGCCCGTGGCCTGCCCGTCGGCGTCCCGCGCCGGGGCGACCGCGACCACCTCGGAGCCGGCGTAGAACCGCGCCAGGGCATCGCGCAGCCGGTCGGCCGTCGGCTCGCCCTCCATCGCGCCCAGGTGCAACGGGACCTCGACGATCATGCCGCGATAGGCGGGCACGACCGAAGGGGCGAAGATCACGTCGCGCGCCAGCCCGGCGTGGGCCTTCATCTCGGGCAGGTGCTTGTGCGCCAGGTCGTAGCCATAGGCGCGGAAGGCGGGCGCCCCGTCGGCGCGAAAACGTTCGATCAGGGCCTTGCCACCGCCCGAATATCCGCTCACCGCGTAGACCGTGTAAGGCCAGTCGGCGGGCAGCAGCCCCTCGCGCACGAGCGGCGCGACGAGCGCGAGGAAGCCGGTCGGATAGCAGCCGGGGTTGCTGACCCGGGCGGCGGCGGCGATGGTGTCGCGGCCGACCAGTTCGGGGAAGCCGTAAGCCCACCCCGCGGCGGTGCGGTGGGCGCTGGAAGCATCGATCACGCGGGTGCCCGAAGCCGGATCGATCAGGGCCACCGCCTCGCGCGCGGCATCGTCGGGCAGGCACAGGATCGCGATGTCGGCATCGTTCAGCGCCTCGCGCCGGGCCGCCGGGTCCTTGCGCCGGCCGCCCTCCAGCACATGGAGCGCGAACTCGTCGCGGCCGCGCAGCCGCTCGACGATCTCCAGCCCGGTGGTCCCGGCCGCGCCATCGACGAAGACCGCGGTGGTCATTGCGCCAGCCGCCCGATCGGCAGGTAGCCGCTCGGCCCGTCCGGCCCGCAGGTGGCCCAGCACCAGTCGCCGGCATAGTCGAGCGCCTCGATCGCGGCCCCGGCCTCGAGCTCGGCCAGGATCTCGCTGTCGTCGCGCGGGGCCAGGTGCAGGGCCGCCCCCTGCGGGCCGACGGTCCGCGGCTGGGGCACGACGTAATGGGCGGCGAGGAAGCGTCCCGCCAGGGCGACATGGGCCAGGTCGCCGCGCAGCGGCAGGGTGCCGGGCGCGGGGCGCGCGACCGGGCCCTTCAGGCCGATCGGGCCTTCGGGCAACGGGTATTGTTCTTGCGGCGTCACGGGAGTTTCTTTTGCGGACCTCGAAAGTCTGGGTGCGGCGCGCTTACCCCCTGCGGGGCCGCTGGGCAAGCGCGGCGCCCGCGGGTCATCCGCCGGCGTAGCGCGCGCGCAGCATGTGCCACGCGGCCCTGAGGCCATAGGCCTCGCCGCCCTTGGGCCGGCCGGGCTTGGGCGTCGGGCGCCAGGCGAACGTGTCGAAATGGGCCCAGTCGATCGGCGTGCCGTCGTCCAGCGTGCCGACGAACTTGTCGAGGAACAGGCCCGCGACGCTGGCCCCGGCGAAGGCATTGCCATGGGCATTGTTGGTATCGGCGATGTCCGATTTCAGCCACTCGGCATAGGCTTCGGGCAGCGGCAGGCGCCAGGGTTCGTCGTCGTGCGCCTTGCCCGCTTCGATCAGCGCGGCGGCCGTTTCGTCGCGCCGCGCCATCAGCGCCGGGTATTCGGGCCCGAGGGCGACCCGCGCCGCGCCGGTCAGGGTGGCGAAATCGATCACCAGGTCGGGGCCGTGCTCGCTCGCCAGCGTCAGCGCGTCGCCCAGGATCAGGCGCCCTTCGGCATCGGTATTGCCGATTTCCACCGTCAGCCCCTTGCGGCTGGAAAGCACGTCCCCCGGGCGGAAGGAATGGGCCGAGATCGCGTTCTCGACCGCGGGAACGATCAGGTGGAGCCGCACCGGCAGGTTCGCCCCCATGACCAGCCCGGCCAGCGCGATCGCGTGGGCCGCGCCGCCCATGTCCTTCTTCATCAGCAACATGCCCGATGACGACTTCACGTCCAGCCCGCCCGAATCGAAGCAGACCCCCTTGCCGACCAGCGCCAGCACGGGATCGCTTTCCTTGCCCCAGGTCAGGTGCATCAGGCGCGGCGCGTGGTGGCGCGCGGCGGCGCGCCCGACCGCGTGGACCATGGGAAACCCCTGCTCCAGCGCGTCGCCGCGGGTGGTGGACAGCTTCGCCCCGTGCGCCCGGGCCAGCCGCTCGCACTCTTCCTCCAGCGCGGCGGGGCCCATGTCCTCGGCCGGGGTATTGACCAGGTCGCGTACCAGGCACACGGCCTGCGCCTCGGCCAGGGCCGGTTCGATGTCGCGCACTTGCGCGCTCAGCAGCACGCGCGGGCCGGTCGGCTCCTCTTCCTTGCGATAGCGTTCGAACCGGTACTGCGCGGTCTGCCAGCCGTGGACCGCGGGGCCGGGATCGCCCCCGGCAAGGCGATAAGTGCCCGCGGGCAGGGTCTCGGCCAGGCGGGCCATGCACCAGCTCGACAGCGAATCGGGGTCGGCCACGCCGCCCACCGCGAACCAGCCGTCGCCATCGGGCACGATGCCGACCTGGAACCCGCTGCCGTCGAAACGCTGCGCGGCGAGCGCGGCGCGCTGCCCGGCGGAAAGCCTGCGCGACCAGTCCTCGAAGCCGTCCTTGCCGACGAGGTGGATCGGGATCGCGTCCTGGCCGCGATCGTCTTGAATGAGAGTAGCGTTCTGGCCCATACTCGCCCGATAGCGCCTTTCGCGGGAGAAAATCCAATGTCGTTTCGCACAATTGCCGCCATCCCGGTTGCACTCGCATTGGCCGCCTGTTCCTCGCCCGACGAGGTGAGCGAGGAACTGGGCGTCTCGCAGGAGGGTGCTGGCGCGCAAGCTGTCGGCGCCCAGGGCGCCGCGACGGCCAATGCCTCTGCCACCGGCGGCGGCGCGAGCGCGGTGGAGGAAGAGAACGATACCTACAGCTTCGACTATGCCTATCCCGCCGCGGCCGGGGCGATCCCCGATCTCGCCGCGATGCTCGATCGCAAGCGCGAAGACGCCCGCAGCGCGCTGGAGGAGCAGGCGGGGGACGACCGCGCCCAGGCGGAGGCGAACGACTATCCCTATCGCCCGCACAGCTATTCGCACGAATGGAAAGTCGTCGCCGACACGCCCGGCTTCCTCTCGCTTTCGGGCGAGTTCGCGACCTATTCGGGCGGGGCGCACGGGATGTACGGCCTCGAATCGCTGGTCTGGGACAAGCGGGCCGGGCGGGCGATGGACGGGGTGGACATGTTCCGCTCCGCCGAGGCGCTCGACGACGCGCTGGGCGAGAAGCTGTGCGAGGCGCTCGACGCGCAGCGGGCGCAGCGGCGGGGCGAGCCGCTGCCGGCCGGTCCGGGCGGCGACGATTTCGGCTTCGACAGCTGCCAGCACGTGAAGGATGCCACCGTCCTCGTCGGGTCGTCGAACGGCCGCGCGTTCGACCGGATCGGGATCTGGTTCGGCCCCTATGTCGCCGGCCCTTATGCCGAAGGTGCCTACGAGCTGAACTTCCCGGTGGACGCGGCGGTGCTCGATGCGGTGAAGAGCGAATACCGCGCGGCCTTCGCCGCCCGATAGAACGGCCCCCACAAGCCGACACGCGATAAGCTGGCAATTGCGCGCCGGTGCGCCTACATCGCCGGGCATGACCGAATACCAGGTGATCGACAGCCGCGACACGGTGATCCGCGACGGCACCATCAAGCTCCACGACGAAGCGGGCTTCGAAGGGATGCGCCGCGCCGGCCGGCTGGCGGCCAGCATCCTCGACGCGATCGTCCCGCTGATGCAGCCGGGCGTGACGACGGCCGAGATCGACGACAAGGTGCGCGAACTCATGCTCGCGGGCGGCGCGGTCCCGGCGACGCTGGGCTATCGCGGCTATACCCATTCCTGCTGCATCTCGATCAACCACGTCGTCTGCCACGGCATCCCGGGCGAAAAGGCGCTGAAGGACGGGGACATCGTCAATGTCGACGTGACCCCGCTGCTCGACGGATGGCACGGCGATACCAGCCGCATGTACCTGGTGGGCGACGTTCCGCTGAAGGCGCGGCGCCTGGTGGACGTGACCCACGAATGCCTGATGATCGGGATCGAGAAGGCCCAGCCCGGCGCACGCCTGGGCGACATCGGTGCCGCGATCGAAGCCCATGCGCGCCAGTTCCGTTATGGCGTCGTGCGCGAGTTCTGCGGCCACGGCCTCGGCCGCCTGTTCCACGATGCGCCCGAAGTCGTCCACGCGGCGACCGCAGGCACCGGGCCCGAACTGCGCCCGGGCATGTTCTTCACGATCGAACCGATGATCAACCTCGGCCGGCCGTGGGTGAAACTGCTGAAGGACGGCTGGACCGCCGTGACCCGCGACAAGAGCCTTTCGGCCCAGTTCGAACACTCGATCGGCATTACCGAAACCGGCAACGAGATCTTCACGCTGAGCGAGAAGGGCCTGCACAAGCCCCCTTACGACTGAAGGGGGCTTTGGCATTTCTGCGTGGGTTGACGCGCGCGGCGTGACTATTCCTCGCGCGCGGCGCGGATCGCGGCGCCGCCGGCGAAAGGCGCGATGGCCACGAGCAGGAGGCTGATCGCGCCGGTCAGCGCCAGCCCGCCTTCGCCCGGCGCCGAAAGCGCCCCCGCGCCGAACACCAGCAGGGGCACGGCCAGCGGGATCGCCAGCAGCCCGGCCAGCGCCGCGCTGCCCCGCAGGCCGATCGTCAACGAGGCGATCAGGATGCCGATTGCCGCCAGCCCGGGAGTCCCCGCGAGCAGCCCCAGTTCCACCAGAATCAGGGTTTCCCCGTCGATCCCGACGAGCGCGCTGGCGGGCACCGCCGCCAGCATCAGGAACGGGCCGAAGCCGAGCCAGTGGGCGAACAGGCGAACGGCGATTACCAGTTCTTCCGAAATGCCGCGCAGCGCCCACTGGTCGAACAGGCCCTGTTCGACGTCGCCCGCCAGAAGCCGGTCGAGCGGCAGGATCGCGGCGAGCAGCGCGGCGACCCAGATCACGCCCCCGCCGGTGGCGGCCAGCAATTGCGCGTCCGGCCCCACGGCGAAGGGATAGACCATGGCCACGGCGAGGAAGAACAGCAGCGGCAGCATCATCCCGCCGCCGCGCCCGCCGGGCAGGAGACGGGCCAGGTCGCGGCGCAGGAGGGCGGCGATCGTCCTCACGCTGCCGTCTCCCCCTGGCGGGAGCCGGCCGGGCCGGGCAGGGCGAAGTCGGCCAGCGCCAGCGTGGCCGGGGCCGGCATCGCCATCACCTGGTGGCTGGCGACCACGGCGATGCCGCCTTCGGCGCAGTGTTCGGCGACCAGCGCCTCGCACAGCGCGGCGCCTTCGGCATCGAGGCCGTTGAGCGGTTCGTCGAGCAGCCAGACCGGCGCGCCCTGCGCGGCCAGGCGGGCGAGGGCGGCGCGTTTCTTCTGCCCGGTCGAGAGATAGCGGACCGGCACGTCCTCCAGCCCCGCCAGGCCGAGGCGCCGGGCCTGCCGGCCCACGTCCGCGCGGTCGAGCCGGGCCCAGAAGGCCAGCGCGCGGCCGAGGGGGAGTTGCGCGTCCAGCGCGTGGCGGTCGTCGAGCAGGGCGATCGCGCCGCGCCGTTCGACCGTGCCGGCGAGCGGGCGCAGCAGGCCGGCGAGAATGCGGATCAGGCTGGTCTTGCCGATCCCGTTGGGCCCGGCGATGCGGCAGGCCGCGCCGGGGCCGAGCGCGAGCGAGACGCCGCGGAACAGGACCCGCTCGCCCCTGCGGCAGGCGAGATCGGTCGCGGCGAGGTGCGCTTGCATGGTCGCGCGGGTTAGGCGAAAGCGCCCGGCCTAACAAGGAGACACGAAATGGCCGTTGCCCGCCTGACCGATTCCGAACGCGAAGAGCTGCTGCGCCGGCACCCCGAATGGTCGCTGGCGCGCGACGGCGACGCGATCGAGCGGACGTTCGCGTTCGCCGATTTCAACGAGGCTTTCGGCTTCATGACGCGCGTCGCCCTGCTGGCCGACAAGGCCGACCATCATCCGGAGTGGTCGAACGTCTACAACCGGGTACAGATCGCCCTGACCACCCACGACGCGGGCGGCCTGTCGCAGCGCGATGCAGACATGGCGAAGGCGATCGACGCGCTCTGAGGCGGCGGCCTACTGCCCCAGCGGGCGCGCGGTGGCGCGGGCCATCCTGCGCACCCGGCCGGGCATCCAGCGCGCGCCGAAGGCCAGCCGCCGCGCGGTCTGGCCGACGAGGGTGTGAAGCCGCTCGCCATGGACGGCCGCCCAGGCCGCTTCGGCCACCTGTTCGACCGGGGTGATCTCCAGCCCTGCGGCGCGCACGCGGTCGCGGATCGCCTCGTTGCTCTGCTGGTTCGGGGCATGTTCGAGCAGGGGCGTGTCGATGAAGCCGGGGCACAGGCTGCGGACCCTGACGCCCAGCTCGGCCCATTCGGCGTCGAGCGCCTCGGTCGCGCCGCGCACGCCGAACTTGGTCGCCGAATAGACCGAGGCCCCGCTCGTCCCGTAGATACCCGCTGCGCTGGCCGTGTTGAGCAGGCAGCTGCCCGGCGCGGTCTTCTCCAGCCAGGGCAGGGCAGCCTGCGCGCCGTAGAGCACGCCCTTCAGGTTGATGTCGATGCAGCGGTCGATTTCCTCGGTGCTGTTTTCCGACAGCGATCCGCCCAGCGGAATGCCGGCGTTGTTCGCGACCACGTCGATCCGGCCGCCCGCCGCGGTCGCGAAAGCGTCCAGCGCCGTGTCCCAGGCGGCGCGGTCGCGCACGTCGAACTTGTGGGCGTAAGTGTACCCGTTGCCGATGGCCGACAGCGTCTGGTCCATCCCGGCGGTGTCGATGTCGCCCACGCCCACGAACCAGCCGCGCTGGCCGAACAGGTGGGCAATGGCCCGCCCGATGCCCGAACCGCCGCCGGTGATGAAGATCGCCTTGCGATCGCCCATTGTGCCTCTCCCGCAAAAAATGGCCGCGCGGGGATGGGTACCCCCGCGCGGCCGCTTTTGCCAGCACTTTACGTAAGCGTCAGTCGGCGAGCGCTTCGGCCAGGCCCTGGACGAATTCCTCGCCCTCGACGATCTGCGCCGAGGACGCGGCGACGGTGTCGCCGATCGGCTCGGCCCGGCCGCCCAGGCAGGTGGCGAGGAAATTCTCGCTGATCGCGGTGAAGGCGATGTTGTTCGCCGGGCGGGCGAACCCGTGGCCCTCGTCGGGGAAGAGCACGTACGTCACCGGGATCCCGTGTTCCTGCATCGCGGCGACGATCTGGTCGCTTTCCGCCTGCTTGACCCGCGGATCGTTGGCGCCCTGCCCGATCAGCAGCGGCTTGGTGATCCGGTCCGCCGAATGGAGCGGGCTGCGTTCCTTCAGCAGGGCCAGCCCTTCGGGCGTGTCGGGATCGCCCATGCGCTGGTGGAACTGTTCGACCAGCGGCGCCCAGTAGGGCGGGATCGTCTCCAGCAGGGTCTCGAGGTTGGACGGGCCGACGATGTCCACGCCGCAGGCGAATTTCTCCGGCGTGAAGGTCAGCCCGGCGAGCGTGGCATAGCCGCCGTAGGAACCGCCCATGATCGCGACCTTGTCGGGCGCGGTCACGCCGCTTTCGATTGCCCAGTCCACCGCGTCGATCAGGTCGTCGTGCATCTTGCGGCCCCATTCGAGGTCGCCGGCGGAGATGAATTCCTTGCCGAAGCCGGTCGAGCCGCGGAAATTGACGCTGAGGACGGCGTAGCCGCGGTTGGCCAGCCACTGGTGCTGCGAATCGTAGCCATAGCCGTCGCGCGCCCAGGGGCCGCCGTGGACCAGCAGGACCATCGGCACCGGCGCCTCGGGAACGCCGTCGCCATCGGCGTCGGAGCCCGGCGGCAGCGTGAGGTAGGACGGCAGGGTCAGCCCGTCGCGCGCGGTCAGCTCCAGCGGGTGCATCGGCTGCAGCGGCGCGCCTTCCAGCTCGGGCCGGCTGACGTAGAATTCCTCCAGCGTGCCCGCCTCGCGGTCGTAGATGAACGTCCGCACCGGCGCGGTCAGCGGGTCGTTCCAGACCACCCACTTGCTGTCGTCCTCGGTCCGCGACTGGATTCCGAACTCGCCCTCCAGCCGCTGGTCGAGCCAGTCGAGCGCGCTCCCGATCTCGGGATCGATCGCGGTCCATTCGGTGGTCAGGTAGGTGAAGCTGTAAGCCTCGATCTCGCCGGTCCTCGGATCGGTCAGCGCGCCGCCGATATCGGCCTTGTCGTTCTGCGCGATCACGGTCTTTTCGCCGGTCGCAACGTCCTGCGCGATCAGCGCGGCGGTGTTCCGGCCGCGGCTGTCGATCCAGTACATCGTCTTGCCGTCGGTGGTGAAACCGGCCGGCTGGGTCGTCAGCGAATCTTCCAGCCCGGTGCTTTCGGCCGGCTCGTCGGCGATCTCGCCGTCGACGATCGGGAAGAAATCCATCCCGCCCGCCGCGTTGGGGCGCAGCGCCATGCGCAAGTCGAGATTGTCGTCCGCCAGGAAGCCGGCATAGGCGTCGTTCTGCAGCACCAGGGTCAGTTCGCCGGTGTTGAGATCGAGCATGTGGACATCGTGGTAGCGCGGATCGCGATTGTTGAGGCCGACCAGGATCCGGTCGCGGATACTCTCCGACGTGCCGACGACCTGGACCCGGGTATCTTCGAACGGGGTCAGGGTGGTTTCCTGCCCGCTGGCGATGTCGATGCCGTAGAGCAGGAAGTTCTCGTCCCCGCCCTTGTCCTGGATATAGAGCAGGCTGCGGCTGTCCGGGGCCCAGAAATAGGAACGGATCGGGCGCTCGGTCGCGCTCGTCATCGCGCGGGCGGCGGCGGGATCGTCGACGGGCGCGAGCCAGACGTTCATCACCCCGTCCTTCGGCGCGAGCCAGCTCAGCCACCGGCCGTCGGGGCTCAGGCGCCCGGCGCTGCGGGTCGGGTTGCCGAAAAGATCCTCGCGCGGGATCAGCGGTGCGGCGTGGGCCGGGTTGGTCATTCCCGAGGTGGTCTCCGTTTCCTGGGCCGTGGCGGTGGCGGGCAAGGTCATTGCCAGCGCGGTGAGCGCGGCGCCTGCGGCGAGCATGTTCGAAAGCGAACGCATGGTCTTTGTCTCCCCTGTTCCTGCGTCGGCACGCTACTGCAAACGGGGGAGGGATTGCATCCGTAAACCGACGAACGGTTCACAGGGCTGGATTGTTGTAACAGTGCCAGGTCAGGATCGCGACGGCGCCGCGATGGGGCCGCCAGTCTTCGGCAAGTGCGCGCGTTTCCTTCTCCGATGGGCGTTCCGGCAGGTCCAGAATGCGGCCGATGCCGGCCTGAACGGCCAGATCGCCGGCCGGCCAGATATCGGGCCGCCCCTCCGCAAACAGCAGGTAGATTTCGGCCGACCACCGGCCGATGCCCTTGATCTGCGTCAGTTCGGCAATCGCCTCCTCGTCGTCGGCCGGAAGGTTGTCGAGGTCGAGCGCACCGCTGACCACCCTTTCGCAGAGCGAACGGGCATAACCCTGCTTCTGGCGCGAGAGGCCGCAGGCGCGCAGAGTGTCGAAATCCCGCGCCAACAGGGCATCGGGGGCAATGTCTTCGCCCAGTTCGGCTTCCAGCTTGTTCCACATCGACGTGGCCGC
Source organism: Pelagerythrobacter marinus (assembly GCF_034375205.1). Lineage (NCBI taxonomy): Bacteria > Pseudomonadati > Pseudomonadota > Alphaproteobacteria > Sphingomonadales > Erythrobacteraceae > Pelagerythrobacter > Pelagerythrobacter marinus. Next base: position 2,176,608 of record NZ_CP139719.1, on the reverse strand, counting down.
CGCGACCGAGACCTGCTGCCCCACGATCGTGCGCAACAACGTGCGGTAACCCCGCTCGCGGATGCGGGTATCGGGGTAGCCGACACGGCCCAGCGCCGCGCCAAGCCGCGCTTCACGCGCCGCAACGAAATCGATCCCTTCGCGCAACTGGTCGGCTGTCAGTCCCATCCGCCCGGCTTGCCTTCCCCACTGCGATTGCCTAGCAGGCCGGCGCATCCGGCCCGTTCACGGCCGCACGCCATAAGGGAAACACGCGCAATGCCCAAGCTGATCGTCGTCAATCGCAGTGGGGAAGAATCGTCGATCGACGTCGAGGATGGCCTGACCGTGATGGAAGCGATCCGCGACAACGGCTTCGACGAACTGCTGGCCCTGTGCGGCGGGTGCTGTTCGTGCGCCACCTGCCACGTCCACGTCGATCCGTCCTTCCGCGACAAGCTGCCGCAGATGAGCGAGGACGAGGACGACCTGCTGGAATCGAGCGACCACCGCGACGACAATTCGCGCCTGGGCTGCCAGATCCCGTTCACGCCCGACCTCGACGGGCTGAAAGTCGCGATCGCGCAGGAAGACTGAGCCGGCACCGCGCACCGCGGCGGGTGCGCCTGGCGCGCCCGGCCGGGCATTAGGCGCGGTATGCAGTCGCAAACCGCAAATGCGTTGCGCCGATGGGCAAGCGATCCTAGCTCGGTCACCATGACACCACCTGCATCCCGCACCGACACGCTCGATCTCATCGGCAACACGCCGCTCGTCCTGCTCAAGGGGCCGAGCGAGGCGGCCGGTTGCGAGATCTGGGGCAAGTGCGAATTCGCCAATCCGGGCGCCAGCGTGAAGGACCGGGCGGCCCTGGGCATCGTCCGCGATGCCGAGGCGCGCGGCGAGCTGAAGCCGGGCGGCTGCGTGGTCGAGGGGACGGCCGGCAATACCGGGATCGGCATCGCGCTGGTCGCCAATGCCCTGGGCTATCGCACGATCATCGTCATGCCCGACAACCAGAGCCGCGAGAAGATGGCGACCCTGCGCGCGCTGGGCGCGGAACTGGTCCTGGTGCCGCCGACCAAGTATTCGGACTGCAACCACTTCGTCCACACCAGCCGCCGCCTGGCGGAGGAGACCGAAGGCGCGATCTGGGCCAACCAGTTCGACAATACCGCCAACCGCAAGGCGCACCTGGAAAGCACGGCGCCCGAATTGTGGGACCAGATGGACGGGCGGATCGACGGTTTCACCTGTGCGGCGGGCACCGGCGGCACGATCGCCGGCGTCGGCATGGGCCTGAAGGAGCGGGACGAGAACGTCACGATCGCGCTGACCGATCCGCACGGCGCCGCTCTGTTCAACTTCTACGCCAATGGCGAGCTGAAGGCCGAAGGCAGTTCGGTCGCGGAAGGGATCGGGCAGGGCCGGATCACCGCCAACCTGGAAGGCGCACCGATCGATACCCAGTTCCGCATCTCGGACGAGGAAGGGCTCGAATGGGTTGCCCGGCTCCTGCGCGAGGAGGGGCTGTGCCTGGGCCTTTCGTCGGGCATCAACGTCGCCGGGGCGGTCGCGCTGGGCCGGCAACTGGGCAAGGGCGCGCGAGTGGCGACGATCCTGTGCGACACCGGCTTTCGCTATCTCTCCACCCTCTACAACCGCGAATGGCTGGAATCGAAGGGCCTGCCGCCCTTCGACTGGCTCGAACGCGATTGACTGGCGGCCGCGTTGGTCTAGCCTCGGGACATGCGCGGTATCGGCGGCATCATCGGTGAAAGGCGCCCGGACCCGGCGCGGCAGCCCGTCGAGCGATCGGGCCGCGGGCGGTCGGATTCGTTCCAGCGGCTGCAGGTCGGGCTGTCGGGCCTGATCGGGATCGTCCTGGTCCTGGCCCTGGCCGATGTCATCACCGATCGGGCCAACCGCACCGAGGCGGGCAGCGTGCCCGAGGCCGCGGCCACCGTCTCGGCCGGCCCGGTGGTGCACAGCCAGCAGAACGATCCCCTCGCCGAAGCCGGCGTCGTTCCCGACCCGAAGGCGAGCGCAACGGCAACCCCGGGACCGGTCGTGCCCATGCCGCCGATGCCCGAAGCGGACGATGCGATCCCGCCGCAGTAAGCTGGCGTGGCTGGGCGGGGCCTGCGCCCTGGCGCTGGCCGTGGCGGCCTGGGCCCTGTCCGGCGGCACCCGCGCGCGGGCGGAACTGGGCCTGTTCACCACGCTGCCGATCTACTGGGCCGAAGCGGCCGGAATGTCCGAGATGCTCAGCCTGGAAACGCGCACCGGCTGGACCCGCAGCGCGCTCGAACGGCGTTTCGACCTGATGCCGATCGACACGCTTGCGGGCGGGGACGGGGCGGCCAGCCCGGCGCTCGCCGATCTCGACCTGCTCCTGCTCGCGCAGCCGCGTGCGCTCTCCCCGCACGAGAACGTCGCGCTCGACCGGTGGGTGCGCGCGGGCGGGCACGCGCTGCTCTTCGCCGATCCGATGCTGACGGCGCATTCGCGCTTCGCGATCGGCGACCGTCGGCGGCCGCAGGACGTCGCGCTCCTCTCCCCCATCCTCGGCCGCTGGGGGCTCGAGATGCGGTACGACCCCGCGCAGGACGCGGCCGAGCGCATGATCGCGACCGATCACGCCGCGCTGCCGGTGCGGCTGGCCGGCACGCTTCACCCGGTGGACGGGTATCCGACGGCGCAGGAAAAGTGCTGGATCGCCTACGACCGGGTCTTCGCCCGGTGCGAGATCGGCCGGGGGCGGGTGACGGTGATCGCCGATGCCGCCGTGCTGGAAGAGGCCGCGGGCGCGGCCCTCGATGCGCGCGAGGACGCGCTCGACTGGCTGCTCGAAAGCGCGCTCGACACCGGCCGCTAGGCACGACCGGGGATTTTCGGGGAACGGGCCGCGCCGGCGGCGCAACTGCGTGAAATCGCGGGGCTTTTCGCGTGGTCTGTGCGAGCCTTTGCGTCGAAAATACTTAGGAAAATCAATATATTGCAGATCAATCCCCTGTAATCCCCGAATTTTCCCTTCCTTCCCGCCCTTCTCCGCGGTAGAAATGCCTTCCATCGGACAGGCTTCCCTGTGTCGCGCCCGCGATTCGCGAGGCGATCCGCTCTCGTTTGCGCGATTGCGGCGGCGCAGAAGGCATGCCCGGAACGGAGCAAACCCTGGGGTGATTGGGGGCGGGCCTGGTGCCGGAGGCGCAGAACTTCACAGGATTTAGCGGCCAGGCCTTTTCGCTGCTCGGCGAAAAGGGGCGCTACGTCCTGCCGCCCGCGTTCCGCAACCTGGTGAAGGAATCGAGCGGCGGGCGCACCTTGTGCATCGACAAGCATCCCAAGCTCGACTGCCTGGTCGGTTTCGGCCTCTCGCGCCACGACGAGCTGGAGGCGCAGCTCGACCGCGAGGAAGACCTCGCCTGGAAGCGCCAGCAGGATTTCGATCGCGACACCCGCGCAGCCCAGCTGTTCGGTTACCTGCGCGTGCCGTTCGACGACAGCGGCCGCTTCATCATGCCGCCGCACCTGATCCGCCTGGGCAAGATCGAGGACCAGCTCTACTTCCACGGCCTCGGCCGCTTCTTCACGATCTGGAACCCGACCGAGCTTGCCCGCATGAGCGACGACTGGGCCGGGGCGAAGGAAGCCTGCGCCGATTTCGTCGCCGAGCACAAGGCGAAGGCGAAGCGCAAATGAGCGGGCCGGAGCAATCCCCGCACGTCCCCGTGCTGCTGGACGAAGTCCTGGCCGCGCTCGCCCCGCGGCCCGGCGACGTGATCGTCGATGCCACGTTCGGCGCCGGCGGCTATACCCGCGCCCTGCTCGATGCAGGCGCGACGGTCCATGCCTTCGACCGCGATCCCGACGCGATCGCCGCCGGCCGCGCCTGGCCCGAAGCCGCCGAGCAGCCGCCGCGCCTCGTGCTTCACCCGCGGCGCTTCTCCGAAATGGTCGCCGCGCTCGCCGATGCCGGCGTGGCGCAGGTTGACGGGGTGGCGATGGATATCGGCGTGTCATCGATGCAGCTCGACCAGGCGGACCGCGGGTTCGCCTTTTCCGCCGACGGGCCGCTCGACATGACGATGGGCCGCACCCGTCCCAATGCGGCCGATTTCCTGAACGAGGCGGACGAACAGGCGATCGCCGACGTGCTCTATCGCTATGGCGAGGAGCGCCAGTCGCGCAAGGTGGCGCGGGCGATCGTCGCCGCGCGGCCGCTGGCGACCACCGGCGACCTCGCGCGCGTGGTCCGCAAGGCGCTCGGCTATCGTCCCGGCGCCCCCAGGGACCCGGCGACGCGCAGCTTCCAGGCCGTCCGCATCCACGTGAACGCCGAGCTGGACGAGCTTTCGGCCGGGCTGTCGGCGGCCGAGGCCCTGCTGCGCGAAGGCGGGCGGCTGGCGGTGGTATCGTTCCACAGCCTGGAGGACCGGATCGTCAAGCGGTTCCTGCGCGAAGCTTCCGCCCGCACCAGCGGCGGTTCGCGCCACTTGCCGATGGAAGAACCCGCGCCCGCGCTGTTCACCGCGGTTTCGCGCGCGGTCCGCCCATCGGAAGCGGAGATCGCGCGCAACCCGCGGGCGCGCTCCGCCACCTTGCGCCACGCGGTGCGGACCGCCGCTCCGGCGCGGGAGGCGGCATGATGATCGGGGGCAGCCGCCTGCGCCAGATCGGCTGGGCCGTGGTCCTCGCGGTGTGCCTGGCCGTGTTCATGGTGCTGACCTTCCGCGTCAACGCGGTGAAGAGCCAGGTGCGCCTGGCCGAACGACAGATCGTCGCGCTCGAGCGCGAGAAGCTGATGCTGGAAACCGAGTTCGAAACCCGGGCCAACCAGCGCCAGCTGGCCGACTGGAACCGGGTGGAATTCGGCTACCAGGCGCCGCGCGCCGACCAGTACCTGGAGAACGAGCGCCAGCTCGCCGCGCTCGGCCTGCCGCGGGCGGTCGATGCGCCCGAACCGATCCGCGTCGCCCGCGCCCCCGCGCCCGAGGAGATGGACCTGCCGTCGATCGTCTCCCCCCTCGTCGGCCGGGACGAGGGCGATGGCGCGGCGGATGGGCGGCGCGACTTGTCCGCGCCGCGTTCGCTGGCCGAGCGGCTTTCCGGCGGGGCGCGGCTGGGCACCGGCCTGGCGGAGGTCGCCGAATGAACGCGCTGAGCATCAGCACCGCGATTTCGACCGGCCGCGTCAACCTGATCACCACCCGCCAGCGCTCGCTCACCGTCGCGCGCTGGCGTGCGCTGTGGCTGGCGCTGGTCTTCGCCGCGATCGCCGCCGCGGCCCTGGTGCGGATCGCCGTGCTCGGCGTCAGCGACCGCACGACGACGATCGCCTCGCTGGAAGAGGCGCTGCTCCCGCCGCGCGGCGAGATCACCGATCGCAACGGCGTGCCGCTCGCGCGGGCCTTCCCCGCCTATGCCCTGTGGTACAACCCGCGCGCGCTGGGCGAGGGCGGATCGCCGCTGGTCAAGAGCGCGGAGGAAGTCGCCGCCGAGCTTGCCGCGATCTTCCCCGACCTCGACCAGGCGAAAGTCGCGCGCCAGCTGGCGGCCGGCCGGCCCGGCTACATCCGCCGCCGCGTGCTTCCCGAAGATGCCAACCGGGTCCAGGCGATCGGCGAACTGGCGCTCGAGATGCCGCAGGAAACCGACCGCTATTACCCGCAGGGTTCGATGGGGGCCCACGTGCTCGGCTATGTCGATGCCGAGGGGCGGGGGCAGGTCGGGATGGAGCAGGTGCTCGACCGGCACCTGACCGATCCCGCGCTGCGCGACCAGCCGGTCGCCCTGTCGATAGACATGCGCGTCCAGGGCGCGCTGGAGGACGAGCTGCGCCGCGGGATGCTGGCGGTCAACGCGCTGGGCGCGGCGGGGATCGTGCTCGACGTCGATACCGGCGAGGTCATGGCACTCGCCTCCCTGCCCGAGTTCAACCCGAACAAGATCGACGCCGAGGGCGAGAAGTACATGTTCAACCGGGTGACCAACCAGGTCTACGAACTCGGTTCGACCTTCAAGCCCCTGACCGTCGCCGCCGCGATCGACGCCGGGGTGGTGCGCGATTTCGGGCGCCGCTACAACGCGGAACCGGTCGCCATCGGCGGGTTCACGATTAGGGACAGCCACCCGCTCGGCGCGACGCTGAACGTGCCGGAAAGCTTGATCCATTCGTCCAACACGGTCACGGCGCGGATCGCCGACGAACTCGGCCCCGAAAAGCTGCGGCAGACGATGATCGACCTGGGAATGAACGAGCGCCCCTATATCGAACTGCCCGCGCGCGGCCACCCGATCTGGCCGGGCGACGACTGGCCGCGCCTGCGCAACATGACCGTCAGCTACGGCCACGGGATCGCCGTCACCCCGCTGCACCTCGCCAGCGCCTATGCCGCGATGGTCAACGGCGGCGTCTGGCGCCCGGCGACGCTGCGCAAGCTCGAACCGGGCGCGGCGCCGCGCGGCCGGCGGGTGTTCAAGGCTTCCACCAGCGCGCGGATGCGCCAGCTGCTGCGGATGATCGCGGTCTACGGCACCGGGCGCAACGCCAATGCGGCGGGGTATCGCGTCGGCGGCAAGACCGGTTCGGCCGAGAAGCCCGGCGCCGGGGGCTATCGCCGGTCCACCCTGGTCTCGACTTTCGCCGCCGCCTTCCCGATGGATCGCCCGCGCTACGTCGTGATCGCCATGCTCGACGAGCCCAAGGGCACGACGGCCAGCTCGTTCCAGCGCACTGCGGCGTGGAACGCGGCCCCGATCGTGGGCAACCTCGTTCCCCGGATCGGCCCGCTGCTGGGCGTCAGGCCCGACGACGCGCGCGATGTCGACATCAGCGACTTGCGCCCGCTGATCCGTGGAGACGGCGAATGAGGCTGGGCAGGCTGGGCGCCGCCGCGGGCATCGCGTTCGACAGCGACCCCGACCGACAGGTCACCGGGTTCGCGATCGATCACCGCAAGGTCGCCCCCGGCACCGTGTTCGGCGCCTTCCGCGGGGCATCGTTCAATGGCGAGGACTTCATTCCCGCGGCTGTCGCCGCCGGCGCGGTCGCTGTCGTCGCCCGGCCCGAAGTGCAGGTGGAGGGCGCGCTCCACATCGCCGATGCGGAGCCGCGCCGGGCCTTCGCGCGGCTGGCGGCGGGCTTCTTCGCGCCGGTGCCCCCCACGATCGTCGCGGTCACGGGCACCAACGGCAAGACCTCGACCGTCGAGATGACGCGCCAGCTCTGGCGCATGGCCGGCGAACGGGCGGCCTCGATCGGGACGCTGGGGGTCACGACCTCGGACGAAAGCGTTTCGACCGGGCTGACCACGCCCGACATCGTGACCTTCCTTTCGAACATGAGCGGCCTTGCGCGCGAGGGGATAACCCACGTCGCCTACGAGGCGTCGAGCCACGGCCTGTCGCAATACCGCAACGAGGGGCTGCGCGTGTCGGCCGCCGCCTTCACCAATTTCAGCCGCGACCACCTCGACTATCACGGGACGATGGAGGAATACTTCGCGGCCAAGATGCGGCTGATCGACGAGGTCGTGGCCGACGATGCCACCCTGGTGGCCTGGACCGGCGCAGGCGAGTGGGCCGGCCGGGCCATCGAGCACGCGCGCAGGCGGCAGCTGCGCGTGCTGACGGTGGGCGAGCAGGGCGAGGACATTCGCCTGCTCGCCCATAGGCCGACCCAGCTGGGGCAGGACCTGACGATCGCCCACGACGGGGCGGAGCGGACGGTCCGCCTGCCGCTGATCGGGGCTTACCAGGTCGCGAACGCCCTGGTCGCGGCGGGGCTGGTGATCGCGACCGGCGGCGCGGCGCAGGCGACGTTCGACGCGCTCGGCCGCCTGCAGCCGGTGCGCGGGCGGCTGGAACGCGCGGCCATCGCGCCCGGCGGCGCGCCGGTCTATGTCGATTACGCGCACACGCCCGACGCGCTGGAGGCGGCCATTGCCGCGCTGCGGCCGCACGTGGACGGCCGGCTGATCGCGGTCTTCGGCGCGGGCGGCGACCGGGACGAGGGCAAGCGGGCCGCGATGGGCCGTGTCGCGGCGGACAAAGCCGACTTGGTCATCGTCACCGACGACAATCCGCGCGGGGAAGACCCGGCCGCGATCCGCCGGGCCGTGCTGGAAGGCGCGCCGGGCGCGCGCGAGATCGGCGACCGGCGGGCCGCGATTGCCGAGGCGATCGCGATGGCCGGTGCCCACGACATCGTCCTGGTGGCGGGCAAGGGGCACGAACAGGGGCAGATCATCGGTTCGGGAGAGACAATGCGGGTATTGCCGTTCGACGACGTGGCGGTGGCGCGCGAATGCGCCGGGTCCGGGCGGGACCGGCCGTGAACGCCCATCGCGCCTTGCGCCCCTGGCCGGTCCGGCCGCGCGACCGCCTGCCGCTGGCCCTGTGGGACGCGGAAAGCCTGGCCGCGGCCATGGGCGGCACGGCGAGCGAGCCGTTCCAGGCCTCCGGCGTCGAGATCGATTCGCGCGACGTCCGGTCCGGCGACCTGTTCTTCGCCCTGGGCGGGGAGAACACCGACGGGCACCGGTTCGTGGACAAGGCCTTTGCCGCAGGCGCGGCCGCCGCGGTGGTGGAGCGCCCGATCGACTGGCCGCATATCCTGGTCGACGACACCGGCGCCGCGCTGCGCGCGCTGGCCGCCGCGGCCCGCCGGCGCAGCGCCGCGGTGCGGATCGGGGTGACCGGATCGGTCGGCAAGACCGGCGTGAAAGAGGCGATCTTCGTCGCGCTCGACCGGGCCAGCCGCGGGCAGGCCCATCGCTCGGTCCGCAGTTACAACAACCACGTCGGCGTCCCGCTCAGCCTCGCGCGGATGCCGGCGCGCAGCCGTTTCGGGGTGTTCGAAATGGGCATGAACCACGCGGGCGAGATCGCGGCGCTGACCGACCAGGTGCGCCCCGATGTCGCAGTGATCACCACGATCGCGCCCGCCCATATCGAGAACCTCGGCAGCGAAGAGGCGATCGCCGATGCCAAGGCGGAGATCTTCGCCGGGCTCGAGCCGGGGGGCTGGGCCGTCATCCCCGCCGATTCCCCGCATTTCGAGCGCCTGGCCGGCCATGCGCGGGCCGCGGGTGCGCGGATTCTCTCGTTCGGGCGCGCGGCCCATGCCGACGTGCGCCTGCTCGACGCGATCCCGTCTGCCAATGGCGGGGCGCTGGTTACGGCCGACCTCGGCGACCGGCGGGTCTGTTACTCGGTCGCCGAGCCGGGCGAACACTGGATCGCCAATTCGCTCTGCGTCATGGCGGCCGTGCGCGCGGCCGAGGGGGACCTCGCCGCCGCGGGGCTCGCGCTCGCGGAAATGGGCGGGCTCAAGGGTCGCGGCGCGCGCCACCGGGTCCCGGCCAGCGGCGGCCATGCCCTGTTGATCGACGAAAGCTACAACGCCAATCCCGCCTCGATGCGGGCGACGCTGCACCAGCTGGGGCAGACGCCGGCCACCCGGCGGATCGCGGTGCTGGGCAGCATGAAGGAACTGGGCGATTTCGCCCCCTCGTTCCACGCCCGCCTGGCCGAACCGCTGGCGGCGGCGAAAGTCGATCACGCGGTGCTGGTGGGCGACGAGATGCGAGCGCTCGCGCGGGACTTGGGGAAAGGCGGTGCCAATGCGCTTGCGGGCGGGATGAGCTTCGCCCATTGCGATGGGCCTGCCGAAGCGATCGCGGCGCTCGAGGAATACGGTATCGCCGCCGGCGATGCGATCCTGGTCAAGGGTTCCAACTCGGTCGGCCTGGGCAGGCTGGTGACACATTTCGCCTCCAGGAATGGTGGAGGCCGGGAAGGCTGAATGCTTTACCTTATCGCCGAATGGCTGGGCTTCGAAGGCGCTCTCAATCTCGTCCGCTACCAGACGTTCCGCGCCGGCGCGACGCTGATGACCGCGCTGCTGATCGGCCTGCTGATCGGCCCGCGGTTCATCAACATGCTGCGCGTGCGCCAGGGCAAGGGGCAGCCGATTCGCGAAGACGGGCCGCAGACCCACCTGGCCAAGCGCGGCACCCCGACGATGGGCGGGCTGATGATCCTCGTCTCGCTGCTGGTCGCGATGCTGCTGTGGATGGACTTGCGCAATCCCTTCGTCTGGGCCTGCCTTGCCGTGACCGCGGGCTTCGGCATGATCGGCTTCCTCGACGATTACGACAAGGTATCGAAGGCGAGCCACCGCGGCGTTTCGGGCAAGGTCCGCCTGCTGCTCGAATTCGCGGTCGCAGGCGTCGCGTCGTGGATCGTCGTCGGGCAGATCAACACGTTTCTCTACGTCCCCTTCTTCAACGACCTGGGGTTCGAACTCGGCTGGTTCTACTACGTCTTCGCCGCGATCGTGATCGTGGGGGCGGGCAACGCGGTGAACCTGACCGACGGGCTGGACGGGCTGGCGATCATGCCGGTGATCATCGCGGCGGGCACTTTCGCGATCATCGCCTACCTCGTCGGGCGGGTCGATTACTCCGAATATCTCGGCATCCCGCACGTGGCGGGGGCCGGCGAACTGGCGATATTCTGCGCCGCGATCATGGGCGGGGGCCTGGCCTTCCTGTGGTTCAACGCCCCGCCGGCGGCCGTGTTCATGGGCGATACCGGCAGCCTCGCCCTGGGCGGCGCACTGGGGGCGATCGCGGTCGCCAGCCATCACGAGATCGTGCTCGCCATCGTCGGCGGCCTGTTCGTGGCCGAAGCGCTGTCGGTCATCATCCAGGTCTTCTGGTTCAAGCGCACGGGCAAGCGGATCTTCCGCATGGCGCCGATCCACCACCACTTCGAACAGCTCGGCTGGAGCGAGAGCAAGGTCGTGATCCGGTTCTGGATCATCTCGATCGTCCTCGCGCTGATGGGGCTGGCCACGCTGAAGCTGCGATGATCGTTTCGCCCGCCTTCGCCGGCAAGCGCTACGCCGTGCTCGGCCTCGCCCGGTCGGGGCTGGCCGCGGCGGAGACGCTGCTGGCAAGCGGCGCCGAGGTGACCGCCTGGGACCGGCAGGACGTGGCGCGCGACAAGCTGGAGGGGCGGGCCCGCCTGGCCGACCCGCTGGAAATCGACCTGACCGGCTTCGACGGGGTGGTCGTGTCGCCCGGCGTGCCGCTCAACACCCACCCGATCGCCGCCCGCGCGCGCGATTTCGGCGTGCCGGTGATCGGCGACGTGGAACTGTTCGCCCAGGCGCGCGCGGCCCTGCCGCCGCACCGCGTGGTCGGCATTACCGGCACCAACGGCAAGTCGACCACGACCGCACTGGTCCACCATGTCCTCGACAGCGCCGGGGTCCCGGCGCGCATGGGGGGCAATATCGGCCTGCCGATCCTGGCGCAGGATGCCCTGCCGGCGGGCGGGGTCTACGTGCTGGAGCTGTCCAGTTACCAGGTGGACCTGACCCGCACGCTGGCCTGCGAGGCGGCGGCCCTGACCAATATCACCCCCGACCACCTCGACCGCTATGCCGACTTCGCGGCCTATGCCGCATCGAAGGCGCGGCTGTTCGCAATGCAGGCGCCCGACCAGTTCGCGGTGTTCGGCTGTGCCGACGGGCCGAGCGAGGCGGTCCGGGCGACGGAGGCCGCGCGCCGCGGCCCCGGGCGCGCGGTCTGCGCCGATCGCGCTTCGCTCGCCGCGGGCCAGCGCGACTGGCCCGCCCTGCAGGGGCCGCACAACCTCGAGAACGCGGCCATCGCCGCGGCGCTCTGCGCCGAGCTGGGGGTGGAAGAGGACGCGATCCGCGCGGCCATGGCGACCTTCCGCGGGTTGCCCCACCGGATGGAGATCGTCGCCGAACATCGCGGCGTCCTGTTCGTCAACGACAGCAAGGCGACCAACCAGGCCTCCACCGCGCCGGCGCTCGCGGCCTTTCCGCCCGATCGCGCCGGCACGCCCGCGCGCCCGCGCGTTCACTGGATCGTGGGCGGCCTGCCGAAGGAAGACGGCCTGGGCGAGTGCGAGGCGCACCTGGGCAACGTCGCCGCCGCCTACACGATCGGCGAGGCGGGCCCGCGCTTTGCCGAACTGCTCGAAGGCCGCGTGAGGGTGGAGCGGGCCGAGCTGATGTGCCAGGCCCTGCGCCTGGCCTTCGCCGCGGCGGGGCCGGGGGACGTCGTCCTCCTTTCCCCCGCCTGCGCCAGCTTCGACCAGTTCCGCGACTACGAGAAGCGGGGCGAGTACTTCCGCGAGATCGTGGCCATGATGATTGGGGAACCGGCGCCGCCTGCCGATGCCTTCCCGGGGCGGTCCGCGGCATGAGCGCGACCCAGCCCTATATCCCCCGCGCCGGCGAGCGGGCCCCGCGGCCCGACCGGTTCCGCACCTCGCGCCGGGCGGAGCTGAAGATCTGGTGGCGCGAGATCGACCGCGTTCTCCTGTTCCTGATCCTGGCGCTGATGGCGATCGGCGCGGCGGCGGTGGCGGCCGCTTCGCCGGCGAGCGCCAGCCGCCTGTCTACGTCCGACCAGCAATTGCCCGATCTCTATTTCTACTGGGCGCACCTGCGCTGGCAGCTGCTCGGCCTTGCCGCGATGTTCGGCGCGGCCATGCTCTCGCGCGAGAACGCGCGGCGCGCGGGCATCGTGCTGTTCGCGGGGATGTTCGCGATGCTCGTCCTGGTGCCGATCGCCGGGTACGAGGTGAACGGCGCGCGGCGCTGGATCGACCTGGGCGTATCGTTCCAGCCGTCGGAATTCCTCAAGCCCGCTTTCGTCATCACGCTCGCCTGGATCATCGCCTGGCGCGCGCGCGATCCGAACATTCCGGTGGTCGCCATCGCCACCGCGATCATGGGCGCGGTCGGCGTGCTGCTGATGATGCAGCCGAACCTGGGCGACACGGTCCTGTTCGCCGGGGTCTGGTTTGCGCTGGTCGTGCTCTCGGGCGTTTCGACCCGGCGGCTGGGCGCGGTGATCGGCGGGGGGCTGGTCGCCGGGGTGCTGGTCTACCTGTTCTACGAGAACGGCCGGAACCGCATCAACGACTTCCTCGGCGGGGGCACGGCCTTCGACCAGGTGGACCTGGCCCAGCGCACGCTGCTGGCCGGCGGCTGGACCGGCAGCGGCCTGTGGCTGGGCATTCGCAAGATGAGCCTGCCCGAAGCCCATACCGATTACATCTTCTCGGTCATCGGGGAGGAATTCGGCCTGCTCGTCTGCGCGGTCATCGTCCTGCTCTACCTCGCCATCGTCGTGCGCGTCCTCGTGCGCCTGGCGGACGAGGAAGACTTGTTCACCCTGCTCGCCGGGGCCGGGCTGGCCGTGCTGATCGGGGGGCAGGCCTTCATCAACATCCTGGTGAACCTGCAGCTCGCCCCGTCGAAGGGGATGACCCTTCCGCTCGTCTCCTACGGCGGATCGTCGACGATCGCGGTGTGCCTGACGGTCGGCCTGCTCCTGGCCATCACCCGGCGAAATCCCTTTCTCAAGCGCGGCAGGCCCGGTGTATGGCAGCGTCTTTTCGGGCGGGAGTCACGGCAATGACTGGCGGAGCGAACCGGCACTATGTCCTCGCGGCAGGCGGCACGGGCGGGCATCTCCTGCCCGCTTTCGCCCTGGCGGCCGAGCTGGAGCGGCGCGGCCACCACGTCGCCCTGATCACCGATCGCCGCGGGGCCGAGATTCCCGGCAAGCCCGACTTCCTGCCCGCCCACGTCCTGCCGGCCGGGCGGTTCGGCAAGAACCCGCTGCGCTGGCCAAGCGCGCTGCGGGCGGTGCTGGAAGGGCGCAAGATGGCCCTGCGCCTGTTCGAAAGCTTCGAACCGAGCGCGGTGGTCGGCTTCGGCGGCTATCCGGCGCTGCCGGCGCTTCTGGCGGCGACGTCCGCCGGCGTCCCCAGCATCGTTCACGAGCAGAACGCGGTCCTGGGCCGGGTCAACCGCCTCCTGGCCGGCCGGGTCGAGGCGATCGCCACCGCCTATCCCGAGATCGCGCGCCTCAAGGGCCGCCACGCGGACAAGGTCCACCTCGTCGGCAACCCGGTGCGCCCGGCGGTCCTCGCCCTGCGGGAGGCGGAGTTTCCGCCGCTGGCCGAAGACGGCGTGCTCAAGGTCCTGGTGACCGGCGGCAGCCAGGGCGCGCGGGTCTTGAGCGAAGTCGTGCCCGACGGCCTCGCCATGCTGCCCCCCCCATTGCGCCAGCGGCTGCAGGTGACGCAGCAGTGCCGGGCAGAGGATATCGAGGCCGTGCGCGAACGCTATCGCGGGCACGACATCCCGGCCGAGCTGGGCACTTATTTCGAGGACATGGCCGCCCGCCTTGCCGGCGCCCACCTGTTCATCGGGCGCGCGGGGGCCTCCACGATCGCCGAGCTGACCGCCGTGGGCCGGCCGGCGATCCTCGTGCCCCTGCCGATCGCGACCGACGATCACCAGGCGGCGAACACGCGCGAGGTGACGAGGGCGGGCGGGGCCCGGATGATCCGGCAGGACAAGTTCACGCCGAAGGAACTGGCCAAGCAGATCCAGGTCCTGGCGCAGGATCCCCGGGCGCTGGCCAATGCCGCCCACGCCGCGTGGAATTGCGGCCGGCCCGACGCGGCGAAGGACCTGGCCGACCTGGTCGAAAGCTTCGGCGGGGCGGAAATGATGGACGTTATCCGCGTCGGCGCCGGTTCGGCCCGGGCCGGCGCGCAGACGGCGGCCGCCGGGCAGGGCGCGGCGCGTGGCAGCCTGGGGAAATCGACGGCATGAAGGGCGTGGCAACCGATATCGGGACGATCCACTTCGTCGGCATCGGCGGGATCGGCATGTCCGGCATTGCCGAGGTCATGCACAACCTGGGCTATAGCGTCCAGGGATCGGACCTCGCCGAAAGCGCGACGGTAGAGCGCCTGCGCGCGCGCGGGATCAGGGTCGCCATCGGCCAGGCGGCCGGGAACGTCGAAGGGTCCGCGGTCGTCGTCATCTCGACCGCGGTGAAGCGGACCAATCCGGAAGTCGTCGCGGCGCTGGAAAACCGCATCCCCGTCGTCCGCCGGGCGGAAATGCTGGCCGAGCTGATGCGGCTGAAGAACACCGTCGCCGTGGCCGGGACGCACGGCAAGACGACGACGACCAGCATGGTCGCGGCGCTGCTCGACGCCGGCGGGATCGACCCGACGGTGATCAACGGCGGGATCATCGAACAGTACGGATCGAACGCGCGGCTGGGCGACAGCGACTGGATGGTGGTCGAGGCCGACGAGAGCGACGGCAGCTTCCTGCGCCTCGACGGGACGATCGCGGTCGTGACCAATATCGATCCCGAGCACCTCGATCATTACGGCGATTTCGACGGGGTGAAGGACGCCTTCGTCGAATTCATCCACAACGTGCCGTTCTACGGCGCGGCGATCCTGTGCATCGACCATCCCGAGGTCCAGGCCGTGACCGGCAAGGTGCGCGACCGGCGGGTCGTCACCTACGGCTTCTCGCTCCAGGCCGATGTCTGCGCGGTCAATGTCGAGCCCGATCGCGGGGGCAACCGCTTCGACGTGGTCGTGCGCCAGCGCAGCGGGGAAGACCGGCGGATCGAGGGGGTCCACCTGCCGATGCCGGGGCGGCACAACGTGCAGAACGCGCTCGCCGCGATTGCCGTGGCGATCGAGATGGGCTGCGACGACGAGACGATCTGCAACGGTTTCGGCCAGTTCGGCGGCGTGCGACGGCGCTTCACCCGCGTGGGCGACGTGGCCGGCGCGACGGTGATCGACGATTACGCGCACCACCCGGTCGAAATCCGCGCCGTCCTGTCGGCCGCGCGCGAAAGCGTGGCGAGCCAGTCCGCGGGCCGGGTGATCGCGGTGATGCAGCCGCACCGCTATTCGCGCCTCGGCGACCTGATGGACGACTTCCAGAACTGCTTCAACGATGCCGACAGGGTCTATGTCACCCCGGTCTATGCCGCGGGGGAGGAGCCGGTGCCGGGCGTGGATTCGCAGGCGCTGGTCGCCGGGCTGAAATCGCGCGGCCACCGCGCAGCGACGACGGTCGCCGACGCGCAGGAACTGGCCCGCGTGCTCGCGGGCGAGATCGGCGAGGGCGACCTCGTGGTCTGCCTCGGCGCGGGCGACATCACCCGCTGGGCGGCGGACCTGCCCGAGGCGATCGCGCGGGAGCGCGGCGAATGAGCGACCGCGCCCCTGACTGGCCCGAACCGGATACCGGCATGGCGCCCGATTGCGCGGTCGAAGGGGGCGTGTCCGCGCCCGTGCCGGCTGGCAGCGTGCGCGGCAGCCTGACCGCGCAGGCGCCGCTGGCCAAGCTGGTCTGGTTCAAGACCGGCGGGCCGGCGGACTGGCTGTTCGAACCGGCCGACCTCGACGACTTGCGCGAGTTCCTCGGCCGCCTGGGCGGCGAGCTGCCGGTCATGGCGCTCGGCCTCGGGTCCAACCTGATCGTGCGCGACGGCGGCGTGCCCGGGGTCGTGGTGCGCCTGGGCAAGCCTTTCGCCGGGGTCGCGGAAGAAGGCGATTCGATCCTGCGCTGCGGCGGCGGGGCAAGCGGCATCCTCGTCTCCTCCACCGCGCGCGATGCGGGGATCGCGGGGCTGGAGTTCCTGCGCGGCATCCCGGGCACCGTCGGCGGCTTCGTGCGGATGAACGGGGGCGCCTATGGCCGGGAAGTGGCCGACATCCTGCTCGATTGCGACGTGATCCTGCCCGGCGGCGAGCTCGTGCGGCTGCCGGCGGCGGACTTGCGCTACAGCTATCGCCACTCGGCCCTGCCCGAAGGGGCCGTGGTCGTCTCCGCCCGGCTTCAGGGCGTCCCCGGCGATCCCGCGGCGATCGGGGCGGAGATGGACCGGATCGCGCAGGCGCGCGAGGATTCGCAGCCGCTGCGGACCAAGACCGGCGGCTCGACCTTCAAGAACCCCGATGGCGACAAGGCCTGGCGGCTGGTCGATGCCGCCGGTTGCCGCGGGCTGCGCATGGGCGGCGCGCAAGTGAGTGAGAAACACACCAACTTCCTGATCAACACCGGCGATGCGACCAGCGCCGATATCGAGGGGCTGGGCGAGGAAGTGCGCCGCCGCGTCTATGCCGACAGCGCGATCATGCTCGAGTGGGAAATCCAGCGGGTGGGCCGGCCATGAGCGGCAGCACGACCACCGGGCGCGCGCTGCACGTCGCCGTGCTGATGGGCGGCTGGGCCAACGAACGGCCGGTCTCGCTGATGTCGGGCGAGGGCGTGGCCGAGGCGCTTGAAGCGCGCGGCCACCGGGTGACGCGGATCGACATGGACCGCCAGGTGGCCGCGCGGATCGCCCAGGCCGCGCCCGACGTGGTCTTCAACGCGCTGCATGGCGTGCCGGGGGAAGACGGCACGGTCCAGGGGATGCTGGACCTGATGGGCATTCCCTATACCCATTCGGGCCTCGCCACCTCGGTCATCGCGATCGACAAGGAACTGACCAAGCAGGCGCTCGTGCCGCACGGCATCCCGATGCCCGGCGGGCGGATCGTCGAAAGCGCCAGCCTGTTCGAACAGGACCCGCTGCCGCGCCCCTATGTCCTCAAGCCGGTGAACGAGGGCAGCTCGGTCGGCGTCGCCATCGTCACGCAGGAAGGCAATCACGGCAACCCGATCGCGCGCGATGCGAAAGGCCCCTGGCAGGAGTTCGAGCGGCTCCTGGCCGAACCCTATATCCGCGGACGGGAACTGACGGTGGCGGTGATCGACGGTGCGGCCGGGCCGCGCGCGCTGACGGTGACCGAGCTGGTGCCCAAGTCGGGCTTCTACGATTTCGACGCCAAGTACACCGACGGCATGACTGAACACGTCTGTCCGGCCGAGGTGCCGGACGAGATCGCCCGGCTGTGCATGGACCTGGCCCTGCGCGCGCACCGCGTGCTGGGCTGCCGCGGGTGCAGCCGGACGGATTTCCGCTGGGACGACGAACATGGCGAGGATGGCCTGTTCGTGCTGGAAACCAATACCCAGCCGGGCATGACCCCGCTCAGCCTGGTGCCCGAGCAGGCGCGCCAGTGCGGCATGAGTTACGAAGACCTGGTGGAGGCGATCGTGGCGGAGGCGATGGACCGCGCGGCCCGGGGGGGCGGCAGTGGCGACGGTTAACCGCAAGGCCAAGGGGGTGCGCCGCTCGACCGCGGCCAAGGGACGCGCGCGGACCGCGCGGGCGGCGCGGGCCAGGACCGGATCGGTCCTCGATTCGCTGGTCTCCGCCCTGCCTTTCACCGAGGAGCAGCTGCATCGCATCTTCCTCGCCATCATCCTCGGCGGCGCAGTCGCGCTGGCGCTGTTCGTCGCCAGCCTCGCCGGGGTTCCGGCAATGGCGCAGCAACAGGTCGCGCTGCTGGCGGCCGATGCCGGGTTCGAAGTCCGCAAGGTCCGCGTCACCGGGGTCGAGCGGATGAACGAGATGAAGGTTTACGAGCGCGCGCTGGCGCGGCGCGACCGGCCGATGCCGCTGGTGGACCTGGAGGCGCTGCGCGCCGAACTGCTCGAGCTGTCGTGGGTGAAGGACGCCCGCGTCTCGCGCCAGCTGCCCGATAGCCTGGTGATCGACATCGTGGAGCGCAGGCCCCATGCCGTCCTGCGCAAGCCCGACCGGCTGATGCTGATCGACGACAGCGGGGTCGAGCTGGAGCCGATCGCGGCCGACAAGGCGCAAGGCATGCTGATCGTCGCCGGGCCGGGCGCCGGCCGGCAGGTGGGCGCGCTGGCCGACCTGCTGGCGGCGGCCCCGGCGCTCGGCCCCCAGGTGGCGGAGGCGGAGTGGATCGGCAACCGCCGCTGGAACCTGACGTTCGACACCGGCCAGGTGCTCGCCCTGCCGCAGGGGGAGGACGAATCCGCCGGCGCGCTGGTCGCCTTCGCGCGGCTCGACGGGGTCAACCGCCTGCTGGGCGGCAAGGTCGCGACATTCGACATGCGCGCGCCCGATCGGATCTACATGCGCGTGCCCGGGCGCGCGGCGCAGGCCATGGCAACGCAGGAGGGGGAATAGATGGGGCTGCCGCGCATCACCCGCGTCTTCGGGGCGGTCAACATCGGCTCGTTCCGCATCTCGGCCATGATCATGGGGCTTTCCGAAACCGGCGAGATGATCGTCCTGGGGTCGGGGCACCGGGCCAGCCAGGGGATCAAGCGCGGTTACGTGACCGACATGGCCGCCGCGACATATGCCATTCGCGACGCGGTGGAACGGGCGGAGAAGAACGCGGGGACGAGCGTTTCCAGCGTGTGGATCGGCTGCGCCGGGGCGGGGCTGGCGAGCCAGGTCGCGAAAGTGGAAATCGACATCGGCGGGCGCCGGATCGAGGAGGAGGACATCGAGCTCCTGCTCGTCACCGCGCGCGATTCGATCGAGCCGGACGGGCGCATGGTCCTCCACGCCCAGCCCGCGCATTACACGCTCGACGGGGCGCACGGGGTCGCCAACCCCAAGGGCCTCCATGCCGAGCAGCTGGGCGTCGACGTCCACGTCATGCTGGCCGACGGGGCGCCGGTCCGCAACCTGATCGAGGCGGTGCAGAACGCGCACCTCGACGTGGAGGCGGTCGTCGCCGCGCCGATCGCGGCCGGTTACTCGTGCCTCACGCACGAGGAGCGCGAACTGGGCACCGCGCTGATCGAGATCGGGGGGGAGGTGACGAACGTCTCGCTCTATGCCGGCGGGATGCTGCTCGGCCTGGCCGCGATCCCCTACGGCAGCGCCGACATCACCGACGCGATCGCCTCCAGCTTCGGCATTCGCCGGTTCCAGGCCGAACGGCTGAAGTGCGTGGCAGGATCGGCCATCGCCAGCCCGACCGACCACCGCGAGATGGTGCCGGTCAACGGGCCGGACGACGGATCGGTCCAGCCGGCCGCGCGCGGCGCGGACGACCGCAACCGCATCCCCCGGGCGGAGCTGGTCTCGGTAGTGACCGAGCAGCTGGCCAAGCTGACGGGCGAGATCGCCCGGTCGCTGAAGGCGATGGGCTTTTCCGGCTCGAGCGGGAGCCAGGTCGTCCTCACCGGCGGGGGCGCGGAACTGGCGGGCATTGCCGAATTCACCCAGAGCGCGCTCGGCCGCCCGGTCCGGATCGGCAAGCCGCCGGCGCTGCGCGGCTTGCCCGAGGCACATTCCACCGCAGGTTTCGCGACGCTGGCCGGATTGTGCCTCTATGCGGCCGACGACCCGGTTGACATTCGCTCGGTCGGTCCGAGCTACCAGCCGACGATGCGATATTCCGGCCTCGGCCTGGTCAACCGCGTCGTTCGCGCGGTGCGCGAGTATTTCTGACGCGATGGCCCGGAGGTTTAACCACTGTGGATAAGCGGTTGCGCCCTATGCAACGCCGATTCCGTTTGTGCCAGACTGTGTGGCCAGTAACCAAAGCGCATACCATCCCTTGGAGCGACACCCCATGAGTATCAATATCGGCCCCGCAGCATCCGACGATCCGCGCCCCCGCATCGCGGTGATCGGCGTGGGTGGCGCCGGCGGAAATGCCATTGCCAACATGATGGCGGCGAAGATCGAGGGGGTCGAATTCATCGTCGCCAACACCGATGCCCAGGCGCTCAGCAATTCGCCCGCGCCCACGCGGATCCAGCTCGGCCCCGACATTACCGGCGGCCTGGGCGCGGGCGCGCGCGCCGAAGTGGGCAAGGCCGCGGCCGAAGAAACGGTGGCCGAGATCGAGGAGGCGCTGGAAGGCGCCAACATGTGCTTCATCGCCGCCGGGATGGGCGGGGGCACCGGAACCGGCGCCGCGCCTGTCATCGCCGAGGCCGCACGGCGCAAGGGCGTGCTGACGGTCGGCGTCGTGACCAAGCCGTTCCTGTTCGAGGGGACGCGCCGGATGCGCGCGGCCGAATCCGGGATCGTCGAACTGCAGAAGCACGTCGATACCCTGATCGTCATCCCCAACCAGAACCTGTTCCTGATCGCCAAGGCGGAAACGACCTTCAAGGAAGCGTTCCAGCTGGCGGACGAGGTCCTGCAGCAGGGCGTCCGCTCGATCACCGACCTGATGGTCATGCCCGGCCTCATCAACCTCGACTTCGCCGATATCGAATCGGTCATGCAGGAAGCCGGCAAGGCGATGATGGGCACGGGCGAGGGCGAAGGCGAGAACCGCGCGCTCGAGGCGGCGGAGCGCGCGATCGCCAACCCCCTGCTCGACGGTGTCTCGATGCAGGGCGCGAAGGGCGTGATCATCTCGATCATCGGCGGCGAGGACATGAAGCTGCTCGAAGTCGACGAGGCGGCGAATCATATCCGCGAACTGGTGGACGAGGACGCGAACATCATCTGGGGTTCGGCCTTCAACGCCGAACTGGAAGGCAAGATCAGGGTTTCGGTGGTGGCCACCGGGATCGACGCCGCGGCCGAGGCCAGCCAGCCGGAAAACCGCTCGATGTCGCTCGGCGCGGCACGCGCGCCCAAGCGCCCGGTGCTCGAACTGCCGAGCGAGGACGAATTCGGCGATGGCGATGGCGACGGCGGCGCGCCCGCGCCTTCCGCTCCGCCCCCTGCGCCGCAGGGCGATCGCTTCGCGGCCCCGGCCGATGCCCCTTCGGCAGACCATGACGAGGAAGGCGAGGACGACGACGTCGACGGGATCGTCGATCCGCTCGCCGGCCTGCGCAACGAGATGGCCGAGGCGCAGCGCGCCGGCCAGGGCGACACCGACACCGGCGTGGCCGAGCCGGCCGACGATTCCGGCCACGCCGTGGTCGGCGAGGATGGCGGCTTCGCGTCCGACGAGGGCGCCCAGCGCGCCGAGCCGGCCGGGCGGAAGGAACCGCTCGACCTCGGTGCCGGTGCCGGGGCGGATTCCGGGGCGGGCGACCGGGGCGCGCAGTCGCGGCAGGACGAGCTGCTTCTCGACGCCGATCGCCTGGCGGAAGAAGACGGCCCGGTCCAGCCGCGCGTCGGCCCCGGGCGCCGCCGCGGGCTCGTCTCGGGTGAAGAGGGCGGCTCCGGTGGCGGATCGACCCTGTTCGAGCGGATGGCCAATCTTTCCCGCGGTTCGGGCGACAAGGGGGGCGGCAAGCCCGCTCCGCGCGATGCGGAGGACGACGGCGACGACGATGGCGGTTCGCTGAACATCCCGCGTTTCCTGGGGCGCCAGAACAACCAGTAACGCCGCCCGGCGTTGCTGGGCCACGCCTTGCCGGTCATTTCCGCCCGCGGCCCTATGAAGGCGTGGCGTCACGGGCTAAGTGCTGCTTCACGGCAATGCGAAACCGACCTCTCCAGATCCCGTTTGGCCGCCGCGCGCCCGGCCCCTCCCCGATCGGGCCACGTGTGATCGGGGCCGCCCTGCTCGGCCTCGCCGGGCTGGGTTTCGCCGCGCCGGTCGCGGCGCAGTCCGGCGATGCGGTGTCGCGTCCGGTGGTCCAGCCGCTGCCGCCCGCGGGGGTCAACGATCTGACGTCCGCGCTCCAGCGGCTGGCGCGCGATTCGCGCGATGTCGATGCGCTGATCGATGCCGGCAACGCCTCGCTCGCGCTCGACGACATCGACGCCGCGATCGGCTTCTTCGGCCGCGCGCAGGAACTTTCGCCGCAAAATCCCCGGATCAAGCTGGGGCTGGCAGGCGCTTTCGTCCGCTCCGAGCGGCCGCTGGAGGCGCTGCGCCTGTTCGAGGAGGCGGAGCGTGCCGGCGTGTCCACCCGCGCCTTTGCCAGCGAGCGCGGCCTCGCCTACGACCTCGTCGGCGATTCCGCCGCCGCCCAGGCGCAATATCGCCTCGCGCTGGCCAGCGGCGCGGACGACGAGACCACGCGGCGGCTGGCGATCAGCCAGGCGATCGCCGGCGACAGGGAAGGGTTCGAAGAGACGCTCTACCCGCTCCTCGAAAGCCAGGACTTCGCCTCGTTCCGCGCCCGCGCCTTCGGCCTCGCGATCCTGGGCGAAGAGGACGAGGCGGTCGCCATTGCCGAGGCGGTCATGCCGCGCGACCTTTCGGCGCGGATCGCGCCTTACCTGCAGTACATGGGCCGCCTGACCCGGGCGCAGCAGGCGGCTGCCGCCAATCTCGGCATGTTCCCGCGCGCGGCGCAGATCGGGCGCGACGATCCGCGCATCGCGCAATATGCCGCGCGGCGCGGATCGCCCGCCGCGGCCCCCGATGCCCGGCTGGCCCCGCAGGGCGAGCCGCTGGGGCCGCGCGCGCAGCGCCGGGCGGAGGAACGGCGCGAAGCGGCCACCACGCGCGAGAGCCGCCGTGCCGCGCGCAATCGCGGCCGCGCCGCCGCGGCGGCCCCCACCGAACCGCCGGCAGACGGCCCGGCACCGGGGCGGGTGGCTGCGACCTCGCAGGCGTCGCCGGGGGCGGGGCCCGAGCCGGCCGAACTGCCGCCGGCCGCGCAAGCGCGGGCGCCGGTTCCCGTCGTCTCGCAGCCCGTGGTCCAGCAAATCGCGGCGTCCACCGACGATGCGGGCGA
This sequence comes from Pelagerythrobacter marinus, assembly GCF_034375205.1. NCBI lineage: Bacteria > Pseudomonadati > Pseudomonadota > Alphaproteobacteria > Sphingomonadales > Erythrobacteraceae > Pelagerythrobacter > Pelagerythrobacter marinus. The sequence goes on along the minus strand of NZ_CP139719.1, from coordinate 2,153,255 downwards.
GGGCGGCGCACCGGCCGCCGGGGCCAATGCGGCATCACCGGCCATGCCCGACGCGGCTCCGGCGGCCCTGGCTGCAGCGAGCGGCACCCCCGCCGCGCCCGGTTTCGACCTGGCGGCCGTGCCGGGGGCCGTGGCGGCTGGAGCCGAGCGCAGTGGGGCCGAACAAGGCGCTGCGACCGGCAGCCCGACCGCCCGTCCAGCCTCCGGCGCGACTCCGGGGCCCGCGGCGCGGGTGGAGGATGCCTTCGCCGATTTCCGCCTGCTCCCGCGCGCGAATGCGCCGCAGTCGCCCGACGTGGTCGATATCCGCACGATCGAGCCGCCGCGCGAAGTCGAGGAAAAGCCGGCCGCCGAACCCGCGCCGCCGGCCCATCCGCGGCGTTTCTGGGTCCAGGTGGCGACCGGCCGCGACCTCGAGGCGTTCCGTTTCGACTGGCGCCGGATAAGCCGCAAGGCACCTGAAATCCTGGGCGAATTCGAGCCGATGACCGCGCCCTGGGGCCAGGCGAACCGTCTGCTGGCAGGGCCTTTCCCCAGCGCCAAAGCCGCCGCGGACGCCGTCAACGCGCTGCGCGAGGCGGGGCTGGACAGCTTCCCCTTCACCAGCGCGCAAGGCGAGGAAATCTCCCCGCTCTAGGCCTGGCGGCGGGCAGCCGCCGCGTTCTTTTTTACACAAGCTTTGAACAGTCTTGTTCGGTTCTCCCCAGCAGCCGCACGGCGCGCGATTGCAACGCCGCCCCGTCTCACTGCATCCAGCGCATCGTAATTGCTAACCGGGATTTAACGGCGATGGGACGTGGCGCGAAAAGCATGCAGTTGAGCGACGACGCCGCACCGGTGGACATGCTGGCGGCCCTGTTCGAGGCGCGCGGCTGGCCCTGCCAGTCGGTTTCCGAGGAGGAGATGCTGGGCGAGATCCAGGGCAGCTGGGGCGCGTACCAGCTGCGCGGGGTCTGGCGCCCGGAAGACCGCGTCCTCCAGCTTATCAGCCTGCCCGACATCCGCCTTTCGCGCGACAAGCTGCGCGACGCCTACGAATTGCTGGCGCTGGTCAACGAACAGCTCTGGCTCGGGCATTTCGACATCTGGTCGCAGGGCGACATGCTCGTTTATCGCCACGGCGTCATGCTCGGCGACGACGGGCTGCTCAGCCTCGACCAGGCGCAGGCGCTGGTGGAAATCGCGATCGACGAATGCGACCGGTTCTACCCCGCGTTCCAGTTCGTGCTCTGGAGCGACAAGTCGCCCCGCGATGCCCTGGCCGCCGCGCTGGTCGATGCCGCGGGCGAGGCCTGAGCGTCGCGGCGCAGCGATCCCTTGAAAAACCGGGCCCGGCAAGCGATATTGGCCGGTGAGCCGGCGGCCATTCCGCCGCCGGGAATGGAGAGCTGATTACAATGGCTGACTGGAACGAACCCCGCCGATCTCAGACGGGATTCGGCGCCTCCCCCGCCTACGGCGGCCAGGTTGCCGCCGGCGAGACCTTCGATGCGGGTCTGCGGCAGCACATGCTGTCGATCTACAACTACATGACCTCGGGCATCCTGCTGACGGGGATCGTGGCCCTGCTCACGTTCATGAGCGGGCTGGCCTACGATCTCTTCTCTGGCCCGATGCGCTGGATCGTCGCGCTGTCGCCGCTGGCGATCGTCTTCGCGATGAGCTTCGGCGCGAACCGCTTCGGCAAGACCACGCTCCAGGCGATGTTCTGGGCCTTCGCCGTGCTGATGGGCCTGTCGCTGTCGTCGGTCTTCGTGGTCTACACCGGCCCTTCGATCGCGGTGACCTTCTTTGCCACCGCGGCGGCCTTCGCCGGGCTGAGCCTCTGGGGCTACACCACGAAGAAGGATCTCAGCGGCTGGGGCAGCTTCCTGATCATGGGCGTCATCGGCCTGATCGTGGCGAGCCTGCTCAACCTGTGGCTGCAATCGCCCGCGCTGCATTACGCGGTGGGCGCGATCGGTGTGCTGATCTTCGCCGGCCTCACCGCCTACGACACGCAGCGCCTGAAATCGCAGTACTTCCAGGTCCGCGGGACGGACTGGGCCGGCAAGGCGGTCGTCCTCGGCGCGCTGAGCCTGTACCTCGATTTCATCAATATGTTCATGTTCCTGCTGCAGTTTCTCGGCAACCGCGAGTAATTGCACACAGGACTCGATTCATCGTGCCCGGGGCGCCTCGTGCGTCTCGGGCATTTTCTTTGCCCGTGCCTGCGACTAGGGTCGCGCGCTTAATGTTGCCGCAAGCTGCGATGGCGCACCCTGCCGCGCGGGCGAAGGAGGATCTGCAATAATGTTCGGACTGACCACCGGTCGGATTCAGCTACTGGCGATTGCCGGCGGCATGGCCATGCTGGCGGGTTGCGCCACCCCGCCGCCGCCGCCGCCGCCCCCCCCGCCGCCGCCGCCGGTCAAGGTCGTTCCGCCGCGCCCGACCCCGCCCGACGGCGCGACCGCCTCGATGGCGATCCCCCCGGTCGGCCCGGACGGCGTGCGGCGCACGGTCAATTACGGCCTGTCCACCGCGCAGACGATCTGGAACGTGCGCTCCGCGCTCAACGTGGCCGCGCTCAATTGCCTCGAGCCCGAACACGCGGAAATCCTCCCCGCGTACAAGTCGCTGCTCGAACGGGGCGAGAAGGCGCTGGCGCGGACCAATCGCAATCTCCTGGCCCAGTACCGCGAGAGCTACGGCTCCGAAGGGCGCGCGGCCTACGACCGCTACATGACGCAGGTCTACAACTACTTCGCCCTGCCGCCCGCGCTGGACGAGTTCTGCGACGTCTCGCAGCAGGTGGCGCGCGAATCGCTGCTGGTCGAGCCGGACGAGATCGACAGCTTCGCGCTGCGCAGCCTCCCGGTGCTCGAGGCCGTTTTCGAAGATTTCTTCAGCTCGTACGAACAGTATCGCAGCGCCGTGGCTTCGTGGGATGCCGAATATGGTCCGCCGCAGCCGGCGGCCACGCTGGTTTCGGGCCCCGGTGCGGCCGACACGGGCACCGCCGCCACAGGCTCGATCGGCACGGGCTCGATCGGCACGGCCTCGATCGGAGCGGGCGTCGCGAGCGCGGACGGCACCGCGCAGGCCGCCGGTGGGACCGATGCGGCCACCGTCCAGGCGATCCCCACGTTCGACCCGTCCCCCAGCCAGGTGGCCCAGCCGGCCGCGCCGACCGTGCCCGCCCCCGGGCAGCCCGGCGCGGTGCAGCAGGCCGCGATCCCGCCGGCGGGCGAGGCGGTTCAGGCCGTGTCGCAGCCCGTCGTCCAGGGGGAGGCGAACGTCGCGGCGCAGCCCGGCTTCGGCGCCGACCTGACCGGCACGGTTGCCGAGGAGCCTGCCGAGACGCCGACGATCGTTCTGACCCCGGGGCCCGAGGGCGCCGATGACGACGCCGAGGACAACGCCGGCGACCGCGCGAACGACAGCGCCGGCGACACCGGCGCCTGACCGGCGCGACCGGCCGCCGCCGGCACAGGGGCCGGGCCGCGCGGGATGCGAATTTGCCCTTTGCACCGCGCGCCGGTTTCGCTAAGGGGCGCGCTCGCCGGCGCGAACCGCAGCCCGGCAAGAGACCTGGAACGGGGCCGTAGCTCAGTTGGGAGAGCGCGTCGTTCGCAATGACGAGGTCAGGGGTTCGATTCCCCTCGGCTCCACCAGGCACAGCGCCGCCCGATCGATCGCGGCGCCAGGCACCGGCATGAATAGCGCGGCGCACCGCTTGCTTTCGCGGCCGAATGCGCAAGGATAGCCACGGGCACTGGGCTCAACGGCGCTTGAGGCTGAAAAGACTATGCATTTCCTCGACCAGGCCAAGATCTTCCTCAAGTCCGGCGCGGGCGGCCCCGGGGCGGTGAGCTTCCGGCGCGAGAAGTATATCGAATATGGCGGGCCCGACGGCGGCAATGGCGGCCGCGGGGGCGACATCGTGTTCGAGGCGGTGGCCGGCCTCAATACCCTGATCGATTTCCGCTATACCCAGCATTTCAAGGCCCAGCGCGGCGGGCACGGCATGGGCAAGGACCGGACCGGGGCGGGCGCGCCCGACCTGGTGATCGAAGTCCCCGTGGGTACGCAGATCCTGTCGGAAGACAAGGAGGAGATCCTGGCCGATTTCACCGAGGTCGGCCAGCGCATCGTGTTCCTCGAAGGCGGAATGGGCGGCCGGGGCAATGCCAGTTACAAGACCAGCACCAACCGCGCCCCGCGCCAGCACCAGCCGGGCGAGCCGGGACAGGAAATGTGGGTCTGGCTGCGGCTGAAGCTGCTCGCCGACGTGGGCCTGCTGGGCCTGCCCAATGCCGGCAAATCCACCTTCATCAACCAGGTGACCAATGCCCGGGCCAAGGTCGGCGACTATGCCTTCACCACGCTGATCCCCAAGCTGGGCGTCGTGCGGCACAAGGGGCGCGAATTCGTGCTGGCCGACATTCCCGGCCTGATCGCCGGCGCGGCCGAAGGCGCGGGGATCGGCGACCGGTTTCTCGGTCACATCGAACGCTGCCGTGTGCTGATCCACCTGGTCGATATCGCGGGGCAGGACCCGGCCGGGGCGATGCAGACCGTGCGGGCGGAACTGGCCGCCTATGGCGAAGGCCTGGCCGAGAAACCGCAGCTGGTGGCGCTGAACAAGGTGGACCTTGCCGATGCCGAGCTGGTCGCCGGCTTTGCCGAGGAACTTCGCGCTGCAGGAGCGGACGAGGTCTTCGGCGTTTCGGGCGCGACGGGCGAAGGGATCGAGCCGCTGCTCGACGCCGTCCTGGCCTACCTGCCCGATCGCACGGCGACCGAGACCAAGGGCAGCGAGGTCGAGGATGATCCGGGCGCCGAAGGCGACTGGTCGCCGCTCGGCTAGGGCCCCGGCCGCGCGGTCGCGGCGCAGGCAGGTAGTGGATGACGGAATCGAACCGCTCGGCTAAGCGCGCCGCATGGCCATTGCCGCGCTCCAGCACCTGACCGATCCCCGGCTTGCAGGGCGAATCGTGCTCAAGATCGGCTCCTCCCTCCTGGTCGACGGGGCCGGCTGCGCGCGTGCCGACTGGCTGCGTTCGATCGCCGGCGAGATCGCGGGCTTGCGCGCCGGCGGGCAGGAGGTGGTCGTCGTCAGTTCGGGCGCGATTGCCCTCGGCGCGGCGAAGCTGGGGCTGGACAAGGGCGGCCGGGCGACGCTGGCCGATGCCCAGGCGGCGGCCTCGGTCGGGCAGATCGCGCTCGCTTCGCTCTGGTCCCGATCCCTCGGCACGCACGGGCTCACCGCGGCCCAGCTGCTCCTGACGCTGGAGGACCTCGAGGATCGGCGGCGCTACCTCAATGCCGCGTCCACGCTGGCCCGCCTGCTCGAAAACGGCGCGGTGCCGGTGATCAACGAGAACGATTCGGTCGCGACCCAGGAAATCCGCTTCGGTGACAACGACAGGCTCGCCGCGCGCGTCGCCCAGGCCGCGCGGGCGGACGCGGTTCTGCTGCTGTCCGACGTCGACGGGCTGTTCGATCGCAACCCGGCAGAGGCCGGCGCGCGGCTCGTCCCGGTGGTCCAGGGGATCGACCAGTCGATCCGCGCCATGGCCGATGGCGGCTCCGCCTCCGGCCTCGGTTCGGGCGGGATGGTGTCCAAGCTCCAGGCGGCCGAGATCGCCGAGCGGGCCGGCATTGCGCTTGCGATCGTGAACGGCACCCACCGGGCGCCGATCGCGCGCGCGGTGGGGGAAGGGCAGGGCACGCTCTTCCTGCCGCGGCGTCGCGACGGTGCGCGCAAGGCATGGCTGGGCGGGCGCCTGCGGGTGAAGGGCGTGGTGCGCGTCGACGGGGGCTGTGCCGCCGCCCTGGCGGAAGGCGGCAGCGTGCTCGCCGCCGGGATCACCGCGGTCGAAGGCGCGTTCGAGCGTGGCGACCTGGTCGAGATCCGCGACCCGGCGAACGGGGCCCTGGCCCGCGGGCTGGCCGAATACCGGGCGGAGGAATGCCGCGCGCTGATCGGCCGGCGCAGCGCCGAACAGGCGGCGGTGCTGGGCTATGCCCCGCGGGCGGCCGTCGTCCACCGCGATCACATGGTGATGCTATGACCCGCAATGCAGCGACCCTGGCACTGACCGGAGGGACCGGGTTCGTCGGGCAGGCGACGCTGGACGCGATCGCGCAAGGCGGGCTGGCCGCGCGCGCGCTGGCGCGCAAGGTTCCCGCCGAATCGCGGCCCGGGATCGACTGGGTCCGCGGCAGCCTGTCCGACCGCGAGGCCCTGGCCCGGCTGGTCGAAGGGGCCGAGGCGGTGATCCACATCGCCGGGCTGACCAGCACGCTCGTTCCCGAAGAGTTCGAGGCGGCCAACGTCGCCGGCACGCTGGCCCTCGTCGAGGCGACAAAGGCCGCCGGTGTGCGCCGTTTCGTGTTCGTATCCTCGCTCGCCGCGCGCCGGCCCGACCTTTCGGCCTACGGCGCGTCGAAGGCGCGGGCGGAGAAGATCGTCGCGGCCAGCGGGCTCGACTGGACGACCGTGCGCCCGCCGGCCGTTTACGGCCCGCGCGATCGCGACATGTTCGAACTGTTCCGCGCCGCCCGCCGCGGGGTCGTGCCGATGCCGCCGCCGGGCCGCGCCTCGATGATCCATGTCGAGGACCTGGCCCGGCTTCTCCTCGCGCTCGTGCCGGGGGGCGAGGACGTGAGCGGGGCGACGTTCGAGCCCGACGACGGGCGCGAAGGCGGCTGGCCGCATCGCGCGCTGGCGCTGGCGATCGGCCAGGCCGTGGGGCGGCGCCCGTGGGTGCCGCACCTCTCGCGCACGGTGCTCGACTGGGCATCGCGGATCGATTGCAGCGTGCGCCGGGCCAGGGCGCGCCTGACGCCCGACCGGGTCGGCTACATGTGCCACCCTGACTGGGTGGCGGACCCCGCGCGGGCGGTTCCGCGCGATCGCTGGCAGCCGCGCATCGCCACTGTCGAGGGGCTGGCCGCCACGGCGCGCTGGTATCGCGAGCAAGGGTGGCTCTAGGCCGCGCCTGCCCGCGTCGTCTCATCGCGCCGCGCCCGACGTGCGCGCGGGCGCGGGACCGCTAGAACGCGGGATCGTATCCCGGCGGCAGCTCGCCGTCGGGGGTCAGCGGGGTGTGAATGCCGCACTCGGTCTTGTCCCAGCCTTTCCACCGGCCGGACCGCGGGTCTTCCCCGGGGGCGACCTTGTGGGTGCAGGGGCTGCATCCGATCGACGGGTAGCCTTCGGCCACCAGCGGGTGCGGCGGCAGGTCGTGCTCTGCGATATAGGCGGCCAGGTCCTCTGCGCTCCAGTCGATCAGCGGGTTGATCTTGAGCCGCCCCTGCGCGTCGGAGCTGTCGACCTCGAACCGGGGCAGGTTGGCGCGCGTGGCGGACTGGAACGCCTTGCGCCCGGTGAGCGTGGCATCGAAACCGGCCAGCGCCGCGGCGAGCGGCAGGACCTTGCGGATCTCGCAGCAGCCATCGGGGTCGTAGGACCAGCGCAGCCCGCTCTCGTCGCGCTTGGCCAGCAGCGCGGGATCGGGCGTCAGGTTCACCAGCCCGGTCAGGCCGAGCTGTTCGACCAGCTGGTCACGGTAGGCCAGCGTCTCGGGAAAATGCTTGCCCGTTTCGAGGAACAGGACCGGCAGCGAGGGATCGACCTGGGCCACGAGGTGAAGCAGGACAGCGCTTTCCGCGCCGAAGCTCGAAACCGTGGCAAGACGGCCGACCAGCCCTTCGTCGATGACGGCGCGCAGCATCTCGGCCGTGTCGGCGCCGCGGAACCGGCGGTTCAGCCGGATCGCGTCGGCATCGGTGAACCGCGGCCCCGTCTCGATCCGGTCGCGCAGGCGGATCGGGTCGGCGTCAGCCATTGTCCGTCCCGTGGCGCAGGTTCCAGATCGGCATGCGCCCGTCGGCAGCCGGCTGGTAGACATGGGGCCAGTGGCGGAAGGCGGCGTCGGCATCGGCCGGGTCGAACGGACGATCGGGGGCGAAGGAATCGAACCCGCACCGGCGCATAGCCGAAAGCTGGTCCACCAGCACGTCGCCCACCGCGCGCAGTTCGCCGGCATAGCCCGCTTCGCGCAGCACGCGCGCCGCGGAATAGCCGCGCCCGTCGGTGAAGGCGGGGAAGTTCACTTCGACCAGGCGGACATGGTCGAGGTGCGGGATCAGCGCGCGCGCGTCGTCGCCCGGCTCGATCCGCACGGCCGCGGCGTTCGACTGGTCGAGGAAGGCATCGACGGTCACCGCCGGGTGATCGACCGGCTCGTCGTCGCGAAAACGCAGCAGCTCAGCCATAGAGCGCCTCCTTGAACGGTTCCATGCCGATCCGGCGATAGGTGTCGAGGAAGCGTTCCCCGTCCTGGCGCCGCGCGAGATAGACGTCGGTGGCCTTTTCCACCGCGTCGACGATCCCGGCCTCGTCGAAGCCCGGGCCGGTGATCTTGCCGAGCGAGGTATCGTCCGCCTCGCTCCCGCCCAGCAGGAGCTGGTAGTTCTCGACCCCCTTGCGATCGACCCCCAGGATGCCGATGTGCCCGGCATGGTGATGGCCGCATGCGTTGATGCAGCCGGAGATCTTCAGTTTCAGCTCGCCCAGGATCTTGCCCTTGCCGTTCGCTGCGAAGCGTTCGGAAATCTGCTGCGCCACCGGGATCGAGCGGGCATTGGCGAGGCTGCAGTAATCGAGGCCGGGGCAGGCGATGATGTCGTCCACCTGGTCGAGGTTGGGCGCGGCAAGCCCGGCCTCGTCCAGCGCGCTCCACAGCGCATGGAGATCGGCCTTGCGGACATGGGGCAGAACGATGTTCTGCGTGTGCATCACGCGCAGCTCGTCGAAGCTGTAGCGCTCCGCCAGGTCGGCGATCAGGCGCATCTGTTCGGCGCTGGCATCGCCCGGGATGCCGCCCACCGGCTTGAGGCTGATGACCGTCGAGACATAGCCGGGCGCCTTGTGCGCCACGCAGTTGCGATCGACCCAGAGCGCGAATTCCGGGTCCGACCGGTCGATGTCTTCCGGCAGGCCGGTTTCGAAAGCGGGATCGGCGAAGAAGGTCTTGATCCGCTCCAGCTCCGCCCGGGGCGGCTCGATGCCCTGGTCGAGGAGGTGGGCGAATTCCTCTTCCACCTGGCGCGTATATTCGTCCGCGCCGAGTTCGTGGACCAGGATCTTGATTCGCGCCTTGAACTTGTTGTCGCGGCGGCCGTGGCGGTTGTAGACCCGCAGGCACGCCTCGGCATACATGACCAGCTGGTCGAGCGGCACGAATTCGCGGATGCACGGGGCGATCATCGGCGTGCGGCCCATCCCGCCGCCGACGTAGAACGCCGCGCCCAGTTCGCCCGCGTCGTTCTTCACGATGCGAATGCCGATATCGTGCAGCTTCATCGCCGCGCGGTCGGCCTCGCTGGCGATCACCGCGATCTTGAACTTGCGCGGCAGGGCCAGGAACTCGGGGTGGAAGCTCGACCACTGGCGCAGCAGCTCGGCATAGGGCCGCGGATCGACCAGCTCGTCGGCCGTGGCACCGGCAAAGTGATCGGAACTGATGTTGCGGATGCAATTGCCGCTGGTCTGGATGGCGTGCATTTCCACCGCGGCCAGGTCGGCCAGGATGTCGCCGGCATCCTCCAGCTTGATCCAGTTGTACTGGATGTTCTGGCGGGTGGTGAAATGGCCGTAACCGCGATCGTACTTCTCGGCGATGTCGGCCAGCGCGCGCATCTGCCGCGAATTGAGCGTGCCGTAGGGCACGGCGACCCGCAGCATGTAGGCGTGGAGCTGGAGATAGAGGCCGTTCATCAGGCGCAGCGGCTTGAACTGGTCCTCGCTCAGCTTGCCTTCGAGCCGGCGACGCACCTGGTCGCGGAACTCGGCGACGCGGGCATCGACCATGGCCTGGTCGTATTGGTCGTACTTGTACATCAGATCACCCAGTTGCCGGCCGTCGGATCGGCGGGTTTGAGCGTGAGGTCGGGGCGAACGGTCGGACCCAGCGCGCGGATCCGGTCCTTGATATGGGCCGGGCGAACGCCCTCGGCGGTCTTCTCCCCCTCGATCACGTAGGGGGCGTTGACGCGGCGGGCGGCCTCTTCGCGGGTGGCGATGTCTTCCGCCTGTTCGCCGGCATCGACCGCGTCCTCGACATGGATCGACCAGTCGACGCCGGTCCACCACACGACGGCCCCGGTCTTGAGGTCGTTTCCGGTAACGATCTTCATTCTGCTGCCTCCGCCGCCAGCGCGGCCACATGTGCATCGTCGCGTGCCGTGACCTCGCCGATCACGATCAGCGCCGGGCTCTTCACGCTTTCGCGCGCGACCAGCTCGGGAAGCGCGGCGAGCGGGCCGCGCAGGACCCGCATCGCGGGCCGGCAGGCGTTCTCGATCACCGCCAGCGGCATGTCGGGCGCGAGCCCGTCCGCCATCAGCTTTTCCGCGATCCGCGGCGCGGTCTTCACGCCCATGTAGATCACCAGCGTCCGCCCCTTGCCCGCCAGGCCGGCCCAGTCCTGGTCGGACAGGCCCTTGCACTGGCCGGCGACGAAGCTGACCACGCTGGCCGCGTCGCGGTGGGTCAGGGCGATGCCGGTGGCCGCGGCCGCGCCGTTGGCGGCGCTGATCCCGGGCACGATCTCGACCGGGACGCCGGCCGCGCGGCAGGCTTCCGCTTCTTCCCCGCCGCGGCCGAAGATGAACGGATCGCCACCCTTCAGCCGCACGACGGCGCGGCCCTTGCGCGCCTCGCGCACCAGAAGCTCGCAGATCGCCTCCTGCGGCAGGGTGTGGTGGGCCCGGCGCTTGGCGACCGAGATCATCTGCGCGTCGCGCGCGGCCAGCGCGAGCACGGCGCGGTCGACCAGGCCGTCGTGGACGACCACTTCGGCCCGTTCCAGCAGGCGCGCCGCGCGCAGGGTCAGCAGGTCCGGGTCGCCCGGGCCGGCGCCGACCAGGTAAACGGTTCCGACAGTATCCATGCGGCGCAAGATGCGCGGCCGCGCCGCGCCGCGCCAACGAGAATGCATGTCAGTGCCGCTAGGATTGGTTTTGATAGCCGCGGTAGCGGCCTCGCAAGCCTAGCTTTCGCGGGTTTCCAGGCGTTGTGAGATGGCCGCGATAAGCTGTTCGAACTGCTCGTTTCCGCGCAAGTTGATGTCGCGCTGGGGGAAGGGGATCTCGATCCCTTCGCGCTGGAACAGGTTCCACAGGTTCTTCAGCACCTGCGATCGCACGTTGCCGATCCCGGCTTCCGGGTCGGTGATCCAGCAGTGGATGACGAAATCGACCGAGCTTGCGCCGTACTGGTCCAGCCAGACCGTCGGCGGCGGGGTGTCGAGCACCCGCGGGGCGGCGCGCGCGGCCTCCAGCATCAGCTTCTCGGCCAGGTCGAGATCGCAGTTGTACGACACGCCCACCGGCACCTGGACCCTGACGTTGCGCGAGGAATAGGACCAGTTTTCGACCTGGTTGATCATCAGGTTCTCGTTCGGGATCAGGTATTCCTTCTGGTCGCGCGTGGTCAGCGAGACCGCGCGAATGCCGATCTTGCGGATCTGCCCGAAGGTCGAATTGCCTGCCTGGTCGGCGATCGCGATCACGTCCCCCGGCTTGATCGACCGGTCCATCAGCAGGATGATCCCGGCGATCAGGTTGCCGAAGGTCTTCTGCAGGCCGAAACCGATCGCGAGGCCGAACGCGCCGGAGAAGACGGCAAGCGCGGTGAGGTCGATCCCGAGAACGTCGATGCCGAGCAGGACGGCGATGGTCCAGACCGTGATCGAGACCAGCTTTTCCGCCAGGAGCTGCTGCGTCGAATCGAAGCGCGAGATGCGGCGCAGAACGGCGCGCGCCAGCTTGCTGCCGAACAGCGCGAGCAGGTAGATGCCGACGATCACCGCGGTCACCACCAGCGCGTCCCACAGCGAGATGCGCATGTCGCCCACGCTGAGGGCGAGCGCATCGAGCGTCTCGACCACGCCGCCGACCGTCTCGCTCTTCGACGCCACGGCCTGCGCGAGATCCTCGGCCGCGCCGACCGGCTCGGCGGGGGCAGGGCTCGGGACGGGCGCCGCGGCAGCCGCGGTGGCGGGCGCATCCGCCGCGGCGGTGCCCCCGGCGGGGTCGGGCAGGGCGGCGCCGTCGGTCGCGGCTTCGGCCTCGGGCGATGCGGTGGGAAGGGGCTGGGTCATGCTTGCCTCGTGCCGGTAAATGCCTGGTCCATGTCCGCGACGAGGTCCGCCGGGTCCTCCAGCCCCACCGACAGGCGCACGCCGCGGCGGTGGCCGGGCGCCCAGCCGGCGGGCGGCCAGGCGCTGGCGGTGCGGACTTTCGCGGGGTCGATCGGCAGGGCGAGACTTTCGAACCCGCCCCAGCTGAACCCGATCCCGAACAGCGAAAGCGCATCGACGAAACGGTCGGCCGCTTCCGCGTCGTCGGACGCGAATATGAAACTGAACAGGCCGCAGCCTCCGGCGAAGTCGCGCCGCCACAGCTCGTGGCCGGGTGAGCCGGGCAGCATCGGGCAGAGCACGTGGGCCACTTCGTCCCGGCCTTCGAGCCATTCGGCAAGCGCCAGCGCGGTGGCGGCGGAGCGTTCGACCCGCAGGCCCATCGTGCGCAGCCCGCGCAGCGCGAGCGCGGCGTCGTCGGGCGAGACGACCTGGCCGAGGGCCTGCGCGGTCTGGCGCAGGCGGCGATACCACCGCTCCCCGCCGCTGGCCGCGCCCATCATCAGGTCCGAATGGCCGCCGACATGCTTGGTCAGGCTGGTGATCGCGATGTCGCATCCCCGTTCGAGCGCGGGAAAGCCGAGGGGGGAGGCCCAGGTGTTGTCGATCAGGCTGACCGCGCCTTTCTCGCGCGCGATGGCGGCCAGTGCCGGAACGTCGCAGACTTCCATCGTCAGGCTGCCCGGGCTTTCCAGCAGCACCGCTTTCGTCCGCTCGCAGAACTGCGCGGCGAAGCCGTCGACGTCGCGCGGGTCGAAGAAGCGTGCCTCCACCCCCATGCGGCGAAGCAGGCCATTGGCCATGACCCGGCTGGGTTCATAGGCATTGTCGGTCACCAGCAGGACGTCGCCGGGCTTGAGCACGGCCAGAAGCGCGCCGGCAATCGCGGCGACCCCGCTGGGATAGAGAACCGTGCCCGCAGCGCCCGGTTCGATCGCGGTCAGCGCCTCTGCCAGGGCCCACTGGGTGGGCGCGCCGCGCCGGCCGTAGAAGAACCGGCCGTCCTCGTTCGTCCTGCCGCCTTCCTTCAACGCCGCGGTGTCGGGATAGAGGTGCGTGCTCGCGCGCCAGACCGGCGGGTTGACCACCGGGCCGGTCCATTCCGGCCGCCGCCCGGCCGCCGCGAGGCGGGTGTTCGGCCCGCCCTTGCCGCTCGCGCCGCTGTCGTTCTTCGCGCTCATGCCGGGGCCCCCGTTTCGCGCGGCAGATCGGGATCGGCCGCCCATTCGCTCCAGCTGCCATCGTAGAGCGCGGCGTCCTCCTTGCCCAGCAGGGCGAGGGCGAAAAGCACGACCGCCGCGGTCACCCCGCTGCCACAGCTGGCCGTGACCGGGCGATCAAGATCGACGCCTGCCGCATCGAAGGCGGCGCGCAGATCGTCGCGCGGACGGAATGTCCCGTCGTCGTTCAGCAGGTCGCGGTAGTGCAGGTGGCGCGCGCCGGGGATGTGGCCGCCGGGCAGGCCGTGGACGATGTCCTGCGCCGCCCCGGTGAAGCGGTCCGCGTCGCGCGCGTCGACGATCTGCTCGCGCGGGTCGACCAGGCTGGCGAGGACTTGCGCCCGCGTTCGCAGACGGGCGGCATCGGGATCGCGCGGTGCGCCGATGGGGCAGGGCGCATGGTTCGCCTCGCCGGTTTCCAGCGCGCGCCCTTCGGCCCGCCATTTCGCCAGCCCGCCATTGAGGATCGCGACCTCGGCGCATCCGAAGAGGCGGAACAGGAACCAGGCCCGCGCCGCGCTGCGCAGTGCGCTGTCGTCGTACAGGACGACCGGGCACCCGCTTTCCACCCCCAGCGCGGCCAGCCGCTGCGCGAACTGCGCCCCCCGGGGCACGGCGGCCGGCACGGGGGAGCTATCGTCCTGCAGGCTCGCGAGGTCGAGGAAGCGCGCGCCGGGAATGTGCCCTGCGGCGAATTCCGCCCGGGCATTGCGTCCGGCCGCGGGGAGGTGCTTGCTGGCGTCGATCACGGCCACGCGGGCGAGGTTGTCCGCCAGCCAGCCGGTCGAAACGAGAATATCCATGGCATCGGTGGGTAGCCTTGCCGGCCGGCCCCGTCGAGAGGGGGCGGGCCGGGGCGCGATGTCAGAACGCGTCGGCCGCGTCGACCAGGCCGGCGAGCGACCTGGGCGCCACCGCGCGCCAGCTGCGCCGGATCCAGCCGTCGACCGCGTCCCAGTCGGTATCGCCCAGGTCCAGCCGGATCCCGATCCAGCCGTCGCCGAAATAGGGCGGCCGGTAATAGCGTCGCGGATCGTTTTCGATCAGCTGCTCCTGCTCGTCGGCGCCGCTGATCTTCGCCAGCAGCGCGGTCGCCGCGTCGCCGTGGCGATCGACGCTGACCCAGGCGAATTTCTTGCCCTTCTCGATCCCGAAACAGGGCATTCCGTGGCTCACCGTCTCCTCCGCTCGGGGCAGGGCCATCGCGCGTTCGCGCACTTGCGCCACCAGCCATTCCGGGTCGAACGGGCGCGCGACATAGTCGCCCAGGACGCGGGGATAGAGCTGGTGTTCGGCGAGCTTGACCCGCTCGGCCAGGGTTTCCGCCGTGTCGCCGGGCAGGATCGCGACTTCGGCCCGGCCCAGGACTTCGCCCATGTCGAGATCGTCGGTCACGAGATGGACCGAGGCGCCGGCGTGGCTGTCGCCCGCCGCGATCGCGCGGGCATGGGTGTCGAGCCCGGGATAGCGGGGCAGGAGCGAGGGGTGGATGTTGAGCATCTTCCCCTCCCACGCGGCGACGATGGCCGGGCCAAGGATGCGCATGTACCCGGCCAGGACGACATATTCGGCCCCGGCTTCGCGGATCGCCGCGTCCATCGCCGCGTCGTGCTCGGCGCGTTTCATGCCGCGGTGGGCGAGGGCGAAAGTCGGCACGCCCTCCGCCTCGGCCAGGGCAAGCGCTTCCGCCGCCGGGTCGTTGCTGGCGACGAGGACGATCTCGTAGGCTGCCCCCGGCAGGCGCGAGGCGTAGAGCAGGGCGGCCATGTTGGTCCCCTTGCCCGATACGAGCACGGCGACCCGGGCGCGGGGGCGCGTGCCGTCAGGCAATGTGGCGCGCCTCCCACGCCTCGTCCGCCTGCCAGGTCCCCGCGCTGCCGCGCACGGTGCAGCCGCGTTCGCCCGCCTCGATCGTGCCGACCCGCACGACGCGTTCCCCCGCATCGGCGAGCTCGCGGGCGACCTGGTCGGCCGCGCCTTCTTCCACGACCAGGACCATGCCGACGCCGCAGTTGAACGTGCGCGCCATCTCCGCCGGGGCGATCGCGCCTTCGGCCTGGAGGAAGGCCATGACCGGCGGCTGTTCCCAGCCATCGGCATCGACTGCCGCATGGGCGCCCGCGGGCAGGACGCGGGGAATGTTCTCCAGCAGGCCGCCGCCGGTGACATGCGCGAGCGCGGCGATCTTCCCCGCGCGGATCGCGGGCAGCAGCGCCTTCACGTAGATCCTCGTCGGCGCGATCAGCGTTTCGACCAGCGTGCGCTGCGCGTCGAAGGGCGCGGGGGCGTCGAGCTTCCACTGCTTGTCGGCCGCCAGCCGGCGGACGAGCGAATAGCCGTTGGAATGAACGCCCGAACTGGCCAGCCCCAGCAGGATCTGGCCCGGGCGTACGCCTTCGCCGGTCAGCTGTTCGCCGCGCTCGACCGCGCCGACGCAGAAACCTGCCAGGTCGTAATCGCCGGGGGCGTACATGCCCGGCATTTCGGCGGTCTCGCCGCCGATCAGCGCGCAGCCAGCTTCGCGGCAGCCCGCGGCAATGCCGGCGATGACCCGCTCCGCCACGCCGGTCTCCAGCTTGCCGGTCGCGAAATAGTCGAGGAAGAACAGCGGCTCCGCGCCCTGGACGATCAGGTCGTTGACGCACATGGCCACCAGGTCGATGCCGACCGTGTCGTGCAGGTCGTGATCGATCGCCAGTTTCAGCTTCGTGCCGACGCCGTCGTTCGCGGCGACCAGCAGGGGATCGCGATAGCCGGCCGCGCGGGGATCGAAGAACCCGCCGAAGCCGCCGATCTCGCCATCGGCGCCGGGGCGCGCGGTCGCCTTGACCAGCGGGCCGATAGCCTTGACGAGGGCATTGCCCGCGTCGATCGAGACACCGGCCTGGGCATAGGTGTAGCCGCCGGACGTGTTTTCTTGCTCTGACATCGGCTAAGCGCTTTAGACTTTCGCGCTTGGATTTCCATGCCCGTTTCGGCAAAAGGCCGCGAGTTTTCCCCTATGGCCCATACCCTTTCGCTCTCCCGCCTCCCGCGCCCTTCGCTGATCTTCGCGGCCGTTCTCGCCTGCGCGGCGGGCGGCGCGGCGCTGTGGGCGCAGGTCGAGGGGGAACGCGGCATCGCGCCGATCGCCAGCACCGGCGATATCGACATTGGCGGGATCGAGGTGGACGTGCGCGGCGACAATGCCGAGGACGCGCGCGAGAAAGGCTGGCGCGAGGCCCAGCGCAAGGCCTGGGAAAAGCTGGGCGGGCCGAGCATTTCGGACAGCCAGCTGCAGGGCCTGGTCGTCGCCATGGTGATCGAAGACGAGAAGATCGGCCCGCGCCGCTATATCGCGCGGCTCGGCGTCACGTTCGACCGTGGCCGGGCGGGATCGATGCTGGGGGCGAGCGGGCGCGGCCCGGGATCGGCGCCGATGCTGCTGGTCCCCGTCACGCGTTCGGCCGGGGCCTACACCGTTTACGAGGCGCGCAACCCGTGGCAGCGCGCCTGGGCCGAGTACCAGACCGGGTCGAGCCGGATCAATTACGTCCGCCCGTCCGGGGCAGGGGGCGATTCGCTGCTGATCAACTTTGGCCAGACGGGGCGGCGCAGCCGCCTGTGGTGGCGCAACGTGCTCGACCAGTTCAGCGCCGCCGACGTCCTGGTGCCGGTCGCGCATCTCGAATACCAATGGCCCGGCGGCCCGGTGGAGGGGACCTTCACCGCCCGTTACGGCCCCGACAATACATATCTCGACAGCTTCGCCATGCGGGCCGAGAGCCCCGAGGAACTGCAACCGATGCTGGAGCGCGCGGTCGCGCGGTTCAACACGATCTTCGAACGCGCGCTGGCCGAAGGCAAGCTGAAGCCCGACCCGACGCTGGACCTCGGATCGGTGGAGGCGGAGCCTGCCCTGCAGCGCCTGATCGAGATCGGCCGCACGGCCCTCGCGCGCGAGCGGGCCGCGGCCGCCGCGCGCGAACAGGCCGCGACGCAGGAAGCCGCGGGCGAGACGCCGGCCGCCCCCGACCAGCCGGAACAGCCGGTCCAGGCGACGACTTACTCGGTCCAGTTCGCCACGCCCGACGCGGGCGCCTTCGACGCCTCGCTGGCCGGTGTTCGCGCCGCGCCGGGCGTGCGCGGAACGGCGGTCACCAGCACCGCGATCGGGGGCAGTTCGGTCATGGCGGTCACTTTCACGGGCACCCTCGACCAGCTCGCCGCCGCGCTGCGCGCGCGGGGCTTTGCCGTGCGCCAGTCGGGCAATTCGCTGGCCATCAGCCGCTAGGCCCGGGGCATGTCGCAGATTGCCCTGCCCCTGGTGGTGCGCAGGCGCGGCGATCCCGCGCGGATCGTGCTGGGCAATGCCAACCGCCACGTGGCCGACGCCTTGCAGGAACCGGCCGGCTGGCCGTTCGGCACCGCGGTCCTGCTCGGTCCGCCGCGCGCGGGCAAGTCGCTGTTCGCGCGCTGGTTCGCCGCCAGCGGGCAGGGCGAGGCGATCGACGATGCCGACCGGCTCGACGAGACCGCCCTGTTCCATCGCTGGAACCGCGCGCAGGAGGAAGGCCGGCCCTTGTTGCTGACGGCGCGGGCGCCGGCATGGACCATTGCCCTGCCCGACTTGCGCAGCCGCATCGGTGCCGCGCTGACGCTGGAGATCGGCGTGCCCGACGATGCCATGGTCGCCGACCTGATAGAGGCCCATGCCACCCAGCGCGGCCTTGCGCTGGGCGAAGGCGCGCTTACCTATCTCGTGCCCCGGGCCGAACGCGGCTTCGCGGGTATCGAGCGGCTGGTCGCGGCGATCGACCGGCTTAGCCTCGAGCGCAAGGCGCCGGCGACGATGTCGATCTGGCGCGATGCGCTCGCGGCGGTAATGGGGCCGGAGCAGCAAAAGCTCGACTTTGACCCCCCGAACTAGCCCCGGCTTGCCTCGCCGGGCCGGAAATGGGACTATCGGGCCGATGTTCGACCGCCTGCTTGCCTATCTCGACTCGATCCAGGCGCGCGATCCCGCGCCGCGATCGCGCTGGGAGGTGCTGCTCTATCCCGGCGTCCTGGCCGTGGGCCTGCACCGCCTGGCGCACTGGCTGTTCCAGGCGCGGCTCTATTTCCTCGCCCGGCTGGTCAACCACTTCTCGCGCTGGCTGACCGCGATCGACATCCACCCCGGCGCCAGGATCGGCCGCAACCTGTTCATCGACCACGGCTTTACCGTGATCGGCGAAACGGCGGAAATCGGCAATGACGTGACGATTTACCAATGCGTGACGCTGGGCGGTACGAACCCTGCCAACGGCAAGGGGGGCAAGCGCCACCCGACCGTGCGCGACGGGGTGATCATCGGATCGGGCGCGCAGATCATCGGCCCGATCACGCTGGGCGAACGCGCGCGCATCGGCGCCAATGCCGTGGTTACCGACGACGTGCCCAACGGGGCGACGATGATCGGCCTGAAAGCCCGCTCCACCCTCGTCCCGGCGGAGGAATGGCTGCGCGAGTTCATCCCCTACGGCACCCCGTGCGACGAACCTTGCGAGGAAATCGGCGCGAACGGCGCCGGCCGCATGGCCGAACTGGAACGCCAGGTGGCCGACCTGCGGGCCGAGCTGGACCAGCTGCGCGCAGGCGGGGGCGAGCCTGCCCGGCGCAGCGGGACGGACAGCTGATGGCGCCGCCGGGGGCAGGGGGCGCGGCCCCTGCCAATATCGTCGCCTTTCCCGGGCGCCAGCCGAACCAGGTGGCGTTCCAGCGCGACGAGCTGCAGCGGATACTCGACCTTTATGGCCGCATGGTCGCCGCCGGCCAGTGGCGCGACTACGCGATGGATTTCGCGCGCGATGCCGCGACCTTCGCAGCCTTTCGCCGCGCGGCCGAGCGGCCGCAGGCGCGGATCGAGAAACGCCCCGCGCTGCGTAACCGGCAGGGGATGTGGACCCTGTTCGGCGAACACGGCCAGGTGCTGAAGCGCGGGCACGAGCTGGCCGGCGTGCTCGCGCCGATCGAGCGCAAGCTGCTCAAGCCCGTTTCCGGCTGACCTGCGCCCGCGCAGCGGCGCGGGCGGCGAAAGCCGCGGCGACGGGCGCACCTGCCGGCCAGCGCCCGTCGCCGATCTTCGCGAGAAGCGGTTACCCGCGGGCGGAGGAGGGGGCCGCGTCGCCGCCCAGAACGCCCTGCATCGCCTTGAGGATCGCGCCCGACTGTTCGGAGCCGGACTGCGGGGCCTGGAGGTTGTTCATGCCCGAGATCCTGTCCCAGTTCGCGGCGAAGCCTTCGACGGTCCGCTCGTCTTCCTTCAGCCAGACGGCGTCGTTCATCACGACCCAGGCCGAGTGGAACCCGCCGGCGCCCGCGCCGACGATGGCATTGGTCGGGGCATCCTCGCTCACCAGGAAGAGCGCGGCGGGGACCACGTTGACCGGGTCGAACAGCTTGAACGCCTCTTCGGGGAAGAGATCTTCGGTCATGCGCGTCCCGGCAACCGGGCTGAGCGTGTTGACCTTGATGTTGTATTTCGCGCCTTCGAGCTGAAGCGTCTTGGTCAGGCCGGCCAGGCCCAGCTTGGCCGCGCCGTAGTTGGCCTGGCCGAAGTTGCCGAACAGGCCGGTGGAGGACGCGGTCATCAGCACGCGGCCATAGGCCTGCTCGCGGAAGGTTTCCCAGCAGGCCTTGGTCGCGAAGGCGGAACCGGTCAGGTGGACCTTGACCACGAATTCGAAATCGGCCGGGTCCATCTTGGCGAAGGTCTTGTCGCGCAGGACGCCCGCGTTGTTGATCAGCACGTGCACGCCGCCCCACTTCTGCTTGGCGTCGGCGACCATCTTTTCCATCTGTTCGTATTCGGTCACCGATCCGCCGTTCGCCATCGCGGTGCCGCCGGCCTTCTCGATTTCCTCGACCACCTGGGCTGCCGCGTCGGACGACCCGGTGCCGTCGCGCGATCCGCCCAGGTCGTTGACGACGACTTTCGCCCCGCGCCGCGCCAGCTCCAGCGCATATTCGCGGCCCAGCCCGCCGCCGGCGCCGGTGACGATCGCGACCTTGTCCTTGAAATCGATGCTCATGAGCTCTCTCTCCTGTGCAACAGCCCTCGCGGGCCTTACGTTTGCGTCAATCTGGCGCGGGGGTGGCAGGTTCCGCGCGGCGATGCAACCGTGTCCGCGGCAGGGCGTGTTGCCGTAGGGTCACCGGCCGCCGCGGGCCGCCGGCGCGGCCGGGTCAGAGCGCTTCCAGCGCCGGGATCAGCTCCGCGAACGAATCGATCATCGCGTCTGCGCCCAGCTCCTCGCGCGGGAGATCGCAATAGCCGTAACAGGCCGCGACCACCGGCACCCCCGCCGCGCGCGCCGCGCGCACGTCGTAAGAACTGTCGCCGACATAGGCCATGCGCCCGCCGCCGCAGCACGCGCGCGCTTCCAGAATCGGGTCGGGCGCGGGCTTGGCCCGCCGCCGCCCTGCCGCATCGCGGCCCAGGCTGTCGCCCCCGATCACGCAGTCGAACCGGTCGGCAAGGCCCAGCGCCCCCAGGATATCGCGGGCGAAGCCTTCGAACTTGTTGGTCACCACCCCCACGCGCACGCCGCGCGCGGCCAGTTCGTCCAGCACCTCGACCGCGCCGGGATAGGGCCGGGTGTGGACCGCGCTGTTGGTACCGTAGAAGGCCAGCATCTTCTTGTAGAGCGCGTGAAAATCGTCGTCCGCCATGCCGCCCTGGTCGTCGATCGCGCGCCGTAGCATGATCTTGGCGCCGCCGCCGATCAGGTCCTTCGCGCTGTCCGCCGGGACGACTTCGAACCCGCCCAGCGCCAGCGCGTGGTTCACCGCCGCGCCGAGATCGCGATGCGTTTCGAGGAGCGTGCCGTCGAGATCGAAGCCGACGACGTCGAAAGGAAAATCCGCCATGGCGGGCGGGGTGGCGCAAGGTTCTTCAAACCGCAAGCGTTTGCTGGCAAGGGGCAGGGCATGAGAGAGTTTGCAACGGTCATCCTTGCCGCGGGCAAGGGCACGCGCATGAAGTCGGGCCTGCACAAGGTCCTCCACCCGATCGCCGGGCGGCCGATGATCGATCACCTGATGGCCTCCGCGGCGGAGCTGGGGCCGGCGCGCACGGTTGTCGTCGTCGGCAGCGGGCGCGACCAGCTGGAAAGCGCGCTGGCCGGGCGGGCCGAGACCTGCCTGCAGGAACCGCAGCTGGGCACCGGCCACGCGGTGCAGCAGGCGCAGGGTAGCCTCGACGGGTTCGAGGGCGATGTCCTGATCCTTTACGGCGACGTGCCTTTCGTGCGGGCGGAGACGATGCGCGCCATGCTCGACCGGCTCCATGCCGACGATGCGCCGGCGGTCGTCGTCCTCGGGTTCGAACCCGCCGATGCCCTGCAATACGGCCGCGTGATCGCCGACGCGGATGGCCGGATCGAGAAGATGGTCGAGCACAAGGACGCGACCGAGGCGGAGCGGGCCTGCCGCCTGTGCAATTCGGGCTTGATGGCCGCGCGGGCCGCCGACATGTTCGACCTGCTCGGGCGGGTCGGCAACGACAACAGCCAGGGCGAATACTACCTGGTCGACGTGGTCAACGTCGCCCGCGAGGACGGGCGCCACAGCGCGGTCGTCGTGACCGACCGGCCGGACGAAGTGGCCGGCATCAACAGCCGCGCCGAGCTGGCGCGGGCCGAGGCGCAGTGGCAGGAAATGAAGCGCGAGGAGACAATGGCGAACGGCGCCTCGCTCCGCGCGCCCGAAACGGTGTTCTTCAGCTACGATACCGAGATCGGCCGCGACGTGACGATCGAGCCCAACGTCGTCTTCGGCCCGGGCGCGAAAGTCGCCGACGGCGCCACGATCCGCGCCTTCAGCCATATCGAGGGGGCGGAGATCGGCCCCGGCTGCGAGGTCGGCCCCTATGCCCGCCTGCGCCCCGGCGCGGTGATGGAAAGGGGGAGCAAGGTCGGCAACTTCGTCGAGATGAAGAAGGCCGTGCTGGGCGAAGGGGCCAAGGCCAATCACCTGACCTACCTCGGCGATGCCGAAGTGGGGGCGGGCGCCAATATCGGCGCCGGCACGATCACCTGCAATTACGACGGCTATTTCAAGTACAAGACCGTGATCGGCCCGCGCGCCTTCATCGGCAGCAACAGCGCGCTGATCGCCCCGGTGCGGATCGGGGCCGACGCGATCGTCGCCGCCGGCAGCGCGGTGAGCCGCGACGTCGACGACGGTGAACTGCGCATGGTGCGCGCCGAACAGCTGGTGAAGCCGGGCTGGGCCGACCGCTTCCACGATACGATGAAGAAGAAGAAGGCGGGCGAGGGCAAGTGATCCGCCTGCCGGCCCTGCTCGCGCTGCCGGCCCTCGCGGCCTGTGGCGGCGCGGGCCAGGGCGAGCGGGTCGAACCGGCCCCGGCGCTGGCCGCGCGCTGCGGGGCACAGGCCGAACCGATATTCCACTGCACGGTGGCGGACGGGCGCGTGCTCTCCGTCTGCGCGGCCACCGGCGACGGCGGCGTGCCCCGGGTCCGCTATTCCTTCGGGCGGGGCGCCGCGCACCTCGTCCTTCCCACGCCCGAGGGACCGCCCCCGCGCTTTGCCACCGTGCCCTATTCGGGGGGCGGGGAGGCGCAGATCGCGTTCGACGACGGCCCCTGGCGCCATGTCGTCTTCAGCCGCATGGTGCGGACCAATTTCACCGCGGGGGAGCCCAATTATCCCGCGATCCGCGACGGCCTCGTCGACCTGCGCGAAGGGCGGTTCGCGCAGATGCATGTGTGCCAGGGGGGCGCGGCCGACCTGCCCATCCAGTACGAGGCGGCCGGGCGCACGATGACGCGCGAGGACGAGCTGTTCACCGAAGAGACTGCGCGCGCCGATGCCGGGGGATGACGAGGGCGCGACCTGCTGGCTTTGCCACCGTGCGATCGCGAGCCGCGTCCAGTGGCATCACCCGGTGCCCAGGGCCAGGAAAGGGCGGGCGACCGTTCCCGTCCACCCGATCTGCCACCGCACGATCCATGCCCATTTCACCAATGCCCAGCTGGCCCGCATCGGCGACGACCGCGACCGGCTGGCGCGCGAGCCGGCCGTGGCGCGGTTCCTCGAATGGATTGCCGACAAGCCGCCCGACTTCCATGCCCCGACGCGCGGCGGCCCGGTGCGTGGCGGACGCCGGCGTTGATGGGGCGCGCCAGGGCGTTTCGCTTCGACCTCGCTGGAAAGCCCTCAATCGACCCCGCCGAAGCCGGGGATGAAGGTTTCGGGCACGGTCCACTTGTAGACCGGCCGGTTGGCCACGATCCGTTTCTCGTCCGGGGGCCAGTCGCCCATGGCGAAATCGTGGCTGACCACGCGGTCGCCGGGCTCCAGCTGTTCGAGCAACTGCGGGCGCAGGCGCAGGTTCAGCGTGTCGCCGAGATAGAGCGTGACGACGTCCGCGTCGGAAAAGTCGGTTGCGAACAGGTCCGCCTCGCGAAACTCGACGAGGTGCGCGACACCCGCGGCCTTCGCATTGGCGCGCGCCTCGCGCACCAGGCGCGGATCGATCTCGATCCCCACCGCGCGCACGCCGAACTGGCGGGCGGCGGCGATCGGTATGCGCCCGTCGCCTGACCCGAGATCGTAGAGCACGTCCCCTTCCTCGATCGCGGCCATGTCCAGCATGGCATCGACCACCGGCTCGGGCGTGGGCACGTAATGGATATCGACCCGCGGCCCGCAGCCCGCCAGCACGGCGGCGACCACGGCCAGAAGCGCGGCGACGACCGGGGCCGGGGCCCGGCGCGCGCGGAGGGCAGGGAATCGGGCGATCATCGGCCCCGGGGATGACGGGCTCGAAGTGACGTCACGCTGAATGGCCGTCTCAGGGTGCAATACGGCCGGGCCGCCCCCCGGCCACGAAAAAGGGCGGCCCTCGCGAGCCGCCCCTCCATCTCGCGCCGGTGCGACGGGCTCAGCCCTCGACATGCTCGGCAAGGACGGTGAGGCCGTTCTCGCCCACTTCGGCAAAGCCGCCGCGCACCTGGATTTCCTCGGGCGCGGCGCCCTCGGTCTTGTAGACCTGGACCGCGCCGTCGCGGATCGTGGACATGAAGGGGGCATGCCCTTCAAGCACGCCGAATTCCCCCTCCGCGCCGGGGACGACGACCATGTGGACGTCTTCGCTGCGGACGAGCTTGGCGGGAGTCACGAGTTCGAAATGCAGTGCCATCGTTCAACTTTCTTTCACACGGACGACCAGGGTGCCGCCATTCGCCTCGGCGGTCGCCACTGTCTCGCCCTTTTCCACGCTCCGGTAAACCGCGACCGGGGCCGGGCCCTTGCCGG
The DNA here is from genome assembly GCF_034375205.1 of Pelagerythrobacter marinus. NCBI lineage: Bacteria > Pseudomonadati > Pseudomonadota > Alphaproteobacteria > Sphingomonadales > Erythrobacteraceae > Pelagerythrobacter > Pelagerythrobacter marinus. Next base: position 2,128,535 of record NZ_CP139719.1, on the reverse strand, counting down.
CGGCTTCGGCCCGTTCGCGCGCGCCGCCTTTCCGCACGCCGACCTTGGCGTAATAATCACCCACCGCGTCCAGCGCGTCGTCGGCGTCCATTTCGGGCAGCATGACGCGGCAGCGCGGCGTTCCGGCCTCCTCGTCCAGCTCGACCGCGACCAGGCGGGCGCCGTCGTGCTGCATCCGGATCAGGTAGTCGCCGGGGGCGGGGGACACGACGAAACCGTGATCGGTCCAGTAACGCAGGAAGGCGGGATCGACCGCGCCGTCCTGCCCCAGGGCTTCGCCCGCCAGGAAAGTCGGGCAAAGCTCGCTCAGCGCGGGGCCGAGCGCGTCGGGCTTGGCCGCCTGTGCCGTGCCCGCCACGCCTGCGCCCGTTGCCACGAAGAGGGTGAACGGAAGAAGGCGGAAGGCGGGCATGGCGGTCGGTCCGGCGATCGGGCGATCAGGCCTCGTCGGCCAGCTTCTTCGCCTTGGCGACCGCCTGGTCGATGCCGCCGACCATGTAGAAGGCGGCTTCGGGCAGGTGGTCGTATTCGCCTTCGACGACGGCCTTGAACGACTTGATCGTGTCTTCGAGCTGCACGAACTCGCCCGGGATGTTGGTGAACACCTCGGCCACGTGGAACGGCTGCGACAGGAAGCGCTGGATCTTGCGCGCGCGGGCGACGGTCAGCTTGTCCTCTTCCGACAGCTCGTCCATGCCCAGGATGGCGATGATGTCCTGCAGGCTCTTGTACTTCTGCAGCGTTTCCTGGACCTTGCGCGCCGTTTCGTAGTGCTCCTGGCCCACGACGCGCGGTTCGAGAACACGCGAAGTCGAATCGAGCGGGTCCACCGCCGGGTAAATGCCCAGCTCGGAAATCGCGCGGCTCAGCGTGGTGGTCGCGTCGAGGTGGGCGAACGAGGTGGCCGGGGCCGGGTCGGTAAGGTCGTCGGCGGGAACGTAGATCGCCTGGACCGAGGTGATCGAGCCCTTGGTGGTCGAGGTGATGCGTTCCTGCAGGTTGCCCATGTCGGTCGACAGCGTCGGCTGGTAGCCCACGGCCGAGGGAATGCGGCCGAGCAGCGCCGACACTTCCGAACCCGCCTGGGTGAAGCGGAAGATGTTGTCGACGAAGAACAGCACGTCCTGCCCTTCCTGGTCGCGGAAGTACTCCGCCATCGTCAGGCCGGAGAGGGCGACGCGGGCACGGGCGCCCGGCGGCTCGTTCATCTGGCCGAAGACGAGCGCCACCTTCGAACCGTCGGACGTCGCGTTGCCTTCGGCGTCCTTGGCGATGACGCCGGCGTCGAGGAACTCGTGGTAGAGGTCGTTGCCTTCGCGGGTACGCTCACCCACGCCGGCGAAGACCGACACGCCGCCGTGGCCCTTCGCGATGTTGTTGATCAGTTCCTGGATCAGCACGGTCTTGCCCACGCCGGCGCCGCCGAACAGGCCGATCTTGCCGCCCTTGGCGTAAGGGGCGAGCAGGTCGATGACCTTGATCCCGGTGACGAGGATGGCCGCCTCGGTCGACTGGTCGACGAACTCGGGGGCCTCGGCGTGGATCGGCGCGGTCTGCTCGGCACCGATGGGGCCGCGCTCGTCGATCGGTTCGCCGACGACGTTCATGATGCGGCCGAGCGTCTTCGGGCCGACCGGGACCGAGATCTGCGCGCCGGTGCTGATCACTTCCTGCCCGCGGACGAGACCGTCGGTGCCGTCCATCGCGATCGTGCGGACGGTGTTCTCGCCGAGGTGCTGCGCGACCTCCAGCACCAGCGTGCTGTCGCCGTTCTTCGTTTCGAGCGCGGTGAGAATCGCCGGCAGTTCGCCTTCGAAGGTCACGTCGACGACGGCGCCGATGACCTGGCTGATCGTGCCGTTGGTTGCCTGGTTGAGTACGGGTGCGGTGGCCATGATGCTATGTCCTGCCTTGCAGTTATTCGGCGCCGGGAGCGCAGATCGAAGCGGGGTCGGCGAGCGTCCATTCCCCGTCGCCGGGGGTCAGGGTCGCCTTGTTGCGGAGGTACGAATCTTCGCCGAGGCCATATTCGCAGATGACGTCGCTGGAGCCGAAACCCGCGCGCTTGCACACGGCGGTGTTGACCGGCTTCAGTTCGGGGCACGCCTCTGCCAGCAGGCCGGAGAACAGTTCCTGGTCCGGGGCCGGGAGCGAGGGTTCCGGGGCCGGTTCGGGTGTCTGCACCGGTGCGGGCTCGGGCGCAGGCTCTTCGCCGCAGGCGGCGAGGGAGAGGGCGAGGGCGGGGACGAAAAGTGCGATCTTCTTCACGATTGATATTCCGGTAGCTGGGGGCTCAGAGCGCTTCCGCGCCGGCGATGATTTCGATGAGCTCGGTGGTGATGGCGGCCTGGCGGCTGCGGTTGTACTGGATGGTGAGCTTGTTGATCAGCTCGCCCGCGTTGCGCGTCGCGTTGTCCATCGCGGTCATCGACGCGCCCTGCTCGGAAGCGGCGATTTCCAGCAGCGCGCCGAACACCTGCGTCTTCACGTAACGCGGCAGCAGTTCCTCGAGGATCGCTTCCTCGTCGGGCTCGTACTCGACGACCGCGTCGCCGCCGGTACCCGCCTCGCCCTGGGGGGCGGGGACGGGGATCAGCTGCTGCACCGTCGGGTCCTGCGCCAGCGCGGACTTGAAGATCGGGTAGACGAGGTGCGCGACGTCGAACTTGCCCGCTTCGAACAGCTCGACCAGTTCGTCCGCGATCGCCTCGGCTTCCTCGAAGCCGGGGTTGCGCACGGTGCTGGTGTCGAACTGCTGCCCGATCCGGTCGGCATGGTCGCGCTTGATCGGCGCGCGGCCTTTCTTGCCGACGAGGTAGAACTGCACGTCCTTGCCCTCGGCGATCAGCGCGCGCGCCTTGGCCTTGGCAGCCTTGACGATATTGGCGTTGAGGCCGCCGCACAGGCCCTTGTCGGTATTGACCACGACCAGCAGGTGCCGCTGGTCCGAGCCGGTGCCCGCCAGGAGACGGGGCGCGCTGTCGCCGCCGACTTTGCCGGCGAGCGATGCCATGACCGCGGAAAGACGCTCGGCATAAGGGCGCGCAGCCTCGGCCGCGGCCTGTGCCTTGCGCAGCTTCGCCGCGGCGACCATCTGCTTGGCCTTGGTGATCTTCTGGGTCGACTTGACCGAGTTGATCCGGCCCTTGAGTTCTTTCAGCGAGGCCATTTCGGCTCCCTAGCTAGTGTCTCGCGGGGCTCAGGCGAACTGCTTGGCGAACGTGTCGAGCGCGGCGACCGTGCGGGCCTTCACGTCGTCTTCGAACTTGCCGCTTTCGCGGATGTCCTTGAGCACGTCGGCGTGTTCGCTGCGCATGTAGCTGAGCATGGCCGCCTCGTACTCGGTCACGCGTTCGACCGCGACGCTGTCGAGATAGCCGTTGGTGCCGGCGAAGATCGACACGGTCTGCTCCTCGAACGGCATCGGCGAGAACTGCGGCTGCTTGAGCAGCTCGGTCAGGCGCGCGCCGCGGTTGAGCAGCTTCTGCGTGGCGGCGTCGAGGTCCGAGCCGAACTGCGCGAAGGCCGCCATCTCGCGGTACTGCGCCAGCTCCAGCTTGATCGAGCCGGAGACCTTCTTCATCGCCTTCGTCTGGGCGGCGCCGCCGACGCGGCTGACCGAGAGGCCGACGTTGATGGCCGGGCGGATGCCCTGGTAGAACAGGCCGGTTTCGAGGAAGATCTGCCCGTCGGTGATCGAGATGACGTTGGTCGGGATATAGGCCGAGACGTCGCCCGCCTGGGTTTCGATGATCGGCAGCGCGGTCAGCGATCCGCCGCCGTTCGCCTGGCTCATCTTGGCCGCGCGCTCGAGCAGGCGGCTGTGGAGGTAGAACACGTCGCCCGGGTAGGCTTCGCGGCCCGGCGGGCGGCGCAGGAGGAGCGACATCTGGCGATAGGCGACGGCCTGCTTCGAAAGGTCGTCGTAAACGATCACGGCGTGCATGCCGTTGTCGCGGAAGAACTCGCCCATCGCGCAGCCGGTGTAGGGCGCGAGGTACTGCAGCGGGGCCGGCTCGGACGCGGTCGCGGCGACCACGATCGAGTATTCCATCGCGCCGTTTTCTTCGAGCTGGCGGACGATCTGCGCCACGGTCGAGCGCTTCTGGCCCACGGCGACGTAGATGCAGTAGAGCTTCTTCGATTCGTCGTCGCCGGCGTTGACTTCCTTCTGGTTGATGAAGGTGTCGATCGCGACGGCGGACTTGCCGGTCTGGCGGTCGCCGATGATCAGCTCGCGCTGGCCGCGGCCGACGGGCACGAGCGCGTCGATCGCCTTGAGGCCGGTCTGCACCGGTTCGGAAACCGATTCGCGCGGGATGATGCCCGGGGCCTTCACCTCGACCCGGCGGCGCTCGGTCGTCTCGATCGGGCCCTTGCCGTCGATCGGGTTGCCCAGCGCGTCGACCACGCGGCCCAGCAGGCCCTTGCCGACCGGAACGTCCACGATCGTCTCGGTCCGCTTGACGCTGTCGCCTTCCTTGATCTCCGCGTCGGAGCCGAAGATCACGACGCCGACGTTGTCGGCTTCGAGGTTCAGGGCCATGCCCTGCACGCCGTTGGCGAATTCGACCATCTCGCCGGCCTGGACCTTGTCGAGGCCGTGGATGCGGGCGATGCCGTCACCGACCGAAAGGACGGAGCCGACTTCGCTGACTTCGGCCTCGGTGCCGAAGTTGGCGATCTGGTCCTTGATGACCTTGGAGATTTCTGCGGCGCGGATTTCCATGTGCGTGTCTTCCTTCGAGCCTTGTGGCGTCAGCCCTTCATGGCGTGGGCGAGAGAATTGAGGCGGGTGCGGATCGAACCGTCGATGCGCTTCGAACCGATGGTGACGACGAGCCCGCCCAGGAGATCGGGATCGACCTTCGCGTCGAGCTTGACCGTGCGGCCTTCGCGCGCGGTCAGTTTTTCCTTGAGCGCGGCGAGCTGCGCGTCGGTCAGCGCGTGGGCGCTGGCGACTTCGGCCGATACCTCGCCCCGCTGGGCGGCGGCAATGGCGCGGAAGGCGCGGACGATCGCGGGAAGGGCGCCCAGCCGGCGGTTGGCGGCGAGCACGCCGAGGAAATTGCCGGTCAGGTCGGACAGGCCGAGCAACCGGGCCACGCCCTCCATGGCCGCGCCCTGCGCCTTGCGGCTCAGTTCGGGATTGGTCGTCACGGCGCGCATGTCGGCCGATTCGGCCAGGGCGGTGGAAAGCTTCTCCAGGTCCGATTCGACCGCAGTGACCGTGCCCTTTTCGGCGGCCAGATCGAACAGGGCCGAAGCATAGCGCCCTGGCAGGCTAGCCTGAATACCGGCGGAAATCTCCACGCGTCTCTCGTCCTTTGAAGGTCCGGAAAATAGCGGTGCATCGCCCATGCCGATGCGGGCGGAACGAGCCACCCCGGCAAGGCTGGCGCGCGACTAGCACCCGGTTTCCTACTATGCAACCCGCCCGATGCAACGCGCGCGGGCAACGCGGGCGGCCGGCGGGGGCGGATTGGCCCCTGTTGCGCCGGTGCGATGCACGGGCATCGGCCCGGCCGCGTGCGATCGCGCGCAACCGCCGCCGGGCGCCCGTCACTCGGCGGCCTTGCAGGAATAGACCAGCCGCTCGTTCGGCGCCTGCGGGAGGAGCGCGACGACGCCCGATTGCAGGTCGCCGAGCCGCGCGGCCGCCCCCGCGGCATCGCAGGCGGGCGGCGAATATTCGCCCCGTGCGGCGCGGGCCGCGGCCATTTCCGCCCGGCCGAGCAGGTAGCGGTCGGTGCGGAAGGTGCCGCTCGCGGGGTCGAAGCGGTTGACGGACACGGCCTGTTCCTCGTTCGGCACGAAGACGCGCGACCACTCGCCGCCGGCAAAGCCGTATTGCGTGCGGCCGTTGACGCAGCCGTCCTCGCGCCAGGCGAACTCCAGCTCGCGGTCGGGCGCGCCGACCACGCGGCTGCGGGCCAGGTCCAGGGTGCAGGTGAGCAGGCCCTCGCCGGTGCCGCCGGCCCCCGGCGCCTCGGGGTCCGCCTCGGCCTCGCCCATGGCGGCGGCGACGCGGCGTTCCACTTCGTCGAGCCCCGGGCGGGTGAGCCACAGCGCCAGTGCGGCGATCGCGGCCACGAGCGCGACCGTGCCGGCGATCATCATGCGCCGTTCGCCGCCTTCGCCCGCCTGCCGGGCCTGCCAGGCGAGGGCCAGGCCGCCCGCCGCGACGAGGGCGAGGACGAAGGCCAGCGCCATCGCGTTCTCGCGGTCGGTCCGAACCGATTCGCGCGCCTCGTCCTCCGCCCGTTCGCGGCGTTCGCGCGCTTCCTGCGCGCGGGCGGCCATTTCGCGGCGCGCCTGGGCCTGCTGCCGTTCCAGTCGCGCGCGTTCGGCCGCGTCGAGTTCCTCCAGGCTGCGGCAGGGCAGGTCGGCGACGCGGGCATCGACATCGTTCGCGCGCAGGAACGGCAGCAGCTCGCGGGTCGAAACGGCGAAGTAGAACTCGCCGTCCGAACCGCCCGAATCGGTGCCGAAGCTGTTGACCCCGATAACCCGCCCGCACCCGTCGAGCAGCGGCCCGCCGGAATTGCCGCGCGCGATCGGCGCGGTGTGCAGGATCGTGTCGAACAGGCGGCTGGGCCGCTGGCCGGACAGGAAGCCGCGGCTCTTCACCGGTGGCTGCGAACGGAAGATGTCGCCCATGTCGAGCCCCTGGGCGCGATCGACGTTCATCGGGTAACCGACGGCGGAAACCTGCCCGTCGCGCATCGGCCCGGCCGCGATCGTCAGCGGGGGCAGGCGAAGCGTGCCGGTGATCTCCACCAGGGCAAGGTCGTTGGCCGGACTGACCGCGACCGCGCGGGCATAGTCGGCCGCCTCGCCGCCTTCGCTGGGCACGATCCCGATTCGCAGCGTGTCGTCCTGCAGCGCCTCGCGCACGACGTGGGCGTTGGTGACGATCCGGCGCGGCGCGACGGCAAACCCCGTCCCGTGGCTGACGGGGAAGACTTCCTGCCCGTCGGTGCCCATGATCACCACCCGCACGACCCCGCGCGCGGCGGCGTCGATGTCGGCCGGGTCGGCCTGCGCCGCCGGGGGCAGGACCAGCGCGAACAGCGCGGCGAGAAGGCAGGACAGGCGCGTCATCGGGCGACATCTAGGCGAGGGCCGCTTTTGACCGCAAGCGGCGGGATGCGGCTGTCCGCGAGCCGATGCATAGCGAGCGGGCAATCGAACAGGAGCGGTTTTCATGGCATATCGCATTCGCGGGCTCGACCCCGCACAGTTCGCGGATCGTTTCGCAATGGGTGGGGACGCGCTGGCCGCAACGCTTTCGCAGCGGCTGACCGCGCGGCCCGAAGGCTACTATGCCTGCCGGGTGAGCCTGCAGGAAGCGGCACCGGGCGAGGAGGTGCTGCTGACCAATTTCACCCATCACGATCCGGCCAACCCCTATCGCAGCGCCTTTGCCATCTACGTGCGCAGGGATGCCGATGAACCGGCGGAGTTCGTGGACAGCCTCCCCCCGGTACTGCGCCGCCGCCCGATCGCGCTGCGCGGCTATACCGCGGACGGGTGCCTGCACCGGGCCTCGCTGGCGCTGGCGGACGACGTCGACGCCGCGATACGCGCTTTGCTCGAAGACCGGGACATCGCCTATATCGATGCCCACAACGCCGCGCATGGCTGTTTCGCAGCGCGTGTCGAACGGTATCGAGGGCTGTGAGATGGTGAGCGACGATCATGCCTGGGCCGCGGTCAAGCGGCGCGACAGGAGCTTCGACGGTCGCTTCGTCACCGGGGTGCTTTCGACCGGCATCTATTGCCGCCCGTCCTGCGCCGCGCGCCATCCCCGGCGCGAGAACGTCCGCTTCTTCGCCAGCGGGGCGGAGGCGCGCCGGGCCGGCCTGCGCGCCTGCAAGCGCTGCCTGCCCGACGACGTCGCGCGCGACGAAGCGGCGGTGGCCGCCGCGATCGACGAGATCCGGCAGGCCGTCGGCGATGCCGCGGGCCCGCCCTCGCTCGATAACCTGGCGCAGCTCACCGGCTATTCGCCGGGCCACTTCCAGCGGGTGTTCAAGCGCGCGATCGGCCTGTCGCCGGCCGCCTACGCCCGCGCCTTGCGCGACGAGCGCGTCCGCGACGCCCTGAGCGAGGGGGAAAGCGTGACCGGCGCGATCTACGACGCGGGCTTTTCCGCCCCTTCGCGGTTCTACGATTCGACCGGGGGGAGACTGGGCATGACGGCGAGCGCGTGGGTCAACGGCGGGGCGGGGGTGACGATCCGCTGGGCCCTGGTCGAAACGACGCTGGGGCCGATGCTGGTCGCCGCGACGGACAAGGGCGTGTGCCGCCTGTCGTTCGGCGAAGGCGAGGACGACTTGCGCCGGCGTTTCCCCAATGCCGACCTGGTCGAAGGCGGCGGGGCTTTCGCCCGGCTGCTGGCGGATGTCGTGGCGACGGTCGAATCGCCCGGCGATTTCGCCCACATCCCGCTCGACGTGAAAGGCACCGCCTTCCAGGAAGCGTGCTGGAAGGCGCTGCGCGAGATCCCGCCGGGGGAAACGCGCACTTACGCCGATATCGCCGCGGCGGCGGGCAATCCGAAGGCCGTGCGCGCCGCGGGCAGCGCCAATGCGCGCAACAATGTCGCCATCCTGATCCCCTGCCACCGCGTGGTCCGGTCCGATGGCGACCTGGGCGGCTATGCCTATGGGCAGGACATCAAGCGGGAACTGCTCAAACGCGAAGGAGCGAAGACATGAGCAAGATCGACGAACTGCGCGGCCTGCATGTTCCCGGCGATCCGCTGGTGCTGTTCAATGTCTGGGATGCCGGGTCCGCCCGCGTCGTGGCAAGGGCCGGGGCGGCGGCGATCGCGACGGGCAGTTACGGCGTGGCCGAATCGCTCGGCTATCGCGACGGCCAGACCGTTCCGCTCGACCTCGTCCTCGCCAATCTCGCGCGGATCATGTCGGTGACCGACCTGCCCGTGTCGGTCGACATGGAAGCCGGCTATGGCGACACGGTGGAACAGGTCGCCTCTTCCGTCGCCCGCGCGCGCGATGCCGGTGCCGCCGGGATCAACATGGAAGATCGCGGGCCGGGGCAGGACGCGCTCGTACCCGTCGCGCAGCAGGCCGAGCGCCTGGCCGCCGCCGCATCCAGCGGCGTCTTCGTCAATGCCCGCTGCGACGTGTTCCGGGGTCGCGACGCCGCCAGCGAAGGCAAGGCGCTTGTCGCCGGCGTCATCGAGCGTGCGCGCGCTTACGCCGATGCCGGCGCGGGCGGCCTGTTCGTGCCCTTCCTTTCCGATGCCGGCTGCATTGCCGCGATCTGCGAGGCATCGCCGCTCCCGGTCAATATCCTGTGGTCGCCGGCCTGCGGCGACCGGGCCGCGCTGGCCAGGCTCGGCGTGGCGCGGATCAGCCACGGGCACCAGCCCTGGGAAGCCGCGATGGCCATGCTGGAGCGCGAGGCGCAGACCGTCCTTGCCGGGGGAACGCCCGGCTACGCGGCCCAGGGCCGGCGTTACTGAAGCGGCCTAGTCCAGCTTGGGCGCCATGCCCGGTTCGCACTTCTCCATCGCGCGGCGATAGGCCTCGCGCCGGCCGATACGCTGGAGATAGGCGGCGATATTGGGAAAGGCGTCCAGGCTCGTCCCGCCGAACGTGCGCGCGGTGGTGAGGTTGAAGCCCATCATGATGTCGGCCGTGGTCAGCTGCGACCCGCCGAAGAACTCCGCCTCTCCCAGCCGCGCCTCGGCCAGGGCCCAGGCCTTCGCCGTCCGGCCGGTCACGAACTCGGGCACTTCGCCCATGCGCCCGGTGACGAGCGCCATCATGCCGTTGGTCATGAACGTGGCATTGGCGGAGTGGAACCAGAACAGGTGATCCGCAAAGTCGGGATGATCCGGGCCCGGCGACAGCCTGGCCCCGCCATACTTGCGGTCGAGGTAGTCGCAGATCGCCCCGCTTTCGCCCAGCGCCAGGTCGCCATCGGTGATGACCGGGGCAACGCCCATCGGGTGCAGCGCCTTGTACTCGTCGGGCGCGAGGTTGTTGTCTTCGCGCCGGGCATAGAGGCGCAGCGCATAGTCCAGCCCCAGCTCCTCGCACAGCCAGACGACCCGCTCCGACTGCGAGATGCGAAGGTGATGAACGGTCAGCATGGGGCTTCTCCTCGCGGCACGGGGTTCACGGCGCGGTCGGTTCTGTCTGCTGGCCGGTGCCGGTCTCGGCCGAAGTGCGCTCGGCGAGATGGTCTTCCAGTTCCTCCAGGAACTCCAGGGCTCCGCCCCCGCCGTGGGGGTTGTAGGCGAGAGCCTTCAGCAGGGCGATGGCCCGTGGGATCTCGTCGTGCGCAACCAGATCGTTGACATAGGCCATGCGCAGGCGGGACGATTCCGGAGCGAGCGTGAACGCCTGTCCGATCGCCGTGCGGGCGATGTCGGGTGCGGCCAGGCCGGTTTGGCGGAAGCTGTCATAGAACACGAACAACGGTTGCGGATCGCGCGGATCGGTTCGGTGCGCCTCCAGCAAGGCCTGGCGCAACGGGCTCCACGACCGGGTGGTCAGGTCGTCGGCCCGGGTAAGATCGCGCATCTGGAAGCGCACTTGTTCGACCCTTGCGCGCACATGCTGCGGGTCGGCGGCGAGCGCCTTCTCGATCGCCTGGCGGGCGGCCGCCTCGTGGACAAGCTGCTGGGGCGACGGGGCGTCGGGATCGTCGCCAACCTCTTCGCTCTCGCGTCGCTCGTCTCCGCCCTCCTTGTCCCCGTCCGCCGCGTCGACCGAGCGGGACAGCGCCAGTTCGGTCAGTGCCAGTTCGTACCAGACACCGGCATGGGCAGGCGACTCGGCGGCGAGTTCGAGCAGCTCCTCGCGCGTTCGCTCCAGGTCGGTTTCCATCAGCCGCTCCAGCCTCAGATCGACCAGGTCGCCTTCGGGACCCGACAGCGTCCGGATGTCCAGCCGTCCTTCATAGGGCAGCGGGGTTGAGGACGACCGGAAGCGCAGCGACTCGTTGACGTAGTTCTCCAGCGTCTCTTCCAGGTCGTCGAGCGAGCCGAAATTGCGCTCGGCCGCTACGCGCGGCTCCACGCCATTGGCGAAATCACGCAGGTAGCCCTGCAACTGGCGGCCTTTTTCCGGGTCGCTCATCGCCATGTGCACGAGCATCCAGGCCCGGCCGTAGTAGAGATCCACCTCGATGCGGGTCATCCCCTCGGTCGTTCCGAACAGGAGCTGGTCCAGATCGAGGCGATGGTTGCCCAGCAACGAACGTGCGCGGTGGTACGCGGGCTTGCCGAGATCCCAGCGGCCCTGCTTGTCGAACTCGACGGTCGAAAAGTACTCGGCGAAGCCTTCCACGTACCAGGCGGGATAGGCGGCCGTCAGGTGCCGGAACATGAAGTGGTGGGCATATTCGTGGAACAGCGTGGTCTGGCCCGACAAGGCGAACTTGGTGTTGGTCCGTTCGCGGTTGGTGACCGCGAAGCTGCCCTCGCCGCGGCTACGGTAGAAGCCGGCGATCGACGTTTCCCCCCGCCCCATCAGCCGGGCGATCTCGTCGGTCGAGCGCACCGCATAGATCGTCAGGCGGTTCTCTCCGCCGGCCGATGCGGGAAGGCGAAAGAACTGCCGTAACAGCGCATCGAAGCGCTCGGTGTCCTGGGCAAAGCGTTCGAGTTCGCGCGCCGAACCGTCGGAAAAGATGACGAAGTGATCGGTATCGGCGCGGTGCCAGTCTGCCCGGGCGCCGGCGGCTGCAAGACCGGCCAGGGCCAGGGTAACGGCGATGCGCAGGCATCTTGCGAACACGACTTGTCTCCCCCCGTTGCGCGTGTTTCGTCCATCATGCCCGAAACGCCTGATCGCGCAAGTCGATCGGTCAGACGAACGAATAGGGGTCGATGTCGATCGATACGCGCACGCCGCGGGGGAAGGCGAGGGCGTCCAGCCAGCTGCGGATCGTTTCCTGCAGGCGCGCGCTGCGGCGGGCGTTGATCAGCAGGCGGTAGCGATAGCGGCCGCGCAGCAGCGACAGCGGGGCGGGCGCGGGGCCGTAGATCGCGATGTCGGCCAGGTCGGGGCGCGTGCCGCCGATCGCGCGGGCGGCCTCTTTCGCTTCCGCCTCGTCCTCGCTCGACACGATGATCGCGGCCCAGCGGCCGAAGGGCGGGGCGCCGGCGTGGCGCCGTGCCTCCGTCTCCGCGGCATAGAAGGCATCGCGGTCGCCGGCGGCCAGCGCCGCGATCACCGGCGCTTCGGGATGGCGGGTCTGGATCAGCACCTGGCCCGGCTTCTCCCCGCGCCCCGCGCGCCCGGCGACCTGGGCGACCTGCTGGTAGGTCCGCTCCGCCGCGCGCAGATCGCCCCCCTCGAGCCCCAGATCGGCATCGACCACGCCGACCAGCGTCAGCTCGGGAAAATGGAAGCCCTTGGTCACCAGCTGGGTGCCGACGATCACGTCGATCGCCCGTTCCTCGACCTGCGCGACGAATTCGGCCGCGCGTTCGGGCGAATTGAGCGTGTCGCTGGTGGCCACGGCCACGCGCGCGCCGGGCAGGATCTCGGCCACTTCGTCGGCGATCCGTTCCACCCCGGGGCCGCAGGCGACGAGGCAGTCGGGCTCCCCGCATTCGGGGCATGTCGCGGGCGGCGCGGTCTCGTGGCCGCAATGGTGGCAGGCGAGGCGGCGGGTGAAGCGATGCTCGACCAGCCAGGCCGTGCAATTGGGGCATTCGAAGCGGAACCCGCAGTTGCGGCACAGCGTCAGCGGGGCATAGCCGCGCCGGTTGAGGAACAGCAGCGACTGTTCCCCCTTGTCCAGCCGCTCGGCCAGTTCCCGCGCCAGCCGCGAGGCCAGCCAGCGGCCGCGCTCGGGCGGGTCCTCGGTCAGGTCCACGGTGTCGATCGCGGGCAGTTCCGCCGCGCCGAAGCGGCTGGGCAGCTCAAGCCGTTCGTAGATCCCGCTTTCGGCCATCTGCAGGCTTTCGAGCGCCGGGGTCGCGCTGGCGAGAACCACGGGCAGCCGTTCGAAATGCGCGCGCATCACCGCCACGTCGCGCGCGTTGTAGCGCACGCCGTCGTCCTGCTTGAAACTGACCTCGTGCGCTTCGTCGACCACGATCAGGCCCAGCCGGGCATAGGGCAGGAACAGGGCGGAGCGCGCGCCGACGACGACTTGCGCCTCCCCGCTGGCGATCGCGCGCCAGGCGCGGCGGCGCTCGGTCGACTTGAGCGAGGAATGCCAGACGACCGGCGGCGCACCGAAGCGATCCTCGAACCGGCGGAGGAAGGCCTGGGTCAGCGCGATCTCGGGCAGGAGGACGAGGACCTGCCGATCCGCGTCGAGCGCGGCGGCAACCGCTTCGAAATAGGTTTCGGTCTTGCCCGATCCGGTCACGCCGTCGAGCAGGAAGGGCGCGAAGACCCCTTCGTTCACGGCCTCCACCAGCCGCGCCGCGACCGCGGCCTGTTCCGGGTTGAGGTCCACCGTCGCGTGACCGGCCCGGGCGCGGGGATAGGGGCGGTCGCAATCGACGGTGACCGCTTCCATCGCGCCCTGGTTGACCAGCCCGCGCAGCACGCCTTCGGAAACGCCGGCGATCTCCGCCAGCTCGCGGATCGTCGCCTGTTCGCCCTCCAGCCGCTCCATCGCGCGTTCGCGCTGCGAGGTCATGCGTTCGGGCATTCCGCCGCTCAGCCGGTACTCGGTCATCGTCGCCGGGCCGCGCAGCGCGCCGCCGCTGGAGATCACCATCCGCGCGACCGCCGACAGCGGGGCGCAGTAATAGTCAGCGGTCCATTCGATCAGGCGGCGCAGCTCGGCGCGCAGCGGGGGCACCGGGAGCACTTCGGCCAGCGGCCGCAGGCGCGCGTCGGGCACCGATTCGGCGGGCAGCCGCTCTTCCTCCCACGCGATGCCGACGATCTGGCGCGGGCCGAGCGGCGCGACCACGACCGATCCCGGTTCCACCGCCATGCCTTCGGGCACGCGGTAGTCGAGCGCGCCGAGCGCGGCGTTGAAGACGAGGAGACGGACACGGTTCATCGGCCCCGCCATATGAGAGCGCGCCCCCGCGCCCGGCAAGGCGCGGGCCGAGAAATCCTGCGAATTGTGCGGCCGCGCGCGTGCGATGGCCTAGCTCCGCCGGCCTGCCTTCGTTAGAGCGGGACGGGAATCGCCAATCGGAGCCGACCCATGAAATTCTTCGCCGACACTGCCGACACTGCCGAGATCGAGGAACTGGCCGCGACCGGCCTGCTCGACGGGGTCACCACCAATCCCTCGCTGATCGCCAAGTCCGGGCGCGACTTCATGGAAGTGACGAAGGAAATCTGCGCCCTCGTGGACGGGCCGGTGAGCGCCGAGGTCGTCGCGCTCGACCACGAGACGATGATGAAAGAGGCCGAGACGCTGCGCAAGATCGCGGACAACGTCTGCATCAAGGTGCCGCTGACGATCGACGGGCTGAAGACCTGCAAGGCGCTGACGGGCGACGGCACGATGGTCAACGTCACGCTGTGCTTTTCCGCCAACCAGGCGCTGCTGGCGGCCAAGGCGGGCGCGACGTTCGTTTCCCCCTTCGTCGGCCGGCACGACGACAACGGGTTCGACGGGATGGAACTTATCCGCGATATCCGCCTGATCTACGACAATTACCTGTTCGATACCGAGATCCTCGTCGCCTCTGTCCGCCACGCCACCCACGTGCTCGAAAGCGCGCGGATCGGGGCCGACGTGGCAACGATGCCGCCCGCGGTGATCAAGGGGCTGGTCAAGCATGTCCTGACCGACAAGGGCATCGAAGGCTTCCTGGCCGACTGGGCGAAGACCGGGCAAAAGATCGTATGATGATCTTTTGTCCGTCTCCCCGCGCAAGCGGGGACCTCGCGCCGCTGGCGCTCCGCCTGTGGCCTGAGGCCCCTGCCCTTGCGGGGGCACCGAAGGGATAGCATTGGCCGATCAGACACCCCTCGATCGTTTCAAGCGCGCGCTGACCGGCACGGCGCGCGCGCTTGCGCGCGAGAGCGAGGTGGAAGTGGCGTGGAGCGCCGATGCCCCGTCGGCATCGGGTCGTAATTTCCGCGTCCCGCTGCCGGGCCGCGACCTCCCGCCCGAACAGGCGCGCGAGGCGCGCGGCTTCGCCGACAGCTTCGCGCTCCGCCTGCGGCATCACGACAGTGCGCTCCATGCCCGCAACGCCCCGGCGGAACCGGTTGCGCGCGCCTGTTACGACATGGCGGAACAGGTCCGTTACGAGGCGCTGGGCGCCAATGGCTACAGCGGCATTCGCGAAAACCTCGACGCGGCGGTCGAGCTACGCACCGCGGCCGACCCGATCGCGCGGGCGCAGGGCGAGAACGAGGTCCCGCTGCAGACCGCGCTCGGCCTGATCCTGCGCGAGCGGCTGACCGGGGCCCCGGTGCCCGAACGCGCGCGGGCCGGCGTGGACATGGTGCGCGAGTTCATCGAGGCGCGGGCCGAACCCGATTTCGAGGCCCTGGCGCTCTCGCTCGACGACCAGAAGGCGTTCCAGTCGCTCGCGCTCGACATGTTGCGCCACCTCGAACTCGTCCGCCCGGAGGAGAACGAGGGCGGCGAGGACGAAGAGGGCGACGACGAGGACGGCGGCGAGCAGGACGAGGACGAGAGCGAGGGCGATGAAGGCGGCGAGGCGGAGCCGCAGGCGACCCAGATCGCCGGCGAGCCGGGCGAGGGCGAAACCGACGGCGAGACCGAGAGCGAGGCCGAATCGAGCGAGGAGACGGCCGACGGCGAGGCGGCCGACGACGGGGAGGAGGGCATGTTGCCGGTCCGCCCCAACCGCCCGTGGACCGACATCCCCGGCGATTTCGAGTACAAGCATTTCACCGACCGTTTCGACGAGGTGATCGAGGCGCCCGAGCTGTGCGACGCGGAGGAGCTGGACCGGCTGCGCAGCTATCTCGACAGCCAGCTGGCCGGGTTGCAGTCGGTCGTCACCAAGCTTGCCAACCGGCTGCAGCGGCGGCTGATGGCGCAGCAGAACCGCAGCTGGGATTTCGACCAGGAAGAGGGGCTGCTCGATGCCGCGCGGCTGGCCCGCGTCGTCATCAGCCCCGGGCACTCGCTCAGCTACAAGGTCGAACGCGATACCGAGTTCAAGGACACGGTCGTCACCCTGCTGATCGACAATTCGGGCTCGATGCGCGGGCGGCCGATCTCGATCGCCGCGATCAGCGCGGACATCCTCGCGCGCACGCTGGAACGCTGCGGGGTGAAGACCGAGATCCTCGGCTTCACCACCCGCGCGTGGAAGGGCGGGCAGAGCCGCGAGGCCTGGCTGGCCGACGGCAAGCCGCCGCATCCCGGGCGGCTCAACGACTTGCGCCACATCGTCTACAAGAAGGCGGACGAGCCCTGGCGCCGCGCGCGCCGCAACCTCGGCCTGATGATGCGCGAGGGGCTGCTGAAGGAGAACATCGACGGCGAGGCGCTGCTGTGGGCGCACCAGCGCCTGCTCGGCCGGCCGGAAGATCGCCGCATCCTGATGGTGATTTCCGACGGCGCGCCGGTGGACGATTCGACCCTGAGCGTGAACAGCGCCGGCTACCTCGAAAGCCACTTGCGCCGGGTGATCGACTGGATCGAGAAGCAGTCCCCCGTCCAGCTGGCGGCGATCGGCATCGGCCACGACGTCACGCGCTACTACCGGCGCTCGGTCACGATCATGGACGTCGAGCAGCTGGGCGGCACGATTATCGAGCAACTCGCCGACCTGTTCGAGGTGGAGTGACTAACGGAGCGCCCAACGGCCGCCGCCGATTCCATTTACCGAGCGAAATAAGTTTCGATGACCGGTGAATGACTCGGAGTCAGAGCTATTATTCTCTAATTCGCGTCGGATGACGGCGTCGATTGATGCAGGAAGAGACCTGCCTGCTTTCTGACGGATTTCTGTGACCGCACGATAAATCTCATGAAGGTCTGCCTCGCCACCCAAGCGACCCAAGGCCTCTACAATATCGTCTCTCCAACGCACTTTGTTTCCTTTCGATTTTGACGCTGACTGCCTGGGTTCAGCGAGCCGCTGTGACCTGACTTGAGGCGAACCGAGCATCCTCTTCAATATCTGGTCCTCAGTCTCTTCGCCCGGTTGACGCGCCGCCCAAATCAGCGAGAACACATCGGTCGAAATTTCGATCGTTCGCATAAAACCTCCAGAACGTTCGAAATAGCTCTAGAACGTTCTGGGAGGAAGTCAATAGTGAACGTATTAGAAGCCATCGCCAGCCGCCGCTCGGTGCGTGCGTTTCTCGACAAGCCGGTCGATCGCGAGACGCTCACCCGCATTCTTGAAAAAGCGCAGCGCGCGCCGTCGGGCGGGAACACGCAGCCGTGGCACGGGATCGTGCTGACGGGCGCGCCGATGCAGCGCCTGTTCGACCGGATCGCGCGGGAGTTTCCCAAGGGGCGCGCCGCCCATGCGCCCGAGTACCACATCTATCCGCCCGAACTCGACGGCCCCTACGAAGCGCGCCGCCGCGGGGTGGGGGAGGACATGTACGGCGCGCTCGAGATCGCGCGCGAGGACAAGGCGCAGCGCCTGGCCTGGTTCGCCAACAATTTCCGCGCTTTCGGGGCGCCGGTGCTGATGCTGGTCCACACCCCGCGATACATGGGCCCGCCGCAATGGAGCGATATCGGCATGTGGCTGCAGACGATCATGCTGCTCCTGCGCGAAGAAGGGCTCGATTCCTGCGCGCAGGAAGCCTGGGCGGTCTATTCCCCGCAGATCCGCGAGGTGGTCGATATCCCCGAGGATCACACGTTCTTCTGCGGCCTTGCCGTCGGCTATCGCGACCCGGATGCGCCGGTGAACCGTTTCCCGGTCGCCCGCGCGCCGCTGGAAGAGAGCTTGCGCTGGGAAGGGTGGTAATCCCCGCCCCCGCTCGCGGCTTGCGCTGCGGTGACGCGACTGTATCAGGCTCGCCATGACCGAAACGCCGCTCATGCTGTTCAACTCGCTCACCCGCGAGCTTGAGGAATTCGTTCCCGTCCATCCCGGCGAGGCGCGCGTCTATTCCTGCGGGCCGACGGTCTACAATTACCCGCATATCGGCAACATGCGCGCCTATGTCTTCGCCGACGTGCTCGGCCGCACGCTCTCGTGGAAGGGTTACGACCTGACCCACGTTATCAACATCACCGATGTCGGCCACCTGACCGACGACGGCGACGCGGGCGAGGACAAGATGGAGAAGATGGCCGCGGAAAAGGCCCAGTCCATCTGGGACATCGCGAAGCACTATACCGAGGCTTACTGGGCCGACGTGAAGGCGCTCAACATCCGCGAACCCGCCAAGTGGTCGGTGGCGACCGACTATATCGACGAGATGATCGATTTCGCGAAGTCGATCGCCGACCGGCACTGCTACGAGCTCGACAGCGGGCTCTACTTCGACGTGTCGACCGTCGAGGATTACGGAAGGCTGGCCCGCGCGGTCACCGAAGAAGGCGAAGGCCGGATCGAGACGGTCGAGGGCAAGCGCAATCCGGCCGATTTCGCGATCTGGCGCAGGACGCCGCCGGGCGAAAGGCGGCAGATGGAATGGGATTCGCCCTGGGGCAGGGGCGCGCCGGGCTGGCATCTCGAATGCTCGGTCATGGGCGAGAAGCTGCTCGGCTTCCCGTTCGACATCCACACCGGCGGGATCGACCACCGCGAGATCCACCATCCGAACGAGATAGCGCAGAACCAGGCCTTCTGCGGCTGCGGCGGCCTGTCCGAAGCCACCAATTCGGGTGCGAAGATCTGGATGCACAACAACTTCTTGGTCGAGCGCAGCGGCAAGATGAGCAAGTCGTCGGGCGAGTTCCTGCGGCTGCAACTGCTGATCGACAGGGGCTACCACCCGCTCGCCTACCGGATGATGTGCCTCCAGGCGCATTACCGCAGCGAGCTGGAATTCGGCTGGGAAGGGCTGGGCGCCGCAATGACGCGGCTGAAGCGGATCGTCATGGCGGTCGAGCGGCTGAAGGATGCCGCCTCGGGCGCTCCCGACCATCCCAGGTTCGCCCCGATGCGCGAGAAATTCGCCGCCGCCATGGCCGATGACCTGAACACCCCGATCGCGCTCGTCGCGCTGGAAGAGGCGCTCGCGGTCAAGAAAGTCGATGCCGGCGCGAAGCGCGCGGTGATCGAGGAGATGGACGCGGTGCTCGGCCTCAGCCTGTTCGACCTCTCGCGCGGCGACTTGCGGCTGCGGCCCCGGGACGCCACCGTCACCGAAGAGGAAATCGAGGCTGAACTGATCCGCCGCAAGGAAGCGCGCGCGGCCAAGGATTTCACGACTTCGGACGCGATCCGCGACGAACTGTCCGCGAAAGGCGTGGAGGTAATGGACGGCGATCCGCTCGGCTGGGACTGGAAGCTGTGAGGGAAGGCCCCTCCGTCAGCCGCTTGGGCGGCTGCCACCTCCCCAACGCAAGTCGTTGGGGAGGAACGATCGAGGCCGGCACCAGTCCTCCCCATCGTCTTGCGATGGGGAGGGGGACCGCTCGCGAAGCGAGTGGTGGAGGGGGGCCTTGAACCGCCCCGCCAAACCCAAACGCACCGTCGCGCGCGCGAAACGCCTGCGCCGTGAAATGTCGCTGCCGGAAATACTCCTGTGGCAGCAAATACGCGGCTCGCCGCGCGGCATTCGTTTCCGCAAGCAGCACGCCGCCGGTCCATATGCTCTCGATTTCTTCTGCGCGCGGGCCAACCTTGCGATCGAAATCGACGGCCTGGCGCACGACATGGGCGACAGGCCTGCTCGCGACGAAGATCGCGACGCTTGGCTGCGCGAGCGCCGGGTCGAAACGCTTCGCATTCCTGCCAGAGAGGTGATGACCGACGCGGTGCAGGTTGCCGAAGGAATTCTGGCCTTGGTGGAGGAACGGCTGATGGCGATGGGGAAGAAGGCCCCTCCGTCAGCCGCTGGCGCGGCTGCCACCTCCCCATCGCAAGCCGATGGGGAGGACTTGAGCGCCGATCCACCCGCCAACGAATCGAAGGAGCGAAGCCAATGACCGTTGCCGTGCTATCCGGGCTTGTCCGGCCGTTGGTGGAGGGCAAGTTGCCGGCGGGGATCGAGCCGCGCTGGTACACCTCGGTCGAGGAGCTTCACGCGCTTGCGCCCGAGGCGGAGATCGGCTGGTTCGACCTCGACGCGAAAGAGCCGATGGCCGAGGCGGTCCGGCGGGCGGAGAAGCTGCGCTGGCTCAGCTCGATCTACGCCGGGCTCGATTTCCTGCCGCTCGACCTGCTGCAGCGGCGCGGGGTCACGATCACCAATGGCGCGGGCATCAACGCGATCACGATCGCCGAATATGTCGCGATGGGGATGCTGACCATGGCCAAGGGCTACCGCGAGGTCGTGCGCGCGCAGGACCGGCGCGAATGGCTGGCCGATTCGCCGGGCAAGCGCGAACTGGCGGGCAGCCGGGCGCTGCTGCTGGGCTATGGCGCGATCGGCCGGTTGATCAGGCCGCGGCTGGAAGCCTTCGGGGTCGAGGTATCGGTCGTCCGCCGTTCGGGTGGGGAAGGGGTGCTGGGCCCCGACGAATGGCGCGTGCGGCTGGGCGAGTTCGACTGGGTGATCCTGGCCGTGCCCGCGACGCCGGAAACCGACGCGATGATCGGCGCGACCGAACTCGCCGCGATGAAGGCGGATGCCGTCCTGGTGAACATCGCGCGCGGCGCGGTGGTGGACCAGGACGCGCTTGTCGCCGCGCTGGAGGAACGGCGGATCGGCGGCGCGTTCCTCGACGTGACGACGCCCGAGCCGCTGCCCGCCGATCACCCGCTGTGGCGGCTCGACAATGCCCATGTGACGATGCACCTTTCCGGGCGGGCGCAATCGAAGATGTTCGCCCGTTCGGCCGAGCGCTTCCTGGCCAATTGCCACCGGTTCGTCGCCGGCGAGCCGCTGGAGCCGATCTTCGACCCCGCGCGCGGATACTGACGGGCGGCAGGGCCGGACCTTTCGCCCGCCGGCGGGATTGTTGGGGGAGGAGGACCCGATTCCCATGCCCACGCCCACGCTCCACGAGACTTACCCGCTCTACCTGAACAACCGGCCGCAGCAGCCGAACGCCGATCTCGCCGTGACCGACAAGTACTCCGGCGAGGTCGCCTTTCGCACCGCGCTCGCCACGCCGGAGATCATCGACGCGGCGATCGCCGGGGCGGTGCGCGCGGCCGGGCCGATGGCGCGCCTCGCCGCGTTCGAGCGCCAGGGCGTGCTGCAGCACTGCGTCGATCGCTTCCGCGAGCGTTTCGACGAGCTCGCCCATGCCCTGTGCGTCGAAGCCGGCAAGCCGATCCGCGACAGCGAGGGCGAAGTCACCCGCCTGATCGACACCTTCCGCATCGCGGCGGAGGAAGCGGTCCGAAATTACGGCGAGGTCATGCCGCTCGACATCTCGGAGCGGGCCCGCGGCTACCAGTCGATGTGGAAACGATACCCGATCGGGCCGTGCAGCTTCATCTCGCCGTTCAACTTCCCGCTGAACCTCGCCGCGCACAAGATCGCCCCGGCCATCGCCATCGGCTGCCCTTTCGTGATGAAACCGGCGAGCAAGACCCCGCTGGGCGCGCTGATCGTCGGCGAAGTCCTGGCCGAATGCGACGTGCTGCCCGAAGGGGCGTTCTCGATCCTGCCCGCCAGCCGCGACGGGGCGGACCTGTTCACCGAGGACGAGCGGCTGAAACTGCTCAGCTTCACCGGTTCGCCCAAGGTCGGCTGGGCGCTGAAGGCGCGCGCGGGGAAGAAGAAGGTCGTGCTCGAACTCGGCGGCAACGCCGCGGTGGTGGTCGATCGCGACGCCGATCTCGACGATGCGCTGGAAAGGATCGTCTTCGGCGCCTTCTACCAGTCGGGGCAGAGCTGCATCGGGGTGCAGCGTATCCTGATCCACGAGGACATCTACGGCCGCTTCCGCGACATGCTGGTGGACAAGACCCGCACGCTCAGGGCCGGCGACCCGAAGGACCGGGAAACCTTCATCGGCCCGATGATCTCCGAGGACGAGGCCTGCCGGCTGAAAGGCTGGATCGACGAAGCGGTCGAGGGCGGGGCGCGGCTGCTGTGCGGCGGCGGGCGCGAAGGCAACATGCTGGAGGCGACCCTGCTCGAGAACGTCGATCGCGACGCGCGCGCGCTGAACGAGGAAGCCTTCGGCCCGCTCGCGATCCTGCAGCCGTTCTCCGATTTCGATGCCGCGCTGGACGAGGTGAACCGCAGCGAGTTCGGCCTCCAGGCCGGGGTCTTCACCCGCGACCTTTTCAGGATGTTCGATGCCTGGGACCGGCTGGAGGTGGGCGGGGTGATCGTCAACGACGTGCCCAGCTACCGCGTGGACAACATGCCTTACGGCGGGGTCAAGGATTCGGGCCTCGGGCGCGAGGGGATCCGCTTCGCGATCGAGGACATGAGCGAGATCCGCAACCTCGTCGTCCGGCGCGGCGGCTGATCGCGCCGGTGGCTGGACCATCGCCGGGGGATGGGCCGGGACCGGGGGCTGGGCGGATGCCGGCGCGCGGGCGGGAATCCACCCGCGGGGCGCCCGGCGGCGCGGATAGAGCGTGATCATGCATCCTCCAGCAGCAGGAGCTCGCATTCCAGCGACAGGCGCGGATGCGGCAGCAGGGCGTGATCGACCCGCGTCACGCGGGCCTCGGCGACGATCTGGCCGGGAATGGCGAACTCGTGCTCGGGCAACTCGGCGATGAAATGCTCGGCCGCGGCGACCGCCCCGGCCCCGTCGAAGTCGATTTCCAGCGTGTGGCGCGCACCCTCGAAAGTGATGCTGGCCCAGGCTTTCTCCGCGTGGCGGCGGACCTGGCCCTGCTCGGCGGCCAGCGCGCGCAGCGCGGCGCGCAGGCGGTCGGCGTTCGTGCGCCGGACCGGGCGCGGGGCCGGACGCGGGGTTTCGGGGGGATGGCGATCATGCAGCACGGCCGGTCTCCCGCGCGGCCTCGTACCCGGCCATGAAGCCGCGGATGCGCGCCTCCATGACGCCGCGCGGCTCGCGCCCGTTCCTCAGGTCGAGGACGAGGCGCGGGTCCTGCGCGGCGAGGCGGCCGAAGCTGGTGGGCGCGATGGCATGGGCGCGAAGGAACTTCTCGACGGAACGGATCAGCATGGCTCTCCCCGTGGCTGGTGTGGCGAATCGGGCGGTGTTCCCGATTCGTTCCATTTCAAATCCTACTTGTCTAGGAAAAATACATCGTCTAGGAAGGAAAAATGTCACCGGGGCGATCATCGGCATGAGCGACGCGCGACAGCGCCTGCTGGAGCTTGCCCGCGAACGCGGGGCGAGCCTGGCCGGCCTGTCCCACCTGATCGGCCGCAACCCCACCTACCTCCAGCAATTCGTGCGCAAGGGCAGCCCGCGCAAGCTGGAGGAACGCGACCGGCGGACCCTGGCCGAATTCTTCGGCGTGCCCGAATCGGACCTCGGTGCGCCGGAGGATAAATCCTATCCGCAAGTTTCCGCGCCGGTCCGGGGCGACTGGATCGAGGTGCCGCGGCTGTCGCTCGATGCCTCGGCCGGGTCCGGGGCGCTCGGCGCGCGCGAAATCCCGTTCGACGCCTTCCGCTTCTCGCGCCGCTGGCTGCGCGAGATGGGGCTGGAAGGCGCCGATCTCACCGCGATCCGGGTCGAGGGCGATTCGATGGAGCCGCTCCTGCGCTCGGGCGACGAGATCTTCGTCGACCGGCACAAGCGCGGGGGGGAGGGGATCCACGTCGTGCGGATCGGCGACGCGCTCCACGTCAAGCGGCTCCAGGCGGCCGCGCCGGGCCGGGTCAAGCTGGTCAGCGAGAACGAGGCCTATCCCCCGATCGACCTCGCGCGCGAGGAGATCGAGGTGATCGGCCGCGTCGTGTGGAAGGGCGGGCGGGTGTGAGCCGGCCCCTCCCCGGCGACTCGCGGTGGGGAGGCGGCAGCCGCGCCAGCGGCTGCCGGAGGGGCCGGCCGCCGGGCGCCGGGCAGGATGGAACCGCGCCGACGCGCCGCTTGCAACCGGCCCTGTTCCCCGCCATCTCGCGCAGATGACCGATAGTGATACCCAGCCGCCGATGCGGGCCGCGATCATGCCCGTCACGCCCCTGCAGCAGAACTGTTCGCTGATCTGGTGCACCAGGACGATGCGCGGGGCGCTGGTCGATCCGGGCGGCGATCTCGACAAGCTCAAGGCCGGGGTGGCCAGGGCCGGGGTGACGCTGGAAAAGCTGCTGATCACGCACGGCCATCTCGATCACTGCGGGCAGGCCGGGGTCCTGGCACAGGAACTGGGCCTGCCGATCGAGGGCCCGCACGAGGAAGACCGGTTCTGGATCGCCCGGCTCGACGACGACGGGCGGCAATGGGGCATGGAGGCGAGGAGCTTCGAGCCAGACCGGTGGCTCGACGATGGCGACACGGTGACCGTGGGCGACCTCACGCTGGACGTGATTCACTGCCCCGGCCACACGCCGGGGCACGTCGTGTTCCACCACGCGCCGAGCCGCTTCGCGATCGTCGGCGATGTCCTGTTCAAGGGTTCGATCGGGCGGACCGATTTCCCGCGCGGCAACCACCAGGACCTGATCGACGCGATCACCGGCAAGCTCTGGCCGCTGGGCGACGAGGTGACCTTCATTCCCGGCCACGGCCCGACCAGCACCTTCGGCCACGAACGGCGCACCAATGCCTTCGTCGGCGACGCCGCCCTGGCCTGAGCCGCACCAGGCGGCGGGCGCCCGGCCGGGCCGGGGCGCCCCGCCGCCCGGCTAGAACTGGCGCAGCATCACGCCCACGGCGACGCCGGCCAGAAGCAGCTGGACCGCGATCGTCACCAGCACGCCGACGACGCGCCCGGCCTGGGCCTTGCCCCCGTCCATCCCGAAGCCGTGGGCGACCCGCGCGAGGATGAAGGCGCCGGCGACATAGGCCAGCCAGCCCCCGCCGATCCCCCCGATTTCCAGCACCGCGATCAGCAGCAGCGTGATCGGCACGTTCTCCGCGAAGTTGAGCTGCGCGCGCATCCGGCGCGAAAGCGGCTCGTGCCCGCCGTCGCCGATCGAGACCTTGAATGCGCGCCGCAGTGCGGCGACGCGCAGGCCCAGCCAGATATTGACGATCACCGCGGCGGCCACCGCGCTCAAGGTTACCGGAAGTATCATCGTGGCGTCTCCCCCTTCGTGTCCTGTCGCCCGGCCGGTACCCGCGGCATGGGCTGGCCCCGGCCTTGCCGCGGTGTTACGGACGCCGCGCGGGGCGGGCAACGGCCAATCGCCGGGCCGCGGCCCGCGACGCCGCTTGCAACCGCGCGAATATGCGCTATAGGGCGCGCCTTCCCGCCATGGCCGGGTCCACGATTACGCGCGCGCTTGTGCGTTGCCGGACCTTGGCCTAGAGCGGCCCGCAACACACGGATTTTACTGGAACAGGTGCCGCAATGGCTGTCCCGAAGAGAAAAGTATCGCCCCATCGCCGCGGCAACCGTCGCGCGCACGATTCGCTGAAGGTCGAGGCATTCCACGAATGCTCGAACTGCGGCGAGCTGAAGCGTCCGCACAACCTCTGCCCGCACTGCGGGCACTACAACGGCCGCGAAGTCATCGCCGTCGGCCTCTGACGGCCGGCCGGGGAACGTCATGAGCCTGCCGCGTATCGCCGTCGACGCGATGGGCGGCGACGAGGGCGTGCGCGTCATGGTCGAAGGCGCGGCGCTCGCCCGCCGCCGCCATGACCGGTTCAAGTTCCTGCTGGTGGGGGACGAGGCGCGGATCAAGGCCGCGCTCGATACCCACCCGGGGATGCGCGACGCATCCGAGATCCTGCATTGCGACGATGTCGTGGGCGGCGAGGAAAAGCCGACCCAGGCGCTTCGCCGTGCCCGCACGACCTCGATGGGCCTCGCGGTCAACGCGGTGAAGGCCGGCGATGCCGGGGCCGCGGTCAGCGCGGGCAATACCGGCGCGCTGATGGCGATGAGCAAGCTGGCCCTGCGCACCCTGCCGGGGATCGACCGCCCGGCGCTGGCCGCGCTGATGCCGACGCTGGGCGACAACGACGTGATCATGCTCGATCTCGGCGCCAATACCGAGGCCGATGCCCGCAACCTGGTCCAGTTCGCGATCATGGGCGCGGCCTATTCGCGCATCGTCACCGGGCTTGCCGAACCGCGCGTGCGCCTGCTGAACATCGGGACCGAGGAAACCAAGGGCACCGACGCGCTGCGCGTCGCCGCGGCGCAGCTCCAGGCCGCGACCGGCCTCGCCCTCTCGTTCGACGGCTTCGTGGAAAGCGACAAGATCAATCGCGGCGAAGTGGACGTGGTCGTCACCGACGGCTTTTCCGGCAATATCGCGCTGAAGGCGATCGAGGGGGCGGCGCGCTTCGTCACCGACCTGCTGCGCAGCGCGTTCACCAGCTCGCTGCGCTCGAAGATCGGCTTCCTCGTCTCGCGCCCGGCGACCGAACTGCTCAAGCACCATCTCGACCCCAACAATCACAACGGCGCGGTTTTCCTCGGCCTCAACGGGGTCGTCGTGAAAAGCCACGGCAGCGCCAATGCCGCCGGGGTGGCCAATGCCGTGACCGTGGCCGCGCGCCTGCTGGAGGACGACCTGACCAACCGCATCAGCACCGATCTCGCGGCGCTCGGCGAAGCGCGCCTGCGCACCGGCGGGCAGCCGGGGGATGCCAAGTGATCCGTTCGCAGATCAGGGGCAGCGGGTCGGCGCTTCCGCGCACGGCGGTGACCAACGCCGAACTGGCCGAGCGCGTCGATACCAGCGACGAATGGATCGTCGAGCGGACGGGCATTCGCCAGCGCTACATCGCCGAAGACGACGAGACGACGTCGTCCCTCGCGATCGAGGCTTCGCGCAAGGCGCTCGAGGCGGCGGGGATCGAGGCGAAGGATATCGACCTGATCGTGCTGGCCACCGCCACGCCCGACCAGACTTTCCCCGCCACGGCCACGATCGTCCAGCACGCGCTGGGCTGCAACGGCGGGATCGCGTTCGATGTCGGGGCGGTCTGCTCCGGCTTCCTCTACGCGCTGGCGACCGCCGATTCGATGCTGCGCAGCGGCATGGCGAAGCGCGCGCTGGTCATCGGGTCCGAAACGTTCAGCCGCATCCTCGACTGGGAGGACCGCGCGACGTGCGTCCTGTTCGGCGACGGGGCCGGCGCGATCGTGCTGGAGGCGCAGGACGTGGCCGAAGACGGCCCCGGCGTGCTCGCCTGCAAGCTCCACGCGGATGGGGAGCACAACCAGCTGCTCTACGTCGATGGCGGCCCCTCGACCACGCAGACCGTGGGCCACTTGCGGATGCGCGGGCGCGAGGTGTTCCGCCACGCGGTCGTCAACCTCGCCGCGGTGCTGGAGGAAACGCTGGCGGCGACCGGTTTCGTCCCCGCCGATATCGACTGGGTCGTGCCGCACCAGGCCAATGCCCGCATTCTCGACGCGACGGCGCGCAAGCTGGGCCTGCCGTCGGAAAAGGTGATCGTGACGGTCGATCGCCACGCGAACACCTCGGCCGCCTCGGTCCCGCTGGCGTTCGACGCCGGGGTGCGCGACGGGCGGATCAGGCCGGGCGACCTCGTGATGTTCGAGGCGATGGGCGGCGGCTTCACCTGGGGTGCCAGCCTGGTCAGGCTGTAATGCCCGACGCCGGTCGGCCAATTTCGTCGTTTGGCCTGCAACACGTTGCGAAGGCGCGATATCATCGTTAGGGCGCGCAGAGTCCGAAATCGGGTCGCGATGGAGGAGAATGCCGCATGATGCGTTCGGTGGGCACGCTGACACGCGCCGATCTCGCGGAAACGATCAATCGCAAGATGGGATTGTCGCGCGCCGAGTCGCTCGATCTCGTCGAATCGATCCTCGCGCACATGTGCGGGGCGATGGCCGATGGCGAAAACGTGAAGATTTCGGGCTTCGGCAGCTTCGTGCTACGCGACAAGAAGGAACGGATCGGGCGCAACCCCAAGACGGGGGTGGAAGTGCCGATCACGCCGCGGCGCGTGATCACATTCCGCGCAAGCCAGCTCCTCAAGGACAGGATCGCGAAAGGCTGAAACGATGGCGGCGGAATTCGACGATGGCAAGGATGCGGGCGCGCTCAGGACCATCGGCGAGGTCGGCCAGGCGCTGGGCATAAAGCCGCACGTCCTGCGATACTGGGAACAGCAGTTTCCCATGCTCCGCCCGCTCAAGCGCAGCGGGGGGCGCCGCTATTACCGGCCGGAAGACGTCGCGCTGGTCGAACGGATCGACCGGCTGGTCAACCGCGAAGGCTATACGCTGAAAGGCGCGCTGGCCGCGCTGAAGGGTGGCGATCGCGAGGCGGCTGGAAAGGCCCCGCTCGCCCGGGGCGAAACCGCGCCGCCGCCGGCCGAACTGGCCGCGCGCCTGCGCGCCGTGCGCGACGACCTGGCCGCGGCCCTGTCGGACTGACCGCCGGCCGCCCCGCGCGCGCCCGGTTCAGGCGCGCAAGTCCTTGGGCGAACCCATGACGACATAGGACGTGATCGACTGGACCTGTTCGACGGTTCCCAGCGTCTCGGTGTGGAACCGCTTGTAGGCCGCGAGATCGGCCGCCTCGACGCGGAGGAAATACTCCACCGCGCCGGCGACGTTGTGGCATTCCCTCACTTCCGGGGCCGCCGCCATCTTGCGCTCGAAATCCTCCTGCGCGGCCTTGGTATGGCGGTTCAGCCCGACCGCGACGATCGCGGTGA
The DNA here is from genome assembly GCF_034375205.1 of Pelagerythrobacter marinus. Lineage (NCBI taxonomy): Bacteria > Pseudomonadati > Pseudomonadota > Alphaproteobacteria > Sphingomonadales > Erythrobacteraceae > Pelagerythrobacter > Pelagerythrobacter marinus. Next base: position 2,099,798 of record NZ_CP139719.1, on the reverse strand, counting down.
AGCCGATGCCGAGCTTGCGCGGATCGAGCACTGCGCGATAGCCGCGGATCACGCCCGACTGCTCGAGCTCCTGGACCCGTCGCAGGCAGGCGGAAGGCGACAGGCCGACCCGCGCGGCCAGCTCGATATTGCTGATTCGCCCGTCCTGCGACAGCTCGTGCAATATCCGTTCGTTGATGCGGTCCATCTTCGGCATATGTTGCATATCGTCGGGCCGGCGGCGGATATTTGCAACCCCGTGCGGCGGGGAATCGAATATTCCTGGACCATGTCCAGCGATCTTCTCCTCGCCCTCGTCGCCTTTGCCTTCGCCGCCTCGATCACCCCGGGGCCGAACAACCTGATGGTCATGGCGTCCGGCGCCAATTTCGGCCTGCGCCGGACGGTGCCCCACCTCGCCGGGATCCTGGTCGGCTTCGTGGTCATGGTGGTGCTGGTCGGCCTCGGCCTGTCGCGCGTGTTCGAGGCCTGGCCCGCGGTGCGCCAGGCGCTGGTGGCGGTGAGCGCGCTCTACCTCGCCTGGCTGGCGTGGAAGATCGCCACCGCCGCGCCGCCGGCGGAGGGGGAGCAGGCGGGGCAGCCGATCACCTTTCTCCAGGCGGCGCTGTTCCAGTGGGTCAATCCCAAGGCGTGGATGATGGCGCTGACCGCGGTGACGCTCTACGCCGCCGACCGCTCGATGGCGGCGGTCGCGCTGGTCGCGCTGGTGTTCGGCGCGGTCAACGTGCCGTGCGTTTCGGCCTGGGCCGTCCTCGGCCGCCAGGCGCGCCGCTGGCTGGCGACCGGCGCGCGGCTGCGGCTGTTCAACCGCGCGATGGCCGTGCTCCTGCTCGCGTCGCTAGCCCCCGCGATCGCGGGCGAGCTTGCCTGAGCGCGCCCGCGCTCACTCCGCCGCCAGCAGTTCTTCCGCGCCGCCGAGATCGACGCTGACCAGGCGGCTGACGCCCTTTTCGATCATTGTCACCCCGAACAGGCGGTGCATCCGGCTCATCGTCACGGCGTTGTGGGTGACGATCAGGTAACGGGTGTCGGTCTCGCGCACCATGGCGTCGAGCAGGTCGCAGAAGCGGTCGATATTGGCATCGTCGAGCGGGGCATCGACTTCGTCGAGCACGCAGATCGGCGCGGGATTGGTCAGGAACAGGGCGAAGATCAGCGCGATCGCGGTCAGCGCCTGTTCGCCGCCCGAAAGCAGGGTCAGCGATTGCAGCCGCTTGCCCGGCGGCTGGGCGAAGATCTCCAGCCCGGCTTCCAGCGGGTCGTCGCTGTCGACCAGCGCGAGGTGCGCCTGCCCCCCTTCGAACAGGCGGGTGAACAGGCGCCGGAAATGGGTATCGACCTGCTCGAAGGCGGCGCGCAGCCGTTCGCGCCCCTCGCGGTTGAGGTTGCCGATCGAACCGCGCAGGCGGGCGACCGCCTCGGCCAGCTCGGCCTGTTCGGCCGCGCTGTTGCCGTGTTCTTCCTCGATCTTCGCCAGTTCCTCGGCCGCGACGAGGTTGACCGGGCCGATCCGCTCGCGGCTGGCGGTCAGGCGTTCGAGCGCCTCGGCCTCGGCCGGCGAATCGCCGACGTCGCCCTCGTCGAAGTCGAACCGGCCGGCGAGCAGGGGCGGCGGGCACTGGAAACGCTCGCCCGACAGGCGCGCCATCTCGCCGCGGCGGGCCTCCTCGTTCTCCGCCCGGGCGGCCAGGGCGGCGCGGTTCTCGCGCGCCGCGGCGAGCGCCTCGTTCGCTTCGGCAAAGGCGCGGTCGGCGGCTTCGGCCGCTTCCTGCGCCGTGGCCACGGCCGATTCCGCCGCCGCCAGCGCCTTCCCCAGCCGTTCGCGCACGACATCGCCCTGTTCGATCTCGCGCATCAGCCCTTCGGGTTTGGCCGCGGTAACGGCGCGTTCCTGGGCGATCTCCTCGAACCGCTGCTCCATGCCCGAAAGGCGTTGCGCCGCCTCGCCCGCGCGCGCCTGCCAGCCGGCCATGTCGCTGCGCTGGGCGGCGGTTCGTTCGCGTGCGACCGCCAGGGACTGGTCGTGCGCGGCGAGTTCGGCCGCGGCGGCCTGCTGGGCGGAGCGGGCGGCCTCGTTCTTCGCCTGGGCCGCCTCCAGCGTGGCCCGGCCGGTCGCCGGGTCGGGCAGGGCGTCCTTGCGCTCCTGTGCGCCGGCCAGCTCGGCGGCGGCCTGGGCGCGCTGTTCGGCCAGTTCGCCCGCGGCTTCCTCCAGCTCGGCGCGCCGCGCGGCGAGCCGCTCGCGCTCCCCTTCCGCCTGGTCGAGTGCGCGCAAGGCCTGCCGCTCGCGCTCGCCCGCCTCGGCGATTTCGCGCTCGGCGGCGACGAGTTCGCGCTGGAGCGTGGCCAGCTCGTCCTGCGCCGCGGCTTGCGCGGCTTCGGCCTTTTCGACCGCCGCGCGCAAGCCGGGGAGCTGGCTTTCCAGCTCGGCGAAGCGGTTTTCAGCCTCCAGCCGGGCGGCTTCGGCGGCCCCTTCGCCGCGCGCGACGAACCCGTCCCAGCGGCGCAAGTGGCCGGCCGTGGTCACCAGCCATTCGCCCGGGCCCAGCGCGCGCCCGTCGTCGGCCTCGGCGACATGGACCAGCGCGAGGCGGGCGGCCAGTTCGGGCGGGCAATCGGGAACGTGGCGCGCGAGGGCGCCCGCCACCGGGTCGGGGGGCGCGCCGCCGGTCCAGAAGCGGCCGTCGCCTTCCGCCTCCCCCAGCGGGGCCCGGGCATCGCGCCCGAGCACCGCCGCCAGCGCCCGTTCGTAGCCGCGGGCCGCGCGCACCTTGTCGAGCGCGGCCGGCCGTCCCTTGCGCCCGGCGGCCTGGCGCTCGCGCGCTTCGCGGTCGCGCTTGAGCGCGGTCCATTCGCGTTCCGTCCCCGCCAGCTCCGCGCGGGCGGAGGCAAGCGCGCTCGCCGCCTCGTCGCGCGCGCCCTGAAGGCTCTCTTTCCGCGCACGCCGCTGGTCGAGCGCCGCGCGAAGGGCGGCCAGTTCCTGCCCGGCGCGTTCCGCCGCCGCGCGCGCGTTTTCCACCGCGGCTTCCGGATCGCCCGCTTCGGCCAGCGCGGCGCGCGCCGCCTCCTGCCGCCGGGCCTCCCCGTCGAGCCGATCGAGCCGTCCGCGCGCCTGTTCGATCGCCGCCTCGGCCACGCGCCACTCGGCCTCCACTCCGGCGTGGTCGGCGGTCGCGCGCGCCAGCGCGAGTTCGGCCGCGCGCCCTGCGCTTTCGCTGTCCTCCAGCCGGCGGGCGAGCGCGGGGCGCGCTTCCTCCGCCCCGGCCAGGGCTGTCTCGTTGGCGGCCAGTTCCTTCTCCAGCCGGGCGAGCGCCTCGGCCGCGTCGCGCGTCAGGCGGTCGGCATCGGCCCGGTCTTCCTCCAGCCGCGCCTTCTGCCGGTCGAGGTCGGCCAGCCGCTGCTCGGCCGCTTCCAGCTGGCTGGCGAGCGCGGCCATGCGGTGCCCGTGGGCGGAGGCGTCGTCGCGCCGGTCGGCCAGTTCGTCGCGCGCCTCGGCCAGCGTGCGGGCGGCGGCGTGTTGCGCCTTCTGCGCCGCGTCGCTCGCCGCCTGGGCCTCGGCCACGCGCGTCTCTGCGGCCCGGGCCTCGCCGCGCGCCGCCTCCGCCGCGGCGGCGGCATCGCGCCAGCGCGCGAAGAGCAGGCGCGCCTCCGCCACGCGGATCTCGTCCGAAAGGCGGGTATAGCGTTCCGCCTGCCGGGCCTGCCGGCGCAGCGAAGCGATCTGCGAATCGAGCCCCGCCATCAGGTCTTCCAGCCGGGCGAGGTTTGTCTCGGTCTGGCGCAGCTTGCTTTCCGCGTCGCGGCGGCGGACGTGGAGCCCGGCAATGCCGGCCGCTTCCTCCAGCATCATGCGCCGCTCGGCCGGCTTGGCCGCGATCACCTGGGCGATCTTGCCCTGGCTGACCAGCGCCGGGCTGTGCGCCCCGGTGGCCGCGTCGGCGAAAGTCAGCGCGACATCCTTGGCCCGCACGTCCTTGCCGTTGACGCGATAGGCGCTGCCCGCCCCGCGTTCGATCCGGCGCATGACCTCGAAATCGCTGCCGTCGTCGGCTTCTGCCTGGAGAGAGACTTCGGCGAAGTCGCGCGGCGGGCGGCTGGCGGTGCCGGCGAAGATCACGTCTTCCATCCCGCCCGAGCGCATCGATCGGGGCGAGTTCTCGCCCATGACCCAGCGGATCGCCTCGAGCAGGTTGGACTTGCCGCAGCCGTTGGGGCCGACGACGCCGGTCAGGCCGGGCTCGATGGTCAGGGTCGCAGGCTCGACGAAGCTCTTGAAACCGCTGAGCCGGAGCCGCCTGATCTGCATCGCCGTTCCCTTGCTCCCCCTCCCGCGCGGCGGCTTACCTCGCGCCGGCGTTCTGAAGCATGGGTTCCAGCGTCGCCCAGCTCTGCGTGCCGACATTGCGGCCGTTGATGATGAATGTCGGCGTCCCGGTCACGTTCAGTTCCTGCGACTGGGTGTCGGAATTGGTCACGATCGCCTCCACCGAATCGGCATCGGACAGGCACTGGCGCGCCTGGTCGCGGCTGACCCCGCGGGCGGCGAAGAAATCGAGGAACCCGGCGGCTTCGGCGACCGCGACGAAGCGCTGGTCTTCCGGCTGCTGCATCGCCGCGTCGAGCGCCTGCGGATCGGCCTGCGCCCCTTCCATCAGGCTGGGCAGGTTGAGCCAGACCTGTTCGGACAGCGGGTGATAGCTTTCCGGCGCGCCGCACCGCACGAGGCGGGCGAGGGTGAGGTCGAAGGCGTTGTGGATCTGGTTGCGCAATTCGTAGCTGACGCGGCCGGTGGCGACGTATTCTTCCTTCAGCGGCTCGATCCCGGTGGCCGCGAAATTGGCGCAGGCGCCGCAAGTGAGCGAGCCGTATTCGATCAGCTTGATCGGCGCGTCGGGGTTGCCCATCAGGTAGCCGTCGGCCTCGGTCACGGTGACCGTGTCGACCCATTCGGTGCCTTCGGGCGGGGCCACGTTCTCGACCGGCTCGCCTTCGGGCGCCTCCCCGTCGGCCGGCTGCGATCCGCACGCGGCAAGGCCGAGCGCGAGCGGCGCGGTGAACGAGGCGAGGGCGATCTGGCGAAGCGTGGTCATGGCAATCCTGGTCCTTTGGGCCTGGTCCTGGGCGGAATTGAACGAAGCTATACCAAGCGGGGGCGGGATTGAAGCGGGCCGGGCCCCTTTCCACAGGTTCCCGGCATCGCGCGCGCGGCTAGAAACGGGCCGCGAGCTGGGGGGACAGCATCGACCAGTCGTGCGTGCCGGCCAGGGTCACCCCGTCCACCACGAAACTGGGCGTGCCGTGCACGTCGTGCTTCAGCGCCGCGGCCTGGCTGCTGGCGATCAGCGCCCGGGCGGCCGCGTCGTCGGCCAGGCAGCGATCGATCTCGACCCGGGAATAGCCGCGGCTTTCCATCAGCTTGTAGAAGCCCAGATCGGAAGCGATCGCGCGCCGGCGCGAAGGCTGGCTGCCGCTCTGCCAGCGGGCGCGCTGGGCGCCGGTCGCGCCGACGTAGCGATCGAGCCATTCGCCCTGCTTGTGCATGATCAGCGTGTGGTTGCGCATGAATTTCGACGGGGCGCCGCACCCGGCCAGCATCGTCGCCACGAGGTCGGCCGAATTGCGGATCATCGGCTGGACTTCGAGCTCGACCCGCCCCGGGCCGACATAGGCGAGCTGGAGCGCGGGATCGCCCTCGGTCGCGAAGCGCGCGCAGGCCGGGCAGGTATAGCTGACGAAGGCGATCATGTGGATCTTGGCATCGGGGTTGCCGATCCGGTGCGCGCCGTCCTCTTCCACCACGCGGGTGTTCCAGTTGCCCGCATTGCCCAGCGCCAGCAGGGCGGCGGCCGCGACCATGCCCGAACGGGCGAGGCGTGAAAGCTTCATGATTCCTCTTCCTCCTTGCCGCCCAGGCTGCGGGCGAGCGATTCGAGCACGGTCCGCAGCTCCGGGTCGCCGATGTCGCGCAGGCTGTCGCCCAGTTCCATCGGGATCGGCTTGAGCGAAGGCGGCGCCTTGGCCCGTTCGTGGCCACGCGGCGGCCTGACCTCCCCCTGCCGCAGCTTGACCCGCGATACCGCCTTGTAGCCGAAGAAACGGTTCACCCGCTCCATGATCTCGGGGATCACGTGCTGGATCAGCGGGGCATGGGCCGGCAGGACCACCAGTTGCAGGATCCCTTCCGCTTTCTCTCCCGGGGGAAACCGGATCGCTTCCGGCATGCACACGCGGGCGTGCTGCTCCCCGACGATTTCGGGCCAGCGGGTGACCACGCTCGACTGGACGAAGCCGAAGCGGCGGAAGGCGGTGCGGCCGATCTGCGGCATGAGGTCCGCGATCTGGCGCGCGGGCCCGCCCCGCGGCCGTTCGTAAGTGCGCGGCCTGGCGCGCGAGGTTGCTGGCTTGCCGTCCCGTTCCATTGCGCCCATGCCCATGCCATAGGCGGGGCGTGACTGCCAGCGGGGAGAGATCGGGAACGGACGTGGCGAGCCTCCTGCTTGCCTGGTACGACCGCCATGCTCGCGCGCTCCCCTGGCGTGCCCCGCCGGGCGAGCCGCCGCCGGCACCCTATCGCGTGTGGCTGTCCGAAGTGATGCTGCAGCAGACGACGGTCGCCGCGGTAAAGCCCTATTTCGCCGAATTCACCCGCCGCTGGCCGACCGTGGAGGCGCTCGCCGATGCGCCGCAGGAGGAGGTCATGGCCGCCTGGGCGGGGCTGGGCTATTACTCGCGGGCGCGCAACCTGGTGAAATGCGCCCGCGCCGTCGCCGAACGGGGCGGCTTTCCCGATACCGAGGCGGGCCTGCGCGCCCTGCCGGGGATCGGCGACTATACCGCGGCGGCGATCGCCGCGATCGCCTTCGGCCGGCGCGCGGTGGTGGTCGATGCCAATGTCGAGCGGGTGGTCGCCCGGCTCTTCGCGGTGGAGGAGGTCCTGCCCGGCGCGCGCAAGGCGATCCGCGCGGCGACCGGGGCAATCGCGCCCGCGGCGCGAGCCGGCGATTTCGCGCAGGCGATGATGGATCTCGGCGCCGGTATCTGCACCGCGCGCGAGCCCCGCTGCCCGCGCTGCCCGCTGGCGGCGCCATGTGCCGGCCGGCGCACCGGCGATCCGGCGCGCTTCCCGCGCAAGGCACCGAAGAAGGCGAAGCCCGCGCGCACCGGCACGGCCTGGTGGATCGAGCGCGACGGACACGTCTGGCTGGTGCGCCGGCCGGGCCGGGGAATGCTCGGCGGGATGCGCGCGCTGCCCGATGACGGCTGGTCCGCGCGGGCCGGCGGCGACGGCACACCGCCGGTGGCGGGCGCGTGGCGTCCGGCGGGCGCGGTGCGCCACGGCTTCACCCATTTCGATCTCGAGCTGCAGGTCATGGTGCTGGAAGGCGGCGCGGCACCGCCGGGGGAGGGGGAATGGTGGCCGCTCGATGCGCTGGACGCGGCGGGCCTGCCGACCCTCTTCGCCAAGGCCGCGCGCCGCGCCAGGGCGGGCTGAGCGGCGCCTTTTCCGGAGCAGGGCGGGGCAGGCGATCGCGCGCGACCGCAAGGCCTCGTGCCGGAAAAACTCAACCGTGGTTGAGGGTTTTTGGCGGGAAATCCATCAATCTCACTTGAAGTTTCACTTGGCGCCAAATCTCACTTGGCGCCAGAGCCGCGTTCCCGGGCGGGGGCGCGCACGCACCGCCGCGATCGCGAACGCCCGGACGGCCCGATCAGATGACGGCCCGGTCAGATAATGCCGCCGCCCAGCATCAGGCGGATCACCGCGATGGCGAAGACGATCAGGCAGAAATTGCGCCCGCCGTTGGACGAAGAGAGCGCGCCCACCCCGATGCCGACCACGACGATCGGCAGGGCGAACCAGTTGCCCCAGCCGAGCAGGGGGATCGTGGAGGGGATCACGATCACGAGCGCGACGATCCCGAAGAGGATGGAAAGCAGGTTCAGCATGTGTCCTGTATTGGCAATACAGCGCGGTGCCGCAAGGGGCAATTGACCGTTCAGGCGCGATGCCGCACACCGGCAGGCAACCGATGGCGAAAAGGGACCGTTCGATGGGATCGAGAACGATCGAGACTGCGGCGCTGTCGCGGCGTGCGCTGCTGCGGGGCGGGGCGATGCTGGGCGCGGGCGCGACGCTGGCCGGCCTGCCGTTCGGGCGCGCCGCCCTGGCCCATGCCGGGCACTGGCCGTCGGTCATCGCGCTGGCGGAAGAGCACGTATCCGCCCGCAAGGTGGCGAACATGGTCGCCGTGCTCGGCTGGCAGCAGCGCGCGCCCGACGTGATCGCGCGCGGCACGCTGGCAATCGGCCAGGCGGCGCCGGCGGGGATCGACAGCCTTTACCGGATCTATTCGATGACCAAGCCGATCACCGGCATGGCGGCGATGGCGCTGATCGAGGACGACCGGCTGGCCCTCGACCAGCCGCTGGCGGAGATCCTGCCCGCTTTTGCCGACATGAAGGTGCAGAAGACCTACGACGGGTCGATCACCGACCTCGAACCGGCCGAACGGCCGATCACGATCCGCCACCTGCTCACCCATACCGCCGGGCTCGGCTACTCGATCGTCCAGAAAGGGCCGATCAGGGCCGCTTACGAGCGCGCGGGCGCGGTTCCCGGGCAGGTGACCCGGCTGCCGCTGGGCGCGGTCTTCGGCCGGGGCGAGCCGGCCGCGAGCCTCGAAGCCTTCGCCGACAACCTCGCCCGCTTGCCGCTGGTCGCGCAGCCGGGCACGCGCTGGAGCTACTCGGTCTCGCTCGACCTGCTCGGCCGCGTGATCGAGGTCGTCGCGGGCAAGCCCTTCGACGTGTTCCTGAAGGAACGCCTGTTCGATCCGCTGGGGATGACGAGCACCTGGTTCCGCGTGCCGCCGGGCGAAGCGGGGCGGCTGACGACCAACTACGGCGTGATGAACGGGCGCCTCGTGCCGCTCGACCCGGCGCGCGTCTCGGTCTTCCTCGATGCGCCTGCGTTCCCCTTCGGCGGGGCCGGGCTGGTCTCGAGCCCGCGCGATTACGACCGGTTCCTGCAAATGCTGGTCGGATATGGCCAGGTCGGCGGCAAGCGCGTGCTGAGCGAGGCGGCGGTGCGGCTCGGTACCTCGAACCTCCTGCCCGACGGGGTCAGCACCCGCGGCACATTCGCCGAGGGGTCGGGCTTCGGCGCCGGCGGGCGCGTCGGGCTGGGCGACCAGGCGGGCACGTTCGGCTGGGGCGGGGCCGCGGGCACCGTCGCCTTCGCCGACTTGCGCCGGGGCCTGCGCGCCGCGCTGTTCACGCAGTACATGCCGTCGGAAGCCTATCCGATCCACGGCGCCTTCCCCGCCGCGGTGGTGAAGGACCTCGCGGGCATGGCGACGGCCCAGGGATGAGGGCGCAGGGGTGAGGGTTCAGGCGGCAGACAAGGTGCTGGCCTTCACCGGCTGCGCGCTCGACCGGGCGGACAACGTGCGTGCCGACCGGGAGGCGCTGGCCGGCCACATGAACTGGCGCGCGCGGCTCCTCGCGCTCGACGGGATGATGCCCGCGCTGGACGGCGACGGGCGGCTCGCCTGGGGCACGCTGGCCGATGCGCCCGAGGATGCGGAACTGGTCTTCCTCGGCTTCGACCGGGGGGAAGGCGGGGGCACGGGCCGCGCCTGCTTCGCCGCCGTGCCGCCGCAGGGCGATCCGCGCCCGCGCATGGCGAACCCGCAACTGTGGAACCTGATGGCCGCGCTCTCGCCCGAAGACCTGGCGCTCTACGGCGGCGCGCGCAGCCTGGTCGACTGGCACGCCCGGCACCGGTTCTGCCCGGCCTGCGGCGGGCCGACGCGGATCGCCAAGGGCGGCTGGCAGCGCGACTGCGTGGCGGACAGCGGCGGCTGCGGCGCCCCGCAGTTCCCGCGGACCGACCCGGTCACGATCATGCTGGTCGAACATTCCGGGCGGCTGATGCTGGGCCGCGGGCTGGGCTGGCCGGAGGGACGCTATTCGGCGCTGGCCGGGTTCGTCGAGCCGGGCGAGAGCATCGAGGAGGCCGTGGCGCGCGAAGTGCTGGAGGAATCGGGGGTGCGCGTGCGCGACGTGACTTATATCGCCAGCCAGCCCTGGCCTTTTCCCAGCCAGCTGATGATCGGTTGCCACGCCCATGCCGACGATGACGCGGTGACGATCGACGAGACCGAGCTGGCCGACGTGCGCTGGTTCGCGCGCGAACAGGTCGCCGCGGCGCTCGACGGGGCGGCCGATGCGCCCTTCGGCGCGCCGCCGCCGCACGCGATCGCGCATCATCTCCTCGAATGGTGGATTTCCCGATGAAGACGCTGACGATCGATATCTGGTCCGATGTCATGTGCCCGTGGTGCCTGGTCGGCTGGGGCAACCTGCGCCAGGCGCTGGACCGGCTCGAGGGCGAGATTGCCGCCGAGATCCGCTGGCGCCCGTTCGAGCTCAACCCCGACATGCCGCCCGAGGGCGAGGAACAGGAAGCGCACTTGCGCCGCAAGTACGGGCGCAGCGCGGCCGAGGGGCAGGCCGTGCGCGAGCAGATGCGCGCGATGGCGCAGGAGGCCGGCGTCTCGCTCGAATGGCAGGGGGACGGGGAACCGCCCCCGGCAATGATGTGGAACACCTTTGCCGCGCACCGCCTGCTCGCCTGGGCGCTCGACAGCGCCGGGCCGGAACGCCAGGGCGCGCTCAAGCTCGCGCTGTTCGCCGCGCACTTCCATCACCGCCGGCCGATCGGCGACGAGGACGTCCTGCTCGACGTGGCGGAGGAAGCCGGGTTCGACCGCGCGGCCGCCCGCGCCGCGCTGGACGACGCGGCGCTGGCCGCGCGGGTGCGCGCGGAACAGCGCCAGGCGCTCGACCTCAACATCACCGGGGTGCCGGCGATGGTGATCGCGGGCAAGTTCCTGGTCCCCGGCGCGCAGCCGGTGGACAGTTACGTCAACGCGCTGCGCCGGGTGGCGGCGAAGGCCTGAGCGCGCGCCGCGCCGGCCGGCGTCAGCTCTCGCGGTCCCGCTGGATCGCGGCCCGCGTCTTCGGCCCCTTCTTCGCGTCTTCGCCCGGGTTGTCCGAGCCGACGACCGGCTCGCGGTTCTCGGGATCGGTCGCGCGGGCTTCCTCGCCCCGCTTGCCGACCCGGCGATTGACCTCGCCCCCGGCGGAGCTTTGCTGCGAGGGGGTTTCGCCCTCGGTCAGTTCGTCGATCAGGTCGTTGTCGGGATGGCGCGACTGGCGCTCGGTCATGGTCGATCTCCTTCTTGCCCCGCCAGCGGCGGGGGCTCCTGTTACCCCACCAACGGCGGGGGGCGCCCCGGCGTTCCAGCGTTCCGGCGATCAGGCGCGGCGCACGTAGGCGAGAAAATCGTCGACCTGCGCGCGCAGCCGCTCCGCCTGGCGGTGCAGGTCGCCGGCGGCGGCGAGCATCTGTTCGGCCGAGCGGTCGGTCGTGCGGACCATGCCGCGCACGCGGTCGAGGCTGACCCGGATCGAATCGGTGCCGCTGGCGGCGAGGTCGAGGCTGTGCGCCAGGTCGCGGCTGGCGATCCCCTGTTCCTCCACCGATCGGGCGATCGCGCTGGCATTGCCTTCCACGTTGCGGACATGTTCGCCGATCTCGCGCAGGGCGCCGATATTGGCCGTGCTCGCCTGCTGCACCGCGGATACCTGGCCGGCGATCTCGCCGGTCGACTCGCGCGTCCGCCGGGCGAGGTCCTTGATCTCGTTGGCGACCACCGCGAAGCCCGCGCCGACCTGGCCCGCGCGGCTCGCCTCGATCGTGGCGTTGAGCGCGAGGATATTGGTCTGTTCGGCGATCGAATCGATCAGGCTGACGATCTCGCCGATCTGCGTCGCGGCCTGCGACAGCTCGCCGGTCGTCGCATCGACCGCGTCGACCGATCCGAGCGAGTGGCGCGCGCGTTCGGCCGAGCCGGCGGCCTGTTCGCCGATCTCGCGGATCGAGGCGGCGAACTGCTCGCCTGTCGCGGCCGCCATCGCGACCCCGCGGCTGGCCTCCTCCATCGAACCGGCCACGCCATCGACGTGGCTCGCCGCCTGTTCGGCGGAGCGGGCCATTTCGCCGGCCGCGCCCTCGAGCTGTTTCGAGGCGGCGGCGATCCCGCCGACGACTTCGCCCACCGTGCGTTCGAACCGGCTCGCGAGATCGCGCAGCACCTCGGCCTGGCGGTCGCGCGCGGCGAGCTTCTCTTCCGACCGGCGGGCCGATTCCTCCTGCAGCGCGGCGAGTTCGCGCGCGTCCTCGCGGAAGACGACCAGCGCGCGGGCCATTTCCCCGATCTCGTCGCCGCGGGTCGTGCCCGGGATCGGCACCGTCTGGTCGCCCGCGGCCAGCCCGCTCATCGATGCGGTGAACTCGCGGATCGCCCCGGCCACCTGGCGCACGAGGAAGCGGGCGGCGAGAAGCGCGGCGACGACGCAGGCCGCGATCAGCACGATCACCGCCCCGGTCAGCGTGCGGTTGAGGTCGGCCAGGCGGGCGTGGGCCTCGCGCGTGCGCCGCGCCAGCGTGCTTTCGACCTCGCGCGCCTGGCCGGCCAGCAATTCGCCGCTGACGTCGATCGCCGCGGCGAGCCCGACCGCGCTGTCCGACGGGCCATAGGCGGCGATCGAGCTTTCCAGCGCGTCGAGCTCCGCCTCGAACCCGTCGACCTGGACGTCGAGCCAGGAGATCGCCTCGATCGCCTCGGCGCCGATGTCCCCCGCGCCGTCGCGCGTCTCGGTCAGGCGCTGGCGCGCGTTGGCCAGGGTCTGCCGCGCGCGGGCGATCTCCTCCGGCGCGCCGGTCACGGCATAGCGGGCGGAGTGATAGCGGCTTTCGGCGATCGCCGTGGTCAGTTCGGACGCGGCGAGCGAGCCGCGGGCATAGACGGAGGCGGCGTGGTTGCTCGCGGTCAGCTGGTAGAAGACGGCGCCGAGGACGAGGCCGAGCGCGACCAGCAGCGCGACGAAGAACATCGCGAAGAGGCGAATGCGCCCGGCGATCGTGGCGGTCGCGCGGTCCCACGCCCCGCGCAAGGCGGTCGCCAGCTGCGAGGGCCGGGAAACGGCGGTGTCGGAGGCCCAGAGGCCTGGGGTCTTGAGCAAGGCGGGCGGTCCTGGTTCTGCGGCCCGGTTCGGGCAACCGGCTGCGGCGCCATGGCCGCCCATCTTTGCCGCAGTGTGACGCCGGCGTTAACCATTCGGTCACGCCTGGCCCGCCCGGCGCGCCAGGCGGCCCGGGGGAACCCGGTTACACGAGGCCCAGGCGGATCAGCCTGTTCATCATCTTGCCGGGCAGGACGTCGCCGTGGTCCTCCCCCTCGGGCAGGTCGCGCGGGGCATCTTCGTCGGCCAGGTAGCGCCAGCCCTGGTGCGCCCGCTTCGGCCGCGGCTCGACCCGGACCAGTCGCGGCGCGAGGCGGATCGTCCAGCGCCCGTCGTCGCGCTTCTCGAAGCCGAGGATCTCGCTGCGCGCGACGAGCGCGTGGTCCATGATCCAGTAGAGCGATCCGCCGACCATCTCCTCGTGCCGCTTGGGCAGGTAACGGGTCGTCATGTGCGGTTCCGGCCCCTTCTCCACCCAGGCGCGCAGGGTGTCGAGGTTCTTCGAGCGGAAGGCGATCTTGGTCATGTGCAGCGGCATGGGCCGTGCGATATGGGCGCTGGGGCCGCCCGGCTCAAGCCGTCATCCGGCGACCCCGCTGGCGACCGCGAGGCCGAGGAAGGCGAGGAAGCCGATCGAATCGGTGATCATCGTGACGAAGACCGAGCTGGCGACGGCCGGGTCCTGCCGCAGCCGTTCGAACATCACCGGCACCAGGACCCCGGCCAGCCCGGCCACCGCGACGTTGACCACCATGGCCGTCGCGATCACCGCCCCCAGCGGGGGGCCGAAGATCGCCGCCGTGGCCGCGCCGAGGACGAGAGCGACGGTGGCGCCGTTGAGCAGGGCGACGCGCATTTCGCGCCACAATATCCGCCCGGTATTGGCGCGGGTGAGCTGGTTGATCGCGATCGCGCGGACGGTGACGGCCATCGTCTGGGTCCCGGCATTGCCGCCGATGCTGGCGACGATCGGCATCAGCACCGCCAGCGCGACGAGTTCCTCGATCGCGGCGCCGAACATGGCGATGATGAAGCTGGCGACGAGCGCCGTGCCGAGGTTCGCGATCAGCCAGCGCACGCGCGCGGTATAGGCGTCGCGGATCGGTTCGTTGATGTCGCCTTCGCCGGCGCCCGAGAGCAGGAGCACGTCCTCGCCCGCTTCTTCGGAGATGATGTGGACCACGTCGTCCACCGTCATCTGGCCGACCAGGCGCCCGCTGGCATCGACCACCGCGGCCGAGATCAGCGCGTATTTCTGGAACATCAGCGCGACTTCTTCCTGGTCCATCGTGACCGGGATCAGCGTCTGGTCGCGCTTCATCACGTCGGTCAGCGCGACCGAGCGCGGGGTCCGCAGGATCCAGCTGAGCATGCAGGTGCCGACCGGGTGGTGGGCATGGTCGACGACGAAGATTTCCCAGAAATCGTTCGCCAGGTTGCCTTCCTCGCGCAGGAAATCGATCAGGTCGCCCACGGTCATGTGCTCGGGCACGGCCACGAAATCGCGGCTCATCAGGCGCCCGGCGGTTTCTTCCGGGTAGGCGAGCGCGCTCTCGATCGCCGCGCGGTCCTCGGCGTCGAGCGCGTCGAGCACGGCGCGCTGTTCGGCCGGCTCGAGATCCTCGATCAGCTGGACCGCGTCGTCGGTCTCCAGCTGTTCGGCAATGGCGGCGACCGCGCCCGGGGGCAGGGCCTCCATCATGTCGTCGCGGACGTAGTCGTTGAGCTCGGCGATCACGTCCGAGCTGACGAGGTCGGCGATCGCGGCGGCCAGTTCGCGCCGCTCGTCGCGTTCGAGCAGCTCGAGCAGGTCGGCGATGTCGGCCGGGTGGAGCGGTTCGACGAGGTCGTGGGCGGCCCCGTCGTCGCCGCGTTCCAGCGCGTCGCGCACGGCCCGCACGAAGTCGGGTTTCAGCCGGTTTTCCTCGTCGTGGCGCTCGTCGTCGACCCGGTCATCGGGGTGCGCGCCATCCTCCGCCGGCAGCGGATCGGCCAGAATGGTCTCGTCCTCGCGCGTGTCCTGCGGCATCGGCCTTGCTCTACGGCCCGGGCAGGCAAAAGCAAGCGCGCGCCGGGGTGACATTGCGCGCCAGCGGCCTATACCGGCGCTGAATTCGAACAGGAGACAGTTTCGCCATGACCGATCAGACGCTTACCTTCACGCTCGACACCGGCGACGGGGAGGGCGGCGATGTCGTGATCAAGCTGCGCCCCGACCTGGCACCGGGACATGTCGAACGCATTACCGAGCTGGCGAAGGAAGGGTTTTACGACGGGGTCGTGTTCCACCGCGTGATCCCCGGCTTCATGGCGCAGGGCGGCGATCCGACCGGCACCGGCATGGGCGGCAGCGACCGGCCCGACCTGAAGGCGGAGTTCAACAGCGAACCGCACGTGCGCGGAACCTGCTCGATGGCGCGGACCCAGGTGCCCGACAGCGCGAACAGCCAGTTCTTCATCTGCTTCGACGATGCCCATTTCCTCGACGGGCAATATACCGTCTGGGGCCAGGTCGAGAGCGGGATGGAACACGTCGATGCCCTGCCCAAGGGCGAGCCGCCGCGCGCGCCGGGCAAGATCGTCAAGGCCACGGTGAGCTGACCGCGGTGGCCCGTTTCCTGCGGGCCCTGGTGGCCGTGGGCGCGGCGGCGATGCTGCCCGCCTGCGCCACCGACCTGACGCAGGCCCGCGCGCCCTGCGTCTACGAGCCGGGCGGCTGGTGCGGCTTCACCCGCGCCATGGCGGAAGAGAGCTGGGCCTATGCCCAGCTCGCCAACAACAGCTACAAGGACGACGAGGAATTTCCCCGGCCCCCCGCCGGGTTTCGGCAGGCCGGCCCCGCGCACGAGGGGGAGGCCGGATATGCCTATGTCGTCTACGACCGGTTCGGCCCCGAAGACGACCCCGAAGACGGCCCCGAAGACGGCCCTGAAGACGGCGGGCACGGCGGGGACGCCGGGGGGCAGCGCACCCTGGTCGAGCGGGTGATCGCCTTCCGCGGGACCGAGATGGACAGCTTCGACGACTGGGTCTTCGGCAATATCCGCGCGCAGCACAACGATCGCGGCTGGGACACTTATGCCGAACAGCGCAAGACGCTCGACGCGCAAGGGCTGGACGCGGTGCCGATCACGCTGACCGGCCATTCGCTGGGCGGGGCGATCGCCACTTACGTCGCCCTGCGCGAAGAGCGGGCGCGATCCTACGCCTTCAATCCTTCCCCGCGCTTTTCCGCGCCCGAGACGCCGGCGGGCAACCGGCGGCTGGCGGTTGCCGAGCGGGGGGAGGCGCTGCGCGGCTTGCCGACGGGCAGCGCGATGTTCCTGCAAGACATGCTGGTCGTGAACTGCCGCCCGCGCGGCGCGCCGTGGAAAGACCACTCGGTCCGCAAGCTGGCCGAATGCCTGACCTGGATCGCCGCCTATGGCGACCCGGACGCCCTGGCCTCGCTGGACGCGAACGCGATTGCCAAGCCGGCGGTCGAATGCGGCCCGCCGGGCAAGGGCCACCCGGGGGTGGACCCGCCGCCGCAGGGCGTCTGCCGGCACAAGCGGCGGATCGACGAGGACTGAGGCAGCCGGCGGCCCGGCGGCCGCCTTTGTGCAGGGCCGGCCTGCGCGCAGGAAGCCGGTCGGCCGAGGGGCCTAGAGCTCGGCCTTGACCAGCCAGTCGTGGAACAGGCGCACCGGGCGTTCTTCCAGCGCGGCGGGCTTGCACACGAACCAGTAGCTGTACGGGCTTTCGACTTCGGCCCCGAAGAGGTTGGTCAGCCGCCGGTCGGTCGCGCGGCGATAGTGATCGTCGTGCATGATCGCGATGCCCAGCCCCTGGGCCGCCGCCTCGAGGATCAGCTGGCCCGAATCGTAATGGTCGATCGCCGCCGGCTCGAGGTCGTCGAGGTCGAGCGCGCGCTTCCACGCCTCGAAGCTCGCCGGCAGCTCGGTGTGGACGAGGAAGGTCTGCTTCGCCAGCCGTTCGATATCGGGCTCCGTCCCCAGGGTATCGGCCAGTTCCTGGCGGCAGATCGCGTGGACCCGGTTGTAGTCGAGCCGCACCGCGTGGAGCGAACGGTCCGGCCCGCGCGAGAGGATGATCGCCGCGTCGAGCGTGTCGCCCACGCGCGTTTCGAGATGGGGCCCGGTGTCGATGTCGATATGCAGCCGCGGGTGCAGTTCGCGCAGCTCGGTCAGCCGCGGGAACAGCCGCTGGGTGCCGAACAGTGGCAGCACGCCGAGGTGCAGGCGCAGGAGCGAGAGGTTTTCCGACTGCCCTTCGACCGCGCGGGCCAGCGCCTCGAAATGGGGGCTGACCGCCTCGTAGAACTGGTGCCCTTCGTCGGTCAGCTGCATCGCCTGGCGGGCGCGGGTGAACAGCTTCTTGCCGACGAATTCCTCCAGGTTGCCGATCCTGCGCGAGAGGGCCGAGGGGCTGAGGCCGATTTCCTCGGCCGCCGCGCGCGCGGAGCCCAGGCGCACCGTGCGCATGAAGGCTTCCAGCGCGCGCAGCGGCGGCAGGCGGCGGATGGGCTTGGGCATCAGGCTTCGACCGGCATGTCTTCGGGCGGGTGCAGGCGCAGGCGCGTGACATGGGTGGCGTCGCCCGCGGTCACCTCGATCCGCCAGCCGCTGGGATGGCTGACGACCGTCCCCACCGGCGGCACCTGTTCGGCGAGGATGAAGGTCAGCCCGCCCAGGGTATCGACCGATTCCTCGACTTCGGCGAGGCGCGGATCGACCTGTTTGGCCACGTCCTCCAGCTCGGCCCGGGCGTCGCAGTCCCACATGCCTTCGCCGATCGGCACGATCCACTGTTCGGGCGTCTCGTCGTGCTCGTCCTCGATCTCGCCGACGATTTCCTCGACCAGGTCCTCGATCGTGATGATCCCGTCGGTGCCCGAAAACTCGTCCACCACCACCGCGAGGTGGGTGCGCTGCGCGCGCATGTCGGCCAGGACATCGAGCGCGCCGCGCGCCTGGGGCACGTAGAGCGGCTGGCGCATCAGCACGGTCCAGTCGTCGGGCGGGGGCTTGCCCTGCGCGAGATAGGGGAAGACGTCCTTGATGTGGATCATCCCGATCACGTCGTCGAGCGTGTCGCGATAGACCGGCATGCGCGAATGGCCGTTCTCGGAAAAGGTCGCGACCAGCGCGTCCCAGCCGATCGTCGCCTCGACCGCGACGATTTCCCCCCGCGGCACGGCCATGTCGTCGGCATCGTGTTCGCTGAAGTGCAGGATGTTGCGCAGCATCTGGCGTTCGACGAGCGACAGGTCGCCATCGGTGCGGGTGTCGTCCCCCCCGTTGGCGGTTTCCTCGTCCTCGTGCTCGTCGATCGCCTCTTCCAGCTGCGCGCGCAGCGAACGGTCGCCCTCGCTATCGAAGAACCTGCGGATCGCGAGCCACAGCCCGCTTCTACTGTCCACATCTCCGGCTGAATTTTCGGAATCGGGCATGGCCCTCAAGCGTGCTCCTGGTTGTCCCGGTCGCCATATGGGTCCGGGAGGCCCAGAATCGCAAGCGCCTTTATTTCCAGCGCCTCCATCGCGTCGGCATCGCGGTCGGAAATCTCGTGGTCGTACCCGGCGAGATGCAGGAACCCGTGGACCAGCAGGTGCGCGGTGTGGTCCTCGGTCGCGATTCCCTTTTCCGCTGCCTCGCGCCGGCAGGTTTCCCAGGCAAGTGCCAGATCGCCCAGCATTTCCGGGCCGCCTTCGGGCGCGAGTCCGGTCAGCTCGTCGCGCAGGAGCATGGGAAAGGACAGGACATTGGTCGGCTTGTCCTTCGTGCGCCATTCGCGGTTCAACCGGCGCATGTCCTCGTCCACGGTGAACAGGACGCTCGCGGTCAGGCGGCGGTTGGCCAGTTCGGGGGCGACCTTTTCCGCCGCCTCCGCCGCGCGATAGGCCAGCTCGGCCCAGTCGTGGGTGCCGGGCCAGCCGTCGATCTCTATGTCGAGGTCCATCAGCGTGCCGCCTTTCCCGCGCGCCGCCCGGTCGCCGGGCCCGGTTGCCGCGCGCTCATTCGGCCGGGCCCTCGTAAGCCTCGACGATCCGGCCCACGATCGGGTGGCGCACGACATCGGCGGCGGTGAAGCGGCTGACGGCGACCCCCTCGACCCCTTCCAGCCGCGAGACCGCGTCGGCCAGACCGCTGGTCGCGTCGCCGCCGGGGATGTCGACCTGCCGGGGATCGCCGCACACGACCATGCGACTGTTCTGCCCGAAGCGGGTGAGGAACATCTTCATCTGTTCGCGCGTGGTGTTCTGCGCCTCGTCCAGGATCACGAAGGCGTCGGCCAGCGTGCGCCCGCGCATGAAGGCGATCGGGGCGACCTCGATCACGCCCGACATCAGGTGCCGCTCGACCTGTTCGGGGGGCATGCAGTCGTACAGCGCGTCGTAGAGCGGGCGCAGGTAGGGATCGACTTTCTCCTTCATGTCGCCGGGCAGGAAGCCGATCCGCTCGCCCGCCTCGACCGCCGGGCGGCTGAGGATCAGGCGCTGGACATTGCCGGTGATCAGCTGGCTGACGGCCTGGGCCACGGCGAGGTAGGTCTTGCCCGTCCCCGCCGGGCCGAGCGCGAAGATGATCTCGTCCCGCGCGAGCTGGCGCATGTAGGGAATCTGCCCGGCGGAACGGGGCACGATCGTCTTGCGCCGGGTGCGGATCATGATCGGCGGGCCGTCGCTGTCGCCCGAGATGATCCCTTCCAGCGTCGGTTCGTTCGACATTGCGACAAGCGATTCGATGGCTCCGCTGTCGAGCTCCTCCCCGCGGGCGAGGCGGCTGTACATGGCCTGGAGCACGTCGCGCGCGCGGGCGACCGAATCCTCCGGCCCTTCGACCAGGACCTTGTCGCCGCGCGCCGAAATGAACACGCCCAGCCGGTTCTCCACCTGCACGAGGTTGGCGTCGAACTGGCCGAACAGGGGAACGAGCAGCGACTGGTCGTCGAAGCTCAGCTCGGTCCTCGCCCGCCGGATCTCCCGCTGCGGGCTGGGCGGCGGGGAGATCGGCCTGTCGGCGCTATGCGGTTTGCGTCCCATGCAATCCTTTCGTCGCTGCCCCGAATCTAGATGGCAACGCGCGGGAGGCAAGCTCGGTCCCTGCACGCGGCAGTGGATTGTTATCGAACTGTCGCCAAAGTGGCGCGATTATGCCGCGCGGCGGTGGCGCCGGGCGGCCAGCGGCGGTAGAACGGCGCACGGCTGGCCGGCTGTCCAGGCCGGATGCTGTTCAGGCCGGATAGAAGGAAAGGGACCGGGCATGGTCATCGCAGGGTGGGGGCAGGGTGCAGTGGCGGGGATCGTCGCGGTCCTGCTGGCAGGCGGCGACGCCCGGGCGCAGGAAGGGACCGCATCGTCTCCGCCGTCCGGGGAGATCGTGGTCGAGGCCCAGCTGGAGGAGGTGGAGCGCAAGGTCGAGACGCTGACTCGCCGGATCACGCGCCGCCCGCGTACCGACAAGCCGATATCGCGCCGCTATTCCGCCATCTGCGTGGGGGTTCACGGGATGACCGAAAGCTTCGCCCATGTCCTGATCGATCGGGTGGAGGACAATGCGCGCGAGCTGGGCATCCCGGTGCTGGGGCCGGGATGCCAGGTGAACACCCTGATCGCGTTCGCCAGCGATAGCCGGGCGGAGATCGAGCGCCTGCGCAAGGCCGAGCCCTGGCTGTTCGATACCCTGCTCGATTACGAGTACGATCGGATCATGCGCGGCAACGGCGCGGTGCAGGCCTGGCAGGCGACCGAGGTGAAGGGCGCCGACGGCAAGGAATTCGCGACGATGGTGGTCGGGAATCCCCCGCGCGAGGTGCAGATGAACAAGCAGCCGTTCGCGAGCAATATTTCGCAGCAGCTACGGGTGGACATCGAGGGGTCGATCGTCGTTTTCGACAATGCCCACGTGCCCGGCAAGTCGCTGCAGCAACTGGCCGATTACGCCACGATGCGCCTCTTCGCGCCGACCGACGACGTCTCGAAAGGCGATGTCTCGGAAGGCGGCGTCTCGGAAGGCGGTGGGGCGGGCGTGCCGACCATCCTTTCGCTCTTTGCCGAAGCGGGCGACGCGCCCGACGGGCTGACGTCGTTCGACCGGGCCTATCTCGGCGCGCTCTACAAGCTGCCGCCCACCGCGCGCGGGGCGGCGATCCACGACGCGACCTGGTCGGCCTATCGCTCGGCCAATTACGAGGTGGCGGAAACCGCCGACTGAGGCAGCCTGCCGGCGAGCGAGTTGGGGCCCGCTTCGGCGAGCTCGAGGGTCACGAGGTCGCCGATCGCCGCCTCGCCTTCGAACCAGACCGATTGCAGCCAGGGGGACTTGCCCAGCCACTGGCCCGGGTGCTTGCCCCTGCGTTCGACGAGGACCGCGCAGGTCCGGCCGACCGAGGCGCGGTTGAAGGCAAGCTGGTCGCGGTTGAGCGCGGCCTGGAGCCGCTGCAGCCGCTCGTCCATCACCTCGCGCGGGACCTGGCCTTCCATCGCCGCCGCCGGGGTGCCGGGGCGCGGCGAATACTTGAAGCTGAAGGCCTGGGCATAGCCGACCGCGTCGACCAGGTGCAGCGTCTCTTCGAACTCGGCGTCGGTTTCGCCCGGGAAGCCGACGATGAAATCGCCCGACAGCGCCAGGTCGGGCCGCGCGGCGCGGAAGCGTTCGAGCAGGCGGAGGTAGCTTTCGGCCGTGTGGCTGCGGTTCATCGCCTTGAGCACGCGGTCGCTGCCCGCCTGGACCGGCAGGTGGAGAAACGGCATCAGCTTGTCGATCTCGCCATGGGCGGCGATCAGCGCGTCGTCCATGTCTGCCGGGTGGCTGGTGGTGTAGCGGATGCGGGCGAGGCCGTCGATTTCGGCGAGGTCGCGGATCAGCCCGGCCAGCCCGATCGCGCGGCCGCGCGCGTCCTCCCCGCTCCAGGCCGAAACGTTCTGGCCGAGCAGGGTGATTTCGCGCGCGCCGGCCTCGACCAGGCGGTGCGCCTCGGCCACCAGGTCGCCGTAGGGGCGCGAAATTTCCGCGCCGCGGGTATAGGGCACGACGCAGTAGGTGCAGAACTTGTCGCACCCTTCCTGCACCGTCAGGAACGCGGCCGGCGGGCTGGTGCGCCGGGCGGGAAGGGCATCGAACTTGGCGATCGGCGGCATGTCGGTATCGGTCGCGCGCTCGCCGGCGACCGCGCGGTCGATCATCGCGGGCAGGCGGTGGTAGGCCTGGGGGCCGACGACCATGCTCACCGCCGGGGCGCGGGCCATGATCTCCTCGCCTTCGGCCTGGGCGACGCAGCCGGCGACCGCGATCATCGGCTTGCGCCCGCGCGCCTCGCCCGCCTTGGCCAGGCGGCCGATGTCGGAATAGACCTTCTCCGCCGCCTTCTCGCGGATATGGCAGGTGTTGAGCACGACGAGGTCCGCCTCCTCGCCCTCGGGCGCGGGGGCGATCCCTTTCGCGGCCAGCAGCTCGGCCATGCGCTCGCCGTCGTAGACGTTCATCTGGCAGCCGAAGCTCTTGACCCTGTAGGTCCGGGGAGGGGCACTCTGTCGCATGGCGCGCGCCTATAGCCGAGGTGAGGGCGGTTTGAAACTCCCGCGCGGGAGGGGGCGGGCGGCAGGGCGCCTAGTCGCGCGGCGCGTGGTAGCGCACGGGCACGACGTCGTGGGCAAAGGGGCGCAGCGGCTCGCCCAGCGTGGTCAGCAGCGCGGCCTCGATCGCGGCCCGGGCGCGCGCGCCGATCGCCTTGCGACCGCGGAATTCCTCGGGGCTGAAGGGTTCGAGGAAATGGAGCCGGACCGTGAAGGTCCCCTTGCGCGCGAGCACGCGGCGCGCATTGTTCAGCCCGCCTTCGTCGCCGATCCAGCCGATCTCTTCCGCCACCGGGCCGTAATCGACCAGGACCGGCTGGACGAGGACGCCGGGCGGCGGCGGTTCGAGGACCGAGAGCATCGAGGTCTTGAACGGCAGGAGCGAGCGCCCGTCGGTGGTGGTCCCTTCGGGAAAGACGGTGATCGACCAGTTGTCCTGCAGCGCCTCGCGCAGGGCGTTGATCTGTTCGGCGACGCCGAGCCGGTTCTCGCGCTCCACGAAGACGGTGCGGTTGAGCCGGCTGAGCCAGCCGACCACCGGGGCGCGGCCAAGTTCCGCCTTGGCGACGAAGGCCGTCCCGCTCGCGCCCGCCAGCGCGAGGATGTCGATCCACGATACGTGGTTGGCGATGAAGAACACGTCGCGGCGCAGCGGGACGCCGATCCGTTCGACCCGCGCGCCGGCGATCCGCGCGGCGAGGCCCAGGAACAGGCGCGGGAAGGGGGAGCCATAGGCGAACAGGCGATAGAGGTAATGCAGCGGGACGCAGACGAGCAGCGCCACCAGCAGCGCCGCCAGCCGCAGCGCAAAGCGCAGCCAGCCGGCGAACGAGATCGGTGTGCTTTCCCCGCGTGCCGCCGCCTCGCGCAGCGCGCGGTCCATCAGTCGGCCTTGTCGCCGCGGTCCAGCTTGACGCCGTAGAGTTCCATCCGGTGATCGACGAGGCGATAGCCCAGCCGTTCGGCGATGACTTTCTGCAGCGCCTCCAGCTCGGGATCGACGAATTCGACCACCTTGCCGCTTTCCACGTCGATCAGGTGATCGTGGTGCGCCTCGGGCGCGGCCTCGTAGCGGGCGCGTCCGTCGCCGAAATCGTGCCGGTCGAGGATGCCGGCTTCCTCGAACAGGCGCACGGTGCGATAGACGGTGGCGATCGAGATCTTCGAATCGATTGCCGAGGCGCGCTGGTGCAGCTGCTCGACGTCGGGGTGGTCGTCGCTCTCGGAAAGAACGCGCGCGATGACGCGGCGCTGTTCGGTGATGCGCAGCCCGCGGTCGGCGCACAGTTGTTCGAGGTCGATCCGCTGGGACACTGGCTACCCTATGACAGAAAACAAGAAACGCCCGGTTGCCTTAACGGCACCGGGCGTTCTTCTCAAGCTCCCGCTCGGGCGCCCTTACGAGCGTCTGTCCGGGCGCCTGGCGCAGGGCCTTATTCGGCGTCCTTCTTGCGCCGGCCGCGCTTCTGGCCGGGCTTGCGGCCGAGGCCGATCTTCTTGGCCAGTTCGCGCCGCTTCTCGGCATAGTTGGGCGCGACCATCGGGTAGTCGGCGGGCAGGTTCCAGCGCGCGCGGTATTCTTCCGGCGACATGTCGTAATTCGTCCGCAAGTAACGCTTGAGCATTTTCAGCTTCTTGCCGTCTTCGAGGCAGACGATGTAATCCGGCTTGACCGAGGCGCGCACCGACACCGCCGGTTCGGGCGGGGTCTCTTCCTGCGTCTCGCCGCCGCCGAGCCCGGCCAGCGCGCCGTAGACGTTGGAGATCAGCGAGGGCACTTCGTCCACGGATACGCTGTTGTTGCTGACATGCGCTGCGACGATGTCCGACGTCAGCGTGATGAGCGTTTCCGCCATGTCGTTTTCGATGTTGTCCATATTTTCCTCACACAGGCCAGCTGGCCGAAATTGTATTTCTACAACCCGTGGACTTTTACCACGGTGCGCCCTTGAACGAGCAAGTGCAACATTTCAATAACATTTCAAGGGGCCTGCTGCACGTGCCCATGACAAATCTTGGGTCGTCCTGAATCAAAGGTTATAGTTTACAGCCGAACGTAATCGCATCGAGAAACCGCCCGTCGGGCAGGCGGTAATAGGATGAACGCCGCCCGATCGGCTCGAACCCCATCTGCCTGTAAAGCCCCTCCGCCGGGTTGTTGTGCCGCATTTCGAGAAACATCCTTTCCGCCCCGCGTTCCCGCGCGGCGTCGAGCGCGCGGCGCAGCAGCGCCCGGCCGACCCCGCGCCCGCGCCATTCGGGGCGCACCGCGATCAGCAGCAGTTCTTCCTCCCCCGGCGCGTGGCGGGTGAGGGTGAAGCCGGCCGCCGGCGCGCCCGGCGCGGGCAGGCCGCCGCGCGCGTCGGCCAGGGCATAATGGGTCGAGGGCAGGGCCAGCGAGTCGCCGACCTGGCGCCGCGTCCAGGCCTCCGCCCAGGCCGGGTCGAAGGCGGCGTCCATCACCGCCATGATCCGGTCCAGATCGTCGTTCATCCGCGCGCCCCTGCATGGCTCTTTCCGCCGTGGCCGCCCTTTCCCGCCGGTGCGGGGCGCGCGTCGGGCGGGCGGCCATAGGCGGGGCGAATGGTCGCCTCGAGCGCGGCCGCCGGGATCGCCAGCGCATGGCGCGCATCGGGATGGAGCGGCAGGGCCTGGCCGTGCCCGCGCAGGGCGACGAATTCCTCGGCCCGCGTCCCGCCGACCAGATCGGCGTCCAGCGCGCGCGCGGCCTCGTCCGGCACCAGCGAGCGCGCCTCGCCGCGCGGCAGGCCGTCGGGGCCGAAGGACTGGACGAACCATTCGCCGTGCCCGCCGACCGTGCAGGCGCCGACCGCGCGGCCGGGGTGCTGCGCGCGGACCATGGCCGCGACCAGCGCGAGCGTGGGATAGCCGGCGATCGCGGCGCCCCAGGCATAGGCGAGCGCGCGGGCGGTGGCGATGCCGATCCGGACCCCGGTGAAGCTGCCGGGGCCGAGCGAGACGAGGATCCGCGCTGCCTTGCCGCGATCGGGCAGGTCGGCGATCATCGGCACCAGCCGTTCGGCATGGCCGCGCCCCAGCACGCGGTGATCGTGCGCGAGCAGGTCGTCGCCTGCGAAAAGCGCGACCGAACAGGCTTCGGTCGCGCATTCGATCGCCAGGGTCCGCATGGCCGGCCGTCAGGCGATGGTGCAGAACGTCTCGAAATCGGGGCGCGGGCTGCGGTCGAAGATCGTCGACGCGTCGCCATAGCCGATTCCGCAGATGAAGTTGCTGCGAACGCGCGGGCCGAACTTGGGATCGTCGGCGAAGAAGGCCTTGTCCACCGCCGCGTTGTCGAACCCCGACATCGGCCCGCAATCGAGGCCCAGCGCCCGCGCGGCGAGCATCAGGTAGGCCCCCTGGAGCGAGGAATTGCGGAAGGCGTGGCTGCGCCGGCCGTCCTCGTCCCCTTCGAACCAGCTTTTCGCATCGGTATGCGGGAACAGCCAGGGCAGGTTCTCGTGGAAATCGATGTCGTAACCGACGATCGCGACGACCGGCGCGGTCTCGATCTTCTCGCGGTTGCCTTCCATCGCCAGCGCCGAAAGCTTCTCGCGCGCTTCGGCCGATCTGGCCCAGACGATCCGCGCGGGCTGCATGTTGGCCGAAGTCGGCCCCATCTTCATCAGCGCGTGGATCGCCTCGATCTGCTCGTCGGACACCGGCTTGTCGAGCCAGCCGTTGTAGCTGCGCGCTTCGCGAAAGAGCTGGTCCAGCGCCTCTTCGGACAGGGCGTGGCCGTGGAATTGCTTGGTCATCGTCATTCCCCGTGGTTGCGGTCAGGCCGCGCGAACCTCGGTCACTTCGGGCACGTAGTGCTTCAGCAGGCCCTCGATCCCGTGCTTGAGCGTCGCGGTCGAGCTGGGGCAGCCCGAACAGGCGCCCTGGAGCTGGAGATAGACGACCCCGTCGCGGAAGCCGCGATACTGGATGTCGCCCCCGTCGCCCGCGACCGCGGGGCGGACGCGGGTTTCGAGCAGCTCGTTGATCTGCGCGACGACGTCGGCGTCGGCCGGGTCTTCCTCCACCAGCATGTCCGCCTCGCCCGGCACGGCGATGCCGCTGGCGTCGCCGCCGGCGAACAGCGGCGCCTCGGACACGAAGTGGTCGAGCAGGATCGAGACGACCTGCGGCTTCAGCGTGCTCCATTCCACCCCGGGGGCGGCGGTCACGGCCACGAAGTCGCTGCCGAAGAAGACATTGGTCACTTCGCCGGTGTCGAAGATCGCCTGGGCCAGCGGGCTCGCCTCGGCCGCCTCGGGCGAGGCGAACTCGCGCGTGCCGGTGGGCATGACCTGCCGGCCGGGCATGAACTTCAGGCTGGCCGGGTTCGGCGTGGTTTCGGTCTCGATGAACATGGGGGCGATGTAGGGGCGGGGCCGGGCATGAACAAGGCCGCCGGGCCGCGCCGCGCGCATTCACTATCCCTTCAGGCCCCCGGCCCCTATAAGCCGGGCATGATTCATCTCCCGCGCGCCGTCCGGCCCCTCGCGCTCCTCCTCCCCCTGGCCCTGTTCGCGCCCGCTGCCTCGGCGCAGGCGCCGGTACCGGCATCGGTGCCGACAGGGGCCCCGCTGGAACGCGAGATCCCCGAATCGCTGCAGACCGGGGACGAGGTGCCGTGGATCTATCGCGGCAGCGACGTCCCGCGCGACGAGGAATGGCTGTTCGGCGAAATGGACAACGGCCTGCGCTACGCCGTGCGCCGCAACGGCGTGCCGCCGCGCCAGGTCTCGATCCGCATCCGCATCGACGCCGGATCGCTGCACGAGCGCGACGACGAGCGCGGCTTCGCCCACCTGATGGAGCACCTGAGCTTCCGCGAGAGCAAGTATCTCGGCCCGGCCATGGCGATCCCGACCTGGCAGCGGCTGGGCGCGACCTTCGGCAGCGACACCAATGCCGAGACGACGCCGACCCACACGGTCTACAAGCTCGACCTGCCCAACGCCACGCCGGAAGCGCTGGAGGAAAGCTTCAAGCTGCTTTCGGGCATGATGCGCGAGCCGGTGCTGACCGAGGCGAACCTCGCCGCCGAAGTGCCGATCGTCCTCGCCGAGAAGCGCGAGCGCGGCGGCGCGGCCGAGCGGGTGGTCGAGGGGACGCGCAAGACGCTGTTCGCCGGCCAGCCGCTGGCGGAACGGATGCCGATCGGGACCGAGGCGACGCTGACCGGCGCGACGGCCGAGGCGATGCAGGCCTTCCACGCGCGCTGGTACCGGCCCGAAAACACCGTGATCGTCGCCGCCGGCGACGTCGATCCGATCCGCCTGGCGCAGCTGGTGGAAGAATGGTTCGGCGACTGGCAGGGCGAGGGTCCGCACGTCGAGGCGCCGAGCTTCGGCGACCCGGTCCCGCCGCCCGGCGCGACGGGGAAGAACCCGGTCGGCGAAACCGCGGTCCTGGTCGAACCCGACATGCCGCGCACGCTGACCTACGCGATCATGCGCCCCTGGCGCCAGGTCGATGACACGATCGTCTACAACGAAGGGCTGCTGACCGACGCGCTGGCCCAGGCCCTGATCAACCGCCGGCTGGAGGCGCGGGCGCGCGCCGGCGGGTCCTATCTCTACGCCCAGGTCCAGCAGGACGACGTCAGCCGCTCGACCGACGCGACGTTCGTCACCGTCGCGCCGCTTTCGGGCGACTGGCAGGCGGCGGTGGCCGACGTTCGCGCGGTGATCGCCGACGCGCTCGCCACGCCGCCTTCGGAAGAGGAAATCGCGCGCGAAGTGGCCGAGTTCGACGTGGTCTTCGCCAGCATGGTGGAACAGCGCGCGGTCATGGCCGGTTCCAAGCTGGCCGACGACATCGTCAACGCGGTCGATATCCGCGAGACGGTGGCCGCGCCCGAAACCGTGCTGACCGTGTTTCGCGGGATGCGCGACAAGCTGACCCCGGCCGCGGTGCTCGAACACACCCGCGCGCTGTTCGACGGCGACGTCGTGCGCGCCGTCTATGTCACCCCGGCCCGGGGGGAAGCCGACGCCGCGGCCATCCGCGCCGCGCTGGCGCGCGATGTCGCGCCCGATTCCAGCGCGCGGCTCGACGCGACGCCGATCGCGTTCGAGGACATGCCCGCGATCGGCGATCCGGGGCAGGTTGCCAGCGTCGAGCCGCTCGGCCTGCTGGGGATCGAGCGGGTCGAGCTCGACAACGGCGTCACCGCGATCCTGTGGGCGAACGAGGCCGAACCGGGCCGCGTCGCCGTGCGCGTGCGCTTCGGCGCCGGGATGCGCGCCTTCGACGCAGGCGACGCGGTCTATCGCGAGCTGGGCGAGCGGGCGCTGGTCCAGTCGGGCCTCGCCGACCTGGGGCAGGAGGAGCTGGACCGCATTTCCACCGGGCGCAAGATGGCGTTCGATTTCGGGATCGAGGAATCGGTGTTCACCTTCGCCGCGCAGACGCGCAAGGCGGACCTCGACGACCAGCTCTATCTCTTCGCCGCCAAGCTGGCGATGCCGCGGTGGGACGAGAACCCGGTGATGCGGGCCAAGGCGGCCGCGCGGCTGGCCTATGAAAGCCTCGCCACCAGCCCGGGCTCCGTGCTCGGCCGCGACCTCGAGTATTACCTGCGCGACCGCGATCCGCGCTATGCCACGCCGGACCTCGCGACGCTCGAACAGGCGACGCCCGAAGGCTTCCGCGCGGTGTGGGAGCCGCTGCTGGCCCAGGGGCCGGTCGAAGTCGCGATCTTCGGCGAGTTCGACCGCGAGGCGACGCTGGAAGCGCTGCGGCGCACGTTCGGCGCGCTGCCGCCGCGCACCCCGATCCCGGCCGAGGTTGCCGCGCGCACGCCCGATTTCCCCGCCCCTTCGGCGGACACGGTCGTGCTGCACCATCGCGGCGATGCCAACCAGGCGGCGGCGGTGATCGCCTGGCCGACCGGCGGCGGGGTCGAGCGGCTGCCCGAATCGCGCCAGCTTGAAATCCTCGCCAACCTGTTCAGCAACCGCCTGATCGATGCGATGCGCGAACGCGCCGGGGCCAGCTATGCCCCGCAGGTGACCAATTCCTGGCCCACCGACCTTGCCGACGGCGGCCGCATCGCCGCGATCGCGCAGCTTCGGCCGGAAGACGTGCCCGCCTTCTTCGCCGCGGCGGACGAGATCGCGAGCGACCTCGTCGCCAACCCGCCGACCGCGGACGAGCTGGCCCGGGTGACCGAGCCGCTGCGCCAGCTGATCAACCGGGCATCGACCGGCAACACGTTCTGGATGTACCAGCTCGAAGGCGCGACCCGCGATCCGCGCCGGGTCGCGCTCGTGCGGTCGCTGCTCAACGATTACACGGTCACCACGCCCGAGGCGATGCAGGCGCTGGCGCGCAAGTATCTCGCCGTGCGGCCCGGTTTCCGCCTCGCGGTGATCCCCGAAGGGCAGGAACTGGTGCGCGGCCCGGCGGCCGCCCCGGCGCAGGCCCCGGCGGGCCGGTAGGGGCGCGCGCGGCGTAGCGCAGCCATCACCGCCCGAAAGTTATTTGCCCTTGCCGCGCGGCCCGCTGTCGCGTTCAATGGCGCTTTCCCTCGATTACGAAAGAGTACGATCACGTGGCGCGCAACTGGACACCCGACAGCTGGAAGTCGCACGAGGCCCGGCACCTGCCGGCCTATGACGACGGGCAGGCGCTCGAATCGGTCGAGGCCACGCTGCGCAGCTATCCCCCGCTCGTCTTCGCCGGGGAAGCGCGCGCGCTGAAGGCCGAGCTGGCCGAAGTTGCCCGGGGGCAGGGGTTCCTGATCCAGGGCGGCGACTGCGCGGAAAGCTTTGCCGAGTTCCACCCGAACAACATTCGCGACACCTTCCGCGTGCTGTTGCAGATGGCGGTCGTACTGACGTTCGCGGGCAAGCTGCCGGTGGTGAAAGTGGGCCGCATGGCGGGCCAGTTCGCCAAGCCGCGCAGCGCGCCGACCGAGACCAAGGACGGGCTGACCCTGCCGAGTTACTTCGGCGACAACGTCAACGGGATCGAGTTCACGCCCGAATCGCGGCGCAACGATCCGCAGCGCATGGTGCGCGCCTATTCGCAGGCGGCGGCGACGCTGAACCTGCTGCGCGCCTTCGCCGGCGGCGGCTATGCCAACTTGCGCCAGGTCCACCAGTGGACGCTCGATTTCATGGGCCGCAGCCCGTGGGCGGAAAAGTTCGCCGAAACCGCCGACCGGATCGGCGAGGCGCTCGATTTCATGGAAGCCTGCGGGGTCGATCCGGCCACCGTGCCGCAGCTGCAGGGCACCAGCTTCTACACCAGTCACGAGGCGCTGCTCCTGCCCTACGAGCAGGCGATGACGCGGCAGGATTCGCTGACCGGCGAATGGTACGACACCAGCGCGCACATGGTCTGGATCGGCGACCGGACGCGCTTCGAAGGCAGCGCCCACGTCGAGTTTGCGCGCGGGATCGGCAACCCGCTGGGCCTGAAATGCGGCCCCAGCCTCGAACCCGACGTGCTGCTGGGCCTGCTCGACACGCTCAACCCCGCGCGCGAGCCGGGGCGGATCACGCTGATCAGCCGCTTCGGACACGAGAAGGTCGAATCGGGCCTGCCGCGGCTGGTGCGCGCGGTGGCGCGCGAAGGGCACCCGGTGGTGTGGAGCTGCGACCCGATGCACGGCAACGTGATCAAGTCCGAAAGCGGGTTCAAGACGCGCCCGTTCGACCGGATTCTGAGCGAGGTGAGGGGCTTCTTCGCGGTCCACCGGGCCGAGGGCACCCATGCCGGCGGCATCCATATCGAGATGACCGGGCAGGACGTGACCGAGTGCACCGGCGGCGCGATCGCGATCACCGACGAGGCGCTGGGCGACCGCTACCACACCCATTGCGACCCGCGCCTCAACGCTGCGCAATCGCTCGAACTGGCCTTCCTCCTCGCCGACATGATCCGCATGGAAACCACCGACCGCCAGGCCGACGCCGCCTGAGAGCGATCGGTTCCACCTCCCCGGCAACGTGCGCTCCTGCGAAAAGCAGGAGCCCAGGCCGGCGGGCGCTGGGGCTGCCTCTGGGTTCCTGCTTTCGCAGGAACTCGGGAGGGTTGAGACATCGTCCCAGCAGGCAGGGGGGCGGCACCCTGTTCCCCTCTCCCCGCAACGCGAGCTCCTGCGAAAGCAGGAGCCCAGGATAGCGGGCGCTGTGGCTGGGGCTGGGTTCCTGCTTTCGCAGGAACTCGGGAGGGTTGAGCCATCGTCCCAGCGGGCAGGGAGCGGCATCCCGTTCCCCTCTCCCCGCAACGCGAGCTCCTGCGAAAGCAGGAGTCCAGGATGGCGGGCGCGGGGACTGTGTCTGGGTTCCTGCTTTCGCAGGAACTCGGGAGGGTCGAGCCATCGTCCTGGCAGGCAGGGGGCGGCACCCCGGCCCACTCTCCCCGCAACGCGAGCTCCTGCGAAAGCAGGAGCCCAGGACGGCGGGCGCGGGGGCTGGGGCTGGGTTCCTGCTTTCGCAGGAACTCACGGGTGGAGCATCGTCCCCTTTGGAGGTGCCCACGCCCGGTCATCCGCTGGCGCGTGCGGACGGTTACGCCGGGAGGGAAGGCAAGCGGACGGAACCGGCCGGTGCCGCCTGGGCATCACAGGATTGCCACCTGGGCGTCACAGGGTTGCCTTGGCAACATCCTTGCGAGTGGCGGGAGGGGTTGCCTTCAACCTCCCGCTCGGCCCTTCGAGGGGTGCGAGGCGCGGACAGGGCCAGGGCTCGCGCTTGCCCTGTCCGTTGGAACCAGCGTTCGTGTCGTTCGCGGCGTTGAGGGCCACCGCGAAGAGCGAACCTGGGTTCCCATGTCCTCGCATCCCGGCACAGGGGTGCTTTATCGAGCGGTCACTAGCCCCCCGAGGCACCGGCCGTATGGACGAAGCGGCCAGACGTGACGCGTACACGCTTTGCCCCCGTCGCTGTAGCCAGCCTGGACTGGCCCTCATCACATAACCAAAACGGTTATAAATGTCAAGGGGAATGTGCCGTATAGTTCCTGCGCGATGAACGGGCGCCCCGGCGCCGGCGGCGCGCGGCTTCGCGCCCGGGGGACGCAGGGGAATGGCGGGGCCGCCGGGCACGGGGGTCGGCGCGCCCCCTTTTCTTCGCAACCCAATTGCTCCATCATCGTTTCGGACTGGAAGCGAGAGGAGAGTCCCGTGCCCCAGCCCGAAGCCGTCCGCGCCCCGCAGGGGGCGGGCCTGGCCGACGAATATCGCCGCACGCGCCGGCTGACGGTCGCGCTGGCCGCGCCGCTTTCC
Source organism: Pelagerythrobacter marinus (assembly GCF_034375205.1). NCBI lineage: Bacteria > Pseudomonadati > Pseudomonadota > Alphaproteobacteria > Sphingomonadales > Erythrobacteraceae > Pelagerythrobacter > Pelagerythrobacter marinus. Next base: position 2,066,880 of record NZ_CP139719.1, on the reverse strand, counting down.
GAAGCCGATGCGACGATCCAGTCGATGGAAGACGCCTCGCCCGCGAAGTGGCACCTCGCGCACACGACCTGGTTCTGGGAAACCTTCCTCCTGCGCGACCGGCTGCCCGGCTATCGCCTCCATCGCGAGGACTGGCCCTTCCTGTTCAATTCCTATTACGAGGCCGAGGGCGCGCGGATCGCGCGCGGCGACCGGGGGCTGCTGTCGCGCCCGACCGTGGCCGAGATCGGCCGCTGGCGCGACCATGTCGATGCCGCGATGGCCCCGCTGCTGGACGATCCGGACTGCGCCGCGCTGATCGCGCTGGGCATCGCGCACGAGCAGCAGCACCAGGAGCTGCTGCTGACCGACATCAAGCACGCGCTGTTCCAGAACCCGCTCGGCCCGGCGATGTGGGATCGTGCCGCGTCCAGGGGCGAGGGCCGGGGCGGGCGGCAGGACATGGATAGCGACGGCTGGCACAGCCACCCGGGCGGCATTGCCCTGATCGGGCACGACGGCCGGGGGTTCGCCTTCGACAACGAGGGGCCGCGCCACCGCGTCCTGCTCGAACCGTTCGCGCTCGCCCGCGCGCTGGTCACCAACGGGCAGTGGGACGCCTTCATCGCCGACGGCGGATACCGCGACGCGCGGCTTTGGCTTTCCGACGGGTGGGCCTGGGTGAACGAACACGGCATTCGCGCGCCGCTCTACTGGGGCGAGGGTGAAGCCGGGCGCGGGCGCGAGGGGCAGGCCTTCACCCATTGCGGGTGGCAGGAACGCGATCCGGCCGCGCCGGTCGCGCATATTTCCTATTACGAGGCCGATGCCTTCGCCACCTGGGCCGGCGCGCGCCTGCCGACCGAGTTCGAATGGGAAGCGGTCGCGCGCGGCCAGCATGTCGAGCGTGCGCCGGCGCACGATCCGGCAGGCGGCAACCAGCTCGATCATCCCGACGACTGGGAAGGGGGCGGCGATCGCGCAGGCCCGCCGATCCCGCGCGGGGGCGAGGGCCTGTTCGGCGATTGCTGGCAGTTCACGCGTTCGGCCTATCTCCCCTATCCCCGCTTCGCGCCGTGCGAAGGGGCCGTGGGCGAATACAACGGCAAGTTCATGTCGGGCCAGTTCGTGCTGAAAGGCGCGAGCTGCGCCACCGTGCGCGGCCATTCGCGCGCCAGTTACCGCAATTTCTTCTACCCGCACCAGCGCTGGCAGTTCACCGGCCTGCGGCTTGCAAAGGATATCTGATGGCTGCCGATCCGGGTTTGTCGCTGGTCGATTTCGATAGCGACGGGGTGGACCGCGCCTTTCGCGGCGACGTGCTCGACGGGCTGCGCCAGCCGCAGAAGGCGATCCCCGCGCGCTGGCTCTACGACGATGCCGGGTCCGAGCTGTTCGAGGACATTACCCGGCTGGACGAATACTACCCGACCCGCGCGGAGACCGAGATCCTGCGCCAGCGCGGGGCCGAGTTCGCGCAGGAGATCGGGCCGGGCCGCGCGGTGGTGGAATTCGGCAGCGGCAGCTCGGTCAAGACGCCCCTGCTGCTGGAGGCGATCGCGCCGGCGGCATACGTCCCGCTCGACATTGCCGGCGATTTCCTGCGCGCCGCGGCACGCGACCTGGCGGCCAAGTTTCCCGGCCTGCCGGTCCACCCGGTGGAGGCGGATTTCATGCGCAAGGTCGCGCTGCCCGACGCGGTGGAGGGGGACCCCAAGCTGGGCTTCTTCCCCGGTTCGACGATCGGCAACATGGTCCCGCGCACGGCGGTCAACCTGCTGCGCACGATGCGCGCGACGCTGGGGCCGGATTCGAAGCTGCTGATCGGGATGGACCTGATCAAGGACCCGGCCGTGCTCGAGGCGGCATACGACGATGCGGCGGGGGTCACCGCGCAGTTCAACCTCAACCTCGCTCGAAGAATAAATCGCGAGCTGGACGGCACGATTCCGGTCGACGGCCTGCGCCATGTCGCGCGCTGGAACGACGATTTCGCGCGGGTCGAAATGCACCTCGAGGCGCAGCGCGACCTGTCCTTCACCGTCGCTGGCGAGAGCTTCGCGCTCGCGCAGGGGGAGACGATCCATACCGAGAACAGCCACAAGTTCTCGCGCCGCAGCGCCAATGCCCTGCTGCTGGCGGGCGAATGGACGCCGGTGCGCCGCTGGAAGGATTCACAGGGGCGCTTCTCGCTGATCCTGGCCGAGGCGACGATCCCGCGCAGCGCGCCCTGACGCGCGGCCCATCCATGGAACCGGGCGCAGGCAATCCCTATATTGGCTGACGTGGACCTCCAATCCTTCCTCAACGGCGTTGCCGGCGTGATCGCGGACATCCCGCGTTCGGGCCTGCTGATGGCGACCGTCGCCGCGCTCCTGGCCGGCTGGGCCGGGTCGATCATGGCCCGGCGCAACCTCGCGCTCGGCGTCTTCGTGCGCCGCGTCAGCACGCTTGCGCTGATCGGCATTCTCGCGATGCTGGTGCTCCAGCTCTCGCGCTTCGACCCGCGGATAGAGCTGGCCGTTCCGCAGATGGGCCTGCCCCAACAGGTCGTCGAAGGGCAGGAAACGCGCATTCCCCTGGCGGCCGACGGGCATTTCTGGCTCCGCGCCGACGTCAACGGCCAGCCGGTCGCCTTCATGGTCGATACCGGCGCGACGCTGACCGCGGTATCGGCCACCGTGGCCGAGCGGATCGGGCTGGAGCCGCGGCCGGGCGGGATCCCGGTGCGGCTCAACACCGCCAACGGCACGATCTCGGCCCGGATCGCGACGATCGAGGAAATGCGTTTCGGCAATGTCGCGGCGCGCGGCCTCGATGCCGTGATCGCGCCCAACCTGGGCGAGACGAGCGTGGTCGGGATGAACCTGCTCTCGCGGCTCAAGTCGTGGCGGGTGGAGGACAACACGCTGATCCTCGTGCCCAACAACCCCCAGCCCGCGGTCGAGTTCGCTTCCTAGCGCGGCGACGCGCCGGTGCACGGCTGCGCGCCCTCAGGCGTGGCGGGCAAGCCGCCAGTTGAACGCGTGGCCGATCGCGAGCGCGATCGCGCCGGGCACGGTCAGCACGGTCTCCGCCGTCTCGCTCGGCGCGGCGAACGCGCCGAGCGCGAGCAGCGCGAGCCCGACGAGCGCCAGCCCGACCGGCCGCAGCCGGCGATGCCGGCGGTAGCCGCCGATGAGGGCGAAGGCGCTTGCCGGAACGGCGAAGGCGAGCGCGAGGACGTGGAAGCTCTCGGGAAAGGCCAGCCAGGCGCCCAGCGCCGGCAGGAGGACGATCAGCGCGGGGACGAGCAGGCAATGGACCAGGCACACGGCCGAAGCGCCGATGGCGAGCGAATCGAACAGGCGCTGGTGTCGGGGAATGGCGGGCATCCTTGATCGCTTTCGTTGGGGGGAAGGGGGACGGGAAATCATGATATACTGTATCATGTCGGATGTGCAAGATGTCCGGGCGTGCAAGGTGCCCGGCGCGCGCGATCCGCGGCGCGGATAGCTTTCGTCTATGGCCGGCGTAACGGTCACTCTTGGGCCTCGCTTCGCCCGCTCGCCTAGGGTCCGGGGCCCGGAAGCGAGTAGTGCCTTGATCGACCACGCCTTTACCCCCCGAACCCTCTGCGTCCTGCGCAAGACCGCCCTCGCGATGCTCTCGGCATCGGCGCTCGCCGCCTGTGCCGGCACCCCGCCGGCCGAACCCGCGACGGGCGCGGCGCCGGCGATAGCGCCCGCGCGCGAAGCGGTCGTGGTCGCCGCCCACCCGGAGGCAACGCGCGCCGGGATCGCGGTGATCGAGCGCGGCGGCAGCGCGATCGACGCCGCGGTCGCGGTCCAGGCGATGCTGGGGCTGGTCGAACCGCAAAGCTCGGGCATCGGCGGGGGCGCCTTCCTGCTCCATTACGATGCGAAGAGCGGCGACGTCACCGCCTACAACGGGCGCGAGAAAGCGCCTGCCGGCGCGCGGCCCGACATGCTGCTGGGCGAGGACGGCAAGCCCCTGCCGCGCCGCGAGGCGATGCTGGGCGGCCGCGCGAGCGGCGTTCCCGGCGTGCTGGCCATGCTCGAAATGGCCCATGCCGATCACGGCCGCCTGCCCTGGGCCGACGCCTTCCGCGAAACGATCGCCCTTGCGCGCGAAGGCTACCCGCTGACCGGGCGGACCGAGCGCTATGTCCACGGGGATTACCCGCAGTCCGCCGCGCCCGATGTGCGCGCGACGTTCAGCGATGCGCGCGGGCGCCTGCTGCGCGAAGGCGACCGCTTCGCCAACCCGGCCTATGCCGAGACGCTGGCGACGATCGCCGAGGGCGGGGCGGAGGCATTCTATCGCGGCGAGCGGACCGCGGGCGCGATCGTCGAGCGCACGCGCGAGGGTCCGCTGGCGGGCACGATGACCCGCGCCGACCTGGAAAGCTATCGCGCCGAGAAAGTCGAACCGGTCTGCCGGCCCTATCGCCTCTATCTCGTCTGCGTTCCGCCGCCGCCGTCGAGCGGGGTCGCGGTGCTGCAGATCCTCGGCCTGCTCGAAGGGACCGACATCGCCGCGCGCGGGCCGGACGATCCGCAGGCCTGGTTCCTCTTCGCCGAGGCCAGCCGGCTCGCCTATGCCGATCGCGACCGCTACGTCGGCGACCCGGCCTTCGTGCGCGTGCCGGTCGATGCCATGCTCGATCGCGAATACCTCGCCGCGCGCCGCACGCTGATCGGCGACAGGGCCATGCCCGCGCCGGAAGCGGGCACCCTGACGCAGCACGCCCGCGGGCGCGATTCCACCCGCGAGCCGGCGGGCACGTCCCACTTCGTGATTGCCGACGGCGATGGAAACATCGTGTCGATGACGACGACGGTCGAATCCTATTTCGGATCCGGCCGCGCGGTCGCCGGGTTCTTCCTCAACAACCAGTTGACCGACTTCTCCTTCGCACCGGTCGATGAAGAGGGGCGCCCGGCGGCCAACGCCGTCGCAGGGGGCAAGCGGCCGCGATCGTCGATGTCGCCGACGATCGTGCTCGACCGCGACGGGCGCGTCGTCGCCGCGCTCGGTTCGCCCGGGGGCAACGCGATCATCGCCTATGTCGCCAAGACGATCGTCGGCATGGTCGACTGGGGCCTGTCCCCGGCCGATGCGATCGCGCTGCCCAACCTCGTCGCGCGCGGCGATTCCTTCCGCGGGGAGGCGGACAAGTTCTCCCCCGCCGTGCGCGCCGCGCTGGCCGCGCGCGGGGTGACCGTGCGGCCCGGCAGCGGCGAGGAATCGGGGCTCCACGCGATCTTCGCCGATGGCGAGGGCGGCTTTGCCGGCGGGGCCGATCCGCGCCGCGACGGCACGGTCCGGCGGCTGGACGCGAAATCGCCGCGATGACGGTGCCACAATCCGCCATCGTGGTCGGCGCCGGCGTCGTCGGGGTTTCGACCGCCTATGCCCTGGCGCGCAGGGGCCTGGCCGTGACGCTGGTCGAGCGGCACGAGGAACCGGGGATGGAAACCTCGCACGCCAACGGCGCGCAGCTCAGCTATCTCTACACCGATGCGCTCGCCAGCCCGGCGTTGCTGAGCCAGATGCCCAAGCTGGCGCTGGGGCTGGTCCCCGCGTTCCGCATGCGCCGCCGGCTCGATCTCGACTACTTGCGCTGGATCGCCGCCTTCCTGCGCAACTGCACGCGCGAGAGGTTCCGCGCCAATACGCTGGCGACGCTGCACCTCGCGCTCGAATCGCGGGTCGCGATGGAGGAACTGGCCGGCGCCCACCCGCTCGACTTCGGCTATCGCACCGCGGGCAAGATGCACGTCTATCGTTCGCAGCGCGCGTTCGACGCGGCCCGCGCGGTGGCGGAGATGAAGGCCGGGCCGGGCGTGGTCCAGCATGCGCTGTCCCCGTCGGAGGCGTTCGTCATGGAACCGGCGCTGGAACGCGCCGCGCCGGGGATCAGGGGCGTGCTCCATTCGCCGGAGGAGGCGGTCGGCGACCCGCACCGTTTCGCCTGCGCGATGCGCGACCTGCTGGTCGATCGCTATGGCGCCGCGACCCGTTTCGCGCGCACCGTCACCCGCCTGCGGCTGGAAGACGACCGCGCGCTGGCCGTCTGCGCCGATGGAGAGGAGCTGTCGGCCGACATCGCGGTCGATTGCTCCGGCTCGGAAGGCGGGCGCCTGCTGCGCCCCTTCGGCATTCGCCTGCCGATCATGCCGATGAAAGGCTATTCCTTCACCGCCCCGGCGGCGCCGGCATCGCCCAGCATATCGATCACCGATGTCGAGGCGAAGATCGTCTTCACCCGGCTCGGCGGGCAGGTCCGCGTGGCCGGGCTGGCCGACCTTGGCAATTTCGACCGCGCGGTCGATCCGCGGCGCATGGCCGCGCTGGTCGACGGCGCGCGCCGATCCATGCCGCGCGCCGCCGCGTTCGACCGGGCCGGCGCGTTCTGGACCGGCCTGCGCCCGATGACGCCCGACGCGCAGCCGCGCATTGCCCGGCCGCACCCGCGGCTGGCCTACAACCTCGGCCACGGCGTGCTCGGCTGGACCCTGGCGATGGGTTCGGCCGAACGCCTGGCCCGCCTGGTCCTGCGCTGAACGGCAGGGCCGGTTTCGCTTCCAGCCACAGGAGATAGTTTCGATGAGCACCGACCAGCCCGCCCCTGCCGGCCCCCCGCTGAGCAAGACCCGCCGCGCAGGCCCCCTGCTGTTCGTTTCCGGCCAGCTGCCCCGCACCCCCGAAGGCGGAATGTGCCAAGGCACGATCGAGGAACAGACCGAGCAGGCGATCGCCAACCTGCGCGCCGTCCTGCAGGGCGAAGGGCTGGACCTGGCGGACGTGGTCAAGACGACGGTCTGGATCACCCGCGCCGAGCTTTCGGCCGGCATGAACGCGGCCTATGCCCGGCTTTTCCCGACGCCTTACCCGACGCGCTCGACCGTCGTCTCCGGCCTCGTCGCGCCGGCCGACGTGGAGATCGAGGCGATCGCCTTCGACCCGCGCTGACTTCCCGCCCGCACATCGAAAAGGCGCCGCCCGGCTGGACCGGACGGCGCCTTTTTCATGCCCGCTTGCCGGCCGGGGCCGCGGGCTGGCTCAGGCCAGGGCGGCTCAGGGCAGGGCGCCTCAGGGCAGCGCGGCCGGCCCTTCGCGGCTCTCGACAGCGAGGTTGCCGACGCCGGCCGCGCCCGAGCCCGGGCGGCGCGGGTCGGCCGCGCCGAGGACCTTGCCGCCTTCGAGCATGATGACCTGCGCGCTGCCGATCGTGTCGCGCACCTCGATCTCGTGGCCGAGCGACCGGAGCACGCGGACCGAATCGATGTTGAAGCCCGGCTCCAGCTCCAGTTCCGAGGGTTTCCAGTTCTGGTGCAGGCGCGGCGCGAACGTCGCCTCGGCCACGTTCATGTCGTGATCGGCGACGTTGAGGATGATCTGCAGCACGGTGTTGATGATCGTGCTGCCGCCGGGCGAGCCGACCACCAGGAACGGCTTGCCGTCGCGGAAGACGATCGTCGGCGTCATGCTCGACATCATGCGCTTGCCGGGCGCGATCTTGTTCATCTCGCTGTTGGAATAGGTCGCGCCGGGCACGTTCACGCGCAGCGAGAAGTTCTTGATCTGGTTGTCGAGCAGGAAGCCCGCGCCTTCCACCAGCGCGCCCGATCCGAACGAGGAGCCGAGCGTGTAGGTGTTGGAAACGACGTTGCCCTGCCGGTCGACGATCGAGAAATGGGTCGTGTCCGGGCTCTCGTAAGCGAGCGGATCGAACGGCGAGATCGCTTCGGGCGGGGTGCTGCCCTGGCGCGAGATCTGCTGCGCGCGGCGGGCCGCGTAGTCCTTCGAAATCAGCAGTTCGACCGGGTTGTCGACGAAATCGGGATCGCCCATCGACTTGCGCCGGTCGGCATAGGCGAGCTTCATCGTCTCGGCCAGGATATGGACGGTGGAGGCGCTGTTGTGCCCCATTTCCTTGAGGTTGAAGCGTTCCAGCATGTTCAGCATCTGGAGCAGGGCGACCCCGCCCGAGCTGGCCGGCGGCATCGTGACGACGTGGAGCCCGCGGTAATCGGTCGCGATCGGTTCGCGCAGCTTCGCCTCGTAGGCGGCGAGGTCGCTCATCGCGATCAGCCCGCCCTGCGCCTCCATGTCGGCGACGATCCGCCGCGCGATCTCGCCGCGGTAGAAATCGTCCGCGCCGACGGTGGCGATCCGTTCCAGCGTCCAGGCCAGTTCGGGCTGCTTCAGCGTCTCGCCGTACATGTAAGGGCTGCCGTCGGGCTTGAAGAACGTCGCGATCGCCGCGTCCGAGCTTGCCAGCCGCTTGCGGCCCCAGCGCAGCGCCTCCGACAGGTCGCGCGTGACGACGATCCCGTCGCGCGCCAGCTCCACCGCCGGGCGCACGACGTCTTCCCACGGCAGCGAACCCCAGCGCTCGTGCGCCAGCTTCATGCCCGCCACGGTGCCGGGAACGGCGGCGGCCATGTGGCCGTAGTCGGCGTTATCCTCGCGCCGGCCCTTGCGGTCGAGGAACAGCTTTGCCTCCGCCGCGGCGGGGGCGGCCGTGCGATAGTCGATCGCGACCGTGCGGTCCTCTTCCGCGAGGTAGACCAGCATGAAGCCGCCGCCGCCCAGGTTGCCCGCGCGCGGCAGGGTGACGGCGAGCGCGAAGGCGGTCGCGACCGCGGCATCGACGGCGTTGCCGCCCTGCGCGATGATCTGCGCGCCGATCCGGCTGGACAGCGCGTTCTGGCTGACCACCATGGCTTCGTCGTCGATCACCGGGTGGTGGATCGTGTCGTAGTCGAGCAGTTGCTGCGCGGCGAGCGGCGCCTGCACCACGGGCAGGCAGCAGACGGTGGCGGCCGCGAGCGCGGCGACGAAACGCTTCATCGGTTATCTCCCCCTCAGGTCGCGAAAAGGTGGTCCATGTCGCGAAAGGTCTTGAACTCCAGCGCGGTCCCGGCCGGATCGCGCACGAAGAAAGTGCCCTGTTCGCCCGGCTTGCCGGCGAAGCGGACGTAAGGCTCGATCACGAAGGGGACGCCGCGTTCGCGCAGCCGCTCGGCCAGCGCCTCCCACGCGTTCCAGTCCAGCACGACGCCGAAATGGAACGCGGGGACGGCGTGGCCGTCCACCGGGTTGGTCGGCGCGGCGCCTGCCGCATCGACCAGGTGGGCGGTGACCTGGTGCCCGAAGAGGTCGAAATCGACCCACCGTTCCGATTCGCGCCCCACTCGCGCGCCGATCGCATCGACCAGGAAGGCGCGGGTCGCGGCCAGGTCGGTGGTGGGGAAGGCGAGGTGGAACGGTTGCATCGGGTTCCTACTCCGTCGGCAGCGCGTTGTAGACGTCGCGGTCGATCTCGTCCTCCCACACGGCGACGACGGTCGCCACGGCCATGTCGCCGGTGATGTTGGCGACCGTGCGCATCATGTCGAGGATACGGTCGAACGGCAGGATGAAGCCGACGACGATGGCGGTCTGCGCCGCGCTCATCCCGATCACGTTCAGCACGGCGGCCATCAGGAACAGCGAGGCCGAGGGAACCGAGGCCGTGCCGACCGAGACAAGCGTGGTGGTGAGCCCGATCAGCAGGTAGTCGAACAGGTCGAGCGGGACGCCGAAGGCCTGCGCCGCGAAGATCGAGATCAGCGCGACGTAGAGCGCGGTGCCGTCCATGTTGATCGTCGCGCCCAGCGGCAGGACGGAGGACGCGACCGGCGGCTGGATGCCGAGGTTGTGCTCCGCCGCCGAGAGGCTGGCGGGCAGGGTGGCCGAGCTGGACGAGGTCGAATAGGCGACCAGCTGCGGTTCGCGCACCCCGCGGAAGAACGGCAGGACCGGCAGGCGGGCGAAGAACTTCACGATCGCCCCGTGCACGATCAGCATGTGCAGGAAACAGCCGAGATATACCGCCACCGCGAGCAGGAAGACGTTGAGGAACGTGCCCGGCCCCACGGTGCCCATGACCCAGGCGACCAGCGCGAAGACGCCGAAGGGGGCGAATTCCATCACGATGGCGGTCACCTTCAGCATCGTTTCCGATCCCGCCTCGAAGATCCGCGCCAGCGGCTGCCCGCGCTCGGCGGCCATGATCAGGCCGGCGCCGACCATGATCGCGAAGAAGATCACCGCCAGCACGTTGCCTTCGGCGAAGGCGGCGAAGGGGTTTTCGGGCACGATGCCCAGCAGGCGGTCGGCCAGCGATCCGGCCTCGTCCAGCGTCGTCGCCTCCGCGCCCGACAGGTCGATCCCGACGCCGGGGCGGAACAGCAGCGCCAGCCCGATCCCGATCACGATCGCCCCGAACGTGGTCATCAGGTAGAGCGCGATCGCCTTGCTCCCGATCGATCCGAGTCGCTTCGGGTCCTTCATCGCGATCACGCCCGAAACCAGCGTGACGAAGACGAGCGGCACGATCAGCATCCGGATCATGCGGATGAACAGGTCGCCGATCCAGCGGATCTGTTCGGCCGATTCGCCCAGCGCCAGCCCGGCGAGGGCGCCGAGGACGAGCGCGGCGAGAATGCGTTTCCACAGGACGATGGCAAACCATCGGCTGGCGAGCGAGCGTATCATTTAAAAGTCCTCCCGGGGGCGCTGCGCAATTGTGGTGCGACCGGCCAGCGCACCGGTCGCGGATGCGTTATCGAGCGCCGGAACCGCGTTGACAAACAGGAAGTTCGCTCCCTGTGGAAGAGCTTGCGGCGCAGCGGGTGCCCGAACCGCGATCGCGGCCGCCGCGCCCGGCGTCGCGCGGGCGGCCGCCCGGCCGCCGCGACCGGCCCCGCCGGGGCCGTTCCCGCGGGGAACGGCCGGTGGCGGGATCGCGGCCCGGCTGCCGGTGCGCGCCGCGCCGGCACGCGGTCAGAACCGCTTGCGGATCGAGCCGTACCAGTAACGGCCCCGGCTGGAGTGCAGCGAACCCAGGTAGCCGAAGCTGCTGTCGGCCAGCGGCGGGGCCTCGTTGGTGATGTTGCGCACGCCCAGCCGCAGGCGGGTGTTGTCGAGCGGCCCCTCGTCGAACGTGTACTGGACGTAGACGTTGGCATAGGCCCAGTCGTCGACGACGAACTGCGTCCCGTCGCTCAGCGTCGCGCCGGTGTCCTTCACCGAGCTGACATAGCGCCCGAACACGCCGGCACCGAAGTTGCCCATGCGCCAGGTGAGCGAGCTCGACAGGCGCCAGCGCGGGTTGCCGTCCTGCCGCAGCAGGCCTTCCGCGCCGTCCACGACGAAGCCCTGCGAGATCTCGCCCGCGGCCTGCGCGTCGATGATCTCCTGCGCCTCGGGCGAAGGCTCCTGGTCGAAGCGGAGCAGGTGCGCCGCGTTGACGTTGAGCGAGAAGTCGCCGATCGCCGTGTCGTCCAGCTCGTAGTGGACGGTGAAGTCGATCCCCTCGATCCGGCGCGGCAGCAGGTTCAGGTAGTTGTCGAGCACGCGCACGATCTCGCCCACCGGCTCCAGCCCGGTGCCGGCGAAGTTGTCGATGTCTTCCTGCGTCGGCGCGTCGCGCACCACCGCCGGGTTGGACGAACCGCGCACGCGCAGCAGGTAGTCGTAGGCGATCTGGTTGTCGTCGCCGAAGATGCCGACCACGTCGGTCTGGTTGATGCGCCAGTAATCGACCGTCGCGGTGATCTGGCCGAAGCGGCCGTTGGCGATGTTCGGCTGCAGGACGACGCCGAGTGAGTAGGAGTTGTTCTCCTCCGGCCCCAGCTCGCTGGAACCCTGGCGTTCGCTGACGACCGACTGCGAGCGGCCGCAATCGTCGATCGTGTCGATCCGCCCGGCGCGGATATCCGCCTCGCAGCGGACGTAGTCGAGCCGGCCGTTGCTGCGTTCGAGGCCGTTCTCGTTGATCTGCACGAGGTTGGGCGCGCGGAACCCTTCGGAGTAGGAGCCGCGGAACTTCAGCCAAGGGAAGACGGTCCAGGCCGCCGCCACCTTGGGCTTCAGGATCTCGCCAACGTCGGAATAGCTTTCGAAACGGGCCGCGGCCTGCACTTCGAACGCCTCGACCAGCGGCACGTCCATGAACGGGCTGATCACCGGGATCGCGAACTCGAGGTAGGCAGAGGCCACGTCGCGATCGCCCGAGGAATCGGGGGTCGCGCTCGATCCGAGCAGGTCGTTGGTGTGGAACTCGCCCGAAACCGGGTTGGTGAAGGTGATCGTGCCGTCGAGCCGGTCGTCGCGATCGTCCTTGAACGCCTCGTACCGGTACTCCGCGCCGAAGGCGACGCCGACGTCGCCGGCCGGCAGGGCCAGCAGGTCGGGGCGCGAGACGCGCAGGTCCCACATGCCCAGCTGGCTCTTGTTCGTGCGATAGGCATCGACCGTGATCGCATCGATGATCGCCTGGTCGTTGGGTGTGCCGTCGCCGTTCGGGAAATCGGCCAGGTTGCCGCCGTTGAAGACGTTGTAGGCCATCGGCGTTTCAAGCGCGAGCGACTGCTGCAGCAAGGTGTTGCTGATGCGGTTCGACTTGTCCTCGGTCGTCGCTTCGGACCAGACGAACGCCGATTCCCAGTTCCACCCCTCGACTTCGCCGCGAAGGCCGGCGAGCAGGCGGTAATTGGTGTTCTTGACCTCGATCACTTCCGGTCCGGCATCGACGAAGCGGTAATCGTTGAGGATCATCGCCACGCCTTCGTCCGGGATGTTGAGCCCCGGCAGGCGGTTCGGGTTCTCGCTGCCGTCGGAAAAGTGCGTCGGCCCGAACGGGTTCCAGTAATTGTTCGCCGGAACGATGATGTCGACCGCGTTGAGCGGGGCGTCGGCCTCGCGGTGGGTCTTGTAGTCGGACAGGTAGAGGCCGGCTTCGGCGAAGACTTCCAGCCCGCTGTCGAACTCGTGGTTGGCGAACAGGAAGCCGTTGAACCGCTGGGTATCGCCGACGATCCAGCGATCGTTGGCGGTGTTGTAGCGGTAGAGGCGGTCTTCCTCGCTGTTGGAGTTCTGGGTCGAGTTGTCGGCGCACAGGCCGTTGCCCAGGTCCGCGACGCAGCCGGCGATCGTGTCGGGCTGGATATGCCAGTAATCGCTGGGCGAGGTGATCGCGTTGCCGTTCTGGCGCACGGTCGCGGTATAGTCGTAGAGCTGGAATTCGCCGAAGGGCGAGTTGGTCGAACGGTTGTCGAAATCGGTGTCGCCTTCGAACGGCGTGCCCTCGACGAACCGGCGGATGTCGTAGCTGCGCGAATATTCGCGGTCGCTCGCCGGCATACCTTCGCGGTTCAGGAAGTTGGCGAACAGCGAGATATTGGTCCGCCCCTGGTTGAAGGTGCGGCCCATCGCCAGCTCGGCATCGAACTCGCGCAGCGAGGTGCCTTCGGAGCCGCCGTATTGCACTTCGGCGGTGACGCCGTCGAAATTGTCGCGCAGCACGGTGTTGACCACGCCGCCGACCGCGTCGGTGCCGTAGATCGCGGCCGCGCCGTCGCGCAGGACCTCCAGCCGGCGGACGCCGGCGACGGGGATCGCGTTGGCGTTGACCGAGGTGACCGGGACCAGGTTCTCGGTCTGGTAGCCCGGGTGCAGGACCATGCGCCGGCCGTTGAGCAGGACCAGCGTGTTGCCGGTGCCGAGCGAGCGCAGGTTGATCGAGGCCACGTCGCCGCGCGCATCGTTGATCCCGCCGGTCGTGCGCTGTTCGTTGAAGCCGACGTCGCCGGCCTGCGGGATCGCGCGGAACAGCTCGTCGCCCGAAGACGCGGCGATGGCGTCGATATTGTCGGTGTCGAGCACGGTCACCGGCAGGGTGTCGGTGATCTTCGAACCCTTGATCTGCGAGCCGACGACCACGATTTCGGCCGGCTCTTCGGGCGCGGCCTCCTGCGGTTCGCCCACGCCGATCGGCGCGGGCTGGGCGAGAGCGGGCGAGGCGAGACCGGCGGTGCCGGCCATGAAGAATGCGCGCAGCAACATGCGCCGAGAGCGTGTCATGAACTTCCCCCCTTGGAAGATGCGTGGGTGTATGGCCAATTCGGCCTATGTCACTTTTGTGGCACCGGCGGCTTTGCGAAGACAAGGACGCTGCGGGATTAACACTTCGCTGCGCTATAGCCTGCGGTTATGCGCGCGGATCGGGCTTTGCGCCCAGCGTTTCCTCCACCGTGTCGAGAAAACCGGTCAGCAGCTCGGCCGCCGGGTTGTCGCGCAGGAAGTAGGCCGAAACCGGCGAGACGACCGGCTTGCGGAACGGGTAGAAGCCGACGTCGGCGCCCGGCATGGAGCGGGCGGTGAACTCGTCCACCACGGTCAGGCCCACGCCCCGCTGCACGAGGGCGAGCGCGACGTAATAGGTGCGCGCGGTGACGACTTCGCGCGGGGTTATGCCCAGGCGGTCGATCTCGTCCAGCAGGACCGCGCCCGAAGGGCCGCTGTCGCGCAGGCCGATGAAGTCGCGCCCGTCGAGGTCCTCGAAATCGACCACCCCGCCCGCGGGGACGAAATCGGCCTTGCGCGCGGCGACGAGCAGCTCGATCTCGCCCACCTGGCGCACGGCCAGGCGCGACTTTGCCGCGCTGCCGTATCCGATCGCGAGGTCCAGCTCGCGCTCGTGCAGCGAGCTGGCGATGTCGCGCGAATGAAGCGTGTCGAGCTCGAAGCTGACGTCGGGGTGTTCGTCGCGCAGCCGCGCGATCGCCTCCGGGATGACGCCGAAGCCGAGCGAGGGCAGCAGGCCCAGGCGGATATGGCCCCCGCGGCGCGCGCCGATGTTCTTGGCCGTCTGGCGCAGCGAGCGGACCTGGCGATAGACCTCGTCCACTTCGCCGAACAGCTCGTGCGCCGCCTCGGTCGGCTCCAGCCGCCCCTTGTTCCGCCGGAAGAGGGGATAGCCGAGCTGGTCCTCCGCATGGCGCAGGACCTTGCTGACCGAAGGCTGGGACACGTTCAGTTCCTGCGCCGCGCCGGTGACCGACCCGGTCCGGTAAACGGCATAGAACACTTCGATATGGCGCAATCGCATCGCGCCCCTCTATCGGGCAATCGGGCGCGCAGCAATGCGGGGGCGCGGGCGGGGCCGGGGCGATCAGGGCGATGCGCCACTGGTTCTTCGCCGCGCCTCGGCCAGGTCGCCCGGGCGATTGATGTTCACCGGCGCCGTCTCGCATGGGATGCGGACCGCCCCGGTCGCGTCGATCCAGGAACGGAACGAGCGCCCGCCCCCGGCCAGGTGATCGACCAGCGGATCGGCCAGGCCGGCCGGCCAGAACCCCGCCGCGTGCTGGCCGTCGAGGACCGCGGGCGCGTGGTGGCCGAGCCGCCGGGCGAGGTCGTCGGGCAGGGGGTGGAGGTCCACCGGCACGCACAGCACGCCGTCAAACCCCTCATGGCGCGCACATGACAGCGCCGCGGCGAGGCCGCCCAGTGGGCCCAGGCCCGGGCGCGGGACATCGGCCAGCGCGCGCAGGGCAGGGTGGGCGCGGCCGCAGACGACGACCGCGCCCACCTGCCGGGCCAGCGAGCTTGCGGCATGGTCCAGCAGGTTGCGCCCCCCGATCGTCGCCGCCGCCTTGTCGCTGCCGAAACGCCGCGATCGCCCGCCGGCCAGGATCGCACCGAGAACCGCCGTCACCGGGTCAGATCCGAAGCGCCTCGACCGTCGTGCCGGCCGGCGCCGGAAGGGCGCCGGGCGCGCGGCGCACGAGGTGGGTGGCGAGCGCGATCGCGCGCTGGCCCGATGCGTCCTGCCGCTGCGCGAGCGAAACGTGGCCGTTTGCGAACGTCGCGAGCAGGAAGGCTTCTCGCGGGCCGTTGGCGGGAATGGCGCGTGCCAGGGGCAGGGCGGTCCATGCCTCTTCCCGGGCGGCGTCGCGTCCCGAAAGGCGCCCGATCAACGGTTGCAGGAACAGCCGCGCGACCGTCAGCGCCGCGGTGGGATTGCCCGGCAGCCCCACGATCGGGCGGCCGTCCAGCTGCGCGCACCATACCGGCTTGCCCGGCTTCATGGCGACCCCCGCGAAGATTGTCTGCGCCCCCGCTTCGGCCGCGCCCTGGCGTGCGAAATCGCGATCCCCGCGCGATGCGCCGCCCGTGATGACGACGGCGTCGGCCCGCTGCGTTTCGCCGCGCGGGCCGAGGTGGGCGGCCAGGGCGCGTTCGATCGCGCCCCGTTCGTCGGGCAGGTGGCAGATTGCCGCGGGGGCCGCGCCGGCCGCGGCGATCATGGCGGCGAGCGCGGGCGTCACGCTGTCGGGAATGCCGTTCGCGCCGGACAGCGCCGACCCCGTGCCCGGCAATTCGTCCCCCGTGGCCAGGATCGCCACCCGCGGCCGGCGGCGGACGACGACCGCGTCGGCGGCAGAGGCCACTGCGGTTACGAGGGCCGCCGGCGTCAGTTGCATCCCGGCTGCCAGCACGGCCTCGCCGGCCGCGAAATCCGACGCTCGCCGCCTGACGTGGGGCTTGTCGCCGGGGGCGACGGCGAGGGCGACCGTGGACCCCGAGCGCACGGCCCGTTCGTCGATCACCACTTGCGCGGCGTTGGCGGGCAGCGGCGCCCCGGTCGTCACCCGGCAGGCGCCGCCGGGGGGTAGCGGCGGCGGGGGCGGCCCGCCCGGCAGCGAGCGCCCCTCTACCCGGAAGATCCGCCGGGGGCCCGGCGTGGCGGCCGCGATCGCGAACCCGTCCATGGCCGCCAGATCGCGGACGGGCGTGTCGCGGGCGGCCAGGACCGACTCGGCAAGGACCCGGCCCGCTGCTTGTTCCGGACGGATCCGTTCCATCCCGTCGACCGGCCCGAAGGTGTCGAGCAGCGCGCGCGCTGCCGCGAAGGACAGGGCGGGCGGGGCGCAGCCGGAAGGGGCGCGCCGGTCGGTGCAGAGAGGGGCGGGTACCGTCACGCGGCACCCGCCGTCAGCGCGCGCGCGCTCCCACGATCGGGAGCTGCCGCCGGCTCGCGGGCGTAGTCGAGTGCCGGCCCCACCAGGATCACGGCCGGGCCTTCGCCCAGCACGGACCGGGCGGCGATCGGCAGCAGGTCGAGCCGGCTGTCGAACCGCCGCTCGTCAGGGAGGCTGGCATTTTCCACCAGGGCAACGGGGGTCGCCGGGTCCAGGCCGGCGGCGATCAGGCGGCGCGCAATGCGACCGGCCATTGCCTTGCCCATGTAGATCGCCAGCGTGGCCCCGGGGTCGGCCAGCGCCTGCCAGTCGACGTCCGCCGCATCGCCGGCGCAGGCATGGGCGGTCACGAAAGTCAGCGCCCGGGCCTGCCCCCGCAGCGTCAGCGGGGTGCCGAGGCTCGCCGCGGCGGACGAGGCCGCGGTGATGCCCGGGCATATGCGGACGGGGACACCGGCGGCGCGGCAGGCGGCGAGCTCTTCCGCCGTGCGCGCGAAGACCGCGGGGTCGCCGCCCTTGAGCCGCACGACGCGTTGCCCGGCCCGCGCGGCGGCCACGATCATCCGGTCGATCCGCGCCTGGCTCTGCGAATGGCGGCCGGCGCGCTTGCCCACCGGAACCAGCCGCGCACCCGGGCGGGCGAGGGCGAGGACGCCGGGTCCGACGAGCGCGTCGTGGAAGACCACGTCGGCGCCGGAGAGCAGCCGCTCCGCCTTGCGTGTCAGCAGCTCCGGATCGCCGGGGCCTGCGCCGACCAGCCATACGGTGCGCGGTTCGAAGTCGGTCATTCGGCAGGCTCCATTGTCGGGCGGGATTCCAGCATCCGGGCGATCACCGGGCGGCAGCTGCCGCAATTCGTCCCCGCCTTGGTCGCGGCACCGACGGCGGCGGTGTCGCACGCGCCGGCGGCGATCGCGGCGGCGACCTGCCGCTCGCCGACGTCGTGGCACAGGCAGACCAGCGGCCCCTTGTCCGGCGCGGGAGCGGCCGATCGCCCGGCGAGCCATTCGGCGCCCGATCCGGGCATGCCGAGTTGCTCCGCGATCCATTCGCGCGCGGGCAGGGTGCCGCTGCGGGTGACGAACAGCGCCGCGGCCAGGCCCCCTCCCTCGTCCGGCACGGCAATTCGCCGCATCCCGCGCTCACGGTCGGCCACTTCGATCCGCGGGCCGGCCGGTAGCAGGGCGTCGCAATCGACGGCGCCGAACCCGGCCAACTCGGTCAGCCATCCACGGGCGACCCGCGAGCGGACCCAGTAGGGGGCCTGCGGGGTCACGGTCCGGCGCGAGACGAGGAAGGCGCGCCAGTCCGGCTCGACCCGTGCGAGGCGGGCGGGCGTGTTCTTGAACCCGGGCTGGCCGGAATGGGGATCGGTCGCAGGCTGGGCCAGCTTCCCGGTCCGTCCGCCCCCGGCCAGCATGTCGGTCCAGTGCATCGGGACGAAGATCTCCCCCGGCCGCTGGCCCTCGCTGGTCGCGACGCGGAACAGCTGGGCGCCGAACGGCGTCTCGACCCGGGCGAGCCCGCCGTCGAGGAGCCGGCGGCGGCGGGCATCGGCCGGATGGACCTCGACGACCGGTTCGCGCCGGTGATGCGCGAGCCGGGGGCTGAGGCCGGTGCGGGTCATAGTGTGCCACTGATCGCGGTAGCGGCCGGTGTTGAGCCGGAGCGGGAAATCGGGATCGGGCGACCGGGCCGCAGGGGGGCTGACGGCGACGATCCGCGCCTTGCCGTCGGCCGTCGGAAACCGGCGCGCGAGCGGGTGCGGCCCGCCCCACTGGAACGGCTGCATCCGTTCGTATTCGCAATCGCTGCACCCGGCCCATTCGGCCAGGTCCAGGTGCTTTCCGTGCTCGCGTGCGAGCCGGGTCATCGCCGCATATTCCCGGAACACCTCGGCCGGCGACGACCATGCGAAGGATTCGCCCCAGCCCATGCGCGCGGCGACATCGGCGACGATCCGCCAGTCGGCCCGGGCTTCGCCGGGCGCGGGAAAGAGCCGGCGCTGGCGGCTGACGCGCCGTTCCGAATTGGTGACCGTGCCGTCCTTCTCCCCCCAGGCCAGCGCCGGCAGGCGGACATGGGCCAGGCGCGCCGTGTCGGTCTGCGCGATCACGTCCGACACGACGACGTGGGGACAGCGTGCCAGCGCTTCGCGCACGAAACCGGCATCGGGCATCGAGACGGCGGGATTGGTCGCCATGATCCACACGAACCTGACCTTGCCCGAATGGACCGCACGAAACAGGTCCACCGCCTTCAGGCCCGGCTCGCGGCAGAGCCGGTCGGTGCCCCAGAACCGCGCGACCGAGGCGCGTTCTTCGGCGGAGAAGCCCAGGTGGCAGGCAAGCGTGCTGGCCAGCCCGCCGACCTCGCGGCCGCCCATGGCGTTCGGCTGCCCGGTGATCGAGAAAGGCCCCGCGCCGGGGCGGTTGATGCGGCCGGTGGCGAGGTGGAGGTTGATGATCGCATTGCCCTTGTCGGTGCCGCCGACCGACTGGTTTGCGCCCTGGCTGAACATCGTGATCGCGCGCGGGCTCGCGGCGAACAGGTCGGCGAGCCGTGCGAAAAGGGCGCGATCGATCGCCGGATCGTGATTGAGATCGTCCCAGAAGCCCGGCGGCACCGAACAGGCATCGCGCAGGAAGGCGTCGTCGAGCGCGCCCCGGCGGGCCATCTCGGCAAGCAGCGCGGTGAACAGCGCCGTGTCGCCGTCGGGCGCGAGCGGGATGTGGAGGTCTGCCCGCTCGGCGGTTTCCGTCCGTCGCGGGTCGATCACCACCAGTTTCGTGCCGCGTCGTTCGCGCGCCGCCTCCATCGCTTGCCACACGACCGGATGGCACCAGGCGGTGTTCGACCCGACCAGCAGGATCAGGTCGGCCGCGGCGATATCGTCGTAGGAGCAGGGGACGACGTCTTCACCCCAGGCGCGGTTGTGGGCGGCGACCGCGCTGGCCATGCACAGGCGCGAATTGGTGTCGATGTTGGCGCTGCCGACAAAGCCCTTCATCAGCTTGTTGGTGACGTAGTAGTCTTCGGTCAGCAACTGGCCGGAAACATAGAAGGCCACGCTGTCCGGCCCGTGACGTTCGATGCAGGCGCGCATGCGCGAGGCCACCTGGCCAAGCGCCTCGTTCCACGAGACGCGCGCCTCCCCGACCATCGGGTGCAGCAGGCGCCCGTCGAGCCCGACGGTCTCGCCCAGGTGCGTGCCTTTCGAACACAGCCGGCCGCGATTGGCCGGATGATCGGGGTCGCCGGCGATCGCGACCGAACGGGTGCCGTCCACTTCCGCGCGGATCCCGCAGCCGACGCCGCAATAGGCACAGGTCGTGCGGATCGCGCCCATCGGCGATCAGGCCGCCCGCGGCCCGGCCGCCCCGCGCGGGGCCACCACGGCTTCGCGCAGGAGGAACAGGCGGCCGCCGTCGATCTTGAGCGGGATGGTCGGGGTGCAACCGCTGTCGTCCCCCAACGCCGCCCCCGTGCTCAGCGAGATGCGCCAGTTGTGCAGCGGGCAGGTCACGCTGTCGCCGTGGACGATTCCCTGGCTAAGCGGCCCCTGCCGGTGGGGGCAGCTGTTGACCAGCGCGTAGAAGCGCCCGTTCACGGTGTGGAAGACCGCAATCTCCTCCCCGCCTTCGACCGGCAGGGTGGCGGCCATTCCCGGTTCGATCTGCGTAGTCGGACCGATATCGAGCCACTTGCCGGGCATCATGCGTACTCCGTTTCCATCGGCCGGACCGTGGCCAGGTGCCGGTGCAGGTCGGCCCGCTCGCCCGCGGCGCGCCTGGCCCAGGGATCGTCCTGCATGAACTGTTGCGAATAGCGGAAGCGGCGGGCCAGGCGCCCGACCCGTTCGGGATCGTCGAACATCTGCGCCTTGATCCAGTCCAGCCCCTTGCGCTCGAGCCAGGGGGCCGTCCGTTCGAGATAATGCGCATCCTCGCGGTAGAGCTGGATGAAGGCGGCGCAGTGCTCCATCGCCTCCTCCTCGGTCTCGACCTTGCACAGCAGGTCCGTGGCGCGGACCTTGATCCCGCCATTGCCGCCCACATGCAGCTCGTATCCGCTGTCGACGCAGACCACGCCGAAATCCTTGATCGTCGCCTCGGCGCAATTGCGCGGGCAACCGCTGACGGCGATCTTGAACTTGTGCGGCATCCAGCTGCCCCAGGTCATCTGCTCGATCTTGATGCCGAGGCCGGTCGAATCCTGCGTGCCGAAGCGGCACCATTCGCTGCCGACGCAGGTTTTCACCGTGCGCAGCGACTTGCCATAGGCGTGGCCGGACACCATGCCCGCGGCATTGAGGTCGGCCCAGACCGCGGGCAGGTCTTCCTTGCGAATGCCGAAGATGTCGAGGCGCTGGCCGCCGGTGACCTTGACCATGCGGGCATCGTATTTCTCGACCACGTCGGCAATCGCGCGCAGTTCCTTCGGACTGGTCACACCGCCCCACATGCGCGGAACGACGGAATAGGTGCCGTCCTTCTGGATATTGGCGTGGAGGCGCTCATTGACGAAGCGGCTCTTCTGGTCGTCCTCATACTCGCCGGGCCAGGCGCAGAGCAGGTAGTAGTTCAGCGCAGGGCGGCAGGAGGAGCAGCCATCCGGCGTGGTCCAGTGCAGCTCCTGCATGACCTGCGGCATTTCCTTGAGCTGCTTCTCCACGATCAGGCGGCGCACGTCGTCATGCGTGAAGCTGGTGCACTTGCACATGCTGGCGGGGCCGCTCTCGACTTCGCCGCCCAGCGTCAGCGACAGCAGGCTTTCGACGAGACCGGTGCACGAACCGCAGCTCGCGCTGGCCTTGCACTGCGAGCGCACCGCATCGAGGCTGTGCGCGCCATCATTGATGCACTGGACGACCTTGCTCTTTGATACGCCGTTGCAGCCGCAGATTTCTGCGTCGTCCGAAAGGGCGGCAACGGCGGCATTAGGGTCCGCAAGGGCACCCCCGCTGGCAAAGGCCTGGCCGAAGATCAGCCCTTCGCGGATATCGGAGACATCCTCTTCCTTCTTCAGGAGATCGAAGTACCAGTTGCCGTCGGCCGTATCGCCATAAAGCACGGCACCGATCAGCCTGTTTTCCTTGAGAACCACGCGCTTGTAGACGCCGCGCGCAGCATCGCGCATCACGATGTCCTCGCAATCGTCGCCTCCGGAGAAATCGCCGGCAGAGAACAGGTCGATCCCCGATACTTTCAGCTTGGTCGAGGTGACCGAACCGGCATAGCCGGTGGGTGCGTCGGTCAGGTGATCGGCCAGCGAGCGGCACATTTCCCAAAGCGGCGCGACGAGACCGTAGCAGGCACCGCGATGCTGCACGCATTCGCCCACGGCCAGGATGTCCGGGTCCGAGGTGACCATGTGATCGTCCACCACGATGCCGCGCTCGCATTCGAGACCGGCGGACTTGGCAAGGCCGGTGGACGGCTTGATGCCTGCCGCCATGACCACGATGTCCGCCTTCACGCGGGTCCCGTCTTCCAGCTCGATCCCGGCGACATGGCCCTCGATGCCGTGAATAACCTTGGTGTTGGCACCGGTCAGGATCGTCTGGCCACGCTTTTCCAGTTCCTGCCGCAGCAAATAGCCTGCCGCTTCGTCGAGCTGGCGTTCCATCAGCGTGGGCATGAGGTGAACGACGGTGACCTTCATGCCGCGCAGCGAGAGGCCATGCGCAGCCTCCAGACCCAGCAGGCCACCGCCGATCACCACGGCATCGCCGCCCTTCTCCGCCGCAGCGAGCATCTTGTCGACATCGTCGAGATCGCGGAAGGTGATGACGCCCGCAAGGTCGTTGCCCGGAATGGGAATGATGAACGGGTCCGAACCGGTTGCGATCAGCAGCTTGTCATAGGGTTCGACCCGTCCAGACTGGCTGAGTACCGTCTTGGCCGCGCGGTCGATATGGCTGACAGGGTCCCCGCTCACCAGTTCGATATCGTTCTCGGCATACCATTCGGCGCTGTTGATCACGATCTCGTCGAAGGTCTTCTCGCCCGCGAGCACCGGGGAGAGCATGATGCGGTTGTAGTTCACCCGCGGCTCGGCTCCGAAGATGGTAATGTCGTAGCGATCGCCGTCGCGTTCGAGAATTTCCTCGACCGCCCGGCAGCCCGCCATGCCGTTGCCGATGACGACCAGCTTCTCGCGGGCCGAGACCATGTCTTCCATCCGGGTCTGTGCGTTCATCTCTGCCTCCGCGGGGCCGGACCCCGATCACGCACGCAAAAAAGCCGCCAAGCCCGGCCCGAAGGCGAGACTGGCGGCGTCATTGCCACGTTTTGCGTCTTTTCGTTCGAAAGCGGCCGTGGTCGTCCGGCGTTGGACGGGCCCGCTTGTCGGCGTGGAGCCGAGGGTAACCGATTGCCGGCGCCCCTCGCAAGGCCTTTTCGCATGGCGGTGCGGGGGCTGTCAGAACGCATATTCGGCCTGCAACCAGAACTTGCGCGTGTCCGCGCCGAAATCGCGTGCGTCGTAGTGGGCATATTTCGCCAGCAGGGCCACCGGCCCGAGGCGGGTGCCCAGCGACAGGTTCCATTCCTGTCCGTAGGCGATATCCGCGTAATCGCTGTCGAACCGGTGATAGGCGATCTGTGCGTCGATCGCGGTCTCTCCGTCCGCCCCGCCGAACCGCGCGGACAGCCGGACGTGGCGGTCGCGCAGGCCGGCCGGCGGCGTGGCCAGGAACATGTCCGCCCAGCCGTTGAAGGCATGAAGCGTGGCGAGCGGTGTCTGGAACGCGGCGACCCCCTCGTCGCTGCCGAGCTTCTCGTAACCGGCGGCGAGCGTGAACGGCCCGCTCGCCGCGGCCACTTCGGCGTCGACGTAGTCAGCGCGATAGGCGACCGGGCCGGACCCGTGATCCGACTGCACGGCGTAGCCGGCGCGGTATCGCAGCTCCAGCGGGCCCAGCGCGGTCGCGCCGCTGGCAATGGCGCCGTACGTCTGGCTGGAGAAGGCCGGACGCAGGTCGTAGTCGACGAGATAGGCGAAGGCCCGGCCTTCGAACGGCCCCCGGCGGACAGTGCCGCTGGCGAGCCAGAAATCGCCGTCGTGGCTCTCGCCGGGGCTGTAGGCGCCGAAGATCGTGCGCTGGGCGGCTGCATAGGCGAAGTCGATCGCGACCGGGCCGATTGCGGCCTCGCCCCGCACGGCGTCGAACGTCTGTTCATTCTGCCGCCATCCGACGTTGCCGACGAACCGGGCATTGCCGTGCACGATCCGCTGCCGGCCGACGGTGACCGTCGCCGGGCCGCCCCGCCACGATAGTTGCGCCCGGTTCAGTTCCAGCGTCTCGGGGTCGGCGATCACGGGGAAAGGCTCGGCGCCGTTGCCGGGCAGCGTGTCGTTGTATCCGTCGGCGAGCGCGGCCGTGCCTTCGCCCTCTACCAGCAGCGACAGGCCGCCGCGGCGCGCCTCCAGCCCGAACCGGGCGCGCAGGGTCACGGCTTCCGCGTGGCGGTCCGCCCCTTCCGACGCGACCCCTTCGTAGCGCAGGCGAGCCGTGAACAGGGGCGCGAGGCGCCAGGCATCCGGGGTGTGGACGGCAGGGGCGGGTGTTCCGCCCGCCTGCCGCGGCGCCCTGTCGGCCCCGGACGCCGCGACGTGCGCCGCGGCGTCCGGGGCGGCGTCCGGCGCGGCATCTTGTGCCGCGTCCCGCGCCGCGAGAGGCGCGGGGGCGATAGCGGAGGACGCCGTGGCGGCAGCGAACAGGATCGGGCGGTGGTGGAATCTCATCGTGGTTCTCCCCATGCGGGCCCGCCGGCATCCTCTCCCGCCGGGGCGGGCCGCTCGCGGGCCCGTCCCCGGTCCTGCCCGGGCGTCAGATGCGAACGCCCTGGACGGCGGCGCCCCACGTCGTGCGCCAGCGGCCCTTGACCGCCGTCAGCCCGACCAGCGCGACCAGCGCGATCGCGGCGAAGACGAGGAACCCCAGCTGGGGGCTCCCGGCATGCTGCTTGGCCAGGCCGAGCGAGCTGGCCAGAAAGAAGCCGCCGATCCCGCCGCCACAGCCCACCAGCCCGGTCATGACGCCGATTTCCTTGCGGAAGCGCTGGGGGACGAGCTGGAAGACCGCGCCGTTGCCGGTCCCGAACGAGAGCATGGCGATCACGAAGAGACCGAGGGCGAGTGCCAGCGAACCCGGCCCGGTGCTGATCGCCACCAGCGCGCCGCCGGCGATGACATAGACCGCGGTGAGCGTCCGGATTCCCCCGAAGCGATCGGCCAGCCCGCCGCCCAGGGGCCGCACCAGCGATCCGGCGAAGACGCACCCGGCGGTGCAGTATCCGGCCTGCACGGCGGTAAGGCCGAACTGGTCGACGAAATAGATCGAGAGCGAGGCGGCGAGCCCCACGAAGCCGCCGAACGTCACGCCGTAGAACAGCATGAACCACCACGCGTCGCGGTCGCCGAGCGGCTCGAGATAGGCCGAGAGCCGCATGGGGGCCGGCTGTTCGGGCGAATCCTTCGCCATTGCGAGATAGAGCGCAAGGACGATTGCGAGCGGGATGCAGGCCAGGCCGAGAACGCCGGTCCAGCCGGCGAGCAGGGCCAGCCCGGGGGCGAAGAGCGAGGCGATGACAGTGCCCGAATTGCCCATGCCCGCGACACCCATGGCCTTGCCCTGGTGTTCGGGCGGATACCAGCGGCTGGCCAACGGCAGCGCGACGGCGAAGCTCGCCCCGGCAAAGCCGAGTACCAGGCCCAGCGCGATCGTGGCGGCGAACGATCCGACGCCCAGCAGCCATGCCGCCAGCAGGCCGGCGATGACGATCACCTGCCCGATCGCGCCGGTCTTCTTGGGTCCGATCCGGTCGCCGAGGAAACCCATCGGGATGCGCAGCAGCGCCCCGGCCAGCGTCGGCACGGCGACCATGAACCCCTTCTGCGCCGCGTTCAGGCCCAGGTCTTCCGCGACCAGTGGCGCCAGCGGGCCGAGTATGACCCAGACCATGAAGGCGAGGTCGAAATAGAGGAAGGCGGCGACGAGCGTGGGCCAGTGGCCCGATTGCCAGAAACCTGCCTTGCCCGTTCGCGGGGAAGGGCTGTCCGGAGGAGCGAAACTTGCCATCATGCTGTCCTTTCGATGCTTGACGTCGGGCCCCGGCGGGGGAAGCTCGTGCGGGCGGGTGCAGCGTGCACGCGCACGCGGAGGGCGGGGGGAAGCCAGCAATGCAGAATTGGAACGAACTGGTCCTCGCCGTGGGATTCGCCAGCGACGCCGGCCCGCGCGAGCGGAACGAGGATTTCGGCGCGGCCTATCTCGGTACGGCCCTGGAACGCGCACGCCACGGCGCAGTGGCGGCCGTGGCCGACGGGGTGAGCGAGGGGCGGGGCGGCCGTCAGGCGGCCGAACTGGCGGTCAGGGCCCTGATCGACGGGTTCTATGCCGTGCCCGAAACGCTCGGTGCCGGGCGGGCGATGCAGGTGCCACTGGCAGCCTACAACCGCTGGCTGCATTCGCAGGGCCGCGGCGAGGCCATGCGCGGTGGGGCCACGACTTTCACCGCGATGGCCCTCCGCGGCCGGCGGGCGGACATCGTCCACGTCGGCGACAGCCGCGCCTGGCGCTTCGCCGGCGACCGGCTGGTGCAACTGACGAGCGACCACGTCCGGCCGGAACCGGACCTCAACCATGTCCTGATCCGGGCGATCGGCCTCGAGCCGGAACTGCGCCTCGACCACCTGCCGATCGAGCTGGCGGAACACGATCGCCTGGTCCTGACGACCGACGGCATCCACGCCCCGCTGGGGGAGCGGCGCATTGCCGCGGTCCTGGCCGCGAACGGTTCGGCCGAAGCGGCGGCGCAGGCGCTGGTCCGCGAGGCCTTGCGCGCCGGCGGGCGCGACAATGCCACGGCGATCGTGGTCGACGTCGTGCGGCTCCCTCCGCCGGACTACGATTTCGTGCTCGCCGGGATCGAGGACCTGCCGGCGGTCGCCGTTCCCCGCCCGGGCGCCACGATCGACGGCTTCCGGATCGACAGGGTGATCAGCGAGGGGCGCTATGCCGTGCTCCTGGCCGGGTGGGACGGCGAGGCCGGGGAATCGGTGGCGCTGAAGTTTCCCCGACCCGGCGCGCTGGCCGACCGTGCCATTCGCATGGCCTTTGCCCGCGAGATGCTGATCGCGCGGCGGGTGGACAGCCCGTTCCTCGCCGCCTCGCACCCGGTGCGGCCGGGGCGCCAGACCGCGCTCTACGGGGTCCAGCCCCTGCTGGAAGGGGATACGCTGGAAACGCGCCTCGCGCAGGGGACACTGCCGCTCGCCGGCGCGCTCGACCACGCGATCCAGCTGACCCGGGCGGTGGCGGCGCTGCACCGGCTGGAGATCGTCCATCGCGACATCAAGCCGGACAACTGCATCCTCACCGCGCAAGGCCTGAAGCTGATCGATCTCGGCGTGGCGCGCCTCCCGCGGGTGGAGGACTTTCGCGGCGACGAGATACCGGGCACGCCCGGATACATGGCGCCCGAACAGTTTGCCGGGCACGGCGGCGACGCCCAGACGGATATCTTCGCGCTCGGCGTGACGCTCTACCGCCTGTTCGCGGGCACCTGGCCGTTCGGCGAGCAGGAGGCTTTCCAGCGCCCGCGGTTCGCCCGCCCGCTCCCGCCCTCGCGCCACCGCCCGGATATCCCAGCTGGCTCGACGACGCGATCCTGACGGCCATCGCACCCCGGCGGGAGGACCGTTTCGACGATGCCGTGGGGCTCCTGCGCCGGCTCGAAGGCGGCGGTGCCGTCCCGCGCGGCGTCCCGCGCCACGTGCCCCTGGCCCAGCGCGACCCCGTCCGGTTCTGGCAGGCCGTCAGCGCCGTCCTCGCGGCTGCGCTGGTCCTGGCCCTGGTACTGCGCTGAACGCACCGGTCGTTCCCCCGTCTGCCGTGGGCGCACGCAAAAAAGCCGCCTCGGACCCGGTCTGGCGACCGGATACGGGCGGCGACGTTGCCACGCGCTGTCTGCAATAGGACTGGCCGGCCGCATGACCATCCGCCAATGGATGGCAAGCCGGCAATCGCCCGCATGGTAAGCGCACCCGGGGGCGCTTGCCAAGCCTCTTTTCGCAATTGCAGCATCGGGGCTTGCCGGCGCTAGCGCGGCAAGGCGGCGAAATAGCTTTCCATATCGTCGGGATCGAACGTGCGCCCGTCGAAAAAGCGGTTCGATTTCAGGACCATGGCGCCCTGTTGCGCGGTTACAGCCGTCGGCCGGTCGAGGCTCCCCTCGACTTTCGAACTAGCGCCCGGCAGGGCATCTTCGCTGCCGATCAGCGCGTGCCGGTAGATGTCGGGGCGAAAGACCCGGCCGGCAATTCGCGCCTCCTGCGCGTCGAAGGGCGTGTCGTCGCCGAGCGCCATCTGGGTGTAGAGCCACTGTGCCTGGCTGACCCAGGGGAAGTTGGCCGCTTCGGCATACTGGAACATGAAATCGGGGAAGTGGGTCGGGGCCGCCCCGCGCGCGAGCACGAGCCGGTCCGAAATCGCCCGCAGCACCAGCTCGCTATCGGCATCGAGATAGGCGGGGGCCGCCAGGATTCGCGCGTTTTCCTGCCAGTTGGCAGGGTCCACGAAATGGCGCCCGGCCGCCCGCATCGCGCGGATCAGCGCCTCCGCTGCGTCGCGCCGACGGTCGAGCACGGTTTCGCGCAGGGCAAGGACCTTTTCCACCCCGCGGCGCCAGATCTGGGCCGTCGCGAGGACGATTTCGCCCACCCCGCGGGTCACGGCCACGCTGTTCCACGGCTCCCCGACGCAGGCCCCGTCGATTTCGCCAGCCGCGATCGCATCGGACACGAACGGTGGAGGAACGGTCACGATTTCCACCTCGCGATCGGGCCGGATGCCGCAGGCCGCCAGCCAGTAACGCAGCATGTAGTTGTGGCTGGAATAGCGATGGACCACGCCGAACCGCAGCGGCTTTCCGGCGGTGCGGCGTTCCCCCGCGAGGTCCGCCAGGCGCGCGCCCACCTGCACGGGGTCGCCCAGGGCCCCGTTCCCGGCCGCCACGCGCGGCGCGAGCGCGCTGGAAAGCGTGATCGCGTTGCCGTTGAGGCCGAGGACGAAAGGCGCGGCAAGCGGGGTTGCCGGGCGTCCGCGGCCCAGCGTCGTCGCGATCGCCAGCGGCGCCAGGAGATGGGCGGCATCGGTATGGCCGTAGAGGAGGCGGTCAAGCACGGTCGCCCACGACACGTCGCGCACGAAGGCCAGTTCCAGCCCTTCCTGTGCGGCGAAGCCATGTTCGTGCGCGAGGATCGGCAGGCAGGCATCGACAAGGGGCATGAAGCCGATCGTCATGCGTTCGCTCATGCAGGGCCTCCCATCAGTTCGTGTGCGGTGACGACGGCCTCGGCGATCTCGACGATGCGCTTGTTCGAATCCATCGCCTTGCGCCGCAGCTCGGCATAAGCCTGCGGCTCGCTCAGCCCGCGGCCGTCCATCAGGAGGCGCTTCGCGCGGTCGATCGTTTCCCGCTCGGCCAGCTTGCCCTGGGCTTCGGCCAGTTCGTCCTGCAGCCGGGCGAAGGCGTTGAAGCGGCGCACGGCGAGATCCAGCAGGGGACGAATGCGGCTGGCGGCCAGCCCGTCGACGACATAGGCGGAAACGCCGGCGTCGATCGACGCGGCAATCGCGTCGTCGTCGCTTTCATCGACGAACATCGCGATCGGGCGGGCGAGGGCGCGGCTGACGGCGAAGTATTCCTCCAGCACGTCGCGCGACGGGTTGCCGAGATCCATCAGGACGATATCGGGATCGAACTCCGCGATCCGGGCGAGCAGCCCGGCCCGCTCGGTCAGGCGCACGACGCGAGCGCCGGGGACGCCGGCCAGACCCTCCTCGATGATCGAGGCGCGCGCCGCGCTTTCGTCGATGACCGCGATCCGCATGGGCCGTTTGTGCATTGCAACACGCGCAGGCACAAGAACCTATCCGCGTCCGTGCGTGCTGCCGGCGGCCCGCAGGGGTGCAAGGGGGAAGGGCTGGCTGGGGTGGCAGGATTCGAACCTGCGCATGGCGGTACCAAAAACCGCTGCCTTACCACTTGGCTACACCCCATCAGGCGCGGGTCCGCCGTGGCGGAACCCGCGCCCCTATAGCGAAGGGCGCGCCAATGTGAAGGGGGCGATCGGCGGGCCCGGCGCGGTTACAGCGTCTTGCCGTCGAAATCGGCGGCGGAGTGGCGTTCGCGCAGCTGTTCACCCTCTTCGCCCCAGGTCCGGTTGACGATCCGGCCGCGGCGGACCGCCGGGCGCCCGGCGATCCGGTTCACCCACCGTTCGACGTGCTCGTACTCGTGGATCGAGAGGAACTTGCGCGCCTCGCCGTAGATCGTGCCCTGCACGAAGGGGGCGAACCACGGGAAAGTCGCGATGTCGGCGACGGTGTAGTCGTCGCCGCCCAGGTATTCGCTTTCGCCAAGGCGCCGGTTGGCGACGTCGAACAGCCGCTTCGTCTCCATCGCGTAGCGGTTGATCGGATATTCGTACTTTTCCGGCGCATAGGCATAGAAATGGCCGAAGCCGCCGCCGATGAAAGGCGCGCTGCCGACTTGCCAGAACAGCCAGCTCAGCACTTCGGCGCGGTTCGCGCCGGTCGGCAGGAAGGCGCCGAACTTCTCTGCCAGGTGGACCAGGATCGCGCCGCTTTCGAACACGCGCACCGGCTCCGGCCCGCTGCGGTCGAGCAGGGCGGGGATCTTCGAATTGGGATTGAGCCCGACGAAGCCGCTGGTGAACTGGTCGCCTTCGGAAATGTCGACGTGCCAGGCATCGTATTCGGCCGCGTGCCCGGCCTCGAGCAGCTCCTCCAGCATGATCGACGCCTTCACCCCGTTGGGCGTGGCGAGCGAATAGAGCTGGAAGGGATGGTCGCCGGCCGGCAGGTCGCGCTCTTCGCGCGCGCCGGCGGTCGGCCGGTTGATATTGGCGAACTTGCCGCCGCTTTCGGTGTTGGTCCAGACTTCGGGCGGGGTATAGGTCGGATCGGCCAAGGCGGGTCTCCTGATATCTAGCTGCGGCCCAAGGTGGTGGCGGTTCTTTTTCGCACAAGCGGAACCGCCTGCAAGGCCGGGCAGTTTCGCCTTCGCATGACGAAGCTGATCTATGTCGACGACGACCTCCCCGGCATCTCGCGCAGGCGGGCGGGGCGCGGCTGGGCCTATTACGACCCGCAGGGAAAGCTGATCCGCGACCCGGAGGAACGCCGCCGGCTGAACGCGATCGCCCTTCCGCCGGCCTATCGCGATGCCTGGTTCTGCCCCGCGCCCAACGGCCATATCCTCGCCACCGGGATCGATGCGCGCGGGCGCAAGCAATACCGCTATCACCCGGAATTTCGCGCCGCGCGCGAAAGCGAGAAGTTCGACGGGTGCCTGGCCTTCGGCGGCCTGCTGCCGCTGGTCCGCAAGCGGGTGGAAAGCGATCTTTCCGGCCGCAGGCTGACGCGCGAGCGCGCGATCGCCAGCGTTGTGCGCCTGCTGGATCTCGGTGCGGTGCGGATCGGCAACGAGGGGTATGCGCGCGACAACCGCAGTTACGGCGCGACCACGCTGCGCCAACGCCACGCCGAGGTGACCGGGCGGACCCTGCGCCTGCGCTACAAGGCCAAGGGCGGCAAGCTGCGCGAGGTCGCGCTGACCGACGGCAGCCTGGCGCGGGTCGTGCGCCGGATGCAGGACCTGCCGGGCCAGAACGTGTTCAAGTACGTCGACGACGAGGGCGACCTGCACACCGTGTGCTCGCACGACGTGAACGAATACCTGTGCGACACGATGGGGGAGCGGTTCACGGCCAAGAACTTCCGCACCTGGCATGCCAGCGTCCTCGCGTTCCAGATCCTGGCCGGGGCGGAGGAGACGCTGACGATCAAGGCCGTGCTCGACGTCGTCGCCCGGCGGCTGGGCAATACGCCGGCGGTGACCCGCAGGTCTTACGTCCACCCGGCGGTGATCGACCTGGTCGAGCGGCAGGAGACGTGGCGCGAGGCGCTGCGCCTGCCGCGCGAGACCCGCTGGCTGACGCGCGAGGAGCGCGGGCTGATCGCCCTGCTGGAAGCGGCGCCCTGCGCGCAGGAGCTGCTCGCGGCATGAGCGGGACCGAGACGCTCGACCCGATCCTGCCGCCCGACCTCGCGCGGCGCGCGCGCGCCGTGCTCGACCTCGCCTGCGAGCGCGAGATGCCGCTGATCACCGCGGAAAGCTGCACCGGCGGGCTGCTCGCCGCGCTGCTGACCGACGTGCCCGGCTGCAGCCATATCTTCGAACGCGGCTTCGTCGTCTATTCGGACGACGCCAAGTGCGACCTGCTGGCGGTCGACCGGGCGCAGATCGACCGGTGCGGCGCGGTCAGCCGCGAAGTCGCCGTGGCCATGGTGCGCGGCGCGCTGGAACGGTCGGGCAAGGGGGTCGGGGTCGCGATCACCGGCTTCGCCGGCCCGGGGGGCGAGGACGACGAGGAAGGCCTGGTCCACTTCGCCTGCGGCCGCCGCGACGGGCCGATCGCCCACCGCGAAGAGCATTTCGGCGCGATCGGCCGCGACGGGGTGCGCATCGCGGCGCTTGCAGTCGCGCTGGACATGATGGACAACGCCCTTCGCGCATGACCGACACCACCGATCACCCCTTCTTCGACCGACGCACGCACGGCTTCGTGCGCGTCGCCACCGCCACTCCGCGCGTCCGCACGGCCGACGTTGCGGGCAATGTCGCGGGCATTCTCGACGAATGGCGCAAGGCAGGCCGGGCGGGGGCCGACCTGGTGCTCTATCCCGAGCTGTGCATCTCGTCCTACGCGCTCGACGACCTGCACCTGCAGGCGGCGCTGCTGGAAGCGGTCGAGCGCGGGATCGCCGACCTGGTCGAGGCGAGCCGCGATCTCGCCCCGGTGGCGGTGGTCGGCGCGCCGCTGCGGCGCAACGGGCGGGTTTACAACTGCGCCCTGGCGATTGCCGGCGGCCGCGTGCTGGGCGCCGTGCCCAAGAGCTTCCTGCCCAATTACCGCGAGTTCTACGAGAAACGCTGGTTTTCCCACGGGCGCGGCTGCATCGGCCTGGCGATCGGGCTGAACGGCGAAAGCGTGCCCTTCGGCACCGACCTGCTGTTCGAGGCGCCCGAACGGCCGGGTTTCACGTTTGCGATGGAAGTGTGCGAGGACGTCTGGGCCCCCGATCCCCCTTCGACCCGGGCCGCGCTGGCCGGGGCGACGATCGTGCTCAACCTCTCCGCCTCCAACATCACGATCGGCAAGTCCGACGAACGGCACATGCTTTGCCGGATGCAGTCGAGCCGCGCGGTCTGCGCCTATGCCTATTCGGCCGCCGGCCACGGCGAAAGCACGACCGACCTCGCGTGGGACGGGCAGGGCATGATCTACGAGCTCGGCGACCTGCTGGTCGAAAGTTCGCGCTTCGACCTGGAGCCCGAGCTGTGCCTGGCCGATGTCGATACCCGCCGCATCCTGGGCGACCGGATGCGGATGCAGACGTTCGGCGACGCGGCAGAGGCGGCCGGCCGGCCGGAGGACACGTTCCGCCGCGTGCGTTTCGATGCCCCGTCGGCGCCGGCGCCCGACGATCGCCTGCTGCGCCCGATCCGCCGGTTCCCCTTCGTCCCCAACCGCGCGCACAAGCTGGACGAGGATTGTTACGAGGCGTTCAACATCCAGGTCGATGCCCTGCTGCGCCGGTTCCAGGCGACCCGGGGCAAGCACATGATCCTGGGCGTTTCGGGCGGGCTCGATTCGACCCATGCCCTGCTGGTCGCGGCCAAGGTCTGCGACCGGCTGGGCCTGCCGCGTACGACCATTCGCGGCTATACGATGCCCGGGTTCGGCACGTCCGAAGGGACGAAGTCCAACGCCTGGAAGCTGATGGAAGCGACCGGGATCGCGGCCGAGGAAATCGACATCAGGCCCGCCGCGCGCCGGATGCTGGAGGATATCGGCCACCCCTTCGCCGATGGCGAGCCGGTCTACGATACCACGTTCGAGAACGTGCAGGCCGGGCTGCGCACCGATTACCTGTTCCGCCTGGCCGGGCAGCATTCGGGTTTCGTCCTGGGCACGGGCGACCTGTCCGAACTGGCGCTGGGCTGGTGCACCTACGGCGTGGGCGACCAGATGAGCCACTACGCGGTCAACGCCGGCGTGCCCAAGACCCTGATCCAGTACCTGATCCGCTGGGCCACGCGGACCGACCAGTTCGACCGCGCGACCGACGCGGTGCTGGAGGCGATCGTCGATACCGAGATCAGCCCCGAACTGGTCCCCGTGGGCGAGGATGGCGAGATCCAGAGCACCGAGAACGCGATCGGCCCTTACGAGCTGAACGATTTCTTCCTCCACCACACGATCCGCTGGGGCCAGTCGCCCAGCCACGTCGCCTTCCTGGCCTGGCATGCCTGGCGCGACGCGGGGGAAGGCCTGTGGCCCGCCGGTTTTCCCGAAGCGGCGAAGAACGAATACGACCTGCCGACGATCGCCCACTGGCTGGAACGGTTCCTGCAGCGGTTCTTCGCCTTCAGCCAGTTCAAGCGCAGCGCGCTGCCCAATGGGCCGAAAGTCAGCGCCGGCGGGGCGTTGAGCCCGCGGGGGGACTGGCGCGCGCCGAGCGATGCCGTGGCCGGGCCGTGGCTGGAGGAACTGCGGCGCGCCCTGCCGCCGGCCGCCTGACCGATGCCGGCCCGCGCGGTCGCCATACTCGTCCTGTGCAACGTGGTCTGGGCGCTGAACGTCGTGGTCAGCAAGATCGCGGTGGACCAGCTCGGCGCCCCGCCGCTGGCCTATGCCTTCGCCCGCTCGGCGCTGGTCATGGTGGTCCTGCTGCCGCTGCTGCGCCCGCTGCCGGCGAACCTGCTGCGCGTCATGCTGGTCGGGCTGGCGATCAGCGGCGGCTCCTTCGCGCTGCTGTTCATGGGGCTGGAGACCGCGAGCCCCTCTTCCGCCGGCGTCGTCAGCCTCTCGGGCGCGCCGATGACGGTGCTGTTCGCGATCCTCTTCCTCGGCGAACGGGTGCGCTGGCGGCGCGGTCTGGGCATCGCCCTGGCGTTCGGCGGGGTCCTGATCTCGGTCATGTCCGACAGCGCGCTGGAGGCGGGGCCGGGTCTGGTCCTCGTCTTCGCATCGGCCGCGGTCGGGGCGCTCGGCTCGGTCTTCGTCAAGCGGATCGAGCTGTCCTCGATCCGGCTACAGGCCTGGGCGGCGGTGGCCTCCAGCTTCGTCCTGCTGCCGCTGTCGCTGACGATCGAAAGCGGGCAGGTGGCGGCTTTCGCCGACCAACCGCTGCTGCTGGCCGGGTGCGTCGTCTTTGCCGGGCTGGTCGTCTCGGTGGGCGCGCACACCGCCTATTTCCGCATCCTGCAGGCGAACGATGCCAACGCGGTCGTGCCGATGACGCTGCTGACGCCGCTGTTCACGATCGCCCTGGGGGCATGGCTGACCGGCGACCCGGTCGGCTATCGCCTGCTGCTGGGCGGGGCGATCGCGATCGCCGGGGTGGCGATCATCCTCGTCCGCCCGAGCGAGACCTTCACCAAGCGGTTCCTGGTCCGCAACCGGCTCTAGCCGCAGGTGCGCTTCAGGTCAGGCGCGCGATCCAGTCGTAGGTGTCGTCCACCCGGCCGCGCTGGATGCCGACCAGCTTGTCGCGCAGCTTGCTGGTCAGCTGGCCCGGCCCCCCGCTGCCGATGGTGAATTCGCCGTCGTGCCCGGCGACCGTGCCGACCGGCGTGACGACCGCGGCCGTGCCGCAGGCCATCGTTTCCACCAGGCGGCCGCTGGCCGCGTCCGCGCGCCACTGGTCGATCGAATAGGCCTCCTCGCGCACGGTCAGCCCTTCCTCGCGCAAGAGCCGGATCAGGCTGTCGCGGGTGATGCCGGGCAGGATCGTGCCGGTCAGCGGGGGCGTGACGACGGTGCCGTCGTCGAACACGAAGAACAGGTTCATCCCGCCCAGTTCCTCGATCCATTTCTTCTCGACCGCGTCGAGGAACACGACCTGGTCGCAGCCTTTCTCGATCGCTTCGGCCTGGGGCACCAGGCTGGCGGCATAGTTGCCGCCGGTCTTGGCCGCGCCGGTCCCGCCCGGGGCGGCGCGGACATAGTCGCTGCTGACCCAGATCTTCACCGCCGGCGCGCCGGACTTGAAATAGCTGCCCGCCGGGCTGGCGATGACGAGGAACTTGTATTCGCGCGCCGGCCGGACGCCGAGGAAGGCCTCGCTCGCGAACATGAAGGGGCGCAGGTAGAGCGAACCGCCCTCGATCGTCGGGATCCAGTCCCGGTCGACCGAGATCAGGCGGCGGATCGACTCGATGAACAGTTCTTCCGGCAGTTGCGGCATCGCCATGCGCTCGGCGCTGGCGTTGAAGCGGCGGGCGTTCGCCTCGGGCCGGAACAGGGCGACGCCGCCGTCTTCCTGGCGATAGGCCTTCATCCCTTCGAAGATTTCCTGCGCGTAGTGCAGGACGGCCGCCGCCGGGTCGAGCGCGATCGGCTCGCGCGGGCATACCCGCGCCGAATGCCACCCGCCCTTGTCGGCGTGGTAATCGATCACGACCATGTGATCGGTGAACAGCGTGCCGAAACCGGGGTTGGCGAGCGCCTCGTCGCGCGTGGCGGACGGGACGGGGGCGGCATGGGGGATGTGCTCGAAATCCATGCGCGCCGGGTAATGGGGCGAAGCGGGCAGGGCAAGTCCCCGCCGATGCCCGCGATGCCGGTGGGGCGGGCGGGCCCGGGCGGGCGGCCGAGTGCGGGACAGCGGCAATCGAAGAAGCCGCCGTAAGATAAGCCCCCGAAGAAATGAACCCCGCAAAAATGAGAAGGGCAGCTCCGCCCGTCGGGGAACTGCCCTTCGCATGGTCAGCGGCCGATAGCGCCGCTCACGTAGCCTCTATCGCTGTCTGCTCAGCGATAGTGCTCCGTGCGGAAACGTACCGACCTCCCTGCTGAACCATGAGACATCGGATCACCTCCTTTCGCGCTATTTAGCCGAACCCCGCGTTTCACCCCGGGGTGAGTGCCGCGCTCGCCGCTGGCCTCGGGCACCAATTTGAGTCAGCGATTCGGTTAATACAAGCCTTGAAAAAAACTTATCCCACGTCAGAATTGGTCGCTGTGGCTCGCGAGGTTTCGCGGGCCTTTTTCATGCTATCCCCTTTACACCGTCCGCGAAGGGCCCTCACAGGCAATCCTCGATCACCCGCGTCACTTCGGGCCAGGCGGGGATGTAGAGCGTCGGCAGGCCCGGCGTCTCCACGGCGAAGCGCCCCTTGGAAAAGGCCATGGCCGCCAGCAGCGGGTCGTTCGCCGGCAGGGTGGCGGCGAGCGTCTGCGAGGTGCCGGCGGCCGCGGGCACGGTGCGGTCGCGCGTCTCGGTGCGGATATGCATCGCCGGCTCCGCCCCCGGGGCGCCCGCGCGCGTCAGCGTGACGGTGCGCTGCGCGCGGTTGCAGGTCAGTGCGAAGGCCGCGGCGCCGCTGGTCGGGCCGAAGACCGCCTGCGACCGGCCCTCGGCCATGCGGAAATGCCAGTCGCCCGGGGTCGCCGGGGCATCCATCCAGTTGTCGTAAGTCGGCTGCACGACCGGCGGCGGCGCCGGTTCGGGCGTCGGCGTCGGTGTCGGGGGCGCGGGGGTCGGCTCGGGCGCGGGCTGGACGCAGCCGGCCAGCGCGAGGCAGGCGGCAAAGGCAAGGGTGCGGGAGCGGGCGCGGATCGGGGTCAAGCGAATCTCCAAGGTTTCTCAACCGGACAATGATCGCTAACCGCGTTCGGGTCCATGCCTGCCAAGCAACGCCTCGACCAG
The DNA here is from genome assembly GCF_034375205.1 of Pelagerythrobacter marinus. Classification (NCBI taxonomy): domain Bacteria; kingdom Pseudomonadati; phylum Pseudomonadota; class Alphaproteobacteria; order Sphingomonadales; family Erythrobacteraceae; genus Pelagerythrobacter; species Pelagerythrobacter marinus. The sequence continues at coordinate 2,029,266 of NZ_CP139719.1, read as the reverse complement.
CTTCTCGTCAGCCGCGGCCTTGCCGAGAGCCGCACCCGCGCGCAGGCGCTGGTCATGGCGGGCCTCGTGTTCTCGGGCGAGACGAAGCTGGCCAAGCCCGGTCAGCAATTGCGCGCGGACGCGCCGCTCGAAGTGCGCGGGCGCGATCACCCGTGGGTTTCGCGCGGCGGGATCAAGCTGGCCCACGCGATCGGGCATTTCGCGCTCGACCCGGCCGGCGCGGTGGCGATGGACGTCGGCAGCTCGACCGGCGGGTTCACCGATGTCCTGCTGGCCGGGGGGGCGGAGCATGTCTTCGCGATCGACAGCGGGACCAACCAGCTGGCGTGGAAACTGCGGCAGGACCCGCGCGTCACCGTGCTGGAGAAGACCAGCGCGCGCATCCTCACCCGCGAGCAGATCGATCGCCCCTGCGACTGGATCGTCTGCGACGCCTCCTTCATTTCGCTCGCCAAGGTCCTGGAAAGGCCGATGGAACTGGCCGCGCCGCGGTGTCGTCTGGTGGCCCTGATCAAGCCGCAGTTCGAGGTCGGGCGCGAGGAAGTGGGCAAGGGCGGGGTCGTGCGCGACCCCGCGCTGCACGCGAGGGTCTGCGACGAAGTGCGCGACTGGCTGACGGGCGCGGGCTGGCGGGTAGAGGGGATCGTGGAAAGCCCGATCACCGGGCCCGAGGGCAACGTGGAATTCCTCGTTTCCGCGCTGCGCGGCTGAATCGCGCCCTCACATCGCATCTCTGGATCGCACCGCAATCGCGCGGCCATCCCGGCGCGGCACAGGTTGCGCGGGTGCGCTTGCGCGCGGCCCGGGGCCCCGTCACTATTCCCCGCGGTCGAATCGACCGGGTCACGCATTTTCGGGGGATATAGATGACCACTCTCGCCTCGCGCGGACAGTTGCGCGCCAGCTTCATTCGCTGGGCGCTTTTCACCGTGCCGGTGTGCCTCCTGCTCGGCGTCCTGCCGGGCCGGATCTGGACCGCCGACAGCGAGTGGTTCCGCGCGCTGGCCAAGCCCGCGATCTTCCCCGAGCCGATGTGGTTCGGCATCGTCTGGACCGCGCTGTTCATCCTCATGGGCCTCGCCCTCGCGCTCGTCTGCAGCGCCTGGGGCGCGCGCGGACGGACCGCGGCGATCGCGCTGTTCGCGGTGCAGTTCGCGCTCAACCTGACATGGACGCCGGCTTTCTTCGGCGCGCACGAGATGACGCTGGCGCTGGGCATTCTCGTCGTGCTGGACCTGCTCGTCATCGCCACGGTCGCGCTGTTCTGGCGCGTGCGGCGGCTGGCCGGGATACTCCTGCTGCCCTACCTGGCGTGGATCCTCTTCGCGACCGTGCTCAATTACGAGTTCCTGCGCATGAACCCGGGCGCCGACGGGGCCGCGGGCGGCAACGGCGCGGTGGAACGGATCGCGCTCTGAAGCCGGGGGCGCTTGGGACTGGACAATAAATCCCCGCAGGCCCATCTGGTGCCCATGCAGAGCCAGAACCCGATGATCGCCGATTTCGTCAAGCTGCTCAACGGCGCGGCCGGCACGTTCGCCGGCATGACCCGCGAGGCGCGCGAGAGTGCGCGCGAGCGGGTCAAGGAAGCTATGGGCGGGATGGACTTCGTCAGCCGCGAGGAATTCGACGCGGTCAAGGCGATGGCCGCCCGCGCGCGCGAAGAGAACGAGGCGCTGGCCGATCGCGTCGCCGCGCTGGAGGCGCGCATCGGCGGCGGCTGACGCAGGGCGCCTTCGACGCGGGGAAACGCGTTGCAACTGACAGCACCGGCCATTGTCGTCGCCGCGCGCCCGCATGGGGAAACGGCGGTGATCGTGCGCGCGATGACCGAGGGGCACGGCCTCGTCGCCGGCTATGTCGCGGGCGGGCGCGGGCGCGCGCTGCGGCCGGTGGTGATCCCGGGCAATGTAGTCGAAATCGACTTGCGCGCGCGCTCCGAAAGCCAGCTGCCTTTCGCGCGCCTCGAACTGGTCGAAAGCCGGGGGCCGTGGCTGGGCGAGCCGCTGCCCGCGGCGGCGATCGGGTGGGTCACCGCGCTGACCGCGACCGCCCTGCCGGAACGCAACGCCTACCCCAATATCTACCGCGCGCTGGCGGCCGTGCTCGACGCGATCTGCCATGCGCCCTCGGCGCGCGGCTGGCTCCAGGGCCTGGTCGCCTACGAGGCGCTGCTGCTGCGCGAACTGGGCTATGGCGGCGCGCCGCCCCCGGCCGAAGCAGGGCTTGAGCCGCTGCTGGAAATCTTTGCCGCCCACGGCCCCCTGCTCGAACGCTACCTGCTTGCCGACCGGCGGGGCGATGTTATGGCCGCGCGCACCATGCTGCACGAGCGACTGGGGCGGATGAGATCATGAAGATTGCGGTATTTCCCGGCGACGGGATCGGCCCCGAGGTGACGCGGCAGGCGCTGCGCGTGCTCGAGGCGCTCGACCTGCCGGGGCTGACCCTGTTCGAAGGCGACGTGGGCGGGATCGCCTATCGCCGCCATGGGCACCCGCTGCCCGCCGAAACGCTGGAGATGGCGCGCGCGGCCGACGCCGTGCTGTTCGGCGCGGTCGGCGACCCGGCCTGCGACGGGCTGGAGCGCCACTTGCGCCCCGAACAGGCGATCCTGGGCCTGCGCGCGCAGCTCGGCCTGTTCGCCAACTTGCGCCCGGCGACGACCTTCGCCGGGCTGGAGACGATGTCTGCTCTGAGGCCCGAGGTCGCCGCGGCGATCGACCTGCTGATCGTGCGCGAGCTGAACGGCGACGTCTATTTCGGCGACAAGGGCACGCGCACGCTCGACGACGGGCAGCGGCAGGGCTGGGACATGATGGCCTATGCCGAGGGCGAGGTGCGCCGGATCGCGCATATCGCCTTCCGCGCGGCGCAGGGGCGCAGGGGCCGGCTGGTCAGCGTGGACAAGGCCAACGTGCTCGAAACCAGCCAGCTCTGGCGCGACGTGGTGAACGCGGTCGCCGCCGACTATCCCGACGTCACGCTCGAACACATGTACGTCGACAATGCGGCGATGCAGCTCGTGCGCGAACCGGGTCGGTTCGACGTGATCGTGACCGGCAACCTCTTCGGCGACATCCTGTCCGACCAGGCGAGCATGTGCGTGGGGTCGATCGGGCTCCTGGCCAGCGCCTCGCTCGGCGAGCGCGCGACCGATTTCGGCACGTTCGGCCTCTACGAGCCGATCCATGGCAGCGCGCCCGACATTGCCGGGCAGGGGCGGGCCAACCCGATGGCCACGATCCTGTCCGCGGCCATGATGCTGCGCCATTCCTTCGGCCGCGAAGCCGATGCCGCGCGGATCGAGAGCGCGGTGGCGCGCGCGCTGGCCGACGGCGTGCGCGGGGGCGACCTGGGCGGCGAGGCCGGGACGGCCGCAATCGGCGACGCGGTGCTGGAGCGCCTTTGACGCTGCGGCTCGCCATCGTCCTGCCCACGCTCGACGAACGCGAGAACGTCGCGCCGCTGCTGGCGCGGATCGAACAGGCGCTGGGCCCGCGCGGCTGGGAAGCGATCGTGGTCGACGACGCGAGCGCCGACGGCACGGCGGACGAGGCGCGCCGCATCGCCCGCGCCGATCCGCGCCTGCGAGTGATCGAACGGATCGGCCGCCGCGGCCTCTCCTCCGCCGCGATCGAGGGGATCTGCGCGACCGCCGCGCCTTTCGTGGCAGTGATGGATGCCGACCACCAGCACGATCCCGCCCTTCTGCCCGCCATGCTGGCCGCGCTCGAGGATGGCGAATGCGATGTCGCGGTTGCCAGCCGCTATATCCCCGGGGCGAGCGCCGCAGGGCTGGCCGGGGCGGGGCGCGAGCGCGGCTCGCGCCTGGCCGGGCGGCTCGCGCGGCGGCTGGCACGGGTGGACCTCAGCGATCCGCTGAGCGGATATTTCGCGCTGCCGACCGCGCGCGCGCGGGCGATCGCCCCGCGCATGTCGCAGATCGGCTTCAAGGTTCTGCTCGATCTCCTCGCCAGCGCGCCCGAACCGCTGCGGGTGCGCGAGTTTCCGCTGCATTTCGCCCCCCGACGCAGCGGAGCGAGCAAGCTCGACCGGGCGGTCGCGTTCGATTTCCTCGTCGGGCTCTACGACAAGACCTTCGGCCGCATCGTGCCGACCCGCTTCGCGCTGTTCGGCACGGTCGGCGGGCTGGGCGTGCTGGTCCATCTCGCCGTGCTGGCCCTGCTGTTCCGCGCCGGCGACGCGGCTTTCGTCCCGGCGCAGGCCGCGGCGACCTTCGCCGCGATGACGTTCAATTTCTGGCTCAACAACTGGCTGACCTATCGCGACCGGCGGCTGCGGGGGGCAGTTGCCCTCCTGCGCGGCTGGGCGGGGTTCTGCGCGGCCTGCGCGGTCGGCGCGCTGGCCAATGTCGCGGTGGCCGGGCTGCTCGAGGGGCACGGCGTTCACTGGCTCGCCGCCGCGGGGGCGGGCATCGTGGTCGGGGCCGTGTGGAACTACGCCCTGTCGAGCCGCTTCGTCTGGAAGCGTCGCTGAAGCCCTAGCGCCAGCCCGGCAGCCAGGTCCAGGCGACGAAGGCGTGCCTGTCCGCCAGCGGCGCGGCGCTGAGGATCGGGTAGAACCAGGCGAACAGCGCCAGGCTGGCGGCCAGCGTCCCCGCCGCGAGGCCGCGCCGGCCGCGCTGCCACAGCGCGTCGAGCGCGAGGGCCAGCGCACCGAGCAGGAAGCAACTCGGCAGGAAATAGTGGTAATAGAACTGGACCGGCTTGTTCACGACTATCCAGAAACCGAGGCTGACCGCGTAGAGCACGACAATGGCCAGCGCCGCGCGGTCTCCGGCCAGCGCGCGCCACGCGGCCCAGCCAAGCGCGGGGAGGCCGAGCAGCATCGTCAGCGGATTGCCCAGCAGCACGATCCCGCGGTGCGCGCCCTCGATCGGCTCGTAGAGATACCAGATGGCGCGCAGGTTCAGCACCCATTCGGCCCAGCGCGACTGGTAGGGGTGCGGTTCGACCACGCTTTGCTGCAGAGCGACGATCTCGCGGTGCAGGGCGATGAAGCCGTTGGCCGGCAGGGCTCCGGTGGACAGGAAATAGGCCGGCAGGAACGTCAGCCAGTAGACCGCCAGCGGCACGAGGCCGAGCCAGATCGCCGCCTCGGCCAGCGAAAGGCCGGGAACGGGAATGCCGCGCCGGCTGGTCAGCAGGCGCCGCCGGCCCGCCGCCAGCCGCGCGGCGAAGAAAGCGAGACCCGGCACGACTGCCAGCGGCACCGCGTTCCACTTCGCCGCCATCGACAGGCCCAGCGCGACCCCGGCGACCACCAGCCGCCGGCGGCCCGTTTCCGGCTCGCGCACCGCAGCCGCGCATTGCCACAGCGCCAGCGCGAAGAAAGCGACGGAGAACACGTCGAGCATGGCGATCCGGCTGTGAACGAAGAGCGCGAATCCGCTGGCGAGCAGGATGGCGTAGGCGATCGCGGCGAAGCGCGATGCGGTCGCGAACCAGGCCGCGCGGGAGAAAGCGAACAGCGCGCCTGCACCGGCGAGCGCGGGCATCGTCCGCCAGCCCCAGGCGTTGTCGCCGAACAGCGCGATGCCCAGCGCGATCAGTTCCTTGCCCAGCAGCGGATGCTCGCGGTTGAGGTACGCCCCCCCTCCCAGCAGCTCGCGTGCCGCGGGAAGATAGTGGATCTCGTCGAAATAGGGATCGCCGGGGACCGAGATGCGCACGAGGCACAGGCCGAGGAAAGCGATTGCGATTGCGGCGCAGGCTCCGATCGGGTCGCGCTGGTGATCGTGCGCCGGGCTCATCGCGCGGACGGATAGTGTCCGTCCCGCGATGGGGCAAGTCCGGGCACCCGGGGATTTATACTTAACAGGCGGTGCACGCCCGGTGTATGCAGCCGCCAAAGAGAACAGCCCGCCGCTGCGCGCGATTCGCGCAACGAGCGGGACAACTTTTCCGAAGGCACTTGGTCGGGGCGCTCCACAACGGAGGGATTCGATGGCTCGTCACTGGGCATGTACGCTATTCGGTCACAAGGTTCGGCGAAAACGCGTTCGCCGCGAAGGCACGACATACGTCGGCAGGTGCCGCTGGTGCCGCACTCTCATGGTCCGCACGCCGGACGGATGGACACCGGGCACGCCCGAGTCGCCCGACCTTCCCGGCAGCTCCCACCTCAGCCCGTCCTGATCCACGAGGCGTTGTATCTATACGACGGGCCGAGTTCATGTATTTTCACAAAAGGGCTTGGAGTTACGGGAACGATCTGCTTAGGTCCTTCATTGTCCTCGGTGATGTAACATCCATGGAACGGAAGGGTCAGTTTGTATGAAGCTTCGTAATTTCTTTTTCGCGACCGCCGCGGCATCGCTCGCGGCTGCTCCGGTGGCGGCGCAGGCCCAGGCGGCCGATCGCGCCGCGCAGCCGGTTGCCGGTGAGTCGGAACTGGCCGGTTCGGGGATCAGCGCCGGCCTGATCATCGCCGCGCTGGCGGCTATCGGCATGGTCATCCTGATCGTCTCCGAAGACGATGACGAGGATCCGGTCAGCGTCTGACGCGCCGATCGCTTGGAATAGGGAAAGGGCGGCGCCGCGGCGCCGCCCTTTTTCGTTGCGCTGCCCGCCCGCGCGCCGTTAGAGCGCCGGCGATGAAGAAGACGATCGGCATGGATCGCGCGGTGACCCGCAAATGGCGCCCGGCCACCCGGGCCGTGCGCGGCGGCACCTGGCGCAGCGAGCACGGGGAAACGAGCGAGGCGCTGTTCCTCACCTCCGGCTATACCTACGACGACGCGGCCACCGTCGCCGCCCGTTTCGCGGGGGAGGAGGAGGGGATGACCTATTCCCGCCTGCAGAACCCGACGGTCGCCATGCTGGAGGAACGCATCGCCCTGATGGAAGGGGCGGAGGCCTGCCGCGCCCAGGCCAGCGGCATGGCGGCGATGACCGCGGCGCTGCTGTGCCAGCTTTCGGCCGGCGATCACGTCGTGGCCGCCCGTGCCGCCTTCGGCTCTTGCCGTTGGCTGGTCGATCACCTGTGCCCCCGCTTCGGGATCGAGACGACCGTGATCGACAGCGCGGACAATGCCGCGTGGGAAGCGGCGATCCGCCCGAACACCAAAGTCTTCTTCTTCGAGACCCCGGCCAACCCGACGCTCGACGTCGTCGATCTCGCCCATGTCTGCGGCCTCGCGCGGGCGAAGGGGATCACCACGGTGGTGGACAATGCCTTCGCCACCGCCGCGCTGCAGCGCCCGCTCGAATTCGGGGCCGACATCGTCGCCTACAGCGCGACCAAGCTGATGGACGGCCAGGGGCGCGTGCTGGCCGGCGCGGTCTGCGGCAGCCGCGAGTTCATCGATGAAACGCTGCTGCCGTTCCAGCGCAACACCGGGCCCAGCCTTTCGCCGTTCAATGCCTGGGTCGTGCACAAGGGGCTGGAAACGCTGGACCTGCGCGCCCACCGGCAGAGCGAGAACGCGCTGGAACTCGGCCGATTCGTCGAAGAACGCGGCCCCCGGGTGCTGCACCCGGGGCTCGAAAGCCATCCCGGCCATGCCCTCGCGGCGCGGCAGATGGATGCCTTCGGCCCGATCTTCGCGCTCGACCTCGGCAGCCGGGAGAAAGCCTTCGCCCTGCTCGACGCGCTCGAGCTGATCGACATCTCCAACAACATCGGCGATGCCCGCAGCCTCATGTGCCACCCGGCCAGCACGACCCACGCGGGCATGAGCGAGGACGCACGCGCCGAGATGGGCGTGACCGAGGGGCTCCTGCGGATCAACGTCGGCCTCGAAGACCCGGAAGACCTGCGCGAAGACCTCGACCGCGCCCTGTCCGCAGCGGGCTTTTAATCGGGCGGACCCGGCGCTAGCTTTTCCCGGGAGCGAAAAGGGGGGAAGCAATGCGATCGTGGTCCGTCGGCCTGTTCACCGCGCTGCTGTCGCTGGCCGGTTCGGACGCGGCCACGGCGTCCGGGGTGACGGTGCCCGAAGCCGGAGCGGAAACCGCCCCGCCCACGATCCCGGTCGAGGCCTTCACTGCGCCTGCCGGGCTTGCCGACGCCGAGCTTTCGGCCACGGGGGCCGCATTCGCCTATTTGCGGGTCGAGGACGGGAAGGCGATCCTCAAAGTCCATTCTTCCGACGACTTGCGGGCGCTTTCGGCGGTCGACTGGGCAGTGCGGACGACGTCAACTGGTTCCGCTGGGCAGGGGACGACACCCTGCTCGTCTCGGTCATGCTGGAGCAGGAGAACAACCGCTATCACGCGCGCTTTTCGCGCCTCATGGCCTTCGATGTCCCGCGGCAGACGCTTCGCTACGTCGGGCTGAAGCAAGGGATCGTCGGCGATGACGTGATCCACGTCGATCGCGCGGGACGTTACTTCCTGCTCTCGGTACGGCGGGACCAGACGGCCAGCCCGGAAGTCTGGCGCGTGTCGCTGGACCAGGGCGAGGGCGCCGAACCCGAACGCGTGCAGGAAAAGACCCGGGGCGTGGACCGCTGGTGGGCCGACAATGCCGGGGTGGTGCGGCTGGGGATGCGGTTCAGCGAATACGGTTCGGCCCGGATATGGTATCGTTCGGGGCCCGGCGAGCCGTTCCGCAGGATCACGCGCGTTTCGGCCGGCAGCGATGCATGGTCGTACTGGCGTGAACCGAGCTTTAGGGCAGGCAGCGATCTCGGCTACGTCATGGCATCCGGCGACGGCGGACGCCGCGTCCTGCGAGAGATCGACTATCGCACGGGGGAACTGGGCCGCGTGGTCTACGAACATGCGGAATGGGATCTCGACCGTGCGGTCTACGACGCGTCCGGTCGGCTCCTGGGCGTCGTCTATACGGATGACGAGCCGCGCACCCACTGGTTCGACGGGGAATTGCGCGCGCTCCAGCAGCGGTTGCAACAGGTTCTGCCGGGTAGCAACGTGAGGATGATCGACCTCGCCGGCACAGACCGGATGCTCGTGCGGCAGTCGGGGCCGGCCGATCCCGGCGGTCTCTATGTCTTCACGCCGGGCGAGGGCCGGCTCGACCTGGTCGGCAATATCAGGCCGCAGATCGACATCCGTCACCTGGCTCCATCGAGCGCGCATAGCTTCACTGCCCGCGACGGGACCGAGATTCGCGCCTACCTGACCCTGCCGCGCGGGAGCGGGCGCGAGCGACTGCCGTTGATCGTCATGCCTCACGGCGGACCCTTCGGCGTGCGCGACGCACTGGTCTACAGCGACTGGGTGCAGCTTCTCGCCAATCGTGGCTATGCCGTTCTCCAGCCAAATTTCCGCGGTTCCTCCGGCAGGGGCGAAGCGTTCGAGGCGCTGGGTGCCGGGCAGATCGGAGGCGCGATGCAGGACGACCTCGACGACGCGATGGACTGGGCGGTGGAAGCCGGATTCGCCGATCCCGCGCGCGTGTGCCTGGTGGGCGCCAGCTACGGCGGCTACGCGGCCCTCTGGGGTGTCATTCGCAACCCGGAGCGTTATCGCTGCGCGGCCAGTTACTCGGGCGTTACCGACTGGGAGGACATGCTGCGCCACGACCGGCGTTTCCTCCATCGTTCGACCTATTCGCAATGGCGCGAGCGCGTTCGGGGCGAGGAAGACTTCGACGAAGATGCGATATCCCCGGCGCGCCAGGTTCGCCGGCTGTCCCGGCCGGTGTTCCTTGCCCAGGGGCGCCATGACAAGGTGGTGCCGCTGCGCCAGTTCACCCTGATGGTCGATGCCGCGAAGGACGCCGGCGTGGCCCTTGAAACTCTGGTGCTGGACGACACGCACCACCTCGAAGACCCCGAGAACGAGGCCGAGTTCCTGTCGGCCCTGCTCGATTTTCTTCATCGGCATAACCCGGCGGATTGAGATTTGCCGCCCGGCGCGCAATCCGGCCTTTACCGTCCGCCACCGGTGCCTCTATCCTTGGTGTCGCGATGAAACAGCTGTTCCAACACGCCGCGATCACTGAGGGGATCACCGTTCGGGTGGCGGTGAATTTCCTGCCCGAGCAGTCGCAGCCCGAGGCGGGGAAGTGGTTCTGGGTCTATCATATCCGGATCGAGAACGGATCGACCGAGCGGGTCCAGCTGATGACCCGGCACTGGCGAATCACCGATGCGCGCGGGGCGGTGAACCTCGTCGATGGCGAGGGCGTGGTGGGTGAAATGCCGGTCCTGGCCCCGGGCGAAAGCCACGATTACGTGTCGGGCTGCCCGCTGCCGACTCCGCACGGGTCGATGGAAGGGTTCTATACCTTCCATCGCGCCGACGGCACGCCGCTGGAAGTGCGAATTCCCTATTTTCCGCTCGCCGCCCCCGCCACCGCGGACTAGCGCGCCCGGTATCGCGCCGGCGGGCCCGCGAAAGGCGCCCTCCGCGCGGCTAGGCCGTAATCTGCAACTCGGGCGCGAGGTCCATCCAGTCCGACAGCCCGGCGAGGTCGCGCATGACCCCTTCGCCGGCCAGCGCGGCGCGGCTTTCGTCGAGCCGCAGGACCAGTTTCTTCTTCGTGCGGGCCAGCGCGCTGGTCATCAGCGATACGCGCGAGGTCGCGCCGAGCCGCCGGGCGAGGCGCATGGCGAGGCCCCAGGCCATGGCCTCGCGCAAGTCCTCCTCGCTCGCCAGGGCGCCGACGCGCGTGGGCCAGGCGGTCTTGTTGCAACTACCCAGAAGCATGGCCGCGATCATGGCCCGCCCGCGCGCGTCGAGGCCGACCCAGCGCTTGTCCAGCGCCCATTCGAGTGCCTGGCTGGTGCGGAAATTGGGCTCCACCCGGTGCAGCGCCAGCGACAGGAGCGCCCCGGCGAGGCGCAGGCGTTCGCTCTGCGGTCCGCCGCCGTCCGCGATATCGACGACCCAGGCGCTCATCAGCGCGGCATCGGTGATCGCGCTCTTCATCGGGGCGGCGAAGTCGGCCACGGCGACGATCAGCGGATCCTTGTCGCGTTCCAGCGGTTCGAGCCGCTGGTAGAGCAGCCCTTCGCGCAGGCCCCAGCTGGAAAAGACCAGCCCTTCGGGCTTCAGTTCGCGCAGCATGACCTGCAGCATGGCCGCGGCATCGGGCAGGGCCCCGGCGCGCGCGGAGCCGATCCCGTCGATCTCCGCCAGCTGCGCCGGATCGCTCCCGGCCACCTTGCCGGCGACTTTCGCCGCCTGCCCGCGCGTGAGGCGGAAGCCGTGCGGATCGGTAAGGGGGTAGTCGTCGGAGCGCATGGCATAGGCCGCGAGCGCGCGCCAGGTGCCGCCGACCATGTAGAGCGGCCCCGGCTGCGCGGCGGCCCAACCGGCTTTCTTCAGCGTCTTTTCCACCGCCCGTTCGAACGCGCCCGCCTTGCCGGCGCGCAGGGCCGGCAGCCGCAGCGTGCCGAGCGGGAGGCTGTCCCCGTCGCGGCACTGGCCGTCCTCTATCCCGACCAGCTCGAGGCTGCCGCCGCCGAGGTCGGCGACGACCCCGCGCGCCCCGGCAAATGCGCCGATGACGCCGTAGGCCGAGGCGATCGCCTCTTCCTCCCCCGTCAGCAGGCGCGGCTCCAGCCCCAGGGCCCGGACGCTTTCGAGGAACTCGGGGCCGTTTTCCGCCTCGCGCGCGGCGGCCGTGGCCACGGTCTGGACGTCGTGGACGTCGAGTTCGCGCGTCAGCAGGGCGAAGCGGGCCAGCGCGGCCAGCGCCTGTTCGCGGGCCTCGCCCGGAATGCGCCCGGTCGCCGCCAGGTCGCGCCCGAGGCGGGCGACGACTTTCTCGTTCCACATCGTGCGCGGGCTGCGCGGCGGGCCGTCGTAGACCACCAGCCGCACGGTGTTGGAGCCGATGTCGATCACCGCGCGGCGATCGTCGTGGCCGGGGCGCAGCGCGCGCAGGGACAGGGGGCGATAGGCGGTCATGCGGGATCGTCCTCCAGCCGCAGCTTGGGCACGGCCCCGGCCTTCAGCGCGGCGCCGCGGCCGGAAAGCGACGGATTGCTCATGAAATAGTCGTGGCAGTTGAAGCCTTCGGCCTCGCCCCCTTCGGCGCCGGGCGGCACGCGCATCCGTTCATACTGCCCGTCGGGCCGCAGGAGCCAGCTCTGTTCGGTGTCGAGGATATTGGCCAGCATGACCTGGTCCAGCACCTGGTCGTGCACGGTCCGGTTCACCATCGGCACCATGACTTCCACCCGCCGGTCGAGGTTGCGGCTCATCGCGTCGGCCGAGGTCAGGTAGACCTGTGCGTGCTTGCTGGGCAGGCGGTGCCCGTTGGCGAAGGCCCAGATGCGGCTGTGTTCGAGGAAGCGGCCGATGATCGACTTGACCTGGATGTTCTCCGACAGGCCGGGCACGCCGGCACGCAGCGAGCAGATGCCGCGCACGACGAGCTGGATCTCGACCCCGGCGGCGCTCGCCTCGTAGAGCTTGTCGATCACCTCGCGGTGGGTGATCGCGTTCAGCTTGGCGCAGATCCCGGCCGGCTTGCCCGCGCGGGCATTGGCGATCTCGCGGTCGATCAGTTCGAACAGGCGCTGCTTCAGGCCCAGGGGCGAAATCGCGATCCGCTCGGTCCCGCGCGGCTCGACATAGCCGGTGACGAAGTTGAACAGCTTGGCCGCGTCGCGCCCCAGCGCGGGGTCGGCGGTGAAATAGCTGAGATCAGTGTAAATTCGCGCATTGGTGGGGTGATAGTTGCCCGTGCCGAAATGGCAGTAGGTGCGGTAGCCGTCCTCCTCGCGGCGGACCACGAGGCTGACCTTGGCGTGGGTCTTCCACTCCATGAAACCGTAAATCACCTGCACGCCGGCCCGTTCCAGCTCGGTCGCCCAGCGAATATTGCGTTCCTCGTCGAAGCGGGCCTTCAGTTCGACCACCGCGGTCACCGCCTTGCCCGCCTGCGCGGCGTCGATCAGCGCCGCGATCACCGGCGACTGGTCGCCCGCGCGGTAGAGCGTCTGCTTGATCGAGACGACCGCCGGGTCGGTCGCCGCCTGGTGCAGGAAATCGACCACCACCTCGAAGCTCTCGTAAGGGTGGTGGATCACGATGTCCTTCTCGCGGATCGCGGAAAAGCAGTCGCCGTCGTGCGCCAGAATCCGTTCGGGGTAGCGGGGGGAAAAGGGCGCGAACTTCAGATCCGGGCGCGGTTCGGCGCAGATCGCGTCGAGATGGCGCAGCCCCAGCATCCCTTCGGACTTGATGGTCATGGCCGCGTCGACGTCGAACTGTTCGCGCAGCAGCGTCTCGGCCGCGGGGTCGCATTCGCGGTCCAGCTCCAGCAGGACAGCGCGGCCGCGGCGGCGGCGCTGGATCGCGGTGCGGAAGAACCGGACGAGGTCCTCCGCCTCTTCCTCCACCTCGATGTCGCTGTCGCGCAGGACGCGGAACAGCCCGTCGCCCAGGATCTTGAAGCCGGGGAAAAGCTGCGCGGCATAGCGCACGATCAGCTTCTCGATCGCGACGTAGACCGCTTGCTTGCCCGGCAGCCGGACGAAGCGCGGGGCGCCGCTGGGAATCAGGACCATTTCGACCAGGTCCGCCTGCCGACGGCCGCGCTTGAGCCGGAACAGCACCCCCATCCCGAGGTTCGCGACGAAGGGGAAGGGGTGCGACGGGTCGATCGCCTGCGGGGTGATCAGCGGCAGGATGTCGGTGGTGAAATAGTCTTCCAGCCAGGCCTGCTGCCGATCGTCGAGCTGGTCGATCTCGGCAATCAGGATCCCTTCGTCGGCCAGCAGGCCGCGCAGCGTGCCCAGCGCGCGCTGCTGGCGCGCCTCGACCGCCAGGACCTGTTCGCGGATCGCGGCCAGTTGCTGGCGGGGATCGAGCCCGTCGATCGCGGTCGTTTCGATCCCGCGGTTGGCCTGGCCTTCCAGCCCGGCGACGCGAATCATCGTGAATTCGTCGAGGTTGCTGGCCGAAATCGACAGGAACCGCAGCCGCTCGAGCAGCGGATAGCGTTCGTTTTCCGACTCGGCCAGGACGCGGCGATTGAACGAGAGCCACGACAATTCGCGGTTCACGTAGCGTTCGCCCGCCGCCGCCGCGGCGCTGCCCCCTTCGGCCGGTTCGGCCGCGCCTTGCGTGAATGCGTTCATGCGACGTGCCAAGCTCCGCCGCCCCCTTGGTGGCTGCGTGTTACCGATCTGTTACACCCGGCGAGATTGCGGCGCCAGCGCCTTGGCGCTATCCGCATCGGCACGATGAAGCGTACGCACCTGCCCTTGAACGCGCTGCGCGTCTACGACGCGGCTGCCCGCCACCTGAGCTTTACCCGCGCCGCGGACGAGCTTGCCGTGACCCCGGCCGCGGTCGGCCAGCAGATTCGCGCGCTGGAAGATCACCTCGGCACCGTCCTGTTCCGCCGCACGTCCAAGGGGCTGGAACTGACCGAAGAGGGGATGGCCGGGCTCGATTCGCTGCGCGAAGGGTTCCTGAAGTTCGAGGAATCGGTCCAGTCGATGCAGGCCGGCCAGGCCAGCGACCGCTACACGATCGCGGCCCCGCGCGAGTTCTACGCCCAGTGGCTGGCCCCGCGCCTGGCCGCCTTCCGCGAGGATAACCCGGGCATCCGGTTCCGCTTCGTAGCCGACGAGAACGCCGATTTCACCGAGACGAACCTCGATTTCGCGGTTCGCCTGGTCGATGGGCCGGGCGAGCTGGAAGGGGTCGAGCTGGCGCCCGCGCGCCGCGTGGTGGTCGCGGCCAGCGGCGCCTCTGCCGAAGTGCTCGACAACTGGATCGACTGGCCGGGCGCCCCGCTGCCCGAAGGCGCGGAAGCGAGCGTGGAAGTCGGCAATGCCGGGCAGGCGCTGTCGAGCGCGGTCGCCGGGCTGGGCAAGGCGGTCCTGCCGTACCTGCTGGTCGAGGACGCGCTGGCCGACGGCCGGCTGGAGGCGCTGGAGGGCCCGGACGAGGGGCGCCGCGCGTACTGGCTCGTCGCGCCGATGCCGCAGTGGCGGCAGAAGAAAGTGAAGGCGCTGGTCGCCTTCCTCACCGCGCAGGACGACCAGGGCCGCTTCGCCTAGCCCGCTTCGCCCGCGCGCAGCCAGGCGAGCGCGCCGGGGGCGAGCCCCTTGAACTTGGGCCAGCCGTCGCGCCGGTCGGCGAGCGGCGCGAGCAGCAGCGCGGCCCCTTCGGGCAATTGCCACTTGATCCGGTGATAGAGGCCGGACCTGTCCAGCGCGCTGCGGACCAGCCACAGGCCGTCGGCCAGCGGGTGCCCGTCGCCGTTGAGGTCGATCGCCTCGCCCTGCGCCGTCGGGTCGATCCACAGCAGGTAAAGGCGCGCGGGCCCGTCCGCCGCTTCTTCCGCGCTTTCCCCCGGCATCGCCTCAGCCGAACAGGCGCAGCGCGATCGCCAGGACGGCGAAGGCGACCAGCCCGGCGATGAAGATCGTGCGGTTGCGGCGCCGGCGCAGGATCACTTCGCCGCCGCGGGCATCGCGCGCGTCGATCCGCACGCGGTCTTCCGAGTTGTGGTCGGGTTCGTGCATCTTCGGGTCTCCTTGTCCTGCCAACGGACGGGGGAGGGGGGGCGGTTCCCGCGCGCAGTGCCGATGGGGCTTTTCCATCGGCCCGCGAACCCCTACATGCCGCGGCCTTATGGCCCGTCCCAAGCCCGCCACGTTCGACAAGCAAAAGACCGTCGCCGAGAACCGGCGCGCGCGGTTCGATTATCATATCGAGGACAAGTTCGAGGCGGGGATCGCGCTCCAGGGGACCGAGGTGAAATCGCTGCGCGCGGGCGAGGCCTCGATCGCCGAAAGCTATGCCGAGGTGCGCGAGGGCGAAGTCTGGCTGGTCAACGCCAATATCCCCGAGTTCAGCCACGGCAACCGGTTCAACCACGAGCCGCGCCGCCCGCGCAAGCTGCTGCTCCACGCGCGCGAGATCGAACGCCTGTTCGGCGCGGTCGAGCGCAAGGGCATGACGCTGGTGCCGCTGTCGGTCTATTTCAACGCGACCGGGCGGGCGAAAGTGGAACTGGCCCTGGCCAAGGGCAAGCAGGCGCACGACAAGCGCCAGACGATCAAGGAGCGCGACTGGAAGCGCGACAAGGCGCGCCTCCTTCGCGAAAACCGCTGACCGCGCGCGCCGGCGTTCACGCGGTGGCCATCCGCGCGTTCGTACCCATATCGCGCGTGATGACCGGTTCGCCAGATTTCGCCGTGCCGCCCTTGCCCTCGCGCGGTGCCGCGCCCATTGCGATTGCAGGACGATGACCGGCAAGCCTTCCAAGACCTTCCTCGCCGACTGGCTGCGCAAGCACATGCCCACGCGCGAGACGATGGCGCGCAACAAGTACCTGGCGCCGATCGCCCACCGGTTCCTGACGCCCGAACTGTGGCGCTTCACCCGCCGCTCCGTCCCGCGCGGCGTCGCGCTGGGGCTGTTCGCCGCCTTCATCGTGCCGGTGGGCCAGATCTTCCTCGCCGCCTTCCTCGCCCTGCCCGCGCGGGCCAACGTGCCGGTTTCCGCGCTGGTGACATTCGTCACCAATCCCTTCACCCTGCCGTTCTGGCTGCTGGTGGCGAACAAGGTCGGGCGCTTCGTGCTGAAAGTGGACGCGGTGACGGTGGGCTTTGCCAACGACGAACTGGCCAGCGGCCGCTGGGCCTTCGCCATCGATGCCTTCCAGGTCGCGGGCGTGACGGCCTTCGGCTTCGTCGTCCTGTCGGTCGTCTCGGCGGCGCTGGGATACTTGTTGTCGAGCGTGATCTGGCGTCTGATCGTGGCGCGCAAGCGGGCGCGGCGGCTGCGCCAGATGGAGGCGCGGCTCGACCGGCGCCTGGAGGCGGGCGAGAGGTGAAGCCGGGGCAGGTGACCCGATCGCTCGGCGAAATGCCGCTGATCGCGGCGATCGCCGCCGCGCTGGTGGCCAGCGCGGGGCTGATCTGGCTGATCACGCGCGACGGTTCGCTCGCGCTCGGCTATGCCGTCGGTCTGGCCGCGCTGATGGCCGCCGGCTACGCGATCGCGCGCATCCGGCCGAACACCCGGGAAGAGGCCTTCGCCGCGCCCGACTGGTCGGTGACGGTCGCCGCGATCGAACAGCCAGGCACCGCGATCGCCGTGACCGACCGGGCCAACCGGCTGGTCTGCGCCAATTCCGCCTATACCGACTGGTTCGGCATTGCCCAGGCACCGCCGAACCTCGCGCTCGACCGCGAATCGATGGAACGCCTGGTCCGCGCCGCGCGCGAGGCCTGGCGCGACGGGCGCGGCCTGGCCGAGCCGCTGGGCCGCGAAGGCGGCCCGGCCGGCTGGCGGGGGGAGGCCGAACGGGTCGGCCGCGGCAGCGATTACCTGGTCTGGCGCTTCACCCCGCTGACGCTGGAAGACCCGGTGGCGCGCATCGGCGAGTGGATCGCCGGCCCGCTGGGCGCGTTCCTGTCGCATTCGGGAATAGAGGCGGCGGTCGTCGGCACCGACGGCGCGATCCGCGCGGTCAGCACCGGTTTCGCCGAACGCGCGACCGGCGATCCCTCGGCCACGCTGGCGGGACAGGATTTCGTCGCCCAGCTGCGGTCCGACGATCGCGAGCGGATCTATTTCGCGCGCGAGGGGCGCCGCGGCACGCCGCAGATGCTGGTCCAGGTGGCGCTGGGCGATCCCGACGATGCCCGGCCCGCGCGCGCGGACGAGGCGCCTTCGCTGATGCTGCTGGTCGATAGCGGGGTGGGCATAGGCGGCGGCTGGGAAGGCGGCGGCAGCGTGGCCGCCACCCCGCAGCTGGAGGCGCTGCTCGGCGCCCTGCCGCTGGGCCTGGCGATGACCGACCGCGACGGCCGCTTCCTGTTCGCCAACGACGCCTTCCTGCGCGCCGTCGCGCGGGAAGAGGAAGGGCTGCCCCCGTTCCCGTCCGACCTCGTCGTGCGCGAAGACAAGAGCGCGCTGATCGACGCGGTCCGCCGGTTCGCCCGCGGGCCCGCGACCAGCGGAGACATGGCCGTGCGGCTGGTCCACCAGGCGGACGAGCCGGTTTCGCTGGGCCTCGCCGGGGTGCGCGGGCTGGGCGAGGCGGCGGTCCTGCTGAGCCTGGTCGACACGACCGAGGAAACCCGGCTGAAGCGCCAGGTCGCGCAGGCCACGAAGATGCAGGCCGTGGGCCAGCTGGCAGGCGGCGTGGCGCACGATTTCAACAACGTGCTGACCGCGATCATCGGTTACTGCGATCTCATGCTGCTGCGCCATACGCCGGGCGACAGCGACTACGACGATATCCAGCAGATCCGGGCCAATTCCAACCGCGCCGCCAGCCTGACGCGCCAGTTGCTCGCCTTCAGCCGCCAGCAGACCCTGCGGCCCGAGGTCCTGCAACTGCCCGACGTGGTGAGCGAGGTCAGCCAGCTGCTGAAACGGCTGCTGGGCGAAAAGATCGTGTTCCGCGTCCACCACGACCGCGACCTGGGCCCTGTGCGCGCCGACCCGCAGCAGCTCGAACAGGTGATCGTCAACCTCGCCGTCAACGCGCGCGACGCGATCCACGCGCGCGGCGACGGGACGGGCAAGCTCACGCTCGCCACGCGCCGCGTCTCCGCAGCGGACGTGCGCAAGATGGGGTCCGACATCATCCCGGTGGCCGATTACACCGTGCTGGTGGTGCAGGATAACGGCGGCGGCATTCCGCAAAGCCTGCTGGGCAAGATCTTCGAACCGTTCTTCACCACCAAGGAACAGGGCAAGGGGACGGGCCTGGGCCTTTCGACGGTCTATGGCATCGTCAAGCAGTCGGGCGGGTTCATCTTCGCCGACAACGTCGCGGGGCCGGGCGGCGAGCCCGAAGGGGCGCGGTTCACGATCTACCTGCCGGTCCACCGCGGCGCCGAACGGCGCGAGGCGCGCGAGGATGCCGCCGCGCGCGCCAGCGGCTGGTCGTCGGGCGGGCGCGTCCTGCTGGTGGAGGACGAGGACATGGTCCGCGCCGTCGCCGAACGCGCGCTCTCGCGCGCCGGGTACGAGGTGACGACGGCCTGCGACGGCGAGGAAGGGCTGGCCGCGATCGCCAACGGCGGGGCCTTCGACCTGATCGTGTCCGACGTCGTCATGCCGGGCATGGACGGCCCGGCGATGGTCCGCGCGGTCCGCAAGGTGCGGCCCGACCTGCCGGTCCTGTTCATGTCGGGCTACGCCGAAGAGCAGCTTCGCAGCGAGATCGACGTGGACGACATGCATTTCATCGCCAAGCCGTTCAGCGTCCAGCAGATCAGCGACGAGGTGGCGCGCGTCCTGGCCGAGAGCCGGGGCCGGGCGGGCGCAGATTCCACCTGACAGGGCGGGCGGGGGGCGTTAGCTTCCCTTCCCGGAGCCCTCCGGCACGATCGCCGGGGCCGGCCAGGGAGGGACTGCACCGATGCTTCGCACTTTCGCCGCCTGCAGCGCACTGTCTTTCACGCTCCTCACGCCCGCCGCGGTGGGCCAGGATGCCGCCGGGCAGACGGCGCAGGGCGATGTCTCGGTCACCATCTACAGCGATGGCCAGGCGCTGGTGCAGGACGTGCGCCAGCTGCCGATCGCGCGCGGGCGCAGCCGGATCGAGTTTCCCGACGTCTCGGGCGACATCCGGCCCGAAACGCTGAGCTTCAACGCCCCGGGCGCGGCGATCGTCGAGCAGAACTTCGACTTCGACCTGCTGACGCCGGGCAAGCTGATGGAAAAGGCGATCGGGCAGACCATCACGCTCGTGCGCACCAACCCGGCCACCGGCGCCGAGACCCGCGAACGCGCGACCGTGCTGTCCACCGCGGGCGGCGTCGTGGTGCGGATCGGCGACCGGATAGAGATCCTGCGCGACGACGGGTTGCCGGTGCGCGCGGTGTTCGACCGGGTGCCGCCAAACTTGCGCGCGCGGCCGACGCTGTCGGTCACGGTCGACAGTTCGCAGGCGGGCACGCGGCCGGCCGCGATCCGCTATCTCACCAGCGGGCTCGACTGGTCGGCCGATTACGTCGCGCTCTACGACGAAGGGGCCGGGACGATCGACATGCAGGGCTGGGTCACCCTGACGAACGAGACCGGCACGACCTTCCACGCCGCCGACACCCTGCTGGTCGCCGGCGACCCGGGCGGCGGCAGCTATCGCCGGGCGGGCCGCGGCGGCATGGTGCGGCCGGGGACCGAGAGCGCGGGGCGCGAGCGGGTCGGCGACTTCTACCTCTACCCGATCGGCGCGCGCACGACGATCGCGAACAACCAGACCAAGCAGGTCAGCTTCCTCGACGTACAGGGCGTGCCCGCGCGCAAGGTCTATGCCCGCACGGTCGGCTGGCTGGCGAGCGACAGCGATCCGGTCAACGTGGCGAGCGAGATCGCCTTCTCCTCCTCGCGCGAAGGCGGGCTCGGCGATGCCCTGCCGGAAGGGGCGGTCCGCTTCTACCAGCGCGACAGCCGCGGGAACGCCCAGTTCATCGGCGAGAACTTCATCGATCACACGCCGATGGGCAGCGAGCTGAGCCTGCGCACCGGCGAGGCCTTCGACATCTTCGTGCAGGCCGAAGTCGAAAGCCGCGAGACGATCAGCGCCGCCGAATGGCAGCGCAGCGCGCGCTATCGCGTGATCCGCGAAGGCGAGACGGTGGAGGAAGTCGAGGTCGAACGGCCGACGAATTTCTACCGCACGACGATGCGCTACACCTTCACCAACGCCAAGGCCGCGCCGGTCGAGGTCGATCTCGTCCAGGCCGGGCTCGACCGTGGCTGGTGGGGCAACGACTATCGCATCGTCAGCGAGGACCTGCCCGGACAGCAACTGAACATCGACCGGCGCAAGTGGACGGTCCCCGTCCCGGCCGAAGGCGAGCGCGTCGTCCGCGTCACTTACGAAACCCGGTTCTGAGCGGGTCGGCTGCGATGCGGCGCGGCGCCATCCTGCTGGCCCTGGCCCTCCTGCCCGGCGCCGCGGGCGCGCGGACCGCGGTGGACGCTTCCGCGCCCGAAGGGCTGGCGGTCACCGTCTATCGCGACCCCGCGCGCGGCGCGGACGAGGCGATGGATCGCGACTGGCCGCGCGGATTCGCGATGATCAGCGAGACGCGCACCGTCACCCTGCCGCCGGGGGAAAGCACGGTGCGGTTCGACGGCGTGGCCGAAGGCATGGTCGCCGTCAGCGCGATCGTGACCGGGCTGCCGGGCGGCACGATCGAGAAGAACCGCAATGCGGAGCTGCTGTCCCCGGCCGCGCTGGTCAACGGCGCGCTGGGCAACAGGGTCACGATCACCCGCACCAACCCCGCCACCGGGCAGACGCAGAGCGAGCAAGCGGTCGTGCGGACCCGGGCCGACGGCGGGCTGGTCCTGCAAACGCGCGAGGGGTTCGAGGCGGTGCGCTGCGCCGGCCTGCCGGAGAAGCTGACGTTCGACCGCGTGCCGGAAGGGCTTTCGGCGCAGCCGGTGTTCTCGTTCGACACGCACGATCCCGGCGGCGGGACCTATCGCGTGGTGCTGACTTATCTCGCCTGGGGGTTCGACTGGCAGGCGAACTATGTCGCGACGCTGGGGGCGGGGGACGGGCTCGGGGGCGTGGACCTGGCGCTCACCTCGTGGCTCACCCTGCTCAACGACAATGCCCAGGGCTTTCCCGATGCCGAGCTGATGGCCGTGGCGGGCACGCTCAACGTCGAAAGCGATTTCCAGGCGCTGGCCGATCCCCCGCAGGCGGAGCGGCTGCGCCTGACCTGCTATCCGCTGGGCAGCACGGCCGCCGGCTCGCCGATACCCCGCCGGATGCCGCCACCGGCCCCGCCGCCTGTGATGGCGCCGCAGGCGGACATGGCGATCGAGGTAACTGCGGCGCGCCGCACCGAAGGCGCGGGCGCCGCGGTCATGGCCGGGGAGGAAGCGCTCGGCGATCTCAAGCTCTACCGCGTGCCCGAACCGGTCACCGTGGCGGCCAAGGGGCTGAAGCAGGTCGCCTTCCTGCGCAAGGACAGGGTCGAAGGGCGCTTCCTGTACGAGGTTGCCTGCCTGCCCGGCGCCGGGCGCGCCGATTTCCAGCCGGCGGCGCGGGTTCTCGAAACGGTGAACGACGCGGATCACGGCCTCGGCCTCGCCCTGCCTTCGGGCGGGGTGACGATCTTCGAGCCGTCGTCGCGCGGGCCGCTGCTCGTCGGGGAGGAACGGCTGCGCGACCACGCGGAGGGGCAGGATGTCGAGATTGCGCTCGGCACCAGCGCGCAAGTGCAGGTCGCGTGCCGCCGCACGAGCGAACACGATCCGGGGGAGGCGCCCCGCAAGTGGACGCGGATGGAGGCGGAGCTGGCCAATGCCCTGCCGATCCCGGTCACCGTGCGGGTTGCGCTCGGCCCCAGCGCGGCGTGGGAAGTGCGGGGCCGGGGCACCGGGCAGGTCCGCGACGGGATGCACGAGATCGAGACGAAAATTCCCGCCAATTCGGATCGGAAAATTCGCTGGCGCGTGCGGCGCGCGGGCGAATAATGGCGCGCAAACCCCTGTTTAAACGCAATTAACTGGCCTTCGCGAAGAATGTTTGTTCCGCTCTTGTTCTTTTAGAACAAATCGGATACAACGGGCTCCGGTCGATAACGGGATCGAGGCCCTAGGCAAGCGAAGGAGGCCATGCGATGGCGGCGGAACTGAAGCTGGTTGAGAAGGAAAGCAACGTGGACCGTCAAAAGGCACTCGATGCCGCGCTGGCGCAGATTGATCGCGCGTTCGGCAAGGGCTCGGCGATGAAACTGGGCCAGAAAGAGGCGATGCAGGTGGAGGCGATCTCCACCGGGTCGCTCGGGCTCGACATCGCGCTCGGCGTCGGCGGCCTGCCGAAAGGCCGCGTGATCGAGGTGTACGGGCCGGAAAGCTCGGGCAAGACGACGCTGGCGCTGCACGTGATCGCCGAAGCGCAGAAGAACGGCGGCACCGCCGCCTTCGTCGATGCCGAACACGCGCTGGACCCGGTCTATGCCAAGAAGCTGGGCGTCGATATCGACGAACTGGTCGTCTCGCAGCCCGATACCGGCGAACAGGCGCTGGAAATCACCGACACGCTGGTGCGTTCGAACGCGATCGACGTGCTGGTGGTCGATTCGGTTGCCGCGCTGGTCCCCCGGGCGGAGATCGAGGGCGAGATGGGCGACAGCCACGTGGGCCTCCAGGCGCGGCTGATGTCGCAGTCGCTGCGCAAGCTGACCGGGTCGATCAGCCGGTCGAAGACCATGGTGATCTTCATCAACCAGCTGCGGATGAAGATCGGCGTGATGTACGGCAACCCGGAGACGACGACCGGCGGCAACGCGCTGAAGTTCTACGCCAGCGTCCGCCTCGACATTCGCCGCACGGGCCAGATCAAGGACCGTGACGAGATCATCGGTAACTCGACCCGGGTGAAAGTGGTCAAGAACAAGGTCGCCCCGCCGTTCAAGCAGGTCGAGTTCGACATCATGTACGGCCAGGGCATTTCCAAGATCGGCGAGATCCTCGACCTGGGGGTCAAGGCCGGGCTGGTCGAGAAATCGGGCAGCTGGTTCAGCTACGATTCGATCCGCATCGGCCAGGGCCGCGAGAACGCGAAGAAGTACCTGACCGAGAACCCCGAAGTTTGCGACAGGTTGGAAGCCGCGATCCGCGGCCGGACCGACGAAGTCGCCGAGGAGATGATGACGGGTCCGGACGCGGACGACTGACATCCATCGCCTCAAGCGGGTGCGCCTCAGCACCCGGGAAAATGGAAAGCCGGCGCGCGCACCCCATGGTGCCGCGCCGGTTTTTCGTCGGGCAGGGGCGCGGGGTTCCCCTCCCGAAATGGCCGCGACGCTGGCCCGCGCGCCGGGATCGCGCCGCTGGGCGCGATGTCGCCTGCCATGCTGCCCGCCGCGCTGCCCCCCCCCCCCCGCGCTGCCCCTGCCACTCGCGCACGACGCAGCCGGGCGTTCCCGCGCTGCCCCGGCCACCGGTGCGCGCACAGCGCCCCCGCGCGGCGATATTTCGATTGGCCAGCCGCGTCGCCCGCCCTAGCAAGGGCGGACGCCCGGACAACGCGGCGGGAAAGGGCCGGCACGACGCATGACCGAGAAACTCGAATGGGAAGGGCGCGTCGGGCGCAGCTGGGCCGGCGAATGGCGCCGGACCGATCGCAGCTTCGCCGCGCTCACTCGGCGCCTGGTCGCGGCGGCCGCGGCCGAACCGTTCGCCCGCGCGCTCGATATCGGCTGCGGGGCCGGCGAGGTCTCGCTGGCGCTGGCAGAGCGCAGGCCCGATGGGCAGGTCGTCGGGGTCGATGTCAGCGAAGACCTGCTTTCCGTGGCGCGAGACCGCGCCCAGGGTCGCGCCCCGGACCGGGGCAGCGTCTGGTTCGAATGCGCCGATGCCGCCGCCTGGTCGCGGCCCGGCTTCGCGCCGGACCTGCTCGTATCACGGCACGGGGTCATGTTCTTTGCCGACCCGATGGCGGCCTTCGCCCACCTGGCCGCGATCGCCGCCCCGGGCGCCCGGCTCGCCTTCACCTGTTTCCGCGCGGCGGCCGAGAACGAATGGGCGCGCGGTCTTGCCTCGCTCCTCCCGGATGGTGCGGGCGCGCCGCCCCCGCCGGGCCAGCCGGGGCCCTTCGCCTTCGCCAATCCGGACCATGTCGGGCAGGTCCTGGGTCGTGCGGGCTGGCGCGACGCCACGTTCGAGCCGGTCGATTTCTCCTACCTCGCCGGCGAGGGGGCGGAAGCGGTCGAGGATGCCCTGTCGTACTTCCTCGTCATCGGGCCCGCCGCGCGCGCCGCCGCGCAGCTGGAGGGGCCGGCGCGGGCGGACTTCATCACCCGCCTGCGCGCCTTGCTCGCCGGGTGGGAGAATGGCGGGCGCATCGCGCCGCAGGCCGCGGCCTGGCTGGTGGAGGCCCGCGCCCCGGGATGACGTCGTGGCAATCGCGCCGCGCCCGGTGCAGCCTTCGGCCCCTGCCGTGCACCCTTGGCGACCCCGGCGCCCGTGCAGTGCCGGGGATCGCGGGGCTTAATCCGCTTGTCGCGCGGTGCGCCAGCAACTAACTGCGCTGGCATGACCTCGACCAACGACATACGCCGGTCCTTCATCGACTATTTCGCCGGCCACGGCCACGCCGCGGTGCCCAGCGCCCCGCTGGTGCCGTACAACGATCCCACGCTGATGTTCGTCAACGCCGGGATGGTGCCGTTCAAGAACGTCTTCACCGGGCTCGAAACCCCGCCCGGGCCGACCGCGGTCAGCAGCCAGAAGTGCGTCCGCGCCGGGGGCAAGCACAACGATCTCGACAATGTCGGCTATACCGCGCGGCACCACACGTTCTTCGAGATGCTCGGCAATTTCTCGTTCGGCGATTATTTCAAGGAACAGGCGATCGAACATGCCTGGACCCTGCTGACGAAGGAATGGGGCCTGCCGGCGGAGCGGCTGACGGCGACCGTCTATCACACCGACGACGAGGCTTACGACCTCTGGCGCAGGATCTCGGGCCTGCCCGAAGACCGTATCATCCGCATCGCCACCAGCGACAATTTCTGGTCGATGGGCGAAACCGGCCCGTGCGGCCCGTGCAGCGAGGTGTTCTACGACCACGGCGACCATATCCCCGGCGGCCCCCCGGGATCGCCCGACGAGGACGGCGACCGGTTCATCGAGATCTGGAACCTCGTCTTCATGCAGTTCGAGCAGTCGGCCGACGGCACGCGGGCCGACCTGCCGAAGCCCAGCATCGACACCGGCATGGGCCTGGAACGGATCGCCGCGGTCATGCAGGGCGTCCACGACAACTACGATACCGACACCTTCCGCGAACTGATCGCCGCGAGCGAGAGCCTGACCGGCGTCGCGGCCGAGGGCGATCGCCGCGCCAGCCACCGGGTGATCGCCGACCACCTGCGCTCGAGCGGCTTCCTGATGGCCGACGGCGTCCTGCCCTCGAACGAGGGGCGCGGCTATGTCCTGCGCCGGATCATGCGGCGGGCCATGCGCCACGCCCACCTGCTGGGCGCGCAGGAGCCGCTGATGCACCGGCTCGTCCCCGCGCTGGTGACCGAGATGGGCCAGGCCTATCCCGAGTTGCAGCGCGGCCAGGCCCTGATCGAGGAAGTCCTGCAGCGCGAGGAAACGCAGTTCCGCCGCACGCTGGAAAAGGGCCTGCGCCTGCTGGACGAGGAGACCGCCGGGCTGGGCGAGGGCGGCGAACTCGCGGGCGAAACCGCGTTCAAGCTCTACGACACTTACGGTTTCCCCTACGACCTGACCGAGGATGCCTTGCGCGCGCGCGGCATCGGGGTGGACCGCGAGGGCTTCGAAGCGGCGATGGAGCGCCAGAAGGCCGCCGCGCGCGCTGCCTGGAAGGGATCGGGCGAGGCCGCCGACGGCGAGCTGTGGTTCGACATTGCCGAGCGCGAGGGCAGCACCGAGTTCACCGGCTATTCGGCGACCGAGGGGGAGGGCCAGGTGGTCGCGATCGTGCGCGACGGGGCCGAAGTGTCCCGCGCCGCGGCGGGCGACGAGGTGACCATCCTCACCAACCAGACGCCGTTCTACGGCGAGAGCGGCGGCCAGTCGGGCGATGCCGGGACGATCTTCACGCCCGAGGGGCTGAAGATCGCGGTGTCCGACACCTCGAAGCCGCTTGGCCGCCTCCACGCCCACCACGCGCGGGTCGAGAGCGGTGAAGTCGCCGTGGGCGACAGCGTGCACATGGCCGTCGATGCCGAGCGGCGCGACCAGATTCGCGCCAATCACTCGGCCACCCATCTCGTCCACGCCGCCCTGCGCAACCGCCTGGGCAGCCACGTGACGCAGAAGGGTTCGCTGGTCGCCGCCGAAAGGTTCCGGTTCGATTTCTCCCACCCGCGCCCGCTGACCGCGGAAGACATCGCCGCGATCGAGGCCGAAGTGAACGCGGAAATCCGCGCCAACGAGACTGTGCAGACCCGGCTGATGAGCCCCGACGAGGCGGTCGAGGCAGGCGCGCTGGCCCTGTTCGGGGAGAAGTACGGCGAGGAAGTGCGCGTCCTGTCGATGGGCCGCAAGGGCAAGGGCGACGACGGCCGGGAACGCAATTACTCGGTCGAGCTGTGCGGCGGCACCCATGTCAGCGCCACCGGCGACATCGGGCTGTTCCGCATCGTGTCCGAAAGCGCGGTGTCGTCCGGCGTCCGCCGGATCGAGGCGCTGACTGGCGAAGCCGCGCGCCAGTGGTTGGTCAGACGCGAGGAGGCGCTGAAATCGGTCGCCGGCACGCTGAAGGCCGCGCCCGACGAAGTCGAAACGCGGGTGGCCGCGCTGGTGGACGAGCGCAAGCGGCTCGAACGCGAACTGGCCGAGGCGCGCAAGCAGCTCGCGCTCGGCGGTGGCGGCGGCGCAGGTGCGCCGGCGCAGGGTGCCGCGGAAGAAGAAGTGGCCGGGATCAAGTTCTCCGGCCAGGTCCTCGACGGGCTGGATGCCAAGGAGCTGCGCGGCCTGCTGGACGAGGCGAAGAAACGCCTCGGCTCAGGGATCGCCGCGGCGGTGGCGGTGAACGGCGGGCGCGCGGCGATCGCCGTGGGCGTGACCGACGACCTGACCGACCGGCACGATGCGATCGCGCTGGTGCGGCGCGGGGTCGAAGCGCTCGGCGGCAAGGGCGGCGGCGGCCGGCCCGACATGGCCCAGGGCGGCGGCCCCGACGGGGCGGCGGCGGGCGCGGCGATTGCCGCTGTGCGCGCCGCGATCGAGGAAACCGTGTCGGCCTGAGGCCGGGCCGGCTCGCCTGCCGGCGGCTTACCGGCGCAAGTTGCTGGAATCGCGCGTTTCGGGCTCGCTCCCGCGCGGCAGGTCGCGCCCGCCGGTATCGGCCGGACGATCGGCATCGCGGCCCTGGCCGGACTTCGCGCTGCCGGCGACGTTCTGCGGCTTGAATTTCTCGTCGTTGGGGATCGGCTTGGTCGGGTCCTGGTCGCTCATGCTTTCGTCTCCTTTTGCCCCATCAACGAACGAAGCGGGCAAAGGGTTCTCGCATCCGTCGCGGGGCTAGGTCGTCTCGACCGGGCCGGTTCGCAGCTTCGGCTTGTGCTCCAGCGCGCCTTCCTTCTGGATCCTTTCGCGCAGCTCGTCGCGCTTGGCATGGATGGATGCGATCACCGGCCCCATCGCCACGCCGATATCGGCCAGGACCGCCTCGGATAGCTGCAGCGAGCTTTCCAGCGTTTCGGGCACCGCGTGGCTCGCGCCCGCGCGGTAGAGCTCGGCGGCGTGGATCGAATCGCGCGCGCGTGCGACGATCAGCAGGTCGGGATAGTGCCGGCGCACCTTGGCCACGATCCGCTGGGCCAGGACCGGCTCGTCCATCGTCAGGACGAGCGCGGTCGCGCGATCGAGCCCGAGCCGTTCGAGCGAGTCGCGGCGCGAGGCGTCGGCAAATATCGCGTAATAGCCTTCGCGCTTGGCGCGCGCGACCAGGTCGGCATCGGAATCGATCGCGACATAGGGCTTGTCGTGCACGGTGAGCATCTGCGCCACCAGCCGCCCGACCCGGCCCGCGCCGATGATGATGACGCGCGGTTCGCCGTCGGGCTGGACGGGCATGTCCACCCCCCCGTCCACGCGCCGCGCGATCGCCCGGCCCAGCTTGGCGAGGAGGGGGGTGATCGTCAGCCCGATCGCGGTCACGATCTGCCAGAACTGCGCCGTGCCGGGCTGGATCAGCAGCGCCGAGCTGGCGGCCGCGAGCACGATCAGCGTCGTTTCCGAAGGGCTGGCCATCAGCACCCCGGTTTCCGCCGCCGTGCCGCGCCGCGCGCCCATCATCCGCAGCAGGACGCCGGTGACCAGGGCCTTGAACGCGAGGACGAGGACCACGGCGAGCGCGATCGAGCCGAGGTGCTGCCAGATCGTGCCGAGGTCGATGCTCATGCCCACGGTGATCAGGAACACGCCCAGCGCCAGGCCCTTGAACGGTTCCATGATCGCCTCGACCTCGCCGTGATACTCGGTCTCGGCGATCAGCAGGCCCGCGATCAGCGCGCCGACGATGGGCGACAGGCCGACCACCGCGGTCGCCAGGCTGGCCCCGATCACGACCAGCAGCGTCGCGGCGAGGAACAGTTCCGGGCTCTTGGTCCGCGCCGCCTGGGCGAAGAGACGGGGCAGGGCGATGCGGCCGGCGACCAGCAGCACGGCCACCACCAGCCCGCCCTGCCACAGGGTATCGACC
Organism: Pelagerythrobacter marinus; assembly: GCF_034375205.1. Classification (NCBI taxonomy): domain Bacteria; kingdom Pseudomonadati; phylum Pseudomonadota; class Alphaproteobacteria; order Sphingomonadales; family Erythrobacteraceae; genus Pelagerythrobacter; species Pelagerythrobacter marinus. The sequence goes on along the minus strand of NZ_CP139719.1, from coordinate 2,000,187 downwards.
AGCCCCTCCCACCCTTCGGCCTGGGCATTGGGGGCCATGGCGCCGAGCATGAAGATGATCGGCACGATCGCGATGTCTTCGAACAGGAGCATGGCCAGCGCCGCGCGGCCGACCGGCGTGTGGGTGCCCGAAATGGGCAGGACGATGGCGGTGGAGGAAAGCGCCAGGGCCAGTCCCAGCCCGACCGCGCCGGTCCAGTACTGCCCCATCATCGATAGCGCGATGGCAAGGCAGCTGCCGATGATCAGCAGCTCCATCGCGCCCAGGCCGAAGACGAGTTTTCGCAATTGCCACAATCGGTTGAACGAAAGTTCGAGACCGATTGAAAAGAGCAGGAGGATGATCCCGAACTCGGCGAAAGGCTCAAGCCCCTCCGGGTCGCTGATCGTTACGTGCCCCAGCCACGGGTATTCGTAGACCAGCTCGCCCAGCCCGAACGGGCCCACCGCGATACCGATCAGGATGAACCCGATCACGGGGGTGACGCGGAAGCGGGTGAAGACGGGGATGACGATGCCCGCCGCGCCCAGGATGACCAGCGCATCCGATAGCGCGGGGGTCGGTGCGATCTCGCCTGCCATTGCCTTGTCCTAGACCGGGCCGGCCGGCTTGTCACGACGAGGGGCCGGGTGGCCCGCGCGTGGCCGGCCGCGACCCGTCAGCCGCCGCCGACCGTGTGCGGGCCCAGCGGCTCGCGCCGCGGGCGGGGCTTGCCGGGATGCTTCCCGGCCTCGTCCCACTCGATCCGGTAGAGGTCGAACCGCCGGTCGGCGAGGTTGCGCACCGTCCCTTCGGCCCGGGCCCACGACAGGTCGGCCAGGTTGATGTCGCTGATCGTCAGCGTCTCCACGTTCTCGCTCGCTTCCGCCGCGATCCCGTCGCGTGCGAAGGGGAAGTCGCAGGGCGTGAGGATGCAGCTTTGCGCATACTGGATATCCATGTTAGCGACGTTGGGCAGGTTGCCGACATTGCCCGACAGCACGACGAAGCACTGGTTCTCGATCGCCCGCGCCTGCCCGCAATAGCGCACGCGCAGGTAACCCTGGCGGCTGTCGGTGCAGAAGGGGACGAAGATGATCCGCGCGCCTTCGTCGGCCAGGCGGCGGGCCAGTTCGGGAAACTCGCTGTCGTAACAGATCAGCACCCCGATCGGCCCGCAGTCGGTCGGGATCACGTCGATCGAATCGCCGCCGCGGATGTTCCACCAATACCGCTCGTTCGGGGTCGGGTGGACTTTCTCCTGCTCGTGCACCGATCCGTCGCGCAGGCAGACGTAGGCGACGTTGTGAATGTCGTCGTCCTCCATCCGCGTAGGGTGCGAACCGCCGACGATGTTGATGTTGTAGCGCATGGCCATGTCCGACAGGTCGGCCTTGATGCGCGGGGTATATTCGGAAAGCCGCTCGATCGCCTCGACCGGCGAGAGCTCGCGCTCCTCGAAGCTCAGCAGCTGGAGCGTGAAGAGCTCGGGAAAGACGATGAAGTCCGATTCGTAATCGCTTGCGACATCGACGAAATACTCGATCGCGCGCAGGAACTCGGCATAGTCGGACACGGCCCGCGCCTGCAGCTGGCAGGTCGCCACCCGCACCGCCTCCACCCCGCGCGGCAGGCGCTTCTTCACCGGCTGGTCGCGCTCGACGTAGGGGTTGCGCCAGACCATCATGACCGCGTTCGCCTCGGACTTCTTGTCCTCCGGCAGGTATCCGCGCATGATCCGTTCCGGTTCGAACCCGTTGGCGAGCTGGAAGCGCAGGACCGGGTCGTGCAGGCGCCCGGCCACGACCTGGTCGAGGTAATCCTCCGGCCCGTCCACCTTGCGCTTGTTGCGGCGATAGTGGGGCATTCGCCCGGCGAAGACGATCCCGGTCAGGTCGCGCTCTTCGGCGAGGGCGCGCCGTTCCTCGTAAAGGCGCCGCCCGATGCGCACGCCGCGCACCTTGGGATCGACGCACATCTCGTAGCCGTAGAGCCAGTCGCCGGTCGGATCGTGCCGGCTGCCGAAGCCGTTGCCGGTGATCTCGTCCCAGGTATGGTCCTGGAAGGCGAGCGCTTCGGCGATCTGCATCGTCGCGCAATAGCCGACGACTTCCTCGTCCAGCAGGGCGACGAAGCAGCCTTCGGGAAAATTGTTGATCTGCCCCCGGATTTCGCCGTGGGTATAGGCGGGCATGTCTTCGTAGACGCGGCGGACGAGCGCGGCGATCCCGCGAATGTCCTTCGCCCGCGCGTTGCGGATTTCCAGCCGGCGCCTGCCGAACCGTTCGGGCGCCTTGCGGCGTGCCGCTGGCTTCTTCCTAGGTGCCTTGGCCACTGGCGGGCATTCCCCCTTCCTTCATTGCCGGGACAATGCCGGAAGGGGGAAATCGTTTCACTTCCAGTTCGCCATCTCGGTTTCGAGGTTGTTCACGATCGCCTCGAAGAACTGCTCGGTCGTCAGCCAGTTCTGGCCCGGGCCGATCAGCAGGGCCAGGTCCTTCGTCATCTGGCCGCGCTCGACCGTGTTGATGCAGACTTTCTCCAGCGTTTCGGCGAACCGCACGACATCGGGCGTGCCATCGAACTTGCCGCGATACATCAGGCCGCGCGTCCAGGCGAAGATGCTGGCGATCGGGTTGGTGCTGGTCGCCTTGCCTTCCTGGTGCTGGCGATAGTGGCGGGTGACGGTGCCGTGCGCGGCCTCGGCCTCCACGGTCTTGCCGTCGGGCGTCATCAGAACGCTGGTCATCAGGCCGAGCGAGCCGAAGCCCTGGGCCACCGTGTCGGACTGCACGTCGCCGTCGTAGTTCTTGCAGGCCCAGACGAACTTGCCGTTCCACTTCAGCGCGGCGGCGACCATGTCGTCGATCAGGCGGTGTTCGTAGGTGATGCCGGCGGCTTCGAACTTGTCCTTGAATTCGTTGTCGAACACTTCCTGGAACAGGTCCTTGAAGCGGCCGTCGTACTTCTTGAGGATCGTGTTCTTGGTCGACAGGTAGACCGGCCAGCCGCGGTCGAGGCCGTAGTTCATGCTGGCGCGGGCGAAATCGCGGATCGAATCGTCGAGGTTGTACATCGCCATCGCGACGCCGCTGGACTGGAATTCGAACACGTCGAGATCGATCTTCTCGCCGTCATTCCCCTCGAACACCAGGCGCAGCTTGCCCGCGCCGGGGATCAGCGTGTCCTTCGCGCGGTACTGGTCGCCGAAGGCATGGCGGCCGACCACGATCGGATCGGTCCAGCCGGGGACGAGCCGCGGCACGTTGTCGATCACGATCGGTTCGCGGAAGACCACGCCGCCCAGGATGTTGCGGATCGTGCCATTGGGGCTGACCCACATCTTCTTGAGGTCGAATTCCTCGACCCGCGCCTCGTCCGGGGTGATCGTGGCGCACTTCACGCCGACGCCGTGCTGCTTGATCGCGTTGGCCGCATCGACGGTGATCTGGTCGTCGGTCTCGTCGCGCTTCTGGATCGACAGGTCGTAGTATTTCAGGTCGACGTCGAGATAGGGAAGGATCAGCCGCTCGCGGATCCACTTCCAGATGATGCGCGTCATTTCGTCGCCGTCGAGTTCGACGATGGGGTTCTTGACCTGAATTTTCTGCATGTCTGCCCTGTCTGTTGTCCTGGGAAGGTGTCGAATGGATTTGCGCGGGCTTTAGCAGAGGAGGGGGCGCGCGCAAGGGAAGGGCGGGCAGCCCGTCCCTTGCGCCCCCACGCGGCGCGCGCAGTGCCTTCCGGCCGGATACGAAAAAGGCGCCGTTTTCACGGCGCCTCTTGCGTTCGGTAACGACCGGTACGTTCGGTCGCGGCCGGGGTGCGATGGTGGGCGTAGGAAGAGTTGAACTTCCGACCCCTGCGATGTCAACACAGTGCTCTACCACTGAGCTATACGCCCGAACCATCGGCGTGCCGCGTCGTGCGGCAGGCGCGCCATCTAGCGATTGCTCCGCCCCCGCGCAAGCCCTGAATCGGGCCCTTCAGACAGTGGCGTGAAGCCGGTCTTCGAAGACCCGTTCGACCTCCAGCACGAGATCGCGCAAGTGGAACGGTTTCGACAGGACTTTCGCCTGCGGCTGCTCGCGACTCGCCTTCAGCGTCACCGCCGCGAAACCGGTGATGAACATCACCTTGGTCCGCGGGCTGACCTCGTTGCAGCGCTGGGCCAGTTCGATCCCGTCCATTTCCGGCATCACGATGTCGGACAGGAGGAGGTCGAAATGTTCCGATTCGAGCAGGGGGAGCGCGTCGGTGCCGCGGTCCACCGCGACGACGTCGAAACCGGCGTTCTGCAGTGCGCGGGAAAGGTAGTCGCGCATCGCCTCCTCGTCTTCGGCGAGCAGGATCCTGAGGCGGTTGGTGATCGTCATGCCCGGGCTGTTATCGCACCCCGCTTAAGAAATCTTTCGCCATGTCGAGACTGCCCTGCTTTGACACAGGCCCGGCGATTACCCACAAGGGCGCGATGGACGGCCAGGAACCGGCGGACAATGGGCAGGGCGTCGCCTTCGGCGGCGCGATCCCCGGCGCCGACGGGCCCGCGTTCGAGCTTCACCTGCCGCGCGGCGCGCCGATCCCCGTGCTCGTCGCCGCGCCCCATGCCGGGCGCGTCTATCCGCCGGCCCTGCGCGAGCGGATGCGCGATGCCGATTACAGCGCCCTGCGGCTGGAGGATCGCCACGTCGACCGCCTCGCGCGCGAGATCGCGGCCGCCACCGGGGCCGGGCTGCTGGTCGCCCACGCCCCGCGCGCCATGCTCGACCTCAACCGTGCCTGCGACGACGTGGACTGGTCGATGGTGCGCGGCGGGTCGCCGCGGCCGGTCCGGCACTCGCTGCTCAACCGCCGTTCGCGCAGCGGGCTGGGGCTGGTACCGCGCCGGCTGAGCGGGTTGGGCGAGATCTGGAAGGCGCCGCTCGAGCGCGGGGAGCTGGAGGCCCGGATCGAGCGGATCCACCGGCCCTATCACGCCGCGCTGGGCGACGCGCTCGGCCGGTTGCGCGATCGCTGGGGGGCGGCGCTCCTGCTCGACCTCCATTCGATGCCCCCGCTGCGGCCGCGGGTTCCGGGCGAGCGGACGGCGGAATTCGTCGTCGGCGACCGGTTCGGCGCCTCGTGCGATCCGGCACTGGCGGCGCAGGCGCTGGGCTGGCTGGCCGGGCACGAGCGGCGCGCGGCGCACAACCGGCCCTATGCCGGCGGCTATATCCTCGACCGTCACGGCGCGCCGGCGCGCGGGATCCACGCGATCCAGCTGGAGATCTGCCGCACGACCTACCTCGATGCCGCGCTGCGCGAACCCTCGGCCCGCGCGGGGGCGATCGTGCGCCTCGTCACCGGCCTCGTGCGCGAGCTGGGCCAGGCCGTGGCAGGGCTGGGGCGCGCGGGCGCGCAGCCGCTCGCCGCTGAATGACAGGCCTGAATGACGGGGGCGAATGACGGTGCGCAATAGCGCAGCGGCCGCGTGCTGCGGCCAGCCGGGCAAGAAAAAACCACCTCGTGCGAAAATGCACGAGGTGGCCAAGGTTCAGGGAGGAGGTGCATCGAAATGCACCGATCGGGACAGGCCATGAGGGGGAGCGCCGTCCCGACGGGAACAATCTAGGCGCTGGCCGGGGCGGTTTCAACCCCGGCCGGCGCCGCCTGAAACCGGCTCGTCGCCGGTTCAGCCTGCCGCCGCGGGGGCGGGGATTTCCGGGCCCTTGCCCTGCTGCTGCTGGCGCGCGAAGATCGAGCGCATCAGGTCGAGCGAGAACATGTGGGCATTGATCAGGGCCAGCAGGCCGTTCTGGTTCCAGGTCCGCAGGACGTCGCCGCGCACTTCGCGCAGCTTTTCCTGGTTCACCATCTGGAAGCCGCGATAGACGTAGGGATTGTCCGGGTTGGCCTGGAGCGAGATCGAGATCTCGCCGTCCATCAGCAGCTCGTGCTTCTTCAGTTCATCGACGAAGGCCTTGGTCCGCTGGCCGGCTTCCTCGAAGTGCTGGCAGAATTCCAGCACGCGCTGGGTCGCCTCGGTCGGCTTGCCCTCGTCGTCGAACAGCGCCTCGCCCTCGTCGAATTCGCCGACCGCCTCGGTCGTCGGGTCGAAGCACAGCGAAAGCTCGTCCGAATCCTGCTTCAGCCGCGCGAGCATGAACGGGTAGCGGCGGATATAGGCCGGCAGGTAAACCGGATCGTTCACCTTGCCCTGTTCGTCGACGAAAGTGTTCACGCCTTCGTTCAGGCCCATCAGCGCCAGCGGCAGCGGGTTGTCGCCGGAGGAGAAGACGATCGGGAAATCGCGCTGGGCCTGGACGAACTCGTCCACCGTCAGCGGGATCGCGTGCTGGTTGGTGAGCCACTTGGCCGAATCGATGGTGCGCGTGTGCCACTTGGCGTGATCGCGGCTGTTGAGCGGCATCAGGTCGTTGTAAAACAAGGGCAGGTTGGGCTGCGGCGCGCTGGCCATGAAAATCTCTCCGGATCGCTAGGAATGTCTGCTCGGCAGGGAGCGGGCCCCGCGCCCTGCGCGCTTAGTTGCTGGGCGCTGCGGGCGCAAGCGTAACGAGCTTGCCCGGATTGAGCAGGCCGTGCGGGTCGAGCGCCTGCTTCACGCTGCGCATCATGGCCAGCGCGACCGGGTCGCCGAGGCGCGCCAGTTCGTCGCGCTTCATCTGGCCGATCCCGTGTTCGGCGCTGATCGAGCCGCCCCAGTCGGTCACCAGGTCGTGGACGAAGGCGCTGATCGCCTTGCCTTCGCCGTCTTCCCACGCGCCGCGCGCGGTGCCCGGCGGGGCGAGCACGTGGAAATGGACGTTCCCGTCGCCCAGGTGGCCGAAGGCGACCGCGCGGGTGCCGGGGAAGCGCCCTTCCACCGCCGGCACGGCCTGTTCGACGAAAGCGGCCATGTGGGCCACCGGGACGGAGATGTCGTGCTGCATCGCCGGGCCCAGCGCCCGCTCCGCCGGGGAGATCGAATCGCGCAGGAGCCAGAACTGTTCGGCCTGCCCCTCGTTCGCGGCGATCGTCGCGTCTTCGACCAGGCCGGCCTCGAACGCGGCGGTCAGCAGGCTCTCGGCCAGTCCGGCCAGCCCCTCGGCCTCGCCGGGGGCGGCGACCAGTTCGATCAGCGCGTGCCAGGCGTGCTCGCCGGCCAGCGGGCTGCGCGCGTCGGGCAGGTGGTCGAGCACGGCAGCCAGGCTGTGCGCCGGGATCACCTCGAACCCTTCGAGCTCGCCGCCCGCGCGCTCCTCGCAATGAAGCAGGAGACGGCGCGCATCGGCGATCGAGCCGAGCCCGGCCCAGAGCACCGCGCGCCCGCCGGTCTCGGGCAGGAGCCGCAGCGTCGCCGCCGTCACGATGCCCAGCGTCCCTTCCGACCCGATCAGCAACTGCTTGAGGTCGAACCCGCGGTTGTCCTTCTTCAGCGGGGTCAGGGCATCGAACACGCTGCCGTCGGCCAGCACCGCCTCCAGCCCGAGGACCTGCGCGCGCATCGTGCCGTGGCGCAGGACCTGCGTGCCCCCGGCATTGGTAGCGATCAGCCCGCCCACGGTGGCAGAACCCTTGCCGCCCAGGGTGAGGGGGAAGCGCATCCGCGCGGCCGCGGCCGCCTCGTGCAGCGATTGCAGGACCACGCCCGCCTCGCACACGGCCTGCTGCGCGTCGCGCTCGATCGCGCGGATCGCGTCCATCCGGCGCAGCGAGAGCAGCAGGGCCGTGCCGCTGTCGTCGGGCGTCGCCCCGCCGGACATGCCGCTGTTGCCGCCCTGGGGCACGATCGGCACGCGATGCTGCGCGCAGAGGCGCACGAGCGCGGCGACTTGCGCGGTCGAGGCGGGCGAGGCGAGCGCCAGGGCCTTGCCGCGATAGCGGCCGCGCCAGTCGGTCAGCCAGGCGTCCATCAGTTCCGGGTCGCGGGTCAGCCCGCGTTCGCCGAGCAGGTCGGCCGCCGCGGCGAGGAAGGAATCGGGATCGTGCATGGCCCCGCCTATGGCACAGGCGCGTCGCACTGCGCCACACGTCGCGGCGCTTCGCCCCTGTTCCACCGCGCGCAGGCGGCAGGATTAAGGCTGCATTCAAGCGTTTGCGCTAGGACGCCGGGGCGAATAAGGGCATTGCCCAGGCCCTCTCGCCCCGACGCCCCGCCACGATGACGGAGACCGCGACCCGCGCCGATGACCAGTCCTGCCGTCCTGTTTGCACCGCTGATGCTGCTGTTCGCGCCGCCCCTGCCGACCGGCGGGCAGGACGCGCATCTGCTGCCGCGGGCGGAGCAGCGCGATGCGCCGGGCGCGGACCGGGCTGCCCCCGGATGGCTCGCGATCGAGGCGGCACGCAGCGTCCCGGCACAGGCCCAGGTGCGGATCGAACAGCGCGTGATCATCCGCATCGGCCCGCGCAGCGACAGCGGGCGGCAGAACATGAGTTCCTTCGTCGCCCCGCGCGCCGCGCCGAGCCGGCGGGTGGTGGAGCGCGAGGCGGGCGAGTGCCTGCCGGTCGCCGCGATCGGCGCGGTCCAGCCTTCGCGCGACAACCGCCTGATGCTCTACATGCGCGACCGGCGCGTCTATGCCGCGCGGCTGGAGCGGTCGTGCTTCGCGCGCGATTTCTATTCGGGCTTCTACGTGGAGCGCAATTCCGACGGGATGCTGTGCGTCGATCGCGACAAGCTGCAATCGCGCAACGGGGTGAAGTGCGAAGTGCAGAAGCTGCACCGCCTCGTCGCCGAGCGCGACTGACCCCCCGCATCGCCACCACATCGCCCCCACACATCCCCGGGCATTGCCGGGCCGGTGCCGGCAAAGGGCTTTCCTTGACTTTTGCGCGCGTCCCGCGCAAAGGGCGCGGCGATTGTGCAGGTGCGAAGCGCCTGCCAGGCTCTTTGCCCATGACCCGGACAGCACCTAACGCATGACCTTCGCCGATCTCGGCCTATCACCTGAATTGCTCAAGGCAGTCGAAGCCGCCGGCTATACCGAGCCGACGGCGATCCAGGCCCAGGCCATTCCGCCCGTGCTGATGATGAAGGACATCATCGGCATTGCCCAGACCGGCACGGGCAAGACGGCCAGCTTCGTGCTGCCGATGATCGACGTTCTCGCCAGCGGCCGCCGCCGGGCGCTGATGCCGCGCAGCCTGATCCTGGAGCCGACCCGCGAACTGGCCGCGCAGGTGGCGGAAAACTTCGAGAAGTACGGCACCAACCACGATCTCAAGATGGCGCTGCTGATCGGCGGCGTGCAGATGGGCGACCAGGTCAAGGCGCTGAACGAAGGCGTCGACGTGCTGATCGCCACCCCGGGCCGGCTGATGGACCTGTTCGAACGGGGCAAGATCCTGCTCAACGGGTGCGAGCTGCTGGTGATCGACGAGGCGGACCGGATGCTCGACATGGGGTTCATCCCCGATATCGAGTTCATCTGTTCCAAGCTGCCCGACACGCGCCAGACGATGCTGTTCTCGGCCACGATGCCGCCGCCGATCGAGAAGCTGGCCAAGAAGTTCCTCGACAATCCGAAGCGGATTGAGGTCAGCCGCGCGGCCAGCACGAACAAGGACATCACCGCCTTCAAGGTGCCGGTGAAGAGCCGCCAGAAGCGCGAGACGCTGCGCTGGCTGCTGCGCAACGACCTGGTCGAGACGGCGATCATCTTCGCCAACCGCAAGACCACGGTGCGCGAACTGAACAAGAGCCTGCAGAGCCATGGCTTCGCGAGCAGCGAGATCCACGGCGACATGGACCAGACCAGCCGCCTGCGCGAGCTCGACCGGTTCAAGGCGGGCGAGGTCAACATCCTCGTCGCCAGCGACGTCGCTGCGCGCGGGCTCGACATCAAGGGCGTCAGCCACGTGTTCAACTTCGACACGCCGTGGCACCCGGACGATTACGTCCACCGCATCGGCCGCACCGGCCGCGCGGGGGCCAAGGGCCGCGCCTTCACCTTCGTCGCGGAAGAAGATGCCGAGGCGATCGAAAATGTCGAGAAGCTGACCGGCTCCGAGATTCCCGTGTTCGGCAAGAAGGACGTTCGCGTCGAGCTGAAGCCGGCACCGGAAGGCCAGAACTCGGAAGGCCAGAGCTCGGAAGGCAACAGGGCCGAAAGCAGGGATTCCGAAAGCCGCGAATCCGGCTCCAGGGGCGCCCGGAACGACGACGAGAAGCCGCGCCGCGCGCGCCGTTCGCGCGCCGAAGAGCGCGCGGAAGGCGGCGACAGCCCCCGCAAGCCGCGCCGCGAGAAGTCGGCTCCGCGCGGGGAGCGCCCGGAAAAGCGCCGCGGCCGCCGCGAGGACGATACCCCGGTGCCGCCGGGCGAGTGGAACGGGCCGCAGCCCGAGTTCCTGAGCGTGAGCGCCACGATCCGCTGACATTCGCAGCGCCGGCGCGCCCTCGCGTTGCGCCGGCACCCGCGCCTTTCCGGTCGCACAACGGCCCACAGGAAAAATCGAAAGCTCGCGCGCTCAGTGCGTTAGCGGCCGCCCCGGCACCGGCGCTTGCATTTGCCCGCCGGCCGTCCATTCTCTCGCGCCGGGATAAATGGCGGGAGGCGAGACGATGCGCGCCGACAATGCGATCACGGTCATCCTGGCAGCGCTGGCCCTGCCCGGCGGGGCGGCTCTGGCCGCGCAGGACAAGCCGCTGACCGCCGTGCTGGCCGAACCGGTCGCGATCGAGCGTGCCGAGCCCGTCGCCGTGGTCCCCTTCACCCGCTCGCGCCACATGCTGGTGATCGAGGCGCGGGCCAACGGCGTCGCGCGCGAATTCGTGTTCGATACCGGTTCCCCCAGCATGATCTCGCGCGAGCTGGCCGATGAACTGGGCCTGCGAACGATCGGGAGCAATACCGGGCGCGATGCCAACGGGGCCGAGGTGACGATGGACTTCGTCGTCCTCGACCGGCTCGAAATCGGCGGGGTGACTTTCCGCGACGTGCCGGTGCTGGTGTTCGATTATGCCGCGATCGAGCTTGGCCCCTGCCTGTTCGACGGCGGCGTGATCGGGTCCGAGATCCTGCCCGGCAGCGGCTGGCGGATCGACGCGGGCGCGGGGGAACTGTCGATCTTCGCGCCCGGCGCCGTGCCCGCGGCGGAAGAGGGGGCCGTTGTCGCGCCGCTGCACCGCTTCGGCTATCCGCACGCGCCGGTGATCGATTACCGCGTGGGCGAGATGGCCGACCGGCTCCTGTTCGACACCGGCTCCCCCGACAGCGTCGTGCTCTACGACCGGGCGGCCGCCTCCCGGGCGGTGCGCGCGGCGATCCGGCCCGGCAGCCTGGCGCGGGGCGAGGGCTCGCACGGGGTTTCGGCCGGCGGGCGGGGCGCGCCGGGGCCGCTCGAACGCTTCACCCTCGACAGCTTCGTCATCGGCGGCCGGCAGCTCGCGCCGGTCCGGGCGGCCACGCGGGTCGTGCCGCCGAGCCTGGTCGGGACCGGGCTGCTCGCGAGCCATGTCGTGACGCTCGACTACCCGGGCGGGCAAGCGGTCTTTGCGCCCCGCGCCGACCCGGCGCCGCAGGCGGCCGAGGCGGGCTACGCGCTCGCGATTGCCGATGGCGCGGTGCGCGTCGTGCGCCTCTTCGCGCAATCGCCCGCCGCCCGCGCCGGCTTGCGGCTGGGTGACCGGATCGTGGCGATCGACGGCGTGCGCGTGCCGGCGATCGGCCCGGCCAGCCGCTGCGAGGCGATGGAGTGGCTGGCCGGCGCGGCGCGGCCGGGCGAGGCCGAACGGCTCACCGTCGTGCGCGGGGGCAGGGACGTTGTCCTCGCGATCCCTGCCGGCTAGCGATCAGCCGGCGCGCTCGATGTAGCGGCCGACGTTCTTGGCCATCACGTCCAGCGGGGCATTGCCGCCCAGGACGACGGCATCGTTGAACGCCCTGAAGCTGTAGGCGTCGCCCAGCGCGGCCTGCGCGCGGGCGCGCTGGCGGGCGATTTCGCTGTGGCCGATCTTGTAGGCACAGGCCTGGCCGGGCCACGAGCAGTAGCGATCGACCTCGCTCGCCACTTCGTCGGGCTTGGACCCGTTGCGCTCGACGAAGAAGCGCCGCCCTTCCTCGCGCGTCCAGCGCTTGTGGTGCAACCCGGTATCGACCACCAGGCGGCAGGCGCGGAAGGCCAGGCTCTGCAGGTAGCCGAGACGTCCGACCTTGAAATCGTCGTAGGCGCCCAGTTCGTCGGCGATCTGTTCGGCATAGAGCGCCCAGCCTTCGGAAAAGGCGCTGAACGACAGGATCGAGCGGATCAGCGGGAGGCGGTTCGAATATTCGCCTTCCCATACGTGGCCGGGGATCGTCTCGTGATAGGTCAGGTCGGCGAGGTCGTACTTGCGGTGCAGGTCGGTCGTGCGCAGGTTGATCCACATGCGGCCGGGGATCGACCCGTCCTTGCTGCCCGCGCCGCCATAGGCGCCCGGCGCGCCGGGTTCTTCGGCGAGCGGCAGGCGGCGAACCTCGAGATTGGGATCGACCAGCGTGTTGAACGCGCGCGGCATCTGCGCCTTGATCCAGTCGATCCGTTCGTGGATGAAATCCATGATTTCCTTCCGCCCCGGATCGCCTTCCGCGAACTTGTAGCGCGGGTCTTCCGACAGGGCGCGCATCCGCTCGCCCACGGTGCCCCGGGTATAGCCGATCTCCTTCAGGATCGGGTCCATCTGCCCGTGCAGCGCGGCCAGTTCGTCGAGGCCGATCTGGTGGATCTCGTCCGGCGAAAGCGTGGTCGTGGTCGCCGCGCGCAGGCCCCAGGCGTACCATTCGTCGCCCTGCGGCCGGGCCCACATGCCCGCCTCCGGCGTTGCCACCGCCCGCTGGGCGCGCAGCTCGGCCAGCTGGCGGCGCAGGGCGGCGGTCACCGGCCCGCTGACGAGGGCATGGGCCTGCCCGCGCCAGTCGCCCGCGATCCCTGCCTCGCGCGTGCGGCTGGCGAGCGATTCGACCAGCGTGCCGCCCCCGGCGGTCTCCGCAATGGTCTGTTCCATCTGCGAGATCGCCTGGTCGAGCAGGAAATCGGGCGGGACGAGGCCCATCGCGCGGGCATCGCGGATGCGTGCCAGCTCGCCGTCGAGCACCGCGGGCAGTGCCTCCAGCCGCGCGAGGTAGGCCTGTGCATCGGCGGCGTCGCGCACCGGGTGGGTCGTGTCCATGAAGCGCGGCATGTCGATGTAGGTGCCGACGTTCTGGATCACGACGTAGGGCGAATTGCGCCAGCTGCCGACCGCGACGTCGCCATAGGGCAGGGCGAACCCGTCGAGCGCGGTGGAATAGGCGCTTTCGACCACTTCGAAGCTGGTCCGCGTGTCGGCGTCGAGCGTCGCGGTGTCGAAGGCGCGCACCCGCGCAAGGTCGGCCCGCAGCGTCTCGGCATAGGCGCGCTGGCCGGCCGGCGACTGGTCTTCCAGCTGCGCGCGCAGCGCGGCGTGAACGCCGGTGTCCACGCCCAGCCCGGTCGCCCGCTCCGGCTCGTGCGCGAGGAGGTTGTAGGCCACGTCTTCCAGCAGGGCGGCACCCGTCTGGCCGCCGGTGGCGGGGCCGGCGCTTGCGGCGGTGGCGGAAAGCGCGCGCTGGCAGCCGCCCAGCGCGACCAGCGAGACGCCGGCGCCCACGCCCGCGAGGGCCTGGCGACGGGTGAGCGAAGTGGTGATCCGGGTCATGCCCGAATGTCTGGCCCGGCGGCCCGCGGGTGTCAAACGAACTGGTGCCGCGCGGCCCGCAGCGCTAGGGCCGCAGGCAGGAAATGGAGGGAGAACCCGCGATGGGCACCGTGCTTTCGATCGTCATGCTGGCCGGGATCGCGCTCCTGGTCGGGGCATTCATCCTCTGGCGCAAGGGCGGCTCCCCCCGTCAGGCCCTGCTGATGGTGGTCCTCGCGCTGGTCTGTTTCGCCAATGTCGCGATCTGGACCGTGCCGACATCGGACGGCGAGGCCCCGCTCGACCGGATCGAGCAGGGCGCCGCCGACTAGCCCGCCGTCAGTCCGGGATCTGCCAGGCCACCGCGCTGCTGTAGCTGCCCGGCGCGCGGTCGCCCCGGGGGTTGCGCGCGGGATCGAACCGGGCGCGGCGCGTCACCAGGTCGCAGGTCGCCCGGTCCAGCTCGGCATGGCCGCTGGAACCGGTGATCGTGCAGGAACGGACCCGCCCGTCGGCACCGACCTGCAGCCGGAATCGCGCCACCCCGGTCAGCTCGCGGTTGATCCACGAACTGCGATAGTCCGCCTGGGTGATCCAGCGCGCCGGGTCGTTGCGCGGGCTCGCGGCGACCGCGTCCTGCCCTGCGCCGGCGCCCGGGGCGGGCGCGGTGGACGGCAGCGGCAGCGGCGCGAGGTCGGTATCGAGCGTGACCGGCGGCAGCTCCACGTCGATCACGGCAATCTCGGTCCGCGTGCGGGGCAGGTCGATCGGCGGGGTCGGCGCGGGCAAGGGGCTGGCGGCCGAAGGCGGGTTCCCGGCCCGGGGTTCCGGCTCGGGCTCGGGCGGCGGGGCGACCGGTACGGTCACCGTGGTCCCGGTCAGGCGCGGCGGCTGCTCGATCACGCCGCTCGCCTGGAGGCCGACGAGCAGGGCATAGCCGAGAGCGCCGTGAACGGCGACGACGCCGGCGATCGACTTTGCGCGGTCCGCGCGCGACTGGTTATCGGTATAGGCCATGGGACATTCCTCTCTCCGGTCTGCCCGCGGCAAGCCGGGGCAGGTTCCTCCCGTGACAGGAATGATACAACGTGACCTGGCCGGTACCCAGCGATTTCGCGTTGCGTGCTGCAACCCGTCGCGCCGCGCGTGGTGCGGCGCCGGCCCCCCGTTACCGCCCGGTCGCGGCGGCAGCGGGGGTGGCGGTCACTTGATCGGGCAGTCGGGATCGAGCCGAAAATCGAGGTAGTTGTCGACCGAGGCCATCAGCTCGTCGATCTCGTTCTCGAAGAAGTGGTTGGCCCGGGGAATTTCCTCGTGGTGGATGGTGATGTGCTTCTGCGTGCGCAGCTTTTCCACCAGCTTGGTCACCGCGGCCGGCTGGACCACGGTGTCGGCCGCGCCCTGCACGAAGATGCCGCTGGCCGGGCACGGGGCGAGGAAGCTGAAATCGTACATGTTGGCCGGCGGCGCGATCGAGATGAAGCCGCGGATCTCGGGCCGGCGCATCAGCAGCTGCATCCCGATCAGCGCGCCGAAGCTGACCCCGGCGACCCAGGTTACCTGCGCTTCCTGGTGGATCGACTGGACCCAGTCGAGCGCGGCGGCGGCATCGGACAGTTCGCCCACGCCGTTGTCGAAGCTGCCCTGGCTGCGCCCGACGCCGCGGAAGTTGAACCGCAGCGTGGCGAAGCCGCGATCGACGAAAGTCTTGTAGAGGCGCTGCGTGATCCGCTCGTTCATCGTGCCGCCGCCCTGGGGGTGCGGGTGGAGGATCATCGCGACCGGCGCGCGCGGGCGCGGGGGCGGGGAGAAACGACCTTCGAGGCGGCCTTCGGGGCCGGGAAAGATGACTGAGGGCATCGGGGTGGCACCTGCTAGAGCTGACAACCGCGCGGCTGGCGCGCGCGAGGTGCCGGGCTATATAGTGCGCCGGAGCAAAATCGCAATCGCCGCCACGCCGGCCCGACCACGACGAGAGAGCCATTCCCGACCGCATCTACCTCGACCATGCCGCCACGACCCCGCTGCGCCCCGAAGCGCGCGCGGCGATGGAGGACGCCTTCGCCCTCTGGGCCAATCCTTCCAGCCCCCATGCCGAAGGGCGCAAGGCCAAGGCCGCGCTGGAGGACGCGCGCGAACGGGTGAAGCGCGCGCTGGACTGGGAGGGCGAAGTGATCTTCACGTCGGGCGCGAGCGAGGCGCTGGCGATCGCGCTCGGGCGGGCCAGGGCGGATCGCCGGGCCGCGAGCGCGGCAGAACACGACGCGGTGTTCCGTGCCGCCCGCGACGCCGCGATCCTGCCGGCAGACGGGGGGCGGATCGATCCCGCCGCGCTGGCGGCGGCGCTGGCGGGGCAGGGCCCCTGCGTGGTCGCGATCCAGCAGTTGAACCCGGAAACCGGCACGCTGATGCTGCCGGGCGACGGGCTTGCCGCGCAAGTCCGCGCGGGGGGCGGCCTCCTGCTCGCCGATTGCGCCCAGTCGGCGGGCAAGATCGCGTTGCCCGATTGCGACATGGCGGTCGTCTCCGCGCACAAGCTGGGCGGTCCGGTCGGGGTCGGGGCGCTGCTGTTGCGCGATTTCGCGCTGCTGGAACCGGTCGGCGGGCACGAGCGCGGCTATCGCGCGGGGACGGAAAACCTGCCCGCGATCGCCGGGTTCGCCGCCGCGCTGGAACGCGCCGGCGACTGGCGGACCGATGCGGCCGAGCGGCTTGCCTTCGCCGAAACCCTTGCCCCCGCGCGGATCGCGCCCGGTGCGGACCACGCGCCGCATATCCTCGCACTCGCCCATCCGGCGATGAGCGCGCAGGCGCTGCTGATCCGGCTCGACGCGATGGGCTTTGCCGTTTCGGCCGGCAGCGCCTGTTCTTCCGGCACGCTGAAGAAAAGCCGCGTGCTCGATGCCTTCGGCGTGGCGGACGATGTCGCGGCGCGCACGATCCGGGTCAGCCTGGGCTGGAACACGACCGCCGACGAGCTGGAACGCTTCGCCGCGGCATGGACATCGCTGACGTGAAGGATATGGGCACAACCGAAGCCAGGGGCGCAGCCGGAAGGCCGGGGCGCGGCTGAAAGGCCGGGGCGCGACGGAAAGGAATCGCAGCACGATGATCTATCTCGATTACCAGGCCACGACCCCGCTCGCGCCCGAGGCGCGCGAGGCCATGTTGCGCTGGCTCGACGGGCCCGAAGGCACGGCTTTCGCCAATCCGCACAGTCCGCACCGGATGGGGCGGCAGGCGGCGGCCGCGGTCGAGGTCGCGCGCGAACGGGTCGCGGCGCTGCTGCCGCCGGGCGGGCGGGTGATCTTCACCGGCAATGCCTGCGAGGCGGTCAACCTCGCGATGCGCGGATCGGCCCCGCAGCGCAAGGCGGGCATTGCGTTCACGGCGATCGAGCACGCGGCCGTGCGCGACACCGCGCTGGCGCTGGGCCAGGCGAGCGCGATTCCCGTTGGGCCGGACGGGGTGGCCGATCCCGATGCCCCGCTGCCCGCCGATGTCGGGCTGGTCGCGGTCATGGCGGTCAACAACGAGATCGGGACGATCCAGCCGGTCGACCAGTGGCGCGAACGCGCGCAGCGGGCCGGCGCGCTGTTCCTGTGCGACGCGGTCCAGGCCTGCGGCAAGATGGACGTGCCGGCGGCCGACATGATCGCGATCAGCGCGCACAAGATGCACGGCCCCAAGGGGATCGGCGCGCTGTGGGTGCGCGACGGGCTGGACCTCGACCCGCAAGTCACCGGCGGGCTGCAGGAGGGGCTGCGTTCGGGCACGCTCAGCCCCGCGCTCTGCGCCGGGTTCGGCGCCGCGGCGCAAGTGGCGCTGGAACGGCGGGCGGAAGATGCCGCCCATGTCGAGGCGCTGTGGAATCGCGCGTGCGAGCTGTTTTCGGGCTGGACGCTGAACGGCAGCGCCGATGCCCGCTGGCACGGCAACCTCAATATCCGGCGCGAGGGGCTGGATGTGGCCCGGCTGATGAGCGAGTGCCGCGAGGTCATGTTCTCCGCCGGCTCGGCCTGCGCCAGCGGGTCGGGCAAGACCAGCCATGTCCTGAGGGCGATCGGCCTGTCCGATGCCGAGGCGAAGACCGCGATCCGCGTCGGCTTCGGCCGCTATACCACGATCGACCAGCTCGAACGCGCGGCGGCGCTGATCGACGCCGCGGCCGAAGGGCAGCGCGCATGAGCGTGCGCGTCCGCTTCGTCTCGCCCCGCGGCGCGGTGACCGAGGCCGAGGGGGAAGAGGGCACGCCGCTGCTCGAACTTGCGCAGGCGGCGGGGATGCCGCTGGAGGGGACCTGCGAAGGGCAGATGGCCTGTTCCACCTGCCACGTGATCGTCGCCGCCGAATGGTTCGCCCGGCTGCCCGAGGCGAGCGAGGAGGAAGAGGACATGCTCGATCTCGCCGCCGGGGTCCAGCGCACGAGCCGCCTGTCCTGCCAGGTCCTGCTGACCCGCGCGCTCGACGGGCTGGAAGTGCGCATTCCCGCCGAAGCGCACGACATGAGCGTGATCTGAGCGGACGCGCGGCGGGGCGCACGCGACGGCTACCGTTATCGGCCGCGACCTGCTAGTCACCGCCGCCATGAGGGCTCAGGACATTCTCGCGCGCAACAACGTGCAGGTGCGCGGCGCTGGGGAGAGGACGATGGTCTTCGCCCACGGTTTCGGCTGCGACCAGACGATGTGGAAAGACGTCGCCAGCGCGTTCGAGGACGATTTCCGCGTCGTCCTGTTCGACTATGTCGGGGCCGGTCAGTCGGACCTCTCGGCCTACGATTCCGCGCGCTACGGCTCGCTCGACGGCTATGCCGCCGACGTGGTGGAAATCGGCCGCGCGCTGGACCTGTCGGGCGCGATCTTCGTCGGCCATTCGGTCAGCGCGATGATCGGCGCCCTCGCGCAGATAGAGGAGCCGGGCATGTTCACCGACCTGGTGATGGTCGGCCCCTCGCCGCGCTACATCGACGACGAGGGCTATACCGGCGGCTTCTCGCACGCGCAGATAGAGGAGCTGCTGGAATTCCTGGCCGAGAACCACCTCGGCTGGGCGGCCACGATGGGCCCCACGATCATGGGCAATGCCGACCGGCCCGAACTGGGCGAGCGGCTGACCAACAGCTTCTGCAGCACCGATCCGGACATCGCGCGCGAATTCGCCGGGGTGACGTTCTTCTCCGACAACCGCGACGACCTGGCCCGCGTCACCGCGCGGACCCTGGTGCTGCAATGCCGTGAAGACGTGATCGCGCCGCCTTGCGTGGGCGAATATGTTCACCGCAACCTGCCGAACAGCAGCTTCGTCATGCTCGACGCCAGCGGCCACTGCCCGAACCTGAGCGCGCCGGACGAGGTGATCAGGGCCATGCGCGCCTTTGTCTGAAGCCGGCCGTCCCCCCGACGATACCCCGGCCGAGGACCTGAAGGACCTCTACGACAACGCGCCGTGCGGTTACCTGTCGCTGTCGCCCGACGGGCGCGTGGTCAAGCTCAACCGCACGCTGTGCGACTGGATCGGCCGCGAGGAGGACGAGATCCTCGGCCGCACGGTCCACGAGATCCTGAGCTTCGGGGGCAAGATCGCGTTCGAGACCCATCTCGCCCCGCTCCTGCGTCTGCAGGGTTTCGTGCACGAGATCGCGCTCGACCTGGTCGATGCGCGGGGCAACAAGATCCCGGTGATCGCCAACGCGGCCGAGCGGCGGGGGGAGGGGGAGCGCCATCTCTTCACCCGCCTCACCGTGTTCAAGGCGGTCGATCGGCGCACGTTCGAACGCAGCCTGATCGAGGCGCGGATCAAGGCCGAGACCCAGGCCCGGGCGGAGCACGAGGCGATCGAGCTGCGCGACCAGTTCATCGCCGTCCTCGGCCACGACTTGCGCAACCCGCTGGCCGCGCTGGAGGCCGGGACCCGGCTGGTCAAGCGGTGCGAGGGGCTGGGGGAGCGCGAGCACCTGATCCTGCGCGAGATGGAAGGCAGCATCGCGCGCGCCAACCGCCTGATCGACGACGTGATGGATTTCGCCCGCGGGCGGCTGGGCGGCGGCCTGGCGGTGCAGAAGACCGCCGATGCGCCGTTGCAGCAGGCGCTGGAACAAGTGGCGGCGGAAAGCCGGGCGATCGCCCCGCGCCGCGCGTTCGACGTCTCGCTCGCGCTCGAGCGCGCGGTGGACTGCGACGCGGACCGCATCGGGCAGCTCGCCTCCAACCTGATGGGCAACGCGATTTCCCACGGCGCGCCCGACCAGCCGGTGCGGCTGGAGGCGCGGACCACGAACGATGAATTCATCCTGTCGGTCGCCAACGGCGGCGACCCGATCCCCGCGGCCGCGCGCGCGCGCCTGTTCGAACCGTTCTACCGCGCCGATTTCCGCGAAGGGCAGAAAGGCCTGGGCCTCGGGCTGTTCATCGCCAGCGAGATCGCGCGGCTGCACGGCGGCACGCTCGACGTCGCCTCGGACGAGCGTGAAACGCGCTTCACCCTGACCATGCCCCGCCGCGACCCCGACGCGGGGGACGCCGCGGCCGACCCGGCCTGAGGGCCACGCCAGACCCGGGCTGAAGGCCGCGCCCGATGCGAAAGGGCCCGCCGCGCGGTGCGACGGGCCCCGTGGGCGCGCTCCGGCAAAGCGGGCGCGCCATGTGCCGCGCGGGCAATCAGGCGGCCGCGCGATCGACGCCCTGGAGCCGCGAGATGATCGCTTCGGAGAAGGCCGGGATGTCGTCGGGGTTGCGGCTGGTGATGAAGTTGCCGTCTTCGGCCACTTCCTGGTCCACCACGTTGGCGCCGGCGTTCTTCAGGTCGGTGCGGATCGAGGGCCAGCTCGTCACCGTCTTGCCTTCGACCAGGCCCGCCTCGGCCAGAAGCCAGGGCGCGTGGCAGATCGCGGCGACGGTCTTGTCCGCCTCGGCGAAGCGGCGCACGAGGGCGACCGCGTCTTCGTCCATCCGCAGGACGTCGGGATTGATCTGGCCGCCGGGCAGGACGATCGCGTCGTAATCGCCGACCTCGACCTCGCCTACGGTGATGTCCACCTTCACGCTCTCGCCCCAGTCCTTCTGGTCCCAGCCGCGGATCTCGCCGTCTTCGAGGCTGGCGATCGTCGTGTCGATGCCCGCCTCTTCCAGGTTGTCGCGCGGGCCGGTCAGCTCGGACTGTTCGAAGCCGTCGGTGGCAAGGATGAGTGCACGTGCCATGGGGTTTCTCCTGTTGATTGCAGTTGCCCCGGCAACGCGTGGGGAAAGCGCGCCGTTCCGCTCTTCTAGCCGGCCCGTGGCGCTGCTAGGACCAGTGGCATGGCCACTCTGGAAGACGAAAAAGATCCCTTCGACGCGATCGTCGATGCACCGTTCGATTCCGCGCTGGAGGAACGGTACCTGGTCTATGCCCTGTCCACCATCACCGCGCGTTCGCTGCCCGACTTGCGCGACGGGCTGAAGCCGGTCCATCGCCGGCTGCTGTGGGCCATGCGCCAGCTGAAGCTCGACCCGGCGAGCGCGTTCAAGAAATCGGCCCGCGTCGTGGGCGACGTGATCGGCAAGTACCACCCGCACGGCGATGCCAGCGTCTATGACGCGATGGTCCGCCTCGCGCAGGATTTCGCCCTGCGCTATCCGCTGGTGGAAGGGCAGGGGAACTTCGGCAATATCGACGGCGATAACGCCGCCGCCTACCGCTATACCGAAGCGCGCCTGACGAAGACTGCGCTGCGCCTGATGGAAGGGCTGGACGAGGGGACGGTCGATTTCATCCCGACCTACAACGGCGAGGAAAGCGAGCCGGAGGTCTTTCCCGGCCTGTTTCCCAACCTGCTGGCCAACGGCGCCAGCGGGATCGCGGTGGGCATGGCGACCAACATTCCCAGCCACAACGTAGCCGAGGTGATCGATGCCACGCTGGAGCTGATCGACAACCCGCATGTCGAACATGCCCGGCTGATGGAGCTTTTCAGGGGCCCGGACTTCGCCACCGGCGGGCTGGTGGTCGATAGCCCGGCGACGATCTCGCACGCTTACGAGACGGGGCGCGGATCGTTCCGCATCCGCGCCCGGTTCCACGCGGAGGAGGCGGAGAAGGCCGAAGACCGCGAGGCGGGGATCGAGCGGCTGGGCGGCGGGCAATGGCAGCTCGTCGTCAGCGAGATCCCCTACCAGGTGCCCAAGGGCAAGCTGATCGAACAGGTCGCCCAGCTGATCGCCGACAGGAAGCTGCCGATCCTGGAGGACATCCGCGACGAGAGCGACGAGAACATCCGCCTCGTCTTCGTCCCGCGCAGCCGCAACGTCGATCCCGAGCTGCTGAAGGAATCGCTCTACAAGCTGAGCGACCTGGAAACGCGCTTCGGCCTCAACCTCAACGTGCTCGACGTCACCGAGGGCATGGGCCGCACGCCCATGGTCATGGGGCTGAAGGAACTGCTGACCCACTGGGTGCAGAGCCAGATCGACGTGCTCCAGCGCCGCAGCCGCCACCGGCTGGACCAGATCGCCCGCCGGCTGGAGCTGGTCGAAGGCTATATTGCCGCCTTCCTCAACCTCGACCGGGTGATCGAGATCATCCGCACCGAGGACGAGCCGAAGCCGGTGATGATGGCCGAGTTCGACCTGACCGAGCGGCAGGCCGAAGCGATCCTCAACATGCGCCTGCGGTCCCTGCGCAAGCTGGAAGAAATGCAGCTGCGGCAGGAAAAGGCCGACCTGCTGAAGGAACAGGACGAGCTGGAAAAACTGCTCGGGAGCCCGGCGCGCCAGCGTACCCGGCTCAAGCGCGATCTCGTGGCCCTGCGCAAGGAATATGCCGAGGATACCCCGCTGGGCCGGCGGCGGACCACCATCCGCGAGGCCGCCCCCGCGGTCGAGTTCAGCATGGACGCGATGATCGAGAAGGAACCCGTGACGGTGATCCTGTCGCAGAAAGGCTGGATCCGCGCGGCCAAGGGGCACGCCGATCTCGACAGCGAATGGAAGTTCAAGGAAGGCGACGGCCCGGCCTTCGCGCTCCACGCGCAGACGACCGACAAGCTGCTGGTCGCCGCGGACAACGGGCGAATCTTCACCCTGGGGGCGGACAAGCTGCCCGGCGCGCGCGGTTTCGGCGAGCCGATCCGCAACATGATCGACATGGACCCGGAGGCGCAAGTCGTCGGCCTGGTCGTCCACCGGCCCAAGGGGCAGCTGCTTCTGGCCGCGACGACGGGCAAGGGCTTTGCCGCCGCGACCGAGGAAATCCTGGCCGAAACGCGCAAGGGGCGCCAGGTCGTCAACCTCAAGGGCGGGGCGAAGCTGCGCGTCGTGCGCGAAATCGCCGAGGCGCACGATCACGTCGCGGTGGTGGGCGACAACCGCAAGCTGGTGGTCTTCAACCTCGAGGAACTGCCGATGCTCGCGCGCGGCCAGGGGGTGACCCTGCAGCGCTACCGCGACGGGGGGCTGAGCGATGCGACCACGTTCACCCTGGCCGACGGGCTGAGCTGGACGATGGGCGGCGAGACCGGGCGCACGCGGACCGAGAACGAGATCTGGCAGTGGAAGGTCGCCCGCGGCGCCGCCGGCCGCCTGCCGCCCCAGGGCTTCCCCAAGGACAACCGCTTCTGACAGGGCGGGACGCCGGCGCCATCGCCGCGCTGGCCCGCCAGGGAACCGCCGACGAGGAATCGGCCGGCAAGGAAATCGACCTACAGGAAACTGGCCCCCACGGAAAAAGGGCCGGTCGCGGCAATCGCGCGACCGGCCCTTTCACGTTTCTGCCCGGGCGGGGCCGGCGCGCCGGCCCCCGCATCGGGGACTGGCTCAGGCGCCGTCCTGGCCGCCCTGCGCGGCAGCGGTCTGCGCCGCGAGCGCTTCCTGGATCTGCGCCTGGGTGAACAGGACCATGAGCTGACCGCTCTGGTTCACTGCGAAGTGTTCGCGCAGCAGGTTCAGGTCGCTTTCGGAACCGGTCACGATCACCGCGTCGCCTTCGACGCTCTTGACCACGCCGAGCGGCTGGTTGTCGGCCGTGATGACGGCGGCGGTTTCGACCAGTGCCGCGTCGCGCGCCTCGTTGGCGGCGGCAAGCCGCTGGTCCAGCATCGCGTCGAGATCGCCCTTGGTGACGGTGATCGTCGGGCCCTGCTCGCCTTCGCCGAAGGCATCGGCGGGCAGCGGGGCGCGGTGCTTGCCGGTGTCGACCGTCACGACGCCGTCGGCGACGCTCTCGATCGTGCCGACCGGGTTGCCTTCGGGGCCATAGACGGTCGCGCCCACGGCCACGCCCTGGGCGTGCGCTGCAGTGGCGAGGCCGGCGGCGGCGACGGCGGCGATGGCCATTTTCGAGAACTTCATAAAATCACTCCGTAACAATTCAAATCAAGGGACTTACACGCGCGCACTGGGCCCGCAGGAAATCGACCGTTCTGGAATACGGGGGCGCCGGCGGAGGTAATGCACCTCCCGCGCCGTGCCCCGCCATGAATAGCAGGAACCCCGAAACGCCCGAAAATGGGCGAACGGCTCCATCGCAAGCGTCGCAGGCGATGGCAACCGCCTCTTTATAGGGACGGCGACATTAAACCACGATGAAGCAAGATTCAGAAAGTCTGGAGCATTTTTTCAAGAATACGCTCGACTCTTTCGCGCGGCGGGAAGCCTTCGGCCACCCATTCGCGCTCGACCGCGCGCAGCAGCCGCGCGACTTCGGGCCCGGCGGCGACCCCGCGGGCGACGATCTCCCCGCCCTTGAGCGGCAGGCGCGGCACCTCCCACCCGATCAACGGGGACGGGTCTTCGCCCGCCAGCAGCAGGCGGTCGATCGCGCATTCGCGCCCCTCGCGATAGGCAAGCGCGCGCGGATCCTCGCGGTCGGCGGCGCTGCGCGCGGCCGCGCAGGCGATCCGCTCGCGCTGGGCCTTCGACAGGCGCAGGCGCGAGGCGACCGTCTCGGCCACCGGCGGCAGGGCGGGCAGCAGCGCGGCGAGGCGGCGCACGGGATCGCGCGCGACGGCCGATGCCCGCTCCGCCGCGACCAGGCGGCGCAGCGCGGCGATCGTGGCGCGCCCGCCTTCGGGCAGGACGACCGGCAGCACGCCCAGTCCATGCATCCGCTCGAGCGTGTCGGCGGGATCGGGCAGGGACAGCAGGTTGAGCAGCTCCGCCGCGACACGCTCGCGCGACAGGCCCTTGAGCATCGGCGCCAGCTCGGCGCAGGCCTGCTCCGCCTCCTCGTCCAGCCGCGTGCCGAAGCGGGCCTGGAAGCGGAAATAGCGCAGGATGCGCAAGTGGTCCTCGCGAATGCGCTGGCGTGCCTCGCCGATGAAGCGCACGCGGCGCGCGGCGAGATCGTCCAGCCCGCCGAACCAGTCGAACACCGTGCCGCTGTCGGGCGCGGCGTAGAGCGCGTTGATCGTGAAATCGCGGCGCGCGGCATCCTCGCGCCAATCGGTCGCGAAGGCGACGGTGGCGCGTCGCCCGTCGGTGGAAACGTCGCGCCGCAGGGTCGTGACCTCGACATTGCCGTCGGGCAGGACGGCGGTGACGGTGCCGTGCTCGATCCCGGTGGGGATCGCGCGAATGCCGGCCGCGCGCAGCCGGTCGATCACCGCGTCGGGCGTCAGCGGGGTGGCCGCGTCGACATCGTTCACCGGCTGGCCCAGCAGGGTGTCGCGGACCGCGCCGCCGACCCAGCGCACCTGGTCCGCGCCCAGCGCGGCGACCAGCGCGGCGAGGCCTTCGCGCCGGGTCCAGTCGGCCGGGGGCAGGGTGGAAGGCAGCGGATCAGGCATCGAACAGCGCCCTGTACTCGATCCGGCGCGACAGGTTGGCGATGATCGCCGCCGTCACGCCCCAGATGCGGAAGCCCTGGTGGTGGTATTCGAGATAGCGCCGCGTCGCGCCGCGCCAGAAGACCTCGTGCTCGCTCCAGTTCTCGCGCGCGAGCAGGACGTCGAGCGGGGCCTCGAACCAGGCGTCGACTTCGCCCGGATTGGGTTCCAGCGGAAGGTCGGGCGGGACGACGCCCAGAACCGGCGTGATGTCGAACCCGGTGCCGGTCTGGTAACGGTCGGTCGCGCCGATCACACGGACATGCGCGGGCTGCATCGCCAGTTCCTCCTCCGCCTCGCGCAGGGCGGCTTCGATCGCGTTCTCGCCCGGGTCGATCTTGCCGCCGGGAAAGGCGACCTGGCCCGGGTGGTCGCGCATCCCGGCGGGCCGCTGGGTCAGGATCACGCCGGGTGCGGGGCGGTCGGTCACCGCGATCAGCACCGCGGCATCGGCCACCCGCTCGGCATCGGCGAAGCGTTCGTCGGACAGGAGATCGGGAATATCGGCCCGGTGCCCTTCCTCGAACAGGGCCTGCAACCGCTCGAACAGCGCGCTCATCCGGGCATCAGCGAGAACGTCTCGCCCCCGCTGGTCACGCGCGTGCCGTCGCCTTCGGCCAGCGCGATTTCGGCCAGTTGCAGCCAGGTGCTGCGGTTCAGCCGCGCCTCGCACCCGCGCCGCACGCCGAGGTAGATCGCCGGGCTGTCGGCCGGGCCGGCGGCGCGCAGGCGGTGCCCGGGGCCGGCGATCACCAGGTCGTCGGTATTGAGGCGGAAGGCCAGCCCGCCGTCGCGGCGCACGACGTCGGTGGCGATGAAGGCCGCGTCCTCGACCGCGATCGCCAGCTTCTCGAACGGGGTCACGAGCCAGTGCCGGCCCGCGGCATCGCGCGTGAGCAGCCCGGCGAAGGCGCGCACCATCGCCTGGCGCGCGATCGGGCTGCCCTCGTGGAACCAGGTGCCGTCGGCGGCAATGCGCATCGCGCTGTCGCCGGTCTTTTCCGGGCTCCACTGCTCGACCGGCGGCAACTTGCGCTGCGCGACCTGTTCGGCGACCTGGTCGAGCGTCAGGCCCGCGAGTTCGGGAGGCGGATCGTAAGGCATCGCCATCCGGTTGGCAGATTGCCGGGGGCGACTCAATCCTCGGCGCGCGGAGCCCCCTGCTGCGGCCAGGGTCCCAGCATCCCTTCGGCCGGCAGGATCGCCGGGTTGTCGCACCGCACCAGCAGGCGCGCCGGGTCGTAGGGGCCGGGGCAGCGCCAGCCCACCGTGGGGGCGGCGGAAAAGCCGAAGAAGCGGCCGTAGTACTCCGCATCGCCGATCATCACCTGCGGCAGGGCGCCCGGTTCCAGCGCGCCGAGTGCGGCGAGCATCAGCGCCTTGCCGAACCCTTCCTGCTGCCGCTCGGGCACGACCGCCACCGGGCCGACCATGATCATCGGGTGCGCGCGCCCGGCGGGATCGGTCAGCGCGACCGGCCAGAGCTGGATCGTGCCCACCAGGTATCCGGCATCGTCCGCCGCGGCGAAGCTGAGCGCGGGCAGCCACTGCGTCCCCTCGCGGATGCGATAGGCCGTGCGCGCGTGCCGGTCCGGCCCGAAAGCGCGGTCGAGCAGTTCCTCGACCAGCGCCGGGTCGATGGAGCCAAGGGGGACGATCGTTGCCATTGGCGCGCGCGGTTAGGCGCGCGGGGCGGCGGAGTCGACCAAATTCGCCTTGGGCCAGCCCCGCCCCGGCTTTGCGCGCCCCGGCTTTGCACGCCCCGGCTTTGCGCGCCCCGGCCATGCGCGTCCCGGCGGCCCGGCAGCCGGGCGGGGGCGGAAGGCGGGCGCGGGATCAGGCCGGCGCGATGCGGATCAGCCGGCCGTCGCCGTCCTCGAGGATCCACAGCGCGCCGTCGGGGCCCTCGACGATCTCGCGGATGCGGTTTTCCGACGGGATGCGGGCGACCTCGCGCGCGCTTTCGCCGTCGATCGCGACGCGCACGATCCCCGCCGGCTTCATCGCCGCGATGATCGCCTGGCCTTCCCATTCCGGCCACAGGCGGCCCGAGTAGAACAGGAAGTCGCCCGGCGCGATCACCGGGGTCCAGCCAATCGCCGGGGCGCGGAATTCGGGCCGGGTGGCGTGGGCGGGGATGGGATCGCCATTGTAGTGCTCGCCGTTCGAGACGACCGGCCAGCCGTAGTTGGCGCCGCGTTCGACCAGGTTCAGCTCGTCGCCCCCGGCCGGGCCATGCTCGAGATCCCACAGGCGCCCTTGGGCGTCGAACTGCAGGCCCAGGGCATTGCGATGGCCGTAGGACCAGATCTGGTCCGACGGGCTGCCGCGATCGGCGAAGGGATTGCCCGGCGCGGCCTCGCCGTCGAGCGTCAGCCGCAGGATCGAACCGAGCGTGTTCGACAGGTCCTGCGCCGGCTCCAGTTTCTGCCGGTCGCCCGACGACAGGAACAGGTGCTGGCCGTCGGGCGCGATCGCGATGCGGTGCGAATAGTGGCCGCGCCCGGTCACCTTGGGCTGCTGGCGCCAGATCACCTCCAGCCCTTCGACCGCGCAGGCATCGGCCTGTTCGCAGACCAGCGTGCCCCGGCCCAGGGCCGCGCCGCGGGTGTCGCCTTCCCCGGCCTCGGCCCAGGTCAGGTAGATCGTGCGCCGGCCCAGCGTGTCCGCGCTTTCGGACGGCAGGAAGGCCACGTCGCCCAGGCCGCCCTGGCCGCCGTAATCGACTTGCGGCATCCCTGCGACCGTGCCGGTGCGCCCGGTCGCGGTATCGACGAACTTCATCGTCCCGCTCTTCTCCGTCACGAACAGGGTCGCGGTGCCCGGCGCGAAGGCGGCTGCCCAGGGCTCGTCGAACCTGCCGAAAGAGCGGGTTGCGAAATCGCCGCCTTCCAGCACCGATACCGGTTCCCCGGCGGCGGGGGCGGCGGCGGTCGACCCGGTTTCCCCGGACGGTTCGGCGCTGCAGCTTGCGGAAAGCAGCATGCATGGCGATAGGATAGCGGCAAGGATCGCGGTCTTGGTCATGTTCAGTGCAACTCCCCATCAGTCGTTCGGTGCAACGCCGCTGGTCGTCGGCGTGGACGAGGCCGGGCGCGGCCCCCTGGCCGGACCGGTTGTGGCGGCAGCCGTCGCGCTGTGCAAGCCGCGACCGGCCGGGCTCGACGATTCGAAGCGGCTCTGCGCCGGCTCGCGCGCGCGGATCGACGAGGCGATCCGGCGGCGCTGCGCCTGGGGCGTCGGGGTGGTCGAAGTGGTGGAGATCGACCGGCTGAACATCTTCGGCGCGACGATGCTGGCCATGACCCTGGCGGTCGCCCGCCTGGCCGAGGCGCTGGCGCGCGATCCGGACGAAGTGCTGGTGGACGGCAACCTGACCCCGCACGGCCGCCGGGCCGAATGGCGCTGGCCCGCGCGCGCGATCGTCGGCGGCGACGGCAAGGAGCCGGCGATATCCGCCGCCTCGATCGTGGCCAAGGAATGGCGCGACCGGATGATGGTCGCTGCCGCGCGCGAACACCCGCACTACGGGTGGGAACGCAACAAGGGTTATGGCACGCGCGACCATGTCGAGGCGCTGCGGCTGCACGGGCCGACCCCGCTCCACCGCCGCAGCTTCGCCCCCGTCGCGCAGATGGACCTGTTCGCCGCCCCGGCCTGACGCGCCGCCGGCGTTCGCGAACCCCCGGCTTTCGCGATGCAATTGAGTCCTTCGGGCAACACCCGCAGCATATCGAGTCGGGCCGAATCGCGCGGACTCAATATCTTGTGGGGGACTCCTTTCGTTCTCCGGCAAGGTCGGCACCGGCCGGATGCCACGCGCGAAATCGGTGCTTGACGCCGAGTCCGCTTGGACTCACCCTGTGGATAAATCTGCCAACGGGGGAATGACATGGGGGTCGTCGAGACGACGAAGACACGGGCGCTGCGCCGCGCGAAGCCGGTTGCCGCGCCGCGCGAACTGGCGCCCGAGCTGCCGCTGGGGGAGATCCTCGACGGCGATTGCGTCGAGGCGATGCGCCGCCTGCCCGATGCCAGCATCGACCTCGTCTTCGCCGATCCGCCCTACAACCTCCAGCTCGGCGGCGACCTCAACCGCCCCGACGGCAGCCACGTCGACGCGGTGACCGACGATTGGGACCGGTTCGACAGCTTCAAGGCCTACGACGATTTCACCCGCGCCTGGCTGACCGAGGCGAAGCGCGTGCTGAAGCCCGACGGCGCGCTGTGGGTGATCGGCAGCTATCACAACATCTTCCGCGTCGGCGCGATCCTGCAGGACCTGGGGTTCTGGATCCTCAACGACGTCGTCTGGCGCAAGGCCAACCCGATGCCCAATTTCCGCGGCACGCGCTTCACCAACGCGCACGAGACGCTGATCTGGGCGAGCCAGGGCGAAAAGGCGAAGTATCACTTCAACTACCGCGCGATGAAGACGCTGAACGACGAGCTGCAGATGCGCAGCGACTGGGTCCTGCCGATCTGCGGCGGGCAGGAACGGCTGAAGGAAGGCGGGCACAAGGTCCACCCGACGCAGAAGCCCGAGGCGCTGCTCTACCGCGTCCTGCTCGCCACGACCGAGCGGGGCGACGTCGTGCTCGATCCGTTCTTCGGCACCGGCACGACCGGCGCGGTCGCGCGCCGCCTGGGGCGCGAATGGATCGGGTGCGAGCGCGAGGGCGGCTATCGCCAGGCCGCGCTGAAGCGGATCGCGAAGGAACTGCCGCTGGACGAAAGCGCGCTGACCACGATGCAGAGCCGCAAGACCGCGCCCAAGGTCGCCTTCGGCGCGCTGGTCGAGAACGGCTATATCGCGCCCGGCACGCAGGTCTTCGACAAGAAACGCCGCTGGACCGCGACCGTGCGCGCCGATGGCTCGCTGGCGTATGAAAAACAGGTCGGCAGCATCCACGGCCTGGGCAAGGACCTGCAGGGCGCGCCGAGCTGCAACGGGTGGACTTTCTGGCACTACGAAGTCGATGGCGAGGTCAAGCCGATCGACGCTGCGCGCCAGCTCTACCTCCTCGCGACCGAGGATTGATGCGCCGGGCGCGGCGCACGCTGTCCTACACGGCTCTCACCCGCTAGGCCGGATGCATGACCGTGATTCGCCCTGCATCGCGCCCGTTTTGCACCTGCTTCGTGCAGCGCGATTCTTTTGGTCCAGGACTGTGTAACATGCGGTCCATGTCTCAACATATCATCGGGCCGGCAGGGCAATGAGCGAACGGGTCTATCTCCAGCCGATCGGCCTTGCGGCGAGCCCGCAGGGGGAGGAAGGCGACTGCATCCGCCTGGGCGGGGGAATGGTCTATGCCCATCGCTTCGCCGCCGTCGTGCGGCGCGAGGGCGCGGTGGTGGAGCGCTGGCGCTTCACGCCCGAAACCGCGGCCGAGACGTTCGCCCGCCTGCCCGCCGGGCTCGACGCCGAGGCGGAGGAGCAATGGGCGAACCTGCGCCTGGCCCATCCGCCGCTGGAACTGGGCGCGCGGACCGTGCGGCTCGACCAGCCGCAAGTGGCGGGCATCCTCAACGTCACGCCCGACAGCTTCTCCGACGGGGGGCAGTTCCTCGACCGGCCCGAACACGGCCGCGACCATGCCGCCGCGATGCTGGAAGCGGGGGCCGCGATCGTCGATATCGGCGGCGAAAGCACGCGCCCGGGCGCGGCGGCGGTATGGGAAGGGGAAGAGATCGAGCGGGTGATCCCCGCGGTCGAATACTGCGCCGCGATGGGCGCGGCGATCAGCGTCGATACCCGCCGGCCGGCAGTGATGGACGCCGCGCTCCACGCAGGCGCGCACATGATCAACGACGTATCGGCCCTGCGCCACGATCCGCGCAGCCTCGAACTCGTCGCCGCGCGCGATTGCCCGGTGATCCTGATGCATGCCCCGGGCGAAGGCGACGACCTTCATGCCGGTGGCGATTACGACGCGGTCGTGTTCGACGTGTTCGACTGGCTCCGGGCGCGGCGCGACGCGGTGCTCTCGGCCGGCGTCGCGCGCGAGCGGATCGTGCTCGACCCCGGGATCGGCTTCGGCAAGTCGCTGGCGGAAAACCTCGCGCTGATCAACGCGCTGCCGCTGTTCCACGCGCTGGGCCAGCCGCTGATGCTGGGCGCCAGCCGCAAGCGGATGGTCGGCGCGCTCAGCAACGAGGCCCCTGCGCACGAGCGGCTCGGCGGCAGCCTGGCGCTCGCGATCGCGGGGATGGACGCGGGGGTGCAGCTGCTGCGCGTGCACGACGTGGCCGCGACGGTCCAGGCGCGCAACGTCTGGCGCGGCCTGCGCGACGCGGCGCTGACCGACTTCTCGCAATTGCCCGGGGGGGGTGGCTAGGGCGCTATTGCGCCAGCGCGATCCAGCGGTCGAGCAGCGCGCCCGCCTTGCCGCTGTCGAGCGATTCGGCGGCGATCGCCGCGCCCTCTTCCCAGCCGCTCGCCCGGCCGGCGACGATCAGGGTGGCGGCGGCGTTGAACAGCACGGCGTCGCGATAGGGGCCGGGCGTGCCGTCCAGCAGGGCCTTCAGCGCGCGCGCGTTGTGCCGTGCGTCGCCCCCGCGGATCGCCTCCACCGGGGCGCTCGGCAGGCCGGCTTCGGCGGCTTCGACGCGGCGCATCTCGAAGTCGTTGCCGGCGACGTCGGCCAGCTCGTTGCCGCCGGCCAGGCTCAGCTCGTCGAGCCCCTCGTCGCCGGAGGCGATGAAAGTCCGCTCGGTCCCCAGCCGCGCCTTCGCCGCGGCATAGATCGGGACATAGGCGGGCCGGGCGATCCCGATCAGCTGCCGCCGCACCCCGGCGGGGTTGGACAGCGGGCCCATCAGGTTGAAGATCGTGCGCCGGCCCAGCCGCTGGCGGATCGGCTGGATGCGGCCCATCGCGGGATGGTGGTTCTTGGCGAAGAGGAAACAGATGCCGATCTCGGCCAGCGTCTTCTCCGCCGTGCGCCCCGCGGCCTCCATGTCGAGGCCCAGCGCCTCGAGCGTGTCGGCCGCGCCGGACTTGCTGCTCGCCGCGCGGTTGCCGTGCTTGGCGACCGGCACGCCGGCCGATGCGACCACCAGGCTGACGGCGGTGGACACGTTCAGCGTGTGGTGCCCGTCGCCCCCGGTGCCGCAGCAGTCGACCGCGTCATCGGGCGCGGCGACCGGGATCAGGCGGGCGCGCAGCGCGCGGGCGGCCCCGGCGATCTCCTCCGCCGTCTCGCTGCGTTCGGTGATCGCGATCAGGAAACGGGCGATCTCCTCCTCGCTCGTCTCACCGTCGAGGATCCAGCCGAAGACTTCCTCCGCCTCGGCCTCGCTCAGGTGCGGTTCCGCCTCGGGCAGCGTCCTCATGCCGCGGCCCTTGCCGGCAGGCGGGGCTCGATCCCGCACAGGCGCAGGAAGTTGGCGAGCAGGGCATGGCCGTGATCGGTGGCGATGCTCTCCGGGTGGAACTGGACCCCGTGGATCGGCAGGTCGCGGTGGCGGAAACCCATCACGCACGTGCCGTCGAGGCCCGGGGTCTCGCTATGCGCGTTGACCGCCAGCGCGTCAGGCACGTCCTCCACCACCAGCGAGTGGTAGCGGGTCGCGGTGAAGGGGCAGGGCAGGCCGGCGAAGACGCCGCTCCCGTCGTGATCGACCGGCGAGGTCTTGCCGTGCATCAGCCCGCCGCGCACCACGCGCCCGCCGAAATGCTGGCCGATCGCCTGGTGGCCGAGGCACACGCCCAGCAGCGGCCGGGCCGCATCGGCACAGGCGGCAACGAGGTCGAGGCTGATCCCGGCCTCGTTCGGGGTGCAGGGGCCGGGGGAGATCAGCACGCCTTTCGCGCCGCTGGCCACCGCCTCGGCCGCGGACAGCGCGTCGTTGCGTTCCACCCGCACCTCGGCGCCCAGCTCCATCAGGTAATGGACCAGGTTGAAGGTGAAGCTGTCGTAGTTGTCGATCACCAGTATCATCGCGCGCCGCCTTCGGCCGTTCGCCCGGCCCGATCAAGCAAGTTTAGGTTTCAGGCCGCCTTCCCGGCGAACCGGTCGGTCGCCCGCACCAGCCCGTCGACGATGCCCGGTTCGCTGGCGGAATGGCCGCCGTCGTGGACGATCCACAGCTCGGCTTCGGGCCAGGCCTTCTTCAGCGCCCAGGCCGAAGTGGGCGGGGTGCAGATGTCGTGCCGGCCCTGGACGATGATCCCGGGGATGCCCTTCAGCCGGTCCGCATTGGCGAGCAGCTGCCCTTCCTCGAGGAAGAAATCTTCCAGGAAGAAGCGGGCGCAGATGCGCGCGAAAGGCAGGGCCTTCGCCGGGTCGGCGAAGGTTTCGAGCAGCTTTTCGTCGGGCAGGAGCGTGGCGACGCTGCCTTCCCACAGCGACCACTCGCGCGCGGCGGCGAGCCGGATGTCCTCGTCGTCGCTCGTCAGCCGCCGGTGATAGGCCGCGACCAGATCGTCGCGTTCCTCGGCGGGAACCAGGCCGGAGAAGGCGTCCCACTGCTCGGCCATGATCTCGCTCGCGCCGTAGGAGTAGAGCCAGGCTTTCTCCTTCCGGCGGCCGAGGAACACGCCGCGCAGGACCAGCTCGCTGGTCCGGTCGGGGTAGGCCTGGGCATAGGCGAGCGCGAGGGTTGCGCCCCAGCTTCCGCCGAACACCTGCCATTCCTCGTGCCCGCACATCGTCCGCAGCCGCTCGATATCCTCGACGATGCGCCAGGTGTCGTTGCGCTCGATCTCGGCGAAGGGCAGCGACTTGCCGCAGCCGCGCTGGTCGAACAGGAGGACGTCGTACAGCTCCGGGTCCCACTGGCGGCGATGGTTGGGGCTCATTCCGCCGCCCGGCCCGCCGTGCAGGAACACGGCCGGCTTGGCCCCCGGCGTCCCGATCCGCTCCCAGTAGAGCGTGTGCCCTTCGCCGACGTCCAGCATGCCGCTGTCGTAAGGCTCGATCTCGGGGTAGAGCGTGCGTTCGTAGTCCATCGGCCTTCAGTCCTTCTCTTCGACCACCAGCATGGGCCCGAACCGGCTGCCGCTGTCCATCCGCTTGCGCGCGGGGTCCCACAGGGCGCTGACATTGCCGTCGAGGAACAGCGCGTCGGGCGTTTCGAGCTCGTCGCGGAAATAGCGGGCGAGCACGCCGAACGAGATCGGCTCTTCCGAAATGACGAAATGCGCCCGCCCGGCGCGGTCGACGCCGACCCCGTTGCGCACGGCCTTGCTCGGACCGTCCTCGGCGATCTTGGGATGGAGCTTGCCGTCGATCACGAGCATCGGGCCGCTCTGGGTGCCGAACTGGGGGCGGTCGGCGACATTGGCGTAGAAATCGTCGGCCGTGCGGATCTGCCACTTGCCGCCTGTGCCATAGAACACGCCGTTGGGCTTCAGGTGGAAGTTGCCCGGCCCGTCGGCGCGGTTGAGCTCTTTCAGCCGCCGGCCATCTTCCACGTAGTATCCGATCGGCTTGCCTTCGCCGTCGTACATCCCCGCGTTCATCGCGAAGGCAACCGGCGCGGCATCGGCCGCCCGCTTGGCTGCGAGCGCGGCAAAGCCGCGATAGGGCGCGCCGTCGGCCGGGCCCAGCACGGTCACGATCCGGTGCCGCGCGGGATCGGCGATGCAGTGGATAAGAGCGGCCCCTTCGAAGGTCGTGCTGTCGCAGGCGGAAGCCATCGCCGGCGTGGGTGTCGGGCTCGGCTCGGCCGCGGGACCAGGCTCGCTGTCGCTTTCGGCGACGCCGCTGCCGATTTCGGTCCGGATCACCGGCTCGCCTTCCGGCTGCGGTCCGCAACCGGTCAGGACAGTGGCCGCGCAGGGCGCCAGAAAGAGGAGGCGCCACCGCCTCACTGGCCGAACCCCGGCTCCTGCGCAATCCGCGCGGCCTCGCGCGCGGCGGCGAGGAGGGCGCTCGCCTTGGCCTCGCACTCGCGTTGTTCGTAGGCCGGGTCGCTGTCGGCCACGATGCCCGCGCCGGCCTGGACGTGGAGCGTGCCGTCCTTCACCACGCCGGTGCGCAGGACGATGCAACTGTCGACCGAGCCGTCGGGCGCGAAATAGCCGACCCCGCCGGCATAGGCGCCGCGGGTTTCGGGCTCTATCCCGGCAATGATCTCGCAGGCCCGGATCTTGGGCGCGCCGCTGACCGTGCCGGCGGGAAAGCCCGCGAACAGCGCGTCGAGCGCGTCGCGATCGGGATCGAGCCGGCCGACCACGTTGCTGACGATATGCATGACGTGGCTGTAGCGTTCGATGGTGAAGCTGTCGGTCACCTCCACCGTGCCGCGGGCGGCCACCCGCCCGACGTCGTTGCGGCCGAGATCGAGCAGCATCAGGTGCTCGGCCCGTTCCTTCGGATCGGCCAGCAGGCTTGCCTCAGCGGCGCGGTCGGCCTCGACCGTGGCGCCGCGCGGGCGGGTGCCGGCGATCGGCCTGATCGTGACTTCCTTCGGCCCGTCGCCCCCGCCCCTGACGCGCACGAGGATTTCGGGGCTGGAGCCGACCACGGCAAAGCCGGGCAGGTCGAGGAAATAGAGGAACGGCGATGGATTGACCCGGCGCAGCGCGCGGTAGAGCGCGATCGGCGGCAGGGGGAAGGGGCAGGTGAACCGCTGCGCCAGGACGACCTGGAAGATGTCGCCGGCCGCGATGTAGTCCTTCGCGCGGGCCACGCCGGCGGCGTAGTCCTGCGCCGCGACCATCGGGGTCAGCGCCATGTCGGGCAGGTCCGCCGCGCGCGTTTCGGCGGGCGGCGGCCCGGAAAGCCGCCGCAGGGTCTCGTCGATCCGCTCGCCAGCGGTCGCGATCGCCGCGTCGGGGGCGTCCTCCCCGGCCCAGAGCGGGGCAATGCAGAACAGCTCGTCGCCGAGGCTGTCGAACACCAGCAGGACCGTGGGGCGTACGAACAGCATGTCGGGCATTTCCAGCGGGCTCGCGGGTGCGCGCGGAAGCTTCTCGACCAGGCCGATCGTCTCGTAGCCGAAATAGCCGACCAGGCAGGCGAGCGCCGGCGGCAGTTCGGCCGGCACGTCGATCCGGCACCGTTCCACCAGCGCGCGCAGTTCGTCCAGCGCGCCGCCGGGGCAGGGCGCAAAGGCCTCGCGGTCGGCCTGCCAGCGGGCGTTGATCGCCGCGCTGTCGCCCTCGGCCCGGAAGACGAGGTCGGGATCGATGCCGAGCAGGCTGTACCGCCCGCGAACCTCGCCCCCTTCGACCGATTCGAGCAGGAAGTCGCCCCGGCCCGGATCGAACAGCTTCAGCGCCGCGCCCACCGGGGTTTCGGTATCGGCGACGACCCGCCGCCAGACGAGCGCGGGCCGGCCGGCCGCCAGCGCGGCGACCGCGGCCTCGGCGTTGCGGAGACCCGGGGCGACCTGCGCCACCGGCTCAGTTCTGCCCGAGCAGTTGCTTGCGAACCGCCTCGATCGCGGTCTCGTTGCGTTCCACGCCCAGTTCCTGGCGCAGGGCGAGGCGCAACTGGTCGGCGTATTCGCTGCCGATCGCGCTGCCCAGCTCGCGCCTCACCTGGGCGAAGACCGGGTCTTCGCGGTCCACTTCGCCCGCCTCGATCTCGTCCAGGTCGACCACGTACCAGCCGTTGTCGTCGGGCGCCTCGAGCTTCTTGGTCGTGCCCTGGGCCATGCTGAAGAGCAGCGCGAGCGGGGCGGGGAACTGGCCCTGGAGCGCGGCCAGCTGCTGGCGCGTCAGGTTGACCGGTTCGACCCCGGGCAGGGCGGTTTCCTCCGCCTGCACGGCGGCGGCGAGGCTCGTCCCTTCCTTCACCCGCTCCAGCACGCGATCGGCCGCGGCGCGCGCCGCGGCGGCACCGCGGTCGCGGCGCCAGGCGGCGATCACGTCGTCGCGGATTTCGGCCAGCGGCGCCGCGGCCGATTCGACGATCTGGCCTGCCTCGAAGACAAGATAGGTCTCGCCGCGTTCGATCTCCGCCAGCTGGGGCTCGCCCTCGATCATCTGGAACGCGGTCTCGAGCGCCGGGCCGAGAACCTCGGGCGCGGTCTGTCCCGGCGCGCCATAGACATCGCCGCTGGCCAGGAGCGGGCGGGTCGTTTCGACGTCCACGCCGAGCTGGCCGGCGATGTCGCCCAGCGAGACGCCGTCGGTCAGCTGTTCCTCGATACTCGCGGCGAGGTCGGCCAGGGCGCGCTGGCGTTTCTCGGTCCGCAGCGTATCGGCGATCTCGCCGCGAACTTGCGCGAGGCTGCGCGCGGGGGTGCGCTCGACCGCGTCGACGCGCACGACGTGCCAGCCCAGCGCGCTGCGGGCCGGGGCGGCAAGCTCGCCGCGCCCGGCAGCGAAGGCGGCGCGGGCAACGTCGGCGGAAGCCTGTGCGGCATACTCGGCCTGCGACAGGGGGCCGAGCGCGGCGACGTCGAATCCGGCCTCGCGCGCGGCGGCCTCGAGCGATCCGCCGCCCGTCACGCGCGCGCGGATCGCGTTGGCGGCTTCCCGCGTCGGCACGATCAGCTGGCTCAGCCGGCGCGTTTCGCTGGCGGCATAGCGCGCGCCGTCTTCCTCGTAACGCGCGGCGATTTCCTCGTCGGTCGGCTCGATCCGGGCGTCGAGGTCCTCCGGACCGAACACGGCATAGCGAATCACGCGCCGCTCGGGGCGGATGAAATCGTCGCGATTCTCGTCGTAGAACGCCTTCAATGCCGCATCGTCGGGCGTGCCCTCGGGGGCGAACGCGCTCGACGGCAGCATGGCGATGCTGCCGCGGCGCCGTTCCTGCAGCAGCGCGGCATAGCGCGTTGCCAGCTTGTCGGGCGCCTGGGCGCCGAACACGACGGGCATCAGCAATTGCTGCGCCAGCAGGCCCTGCGAGATGTCGTTGCGGAAGGTCGCTTCCGAAATGCCGCGCGCGCCCAGCGCCTGGCGGAAGGTCGTGGTGTCGAATTCCCCGTTCGGGCCGCGGAACTGCGGGATAGTTATGATCTCGCTGTTGACCAGGTTTTCGCCCGCGCGCAGGCCGTGGCGGCGCGCATATTCGGCGATCGCCGCGCGGTCGATCATCTGGTCGAGAACGTCGTCGAGCCCGCCCTGCGCGATGAAGGCTTCCATCGACATGTTCGGGTTCTGCTGGCGCACCTGGTCGAGCGCGTCGCGCGCGCTGGCGACGAGATCGGCCGAATCGATCTTCTGCCCGCCGACCACGGCGACCCGGTCGCCCCCGGCGACCCCGCCGAACGTCCCGGTATTGGCGACATCGCTGCTGGCGAAAGCGAACGCGATCAGCGCGAGGAAGGCCAGCGTCAGCGGAATGCCGAGCTTCGACTGGAAGAATCTGCGGAAGAACTGAAGCATACTGGGGGATGTTCCGTAGGCGAGGTGCGATTAGGGGTTGCGCTGTGCGGCGAGCGCTTTATCCGCCCTGCGACCTCCCGGCAACAGGTCGGCAGCGCTTTTGGCGTTGCAAGATGAAGCATCTGGCAGGCCGGGCCCGTCGCCCCATATTAAACGGCGACCGGAATCGTTGAAATCGGGACCAAGGAAGCGGGATTCGTCATGGCCGAACGGCCCTACATCGTTGGAAACTGGAAGATGAACGGCACGCGGGCCATGCTGGCCCAGGCGCGTGCGATCGACCGTGCGGCGCAGAACATGATGAAGGTCGAGGTCGCTCTGGCGCCGCCCTTCACGCTGGTCCACGCGACCCACCGCGAGGTGGAGCAGATCGGGGTGGGCGCGCAGGATTGCCACCCGGCCGACGACGGTGCCCATACCGGCGACATCTCGGCGACGATGGCCGCCGACGCCGGGGCCAAGTTCGTCATTCTCGGCCACAGCGAACGCCGCCAGAACCACGGCGAGACCGATGCCCTCGTGCGCGCCAAGGCGCAGGCGGCGCTCGCCGCCGGGCTGCGCGTCATCATGTGCTGCGGCGAGACGGAGGACGTGCGCGACGCGGGCAAGGCGGTCGAACATGTCACCGCCCAACTGCGCGCCTCGCTTCCCGACACGCTGGAGCGCGCGGGCGAGATGCTGACCGTCGCCTA
The DNA here is from genome assembly GCF_034375205.1 of Pelagerythrobacter marinus. Lineage (NCBI taxonomy): Bacteria > Pseudomonadati > Pseudomonadota > Alphaproteobacteria > Sphingomonadales > Erythrobacteraceae > Pelagerythrobacter > Pelagerythrobacter marinus. The sequence continues at coordinate 1,960,810 of NZ_CP139719.1, read as the reverse complement.
CGAACCGGTCTGGGCGATCGGCACGGGCCGCACCCCCACGGTGGAGGATATCGGTGCCATGCACCGCGAGATCCGCGCCCTGCTGGTCGAGCTGTTCGGCGAGGAAGACGGCGCCGCCGTGCGCATCCTCTACGGTGGCTCGGTCAAGGCGGACAACGCGCGCGAACTGCTCGGTGCCGACGAAGTGGGCGGCGCGCTGGTCGGCGGCGCCAGCCTGACGGCGGAAAGCTTCATGGGCATCGTCATCGCCGCTGCCGAAGTGCACGAGGCCTGACCGGATCCGCCGCGCGCGGCAGCCAGCCCCTGCCGGCGCTTGATGCGCGGTCCCGCTGGCCCTAGTCCGCGGGACATGACACGCATTGCCATCTGCGCGCCGGGCAAGCGGCTCGAGCGCGAACACGCCGATGCGGTGGCCGACCTCGCGGCCGACCGCGCGGGCGTCGAACTGGTGTTTCACAAGCAGTGCTTCGCCCGCCATGGCCATTTCGCCGGCGACGACGCCACGCGGCTTGCCGCGCTGACAGAATGTGCCGACGACCCGGCGTTCGACGCGGTCTGGTTCGCCCACGGCGGCTATGGCGCGAACCGGATCTCGGCCGATGCCGTCGCCCGCATGGGGCCGGCCGCGCGCGACAAGGCTTACCTCGGCTATTCCGACACCGGCTATCTCCTCGCCGCGCTCTACCGCGCGGGCATCGGCCGTCCGGCGCACGGGCCGATGGCGGCGGACATCCGCCGCGACGGGGGCGAAGGCGCAGTGATGCGCGCGCTCGACTGGCTCTGCGGCAAGGACGACGGCCTCGAAGGCGGACTGGAGCGGGGCGGCGAGGGGCCGCCCGCGGTCGCCTTCAACCTGATCACCCTCGCCATGCTGTGCGGCACCGAGCTGATGCCGGATCTTGCCGGGCACGTCGTCATGGTGGAGGAAGTGTCCGAACACCTCTACGCCGTCGATCGCCTGTTCTTCCACGTCACCCAGCACCTGGCTGGCATCGCCGGCCTGCGTCTCGGCCGGATCAGCGACGTGCCGGAGAACGATCGCCCGTTCGGTTCGAGCGAGGAGGATATCGCCCGCTACTGGTGCGACAGGGCCGGCATCCCGTATCTCGGTTTCGCCGATATCGGGCACGACGGCGGCAACAAGATCGTTCCCTTCGGGCTTGCCCGCGCGCCCGGCCGCGCATAGTTGCCCGCCGCGACAAGGAGATCGTTATGCGTGCATTCGTTTTTCCCGGGCAGGGTAGCCAGAAAGTCGGAATGGGGGCGGATCTCGCCGCGGCGAGCGGCGCCGCGCGCGAGGTTTTCGAGGAAGTCGACGAGGCGCTGTCGGAGGGCCTTTCCGCGATCATGCGCGAGGGGCCGGAAGACCAGTTGACCCTGACCGAGAATGCCCAGCCGGCGATCATGGCCAATTCGATCGCCACGCTGCGCGTTCTGGAGCGCGAGTTCGGCATCGTCCTGGCCGAGAAGGGCGACTGCGTCGCCGGCCACTCGTTGGGCGAATACTCGGCGCTCTGCGCGGTCGGGGCCTTCTCGCTTGCCGACACGGCCCGATTGCTCAAGCTGCGCGGGCGCGCGATGCAGGCCGCCGTCCCGGTCGGCGAGGGCGCGATGTGCGCGCTGCTGGGGGCGGATCTCGACAAGGCCCGGGCCCTGGCCGATGCCGCGGCCCAGGGTGAAGTGTGCCAGGTCGCGAACGACAACGATCCGGGCCAGGTCGTCCTCTCGGGCCACAAGGGTGCGATCGAGCGCGCGGTGGCCATGGTGAAGGACCACGGCATCAAGCGCGGCGTCCTGCTGCCGGTCTCGGCGCCCTTCCACTGCGATCTCATGCGCCCTGCCGCCGATGCCATGGCCGAGGCCCTGGAGAAAACCGCGCCGGGCCCGTTCGCCCTGCCGCTCTATGCCAACGTCACCGCCGGCGAGGTCAGCGATCCGGCGCAGGAACAGCGTCTGCTGGTCGAACAGGTGACCGGGCGCGTGCGCTGGCGCGAAAGCGTCCTGGCCATGCGCGCTGCCGGGGTCGACGGCTTTGTCGAGCTGGGCGGCAAGGTCCTGGGCCCGATGATCGGCCGGATCGACAAGGAAGCCCCGGCCACCAGCGTGATCACGATGGCCGATATCGAAGCCCTCGCGAAGGAGATCGGATAATGTTTTCGCTCGAAGGAAAGACGGCGCTGGTCACCGGCGCGAGCGGCGGGATCGGTTCCGCCATCGCCTATGCCTTGGCGCGGCAGGGCGCGCGCCTCGCGCTCAGCGGATCGAACAGCGGCAAGCTGCGCGCCTTCCGCGAACAGATCAACGACGAGGTCGGCGGCGACCACGTGGAAATCACCTGCGACCTGTCGAACCCCGAACAGGTCGAGGAACTGGTGCCGGCCACGGTCGACACCCTGGGCCGGATCGACATCCTGGTGAACAATGCCGGCGTCACGCGGGACAACCTGGCCATGCGGATGAAGGACGAGGAGTGGGACGCGGTCATGCGGATCAACCTCGAGGCCGCTTTCCGCCTGATGCGCGCGGCGGCGCGCCCGATGATGAAGGCGCGCGGCGGCCGGATCGTCAGCATCACCAGCGTGGTGGGCGCCACCGGCAATCCCGGCCAGATGAATTATTCCGCCGCCAAGGCGGGCCTCGTCGGCATGTCGAAGAGCCTGGCGCAGGAGCTTGCGAGCCGCGGGATCACCGTCAACTGCGTCGCGCCGGGCTTCATCCGCACCGCCATGACCGACCAGCTGCCCGACGCGCAGAAAGACGCGCTCAACGCCCGCATCCCGATGGGCCGGATGGGCGAGGGCGAGGACATCGGGGCCGCGGTGGCCTATCTCGCCAGCGACGAGGCGGCCTATGTCACCGGGCAGACGCTGCACGTCAACGGCGGCATGGCGATGCTTTCCTGACAGATTTATCCCCAAGGAATCGGGACGGCGGGGCTTTGGTCCTTGCCCCGTCCGGCCTCGGGACTAAGGATATTCGCAACATTCCGGCGCTCGCGGGCGATTCCGGCCGCGGACCCGTCCCCGGGGACCCTGGTCTCCGCCGACTTTCGCCCACCCGGGCGTCGGGCCGTCTGAGAGCGCGACGTCCGTGAGCGCAAAGGGGGAATTGATACGCGATGAAGGCCACTATCGAACGCGCAACGCTCCTCAGGTGCCTCAGCCACGTCCAGTCGGTGGTGGAGCGGCGCAACACGATCCCCATTCTCTCCAACGTGCTGATCGAGGCGGCCGACGGCGGCTCGCTGAAGGTCATGGCGACCGACCTCGACCTGCAGGTGGTGGAGAACATGGCCGCCGCCTCGGTCGAAAGCTCGGGCGCGATCACGGTTTCGGCGCACCTGCTGTTCGATATCGCGCGCAAGCTGCCCGAAGGCAGCCAGGTCAGCCTCGAGACGGCCGAGAACCGGCTGACGATCAAGGCCGGCCGCAGCCGTTTCCAGCTTCCGACCCTGCCGCGTGACGATTTCCCGGTCATCGTCGAAGGCGACTTGCCGACCAGTTTCGAGATCCCGGCCAAGACCCTGGCCGAGCTGATCGATCGCACCCGCTTCGCGATCTCGACCGAGGAAACCCGCTATTACCTCAACGGCATCTTCCTCCACGTGTCGGAGGAAGACAAGCCGGTGCTGAAGGCCGCGGCGACCGACGGGCACCGTCTCGCGCGGTTCACGATCGACCAGCCCGACGGCGCGCAGGGGATGCCGGACGTGATCGTGCCGCGCAAGGCCGTGGCCGAACTGCGCAAGCTGCTGGAGGAATCGCTGGACGGCAACGTCCAGGTGGATCTCTCCGCCAGCAAGATCCGCTTCACGCTGGGCGGCGAGGGCGGCGTGGTGCTGACCAGCAAGCTGATCGACGGGACGTTCCCCGACTACAGCCGCGTGATCCCGACCGGGAACGACAAGCTGCTCAAGCTCGATCCGCGCAGTTTCTACGAAGGCGTGGACCGCGTGGCGACCATCGCCACGGAGAAGACCCGCGCGGTCAAGATGGGGCTCGACCAGGACAAGGTGATCCTCTCGGTCACCAGCCCGGACAACGGTACCGCGGCCGAGGAAGTGCCCGCCGACTATTCGGCCGAAGGGTTCGAGATCGGCTTCAACGCCAATTACCTGAAGGACATCCTCAGCCAGATCGACAGCGACACGGTCGAACTGCACCTGGCCGACGCAGGCGCGCCGACGCTGATCCGGCAGGATGCCGGCAGCCCCGCGCTCTATGTCCTGATGCCGATGCGGGTCTGACGGCCCGCGCCCGCCCGCGGGGCGGGCGGCTCAATCGGGATTGGCGCCCGGGCAGGGCCGCGGGCAGCCGGGCCTATTCGCGGGCGCGGATCATCGCCTCTACATCGACGAATTTCTCGCGCGGGGCGCCCTCGCGCGCGGCGCGGGCCTCGGCCTCCTCGATCTTCTTCCAGTCGCGGAAGGTGACGACCTCGATCCCGCGCTCTTCGACGAGCCGGTCAAACCCGGCGCGCCCTTCCTTGCCGCGCGGTCCGAGCGCGCCGCCGTCCATGTCCTCGGCGATCTTCTCGACCACGCCGAAGCCGTCCGGGCGGTTGGTCCCGATCGTCCCGGTCGGGCCGCGCCGGGCCCAGCCCACGCAATAGAGGCCGGGCAGGATCCGCCCCTCGTCGTTCGCGAAGCGGCCCGCGCGCTCGTCGAACGGGACGCCGGGAATCGGCGAGCTGCGATAGCCGATGCAACTGATCACGAGATCGGCCGGGACGGTGTACGTCTCCCCCGTCCCGACCGCGCGCCCGGCCTCGACCCGGGTGCGCTCCAGCTCGATCGCCTCGACCCTGTCCTTGCCCAGCAGTCGCACCGGGCTTGCGAACATGTCGAAGTCAATCTCCACGCTCTTGTCCGCCCGCTCGCTCTCCGGGATCGCGGCGAAGCTGCGCAAGTGCGCGACGGACTTGCGCAGGCCGGGTTCGAGCAGCGCGTCATCGGCCTCGGGCGGAAGATCGGACGGTGCAACGCGGGGACTGGCGCGTTCCAGGTGCATCAGTTCGCCCAGTTCCTTGGGCGTCATCATGATCTGGTGCGGGCCGCGCCGCCCGACGATGGTAATCGTCGAAATCGCCGCGGCGCGCAGCGCGTCGAGCGCGTGGGCGACAATGTCGGACCCCGCGAATTCCGCCTCGGTCTTGGCGAGGATGCGCGCCACGTCGAGCGCGACGTTGCCCATGCCGATCACGACCGCGTGGCGGCCGGAAAGATCCGGCGCGAGCCCGGCAAACTGCGGGTGGCCGTTGTACCACCCGACGAAGGCCGCGCTGCCGAAGACATTGGGCAGCGCCTCGCCCTCTATCCCCAGCGCGCGATCGTTGGGCGCGCCGGTGGCGAACACGACCGCGTCGTAGAGCGATTGCAACTCGGGCACGGTGACGTCCCGCCCCACCGCGACATTGCCGACGAAGCGCACGTTCTCGGTCAGGGCCGTGGCCTCGTAACGGCGGCTGACGCCCTTGATGGACTGGTGATCGGGGGCGACGCCGGTGCGGATCAGGCCGTAGGGCACCGGCAGCATGTCGAAGATATCGACGCGGATCTCGTCGCCCCAGTGTTTCTGGGCAGCTTCCGCGGTGTAGTAGCCCGCAGGGCCCGAGCCGATGATGGCGAGGTGCCGCATCAGGTGGCGGGCCGCCCGCGGGCCGTGCGTGTCGCGTCTACCGGCTGCGCCCTGGCTGCCATGCACCCTCTTCTTCTTGCCCGTATCCGAGCGGGCGATTCATGCACGTGCCCACGCGCCTTGGCAAGCGCGCTCGCGCGGCAGGAAATTGCCGAATCCTGCCCTTCGATTAACCGTTTTTTCAAGGGGTCTGGCGCATGCGGGCGGCATGGTGGTGGCGTCAGCAAGAACCGCGAGTGAGCCCGAGGCGCCCGGTTCGATGCTTTCGGCCGGTCCCGCGACGCATGCCGATGCGCCGGACCGTGCCCAGCCGCCGCTGCGCGCCGTGCCCGAAGAACGCCGCCAGCGTCGCGACCGGCGCGAGGTCAAGCGCAACAAGGTTGCCGCCGTGGCGAAAGCGCCGCCGATCGTTCCGCCCCCCTTTGCCTGGATGAGCGTGGCGATCGCCGCCGCTTTCGCGATTTCCGGGGTGATCGCGCTCTCCGCGCCGCCTGCGGCCTGCATCGTCGCCGCGCTGCTCGGCATCGGGACCGCCGCGCTTGGCCGCCCGGTCAATGCCTGGGGCGACGGGGCGGCGCTGCCCGTTCCGGCCCGCCAGGGGCTGGCCGTCGCGCTTGTCCTCCTGTCGTCGGCCGGGGTCGGGTTCGGCCTGGCGGAGTGGATGTATTCGGGATCGCTCGACTGGCGCATCGGCGTCGCCGCGCTGGTCACGGTCAATATCCTGTTCGCCGCGCTGCTCAGCGACCGGATCGTGCTGGTCTTCATGAGCAAGCTCGGCTGCTGGGCCCCTGTGGCGCTCGTGGACGGCTCGTTCTATGCATTTTCCGGCCTGGCGATCGCCGCGATCACGAGCGGGCTCGTGGCCAGTTACCAGCTGCGTTTCGAGCGGGCGCGGGCCGAAGAGGAAGCCGCGCTCGCCCGCGTTCGCGACCGGGCGCAGAGCATTCTCCAGGACTACGAGGAAACGGGGCAGGGCTGGTTCTGGGAAACCGACCGCCGCGGACGGCTCACCTACCTCTCGCCTTCGGTCGCGCGCGCGCTCGGGCGCGCCGAAGACGAACTGGTCGGGCGCGCGTTCTCGCGCCTGTTCGATCTCGGCGACGAGAACCGCGAAGGCGAGCGGACGCTGACGTTCCACTTGTCCTCCCGCTCCTCGTTCGAAGGGCTGGCGGTCAAGGCCGCCGTTCCCGACGAAGAGCGGTGGTGGTCGATCAACGGGCGGCCGGTCTATGACGGTTTCCGCAATTTCTGCGGCTTTCGCGGTTCGGGGACCGACCTGACCGAGAAGAAGCTGAGCGAGGAAAATGCCAAGCGGCTCGCGCGGTACGACTCGCTGACCGGGCTGGCGAACCGTTTCCAGATGTCGCAAACGCTGGAAAAGATCGTCTGCAGCCCGCAGGAAAGGGAGCGCGAGTGCGCGATCTTCCTGCTCGACCTCGACCGGTTCAAGCACGTCAACGACACGCTGGGCCATCCCGCCGGCGACGCCTTGCTCAAGCAGGTCGCCCAGCGGCTGGAACGGGCCGTTGGCAAGCAGGGCCGCGTGGGGCGGCTCGGCGGCGACGAGTTCCAGGTGATCGTCCCCGGCCGGGTCGAGCACGAACAGCTCGGCCACCTGGCGCAGGAAATCATCCACGCCCTGTCGCAGCCCTATTCGATCGACGGGCAGCGCGTGGTGATCGGATCGTCCATCGGCATTGCCGTATCGCCCGATCACGGCGTGACCAGCGAGGCGCTGATCCGCAACGCCGACCTCGCGCTCTACGCCGCGAAGGACGCCGGGCGGGGCCGGTGCCATTTCTATTCGAGCGACCTCCACAGCGCGGCGGAGGAGCGCAATGCGCTCGAACAGGACCTGCGCGATGCGATCGCCCACGGCGGGCTGGAGCTGTTCTACCAGCCGGTGGTGGACGCGAGCAGCGAACGGATTGCCGGGTTCGAGGCGCTGCTGCGCTGGAACCATCCGCGGCGCGGCTGGCTCTCGCCCGACAAGTTCGTGCCGATTGCCGAGGATACCGGCCTCATCGCCGCGATCGGCGAATGGGCGATCCGCACCGCCTGCAGCGCGCTGGCCGAATGGCCGGAGGAAGTGCGCTGCGCCGTCAACGTCTCGCCGCTCCAGTTCGCCAGTCCGCAGCTCCCGGCGATCATCACGAATGCGATCGCCCAGGCCGGCATCGATCCTTCGCGCCTGGAGCTGGAGATTACCGAGAGCGTCTTCCTCAACGACGACGAGGGGACCGAGGCGATGTTCGCCGCGCTCAAGCGCATCGGGGTGCGCCTGGCGCTCGACGATTTCGGGACCGGCTATTCCTCGCTCGGCTATCTGAAGAAGGCGCCTTTCGACAAGATCAAGATCGACCAGAGCTTCGTGCGCGGCGCCACGCGGCCGGGGAGCCGGAACGGCGCGATCATCGCCTCGATCACCAGCCTCGCCCAGGCGCTGGGAATGGACGTCACGGCCGAAGGCGTCGAGACGCTCGACGAACTGGACCTCGTGCGCCAGCACGGCTGCACCCATGTCCAGGGCTATATCTACGACAAGGCGCTGAGCAGCCAGGCGGTGGAAGAACGGCTCGCGAACGGCCTCGCGATGGAAGCGGTCGGCCCGCGCGCGGCCCGCGCCCCGCGCAAGACGATGCTGCGCAAGGTCGTGCTCGAACACGCGGGGCAGCACTACGCCGGCACCGTCCGCAATGCCTCGACCGAGGGCGCGATGGTGGAGGGGCTGTGGAACGTCCCGGTCGGCACGCGCTTCCGCATTGCCCTGTCCGATACGCTGACGGTCGATGCGACGAGCCGCTGGTGCATCGACAACCGCATGGGCGTGCAGTTCGACCGCCCGATCCCGCTCGACATCGACGGCGCCCGGCCCCCGGCGGAAGAGCCGCGCAAGGCCCGCGCCTGACCGCCATTCCCGCTGCAATGGGGGCGAGCCAACGTCTCCGTCGTTGCAGCTTTCCGGCCGGGGTTATAAGGGGCCGCGATGACTGATCTTGGCCTTATTCGCAATTTCTCGATCATCGCGCATATCGACCATGGCAAGTCGACGCTCGCCGATCGGCTGATCCAGGTCTGCGGCGGGCTGACCGAGCGCGAGATGAGCGCGCAAGTCCTTGATAACATGGACATTGAGCGCGAGCGTGGGATCACGATCAAGGCCCAGACCGTGCGCCTCAACTACACCGCCCGGGACGGCAGGACCTACGAGCTCAACCTGATGGACACCCCCGGCCATGTCGACTTCGCATACGAGGTCAGCCGCAGCCTCGCCGCGTGCGAGGGCGCGCTGCTGGTGGTCGATGCCGCACAGGGGGTCGAGGCGCAGACGCTCGCCAATGTCTACCAGTCGATCGAGCACGACCACGAGATCGTCCCCGTCATCAACAAGATCGACCTGCCCGCGGCCGAGCCCGACAAGGTCAAGGCCGAGATCGAGGACATCATCGGTCTCGACGCCAGCGACGCCGTGCTCACCAGCGCGAAGTCCGGCATCGGGATCGAGGACACGCTGGAGGCGATCGTCGCCCGCATCCCGCCGCCCACCGGCGACCGCGACGCGCCGCTCAAGGCCATGCTGGTCGATAGCTGGTACGATCCCTACCTCGGCGTGGTCATCCTCGTGCGGGTGATGGACGGCGTGCTGAAGAAGGGCCTGCAGGTCCGCTTCATGCAGGGCGGCACGCAGCACCTGGTCGACCGGGTCGGCGCCTTCACCCCCAAGCGGGTGGACCTGCCGGAGATCGGCCCGGGCGAGATCGGCTTCATCACCGCGCAGATCAAGGAAGTCGAACAGGCGCGCGTGGGCGACACGATCACGACGGTGAAGGGCGGGGCGGACAAGGCGCTGCCCGGGTACAAGGAAGTCCAGCCTGTGGTCTTCTGCGGCCTCTTCCCCGTCGATGCCGCCGATTTCGAGAAGCTGCGCGAATCGATCGGCAAGCTGCGCCTCAACGATGCGAGCTTCAGCTACGAGATGGAAAGCAGCGCGGCGCTCGGCTTCGGCTTCCGCTGCGGCTTCCTCGGCCTCCTCCACCTGGAGATCATCCAGGAACGGCTGAGCCGCGAATACGATCTGGACCTGATTACCACGGCCCCCAGCGTCGTCTATCGCATCCGCCTCGGCAAGACGAAGAACGAGGAAGCGAAGACGATCGAGCTGCACAACCCGGCCGACTATCCCGATCCCAACCGGATCGAATGGATCGAGGAGCCGTGGATCAAGGCGACGATCTACACGCCCGACGAATACCTCGGCGCGATCCTGAAGCTGTGCCAGGACCGGCGCGGCATCCAGACCGACCTTACTTATGTCGGCGGCCGCGCGCAGGTGACCTACGAGCTGCCGCTGAACGAGGTCGTGTTCGATTTCTACGACCGCCTGAAATCGATCAGCCGCGGCTACGCCAGCTTCGATTACGAGCAGATCGGCCTGCGCGAGGGCGATCTCGTCAAGATGAACATCCTGGTGAACAACGAGCCGGTCGATGCCCTGTCGCTGATCGTCCACCGCTCGGTCGCCGAAGAACGCGGCCGCGGCATGTGCGAGCGCCTGAAAGACCTGATCCCGCGCCACCTGTTCAAGATCCCGATCCAGGCCGCGATCGGCGGCAAGGTGATTGCCCGCGAGACCATCGCCGCCCTGCGCAAGGACGTGACCGCCAAGTGCTACGGCGGCGACATCACGCGCAAGAAGAAGCTGCTGGAAAAGCAGAAGAAGGGCAAGGCGCGGATGAGGGAGTACGGCAATGTGAGCATCCCGCAGGAGGCGTTTATTGCGGCGCTAAGGATGGGGGAGGAGTGAAGCCCCGCGCCTAGCGCAGGCGTTTGCGCAGCAAACGGTAAGCTAGAAGCGAGAGGCTGTAACTCCGGCCAGCGGGTGCGCGTAGCGCAACCCGTATGACGTCACGTGGCGCATGGAGCGATTGCGGCAGCAATCGCGGAACGGCGCGTGACGGCGTGCTACCTTTCTGAGGCGCTGGAGCCGGCAGGCGGCCTGTCTCCGCGGAAGCGGGGAGGAATGTGAGCATTCCTTAGGAGGCGTTTGTTGCGGCGCTGAGATGGAGGTATCTTTCCCCACGTGAAGTTCTTTCTATGCGTATGACTGACTGAACGGGCTGTCCTGCGAAAGTCGAATTCCCCGTGAACCTCGCTCCCGAGATTTTATGAGAACACCACGGATTGCTCCGTCGCCCAACTGCGATTAATCCACGGGCATGGAGGTTGTGGGGAACCATCTAGAGGCCGAAGCGGCTAGGCGCGAGGCGAACCTAAATGAGTTCGACCTTTTTGGACGCTCGGCGTTCAATCGATATTATTACGCAGCCTTCTTGCTCGCTCGTGAAATGATGCGAAAGTTCAACCCTAATTGGAGGGGGAGTCATCAGGGCCTTCCGGATAATATCGTCACGTCAACTGCAAAGGTGTTAAAAGAAGCGAAGCGACGCGCTCGAAAAGTGGGTGATAAGGGTTTGGAAGATAAGTGTGGAGTCGGTGTTTACCATTCTCATGAACTTGCCGAACTCTTGAGAAATGCATATGCGATCAGAACGTTGGCGGACTACGAGCCTGAACAACTTATTCAGCGCAATGACAAAGGTGGAATTTCGTTAGGTTTGATTCGAATCAGTTCCGCCAAGCACTGGCCCTCGCAAGCACGTCGACACATCGGAGAAATCGAGGAGGCTTGGAGGGCGGCGAATGGCATTTGATGAGGCCATCATAACTGCTGCATCGAAGCAGGGGGTCATCTTGGCCGCGAGGCCATCCCTCGTTGCCGACGGGCGCACCTACCTCGCCATAGTGGATCGCGAGACGGATCGTAGGAAGCTCAACGCGTTTCTGAGACTTCTGAGAAATCAGGGCATCCCGATCGAAATCGGTTTCGCCACTGTGCGAGACAATGCTTTCGAGGCGGCGGTTCGAGAAAGCGTAGCGATGCGCTTCGGCGAGGTCATATATGACGTTAGTACCTCTAGGTCGCCTAGTGGAACATCTGTATCAATCACATACTACGAAAATGAGCGAATTTCTGCGAATGAAATTCGAGATCATGTTCAGGAATTGTCAGTACTTTTTGGCGTCAAACCGCTGAAAATAAATATAGGTGAGCGATCTGTTAAGCCCGGCGTGACAGAATTTCTACAATTAACCCGTGTATTTGCACCGGTTACCTGCGAAAGGATGCAGGAGCTAATTCATGATCGTGGTTATCCAATGCCTCCACTTGATTGGATTAATCACCAATTCGATCTCTTTCGAAAGAGGGGATTCCTGATCAGGAGAGAAGATCAATCCTACGTTCTTACGCTTCCGGGGCTTCTCGCTCTTGGTTCCGGTAAGAGCAGATACAGCCCCGACGTCCGCCGTGTCCTTGATCTCGCGCGCGCTAGGAAATAGACGGATGTCGTGGGAGCCTCAGGCGCGGGTGTGCATCACGCCCACAACGCCAAGACCATACACAGAAGGTGCCGACGGCTTCGCCGCCGCTCCTTCGAAACGTCGTCGAAGCCGTCGGCGCTCAATGAAAGCAAGCTTTGCTGTATGAGGCTCCCACAACCCTTCGTTGAGTCCTTGTGGTTCCAGCTCGATTCTTTGGACGAACTACGGCAAGCCTATCCGGCGTTGTCGAATGCTGAAGCGCAACTAATCGAAGATCTTAGCCAGCGCGGTTTGCCGCCCGCCACGTCCATTGAGGCGCTTGCTGCATTGTTCGGGTTGAATCCTGGGCTTCTCTGGGCGTTTAAGAATAAACCAAATCGCTATTATCGAACTTTCAAAATACCGAAAGGAAAAGAAAAACGAGAGATGACAGCTCCTAAAGTCGGGCTAAAAATGATTCAAAGTTGGCTAGGGTATCATCTAGCACGTCAAGAGGTTGCCGACCATGTTTTTGGCTTTGTGCCGGGGCGATCACACATTGATGCAGCTGAAAAGCACATTGGGGCTCAATGGGCGTACTCTTTTGATATATCGAACTTCTTTGTTTCCACGCCGCGTGCGGAAGTTGGCGGAGCGTTGCTCCAACTCGGATATTCTCCCGCCTCGGCTGAGTTGATCTGCGACCTTTGCACCCTGAATGGACGTTTGGTGCAGGGGTCTCCTGCCAGCCCCGCCCTTTCGAACATCTGTTTTAGGGGTGTCGACCAGGCTCTGCGAACCATTGCTCAGCAGAACGGGTTTGTCGTTACCCGATACGCCGATGACGTGGTTTTTAGTGGGCAAGGTGAACTTCCAGCCGAGCTTGAAAATCAAATTGTTCCGATTTTTGCTGCCACACCGTGGAAGGTTCACCCGAATAAGATATTGAAGCAGCCCATCAAGGGCCGCATTAAGGTTCACGGCCTTCTTGTGACCGATGATCATATCGCTCTTACGAAAGGATATCGGAACAAGATTCGGGCCTATCGGCACATCTACGCCACCAAAAAGCTTGCCGCCGAGGACAGACGGCGTCTTGCCGGTCATTTGAACTATGCTCGACAAGTAGAAATCCGTGAATCCGCTCTTAGCGAGTTTGATTGGGATGACTTTGAAATTTCGGTGGAAAAGGGCGCGAACTCGAATTGGCTCTCGCGCGTACGATCAGCGGGCTCGATATCAGCTATCCTAAGGCAATTTAGGAAGGCAACGTGAGACGCGTCTGATTATTGCGTGAGACTTGGGAGAGGGGGTGAGGGGGCTAATGCCGCACTGCGTGTTCATGCACAAAGCCGACTCGATCTACGACGACATTCCGGCTGAGCGCTATCAGTTCCCTGCAATGTATCTCAGCCGAGCCGAGCCGTGCATCGGGGACTGGATCGTCTATCTCGAGCCGCGCAAGGTCACGAACTCGCGCGGGTACTTTGCCGTCGCCAAGGTCGAGAAGATCATCCCCGATCCCACCGCGCCGGGCATGTTCCTCGCGCTGATCGAGCCGGGGACTTATCTCGACTTCGTCAATCCCGTTCCCTTCAGCGGCCCCGAAGGGCCGATCGAGCGCGGGGTGCTCAACGAGGCGGGGGCGATCTCGGGGCGGGCGCGGGCGGCGGTGCGGCCGCCGTTGCGGGCGGACTTCGCGCGGATCGTTAACGCGAAGGTGTCAGGCGATCATCAATCCGACGGGGAAGCTCAAGGCGCGGGAGATCGAGTCCTACCGGCCGCATCCCAGGTTCCTGTCGTGGCATCGCCAGTTCCACGGGTTTGATGCGTAGCGGCTGCGCTGCTTCGCGAGGTCTTTCCAAGTTTGGTTTTTTGTTTGCGCCCTCAAACGCCGGGCGGGGCGCATCCGCGCCCCTTGGGTTGGCGCTTCGCGCCGTCTCCGCCTTCGGCTTCGACTCCCTCCGCGCAGAGCGCTCCGGGCGCGCGGTCGCGCTTGCGGTCCGCTGGGCGCGGACCGGGGCGTTTCAGACCTGTGGGGTGGCGGCGGAGCGAGCCCTCCCGCTAGCGGATGGGGTGGGTCACCAATCGCCGTCCTTTAGTGTCCTGATGCGGGGGCCGGCTTCGGGGGGCGGGGGTTCGGCTTCGCTGTTCTCGTCGCCCGCCTCCTCCGCCGGGGGTGGGAGTTCGGGGAGCGGGGTGGGGGCTTGTGCGTTTCGCTCGATATAGGCCGGGTGTTCCGGGTCTTCGTAGGGGTTGTAGCCGTTGGCCTCGTCTTCGCGGTGGGCGGCTTCGTAGGCTTCGAGCAGGGCGCGGGTGCGGGGGCTCATGTGGAACAGGCGACGTTCGCGCATCTGGCCCAGCTTGCGGTCGATGCTGGCGAGCACCTCGTCCTCGTGCTCGTAAGTGCCCTCGCGCCGCTTCTCCTCCTCCCACTCGGCGCGCCACTGCTTCTTCAGCCGCTCCAGCTCCATCTTGCCGATCGCGTTCAGGCCTTTCGCCTTGCCTTCCGCAAAGCGGCCGGGGGCGCGGTTTCGCAGCATGAACATCAGCAGCCGGTCGTTGTAACTGCGCCGGGTGCCGACCAGCTTGCCGTAGGAATAGACCGGCACTTCCACCCCGTGCAGCGCGCGCTGCATCGCGACGTCCTCGATCCGCCGGACGCCGAGGTCGAGCGCGGCCTCCCACGCCTTGCGGAAGCTCTCGGCGCCGGGCTGGCGGCGCAAGTGATAGGCGCCGACCGTGCTCATGTTCACCGCGCGGCAGGCGGCATCGACGCTGCCGGTATCGGCCAGGGCCTCGATGAAGCGGCGCTGCCGCGCCTCGGTCCAGCCGTCGTGGCGGCGGCACTTGCGCGGAACGGGGGTGAAGGCGGGCAGCTCGCCCCCGCCGGCGACGATCTCGTCCAGCGGCAGGCGCGTCTCGCGGTTGTCGGTGCGGCGGGTCATCCGGCAGGGTGGAGCAAAATTCCGCCGTGTAGGAAAATGAATTTTTGCCCGCGCGGGGCAGGAGGGGGGGAGCGCCGGGGGGAGGGCTATGGTGCCCAGGGACGGAGTGAAGCAATGCCGGAATTTCAGGTGGATAGGATTGCCGAACCGCCTTGCGCGACCCACGCATTCCTGCGGCATCCGGCAAGATGATTGCCGAACCTTTTCGCGCGACTACCCGCGAGAATTGGGGGCTGCTGGCGCAGCCCCCAACGCGAGTTAAGCGGCGACAGTCGGATACCCGTTTGCGGCCATTCGAGCCAGGAGATCGGGATCGATCCATGCAGCGCTATCAGTTCGGGCGACCATCAATCGATCGTTGGGGTCGATGTACTGGCGGAGCCAGTTCCGAAGTTCCACTGCACTACCGGGCCATCGAACAAACCAGCATGACTGCTGAAATTTCGTGGCCCCTGGCAAAAGCAGCAGCGCGTCGTACAAGGCGTCATAGCTCTGGCCGGGAAGCCGCAGGTCGCACGTTACGATGAAGGTTTCCGTGGGAGGTTGGTCGAAGTACGACATTTGTCGTTCCTTTCGGTCGTACACTGACCGGAGCCCGGTCAGCATCAAGGGTCCGAAGCTTGTTGACGCGTCGCCCAGGCAGGCGCCATAACGGCACCTGCCCCTACTGCAGGAGCGACCTGTTCGAGGCAGCTTCAGTTGGCCCCGATCCAGGAGCGGGATGGTCGGGCCGCTAACCCGGCCATCCCCCTTGGTCTTTCGCACCCAGCGCACACGAAAAGGAATTCTGTGCACTGGGCTTGCCAAGCATAGTGAATCACGCGCCCCGCACTCGCAAGGTGCGTTTCCCCGATTTCGTCGCCAGATTTACCGTGATCTTGCCTTGTAGTTGCGACTCGCGCAAATCCGGCACTCAAGTCGTCGTCAAGAGCAGAAATATTCTTGGGGAGAACTAGCGGAGATCGGGGAGTCAGCCGAAATATCTAGTCAGTTCGATGTTCGCGAATCGTTCTTGAATAGATCGGGTTGACACCGTCCGGCATTTGCAGTGCACCTCACCGCAATGATCTTCGCCGCCATCGCCCTGACAATCTGCGCCCCCGGCCCGCGCGACAACTGCGTCGTCGACGGCGACACCTTCTGGCTCGCCGGCGAGAAGATCCGCATTGCTGATATCGACGCGCCGGAGATTTCGCGGCCGAAGTGTGCGGAGGAGCGGGCGACGGGTGAACGCGCAACGCGCCGGCTTCTGGTTCTGCTGAATTCGGGTCCGTTCGAGCTCCACCGGCGCGGCGAAGACCGATATGGGCGGACCCTGGCGGTTGTCGTGAACGACCGAGGCTCGGTTGGCGACCAACTGGTTTCCGAGGGCTTGGCGAGGACCTGGACAGGCCGTAGAGAGAGCTGGTGCGATGCGTCCTGATCTGCCCGAGCGGCTGAGTGCCGCGATCGGCGCCGACACGCCGCCTAAGCTGCGTCGTCTCCTCGAACGCGAAGTCGTCCCAGCGCTCCTCGAGTTGCGCGCGATCGACGACGACACCGTCATGATACCGCGCGTGTCGCTGGACCGGCCGGCGAGCGAGCAGGGGCTGGGAAGCGATGCGGACGCGGGTTGAGTTCGCGCTGCTGCTCGCGCTCAGCCTGATCGGCCTGCTATCGTTCCTGGTCTACCTAGCCCGCCTCGTGCTCGAATAACGTCGGCACCTCGGCCGCGGTCGGCCGATCATCTGTGAACAGCGGCAGGATCGAGCGGGCCACCTCTTCTGCGCGCGGCTCCCGCATCAACTCGTACCGGCGCAGCGCCGCGAACACGCGCTGCACGATCGTCTCGACCGCGCGCTCGCGATCGAACTTCCCGGCAAACACCTCGCGCAGCACATAGTTGGGCGCGGTGGTCACCGCGATGTGCAGGGCGGTCTCGATTTCCTCGTCACTGGCGCGAATCATTTCCATGCGCCATGGAGAACAGACACGGAACAAAACCGCAAGCCCGACAGTGCGATATGGCCGACTACTCCAGCCCCAAGCCGATCGATCCGATCGCGTTCCAGCCGCATGCGTTCCTGCGCATCCGCTGCCGGTGCGGCCGGCGCGCAACCTATCCGGTAGGCGAATTCACGCGCTTCCACCGCCTGCCCGGCGCGTTGAAATTCTACGAGCTGATCGCCCGGCTACGCTGCGAGATCTGCGGCCAGCGGCCGGTGAACGCCGACGTCGTGCGGCACCCGTAGCGCCGGGCAGGCGATCACGGTAAGCTGTGGCCATGTGCAATCTCTACCGGATCAAGAGCTCGAACGACGAGATCGCCCGGCTCTTCGACGTCGAAAACTCCGCCGGCAACGCGGCCGAGGAAGTCTATCCCGGTTACCCCGGGCTGGTGGTGGCCGAGGGCCAGCTGCGCTCGATGGTCTGGGGCTTTCCGCTGGTGCTCAAGAGCAAGAAGACCGGCCAGCCTCTCAAGCCCAAGCCGGTGAACAACGCGCGCACCGACAAGCTCGACAGCTTCATGTGGCGCTACAGCTTCGAGGAACGACGCTGCCTGATCCCGCTCACAGCCTGGGCCGAAGCGGAGGGGCCCAGGGGCGCCATGACCCGGACCTGGATGAGCCTGCCCGACCAGCCGGTTTTCGCCGTCGCCGGGATCTGGCGCACGAGCGAGGAGTGGGGCGATTGCTATTCGATGGTGATGACCGACGCCGCCGGTGGGGCGGCCGAGGTGCACAACCGGATGCCGGTGATCCTGCGCGCCGAGGAGCGGGATGTATGGCAGAACGCAGCGGCAAGCGAGGCGCGGCAGTTATGCCAGCCCTATTCAGGCGACATCGAGATCGAGCGCACAAGCGAGAGTTGGAGACGGAGCCGGGCCTAGCCGCCCATCGCGAGTAGGCCGATCAGCGCAAGCGCGCCAAGCGAGATCACCAGCAGGCCGATCAGGGCGAATTCTCCGCGGAACCAGCCCGCGCCCTCGCTGGGATTGCCATCTCGCTTGTCCATCGAGCGCTCCTTCCAGTGGGTTGAACGACGCAACGCCCGGAAGGGGGATAAGGTCCGCGGCGCGCCGACAATCTCAGTCATCCGCCGTTGTCGCCCGCGCCTCCGCATCATGCTTCCGGATTGCGTCGACCTTCGCCGCACAGGCCTCGAACCCTGCCTTGTACAGCTCGCGGCTCGCAACGAGATCGCCGACCGTATCGAGCGCGATATCGACCACCACACAGGGCGCCATCAGCCCCGCCGGGATGCCCCGGTAGGCCTCCCGCGGCGCGGACTCGACATCACCTCTGTTCGAGCACGCGCCTAAGATCAGCAGGCAGCCTGCGGCCCAGCAGCTCTTTGACTTCGGCATTCGACGCCTCCAGTTCCCTTAGTTGTTCGGATTGCGCGGCAGAGGCCTGCTCGATTGCGGCGAGCTGATCCTGCAGCAGGCGGGTGTTGCGCTGCTCCAGATCGCGCAGCTTCTGCTGCTGCGCGGCCCAGGCGGCCCATCGATTGTTGACCGAAACCAGATCGCCGATCCGCGCGTCTTTCGCCTCGATCGTCCGGTTCTGCGCCTGGATGTGCTGCCAGGCGATGATCGCGGCGCCGATGCCGCAGACGGCGAGGACGCCGACCATCGCGATGATGTGCGAGCGGAACGGCGCGAGTGCGTTGAAGATCATGCTCATAGGTCTGTCTCCCGGGCCTTGGCGGCCTCGACACGCTTGTCGGTATTCTCCCGCAGCTTGATCCCGAGTTTTTCGTAGACGAACCGCTCCAGCAGGCGGATCGAGACGTTCGCGCCCAGCCAGCCGAAGACGCCGACGATGAACCCGCTCCACAGCGGATCGAAGCCCATCGCGAAGCACAGCAGCATGACGAGGAAGCCGACGAACCCGGAGCCGGCCGTCTCGGCCGCCATCCGCCAGCCGTTCAGCGGATTGCCCTTGTCGTGCTCGCGCATGATGTAGCCGAGCAGCCCGCCCAGCGCGGCCAGCAGCGTATAGCCGGCCGAGGTCAGCCAATCGGACCAGTTGAAGTTTTCCATGCGTGCGCCCCCTACGTCAGCCAGCCCTTGAGCTTCGCCAGGTGCGCCCTGCGATCGGCGAGGCCGTTGGTGCCCCCGTTGATTTTTCGCGTGATCGCCACGACGTCATCGGCATCGGCCAATGCGTTCAGGTCACGGTCGCGCCAGTATTCGAGCGCGGTGTGCAAACCGATCGAAGGGATAGCCGCGATCTCTGGATGGCGCTCCAGGTCGATCCCGATGCGCCGGCCGAACTTGCGATAGTTCGCCCGGCCGGTCAGCTGGATCGGGCCGCGGCCCTTGAAGCGCTTGCCATCGCCGGGCTCGGTGTTGCCGAGATCCTCGCGACCTTCGTAGGCCTGCCCGCTGGCCAGCTCCTCCATGTACCGAAACGACGCGCTCTCGTGCATGAGCTGGGCCATGAAGTGAGCGAGGCGCAGCGCGCTGCCCATTATGTCGTAGGAGGGGAACAGGACGTTGGCCGCCAGCGCCAGTTCCTGTGCGCGATCGAGCGATGCGCCACACTTGCGGAACAGGGCGGTCAGGGTGCCGCGCCCGACAATGCCGTCGACCGGGACGCCAAGGGTGGCCTGCAGCTTACGGACGTCCATGGCATCGCCTCCAGACGAAGAACACTGACGCAGCGCTGCTGGCGACGGAGAGCGCCACCATCGCGAGCAGGGCGAGGGATTGACGGGTGCTCATGCCGGTAGCACCCGAGCCTTCGTCGGCTCGTTCAGCAGCCCGACCACGGCGACAATCTCCGGCTCCCAGGTGTCGGTCTCGCGCGCCACGATCACCCGGCTGTTGTCGGTGTCCGTGATGGCATAGAGGCCCTGCGAGATGACCGTCACACCGTTGGGGGCGTAGAGACCGGGCAGGCCGCGATACTCGACCGCGGCGGCCTCGATGATGCTCCCCGCCACGCGCCGCGCCAGCACATTGCTGCTGATGTGCCCGACGGGCGGCTCGTAGTTCGCGCAGACCTCCAGCCCGGCCATGATCGTCCGCACCGTACCGGTGGCCGGCATCACGCCGCGAATGCGATCGAGGTGTTCGTCAGCCCAGACGATTTCGCCGTTCGGGGCCTTGTCGAGGTCGTTCGGATAGTGCCCGTAATAGGTCTGGTCGGCAGGCCCGCCGGCCAGCGGATGTCGCTGCACCTGCCCGACGCAGCCCTGCGGGTTCGCCCCGGTCATCTTGGCGATCCACAGGTAGGAGCCGTCGATCAGCATGGAACGGGCAATCATGCCGGCGCCGGTGAAGTCCGCGAACGCCGTCCCCGCGCCGGTCGGCACGCCATTGGCGTCGAGGTCGAATATCCACGTCTCGCCGCTGGCCCCCCCGCCAATAATGGTGTTGACCACCATCTTCGTCCCGTTCGTTCGCAGGCCATAGATGTCGCCCGTCACACCGCCCGGCAGCGACCATTGGTGCTGAACCCGCCACTGGCGATCGACCCAGCGGATCGTGCGGAGGTCCGCCGCCCCGATCAGCGAATAGCCGGTCAGCGGGTCCACGTCGCACCAGCGCCCCTGGTGCGTGGTGTCGCGCCAGACGGTCGAGCCGTCCGGGTTCACGAGAAGCGCGCTGATGCCGCGGTTCTCCGCGATCAGCAGCGAGCAGGGCAGTTCGCCATAGACCACCACTGCCTGCCGCCCGGTCGGGCCGGTCGGCGTATTGCTGGTGTTCGGATTGAACCGGCCCTGTAGCGGATGGGCGGTCAGCGGCGCATCGGCCAGCGCCCGCGGCTGTTGCAGCGCGGCATACTTCTGCAAGTCTGCATCGCTCGCCGCGCTGTTCTGCACCATGATGCGCCGGACCTCGCCGTCGAGGTGCCCGCCGTTGAAGTCCTGGCCGAGCATGACGCGATTGAGACCCGAAGGACGGGCGAGCAGGGGGCCGCTCGCCGGCCCACCGTCCACCGAAACCCGGACGCTGCCTTCGTGCGCGGCCATCGCGATGCGGCACTGCCGCTCACCCGCCTTGTGGGCCGCGATGGTGAAACTGGACGCGTTGCCGTTGTCGATCAGTTCGAGCACGATGGCCCCGGTCGCATCGCGCAGGACCGTCAGGCGGTTGAGCGAGGCCCCGTCATCGACGCTGGCGACCACCTGCCGCCCGATCCGGTCGCGGAATTGCGCCTCGGCAACCAGCGTGAAATCGCCGGTGGCGGGCAGCGTGAAGCGCGCCACCTCGGCCTTGCGATCGAATGCAGCACCATTCGTCGTGACGATCGGGCTGGTCGCATTGCCGGTGCTTTCGATCTGCGCGTGGCTGATGAGGAAGTTGTCGCCTGCCGTCGCAGACAGTCCGACAAAGCCCACGAATGCGCGAAGCCCATCGTTCGCACTGACGCCGCTGGGCGGGGTCAGCTCCACGCGCCACCATCCGTTCGACAGGGGGACGGCTCGCGCCCCCTTCGTGCCCACGTAATAGGTGATTTGCCCGGTGTCGTAGTTGAGGCCGATGTTGAGCAGCGGCTGCCCGGTGGTCGAGTTGTTGAGCGCAAAGCGGTTGCCGATCGTCGCGCCGTTGCCCTTCTTGACCAGGAACCACGCCGTGTCGCCGTTGCCCGAGGCGGTGCCGGTGCCGTTGATCTGCAAGGTCGTTGCGCCCGTCGAAGCGGCAGTGACCCTTGTGGACGTGATGCCGTAGGGATCGAGCGGTCCGTCCGCGAAACTGGCGTTGGTGCTCGGCAGGTTCTCCACGTCGGTCGAATAGCCGACAGATTGGAACGCCTGCCGTTCGATCAGGAACCCGGCGTCGCTGATCCGCATGATGTTGGTGCTGACCTGCGCCCGGTCGCCGTTGACGATGTGCCAGGCGAGCGAATTGCGCGTGAAGGTGAACCCCGGCACGATCGGCGTGATGTTGTCCGGCTCGCGCAGGTCGGCGTAGCGCTCCAGGCCGTTGCGGTAATACCGTTCGGTGAAGTCGAGTTCGAAGGTATTGTAGGCGAACTGCTCGGCAGCGGGTGGGTCAAGAACGCCGTAAATGGCGGCCCGGCCGACGGCGGCAGTGATCCGCTCCATGGTGTCCGCTGCGGTCTCGGCCTCGTCAGCCAGCTGCTGCATCTCGTCCAGCATCGGTTGAACGACGCCAGCGACGGCATCGAAGTACCATGTGGCTTCGGCCCAGGTGCCCCCTGTGGACTGATAGACCGTATTGAGCGCCGCCGTCGCGTCGCCGTAGACATATGCCAGAGTGCCGTCAGGTTCCGTAATATCGGCGTCGAGAAGAGCCTTGGTTTCGAACCGAAGGAGGTTGTTGGCCGCGGCACTGATATCGCGCTGCATCTCAGTAAATGCAGCCAACAGGCCCTCTCGCGAAGGCTCCTTCCTCGGATCAGGCGGGCTTCCGAAAAGTGCGTCCCGAAGTGTGTCGATTGAGCTCACGCGGTCGCTCCAAGAAAGGAAATTGCAGCGATCATACCCGCGAGGGTTATTTTCTACAAGTCCGGCGCAACATTCAGAAAGCTAGGGTTCGGACTGCTCTTTCGGCTTTGGCTCCGGAACAGCCTCGCCATCCTTGATCGGAACGAGCCTGCCGTCCTGCCTGACGGCGCCTGCTATGCGCTTCGGACGGAGTGCCATCAGGTCACCTCCACGCTAACGCTGCCCAGCGGTGTCGAGGGTGTATCGTGCGCGTCGAACGCGACGACCCAGTAAAAGTAGTCGCCGGCCGCAAGGCTGTCGTCAGTCACGCTCATGACCTGGCCGAGGCCGCCGACAAGCTCGCCGGAAATGTCCGCAGCGGTCCCGAAGTCATCGACCGTGTTGCGGTACAGGATGACATAGGCCAGCGCCGCATCGGTCGGGTTGCGCCATGTGACTTCCGCTTCGCCCGCACCCCCGACTGCCGATATCTCGGACGGCGGCGACATCGGGTTCTCAGGCGTGATGACGGCATATTCCCACGCCGGCCCACGTCCGGACCCTGTGACGTAGCGATAGCGCACGGTGTAGCTGATACCGCCCAGGACGCTGCCGCTGACCGCCACGTTGATGTTGACCGTCATCGGCGCCCACGGATCGTTCTCGCCGCCCGTAATCTCATCGCTCGGGATGTACTCGGCAACATAGGATGCATCGCCGCGACTGAGCGCAGGGAAGTCGATCTTGATCGTGCCCTCGCTGTAATAGACATTCTCGCCCGTGATCGCGGGATAGGTGACCGTTCCGCCGAGGCCGTCGACCACGGGCTTGGGCTGCTCCTCGCCCGGCAGCAGCGTCCACCGGCTCGGCTCGATCGGTACGGCGCCGAACCCGGTGAAGATGCCGGCGCCGTCCATCTCGACCGGCGTGGCGATCTCGTAGTCGCCTGCGAAGGTGTTGTCGTAGTTGATCGTCACGATGCGCTCGTGGCGCGCCCGGAGCCCGCGCAGGTTCACAGTCGGGCCGATCTTGTGCCGCGGCTGCGAGCGCATGCCGATGCCCTTGGCGAGCCGCATGGCCTGGTTGTGGTTCTGGCAGGCTTGGATTGGGACCTTGAGAAACTTCGGCGTCGTCAGCGGATCGTAGTAGAGCGGGTTGATCCACGCCGCTGACGGTTGTTTCGTGTAGTTGGCCGCGGGCTCGATGTACTCGACGATCACGCCCTGCGTTTCGCTCTCGCCGTCCTGCGCCTCCATCGACGCCATCGCCATGATGTCGCGGTTGCGCGAGAACGACAGTGTCGGGTCGTACCAGTGGCCGACACGCACCCAAGACTTGCCGTCCTCGTCGAACACGATCTGCCCGTCGCAGGCGAGCAGGATTTCCTTCTCGGCATCGGCGCGGCGCTTGCTGTCGACGATCGCCACGCCGGCCTCGTAGCGCTTTTGTGTGCCCTCGATGCCCTCCACGTCCTGATCGCAGATGTCCGCCTGCTCGGCGATGCGATCCCAGTTGATGCTGCTCTCCGCCTTGTTGCGGCCGAACGGATGCGTGCGGAACCACGCCCAGACGATCGCGGCGTTCCGGCTCGGCTTGTAGGTCGTGCGGTCGCCGAGCACTTGGCTCGGGTCGCGCGGGTCGTACATGTTGTCCCAGTCGCCGACGACGCTCACGGCCGGCTCGCCCAGTCCGAACGGGCCGCGCCAGCGGTAGATCTTGAAGCGATGCTCGATCTCAAGCGCATCCATGCAGACGACGCTGAACGTCGTGCCCACAAGGCGGTGATCGCTGGTCCACTTCGTCGGGAACTCGGAGTCGAGCGCGGGAATGCGGGGCGGGGTAGGGTCCGTCTCGCTGTAGGTCGTGGTCCAGATGCGGACGTAGCCCTTGCCTTCGCCGTCGCTCTCGGCCGGGTCCTTGTCCTTGTTCGTCTTGAGCCGGAACTCCTTCTGAACAACGTAGCGCGAAGCATCGACGGTGACCGGCTCGTCGTCGAGGAAGTACTGGTACGGCGAGTGCAGGATGGAATCGCTGTGGACGATCAGCATCCACCAGCGGCCTTTGTCGTCAAATTCGCCGAAGAGGGCTCCGCCGCCTTGGCGGGCACGGCCGCCGTTGATCCAGCGCGGCGGGTCGGGGATCTTCACGTTGACCTTGCCGGCTTCCATGTCCGGTGCTCGGCCACCGCCGCCCAGAACGCCCATCACGGCGTATGAGCCCGCCGCGATGATGAAGGAGCCGATCAGGCTGGTGACGAACGCACTGGACGTGCCGATCGCGTTCGCGATGCCCGCGGCCCATCCACCGGGGCCCGCAAAGTAGGTCAGCGCCGCGATCGCGACCAGGCCCGCGATCTTCTTAACGACTGCCATGCCACACCCCAGCATGGCGAACGAACCGCAGGTTCAACTCAACCGTCCCGCGTTCGAGCCGAAGCGCCACGGAATCGCCGGTGCAGAGCCCGCCAATCGCAACATCGGCATCATCATCGCGGTACAGGACCTCAACGACGTCGCCGCGCACGGGCGGCCCGTCTTTCGGCACCGCTCCCGCAATTGCCATCAGGCCCGGAATGCCGCCGTGCGTGCGCATCATGGCGATCGCGCCTTCAGCCGTATCGTAGCGGCCGAGGAACTGCCCGGTCCCGTCCTCGTGGCCCGTGCGCGCCAGATATCGGCCGATCGAGAGCATGCAGTCGCTCTGGCCGTAGACGAAGGCGCCCGTACGCCACTCCCGCAGCGTCTCGTCGACGACGTCCATCAGGGCACCTGGTAGGTTCGGTTGGCGAGCAGCGCGAGGTATTCGGAGCCGCGGTCCACGGCCACGCCGAGCTGGTTCGCACGCCGCTTCTGCATTGTGTCGGCATAGGTGCGATCGGGCGTCTCGCTGCGGCCGTGATTGCTGTCCTTTGCCGTAATCGAGGCGGTATAGGTCTTGGTGATCGTTCCCGAGGACGACCGGGCGATGTTCTCCGAGAACTTCGGGCTGAACATCGTCAGCTCCTTGTAGAAGGAGATCGGCGTCCCGGGCCGCAGCCCCTCACCCTCGATGAACAAGACGATGTAGCAGGTCAGCTTTCGGCCGAAGACCTTGGACTGGTCGGCCTTCAGCGCGTTGTAGAGCTCGAGCGTGTTCTCTCCCGGTATCGACGGGATGTTGAGCGAGAAGGTGTAGGAGGCGCTCGTGCCGTCGCGGCCGTCCTGAAGCGAGGGCGTCTGGTGGATGTTGGCACCGCTGGGCGCGATCGTTCCCAGCCATTCGTTGCCGTCGCTGTCGGTGAAAGGTCCCTGTCCGTCCCACAGTCGAACAGGCTCGTCCTTGAAGTCGTAGAGCCAACACTTGCGGGCAGTGGCAACGATATCGGTAAGGTCCTCAGCGGCACCGAGCAGTTCGTCTATCTGATCGTAAAATGCGCTCATGGCCGGCTCGCTTTCCTGTCGGTCCGGATTGAACGCGCGGTCGATTCAGCATAGCGTCCCCTCTCGCTCGGTGGGGAGATGACATGAGATTGCTGGCGTTGATCTTGCCTGTCGCGTTGGCGGCCTGCGCTTCCACCCAAGACGTGCTCCACAAGGAGCCTGACAGCGTATTTCATTCGGAGAAGCCCGTGGATGAGGTGGTGAGATGCATCGCCCGGGTAAACGGGGCCCGCGTGCGCGAGGCGGCGGACGGTTCCAAATTCGTCCAGATCAAGAACGGGTGGCAGGGCATTACCCTGCTGTTTCTGGTCAAGCCGGAAGGCGAGGGGAGCAGGATCGAGCTGAAGAAATTCTACCCATTGGGCATGGCTGCGCACAAGCAGTGCTATTGACGGAAAGGCGCTCACAGGACCGCCTCCTGCAAGATGATGTTGCCGGGCTTCACATGGCCGAGGTTGTTGTAGGCGGCCCGGATATCGGCGCCGTTGCTGATCCGGCCCGTGAACCATGGCCGCAGGTAGCAATTGTCGCCGGGCGCGATGTTCCGGCGCAGGGGCGGGGTGACCGTCGCGGTCGCAACGCTGCCGGCATAGCTGACCTCGTCGATCAGGTAGCTGTCATAGTCGTGGCCGATGACGTGACCGGGCGAGACGATCGGGCCGACGCCGGCGAGGTCGAACTTGACGACAGTCGAGCCCTTCAGCGCATCTTCGGAATAGGTCGCGGTGAAATCCCCGTCCCACTCTTCCTGATTGGACCACGTCTCCTGATTGTCCCACAGGACGGCCATCATCCCGCGCTTGCGGCTGTAGGCAACCTGCGGGGATGGGGCCAGGCGGACGCGGAAAACCTGCCCGCTGATCTTCGACATGATCCACGACGCGAGCGGGAAGTCCCACTCGGTGTCTATGATGGCCGGCTGCATTTCGAGTACGCTGAAGCCCCCGGGCTCCGGCGTGATGAACTGCGCGCCGCCGGAGGTCAGGCCGCCATCGTATCCCGCCCCGGGTACGTGGAAGAGCTGCGTCTCGATGCGGAAGGTGGGGAACTGATGGATCTTCATGTCGCCACCGCTCCGCCAGTGTCCCACTCCTGAAGAAGCGCTTGCAAGTCGCGCTTCACTTGGTCGTAGGTAGCATCACCGCCCTGCTTGATCATCGCGAGGATCATGTCTGGCGTTACAGCGCCCTCGATGCGGTATTCGTTGTTGATGTTGATCTCTGCCCGGCGTGAGCCGCCACCGTGCGCCTGCACCCCGAGCGCGCCATTCGGGCCGCGCTTGAGCGGCATGATCGCCTCGGGCCCCGCCTCGCCCATCTCGCCCAGCGCAGCGCCATTAGCGAAGCGGAACAGCGTGGGCGTGCTGACGATGCTGTTCGTGAAGGCGCCGCCCTTGGCGAAGCGCTCGATGCCCCCTGGGCCGTAGGCACCACCTAGGGCGTTCGGACGCGCCGACGAGAGGTTCATCACTGCGCCGCCGAGCTCGCTCCCGCTACTGCCGCCGCCCAGAAAGCCGAGCCCGCCCGCGAACAGGTTGTCGAGGAAGCCGTCGAGCGTGCGATCGAGCAGCTTGTCGATGATGCGGTTGAGGCTGTTCACGACGCTATCGGCGAACT
The DNA here is from genome assembly GCF_034375205.1 of Pelagerythrobacter marinus. Classification (NCBI taxonomy): domain Bacteria; kingdom Pseudomonadati; phylum Pseudomonadota; class Alphaproteobacteria; order Sphingomonadales; family Erythrobacteraceae; genus Pelagerythrobacter; species Pelagerythrobacter marinus. The sequence goes on along the minus strand of NZ_CP139719.1, from coordinate 1,933,451 downwards.
GTTTGAACAGATTTCCGCCCTCACGAACGCCGTTGATCCAATCGGAGAAGAACCCCCGCGTGACCTCGCGAGCGTCGGCGATGGCATCCGCCGCCTGATCGATGGCATAGCGCTGCTGCGCATACGCAGCGCCGGCTGCCTGGATCGCGGCGACTTCCTGCGGTGACAGCTCAATGCCCTCGCGTTTTGCTTCATTCAGGCGCTCGGCGATGAAGGCGTATTTGATCGCAGCGGCTCCGGTCAGGCCGAGGGCGCCGCGCTCCAGTTCCAGCGCGTAGGCGGCGTCCTCGGCGTCCTTCTTGAGATCGGCCATTCGCTGCAGTTCATCGCGGCGAGTCTCTGCATCGGAGATTTCGCCAGCTCCGGCTTTGATCGCCTGCTCGACCGCCGGGGAGAGAGTCTCACCTCTCGGCAATGCATCACGGGCGGCGTTGAGCAAGTCCTGCTCTCGCCGAGCTCGGGAGAGAGCATCGCCATACACGCCGATCAGCGCGATCTCGTCAGCGATGGCCCGTTTTTGCTCAGCCAGGTCATCGGTGACGCCCTGGATCGCCTTGGCGGTGTCGGCCGCAATCTTCGCGTCGGCGTACGCCTTCGATAGCCGATCGATCTCAGTGCGAAGCGCCGCGGTGATCGGGATACCGGCCTTCTTGACCTGATTGAGGATTTTCGTGCGCTGCTCGAGCTCTGCCGCGGCGCGCGCTGACATGCCAACCGCTTTGAGGCGGTTTTGCTCTACCGCAATTTCCGCCTCGGCGTCGCGCAGGATGTCGACCAGCCGTTCAGCGTCGGTCTTACCGCCGTTTTTCTTCTTCTCATCGCTAGCGCCGAGAGCCTTTGCCCATTCCCGCAACTTGTTCGCTGCCTGCGCCGCCAGATCCCGGACTGCAGCCACACCCCTTCCGACCCAGTCGACCTGCTGTGCTGCCGCGATCGCCCCCGTGACGATGCCATTGAAGCTAGCCTCCGCGCCCGCGAAGGGATTATCGATCTGTCCGAACGAAACATCGCCGATATTAAGTGACTTGCCCAAGCCGAATGGCAGTTGAGACGTAAGGCCGTTGATGAGGCTGATCGTCCCATTGACCATGTTTTCGACCGCGCGCAGCGTCGCGTTCGCAGCGCGGATAGCGATGTCGCCCAAGGCTGCAGGGAGCTGCCCCCATGCCTGCCTGATCCCGTTGTAGCCGCCGACGAAGACGCCGACGATATGGTTCACCCCGTCCTGCGCGGTCTGCACGATGTCGAAGCCGAAATACTGGGTCAGCTCGTCACGGAAGTGCACCGCTGCCGCGACGATCGCGGTCAGGCCTGCCACGATCAGAACCGGGATGGGGATCACGGCAAGCAGGCCTGCCGCCAGGCCATAGATGATCTTGGTGAGTGTGATGATGCCGGTCATGATCGCGGGCGCGTAAATGAGCGCGAGCGCTGCCGCAGCCGCGACCGCATAAGGCGCGATGTCGACTAGGATGTTGGCGAGACCGTAGAGCGCGGATTGCGCCAGAGCCGTCCAGTCGACCATCTGAATGAGCGCCGCCACCAGCCCGACGATACCGATCGTCAGCAGCGCCGCAGGACTGGCCAGTTCCCGAAATGCAGCGCCGAGGGATTTCAAGCCGCCGCCGGCAAACGCTGCCGATAGCTGCGTGCCCTGTTGCAGCGCGATCAGCAGCGGGTTCATGCCCATCGCGGCCGTTACGCCGATGTCCTGGAACTGCGCTGCGATGTTGCCAGGCGTCGCCTGCATGGCGCTTACGTTGTCGTTAAGAGCCGCGCGAGACCGCGCCGCCGCCGCAGGGACGAGATTGAGCGCCTGCAGGTTCTTATTGATGGCGACGAAATTGCTATTCAGACTGCCGGTGAGCATGTCCCACCCGCTGGTAGATGCGCGCGCTGCAGCACCCGATGAAGATGCAGCCTGCGCCGATCGCATAGCGGCCTGAGCGGCCTGCACCGCGCTCGCAGCCGCACCGCTGGTGGCGCCCGCATATCGATCGACGGATGCTGCCGCCGTGACGGCATTCTGCGCCGAGCGCGACATGCCTCGCGACATCTTCTCCGCGCCGTCGTTCGCAGCTCTCCCCGCCGTGGCCCCAGCCTTGCTTGCGGCAGTCGAGAACTTGTCGAGCTCGGCGCTGGCCCGAACTAGGTCGGAGCTATCGATCTTGAGGGCTAGCGCGGCGACGTCCATGGCCTACTTCCCCCTGCGGTTCGTAGTCGCGCCGCGGAAGGCCTCCATGGCCGACGCCGCGATCGGTGGGTTGTCGCCGCTCTTGTTCTGCGTCCTCATGTACAGCCCATCCATTTCGCGGATGCAGAACTCGAAGACTTCCACATCGTCGTAGCTCCATCCCGCGACGTGCCGGTCGATCGCGCTTTGCGGGATGGGGCCGAGGCCGAAGCCGAACTGGCGTTCGGTCGAGAGGCTCCAGAAGTCCTCGTACCAACCGCCGTAGCCGTCCATGATCTCGGGCGGCTCGAATGTGTCCGGGACTTCGGTCCCAGTTGCCCTGGCCCACTCCTTGGCCGCTTTCCACGCCTCAGCGTTGTCCAGCGACCAAGCGAGGACATCGGTCAGTTTCCCGCCGCTTCCTTGGCGCGCTCGGCGATGCGATCGGCCACCTGGTCGCCGGCCCACTCCACGCCGCGCCGGAACTTGTTGCCGATTCCGTAGTCGTCGTCCGCCGTCAGGATCGCGAGCGCCTTCTTGCGGTCGAACTTGAGCGGCTTGCCGTTCTCGGTGACTCCATCCCAGTCGGTCAGGATATGCTCGGCGAGCGGCTTGCCGGTAGCGACGGTGAAATCCGCAACGCCCTCGTCGGTGTTCAGCTTCTTGCCGCTGCGGCGGGCGAGGCCAGCGGTCGCCGTCCGGAAGGGCTTGTAGTTCGTGCTGCGAACCTTCAGGCGGATGCCGTCCAGGTCCGGGATTTCGTCGACCCACTCGCCTTCGCTGAGGTCCACCTTCTTGCTGATGTTGCCGATATCCATGACTTCGATCTCTCTCGGGTCAGTTCGGGTCTAAGGGCGGTGACCGGACCCGACGGCCGCCGCCCTTAGCTGGTCAGACTTCGATGATGTTCGTGTTGGGCTTCACGCTGACGCCCAGCGAGCGAGGGGTGTTCGCTTCGCCCGCATTCTTTGTGCGCGACAACACCAGCCCGTAGAACATGTCCGTTTCACCGGCAGGCTGCGCAGTCGCGGTGATCGAGGTCGCGGTGCCCCCGGCGGTCGTCTCGATCGCTGCACCGCCGGGGGTCTCGGCAACGCTGAAGGTGGTCGGCGTCAGGCCGGCCTCGACCACGTAGTAGACCGTGTCCGCCTCGAGGCCGGTGGGGAGGTCGCCGCCCTCGGGGGTGAACATGACCGGCGCGCCCGGCTCGAGGCCGTGGCCGCCCGGCCAAGTGACGACGCCGGGCGCTGCAACACTGATGGTCACAACGTCCTCGGCAGCGCAACCCGCGCCCCATTCGATCTTGAAGGCATAGTTGGCGCAGTCGCTGAGCGCCTGACGCAACCGCTGCTGGCCGGGATCGTTCGCGATCGGCGAAAAGCTGTTGTCGAGCGCCGGTGCGTTGGCCGTGCCCTTGATGCTCACATCGCGGCCCGCACCGATGAACGACTGCGTGATCTCCGCGCGCTGATCGCCCACGGCGCCAGCATTGGTCCAGCCTTGGATTTCGAGCCACTCGGGCTCCTGCGCGGCGAAATCCGCCAGCGTGACAGTGAGGTCCGAGGGAAGCGCAACTCGCGTCCCGATGTAGATCTTCGACCCTGCGACAGCCTGCAATGCCATGGTCCGGCTCTCCTGTTGCCCATAGCCGGGCGGTTCCGATGGGACAGAACATTACAGAGAAGATCGACAGGGCGCAACATTCATGCGGCTAGAAGAATTATTCGATCATCGCGCGGGGCGTCACCGCAGCGATCATTGCTCACGTTAGAGGCGGGGACGCGATCGGCGCCTTCGTGCTGGGCTTTCTGTTAGGACCATTTGGCGTCGTCTGGGCGTACTTCCTGCTCGCGGATGAGGACTCTCACGACTCGCGAATGATCGAGACCGGATACCGGAAGCTATGCCCGTCCTGTCAGGAGGTGGCGCGGCCGAAGGCGGAAGTTTGCCCGCACTGCCGGCGTGACTTCACGGCGCTGGACTTGCGGCAGGCCTAGGCGGCCACCTTCAGGCACCGCTTCTCCGCATTCCTCAAGACCCGTGCGATCCACCGCTTGTTGACCGGGTGGCGGTACAGCGCGCTCAGTGTAGTCGCGTCGTCATCCTCGCGGATCTGGAAACGTATCCACGGCTCACCCACGGCGCCGCCGAACATCGCATCGGAACTGAAATCGATGTCGCTTCCGCCCTCGGCCGGGACAATCAGTGCCTCACCCTGCCGATCGAGCTCGCGCGCCATGCATGCGGTCGCCTCGGTCGCCGTCATATCGAGCGCGAGGGTCTGGCCCCAATCGCGGTGAGGATAGTCGGGACCGGCGATTGCAGCTGTGGAGGTGAGGGCGGCGAGTAGGGTCAGGGCGCGGGTCATGGGGCGAGAAGTTGCCATCGAATGACCAGCTTGGCCAGCATCTATCCGAACATGGATCGGTGGGCTTCCTTTTCGCTTAGGCCGAGCCGACGCTGCACGAAGTCGAGCAACTGCTGACCCGCGGCAGTCGGCGCGACCTTGTGACCCTTGCAAGTGGCGCAGTTGAGGCTGGTCTGCATCTCGCCAGGCCTTGCGGGCGGCGCGTCGCCAGTGCCTCCGCAAGCCGTGCATGGCTCCTCTAAGGGCGGCAATTGTGAGTTGTGGCCATGCATTCGTCGTCTCCTGACGGATTTCACAGTGGCCGCATACTAGAGGCGAAGGGCCGGGTCTTCTACGGACATTACATCGACGACCAAAACGCCCGCACCACCGCCACTCGGTAAGCCCCGTCGATGTAGGGCTGCAACGCCGCCGCATCCTGCGTCACCCGCAGCCGGGAAGGTCCGAAGCTCATGCACGTATCGGCGGGGAAATGCGCTGCGATCTGGCCCGCGATCTCCTTGAGCTGGGTGTGGGAGACAGCCCGTGCAATCGGCCATTGCACCGTCAGTATGAGGGTGCCGGTGCGGATGTGGTCGACGCCGGCAGCGCCGCGCCGCGAGATGCCGACACGCTCCGGATCATTCGCGGTGTCCGATAGCAGGATAAACGGCAGCGGATTGTTGCTGCCATCCTTCGGCGGCGTGACGATCGCGCCCGGTTCGAACACCGGCATGGCGGGGTCTGTAACGAGCGTGTCGACGCGGCTCTTGAGCGCGAGCCAATCTGTGGTCTCGATCGATGGCATCACCTGCCTCCCAGCTTGGCGGCCTGCGCCTTCACTATGCCATCCCACTTGCTGGCCGCGGCCTCCGCAAAGCCGAACCCGCTCTGATTGTAGGTCCGGCCGAGGCTGTCATCGCCGACGAAGCCGTAATTCATTCGGCGCGCGTAAATCGCGGTCCAACCGATATATATCGTGTCGCCCGGCTTCAGGCCTGCAACGCCAAGTGAGAAGTCGGCCGACATCGTGTGAACGACGCCTTCTGCGTCCCGCACCGGGGGCTTGTTATCCACCACCACAGACCGCGCGAGGTTGCCTGTCCTGACCGGCACGCGCCCGCCGTTGGGGATCGTGCTCCCGGCTTCCTTCGCCAGCTCCTGCACACTGTTGCGCAGCAGCGCGGTCAGGAGCTTGTCCTTGTTCTCCGCCCACCTGGACGGGTCCACTCCTGACCACCCGGTGGCCATTACGCCGCGACGAGCTCGCGCTTCGCCTCGATGGCTGTGACGATCTCAGCGTTGGTGGCCCCATCTTCGACTTCGACGCCTTCTGCGGACGCGATGGCGAGCAGCTCGGCCTTCGTCTTGCCTGAGAGCGAAGGGAGTTCAGTTGCATCGACCAGCGGCTCTCCCGCGGTCAACAGCCCCACCTTCTCGCGCAGCACCCCAACGGTCAGCCCGGCCGCCTCGGCCATCTTGCCGTGCAAGATCGCGCTGCGGATCTTCCTGCAGTTTACGCACGCCATTGTCGTTCTCCTCTAGGCAGTGATGTGCTTGACGGCCCACATGACCGCCTCTTCAGTCTTGGTCCGCGCAATCGAAAGCTCGCGGCTGTTGCCGGCGGCGGCGATCAGGTTGAGCAGTTCGGCGCCAGCATCCTTGATCGCGACCATCTGCGCTTTCTCGGCATCGCTCAGCACGCGATACTGGTGGCGGACAGCATTGTTGGCGGTGCGGTTGTCGGATGCGCTGTCGACCTGTGCCATTACGAGCCCCTCCTGATTCCGTAGACGATGACGCAGCCTAGAATGGCGGCGACGAGAACGGTCGCGAACGGCCATCCCATGTGGAGAATTTCGGTCATCTGTCGGCTCCTGAATCATCGGTCATCGTCGTTCTCCTTCTACAACCCGTAGGCCCAGTCGATGTCCTGATCGCCCCGGCATCGGCACGAGACGTTGTGCTTGGCGCCGCCGGCCGGGTCGTGCGGGTGCAGCATCAGCGTGCCATCCGGCAGGATGAAATGGGTATCGATGCCGATCACTTCCTTGCCGTGCATGGCCAGATGCTGTGCGCGCGCGTTCTCGATCCCGCCGCTGTGATACCAACCCTTGGTGACCGCCTCGCCGGGCAGTCCGGCCCTGTTGAGCGCCTGCTTGGTCGCTTCGGCCCGTGCCATTTCGACGCCGCTTGCCGTCTCGGTGCGCGCGATGTCCTCAGCCCGGCGCGCCAGTAGCCGATCGGAGTACCTCGCTGTCATTTCGTCGACCTTGGCGCGGGTCAGCGGGTTGCGCTTGCCGGCAGCAACGTCGCGGATTGCACGCTTGATCTGCGCATCGAAGCGCCGGTCGCGCAGGGTCAGGCCCGTGCCTTCGATCCACTCCCCGTCGTCGCCGAAGCGGCCGAGCACCTTCATCATTTCCTCTGGATCGTCCGATAGGAGCCGCGCGCGCATGCTCTCGACGTAGCCTGCCTGCGGGTCAGACAGGCCGATGATCCCGCCCTCGCGCCGCTTGCTGATCGGGTTGATGCGACCTGCGATGTCGGTGGCGATGTTCTGCGGGCCTTCGCCGCGAGCGAAACCATCGGCGATGACGCGGCGCGCGGTCTCGATCTGCTCTTCGACATAGCCCGCCACGCGCGCAGCTGCCTCGGTCCTGATCTTCTGCTCGGCGCGCGGGTTCGTCATGTCGAAGCGGAAGATGACCTTGCCGCCGCCCGGTGCGTCGAGCGTCGGAGGGTTCCGCGGCGGTTCGCCCGGGCCAGAGGGTCCGGTGGCGTCAGGATCGGCAGGCGGCGTCAGAACAGGCGAGCGCAGGGCAGGGTAGGAAGTATCGCGCTTGGGCCGCGCTCTTGCCCGGCTCTCGGTGAGCAGCTCGGCCGTCTTCTCACCGGCCTTCGCGAACCCGTTCTGCTTTTCCATGACGTAGACCGTGAAGGCGCCGCGCTCGATGTTGAGGGCGTCGATGGCCGTCTCGATGTCACCCTCGCGCAGAGCGGCAACGAGCAGCGGGAAGTTGATGCCAGAGCGCAGGATAGCAATCGCAGCGAGGAACGCGGCGGCAAGCGCCGGCTCCAGTTCGTCGATCAGCGATTGCAGGTCGTCGTTCATCGCCGCACCAGGAAGCGCACCGCGCAGACCGTGCCGACAGCGGGGATGTTCTCGATCTTGAGGACTGTGACGGGCGCGCCATCGAGCTCGAGCACGTCAGCGGGCTCGTAGGCACCGCCCCATGGCGCGACGATCACCTGCAGGTCGGTGGCGACGATCTGGCCTCCCGTTTCGACGGGGAGGCCGACAAGGTCCTTGCTGACGCCTCGCGCGGCGCCGTCGAGCGCGGTTCGCGTGTAGGTCGGGGGCAGGGGAGGGTCCCATGGATTCGGCCCCGGTCCTCCGGGTACTTCGCGCACGATCTCGATCTTGCCCTGACCCAAGCCACCTTCGTCGGTGGGTGCGAGCAGCTCGCGGGCCATCTGGGCCATATCGGCGTAGAAGTCGCTCACGGCAGCCTCACCAGAGGCGAAGTCTCGATCAGATGGCGATCGGCGCCGACGAGATAGGTGTTCTCGATCGTCGTCTCGACCCCATAGGAGGTATAGCCGTCCGGCGCGGCTGCCTCGGCCTCTTCTCGGGTGAGATAGATCGAGCCGCCGGGATACTCCTCGCCGGGGTTGCGTGGATGCGGGCCGCGTCCGAGCTTCATCGGCTGCCGTTGCTCGCGGAAGAAGCGCTCGTAGTTCTCGCGGTGGCCGATGGTGTAGAGCATCAGCAGTTCCCCAACGTCCACATGAACGCGCCATCCTTGGCGTCGCAGATGAACTGTGAGAGCAGGCCGTCGATCGTGCTGTCGATGAATGACGGGCCGCCGCCGACCTCTGCCTTGCCGTCGTCGAAGAACTCTCTTTCGATGACGTCAACCTTCTGCCGCTTCACGCGCGATCCTGCGGTGCTGGTCGAACCAGCGAGGATCCCGGGCGTCTCGGCGTCGAGCCACGCGGCGCGGTAGGAGGCATGCACCACGGCCGGCGGGATCACGTCATCGGGAATCTTCACGGTGCATTTCATGGTCGCGCCGGTGCGGGGCCATGCAAGCTCCTGCACCACGCCGCTTGCGCGGGTGCCGGTCCAGAATGCCTCGTAGCCGTCGACGTAGGCACTGCCCCGAGCGCGCAGGACGGCGGGTGTGGGTGCGCCATCGGGCAGGGTATAGCCCTGCTCGGCGAGCCAGGTCGTAAAGCCTTCGTCGGTGCCGTACGCTGCCATATCGGTCCTTACGAAAAGGGCCGCCGCCCGGTGTGAGCAGCGGCCCCGATATCTGTCTCAAACCCTCGCGGTTCAGGCCTTGGCGGCTTCCTCGCGGGCAAGCTCGATCGCCGAGACAATGTCCGCGTTGGTCGCGCCTTCCTCGATCTCGACATCCTCGGCCTTGGCGATCTCCAGCAACTCGGCCTTGTTCTTGCCGGTCAGGGCGACCGCTTCGGGTTTGGCGGCTTCCTGCACGACCTGGTAGCGGCCAGCCCAGCCTGCGGGCGGATCGCCATCCATATCAAACTCGGTGCCAACCGGGAGTTCACCCTTGGCGCCGTAGATGCCGCCTGCGATGATACGGATGCGTTGCTTCATGGGTCTTCTCCTTCGCTACCCGATGATCAGGCGTTCACGACCACCGAGTAGAACACCCCGGACTTGCCGTTCACGTCCGCGCGGATATCGAGACCCAGCGCGCCCATGATCAGGAAGTTGTAGTCGTCGACCGGGTTGAGGCGGACGGCAGCGGTCGTCGAAACGGCCATGCCGATCAGCGGGCGAATGTAGTCGGCGCGCGGCACGAACCCGAAGAACTCGTTGCCGCTGAGTTTGTAAGTCACCTTGATCTGCTTGATCCGGCGATTGGTCAGCAGGAAGTCCCAGATACGGCCGCCCTTGAAGCCCGCCGAACCGCTGTACTGGCGATCCCAGTTCCGGGCAATCTCCGGCGAGATGTACAGGTTAACCGGCTCGGTGATGAGGTTCGCATCCAGCATTGCGCCGAACGGCCCGGTGAAGAACGCGTCGATCTCGTCCGCCGTGGTGGTCGGATCGGTGAGATCGATATTCGCACCGCCGACTGCCGAGCCGAGGTTGATCGACTTGGCGTAGGGGTGGTTCTTGATGCCGTAGCCGGTCGCACCCTCGAAGGTGAGCGAGGTATCGCCGTCGAGGACGTAGTCGGCCATGTCCTCGCGGATCGCGGCGGCATGCGCTTCCTGGTCGTCCGCCAGCGCGTCGAAGTTCTCCGACTGCAGGCTGTTCCACTCGCGCCACGAACGCCCGTAGCCGGTGTTGAAGATCGGAACGAGCGTGTTGCGGTAGTCGTAGTCGACCTTGCCGAGAACTTCCGGCACCTTGCCGCTGATCGAACGGCGGACCAGGCCCGCGTCGCCGCTGACACGGTGGCCGAACACGATCTTGCCGATGTGGATCGGCCGGGCGAGCGGCATCAGGTCGGCCATGTAGGCCTGACCCTCGTCGTCGCGCATCACACGGCAGGTGATGGTGTCCATCTCCAGCCATGCATCACGCGGCAGGACGGCCGCGGCGTTCGTGACGCCAGCGGCGCTGCCCATCAGCGGCGCGAGGTTGTCCTCGGTCGCGTGGAAGGCATCGCGCTGGGCGTTGACCTCACCCCACCACGCCTGATGCGGGCGGCTGTGGGTGAGGAGGTTCTGAGAGAAGTAGCGCATGTTCGTGGCCCCCGTTATGCCGCTGCGGTCAGGTAGCTTGCCGAAGCCGCGGGGCGGATACGGACGAGCTGGGCGCTGCCGGTGTCGTTGTTGTAGATCTCGTCCGAGTAGGCGACGACGAGGTCACCAAGCGCGGCGATAGCGAGAGTGCCGTTGGCGCCGGGGGTCAGGGCGGTGCCGACAGCGTCGATGTTCACGCCCGTCGCGACGCGCGCGGCGTAGTGCGTGTCGTCCTCCATCTCGAGGCCGAGAACGGTGTCGCCGCGCACCTCGGGAGGTCCGGCCGCATAGGCGGTATAGGCCGCGTCGACGCTCTTCTGCGCGAGATAGTTCTCCTGCGCGAGCCAGACCTTACCGACCGTGGTGGCACCGGCCAGCGTGAACCGGCCGGCAGTGAGGACCATCAGCGAGCCCGGCGTGATCGCCGCACCGGCTTCGGCTTCACGAACCTGCGGATCGTTGCGGCGGGCGGGACCGAGATGGATGCGAGTGTAGCGTGCCATGAATCAGTCCCCCTCGGGCGCGGTGTAGGTCGGCTTGCCGCCGTCCTGCTTGAACGCGCGGTTGACGCGGTACGCCGCGGCGGGCGTCTTGTGCTTTTCGAGCAGCGCATTGAGCACCGAAGCAGTCGCTTCCTTGGCGACGGTCTCCTCGAGCAGACCCGCTTCGATGACCTTGTTGGCCAGTTCGAGGCGATCGGCTTCGGCCTTGTCGGCGGCATCCTTGGCCTGCGCTTCGAGCGCATCGGTCAGCGGCTTCACCGCGTTCGCGACTGCGGTGGCGATCGTCTCGGGAATGGCGGCGACGGTGTCGGACAGTGCCTTCACCTCCCCCGACAGTGCATCGAACTGAGCTTTGTCCATGGCGTCCTCGTTCGTGGTCAGGGCGTCGCCCTTGTTGATTTCGGGCGTCGGGTCGCCCTGGATGAGCCGAGTGATATAATTTTTAGCTTGTTCAATCAAGCCTAGACGTTCTTTTCTTTCAACCGCACGCAACATGCTTTCGATGGACCAGCCCATATCACGGTCGATGTCATCCTCGAGCGAGCAGTTGATGACGTCGATCTTCTCGCCGTCCGGGGCGGCCGCGGCGTTCACCAGCAGGCCCACGCCCTGCTCAGGAGTGGCAGCACCTTCCTCGCCGAGAAGGATGGCGTCGTGGTCGAACACGATGTCACTAGCCTCCCAGTCGGCTTCGTCGTCGTTCTGCACCGCGGTCAAGATGGCATAGAGGCCGGTCGAGGAATGGATCGGGTCGCCCTCCTCGATCGCCTCCAGCACCGCCTTGCCGCCGTCGAGCTGGTTGGCAGTGGCGACGTCGATCACCTTGTCGAGCCAGACCCGGCCGTTCTCGCGGCGGACGTTCTTGTTCCATGCGCCGATCCACCCGCGCGCGAGGCCTTCGGGGTCCTTGGCCGACACGAAAGCGCCCTCGATCGTCGGGTGGCCGAGTGGGGCGGGGGTGTTCTCCAGCGACCCGAACGCCTTGGCGATTTCGTCCGCGGGGTAGCGCACCCGGTTCATCACAATTCCGTCCGGCATGGTTGCGCTCGGGACGACGATGTAGTCGCGACCATCGCGGCGTTCGCGGCGGATGGCCGCGTTGTTGATCGCGTGACGGACGTTGATGCGGACTTGCTTGGTCATGGTTCTACCTCATCGTCGGGCACGATCTCGGTCTGCCCATCCTCGGCCGTCTGCCGCTTCCGCTCCTCGCGCTCGGCAAGGAACTCGTCGAAGCCCTCGACCTCATCGGCCGGCGCATACCCCGCCTCTTCCCGGATCTCGTCGGGCAGGAACACGGGCTCGCTGCCCTGCTCCTTGTTGATCTTCGACATCTTCTCGGCGCGGGCGAGCTTGTCGTCGGGCGAAGCCTCCAGCAGCGAGGCCCACCCCACGGTCCAATCGCGCTTCTCCAGCACGCCCCATTCGACCAGACGATCGATGAACTCGTTGAGGATCGGCAGGACGCGGTTCTCGCGGCGCGACATGCACGTCTCGGCCCACTCGACCTTGTCCTCTGTGCTCGCGCGCTCCCCGGTAATGTTGCCGACGAGGATCTTGAACGGGATGCTCATGGACGCCGCGAACGACTGCACGCACGGCTCCCAGAATTCCTTGGGTTGCGGCAGGGTGATCGTCATCGGCTTGGCCGAGAAGCCGCCGAGCATGAGCGCGTTGTCGAAGCCGGCCTGGAACTGCTCGACCTTGTCGTTGAGTTTGTCCTTCACGTCGTCGACCGAGGCTGCGTTCATGCCTCGGCGCAGGTCATCGGGTGTGACGCCTTGCGGTGCCTCGATGATCGGCGCGCCCCGTGCCGACTTCCAGAACCCTTCCCCGCCAGCACCCTTGATCTTCTCGGCGTCTGAAACGTCGTTGTAGCCCGGCTCCAGCGCGGATCGGCAATTCAGCGTGCCATCGTCCGACCAGATGAGCATGCGGTCGCGGTGGACCCGAACGTGGCTCTTCTTCGCGTTCAGCGGGTCGCCAACGGCCTGCTCGTCGAACTGGAACCAGAGCGGCTCGCCATAGGTCTCGCTAAGCTCGTCATCGTCCCACTCGGCCACGGTGAGCTGCCCCTGCCAGGCCGGAATAATGCCGGCGACGTTCTCGATCCCGCGCGCCACGCGGTCGACCGGCTCGTCGAGCTTCCTGCCGTCCCGCAGGAGGATGATGGCACCGGCGTACTCGCCGACCATGCTGCGGCGATCGGCGTCCATGAACGCGCGCCAGATGTTGCGCTTGGCGAAGTGCCGTCGGATCGCTTCCTCGGCTGCGCTCTCGGCCGGCTTCTCGCTCTCCCACAGCGCAGGTATCGTCTGCCACGTCTTCGCGATAGTCTTGTCGACGGCAGCGGCGGCGAGACCGGAGCGGCAGTACATGCGGTAGAAGTCGTCGAACCCAAGATGCTCGGGCCAGCCATAGTCTTTCGCGTAGTTGTGTTTGGTGCTGAACCCGTAGGCGTACGGGAAGAAGCGCTGGAGTACATCGCGCGCCCGGTCGTAGGCATTGGCCATAAGGGAACGTTGTGCCGCCATGGCATATCGTTACCGGATGCTGCGCAGATGCGCAATAATGTTGCGCTAGAGGAACCAGCCAGTCTTTTGGTTGAGCGACACGACTTCGAAGGCGCGCGACGTGCTGTCCGCCGTGTCGTCGTGCTTCGCGGTCGGAAATCCTTCGAGGTTCGTGAACCAGCGTTCGTTCCAGTCGCCGCGCAGCACGTCGACATTACCCGCCTCGCATTGTGCCGAGAACGGCCCGAAGCGCGTCACCTTGTCGCCCGTCTCGGTCGATGACCGCACATTGTAGCCAGCGAGCATCTTGACCATCTGCGCGACCTGGCTCTTGCCTGCCTGGCCGGGATCCTGCGGGAGCGAGATTTCGACGTCGTAGCCATCCTGCGATGCGGTGTTCTGAATGAAGCGCTCCACACCGGCAGGGGTCGACTGCGTGTAGTCGTTGTCGACCACGATGTAGCGGCCCTCCGGGGTCCGCCCGATCTTGGTCGTGTCGGTCGCGTCCGGATCCGGGTTCTCGGCAGTGGGCGGCGTGGCAGCAAGGTCGTAGCCGCGACCGAACACCGTCCCGGCCGGAACAGCATCTACCACGCGGCACCATGAGCGCTGGAAGTAGAGCCCAGCGGCCGGCCTGATCTTCCAGTTGCCACCGAGAAGCCGCTCGCGCTCGACCAGCGGCAGGGCAAGCAGCGAGGCCATGTAGCCGGGATCAGCCGCCATGAGCGCCTTGTTGTCGGTCAGCTTGGCCGGGATGAACGTCAGCGACTTGGGCGGGATCGGAACGCGGTTTCCGGCCTCGTCGAGCATGGTGTATTCGGCGAGGTCCTGAGGCTGATCCGCCCACTTCAGGTCTTCACCAACACGAACGAACCAGCGAAGCACGCCCGACCGTTCGGGAATCGGCAGGCCGGTGTCCTGGTCGATCCACCACGCGATGAGGTCCGCGACCCAGCTATCCGCGTCCGGGTTGCAGGTCGCGCGGATGTAGGGCCGCACGCCGCACATCGAGCGATTGCGGCTGACCATGTACCAGAACTGCGTCGGCGTGAAATGCGTCAGCTCGTCGAACTTGATGAGCGGGATCTGCGATCCCTGCCAGTGCAGCCGGGTCTTATCGTGCTCCAGGTGGGCGAAGCTGGACGTGGCACCGCTCGGCCACTTCCACGTCAGGACGTGCTCTTTCGGCTCCCCTCCCGCGAGCGGGTAGAGCCCCATGCTCTCGTCCCAGAGGCCGCCCTCGTTGCGAATCTGGACAGTGGAGCGGCGGAACGTGACCGAGCCGAAGCCGGGGTTGCCGATGTGGCGCAGGTCTTCGAGCAGCAGCGCCCATGTCTTCCCGCCGCCTGCCGAGCCGCCGTAGATGGCGATGTCGGCCGGCGAGGCGAGGAAGGCGGTTTGCGGGCCGGGCTGGGGCTTGATCGTCTCGGCGGTGATTGCCGGGCCGCCATTGTGGCCGATCTTGGCGGGGGCGTTCATGCTGCCTTGTCGTGCGTCATCGGCTCCAAAGTGGCCGCAGCAGCGCGCACCGACCGCAGGGCATTCGCAAGTGCCTGTTCGACACGCTGCACACGCTCGTCGGCGCTGCAATCCGCTTTGAGCTCCGCGATACGGCGGCGGATAGCGAAGACGCTGACGCCATCATCCAAGCCGAGCCATTCGATCAGTTCGCGCTTGGCCGTCTCGTACTCGGCAGCCTGCTGCTTTGCCTGCTGAATGAGGGATTCGCGGTGCGCGGCGGCCTCTCTCTCGATCCGTGCCCAACGTTCACGACGCGCATCAGCGGCCAGCCTCGCGTCATCCTCGGCGGCGGCAAGGTCGCGAGCCGCCTTCGCTACCGCGTCACCGAACTTCTTGCGGACGGCCTCATGCTCGCGCCACAATTCGGCACGCCTGGGCTGAGGAACGGGCGCGGTCACTGTCCGATTCACCCCATCGATGAGCAGCTTCATGCAGGCATCCATCGGAAGGCTCACCGGGTTGCGCGTGGCCTTCCGAACATGCCGCCATGTCGCCGCCTTCCGCACGATCAGCCCGCAGCTAGGCGGGATGTCGGCGGCGGTACAAAGGCCATCAGGGACGGCGAACACGACGGCACCAGCGAACTGCAGGTACTTCTGCCACTTGCCCGACGTCGTGTCGCTGCGGAGGTCCGATCGGCTGATCTTGCACTCGTAGGCGGTCGGCAGAGGTCTGCTGTAGCTGCGATCGAGCGTGTAGACGTCGGGACGGGGCGAGCCGCTCGGACCAAGTTGCATGTCGGTCCAGACCATGCGCTTGTCCGAACGGAGGTGCTGCGCCAGGTCGGCCGCGAGCTCGTCGTGCTTCCATCCGTGGTCGCTCACCCATCCCTCCCATTATCCGGCAGCGCAAAGATCGCGACCGGCGCGGCAGGCGCCGGCAAGTCCTTCCCATCCTTGCCCGTCAGCTCACGCCGGTTCGTATAGGCGTTGCCCATCTCCTCGGCGGCCTGCTTGTGAAGCTGCGCGGCGAGCGGGAAGTTGCCCTTGGCTTCGGCCTTCGCCGCCATGCGCTGGAGCGCGCGCAGGCGGGTGCTGCGATGCGCGATGGCGATCTGTGACGAGTCCTCGATGAACGACTTGCGCGCCTGCTCGAACATCGCCCGCCACTTCGGCGCAAGGTTCTTGCCCGCCACCTTCGTCGGGTCGTACTTCTCGACGTTCTGGCGGGTGACGGTCACGCCGAATTCCTGGTTGACCGCGTCGACGACCTGCGACGGCGTGTCGAAGCACGCAAGTGCTTGCACGATGAAGGTTTTCACGTCGTCGGTCAGTTTCGATCTGGCCATGTTATCGTCTCTCCAAGGTCAACTAGGCCGCGGCGCGCAGGCAAGTGCCGCAGACGCCATCGAGGTCGGCACCATCGATCAGAGGCTTTGCGTTCGCGGCGTCGACGAGCGTCCTCACCCCGGCAGCGTCAGCGCCGTACCTGCGGACGACACCGGTGAACTCCTCGACGTCATGCCCGCGGATGGCGAAGATCGGCTTGCCCGTCTCGCGGTGGAATGCCGGCATGCCATACTGATCGAGCTTCTGCGCAGCGTGGTAGAGTTCATGCTCGACGAGCGCGCAGAACGTCGCATCGTTCATCCCGTCGCATGCGGGCGCGGAGAAGGTGATCAGGAAGTCGGGCATGGCACCGAACCATTCTTCGATCTGCTGAATTGCTCGGGCCCGCTGCCATTTACCCATGGCCATCGGCGGCATCAACTCGGTCTGGCCGAGGACTTGGCGCATGTTCCGGGTGTTGTCGCAGTTGGTCCACAGGATTCCGAGATGCGCCTCGGCGAGGTGTGCGTGCTCCTCGTTCACGAGCGGGCCGTCACCGGTGATGAAGGTCTCGGCGATCCAGTCGCGCAGGTCGGGCGCGGGCTCGAAGCGGTCGAGCATCTCGAGGTTCGACAGGTCGACCAGGTGGCGGGGCGGGAGAGGTCGCGTCACAACCCTGGCCCCTCAACATCCGCCCAGTGCGTCGCACCCGCGACGACACGCCCCACGGCGTCGAGCCATGTGCCGCACCACGAGCACAGCGCGGGATAGCTGCCCACCCAGAGCAGCACATCGCGGCCATCTTTCCGATCATCAGGAACGGCCTCGATCGACCGCCACGCGATTGGAGTGCTGCTGGCCGGGGCGTTGTCCTGCTCAATCGTGGCTACGGCGTTCATGGCGTTGCCTCCTCGGGGCTGATGCTGGCGATGTTGTCGAGATAGCGCTGGCGGCGTTCGGGCGAGAACTGAGCCAGGCGGCGATCGCGATATTCCGGGTCAGGCCGCAGCGTGGCGCGGAGGGCGCGTTCGGTGCGGGCCTTGCGGATCCGGGCGATGAGGTCGGTGAGGATGGGCATGTCAGGCTCGGTGCTGTTGCAGCTGGTGATCGAGGAAAGATGGTCCGGTCACGCTCGGCGGCGCGCGCTGGTGGTGATCGTCGACGACCCAGGCGGCCTTGAAGCCCCGCCATGAGCGGGCCACGCACTCGGTGAGCGCGTCGTTCATCCGCCATCCCGCTTTCCCGGCCTCCTTGCGGATCGCGTTGAGCGCGGTTTCGGTGATCGGGGCCTTCTGGCGTTCGCGGAGCTTGCGGAAATCTCGCCACACCGTCGGATCAACGTCCTCCGGACATTCGATGGGCGCGCGCTCGCGCGCGCTAGAACCTTTAGGTTCTTTGTTCCCTTGTTCTTCTTTGCCCCGCTGTTGCCCCGCTGTTGCCCCGGACGTTGCCCCGCTGTTGCCCCGCGCGCCGTTTTCGGGGTCTTGATATTTCTCGTAGTTACAAATGGTTATGATGCTTTGGCCTTGCCCCGCTTTGTGTCCGGCGGTTGCCCCGTTTTTTGAACGCGTCGCGATCATGCCTTCGGCGCGCAAATCGGCGAGGAAACGGTCTACCCGGCTCTTCGACATGCCCCATTTCTCGGCCAGAAATCGCTGTGAGAACGACAACTCGCCGCGCTGCAGCGTGATCGTTTCGCCCTTAATGCGTGTCGTCGTCGGTTTCCATGCCGCGTTGGCGATGAGCCAGAACCACGCGCGGAACCGCTCCGCGTCCTGCAGGAGCGGGTGGTCGAGCGCTTCGCGCTGCATGGCGATGAAGCCGCTCATCCACGCACCGCCTGATAGGCGCCATGGAACTCTCCATGGGCACTGCCCTCAACCCCATTCCGGCGCTTGGCGACGATGAACTCGATCTTGTTCCGAGCCTTCTCCATCGCCTCTTCCCAGGCAATGCGCTTCGGGTCGGTTACCAGCGGCTCCTCCTTGCGCAGGTAGTACTCGGCCCGCATCAGGAACATGACCGCGTCGGCGTCCTGTTCGATCTGACCGCTGTCGCGCAGATCCGATAGCTGGGGGCGTTTGTCGGGGCGCTTCTCGACCTCGCGGCTGAGCTGAGCGAGCGCAAGGATTGGCACCCCGTGGTCTTTCGCCATGGCCTTGAGCGCGCGCGACACCTCCGAGACGGCCTCGTAGTTCGATCGCGGCCGGGCGTCGGGAGAGAGAAGCTGGAGATAGTCGATCACGACCAGTTCCAGCTGCTGCCCCTTGGCTTCCATGCGGCGCGCGTGACGGCGGATGAGGGACGAAAGCCGCCCGGTGGTGAGGCTGCCGGCGTCGATCACTTGGAACGGCAATTCGCGCATGTAGTCGCGTGCTTCGTGCAGCAGTTTGTGCTGATCGGCCGTCAGCCGAGCGTCGCGGATCGCGGCGAAGGGGATAGGGTCGCGGTCGAAACAGAGGTCGGATGCGAGACGCTGCGCCAGTTCACGGCTCGACATTTCGAGCGAGACAAACAGCACGCCGTGGCCATTCCTGGCCGCACCGAGCGCGTAGGAAAGCGCCACGGCCGTTTTGCCCATACCGGGGCGACCGGCGCCGATGACGAGCTGCTTGGGCCTCAGGGGGCCGAGAACGTCGTCCAGAGACGGGATGGACCGGCAGGTGACGCCAATCGACTTCTCGGAGAAGCCGCTGATCAACTCGTCGAAGCACTCTCCACCAGTGGGCTGGTGGAGGCTGTCCTTGCCGTTCTCGGTCAGCGCCTCGTCGGCGTGGGCAATGATCTGCGCGTGCGTCGCATCCATGTCGCCGCAAAGCGCTTGCGCTTCGGCGAGACCGTCCCTGATGCGCCGACGACGCGAGAGATCTGCAATCGAGTGCGCCAGGTCTCGAGCCGAAACTGCAAGACTCGCGCCTCCCGTGAGCTCGGCAAGATAGCGCGCGCCGCCGAGTTGCTGCAGATCCTCGTCGCGTTCGAGGTAGGGTTTCAGAGTGACCGGGTTTGCGGCGCGGCCTGCCGAAAATTCTGATACCGCCAGGTCGAATATTCGCCCGTGAACCGCATGCGAGAAATCGCCCGCGGTCAGCCTGTCCGCGATCGCGTCGATCACGCTGTTCTCGAACAGCATCTGGCCGAGCAGTTCAGTCTCGGCCTCGAGGTTCTCCAGCGCTGCCATTACGCGACCACAAAATGCTTGTGCCATCGGGCATAGGCTTCATCGCGAAGCCGCCCCCAGGCGCGGTTGTCGAAAAGGGCGGGGTTCGCGCGCTGCTGCTCGAGCATCGCGCGGTACGCATCCCACGCCTCACGCTCAGCGCGCGCGTGCACGTGGATGACGGGGACCGCCTGCCTCATTGGCGCTCACCTGCAGCCGCGACGTCGCTGCCGACTGAGGAACTGGCGCGATCATCATTCGCGTTCGTGCAATCGGCACGCGATACCGCGTGGTAGAGGCGCCGGCTCTCGAGAAGATCGGCCATCCCATACCGCCGAGCCTCGCGATAGAGCCCTAGCAGCTTGCGCTCGGTTGCCTCGATCATTTCAGGCATTCGACGCATGCGCTGGTAGGCGTACTGCTGCTCGGACGTCGTCATTGCGACCTCCGATCCGCAAGCTGTCGGGGGTGACAAGCAGTAGGCGCTACGGTTTTGAGGAGGCGGACGGCCGAGCTCATGCCGCGGCGACCTCCGGATAGTCGCTGGGGCGCTCCAGGCGCTTTCGGCAGGGCGGGATCCACTCGCAGTAGGTCTCGCCGTTATCGCCTGCGCCGCCGTCAAGCCACACAAGCCATGCATAGGCGGTCGCCGTCGAGCCTTCAGGCGCGAGACGGCCTTTGTGCATGACGACGCGCTCGGAGAACTGAAGAACATGGGAAGGTGGGTTCTTCGAGAACAGCCGCTCGAATCGGCCTTGGCCTTCGAGAAATGCCGCGCGCACGAGGACCGCGAAGCCGAATTCGCTCGTGGCCGCCATGCGCTCGATGAACTGCTCTGCGAGGCGGAACGGCGGGTTGGTGATCGTGTAGTGGATCAGCTCAGGTTCTGGACCGAACAGGTAGTCTCCGACCGGAAACCCCACGCCATAGTCATGGACATCGCTCGCCTCGACGCGCCGGAAATACTCTCGCAGCGGCGCGACCATGTGGCCCCGGTTTGCGGTAGGTTCCCGCACGTTGAAGTGCGCCGTCTCTTCGCCACGCGCATTGAGCCATTCGCACAGCGCCCGCGTCGCCCAAGGAGGGGTGGGGAAGTCGTCTAGGCTGTCGTGCGGCTCGCTGCGCTGCTGCATCACAGCCGAGGAGCGATTCTGGCTCATCCCGACACCTCCACAAACGTGATCTCGATCCGTCCAGGCGGCTCTGGCGCAGCGAATTCGTATGAGGGCAAAAAGCGCCGGTCGTTGACCTTCAAGGCGTCGGCAATGCCGTCGGCTATTGGTTTGATCCGATTAGGGAAATTTAGACGGTCGGAACGCCTGTCGGGCGGCACGAACCGAAAATGGACTGGGATGTCGCCTCCCGCAGGAACGCACGGCCTTGCGGCCAATGTCGCTAGCCGTGCGTCTTCGCGCCACCTGCGCGTCACGGCGGACCTACCGCGCCACCCGCCCTTCGCATGGCCGGAAAGGCTTGCAGGAGGGAACCCCATTACGATCATGCCGCCGCCTGTCGGCGAGCTGTTTCATTAAGCGGGTGCATCGGGCCATCGCCAACGCCCATCGAAACACCGATGCCCTTGGCGTCCATCGCGCTGAGATGCTCGTCGTACTCGCTGGCCGCACGGCCAAGCGGAGTGCTGTCGAAGCCCATCCCGAGCGCGCATTTATAGCTCTCGAGGATGGCTTCCATCTCGGCGCGATCGTCCGGCGTCATCTTCCGAAGACGCACGACCTGGCGCATGATCTTGGTGTCGTAGCCGACAGCCTTGGCCTCGGCGTAGACATCGCGAATATCGTCGGCGATACCCTTCTTCTCTTCCTCGAGGCGTTCGATCCGCTCGATCAAAAGGCGGAGCCTGTCATCGGTCACTTCGGCCATATTCAGTTCCTTTCGAATGCTGTGTGGCGGGGGAGGATTCACGCCGGCGGCTCAGGTCGAAGGAGCGGCGACCACCGCCCGGGCGGCGCGACAGGCATGAACGACCCATCCTCCCTCTCTCGCGGCCGCCACGTCCCGCGCCGGGATCACTGTGCGGCGACCTTGGCCTTGCGGCGCTTCTGCGCAGCGGCCTGCGAAGCGCGGAGACGCTGCTGCTGGGCGGCGATGGCCTTGTCGGCGAGGGGCTGGAGCTTGGCGATCTTGTCGCGCAGCGTGTTCCGCTCGGTGGTCAGCTCGGCGTTCCTGACGCGGAGCTCGCTGAGGCGATTGCCGTCACTTGCCGCCTGGTTCTCGAGGCGGTCGATCTGCGAAGCCCGCCGGTCGGCGAGCTGCACCGCCTGTCGCATGAAGCGCTTCGATTTCCGGTGGCGGCTACGCTCGCGAAGCCAGAGGATTGTGGTGGCAAGTGCCACACCGCTCGACAGAATGATGACGAGCGCGGCGATGATGTGCGTATTCATGGTCAGTTCCTCTCGGCTTTCGTGGGGGAAGGGCGGTGGATCGGAAGCGTCACCACGCCGCGCATCGCGTCGAGGCGATGAAGCCAGCCGCCGATGATGCCGTGCACCCGGCGCAGACGAGGCTCGTCCTTCTGGCGAAGTTCGTGATCGGTGGTTTTCGACCCGCCGTGGCTGGTCGGGCACTCGTGCTCAGCGACCTCCTGCGCGACCGAGATCATGTCGAGCGTCAGCGGATCGGTGGTGCAGACCGCGGCCTCGTCGACGTTCTTCACGCCGAACGCAGCATCCAGTTCGTCATGTGCCGAGGCGTCGTAAGCCAGCAGGTTCCAGATCTTGTCGGCGCTCGGGAGGGACTGGCCGCTCTTGAGGTTTCGCAGGTGACGCTCGGACACGCCAAG
The DNA here is from genome assembly GCF_034375205.1 of Pelagerythrobacter marinus. Lineage (NCBI taxonomy): Bacteria > Pseudomonadati > Pseudomonadota > Alphaproteobacteria > Sphingomonadales > Erythrobacteraceae > Pelagerythrobacter > Pelagerythrobacter marinus. The sequence continues at coordinate 1,911,442 of NZ_CP139719.1, read as the reverse complement.
CCAGAGCGCGACCTGGTCGTCGCCATGCGCGCGGCAAAGTCGCGCGAGGGCCACGAGCCAGTTGGCGCGGAACTGCGTTTCCGACAGCGGAGTGCGGTTCGGAACGACAGGGCTATCGGTCACGGGCGATACTCCGATCATGCAAGGAGGAAGGACCAGCCGCGTCGCTCAGCTCGATCGGAGGCACGACGCCGTGAAAAACGAGATCACTGTGGGCGCAGGTGTTCTGTCCGCAGGCCGCGCAGCGCGGACCCTCGGGGTTGCGCGCGTTGCGCCAGGAGCCGGGCGGGGACGTGTCGATGGTGACGGTGGGCATTCAGGTGGGCTCCCGGATTTCGATGTCGATCGCTCGCGCGTCCGGCAGTTGGATGCGCATCGTGTTGCTGACGATCATGCCTTCGCCGACGAACTGACGGCGGGATCGCACGTCATGGATTGCGGCGATGACCCGCGAGCCAAACGCGTGTTCAAGGGTCGGCTTGGGACGACGAGCGCCGCGGCCGATGGCGAGACCGAGGAGGAACGGCACCGCAAGAACCATGCAGGCGTAGATGGCGGTTGCGACGTCCTCCACGGCTCACGCCCTCCCGTCGTTCGCGGGACGCGCGAGGCGCGACCACTGGAAGAAATAGCGGCGGCCGGCGAGAATGAGGGTCGCGCGGATCATGCTGCTTCATCCCGGTGGTGGGGGGAGGGCCGGCTTGCTATCGATCCGTCGAAAGGAGAACCGGAATGGCAACGCCGGAAGATTTTGCGACCACAGATCAGATTTTCGGCAGTCTCGCCGCGCAGAATGCCGCGACCGCGCACCTTTGGGCGTTCGTCGTCATTCAGGCCGGTTACTCGGAAGCGCAGGCCCGAGAACTGTTCGATGCGATCTTGCGTCAAACCGAGAAGTCCGACGCCATGCCAAACACGATCGGGGCAGACCGCGTGTATGCGATCAAGCAGCATTGTCAGATTTTCCTTGAGAAGATTTTTGACGACGCGATGGCGCATCTACGGACGAACCGTCGCTGAGCAGGATGTGGCCCGCCGTCTCAGGGACGAAGAGGCTCGGGGCACCCGTGCCGACGACGTAGCGAGGCCCGCTCATGCCGCCTCGTCCCGCTGGTCGGGGGATTTACCGCGATACGGCTCGACCTCTTCGAGCACGTCGATCTGCTCGTCGCTCAAGTCGGCGAGGATCGGATGCCGCCAGCCCGTCTTGCGGAGGATGTGGATCGCGAGAGGGCGCGCAGGCACCCGCGCGCCACTGAGGATCATGCTCGCATACGACGGACTGATGCCAGTGGCTTCCGTCAGCGCTTTTGGTGAAGGTGTGTTCGACATGCCGTCTTGTCACATATTGTGACTATAATGGCAAGCGCGATTTGTCACAGTCTGTGCGGAGACGAGATTTGTCCGTCATGGCATATTGTGAACATGCCCGACGACCTCAGCGAACAGCCAAAAAATGGCGGCCCAAATCACCTCCGGGCGTGGCGTGAATATCGCGGTTTGACGCAGGCGAAGCTGGCTGAGCTGGTCGGGACCAACGCGAACATGATTGGTTATCTGGAATCGGGTGAGCGGGGGCTATCAGCCAAGTGGCTGCGGAAGCTGGCACCAGCGCTTAATCTGACGCCCGGCCACTTGCTTGACCATAATCCGAACGATTTGCCGAGCGACATTCTGGAAATTTGGATGAGCGCCGATAGCTCGGTGCGGCGACAGATTTCGGAGGTTGCCAAAGCACTTTCGCGAACGGGCACTGACGACTGATCATTTTAGGGGCAACAACAGGGGGAACTATGAAGAACGTTATCATCTCGATCGCTGCGGCGATCGTGCTTTCCGCGTGCGCAAACAGCGCGCTCACGGTCGAATCCGCGGATCGGTCCAACTATCGGTCGAGCACTGCAAAAGTGGAGCGCGACCGTGAGATGATCGTGCCCGTCGATGCAGAGAACCTGGCCTACACGCAGGAGCAGCTTGAAGAAGCGCTATTCTCTGGTGATGCACCGATCTTCGCACGCGGCGACGGGCTGACGGTGCGCTACCGCTACGTCGGCTTCAATGAGGGTAGCCGCGTGGGTCGCTATCTAACCGCCGGAATCACAGGCGGGTCCAAGGTCGTGCTCGAGGTCGATTTCGTCGGTCCGGACGGCACCGTGCTTTCGACAGTGCGCGGTGAGGGCAGCGTCAGCGGCGGCTTGTTCGGCGGGTCGAACAAGAGTGGCATCGACAAGGCGGTTGATCGCGTCGCTGAATACGCCGCGATGCACTACCGTTGAGGAAGTATCGGCGGGTGGGCCTGGAACAGCGACCCGCCCGCCTTTGCCGCCCACCCCGATAATTAGCTGCCAGAGCTGATCGATGCCCCTACCGGATAATGAGCGCGCCCGCATGTCGTCCCCGCACGATCTTGTCTATCGCGAGGTCGGCGAGTGCCTGCACGCCTGGTCACAGGTGGAGGTTGACCTGTCGGCTTTGTTCGCTGCGCTTCACGGCGTTCCGATGCAGGAAGCGTCACATCCGATCAGGCAGGTGTTCGAAGTGGTGCAGTCGTTTGAAACCCGTGTCGCGATGACGAACAGAAGTGTCGAGTGCTTTATCGACGCGCACCCCGCCTACGCCGAGGCATGGCAACCACTGAAGAACAAGATCGAGAGATCGGCAAGGCGGCGGCATGAAGTCGCCCATTTCGTTCTTATCAGCCGGAATGCGATTCACGGGATCAAGCCCTTCTTCACCTTCCATAATTTCCGAACCAAGCAAGGAAGGGGCGAGCTTACAGCTCGTCAGATTGCGGATCGGGCAAGGGGCTTTTTCGATCTCTCGACGAGAGTGCGACGTCACGCGGGATATGTATCGCGTCTCCAAGGGCTGCCTGTAGAATCTGACTTAGCAACAGCCGATCTGGCTCACCTGCTTGAGCGCTGAGAACGCCGGAGTGAAATAGGCAGCCGGCCGCACGGTCCAGCATCTCGACCGTCACTTCGATTCGCTTCGCCATCTTCATTTTCCTCGGCATGCCGCCTTGTCGCCCGACGCTTTATCATCGTCGGGCTTGGCGGTCTGGTTGTTCTGGATCAGCCTCAAGAGTTCGCCGTGTCGCCGATATTCGCGGATCGTCAAGATCAGGAAAAGCACCTGAATCAGCGTCCCGGCGACAATTAGCTTTGCCCAACATTCCATGGTCACAGTCTCCTTTCCAGCGTGATGCCGTGCAGGACGCATAACACTGCGATCACAAAATGTGAATTTTGTTCTTGACGGGAAAGTCACAACCTGTGATTATCTCTCCAACAGCCCGGGTGAGCCGAAAGCGCAGACCCCGGGGCAAGTTGGAGATGAAGCATGGCGGAGAGCCTTTCCCTTAAGTGGGGCACATTGAAGGGCTGGGACCTCAACGAGGACGGTCCCGCGTTCAAGGCACTGCAGCGCTACCATGAAGAGCCCACGGCTCTCGGCGCGATGCAGCAGCAGGACACTGACAGCCAGAAGCAGGCAATCTGCGACATCATCGACGCCCTCGATGCTGACACCGTCTATCTTGATTGGGACGGCAAGGACGTCAGCAAGGAAGAGGCGAAGCGGTACGTGCTGGAGTACCGCGCATGAACGCCCCCTCGAAAATCGCCGTCGCTACCGCCCCCCACCGTCCGCGCGCCGTCCCCCCAGCGCGCTCCGCCGGCGCAACCTCCACGTCCGCTGAGGTAGCGGGCGGGCGTGGACAGGCCTCGGACTGGCACCGTCGCCCGCAGGCGCGCGCCGTTCTCGAGAACATCGATCCTGCAGATTTTCGTTGCGGGATCGCAGGCAACATCTGGGGGTCGCTGTTCGACAAGACCGAACTCCGGCCAGTCACCCCTGCCGCCTGGGCCGTATACGACCGCCTTGAGAACCTGCGCCGCGGCGCGGTTACTGCCGAGGTCGGTTGCACATTCGAGGCCACGCAGTGCCCCTACGATGAAACGCGCGCAGCGCGGTGGCTCGATCTCATTGGGAGCATCCCCGACGTCTCGGAAGTGATCGCTGCCGAATTGGCTTCGAGAGCCGGAGGCGCAGCATGAGCCAGCCCGAACGCCTTCACCGCCTCTCGCTGGCTCCTGCAATCGCATACGGCGCCAGGACGACCACGTTTCGGGCGTGGCGCGTCCCGCACGGCTCGCTGCACCCTGCCATCCCTCTCGATATTGGCGAACCGGCCGATCTGACCGAAGCGCTCGCCAATGCCCAGGACGCGACCGGGCTGCAGCACAAGGACGCACTGCTGATCCACGCCCGCGACGAAGCGCGGCGGACCGGCATCCTGCGCAGCTATGCGATCAAGCAGAAGTCGCAGGCAGTCTGGCGCAAGTGCGAGGCCACCGGCGCGCCGAAGGCGATGCGTCCGCTCTACGCCGAGGAGCTGTTCGCGCTGCCGATCTACGACTTCGAGCCGGAGCGGCCGTTCGATGCGCTGCGGGATGATGCGGTTGGCGTGGACCGGTCGCTGGTGGGGGCGGGATGATGAGTGCGCCGCTTCTCTCCGAATTGCGCGAGCCCCCGGTCGTCGGTCGCTTCTACATGGTGCCGGTCATCGACTTCCGATATTGCGGGTACGCGGGTCAGTGGCCGACGCTCGGTCCCGCGCATCGCGACCGGGAGGATATAGGCTTTGAGCCGGTCCACTTCCACGTCGACTTTCGCTTCCTGACTGCGAAGCAGGTTCGCCAGATAACCGAATGCAGATGGTGGCAAAAGCCCGAGGTCACTGTCGCGGTCGCACCGCTCGCTCAGCGGGGGCGGGAAGTGCCGCGCAAGCCATATCTGGCGAAGCGGCGGTGTCGCGTCTCGGGTTGGACCTACTCGCCGCCCCACCGCCCCAAGTGGCTCGATGCCTTCGACAAGCGCTACGGCAAGATTGTCGAACCGCGGCGCCTAGCTGACGGCCGGCTGCTTTGCCCGCATCGCAAGGTCGACCTCTCGTCGTTTGAACCGGATGCGGATGGGGTCGTTACGTGCCCCCTGCATGGCCTGCGCGTCCAATGCCGGGAGCGCGTGTCGTGCTGACCCGCCACCACGCCCTCGGCGCCGCCCTTGGCCTGGTCCTCGGGTTGCTCGTCGCGCTCATGGCGAACGGCCTCATGGCCGGTGCCGCCGCGGTGGCGACGGGGGAGATCGTGCTGCGATGACGATCAAGTACCACAACGACCTCGTGCAGGGCAGCGACGAATGGCACGCGGCCCGCTGCGGCTTGCTGACGGCGAGCGAGATCGATCGCATCCTGACGCCCAAGCTCAAGATCGCGGACAATGTGAAGACGCGCGCCCACCTCTGGGAGCTTGCCGCGCAGCGCATCAGCCACTTCGTCGAACCGCAATACATCTCCGACGCCATGCTGCGCGGCCACGAGGACGAGATATTGGCCCGCGCGCTCTACAGCGGAGAGTACGCGCCCGTCGAGGAAGTCGGCTTCGTCACCAACGACAAATGGGGCTTCACGCTCGGTTGCTCGCCTGACGGTCTGGTCGGTGCTGACGGCATGATCGAGTGCAAGTCGCGGTGCCAGAAATACCAGGTCCAGACGATCGTCGAGGAATGGACCGGCGTCGCATCGATCCCCGAGGAATACTCGCTCCAGGTGCAGGCGCAGCTTCTCGTCACTGGCCGGCGCTGGTGCGACTTCGTCAGCTACTCGGGCGGCCTGCCGATGGCGGTTTTCCGTGTCGAAGCGGACCAGGCTGTCCAAGACGCGATCATCGAAGCCGCCGCCAAGTTCGAGGCGCGGATCAACGAGGTCGTTGCCGACTTCCACGCGGCCGTGAAGGCGCGGGGATACCACCCGACCGAAAGGCGGACCGAAGAGGAAATGGTGATCTGACGATCGCCACCGACGCGTGCGGGCCAGGCCCGCAACCGGAGTGAAGGAGAAAGATCTTGGTAGACATGTCCCAAACGATTGCGCCGAAGAGCGATCAGCTTAACGCAGACGATCTGATCGGCGGACCGCGCACGATCACGATCACGCGCGTGACCGGCAATGAGGGCAATGCCGAGCAGCCCGTCAACGTCTTCTTCGAAGGCGACAACAACAAGCCCTATCGCCCCTGCAAGTCGATGCGCCGTGTAATGGTGAAGATCTGGGGTGCCGACGCATCTCAGTACGTCGGCAAGTCGATGACCCTGTTCCGCGACCCGAAAGTGAAGTGGGGTGGCATGGAAGTGGGGGGCATCCGGATCAGCCATATGACCGGCATCGACAAACCCGAGCAGATGGCGTTGACCGAGACGCGGTCCAAGCGATCGCCCTATACGGTACGCCCCCTCAAGGTCGAAGATCAGCGGGATCGCGCTGCCGAGTGGGCCGACGATCATGTGGCCGGCGTAGCGAAAGCGAGATCAGCTGAAGAGCTGGCCGAGGTCATCGAGGGCGGCGTCAAGGCGCTCGATAGGCTCCAGAAAACGCGGCCAGAACTGCATCAGCGGGTTGTCGCGGCCTACGAGGCGCGTCGCTCGGAGCTGGAAAGCGTCGATGCAGCTGATGCGCAGGCGGAAGACAGCGGGGTGGGGTTCTGATGGGCCTGATCGTCGACAACTTCGCCGGCGGCGGCGGTGCTAGCACCGGCATCGAAGCCGCGCTCGGCCGCGCCGTGGACATTGCCATCAACCACGACGAACAGGCCATCCGGATGCACGAGGCCAACCATCCCGGCACCCTGCATATTCGCAACAATATCTGGCAGGTCGACCCGCGCGAAGTGGTGAAAGGCCGCCCGGTCGACCTCGCGTGGTTCTCGCCCGACTGCAAACATTTCAGCAAGGCGAAGGGCGGCAAGCCGCGCGAGAAGTCGATCCGCGATCTCGCCTGGGTCGTGGTGCTGTGGGCGCAAAGGGTGCGGCCGCAGGTCATCCTGCTCGAGAACGTCGAGGAATTCCGCACCTGGGGCCCGCTCTGCGACCAAGGGAAGCCGATCAAGGAGCGGCAGGGCGAGACGTTCGACAAATGGTGCCGCGAGCTGCGCAAGGCGGGCTACAAGCTGCAGTTTCGCGAGTTGCGCGCATGCGACTACGGCGCGCCGACGATCCGCAAGCGCTTCTTCATGATTGCTCGCTGCGATGGGGAGCCGATCGTTTGGCCCGAGCCGACACATGCGCCGGCCGATCCCGATGAGCGGGAGGCATGGGCCCGCCGCCAGCGCAAGGCAGGTTTCAAGGTAAAGCGCCCCGACACGCTCAAGCCGTGGCGCACGGCGGCTGAGATCATCGACTGGTCGATTCCCTGTCCGTCGATCTTCGAGCGTAAAAAGCCGCTGGCGGAGAAGACGCTGCGGCGGATCGCGCACGGGATCATGAAATTCGTCGTGAACAATCCGGCACCGTTCATCGTGCCGGCAGAGGGTGCCTCGCCGCTCTTCGCGCGCACGGCGCACGGCGATGTCGACAACAAGGGGAAACGTCGCGGGCAGGGCAGCCATGGGCCCAAGGAGCCGTTCCCGACGGTCACGCAAAGCGGCGATAGCGCGCTCGTCGTGCCGCACATCACGAAGTTCCGGGCCGGCGCGGTCGGGCATGCTGCAGACGAACCGCTGCATACGGTCACCGCGAACAGCTACGTGAAGCGACCTGGTGGCAGCGCGCCGTTGGGCCGCGTCGATGCCGTCCTCGCGCCGTTCGCCAGCTACGCCCAGCAGGGCGGCGCAAACCGCTCGGTTGAGGGTCCTCTTCACACGGTCACCGCGTCGCAGAAGGATCACAATGTTGCGGTCGCGGCGTTCATGCAGAAGTTTGCCCAGAACGGGAAGGGGATCGATCCGTCCGAGCCGCTCCACACGGTTATGGCGGGCGCACCTCGACATGCCGTCGTCACCGCGCACATCGAACAGGCCAATGGCGGCCCGAACAACGATAAGCTCGCCGGGCGTGCTGCGGACGATCCGATTTCGACCATTGCGACGAAGGGTAGTCAGCAGCGGCTTGTCACATCTAACTTGGTCAAGCTGCGCGGCGGGGAGGATAGCCACGACAGGTCAAGCAGTGTCGGAGTAGATGAACCGCTGCACACGGTTTGCGCCACCGGCACGCACATGGCCGAAGTCCGCGCCTTCATGATCAAATACTACGGGAACGAGCAGGACGGTCACGGCCTCGAAAGCCCGCTCGGCACAGTCACCGTTCAGGACCGCTTCGGTCTGGTCACCGTCACTATCGCGGGCGAGGAATACGTCATCGTCGATATCGGCATGCGGATGCTCTCGCCGCGCGAGCTCTTCAACGCGCAGGGGTTCCCGCCGGATTACATCATCGACCGGGATGCTGCCGGCGACCCGATCACCAAGACGGCCCAGGTCGCCAAGTGCGGCAACAGCGTCTGCCCGCCGCTCGCCGAGGCGCTGGTGCGCGCAAACGTCGCAGCCGGCCAGCAGGACGAAAGGGCGGCGGCATGAGCGGCTCCGGCCTTATCCGCGCGGCGCTCGATCTGCCACGCAGCGCCACGAGCGAGCGTGCCGACACGCTGGCCTGGCTCGATTCCAAGATCGTCGCATGTCGCCGCGCTGGCGAGCCCGCCGAGGACAGTCTGCGCCGGTTCGCAGTCGCTCGCGAGGAGATCGCGGCGGGACTGCATGAGAGGGATGACGAATGACCTCGCGACCGAAGAAGCGTTCGATGCCGGGCAAGGTTCTCCATTTGCCGAGCGCCGAAGACACGCAACTCCAGCGCACCCGCGCCCTGGCCGATGCGTTCGCGCAGCTCGACGCGGCCGAACAAGCCTACGGCGAAGCCCAGGCGGCGGTGTCGGCAGCGTTCGGACCGTGGTCGGCCGGGCGCCGCATCAGTCGTGACGAGGCGAGGGCGCAGCTGATTTCGACCGGGCATCTGCCGCGGAGGAGGATTTGGGAATGAGCCGATACGCGAAAGATACGAGCGTCCCGGTCGCCAACAGTAAAGCCGAGATCGAGCGGATCCTCGAGCGCTACGGTGCGGACCAGTTCATGTCCGGGTGGTCGGCGGACCAGGCGGTGATCGGCTTTACCATGCTCGGTCGCCAAGTGCGTTTCGTTCTTCCGATGCCCGATCGCGGCGACACTGAATTCACCGTAACGCCGACTGGTCGAGATCGCTCTGCAGACGCGGCTCACAAAGCATGGGAGCAAGCATGCCGTCAGCGGTGGCGCGCGCTGGCGCTGGTCATCAAGGCGAAGCTCGAAGCGGTCGAGAGCGAGATCAGCGTATTTGAGGACGAGTTCATGGCGAACATCGTCCTGCCGAATGGGCGCACGGTCAGCGATGAGGTGCGGCCGCGGATAGCAGCGGCTTACGACACCGGCGACATGCCGAACCTGCTGCCGGATTATTCGGGAAGCGCTGGCAATGGCTGACAAGGGCATCATCTTCGCAGCCCCGATGGTTCGCGCGCTGCTCGACGGGCGGAAGACGCAGACGCGGCGGCTGATCAAGCCGGCGCCATTCATCGACAGCATGGGCAACTTCTGTGCGCCAGATCGCAAGGGCAAGATCTGGAACTGGGGGCAGAACATCGATGGCAGCCCCTGCACGCGGAACTTCGTCAAGAAGATGCCCTACGCCCCCGGCGACCGGCTCTACGTGCGCGAGGCTTTCGCGGTCAGCGGCATAGGCTGGGGAAAGAAGCCAAGCCAAGCGAGGGGCGGAAGGGTTCACTACCGGACCGACCCGGACCATGGATGGCAACCGTATTGGGGACCGTGGAATCCATCCATCCACATGCCTCGCTGGGCTTCGCGCCTGACGCTGCTTGTGACCGACGTCCGGGTGCAGCGAGTGGCGGAGATCAGCGAAGAGGATGCGATCGCGGAGGGCGCCGAGTACAGCTTCATCCGCGGGGCGGCGATCAGCCAGCGGCGCATGTTCGAGCTGCTTTGGAACAGCCTCCACGACAGGCCCGGTCAGCGCTGGGAGGACAACCCGTGGGTCGTCGCCGTCAGATTCGACGTGAAGCACGGGAATATCGACAGGATCAACCGATGACCGCTCCAGCGCGCATCACGCAGGACGACATGAACCGAGCGACCAAGGCAGTTGCGAGGGCCGGGTTCCACTGCGCGCGGATCGTCATGCGCTTGGAAAAAGCAGAGATCGAAGTCATCATCGGCGAATCGCCGCCCCCGCCAGCGGCGGAGGAGGAATGGACGGATGACGACTGACCTGCCGCGCAACGTTCGACCGGAACGCGACCGGCATGGCAAGATCCGATATCGTTTCCGCAAGGCCGGTTACCGCAGCGCCATGGTGCCTGGGCCGCCCGGTTCGCCCGAGATGCTCGAGGCGGTCGCGGCGATCTTGCGCGATGGCAAACTCCCGAAGGAGGGCGCCAAGAGCCCGAAACCGGTCGAGCCGCGGTCGCTCGACGATCTCTTCCGGCGCTACAAGGCTTCGGTGCACTGGACCAAGAACAGCCCGCGGTATCAGCATGTCGCCGGCCAGGTCATCGATCGCTTTCTCAACCGGGAGGACAGGAAGGGAAGGCGCTACGGCCGCCGTCCGGTCGAAAGGGTAACGGTCGGATGGCTCGACGCGAAGCTTGCGGAGATGGCCGACAGGCCGGGAGCAGCGAACGACCTGCGCAAGAAGCTCAAGGGCCTGATGAACCACGCCATTCGCCTCGGGTGGCGGAACAGCAATCCGGTCGAGTTGACTGCCAAATATAAAGACGGTGCCGGGTTCCACGATTGGACTGACGACGAGATCGAGCAGTTCCGGGCAACGCATCCTCTCGGCACTATGGCTCGGCTGACGCTGGAGCTGACGCTCAACACCGCGGGGCGACGCTGCAACGTGAACAAGATCGAGCGCGACCATATCCGCAACGGGCGGATCTACGTTGCGCACGCGAAGGGCAGCCATGAGACGAGCGTCCCGATGCTCTCGACCACGCGTGCAGCGATCGACGCGCTTCCCGCCGCTCCGATCCGCTTCCTCATCACCACCGTCTACGGAAAACCCTTCACCGATGCAGGGCTGGGCAATCGCGTGCGCAAGTGGTGCGATGAGGCCGGGCTACCGCAGTGCTCGCTTCATGGGCTGCGCAAGTCCGTATCGCGGCAGATGGTCGAGCGCGGCGCCACCGACGCCGAGGGCCAGGCAGTGACCGGCCACAGGAAGTCTGACACCTTCGTGCATTATCGCGCCAAGGCCAACCGTGCCCGTCTCGCGGACAGCGCGCTTGCGCGATTAGAGTCGCAATTTGCCGAACCTAGTGCGCCGGAAAATTGCCGAACCTCGGCAAACGACTGGAAAGACACCGAAAAATAGATGGGGTGGTGCCCAGGGACGGAATCGAACCGCCGACACTGCGATTTTCAGTCGCATGCTCTACCAACTGAGCTACCTGGGCGCACTCTGCGAACGACCCTTCGGAAAAGGCCGGCGAGCGGTTGGAAGCGGCCCTATGGCGAAGGCTGCCGGGCTTGGCAAGGGGGGAATCAGTCCTCGCGCGCGATCTCGTCCGGGGACGCCGGGCGGCCGGGTACGGCATAGCCATCGTTGAACCACTGGGCGAGGTCGCGGTCGCGGCAGCGGGCGGAGCAGAAGGGGGCGAATTCCTCGCGCCGCGGCTTCTTGCAGATCGGGCAGGGGCGGGGCTTGGTCATGCCGCCACCGCCTGCGCGAAACCGGCCTCCGGGGCAAGGGCGGCGTCGGATTCGATCCGCACCGCGCGGCCGGTGCGGCGGGTCAGCTCCTCCAGCCAGGGCGGGGCAAGCTGCGCGGCGACGGCCGGGTGGCAGGCGAGCAGCAGCGCGCCCGGCTCCGCCACCCGTTCCGCCCGGCGAAGCAGGCGCCGCGCGGCGAGGGCGGCGGGCGCGACATGCGCGAGGTGGAGGAGCGAGGGCCGCTCCAGCCGCGCGACGATCTGGACGAGGCCGAAGCCGTTCATCGCCGTGCGCTCGTGCGGCCAGCCTTCCAGCGCCGCGCCCAGCGCCGCGTCGACCGCGCGGCGATCCTCCCGCGCGGAGAGGGTGGGGAAATCGATCGCCACCGTCCCGCCCAGCCCGAAACGGCGCAGCGCGGCGGCGATCGGGGCGCAGGCGGCGAGCGCCAGCTCGCGCGGGGGCAAGGCCCCGTCGATGTCGATCACGGTCATGCCCGGCGTCGGGGCGAGGAGCAGGGTGCCGCCGGCGAAGTCGATCCGCGCGTCGAACGCCTCGCCGACCAGCTCGTCCCAGTCGCAGGGGGGGAAGGCGTGGACCACGCGCACCGCGCGGCCAGCGGCGGAAAGGCGCTCGGCCAGCGTGGGCGCGGCCGGTTCCGCGGCGCTCGGCCGGGCCTGCGCCAGCTTGCTGCGGCCCCGTTCCCCGATCGCGGCGCGCACGATCTCGACCCGCAGGCCGGCCCCTTCGGCCGCGTCGCGCGGCAGGCGGCCGACGAGCGCCTCTTCGCCGCCGGGCAGGGCCACTCTCCCACGCGATCCGCCGGCATTACGCGCGAGCAGGCGGCCCTCGAGCACCTGGCCCGGCATCGCCCGGCCGGGCCATTCGACGTGCGCCTCGACGATCCGGCCATCGGCGATCCGCACCGCGCGGTGTTCGCCGATCCCTTCCTCGACCAGCCAGTCAGCCAAGGGCGAACCCTGCCGCCTTGAGCAGCGCGCGCGTTTCGAACAGCGGCAGGCCGACCACGCCCGAATGGCTGCCCTGGATCCAGGCCACCAGCCCTTCGGCGGCGCCCTGGATCGCGTAGCCGCCGGCTTTTCCGTGCCATTCGCCGCCGGCGATATAGGCGTCGACCTCTTCGCGCGAGAGGCGCTTGAAGCGCACGCTCGTCTCGCTCAGCCGTTCGCGCAGGGTCCCGTCGGGGTGGAGCAGCGCGACCGAGGAGAAGACCCGGTGCCGCCGTCCCGACAGCAATTGCAGGCAGGCGCGCGCGGTCGCCTCGTCCTCCGCCTTGGGCAGGATGCGCCGCCCGGCCGCGACGACGGTGTCGCCGGCGAGGACGTGGCGCGTTCCATCGGCCGCGGCCAGCGCCTTTTCCCGCGCCATGCGCGCGGCATAGGGGCGCGGCAGTTCGCCGGGCAGGGGGCTTTCGTCGATATCGGCAGGGGCGATCCCGGCCGGCTCCACCCCCAGGCGGGCCAGCAGCTCGCGCCGGCGCGGGCTGGCGGAGGCGAGGAGGAGCGCAGGCAGCGCTCGGTCGCCCGCCGCCTGGCGCGGAGAGGAGAAATCGGTCATCGGGTCGGCATCCGGGCCCGGGCCCCCGTCGCGTGCGCCGTCGCGGCTCTCGTCGTGGCCCCCGTTACGTCCCCGGTGGCGGCCCCAGGGCGGCCTTTCATGGCAGCCCCCGCGCCTGCGGGCGGCGTTCGCCGGGCCGGGGCAGGGGCGGCACCGCTTACTGCGGCCCCGGGCCGCCGCGTCCGGGCATGAAGCGATAGGTGATGCGCGCCTTGGTCAGGTCGTAAGGCGTCAGCTCGCACAGAACCTCGTCCCCCACGAGCACGCGGATGCGGTTCTTGCGCATCTTGCCGGCGGTATGGCCGAGTACCTCGTGACCGTTTTCGAGCTCCACCCGGAACATCGCGTTGGGCAGCAGTTCGACCACCTTGCCGCGCATTTCGAGGAGTTCTTCCTTGGCCATCCAGTAATCGTTCCGTTTGCAAGAGTGTGGGGATCGGGCGCGCGCTTTAGCGGCGCGGGCGGCAAAAGGGAAGCCTTCTCCGCGATCGGGCGCAGGGGCGGCCCATTCGCGTCAATCGCCCAGAAAGCTTCGTGCGACAATTCGTTACGCGTCCGGGGATTGCGCGCCGGCCGCCGCCTTGGCACTTCGCCGCTGCGGGGGAGAGGGCCAACGACAAGAGGAAAGAGCACCTTGCCGAGACTGTCCACGACCGCATCCTTTGTCGCCATTGCCGCCTTCACCGCCGCCCCGGCCGCCGCGCAGGTCGATCCCGCCCCTGCCGGCGCGATCGCGCAGGATGGCGCCGCCCCGGGCGTGGAGGAGCGCGTGGAAGAGGGCGAGGCCGAGATCGTCGTCACGGCGGAGCGGCTGCGCGGCCAGGTCGATACCGACGTGCCGCCGGTGCTCGAACTCGATGCCGAGGAGATCGCGTCCTACGGCGCGGGTTCGATCGAGGAACTGATCGAACAGCTCGCGCCGCAGACCGGATCGGGCCGCGGGCGCGGATCGGGCCGCCCGGTGTTCCTCGTCAACGGCCAGCGCGTCGGCGGCTTTCGCGAGTTTCGCCGCTACCCGCCCGAGGCAATCCAGAAAGTCGAGGTCCTGCCCGAGGAAGTGGCGCTGCAGTTCGGCTATCCGGCCGACCAGCGGGTGATCAACTTCATCCTGAAGGACAACTTCGCCTCGCGCGAGGTGGAGCTGGAATATGGCGGCCCCGACCGCGGCGGCACGGCCAATGGCGAGATCGAGCTGTCGCAGCTGACGATCGACGGTTCGCGCCGGACCAATATCGGTTTCGAGTTCAACACCAATTCGATGCTGACCGAGGCGGAGCGCGACATCGTCCAGACCCCGGGCAGCACGCCGACGGTCGCGGGCGATCCCGATCCGGCGGCCTTCCGCAGCCTGCGCGCCGATGCCGAGTCCTGGGAACTCGACGCCACGATCAACGACACGCTGGGCGATGCCCCCGGCTCGGGGACATACTCGCTCAACGCCGGGATCGAACGCGGCTTCAGCCGCTCGCTTTCGGGTCTCGACGTCGTGACGCTGACCGACGGGGGCGCAAGCGCGGTGCGGACGATCGACGACGATCCGCTCGAACGGCGGCGGCGCGCGACGACGTATTCGCTCGGCGGGTCGCTCAACAAGCCAGTCGGCGACTGGATGCTCGACGCGACGCTCGACGGCAGCCGCGCCGACACGACCACGCTGATCGACGCGCGACGCGATACCGGCGTGCTGCAGGACATCGTCGATGCCGGCGAGCTGGCGATCGACGGCCCGCTGCCCGCGCTCGCCCCGGGCGGAACCGACCGGGCCGACAGCACGACCTACAGCGCCGATTTCAAGACCACGCTGCGCGGCACCCCCTTCACGCTGCCCGCGGGTGAGGTGCGGGCGACGTTCGATGCCGGCTATTCCTGGAACCGGATCGAGAGCACCGATACCCGTTCCGACGCCGGCGAACTGGCGCAGACGCGCGGCAACCTGACCGCCGGGGTCAACCTGGGCCTGCCGATCGCCAGCGCGCGCGAGGGGTTCCTGGGCGCGCTGGGCGAAGTGAACCTGAACCTGGCCGCCGGGGTCGATCGCCTGTCCGATTTCGGCACGCTCGCCGATGCCACCGCGGGCCTCGCCTGGCGCCCGACCGAGGCGCTGACCCTGCAGGCCAGCTATATCTGGCGCGAGGCCGCCCCCAGCCTGTCGCAACTGGGCGATCCGGTGGTCACCGATTACAACGTGCCGGTCTACGATTTCAGCCGCGGCGAAAGCGTGCTGGCGACGATCGTGACCGGCGGCAATCCCGACCTGGCCGCCCAGACGCAGCGCGACATCAAGCTGGCGGCCAATTACGAGCTGGAGCTGTTCAGCCGCACCAACATCGTGGTCGAGTACTTCCGCAACCGCTCGGACGACGTGACCCAGTCTTTCCCGCTGCTGACCCCGGCGATCGAGGAAGCCTTCCCCGACCGGGTCGTGCGCGACGGGGCGGGCAACCTGGTCTCGATCGACCGCCGGCCGGTAACCTTCGCCGGCACGCGCAGCGCGCGCCTGCGCTACGGCATCAACATGTTCGGCCGGGTGGGCAAGGAAGCGACCGACGGCGAGAGCGACAGGCGCAGCGGCGCGCGCGCCGGCGGGCGGGCGCGGGCGGGCGCGGGCGAAGGCGCGCAGTCGCCGGCCAATGGCGGCGAAGGGCCGCCGGCACCCGCGGGCACCGCGCGGCAGGCGGGGCCGGGCGCGCAGGATGGCCGCGGCCGGGCGCGCGGGCGGTTCGACCCGGCGCGCATGGCCGAGCTGCGCGAGCGGTTCTGCGCCGCGCCCGAAGGCGAAGTGCCCGACCTTTCCGGCCTGCCCGAACGGATGCTCGCGCGCCTGAAGGGGGCCGACGGGCAGGTCGATCCCGCGCGGGTCGCCATGTTGCGCGAACGGTTCTGCAGCGAGGAAGGCGCCGCCGCCGGGGGGCAGTTCGGCCGGATGGACCCCGAACGCTTTGCCGCCCTGCGCCGGGCGCTCTGCGCCGATCCGGCCGCGCCGGTCGATCTCGATGCCCTGCCCGAACGGGTGCGTGCGCGCCTCGCCGGCGCCGACGGGCAGGTCGATCCCGCGCGCCTGGCCGCCTTCCGCGAACGGATCTGCGCCATGCCGGCTCCGCCTGCCGGGGGCGAGGCACGCCAGGGGGGCGAGGGCACCCAGGGGGCCGGCCGCGGCGGTAGCGGCGGGCGCGGCGGCGGCGCAAGTCGCTTCGGCCGGCGCGGCGACGGGCAGGGGCGCTGGAACCTGGGCCTCTATCACTCGATCGAGTTCGAGAACGAAGTGCTCGTCGCGCCCGGCGGCCCGGTGCTCGACCAGCTCGACGGGCAGGCGATCGGCAGCGGCATCCCGCGCCACAAGATCGAGCTGGAAGGCGGGCTGTTCTACAAGGGGCTGGGCCTGCGCCTTTCGGGCGATTACCAGTCGGCCACGCGGATCGACGGCACCGGCCTGCCCGGATCGCAGGACCTGTTCTTCGACCATATCGCGACGTTCGACTTGCGCGCCTTCGTCAACCTCGAACAGCAGGAATGGCTGGCCGGCGACACGCCCGGTTTCTGGAAGGGCGCGCGGCTTTCGCTGCGGGTCGACAACCTGTTCGACGCGCGCCAGCGGGTGACCGATGCCAGCGGCGCGGTGCCGGTGAGCTACCAGCCGCTGCTGACCGACCCGCTGGGCCGCACGTTCGAGATCGAGTTCCGCAAGCTGTTCTAGGCCGCTAGCTGTTCCCGGCCGCACTGTTCCAGGCCGCACTGTTCCCGGCCGCACTGTTCCTCGGGGTCCCCGGCCAGCCGGGGGGCGGGCGGTCAGCCGCGCGGTTCGGCGAGCGCGTTGCCGGCGGCGACCGCGCTCGCCCAGGCCCACTGGAAGTTGTAGCCGCCGAGCCAGCCGGTCACGTCCACAGCCTCGCCGATCGCGTAGAGGCCGGGGACCGCCTTCGCCTCCATCGTGCGCGACGACAGCTCGCTGGTGGCGATCCCGCCCAGCGTCACCTCGGCCTTGGCGAAGCCCTCGCTCCCGTTCGGGTGGAAGTGCCAGTCGGACAGCGCCTGCCCGGCGGCGCGCAGGCGCTTGTCGGGCAGGTTGCCGAGATCGCCGGACAGGCCGATCCGCTCGGCCAGCGTGGCGGCGAGCCGGTCGGGCAGGCGCTCGCCCAGCACGGTCCGCAGATGCGCGCGTGGGGTCCGGCGCTTGGCCTCGACCAGCCACTCGGGCGCGGTGCCGGGCAGGAAATCGATCGCGACCGCGTCGCCCGGGCGCCAGTAGGAGGAAACTTGCAGGATCGCCGGGCCCGACAGGCCGCGATGGGTGAACAGCGCCGCCTCGCGAAACGCCGCGCGGCCGCAGCGCGCCTCGACCGGGGCGGAAACGCCCGAAAGCTCGCGGAACAGGACGTCCTCGCCGCCCAGCGTCAGCGGCACGAGCGCGGGGCGCGGCTCGACGATCCGCAGGCCGAAACGCCGCGCGAGGCGATAGGCGAAATCGCTCGCGCCCATTTTCGGGATCGACGGCCCGCCGGTCGCGATCACCAGCGCGGGGGCCGAATGGGTGCCACCTGGCGTCGTGACGTCAAACCGGCCGTCGACGTGCGCGACATCGCCGATCTCTTCCCCGCAGCGAACATCCACCTGGCCGCCGGCGGCCTGCGCCGCTGCGCATTCGTCCAGCAGCATGGCGACGATCTGGCGCGCCGACCCGTCGCAGAACAGCTGGCCCAGCGTCTTCTCGTGCCAGGCGATCGCGTGGCGTTCGACCAGCGCCAGGAAATCGTGCGCGGTATACCGGCTCAGCGCCGACTTGGCGAAATGCGGGTTGGCGGAAAGATAGCGGTCGGGGGCGGTGTGGATATTGGTGAAATTGCACCGTCCGCCGCCCGAAATCACGATCTTGCGCCCGACTTCGGCCGCGCGTTCCAGCACCAGCACGCGGCGGCCCCGCTGCCCGGCGACGGCGGCGCACATCAGCCCGGCGGCTCCTCCGCCCAGCACGATGATGTCGTAATCCTGCATCCCGGGCGCGGTAGAGAAGCCGGCCGGAATGGCAAGCGCGGTCAGATCGCGCGGTCGCCCGCTTCGCCGACCGATTCGATGTCGCGGCCGAGGCCCTTGACCGTGTTGCAGGCGGCCAGCGTCACGACCGAGGCGCCCAGGGCCACGATGGCGATCGTCTTCTTCAGCATCTGTCGAACTCCTGATTCCCGTGTTTGCCAGCATAGTCGCTGGCGCCGGCGCGTGCGATAGCCATGCGGACCTGAACCGGCGCTGTTGCGCCTGCCGGTTCCCATTTCCGGCGCAGCGATTATGTCAGGCCCATGTCGCGAACCCCCGCCGGAACCCCGCACGACCCGAGAGGCGCCGAGCGCTTCAACGAAGAGCGCGCCACCTATACCGTCAAGGGCGGCACCCGGCCGGACATCGAGGCGGGGGTGGCCGCGATCCGCGACACGGTGAAGACGCTGCGGCCCAAGCCGGGGGTCTACCGGATGCTCGATGCCCGCGGCGACGTGCTCTACGTCGGCAAGGCGCGCGCGCTGCGCAACCGGGTGGCGAACTATACCCAGGTCGCGAACCTTTCGAACCGGCTGCGGCGCATGGTCAGCCAGACCCGGCGGATGGAAATCGTCACGACCAATTCGGAGGCCGAGGCGCTCCTGCTCGAAGCGCAGCTGATCAAGCGCTTCCGCCCGCCGTACAATGTCCTGCTGCGCGACGATAAATCCTTTCCTTTCATCCTCTTGCGTGCCGATCATGAATATCCGCGCATCATGAAGCACCGCGGCGCGCGGCGGGCGAAAGGCAATTACTACGGCCCCTTCGCCAGCGCCGGATCGGTCAACACCACAATCAATGCCTTGCAGAAGCTGTTCCTGCTAAGATCCTGCACGGACAGCTTTTTTGCCCGCCGCGACCGGCCGTGCCTGCTCTACCAGATCAAGCGTTGCTCCGCCCCCTGCGTGGGCCGGATCGGGCCGGAGGCCTACGGCGAACTGGTGCAGGAGGCGAAGGATTTCCTCTCGGGCCGGTCGGGCGCGGTGCAGAAGAAGATCGAGGCGCAGATGGCCCAGGCCGCCGAAGACCTCGATTTCGAGCGCGCGGCCATGCTGCGCGACCGGCTGCGCGCGGCGACCGCGATCCAGGCGAGCCAGGCGGTCAACGCCGCCGGGGTCGGCGACGCCGATGTCTTCGCGCTCGCGGCCAAGGGCGGGCAGGTCGGCATCCAGGCCTTCTTCGTCCGCGGCGGGCAGAACTGGGGCCACCGTGCGTTCTTCCCCACCCATACGCAGGACGTGGAGGAAGCGGACGTGCTCGCCGGCGTTCTCGCCCAGTTCTACGAGGAAGTGCCGCCCCCGCGCACGGTGCTGGTCGACCGCGCTCTGCCCGAACAGGCGCTGCTGGCCCAGGCGCTGGGCGAAAGCGCGGGCCACCGGGTGGAGATCAGCGTGCCCCAGCGCGGCGAGCGCCGCCGGCTGATGGCGCAGGCGAGCCGCAACGCGGTCGAGGCGCTCGACCGGCGCCTGGCCGAAAGCGGCACCCGGGCGAAGATCAACCGCGACCTGGCCGAGTTCTTCGAGCTGGCCGAGCCGCCCCGCCGGATCGAGGTTTACGACAACAGCCATATCCAGGGCGCCAAGGCGGTCGGCGCGATGATCGTCGCCGGGCCCGAGGGGTTCCTCAAGAGCCAGTATCGCAAGTTCAACATCCGCACCGCGCAGAGCAACGACGATTTCGGGATGATGCGCGAGGTCATGACCCGCCGCTTCGCCCGCGCGCTGGAGGAAGACCCGGATCGCGACGGCGAGACCTGGCCCGACCTCGTCCTGATCGACGGGGGCAAGGGCCAGATGTCGGCGGTGCGCGACGCGCTGGAGGAGCTGGGGATCGAGGACGTGCCCCTGATCGCCATCGCCAAGGGCCCGCACCACGGGCGCGAGGGGCGCGAGGTGTTCCATTTCCCCGACGGGCGCGAGAAGACCCTGCCGACCAATTCCCCCCTGTTGTTCCATCTCCAGACGCTGCGCGACGAAGTGCACCGCTTCGCCATCGGCGCCCACCGGGCGAAGCGCAGCCGGGCGATCAGCGCCTCCCCGCTCGACGAGATCCCGGGCATCGGCCCGAGCCGCAAGCGCGCGCTTCTGCTGCGGTTCGGCACGGCCGGGAAGGTGCGCGCGGCCGCGCTGGAAGACCTGAAACGGACCCCGGGGATCAGCGCCGCCGTGGCGCAGAAGATCTACGATTTCTATCACCCCGCCGGCTGACCGGGGCGAGCGCGCGCAGCGCGCGGATTTGGTGCGGCCGTTAACCCGCGTTAAAGCATTGGCGCCGACAGTTCGGTCCGTGGCGGATGCCGCGCGGGGGGCTTCGATACCGGTCGGGATCGCACTTGCTCGCGCGCCGCGAAGGCCGCCGATGCGAGGAGACGACACATGCACAGGATTGCCGCCATTATCGCGCTGGGCCTGGGACTATCGGCTTGCGCCACCGGAGGGCCGGGCAAGCACGGGTATTTCGATTGCAGCGATGGCTCGGTGCTGAAAGTGAACTTCACCCACGGCGGGGCGACCGTCGTCAGGAACAACGGCGTGCCGATCTACGTCCGCTCGGTCCAGTCGGTCGGCGCCTCGGTGTTCGAGAACCGCGCCGGCTACCGGCTCCAGGTTTCCGGCGACACCGTGACATGGAGCGGCAAGACGCGCGAGGCGCCGCTGACCTGCCGCCGCGTGACCCTGCCCCGCTAGGCGCGAAAAGGCATTCGCCTGCGCCCGCCGGCCCCGATGCGGCTCGTGCCTTCGCGCGGCTATCGTGTATAGTCGCCGGGGCGCCGCTTCGCTGCCGGTGGGCGTAGCCGTTCGCGGGCCCCGGCCCGCACGGCGTTTACCAATGGATGGCAGCAGTCAGGCGGCGTTCACGCCCCGATCGGCCGGTGCCGGAAACACCATCTTTACGATGTTCCCCTATGGCAGCGGCGAACAAGGGATGCTGCATTGTTGCCACTGGCACGAAACCTGATCGCATCCGAGAGGTTGCGCCATGCGGCAATCGCCGTAGGCATCGCCGTGCTCGTCGCGGTCACGACGATCCTGCGCCCGCTCGACATCACCGTCTGGTCGCTCCAGGCCAAGCTGTTCGATCACCGGCCCAGCGGCGAGATCGTGTTCGTGGAGGCGGAACGCGGAGCCGGGGCGGATGCGCTGGTCACCGCCAACCGGCGCCTTGCCGGGACGCTCGAGGCCGTGGATGCCGCCGGTGCAGCGCGCATATTCATCGACCTGCCGATCCAGCGAAGCGGCGATGACGCCGTGGACGAGCGCCTGCGCGGCGAGCTCCTGCGTCTGCGCGACATGACCGTGCTCACGCGTTCGCTTCGCACGGATTTCCTGAACGGGCGCGGCGTTGCCGAGACCGATCCCTTCTTCGCTCGCGGGCTGCGAATGGTCAGCAATGACTACAAGACCGATTTCCTCGGCTATGTCTGGGGTATCGATGCGGTTCATGGCGATGGCCGACGGACCCTGCCGGCATTGTGGACCGAGCTGGCCGGGAATTCCGGCCCCAAGGCGGAACTAGCGCCCGACTACGCGGTGAACGTCGAAGCCATCCCGTCCTTCGAAGCTGAAAACCTGGGAACAGACGCCCTGTCGGCCTCAATTCGCGATAGGGCGGTTGTTCTGGGCCAAGCCGGTCAGAGTCGTCGCGTGGTGAAAATCCCGGGCAGCGGCGTCGTCAATCCCAGCCTTGTTCACATCGTTGCCGCAGAAACCGCGCTACGTGGCGGCGGACAGCCGGTGAATTGGCCGTGGACAACCGCATTCTTTGGCCTGTTGCTGGCTCTGGCGGCGAGCGCTTCGGTCCGGGCGCGTCGTCGGCGTTTGCTTTACGGTCTTCTCGTGGTTTCGCTGGTGGCGACCGTCGTGGTCACAGCAGCCTCCGGGGTCAGGGCGATCTTTGCGTCGTCAATCGCACTTTTTATCGTCTACGCGTGTTTGCGGCTGATTGTTCGATTCAAACGTCGGCACCTCCTGGTCGAGCCGCGCAGCAAGCTGCCCAATTTCGTCGCCTTGAGACGCGATCTCAGCGACGATCCGCCCGACGGAGCGGCGGCCATCGTCGTGGCGAAGATCGCACGCCTCGATGCCGTGTTCGCGACGCTGACCCCGGCCGATCAGGGCCGATACCTGCGCCAGCTCGCCTCGCGGCTGGCGCTCGGCGATCCCGAAGCGCGCATCTATTACGACGGCGGCAAGTACTTCGCCCTGATCCTCGCCGCGGCCAAGTACGAGGACCTGCAAGGGCATCTGGAGGGTCTGCGCGCCATCGCATCGCAGTCGGTGACCGTATCGGACAGGGTGCTGGACGTTTCGATGACGATCGGCGTCGATCGATCGGCCGAGAAGTCGGGGCCCAGCCGGTTGAGCTCTGCCATTGCCGCCGCCGACCAGGCGCGCGAGGCCTATCGCCCGGTCTTCATCATCTCCGACACGGTCGACGATGCGGAAGAGTGGGACTATTCGCTGCAGGCGCGGCTGGAGAGCGCGCTCTCGCAGGATCGGATCTCGATCAAGTTGCAGCCGCAGGCCGATCTTCGCACTGGACAGATCATCGGTGCCGAGGCGCTGGCGCGGTGGGTGGACGAGGAGCGGGGCGAGATCCCGCCGGCCCGATTCATCCTCCAGTGCGAACGCGTCGGCCGGCTGGACGAGCTGACCAAGCGCATCCTGATGAAGAGCCTGAGTGCAGCGGAAACACTGCGACAGGCCGGTCATACGCCGCGCATCTCGGTGAATGTCTCGGCGATCCAGTTCGTCGATACCCGGATCGCCGAGCTGATCGAGCGCTGTCTGGCAGTTCGGCCAGCCGATCCATCTCGCCTCACGATCGAACTGACGGAAACCGCGCGCATCGAGGACTTTTCATCTGCCCGATCGGTAATTGAAGAGATCAAGGCGCTCGGAGTTTCGTTTTCCATGGACGATTTCGGGGTTGCCAGCGCGAACCTGGAGGCGATGTTCGAACTGCCTTTCGATGAGATCAAGATCGACCAGTTGTTTGTGCAACGCATTCACTCATCGCCGATGGCACGAGCTATCGTGGCCAATGTTTCGCGGCTTGCGAGAGAGACGGGGTTGACCTCAGTGGCCGAGGGAATCGAGGATCAACAGACCTTTACCGCACTGCGGGAGATGGGTGTCGACATCGGTCAAGGTTACCACATTGCGCGCCCGATCGTCCTTTCGGAGCTAGAAAAAACGCTTTCTTTACAAAAGGATGCCATCGCTCCTTTTGAAAATCGTGGTTAACAATTTACAAACGGACATGGTTAACGTATTTCTCCGTAGCAGGCAGCAACAGGAGATTAACCATGTTTGGTTCGATCTGGGACTGGATCTTCAACTGAGATCCTGAATACCGACAGTTTCGAAAAGGCCCCCTCGCGGGGCCTTTTCTTTTGCCCGCGCCGCACCTCTGTCGGCGCGAGTCGCGTCTCTCGCCGCCCTATTCGCTCACCGTCAGCCCTTGCGCCGGCGGATCATGCCTTCCTGGGCCACGCTCGCCACCAGGTTGCCCGCGCGGTCGAAGATGCGCCCGCGGTTGAAGCCGCGGCCGTTGCCGCTCCACGGGCTGTCGGTGGCGTAGAGCAGCCATTCGTCGGCCCGCGCGGGGCGGTGGAACCAGATCGCGTGGTCGAGGCTCGCCCCCACCATCTCGCCGCGCGCCCAGCTTATGCCGTGGGGCAGGGCGCTGGTGCCGAGCAGCGTATAGTCGCTGGCATAGGCGATCACCGCGCGGTGCAGCGCGGCATCGTCGGGCAGCGGCGCGGCCGCGCGGAACCAGGAATGGGCATGCGGCGGGCGCGGTTCGCTGTTCATCCAGTGCAGGCTGTCGGCCGTGCGCATCTCGATCGCGCGCGGGCGCAGCATCAGCGCGCGCTGCGCCTCGCCCAGACCGGGCATGGCATCGACGAAGCGGCGCCGCTGCTCCATGTCCGGCGGCAGGTCTTCCGGCGGGGCGACGTCGGGCATCGCGTAGTCGTCGTGCGACAGCCCTTCCTCCGGCCGCTGGAAACTGGCGGTGAGGTTCAGGATCGGCGTCTCCCCGCGCTCCGGGTCGTCCTGGCTGGCGACGACGCGGCGATTGGCGAAGCTGCGCCCGTCGAAGTCGGCCTCCACCCGGTAGGCGATCGGTGCGCCTTCGCGCCCGCCGCGCAGGAAATAGGCGTGGAGCGAGTGGGCGACCATCGCCTCGGGCGCGCTCGCCTGCGCGGCCTGGAGCGCCTGGGCCACGACCTGCCCGCCGAAGACCCGGCCGACACCGCCCTTCTGCGCGCGCCCTTCGAACCGGCCGCCGCCGTGCGGCGCGACGGTGAGGAGTTCGACGAGGTCGGCGACGAGGCTCTGGGCGCTGGGCTGGTCGGTCATGGCCGCGCTTTGCGGCCCCGGCACGCCGCGGTCAACCGGCCAGGCCGAGCCGCCGCAGCGCGCGATAGGCGAGCGCCTTGCCCTTGTTCCCGGCCGGCCAGCGCCCCGGCGGCGCGGGCCGGAGGCCGATCCGGCGCAGCAGGCGGTTTAAGCCGCGGGCGTCGGCCTCGGCGAAGCTCCAGTCGCTGCGCCAGGTGATCGACAGCGAGATCGAGCTGTCGGGGCCGTTGCGCACGAAGTGCGGGGCCATGACCGGCACGTAGACCGCCTCGCCCGGGCCGATCGCGAATTCGCGCCCGCCGGCGAGCAGTTCGTCGCGCCAGGTCAGCTCGCGCGCGCCGCCCGCGTGGTAGGATTCGTGGATCGTGTCGGGGGCATAGCGATCGTCGCCTGCCGGGAACTGGGTCATCGTCTTGCGGCCGACCAGCTGCAGCAGGATATTGTGCTCCGGGTCGAAGTGATAGGGGGTGACCGCGTCCGGGCTGGAGATGAAGACGAAGCCCTGGGGCCGCAGCATGGCCCCGGTGCGCGCCTCTATCTGCGGGCGGATCTCGTCCAGCAGCGCCATCAGCAGGTCCGCGTACTCGGGCACCTGCTCGATGTTCTTGAGCACGGCCCAGCTATTGCTGCGCGCGATGTGCCGGATCGTGTCCTCGATCGCGAGGCCGGTGCCCTCGGGCTTGCCGTCCACCCCGATCGGCAGGTCGCCGCGGTTGTACTCGATCGAGCGTTCGGGGAGCCGCGCGGCGAGCGCGGCCAGCGCGTCGAGCGTGAGCAGCGCGTTCTGCCCCAGGCCGTGCGCGAGGACGTGCGGCTCCTCGGGATAGGACCGGGCGAAGGCGGCGCGGGCCTCCTCCGCGAAAACGGGGGCGGGCCGCGCCTCGCCGGCGGGCAGGTCGATCGGGGTCTGGACGCCCATCGTTCACGTACTCCTGGTCTGGCGGGCCAGCTCGGCCCGCAGGATCTGGCGAAAGGCCGCGCGGCGAAGCCTGCCGCCGATGGCCACGTTGACGCGCACCATTGCGCGCTTCTCGCGCCAGATGCGCTCGATCATCGGGTGGTCGGCGGCCGCGCAGCTGTCGCACCAGGCAATGTCCTCGCGCGCCAGCAGGTCTAGGTTCTCGCGCTGGAGCAGGACGCCGGGCGAATAGCGGGCGTACCGTTCGTCGTAAGCGGTCTTGAAACTGAACGCGCCGGGCGGGGCGATGAAATTGGCCAGCATGGCGACGGGCGCGCCGTCGAGCGTCAGGCTCAGCCGTTCGAGCCGCCCGCGCGCCGCGGCCCCGTGCAGCGTCGCGGCGAACCAGCCGGCGGTGCGCGGGTCGTCGGCGAGGGCGGAGCCGTTGCGCCCCTTCCACCCGGCCTGCTCGAGCGCGAGGAACTGCTCGATCCAGCGCTCCAGCCCCGCGCCGTCGCTGCGGCGTTCGAACCCTTTCGCGCCTTCTTCGGCCAGGCGCTTGTCCTGCCGGCGCAGTTCCTTGCGCTTCTTGCCGTTCAGCGAGCGCTCGAAATAGGCCTGCGGCGACAGGCCCGATCGCAGCATCGCGCGTTCCTCGCGCTGGACCACGCCCCAGGCGCGCCCGTCCCCGTCCGCCACGCGGGCAAGGGCGGCGAACAGCGGGCCATTCGCGTCGAGCCGGTCGAGGTGGAGGAAGAGCGCCCTGCCGGTCGCCGCGTCGAGATGGCCGAACAGCGCGCGCCAGAACCGCTCCTCGAACCCGCTGCGGACCAGCGGGCTGCCGACGAAGAGGTTATCGTGGCTCCAGTTGACGCGATGGGGCAGGGGGTAGCCGTAATAGGCCGCCGCGCGCCCGAGCGGGACGAGCGCGCAGAGCCGCCCGCCGCACCGCAGCGCCATGATCGTGCAGTCCGCCCCGGCGCCGAGCCGCTCCAGCGCCGGCAGCAGGGCCCAGCGCTCGTAGAACGGATTGGGCTCTGCCACGGCATCGGCAAGCTCGTCCCACTCGGCGGCGAATTCGGCGCTGCGAACAAGGGCTGGGGCGACCGGGCGCAGCGAGGGGACGTCCCGCGACGCGATGTCGCGGGACGGTTCTCCAAGAGATGCGCGCCGATCGGGCAGGCTCGCCAAGAGTTAACCTTCGCTACCGCGGTCCAAGGTGCCGCGGCGCCTGCGATAGCAATGCCCCGGTTAAGATTTCCTAGAACGCGCCACCGTCCAGGATCGTCCGGCCTCAGATCCCCGTGATGTTCAGCCGCTGCGCCATGCGGCTGGCGGCGGGATCGAGTGGCGGGCGCTGGTCGTAGTCGGCATCGCCGGCCACGTAGGCGGGGTTGTGTTTCGCCAGCCATGCCGTCGCGCCGGCCAGCCACTCCAGCCGCTCTTCCTTGGTGAAATAGGGGCTGTGATGCCCGTTCTTCGGTTGTTCGAGATAGGCGTAGTCCACGCCTTCGCGCTTGCCGGCCCGCTTCAGTGCATCGCGCAGGACCCGTGCCTGTTCGATCGGGACGCGCGGATCGCGCACGCCGTGGACGATCAGGATCGGCGACCAGTCGCCTTCCGCGTTGCGCGCCGGGCTCACGTCGGTGAGCGAACTGGCCCCTTCCGCCAGGTAGTTCGCCCCGAAGCTGCCGAGATAGCTCTGGTCGTAGGCTTTCATGCGCGGAAGGTCGTAGACCCCGGCCCCCGCGATCGTGCAGTTCCAGCGGTCGGGATCGCGCTGGGCCGCGCGCGCGGAGGCATAGCCGCCGTAGGACCAGCCCATCATGCAGGCGCGGTCCTTGTCGACCAGTCCCTGAGCGTCAAGGTGATCGACGACGTCGTTGAGATCGTCCTGCATCCGGGTGCCGAAGCCGTCCTTGCGCCCTTCCTTGACGAACTCGGTGCCGTACCCGCCCGATCCGCGATAGTTGGGCTGGATGACGACATAACCCTGTTCGGCAATGGCCTGGGCCCACTGGTCGTACGTGGCATAGTCGCGCACACCATAAGGGCCGCCATGCGTGAGCACCACGACCGGCAGATCGCCCTGGCCTTCGCGCAGGCGCGGCCGGGTAACGATCGCCTCGATCTCCAGCCCGTCGCTGGCCTTGTATCGGATGGCCTCGACCGGGTTCATCACGCCGTCGCGGATCGCGTCGCTTTCATAGCCGATCACGCGGAAATCGCCGGTCGGCACGTCGTAGAGGTAATAGGAAGCCAGCTGGTTCGGCCGCGAGAGCGACACGATCATCCTGCTGTTGTCGTCGCTGCGGCTGACGATGCGGGCGTTGGCCTCGCCGAACTCTTCCTCCAGGAACGCGGATATCTGCGCGAAGACCGGGTCCGTCCAGCTGCGGCGCGGGCGATCGGTGGCGTAGGCGAAGCCCAGGATGCCGTTTTCGTCCTCGTTCGCAATCGCCGACGAAACGTCGTAGCCTTCGACGGAGAAGAGCTTTTCCCCGATCTCCATCGTCGCCAAGTTGGCCTTGTAGATCGCGCGGTAGCCCTCGTGGTTGCTGGAGACGATGGCCATGTCGGGTTCGTCGAGGAACACGATCGGCCGAATCCCCTTGCCTACGAAGTTTTCATCCCGCACCTTCTGCACGGTACGGAAGTTCTCGTCCGGGCCGGACCGATAGAGGTAGCGTTCCTCGCCGCTATCCGGGTCGGAGGCGAAACCCATCCGCACGACGCCCTTGCCGTCCGCTGCCCAGCCATCGACGATCGGGTTCGGCCGCTGGACCAGTTCGATCACCTTCCCGGTCGCTAGATCGACCCATTCGACCTGGTAACGGAAAGCCCGCTCGGTATTGCCGTCGTTGACCATGCGGGCGAGGAGAATGCGGTTGTTGTCCCCGTCGGTCATCAGGAGCGCGCCGGCATCCGACGTGGCGTCGCGCCATGCGAGCGGCGTCGTTTCCCCGGTCTGCGTGTCGTAGGAGGCGAGACGACGGACGGTCGCCCGGAGCCCGTAGGCGTTCTGGACCGAGTGGAGTTCGAACAGGACGTAGCGGTCGTTGGCCCATTCGTAATCCCACAGGATGCGGTCGCCGGTATCTTTCAGCGTTTCGGCAGTGGCGAAGACCTGGGGCTTGCCGCCCTTGTCGAGATCGATGATCGCATAGGCGAAGTTGTCTCCGGCGCCGATCGTCGCCAGGGCTCGGGTGCCGTCGGGCGAAAGCGTCAGGTTGCTGAGCGCCGGCAGCGCGGCGATCGTGTCGAGCGGGACCTTTTCCGCAACCGGATCGCCGGGCGTGGTCTGGGCCGCCGCGGGCAATGCGATCGCCGTTCCCAGCGCGGAAAGGGCAAGTGTGAAAATGCTGGCGCCACGGATCGTGCGCGATTTCGAAAACATCTGGTGTCCCCCCAAAAAATCGGCGGGAGACGCCGGCACCGAGGCAATGCCCCGAGGCCCGGTGCGCTTGGTCGCGGCTGCCGACGATCCCCCTTTGAATGCGTCGATCTTGGCATAAAGGGCCGCGACTGCAAGAAAAAACCCCGCCCGGCTGGTTACGGGCGGGGTCTGTGATCGTTTCGCAACGACCGGTCCGGTCGGCCCGTCCTCAGCCGGCGGCGAGGGCTGCCAGGAGGAGGAGGGCGACGATGTTGGTGATCTTGATCATCGGGTTCACCGCCGGGCCGGCGGTGTCCTTGTAGGGATCGCCCACCGTGTCGCCGGTCACCGCGGCCTTGTGCGCTTCCGAGCCCTTGCCGCCGTGATTGCCGTCCTCGATGTATTTCTTCGCGTTGTCCCACGCGCCGCCGCCCGCGGTCATCGACAGGGCGACGAACAGGCCGCCCACGATCACGCCGAGCAGGAGCGCGCCGAGCGCGGCGAAGCCGTTCGCCTCGCCCGCGACCCAGGTGATCGCGAAATAGACCACGATCGGGGCGAGCACCGGCAGCAGCGAGGGGACGATCATCTCCTTGATCGCCGCCTTGGTCACCAGGTCCACCGTCTTGGCATAGTCGGGGCGGCTGGTGCCGGCCATGATGCCCGGGTCGTTGCGGAACTGGTCGCGCACGTCCACCACCACGTCGCCGGCCGCGCGGCCGACCGCCGTCATGCCCAGCGCCCCGAACAGGTAGGGCAGGAGCGCGCCGAGCAGCAGGCCGACGATGACGTAGGGGTTCTCGAGGCTGAAATCGACCGTCACGTCGGGGAAGAAGATCCCGAGGTCGGTCGTGTAGGCGGCGAACAGGACGAGGGCGGCGAGCCCGGCCGAGCCGATCGCATAGCCCTTCGTCACGGCCTTGGTCGTATTGCCGACCGCGTCGAGCAGGTCGGTCTTCTCGCGCACGCTGTCGTCCAGCCCGGCCATTTCGGCGATGCCCCCGGCATTGTCGGTGACGGGGCCGTAGGCGTCGAGCGCCACGACCATGCCGGCCAGCGCCAGCATCGCGGTCGCGCCGTAGGCCAGCCCGATCAGGCCCGCGAGCTGGTAGGCACCGACGATCGCGGCGACGATCGCCAGCGTGGGCAGGGCGGTCGATTCGAGGCTGATTGCCAGGCCCTGGATCACGTTGGTGCCGTGGCCGGTTTCGGAAGCCTTGGCGATCGACCGCACCGGGCGGAAGCCGGTGCCGGTGTAATACTCGGTGATCCAGATGATGATGCCGGTCAGCACGAGGCCGATGATCGAGCACAGGAACAGGTCGGTCCCGGTGAAGGCGACCATGCCGGTGCCCGGGTTGAGCACGGTGTTCATGTCCGATCCCGCGGTGCCCAGGGCATGGCTGGTGACGAACCAGATCAGCGGAACGGCCAGGACGGCGGTGACGATGAAACCCTTGTACATCGCGCCCATCACGTTCGTGCCGCCGCCGAGGCGCACGAAGTAGGTGCCGATGATCGAGGTGACGATGCAGGCCCCGCCGATCAGCAGGGGCAGCGCCATCAGCGGCAGGAGCAGGTCGCCCACCGCGGTCAGCAGGAGCGCGGTGAGAACCATCGTCGCGCCCACGGTGACGACATAGGTTTCGAACAGGTCGGCGGCCATGCCGGCGCAGTCGCCGACATTGTCGCCCACGTTGTCGGCGATCACCGCCGGGTTGCGCGGATCGTCCTCCGGAATGCCCGCCTCGACCTTGCCGACGAGGTCGGCGCCGACGTCGGCGGCCTTGGTGAAGATCCCGCCGCCCAGGCGCGCGAAGATCGAGATCAGCGAGGCGCCGAAGGCGAGGGCGACGAGCGCGTCGATCACCTCGCGCCCATTGGGCTCGAGCGCCATCGGGCCGATCAGGACGTAGAAGAAGACCGCGATCGCCAGCAGCGCCAGCCCGGCCACCAGCATCCCGGTGATCGCGCCCGCGCGGAAGGCGATGGTCAGGCCCTGTTGCAGCCCGGTCTGCGCGGCCGCCGCGGTGCGCACGTTCGACCGGACCGAGATGTTCATCCCGATGAACCCGGCCACGCCCGACAGGATCGCGCCGATGACGAAGCCGATGGCCGAGATCGGGCCGAGGAAGACGCCGACGATGATCGCCACGGCCAGGCCGACCACGCCGATCGTCGTATATTGCCGGTTGAGATAGGCCCGCGCCCCTTCCTGGATGGCGCCGGCGATTTCCTGCATCTTCTCGTTGCCGGCATCTGCGCCGAGCACCTGGCGGCTGGTGACGAAGCCGTAAATAACGGCCAGCAGCCCCAGGCCAATTGCGATCATGACTAGATCCACGCGCCTTTCCCCTCTTCTTCCCAGATATTGTTCTTTTGCTGCGGCCCGCGTTTTCGCAGTGCCGTTCACTTCGCGAGGTATAGGGGGTGCGGCGCGGCGCGCAAGGGCTTGCGGGCGCCGCCCGCGACCGGGGCGAAGGGCGGGCCGCCCCCGGGCGGGTGACCCGAAATGCGACGGCGGCGCGGCCCGTTCGCCGCCGCGCTTGCGACTTGCCATGGTTAAGTTTAAGTAAACGGCCATGCAAAGCGCGGTCCAGGCCCTGTTCAAGATCATGCCGTTCCTGTTCGGCATAGGTTTTATCGCGCCGCTGATCGCGCAGACGATGGCCTATTGGGGCTGGTCGCCCCCGCTCGGCCTTTCGCCGATCGGCTTCGGCCTGCTGATCGGCGGGCCATGGGGCCTTTACGCGACCGTGCGGGGGCGCTGGATATGACCGACGGCATCGGCAACCCGCGCGATCTCGCGCTGTCCGGCGCGGCGGCCCCCGCGGCCCCCTCTGCCGACACCTCGCCGGCGCTCGACACCCCGCGCACGCGCGGCGACGGGCCTGCGATCCCGCTGGGCGGCGACGCGACGCTGGACAGGCACACCCGCATCGCCCTGCTGAAAGAGGAACGGGCCATCGCGCGGCGGTTCGAAGGCGGGAAGATGTGGATCTACCCCGCCGCCGCCTTCACCTGCTACGCGATCTGGCTCAGCTTTTTCCCGCTCGCGATCATGGGCTGGCTGAACCTTCCGCTCGCCTTCGTCCTGTCGACCGTCTTCGCGGTCGGCGGCTATGTCACCAGCCACGAGGCCATGCATTCGAACATCGCCCGGCACGGCACGAAGTGGCGCTGGCTGAACGAATGGACGGGCAAGGTCTCTACCATCATCATCGTCTTCCCGTTCTCGATGGCGCGGCTGATGCACCTCGAGCATCACTATCACTGCAACCACCCGGAAAAGGATCCCGACTATCCGGACCGGGCGAACGGGCCGTGGCACGCGATCTACAAGACCTGGCTCAACCGCCAGCCGGGGGTGGACGGGTCGATCCACATCTACAAGCGCATCCTCGCCGAAATGGGGACCAGGGAAGCCGCCGACGCGCTGAAGGACACGGTGCGCCTGCAACTGATCTTCATGGCCGTGCTGTTCGCCATGGCGTGGAGCGGATATGCGATAGAGGCGGCTTTGATCTGGTGGCTGCCGCGCCATATCGGCCTCAGCTATATCCGCTTCTACCTCAGCTGGGCCCCGCACCACCCGCGCGAGGACCAGGGCCGCTACGGCAATACCCGCCTGTTCAAGAGCCGGCTGGGCCAGATCGGATCGATCGGGATGGAAACCCACCTGGTCCACCACCTCTATCCCTCGATCCCGAACCACCGGACGAAGGAAGCCTACTACGCGCTGCGCCCGATCCTGGAGAAACGCGGCGTCCATTGCCCCGAGATCTGACCGGCGCGCGCGGCTGCACCCGGGAACGCCTTGCCGCGGCTTTCAAGACGTTACGACAACGAACCTCGCTGATCGAACGGGCGCCCGGTGCCGCGGCCTAGTGGCTGTAGCCGAGGCCGTCGGGGGAGGCGATCGGCCGGCCGTCGAGGATGAGCGCGCCGCCGCCATCGCTGTCCCCGTCGCTGCCCCCGTCGCCCCTGCTGTCGGGCGATTCGACCGTCCCGATGCGGGTCGCGCGGACCGGCGGGGCCAGGCCGGCGGGGAGGGCGAACAGCAGCTGGTAGTCGTCGCCCCAGCGCAGCGCCTCGTCGCGCCGTGCCTCGGGCAGCGCGATGGGCACCGCGGCGCTTTCCAGCACGAGGTTAGCCCCGCTCGCGCGCGCCATGCGCCAGGCATCGAGCAGCAGGCCGTCGGAAACGTCCATCATCGCGGTCGCCACCGGGGCGAGGGCGACGCCTTCGCCGACCAGCGCGCGCGGACGCAGGTAGGCGCCGGCCCCGTCGCGGTCGCCGGCGGTCAAGGCCTCGAACCCGGCGAGCGCCGCGCCGAGCGTCCCGGTCACCCAGACCGCGTCGCCCGGCCGCGCCCCGCCGCGCGACGGGACGGGGACGTGGCTCGCTCGTCCGATCGCGGTAAGGCCGTGGCTGCGCGGCGGGCCGCCCGATACCGTGTCGCCGCCGAGCAGGGGCACGCCGTAATGCCGCAGCGCGGCCTCCAGTCCGGCAACGAAGCGCGCCTCGTCCTTGCCGCGGGTGAAGCCGACGAGGACGCCGACCGGCCGCGCGCCCTTGGCCGCGAGGTCGGAGAGGTTGGTCGCGACGAGTTTCCACGCCACGTCGGCGGCGTCCTGCCCCCGCGCGGTGTGCACCCCTTCGACCAGCATGTCGTGGGTCAGCACCAGCGTTTCGCCCCCGATCTCGAGCACGGCCGCGTCGTCGTCGAGATTTCGCGCCCCTTCGTGCAGCGGAAGGGCGCGCAGGCGCTCGATCAGGTCGAGCTCCCCGCTCACCGCACCTGCCTGGCCACCGCGTCGAGTATGCCGTTGACGAACTTCGCTTCGCGGTCGTCGAAGAAGGCCTTGGCCACATCGACATATTCGCTGATCGCGGTGCCCACCGGCACGTCGGCCCGGGCGATCAGCTCGTAAGCGCCCGCGCGCAGGATCTGCAGCATGGTCTTGTCCAGCCGGGCGAGGTTCCAGCCCTGGGCCAGCCGTTCGCTCAGCAGCAGGTCGATCTCGTCGCAGCGCGCGTCCACGCCCGACACGACGTCGTCGAAGAAGGCGACTTCGGCATCGGCGTAGTGCTCGTCCTCGATCACCGCGCCTAGGCGGTGCTGGTGGAACTCGTCGAGCAGGCGGACGAGGGCCGTGCCTTCCATTTCGCGCTGGTAGAGCGCCTGGACCGCCGCGAGGCGCGCGGCCGAACGGGCGATCGAGCGCCGGGGCGAAGGTGCGGATGTCATTTGAGCCTCATGGAAACCGAATTTGCATGCGCGGGCAGGCCCTCGGCCTCGGCCAGGGCGACCGCGGCCGGGCCGATTGCCGCCAACGCGCCGGGGCCGCACTCGATGAAGCTGGTGCGCTTCATGAAATCGAGCACCGAGAGCCCGCTGGCGAAACGGGCGCGCCGCCCGGTCGGCAGGACGTGGTTGGGGCCGGCGACGTAATCGCCGACCGCCTCGGGCGTATGGCGGCCCAGGAACACGCTGCCGGCATGGCGCAGGCCGGCGAACAGGGGGGCGGGATCTGCCACCGCCAGCTCGACGTGCTCGGCCGCCAGCCGGTTGGCGAGCGGGATCGCCTGGTCGAGCGTCTCGACCACGATCATCACCCCGTTGTCGCGCCAGCTCGCCTGCGCGGTCGTGCGCGTGGCCAGCTGGGCGGACTGGGTATCGACCCGGTCCTCCACCTGGTCGGCGAAGGCGGCATCGTCGGTGATCAGGATCGATTGCGAGGTCGGGTCGTGCTCCGCCTGGCTGAGAAGGTCGGCGGCGATCCAGTCCGGGTCGTTGACGCCGTCGGCGATCACCAGGATCTCGCTCGGCCCGGCGACCATGTCGATGCCGACCACGCCGTAGAGTTGGCGCTTGGCCTCCGCCACCCAGGCGTTGCCCGGGCCGGTGACGACATCGACGCGGGCGATCCGCTCGGTGCCATAGGCGAGCGCGGCGATCGCCTGCGCCCCGCCGATGCGCCAGATCTCGTCCACCCCGGCGACATGGGCCGCGGCCAGGACCAGCGGGTTGCTTTCCCCGCCGCGGGTCGGGGTCACGACCACCAGCCGCCCGACGCCGGCCACGCGCGCGGGGATCGCGTTCATCAGCAGCGAGGAGGGATAGGCCGCGCGCCCCCCGGGCACGTAGAGGCCCGCGGCATCGACCGGCTGCCAGCGCGCGCCGAGCCGCACGCCGTTGCTATCGGTGAAGTCCCGGTCCGCCGGCAACTGGTCGCGGTGATAGGCCTCTATCCGCCGGGCGGCGAGGTCGAGCGCCTCGCGCAGCGCCGGTTCCAGCCCCTCGTAGGCCGCGCGGCACGCCTCCGGCGCGATGCGCCAGTCGCTGTCCTGCGTCAGCGCGTGCTTGTCGAAACGCTGCGTGTATTCGACCAGCGCGGCATCGCCCTTGCGGCGCACGCGCTCCACGATCGTCGCGACATCCTGCGACACCGCGATGTCGCTTTCGCGCCGCCCGTCGACGATCCGGGCGAAGGCCTTTTCGAAGCCGGGATCGGTGATGGCCAGCCGCCGCATCAGGCGCCTTCCGCACCGCTTGCGATCGCGCGGAACCGTTCGACCAACTCGCCGACGCGCGGATCGGTCTTGAGCGCGGCGCGGTTGACGATCAGCCGCGCGGAAACCTGCATGATGGCGTCGCGCTCCTCCAGCCCGTTCTCGGCCAGCGTGCGGCCGGTGGAAACGAGATCGACGATCCGCCGCGCGAGGCCCAGCGCGGGGGCGATTTCCATCGCGCCGTTCAGCTTGACGCACTCGGCCTGGATGCCCTGGCGTTCGAACCAGCGACGCGTGAGGTTCGGGTATTTCGTCGCCACGCGCATGTGGCTCGCCCCCGCGCCCGCCTCGGGCACGTCGGCCGGGGCGGCGAGCGACAGGCGGCAATGGCCGATGTCGAGATCGACCGGCGCGTAGAGATCGGAATAGTCGAATTCCTCGATCACGTCCGATCCCACGATGCCCGCCTGCGCCGCACCGTGGGCGACGAAAGTGGCGACGTCGAAGGCGCGCACCCGGATCAGGCGCAGGTCTTCGCGCGTGGTCGCGAAAGTAAGGCTGCGGTTGCCCTTGTCGTGGAACGCGCGTTCCGGCACGACGCCGGCGCGTTCCATCACGGGCAGAGCCTCGTCGAGAATACGCCCCTTGGGGATGGCGAAGGTCAGCGGTGTTGCCATTGCGCCGCGGCACTTAGGCAAGGGGCGAGGAAAGGGCAATGGAGATGGCCGAAAGGCAGGAGATGAAAATCGGGCGGGAAGATCCGCAGGCGCGGGGGCCGGAGGCGGTGCGCCGCGCCTTCGCCAACCAGGTCGCCTATTGCCGGTCGAACGGCGCGCCGGTGACTGCCGGCATCTGCGAGGGGCTGCACCGGCTGCTGGAGGGCGAGCGAGGCGGGGCGGTCATGCGGCGGGTGCGCAAGTGGCAGGGGCCGCCGCTCGCCGACGCCCTGCCGCTGCGGATCGCGGGCGGGCTGCACGCGCTTCACCTCGACGGGGCGGAGCCGGACCTCGAGCCGGTCTACGCCGGCCAGCGCACGACGCGCATGGCCGACCTGCTGGCCGATGTCATCGAACGGCACGAACCTTTCCTCATGCCCTGGCTCGACGGGCCGCCGCAGACCAACGAGGCGGGGCGCTCCGCCGCCTTCGCCGCGGCTTTCCTGTGGCTTCGCGCCCGGGGGCTGCCGGGGCGCCTCGCGCTCGGCGAGATCGGGGCCAGCGCCGGTATCAACCTGATGATGCGCCGCTATCGCTACGACCTGGGCGGGGTGCGCGTCGGCCCGCCGCGGGCGCGGATGCGGATCGCCCCCGAATGGCGCGGCGACCCGCCGCCCGCCGGCGATTTCGACATTGTCGGCGCGCAAGGCTGCGACATCGCGCCGGTGGACCTGGCGGACCCGCGCCAGGCCCTGCGGCTGCGCGCCTATATCTGGCCCGAGTTCACCGAGCGGTTCGCCCGGCTCGACGCGGCGATCGCCGCCGCCCGCACGTTCCCGCCCGAGATAGAGCGCAGCGCCGCGGCCGATTTCGTCGAGCGGACCCTGGCCGCCGCGCCCGAGGCGGGGGTGACGCGCGTGGTCATGCAGTCGGTCGTCTGGCAATACCTGCCGCCGGCGGAGCGCGAGCGGATCGAGGCGGCGATGGCCGAAGCCGGCGCGCGGGCCAGCGCCGAAAGCCCGCTTGCCTGGGTGGCGCTGGAGGCGAACCGCGAGAGCCACCGGCACGAGTTGTCGGTGCGCCACTGGCCCGGCGGGCCCGAGTGGACCCGGCTGGCGGTCGCCCATCCGCACGGCGAATGGATCGAGTGGAGCGGCTAGCCGGCCCGGCGCTCAGCCCGTCCGGCCGAGGAAATCGTCGAGCGCGGCATTGACCTTCTCGGGCGCCTCCCACGGCACGAAGTGGCCGCAATCGGGCACTTCGACGAGGGCAAGATCCTCGATCAGTTCGTCCATCCCCTCGAGGTTTTCGGGCGGGAGGGCGCGGTCGTCCATGGCCCAGATCACCAGGGTCGGGATCGTCAGCCGGGGCAGGGGCGGCGGGGTCCAGCCCCGTGGCGGCTCGTAAGGGGCGTCGAGCGGGGGCACGTCGATCGGGCTGGCCCGGTACCAGTTGAGCATTCCGAAGGCCGCCTCGCGGTCCTGCCAGTCGCGCAGTAGCGCCTCGCGCTCTTCCGGCTCCATCTCGCTCGGCCGGTCCCATTTCACTTCCTGCATCAGCAGGGCGGCCAGGCCGTGTTCGCGCACCAGCGCATCGTTCGTGCGGTCGCGGAAACCGCGGATATACTGGCTGGAGCGGCGCTGGTTCTCGTCGGTGTAGAGCAGTTTCTGGAAGATCGCCGGGTGCGGGGCATTGGCCACGACCGCGCGCGTCACCCGCCCGTTCGCCTGCCCGGCCAGCGCGGTGCCCCAGGCGATCGCCCCGCCCCAGTCGTGCCCGACGATGGTGAAGCGTTCGACCCCCAGCGCATCGGCCAGCAGGAAGATGTCGCCGATCAGCTTGTCGGGCGTATAGGCTTCCACCTCCTGCGGCTTCGACGATCCGCGATAGCCGCGCTGGTCCGGCGCGATGCACCGGAACCGGTCCGAAAGGTGCGCGATCTGGTGCCGCCAGGTCCGGTGGCTTTCGGGAAAGCCATGGAGGAAGACCAGCACCGGGGCGTCGCGCGGGCCCGTGTCCACCGTGTCCAGTTCGATCCCGTTCGCCAGCGTGACGCGCGTCTGTTCCATCTGCCTACCCCTCCGCTTCCATCTTTTCCATGTATCCACCGGCGACCATCGCCGCGACCTGGTCGAACACCTGGTCGGGCGTCTGGCGCAGCTTGCCCAGTGCCTCTTCCATCCCGCGCGCGACGATGATCTCGCGCTGGTTGAGCGCGATCGCATCGACCATTTCGCGGGCTGCCTCGTCCGGTGGGATCCCGTTGTCGATCGCCGGGTCGCTTTTGCCGCGTCGCGAGCCGTCGGCGGTCAGCGCATTGCGGCTGACGTCGGTCGCGACCGAGCCGGGCGCGACGACGTGGACTTCGACCCCCGATTGCGACAGCTCGGCGCGCAGCGCGTCGGCATAACCGACGAGGCCGAACTTGGCCGCGCAATAGGCGGTGCGCATCGGCACGCCGACCTTGCCGGCGATCGACGATATGAACACCAGCCGCCCGCTGCCCCGGTCGGCCATGTGCGGTACCAGCCCCTGCGCGAAGGCGATCTGCTGGACGAGGTCGATTGCGACGATCTCGCGATAGACGTGCATTTCGGTCTTGCGCGCGGCGCCGCGCTGCGAGACGCCGGCATTGGCGACCGCGATGTCCACCCCGCCGCGCCAGTCGATCGCCGCGCGCGTGGCGGCGGCCATGGCATCGTCGTCGCGCACGTCGAAGGGGAGGCACAGGCTCTCGGTCGCCAGCCCCTCGGCCACGGCGGCCAGCCGCGCCTCGTCGCGCCCGGAAAGAACGACGTGCGCCCCGCGGGATGCCAGCTCGCGCGAGAGGGCCGCGCCGATGCCCGAAGATGCGCCCGTGATCCAGGCGACCCGGTTTTCGAAACTCATGGATAGCTCACCGTCGTTGCTTTTTCAGGAAGGGGAATGAACTCGTCCTCGTCGCCCGGCACCGCCGGGAAGCGACCGTCCTTCCAGTCGCGCTTCGCCTGGTCGATCCGCTCGCGGTCGGAACTGACGAAGTTCCACCACACATGGCGCCTGGTGGCGAAAGCCTCGCCGCCCAGTAGCATGACCCGGCCCCCGCGCTCGCTCGCCAGCGTCATCGCAGCGCCGGGGGCGAGCACGGTCAGCTCGAACAGGGTCAGCGGCTGCCCGCCCACGCTCGCTTCGCCATCGACCAGCATGACGGCGCGTTCGTCCGCCTCGGCCTCGACCGGGATCGTCCCGCCAGGGGCGAGCGCGATCTCGGCATAGATCGTGCCGGCATGGGTCGTCGTCGGCGCGCGGCGGCCCCAGAGCTCGCCCATGACCACGATCGCGCGGGCCGGGCCGTCCTCCACCACCGGCAGGTCGGTCTGCGCCTCGAACGCGGGGGCGATCTCCTCCTGCCCGTCGGGCAGGGCCAGCCATGTCTGCATGCCATAGAGGCGCGCCCCGCGCTCCCGCTCGTCCTGCGGGCTGCGTTCGGAATGGACGATGCCGCTGCCCGCCGTCATCAGGTTGACCTGGCCCGGGCGGATCGT
Source organism: Pelagerythrobacter marinus (assembly GCF_034375205.1). Classification (NCBI taxonomy): domain Bacteria; kingdom Pseudomonadati; phylum Pseudomonadota; class Alphaproteobacteria; order Sphingomonadales; family Erythrobacteraceae; genus Pelagerythrobacter; species Pelagerythrobacter marinus. The sequence goes on along the minus strand of NZ_CP139719.1, from coordinate 1,871,907 downwards.
GGCGAAAGTGCCCAGGCTGTCGCGGTGATCGATCGCCCCTTCGAACAGCCAGGTGACCGTGGCGAGGTTGATGTGCGGGTGGGGCCGCACGTCCATGCCCGCGCCGATGTCGAGCTGCGCCGGCCCGAACTGGTCGACGAAGATGAACGGGCCGACCATTGATCGCTCGCGCGAGGGGATGGCGCGGCGGACCTCGAACTGGCCGAGGTCGTGGGTGACGGGGGTTATCGCTTGTTCGATCATGGGCCGTCGAGCTCCGGGTAATGGCGGAAGATGCCGTCTTCGTTGAACGCGATGCAGCGGGACGAGGCGCGATAGGCGGCCACGCCCTCGATCGCGCCGACCGCCGCGTGGCAGGCGGCCAGCCGCGGATAGCCGCCGAAGACCGCGGCCATCCGCCGGGGGAACATGTATTGCAGCCCCTCGACCAGCTGGAACAGCGAGGTGTCCACGTGGCTCCAGCGGTCGCCGAGCACGAAGGGCCCGCCGGTCTCGCCCAGGGCATCCTCGAAATAGTCGAGGAACCTGGTCAGCCGGCCGGCGCGGAACTCGGCAGCGGCGCGCGCGGCGGCGTCCTCCTGCTCGCGGTAGTAGAGGCCGGTCGCGACCGGGTGGTGGACGGCATGGACTTCGGCGACCATGTCGCTGACGGTCAGCTGGACGGTGATCAGTTCCAGGTCGCGCGCGAGCGTGCCGGCGCCGAAGCCGTGCCGGTCGGCGAGCCAGGCGAGGATATGCGCGACTTGCGCGATCGCGAAGTCGCCATCGACGAGATAGGGCGGGGCGAAAGGGCGCAGGCCCTTGCGCGCCGCGAGGTCGGCGGCCAGCGCATCGGCCCCGTCCTCGCGCGCGCGGTCGCGATAGGCAATGCCGGCAGCCTCCAGCGCCAGCCGCACGAATTCCCCGCGCCCGGGGATCTGCGGCCAGTACCAGAGGTCGTAGGCCATCAGCCGTCGCCGGGTGCGAAGGCGCGAATGGCAAGGGCGTGGACGCGCTCGCCCGGGATGTCGCCCAGCGCGCGGTTGACCATGCGCTGGCGTTCGAGCCGGCCCTTGCCGGCAAAGGCCGCGCTCTCGATCACGACGGTGAAGTGCGATTCGCCGCTGCCGTCGTCGCCCGCGTGGCCCCGGTGGCTGGCGCTGTCGTTGATGACGTCCAGCCGGTTGGGGGAGAATGCCTGTTCGAGACGCGTCTCGATCTCGGATTGCAACGGAGTCGTCATAGGCCCGGTTTGGGGGTTCCCATCGCCCTTGTCCATGCCCATCCTAATGGGGTGAAGCAGACGAAGTTCCATGGACGTTACGAGGGCAGCGGGCGGGAATGCGAGCGGCCGGGATGCCGCGAAAGGGGCGAGTTCCGCGCCCCCGGCAGGCGCGGCAATTCGTTCGACGGGCCGGGCGAATGGCGCTGGTTCTGCCTCGACCACGTGCGCGAGTTCAATGCCGGGTACGACTGGTTCGAGGGGATGAGCGCGGAGGAGATCCTGGCCGCCCAGGCCCCCGGCGCCGGCTGGCGCACCGAAACCCACGCCTACCGCCCGCCCGGCGGAGTGGACGGCATGCCGCGCTGGTCCGATTTCGACGACCCGCTCGACGCGATTTCCGCCCGCGCGGGCGGAATCCGGAGCCGGGCCGAGCGCGAGGCGCGCATGGCGATGGATGCCCGTTTCAGCGCCGAGGAGGCCAGGGCGCTGGAAACGATGGGGCTGGGCCTCGATACCGACCTTCGCCGCCTGCGCCGCCGCTATTCGGAACTGGTCCGCCGCTATCACCCCGATCGCAACGGGGGCGACCGCCGGCACGAGGCGCGTCTCGGCCGCGTGGTCGAGGCCTACCAGCTCCTGCGCAAGAGCGCGGTCTTCGCCTAGAACGACGCGCCGTCCACGGCGGTGAGCTTCAGCCGGTCGAGATCGCAATCTTCCACGCACCGCAGGTTGACCGCGACCATGGCGTTGCCCTGCGGATCGGTGCCGGTGGCAAACGGCGTGCAGCCGCAGTCCATGCAGAAATGGTGGTGGATCGCGTTCTTGCCGAACCGGTAATCGCGCAGCTTGTCCGCCGGCGCGTGGAGGCTTGCCGCGTCCGCCGGAACGAAGTGCAGCACGGTCCCCTTGCGCCGGCAGATCGAACAGTTGCAGGTCATCGCCTCGGCCGGCAGGTCGCCCGCGATCGTCGCCCCGATCGTGCCGCAATGGCATGTGCTCGTGTAACTCATCCCGCGCCCCCTTCGCCCTGCATTTCGGCCATCAGCCGGCCGTCGATCGCCTTGCCTTCGCGATAGGCCGGACGCTCGCGGCAGCGCGCGGCATAGGCTTCCAAGACGTCGCGCGGCGGGATCGAGCCGAACTGGAGCCCCCAGTCGATCGCGCTGCCGACATAGACATCGGCCATGGTGAACCGTTCGCCGCAGACATGGTCGCGATCCGCCAGCCAGCCCGCGATCGCGTCCAGCGCGCGCTCGTAACTGCCGAACCCGGCGCTCCTTTCCTGATCGGGCGACAGTTCCCAGCCGAACATCCGCGCCGTCACCGCCTGTTCCAGCGGGCCGGCGGCGAAGAACATCCAGCGGAAATAGTCGGCCTTCTCGTGCGCGCGCGGCAGCAGTTCGGGCGCCGACATCTCGGCCAGGTAGTGGCAGATTGCCGCCGCCTCGGTCACGACGTGATCGTGGCCGGCGTGGTGATGGACCACCGTCGGCAGCTTGCCCAGCGAATTGGCCGCCATCAGCGCCGCCGGGGGGTTGTCGAACGGCACGAAGACCGGCTCGTAATCGACGGCCGCCTCGTGCAGCGCCCAGCGGGCGATCTGCGCCCGGCTCATCGGATTGAAGAAGAACGTGTACTCGGCCATGGCGCAGCCTCTCCCTTGAACGGGTGGGAACAATACAGGAACATCGGCAGCGGTCAACCGCGACCGGTCGATCGCACCCGCTCAGTCGCGATCGGGTGCGCCCAGCGGGAACAGGTCGCGGAAAGGGCGTGCATCCTCGACGCAGCGGGCGACCGGCGGCAGGGCCAGCAGTTCGCGCCGCAGCTCAAGAAGACGCGGACAATCGGCCGGAATCTGTTCGACCCAGTCGGCATAGAACAGCGATGGCGCCGCCGCGCAGGTGACGAGCGAGACGTGTTCGGGCAGCGCGTTCCGCGCCAGCCACCCTTCGAGCCAGGCATAGGCGCGCCGGAGCGTTTCCCCGCCCTGCCGCACCGCCCCCGGATCGGGGTTCGCGCTGTCGGCGAGGTAGGCGTGGACCACCTGTTGCACGCCGCCCATCACGTAGTTGTCGAACACCCGGTCCAGCATCCGGGTCGTGACCGCCGCGGCCGGATCGGCCGGGATCAGCGGCGCACGGCCCGGATGGTGCTGCGCGAGGTGCTCGACGATCGCCGTCGCCTCGATCACCGTTGTCCCGCCATCGACCAGCACCGGGAACTTGCCCGTCGGGTGGGCGCGCTCGACGAAAGCCGCGTGCTCGGGATGATCGGGCCCGACCTCGCGAAATTCGTACGGCGTGCCGTTGGCATGGAGCGGGATCAGCGCCTTCCAGGTATAGGACGAGAAAAGATGGCCGTAGAGTATCGGCATCACCAGGTCCCCTCGGCCATGCGGCGACGCCGCGCGATCTCGGCCTCGCTCGGTTCCTGCGCGGCGAAGCTGCCCACGTCGGGCGGCCCGTTCGGCTCGTAAGTGGACATGACGCAGCCGCCGGCGCCGATGCGCTGTTCCACCATGCGGAACGTGCGCGCCGGCGTGCCTTCGCCGAACAAGCGCTTGCCCGTGCCCAGCGTGACCGGCACCGTCATCAGCACGAGCCGGTCGAGCAGCTTGCGTTCGAGCAGTTGCGGATAGAGCGTCGAACTGCCCTGGATCACGAGGTCCGGCCCTTCCTGCCGCTTGAGCCGCGCCAGCGCGTCGAGATCGGCCAGGCGATGGCTCCCCTCCCACTCGGCCTGCAGCTCGGAGGTGGAAAGCACGTACTTGCGCGCGCGGGCGAACATCGCGGCGACCGGATCGTCCTGCGGCTGGTAAGGCCAGTGGCCGGCGAAGATATCGTACGTGCGCCGGCCCAGCAGGAGATCGAACGGCATCGACAGCAGCGTGTCGACCTGGTTGGCGATCGTTTCCTCGAACAGGTTCGCCAGCCAGCCGCCCAGCGCGAAATCGCCGGTCGTGTCTTCCTCCGGCCCGCCCGGGGCCTGGACAATGCCGTCGAGCGAAATGAAGGCCCCGCCGATAATGCGTCTACCCATCCGTCAGGCCCCCTTGCGAGCGGCTTCGATCGCGGCGACGTCGATCTTGCGCATCGTCATCATCGCCTCGAAAGCGCGGGACGCTTCCTCGCCGCCGGCGGCCATCGCCTCGGTCAGGACGCGGGGCGTGATCTGCCAGTTGAGGCCCCACTTGTCGCGGCACCAGCCGCAAGCCGATTCCTCGCCTCCGTTGCCGACGATCGCGTTCCAGTAACGGTCGGTTTCCTCCTGGTCCTCGGTCGCGATCTGGAACGAGAACGCCTCGGTCTGCGGGAAGGAGGGGCCGCCGTTCAGGCCGAGGCACGGAATGTCGCAGACCGTGAATTCGACCGTGAGCACGTCGCCTTCCTTGCCGCCGGGGAAATCGCTCGGCGCCGTGCGCACGGCGGTCACTTCGCTGTCGGGGAACGTCGCGGCATAGAACCGCGCGGCCTCTTCGGCGTCCCGATCGAACCACAGGCAGATGGTGTTCTTGTTCATTGCGATCTCCTTCGCGCTTCTTTTTTTCCGGCCCTGTCTTTTCGGGCCCATTCTTTCGGGGCCTTGTTTCCGGAGGCCTTGTCGGTTCGGGCTTCGTCGTCTTGTCGGGCCCTGGTTTCGGGGGCGGGCCCTATCGCCGGCGCGGGCCGATCAGGCCGACGATCGCCCCTTGCGGGTCCGTGCACTGGAGCGCGAACTCGCCGCCGGGGATCTCGGTGATCTCGTCCAGGTGCCGCCCGCCGCGGTCGGTGGCGGCGCGGGCCGCCCGGTCGATGTCGTCCACGCCGAGGTAGAAGGTCCAGCCCGTGCGGGGCGCGGCCTGCAGGTGCGGCATGATCGCGCCGATCATCGCGTCGCCGCGATGGAGGAAGCGGTAGGTGCCCATCTCGCCCATCGGCATGGTTTCCTTCTGCTCCCAGCCGAAGACCTCGCCGTAGAGCGCGGCCGCCGCCTGCGGCTCGCGCGTCTGCAATTCGTTCCAGCGCACGTGCTGCGCGCGGGCGTCATCGAAGACGTCGCTTTTCGCGTCGGGCGGACCCGGGGGCGGCGCAGGCCGCATGACGTAGATCGCGGCCCCCTGCGGGTCCTGCACCAGCGCGATGCGGCCGACGCCTTCCATGTCGTGCGGGGCGACGTGCACGCTGCCGCCCGCCTCGACGATCCGGGCCACCGCGCGATCGACGTCGGGGTGATGGACATAGCCGAGCCAGCCGGGGGCGGCGCCGGCTTCGCACATCGCATCGGTCAGGGTCAGGACGCCGCCCGCCCGGCCTCCGTCGGCGCGGAGGATCATGCGGTAATCGGGCCCGCCCGGCGGGGCCGTGCTTTCCTGCGCGAAAGTCCAGCCGACGACTTCGCGATAGAAGTCGGCCGCGCTTTCGCGGTCGGTGGTCATCAGTTCGTACCAGATGAAGGCGCCGCGATCGCTGGCCATCGCTCAGGCCTCTTTCCACACGAGCGGCTCGAAACCGCCGTAGACCATGCGCTTGCCGTCGAACGGCATGTCGCTCCCGTCGCCGAAGAACGCCTCCATCCGCTCGTCCGCCATCATCTTGTCGTGGCTGGCGTCGGCGGTTTCCTTGTCGTCCCAGGTGACCCAGGAGAAAACGATCTTCTCGCCTTCGCGGCACTGGACCGCGCGGCGGAAATCGGTCGCCTCGCCGTCGGGCACGTCGACTTCCCAGCACTCGATCTGCGATTTCGCGCCGTAGTCCTTGACGATTTCCCAGAACTTCTCGGCCACCTCCTTGTAAGCGGCCTTGTTCGCTTCCGGCACGGCCAGGATGAATCCGTTCACGTACATCGCGCTTTCTCCTTTTTTGCGGGCCCGGCCGGCCGGTCGCGCGGCTCTCAGAGGTCCAGGATCGGGCGGAATCCGCCCCAGAACATGCGTTTCCCGTCGAAAGGCATGTGCTCGCCCGGCTGCATATCGGGATCGGCCATCAGCGCTTCCCATGCCTTGTCGCGGGTCTGCTTGTCGGGCCAGGCGATGTAGGAGAATACCACGTTTTCGCCGTCCTCCAGCCTGACCGCGCGGCGGAAATCGGTCGTCTCGCCTTCGGCCACGTCGTCGCCCCAGGCCTCGACCACGCGGACCGCGCCGGCATCGATGAACTTGCCGGCCATCTTGCGCGCCATTTCGCCATAGGCTTCCCGGTTCGCCGCGGGGACGGGGGTGAACATGCCGTCGAAATAGGCCGGCGCGCCATCGCCGCGCTCGTCCACGATCGCGGCGAACCCGCCGAAGATCATGCGCTTGCCATCGAACGGCATCGTTTCGCCGAGGGCGTGCATCCGCTCGTCGTTCACGATCCGCTCGTTCGCCGCGTCGCGGGCGGCCCGGTCCGGATATTCGAACCACGAGAAGACGGGCGTTTCCTCGTCGGTGGCGGCGACCGCGCGGTAGAAATCGGTCACCTCGCCGCGCGGCACGTCGTCGCCCCAGGCCTCGACCATGCGGGTGGCACCGAACTCGCTGAACAGGGGAAAGGCCTCGCGCGCGTGGGCGGCATAGGCATCTTCGTTCGCGGTCGGCACCGCGGCAACAAATCCTTCGAAATAGGTCATGCGATCTCTTCCTCTTGCTGGGCGGCGGCCCATTCGGCCGGCGGGGCGCCCGTGAAGCCGGCCATCTGGTCTTCCAGCGCGCGGCGATAGGCCGGCCGGGCCTCGCCCCGCGCGCGGTAGGCGGCGAGATTGGGGTAGCGCTCGAGCAGGTCCGCCAGCTCGCCGCTGACGAGCTGGAGCACGGCGATCATCGTCAGGTCGCCGACGCAGAAACGCCCTTCGAGCCACTCGTCGTCCCCCAGCCGGGCCGAAAGTTCGCCCAGGCGTTCGTCGATCCGTTCGCGGATCGCGGGCTTGCGCGGGGCGGACCAGGGCTTGTCGGCTTCGAACAGCGTGGCCATGGACCAGTCGCCGAGCGGCGGCTCGACGGTATTGAGCGCGGCGATCACCCATTGCGCCGCGCGGGCGCGGGCATTGTCGCCTTCGGGCAGGAGAGCGGGGGCCTGGTCCGCGATATGGAGCGCGATGGCCCCCGATTCGAACAGGGTGACCGCGCCGTCTTCGTAAGTCGGCAGCTGGCCGAACGGCTGGCGCCTGCGGTGCCGGGGCAGCTTCTGCGTCCCTTGGGGCAGGTACTCGACCCGGTAGTCGAGCCCGGCCTCTTCGAGCGCCCAGCGCACGCGAAGATCGCGCACCAGGCCGCGGGCGAAATCGGGCACCCAGTCGAAGGCGGTTACCGTAATCGCGGCATCGGGATTGAGGGGCATTGTCGATCCTTCTCGCTGGTGAAAGGACGGAGACGATCGCCTGCAGCCTTTTGGGGGAGGGCCTAGCAGGCGATCGCTCGGTCGCGTGGCGAGATGGCTCCGTTACAGAGCCATCCGCGGGTACTGCGGCGCGTCAGGCCGCCTCGGTGGGCATCGGTTCGCCCTGGTCCATTGCCGCCATGTCCATGAAGGTGTTTTCCCAGATATGGCCGTCGGGATCCTCGAAGCTGCGGCCGTACATGAAGCCGTGATCCTGCCGCGGCGTGGGATCGGCCCTGCCGCCGGCCGCGGCCGCGCGGGCGACGATCGCGTCGACATCGGCCGTGCTCTCCTGGCTCAGCGCCAGCAGGACCTGCGCCGTCGTCTGCGCGTCGGGGATCGTCTTGCTGGTGAAGGTTTTCCAGAAACCATGCGTCAGCAGCATGACATTGATCGCGTCGGACCAGACCATGCAGGCGGCATCGTCGTTGGTGAAGCGCGGTTCGTTGCGGAAGCCGACCGCTTCGTAGAACGCCTTCGAACGTTCGAGATCGGAAACGGGCAGGTTGATGAAGATCATTCGGTTCACGGTGTCATCTCCCGGTTCGGTGTCGAATCACTGCTTGCATTTTCTGGACCATTAAGTTACCAAAGGCAACCATGAAGTTACAAAAAGAAACCAAGGAAAATCAGGCAATTCACGGAAAGTGGTATCGCGATGCCTGCGGCACGGCCTTCGCGATGGAGCTGGTGGGCGAGCGCTGGTCGCTGCTGATCGTGCGCGAGTTGATGTTCGGCCCGCTGCGCTTTTCCGACATTCGCGCCAGCCTGCCGGGGATCAGCGCGAAAGTGCTGACCGAACGGCTCGCCTCGCTGGAAGAGGCGAGCGTGCTGGAGAAGCGCCAGCTTCCCCCGCCGGGCAAGGCGCAGGTCTATGAACTCACGCGCTGGGGTTACGCGGCCGAGCCGCTGATCCAGGAGGCCGGGCGCTGGGCCGCGCAGTCGAGCGCGCACGATCCGCGCCTGCCGCTGTCCGCGGTGTCGCTTATGCTTTCGCTGCGCACGATGGTGGACAAGGCGCGCGTGGGCGGGGTCGCCGGTGCCGTCGGCTTCGCGATCGGGGACGATCGCTTCGTCGCCGAGCCGCGCGAAGGCGAGCTGCCGATCCGTCGCGACCAGGCGGGCGGGGACGGCGCGGACGGGGTCGATGCCCTGTTCCGCGCGCCCGACGCCGCCGTCGTCGCGGCCGGGCTCTACGCGGGTGTGCCGTGGGAAGATCTCGAGCGCGATGCCGGGCTGGCGATCGAGGGGGATCGCGCGCTCGCGCTCGAATTCGCGTCGCTCTTCGCACTGCCGCCCAAGCTTGCCTGACGCCGCGCGCGGCCGCGCGGCCCGCCTGCAGATAGCCGTTGACCCGGCGTCCCGTTTCTCGCTAATGAAAATCACTCGCAACTAAGCAAGTGGGTGAACAGCATGGCATCGGGACGAGAGAGATTCGCGCAGGGGCTGATCGTGCGGCTGTTCCGCGCCTGGGCCGCCGCGCGCAGCGCCGGCCGCGGCGGGCTGCACCGAATGCGCGAGATCGTCGTACCGCTGGGCCTTCCGGACGAGACCGCGCCGGCCTGCGCCAGCCTGTTCGAACTGGTCGAGGCCCACCTGGGGCGGGCATTGCAGGCGGAGCGCAGCTGCAGCGCGCGGCTCTCGGCCGACGAGCGCGCGCTGCTCGGCATCGTGTCGCTGGCGCCCGCCCTGCACGGCGGGGCGACGATCCGGCAGGTCCCGCACGGGCTGCCGGGGGCGATCTGCTGGGCGGCGATGGTCGTGCGCCGCGCTTTCTCGATCGCCGAAGGCGCGGGCCTGCCCGCCGCGGCGGACGCGGGGCGCGGCGGGTGCCCGTTCGGCACGCGCGGCGTTGCGCGGGAGGCGCACCATGGCCTTTGACCTGGCGCAGCTGACACGCACGCCCGATCTCAGGACGGTCACCCCGCTCCACGCGCGGCTGGTCTGCGCGATGCGCTACACTCATGTCGCGCGGCGGGTGGGCGATTACTCGCATCGCCGGCTGGCGAGCCACCTCGGCTCCTTCTGCGCCGTGCACAGTTTCCACGTCTTCATGGACGAGGCCGGGCACGCCTGGCCCGAGCGGATCGTGCTGAACCCGCCGTGCCAGTCTGCCTTCAGCTACGACGAGATGCTGCTGGTCGATCTCCTGACCGCCGCGGCGCGGGGCGAGCGCGCGCGGTTCGACGATTTCGTGCGCGACATGATCGGCGCCGGCGCGCGCCACGCGATCTGGTCCGCCGCCCGCCGGCTCATGCGGCACATGGCGACCGGCGTCAGCTGACCCGCCGCGCGCCGGCCCGGTAGGGGAAGCGGCGAGGGCAGGGGTGGCCAGCACGCTGCCGCCCGCCCTGCGCCGCCCTTTCGCCTGCCGGCCCGGGCTTCAACCGGTTTCGGCGCGCACCAGCCGCGCGGCGGCGACCATGTTGGCCAGGGCCGGCTCGACATCTTCCCACCGGCGAGTCTTCAGCCCGCAATCGGGGTTGACCCACAGCTGCCCCGGGTCGAACGCGCCGCGCGCCTTCACCAGCAGCGCGCGCATTTCATCGGTCGAGGGGACGCGGGGCGAATGGATGTCGTAGACCCCGGGGCCGATCTGCGCGGGGTAGCGGCAGGTGGCGAAGGCATCGAGCAGTTCCATCTTCGAGCGCGCCGTCTCGATCGAGATCACGTCGGCATCCATCGCGCCGATCGCATCGATGATGTCGTTGAACTCCGAATAGCACATGTGGGTGTGGATCTGCGTCTCGGGCGCAGCGACCGCGGCGGCCAGGCGGAAGCACGCGACCGCCCAGTCGAGATAGTCGTTCCAGTCCGCGCGCCGCAGGGGCAGCCCTTCGCGCAGGGCGGCCTCGTCGATCTGGACGATCCGCGCGCCGGCCTTCTCCAGGTCGGCCACCTCGTCCCTGATCGCCAGCGCGATCTGGCGGCAGGTTTCGGCGCGCGGCTGGTCGTCGCGAACGAACGACCATTGCAGGATCGTGACCGGGCCGGTCAGCATTCCCTTCACCGGCCGTTCGGTCAGGCCCTGGGCATGGCGCCACCAGTCCACCGTCATCGCCCGGGGCCGTGCCACGTCGCCGTAGAGGATCGGCGGCCGCACGCAGCGCGAGCCGTAGCTCTGGACCCATCCGGCGCGGGTGAAGGCGAAGCCCGAGAGGCGTTCGCCGAAGTACTGGACCATGTCGTTGCGCTCGAACTCGCCGTGCACCAGAACGTCGAGGCCGAGGCTTTCCTGCCGGCGGATCGCCCGCTCGGTCTCGGCCCGCAGGAAGGCGTCGTAACCCGCCTGGTCGAGCGTGCCCTTGCGGTGCTCGGCGCGGGCCTTGCGGACCGCTTCGGTCTGGGGGAACGAGCCGATCGTCGTGGTCGGCAGCGAGGGAAGGCGCAGGCGCTCGCGCTGGCGCGCCAGCCGCCGCTCCACCGGCAGTGCGCGCCGGGTCCAGTCGGGCGCGACCTCGGCGACCCGCGCGCGCACCGCGGGATCGTTGGTCAGCGCGGAGCCGCGGCGCGCGGCGATGGCATCGGCATTGGCCGCCAGTTCGTCGGCGATGACGTAAGGGCCATGTTCGAGCCCGAGGCGCAGCAGCGCCAGTTCCTCCAGCTTCTGCACCGCGAAGGCGAGCCATTCGGCCACTTGGGGGTCGAGCTCGGTCTCGAGCGCCAGGTCGATCGGCGCGTGGAGCAGCGAGCAGGAAGGGGCAAGCTGGATCTCGCGCCGCGCCCGTGCCGCCGGGCCGAGCCGGTCGAGCAGGGCCGCCAGGTCGCATTTCCACACGTTGCGCCCGTCGATCGCCCCGGCCGAGACGACGAGGTCTTCGCGCGCGCCGTCGAGCACCGGTTCGAGCTGTTCGGGCGCGCGCACCAGATCGAGGTGAAGCCCGTCCACCGGCAGCGACAGGGCCAGTTCGCGGTTGTCCGCCAGCCCGCCGAAATATGTCGCCAGCATGATCCGCGGGCTATCGGGGCCGCACAGCGCGGCATAGGCGGTGCGCAGGGCCGCCCGCGCGCGCTCGTCGAGATCGAGGACCAGCGCCGGCTCGTCGATCTGGACCCATTGCGCGCCGGCCGCGCGCAGCCGCGACAGCAGCTCGCGATAGAGCGGCAGGATCGCGGGCAGCAGGGTGAGCGGATCGAAGCCCGCCTGGTTCGACTTCGCCAGCAGCAGCCAGGTCACCGGGCCGAGCAGCACCGGCCGGGTGCGGTGGCCGAGCGCCAGTGCCTCGGCGAATTCGCCCAGCGGCTTGGCGGCGCAGAGGGTGAAATCCTGGTCCGGCCCGACCTCGGGGACCATGAAGTGATAATTGGTGTCGAACCACTTGGTCATTTCCTGCGCAGGCAGGTCGCCGCCCTGATCGGAACGGGTGCCGCGCGCCATTGCGAAATAGACCGCCAGCGAATCCTGCGGCCCGAGCGCGCGATAGGGCGCGGGGATCGCGCCGAGCATGACGCTGGTGTCGAGCACCTGGTCGTAGAGCGAGAAATCGTTGCTGGGGATCACGTCGATCCCCGCGTCGCGCTGGCGCGCCCAGTTCGCGGCGCGCAGCCTGCGCGCGGTGTCGCGCAGCGCGCCCTCGTCGATCCGGCCGGCCCAGAAGGCTTCCAGCGCCTTCTTGAGCTCGCGGCGCGGGCCGATGCGGGGAAAGCCGAGATTGGCGGTCGTGACAGGCATGAATCGTCTCCTCCGGCCGCGCGCGTAGCCCCGGCCGTTGCTGGTGAAATAAAATCGATCGGTTGGTCGCTGGGGCGCGCGCCGCGTCAGGAAGACCCGGCGCGCCTGGTCATTCGGCCCGGCGGGAGCGTTCGGCCGGGCGGGGCCATCCGGAGGGGCAGGGTCCTGCGTGTCGGCAAGGTCGCGCGAACCGGCAGGGGCGCGATGGGGGAAATCGTCGTGGTCGGCATTGTCCGCGCACCTTTCGCATCGGGGGACGAAGGGCCGGTCGGCGGGCGCGCAGGGGGCGGCGCGGCGCACCCCGGGCAGGGGCGCCGCACCTTGCGCGTCCGCCGGAGGAACCCCCGTCCGGAGAACGTTATCGCGTCGCAGGCAGGTCTCCTGGCTCGCGGGTCGTCGCGCCGGCCCCGGCCTTCCCGGCCCTGCACGGGGCAGGTCCAGTGGCTTGGTGGGGCTGCCGCTCGCCGCTCACAGTTGCGGGGGCAGCGCCGGATTCCATTCGTGGAGGAATGTCACCGGCTTCCCGTCTTAGCCCCACCGCGCGGCACGGGCCGCGGGCGGGGAACCTCGACAGCGCGGACAAGAGCCGACGGGCATCGCCATGTCAAGCGCAATATAAAGAGTTCTTTATGTCTTGATGTCGGCATGTCTTGATGTCGGGTGCGGAACGAAATCGAGGTTGCCACCGCAGCGGGCAGGGCGCACAATCGGCGAATGTCCGAAAGGGATGGCGAAATTCGCCGCGAGGAACGGCACGGCGTAACGGTGGAAGGCCGTTACCGGACGGGTCGCGGCGTGCCCAAGGACATCCGCGTGCTCGACCTGTCCGAGCACGGCTGTCGTTTCTACGACAAGTTCGGATCGCTGACGGCCGGCACGCGCATTTCCATCCGTATCGGCCCGATCGGCCCGATCACCGCGGTCGTCCGCTGGTCGCAGGGGCAGACGGTGGGGGTGGAATTCGACGACCCGATCTACGGCCCGGTGCTCGACCACATTCGCAGCCAGCTGGCCGGCGAAGGTTAGGCCCCTTCGCCTTCCGTCCCGGGCCGACCATGCGCGTCGCCCGCGTTTTCTTCCAGCCAGTGCATTTCCTCGTCGGAAAAGCCGAAGTGGTGGCCGGCCTCGTGGATCACGACGTGGCGCACGAGGTCGCCGAAATCGACCCCGGTCTCGCGCCATTCGCGCACCAGCGGCTGGCGGAACAGGCTGATGACCGGGGGCAGGTCGCCCGGGTCCCAGATCGACTGTTCGTCCAGCGGGCGGCCTTCGTAGAGGCCGGTCAGGTCCCACTTGCTGCGAATGCCGACCGAATCGAGCTGTTCGCGGGTGGCAAACTCCTCCACCCGCACCACGACCGCGCGCATCGGCTCGCGGAATTCCTCCGGCAGGCCCGCGACGACGGCGCCGGCCATGCGTTCCATCTCCGCAGCGGAGGGCGGCTCGCGAAATCGCTCCATGCGCCGCATATGGGGCGGAGCGGCGCGATAGTCACCCCCGGGCGCGCGCGGAACAAAGCACCGGTTCGCCCATTCCATCCGGCAGGCAACAGGAGGAAACCGCCCATGGCCGCCGAGGCAATCTTCGCGCGACTGAAACAGGATCACGATCGCCACCGCGAGCTGCTCGACCGGCTGCTCGAAACCGAAGGCGAGAGCGAGGAACGCCGGCGGCTCTTCACCGAGCTGACCAAGGAGCTGAAGAGCCACGCCGCGGCCGAGGAGCAGGCGCTCTATTCGACAATGCTGCGCAAGCCCGACACGACCGACGAAACGCGCCATTCGGTGGCCGAGCATCACGAGATCGACGAGATGCTGAACGACCTAGCGGCCACCGACATGTCCTCCGGCGCCTGGCTGTCCAAGTTCAAGGAACTCGAGCACCGCTATCGCCATCACATCGACGAGGAAGAGGAAGACCACTTCCCCGATTTCGAGGATCACCTTACCCGGGAGGACGAGGAACACATGGAATCGGTGTTCGAACGCCGCAAGCGCGAGGAGAAGGCCGATGCCGAAGTCACGCCGGAGAAGCTGGAAGACGCCAAGGAATAAAGCGTCGGGGGCGGGGTGACAGCACGGGAAACGGAGGCGGCCGAACCGGAGTTCGACGACGAGCCGGAGGAGCCCGGCGTCTGGCGCTATGCCCATGCCGACCGGGCGAGCGTGATCGTCGACGCGGCCGATTATTTCGCGCTGATGCAGCAGGCGATGCTGAAGGCGCGCCACCGCATCTTCCTGGTCGGTTGGGATTTCGACACCCGCATCCACCTGGCCCTGGGCCGCAGGTGGTTTCACCGCATCCTGCGCCGCAACTATCCCCGCCGCCTGGGCAGTTTCCTGATGTGGCTCGCCCGCCATCGCGACGGGCTGGAAATCCGGGTGCTGAAATGGAGCCTTGGCCTGTTCCAGTTTTTCGCGCGCGGATACATGCTCGTGGACCTGGCGCGGATGGCCGCGCACAAGGGGATCACCTTCAAGTTCGATACCCACCACCCGGTCGGCTGTTCGCACCACCAGAAGATCGCCGTGATCGACGACAAGCTGGCCGTGTGCGGCGGCATCGACATGACGCAGGACCGGTGGGACACGCGCGATCACCTCGAGCGCGATCGCCGCCGCCGCCGGCCGCACGGCAGGCGCTATGGCCCGTGGCACGACGCGACGATGATGTTCGAGGGGGAAGCCGCCCGGGTCCTGGGCATCCTCAGCCGCGAACGGTGGGAGCGGGCCGGGGGCGAGAACCTCGACCAGGTGCCGATACCCGGCGAAAGCCTGTGGCCCGATGCCCTCGCGGTCCAGTTCGAGGACGTCGAGCTGGGCATTGCCCGCACCCGCGCCCGCTACGACGGGCTGGAACGGGTGTGCGAGATCGAGGAACTCCTGCTCGCGCAGATCGCCCGCGCGCGCCGGTTCATCTACAGCGAGAACCAGTATTTCACCTCGCGCCGCATCGCCGAGGCGATCGGAGAGCGGCTGAGCGAAGACGACCCGCCCGAAATCGTGATGGTCCAGCCCAAGACGGCCGAGGGCTGGCTGGAACAGCAGGCGATGGACCACGCCCGGGTGCGGATGATCGAATGCCTGGCGGAGTTCGACCACAAGGACCGTTTCCGCATCTACGTGCCCCATACCGGCGACACGCCGATCTACGTCCACGCCAAGGTGACGATCATCGACGACGAGATCCTGCGGATCGGCTCGGCCAACTTCAACAACCGATCGATGGGGCTCGACAGCGAATGCGACGTCTTCATCGATTGCCAGCGGCCGGCCAACGGCCACGTCGGCCCCGCGATCGCCGCGCTGCGCCATTCGCTGCTGGGCGAGCATTGCGGGCTCGAGGCGGAGGAGGTCGCCCGCCTGCTGGAGCGCGACCCGTCGATGCACCGCCTGATCGCCGAGCACGGCCAGGGGGAAGACCGTTCGCTGCGCGCCTACGACGTGCCGGACCTCAACGGGGTGGAAGATACCCTGGCCGAATCGGGCATGCTCGACCCCGAACGGCCGGACGAGATGTTCGAGCCGTTTGCCAAGGGCGGACTTTTCCGCAAGGGGAGCATGCTGCGGCGCGCCGCGCGCCGCGCGAAACGGACACGAAAGAGGATCGGATTATGAGCAGCCTGGTCGGGCCGGACGAAGACGTATCGCGGGGCAAGCCCCCCGTTCCCGACGAGGTGCAGGAGGCGATTCGCACGCTGATCCGCTGGGCCGGCGACGACCCGGAGCGCGAGGGGCTGCTCGACACGCCGAGCCGGGTCGCCCGCGCGTGGAAGGAGTATTGCCTCGGCTATGCCGAAGATCCCGCGATCCACCTCAGCCGCGTGTTCGAGGAAGTGGGCGGATACAACGAGATCGTCCTGCTCAAGGACATCCCCTTCCAGAGCCACTGCGAACACCACATGGCGCCGATCATCGGCAAGGCGGCGATCGCCTACCTGCCGACCGACCGCGTGGTCGGCATCTCGAAGCTCGCCCGCGTCCTCCACGGGTTCGCGCGCCGGCTCCAGGTGCAGGAACGGCTGACCGCCGAAGTGGCCGACTGCATCTGGGAACATCTCCAGCCCCAGGGCGTGGCGGTCGTGATCGAGGCGAGCCACAGCTGCATGACCGCGCGCGGCGTTCGCACCCCCGGGGTGACGATGACCACCAGCCGCATGATGGGCACGTTCCTCGACGACCCGCGCAGCCGCGAGGAAGTGCTCAAGCTGATGGGATACTGAACGGCAGCGGGCGGCCTTCGCGGTTCACGCTGACGAGGGTGAACAGCGCGCTCGCCGCGCACCGGCGTTCGCCCGTCAGCACGCCTTCCGACCACAGTTCCACCGCCACGCGGACCGAGCTGCGCCCGGTCATCTTCACCCGCGCCACCAGTTCCACGATGTCGCCTTCGACGATCGGTGCGACGAAATCGATCCGGTCGGAGGAGGCCATGACGAGCACCTGGCGCACGTGGCGGGTGGCGGCGATGAAGGCCGCCTTGCCCATCATCCGCAGCGCGTCGCCGCCATAGAGCGTGCCGTAATGGTTGGTCTGCCCCGGGAAGACCATGTCGAGGATGCGCAGCGGCGCCCCGCCATGGCCATCCACGTCCTCTTTCGCGTCGCCGTGCGCCCCGGGGGGCGCGGCGAGCGGGGGCAGGGGAAGGCGCGTGTCCGGCCCCTTGCGCGCGACCATCGCGAACCGTCCGCGCGTGCACAGCCGCCGTTCGCCGCTGACCGGCGCTTCGGCCACGAGCTCCACCTCGACGTCGAGCGAGGACGCCCCGACCCGCACGACGCGCCCGGTCACCTCGACCATGTCGCCTTCGTGCGCGGGCGCGGCGAAGTCGATCTTCTCCGATGCCGCGGTGACGAACGGCGCCCGGCCATGACGCGAAGCGGCGAGGAAGGCGACCTTGTCCATGTGCGCCAGGGCGACCCCGCCGAACAGCGTGCCGTGATGGTTGGTGTCGCCGGGAAACACCATGTCCACCAGGCGCACGGGCGGGCCGGGTTGGGCGGCCGGTTGTGCTGGCGTGATCTGCCCGGGTGTCATCGTCGTCGCCTCCTTCACATGGCGGCAATGCGTCGACCGGGCACGTGCAGCCGGCCGCGCGGGCGGGCGCTCCGGCTGCCAGCGACCCGACCGGACACCCCGCCGGTGGTTCGTTTGCAGCGCCCGGGCAGGTCTCCTGGCTTGCGGGTCGTCGCGATCGGCCTGGCCTTCCCGGGGTGGGCCCGGTGGCGCTTCGTCGGCCGTCGCTCTCCGCCTACAGTTGCGGGGGCAGCGCCGGATTCGGACCGGCTTCCCGTCTTCGCCCCGGCGCGCGGCCGGGGAACCTGGGCGCGTGTTTCGGTTCGGATCGGGCCGGCGCCACGGCCGGCCCGTCCCCCGTTGCGGTCAGAGCTGGCCGAGCATGTGCTCCGCGCTCGAGACCGAGAAATCGCCCGGCTGTTCGACGTTGAGTTCCTTCACCACGCCGTCTTCGACGATCATCGAATAGCGCTGACCCCGCTGGCCGAGGCCGAAACCGCTGCCGTCCATCGTCAGCCCGGTGGCCTGGGCGAACTCGCCGTTACCGTCGGCCAGCATGGTCACGTCCGACGAACCGGCCTGGTTGTTCCAGGCGCCCATGACGAAGGCGTCGTTGACCGCGGTGCAGGCGATCTCGTCGATGCCCTTGGCCTTCAGGTCGCCGGCCTTTTCGACATAGCCGGGCAGGTGGCGCGCCGAGCAGGTCGGGGTGAACGCGCCCGGCACCGAGAACAGCGCAACTTTCTTGCCCTTGAAGTATTCGCCCGCCTGGACTTTCTCGGGACCCTCGTCGGTCGCCTTCACCAGCGTCACATCGGGAATCCTGTCGCCAACCGAAATCGTCATCTCGCAATATCCTTTCGTCGTCCCGTCCGTTCGCGTGCCGATATAGAGCCTGCGGTGCGCGCGGCAACGGCAAAGGATATAAAGATCGCTTTATATTTGCTTCGCGACAGGGCCGTCGCTACATCCGCGGGCAGGAAAACGGGCGCGCCCTGCGCGCCGCCAGACAGCAGATTTCAGGAGAATTCCGTGGCCGACGCCAAGCAGGATTACATCGTCAAGGACATCAGCCTCGCCGATTACGGCCGCGACGAGATCGCGATCGCCGAAACCGAGATGCCCGGCCTGATGGCCCTGCGCGAGGAATATGGCGAGGCGCAGCCGCTGAAGGGCGCGCGCATCACCGGCTCGCTGCACATGACGATCCAGACCGCGGTGCTGATCGAAACGCTGACCGCGCTGGGCGCCGAGGTCCGCTGGGCGACCTGCAACATCTTCTCGACGCAGGATCACGCCGCCGCGGCGATGGCGGCCAACGGCGTGCCGGTCTTCGCGGTGAAGGGCGAAAGCCTGGCCGATTACTGGGACTACGTCGGCAAGATCTTCGACTGGTCGAGCGAGGACGATCCCGACTGCACGGCCAACATGATCCTCGACGACGGCGGCGATGCGACGATGTTCGCGCTCTGGGGCGCGCGGATCGAGGCGGGCGAGGAAATGCCCGCGCCGCAGAACGCCGAAGAGATCGAGATGCAGCGCGCGCTCAAGGCTTTCGTCAAGGCCAGGCCGGGCTATCTCACCAAGTCGGTCCAGGCGATCAAGGGCGTTTCCGAAGAAACGACCACCGGCGTCATGCGGCTGTACCAGATCGCCAAGCAGGGCAAGCTGCCGTTCCCGGCGATCAACGTGAACGACAGCGTCACGAAGTCGAAGTTCGACAATCTCTATGGCTGCAAGGAATCGCTGGTCGACGCGATCCGCCGGGCGACCGACGTCATGCTGGCGGGCAAGGTCGCCTGCGTGGCGGGCTACGGCGACGTGGGCAAGGGCTCGGCCGCTTCGCTGCGCGACGGCGGCGCGCGGGTGATGGTGACCGAGATCGACCCGATCTGCGCGCTCCAGGCGGCGATGGACGGGTTCGAAGTCGTGACGATGGAAGAAGCGGTCGGCCGCTGCGACATCTTCGTGACCGCGACCGGCAACGAGGACGTGATCACGGCCGAGCACATGAAGGCGATGAAGCACATGGCGATCGTGTGCAACATCGGCCACTTCGACAGCGAGATCCAGATTTCCGCGCTCGACAACTACACCTGGAAGGAAATCAAGCCGGGCACCGACCTGGTGACCTTCCCCGATGGCAAGTCGATCCTGGTCCTCGCCAAGGGCCGCCTCGTCAACCTCGGCTGCGCCACCGGCCACCCGAGCTTCGTGATGAGCTCCAGCTTCACCAACCAGACGCTGGCCCAGATCGAGCTGTTCACCAAGTCGGACGAATACCGCAACGAGGTCTACGTCCTGCCCAAGCACCTGGACGAGAAAGTCGCCGCGTTGCACCTGGAGAAGCTCGGCGTCACGCTGACCAGGCTGAGCCAGAAGCAGGCCGACTATATCGGCGTCCCGCAGGAAGGGCCGTTCAAGCCCGAGCACTACCGCTACTGACGCGCGCTGGCGCCCGGCGGCGAGCGGCGGGCATTCGCCCGGCCCCTGCCGCCGGGCCGCCCGCCGGGGCGGCCGGGAGCACCCGGGGCGAGCGCGGCAGGATTGGCGTTGCATCGCGGGCGCTTGCCGCATAGCTGACCGGCATGGACCTTTCCCCCACCGCGCTGGCGCTGATCGGGCTGCTGCTGGCAGCATGGACTGCCGGCGCCGCATGGCTGATGATCGCGGCGGCGGCCAAGGCGCGGGCGGCGGAAACGAGCCGCAAGGCGGCCCGCAGGCTCGCCCGGATGATCGACGAGGCGCCGGCGATCCCGCTGCTGGTCCGTGCCGACATGCGGATCGAGGCGTCCGAACGGCTGGCCGGCTGGTTCGGCCTCGACCGCCTGCCGGCCTATCTCAGCGAACTGTCGGGCAGCGGGGGCGAGGGCCTCTCGCGCGATCAGCTGGAAGACCTGACCCGGCACGTTCGCCGCGCGCAGAAGACCGCCGCACCGTTCCGCATGGCCCTGACCCCGCCGGGATCGCAGCGTAGCCTGGCCCTGCGTGGCGCGCTGGCCGACCCGCAGGTCTCGCCCGGCGGGGCGGCGCTGATCTGGGTGTTCGATTTCAGCGAGAGCGAAAGCGAACTGGCCCGCCTGCGCGAGGAGGCGGCGCGGGCGCAGGGCGATTTCGCCGCGCTCGTCGGCCTGATCGAGGCCGCGCCGATGCCGATGTGGTTCCGCGGCACCGACGCCCGGCTGCGGCTGGTCAACGGCGCCTATGTCGAGGCGGTCGGCGCGGCCAATGCCGCCGACGCGGTCGATCGGCAGCTCGAACTGGTCGAGCAGGTGGACGGTCTTTCCGCGGCGCAGGTGGCCCTGCAGTCGGCCGAGCACGACGCTCCGATAGAGCGGATCGTGACAGCGACCGTGGCCGGCGAGCGGCGCTCGCTGCGGGTCAGCGACCTGCCGCTGGGGCGCGAGGGCATTGCCGGATACGCGATCGATATCGAGGACATGGAGGAACTGGCCCGCGAATTCCGCGCCTTCCGCGAGGCGCAGCGTTCGATCCTCGACCAGCTTTCGGTCGGGGTCGCGCAGTTCGACGCGCGCCGCCGCCTGACGTTCGCCAACCAGCCGTTCCGGCGCATTTTCGGCGTCACCCCGGGCACGGTCGCCGCGGGTCTCGATTTCGAACGGTTCCTCAGCGATGCCCGCGATGCCGGGAAGACCCCGGTCGTGCGCGATTTTCCCGCCTGGCGGCGCGAACATGCCGAGTGGTTCAGCGCCGACGAGCCGCGCGAGGAAGCCTGGCCGCTGGCGGACAAGACCCACTTGCGCGTTGTCGGCAACCCGATGCCCGACGGGGGGCTGGTGCTGGTGGCGGAAGACCGGACCGAACAGCTCGCGCTATCTGCCACGCGCGACACCCTGCTGCGCACGCGCACGGCCACGTTCGACAGCCTGTTCGAAGCACTCGCCGTCTTCGCGCCCGACGGGCACCTGCAGCTGTGGAACCGCAGCTTCGCCGGGACCTGGGGGCTGGACCCGGACCTGATGGACCGGCACCCGGCCGCCGACCGCCTGATCGAGGCGCTGGCCCCCAATCTTGCCCGGCCGGCCCAGGCCAGGGCCGTGGGCGAGGTGATCCGCGCCGCCACGCTCGACCGCAAGGAAAAGGGCGGGCGCATACAGCTGGCGGACGGGCGCACGCTGGAATTCGCCGGCGTCCCGCTGCCCGATGGCAACGGCCTGCTGACCGTGCTCGACATCACCGACTCGGTGAAGGCGGAAGAGGCGCTGCGCGAACGCAACATGGCGCTGGAAGAGGCGGACCAGGTCAAGACGCGCTTCCTTGCGAACATGAGCTACGAATTCCGCACCCCGCTGACCTCGATCGGCGGCTTTGCCGAACTGCTCGACAGCGGAGCCGCGGGCGAGCTTTCGGAGCAGGGGAAGGACTATGTCCGCGCGATCCTCGATTCGGTCGCCCGCCTGACCGACCAGGTGGAGGACGTGCTCGACCTCTCGCAGAGCGAGGCGGGCCTGCTGCCGGTGACGAAGGAGCGGATCGCCCTGATGCCCTTCGTCACGCGGATCGTGCGCGAGCGCGAGCAGGCGATCCTTGCCGGCGGCCTCAATCTCGACCTGGAAGGCAGCTCGGTCGGCAAAGTCGATGCCGATCCGCGCCAGCTCGGCCGGGCGATCGGCCACCTGCTCGACAACGCGATCGCCGCGACCGACAAGGGCGGGCGGATCCTCGTCAACCTGACGCGCGAGCCGGACGGGGTGAAAGTGGTCATATCGGACAATGGCCGGGGGATGACCGCGGGTGAACTGGCCCATGCGCTCGATGGCCTGCGCAAGACCCGCGACGGCAGCGGGCTGGAGCGGCGGCAGGGGCTGGGCATTCCGCTGGCGCGCGAACTGGTCGAGGCGCAGGGCGGCACGCTCGACATCGCCTCGCGCAAGGGCGCCGGCACGACGGCGACGATCCGCCTGCCATGACCGGCCCGGCGACCCTGGACCTCCCCGATCTCGCGGCGATGGAGCGGCTGGGGCAGGCGATCGCGCGCCAGCTGCGGGCCGGCGACGTCGTCGCGCTCTCGGGCGGGCTGGGCGCGGGCAAGACCACGCTGGCCCGCGCGATCATCGCCGCGCTGGGCCACCGCGGCGAGGTTCCGTCGCCCACTTTCACGATCGTCGAGACCTACGATGCGCTGGACCCGCCGCTGGTCCATGCCGATTTCTATCGCCTCGACGATCCGGCGGAGGCGGAGGAGATCGGGCTCGACGATTACCGGGCAGGGGCCGCGCTGCTGGCCGAATGGCCGGAAAACGCCGGCGGTTTCGCGCACGAGGCGGGGTGCCTGTCGATCACTCTCGAAATCGCGGATAGCGGGCGCAAGGCGATTGTCGTGCCGGGCGACGATTGGCTAGGGCGCATGCCATGAATGCGCTGCCCGATGGCCTGATTCCCTTTCTCGACAATGCCGGCTGGCAAGGGGCGACGGTGGAGCCGCTCGAAGGCGATGCCTCCTTCCGCCGCTATTTCCGCGTCCGCCACGGCGATCGCCGGGCCATGCTGATGCATGCGCCGCCCCCGCACGAGGACCCGCGCCCGTTCCTCGACGTCGCGCACTGGCTGTCCGCCAATGGCCAGCGCGCGCCGGAAGTCCATGCCGAAGACGCCGCGGCGGGCTGGGTCCTGCTGGAGGATTTCGGCACGGACCGGATGCGCGACTGGCTCGAAGCCCACCCGGACGGGGAAGCCAACGCCTATGCCTGCGCGATCGACGCGCTGGTGGCGCTGCATCGCCTGCCGCCCGGTCCCTTCGCCCCCTACGACCTCGCCGCCTACCGCCGCGAACTGGCGCTGTTTACCGACTGGTACTGCCCGGCGATGGGGCTGGCGGTCGATCGCGAAGGCTATCTCGCCGCGTGGGACGAAGTCATGGCCCCCGTGCTCGATCGGCAGCGGCCGGGCGTCACGGTGCTGCGCGATTACCACGCGGAAAACATCATGCTGCTCGACCCCGCGCCCGACGGCAGCGGGCCGCAGGGGCTGATCGATTTCCAGGACGCGCTGGTCGGCCACCCGGCTTACGACCTCGTGTCCCTGCTTCAGGACGCACGGCGCGACGTTGCGCCCGAACTGGAGCGCGCGATGATCGAACGCTATGTCGCCGCCGCCGGGCCGGGGGATGGCTTCGCGGCCGACTACGCCCGGCTCGGCGCGCAGCGCAACGCGAAGATCGTCGGCATTTTCACCCGCCTGTGGAAGCGCGACGGCAAGGCGCGGTACCTCGCCATGATCCCGCGCGTGTGGGAGGCGCTGGAGCGCGACCTGGCCGATCCCGCCCTGGCCCCGGTCGCCCGCTGGTTCGATGACAACATCCCGCGCAATATCCGCGATACCTTCGGTGGAGAACTGATGTGAGCAGGCTCGCTTCGGATACGGCGATGGTCATGGCGGCGGGCCTGGGCAAGCGGATGCGCCCGCTGACCGCGAGCCAGCCGAAGCCGATGGTGCGCGTCGCCGGCAAGCCGCTAATCGATCATGCGCTCGACCGGCTGGCCGAGGCAGGGGTCGAACGCGCCGTGGTCAATGTCCATTACTATGCCGATGCGCTGGAAGCGCACCTGAAGGAACGCGCGCGCCCGGCGGTGACGATTTCCGACGAGCGCGCGGAACTGCTGGAAACAGGCGGGGGGATGAAGAAGGCCCTGCCGCATCTTCCCGATCCCTTCTTCTGCCTCAATTCCGACAACATATGGCTGGACGGGCCGCGCGACGCCTTCACCGACCTTTCCGAACGGTGGGACCCGGAACGGATGGACGCGCTGCTGCTGGTCGTGCCCCATGCCCGCGCGCGCAATTTCCGCGGGCTGGGCGACTTTCACATGGACCCGCACGGGCGGCTGAAACGCCGCCTGGCGGGGCGGGTGGCGCCCTTCATCTACACCGGGATCCAGCTCGTGTCGCACCGCCTCCTGCGCGATTCGCCGGAGGGGCGCTTCGGCACGATGGAACTGTGGGAGCGCGCGATCGCCGAGGGCCGATTGTTCGGGGCGAGCTTCACCGGCTGCTGGTACGAAGTGGGCACCCCGCAGGCCATCGCACCCACCGAAGAAGCGTTGCAGGGTGGCTGACCGGCCCGGCCCGGCCGTCTATTCGATCGCCGCGCACCGCGGCTTCGCCGATGCGCTGGTGGCGGGGCTGGTGCCGCGCTACGGCGAGGACGATCTCGGCCTCGCCCGCCTGACGCTCCTGCTGCCCAGCACCCGCGCAGTGCGCACGGTGACCGAGGCGTTCATCCGCCACTTCGGCGCCGAGGAGCGCGACGGAATGCTGATGCCGCGCATGGCGGCGGTCGGCGACCTCGACTTGGACGAGGCGATCGGGCCGCTGCTCGACCCGCTCGGCGCGAACGCGATCCCGCCCGCGGTGGAGCCGACGCGGCGCTGGCTGACCCTGGCCGAATTGCTCGACCGGGCGATGGACGCGCTGGGCCGCAACCCGCGCCCGTCACCCGCAGGGCGCCTGCGGCTGGTGCGCGAGATCGGCCAGACGATGGACCGGCTGCTGGTGGAAGGGATCGCCCCCGACGACCTCTGGGCCGAACCGGTGATGCAGGCCCTGGCCGAAGTCGCCGCGCACTGGAGCGAGAACACCAAGCTGTTCTACGCCGTCCAGGCGATGTGGCGCGCCGAGCTGGAAGACCTTGGTATGGTCGATGCGGCCACGCGGCGAAACATGCTGTTCGCGCGCGCCGCCCGCCAGTGGCGCGATGCGCCGCCCGCCACCCCGGTCGTCGCCGCCGGCGTGACCAGCGCCGCGCCCGAGCTGGCGCGGATGCTGCGGGTCATCTCCGAGCTGCCGCGCGGCGCGGTGATCCTGCCCGATCTCGACCTGGCGCTGGCGGACGAGGTCTGGGACGAGCTGGGCCGCGCCGGCCATGCGGACGAGGCGGGCGCGAGTCCCTTCGCGCGCGACGACGCGGTCACGCACCCGCAATACCATCTCAAGCTGCTGCTCAACCGCATGGGCGTGGCGCGCGGCGAAGTGCGTCCGTGGCACCGGCGCGGCATGGGCGCGGCGGAGCCCGAGCGCAGCCACGCGATCTCCAGCCTTTTCATGCCGCCGCAGGCGAGCACGCGCTGGGTCGACCTGCCGGCGGAGAAGCGCCGCATGGCCGGGGTGCGGATCATGGAAAGCGCCAACCCGGAAGAGGAAGCCCAGGCGATCGCCCTGCTGGTGCGCCGGGCGCTGGAAGGGGCGGAGCGGCGGATCGCCGTCGTCACGCCCGATCGCGGGCTGGCCGCGCGGGTCGCGGCCCACTTGCGCCGCTGGAACATCGAGGCGGACGATTCGGCCGGCCGCCCGCTGTCGCAAACCGCCGCCGGGCGTTTCCTCCTCCTCCTGGCCGAAGTCATGGCCGACGATGCCGCGCCGGTGCCGCTGATCGCCATGCTCGAACACCCGCTGGCGGGCGAGCCGTTCGGGCGGGCGGCCTGGCTCGACCATGCCCGCCAGCTCGAGCTGGAGTTGCGCGGGCCGCGCCCTGCGCCGGGCCTGGCCGCCCTGCGCGAGCGCATCGGGCGCCTGGCGCGCCGGACGGCGGGGATCGGCGACTGGTGGCAGGCGGTGGAAGCCGCGCTGGCCCCGCTGTTCGTGCGCGATGCCGCCGCCGGGGACGGGGCCGACGGCGAGGCACCCGCGCGCCCGCTGGGCGGGCATGTCGACCTGCTGGCCCGCGCGGCCGAGGCGATCTGCGGCGATCCGCTGTGGGCCGGGGCCGACGGGCGCGCGCTGTCGGCCTTTGTCGACGACTTGCGGCTGCACGGCAGCGAGGCCGGGCCGGCGCTCGCACCGGGCGACCTCCCGGCCGTGCTGCGCGAGGCGATGGACCAGGTCGCGGTGCGCCCGCCTTACGGCGGCCATCCGCGCGTTGCCATCTACGGCCTGCTCGAATCGCGCATGGCGCGGGCGGACCTCGTCATCTGCGGCGGGCTGAACGAAGGGGTCTGGCCGCCGCGGCCGGCGCCCGATCCGCTGCTCGCGCCGCCGGTCATGCGCGCGCTCGGCGTGCCGGGGGCCGATTTTCGCATAGGCCTTTCGGCGCACGACCTCGCCGCGGCCCTCGGCGCACCCGAAGTCGTGCTGAGCCGCGCGGCGCGCGACGAAGGGGGCCCGGCGATCCCTTCGCGCTTCCTCCTGCGGGTCAAGGCGCTGCTGGGCGATCGCCTGCTGGAGAGCCACCGCGAAAGCGCGGCGGTCGATCTCGCCCGCGCGATCGACGACACGCCCGGCCAGCCGCCGGTCTATCCACGCCCGGAACCGCGGCCCGACGCGTCGCAGCGCCAGGTCGATATCGCGGTGACCGCGCTCGATCGCCTGCTGGGCGATCCCTACCAGTTCTATGCCCGCGAGATACTGGCGCTGCGCAGCCTCGACCCGCTGGACGCCGATCCGTCGGCCGCGTGGCAGGGCACCGCGGCGCACGCGATTCTCGAACGCTGGCACCGGGCGCGGGCGGACGATCCCCGGGTGCGGCTGGCGCCTATCGCGGACGACGTGCTGGAGGAAATGAACATGCACCCGCTGATGCGGGGCCTCTGGCGGCCGCGGTTGCTCGCCGCGCTCGAATGGGTCGAGCGCGCGATCGGCGAGGACGGGGCGCGGCAGGCGATCGCGATCGAGCGCAAGGGCGAAATGACGGTCGAGGGAGTGCGGATTCACGGCCGCGCCGACCGGATAGACCGGCTGGCCGACGGAACGCTGGCGATCGTCGATTACAAGACCGGCAAGCCGCCGGGGTGGAAGATGGTGGAACAGGGTTTCGCCCTCCAGCTCGGGCTGATCGGCATGATGGCCCGCGCGGGCGGCATTGCCGATGTCGAGGGGGAGCCCGTGGTCTTCGAATACTGGTCGCTGGCGAAGAACCGCGCGGGCGGCTTCGGCTATGTCGAGACGCCGCTGCGGGTCGGCAGCAAGCGGACCGGGATCGAGCCGGATCGCTTCCTGCCCCTGACCGAGGCGAAGCTGCGCGAGGCGATCGGCGACTACATCCGCGGCGATGCGCCGTTCACCGCGCGCAAGAACCCCGATTATCCCGGCTATGCCGATTACGACCAGCTGATGCGGCTCGACGAATGGCAGGCCCGGGTGGACGACGACCCCGTGGGCGACGGGCGATGAGCGGCAAGGTCTATCCGCTCCATGGGCGGCAACGCGACGCGGTCGATCCGCGCGAATGCGTCTGGCTGTCCGCGTCGGCCGGGACCGGCAAGACGCAGGTCCTTTCCGCGCGCGTGCTGCGCCTGCTGTTGCAACCGGAAACCGATCCCTCGCAGATCCTGTGCCTGACCTTCACCAAGGCCGGGGCCGCGGAAATGGCCGTGCGCGTGAACGACGTGCTCGCCCGCTGGGTGCGGATGGACGCGGCCGCGCTGGCCGGCGAGCTGAAGGATATCGGCGCGCCCTTCGATCCCGCGACCCAGGCGCGCGCGCGGACCCTGTTCGCCAGCGTGCTCGACACCCCGGGCGGGGGGTTGCGGATCGACACGATCCACGCCTTCGCCCAGTGGCTCCTGGCGACGTTTCCGGAAGAAGCCCGGATCGCCCCGGGATCGCGGCCGATGGAGGACCGCGAGCGCGAGCTGCTCTCGCGCGAGGTCCTGGCCGAGATGCTCGCCGCGGCCGAGCGCGAAGGCGATGCGGCGACGCTCGAGGCGATCGCGCGGCTCAGCTGCGACAAGGGCACCGACGGGGTGCGCGCCTGGCTGATGCGCTGCGCCGGCGCGAGCGAGCTGTGGACCGGCCCTGGCGCGTGGCAGCCGCCGATGCGCCCGCGGGTCAACCGCCTGCTCGGGCTGGCCGCCGATGCGAGCCGGGACGATGCTGCCGCGCTCTGCGCCGACGAGGGTTTCGACATCGCCGCGCTGCGCGAATGCCTGGCGCACTACCGCGACTGGAAGGGCAAGCAGGGCGCGGCCGCGGTCGAGGCGATCGAGGGCTGGCTGGCG
Source organism: Pelagerythrobacter marinus (assembly GCF_034375205.1). Lineage (NCBI taxonomy): Bacteria > Pseudomonadati > Pseudomonadota > Alphaproteobacteria > Sphingomonadales > Erythrobacteraceae > Pelagerythrobacter > Pelagerythrobacter marinus. The sequence continues at coordinate 1,843,729 of NZ_CP139719.1, read as the reverse complement.
GCCCCGGCGGCCGGGCGGGCGGACACGGTCGACCGGCTGGCCGATGCGTTGTTCTTCAAGAACGGCAACCCGCGCCTGCCCAGGAACGCCGATGGAGCCTTCGCCGCGGCGAGCGAGCGGGCGGGGGCGGCGATTGCGCGGGTGCGCGAATTCGTCGGCCTCGTCGCGCTGGCCGAGGCGATGGCTCCCCAGCTGGAACTGGGGCGCAAGTTCGCGCTGCGGTGGGAAGAGGCCAAGGCGCGCGAGGGGCTGGTCGATTTCGACGACCAGATCCGGCGCGCGGCGGACCTGCTGGGTCGTTCGGACATGGCGGCCTGGATCCGCTACAAGCTGGACCGGCGTTTCGACCATGTCCTGATCGACGAGGCGCAGGACACCAACGCGGCGCAATGGGCGATCGTCTTTGCGCTGATCGACGATTTCTTCGCCGGCGAGGGCGCGCACGACGACAAGCTGCGCACGATCTTCACCGTCGGCGATTACAAGCAGGCGATCTTCCGGTTCCAGGGCACGAGCCCGGAGAATTTCGAGGCTGCGCGCGCCCGGGTCAGGGCGGCGATGGCAGCCGCGGCCGAGGGGGCGCGCGAGGCGCGCGACGCGGTGCCGATCCGCGAGCTGCGCGAATACGGGCTGGACGAATCGTTCCGTACCGGCGCGCCGGTGCTCGGCTTCGTCGATCGGGCGATCGCCGCGATCGGCCATCCGGAACTTGGCCTGGCCGAGCCTGCCGATCCGCATGTCGGGCGGTTCGACGCCGGACTGGTCACGCTCTGGCGCCCGGTATCGGGGGTGATCGAGCGCGAGGACGACGAGGGCGAGGAAGGCTGGCTCGCGCGGCACGACCGGCAGATGGCCGATCGCATCGCGCGCCAGGTGCGGACCTGGCTGGACGACGGCTTCACCCTGGCCAAGAACCATCCCCCGCGCGCCGCCGGGCCGGGCGACATCATGGTCCTGGTCCGCAAGCGCAAGGAACTGGCCGGCCTGATCGTGGCCCGCCTCCACGCCGCCGGCGTCCCGGTGGCGGGGGTCGATCGGCTGCGGCTGGGCGCGCCGCTGGGGGTGAAGGACCTGATGGCCGCGCTGCGCTTCGCCGCGCAGCCGCTCGACGACCTCAATCTCGCCAATCTCCTCGTTTCCCCGCTCGTCGGCTGGAGCCAGGATGACCTTCTGGCCTATGCACATCGCCCGCCGGGCGTACCGCTCTGGACCCACTTGCGCGCCGCGCGCGAGCCGCTGGTCGCGGCCACGCGCGAGGCGCTGGGCCAGCTGCTCGCCCGGGCCGACTACGAATTACCGCAGGCACTGCTGCGCTGGATCCTCGTCGGCCCCTGGCAGGGGCGGCGCAAGCTGGTCGCCCGGCTGGGGCGGGAGGCGAACGACCCGATCGACGAACTGCTCAATGCCGCCCATGCCTACAGCGCGGGCAGCGCCGCCAGCCTGCAGGGCTTCATCCGCTGGTTCGACGCCGGCGAGGGAGAGCTGAAGCGCGAGGCGGGCGAGGGCGGCAGCCAGGTGCGGGTGATGACGGCCCACGGATCGAAGGGGCTCCAGGCGCCGATCGTGATCCTTGCCGATGCGACCGGCGCGCCGCCGGGGGGCGGGGCGCTGTCGCTGGCGGAGAACCTGCCGGGCGCCGAGGAACCGCGGCAGGTCCCGATCCCGGCGCTTGCGCGCGAACAACGCCTGGGCCCCGTCGCTGCCGCGCACGACGCGGCGCTGGCCGAGGAAATGCGCGAGCACTGGCGCCTGCTCTACGTCGCGATGACGCGCGCGGAGGAGGCGCTGTTCATCGGCGGCTCGCTCGGCCCCCGCGACAAGGGGGAGCCGCATCCGGATAGCTGGTACGCCCGCCTCGCCCCCCTGTTCGAGGGGGAAGGGCTGGCCGACGACTTGTGGGGCGCGCGGTGGGAAATCGGCGCGCCCGCACCGCCACTGCGCCCGGAGGAGCCGGTGACCGAGAGCGCGCCGGCCGAACTGCCCGGCTGGGCCCGCCGCCCGGTCGGCCCGGAACCGCGCCCGCCGCGCCCGCTGGCCCCCTCGGCAGCGGGGGAAGACAGCGCGGCCGATCCCCCGCTTCCGCCCGACCGCCTGCGCGAAGCCGCGCTGCGCGGCACCCTGATCCACAAGCTGCTGGAGCGGTTGCCCGAAGTGGCGGTGGACCGGCGCGAAGCGCTCGGCCGTGCCTGGCTGGAGAAGCAGGGCGCAGCCCTGGACGCAGGTGCGCGCGACGAGATCCTGGCATCGGCCCTGGCGGTCATGGCCGATCCCGCCTTTGCCCATGTCTTCGGCGCGCAGGCCCTGGCCGAAGTGCCGCTGGCCGCGATCGTCGAGGGGCAGGTCGTCGCCGGCACGGTGGACCGTCTCCTGGTCGAACCGGAACGGGTGACGGTGGTGGACTTCAAGACGGCCCGCCGGCCGCCGGCATCGCTCGACCAGGTGCCGCGCGCCACGGTGCGGCAGATGGCGGCCTATGCGGCGGCGCTGGGGCGCATCTATCCCGGCCGCGCGATCGAGGCGGCCGTGCTCTATACCCAGACGCCGCAGCTGATCGCGATCCCGGCGGACATGCTGGCGGCGCAGAAAGCGGCCTTGTCGGTCGAGCAGGAAAGCTTTGACCCGCCGCCCGTTGAGTGAACCGACCCGCGCCCTAAATAAGGGGGCAAAGAAACAGGAGATTTCCCATGGCGACCGTCAATGTCACCGATGCCAGCTTCCAGTCCGACGTTCTCGAAAGCGACAAGCCCGTGCTGGTCGATTTCTGGGCCGAGTGGTGCGGCCCGTGCAAGATGATCGCGCCCGCGCTGGAAGAAATCAGCGAAGAGCTGGGCGACAAGGTGACGATCGCCAAGATGGACATCATGGAAAACACCGGCGTCCCCGGCGAGATCGGGGTGCAGTCGATCCCGCTCATGGTCCTGTTCAAGGACGGCAAGCCGGTTGCCCAGAAGCTGGGTGCCGCCCCGAAGAGCCAGCTCAAGGGCTGGCTCGAGAGCGAGCTCTGACGCCTTCGGTGCGTTAAAGGCCCGCCATTCGCGCGGCCAGGTCGTCCCACAGGGCCGGGCTGGCCGCGGCGAGCAGGCCGGGCCGGTCCCATTCGTCCAACCGGTACGCGCTGCCGTCGGGGCGCGCGGCCTTGCCGCCCGCCTCGTTCAGCCAAAGCGCGCCCGCCGCGTGGTCCCAGGCCAGCGTGCGTTCGAAGATCGAGACGTCGTTCCGGCCCAGGGCGAGGCGCGGGTATTGCTCCGCCGCGCAGAACGGGACGTCGGTCAGGCGGTAATGCGGCGCGACCTGGCGCTTCACCGCCTCGCGCCGCCCCTCGTCCATGAAGAGCAGCGAAATGGCCGCGACCGGCGTGCTCTCGCCGGTGCCGCGCGCCGCGATCCGTTCGCCGTCGACAAAGGCGCCGCGACCTTCGTGGGCGGCGCAGAACCGGCCCGAGAGACAGTCGTAGATCCACCCCGATCGGGCCACACCGCCCTCGGCGCGGGCGACGAGAATGCCGAAAGGCGCCTCCCCCCGCGCGAAATTGCGCGTTCCGTCGAGCGGATCGACGATCCAGCAATCGCCGGCGAGGGCGTCGAGCACGCCGGCGTCGGCATGGGCGGCTTCCTCCCCGACGACGGGCAGGGTCGGCTCGAATGCCGCGAGCGCCTCGGTCAGCATGGCTTCGGCCGCGTGGTCGGCCGCGGTCACGACGTCGCCGGGCGCCTTGGCCACGATCTGCCCGTCGTCGAGCGCGCGATAGAGCGGCAGGATCGCTTCTTCGCTGACCCGGCGCACGAGCGCGAGGATCTCGCGGTCGAGCACGCTCACGAGCGGTAATCCGCGTTGATCGCGATATACTGGTGCGTGAGGTCGCAGGTCCACACGGTGGCCCGGCCGTCGCCCAGGCCCAGGTCCACGTCGATCCGCACCTCGTCGCCGCGCAAGTGTTCGGCCACCGGCCCCTCGTCGTAGTCGGCCAGCGGCAGCCCTTCGCGCGCGGCCCAGTGGCCGCCGAAGCCGATCGAGAGCCGGTCGCGGTCGGCCGGTTCGCCGGCCTTGCCCACCGCCATGACCACGCGCCCCCAGTTGGCGTCCTCGCCCGCGATCGCCGTCTTGACCAGGGGCGAATTGGCAATGGCGAGGCCGATCCGGCGCGCGCTGTCGTCGCTGGCCGCGCCGGTCACCGCGACTTCGATGAACTTGCGCGCGCCCTCGCCGTCGCGGACGACGAGATGGGCGAGCTGGCGGCAGATGTCGTCGAGGGCGGCGGCAAAGGCATCGGCGCCGTCATCGCCGAACGAGGCGAGCGGTGCATTGCCCGCCTGCCCGGTGGCAAAGGCGAGCACGGTGTCGCTGGTAGACGTGTCGCTATCCACCGTGATGCACGAGAAGGTCCGCTCGTTCGCGGCGGAGATCAGGGCCTGCAGGAAGGCCGGTTCGACCGCGGCGTCGGTGAAGACGTAGCCGAGCATCGTCGCCATGTCGGGCGCGATCATGCCGCTGCCCTTGATGATCGCGGCCAGCGTCACCGTGGTGTCGCCGATCACCGCGCGGGTGAGGGCGCCCTTGGGAAAAGTGTCGGTTGTTCCGATGGTTGCGGCCGCATCTTCCCACGAGCACTCGCTCGCCTCGAGCGCGGCAGCGACCCCGGCGCGGGCCTTGTCGCGCGGCAGCGGCACCCCGATCACCCCGGTGGAGGAGACGAAGACCTCGCGCTCGTCGCAGCCGAGGTGGGCGGCCACCTGGCCCATGATCTGTTCCACCGCCGCGCGCCCGCGGTGGCCGGTGAAGGCGTTCGAGTTGCCCGCGTTGACCACCAGCGCGCGGGCGCGCCCAGCGCGCACCTGCTCACGACCCAGTTCGACCTCGGTCGAACAGCACCGGTTGCGGGTGAACACCCCCGCAACGGCGGTGCCTTCGGCCAGCTCGACGTAAGTCAGGTCGCATCGGCCCCAGTCCTTGTACCCGGCGCGCGCGACGCGCAGGGCGACGCCGGCAACCGGCGGCATGTCGGGGAAAGGCCGGGCGAGGGGGGAGCGTTCGAGCTTCATGGGCCGGCTCCTACCCCCGCGGGGCGCGGGGGTAAATCCGCCATTCGCGGTGGACGGGGGGACGAACAGCCCCTATCTTGCGCCCAGATGTTGACGCGCCTTCTTGCCTGCCTTGCGCTCATTACCGGCCTGGCTGCCGCCGGGGCGCCGGCCAGCGCGGCGTTCACGCAGGCAGCAAGTGCCGAGATCAGCGGCAGCGTCGCGGCCGCACAGCCGGGCCGGAGCCCGCGGTGCGAGGCCGACTTGCGGCGCGGACGGCCGCCGGCGCGGTCCGACCGGGCCCCCGGTTGCAGCGACTGCGCGCCGATCCGCATCTATATCCCGACCGTCCAGTTCGGACCCGATCGCGCCTTCGAATAGGCGCCTCCACCGCTTTTCCACGTGATCGTTCGCAGCTGCCCGCGCCCGCGCGCGGGCGGCGCCCATCCATATTCCAGTCCTGACAGGGCCCCTTTCCATGTTCCAAGCCATTGCCAAGTCCCTCTTCGGTTCCTCCAACGACCGTTACGTCAAGTCGATCGGCAAGGTCGTCAACCAGATCAACGCGCTCGAAGACCAGGTCCGCGCCCTGTCCGACGAGGAGCTGCAGGCGCAGACCGCGAAGTTCCGCGCCCAGCTGGAAGAAGGGCGCACGCTCGACGATATCCTGCCCGAAGCCTTCGCCACCGTGCGCGAGGCATCGGTTCGCGTGCTCGGCATGCGCCATTTCGACGTCCAGATGATCGGCGGCGTCGTGCTCCATCGCGGCGAGATCGCCGAAATGCGCACCGGCGAGGGCAAGACCCTGGTGGCCACGCTGGCCACTTACCTCAACGCGATCGAGGGCAAGGGCGTCCACGTCGTGACCGTCAACGACTACCTCGCCCGCCGCGACGCGGAATGGATGGGGCAGCTCTATCGCTGGCTGGGGCTAACGGTCGGCGTGATCGTGCCGAACCTGAACGAGCAGCAGCGCCGCGAGGCCTACGGGGCCGACATCACCTATGGCACCAACAACGAGTTCGGCTTCGACTACTTGCGCGACAACATGAAGCACGAGCGCGGCCAGATGGTGCAGCGCCCGTTCAACTACGCGATCGTCGACGAGGTGGACTCGATCCTGATCGATGAGGCGCGCACGCCGCTGATCATCTCCGGCCCGACCGAGGACAAGAGCGAACTCTACACGACGATCGACGCGATAGTGAAGCGGATCGACGACAGCTATTACGACGCCGACGAGAAGACCAAGAACATCACCTGGACCGAAGAGGGGATCGAGAAGGTCGAGACCATGCTGGCCGAAGCCGGCCTGCTGGAGACCGAGAACCTCTACGACGTGGAGAATACCCAGGTCGTCCACCACCTCGACCAGGCGCTGAAGGCGAACGTGATGTTCAAGCGCGATACCGACTACATCGTGAAGGACGGCAAGGTCGTCATCATCGACGAGTTCACCGGGCGCATGATGGACGGCCGCCGCTGGTCGAACGGCCTGCACCAGGCGGTCGAGGCCAAGGAAGGGGTGAAGATCGAGCCGGAGAACCAGACGATGGCCTCGATCACCTTCCAGAACTATTTCCGCATGTATCCGAAGCTTTCCGGCATGACCGGCACCGCCGCCACGGAAGCGGCCGAGTTCTGGGACATCTACAAGATGAACGTGGTCGAGATCCCGACCAACGTCCCGGTCCAGCGGATCGACGAGGAAGACGAATTCTACAAGAACACGCAGGACAAGTTCAAGGCGATCGCCAAGGCGATCCGCGAGAAGAACGAGATCGGCCAGCCCGTCCTGGTCGGCACCGTGTCGATCGAGAAGTCCGAACTGCTGTCGAAGTTCCTTGACGAAGAAGGCGTGAAGCACGCCGTGCTCAACGCCCGTTTCCACGAAATGGAGGCGCATATCGTGGCCCAGGCGGGCCGGCTGGGCGCGGTTACCATCGCGACCAACATGGCCGGCCGCGGGACCGACATCCAGCTGGGCGGCAATGTCGATTTCCGGATCGAGGACGAGCTGCGCGACATGCCCGAGGGGCCCGAGCGCGACGCCGCGATCGAGAAGATCAAGCAGGAAGTCGCCGCCGAGCGGGACAGGGTGCTCGAGGCCGGCGGCCTGTTCGTTCTCGGCACCGAGCGGCACGAATCGCGCCGTATCGACAACCAGCTGCGCGGCCGTTCGGGCCGCCAGGGCGATCCGGGCCTTTCGCGGTTCTACCTCTGCCTGGAAGACGACCTGCTGCGCATCTTTGGGCCCGACACGCTGTTCGCGCGGATGATGAATTCGAACCTGGAGGACGGCGAGGCGATCGGATCGCGCTGGCTTTCCAAGGCGATCGAGACCGCCCAGAAGAAGGTCGAGGCGCGCAATTACGACATCCGCAAGCAGGTCGTCGAATACGACGACGTGATGAACGACCAGCGCAAGGTCATCTACGAACAGCGCGCCGAGATCATGGACAGCGAGACGGTGGACGACGTCGTCGTGGACATGCGGCACGACACGGTCGGCGCGATCGTGCGCGAAAACTGCCCGCCCGGATCGTATCCCGAACAGTGGAACGTCGAAGGGCTGAAGGAACGCGTCGCCGAAGTCATCGGCATCGAACCGCCGATCGACGAGTGGATGCAGGAAGACACGCTGGAGCCGGAACTGATCGAGGAACGTCTGCGGAGCGAGGCCGACGCGATCATGGAGCGCAAGATCGCCGAGAACGACCCGACGATCTGGCGCCAGGTGGAAAAGTCGATCCTGCTCGAACGGCTCGATTTCCACTGGAAGGAACACCTCGCGACGCTCGACGCGCTGCGGCAGGTCGTGTTCCTGCGCGCCTATGCCCAGAAACAGCCGATCAACGAATACAAGCAGGAAGCCTTCGGCCTGTTCGAATCGATGCTCGACAAGCTGCGCGAGGACGTGACGGGCATCCTGCTGAAGAGCGAGCTGCGTATCGCCGCCCCGCCGCAGCAGGAACTGCCCGACCTGCCCGATTTCCTGACCGGGCATATCGACCCGCTGACCGGGCTGGACAATTCGGCGGACGGCGACGGTTCCGCCGGGCGCGCGGCGCTGTTCGGCGCGCTGGCCGGCAGCCCCAGGGCCGCCGCCGGCCCCGGCGGCTCGGCACCGGAAAACCCCTATGCCGGCATGGACATCAGCCGCAACGCCCCGTGCCCGTGCGGTTCGGGCAACAAGTACAAGCATTGCCACGGCGCGGCCGGGTGAGTGCGCGCTCGCCGGGGCTCCGTGCCCCGGCGGCATGAACGACGGGTCCAGCATGAAAAAGGGCGCGGAGGGGATGACCCGCCGCGCCCTTTTTCATGTCCGCCACCGAGTGGCTCCCCGAGTTGGATTCGAACCAACGACCAAGTGATTAACAGTCACCTACTCTACCGCTGAGCTATCGGGGAACAGTCTCGGTGCGGACAGGGGTGCGCCTATATGGGCGCGTTTCGGCTTTGGCAAGGGGGTGCTGCACCCTGTTTTCGCGCGCGCCGCATGTCAGGCGATGAACTGCTCCGCCACGATCCGTTCGTCGAGCGCGTGGCCCGGATCGAACAGCAATGTCAGCTGCAGTTCGCGCGCGATTTCCAGCGTCACCTCGGCCACGTCGCGCACTTCCTTCTGATCGGCAACGGCCGAGACCGGGCGCTTGGCCGGCTCGCGCACGCGGAGCTGGATGCGGCTGCGATCGGGCAGCAGGGCCCCGTTCCACCGGCGCGGGCGGAACGGGCTGATCGGGGTGAGGGCGAGAAGCTGCGAATCGAGCGGCAGGATCGGCCCATGGGCCGAAAGGTTGTAGGCGGTGGAGCCGGCCGGCGTCGCCACCAGCACGCCGTCGCAGACCAGTTCCGCGATCCGCACCCGGTCGTTGACCGAGACCTCGATCTTCGCCGTCTGCCGGGTTTCACGCAGCAGCGACACCTCGTTGATCGCGCAGAAAGTGGTGGTCGCACCGTCCTGGGTGACGGCCTCCATCCGCAGCGGCGCGATCTGGAAGGCGCGCGCGCGGTTGACCTTGTCGAGCAGGTTGCCGCTCTTGCGATAGCGGTTCATCAGGAAGCCGACCGTGCCGAGGTTGATGCCGTAGACCGGCTTGATCTTTCCGCTGTCGAGCATCTGGTGCAGCGTTTGCAGCATGAAGCCGTCGCCGCCGATGACGGCCACGGCCTCCGCCTCCTCGATCGGGCAGAAGCTCATCGCTTCGCGCAGCTCGTGCGCCGCGGCCTGGGCGCGTTCGCTGTCCGAAGCGACCATTGCCAGCCGCGAAAATTCGTTGGAAACACTCATTTAAAGGAGGCTCCGTCCCTGCCCGGCGCGCAACCTATGGGCGGGCGTCTCGATTTGCAACGCGCGCCGGCGACGGGCAGACGCGCGGGGCGGTTTGCGCCATCGAGCGAGGGATGAAATCAATGCTGCCGATTCGCGAACGCCGGACCTCCGCCGATCGCCGCAAGAACGACGAGACGATCGCTGCCGAGCTGGCGGCGGCCTTTGCCGAAGGCCAGATCGAGGTTCTCTACCAACCGCAGTTCGCGTGCGAGGATGGCAGCCTGGTCGGGGCCGAGGCGCTTGCGCGCTGGAATCACCCCGCGCGCGGGCAGATCGGGGCGGAGGCAATGTTCTCGCTGGCGGCGCGGGCCGGGATGTCCGAACGGCTCACGCGCCATGTCGCCGCGCGCGCGCTGGACGACGCGGCCGGCTGGCGCGCGCCCTTGCGCCTGTCGCTCAACGTCACGGCCGCCGATATTGCCGCGCCGGACTTCGCCGATGCGCTGACCGCGATCGTCGGACAGGCATCGTTCCCGCCCGACCGGCTGACCCTGGAGCTGACCGAGCATGCGCTGGTGCGCGATATCGAGGGAAGCGCCCGCCAGCTCGCCCGCCTCGCCGCCGACGGGATGCGGCTGGCGCTCGACGATTTCGGCGCGGGGTTCTGCAACTTCCGCTATCTCAAGGTCCTGCCGCTGCATTACCTGAAGCTCGACCGGTCGATGGTCGAGGGGATCGTCACCGATCCGCGCGATCTCGCGATCCTGCGCGCCATCGTGGCCTTGGCCGGCGCGCTCGATATCGCGGTGATCGCCGAGGGGATCGAGCGCGAGGCCCAGCTGGCCGCGGTGCGCGCGGAAGGCTGCGTGCTCTACCAGGGGTTCCTGCGGGCACGGCCGATGGACGCGGGCGCCTTCGCGGCCTTCGCGCGCGACGGGGCAGGGGGCGCCCCCGGCGACGCCTAGGCCGCCGCCGCCTCGCCCCGCTTGCGCGCCGCCTTGCGCGCGATCCCGCTCAGCCCCTTGGTGAGCTGGAACAGGCCGTTGAGACGCGAGCGCGGATCGCCCCAGGCGCGGTTGATCACCAGCTTCATGTCGGGCCGCAGCTTCGCCGTGTCCTTCAGCCGCTCGACATAGGCGAGCAGCCCGGCCGGGTCGGGGAAGTCGTCGTTGTGGAACGTCACCAGCGTGCCGCGCGCGCCGACGTCGATCTTGGCGATATTGGCCTCGATCGCCTGGTGCTTGATCTCGATCAGGCGGACGAGATTGGCGGTGGCATCGGGCAGCGGGCCGAAACGGTCGATCATCTCGGCGGCCATGGCCTCGATCTCCGCCTTGTCCTTCGCGTCGTTCAACCGGCGATAGAGCGCCATGCGCACGGCCAGGTCGGGGACATAGTCGTCGGGGATCATGATCGGGGCATCGACCGTGATCTGCGGGCTCAGCGGCCCGTCGTCGCGCTCCAGCCCGGCGTCGCCGGCCTTGGCGGCGAGGATCGCGTCCTCCAGCATCGACTGGTAGAGCTCGAAGCCGACCTCGCGAATATGGCCCGACTGCTCGTCGCCCAGCAGGTTGCCGGCCCCGCGGATGTCGAGATCGTGGCTCGCCAGCTGGAAACCCGCGCCGAGGCTGTCGAGATCGCCCAGGACCTTGAGCCGTTTCTCCGCCACTTCGGACAGGGCCACGTCCTTCTCGTACGTCAGGTAGGCATAGGCGCGCAGCTTCGACCGGCCGACGCGGCCGCGCAGCTGGTAGAGCTGGGCCAGGCCGAAGATGTCCGCCCGGTGGATGATAATCGTGTTGGCGCTGGGCAGGTCGAGCCCGCTTTCGACGATGGTGGTGGAAAGGAGCACGTCGTACTTGCCCTCGTAGAAGGCGCTCATCCGTTCCTCGATCTCGTTCGCCCCCATCTGGCCGTGGGCGGCGACGAATTTCACTTCGGGCACGTTCTCGTGGAGCCAGTCCGAAACCTGCTCCATGTCCGAAATGCGGGGGACGACGATGAAGCTCTGCCCGCCGCGGTGGTGTTCGCGCAGCAGTGCCTCGCGCATCACCATGTCGTCCCACTCCATCACGTAAGTCCGCACGGCGAGGCGATCGACCGGCGGCGTCTGGATCGTCGAAAGCTCGCGCAGGCCGCTCATCGCCATCTGCAGCGTGCGCGGGATCGGCGTGGCGGTGAGGGTGAGCACGTGCACGTCGGCCCGCAGCTGTTTGAGCTTCTCCTTGTGGGTCACGCCGAAGCGCTGTTCCTCGTCCACGATGACGAGGCCGAGGTCGCGGAACTTCGTGGTCTTCGACAGGATCGCGTGGGTGCCGACGACGATGTCGACCTGCCCGGCGGCCAGGGCCTCGCGCGTTTCGGCCATTTCCTTGGCCGGCACGAGGCGCGAGAGGCGGCCGATCCGCAGCGGGAAGCCGGCGAAGCGTTCGATGAAATTGGCGTAGTGCTGGCGCGCGAGGAGGGTCGTGGGGGCGACGACCGCCACCTGCTGGCCCGCCATCGCCGCGACGAAGGCCGCGCGCAGCGCGACCTCGGTCTTGCCGAAGCCGACATCGCCGCAGACCAGACGATCCATCGGCCGCCCTTGGGCCAGATCGCCCAGAACATCCTCGATCGCGCGGTCCTGGTCGTCGGTTTCCTGCCACGGGAAGCGATCGACGAACTGGTTGTAACTCGCCTCCTCGGGCTCGAGCGCGGGGGCTTTCTTCAACGCGCGCTGCGCGGCGACCTGCATCAGTTCGCCGGCGATCTCGCGGATCCGCTCCTTCAGGCGCGCGCGGCGCTTCTGCCAGGCCTCGCCGCCGAGGCGGTCGAGCATGACCGCGTCCTCGCTGCTGCCGTACCGGCTGAGCACGTCGATGTTCTCGACCGGGATGTAGAGCTTGTCGCCGCCCTTGTATTCCAGCATCACGCAATCGTGCTGGCTCTTGCCGACCGCGATCGGCTCCAGCCCGATGTACTTGCCGATCCCGTGTTCGACGTGGACCACCAGGTCGCCCCGGTTGAGCGCCGACAGCTCGGCCAGGAAGGCATCGGAGTCCTTGCGCCGCTTCTTGCGCCGCACGAGCCGGTCGCCGAGCACGTCCTGCTCGGTCACCAGCTCCATCTCGTCGTTGGCGAAGCCGGTTTCGAGCGGCAGGACGAGCGCCGCCGGGCTTCCCTTGGCGGCAGTGCCCAGCGCTTCCTGCCATCCGTCGGCGAGCCGGGTTTGCGCCCCCGCTTCGGACAGGATCGAGGCGATGCGGGCGCGGCTGCCGGGCGAATAGGCGGCGAAGAGCGCCTTGCGGCCCGATTTCGCGACCGCGCGCAAGTGTTCGGCGGCGCTCTCGTACACGTTGTCGCCGCGGGCCCGCTCGGGTGCGAAGTCGCGGGCCGAGGAGAAGCCGAAATCGACCACGCCCGTCCCCTCGGGCTCGGCGAATATGGTCGTGCGGTGGACCGGGCGGGACTGGAGCGCCGCGCCGAACTCTTCCTGCGCCAGGTAGAGCGCATCGGGTGCCAGCGGGCGATAGCTGCCCTTGGCCTGGCCGCCGGTGCTCCGGCGCTGGTCGTGGTAATCGGCAATGTCGGTCAGGCGCTCCTCCGCGGCCTGGAGCGCCGCCGAATCGATGACCACGAGGTCGCGCGGATCGAGATGATCGAACAGGGTCGCCATCCGTTCCTCGAACAGCGGCAGCCAGTGTTCCATTCCCGCCAGCCGCCGCCCCTCGCTCACCGCCTCGTAAAGCGGGTCCTGCGTGGCATTGGCGCCGAAAAGCTCGCGGTAACGGCCGCGGAAGCGCTTGATGCTGTCATCGTCGAGCAGGGCCTCGCTCGCGGGAAGGAGGAGGTGCGAATCGAGCACCCCGGTGCTCATCTGCGTCGAGGGGTCGAAGCTGCGCAGGCTTTCCAGCTCGTCGCCGAAGAAATCGAGCCGCAGCCCTTCCTCCATCCCGGAAGGAAAGACGTCCACGATCGATCCGCGGACCGCGTATTCGCCCTTGTCCACCACCGTATCGGTGCGGCCGTAGCCCTGGCGCTGGAGCAGCGCGGAGAGACTCTCGCGCCCGATTTCCACCCCGGGGCGGAAATCGCGCACACTTTCGCGAACGCGGAACGGGGTCAGGACGCGCTGGAGCAGGGCATTGGCGGTGGTGACCAGCAGCTGCGCCCCGGCCTTGCCGGCCTGGAGCCGATGAAGGGCTGCCAGCCGGCTTGCGCTGACGGAAAGGGCGGGGCTGGCGCGGTCGTACGGCAGGCAGTCCCAGGCCGGGAACTCGATCACGTCCAGTTCGGGGGCGAAGTACTGCGCCGCCTCCGCGACGGCGCGCATCGCCGCGTCGTCGGGCGCGACGAAGACCGCCCGCCCGCCCGCCGCGCGCGCGAGGTCGGCCATGACGAGCGGCTGCGCCCCGCGCGCGACCGAGGCGAGGGTGAGCGGCTTGTCAGCGGCCAGGATGTGTTGGAGATCGGGCATCTAGGGTCAAAGCTTCCAGTCGGCGGACGGGTTCCGGGCACGGGTCTTCACCCCGGGGCCGTGTGGGCCGGGGCGGAGTTCGCCGCCCGATAGCGCGGGCGCGCGCCGGGCACCACCCCGCGGGCGGCGGGCGGCGGGCGGCGGGCGCAGGAAAGCGGTTGCCGGCGCGGTCTAGCGCTGCGCCGTGCCAGTACCCGCGATCTTGCCCTCGATATCGACGTAGTCGAGCTTCTGCATGGCGGCCATCTGGCTGCCCACGAAGCGTTGGGGAACGGGCTGCGTGCCGAGCGCCCAGGCCATGACGTCGACGTCGTCCTGTTCGAGAAGCGCCTCGAACCAGGCGAGGCCTTCCTCGTCCCACTGCGCGTGATAGCGATCGAAGAAGCCGCCGATCATGAAATCGGCCTCGCGCGTGCCGCGGTGCCAGGCGCGAAAGCGGGCTTTGGAAAGGCGGGCGGGGTCGATCATCGCGCGCGCCCTACCGGGTTTGTCCCCGGCCGTCATCCCCGAGAATCGTGCCCGGACCCGGCTTTTCAGGGGCCATTCGCCGGGGCTGGTTGCCGGCGGCTTTCGCCGCGGTCGCGGCTGGGGTAGTGGCAGCCCATGCGCCCGGACATCCTCAACCCGCTGTTCGCCGAGACCGGCACGCTCGACGGGGTCGGCCCGAAGCTGGCCCGGCCGCTCGGCAAGCTCGGGCTGACCCGGGTGCGCGATCTCGCCTATCACTTGCCCGAACGCTTCGTGACGCGCCGCCCGGTGGACGATCTCGACCAGGCGGGGGAGGGCGAGCAGATCGTCGTCGCGCTGACGCCGAGCGAACACCGCGCCGCGCGCTCGGGGCGTGGGCCCTATCGCGTGCTGGCCCACGACAGCGCGGGCAACGTCTGTGCGCTGACTTATTTCGGCCGCGCCTCCTACACCGCGAAGAAACAGCTGCCGGTGGGGGAGAAGCGCTGGGTCGCCGGGCGGCTCGACCGTTACGGCGACATGTTGCAGATCGTCCATCCCGACCATGTCAGCGAGGCCGGCGATGCCACGCTCGGCCACTTGTGCGAGCCGGTCTATGCGCTGTCCGAAGGGCTGACCCAGCCGCGCCTGGCCGGGCTGGTCGGCCAGGCGCTGGAGCGTCTGCCGGACCTGCCGGAATGGATCGAGCCGGGGCAGCGCGCGGCGCGCGACTGGCCGGATTGGCGCCGGGCGCTGGCCCAGGCGCATCGCGGGGAAGATTCCGCGGCGCGCGATCGGCTGGCCTACGACGAACTGCTGGCCAAGAGCCTCGCCCTCATGCTCGTGCGCGCGGACAACCGCCGCCGCCGGGGACAGCCGCTGGCGGGCGACGGCAGGCTTCGCGAGCGGCTGGAACTGCCGTTCCCGCTGACCGGCGCCCAGACCCGCTCGATCGCGGAGATCGAGGGCGACCTGGGGCAGGAGGCGCCGATGCTGCGGCTGCTGCAGGGCGATGTCGGCGCGGGCAAGACGGTGGTCGCGCTCCACGCCATGCTGATCGCGGTCGAGGCGGGCAGGCAGGCGGCCCTGCTGGCCCCGACCGAGATCCTCGCGCGCCAGCATTTCGAGACCCTGCGCGCCATGCTGCGCCCCACCGGGGCCGAGATCGCGCTGCTGACCGGGCGCGACAAGGGGCGCGCGCGCGAATCGATCCTGATGGGGCTGATGGACGGCACGATCGACGTCGTCGTGGGGACGCACGCGATCTTCCAGGACAGCGTCGCCTATCGCGACCTTGCGCTGGTGGTGATCGACGAGCAGCATCGCTTCGGCGTGGCCCAGCGCCTGCAACTGGCGGCCAAGGGCCGGCGGACGCCGCACACGCTGGCGATGACGGCAACCCCGATCCCGCGCACGCTGACCCTGGCCCAGTACGGCGAGATGGACGTCAGCCGCCTCGACGAGATGCCGCCCGGGCGCCAGCCGATCGATACCCGCGTCGTCGCGCAGGAGCGGCTGGCCGACGTGGTCGAGGCCGTCGGCCGCCACGTCGCGGGCGGGCAGCAGGCCTACTGGGTCTGCCCGATGGTGCGCGAGCACGAGAGCGAGGACATTGCCGCGGCCGAGGCGCGCCACGCGGCCTTGCAGGACCGGTTCGGCGACGGGGTCGTGCTCGTCCACGGCCAGCTCGCGCCCGAACGCAAGGACGCGGCCATGGCGCGCTTCGCCGCGGGCGAGGCGAAACTGCTGGTCGCGACGACCGTGATCGAGGTCGGGGTGGACGTGCCCGCGGCGACGCTGATGGTGATCGAGCAGGCGGAGCGTTTCGGGCTGGCCCAGCTGCACCAGCTGCGCGGGCGCGTGGGGCGGGGGAGCGAGAAATCGACCTGCCTCCTGCTGCGCGGCGATGCCCTGTCGGAAACGGGGCGCGAACGCCTGGCCCTGATGCGCGAGACGCAGGACGGTTTCCGCCTGGCGGAGGAAGACCTGCGGCTGCGCGGCGGCGGCGAACTGCTGGGAACGCGCCAGTCGGGCGATACGCCGTTCCGCGTCGCCACGCTCGACCAGATCCAGCGCCTCCTGCCGCTCGCGCACGACGACGCGCGGCTCCTGATGGAACGCGACGGCGGTCTGGAGGGTGAACGCGGCTCCGCTGCGCGCGTCCTGCTCTATCTGTTCGAGCGCGACTGGGGCGTCCAGCTCCTGCGCGGAGGCTAGCGCAGCAGCGCCACCAGCGCTTCGGCCCCGCGGCTCACGTCTTCCCAGGTGCGGACGAAGTTGTCCTCGCCGCCGTGCCAGGGGTCGGCGACTTCGGCGCCTTCGCGTCCGGGCACCAGGTCCATGAACATCGCGACTTTCGCCCTGCTGTCCGACGGCCGCAGGCGTTCGATATCGCGCATGTTCGAGCGGTCCATGCCGACGATCCAGTCGAACCGGTCGAAATCCTCCACCGCCAGCTGGCGCCCGCGATAGTGCGCGATGTCGATCCCGTGCCGTTTTGCCGTGGCGATGCTGCGCGGGTCGGGCGGCTCGCCGACGTGGTAGTCGGCGGTCCCGGCGCTGTCGGCCGCGACAGCGAGGCCCGCGCGCGCCGCGGCCTCGCGAAACGCCGCCTCCGCAAGCGGAGAGCGGCAGATATTGCCGAGGCAGACGAACAGGATGGCGGGGGTGGTCATCGCGATCTCCTCCCGCCCATGGAGCCTGGAGCGATCCGGCCGCGAATGCCCAGGACATTCGCCCGAAACACTCGCGTAGCGCGGAAAACTGGTCGGGGAGAGAGGATTCGAACCTCCGGCCCCTGCCTCCCGAAGACAGTGCTCTACCAGGCTGAGCTACTCCCCGACCGTGTCGGTCCCGCCCGGGCAAGCCCGTGCGGGTCGAGGCAAGGCGCGCCCTATAGGGAGCGTGACGCGGGGTGGCAAGCGGGCATTTGCAGGTCTAGGGAAAAGTCATGGCCAGTGCCGCGATTCCCGCCGATTCTTCCGCCCGCGATCACCCGGAGTGGCAATATCTCGACCTGATGCGGCGCATCTGGTCCGAGGGCAGCGAACGGGTCGACCGTACCGGGATCGGCACCCGGTCGATCTTCGGCGCCACGCTGCGATTCGATCTTGCCGGCGGGGCCATGCCGCTGCTGACGACCAAGCGGGTCTACTGGAAGACCGCCACGCGCGAGATGCTGTGGTTCCTGACCGGCGAGACCAATATCCGCCCGCTGGTGCTGCAGGGCGTGAAGATCTGGAACGAGTGGCCGCACGCGCGCTACGTGCGCGAGACGGGCGAGCAGATCGCGCTCGACGATTTCGTCACCCGCATCGCCGAGGACGAGGCCTTTGCAGAGCGGTGGGGCGATCTCGGCCCGGTCTATGGCAAGCAATGGGTGGACTGGCCGACCTGGCGCTATCGCAAGGACGGGCTCTACGAACCCGGGCCCGGCATCAACCAGGTCGCGCAAGTGGTCGAATCGCTGCGCCACGATCCGGGCAGCCGGCGCCATATCATCGAGGGGTGGAACATCGCCGAGCTGGATCGCATGGCCCTGCCGCCGTGCCACAAGACCTACCAGTTCCACGTCGCCGACGGGCGGCTCAACTGCGCGCTTTACCAGCGCAGCTGCGACGTCGCCCTGGGCCTGCCGTTCAACTTGTGGTCGGGCGCGCTCTTGCAGCGCATGCTCGCGCAGCAGGTGGACCTGGAGCCGGGCGAATTCGTGTGGATGGGGGGCGACGTGCACCTCTACCTGAATCACAGCCACCTGATCGAGGAACAGCTGGCAAGGGAACCGCAGGGCCGCCCGCGGCTTGAGATAATGCGGCGGCCGGAGAGTGTTTTCGGTTACCGGATCGAGGATTTCGAGGTGCGCGACTACGCGCCGCTCGCGCCGATCAGGGCGCCGGTGGCGGTCTGAGACGGGAAAGCTTGACCCCTCCCGCGGCGTGAAATAAAATAACGCACACGTAAAAGAATGCGTCTCACGCTGGAATGCATCTCACGCTCTGGGAGAAAACCCTATGGCCGACAGGCCCGACGCGGACAGCGAAGCAGGTGCGAACAAGCCCGCGCTGCGCCTCCACGTTCCCGAACCGAAGTTCCGCCCCGGCGACACCGTCGATTTCAGCCACGTCCCGATCAGCGAGGCCGGCAAGCAGCCGCGGCCGGACGAGGCCTGCGACGCCCGCGAGACCGAGGGGCTCTGTTACGACCTGATCCGGGTCCTGGGCGACGACGACAAGGCCCATGGCCCCTGGGATCCGAAGCTCGATCCCGAAACGCTGCGCACGATGCTGGGGCATTTCGCGCTCGTGCGGGCATTCGACGAGCGCATGTTCCGCGGCCAGCGCCAGGGCAAGACCAGCTTCTACATGAAGTGCACGGGGGAAGAGGCAACCTCGGTCGCGGCGGCGATGGCGCTGGCGAGCGACGACATGGTCTTCCCCAGCTATCGCCAGCAGGGCGTGCTGATCGCGCGCGGTTACGACCTGGTCGAGATGATCAACCAGATCTATTCGAACAAGGGCGACAAGCTGAAGGGCCGCCAGCTCCCGATCATGTATTCGAGCCGGGAGCACAGCTTCTTCTCGATCAGCGGCAACCTCGCCACGCAGACCCCGCAGGCGGTGGGCTGGGCCATGGCCAGCGCGATCAAGGGCGACACCCGGATCGCGGCGACCTGGGTGGGCGAAGGCAGCACGGCCGAAGGCGATTTCCACAGCGCCTGTACGTTCGCCACCGTCTATAATGCCCCGGTTATCCTCAACGTTATCAACAACCAGTGGGCGATCTCCAGCTTCTCCGGATTCGCCGGGGCCGAGCGGACGACCTTTGCCGCCCGCGCGCTGGGCTATGGCCTCGCGGGCCTCAGGGTGGACGGGAACGACGCGCTGGCGGTCTATGCCGCGCAGCGCTGGGCCGCCAATCGCGCGCGGGCCAATGCCGGGCCGACCCTGATCGAGTATTTCACCTATCGCGCCGAAGGCCATTCCACCTCCGACGATCCCGCCGGCTATCGCAGCGCGCAGGAACGCGACGAATGGCCGCTCGGCGATCCGGTCACCCGGCTGAAGGACCACCTGATCGCGCTGGGCGAATGGGACGAGAATCGCCAGGCGGAGATGGACCGCAAGGCGGCCGAACGGGTCAAGGCCGCGACCAAGGAGGCCGAGAAGAACGGCATCCTGGGCCACGGGATGCACCAGCCCTTCCGGACGATGTTCGAAGACGTGTTCGAGGAGCTGCCCTGGCACCTGAAGGAACAGGCCGAACAGGCGACGCGCGAGCGGTTGATCAAGTTCAACGGGGGGCGCCCGCAATGAGCACCGAGACGAAGGCGCAGGCCGCGGCCGACAACGGCGGCGAACGGCGTCTCAACATGATCGAGGCGATCAACGACGCGCTCGACATCATGCTGGAGAAGGATCCCGACGTCATCGTCATGGGCGAGGACGTCGGCTATTTCGGCGGCGTGTTCCGCTGCACCGCCGGCCTGCAGAAGAAACATGGCAAGACGCGGGTGTTCGACACCCCGATCTCCGAATGCGGGATCATCGGCGTGGCCGTGGGCATGGGCGCCTATGGCCTGCGCCCGGTGCCGGAAATCCAGTTCGCGGACTATATCTACCCCGGGCTCGACCAGCTCGTGTCGGAAGCGGCCCGCCTGCGCTATCGCTCCGCGACCGAATATATCGCGCCGATGACGGTGCGCTCGCCCTTCGGCGGCGGGATCTTCGGCGGGCAGACGCACAGCCAGAGCCCGGAGGCGCTGTTCACCCACGTCTCGGGGCTGAAGACGGTGATCCCGTCCACGCCCTACGACGCGAAAGGCCTGCTGATCGCGTCGATCGAGGACAACGACCCGGTGATCTTCTTCGAACCGAAGCGGATCTACAACGGGCCCTTCAGCGGATACTACGACAAGCCTGCCGAGCCGTGGAAACGCCACGCGCAGAGCGTCGTGCCCGAAGGATACTACCGGATCCCGCTGGGCGAAGCGCGCACGGTGACCGAGGGGGAGGCGCTGACCGTGCTCGCTTACGGCACGATGGTCCACGTCGCCGAATCGGTCTGCCGCGAGAAAGGCGTCGATGCCGAGATCCTCGACCTGCGCACGCTGGTGCCGCTGGACATCGAGGCGATCGAACGCTCGGTCGAGAAAACGGGCCGGTGCCTGATCGTCCACGAGGCGACCCGCACGTCGGGCTTCGGCGCCGAGCTCTCGGCGCTCGTGACCGAACGCTGCTTCTATCACCTCGAAGCCCCGGTCGAGCGCGTGACCGGTTTCGACACCCCTTATCCGCATAGCCTCGAATGGGCCTATTTCCCCGGCCCCATCCGCATCGGCGAAGCGATCGACAAGCTCTTGAGCGAGTAATCCCATGGCGAAATTCACCTTCAACCTGCCCGACATCGGCGAAGGCATTGCCGAAGCCGAGATCGTGGACTGGCACGTCAAGGTCGGCGACACGGTCGAGGAAGACGACCGACTGGCCGACATGATGACCGACAAGGCCACGGTCGAGATGGAAAGCCCGGTGGCGGGCAAAGTGATCGAGGTGGCCGGCGAGGTGGGCGACACGATCGCCATCGGATCGATGCTCGTCGTCATCGAAGTCGAAGGCGAAGTGCCCGAAGACGCGGAAGAAGACGCGGAAGGGGGGACCGAACCGGCCCCCGCGCCCAAGGCCGGGGAATCGGAAACGCGGATCGAGGTGGAAACGCCCGATCCCAGCGACGCCGAAGACGCCGCGGCCGCCGCGCCGCCTTCCGCCCCCGAGCCGCCGGCCGAACCGGTTGGCGAAGCCGGGGCGCAGGGCAGTGGGCGGGACGCGGGCGATGCGTCGGCGCCGAGGCCGGCGAAAGTGCTGGCATCGCCGGCGGTCCGCCAGCGGGCGAAGGACCTGGGGATCGACCTTGCCGAAGTGAAGCCGGCGGCCGACGGGCGGGTGCGCCACGCCGATCTCGACGCGTTCCTTTCCTACAACCGCGCCGGCGGTTTCGGCGCGGCCGGGCGCGCGCGGGCCGACGAAGAGGTCAAGGTGATCGGGCTGCGCAAGCGCATCGCCCAGAACATGGCCGAGGCGAAGCGCAACATTCCGCATTTCTCCTATGTCGAGGAATGCGACGTTACCGATCTCGAGCGGCTGCGCGCCGACCTCAACGCGGAGCGGGGCGACCGGCCGAAGCTGACGATGCTGCCGCTGCTGATCACGGCGATCTGCAGGACCCTGCCCGATTTCCCGATGATCAACGCGCGTTACGACGACGCGGCCGGGGTCGTCACCCGGCACGGTTCCGTGCACCTGGGCATGGCCACGCAGACCGACAAGGGCCTGATGGTCCCGGTCATCCGCGATGCCCAGTCGCGCAACCTGTGGCAGCTCGCGCGCGAGATCCTGCGGCTCGCCAATGCCGCGCGCGACGGCTCGGCCACGTCGGACGAGCTTTCCGGTTCGACGCTCACCGTCACTTCGCTCGGGCCGCTGGGCGGGGTCGCGACCACGCCGGTCATCAACCGGCCCGAGGTCGCGATCATCGGGCCCAACCGGATCGTGGAACGGCCGATGTTCGTGCCCGACGGGCTGGGCGGCGAACGGCTGGAGAAGCGCAAGCTGATGAACATCTCGATCAGTTGCGATCACCGGGTGGTCGATGGCTGGGACGCCGCCAGCTTCGTCCAGGCGCTGAAGCGGCTGATCGAGGCCCCGGCGCGGATCCTGGCCGACTGAATCGCCGGAAAATCAGGCACCTGCTCGCGCCGGTGGCGGAACCGGCGGCGGCTATCCTCGTTGAATCTGCGAAAGGCAGGCGTCCCGCCTGCCGCTCAGACACGAGGAGAATCGCAATGGGCGAACTGAAGGACAAGGCCAAGGGCATGGGCAACGAAGTCGCGGGCAACGCCAAGCAGGCGGCCGCCGAATTCAGCGGCAATCCGCGCCTCGACGAAGAAGGCAAGGCGCAGGAGCGCAAGGGCGAAGCCCAGAACCTCAAGGGCGAAGTCAAGGGCGCGACCGGCGACAAGGTCTGATCCTCGACCGACCACGAGACGACGAAAGGGCCGCCTGCAAGGGCGGCCCTTTTGCATTGCGAGCCCCTTTTTTCGCGTTGCGGGCCATCGGGCCGCGACCGGGGGCGGGACCGGCAAACTGTCTCGCCATGCGACAGTTTGCATCGGGCGGGAGCAAAATGGTTACCGAAGTGTTAACGCATGCATCATGCGTCGTTGCCTTGTCCTTACCGATGAAGCCGCCCGGCACCCGTTCCGGGCCAGCCTGCCGCCCCATGTCTGCGCCGTCGAAGATGGCAAGGCGGCCACGCAATCGGGCTGGCGCGTGACGCTGGCCGACATGCGCGGGTTCGCTTCCGCTTACGTCGCCTGCGTGGTCGGGATCGTGGCGTTCATCGCCTGACGTGGTGCGTTAGCCCGCCGGGGCCGCTTTTTCCGCGTCGTAGAGCTTCTTGCCGAGCCAGCTCGATACGAGGCACATCGCCGCGCTGAGCAGGAGCTGGTCGGCAATCGCGACCTCCGCCGCGCTGAGCCCCATTGCCAGCACCGCACCGGCGACCATCGCGCCCGAGTTCACGATATTGTTGGCCGCGATCGTGCGCGCGGTCTGCGTCTTGGGCACGAAAGTGGTGAGGAAGGCGTAGAGCGGCACGACGAACATCCCGCCGGCGACCGCAATGCCCAGCAGGCAGAACAGAAGGGCGATCGCCAGCGGCTGCCCCATGAACTGGCCGACGTCCATCAGCGTATCGCCCGGCGCCGGCGTCCAGGCGCGGCAGACGAGGTAGAACGCCAGCACGAACAGCGCCATGACGATCACCGACAGGGGCGAGAAACGCGCCGATACCGTGCCCTTGAGCAGGGCGTTGACCGAAACCGACCCGATCGCCACGCCGACGGAGAAGATCACCAGGAACAGGCTGGCGACTTCCTTGCTCGCGGTCAGCACGTTCTTCGCCAGGGGCGGGAACTGGATGAACAGGACCGCGCCGATCGTCCAGAAGAAGCTGATTGCCATGATCGCGAGGAACACGCGCCGATCATGGGTGGTGGACCGCACGAGCTTGAACATCGACACGAGCTGGTCGGCGACAAGCGTGGGCAGGAAGGCCGCCGCCTTGGTCGCCTTGCCGTGCCCCGAGCGGCCGAGCGGGCCGAGCAGGGGAAAGTCCAGCTCGTTGCTGTCCCCCTGGGGCGGGGCGGGCGGCACGAACTGCGCGGTGATGAAGCCGAGCACGGCGATCCCGACGACGACCGCGGCGGCGACTTCGACCGGGATCCACCCGGCCAGAATCGTGCCGAAGAGGATGGCGAGATAGGTGCCCGCCTCGACCAACCCGGTCCCGGCGAGCACTTCGTCGGAATGCAGGTGCTGGGGCAGGATCGCGTACTTGATCGGCCCGAGGAATGTCGAGTGGACGCCCATTGCGAATAGCGCGGCGAGCAGTAGCGGGATCGCGCTCTGCGCCAGCAGCGGGGGCGGGGCCGTCAGGCAGGCGGCCCCGGCGCCGGTCGCGCATTCGACGTCCTGCCAGGCGATCAGCAGCCCGGCCGCGCCGACCAGCATGATCCCGATCTCGCACCCTTTCACGATCCGGATGATCCGTGCCTTGTCGCGCATGTCGGCGAGTTGCCCCGCGAGCGCGGAAAGGACGAAGAAGGGCACGATGAAAACGCCCGAGGCGACGGCGCTGAACATCGCCTCCTCCGCCTCCGAATTGTAGATGCTGTAGACCACGAACAGCACCATCGCGGTCTTGTAGAGGTTGTCGTTGAAGGCGTTGAACAGCTGCGTCACGAACAGCGGCAGGAACCGGCGGCGGCGCAGGATGTGCGTCGAGGTTGTCATGCAGGTTCCGTGCGCCCTTAACCCAGTCCACGGACCGTGTAACGCACGCGAGAATGCGGACAAGGGCAAATCCGCGGCTTTTGCCCGAACGGCACACGCGCTAGGAGAGAGGGGCCGTGCTGAACCTGCCCAATATCCTCACGCTGTCGCGGATCGTCACGATCCCCCTGCTGGTCTTCCTGCTGTGGTGGCCGGGCTGGGCGTTCGGCTATTCGCTCGCCTTCGCGCTCTACTGCCTGATGGGGATCACCGACTATTTCGACGGCTACCTAGCCCGGGCGAGCGGGACGGTTTCGAAGCTGGGCGTCTTCCTCGACCCGATCGCCGACAAGATCATGGTCGCCGCGGTCATCCTGGTGCTGACCGCCCAGGGCTGGCTGCGCGGGCCGGTGGCGGGCGATTTCCACGTTATCGCGGGTCTCGTGATCCTGATGCGTGAAATTGCCGTCTCGGGCCTGCGCGAGTTTCTCGGGCCGCTCCAGGTCTCGGTCCCGGTCAGCAAGCTCGCCAAGTGGAAAACGGCCGCGCAGATGATCTCGCTCGGCGCGCTGATCCTGGCCGGGGCGCTGCCGGGCTGGACGATGGGGCTGGGCGGGGCGGTGTTCAACGTGCCGCACCTGGTCGGGATCGCGACCTTGTGGACGGCGGCGGTGCTGACGCTGATAACCGGGTGGGACTACCTGCGCGTCGGCCTCAGGCACATGGACTGACGGCGCCCGTCGCGGCGGCCAGTGCCTCGCGATAGGCGGCACGGGCCCGGCCCGAAGTGCGCACCGGCGTCGCGGCAGCGCGCCGGGAGCGGCCGGGACCACGGCGATCGGCCCCCAGCAGGTCGTCGATCAGCTCCTCGATCTCCGCCGTCGTCGTCCGGCTGGCGCGTGTCATGTCGGGCAGCTGCGGCAGGTCGAGGTGCGTCAGGCCGAACTGGAACAGCTCGCGAAAGGCGACCCGTTCCGACAATCCGCACGCCACGCGAAACTCGTGGTGGCCGGCAAGCGCGGAAAGCGCGCTGTCGATCCGGTCGATCTGCCGCCGTTCGCAGCTGCGGACGCGGTTCTTCGCGACGATCCAGTCCAGCGGGGCAAGCTCGCGCCCGCGCCGTTCCTCCCGCAGGGCGGCGACCGTGCGGCCGAACGCGCTGGCGGGGCCCGGGCGGCCGGAGACGGGATCGATCCGGCCGATCACCTGGAGATCGACGAACGAGGGGTTGATCGGGGTGACGAGCGTATGCGCCAGCGCCACCGCGCGGCGGAAGATCGGGCAATCGGCACCCGGCGCGTCGAGCACGACGTAGTCGGCCCGCGCGTCGAGCCGGGCGACTTCCTGCTGCAGCTGGGCCGCGCAGTGGCGGTTCAGCACCGCGTGCATCGGCATCGGCAGGTCCACGCCCACGACCCGTGCCGTTCCCTCGCGCGCGGCGAAGCTGCTTTCCAGCGTCGATTGCCGGCGGTCGAGATCGATCGCGACCACCCGGTGGCCCGCGCGGGCCAGGGCAACGGCGGTGTGGAACGCCAGGGTCGATTTCCCGACTCCGCCTTTCTCGTTGGCAAAGGCGATCACGTGGCCGGGAAGCGGGTGGGCCAGCGCGTCGGCCATCACGACCTGCGGATGTTCGCCATCCGTCCAGCGCGGCGCCGCGCCGTCGTTGCATCCGTCAGGTCCGAGTTCTTTCCACACGGCGCAGTCCCCCGTCCGGCGCTTCGCGAATCAGTTATCCACAGCTTTTACCACATTTCGTTAGCAATACCCTGCCTGCCCGGCGCCGATCGCCCGGGGAGGGAGGATTCAACCGGCGCGCAGTTCCTGCGCGAGCAGTTCGAAATCGGCCTTACGGGGGGAATTCTTGCGCCAGATCAAGGCGATCTCGCGGCTTGCCGCCTGCGACTTCAGCGGCCGGGCGACGACCTGAGTATCGTGCAATATACCCGCATCGATGGCCATTTCGGGCAGCATCGTCAGGCCCAGGTCGTTGTCCACCATCTGCACCAGCGTGTGCAGCGACGTGCCGATCATCGTCGCCGAGGCGCGCAGTTCGGGCCGGTTGCAGGCGGCCAGCGCGTGTTCCTTCAGGCAATGGCCGTCCTCCAGCAGGAGGAGCCGCCCCTCGTCGATCATCGAGGGGTGGACGACTTCGGGGGGATCGCGCGGGTCGTCCTTGGGAAAGGCCACGTGCAGGCGATCGTCGGCGATATGGGCCTTGTCCACTTCCCCGGTGGCGAAGGGGAGGGCGAGGAGCACGCAATCCACCCGCCCGTGGTGCAGGCTCTCGACCGCGTCGTGGCTGGTTTCCTCGCGCAGGAACAGCTTGAGGTCGGGGCGTTCCTTCTTCAGTCGCGGCAGGATGCGGGGCAGCATGAACGGGGCGATCGTGGGGATCACGCTCATCCGCAGCGTGCCCGAAAGCGGCTTGCCGCTCGCGCGGACGAGATCGGACAGTTCCTCCGCCTCGCGCAGCAGGCGATGCGCCTTTTCCACCACCTGCTCGCCCAGCGTCGTGAAACGCACCACGCGCCGGCTGCGCTCCACCAGCGTGACGCCGAGCAGCGATTCGAGCTCGCGGATCCCGGCAGAGAGGGTGGACTGCGAGACGAAGCTCGCCTCCGCCGCGCGGCCGAAGTGGCCATGCTCGTGCAAGGCGACGAGGTACTGGAGCTGCTTGATCGTGGGGAGGTAGGTGCTCACTCTGCCGCCTGCGTCTCCGCCAGTTCCCCGGCCATGTCGTCGATATGGGTCATGTGCAGTTTCCCGCGCTTGACCGCGAAGGCCAGCTTGCCTTCGACCAGTTCCAGCGCATCGCGCCCGAAGACGTCGTAGCGCCAGCCTTCCAGCACCGGCAGGCTGCGCACGCCGGCGGCCAGCGCCTCCATCTCGTCCGACCGGGTCAGGAGGCGGGCGGCCACGTCGATCTCGCGCGTGCGGATCTTGAGCAGGAGCTTGAGCAGGTCCGCCACCAGCGCACCTTCCTTGCCCAGCGGCGCGCCGCGCTTCGGCTTGTCCGGCATCTCGTCGGCCGGAAGCGGTTCCGCCTTTTCGAGCACTTTCATAAGCCGCTTGCCGATGTCGTTGTCTTTCCAGGCATTCGACAGGCCGCGCACCTTGATGAGATCGCCCTGCTTCTTGGGCGGGTGGCTGGCGATGTCGGCCAGCGTCTCGTCGCGCATGATCCGCCCGCGCGGGATGTTCTTGTGCTGCGCTTCGCCCTCGCGCCAGGCGGCCAGCGCCTTCAGCCGGCCCAGGACCGCGGGATTGCGCCCGGCCTGTCGGATCCGCCGCCAGGCGTCGCTGGCGTCGTTGCGATAGTTCGCCGGGTCGGCCAGCTTCTCCATCTCGGCGTCGAGCCATTCGCCCCGGCCGGTCTTGATCAGCTTGCGCAGGATCTTGGGAAAGATCTTCGACAGGTGCGTGACGTCGCCGATCGCGTATTCGATCTGCCGCGCGGTCAGCGGGCGGCGGCTCCAGTCGGTGAAGCGCGCGCCCTTGTCGACCGTGATTCCCAGCCAGCTTTCGACCAGGTTGGCATAGCCGATCTGTTCCGACTGGCTGATCGCCATCATCGCGATCTGCGTGTCGAAGATCGGGTGCGGCGTCTTGCCGGTGAGATTGTAGATGATCTCCACGTCCTGTCCGCCGGCGTGGAAGACCTTCAGCACGTCCTCGTTGTCGCACATCAGGTCGAGCAGGGGGGACAGGTCGATGCCGTCTGCCAGCGGGTCGATCGCCGCGGCTTCCTTCTCGTTGGCGATCTGCACCAGGCACAGTTCCGGCCAGTAGGTGTTCTCGCGCATGAATTCGGTATCGACCGAAACGAAATCGGACTGTGCCAGGCGTTCGCACAGATCGGCGAGTTCGTCGGTGGTGGTGATAAGGTCGTGTATCTTCATAGGTCTTTTCTGTTGTCGGGCGGAGTACCGCCTCTCGGGCCGGCGCCGCGCCTTGACAAAGGCCCGTGCTTGCCCTGTTAGCGCGCGCGACAATGCGCGTGCGCGCCGTTCGGTGGCGCGCCCTTAGCGCCATAGCCCCGCAAATGGAAAGAATTTAGATGCACGCCTATCGAACCCACAACTGCGCACAGCTGACCGGTGCGAACGTCGGCGAGACGGTTCGCCTGTCGGGCTGGATCCATCGCAAGCGCGATCACGGGGGCGTGCTGTTCGTCGACCTGCGCGATCACTACGGCATGACCCAGATCGTCGCCGACGAGGACAGCGAGGCGCTGCCGGTACTGGAAGGGCTGAAGCTGGAGTCGGTCGTCACCATCGACGGCACGGTCAAGGCGCGCGCCGAAGGCACGGCCAACCCGAACCTGCCGACCGGGGAGATCGAGGTGTTTGCGCGCGGCGTCACCGTCCAGAGCCGGGCCGAGGAACTGCCGCTGCCGGTGGCGGGCGAGCAGGACTATCCCGAGGAGATCCGTCTCAAGTATCGCTTCGTCGACCTGCGGCGCGAGACAATGCACCGCAACATCATGCTGCGCAGCCAGGTGATCACCTCGATCCGGCGGCGCATGACGGCACAGGGCTTCACCGAGTTCCAGACCCCGATCCTGGGCGCTTCCAGCCCCGAGGGCGCGCGCGACTACCTCGTGCCGAGCCGGCTGCATCCGGGCCGTTTCTACGCGCTTCCGCAGGCGCCGCAGATGTTCAAGCAGCTGCTGATGGTGGCCGGCTTCGACCGCTATTTCCAGATCGCGCCCTGCTTCCGCGACGAGGACCTGCGCGCCGATCGCAGCCCCGAATTCTACCAGCTCGACTTCGAAATGAGCTTCGTCACGCAGGAAGACGTGTTCCAGGCGATCGAGCCGGTCCTGGCCGGCGTGTTCGAGGAATTCGCGAACGGCAAGAGCGTGACGCCCGCGGGCGAGTTCCCGCGCATTCCCTACGCCGAGGCGATGCTGAAATACGGCACCGACAAGCCCGACCTGCGCAACCCGCTGATCATCTCGGACGTCACCGGCCACTTCGAGACTTCGGGTTTCGGCCTGTTCGAGAAGATCGTCGGCTCCGGCGGCCGGGTGCGCGTCGTCCCCGCGCCGAACACGCATGAGAAGAGCCGCAAGTTCTTCGACGAGATGAATGACTGGGCGCGGCGCGAGGGCTTTGCCGGTCTCGGCTACGTCACCCGCAAGGGCGGCGAGTTCGGCGGCCCGATCGCCAAGAACCACGGCACCGAGGGCATGGAAAAGCTCTATGCCGAGCTGGGCCTGGGCGAGAACGACGGCCTGTTCTTCGCCGCGGGCAAGGAGAAGGACGCAGCCAAGCTCGCCGGTGCTGCGCGCACCCGCGTGGCCGAGGAGCTGGGGCTGATCGAGGAAGGCTGCTTCAAGTTCTGCTGGATCGTCGATTTCCCGATGTTCGAATACGACGAGGAACTGAAGAAGATCGACTTCAGCCACAATCCCTTCTCGATGCCGCAGGGCGAAATGGAGGCGCTGGAGAACCAGGACCCGCTTGAGATCAAGGCGTGGCAGTACGACATCGTCTGCAACGGCTACGAGCTGTCCTCGGGCGCGATCCGGAACCACAGGCCGGACATCATGTACAAGGCCTTCGAGATCGCGGGGTACAGCCAGGCCGATGTCGACGAGAATTTCTCGGGCATGATCGAGGCGTTCAAGCTCGGCGCGCCGCCGCACGGTGGCTCCGCCCCCGGGATCGACCGGATCGTGATGCTGCTGGCGGACGAGCCGAACATTCGCGAGGTGATCGCCTTCCCGCTCAACCAGCGGGCGCAGGACCTGATGATGGGCGCGCCGAGCCTCGTCAGCCCGCGCCAGCTGCGCGATGTCCATATCCGCACGGTCGATGCGCCGAAGCCCGAAGGGGCGGAGGCGACGCGGGTGGACCGGGCCGGGGATTCCTGACCCGTGCGCCCGCCGCGCAGCTTTCCGCCCCTTAGCCGCCGCTAGCTGGCCGGCGTGGGGGGCGTGACAGGGTTCGGGGCATTCGCCCGCGCGCGATCTGCGTGCGGCGGCGCACGCTGGCGGCGCGTGCTGGCGCCCGCGTTCGCCCTGCTGGCGGCCGCGCTGGCGACGACCTTCGCCGCGCCGGCCGCCCAGGCCGCCCCGCTGGTGCGGATCGGGCTGCCCCTCGCGAACGAGGCGGACCCTTATGCCCGGCCGGTGGGGCGCATGCTGACGCTCTTGGCCAGTTACACCCACTGGCCCGAGCCGCACGACCCGCTGCGCCTGTGCCTGGTCGAGCCGACCGATCATGCCGAGGCGCTGGATAGCCCGGCCTTCGCCGGCGAGGCCGGGATCGCCACGACCGTCGTCACCGCGCAGGCCGTCATCGGAACGCAGTGCGAGATCGTCTATATCGGGCGCATGTCCATCGGGCAGCAACGTTCGATCACGACCGCCTTTCGCGACAAGCCGACGCTGACGGTGGCCGAGAACGATCCCGCCTGCCGCAGCCGGGCAATGATCTGCCTGCTGTTCGAGGCGGATTCGCTGTCGTTCCGTCTCAATATCGACGCCGTTTCCCGCTCGCAGGTGCGGATCGATCCGCGGGTCCTGCGCATGGGCATGGCGCGGGGAGGGGGATGGTGAGCGCGCGCGAAACCCGGCGCCTCGACGGCCTGCCGCTGCGCGAGCTCCTGGCGCGCGGGCATTTCCGGCTGGTCATCCTGGCGGTGATTCTCGCCGCCGTGACGCTGACGATCAGCGGGGTCGTTTTGATCCGGAGCCATTCGACCGCCAACGCCGCGCTGACCGCGCGCACCGTCAGCTACGCGGTCGAGCCGGCGGTGCTGTTCGGCGACCGCGAGGCGGTGCAGGAAACGATCGAGACGATCGGCAATGCCGGTACCGCCGGCCAGATCGCCGTGATCGACGAGGCGGGGGACGTGCTCGCTTCGTGGGAGCACGAGCACGACGGTCTCGCCGGATCGTTCGAGCGGGCGCTGGGCCAGGTGCTTCGCGGCCGGGCGGAAGTCGTGCCGGTGGCCAGCGACGGGCGCGAGATCGGCGCGGTGATCGTCCGCGGCAGCCTGGCCGACACGCTCGGCTATGCCACGACGGGCTTCATCATCGGGCTGTGCTGCCTGGGGCTGACCATCATCGCCACGCGCGTCCTGGCCCGCCGGCTGGAAGAAGCGGTCGTCGCCCCGCTCGAACACG
Organism: Pelagerythrobacter marinus; assembly: GCF_034375205.1. Classification (NCBI taxonomy): domain Bacteria; kingdom Pseudomonadati; phylum Pseudomonadota; class Alphaproteobacteria; order Sphingomonadales; family Erythrobacteraceae; genus Pelagerythrobacter; species Pelagerythrobacter marinus. The sequence goes on along the minus strand of NZ_CP139719.1, from coordinate 1,812,567 downwards.
TCGGCGAGATCGCCCATGCCGTGCGGGCGGACCGCAGCTTCGGGCGCCGCGTCAGCGTTTCCGGGATTGCCGAGATCGACCGTCTTGCGCGCGATTTCAATGCCTTGCTGGCGGAACTGCAAAGTTGGCACCAGGCGCTGCTGTCTGAAAACGTCGAGCTGGCGCGCCGGGCCGAGCACGACGCGCTGACGGGCCTTGCCGGACGCCGCCGGTTCGAGCGCGAGAGCGAGCAGGTGATCCGCCGCGCGCGCGAGGAAGGCATGTCTTTCGCGGTTCTCTATCTCGACTGCGACGAGTTCAAGCACATCAACGACACGTACGGCCACGACGTCGGCGACATGGTGCTGTGCGCGATTGCCGACCGGCTGCAGAACGCAGTGGGCGAGCGGGGCCATGTCTACCGGTTCGGCGGGGACGAATTCGCCGTGGTCCTGCACGAGACCGGCGAGGAGGAAGAGGTGGAGCGTGTCTGCGAGGCGATCCGGGCGAGGATGGCCGAGCCTTTCACCCTCGCGCTGCGCCGCGAACGGCAGCTGAGCATCAGCGTCGGCTGCGCGATCTATCCGCGCGACGGGGACGGCTGGCGCGAGCTCCTGCGCCTGGCGGACCAGCGCATGTATCGGGAGAAGCGAAATGCCCACAAGGCCCTGGCCGAATCGAACTGACATCGGCGGCGTGCGCGCTCTGTTCGTGGCGGCCGCCCTGGCGCTGCTGGCGGCCTGCCAGACGGTGCCGGCCGATCCCTACACCGCCAGCCAGGTCGAGGCGCTGGAGCGGGCCGGCTTTACCCGCGAAGGCGACCGGTACCTGCTGGGCCTGCCGGACCGGCTGCTGTTCGAATTCGACAGCTCGGATCTCGTGCCCGAGCGGCGGGTCGCGCTGGGGGAGATGGCGGCCGCCCTGTCGGGCGTCGGCATCCTGGGCGCGCGGATCGAAGGGCACACCGATTCCGTGGGCGAGGAGGCCTATAACCGGGCCCTGTCGCAGGACCGCGCCGAAACCGTCATGCGCGCGCTGGCAGCGGGCGGGATGGACGCGGGGGCCATGCAGGTCCTGGGCCTGGGCGAGAGCGATCCGATCGAGAGCAACGATACCGAGGAAGGCCGCAGCCAGAACCGGCGCGTTGTCATCATCGTGACACCCGCGGCGGCGATTCCGTTGTAGAACAGCGCAAACCCGGCCCCGGCCATGTGTTTGCATGTCAGGCACTTGCCAGCGGGTCCGGCGTTCATTAGGGCGAAAGCCAATTCCTAACCCCCAATCCAAGAGGGCATAACATGAGCGATACCGCCGACCGCGTGCAGAAGATCGTTGTCGAGCACCTGGGCGTCGAGGCCGACAAGGTCACGCAGGATGCAAGCTTCATCGACGACCTGGGCGCAGACAGCCTCGACATCGTCGAGCTGGTGATGGCTTTCGAAGAAGAGTTCGGCGTGGAAATCCCGGACGACGCGGCCGAGAAGATCACCACCGTCGGCGACGCGACGAAGTACATCGAAGAACACAAAGGCTAAGCCGGCGGGAGGTTCGCTTTCGCCGGCCTTTCCCCGGGCGGCATCGCCGGCCGGAAGGTGGCGGCGGAGAGAATCGGTTTCCCGCGACAGGCGGGAACGAGCAGGCTCAGCCCCGGCGGGTTGGGCCTGTTGCTCTATCTGGCGGGAACACTCGAATATTCGGAGATGCAGATGCGCCGTGTGGTCGTAACCGGACTGGGCCTCGTCACCCCGCTGGGCGGTGATGTCGAGACGACCTGGACCAACCTGATCGCGGGGAAAAGCGGGGCGGGCACGATCACCCGCTTCGATGCCAGCAACCAGAAGTGCACGATCGCGTGCGAGGTGAAGTCCAGGGATCACGAGTGGGGCTTCGACCCCGACAAGCGCGTCGATCACAAGATCCAGCGCCAGGTCGATCCCTTCATCGTCTATGGCATCGACGCCGCGGGCCAGGCCCTCGAAGATGCCGGGCTGGACGAGATGGACGAGGCGCTGAAGCAGCGCACCGGCGTCTCGATCGGTTCGGGGATCGGCGGCCTGCCGGGGATCGAGAGCGAATCCATCGTCCTCAGCGAACGCGGGCCGGGCCGGGTCTCGCCGCACTTCGTGCATGGCCGGCTGATCAACCTGATCAGCGGGCAGGTGTCGATCAAGTATGGCCTGATGGGCCCCAACCACGCGGTGGTGACGGCCTGTTCGACCGGTGCCCACTCGATCGGCGATGCCGCGCGGATGATCCGCGACGGCGATGCCGACGTCATGCTGGCGGGCGGCGCGGAATCGACGATCAACCCGCTCGGCGTGGCCGGCTTCGCCCAGGCGCGCGCATTGAACATGAGCATGAACGACCGGCCCGAGGCGGCGAGCCGCCCCTACGACCGCGACCGTGACGGCTTCGTCATGGGCGAGGGCGCGGGCGTCGTCGTGCTCGAGGAATACGAGCACGCAAAGGCGCGCGGGGCGAAGATCTACGCCGAGGTGGTCGGCTACGGCCTCTCGGGCGATGCCTATCACGTCACCGCTCCGCACCCCGAAGGCAAGGGCGCGGAGCTGGCCATGCGCATGGCGATCGACAAGGCCGGGCTGCAGCCGACGGACATCGATTACGTCAACGCGCACGGTACCTCGACAATGGCCGACACGATCGAACTCGGCGCGGTCAAGCGCGTCCTCGGCGAAGATCTCGGCGGGGCATCGATGTCGAGCACCAAGTCGGCCATCGGCCACCTCCTGGGCGGTGCAGGCGCGGTGGAGAGCATTTTCTGCATCCTGGCCATTCGCGACCAGATCGTTCCGCCCACGCTCAACCTCGACAACCCGGACGAGGGGACCGAGGGCGTGGACCTCGTGCCGCACACGGCGCGCAAGCGCGAGGTCGGGGCCGTGCTCAACAACAGCTTCGGCTTCGGCGGCACCAATGCCAGCCTGGTGATGAAGAAGGTCGACTGACATGCGCCGCAAGGGCTGGCTGGCGATCGGGGTGCTCGGCGCCCTTGCGCTGCTGGCGGTGGTTGTCGGCGCCCGCTTCGCGTTCGGTTCGGCCGAGGTGGAGCGGGACACGGCCTTCATCGTGCCTTCGGGCTCGACGCTGACGGCGGTCGCGCACAAGCTGGAAGACGAAGGGCTGATCTCTTCGGCCGACGGTTTCCTGCTGCGGGCCAAGCTGATCGGCGGGTCGGACCCGATCCAGGCCGGGGAGTTCATGCTGCCGGCCGGAATCGGCCTGGGCGGCATTCTCGAGACGTTCCAGCACGGCGACGTGATCCGGCGCTTCATCACGATCCCCGAAGGCACGCCGTCGGTCCTGGTGCACGAGAAGCTGATGGCGGAGCCTCTCCTGACCGGGGAGATCCCGGTGCCGGAGGAAGGTTCGGTCCTGCCCGACACCTACGACTTCGAGCGGGGGGAGGCGCGCACCGCCGTGCTCGCGCGGATGCAGGCCGCCATGCGCAGTTACCTGGCCGAGGCATGGCCGAGACGCGCGGCCGACATCGCGGTCGACAGCGTGGAGGAAGCGGTCGTCCTCGCCTCGATCGTCGAGAAGGAAACCGCGCTGCCCAGCGAAAGGCGAATGGTCGCCGGCCTCTATTCGAACCGGCTGAAACAGGGGATGTATCTCCAGGCGGACCCGACGATCATCTATCCGATCACCCGGGGCAAACCGCTGGGGCGCCGCATTCGCCAGTCGGAAATCGCCGCGGTCAACGATTACAACACCTATTCGATGGCCGGGCTGCCCAAGGGGCCGATCACCAACCCGGGCCGCGAAAGTATTGCCGCCGTGCTCGACCCGGCCGAAACCGACGCGCTCTACATGGTTGCCGACGGCACCGGTGGGCACGTGTTCAACGCCGACTATGCCGCGCACCAGGACGCGGTCGACAAGTGGTTTCAACTGCGCCGCGAGCGCGGAGAGATGTGAGCGGCGCGCTGATCGTCACGGCCGAGCTGCCGGCCGATCTCCACCGCTGGGCGACACGCCTGCGGACGATGCATTTCCCGCCCGAGCGCAATTTCCTCGAAGCGCACGTGACCCTGTTCCACGCGCTGCCGCCGGGCAGCGAACCGGAGATCCGCAGCCGCCTGGCAGCCGCCGCGGGACAGACACCGCCGGTCGCGGCGCGCCTCGAAGGCGTCATGCCGCTGGGCGGGGGAACCGCCCTTGGCATAGCCAGCCCGGAGATGCTCGATCTGCGCGACGACCTGGCCGACCAGTTCCACGGCTTGCTGAGCATGCAGGACCAGCAGGTGCCGCGCCTCCACGTTACCGTGCAGAACAAGGTTCCGGCCCGCGAGGCGCGCGAGCTCCAGGCGCGCCTCGCGGCCGAGGTCGTGCCGCGCGATTTTCGCTTCGCCGGACTCGTGCTACACCGTTACGAAGGCGGCCCCTGGGCCCCGGTGCAACGGTGGGTGTTCCGGGGCAAAAAGCGAGGTTGACCCGGCGCGGCCCCGGCCCTAAATGCCCCGCCTGTCCCCGCTGCGGCGGGGCCACGCCGAGCTCGCTCCGCGGCCGGCAAGCCCGATGGGGCGGAGTAGCTCAGGTGGTTAGAGCAGCGGAATCATAATCCGCGTGTCGGGGGTTCGAGTCCCTCCTCCGCTACCAGTTTTCGCCACGAAAACAGCACATTGCTGACACTCGCATTTGCGGTGTTCCGAATGGTTTACAATCGAACGTAAACCTTTCATGCCGACAGCCTCTCCGCAAGTGAGATAATCACCCGCTCCTCGTCCACGTAGCGCGCTCGAATCGCGCCCACTCGCTTGGCAGTCCAGCCCATGATGTAGGCCGCTTGATCGTCGGTCAGTCCGGCCATGATCAGGCGGGTGGCAAAGGTGCCACGAAGGTCGTGGATCGTCCTGTCAAACCATGCGGGCTTGCTCTTTTGGAACACGCTTCCGAGGCCGCTGTCGGTCCACGGTTCGCCGCGGCTATTTCGCAGGATCGGACCTTCGCGGCCCTCCAGCTTATCCAGCAATTTGCGCGTCTCGGGCAGAATAGGGATGACCGCGCGGCTCTTGCGCTTGCGCGTTTGCTCGACGATGATGGCGGTGGGGCCGACTTGCGACCAATCCAGGCGCACGAGGTCGCCAAGGCGAAGACCTGTCAGGCCCGCCATCTTCAACGCGTTCCTTAGGTGGGCAGGGGCGCGGGTCATGGCCCGCATGTGCCGCCGCTCCCATATCTGGTCCGCCTTGTTCACCCGGTGCAGCGTGGGAATGCGGGCGGCGACGTTTATGCTCAGGTCGCTTTGATCGACAGCCCACCCCAACAGGGTTGCCATGGTCACCGCCGCCTTATCTGCGGATCGCGGCTGATGCGCCCACGTGTTGCGCCAATTGATAATGTCTTTTCGCATTCGGCGGTCTTCGAATGCCCCGATACGACAAGCTCCGAATCGTTCGGAGATCCGGTCAAGCCACCGGCGATAGTCGCGCTTTGTGGAGTCCGCCAAACGCTCGAAAGCAGGGCTGTGACGGTAGTCGTCAATGATCGCGTCGAACGTGCGCTCCCACCCGTTCGCGGCCTGCGCGCGAGCCTTGGCCGCCTTGTCCAACAGGGCCGTGTCGATCACAGGTTCGTCGATGTCCTGCGTATGGATCCGGGGGCCGCCCCGCCACGCATAGACGTAGTAGCGGAAACCGGCCTTGCGGCGCTTTCGCACGATGTGCAGCTTATGCACGACGCGCCTCTTGCGCCTTCCATAGGTCATAGTCGTTCCCCGGGGATTGTTCCGGGGGGTAGACAGTCACCCCATCCGCACGAATGTCAACCGCGCCTATCTGCACCCCGCACTCGCGCAAGGTGTCGAGCACGCGCTTGACTTCGGCGTTGGGCACTAGGCGGCGGCGAGCTGTCACCTATCCTCTCCCGTGTTGTTAAGGAGGTGACCTCTCGGGGCGAATACTGTTCTGGGCGGCCCGCCTTCTCTGAATTCTAGTCCTACGTCCGCTCCGAATATGTGGACCCCTGAAACACCATCGGGCCACGTAATGATTGCCCCCTCCTCACCAATGAAAACTCCACGCCGCCCCTGCAGATCGCGTCCGCCCAAAATGAACATTCCCAGTCTGTATCTGGCATTGCCGATCCACAGTTTGATACGTTCTGCGATGGTCTTATCCATTGTGGGCCTCCTGGGAAGGCTCCCAGCGGGTTCGGACGGTGATCGCCTTTTTCAGCGTCACGGCTGCATCTTGGGAATAGACGGCGTGATAATGGAGCGCGTCTTTCGGGCAGGTGCTACTGGCGACCAGTAGATCGTCTTCCCACACCTCGTAGGAGACATCCGCCCCCTCAAGTGCTTCGATACGTTCTGCTATCTCTGCTTGTGTCATGGTTACTACTCACTGGATTACAGGGGTTTGGCGATGCCTTCGGCCCGCGCTGTCAGGCTTCGCGGCTCAGCCCGCTGCGCGGTCTTCGGCCAAGCTGGCATCGCTATCGCGGGTCATGCCAACGGAACTCCAAAGCCTGCCGCATTGCGATGCCCTCCGCCGCCAAACTTGCGGGCAATCTCAGACACGTCGAGACGTTCATCGCGGGAGCGAAGTGAGAAGCCGCGCGACTTTCCTTGGTCAGAATAGCATGCGACGAAGGGCGCTTCGGGATGGTCTTCGAGCAACTTGTGCCCCACCTCGCTGGCGAACATAGGCGGGCAGTTACAGAGAGGGACCGTGTGGCCGCCAATCTCCCCTTTGCGCGACAGGCTGGCTATCTCGCTTACCTTCTGATCGAAAAACCTCTGCATAGCACGAGCTTCGGCTAGAAGCCGCTCGCTGCCTCGACCGTCCATCAGCTCCTGATTAATAATTTCCCAACGCTCAAAGTCGAAGGGTTCACTGCGCAGCCATAGCCCGAACGGCTTGGTGTCGTCGAAGTTGAAGCGCCAAAGATCGCGATCTTCGATAAGCTCTATAAGGCGCGGGGCGGGTTGTTCGTGGCAGAATTCCCACACCATACGAGCGCCAGAGCGGTTCATATCGAACTGTGCGGCGATTGGTTGACCCACATGATCGTCGATGTGGCGCACCGCCTTCATTGGGTCATCGTCCGCCCAGAAGTCGCCGCTCACGTCTTCAAACGTCCATGGCGCTAGCTCTGCCTCGGCGGTCTGGTGGTGGTCGAGAACAATCACCGACCTGGCCTGCTGACCGAGCGCCTTCATCGCATCGCGTTTATAGCTAAAATCGCCAATCAGGACGTGCTTTCCGGCGAGGTCGTTAGGGGCTTCTTGCCCATAGCTGACTGGTCGATACTCGACCGTCTCGCCCCACTTCATCCAAGCGGCCCACGCCGCGCCGAATCCGTCTGCGCAATGCGCGTGATACAGCATAATGTCAGGCTGATATCCCATCTTCACTTCCCCTTATCCTGCCAGCGCCATCGCTTCCGCGATCAACGCAGGTTCATTTGTGCGCGCTTCGTCGCATTGGCCGTGCGCCATGCTTCGAACTTCATGCGTTTTGCCTCGGCTTGGGCGCGCAGGGTTTCGGCCTCCATCGCGGCAGCCTCCCAATCATTGACCGCCAGCTCGTAAACCGGATCGGCCTCTGCCATCTGTTCCGACGCGCCAGCGGCGTTCCCATCCGCCTTGTATTTAACGAATAGGGTGGCGCGCACCCGCTTCCGGCGGTAATCTTCTCGTTCCGCACGAACCTTCGCTTGGCCTGCCGCAACGAACAATTCTTCCGCCTCGGCAATGGCTCGTTCAAGGTCCGCAGCTTGTGTTGCGATCTCACCCATTCTCTTTCTCCGGCAGTATCCCCATCGCCACGCTTTCGGCCTCCAGGCGCTCAGCCTCGGCCAGCAGGTCGATCCCCCATTCCTGATAAAACCCCCGGTGCCCCAGCGCTTCGACCGACATTTTCGGGCCGTGCTGGTGCAGGTGATACTCAGGCGCGAGCGGCACGATCAGGCGATGCGACCGCGCAAACCGGCCCATCGCAAACGCAAACCCGGTAACGTGGTGCAGGGTGACGGGGCGCTTGCCCGAAACGAGGCACGGCAGGGACGCTACCCGGTCCATATGCCGCTGTTCTGCCCGCGTGGGCTTGGCACCAGCCTTAGGCTTGATACGCCCGTGCTTCGGCACCTTGGGGAGGGGGCCTTGGAAGGTCACTCCGGCCACCTCGCCGGTTCCAGGCCAAGCCGCTCGCGTATCTCGTCGCACCGTGCGCGGATCGCTTCCCGCTCCCGGTCGCGCTTTACAGCATTGCCCAGCTTGCCAATCTCACTGGCGGTAGGGTGGCGGCGGAATAGGTCTAGGAAGCGCATGTTACTGGCCTCCTTTGGGCGCATCCTGGCGGACCGCGCCCTCGTGAACCGAGCCGGTTCCCGTCTCGGCCCTACGGGCTTCGATCGCTTGCGCGACTTCAGCGCGGACAATCTCGTCGAGTTCGGGACGGATGGTCTTGAATTTATGCACCACGTTAATTTCGGTGCGCGTCTCGTTCATCACCATATCGGCTAGACACTGCGCCCAACGGTCATTTTCTTTGACTCTGGCGCGTTCGGCATAATTCTCAAACGCCCCCAGTATGACGAGGCCACCGAAAACCGAGAGGATGATATTCGGCTCGTCGTTGGCGACACCTGCCATCAGCAGGAACATTCCCGCTATGGCGGTGCCGAATGGCCCTACCCAGGTCGCGAAAGCTCGCCACGCGCTAGGGATGGAAGCCCGAAGGGCGGAGACGGCCTTGCTGGCTCCGTTCACGACAGCCCGGTCGGCGTCAGCCGAAGCGCTCATTGAACCCTGTTTCGTCATCGGTAACCACCGGGACGGCTTTCACCGCCCCGGCCCCTCGTTGTGGAACTAAGCTGCTTGATCGTCTCGCTGAGCGGCTGCACGCCTCTTGCCCGCCATGATCCTCTGCATCCGCTCTGGGGAGCGAAGGTAGGCCTTGAACTTAGGCATGTTCAGGTTCTCCTTTTGAGTCCCCCACTTGAGGTTCTCTGGGCGATTGTTGTGAGCGTTTTCGTCCAGGTGGATCACGACTGCTTCGGGGAAGGGCTTCGGGCCGTGGAAGGCCTCGCAAACCGCCCTGTGGACCTTTATGTTGCCGAAGAACCTGGAGTAGACGCCGCGATAGCTGTGCGACGCATCTTTGTTGGCCCGAGTGACCACCCCGCGCACCGGCTTCGGTGTGTAGAGTCGGTATCCACCATGGTGCACCGGTGCATGACGAGGCGGCAGTAAAAGACGCCCCTCAGTGCTCGCCAGGACTCCGGGGAGGCTCGGCACGGGTTTCCAAAACTCAGGCATTTTCAATCACCTAAAATGGGATCGAGTCGTCGAGGTCATCGGCAGGCGCGTTCTGTTGCCAGTCGCCACCGGTGTTGGATGTGCTGCCGCCGCCGGGCGCACCGTCGAGCATCACAAGCTTCGCATCGAAGCCCTGCAAAACGACCTCAGTGGAATACCGATCGTTGCCCTGCTGGTCCTGCCACTTGCGCGTTTGGAGCTTGCCCTGCACGAAAACCTTGCTGCCCTTGCGGAGATATTCGCTGGCGACACGAACAAGGCCTTCGTTGAAGATCGCTATCGAATGATATTCGACGCGCTCCTTCCGTTCGCCGGTGTTCTTGTCCTTCCAGCTTTCGTTTGTCGCGAGGCGGAAGTTGGCCACGCTGCCACCGTTCTGGAAGCTACGGGTTTCCACGTCGGCACAGAGATTGCCGAGCAGGCTGACTTGATTGAGCGATGCCATTATGCTGCCACCTTTGTTTTGTTGATCGTGAAGCCAGGAATTTCACGAACGCCACGGCGCACGTCCTCATCCGCTAGCTGTTGGAGAAAAGCCTTCACCCGGTCGGGTTGGGCCTTGGCGTAGTGAACAAGGGCCTTGCCGCCCTCGCCTTCATTTAGTGAGGCAGTCCAAACGGAGCGCAGACCTGACGCGCGAAAAGCGCCCTTGGCTTGCGGCTTCTCTCGCTCGACAACCTTAAGCGTAGCGGCGGCTTCCTCTGCGGCGGCTAGTAGGTCGTCAGCCTTGTCCATTTCGGACAGGTCATCGGACTTCTTCGCCTGCTCGCGAGCGGCAAGGGCGGCTGCCTGCTTGGCATCGGCTTCCTCTTTGGCCTTGCGTTCGCGCTCGCGCTTTTCCTCGTCCAGCTTGTTGAGCCAAGGCGTAAGGAGGTTGGCGAGGGCGCGGTCAGCCTTGCTTACGCTGCCCGGCTTCTTGTTCTTCAAGGGCGCGATGTATTCGTTGTATCGCCCCTGAATCTCGGCTATCGCATCGTCATACGGCTTTTTCTCAGCAACGCGCGCCTTGTCCGCCAGTCGGGCGGCTTCCTGGAGCATCCGGCGAAGGTCACTTACCTTGTCGGCTTGTTCTTGTTTCGAGATCGGCTCGCCATCCGCCCAATTCTCTGCTTCGGTAAGCAGATCGTCCATGTGGACCTTGACCGCCTCCCACTCCGGCTTGATTTCTTCTTCGGGCGGGGGATTGTTGCCGCCGATCTGGGCGCGCGGGTTCAGCTTTTCCTCGGTCGCCTCGGTTTCGAGCTTCGACACATGCGCGTCGAGAGCGTCGATTTCCGCTGTGCGCTCCGGTTCGGTGCGGCGCAGCTTATTGAGCGCGTTCTTCGCGTAGGACAGGGGCATCCCGGCGATTTCGACCGGCCCCTTGCTTGATTTGTAGATCACTGGTCCGGTCCTCCTAGTAGGGAATTTGATCTTCGAGATCTGCGAATTCGTCCGCAGGCTCTTTCGAAGCTTTGGCGTCGGTTTCCGCCTTCGCCATCGCGGCCAGCTTCTCATTGAGCTTGCCGATGACATCACCATATTGCTGCTGGTTAAGCTGACGCAGGTCCTTCACGCGGTAGTGCTTGAGCATTGCCCCGGTGTCGGCGCGCGTCGCCTTGATTAGCTGCTGGAGCTTGGCGAACTCGGCGTCGGGCATGCCGTCTGGCCCGGCCTCGCGGCTCTCAACCCTGCGCGCATGCTGCGCTCGCGCCGCGACCTCGGGCGTGGATGCGTCGGCATCGTTGTCGCCTTCGGTCGGGATTGCGAATGCCATGAATGCGGCGTATTTGTAGGCGGCGGACATGGCCTTGTTCGTGGCCTTGTCGCTGCGGTCCATCGCCTCGCCATAGGTGCGGATGGTGTGAACGCTGCCGTCCTCCGCAGCGACGAAATCGAATTCCGCCGTCACGGTGACATAGAACATCGGATCGCCCTTCTTGCTGACCCGCTCGACGCTCTCGCGCTCGATGATGCGCGGCAGAACACAGAGGCCGTGCTTTGCGAGCAAGGGGCCGAGTGCGTTGTAAACCGCGTCGATCCCGCGAAACTTGTAGCGGTCGAAGGTGTTCTCGCTGTCCTTGCCGATACCGGTCTGGGCCAGTTCGCCCTGGACGGCAGCGATGCGTTGATAAACGACAGGCCCGGGAGCCTTGATCTTGGACTCAGCGCCCATCGTCTTTCTCCTTATTGATTGATTTCCATGTGGAGAGGGTTTCGCGGGCACGCTCCCGCCTCAGCCTGAAAAACAGTGCATCATCTTTCGACTGCGGAAGTATCTGCCCGATCTGCTGCATCGGGTTACTGGACGTGTGGATGCGAAGGCTGGTCACAGGTATTCCTCCTCTTTCGGCCATTCCGCCTGGAGTTCTTGCCAACGCTCCTCGCCCATCTCTTCACGGGCTTGATCGGCAATGTCTTGAAGGCGGCCCATCGTGGGCAGGGTGCTAATGGCCATGCCCTCAAGAGCGCGGGTGTTCGTGTCGCTGGTGCGCTCGTGGATGTGCAGGACGCCGGGGCGGTCCTCTACGGCCTTGCCAATCCGGTAGTGCAGGTCCGATAGGGACATGCGCGATATGTCGTCCTGACGGGCGCACAGCCGTTCGTAGTGGGAGCGGCGGGGCATCACAGCCTCCCTTTGCTCTGGCAAAGATCGTTCGGGTGGATGCGAGAGGGGTTGAAGCTCGCCAGCGGGAAGCCATCCCCGTCCAGCGGGTGGCCTTCCTCGTCGATGTTCAGCCGCCAGCGCAGATCGTCCATTTCGTCCAGCGCCCCGGCGGGCACGACAGCATCGAACGCTTCACACAGGGCGAGGCGGAGAAACATCGTCGTGGCCTTCGCGTCCTGCGGATCGCTACGGGCTGCCTCGGCATATGCCTGTGCAGCGCGAGCAAGGGCGTCAGCGTCGTGAACGGTGCGATCGATAGTGCTGAGGGCGTTCATACTTCACCCCGTGCCTTGGCGATGACGGCGAGAGCGCGCTGGATCCGCTCGCACAATGCATCGTGATTGATGGTGAGCGTGTTCTCGCGATTGCGCAGAGAGTCTGTCAGGTCGCGAACGAAGCCATCAAGCTCCCTCAGCAGCTCCGGCGCGGCTGCGGCTTTCAAGGCGTCCGCCTCGGATGCGCAGTCGCTGGAGAATAGGCGGAACGTGCGCCCCCCAATCGGGGCGGACATGATGTGGAAGCCATCGCCGTAGAACTTCGGTTTTACCGACCACGGCGTATGCCCTGCGCGTTCTTCGTTGGGAGTGGTCATGCCGCCTCCCCCGGAACAAAACCGAGGCCGTAGTCAGCCGGGCGCAGAGGAATGTCGTCCAGCGAGTTGATGCCGAACATGGGGAGAAGGAAAGGCTTGCGTCCACGCTGGCGTAGCAGTTCGAAGCCTTGAATTTCCCCTGCGGCGCCCCCTGCGGCGTCCCATGCGGCGCCCCCTGCGGCGTCCCATGCGGCGGCCCCTGCGGCGGCCCCTGCGGCGGCCCATGCGGCGGCCCCTGCGGCGCCCCCTGCGGCGTCCCCTGCGGCGGCCCATGCGGCGTCCCCTGCGGCGTCCCATGCGGCGGCTACTTCCCGCCAGCGCTTGCCGTCGAAATTGTGGAACATCCACCAGAAGTCGAGCAGCTTGCTCCACTGGTCGCCGAGAACCTTGCCGGGATCACGCAGGACCACCGAGGGCGCGCCATCGGCCCTGTCGTTGATGTTGCGAAGGAGGACCGCATGAGCGCGACTGATGTTCAGCAGCTTGGCGACTTCGGCGTCGGCCTTGGCTTGATCTTCGATGTCGCGGATGCTCTGCGGCGTCCAACCGCCAGCCAGCACAAGAACCTGCCCTTGCGCGCACATGCAGCCGATGTTGTCGGGATCGGCCTCGTAGGCATCCCAGTCGATCAGCTTGCCCTTGTAGGGGCGGCCTTCGGGGCTGTCCCAGCGGTCGAAAACTTCCTGTAGCGCGATTGCCATGCTTCACCTCTCTATCGTGATGCCGTGCATCACCTGTTGAGAGGTTTATTACGCCGGGTGTAAGCGTTCCGTCAAGTGAAATCTTACATCAGGCGTAAGTTTTTTCCCACCCCTTCGAATCAGCGCGGGAGGGCGCGCACAAAAAACCCCGCCGAAGCGGGGCGCTAGGGTCCGATGGTGGTGGGCTAATCCAACTCGTGCTCTATCTCTTTTGGCTCGACGCTCCGCATGGCCTCGATCACCTTAAGCGCGGCCTCGGCCTGGCTCTGGGTAAGACCCTCTATCGCGCGCATAACGCCTAGCGTTCCCGCGAAGGGGTTCACCACAAGAAGATCGCGCGGGTCTTCTACCTCAAACACCTCGGCCAGTGCCGCGAGCAGAGCCATGTTAAAGTTTTGGCTTCCCTGTTCAACGCGGGAAAGGCTGGCCTCAGTCGTTGGGAATTTCTCGCGGCTGTTTTCGCGGTTCTTTATCTCGCCCAGACGCTCGATCACCTCACGCTGCGTAAGCGCGCGAAACTTCCGCCAATGACGGATGTAGGACCGATGCTTTCCCATGACTTCCCGTATCGGCCCATTAGCGAGCGCTGGGAACGACACCGGGTGTAAGTTTTCGCTTGCGCCGGACTTACATCCGGTGTAAGTGCGTAACTCATGACACTGGATCAATTTCTCAAGGCCCCGAACGCGCCCAGCGCGGCGGAGTTCGCGAAATCTGTGGGCGTCAGCGAGGTATCGCTCTGGCGCATCCGCAAGGGTGAGCAGAACTGCACCCGAGACACGATGCGGGCGATCATTGCCGCGTCTGGTGGTCGGGTGACGGCCGAATCTCTCGTGCACGCGCCGGGGGAGGCCGCATGAGTGTCTATTTCATGACATGCCGCTCCCTCGGGCAGGTCAAGATCGGCCACAGCTGCAATCCGCAGCGCAGGCTGGAAACCCTGCAAAGCGGTTGCCCCATGCCGCTGGTTATTGAAGCCACCATGAGAGGCGGTCGGGCGCAGGAAATGGCGCTTCATAGCCGGTTCGCCGCGCATCGCCGCCAAGGCGAATGGTTCGAGCTGACCCCCGAAATCGACGCACTCATTACCGAGCGCCGCCGTGCCCAGAACGACAAGTGGTTCAAGCGGCAGGGGCTGGTGAGCGAACTGGAGAAAGCAGCATGACCCACCCTTATATCGTCGGCAATCGCCCGCCCGAATGGTTCGACCCTAACTGGATCGCAAACGCTCGCGCACACCCGCCCAAAAAAGGTCCATCCTTTGGCCTGCGGCTTCTTGTGCTTGTCGGGTTTGCTCTGGCGACAATTCCTCTCCGAAAACTGTCGCGGGGAGGGCGGTAAATTGCCTGTGCATTTCCTCGGCCAGCCCTTCGCAGTCGTCAATCGGATTGTCGGAAACCCGGTGCAGCCAAGTGGCCACAAGGTTTTCGAGAATGAAGTTGATCTTGCTGAGTTCGATACTCGTGGCGTCCATGTCGGTCCCTTTCGTGCGTCACCATCGCAGGTTCGCACGATAGCCGAAGCCGGGGGTGTAGCAAGTGCCCCCGGCGGAGGTGCCGCATGACCCCCGACAAGCCGCTTCCCCCGATCCTGCACGAAATACCCGACGTGATCGCGGCGGGCATCCACCCCAAACGGGAGGACTGAATGAACGATATCGCTATGATGGCCGTGGCTCTTGTCGCTGGTCACGCTCTCGCAGACTATCCTTTGCAAGGCGATTTTCTCGCCAAAGCCAAGAACCGCGACAATCCTATCCCCGGCGTGCCGTGGTGGCAGGCCCTCGCGGCCCATGCTGCCATTCATGGCGGCTTCGTCGCGGCTATCACGGGCGTCTGGTGGCTCTTTTTCGCAGAGTTCGCGGCCCATTGGCTTACCGACGACGCAAAATGCCGGGGCAGGATCAGCTTCAACGCCGATCAAGCGATTCATCTCGTCTGCAAAGCGTGGTGGATTCTGATCGCCGTAGCGGTGGCATTCTAAATGACTGGCCTCGACGGTCTTAGCATCATTGCGATCATTCTCGCGGCAGTCCTCATTATCGCGCTCTTTACCGAGCCGGGGAGGGCTTAGGTGCGTATCCTCGTCGCCTGCGAATATTCCGCAATCGTCCGCGACGCCTTCCGGGCACGTGGTTTCGATGCGTGGTCTTGCGACCTGCTGCCAACCGAGGGTGACCCGCGCTGGCATATCCAGGGCGACTGCCTTCCCCTGCTTGGCGAGGGCTGGGACATGCTCGTTTGCTTCCCTCCCTGCACGCATCTGGCCGTCAGTGGGGCGCGCTGGTTCAAGGATAAGCAGGCCGAACAAGCCGAGGCACTGGATTTCGTTCGCACCCTGCTTGGCGCACCTATCCCGCACATCGCGCTGGAAAACCCGGTCAGCATCATCAGCTCGCGCATCCGCAAGCCCGACCAGACCATCCAGCCCTGGCAGTTTGGCCATGGCGAGGTGAAGCGCACCTGCCTGTGGCTCAACAACCTGCCGCGCCTCAAACCCACGGACATTGTGGAGGGCAGGGAGGCCCGGGTCCACAAGATGCCCCCCGGCCCCAACCGCTGGAAAGAACGCTCCCGAACCTTCCAAGGCATTGCCGACGCGATGGCCGCTCAGTGGGGCGATTACCTTCTCAGCCTTAACAAGAGGGCCGCATAAATGCCCCCTGTAATCATCGATGACGGTGACGTTCGCGGCGCATGGGCTGACGCTATCCGCCACAGTGCGCTGATCGAGATCGCACCCGATACTTTCGCCAATTTCACGCACGACCCGAGCGGCCGCCACCCCAATGGTGACGATCTCGCCGGGCCGTTTCTCCATCCTTTCCATAATTCGGAGATAGCCGATGGCTGACAACGGTTCAGCGGAATTAGTCCCGCTCGTTTCACACGAACAAGTTGAGAACGCTTTCTGGAACGCCCTGCGCATGTTCGTGGGGAGGGGCAAGCGCCACAGCGCGGAAGAGATCGTCAGGGGCGCTGGTGTCCATCGCAGGACGCTAGACTGCTACCGGGGCTATCCCATCGGGCACCCTGACCACCGCCCGCTCGACATCGCTCAGAAGTTCTCAATCGCCAGCTTCATCGGCGCAGACCTCACTAGCGAGTGGATCGGCTTCATCGGTCAATCGGCATACGATCTGCCCGACATTGAGCCCGATCCTGGCGAGCTTGCGGCAGATACGAGCGAGGATACCGCGAGGGTCGTTCGCATGGCCTCTGACCGGACCTTCGACGACGATTGCCCGGTCCAGCTTCGCGAAACCGGAAGCCGGCTGATGAAGCACGGTGCGCACCTTGTTTCGCTCGGCACTCGCGCCCGGAGGCGTGCGTGATGGCGGACTGGCAGAAAGGCGATTTGGCGCTGTGTGTGGATGATAAGCCTTCCCCGCTGGGGCAGCACCCAGCGAGGAAAGGCCGCGTCTATACGGTTTCGACCGTTGTTTTCGGATACGACTCGCTGGGGCTTACGTTCGAAGAGATCGACCACCCGAATGCTGTGGGATATTACGCAAGTCGCTTCCGCAAGGTCACCCCTCCCAAGGCAGACGAGTTCGACCGCGAAGTCATCGACCTCATGAACCGCAAGCCGGTGGAGGTCTAACCATGCACGACACCAACGGCGCTGAACTGGCGGGCTGGGAATCCGAACCCGATCCTTTCCCCAAGGCCCTTATCGCTATCGGTATCGCCCTGATTATCGCGGGTGTGGTGCTGTGAAGGTTCTCGTTCGCGACAGTCGCACCTGCTTTCGCTGCGGCGCAATCTACGGCCGGTGCGAGCATACGCACGGCAAGGTGGATAATCGCTACATCGAAATGCCCGATCGCCAGGACGGTTGGAAAGAAAGCGAGATCGCAGCCCTTATCGCCGCTCGCCGCGAGGGCCTGTCCTATTCGCAGGTGGGACGCCTCCTCAATCGCACAAAACACGCTGCTCAGGCCAAAGGCCAGAGTCTCGGCCTATGACCGCCCCCCTGACACAAGAGGAACGCGAGCGCGTCGGGATCTGTCGTGGCAGTGCCGAACTGCTGGCCGCGCTGTGGCGTGAGCATCCCGAGCGAATGGAGCCGCTTTACAAGGCCGGCCATGCGCCCGCCCCGTCGAAGCCGCCGCCGCCACCGCTGCCCCCGATAGTTTTCCGGCCGCTAGGTGTGGCCCGGGACCTGCTGGACAGCGTTGCCGAGGACTTCGGCGTATCGCACGGCGAGATCATCGGGAACGGGCGCAGCGCCAAGCTGGTGGAAGCCCGCGCGGTCGTCATCACGATCCTGCGTGCCCGAGGCTGGTCCTATCCGCAGATAGGCAAAGTGCTGGGTGATCGCGACCACAGCACGGTCATCCACGTTGCCGGTAAGCTGGACATCTACGCTGAGCGCAACCCCGTAGTGGGGCAGTCCCTTCGCAGGCACGACCACCTGATGGCGAGGGGGCAGGTATGAGGAAAGAAACCCGCCTCCAGCGCGACATTCGCCACTATCTCCAGCTTCACGGCTTCAAGTCGGTTGCCGTTCCCAACGGGGCGACCCTTGCCGGCAATGCAAAGCAGCGCGCCATTCAAATGGCGAACCTCAAACGGGACGGGCTGACCCCCGGTTTCCCCGACCTGATCGTGTTCGGCCCTGACCGCGTTGGCTTCATCGAGGTCAAGCTGGAGGGAGAATACGCCACTGACAAGCAAATGGAGGTCGAGGACTGGCTGACGGGCTGGGCGGGGCAGAAATACGCTGTGTGCCGCTCCCTGGAGGACGTGCGGGACACCCTGAGCGAGTGGGGGTGGGCCTAATGAGCGTGATCGCCACTGCTGTCCGCCATCTAATGGCCGCCGGTGTGACTGGCGAGGAACTCTGCGCTGCAATCGCGGAAATGGAGGCGGATATTCGCGCCGAACCGAAGCCGCGCAGCGCGGGCGCTATTCGCCAACAGCGCTACAGGGAGCGTAACAAAGCGTCACAAGTGACGGAAAGTGACGGATGTGACGCTTCTCCCTCCCTTTCCCCCTCCCCCAAAGAAAATAAATCAAACCCCCACCCCCATACCCACCCGGAAAACACTACGCGCACGCGTAAGGCCGAGGATTTTCCCTGCCCTGACTGGGCAGATCCGAACGTTTGGCGGGACCTCAAGCGGAACCGCAAGGCCAAGCGCCTCGCGAACACCCCCACTGCCCACAAGCGCTTCGTCGAGGCTGTCGAGGCCATGGCGGACGACGAGTGGCCGCCTGGCCGCCTGCTGGAAGGCATCGTCGCCAAGGGCTGGGGCGGCGCACACGATCCACGAGAAAACGGGAAATCGAACAATGGCAACGACTTTCGGAAAAGCAGCGGCACAGGGCCTGACAAGCGTAGCGGACTCGCAAGGGCAATCGACGCAGAACTCGAACGGGTATCCGCATTTCCTCAAGTGCCTGCGGATGTGGCAGGCGATGCTGCCGAAGAAGGCTGGTGACGAAATCGACGGGGAACTGCTGGCGCGAGGCTACTGGCGCATGATCGGCCAGAGCCTGACCGAGGCGGAAATGAGCGCCCTGACCGAGCTGGTGCTGGATCGCTGCCGCTGGTTTCCCACGGTTGCCGAATGCCGGGACCTGATGCGCGAGAAGTCCTACACGAACCCGTTCTATCGCGGTCGGCGTGATGCCGAACTGACCTCGCAAGGTTACGAGCGGCCGAAGCAGCTTACCGGCGCGACGATCCACCAGATTACGGACGCGCGGGCATGACCTCCCCTGTCACCATAGGCCGGGCGGATGCAGCATGAACCGGGCTTCACCCCCACACGCGGGAGAAAGCCCCGCACCGGCGAGCGTCGTCTCATCGTCCAGTTCCGCTGCGGATACGTGGATAAGAAGCACACCTACACCGCTGAGCAGCTTCGCTGGAGCGACACGGGAGACGATTGGGACATCATCGCGGTCAAGAGGGCTTAAGGGAGAAGTGAAATGATCTACGAACTGATTGCATTCGGAGGCATCGTCTTCTGGACTATCGTCGCGGCGGCGCTTCTGGCGACCCTGTTGTTTCTCAAAGGCTTCGCGGAAGGTGACCGAATTGGGACCGCCATCGGCTGCACAGTGATTTTCGGTGGCTTCCTCTTTGCCTTCTCGGATTTCCCATCAATCGACCTCCAGTCGGCCGCAATTGGTTTGGGCGCCTACATCGCGATTGCACTGGTATGGGCGTCCGCTCGTTGGTTCTTCTTCCTGCGGAAAATACGCGATTTCGTGTTGAATAACAAGGAAATGTCGCGCACTAAAATAGATAGCGAGCTTGCTTATAAGTTCGACACTCGATCCTTCCCGCCGACTGCCAGCGAGCACTCTGGGCGGCTGTGGTTCTGGTCAATGTATTGGCCGCTCGACATGTTGGCCGAGACGCTAACCGGCCCCTTGAACTGGATATACGACCACTTCGTTCTGGTCTTCTCCAGCATTAGCAGGCGCGTGTTTTCTGGCGTCACCCTCCCGCCGCGTGAAGGTGGGCCGGGGCTATGATTAAAGCACTGGCAGACAGATCCAGAGGTGGCTCGCGGGCCGTAGTTAAGGGAGGCATATAGGATGGCAAAGACGCGCACAGACCCGCTCGCCAAGCGCCGGGACGAAAACTATCTCCAGTGGCGCTCCCGTGTCGCTCGCGCCCGAGAGACGCAGCGCAGGCAGGGGGAGGGCATTGTCACCCCCGAGACGCTGCGGCAGGGCGGGCTGGTGGAAGGCTATGCCCCCACGCAGGAACGCGCGCGGACCTATCACCGCAAGCAACGCTCTGCCCTGAAGGCGATGCACGACCGTGGCTCCCTATCAAGCGAACAGTTCGGGGCGGCATTGCAGATCGCCCGCATTGCCGAGCGGATCGAGCGCGAAGCCGGGGTATCGTGCGCCAGCATGGAAGCGAGGGTGGATTGTTCGGGTTCGGCATCGGATAAGCTGGTCGAGAGCCTGTATGACGTTCGCGCCGAGCGGGCTTACACGCAATGGCGGCAGTCTCTCCCGCTGCCTCGCCGCATGATCGTGGACATGGTGCTTCGCGACCACCGGCTGAAGGCCATTGCCTCCCGATACAACATGGGCTGGCCCAAAGCGCAGCGTTTGCTTGGGCAGGCGCTGGACAAGTGGGCAGATATCTACCGCAAGGCGATGCGGGAGATCGACCAGGAGGACGTGGACGCCATGCACGAGCGGCTTGGAACAAAGTGCGCCTAGACCACGAACAAAGGTTGACACATGCCTCGAAATATGCCATGTCCGCAATCATACAGAGATGCGCCCGGAAGGGGTGCGACTGAGTTTCACGAATTGCTGCGGGCGTATAGAGCCGCCTACGCCACAAGGCCCGGATGACAGGCCCGGGTCCGAAGGCCCGCAGCAACCTTAATTGCCGTGTTGCCCGCGCAGAGCGTTGGGATTGGCGACATGCCCACGGCAGCTATTTGCGAATTGCTGCGCGGTCCTGAGTTGGTCCTCGCCATAAGCCCTGGATGCCGTGCCCAAGGTTGAGGTCGCGCAGCAACCCCTTAGAGCCTCGCCCTAACCGGCGGGGCTTTTTGCATTCGGCCCCTAATCGGGTCGCGTCCCGATCCACCACCGGTCAAGTCAGGTATCGCACAGGGATGCGAACACGGTGCCGCTGCGATCGGGGCAGATATTCGAGAGGTAGGGCGATGGCTCGCTACGTCACCCGCGCCCGTCGCGAGAAGGCTGACAGCGATTGGTATGAGCCGCCCCTGATTACCAATATCGAGGTAACGGAAAGCGAGCCTGTCTGGACGGGCCTGCTGGACCGCGACGGCAACGACATCATGCGGATGAACGACCCTATCGGGTTCATCCATTTCGACGACTGATACACACCGCATACACACCGGCCCACCGCCTAGCGGAGCCGGGGGAAAGCGAGAGACGATGGCGCGCCCGACGATCTACGATCAAGAGTTGGCGGACAAGATACTCGACCGCATCTCTGACGGCGAGAGTCTGCGTAAGATTTGCTGCGATGACGACATGCCGGGGCAGACGACGGTTTACCGTTGGCTCAGGCAGGACGAAGAGTTTCGGCAGCAATACGCGAGCGCGCGTGAGCTTCAGGCCGACACGTTGTTCGACGAGACGCTGGACATTGCCGACGACGCGACCAACGATTGGATGGTCCGCTACGGGAAAGAGGACGAGGCTCCGGGCTGGAAAGAGAATGGTGAGGCCATCCGGCGGAGCCAACTGAGGATCGACACTCGTAAGTGGATTGCTGGCCAGCTTCGCCCGAAGGTTTACGGTCCGCGGGTCCAGCAAGACCACACGCACGCGGTCGATGAGGATTTGGCCGAATGGCTGGGCCGCAAGACCTCCTAAGGGAGGCGATGAAGCGGTGGCCTGATAAGCTCTCGCGCCTTCGGGACGGTTTCTACAAGATCAAGGGTAAGGACGGGAAGGTTGTCCCTTTCCGAATGAACGCCGACCAGGAGAGGTTTCTCCAGGAGCGGCACGGCATGGACGTGGTGCTGAAGGCTCGGCAGAAGGGCTTCACCACCGTAATCCAGCTCGACATGCTGGACGACTGCCTGTTCGTTCCGAACACTTCGGCGGGCGTCATCGCCCACAACCTGAACGATGCGAAGGCGTTCTTCGCAGACAAGATCAAGTTCGCATATGACAATCTGCCGCAGGCCTTCCGGTCGCTAGTCCCTGCCGAGCAGGACGCGGCTGACAGCATGAAGTTCGGCAACGGATCGAGCATTCGTGTCGGCACATCTCTGCGCTCTGGCACGCTCCAGCGGCTGCACGTAAGCGAATACGGTAAGCTGTGTGCGAAATATCCTGAGAAGGCCCGAGAGGTCCGCACGGGCGCGTTTAACACGGTTCAGGCGGGACAGAGCATAACGGTCGAAAGCACGGCTGAGGGGCAGGCTGGCGACTTTTACGCCATGTGCCAGAAAGCTGAGCACAAGATGCAGAGCGGGGAGTCACTAAGCCCGCTGGACTTCAAGTTTCATTTCTCGCCTTGGTTTACCTCGCCGGAGTATCGTCTCGCCCCTGAGGGCGTCGTCATCACGAGTGAGATGGCGACATACTTCGACAAGATCGAGCCGTATGTCATCGAGGTGCAGGGTGAGCCGCTCGATGACGAGCAGCGCGCTTGGTATGTGAAGAAAGCCGAGCAGCAAGGCGACGACATGAAGCGGGAGTTTCCTTCGACGCCGAAGGAGGCTTTCGAGGTAAGCGTAGAGGGTGCGTATTTCAGCACTCAGATGGCAACGATGCGAAAGCAGGGGCGCATCTGCCGCATCCCGATACTGGACGCCCCGGTCTATACGACTTGGGATTTGGGATACGACGACAGCATGACGATCACATTCTGGCAGGATGTCGGGATGGAGCGCCGCGCGATCGACTATTACGAGAACAGCGGGGAGGGCTTCGGGCACTATGCCCGCATTCTTCGCGAGCGAGGATACGACTACAGCGAGCACTGGATGCCGCATGACGTGGAAGTTCACCTCCTGAATAAGGAGGCGACGACCCGCAAGCAGGAGGCCGAAAAGGCCGGCATCAGGCCGATACGCACGTTAAAGCGCATCCGCACCGAACAGGACGGTATTGAGGCGAGCCGGACGTTTTTCCCGAACGTCTACATCGACGAAGAGCGGTGCGACCGGCTCATCAAGTGTCTCGATAACTATCGCAAGGAATGGGACGACAAGCTGGGCGTGTTCAAGGATCGGCCCCGGCATGACGAGTTCTCACACGGTTACAAGTCGTTCGAAAGCGCGGCCATTCGCCCGCAACCGAAGGCAAGCAAGCCGCTGGATCTGAGCAAGCTGAAGAGGGCGATGGTATGAACGAACCGACCAGCCCTGAAGACCTGGCGGCGATCCTCAAGCGCGAATACGAGGCGGCCGACGACTATCACGACCAGATAGAGCAGCTTCAGGAAGAGGCGTTTCGTTATTACGAGGCCCAGCCCTTCGGTAACGAGATCGACGGGCGTTCGCAGATCGTCCTGCCCGACGTGCAGGAAACCTGCGATGCGATGCTTGGGATTATCCTCAAGATGTTCGTCTCGGGCGACCGAGTGGTTGAGTTCGAAGCGACTGACGAGGATGACGAGCAGTCGCTGGATGATGCGACCGTTGCGATCGAACACGTGTTCATGCGCCAGCAGGACGGCTATCGCGTTCTGAACGACACTGGCATGGACGGCCTTCAGCGCAAGATCGGCATTTTCAAGGTCAGCTGCGAAGAGGACGAAAAGGTATCGCGGCAGTGGGTCGAGTTTGCTCACCCGTTGCAACTTGGCATGATCGAAGGCGAGGTCGAGGACGTCCGCGAAAACGAGGACGGTTCGGGCCGGGCGCTGGTGAAGACGCAGCGCACGATCAAGCGCTATACGATCCATTCTGTCCCAACTGACGAGTATCGCTTCAGCCCTGCGGCAGCGCACGAGGACACGGCGGATTATCAGGCGCATGTCCGCCCGATGACCCGTTCGGACCTGGTGGAAATGGGGTTCGACCGCGATCAGGTCTATTCCCTGCCGTCCTACACGCAGGCGCTTACCGAACGGGTCGAAAGTAACAAGCTCGACAGCTACAATCGCGAGGAATCGACGCCAGCGCTTGAGGAAGTGCTGCTGTGCGAGGAATACGCGCATATCGACGTGGACGGCGACGGCATTGCCGAACTGGTGAAGTGCTACCGGGTCGAGAATGAAATCCTGATCGACGCGGAGACTGGCGAGCCGTCGATTGAGACGATTGACGAGCAGCCGTTTAGCGTTTTCTGCCCGTTTCCGCGCCAGCACCGCCTTATCGGCTATTCTCTGGCCGACAAGGTTATGGATCTTCAGCTGCTGCGCTCGCACTTTGCACGCCAGCTGATCGACGGGATGGCCTTCGCCAACATGCCGCGTCCTTACGTGGACATGGCGGCGACGACCGACGAGACGCTTGACGACCTGCTGAACCCGATCCCCGGCGCTCCGGTGCGCGGACAGGGGCCGAACGGGGTCACGAACCTACAGACGCACTTCAACATTGGCGACAGTCTCCAGGCGATGGAGTGGGTCAGCCGGGAGAAAGAAGGCCGCACTGGTGTAGGCCGCTCGACCCCGACGCTGGACGAAAATTCGCTCAATAATCAGACTGCCACTGAGTTTGCCGGTCGCGAAGGCAAGGCGGAGACGCAGCAGGAATACATCGCCCGCAATCTGGCGGAAGCGATGGCCCGCGCATTTGCCAAGCTCTATCGCCTGATGCGTGTCGAGGCGGAGCCGTTCCGCATCAAGGTGGACGGCAAATATCGCCTCGTGGACCCGTCGCAGTGGCCTGAGGATATGAACGTCCGGGTCAACGTGGGGCTGGGCAACGGCAGTAAGGAAAAGCGCATCATGGCGCGCACCGCTCTGCTGGGGCCGCTTCAGGCTGCGATCGAGCAGGGACTGTCCGGGCCGGAACATGCGTTCAACTGGTTTGACGGCATGGCGCGGGATACCGGCGTCGGGCAAGGTGAGGACTTCATGTATGACCCGTCCGACCCCGAGGTTCAGCAGCGCATGGCGGCGAAGGAACAGCAGCCCGACGCTGACGTGATCGAGGTGCAGGGCAAGCTTGAGCTTGAGCGCGAGAAAGCCGGGGCTGACGCGGCGCTCCAGCGGCAGAAGGCTGAAGAGCAAGCGCTGTTGCAGCGCCAGAAGACTGAGGCTGACATTGAAACGCAGCGCCAGAAGCACGCGATGGACATGCAGGTCATGCGTGAACGCGCGGCGCTGGAGAGCGAACTGGCCCGGGACAAGGCGGCTGAGGAACTGAGGCTGGCGCGTGAACGCATGGCGGCTGAGGCGGAGTTGAAGCGCGAGTTTGCTGACGCGAACGTGTCGCAGAACCGGCCCGGTGGGAGCTTGGCAGAATGATCCGTAACCTCGCCGTCCGCCTTATCCTGTGGCTCTGCAATCGCTTCGACGTTTGGCCCGTAGAGGAAGCCCGTCGCAACATGGGCGGGGACAAGAAGGCCCGCTCGCTTCGGTTCGAAGAGTTCGCCCGCGAGGAAGGCGGCCTGTTCGACCTGCTGGACAAGATCAAGGCGGAATACCTCGCCAAAATGGGGCAGGTGAAGCCCGGGGATGCAAAGACGCTGGAGACGCTGGCAATCGGCGCTCGGGTTACCGACCAGCTGGCCGCTCAGGTCCGTAGCGTGATCGCGGCGGGCAAGATCGAAGACGCAAACGAGGATCGCCGGGCGAAGATGAACGTCACGCCGATCCGCAAGAGCATTTAGCCGCCCCTAGCGGGCAAACCACCACGAGGAAACCGATATGGCCCACCAGCAGCAAGACGCTGGAGCCGTTGACGTGCCTGTTACCCATACGGTTGACAGCGCGGCGGCGGCTCTTTCGCAGGCATTCCAGCAGGAACCTGAGGAACACGACGAGGGGCAGGACGAAGACCCCAACGTCAACGACGAGTTTGCCGACGAGGACTTTGCCGAGGAAGGCGAGGAAATCGAAGGCGAAGAAGAACAGGGTGAAGGGGGCGACGAACCGGACGAGCCGGCCATCGACGCGCCTGTCAGCCTGACAGCGGACGAGAAAGAAGAGTTCAGCCAGCTTCCCAAGGAAGCCCAGGATTACGTGACTCGCCTTGAACAGCGCCGCAATTCGGACGTGCAAAAGATCACGACCAAAGCAGCCGAGGCCCAGCGAGTAGCTGAAGCGAAAGCAGCCGAGGCCGACAACGAAGCGAAGCAGCGCTACGCAAGTCAGCTCAAGCAGTTTGTCTCGGCTTTTGAGCCGCAGGCACCTGACCCGCAGCTGGCCTATAGCGACCCGCAGCGTTTCGTCGCCATGAAGGCCCAATACGACGCCCACAAGGCCCAGCACGACGAGCTTGTGCAGCAGGTGGAGTCGATCAGCGCGGAAGCCGACGAAGAAGCCCAGCGGGCTTTTGTCGCCCAGCGCGACCGCGAACTTATGGCCATCCCCGAGATCGCCAACGAGGAAACCCGCAAGGCTTATCTCGACAAGGCAATGGGGGTCGCAACCGAGCTTGGTTACGACATCTCCGAACTGGCTGCCAATATGAGCGCGTCCGATGTGAAGGCGCTTGCTCAGGCGGCCGACTGGAAGGCCAAGGCCGAGAAATACGACATGGCAATGTCGCGCCAGATGAAGCGCGTGAGGGCTGGCAAGAAGCGCGCCCTCAAGCCCGGCGCCGCCCAGCCCAAGGGCAGCGGCAACCGTGCTCTTTCGCAAGCAAAGCAGCGGCTCGCCCAAACGGGGAGCGTCGATGACGCAGCCGCTGCGTTCAAGGAAATCCTCTCGTAAGGAAACGAAACAATGGCTGTGCCGACCAACACGGTTCAGACTTTCTCGCGCAACAGCATTCGCGAGGATCTGACCAACATCATTTCGAACATTTCGCCCACGGATACGCCGTTCATGTCGAATATCGGCACCGGCAAGGCCAAGCAGCGACTGCACGAATGGCAGAAGGATTCGCTGGCCTCTCCTGACGGTGATAACAAGACCATCGAAGGCGACGACGTTACGGCCGACCCCGCGGCGGCCACCTCGCGTCTGAACAACTACACGCAGCTGTCGGACAAGGCCGTCTCGGTTTCTTCGACGGCTCGTGCGGTGGACAACGCGGGCTACGCCGACGAACTGGCCTACCAGGTCAGCAAGCGTGCCAAGGAACTGAAGCGCGACATCGAAACCCGCATCAACGGCAATTTTGCCGCTGTGCCGGGCGGTGCGGGCACTGCTGGTGAAACGGCAGGCTCCGTTGCGTTCATGTATACCAACGTGGACGCCGAGGCGACCGGGACCGATCCGACCCTGTCGGGCGGGACTTCGGGTTATCCGAACGCGGCGGCCGGCGCGGGTGTCGCTCGCGCCTTTACCGAGGCCCAGCTGAAGAATGTCCATGAGCTTGCCTGGACCGAGGGCGGCGAACCGACGATGCTCATTATGTCGGGTAAGCTGAAGCAGGTTGCTTCGACGTTCTCGGGCATCGCCGCGCAGCGCAAGGAGAACACCCGCGGCCAGGCGACCATCATCGGGGCGGCCGACGTCTATGTGGGCGACTTCGGGGAGGTCAGCTTTGTTCCGTCGCGCTTCTGCCCGACTGACGTTGCCCAGCTTATCGACCCGTCGCTTTGGAAGCTCATGGACCTTCAGCCTTATCAGCTCGAAGACCTCGCCAAGACCGGCCACAGCGACAAGAAGATGCTGAGCCGCGAATACGTGCTCCAGTGCCAGAATGAAGCTGGTAACGGCATCATTCGCGACCTCGACCCGGACGCCTAACTCCGGTCAACTAGAACAGGGGCTGGGCCTTCGGGCCTGGCCCCTTTTTGCGTGAGGGGCCGAGATGCGATCCTTGGGATACGACCAATTCGGAAACGAGCAGTTCGTGAAGACCAACCCGGACGGCACGTTCTCCCTCGTGACGAAGTATGCGGACACCCGCCGCACGCTAGACCGTAATGCGGCGCTCAGGTCTGCCGGGCACGGCAACGGCAAAGACGTAAAGCTCGCCGCGTCGATTGACGGCGCGGTTGTGGCCAAGTGGATGCAGGAGGGCATGAACCCCTTCGATCCGAACAACCGTAAGAAGTTGCGGAGCATTCTGAACGACAGCGATTACAGAAAGTTTCGGATTTGGGAGGGGCGCTTGTGACGATTGCCGTTTCGACCTCCCCGGCCAACTCCATCTCGAACCTGTCCGATCTCGTGGCGGAAATCCGCGACGAAATGGACGATGACGCCTATCCGCTCGACAAGATCAACCGGGCCATTGGACGGGCTGAGGCGGTGTTCAACCGCGAATTGCGCTGCCCCCGGATGGAGACGGAATACGTCTTCACCACTTCACAAGAGGAAACCGACCTGCCGCTGGACTTTCTCCAGCTGCGCTCGGTTTACGCTGAAGGCTCGCCCGACAATCCGCTTACGTCGATGTCTCCGAACGGGTTGCGGCAGCTCTACCGGGGCATTTCAGGGGTGCCGATGGCCTGCGCTATCGAAAACCGCCGCCTCGTTATCGCCCCTGTTGGCGAGACGACCCTGACGATCCTTTACTATGCGCGCATTCCGGCGCTTACGGACAGCAACCCGACGAATTGGCTGCTGGACGAACACCCCGATGTTTACCTGCACCAGGTTCTGTCGATCCTGTTCAATAAGACGGGTGACAGCGAGCGGGCGGCGCTCAATCTCGACATCGCGACCAGCCTGCTTACGCAGATCAACGACAGCGGCAAGAAGAACCGCTGGGGGGCGGGGCCGTTGACCCCGCTGGGCGTAACGCAAGTGTGCGGCGCGCGTATCTGACATGCGCTGGCCCCTTCCGCCGTTCCTGCCCGACCAGTTGCCGCGCGGGGACATCCTGACTGTCTGTAAGAACGTTTATCCCGCACAGAACGGCTATCGTCCGGTCGGGGGCTTCGAAAGCATTTCAGAGCCGCTTCCCGCGACCTTCAAGGGCGGTGCCAGCTTCATTTCCACCGGCGGGGGTGCCTTCCTGCTGGCGGGCACGTCGAACGGCCTCGTGCGGCTTTACAGCGGGGTCTGGAGCGATCTTCTTACGTCGCTCACTGTGCCGTCGCGGTGGAAGTTCGCGCAGTTCGGCGATTACGTGGTGTGCGTCAACGGCGGCATCACTCAGCAAGTGAACCTGCCAGCCAGTTCGGCAAGCGCCATCGCTGGGGCGCCTACCGGGACTGACGTAACGGTCATTGGCGATCACGTCATTATCGCTCAGCCGGATGGTGACAATCTCAAGGTGGCGTGGAGCGCGTTCAACGATCATACCTCGTGGACGCCCGGTGTCGATCAGGCTGGCGAGCAAATCATGCTGACCGGCGGCGAGGTCATGGGCGTGGCCGGGGGCGAATACGGCGTCATTCTCCAGCGTCAAAGGCTGGTGCGTATGAGCCGCACGGGGGATGCGGACGCGCCGTTTCAGTTCGACGAGATAAGCACGAATTTCGGGTGCGCTTCGAAGGCTTCGATTGTGCAGTCGGGGCGCACGGTATTCTTTCTGTCTGACCGTGGGTTTATCGCGCTGGACGATGGGCAGGCCATTCGTCCCATCGGCAATGAAAAGTTCGATCGCTCGTTTCGCGAACAGCTTGGCGAGGATGCTTTCGAGAATATCTGGGCCGCGGTGGATCCGAAGCGCACGCTGGTCATCTGGGGTATCCCCGGCGTGGTCGGCACGGCATGGGTTTACGATTGGGCACTCGACCGCGCCAGCACGATTGAGATGCCGTTCGACGGGGTGTTTTCTGGCTTTGAGAACAGCATCGACCTGGACGCGCTGGCGGTCCTTTATCCCGATCTCGACGCGATGCCTTACACGCTGGACGATCCGCGCTGGAGCGGCGGTGCCCCGCGCTTGTATTTCGTGCAGGACGGCGAGGTCGGCACGCTTGAAGGCCAGAACATGACCGCGACCCTGAAGGGTGGACGGTTCACGCCGAACCCGAACCGGGTGACGCGGCTTAGGGCCGTGTGGCCCGACACTGACGCAATCGACGGTGTGACGGTCAACGTTACGTCGGCCCAGCGCCGGGGCGATGCAGGAATTGTCGATACGGGCAGCAACCTGCAAGCGTCGGGGCGGATACCGCTTCAGGCGCGCGGCAAGTATATGGATTTTGAGACGGTCATCGCAAACGACCGCTGGACCTACATCGAAGCGCTGGAGTTGGAACAGTCGGCAGGGGGGCTGCGATGACGCCGCGCGTTCCGGTTGACGACAAGACTGCTGACTGGCCGCGCAAGGTGGCGCAGGCGATCAACCGGCTCATCGGCAAGGCAGTCGAGAGGGACGGGCAGACGATCTACACCGCCCCGACGATTAGCGACCCGCCGACACAGGCGCAGGTGCAGGCAATTGCGGATGCACTTGAGGCGGTTTCGGACAGGCTGAAATGAGGTTTGGCGAGCAGGCGTATCTGCCATTCCGCGAACAGTTCGTTGCGCTCGATCCCGAGCGTTACCCGCCAGAATACATCGACGCGCAGGTTTGGGCGGGGTTCTGGGCCTGCTGGGGAACCGAAAACGCCGCGATACTGGCGGAAATCAAGACGTATCCCAGCGGATTGAGGGAGGTGCATGGCCTCGCCGCTGCGGGCGATGTGCAGGAGATCGTCGCGCTCATCCCGATGGCGGAAGCGTGGGGCAAGCAACAGGGGTGCCGCCTGGCAAGCATCGAAAGTCGCCCGGGGTGGGCCAAGGTGCTGGACGGCTACGAAGTCGACCAGGTGCGGATAGTGAAGGAATTGGACTAAGGCCACCTTTTGTTCTAAGGTCAGCGGGCCGCAACGGTGCTGGTAACACCGCGCGGCCCTGACCAACACGAGCGATAGGAGCGCCCGCATGGCTAAGAAGCCTCTACCCACCCCCGAACAGCTACGTCAACTGCTGCGGTATGAGCCTGAGACGGGCAAGCTTTATTGGCGGGAGCGGCCCGCCGACCTATTCCAGGCGCGGGGCAAGTTTCCACCAGAACACGGAGCAAAAGTTTGGAACGCGAGGTGGGCCGGGGCGGAGGCGTTCACCGCAGTCGCGAAAGAGGGCTATCACGTGGGGGCGATCAACTTCCGCACTATGAGGGCGCACCGGGTAATCTGGGCAATAGTTTATGGGGCGTGGCCGGTGGGCGAGATCGACCACATCAACGGAATCCGGTCTGATAATCGCCTGTGCAACCTGAGGGTGGTTAGCCCCTCAGCAAACCGGAAGAATATGAAGCGCCGGAAGGATAATCCCAGCGGGGCCACAGGGGTCTATTGGTGGCCCACGTCGCGCAAATGGCGTGTGCAGATCAAGTCATGTGGTGAACGCCGTCACATTGGCATGTTTGATACATTTGAAGAAGCGGTCGCGGCACGGAAGGCGGCGGAAGCTAAGCACGGCTTCCACCGGAATCACGGTCGGCCAGCCTAAGAACGGGAGGCTACCATCGGACTTTCCTCGAAAAAGACGAAGACGACACAGACGAACAAGCCGATCTACTCGCGCCAGATCGAGGGCGCGGCGAACGCTCAGCAGGCGGCTTATAACCAGTCGAGGGGCAAGATCGCGGACGTTTCGGACAACATGCTGGGCCTGCATGAAGACCTGCTGGCCCGGTTCCGCGACGGCGACCCGACGATTGACGCGGCAAAGGGCTATCTCACCGACACGCTGACCGGCGACCCGACGCAGAACCCCTATCTTGACGATATGATCGCGCAGACGAACGACAGCGTTCGCAACCAGCTTCAGGCGAAGATGGGCACGCGAGGGCTTACCGGCGGTTCGGATTATTACGGCCTGATCGGGCGCGAGCTGGCGAAGAACGAAACCGGCCTGCGCTATACCGACTATGACAAGGCGATGGATCGCAAGACGCAGGCGGCCGGACTGGCCCCGGGCGTCACGGCGGCGGAGTATATCCCGGTCGCGGGTGCGATGGAGGCGGGCCAGGCGGGCGCGATGCTGCCGCTTCAGGGCGCGCTTGCCAACTCTGCTGGCGTTGGCGGGCTGTTGGGCCAGTATCAGAACGTGAAGGGCACGCAAAAGCAATCCGGCAGTTTCATGGACATGCTCGGCATGGGGCTTCAGGCGGCAAGCATGTTCAGCGACCGGCGACTGAAAACCGACGTTCGCCGTGTTGGGCGGACTGACGCGGGCACCCCGATCTACACCTATCGCTACGGCGGCGAAGGGCCATTCCATATGGGCGTCATGGCCGACGAGGTGAACGAAAACGCGCTCGGCCCGGTCGTCGATGGCTTCGCAACCGTCCGGTATGAGGAGGTGGCCTAATGGCTATCGGCTTCAGGAGCGCCCGTAAGGGCCTGTTCGGCGCGCCACGGGACACGCAAATGCCCCCCATTGCCCCTCAGCCGACTCCACAGGGCGAATACGGGCTTGGTTTCCAGCAACCGGAAGCGAAGCCCGGCCTCGGCACCCGCCTGCTGGGCGAGGGGTGGGAGGACAAGGCGTTCGCGGTGGGCGGGCTGATGCGCGGCGACCCCTCGGGGGCCTACATGCTTCAGCAGCGCAAGGACATGGCGGCCCAGCAAGCGGCGCAGGCTGCGGCTGAGCAGCGCAAGCGGGCGGCCGATCTGGCGGACTGGCGGTGGAAGCAGGACTACCAGCGCGAGAATCCCGGCGGAACCGCTTTGCAGCGCAATTACGAATGGCTCAGGGAAACCAATCCCGACGCTGCCGACGCTTACCTTGAACGCATGACTTCCAATTACGAATACCGCCAAGGGCCTGACGGTCGGTTCTACCGGATCGACATTGCTGAACAGCCTGCGCGACCGGTTGGGGGCCTCAAGCCAATGGGAGGCACCGGTGGCAACGCCGGTGGCGGGTTTTGATGCCGATTTCGACCCGCTGGGGTGGGCGCGTCAGCAGGGATTTACCCCGACCAGTGGTTTCCGCACGCAAGCGCATCAGGACGCGCTGCGGGCACAGGGGCTGACGAAAACGCGGCATAGCTCGCACACGCGCGGCGATGCACTGGATCTCGCGGTTCCTAAGGGAATGACGAAGGCCCAAGCTATCGCGATGGTGCAGCGTCAATATCCGGGGGCCAAGGCCATCCCGAGTAACGGTAATTCAATTCACGTCACCTTCCCGGGTTGGGGGAAGGCACCGGACGTTAGCGGTTCGCGCCGCAGATATGGGGGACGCTGATGCCTCGTTTTGTCGATGATGCTGGCAACATTTGGGAGGCGTCGGGGCCGAATGACCCGAACCCCGTGTTTGTCTCAGGCCCGCAGTCGCAGATGCCGGCCGATCCGACGTATCAGTATGAAGGGCCGCAAGCCGCGGCGAACGTGGACAAGACGCAGACCGACATCGTTGATACGGTCGAGGATAACCGTCGCGAAGACGCGAAGCTTGAGGCCGATCTTTTCCAGCGTGGCCTACGTCGAAATCCGCAGACCGGCTCTATCGAGTATATCCCGGGATGGCAGCCGCGCGACAGCGATAAGCCCGCCACAGTAATCGCGCAGGAGGAAAAGAAGGAGGGCAAGCGCCAGAAGGCCGATGTCGTGCGCGCGATCATGCGGCAAACCATCGACTTCTACAAGCAAGACCTAAGGGGGCAGCCAGCAAGTCGGGCGTTCGGCGCAACGGAATACCTGCCCCTGCCTCGCAACGAGCGCTTCACTGAAAACGCTCAGGCAATGCTTTCGCTTATCCGCCCGATGGTGGCGATGGGCGCGAAGGATGGGGATTCCGACAAGGAAATGCAGGTCTTCCTGTCCTATATCCCGAATGCGTCCGATAGCGACATCACCATTGAGGCCAAGCTCCGCAACCTTGAGCGACTGCTAAACGGTGTTGTGGACGGCAGAAATCCTTCGGAGGTCGATCTCAGCCGCGACAGTGACACCCCCTATGTGGATGGCCTGCTTAACGAGCTTGGGCCGCCGCCCAAGGATCGTGGTGGCCTCACGGGGCCGGGCTTGGCGCAGGGTGGCGATGCCGAGAAATCCATCCCGATCCCCGAGGCGATGCAGTCCGAACATGCGGCCTACCTCCGTCAGAATTGGGGGCAGATCGACCCGCAGGCCTATGCGAATTTCCGTGCAGGGCTTGACCGCAAGTATGGCTTCGAGCCTCGGCCCGACGCCTACCGTGCGATTGTGGGCGATTTGAACAATCGCGCCGCGCAGGGTGGATCACCGGACGGCTTGGCTATTCCGCCGGTCAATGCGGAGATGGACGGCCTGGAGCAGGTGAACGCTTCGCTCTTTAACAACCGTCTGGGGGGATTCGCGTTCGGGCTGGGGGATCAGCTGGGCCTCGCAGATGAGATGGCGGGGGGCGTGCGATCGCTCATCCACGGCACTGATTACGATGTCGAAGTGGCGCGTGCCAATGCCATGAAGAACGCCATGCAGGACGCCTACGCGGGGGAGAACCTTGCTGGCAATCTGTCCGGGGCCATTCTGTCCGGTGCCGCGATTGCTAAAGCCTTTCCGCAGGCGAGCGCGATGCTGGCCGGGAACACCAAGCGGGCAATCGGCACCGGCTCGGCATTCGGGGCGGCCACCGGCGCAGGTGAGAACAACGACAATCGAGCGATGGGCGGCGCTTTGGGCCTCGGTCTAGGTGTGGCAGGCGGGGCCGCTGGTGCCGCAGCAGCGCCGGTTGTGCGCTCGGCAATGGACACGAGGCTGGGTCAGGCGGCAAGTCGGGTTGGCAGGGGCGCGTGGAACCGAACGGCCGGCGCAGTCGCACCGTCTATGCGGGTTGCGGCAGATCCGAACGTCCCGCAGATGCGTCAAGGCGAAAGCTTGCTCCCCGCCGACGTGCTGGACGAGGCCGTTAGCAACCTAACGGATGCTGACAACTATGGACTGCCCTATTCTCTGGCGGACGCCGACCCCAAGCTGCGGACGCTTGCCGGATCGGTTTCGCGTCGCTCGCCAGAGGCGCGCCAGTTGGCTGAGAATATTTTCGAGCCTCGCGCGCGGGGGCAGGCAGATCGTCTTGTAGACGCGGTGGACACGCGACTTGCCCCGGTGGCCAACGTTGAGCAGCGTGGCGCAGAGCTATTGCGGGCCGGCGATCAGGCGGCGGGACCGTATTACAACCTTGCATTCGACAAGGCGGGGCCGGTGGATCCACAGATCGCGGCAATGCTCGAAACCCCGGCCGGTCGCGCTGCGCTCTCTCATGCGCGCACCATCGCGGCCAATCGGGGGCTGGATCCGAACAAGCTCGGCTTCGATCTCGACGAGCAGGGCGAGGTTGTTCTGCGTTCTGTCCCGTCCTATGAAACGCTTCAGCTCGTCAAGCGCGGCCTCGACGCGCACCTTGACAGCTTCCGCGACCAGTTCGGCAATCTGAATGTCCGGGGGAACCCCCTCGCTCAGTCAGTGGTGGATTTGCAGGGGCGCCTTAACTCTCGCCTCGGTGATTTGAACCCCAACTACGCCGAGGGTAACCGGGTGTGGTCGC
Organism: Pelagerythrobacter marinus; assembly: GCF_034375205.1. Taxonomy (NCBI): domain Bacteria; kingdom Pseudomonadati; phylum Pseudomonadota; class Alphaproteobacteria; order Sphingomonadales; family Erythrobacteraceae; genus Pelagerythrobacter; species Pelagerythrobacter marinus. Next base: position 1,777,402 of record NZ_CP139719.1, on the reverse strand, counting down.
AATATGCTCAACGCAAGGATGCTCTCGACCAGGGGTATAACGTTCTTCCCAAAAACGCGGTGCCTCAACGTCAATTCGATGATGCACTTTCGCGGATGGGGCCGGAACAAATGGACGAGGCGCGGACCGGTTACGCCACTGCGATGGCGGATCAGGCCGACCGCCTGCGGTATTCGGGCAATCCGTATGATGCGGTGTATGGAGCACCGGTCCAGCAGGCGAAGGTGTCGCGTCTGTTCCCCGATGGAGCGCGCGACTTCGACCGCATTTATGGGCTTGAGCGCGACATGGCAAAGACCCGCCATGAGACGCTTGGCGGCTCACCTACGGCCGCCCGCCTTGCTTCGGATGCTCAGTTCGATAACGGCGCGATGGAAGTCGGCACGAATATCGCGGCCGACTTGGCCGGCGGTGGCGGCGCGTTCACCGGGCGGCAGGCATTCGGTAAGATCCTGCAAACGGCCTCGGACGCTCTTCGAACGAAGGGCAGCAAGGCAAAGGCGGATGCAATCGCCCCGGTTCTGTTTGAGCCCAATCCGCGCCTTACGCTCGATTACCTCGGAGATCTGCGAAAGAGGAAGGCGCAGCAGACGAAGCGCGCCAAGGAGTTCCGCCGTAAAACAGGGCTATTCGGCTCCATCGTCCCCAGTGCTTTCCTTGGGGCCGAATAGGCTCAACCCCAGGACAAAACCGAAGGCCCCGAGGGCGATACCGACCATCTCTAGTAGATCCATCTGATCTACATACCACAACCTAGCAGCCGCTCCAATACGGGGCGGCTTTTTCGTTTGGAGCGCCGCAATGTCCTTCAGCGACTACAGCCTGACGCCCTCGAACAACCTGACGATCGATGGGCAGTCCATTGCCGAGGGGACCACCTCTCCGGGCACGATCAATCTGGCGATCAGGCAACTCATGTCCGATGGGCGCGAGTTGTCCGATCAGGTAAATGCTATCGACCTGTCTGGTTATGCCCCCCTGAGCTCCCCTGTCTTCACCGGGCAGCCGACATACACTGGGCGGGGGGCCTTCCTGCACCACAACAACAGCGCGAACCTGTCGGGCCGCCTGTTCGTGCAGGCCGAAGGGGCGGCCGTGCCCACGATGGCAAACGGGGATATCCTAGCGACTTATTAGACACGCAACGCCCCCCGTTCTATAAGAACGGAATGAGAACGAAGAAATGCGCTGCATGCGGAGAGGACCGTCTGGCCTCCGAGTTTTCGCCTTACAAGACAAACTCGGACGGGCTTTATTCCTACTGCCGCCCATGCGCCCGCGCCAAGCAAAGAAAGCCCCGCCCGCCAATCACTAATCTTCCTGGGGAGGAATGGAGGCCGATTCCCGGATGGGAAGACCTATACCACGTCAGCAACATGGGCAGGGTGAAGGCGCTGCCCCGCTCGACCCCGACGCGGAACCGGTGGGGTGCCGCGATATATAACCGCCCGGCAATGATTATGAAGCTCACCCCAACCAAACACTTCGGGCACCTGACTGTGGGCCTCGACCGCAATGGCGAAAAAAGGCGGTACCTCGTGCATCGGTTGGTTTGTGAGGCCTTCCACGGCCCCTGTCCGCCGGACAAGCGACATTGTGCACACTGGGATGGCGATCCGACGAACAACAATTCTGAGAACCTTCGCTGGGCGACGGTCAAGGAAAATGCGGAAGATACGCGAAGGCATGGCAATCTCCGCGTCGGGGAGGACAGTAATCTTTCCCGACTGACCGAGACGCAGGTTTTGGAGATACGAGCTAAGGCGGCAGCGGGGCGGTCGGGCTACTCTCTCGGTAAGGAATATGGGATCAGTAGCACGGGCGCACTGAAGATTATTAGGCGAGAAAACTGGAAGCACATTTAAGGGGGCTTCGAAATGAAAAGACTGAGGGAGCGGCCTGCGGGCCGCTTTTTTTGTGCCTGATGTCCCTGCAAATCCGCGACGCGGGCACGCTCCGCACGATCACGAGACTGACTATCCGGCAGGCGGGGGTCAACCGCAGCATTCGCACCTTGAAGGTCATGGATGGCGGCGTGTTGCGGACGGTTGCGATCTTTGCCGACCCGCTCGCTGTCACGGCACCCGATACGAACGGGCATCAGGACAGCTCGACCGTCATAACCAACCTTATCACTGCCACGCCAAGCGGCGGCTTCAGCCCCTACACCTATGCGTGGTCGCTAATCGCCAATGGCGGCGCAAGTCCTTCAACTGCGACCGCCCCGACTAGCGCAGGCACCAGCTTTAGCAAAAGCGGCCTGATCCCGGGCCAGACTGTGACAGACACCTGGCGCGTCACTGTGACCGACTCCCTCGGCCAGACCGCCTCTCACGACATTTCCGCGACATTCACCAGGGGGACCGGTGGCGCATGAACAAGTATTATGAAACCCTGACGAACCAGCGCGGCGACGTGCTGTTCGGTTATCGCGCGCAAGTGGTCGATGACACCGGCGCGATCGTGGACATTTATCAGGACCGCTCGGGCACGCGCTTTACCGATAGCGCGGGCAACATCGTCAACTATGCGACATCCGATGACGACACCGGCATGGTGCAGTTCTACTGGACCGCCGCGACTGGGCAGCTGTTGCAAATCCTCGACCCGGGTGGCGACCTTGCGCGCCCTCCGATTGAAGGGTTTGCCGACAACTACGTTCTCAGCAACCTGCCGGGCGATATTCCGCAGAGCGCAGTCACCGACCTGACCACCGACCTGGATGCGAAAGAAAACTCGGCCGACCTAGCCGCGTCCAGTGGTGCAGGTCGCGTTGGCTGGAGCGACAGCGGCGCGGGGGCCACCCTGCGGGACGTGGAAGCCAAGCTGCGCGAACGTCCTTCGGTTCTCGACTACGGCGCGGACTCGACGGGGGCGGCGGACAGCACGGCGGCTTTCGTGGCTGCCTATGACGCGCACAAGGGCAAGGAAATCCGCATCCCCGATGGGACCTACACCCTCTCCCCTGGGGCCATGAAGTTGAACGCCGCAGGAACGCGATGGGTCGGGGCCTCTAAGTCCAGCACGATCATAAAGGCTGCGTCGGGTGCCACTGGCGCGATTTGTCAGAACACTAATTCGGCGTTCGGATCTACCGCTTATTGCGGGGTCGAGAAGCTGCATTTCGATCTTAACGGTGAGGACTGCATAGCGGTTGATCTCGCCAGTGTTAATAACGCTGTGGTGCGCGATTGCTCGTTTACGGGCGGCGCGGGGTTCGGAAGTCCGACCACCACGGGCGGTTCTGCCGTGGTTACGCTATCCGGTGCGGGGGGGAATAACACGTCTCGGGTCAGGGCTGGGCAGTCGGTTTTCGGCCCCCATATTCCCGCCGGGACGACCGTTCTATCCGTAGATAGCGCAACGCAATTCACCATGTCTGCCAACGCAACGGGCGCGGGCCAGCCTGTCTATTGCGCGGGCGGGATTAGCGTCAGGTGTTCGGCTCCTCTTGATGCTGCCTCCTACACTAACTCCATCATGGACTGCGCGGCGATATATATGAAGCGTTCGTTTGTGGCCGAAGATGCGGCAAACGAAAACAGCTTCTTCAACTGTGAGGCCATCGCCTGCGATTTTGGTTTCGACGTTGAAAATGGTGTCGATACAATTGGCATCACCAGGGGGCGCGCGGAAGGCTGCCGGGTCGGGCTGAGAACCGGGGGGCGCGAAACCGCTTGTGTCGGGGTTCGATTTGAGGCGAGCCAGGCCGCTGATGTTGAATTTGCGGCGGGATGCACCCGGCCTTCGTTCCTGTCCTGCCATACCGCGACAAGCCCGGTGGTGTTTCTCAATCCGGCAAACTCCACGGGCCTTTATTCCCGTGGCGGGACGTTCCCCCAAAGGGATATCGAGCCGAACACCTCCAATCCCGTTCTCCACGCTGCGCGGCAGACGTTCGCGGCGGCGGGGTCGTCCCCCGCCTCGTCCACGGCGAGCACGGGATATTCGGCATATTTCCAGGACTTTGCTCTGTTCAGGAGCCAGATCGCAATTGAGTGGGAGAATTACAACGGCGGTAGCCCTGACAACAGGATTGTCTTCGCGAGTGCCGACACCAGCGATAACATCAATATTTCCGCTTATCGGCGCAAGACGGGGACTTATGGCAATGTGAACCTCAGTCAGCGGCTGTCCGCCCGCCCGGATGGCCTGTATTACACTGGAACAAAGGTTCTGGGCGCGCAACAGCCCGCAATTGCTGACGATGCCAGCGGTGCCCCCAATCAGGCGACCCTCAATGAGGTTATAGCGGCACTTCGCAACCATGGGATAATCGCGTCATGACGACGCTCGAATCCCGCTTTCTTATCAGCCTTTTGGCCGTTGCCGCGCTTAGCTCGCTGGCCGCCTGCGCTTTCGTCTGGGGGAGGTGCAGGTGAAAATGACACAGGGGGAGCGCTTGGCCCGCATCGAAACTTTGCTCGAAGAAGGTGTGGTCAAGCGCATCGACGAATTGAGCGCCGACATGAAGGCCATTCGCGCCGATCTCGATACCGACAAGGCGGAACTGGCCCAGTTGAAGAACCGGGGTATCGGCCTGCTGGTGGGGGTTGGCCTCGCCGGTGGGGCCGCCGGTGCCGGGTTCATGAAGCTCTGGCAGGGGATATTCGGATAATGGCCACACCTCGGCTAAGCGACGAACAGCTTTTAGAGGCCCTTCGCGTCGTCTCTGAATATGGCAGCATTGCGGAGGCGGCCCGCCGGTTGAGCATGCCGCGCCAGACTCTTTCCGATCAAGTCCATAAGGCGAGGGAAAGATTCCAAACCGGCGATGAATTGAAGGCCGACATTCAAGAGCGGGTCGCCGATGGCTTTGAGCTTCGCGGCTATTCCCAATTCACGAAAACACAGACTGGCGAGCCGATATGGCTCAAGACGCGCAAAGCGGAACGTGACTATTGGGATGGGGTCGCCCGCGCAATTGAACGGGTGAAGCCGATTGACCCTGCGCGCATTCCGGCCGCCCCGGACGAACCCGATGAAGACGTAATCCCGTGGCTGCAAATCGGGGATGCACATATCGGGATGCTTGCCAGCGAGGTGGAGACGGGAGCGAATTTCGACATCGCGATTGGCAAGCGCGAGATCATGGAAGCCGCCGCCGCTTTGATCGATGCAGCGCCGAATTGCGAGCGCATGGTTATCAACGACCTTGGCGACGGGACGCATTTCGAGACGTTCAAGGCGGAAACCGAAGCGAGCGGGCACGCGGTGGATCAAGACACCCGCTACTGGAAAATGATCGACGCCTACCTGGAGATCAGCGAGTTCATTTGCGAGCGCGCGCTGGCGAAGGCGCAGAAAGTGGATCTGCTCTATAATCAGGGCAATCACTCGCGGTCGAACGATGTTTGGATGGCGGCACACATGCGGTCGCTCCACCGGAACAACCCGCGCGTGACTGTCCTGCCGAACGAAAGCCCCTTCATCGCCTATCGTATGGGCAAGACGCTGGTGGTCGTCCACCATGGCGACAAGGCCAAGCCCGAAAAGTTCCGCGACGTGGCTTCAAGCGATTTCAGCGCGGACTGGGGCGAAACCGAGTTCCGCTATCTCGACGGCGGGCACGTCCACCATTCGCAGCGCAAAGAGCTGGCCGGGTGCGTGTTCGAAAGCTGGAACAACCTCGCGCCCCGCGACAAGTATGCCCACGACGGGGGCTGGCGCTCAAAGCAGTGCATGAGCCTTGTCCTGCGATCCCGCCGCTACGGCGACCGGGGGCGGATCGTCATGCCTATCGAGATGGTGCGCGACCGCATTCTTGAAAAGCACCCCGACCACTACACCCCGCCGCAAATGAGGGCCTTCGCAGCATGATCGACCGTCTCACATTCTGGCTTGGCGAAGACGCCGAGGACGCATGGCAAGCCCACCTCGACCAGTGCGAGGCGGATGCCGAACAGCAGCGCCAGCGCAGGGAGGAAATCGATGAGTGACACCTCTATCGCCCTTGTCCAGCGCGCCGGGATGGTCGTGCAGGAATTGCCCCTGTCCGATCGCACGGCCGGGATCGTGGGGCTGCTGGGCCTGCTGATAATCAACATCGCCCGCACGTCGCCATCCGATCAGGCGGAAGCTGCCGAACAAATCGTGAAACTGATGCGAGAATGACGATGGACTGGCTCGCCACCGCGATTGCCGAAGCCCTCGCGCAACTGGGAAGGGAGATGGGGCTGTGACCGTAGATGAGATGATCGACGGCATTATCGAGCGCGAGGCGGGCTTTGTCGATCACCCGTCCGATCCCGGCGGCGCAACCCGGTGGGGCATTACGCAGCGCGTGGCCCGCAAGAACGGCTATCACGGCGACATGCGGACGCTGCCGCAGGAAACGGCTCGCGAGATCTACAAGCGCGAATACGTCGCCAAGCCGGGCTTTCTCGGCATCGCGGAGATCGACCCGTTCGTTGCCGAGGAGGTAATTGATAGCGGGGTGAACGCCGGGCAGTTTCGCGCGGCCAAGTGGTTTCAGCAAGCCCTGAACGTCCTGAACCGGCGCGGCAGGGACTACGCCGATATCGCCGTAGATGGGGAGATTGGCCCGCGCACCCTTGGCGCGTTCAAGGCACTTCGCCAGCGGCGCGGAGAGGCCAAGGCACGGCAGCTGATGCTCAAGACCCTGAACGGTCTGCAATTCATGCACTACTACAAGCTGGCCGATGGCGGGACGAAGTTCGAGGATTTCTTTGTCGGGTGGATCGACCACCGTGTAGGTGCGCTGTGAAGGCCCTAGCGGCCATTGCGGCCGGTCTATCGGTAGCATCGGCCGCGCCGGTCGAGCGCCCCTATTTCGCCGGAATGCCGCCTGAGCGGTTTCAGGGGGAAGGGGTGGCAATCGTCATGTTTGCAGACGACGTGAACGATCATTGCCCGTTGGGGGTGCCTGCCGGTTACACCCTGCTGGGATGCGCGTTTCAGGTTGAGGGAACGCCGGTGCTGGTGCTGCCGAACCCGTGCCCGATGGGGGACGTGGAGTTGTTCGCGCGGATTGCCTGCCACGAGCTGGGGCATCGAAACGGGTGGAGCGGAGGGCACGAGCTATGAAACTGTGGCTTGCCTGTCTTAGCCTGACCCGCGCTCAGGTGCGGTCGCTCTACTCTATCGCCATGCTGGCCGGCATCATTGCCTTTTGCGGGGCAGGGGCCGTGCTGCTGTGGTTTGCCTATGACGCTGCGCTGTTCAATCCGCAGTGGTTTAGGCTGGCAACCGAAGCGATCCGCTACATCTTTGCCCTGATCGCCATGTTCGCAGCTATCGTAGCCCTGACCGTGTTCGGAGCGGATTACTTCAAGGCGAAGTATGGGGATGCGGAGATTGAGGCGGGAGGACGGGATTAGTTATTGCTTGGCGGGTGGCGAATTAGCGAAGGTCCCACACGGGCACGCCGCTCTGCCCCAAGCGCCAAACCATGTCGGCTGTCCCATTGCCGCCGGGAAACGCGATAGCCGAATCCGGCTTCCCCTCATCTATCATCTGCTGGTTCCGCCGCGTGCCAGCCTTGGCGTCATATTTACTGCCATCTCTGCGTGACCGAATCACCGCGTCCGGGTGTGAAAGATCGGTCCAGTTCGCAGGAAACTTCCGCACCGGTATTCCCCGCGCCTCGGCCCAGTCTCGGCAAAGGCTGTCTGCGCCCGTAGCCTCGCCCTCTATGAGCAATGCTATGCCGTGCTTCTTATTCACCGCGCCTAATGCACGATCCACAAGCGATGCGTCGGAAAAGTTCCGTCCGCCAGTCACAACTAACCGTCGCTCAGCCACGCTCTTCACTCGCTTTCTGCCCGCAAAGGCGCTCGACAGTAATCTCCGGCGGATCATCGCGATGGTGATAGACGCGCAGGAACCGGCCATCGTAGTGCATCCGCGGCGGCCTCCACGTCACTCGATAGGTGGTTTCCTCGCTCATTCCCTGCTCGCTTTCTGTCTCTTAACGAGGCGGTCCATGATCTTTCTCCGCTCTTTGCGCTTTTAACATTCGCTTACGGCATCGGTCATAAACGCGCCGGTATTGAGCGTTCAATTCTGCCTTGCTCGCCTTGATTTTTGCCACCTCGGCGCGGTCGGCGTCGTCCATGTAGGCGCGCCAGTTCATGCAGCGTTTGGCCCGTCTGGATTGTCATATATAATGTTCAATCCTTCGGACGTTATGTGGCTTATACGGTAGGGGCCGTCCGAAAGATGCAGCATTAAATGTCGGGCGGCATCACGTGGCTGCCAATCAGGTCCAAGGCTGTCGGCAATCACATACTCGATCCAGTCCTCTAGGTTCTGCTCGAAAAAGCGCGACATATCTGTCATCGGAAATACTCCTCGGATTGAATGTCGTTACAACGCGCTTTGGCCTGCGCCAACATGGTGCAACGGAAAATCTCTGGCGAGGCTTTGCCCGCCTTGATTTCTGCGTCGGTCACGCCCTCTGCATCGAAGACGGCATAGCCGCCCTCGACCTTGCGGATGCAGAAACGGGAGAGATCCCCGTAGAAGACGGCCTTAGCCATTGGCCGCCTCCACAACCTGCGTGAACGAAAAGATGCGATGGCATCCGTTGTCGTCGAGGCGGTAGCCGCGCTCGCCCGTAGAGAACGGAAAATCGCCCGCGCCAGGAATGACCGTGAGGCCGATAACGCGGATGCCCTTGCGAGCGAGAGCGCGCTTCGTGGCGGAAGAAAAATCGTTCATGGAAACCTCCTTTCGGGGAATGGGCGGAATTGCCCGGTTCCATGTGGATCGTCGCTCTCTATGTCCACTCTTATATGGTGGAAATCCGCCTATTGCAAGCGGAAAATGCATTTATTTTTGCTTGACCATATCTCGGGAACATGGCAAGAACATAGCGAAAGGAAGTGCGATGCTTGGACTATGGGCGAACGGAGCGCTGAACGTCCTGCGCTCGATCCCGCGCGAGGTGTGGCTTATCGCCGCTGCCGTGCTGGCGCTGTGGCTATGGGGCAATCATCGCGAGGCCAGCGGGCGGGCCGAGGAGCGCGCCGAATGGATCGCCAAGTTGGAACAGGCCGAAGCCGAGGCCAAGGCTCGTGCCGAACGCGCGGCCAGGGCAGCCGACGAACAGGAACGCGAACGCGCTGCCGAGTTCGAGGCCGAACAGGAATCATTGCGGGAGATCATCGATGAAGCGGAAAGCACTGGCGCTAACCCTCTCGATAGCCTTGTGCGCCTGTGGTGAGCCGCTGGAGCTAAACCCGCCGCCCCCGCCTGCCGACAAGCTGGAGTGTGCGAAATTGCCCTCTCCACCCGCTGTAGAGCCGCTAGAGGCGTTTCAGGCATCCAATGGGGCGCTGGTCTATCCGAAGAGCCAAGTGGACGCCAGAGACGCTGCAATCGCCCGCTGGATCGTGGAACTACGCGGGGCTTGGTTTGATTGCTCGTCGCGCGTGGAGTGGATGCGGGACTATTACGATTGAACGGTCTTGCCCGGTATGGCATGTTAGACGGATGTTAACCGTGGACACCATGCTGACCGTGGCGGTGGCTCTATTGGGAGCGTTCACGGTGGCGGGCATCGGGCTTTTCCGCTCCTCTCGCTCCAAGCGCAGGCGCAGGTAGGGTTACCCCGTTATCTTCGGCATCGTAAACGCGGCCCAAGCGAAGAACGCTGCCCCGGCCACCAGCAACAGGGCAAAGGCAAACCGCGCGATCTTGTTCCCCCTGTCATGATCGGGGTTCGGAACGAAAGCGGCCACCCCCATGGCAATGCCCCATAAGAGACAGCACACGGCGGTAACGGAGAGGGCAACGTCAGGGATGGCTAGTCTCTCGTATCGTCTCTGCCTCTAGGGCAAGCATGGTCAGTATAAGATACTCTCTCATGCGTCCCTTACGGAAGGCAAGACGAGCGCGGGCCAGGATGTTTTCTCGAATCATGGCCTGCGGTCTATGCAGGGTGGGGGCGTGTAGGAAAGTGTTTTAGGCGCGGCGTCACAACGATAGGAGATCACCATGCGCGAAGGCGTCGGCAGTATGACAGGCGAAGGCTGGGGCGGCGATTAGCCCGGCAGCTCCGGTCCCACCTCGATCCGCTCAGCCCTATGGGAATAGATCACCACCGCTAACCCCAGGATAATCAGGGTTCCTAATACGCCTATAAGAGTGCGGCTCACTTGGCGGCTTCGATCACGGCGCGGTAGATGCGGAGAACGTCTCGCTCGGGATCGTCTGAGTCTAGGCACCAGTTATCCAAGCCTCTCTCCACCATCGCTTCCGTAGGCTCCACAGGCAACACAACAAGCCCTGCTTGCTTGAAGAACGCCAGCAGCTTCTTCGCCTGTGGTTCGTAGGACCAATCTTCGTCGCAGCCCTCGGGATCGCTTTCCCGTAACCCTCTCGCTATCACCTCTCTAAGATCAGTCATATTTGCCGTCCTCCTTGTGGTGGTCGAGGCGTTCAATATGCGCGGCGACATTCCATGCGGCCATTTCGTCTAGTCCGATGACGCTTGGAAAAGTCCGCAGCCACGCCACAATCGCAGCCCGTTCGCGTTCTGCCTCAGTCATCGCTCTATTCTCCCTTACCGATCATTCAGGGCGGGTAACCGCGATCTCCGTTGGCGACCACTCGTTGCCTTCTAGGCGTATCTCTGCCCGAACAAGATCGTCACTCGAATACTCCCCGGCAGCGCGCATCATATCGCGCATCCCGGCCATGCTATTCGGCGCAAAGCCCGAAATAACCGGGCCGTCGCTCGGAATGATACGCCAGAAAAAGCGCCCGCTGTGCTGCATCCGGGCGGCAATGTAGGGGATCGCTACCCCTTCTTCGGTGTCATTGGCTGCATTACGCACGATGTCTCTCCTATTGTTCGCTGGTGGCTTTGCGGTGAGAGGCGAGGGCTTTGCGAAGGTCGCTGTCGATATCCCCGACGCGAACGAGCAATTCGGCCTTCGGGTCGTTGGACTCGATTGCGCGACGAAGCATGTGTGCGTCACTCTGCGCTACTTCCATCGCTTCCACCAGCTCCTGCACTGCTTCTGACTGTGCGGCGGCACGCGTGTTCCAAAGTTTTCCGGCGGCGTCCCACGCTTCTTTTGTTTCGGGGTCGCCGTTCTCGGCATACGGTCCTGCACCACACTGACTGCAGACAAAATAGACATTCGCCGGAGGTGAGCGGTGGTTATAGCTATGGGCTATTTCTCTCGCTCCGCAAAACGGGCACGGCTTGAGCGTCACTTCATCCTTCATGTCAGTTATCCTTCTTGCTGGGGGAGAGGTGAAGCATCGCGGCTTTGCTTGCGCGCTCCATTGCCCTGCGTTGCTGCCGAGTAGCGGGATAGGGAGGCCCGAGGGGTTTTCCGTATTTGCGGCGGGGGCGCTTGTGCTCTCGACCGCTGCCGCTCATTGCGGCAAGCGCCGCCAGTCCAGCGAATTGGGCAAGGTCAACTCTCATCGGACGCTCCATTGCTGGGGGAGAGGCGGGCGATCTCGGCGCGCAGCGGGTTTACACACCAACGGGCGCTATCCGTAAATGCCGGGAACATAGGGTGATCGTTTACAGAAAAGGCGCGTAAAAACAACGCGACATGAGAAATCATAATCCGCGTGTCGGGGGTTCGAGTCCCTCCTCCGCTACCAATCTCGAATCCGCATGGGTTCGCTTGCTTCCGCATACATCCGTAAACTTCAATTAAAACAGAATGATGTGAGTGATTCGCGTCCGCTTGCGTGCGCATGCATTCGCTTGAAGCCGGATTTGGTGTGGGGGTATTTTGGGGGTATTTTCCGGGGGTAGCGAAAAGGAGCGATACCCCCAATGGCCTTGAGTGAGATTCAGATCAAAAAAGCGAAGGCGGCTGAGCGTCCATACAAGCTTGCGGATGGGGAGGGATTATTCCTCCTGGTGCAAAAGAACGGCTCGAAGCTCTGGCGGCTGAAATACCGGTACCACGGGAAGGAGAAGCTGCTTTCTTTCGGTGCCTACCCCGAAGTCGGAATAGCGGCCGCAAGAGAACTCAAGAGAGCTGCCAAGGGTGTGCTGGCCGAAGGCAGGGACCCGATGGTTCACAAACCGGGTCGGGACTTCGAAGAGGCTAAGACCTTCAGGGCGATTGCCACCATGTGGCATGAGAACAGAGCAAGTAGTCTCAATCCCGCCCATGCGAAGCGCGTGTGGTCGCGGATGGAGCAGGACGTGCTTCCTGTCTTAGGCGAGCTCATGATGCATGAGATAACTCCACCAGAAGTCCTGAAGGTCATTCGGAAGATCGAGGAGCGCGGCGCGCTCGACATCAGTCGACGGGCCAAGCAATGCATTGGTCAGGTATTCCAGTTCGCGATTGCCAGCGGACTTTGCGATTCCGATCCAACGGCGCATCTTCGGGGGGCTTTGAAGCCACGTCCTCGGGTCAAGCATATGGCGAAGCTGCCTCTGGCACAGCTACCCGAACTCATCATCAAGATGGAGCGATACCAGGAAGAGGGTGAGAGACGATCCGAAATTACGCGGGCGGCATTGACCTTTGCTCTTCTTACATGGGTCCGGACCAAGGAACTCCGGTTCGCCAAGAAGCACGAGTTTGAAGGTCTAGTCGGAGATTTACCAGTTTGGCGCATTGGCGCTGATCGGATGAAAATGGGCCGCGAGCATATCGTGCCTTTGTCGCGACAAGCCGCTTCTCTTGCTCAAGATATGATCAGCAAGTCCGAAGGCGAATACGTCTTTCCAGGCCAGAAGCCCAAGATGCCGCTTTCCGAGAATACGATGATCTATGGCCTCTATCGCCTCGGTTACCACGGGCGACAAACTGTTCACGGCTTCAGGGGTCTGGCGAGCACCTGGGCGAATGAGCAGCTGGTCGAGGTCGGCGAACCACCGATGTGGATCCGCAGATATCATGAAGACTGGGTCGAACTGCAATTGGCACACAGCGAAGAGAACGAGGTTCGCGGGGCATACAATGCTGCCGAATATCTCGCTCCCCGTCGTGCAATGCTGCAGGATTGGGCAGACTTCCTCGATTCCATCGGCGGCAAAGCGCAAAACATTGCTGTTTTGAGAGCCGCTTGACCTGCTCCTAGGCGGGCACCTGCCCCAGCCATTCGACGCGAAGGCGGTCGAACCCGACAACGATACCCTCTGCGGTAACCTCAAATCCAAAGTCGTTGTTTGAGGGTTCGTAGTCTTCGAGAACCCAATGATCTCCGGCATCGGTTACAATTACGGCTCCCCGAGGAAGGTGCTCGAGCCGTCCGCTGATCCTTTTCCGATTCGTAGTCATATCGAACCGTATGCCATCCATCGGTCGACAACGCTCTTCACATATCCAGGTGTTTCACGATTTTTCGGTATCCCGCCGGCTCGCGACACAGCGCCGGGTCCAGCATTGTATGCGGCCAGCGCGAGATGGATCGCACCGAAGCGCTCTAGCATCTGCTTCAGATACCGCGCGCCGCCATCGATGTTCTCAGCCGGATCGTGGCGATTGCTGACACCAAGTTCTCTTGCCGTTCCCGGCATGAGTTGAGCGAGCCCAGCGGCGCCAGCCGGACTGATTGCCATCGGGTTGAACCGCGATTCCTGCCAAATCAGGGCCTGAAGCAGTCGAGGCGGCAATTGGTATCGCGCTTCAGCTTGCCGGATGAGTGGCTCATACAAGGCTTCCTTGAAGCTTCTATCGATATAGGCCGCGCCGCCATCTGGCTTGTCCAAGTGGATTGCAGTCGGGTTGAAAGCGCGCCCTTTGTCGGTTGTAACCTCAACTGTGCCGAGGTCATGGTCGAAGACCTGAAACTCCTGCGCGTGCGCGGATCCCGAAATCGCAATCGCGAGCGCACCGCAACCGCAAGCCACCAGAGACATTCGCATTGAATTACCTTTCACCTTGCCTCGATCCGCAAGAGAACATAAATAGAACGAATGGGTGTAGGAAAACGTTTTTTTGCGAGTTTATCCGAGAGGAGAGGGGTTCGTCTGGAAGGGGCAATTGTGAGGCGATGGAGCCGGTATGCCTGTTTCGAATTCAACCCTGTCACGTACCTCGCTTGAGGACACCGCCCGCAACATCTGCGAAAGCCGAGGGGGCAAATGGTCAGGCACAAAGGGGATGGCCTGCTGCCCCGCACACGAAGACCGCACACCTTCGCTCGGCGTGACGCTCGGCCGAAAGGCTATTCTCTTCCATTGTTTTGCGGGCTGCGATCAGCAGAGCGTGCTTTCCGCTCTGGCACGCGAAGGTTTCGAGGTGGCCAGGTTTTTCTCGGGTTCTTCGGCCGAGGATCAGCTCGAGCCAACCAGGGTGCGCAAACCCTCGGCAGCAGCGTTGAGGATCTGGCGCGAAGCAGAACCATTGGGTGGCAGTCCGGCGAAGGCCTACCTTGAGAGCCGCGGCATCCTGGCCGCATCTTCAGCTCTTCGCTTTCATCCACGCACGCCACTCGGGCCGAAAGGACGGACCCGTTTTCTTCCCGCTATGATTGCGGCGGTCAGCCTCGACGAGGGGCCAATCGCGATCCACCGCACATTTTTGTCCGTCGAGGGCTCAACCAAGGCAGCCTTCGAAAAGCCAAAGCGCGCGCTTGGCTCGCTCGGTGAAGCTGCTGTCCGTCTCTTTGCTCCGGTTTCCGGGAAGCTCGGCCTTGCCGAGGGGATCGAGAGCGCGTTGTCAGCCTATGCGCTCACCGGCATTCCCGTTTGGGCGACCCTCGGGAATGAGCGCTTCGGTCTCGTGAGCGTGCCCGAGACCGTGACCGAACTCCACCTCTTCGTCGATCACGATGCTGGCGGCAAGTTGGCCGCTTCTCGTGCCCTGGCCGCCTATGCCCGCGATGGACGCACGATCCACGTTCGCAAGCCGTCATCACGCGGTACCGATTGGAACGATGAACTTACAGCATGGCTGCACCGCAAGGCGGCACAGTAAGAGGAGAGAGGGCTTCTCGAATTCCTGATCCGGCAGAGGGCGTGTCCCGATGCCCCCATCAGGAGGACGAATTGCCATGTTTCAATCAGACCTGTTTCCAGCTGGCGAGCAGTTGTCGTCAGTGCCATTGGCCTACGCCATCGGCACCAGGATTGCCGAGCTTCTTGCTTCGGGACGTCATCTTACCCGCGCTGACATTTCCGGGCTGTTCGCCGACAAGACCGGCGTCATGGACTGGGGAAGCGCCTGGACCATCGACGACTACAACAACGCGGTCGAGATCGGCGCACTGCTCTGGCTGCGAGAGTCTTCTCGCATCGGTCTGGCGACAAGCATTCACGAAGCAGAAGCACGTTTTGACTGGCTCGAAGCAGCCTTGCCGCCGCGGCACGTTCGCAGCGAAGCACAGGTCGAGCTCCAACAATTCTCGACCCCGCCAATGCTGACCTGGCTGATGGCAAAGGCCGCAGCTGTCTCTGCGCAAGACACCCTACTCGAGCCGTCCGCAGGCAATGGTGCCCTTGCACTTTGGGGCAGCGTTGAGAACGCTTCGCTGCTCCTCAACGAGATCGACCCGGCAAGACGAGACAGCCTAGGCCATATCTTCCCCACGCACGCAATCACTGCGCATGACGGGGAACTGATTGCCGACCTGAATCGCGGTCCTGTACCGTCGGTCGTGTTGATGAACCCGCCGTTCGCCCGCAGCCAGGAACGCGGCAAGGATGGCGAGACGGCGCAGCGCCACCTTCGTAGTGCAATCCGAGCCGCTGCCGCTGGTGCGAGGATAGTCGCCATCATGCCCGAAGGCTTCGATGCTTCCGCTTTCGCCAAAGCACAGGACGAAACGTCGCTCCTGCTCAATGTCCGCTTGGAGCAGATGTTTCGCCGGACAGGGACGGGGATTGCCGTTCGCCTGGTCGTGATCGACAAGGTGCCTTCTGCGCCTGAGCCAGCGATCACCGGAGATACCTGCGACCTGATCGCGCTCCACGAGCTTGTCACCGCGCTTCCGCGCCGCGCGCAAACATCCGCCAGCCTCCATCGCCTGTCAGTCGGAAAGCCAGTGCGCCTCGTTGGCAAGACTTCGACCCGACCTACGCCGGTTCGACCGATGGCGCCGTTCGCCTCGACACCAGCAGCCACGGCGAATGCGATCGACCTTGCCTATTCGGTCCTCGCCGACCCCGCGCCTGTGCCCGAACAGGCAGGCATCTACCTGCCTTACCGCCCCAGCCGCATCATGTTCGAGGATGCGCCGGTTCATCCCACCCCGCTCGTGGAATCGGTCGCCATGGGTTCGGTCGCAGCACCCCAGCCGGACGTCACACCGCGCCTTCCCGCTTGCTGCCAGGCCGAGGGCCTTCTGTCCGAAGCGCAATGCGAGACACTGGTCTACGCTGCCCAGGCATTTGCGCGCGATCTTTCGGGTCAGTTCAAGGTGAGCCAGGAAGGCACCTCGCTGGAACTCTCCGAGGACGGACACTCCTACCGCCAGGGCTTCTTCCTTGGCGACGGGACCGGAGCTGGCAAGGGTCGCCAGATCGCGGGCGTCATGATGGACCGCTGGCTCTCGGGCGAACGCCGCCATGTGTGGATCACCAAGAACGAGGCACTGCTCGAAGATGCGCGCCGCGACTGGGAAGCGCTTGGCGGGCTCCCGCTCGATATTCAGCCACTCTCCCGATGGAAGCTCGGAACTCCAGTGACGATGCCCGAGGGTATACTGTTCGTCACCTATCCAACGCTGCGTTCGGGACGCGCCGAGGACACGAGGCTCGATCAGATCCTTGCTTGGGCCGCCGAAGATTTCGAGGGCGTGATCGCCTTCGACGAAGCGCACGCCATGGCGAACGCGCTCGGCTCCTCTTCCAGCCGCGGCAACACCAAAGGATCGGAACAGGGGATGGCAGGGCTCAGGCTTCAGAACCGCCTGCCGCGCGCTCGCGTGCTGTACGCTTCTGCTACCGGCGCGTCTGACATTGCCAACCTCGGTTACACCTCCCGGCTTGGCCTGTGGGGACCCGAGACCGCCTTTCCGACCCACGAGGCGTTCATGACCGAGATCCGAGCTGGCGGCGTTGCGGCGATGGAACTCGTCGCCCGCGACCTCAAGGCCCAGGGGCTCTATCTCGCTCGCGCACTGTCCTTCGCTGGGGTCGAGTACGAGATCCTTGAGCACAGCCTGACCGAAGCGCAGGTGCGGATCTACGATGCCTATGCCGATGCCTGGGCGATCATTCACCGCAACCTCGAAGCTGCGCTCGAAGCAACCCGCGTGGTCGACGAGGACAGCGGCGATACGCTCAACCGCAATGCCAAGGCTGCAGCGCTGTCGATCTTCGAAGGCACCAAGCAGCGCTTCTTTGCCCAGCTCCTGCTTTCGATGAAACTGCCGAGCCTGATCCCCGCGATGGAAGCAGAGCTTGGCGAAGACCATTCGGTAGTCGTGCAGCTGGTTTCGACCGCGGAAGCCATGCTCGACCGACGCCTCGCCGACCTCACCGTGGAAGAACGCGAAGCGCTCGATATCGATCTGTCCCCGCGTGAATACGTCATCGACTATCTCGCCAAGAGCTTTCCGGTGCGATTGATGCAGGTCTTCGCCGACGAGGAGGGTAACCTGCGTTCCGAGGCAATGAGCGACGAGGAGGGCAATCCCGTTTTCTGCCCGCGCGCCGTCGCCGCGCGCGATGCGCTGATCGAGCAGCTCTGCGCGCTGCCGCCCATCGCAACAGCACTCGACGCGATCATCGAGCACTTCGGAACCGACGCCGTGGCCGAAGTCACGGGTCGGACCCGCAGGCTTGTACTGGGCCGTGATGGTCACCAGCGTCTCGAACGGCGAAGCCCCAGTGCCAATGTCGCCGAAGCGCAAAGCTTTATGGAAGGCACTAAGCGCATCCTGGTCTTCTCGGACGCTGGCGGCACGGGTCGATCCTACCATGCCGATCTTGGCTGCCGTAACCAGCAGCGCCGGGTTCATTTCCTGCTCGAGCCGGGCTGGCGCGCCGACAACGCCATCCAGGGTCTCGGTCGCACGAACCGCACCAATCAGGCCTCGGCCCCGCTGTTCCGGCCGGTAACCACCGACGTGAAGGGCGAGCGCCGCTTCATCTCGACCATTGCGCGAAGGCTCGACGCATTGGGCGCGCTAACGCGCGGCCAGCGCCAGACGGGCGGTCAGAACCTGTTCGACCCGGCCGACAATCTCGAAAGCGACTATGCGCGCGACGCGCTCAGCCGCTGGTTCCAGCTGCTCTACGAGGGCAAGCTCGAAGCCACGAGCTTCGCCAACTTCGTCGAGCGCACCGGCCTCCGGCTTGAAAATCCCGATGGCGGATTGACCGACAATCTCCCGACGATCCAGCGCTGGCTGAATCGCATCCTCGCGCTTCCGATCGCGCTGCAGAATGCCATATTCGAGGAATATCTTGGCCTCGTCGAAGCACGGATTGAAGCCGCGCGCGAAGCTGGAACGCTCGACCAGGGGCTGGAAACCGTGAGGGTCGATCACTTCACGGTCCTCGCCGATGAGCTCCTGCGCACAGATCCCGTGACCGGTGCCGAGACCCGCCTCGTCTCGCTCGAAGTGACAAGGCACCTTCGGCCCCTAAGCTTGCAGCGCCTGGTGCGGATGCACGAGATCGGCAGCTCACACGCGATACCGATGCGCAATACCCGCTCGGGCAAGGTCGCACTGTCGGTTCCAGCCCGGCGTCTCATCGCCGACGACGGCGCCGTAATCGAACGTCGGCGCCTGCTGCGCCCGCTTAACTCCGTAAACTGGACACTTGAGGCACTCGGTGAAAGCCACTGGGAGGAAATTGGCGTCACCGCATTCACCAGTACCTGGCGGGCCGAGGAAGAAGAGGCTGCCGCGTCACCGGTGACCGAGCGCGTCCATCTCGCCACCGGACTGCTGCTTCCGGTCTGGAAGCGCTTGCCCGGCGATCATGTCCGCGTCACCCGGCTCGTTGCCGAGGACGGCCAGTCGATCATTGGCCGCGAAGTGCTCGATATCGATCTCGCTGCGATTGCCGAGACCTTTGGTCTTTCCGGGGTTACCGGACCATCGGCAGAGCAGATCGGCGACCTGGTCATCGCCAGCGGAAAACCGCTGGGCCTTGCGAGCCACGATCCACTCACCGTGAAGCGATCGCTGGTCGGCGGCGAACAGCGCCTTGAACTGACCGGATTTTCGCCGGATCGGCTCGACTGGTACAAGGGCAAAGGCTGCTTCACCGAGATCATCCGCTACCGCACGCGCCTGTTCGTCCCGGTGTCGAATGCCTCGTCGGTTCTCCCCGCGCTTGCCGCCTGATCCCTCGGGCAGACCCCAATCTCAGAACGAGAGTGGAGGGAGCCCTTTGGGCTTGTGGGCCTCGTGATCCTCACCTGCGCCTTCATTCCATCAGGAGAACACCCATGATCCAGTCGATTCCCTTGAAGAAGCTCGTCCCGAGCCCGCTCAACGTTCGCAAGGCGAGCGACGTGCTGGCCGACCTCCAGCTGCGGGCAGACATCGCTGCGCGCGGCCTGTTGCAGAACCTTGTCGTGCGCAAAGGAAAGCGCGGCAAGTTCGAAGTCGAGGCCGGCGGTCGCCGTCTCGCCGCGCTGCAGGCGTTGGCCGGAGAGGGCACCTTGCCCGAAAACCACGAGGTTACCTGCCTCGTCATCGAAGGCGAGGAAAGCGAAGTGCGCGAGGCCAGCCTTGCCGAGAACTTCCAGCGTCTCGCGATGAACCCCGCCGACGAGGCGCAGGCCTTCGCTTCTATCATCGAGGCAGGGGCTACCCCCGAAGACGTGGCGCGCCGCTTCGGCCTCACCGTCCGGTTCGTCGAAGGACGTCTGCGCCTAGCCTCTCTCGCGCCTTGCGTCTTCGAAGCGCTCGCCGAAGGCACGATCACGCTCGATATGGCCAAGGCCTACGGCGCTATCTCCGACGTGGAGCGCCAAGCTAATGTCTATGCCGAGCTGCAGGACGCCTGGTACCAAATCACGCCCGACACGATCCGCCGCATGGTGCTCGACGCAACCGTTCGTGGCTCCGATCCGCGAGCGGTTCTCGTCGGACGCGATGCCTACCTCGCCGCGGGCGGCCGGATCGAACGCGAACTGTTCGACGACGATGCCAGCGAGAGCTGGATCGATATCGCGCTGCTCGAAGACCTCGCGCACAAGGCCATGGAAGAAGCCGCAGAAAAGGCCGCGCTCGGATATGGCCTTGCCTGGGTGCGCCCGACCCTTGGCAACTATGTCAGCCACGACCTTGTTGAAGGTCTCGGTCGCTTGCCCTGCGAGCCTGCGCCGATGACCGAACAGGAAGCTCAGGAACTCGGCGAGCTCGAGGCCGACTACGACCGCGTCGCCGCTGTGCTCGAAGACGAGGACAGCGACGAGGACGAGGTCGCCAAGGCCGAGAAGGAACTAGTGGTGATCGACCGTGCCATGCGCGTGCTCAATGACCGGCCGCCGGTACTCGCCGACGAACTGAAACCGGAGGCCGGCGCCTTCCTCGTCCTCTCGCGCAATGGCGAGCCGACCCTGGTCCCGCAGTTCTACACCGAGACCGAGGTCATCGCTGACGAAGGCGTGGTCGAGGCCATTGAAGAGAGCGGTGCGGCTAAGCTCAAGGGGAGCTCGCTTTCCCAGCGCCTGCTCGACGAACTCGCAATGCAGCGCCGCGACATCCTGGCAATCCATCTCGCCAACGACCCGGCACTAGCGCTCGACTTTATGGTCTTCACGCTCGCCGATGCCGATGGGCACGACTGGCGCGCCAAGAAAGCGTCGACCCTCGTTGGCTCGGTCGCGTCCGGGCCTATCGCTGGGTTCGAGGCGAAGGATGCGCCGGCGAGTGCCGCGCTTGCCGAGTTCGCCGGGTCGCTCGATGAAAGCTGGCGTGCGGGTGAAAGCGATGTCGAGCGGTTCGCGAAATTCCGAGCGCTTTCCGACGAGGCGCGCTCAGCATGGCTTGGCCATGTCGTCTCGCGCACTCTGGTTGCCAGCCTTGCCTGCGAAGGCGAACGATCGGTGCCGATGCACGAGGCACTCGGCTCGCTCCTCGAAATCGAGACCGCGCATTGGTGGCGTCCCACGGCGAACAACTACTTCGACCGGGTGGCTAAGGCGCGCACGCTCGAAGCGCTCGACGCCGCCGGCGGTCCCGAACTCGTCAGTCGTTATGCCGCATCGAAGAAGGCTGAGCTTGCGAGCGCTGCCGAACGCATCTTCTCGGGCAACTTCATTGGCGAGCCCGAGGTCAAGGAACGGGCGCTGGCTTGGGTTCCGACGATCATGTGTTTCGCCGGTGCCGAGCAAGTCGCACCGATTGCCGCCGACGGCGAAGAGTCGGTCAGCGAAGACACCGCTGGTGAAATTGCCGAGCAGGCTGCCTGACCCCTCCTGACAGGTCCATGCCACTCGGTGGGCGGTCCGTCCCTCTCGGGATGGGCCGCCTTTTCCATGTCAAATTCTGGACCGTTTGTAGTTTGCCGGCTTCTGTCAGAAAGTAGTGGCAAGCTGCCTTGGGCGGCTGTCAGGTCAGCCCGCTGGTGTTAAGCAACTGGTCCGAACGACGGGATCAGGACTTGCCCTTCAAGGCGCCTGCGGGCGTTGGTGGCGCGGGAGCAATGTTTTCAGTGTCAGGCCGCTCGATCATTGGTACGAACAGCGCGTTTTTGGGGCATCTGCTTCCTTCGGGTAAATTCACGAAGCTTCCCGCTGTTGCTCTCGGAAAGTAGAGATCTTCACCGTAATCCACGGTCAGGCCAAATGCCTGCAATCTATCGCTCCCTACAACCAGCCGATCTGATCCGCCCCGGAACACTGGCGTGAAGTGCTCGCTACCGACCGTCAATACCAAACAGCGGCCGTCAAGTCGTAAGATGCCAGCAGTGCCACCCATTCCGGCCGACGTAGTGCCTTCCGGCGGATCGACGACATACAGGTTCTCAACAATCTGATTGTCTACCGGATCGGATAGCACCCTATTTTCTTCCATCCCACCTGGTTGGCATGCTGCGACTGATACGGCCAGCAGAATCGAGGCGAACCCTTTAGTCATCAGTTCACCGCCACCGCACCGGTCGTTGTCAGAATCGTGCCAGCAGCATGATCGTTAATACGGTCAATCGGCATATAATATGCGGGGCAACTCTGGTCGCCCGGCATGACACAAGGTCGATCATATCCGTCTCCACGATCGCGCACGGATCCTATGAGAACGATCCCCGCCGCCTTCACCTGATAATAACCTGCTGTCGAATTCCACACAGGTTCGGTGACCGCCGGCCCGCCGCTGTCCCCACCGTTTGCCAAGACCATGTAGTCCTGACCCTCGACTTTCACGTATCCGTAGTATTGCCGCGTGGAGCCATCGTCCAATACTTCGACGGCGGTGGTCGAAGACGCTGTGATAAGGCCACAGGTAATTCCGGTGGTCTGGCCGCCGAGGCATCGTGTCTGACCGGCGGCATGGTTGTAATTCTGCGTGTTAGCCGAAGACCCAAGCACCGCTCCGGTGACCTGCGAGTAGCCGCCCTCAATCGGATAATTCGGGTTTACGTTTGCCCAACTCTTGTATTCCCAGCCACTCAGCGTTTTCTGATAATAGTTCCCGCCTCGATTGTTCCAAAACCAGACATATGGACCAGGCTTAATTGTTCCAGTCCGCACCTGGCGATAATCATAGGATCGACCCGAATTGTTGAAAACGAACCGGTCAACCTCCGCAGGTGTGACCAGCGCCACGGTGTGTCCGTCAGGATATTTGTATGCAGCATTGCCTTGGCAATGCCCCGAGCTAGCGGTCAGCATCCCATCCTGCCCGCTGCCCGTTCGGATCGAAAACGCATACGTGCAGGTCGGGGTGCCCGTGCCCGGAGCGGGAAAGAACTGCCAACCGCCGTAAAATACATCGCCTGATCGTGCGCCAGTCTGCACAGTTTGAGGCTTACCTCCCGGAACGAACCGGACGACCGATCTTAAATCCGTTGGGAGTGCGGGCATGAGTTTCTGCCCGGCGGTTTCGGTAGCACTGATTTCGAACTTGTCTGTGCGAAAGTCATAGCCCACCGTTCCGGGCAACTTCATATTCGCGAGGGTATCGGCAATCCGCCTGTTCAGTACATCGAGTTCGCTGACGGTATATTTGCTTCGCTTGACCGCTACATAGCGCCGCAATTCCTGCGCCACCATCTTCTGCGCATCACCAACCGGTACATCGCGCGCAATTACGTAAGTGACCCTATAGTTCGGCTCATGGTCGATGAACACACTGACGAAATCATCGCCGAACGCCTCTACAAAAGAAGCAGTACTCTCGGTAATCTTTTCGTCTAGCGCAAGTCTTTGCCTAGCCTCAAGCTCCGAGAGGCCGAAGCGCTTCGCCAGATAACCAGCTCCGGGTGCCTTTTGAGACTTGGATACTTCGACGGGAGCCGAATCCGCTGCCGGAATCTCCGGTGGCCCGGGAGGTTGTTGTGCAAGGAGACTCGGACCCGCGAGTGCAGTTCCAAGAACAAGAAGGCTCTTGAAAATTTTCATGCCAGACGTCCCATGTTTGCGTAGTGGCAACCGTATTGGTCGCGGCATTCAACTCAAATGAACGTAAATTCTCCATTACGGTTCCATGCTTTGGGGTAGTCGGGTGACGTCTGAAAAAGTTCGGTATCGTAGAGTCGGCGGGATAAGCATGGAATTCGCTCGCACATCCTTGGCAGACTTTGCCTAAATATTTCCCGCATCCATCAAACTCGGAAGTGATATCGATAAATTTGGCTGCGTGTCTGCCATCGGTGCAACGGTTGGCGCGACATTAGGGTTTCGAGGGTTTGGTTGAGAGCGCAAATTTGCCACTCTAAGGGAGCGGCAGCTTTCGGGGAAATTGCCAGTGGACGCGAACGGCTGAGTACAGGGCGCCAAGCGGCCAACAGGAAACGAGAGGGGAGGGAGCTTTGCTCTTCCTGAGCCGGGGCATGCCCGTCCCGGCGATCAGGAGAGCTCCCATGACCAAGTATCGCCGCACTGCTTCGACCTCGCCAGCTGAGCGCATCACTGCCGCCATTATCGAAAAGCTTGAAGAAGGCACCAAGCCTTGGGTCAAGCCGTGGCGCGGTGTGTCAGTCTCGCGACCCTTGCGCTCCTGCGGAACGCCCTATCGCGGAATGAATACCTTCTGGCTATGGATGGTGGCCGATGGCTGCGGCTACGCCTCGCCATACTGGATGACCTATCCCCAGTGTCAGGCGCTCGGCGGACAGGTCCGCAAGGGCGAAAAATCGACGATCGCGATCTTCTACAAGAGCTACACCAAGGAGGTCGAGACCGCAGACGGCGCAGCGGACACCGAGAACCGGCGCGTGCTCAAGGCCTATGCCGTGTTCAACGCGGATCAGTGCGATGGCCTTGCTGCATTCTACCATCCCAAGCCACTCGTTGCCGCGCTTGAACCCGAAGGCCGCGAAGCCCGGCTCGATGCCTTTTTCGGTCAAGTGGGCGCCAACCTGCGCCATCAGGGCGCGCAGGCCTACTACGAGCCGCTGCGCGACCGCGTGACCATGCCGCCAGCAGAACTTTTCGAAGCCTACGACCACTACTACGCTACACTCGCACATGAACTGTCGCACTGGACGGGGCATTCCTCGCGGCTCGGTCGCGATCTCAAGAACCGTTTCGGCAGCGACGCCTATGCTGCCGAGGAACTGATCGCCGAACTTTCGTCGGCAATCCTCGGCGCTGAACTGGGTCTTCCGGTCACCCACCTCGATCATCATGCCAGCTACATCGCCTCCTGGCTAAAGATCCTCAAATCGGACGAGCGCGCGATCCTCACTGCTGCGGCCAAGGCCGAGGAAGCGGCAAGCCTGCTGCTCAAACTGGGTGGTTGCCAATCCCACGAAAGCAAGCCCGACATCAATCTCGCTGATGCAGCCTGAGGAGCAGAGAGATGGGACGTTCAGTCAGCTATCCGACCGGCTCCGTAGTGGCCTTTCGCCTGCTTGATGAGGGCGAAAACGAAGATGTCGACTGGGTCTACGAGTGCCTCGTCGACGAGGTCATCGATACCGCGAAAGCGGCCTTTCCTTCCTTCGAGCGCTTCGACGGATGGCGCGGGCGCGAGGATCGCATTCTCCTGCGAAACGCCTTCGCTGATTGCGGCGTTTCGACTTATTGCGGGCTCGCGGCGATCTGGCTCGCCGAACGCGACGATGCCCGGTACTGGGAGGCCGATTTCTACAACCCACGAGCGGCGAGGGCACGGCACTGGCTCGACCAGGTGTCGGCAAGGTTCATCGAATTGTTCGGTGAGCTGCGCATGGTCGGGCGGTTCTCGAATGGCGAAGCGATCTTCGAGCGCTCCCGATCCACCTGCGACACCGGGTCCTGATCCTGCCTCATCCCTCTCCGCCGGGAGAGGCCCTTGGGCCGGTCAGGGCGCGCCGCAACCTGCGGCCCGTCGGCCCGTGTTGCCCGCGCCAGCCTAGGGCCGCAGGTTTCCCGCTGCGCGGTGCGTCACGCCCCTTTTACCGGCCCTGATCGGGCTCCGGCGGACAGGGCCGAGGCAATGGTGCCTCCTTTCCTTGTTCCCGCGATCAGGAGACACCCCATGTACGACAGCTTCATCGACCAGTTGAGCGGCCTTGACCTTTCAGGCCTCAGCATCAGGCCGGCGCGATTCAGCGAAACCGACTTTCCCTGCGAGGACGCGATCGAGCAGACGCTTGGCGCCGTATGGTCCGACCTCTTCGCGATGTTTTCCGACACGGCCCTGGAAGCTGACGCCGAGGACATTGACTGGGGCGTGGTCAATCTCTTTCACCGTGCAGCCAGCCGCAAGTCGGCTCAACTTGATCGGGCCAGCGGCGAGATCCGGGTCCTCCTCGCATCAGCCGACGGGTCCGAAGTGCATTCGAGCAATCTTGAAGAGCAGGTTGAGCGCGCGCAGGCTGCCGAAGCGAGCATGCTGGCCTTCGAGCAGATGCGTGAGGCTGCTGCAGCACTTTATCGCGACGAGACCGGTTCCTCTTGGAAGCCCGTTTCCGGCTCGCGGACCAGCCATTCGCGCCACCTTACCTCGGCTGTGATCGATGCCCGCGATTTCCTTCGCGCACGTGCTGAGAACCGGCGCCACGCCCTGATCCCGGAAGGAACTCCAATCGTCTTTGCCGGTGGTCGCCAGAGCTTCGAAAGCGCTGAGGACGCGCGCGTTTATGCCGACAATATCTGGGCAACGCTGGACAAGGTTCGCGATGCGGTTCCCGATCTCTTCCTGGTCCATGGCGGCGACGGCAAGGGTGCCGATCGCCTGGCCGCCAGCTGGGCCGAACGCCGCGAAGTCCAGCAGCTGACTTATTCGCTCGATCGTCGTCTCGGTGCCCGCGCCGGGTTCAAGCGCAACGAGCAGATGCTTTCGCTGGGTCCGCGTTATGTCGTCGCCTTTCCGGGCAATGGCGTGACCGAACGGCTCGTCATCGATGCCAAGGCACGCCGGATCACCGTGGTCGATCGTCGCGGCCCCTTGGGCACATCTCCCGGGTCCTGAGGGGCCCTTGATCATCTGCATCTGAATTGCCTGGATGTGCATTCGGCGCCGACCCGACTATGGACCGGTCATGCAACTTGACGATCTGCTGCAGCGCTACTTTGCCACCACCGACCTCTCCGGGGTTTCTCCCGATACCTTTGCAGCCGGCATTGAGCATTGCCGGGTCGATCTCGGCCTTGAGGACGACCGGGGCAAGCGCTTTGCACTGTGGTCGTTCTTGCACATGTTTGGGTCTGCCCCCGATCTCGACGTTGCGTTCGAAAACGAGGAAGACCGGGAAGCAGCCCGCAACTTCATGGATCTTCTGGCGGCATCGGAAGGCGATGGAGCAGGCTGATTGCAGCAGGGTATTGGCACCTTCAGGCCCGCACCCGATACCCATCCGGCTTTCTTCGCGAACAGTCCTGAACCAGGTCAGCTGAGGACAGCAACCCGTTCCTTGCCGGCCGTGTTAGCAGCTGCGCTGCCTGCCCGCACCACCCGTCATGAACAGGTTCCCCTTCGGCCCTTCAGGCCTGCGGTGCAGTCCTCCCATGTCCTGCTTCTTCTGGATGTTCGCAAGCCGGAGATGGTCTCCGGTTTGAGGAACCGAAGGAATACACCCATGACCAATATTGCAATCCTCACTGGCCGCATCGCTCGCGATCCCGACACCCGCGAGACCAAGGGCGGCACCAATGTTACTGGGATCACCGTCGTCACCGATCGACCGCTGCGCGACAAGGACGGCAAGACCTACAAGGACGAGAACGGCTACACCGCCAAGGAAAGCGAGTTTCACCGGGTGACCTGCTTCAACGGCCTTGCCAAGACCGTCGGGCAGTACTGCTCCAAGGGCCAGCTGGTTTCAGTCCAGGGCCGCATCCACTATACCCAGTGGGAAGATAAGGACGGGGTTACCCGCTACGGCACCGAAATCCTCGCGGACAAGGTCGATTTCCTCTCCCGCGGCAGTGGTTCGAGCGACGACAACGAGAACACCGACGCTCCCGAGATCGACTGAACTCTCCCGTCGGTCTCCCTCCCGAAGGGGTCCTGTCTTAGCGGACAGGACCCCTTTTGTTTTTCCTACTCTTCCGATGACTGTTCGGTGCGAGAAGACGATCGAGCCGGTGGAACCAGCTTCAGTAGAGACGCCTCTTCGCCGAGCTTTCCAAGTTCTCCGGCAACTCTTGCGAGCGCCTTCTTCGAGAAGGTCTCAAGTCCTGTTCCCAATATGATGCGGCCCAGTTCTAGGGCGGCTTGCTCCTCAAGTTGTTTCTGGCGCTCGGCAAGTGCCAGCCGGTCGGCCTCGAGTTTCCGGAGTGCTGCGACAGCGCTTCGTTTGGTTGGCATCGGGGTTCCTTTCCTGCACCCCTCGGTGGATCCTCCCTTCGATCAACATGCACCCGGGCACAGCCTGTAGGAAAGTCCAATCGCGCGGGTCGTCCCTTGCACTCCATAACGGAGCGGGGAAGGGGGCTGGCTCACCGAGTTCCAAGGGTGATGGGCATAGGGCCGGCGCGTCAAGGACGGCGGGGCCCCACCATTTTGCCTCCCCTGCGCTTTGCTCCGGTCCGACAAAATCGTTGCCCCCACCGCCGCTTCGCGGTCGCCCTCGGGGCGATCCCTGACCCGCCGGCCCCATGCCCCTCCGCCTGTTTCCTGTCGTCTCAGCGACAGGTTTCAGGAGGATATCATGACTGCACTCAGCACCTTGGACACGAACGCGCACAGCTATTTCGAAGCGCTTGCAGTTGCCGAAAGGCGCGCCCTGCACAGTTTCTTCGACCAGCACGTGGTGGAAGATGAAGACCTGGGCTACTTCGCCCTGGACGAGGGTGACTACAACGCACTGCCTGCGCATCTCGCCAGCCGCGTGGTGCACACGGTCCATGGAGCCATGCTCGACGAATACTGACGACCAAACGAGGGCAGGAGCCGGTGACGGTTCCTGCCCTTTTTTCGTGTTCGCTGGCACTGGAGCGGGGCGAAAAGCGGAACGGGGCTGGGGTCGCGCTCGGTCCCGCCCCGCCTTCGGCGGTGCTCCTGCGGGCGCGGCCTTCTTGTTCTGGGCCCCGCACGCACTCCCGAACGACAGCGGGTCGGACCGGCGCGGTGCCGCGGGAACCGACAGACCCCGGTCCCGGGCACCGCACGCGCTCCTTTGCCGCAGCCTTTGCGGGGGTGCGGACCTTGTGCGTGGTATTCATTCAAACGCAGATCAGGCTCAATTACGTTCGCGAACTGGATGCTCGCGCCTCCGAGGGCTCAGTTGGAAAATGCCTTCGAGAAAGGAGCGACCATGATCACTGGATTTCGCCGCGCAATGGGGAACAGAATTGGCACACCGTACGCAGCGGGTGCTGCAATGGAAGGCATTAAAATGCTTCGCGAATTCACGAAATCTCGCCGATGTCATCTTCTGTGCCGGATGCGGTCCAGTTGCTCGCTCGTCCGTGCCGAGTCGGCACAGATCCATCTAGCCTCCTGCAATTGTTTGTGAATTTTCCGTTTTCCTACACCCCGTGCTGCGGCCTAGAGTGGCACTTGCCTTTCGAAGGGTGAGCCAGGTTCTTTGAACACAAGGAACTTGGAAAAATGCAAAGACACCACCGGTTTGTGACCTATGTCACGCCCCTGATCGCCGAATGGATCAGGAAACAAGCAGACGAGCGCAGGGTCAGCGCGAGTATCGTTGTTTGCGATTGCATCTTCGATGCCTGGCAGCGCGCGACCGAAGCTGACCTGAGGACTCCGGCGACCGATCCGGTCCGCCAGAACATCTTCATCACGGTCGCATTGGATGCGCTGCTTACGCATCATCCCGACACTACCTTGCGTGATAAAACCGTCGCTGCCTACCAGCGCCGGCTGGAGCGCCTCGGTATCGTTGCACCCCGACCCATGGGAGGCGACGATGAAGCATAATCTCGTCAACTTCACCCGCGGCAGCCAGCTCCTCGGGCATTTCGGCTTCATGTTTGCGGCGGGCCTCAAAGGGCCCCTGATCGTGACACTCTTGGTCGTTCTCGGGCTGGTCTATTGGGACGTAAGCAGCGCGCTAGATGACTATCAGGTCTACCTCCTGTGGATGCATGCCTATGCCTCTGGCTATGCCTTCATGGAGTTCGATCCAGACAAGCTTGTGAACCTCAAGCTGGCCGATGGGAGCCTCGTCGCATTTCCCATTTCCGTGGTGACCGATTACCCGCCGATGCGCGAAGCGGTCGCGCTTTTCCAGAGCGCGGTCATCAGCGCTTTGTGGCTTGCAGGGTTCATTCTTGCGCCGCTCTTCGCGCTTTTCTGGTGGGTTGCCGAACGCTTCGGCGAGAAGTCGAAACAGAAGAAGCATGTGCGCGGGGCGGAGCTTGCTACCTTGCGTGGACTTGACCGGGAGATCGCCGCGCACAACCGCAATGCCCGTGCCCGCGAGTATGGCGATGCGTTGGGCTGGCGCTGGCGTCTGGCCGGGTCGGCTTCGCTGCGGGATGCGGGCTTCTATTCTCCCGCGCATCTGGCAGGGGTCAGCTGGCCCTGGCGCCTCGAGCAGAGTCACGCGATGCTTGTTGGCACAACCGGGACAGGCAAGACCGTTGTCCTGACCGAGCTTACCAGGGAGATCCGTGAACGGGGCGAACGTGCGGTCATTTTCGATCTTACCGGGGCCTTTGTCGAAACCTTCTACGATCCCAAACGCGACATCATTCTAAACCCGCTCGACGCGCGTTGCCCCGCCTGGAGCGTGTTCAACGATTGCTCCACGCGTGCCGAATTCCATGCCGCGGCGGAGTCGCTCGTCCCGCACGATGGGGGCGGCGCCGAACAGTTCTGGGTGCTCGCCGCGCGCACGCTGTTCGTCGAGACCTGTCTCAAGCTCGCCGAAGCAGGGCGAGGCACCAACGCCGCGCTGGCCCACGAACTCATGAACGCCGATCTCTCCGATCTGCACCGCCTCGTCGAAGATACCATGGCCGGTCCCATCAGCACGCCGAGCGCGGCGCGCATGGCGGAATCGGTGCGCGCAGTGTTCAATGTCAACGCCAAGGCGCTGCAGATGCTGCCCGAAGACGGGACGCCCTTTTCGGTCCGCGAGTGGGTCAACGGGGCAGGTGAACCGGGCTCTATCCTGTTTCTGTCCGCGCGCTACATCGACATGAGCGTGCTCTCGCAGCTGCTCACCCTGTGGCTCGACACCGCGATCAATACGCTGATGGCGGGCCAGCGCTCGCGGGACATCAGGCTCTGGTTCCTGATCGACGAACTGGGCGCGCTGCATCGTCTCCCTTCGCTTGAGAAGGGCCTCCAGACCGCGCGCAATTTCGGGGGCGCGATCGTCACCGGGATCCATGCCTTTGCCAAGCTCAAGGATGTCTACGGCGAGAACATGGCCATGACCCTGTCCTCGCTTGCCCGAACCAAGCTGATCCTCGGCACAGCAGATCGCGAGACCGCCACCTGGTGTTCCGATATTATCGGCCACCGCGAGGTTCGCGAGATGGAGGAAGGATACAGCTATGGCTACAACAATGCACGCGATGCGGTCAGCCTCACGCCCCGGCGCCAGGTCGTCCCGCTGCTGCTTCCCGACGAGCTGATGAAGCTCAAGAACCTTCATGGCTTCATCAAGTTTCCCGAAGGATTTCCGGCGGCACCCGTGGTTCTCGAACCGCGCAACTGGCCTCGGGTAGCCGAAGGCTTCATTCCCCGCGATATGCAGAAGCCACCGCCGCAGACCCGGCACGCTGATGATAAAGATGGAGCAGGGGGCGGTGCCGGAGCAGCCTCTGAAACAGGCGACAATGATGGTGATCCTCGCCGGATGAGGGACGCGCACGATCGCTCCGACAGCGCTGAAAAGAAAGCCGACAAGAAAGAGAAAAAGGAACCTCGCCGGACCCGTCGCAGCTACAAGGTCGAGCAGGCTCGACCGGACCAGACAAGGAAGGCTCGCGATCCGAATGCGCCAGGGAAAAGGGCCACATCACACCCTCAGCGGCCGGCTCAATCCGAACTTCCCCTGTCTTCGAAAGCTGAGGAGCACCGCGGCATGGAGCAACGGGCTGTGCCTTCCGCCAGGTCCGATATTCCCGATCCCGCAGCGCATCAGCGAGCACAGGTCGCGCGCGGCAAGGCCGACCAGAGGCTCCAGGAAGAGCAGCAGAAGTCGCTGCTTGGCGGTGCAGCGAAGCAGGGTCGCGATGCCGATCAGGGGCAGGACCATGGTCACGATTACGGGGACTTCGATCCGGATATGTGACGCTCAACCGGGGAGGGGACGAGGGCCAAGAGAAAGTGATCCCAGCCCATGCTTTCCGTCGCCAATGTCCGCTCGCCTTCGGCGGCGGCGAGCTACTTCGCCTCGGACAATTACTACGCCAGCGCCGATGCCGACCGCTCGGGCCAATGGGTCGGCGAGGGTGCAAAGCGCCTTGGTCTCGACGGCAAGGTCGAGACCGCAGTGTTCGACGAGCTGCTGCGTGGCGAGCTGCCCGACGGCAGCAGTGTCGGCAATCCCGGACAGACGCACCGCCCGGGTACAGACCTAACCTTCTCCGTCCCCAAGAGCTGGTCGCTGCTGGCACTTGTCGGGAAGGACAAGCGGATCATCGCCGCCTACCGCGAAGCCGTCCTCGAAGCTCTGGATTGGGCTGAGAAGAATGCGGCCGAGACCCGGATGGTCGAGAAAGGCAAGATCGTAACGCAGGCCACCGGAAACCTTGCGATCGGCCTGTTCCAGCACGACACCAACCGCAACCAGGAGCCGAACCTCCATTTCCATGCGGTGATCGCCAATGTCACGCAAGGCAAGGACGGGAAGTGGCGTACGCTCAAGAACGACCGGCTCTGGCAGCTCAACACCACGCTCAATTCTATCGCGATGGCGCGCTTTCGCGTCGCGGTCGAGAAGCTTGGCTATGAGCCGGGACCGACCCTCAAGCATGGCAATTTCGAGGCGCGCGGTATCACCCGCGAACAGGTCATGGCGTTCTCGAGCCGCCGCCAGGAAGTACTCGATGCACGGCGCGGTTCTGGTCTTGAAGCGGGCCGCATTGCCGCGCTCGATACGCGCGCGAGCAAGGACGGGATCGAGGACCGCGAGGCCCTCGGCATGCAATGGAGCGAAACCGCGAAATCGATCGGGTTGGACCTCGCGCCCTTGGTCGAGCGGGCGCAGACCCGCACACTGAAACAGTCGATCGAAACTGGCAGGTTCGGTTCGCTTGCCGAGCGCGGGCGCGCATGGCTGGGACGTTTCGCCGCGCATGTCAGGGGCGATCCGGCCGATCCGTTCGTGCCCAAATCGGTCCTCAGGCAGGGCCGTGAGACGATCGCAGCTGCGCAGGCCGTCGCTTCGGCGGTGCGTCATCTTTCGCAGCGCGAGGCTGCCTTCGAGCGCACCGCGCTCTACAAGGCTGCGCTCGATTTCGGGTTGCCAGCGACGATTGCCGATATTGAAAGACGGACCCGCGCCTTGGTGCGCTCCGGCGACCTGATAGCGGGCAAGGGAGACCACAGGGGCTGGCTCGCCTCGCGTGACGCGGTGCTGACCGAGCAAAGGATCATGTCCGAGGTTGCCGCCGGCAAGGGTGCGAGCTCATCTGCAGTTGAGCCGGGAAGCGCTACTGATCGTGTCCAGACCGCTGCAATGGCAGGGCAGGGGTTCTGCCTCAACGAGGGCCAGCTCGGAGCGGCGAAGCTGATCCTGACGTCAGAGGATCGAACGATCGCGGTCCAGGGAATTGCCGGTGCCGGCAAGAGCAGCGTTCTGAAGCCAGTCGCCGAGGTGCTGCGCGACGAGGGCCACCCGGTCATTGGCCTCGCGATCCAGAACACGCTCGTCCAGATGCTCGAACGCGACACCGGCATCGGCTCGCAGACGCTGGCACGCTTTCTTGGTGGCTGGAACAAGCTGCTCGACGATCCCGGCAACGCGGCGCTGCGTTTGGAGGCCAAGGCGGCGCTGAAGGACCATGTGCTCGTGCTCGACGAGGCTTCGATGGTCTCGAACGAGGACAAGGAAAAGCTCGTCCGCCTTGCCAATCTTGCTGGCGTTCACCGCCTGGTCCTGATGGGGGACCGCAAGCAGCTCGGCGCAGTCGATGCGGGCAAACCCTTCGCGCTGCTGCAGCGGACGGGCATGGCGAGCGCTGAAATGGCGACCAACCTGCGCGCCCGCGATCCAGTCATCCGCGAGGCGCAGGCGGCAGCACAGGCGGGTGATGTACGCACGGCGCTGCGTCACCTGCAGCCGCACACGGTCGAGGCCAAGGGCGATGGCGCGCTGGTCGCTGCTGATACCTGGTTGGCGCTCGACAAGGACGACCGCGCGCGGACATCGATCTACGCCTCGGGCCGCGCCATCCGCTCTGCGGTCAATGCTGCCGTCCAGCAGGGACTTCTCGCCAATGGCGAGATCGGACCGGGCAAGGCCGAGCTTGGAGTGCTCGATCGCGTCAACACGACCCGCGAAGAACTGCGACATCTGTCAGCCTACCAGCCTGGTCGGGTGCTCGAGGTCTCGAGAAAGCAACAGGCCCTGGGACTGTCAGCGGGCGAGTATCGTGTCCTGGGACAGGACCGGAAGGGCAGGCAGGTCGAAGTCGCGGACAAGCGCGGCAAGCGGTTCCGGTTCGATCCCGCGCGGATCAGGGCAGGGAAGGGCGACCAGAATCTGACCTTGCATGAGCCGAGGAAGCTAGAAATCCATGAAGGCGACCGGATCCGATGGACCCGCAACGATCATCGCCGCGGCCTGTTCAATGCCGACCAGGCCAGGGTGGTTGCCATTGCCGGTGGGAAGATCACATTCGAAGCTTCCAAGGGAGACCAGGTCGAGCTCAAAAAGGACGATCCGATGCTGAAGCGGATCGATCTTGCCTATGCGCTCAACGCCCACATGGCGCAGGGTCTGACATCCGATCGCGGCATAGCCGTCATGGACAGCCGCGAGCGCAACCTGTCGAACCAGAAGACCTTCCTGGTGACGATCACGAGGCTTCGCGATCACCTGACGCTGGTTGTCGACAGTTCGGACAAGCTCGGAGCGGCCGTCGCACGCAACAAAGGCGAGAAGGCATCGGCCCTCGAGGTCACCGCACAGTTGACCCCGACAGAAAAGAAAATCGGCGAACTTGATCAGCTGAAACCGGAAGAGGCCAACAAGGCCGAAAAGGAACTCGCTCGAAGCAAGAGCAAGACACTGGATTTCGGGATTTGAAGGGCCGCTTTGCGACCCAATCTTCAGACGTGTTGGTCCGGCAGTTGGTCCAGGTGGTGCTTACGCGCGAACGATCGGATTTCGGAACCGCTCTCAGATCGCAAGAGTCTTGCGATGCCTCTCAATCGCGCTTCGCACGTCATCGGGGAAGGGCAGGTGTCCGCTTTCGTTGCTCCAGGCGTCGTCGAACTGTGCAACGACATCCTTCGCTGTCGCGGTGATCAATTTGGCAGGCAGCCTTGCCTTGTCGGCGATCGTCTCGAGTTCGTCATAGGTGTAGGATGCCCACTCGCGCGAGCTATGAAATTTGAGTGCAGCATCGTCGCCTGGGATATAGGCGAGCGTCGAAAGCAGGTCATAGGCAGGTGCCAGCAGCGCGTTGCGCCGGTCCGGATAAATCAACGACCAGTTCTTGAGATGCATGTCGCCATTGCCGATCAGCACCGAGTAGGTGAGCCGGCGGACGAATTCGATCACGCTTTGCTCGTCGGTCTCGATCGCCAGCACGCTGAGGATCTGGCGGTAGCTCGCATTCTCGTATTTATCGTCTGCAAAGACACCGAACACCTGGGCGAAGTCTTCGGTGTGTACGGGTCCCTCTTCCCCCCGGTCGAAGCGCCGGATGGCAAAAGCGGATTTTCCGTAGCGGGTGATACCTTCGGGTATGCCATCGATCTGATCGAGAGGCACAAGGTCGATGTCCGGTACGTCAATCCCGATCTTTGCCGCCAGTTTCATCGCCGCGAATTCTGCCTCGGGCACCTCCGGATGTCTCGCAGAGGGCAGCTTGACGATCCAGTTGCCGCCGCTGCCTGTGACCGGGATCGTCAGTCCGCCATTCTTGCCTTGGGCCTTGATCGCCGAGAATTTGAGTTGCACGCCGGCAAGCGAGAAGCGCAGCGCGCGCTCTGCCTGCTTCCCCGCCGCTTCTTCATCTAGCTCGTCGACCTCCGTTTCCTCGGCATCGACGGCGACGGCGCGCACTGCGCCGGGAAGATCGTGCCCTAGCTGTGCGAGAAGGTGGTACTCGCGCACGGCTTTCACGCCCGCGCGGCGAGCCAGGTAGTCGCGAAGCGTTCCTTCGGGAAGGAGGTTGGAGAAGAACGGCTCGATCTTCGTTCGATAGCTGCGTGGCTCTGCGATGATGTCCCCATTCACGTCCTTGTAGGCGAGCGACAGCGTCGGCCGATCCTGGTCGGCAAGGTAGACTTCGTCGAATGTGAAGATGCTCGCATCTCCATCGAGGCGTGCGATGGTTCCAACGCGCGTCTCACCCAGAAAGATATCGAGAGCCGCTGCGTTGATCATGTGGCGTCGTCCTCAAGCCGGTAAGCAGGCAGTCTGTGGGCACTATCTCGATCGATTGAGTGAACCTGCAGGTTTCTGACGTGCCGTAGGGCACGTGTGGATGCCGCGATCTGTTGGGCGAGTTTCTTCCTTCCCTCTTGCTGCTCGAGCGCCCAGCCGAGATCCTGGAGATGCTTTTTCAGATGAGCGACGGGCTGCAAAGCCTGCTCGATGGCTTTGAGCGTTTCGGGGGTGAAATTAACGGCCTGGATATCTTTAAGTGCGCTTTGAAGCTCATTCACCTCGGTGACGCTCGGATAGCTCTCCCGTACTCGCTCGGCGAAACGGTTGGTTTCGGCAATCGTTGCGAGCGTTCGACTGGCCTCGCTTCTTTCGCGCTGTGAGCGAACAACGCCTTCGATCGCCGGTACGGTCCTTCGAGGCACTAGCTTCAGTTCGAGGTCAAGCGCGCGCGCTATTTCGACAAGGCTGGAAATCTGTAGGTCTACATTCCCGCCTTCGATTTTGGAGATGTGGCTTTGGGGCAAACCTACCCGTTCACCCAGCTGCTTCTGGGTAAAGCTCTTTGCTGTCCGAGCCGCTTTGATGCTTGCGGCGATGTCTTCGATTGCCGTGGTCATAAATATGTTTCTGCATATGTTGATCGACGTTTATATTTTTTAGCATATACAAAGGTTTCTCAGAAAGCGACAAAAATCTGTAGCGACATATATGGCTGACTAATCATATGTCATTGCATATCATGGACGGAGATTGACGGGCATAAAGCGCGAGCAGTCGTCACTTCGCAGAACCATTTTCGGATTTTTTCTCCCGATCCTTCGATGACAGAGCTTTCGCCCAGAAATATGTCGATCAGTCAGGCAAGCCAACGGCGGCAATGCGCCCCAAACTCGGACATCCAGTCCGCATTCTTAACTGACCAAAAGCGGACGTTGGAGGCCATGGTTTGGCTAAACACTCCCCAAGCGTTGCGCAAAAAGCTCTGTTTCGGCAGTGGACTTAACTGGAAACATTGTGGCAAGCGGAATGACATTCGATTTCAGAAACCGAGCCAGAGCAAGCTTGAATAAAGCAAAGGAGCTGCTGGCATCGGGCGATACCGAGGATTTGGAGTTCGCCGCGCTCAAGCTGCGCAAGGCAATGGAAGCTTTGACCTACGAGCGGTCCAAGATCTATGCCGATGATCTTGGGCCCAAATCGATGATGACCTGGCAACCCAAGAAGCTCATGGATCGGATGCTGGAGGTCGATCCTTATGCTGACAAAGCCGCTCGGATATCCATAGGCCGCGAACCGACTCCGGGAGAAACACCAGAATTCATGAGACTGCTGGGAACGGACAACGTTCTCGACATGCAAACGCTCAAAAAGCACTACGATGCGCTCGGCGCATATCTACATACCGAAACCCTCGACCAGATCCATAACGGAAAAGCTCACGACCTTACAAAACTGCGAAAACGATGCGATGCCATCGTTGAAGCAGTCGAGGTCGTTCTCAGCTCGCGAATTTGGAATTCCTCGATGGCAAATCGCGGGCAAATCGAATGCCATGAATGCGGCTCCATCATTCGCCGACGATTGGGCCGGGATGGTGAGCCTCGCGTGGTGCAATGCTGGGAATGCGATGCCAGCTACACGCTGACCGACATTGGCAATCGCAAAGTGCATTTCGAGCCCCGAATGCAAGACGTGCTCTGTCCGGTTGAGGGTTGCGCCGGAAGCTTTCCGCTTTGGGAACGGGAGTTCATCGTTGGCACACGGTGGAAATGCCGCGATTGCGGCCACATGCTTCATTTGGCACCGGGAGTCGCTATAGATGAAAATATATATGATGAATAAATATTAGTATAATCACGTGTTAGATTGTGGGGCCGCATTAATGGAGCAGGGAAAGCTAGATAAATTATTGCGAGTACTGTGTCTCGATGGTGGAGGTGCGAAGGGCTTTTACACCCTCGGCGTTCTCCGGGAAATCGAAGCCATGGTCGGCTGCCGCCTGCATGAGCAGTTCGATCTTGTTTTTGGAACCAGTACAGGAGCAATCATCTCGGCTCTGATAGCGCTGGGCAAAGACGTCGACGAGATCCACAGACTCTACAAGAGCAACGTTCCCGAAATCATGAAGCACAAGGGCAGGGCTAAGAAATCGGCCGCCCTTAAGAATCTAGCCGACCAGGTGTTCGGCGATCTGGAGTTTGATAGTCTGAAAACCGGTCTCGGCATCGTCTCGGCTAAGTGGCAATCGGAACGTCCGATGATTTTCAAAGGCGATCCGGCACAGGCGCATGGACGTGCGGCGACGTTTGTTCCTGGGTTCGGCGTCAGCATAAGCGATGCCGTGCAGGCGTCGTGTTCAGCCTATCCGTTTTTCGAACGCAAGATCGTCACAACCGCTGCGGGTGACAAAATCGAATTGCTGGATGGCGGATATTGCGCCAATAATCCAACGCTCTATGCCATAGCCGATGCAACTTCGGCGCTTGATACCCCGATAGAAAACATCAGAGTCGTGAGCATCGGCGTCGGTGTATATCCGGAACCGAAACGATCTCTCTTCAGTGCCGCACGATGGGCAAAGCACCTGCTGAGTGTGCAATTGCTGCAAAAGACACTGGAGATAAACACCCAGTCGATGGACCAACTCCGCGAGATTCTGTTCAAGGATGTCCCGACCATCCGGATCAGCGATACGTTCGAGCGTCCGGAATTGGCGACGGATTTGTTCGAACACGATCTCGATAAGCTCAATACGCTTCGCCAATTGGGGGCAGAGTCCTTCGCGCAACGTGAAGCCGCGCTCTCCGAATTCTTATCGGTTGAAGGTTCCTAAATGGCCATTCCAGAAAATCAGCTCGAGACATGGTCGCATCAGGGCTCGGTCACCCAATCGAGCAGCACCTATCAGACCATCAAAGGCGTGTTGGAGGCGTCGACCGCGCCCTATTCAAGCCATCTGCACCGGAGTTTCCTGCAAGGATCCTATGGAAACAGCACGAACATCTGGGCCGATAGCGATGTCGATATCGTCATGCAGATTGATTCCGTTTTCTATCAGGATGTCGGCGAGCTGCCGCCCAGCGAACTTGAATTATACAACGCATCATTCTCTTCGGCCGATTACAACTACGCCGATTTCAAGCGGGACGTGATCGCGGTCCTTCAGGCCAAGTATGGCAATCTGGTTGTACCTGGAAAGAAGGCCGTCTTTGTCGGCGGGAATGGCAATCGACGAGACGCCGACGTCCTAATTGCTGCGCAATTCCGCAAGTACTGGCGCTTTCAGGGAATGGACGAGCAGTCTTACGCGGAGGGCCTTTGCTTCTGGGATTCTGCCGGCAACCGGATCATCAATTATCCGAAAATGCATTCTGCCAATTGCGTGGCCAAACACGGCGCTACGAACCAGCGCTTCAAGCCAACCGTACGGATTTTCAAGAATATGCGCAACCGGATGATCCAGGATGGCTACATAACCGCCGGGCTGGCTCCATCCTACTTTATCGAAGGGATGCTCTACAACGTTCCGGCCGATTGCTTCGGTTCGAACTGCGAGGACTCCGTGGTCGGCTGTATCAATTGGCTATTGGAAGCGGATAGAAGCAAGCTGGTCTGCGCAAACGAACAGTATGTCCTGCTCCATCCAACCTCGGCGGTTACGTGGCGATCGGAAGAATTTGATGCCTTCTTGAGCGCCGCCGTGCGATTCTGGAAGGAGTGGTAAGAAGCTTGAAAACGATCGATCAGTTTATGTGGGGTTATCAGGAACACTTCCGAATCCACTATGAGATTCTCACGCAAAACGTGTTCGAGGCGATCGGATTCGAAGGAAAGCCGAAGGTCTTTCTGGTCGGGCTGGCGATGTCCGATCGGGAGGTTCGGCATGAAGTGTGTGTCGAGCCCGAAACCGGTTTTCCGGATCAGGACTTCTTTTCTTCGCTTCCTAAGCGCGTCACTGAAGGCGTACCCAAGCACCCCAGTCAGCAGATGTTCTACGGCGACGAGGTAACCAACAGAGAAAAGCCTGAAAACATTCGCCGCCAAGTGATTACAGAGGAAGTTTTGAACCTTCTCGCCTCGGAGGACGAGCGTAGCGGACTGCGCAGTTTCGCATCCTTGGCCGCTCCCGTCGACAACCACTATGTCGTAACAGTTATACAAGTTCCGAAGGGCAATTTAGACGTACATCCGTTGATACCTTTTCGCTGGATGCAGGAAAACGCCGAGACGAATCTGCTTATGGAATGCGTCCGGAAAATACTTGGCCAGGCGCAGTATGAGACGTACCGGTCATGGCCGGAACCCGGACGTACTCTGGGAAGCGAGATGCAACTCGAAACCCATGAAATTGCTGTCCGTGCAGCCAAGAGTTTGATGCGCGTGCCGTTCATTGCCGGCGACATGATGAATTCCGGGCTTTTCGAGCCGCTCGAACAGGTCACCCAGCTCATGTACGAGGGGCAGGTATCAAAGGGCCGAATTGTACTGGCGGCGGCGGACGATCCCAACGTCGATTATGTTCTACGCTTTTCCAACCCCGTGTCGTTACAGCAAACGCGATGGCTGCGAAAACTGTTGCAAATGGCGACGCGTGAGACGGCCCTCATCAGCGGCTACGGAAAAGTTTACGGTCTCGGCTCCACTTCCGACATCAGCACAGAACCTTACGCCATTGATGTTGTCGATCGGCACCAGTGGGATTTTCGTCGCGGCAGCACGATCTACATGAATATGCGTGCTGGCCGCCCGACCTTGCCTAAAGAGCCCATTTCAAGCGAGCGCCTGAAAGAAAACATGACGCGCATTTTCGAGAACATCTCGGATGCCTCGGTCGCCAGAGCAAAAAACGTGATGGACATTCTTTTTCAGTTGGGCCGCGGCAGCATGATCGTCTTTGCCGATGATGCGGCGAAAGAGGCGGGGCGGTTGCAATCGCAGGGGACGAAGATCGAACCAACAGCGCTCAACAAGGAATTGCTGGAAAGAGCTACGAGCATAGATGGCACGATCATCGCCGATCCGGACGGCGTCTGCCACGCGGTCGGCATCATTCTCGATGGTAGTGCCAACGCCGAGTGTACTCCCGAACGCGGATCACGCTACAATTCTGCCGTGAGATATGTCGGCGATGGATCGCAGGGCAGAATGGCAATGGTTTTATCCGAAGATGGCACGCTCGACATAGTTCCACTGCTGCGAAAGCAAATCTACCGCGAGGAAATCGAGCGGGCGGTCATCGAGCTCGAAGTCGCCGATCTCGACACTTATCACAAGGCGAGGAACTATCTCGAAAAGCACCGCTTTTATGTGCTCGAAGATCAATGCGAACGGATCAACAAAGCTCTCGATCGCATTGAAAACGAACGGACCGAAGTCGGCAGAATAGTCTGGCACACTAAGAGATTTACCCCAAATCCGAACATGAGCGAAGACTACTTCAAGCAGTCCAAGAAAGGGAGGGAGTAGGCCAAGCTTGCCCTGCCTGGCGGGCGGAATGTAAATGATAGATGAGGATTTGAAAAGCCGCGCCCGGAACATCTTGAGAGGCCACTACAGAACGATCGATTTTGATCGACTGTTTTTGGGTCTGCGGTCGCGCGCGGCAAGCAAGCCGTGTTTCAGGGAATTGGGCGACTTCGTCGCCCATCGCGACACCCGGGAAAAAGGCTTTCTCACGCAAGTTGGCCGTGATGTCTTCATTAGTCTCGATGTCTGGAGCATGAAAATGCGGGGCATCGAACCGACCTTGTCGGACCTGTGCCGGGCTGCTGACGCCAATCTACGCCTCGCCAACGATCTGCAAATGTCTGAAGGGTGCGGGTGCAGCAAGGCCACCGCGAAACAACGACTGAAGCGCGGATTCGAAAAGTTGGAGAAGAATCGCAAACCGACCGACAAGGAACTCCGCGTCCTGGGGTATCTGGCAAATCGGTTCATCTGGCGCCCTGCATTTACCGCAGATCAGCTATTCGATGAGTTCGGCCAACTGCTCGTACAATGCGGAATAATAGATCGAGCCGAAATGGCACCGCTAGAGAACAGCAAAGTGCCGCTCACACTATATGCGTTAACGGTGATGCATGGATCAGCGATCATCCTGGAAAACGGTCAGCGATCCAATCTCTATGCCGGCTACGCTAACCGCGAAGGCAAGCTGGAAGTGAAAATGGAAATCGTCTTTACCGAACAATCCAAGCCTATCCTCTCGCCGATCTGTCTGTTCCAGACTGATTTGAAACCGGAAGATCACTGCGAAGCTGATATGTTGGATGCCGAAGCTCCCGTTCTAATAGATCACTGGAAGCGTCCCATTGAATTGAACTCCGCGAACAAGCTGGCTTGCGTCTAGAAAAAGTCAGCCGCTCAAGCATCCGTGTCCTTTGATTACCGTATTCCCCTACATTCACGATGTAGTCGACATGGCAGGTTTTTGGGCTCGGTGCCGAAAAGCAGACTGTCCGGAATCGGCCCCACAATCTGACACTGAGGCGGAACATCAAAACCATGAGGCCAGCGGCTCTAAGGCTTATTCAGTCTAGCGCCTCTCTCGCTTCAGCCAAATCGATCCGCGCGTCATATGAATGCTTGCGTAGTAGGTGCAGCAGGTTCGCTCCGTTCAGAAGAGATAGCGGTTTCGCAGTCGCGAATTTATGTGCCTCTGGACCGAAATCCGAGGTCGTCACCAGAATACCTTTGGTGGCTCCTTCATTCATGACGGTGCCATATAAGTCGCGAACCGCCGCGACACCAACGGTCCGGGTGTAACGTTTGGCCTGGATCACAATCTTGCCGCCACTAATGGGGTCGGGATCGAATGCTATCGCATCGACGCCCTCATCCCGGCTCGATTGCGTGACCTTGACTTCCCCGCCGCGCGAATTGAATTCCTTCTCGAACAACTCGCGGATCAGGTGTTCGAAGTCTTCCCAGTCCATCGCTGCCAAGTTGACCGAAGCATCGAGCGTATCGGCAATCTCGCGGCCATCGACGAAGCGGCGGTCGCATTTGTCGATCGTGATAATTGGTGGGATAGGTGCCAGCGCCGCCAAGGAAGCAGCGGAAACGCCGCTCAGCGCCTTGAAGCAGGCCTTGGGCTCGACACGGGCAAGATCAATCTTTTCGAACTCCGCTCGCGAGCACAAAACGGAGAGGATGCAGTTGCGGTTCGAGAGTCCGTTGGCGGGGTTAATGGCGGTGACGAAGCCATTGAACGCGACGTTCTCGATGTTTTGGAAATCATCTGCTTCGAGAACCTCGTGAATGCTCCGCAAGGCAATCTGGTAGATCGTGCCTTCGAAAAGATCCTTCTTAGCTCTGGCGGCCAGCGGGGTTTCTTTTAGCTCGCCGGTTGCTCGTACGAACCGGACGGACTTCACGGTCGGGAGATCGTCGGGGTTCGGCATTTCGTACTCGACCAGCAAAGTCTTGTCTTGGGATCGATAATCGAGGACGAATTCCTTCTCGATGAGGCCGTGATAGTTCGAGGCCTCCAGAACGAGAGAAGCGTGTTCCATCACCGCCTCTTCGTGTCCCTCTCGCAGGGATCCAATCAGCTCTTCAATCGCCCGGTTATGTTCTGCAACCTCTTCCTCATGCGCCGCTTTGTCCTCAGCATGTTTGGCCAGGAATGCGGACCTTTCCATCTCGTAGGCGACAATTGACTTATCGTGCGCATCCTTCCGCGCCGCTTCGCGTCGTTGCCATTCCTCCATTCGAACAGCGTGTGTCTCCTCAGCTTGCTGAATGAGGCTCGCCTTCTTGCCGAACAATGTGTCCCAGAAGGTGATCTTCGGCTCCTCGTAAGCCGGCGCATTTTCACGTTCCAGTTGCGGACGCGGTCTGTCGAATTTGTCGGAACGCCCGAAAGCATCATTCCTGCGAAGTTCGTCCCAATCTACCGTGTCGTCGATCCCGAGCGTGTGCGACAAGATATTCGAGAGCTGGTCACGTTCGAGTTCAGCCTGCACCGTGAGGCGTTCCGCTTCGGCTTTGCCGTCAGCGAACATCGTTTTCACGTTGTGCTTGTCAGTCTTCTCGTCCCATGATGCCAGAAGCGCATTCGCTTTCTCCTGCAGAATGGACAGGTCCGGAGCTCCAAGCTCGCGGTGAAGATTCAAGGTTCGATGGCGAAAGTCGATGTAGTAGCGGAGGATACGATCGCCGCGCGCGCTCCATTTGACGTTGAGATCACCCACCGAAATGTCGCTGAGATATCGGCTTTCGACTGTTATACCTGCCATGATGCCCCCTTCAATCAACTGGTATTCGCTAGCGCGGTCAAACCTGTTTTTCAGATCACGCCATTCAGAATTTAATGTCCATGTCGCGCCCTCTTGAGAAATTCTCATCGTTCGACACGGTATTGACCTTTGGTCCGCGCTACTGATTCAATATTGGAATTCTGAGAGAGGTAAAGCGGATGACAAAAATCAAAGGTAAGAATGACGGTCCCGGCGGTCGCAATGAGCACTATGACATCGGAAACCGAAAGAACGTTCCACGGCGCAACGCGGTAGCGGAGGTCAAACGCGGCGACCATCCCGGTGCGCACGTGATAAAGATCAACGGCCGCGAGTATGTGCGTGACAACCCGGACAACTCGAAAAAGGATAACGTAAATCGGGATAGGTGATCGTTGCTTGGTGTGTGTTCTACCCTGCGGCCAGCCTGCTCAATCCGATGCGTGCTCCTGACGATGGGGCGTGCGTAA
Source organism: Pelagerythrobacter marinus (assembly GCF_034375205.1). Lineage (NCBI taxonomy): Bacteria > Pseudomonadati > Pseudomonadota > Alphaproteobacteria > Sphingomonadales > Erythrobacteraceae > Pelagerythrobacter > Pelagerythrobacter marinus. The sequence goes on along the minus strand of NZ_CP139719.1, from coordinate 1,732,757 downwards.
CTAGCTCACCCATACTCTCGTCTATGTAAGTGCCTCGCACCCTCTGGCGCACTGATCGCGCGGGTAGAACGTTCGGCGGCTTCCTGCTGTGCAAGTGTGCGATTGTTTGTGTGGACCACTGCCGCGATCCATGCGCGGAATCTCCCGCTACAATGCGCGGCCAAACCAGATGACGCGGCCAACCACATGTACTTCAGACCGGTCCATGTCGTACCAAGTTGGGTAGGCCGGATTGTCGCTGGCAATTGTGATCTGCCGACCACCTGGTTTGATCGCGATACGCTTCACGACGAGGGCATCATCAGAGCGAAGGACATAAATCCCATCACGCAATCGCGATCCATGATCTGATGCATCGACCAGGACCTCGTCACCATCGCTGAGAGTGGGCTCCATCGAGTCACCCTTTACCCCAACGATCGACAGGCTGGCGCTCTTGGCCGAAGTCAGGTGCCGCAGCCACCGCTCATCGAACCCAAACCGGGTGTGTGCAGTCTCACTAGCAGCTACCGCGCCAAAGCCGGCGGATGCCTCCACATCGAGTACGGGGATCTCGACCATGCCATCGGTGACCGGATTAGCCGGACCACCGAGCACTTGCTCGTCGACACCGAAGAAGCAGGCGAGCGTCTTTCGGTCTTCGTCATCGAGCTTTCTCGGAGACCCGCGCTTGATGAATTGCTGCACATAGGCAGGGTTGCGGCCAAGCAGCCGCGATATCGACGCGTAGCCATATCCGCCCTTGAGGATCAGCCGGTCGAGCTCCTCCCTCACATGTTCCATTCGCCTGTCCTTCGAATCTCAATCGTAGGAATTTTCCTAGACTCGCGGATGTGATCCTACTAAGAACATAACAAGAACACAAGGGATTTGCGAGTCGGAGCGAAAGGGTTATGACCTTGCTGGAACGGATTGAAGAGCATCTGAAAGATCATCATATTTCGGCGACACGCTTTGGCAGGCGTGCAGTCGGTGATCCTCGATTCGTGCTAGACCTCCGGCAAGGGCGAAGGCCGCGTCGACGAACGCTAGAGCGGCTGGAAGCCTATCTGCAGTCAGTGGAGGCTGGAGATCACAAAGGTTCCATCAGGAATGGGACGTGCGCTCGGCAAGTTGCTCATAGCGACGGGCAACATCCTGCCAAAGTCTTGCTCCGTCCTGCTCGCCGGCCCGGCATAGCTGATCGATCTTCGACGCAATGAATTCACCTCCGGCGTCGCCATGGTGCTTATCCACCCACAGCGCCATGCCCCAAAGCTCCTGTTCACGGGTGAGCATCAGAAGAGTGACCCGATGCCTGCGATTAGCATAAGGACAATCGGAATACCCAGCAGCCATGCTTCGAGCTTCAATTTCCATTCCCGCTCGTTGCCCGGCAAGGGATCATCGCTGTCCGGCCAGATGCGCATCAGCACCATGGCTCCCTGCGTCCGGACCAGGTTCGTGCTAGTCCTTCCGCGACCAATTGGTCGCCGATCGAGCGGCCATCGCGCATCAGGACACGGAGCTTACGACCGTACTGGTCTTCGTCTCGATTACCGATTGGAACGGCGGAGAACACTCCCTGATTGAGCAGAACCACAAACCTGTCGCGTGCCCTTATGCCGAGATCGTATTCGATATCGCATCTTGGCTGCGAAATTTCAGGCGTGTCGATATCCGCGATCCTGATCTTCACGCCTTCGAGCCAGATCGTGTCGCCATCGACGACACAAGTGCGTCTGACCATGCCGCAAACGGCAAAGCTGTGCGTGGTTCGTGCCTCAGCGATCGCCGAACCAAAAGGCCAGTAGATGCCAAGAATGCCGCCCAGAATGCCAACGAGTAAGCCTCCGGCAACAAGCAGCGCAAGGCCGCGCCGTTTGCCTTGCTTCTGTCGGAGAACTCCTGCGTGAAAATCGAAGACATTATTCTGTGGTGATCTTCCTGCCATGCCAACTTCTTTCATTTTCGGGCCTGTAAGCCAAGACACCGTGCTCGCTTTTCCGATGATTTTCGGCTATTTTCTCAGCAGCAAGATGGGGTTGAGAAGAGGAGAGGGCGGCTCCCTTCTTGTGAAGGAGAATGAGCGATGAGCGATCCAGACGACACACCCCCGGGCGGCAAGGAGAACTGGGAGGGCTTCCGCGAAGTAGATCGGGCCATCGCCGAGAACCGTCTCACTTCCTACACCTGGAAAAAGACCTGGGCTGACCCGTGGGGCAAGCTTGGATTGATCCTGTTCGGGGTCCTGTTCCTCGCCTTTTTGATCTATGTGATCATCTACGACGGGCTGATCTGAGCTACCATTCCTTCACATCGTCGGCCGCCTCAGCCGAGGCTCCCTTGGCATCGCGAGTCTTGCCATCGAGGTATCCTTTGACGGTCCCGATCCGCCGGTCCCCTTGTTGTTGGACCCGACCTACATCCCGGGCGATGTCTTCACGCTCGCTTGAGGGGGCGCCAAGGCTCCCTGGTACCCCGCCAAGCCGTACCGATCCCCGCACGCCATCTGCGCTGCTCACAGCGGGTCGAGCGACGGACGCAAAGGGCGGCAGAGCCAGGTCATCCGCGATCTCGGCATTGAGCTGGTTCGCATAGCTTTCGACGAACCGCGCCTGGAGTTGCTGGCCCCGCGCACTCATCTGGAAATCGATGTCGTCGAAGCGCACCGGCCCATAGTAGTCGCGGTTACCATCGATCTCCGCCATGCCCCATTCGCGATAGGCCTGGCTGAGGTTGAGCGTGCCTGCGGCATTGGCACTTTCGTACCAGCTTGCCTGGTTCTCAAGGCGGCTGGCGATCTCCTCGGCTCGGCGCGCTTCGCGGGTGTAGCTCTGCGCTTCGGTGATAGACGTGGTGATCCCGGCCGAGCTGCTTGACACCAGCGCCTCCGAACTCGAACTCGTTTCACGCAGGAAGCCTTCGCGCGTGCTCGACCAGCTGCGACTGTCCGAGATCTGGCTCAGCGCGCCCATAATGCGCGAGCGATCCTCGGAGGCGATCCCGATATCACTGTCAGTCCAGGTCTGGTTCCGACCACCCTTTAACCCGAGGGTGCCCTTGACCGAGCCTCGTTCTCCTTTGACCCCGAGACCGGCATCCCCGTTTAGGAACCAGGACACAGTAATGTCGTCGGCCGCGCGGCGCGACAGCCCGAATTGCTGCTGGAGTGTATTCGAGGCGTTGTCGACCTCGCTGAAGGCGCTGCCGATGCTGTCGCTCGTTGACGTGCCACTGACGCTCTCGTTCGAGCGCGAGCGGGTGTAGGCATCGCGCAACTCGCTGAACCGGGTGACAGCCGAGCTCGTCGATTGCTGGGCAAGGTTCGAGAATGTCTCGCTCTGGCCGCGACTCTGGCTCGCCATGGTCGCGAGCCTGCTCGAGAAGTCCTGCCCGAGCGTCGGCGTGAACGGATAGCTCGAGGTCGGCACGGTCGCGAACTCAGCCTGCGGGAAGCTCGTTGTCTGCGTGCCGTTGTCGGCAAAGCCGCGCGATTGCGCTGCGCCATAGGCCATGTTTGGCGCGAGGCTTGCCTGGGCGAATTGGCGCGAGAACACATTCGAGTTCTCCAAACTGGTGTTGCCGAACGAGAGGTTGCCCGTGCTCGCCTCGCGCGCCGCTTCCTCGGCCGCGTTCTGGCTCGGATTAAGGTAGCTCGTGGCCTGGCCAGAGATCGCCATGGCTCCGCGAGCGACCCCGCCTGCAAGGAAGGGGATCGAGGCGACAAGGTAGCCGGCAAGGATACCGATATCGTTGTTGACGTCGGTCATGCCTGAGAAGGTCGCGAGGCTGAGACCGGTTGCACCGCCAGCTGCCGCAACATCGCTCGCGCCCTTGAGCATCAGGATCATGTGGAGGATGACGAACAGCGGTCCCCAGGCGGCAAGGTAGAAGAATCCGGTGACATAGCCTCGAAGTGCGATCGGGCCGGTCCTTGGCATCAGAAACAGTGGGAAGAGTACCGGGAAGAGTGCGTAGAAGACTACGGTCAGCACGACATTGAGGATCGGCACCCATTTCATCGCATTGTGCGCGATCGAGGAATAGGTCCGCTCGGTCTGGATATCGGCGCGGGTCTGCGCAAACACATCGACGCTCGAGGCGCCGCTTGCCCCGGCAAACCCATGCATTGCCTGGTTCATCGCATTGATCGTCAGCACCTGGCGAAAGATGCTGCTCGCATCCTTCGAGACCCCGGTGAGATATTGGTAGGCTATAGGAAGGTCGGCGATGAGCTTGGCCTTGGCGAGCGCTTCGGTTTGCTTGGGATAGAGCTGACGTCCGGCAACGAGGGTCATGTCGTCGATCATACCCGCCCACTGGTTCGAAAGCGCGGTGTAGGCCTCGCGGCAGGTGTCGATCGATGCCGTGACACTGTCATCGGTCTCGCGGGTCAAGAACTTCTGCGCGCGCGCCGCGCTGCCGGGCGCGATAGTCGCCCAGATGTCGTTGCTCTCGGACAGCTCCTTCATCGAGTAGCGACCGAGCAGCAGGTCGTAGAACACGCATTGGCGAACGTGTTCGTCGAAATTTGCCGCGAACTCGGGATCAGCAATACGCAGCGAGCGTGTCGCCTCGAGCAGGCGCGCGCCGTAGATCATTCCGTTCTTCGAATAGTTGAGATCGTCGGGAAGCCCGAACACGGTCTCGGCCGACCGCGTGAGGTAGTCGCCCGCCTGGCTGGTGAAACTCGCCATCAGCGCGAGGCCCAGCGGAACATTGGCAACCGTGGCCGGAGCAAGGCTCGGATTGACGCGATCGGTAACCTGCACATCCATCCGCGGCACCATCAGGCACATGTAGATGAGCGTCGCGCCGAGGAACCAGTTGAGCCAGGCGCGCCAGTCCTGGTTGAACGCGACGACGATGACCGCGAGCGCGAACCCCATCACCAGCGCGACCTGAATCAGGCTCTTGTAGCCACCGGCCCCGGTCCACGAGGCGACAGCGTTGAGGACATTGACGATATATTCGCCGCCTCCGGTGGTGAAGATCTCGACCATGTGTGCGCCTCAGGGGACGATCGAGCGCGACTGGAGCCCGCGCGACCAGTCGAGCGCGGCGGACATCGAGGGCGACATCGAAGCGGCGAGCGCGTTCTCGATCATCGCAGTCTTCTCGATGATCTGCATGATTGCGGAGACCTTGGCTTGTCCGGTCGCCTGACGCTGGACGAGGCCCGAACGCACTTCGGCGACCTGGCCCCGCCAGATCGCGAGCTTGGCTTCGTCGGCGGCGATGAAGCTCGCCATCGAGCGCCCGGCTTCGGACACAATGCGGTCGAGGATGGCATAGAGGAGGTCGATGCTGGCGATCTCGGCGAGCGTGTCGCGATCATCGGTCGGCATGCCGCGCCCATAGGCGGCCTGGACGGTGAGGATCTTGTACAAGGGGACCGAGGCCACCTGCAGCAGTTCCTTCTCCGCATTGCCGATCGCGGTATCGGCCCGGATCGCGTCGACCATGTTGCCGATGAGGAGTGCGACGCGCGGGCGGATCGCCTTGGCGTTGGCAAGGCTCATTTGCTCGAAGGTCGGATTGAGGCAGAGATCGGTCTCGTCGCAGCGAAACACCCGCACGTTTTGGCCCTGCGTCCCGTCGAGCAGCGCGCTCACCAGCGTCGAGGACGCATCGCCTGCGAAAGGCACGAACTTGCCCGGCTCGTCGTCCTTGGGCGGCACGTAGATCACCGTGCCGATCAGCGTCATGGCGTATTCGGCGAGTTCGCGGTCGAAGGTACCGCCGGGGTTGAAGAAGGCACTCTTCTTGAGGACGTGCCAGGTGTAGTTGCGCGGCACGCCGGGATTGACGTCGGCATAGTCGCTCCCGGCTCCCTCGTTGGTCGAGGCGCGCTGTCCTCGCGTGCCGCAGCCGTGCTTGGCAGCAGCGTAGTCGGTGAAGATACCTTCGGAATTGCCGATCGCCTCGCAGATCGCCTTGTCGGCGAGATCGCCCTTGGGCCACAGTCCGCCGACCAACCCCTGCGCCATCTCGCAGGAGTTGATCGAGAGATTGTTCATGAGCTGAGCCTTCTGCGAAAACTCCTGCATGATCTTGTTGCACTCGGGACAGACGGTATCGATCGCGAGGCTGAAAGCAAAGCCGACCGCGTTGTTGGCAACGGCCTTCAGGAGCGCGACCATCTCGCTCGCATTGATGAAGGAAAAGGATCCGGCGAAGATATCGATGCCCCCGCAGCCCGCCCTTGCGCGAGGCAGCTGGAGATTGGCGACGTTGGTCGTTTTCTGCGGGAAGCGCGTCCAGACATTGCCGAGGCTGTAATAGCCCGCCGACTGGCCTTCGAAGGCGGTGGGGCCGGTGACATTCGCCGCCGCGCCCATGTCGTCCATGAAGCGGTCCATGCTGTCGCCAACATTCGCGGCGACCGGTGAGGCAACCATGCTGGCAGCGGCGAGGGTCAATGCCGCATTGCGGATGCTAGTAATCATGTCCGGCTTCCTTGGAGGTGAGAAGGTAGATGCGGTCCTGCAGCTCGTCGGCCGAGAGCACGCCGTAGCCGATCGGAATCGGGCGTTTGGTCACGCTGTCCCACAGCACCAGGGCGGGGGTGGCTTTGCCTTCGAGACCAAGCTTGCCGCGCTGGTTGGTTTCGACCTTGTAGTCCGGGAAATGGCGCGAAGGCCCGCCGTCCGTCGAGATCGCGCGCACGGTGATCCGCCAACGGTTTGCGACGCCCTTGACGATCGGGCTCATCACTTCGCACGGGCCGCAGGTCGAACTGAAGAAATAGAACAGCCCGTAGCGCTGCGAGAGCGTTGCCATGACGTGATCGCGCTCCGCGCTGCGGGCATCCTGCCACTGCTTCTTAGCGACCGCTCCGACGGGGCGTTCAAGCGTGTAGTCGAGGTCCGGGTCCTGCCAGATCGCCCGCTGCCAGACATCGGAGAACAGCGAGGCGCGGTCGAGCTGCGCGCGCTGGAAGCGGATATAGGCCGCGACATTGGCCTCGGTCGGATAGAGGATCGCGCGCGCCTTGAGTTCGCGCAGCTCGGAGGTGATCGCGTCGAGTTCCTGCGTTGCCGGGACCGGTTCGGTTTCGGGCTGTTGCGGCTCTTCAGCGGGAATTGGTTTGACACAGTAGAACCAGTAACCCAGCCTGCGCTCTTTGCAGTAGAGCGCATCGGCCGCGGTGGTCGATGTAGTGTCCTGTCGCTCTTGGCTATAGGCCGAGGTTGTGGGAAGAACGCTCAGGCTCAGGGCCAGCGCTGTCAAGCGATGGAGATGGGTCATTGGCCGCCCCTTGCGTAATAATCTTCGATCCTCTGCTGGATGAGGATGCTCGTTTCGAGCTCGTCGGGCAGCCGCGCGGCCTCGGTGAACTCGGAATAGACTTCGCTGAAATCCATCCGGCTGAGGTCGAGCCGGGCGAACTCGGCGAGGGTGAACCCCTCGCATTGTTCTTCTTTGGGCTTGTCCCACGGCTTGGGGAGCTGCTTACGGCCCTGTTCCTGCAGGATCCGCGAGAGCTTGCTCTCGAAACAGCAATAGACCTTCTTCTTCGTCAGGCAGACGCCGAGGAACTTGTCCGAACAATAGGTCCCCACATAGGCGCACAGCCCCTGCGCATCGCGCTGGTGGAGTAGCACTTCCTCGCGATCGCAGCCGAGCGCAACCAGCAGGCTGATCCCCGGAATGAGCGGGAAACCCTTACCCTTGCAGCAGTTGAGCACGCCGAAGACCTTGGACGAGCAGGTGTTGCGCGTGCCGCGGAACAGCGTCAGCGTGTTCGGATCGAACTGGCCGCGCGCCTCGTCCATGGCATGCAATGCGACCGCCGCATCCTTGAACTCGTCATTGGCGGTGCGCTCGATCGTCTCGCAGCTGCCATCGATGCAATAGACATCGCCGTCGCAGACATACTGTGTGGAGCTGTCCGTACCGGGCAGGGGACATTCGTAGATGCGCTCCCAGGTCTCGCAGGGCGTCTCGTCGGTGAGGCATTCCTCGCCGATGAACCGGCAGGTGCCCTGGCTTTCGATGTCCGAACAGTCGGTCGCCGCCTCGCGCGATGTGCAGGTGTAGCTACGCTGCCATTCCCAGCAGGGCCGCGTAACCGAGACACCGTCGATCACCCGTGTCTGCGGATCGGCATCGGTGCAGATCTCGGTATCGAGCGTACAGTCGCCATTATCGGCAAATCCGGTGCACTGGCTCTCGTCGGAAAAGGTATCGATCGAGTTGTCCGTGGTCACCGCATAGGGCGTGTAGCGCGCATCTGGAGTGTCGCATGTGATTTCGGCGATGGGATCGCCAGGTTCGGTGCAGTATCTGTAGAACTGGTCCTGCCGCCACTGAAGGCAGGGCCCGGGCCGATACCCGGTGATCCGGCACGAGCCACCATCGAATGCCGAGCACCAGGGATATCCATAGACTGTGCTCGTCTCATTGCAGAGATAGTGCCATTGCTGGCGCCGGGTCACGTTGGCGACGAGCGGGACTTCGCACTGGCCCGCCGACTGGTCGATCCGCGTGCCGGTGTTGCAGGTAGCGGTATAGGTTCCCGCCGAGCCCGTCCCGGGCGGCAACGGGACGCAATTGCCCTGACCGCCGGAGATATCCATGCCACTGGTATAGTCGAGCGGGGTCTCGTTTATTGCGAGGCTGCGCGCGATGACGTCCTCGATCTCGCTTGGATCGAAGCGCGCGCGATTGGCCACGCTGTAGCGCATCGCCCGATAGCCCCGGTGTCCGGTAGCAGCGGCGGCCGCATTGCTTTCGATCCGGTCGGGATCGTCGGCGAGCGTTTCCAGGTTTCGCACGGCGTTGCGGTCGTAGTTGGGCAGGTTTGCTGCATTGGGCTGCGACCTGGCAGCTTCTTGCGCTTCGCCGCGCAGGCTTTCGCCAAAGGACTTGCCATCGGCCCGCGCGTCCTGCTGCTGCGCGGAGACGGGCGCGGCGACCGCGAGAAGAGCGAGCAAGCCCAGACTGAGAGATTTTGCGAGCGTCATGGATGGTCTCCCTCGAGGCGACGAAGGTGGAGACGTGCAAGCTGCGCTCCCGGACCCCCTCCGGAAGCGAAGGTGTCGAGCACTTCGGCCACGCTGATATTACCGGCAATGCGGTCGTGCGGCGGCAAGACGTCTTTGCAGTCGAACCCGTCGCACGGGGCAAAATCGCTCGCGATCATCACGAAGCTCGGGGCAACCTTGATATCGAAGGCGCGGAACAGGCGCGGGTCGATACCGAGTGCGCCGGCATCATCGCTATCGCTCCAGATCGCGGCGGTGCGCTTCTTGAAGCGCGCGCTGTCGCCTTGGGGGAATCCGCGCAGTACGGTGACGCCGCCGGCCCTCGAGACATCGCGAACCAGCGCCTTCAATGAGGGTTCGGGCATTGCCAAGGAGGCAAACGCGATGAACCGGGGCGTTTCGCCCAGCGCTGCGACTTCCGCATCGGCCTGGGCGCGGATCATGCCATCGAGATCGAGCGGCCCGGCATTCGCGGTCGCCTGCGCAGTCTCGGCATAGGCTGCGCGATTGTCGAAAGCTGTTTGCTGCGCGGCGCGCGCGTCTTCTGCGAGGGCATCCGCTTTTGTCCTGATGGATGTGGCGAGCGCCTCAGCGTCGGCGGCATGTTCGGCCGCACGCGCGCGGATCTCAGCGAGGTCAAGGTCGGGCCCGGCATCCTGCGCGGAAGCTGCGGCAAATCCGGCAGCGATCAACAGGCTCAGGCCAACGAGTATGGGGAAGGCGTATCTCATAGCGCGCAGCAATTCCTCTTGCGCCAGACGAGGTATCCCATGTCTTCGCCGATGGCGGGGATCACCTGTCCGGGGGACTGGAAGGTGGTGGAGGCACCGATAGGCGGGCAGGCGTAGCGGCCCTTGGTCGCCGGATTGGGGTTGGTGGCCTGGAAGCGGTATTGCTGCTTACGCATGACCGGCATGAGGTATTTGCCGCACAGGCCTTTGGAGCCCATCGTTCCCCACGAGACGAGTTCGCGGTGAAGCTTGTAGGCGAAGCGCGAGAGAACGAGCCGCGAGGCCTGAACGTGGCCGATCGAGGCCGAGACATTGCCGTTCATCGGGTACATCGAGCCCTGGCAGCCCGCGCACCAGAACATCTCGTCGAGCGGCAGGTTCGCGGTCGATGCCGCGCAATCAGCCGCGCACGCGGCGAGCGCCAGCGGGTTGGCGAAGAGCACGGCCTCGGGATTGATGATCGCGGTGAGCTCTGAGTCCTGCCACAGCGGATCGATCTCGGAGATATAGAGGATATCGATCGAACCGGGCTCGAGGCACAGGAAATCGGCGACGATCTCCATCCAGTAGATCAGCGGATAGGCATACCAGTGGACATGCCAGCTCGAATAATACTGGCTCGCGCCGCCTACCGCCGAAGGGCCCGAGATTGAGCGGAACCCGATATCGAAGCCGGGATCGAGTTTCATGCCGCCAAGGTTCACGAAGCACCAAGGCTTCATACTGACATCGGCGAGCCGGACCGGCTCCCAGAACCCCATCGCGATGCCGGGCCGAAGACCGCACAGGCACAGCGGGAAATCGGGGTTGTCCGGATCGGGACGATTGCTCGGCCAGATTTCGAGCCCGCCGACTGAGATCGGGAACAGGCACGACCAGCAGATGTCGGTGATCGGGTTGACGAATTGCCCGGTGCACTTGCCCGGACCGGCATCGGCCGAAGCCGGTGATGCGAAGACCAGCGATAGCATCGCCGTGAACAGCACGAGGAAGGCGCGGATGCTGCTCATGGCTGTGCCTTCCGGGGCGGGAGCGTGATCTCGCTCACCTCGAGCATCCGCCCGTTCTGGCGCACCCACGCGGGGACGGCCCTGATGCCGAATTTTTGCGTCAGCTTGCCGCCCTGATCGAAATAGAAGCGGCGTTGACGGGCCTTCATCAGCTCGAGCGGTGCGCCTTTCACGAGGATAAGCTTGGCGTGCGCGTCCTGCCTCAGCGCCCAGGCGATTTGCGAGGGATCGTCGCCGTCAAGAAACAGGAGGTCGCCGCGCAGCTTGACGCTGTCGAGCGGATTGACCTGCGTTCCGGCGGCATGGATCAGCTCGCCTTTTGCGCCCCGGATATCGGCAGCAAGCGTAATTGTCGGATCGAAGGCCCATTGGCGGCTTGCGCTTGCGCGGATCACGCCGGCAACCGGATCAGGCCGGTTGACGCGGGCAATCGTGCGACGCTTGAGTTCCTCGTTGAGCCGCGCGGTCTCGCCCGACTTTTCCATCTGGGCGAGGCGCGTATGGATCTGTTCCAAGAGATCGCGCTCGATCACGGGGAAGACCGCTCCGCGCTGGCCGTAGTCTCGTGCCTGCAGGCTGGCAGGGAGCGCAGCGAGGAGAAGCGCGCCAATCGGAAGGAGGGAGCGCATCACAGGATTGCCCTCCCGCTGCCGAGGATCTGCTCGCGGCAAATGAAACCGATTGCGCCGTAGCGGCTGTCGAGCCCGCGCGGATGGTCAGTTCCGGCGTAGTAGCAACCTTCCGGTATTGCGCCTTCGGGACCGCGCGTGAGCGGCACGCCAAGGCGGGTGACCTCGAGCAGGCTCGCGACCTGCTTCCCGTTGATGAAGACCGCATCGCCCTCGTGGCGCACGACATCGCCCGGCATGCCAAGCACGCGCTTGCCGAACATCTGCGGTCCTTTTCCGAAATGCCTTTCGACCAGCTCGCTTTGCGGCGGCTCGAAGAAGAACAGGCTGCCGCGTTCGATCGGCGCGTGCTTGTCGAGCCAGAACGCCCAGTTGGGCAGGCTCGGGCTCGCATTGATGAGGAACGCGTGGTCCTTGCTGAAGGCATCGAGGGGCGCCCAGGCAAGCGGTAGCAGGACCAGCCCCGAGAGCAGCAGCGGACGGCGGATCGAGCGGGTCAGGCTCATGGCTGCTTCTCCCCGGCGAGCTTGTCCGCAATGCGCTGCTCGAGTTCGGAGGTTGCGTCTTCGGCAGCGCCCGCGAGCACGGCCTCGGCAACCAGCACCACGCGGCCGTCATGGCCCATATCGGCGACGGCGCTTTCGGCGGCTTTGAGGTATGCAAGGCTCGCCGCCTGGACGACCGCCGGATCGGCATCGGCGCGCGCGGCTTCCTCGACGAATGTCCCGATGGTCTCGGCGAGCCGGACCGTGACGATCCGCTGCTTTGGGGAGCTGGTGACCTGCTGCGTGATCCACGCACCCCACAGGAGCGCGGCAACGAGCAACGCTACGGCGAGGAGTTTCGGGCCCAGCTGGCTAAGCGGGAGGTTCAGTCTATCCATGGCGGGGAGATCCTTCGGCGAGGCGGCGATCGAGGTGGCGCAGGAAAGCCGGCAATCGCAGCAGGGCGAGGCCGCCGGCTGCGATGAGGAATGCGATCTGGAGGTCCTGGGCAAAGAAGCGGCGCGCGACAGGTTCAGCGCTGCGGTAGTGGTCAGCAAGATTGCCGATCTGCGCGAACAGCGCCGTCAGGTCCCATCCAGCGATGAGAAGGAACACGAACAGCGGCAGACCGAGAACAAGCAGCAGCGTGCTCGCCGCGAAGCCTGCCGTTTCGATCAGCACCAGGCAGGTGCCCTGGAACAGCGCCAGCCAGTCGATCACACGGTGCTTGTCGCGGGCTTGTCTGACTGACGGAAGTCGCACGCGATCTACGAGCGTGGTGGTCTCGAGCACCATCACATGCCTCCTTCCACACCTGCGACCAGCGCGACTGCGCGCTCCAGCGGCATGCCGTTTTCGACATGGCGGTGGATCGCGGCATAGGTGTCAGGATCGGAGGAGAAGATCGTCGCGGAGAGTGGGTCGAGCACCAGGCGTCCAACGGCTTCCATCTCGGGACCTTTGAGGTAGATCTCGCTGTACTCGGTGCCCGAGCGCTTGAGGCTGCGGATCAGCGTCTCGGTCCGGTCGTCCATGTCGAGCCGGGCCTCCTTGCGGAAATCGGCGATGGTCTCGGGTTTCTGCTGAAGCACCAGCATCCAGTCGCTGTTCTCGAGCGCGGCCCGCGCGCCGTCCGATTTGTAGTAGTCGTTGAGCGACTGGGTGGCGGTCGCAAGCGCGCCGCCATACTTGCGCGCGGTGCGGGCATAGGTCTCGACGAACTCGCCCATCGAACCGCCCTTGAGCATCGCCCAGGCCTCGTCGATCAGCAGCAGCTTCTTGGTCGAGCGCGACGAGCGCGTCATCGCCTGACCGGTCATGAACATGATCGCCGAGAGGACGACGCTTCTGAGTTCCTCGCGACTTGCGAGGTCGCTCATCTCGAAGACGGTGAAATCGTCCTCGAGCGCGAAACTCGCTTTCCCGGAGAAGAACCCGGCGTAGCTTCCGCCTCGGCAGAAGGGCGCGATTGCGGTGGCAAGGTCCTTGCCCGCCTCGTTGTCGCTCTGATGGAGTGCATGCGCGACGTCGTCGATCGCGCCGCCGCCGCCGAGCGCATTCCAGACCTGGGTTACTGCACGATCGATGAGGCCGCGTTCGGTGTCCGAGGGCGCGGCGCTTGGCCGCGCCATCTGGCCGACGATCGCCTTGATCATCGCAAAGCAGTCGAGGCGGTAATCTTCGTCTTCATGCGCGCGGGCATCGTCGACCATCGAGAACGGGTTGAGTGAAAAGCCCGAGGCGAGTGTGAACTCGACGAAGCGGCCGCCCTGCAGCTTGACCGAATGCTCGAAACTGCGCCCGTCATCGATCACGACCACCTTGGCGCCCGCGCCGCGCAGCGCGGCGCACAGCTCCTGCAGCAGCACCGACTTGCCTGATCCCGACTTCCCGCAGATCGCAATGTTGTGATTGCCCGCCGCGTTCTCGAAGGGCGACCAGAAGAAGGGCTGGCCGCGCCGTCCGAGGAGCAGCAGGTGCGGGATCGTCCCGCCGAGATACTCGCCCTGCAGGGGGGCGATATTGGCCGCGGTAGTCGAGAGCATGGTGCGAAAGCGCTTGAGGCGTGCAAGGTCGTGGACGAGCCCGTCGGCGAGGCTCAGCGGGAATGCCGCGACGAGGCCCTGCAGCTGGAGGAAACGCTCGTCGGCAAGGTCCCAGCCGGCGGCCTTGTAGATCGCCTTGATCGTGCGTTCGTGCGCGTCGCCGTCTCCCAGCGGCGAGATAGTGGTGAGGCCGTAGAAGAGCTTGACGAGCTTCTTACCAGCCTGGAGCTCGGCCTGGACGTGCTTCCACTCCGCCGATTGCTCGGAAAGCCTCGGCAGGAAGCGTGCGCTCTTCGTTTCCGACAGGCTGGTGGTGCGCATGAACTTGTAGCCTGCGCGCGCGGCTGCCGCTTCCTGGTCGGGATAGTGCAGGCACAGCATGGTGGCGGCGGGACAGGGAAAGCGCAGCTTGTCGGTGAACATGTCGCCGACAAGCCGCGCGCATTCCCACGGCGCCCAGCGTTCGGGCGTCGAACGCACGCCGTAATGGCGGACATCGAAGCGGTCAGGATAGCAGGTGCCCATTTTGGGAACGCCATCGCGGCTACGTCCGGTCTCCCGGAACCGCTCGGTGCGCAAGATCAGCCGGTCGTCCTCGACTTCGAGTTCTATGTCGCGGCGGATCGCTTGCGCATCGAGCGTGTCCTCGCGGTTCCAGTGGGTGAGATCGGGTTCGCGCGCGGTGGTCGGCGAGGTAAGTTCGTCGACCAGCGCGAGCAGGCCTGCAGGCTCGAGCCTGTTCGATGCAAGGCCGAGCGAGTTCAGCATGCCCGCCATCCCGTCTCGGCATTCGGTGAGTTCCGCATCGGTGACGCTTCCGGGCACCGGAACGCCGAGCGACAGCACGAGACGCACATGGCGTGCATGAAACGGCGCGTGTGCCGAGCCCGACTTCCAGACGAGATCGTAGAGCCGGTTGGTGCGGGCCTTCGCGATCGCTTCGTAGATCCCGCCCTGCTCGTAGCGCGGCGCGAACCACGGGCCGACGATGGCGCCGATGCGCGGGGACGCGAAGTTCAGCACCTGCAGGCAGGCGCCTTGCGGCAGGCTCTCGGAAAAGAACTGGCCGAGGATCTCACCTGACCGCTCGTCGGCGCCAATGAGCGGGGTGACTTCGAGAATGAAGCCCTTCGAGTGCGCGTTGCGGTAGAGCCCCGGGCCCTCGTCATAGACGCGGTATGGAAGCCAGTCCGACAGCATGTCGAGCGCGAAACGCGGCTGCGCATGGTCGGCTTTCTTTGCATCGCCGAACAGGCCAGCGAGGAGCGCGTCGCGCGCAGAAGAAAGCGAGAGGTTCACTTGGGCTCTCCTTCGGGCAGAACAGGGTGGGGCACCTGGCCGGGGGAGGGGGAACGACCAGGTGCCCCGGGGTCCGGCGCTTTGGCGCCGGGCAGCTCCGTCAGATCCTGCGAGGGGATGACCAGGACATCGGGAGGCTGCTGGGGGGAGGGATTGGAATGCTGGAAAGGAATTGCTTCTGCGGCGGTGGGCGGCGGGCCTTCCGCTTCAGCCGGGCGCGCCAGGGCGCGCAGCACCTCGCCGGTTGAACGCGGCGCGCGCCAGCGCTCGGCAGCGCGATCGGGCAGCACGACATGAACGACCCGGGCCTCGTGGATGCGGCCCGCCTCATCGCGGTAGCCCGCAACGACGATCCGCAATTCGCGATCACCGGCCCCGTGCGCTCCCGCAGAGGCATGACCGGACCGTTGTGCCTGTGAAGCGCGGGTGGCGGCATCGTCGATCATCGAGGTTGGCGCGCAGCTTCCCTCCGGCGCGCGGCAGGAAAAGTCGCCCTTGACGTTGCCGCCAAGCGTCGCGCAGCCGGCGATCGTCAATGCGAGAATTGCCGTCGCCCCGACACGGGTCGCACGACCGCTCATTGCTTCGATCCGGACTTGTCATTGGCAAAG
Organism: Pelagerythrobacter marinus; assembly: GCF_034375205.1. Taxonomy (NCBI): domain Bacteria; kingdom Pseudomonadati; phylum Pseudomonadota; class Alphaproteobacteria; order Sphingomonadales; family Erythrobacteraceae; genus Pelagerythrobacter; species Pelagerythrobacter marinus. Next base: position 1,716,975 of record NZ_CP139719.1, on the reverse strand, counting down.
GCGTGCAGTGTCTTTGCATCGCGGTAGCCGTGCAGCACCGCGCCGTCGCGCGCCCGGACGATCACCGGGGTTCCGGCAAAGCCGTTGGCCTGTGCAAAGGCTTCGTTGGCATCGAGCGCAGCGGCTTTCTTGCAGGTAGCGCGCGGTTCGAGGTGCTTGCCGGTGTAGGCAGCATGGAGCGCCGCGACGGGGTCGGCGGCGCAGAGCACCGCCTCGGACATGCGCCGGCTCGATGCGCCGAAGATCGAGATCGGCCGTTCCTCGACAAGGACGCCTGCCTTCTCGAGCTCGCCGGTGAGTCGCTTGCAGTAGCCGCACTGAAAATCCGAGAAGACAACCAGCTTCGGCCCCTTGGGATTGCCCCACAGGATCGCGCCTTCTGCGGGCAGGACTTTGAGATCGACATGGGTCGCTGCCCGCCTGTCGCGGGTTTCGGCAACGTCGTGCCGCCCGGCAGTGTCCTGGCCGGCAGCGCGGGCTGCACCGGCGGCGAGCAGGTCGGGGTTGAGTTCGAGCAGGCGCGCGGCGGTCACGTCGCGCCGCTCTTCCATGTCATAGAGCCGTCCGACGAAGAGGTAGCGCGCCGCTTCGTCGATGTAGAACAGCGTCTCGCCCGAAACGACCTCGCACCACGGCGCGAATGTCCTGCAATCGAGCGCATCGATCGGCGTCTTAGGTAGACGCAGCTTGAGCGCCTCGACCACGTTTTGCGCGATCGCGGCCTGCGCGGGCATGGCGGTTACGATCGCGACGCCGCTGGTGAGGAGGGCCGCAGCGCTGGCAGCCGCGAGCGATAAGTGCGCGGCGCGCGCCTTGAGGCCCGGCCGCTGGTTCGAATAGTTCATTGGGGTGTGCTCCTGACATGGACGCCGTCGAGAAAGACGATCTCGACTGCGATGCCGGTCGGCATCTCGACGACGGGTTGGTACTGTTCTGCGCGTTCGATGAGGTATTTGCTGACCGTGTCGGCGGCTTCGCCCGCGCCCTGGCCCAGGCCGCCTGTAAGGATGTCGGTGGGCGAGAGCGCGTCGCGCCTGCCGTCGCTGCCGACAGGCTGCGCAAAGATGCCGTTGGCATTGGCCGAGAAGCCGCGCCCGAAGCCGCCGACAATACCGGCGAGCAGCGCCTGGCTGACGAGACTGCCTTCGCGGCTGACGACATTGCCGCGGACGCCCGACTTGCCGGCAAAGGCGATGAATCCCTTCACTTCGCTCACCGCGAAGCGCCCGCCCGGCTGGGCACAGGTCATGCGCACAAGCTTGACGTAGACCTTCTCGGCCGAGAGGTCGCCGCGCGCCGCGCCGTTGACGAGGCAGCCGGTGAGATCGGTGGTGAGCAGCTTGTTGCCCTGCAGCACCGAGCGCGCCGGACCGGTGATCCGCAGCACCACGGGCAGCGGATCGCTCTGGCTGGTGACCCCGGTCGAGGCGTCGACCCCGACGATTACGGTGGCAGGTGCATAGCTGTTGGGCGGCAGGTAATCGCGGCTTGCCTCGAGCAGCAGCGCCGGCGCGCTTTCGGTTGCCTTGGCCTTGGCGGTGCCCGGCTTGTCGTTTGAGAAGCTCAGCAGGCTTGCCTTGGGTTCGCTGGGTGGCTCGAGCGGTCCGGGAGCGAAGCCCGGAGCCCGCGGATCGACTGAGGGAACCGGCGCGACCGGGGGATTGGTGCGCACTGTTTCGAGTTCCGAGCGCAAGGCGGCGTTCTCGGCCGAGATCGCATCGATCGCAGCTTGCCCGTCGCTCAGCATCCGCGCGTTCTCGCCCCGCAGCGTTTCGAGCTCCTGCTCGATCGAAGCCCTGGGAAGCTGGGTCTCCTGCAGGTCCTTGATCGCCTTGCCCTGCGCATCGAGGCGGTTGCCGTAAGTGGCGACGAATTCGCGCTGCGAGAGATTGCGATTGACCAGCGCGCCGGTCTCGATCGTGGTTGCGCCCGCGCCGTCGGCGCTCGCTTCATCCTCGCCGCCGAAGATGAACATCGAACCGGCGATGAGCGCCACGCCGCCGATCCCGGCAAGCAGCAGCTTCTGGCGCTGCGCGACCGTGCGGTTGAGATCGCGCCGGGCTTCGCCGCGCGTCTCGTCCTTTGGCGCTGCCGCGGGCGTATAGCTTGTGTCGGGATCGGCCATTATTCGAGCCCTCCCTTGGTAAAGACAAGGAAGGCTTGCGTGCTCTCGCCGGGCTCGAGGCTGTCTCGGCCATAGGCAAAGGCCAGCGCCCCGGCCGGCGCCTCGCGCTCACCGGCAAGGTCGACGGGCGCCGAGCCAAGATTGCGTAGAGTAAAGGCTTGGCCGATCAGTTCGGCGCCTTCGTATTCCGCGACCTGCTGCACTTCGAGGCTGTCGGTGTGGCGTGGTCGCGAAAGTTCGGCACGGGCGCGGAAGCCCGGCAGGACCCCATCGCTGGCCATCGCTTCGATCAGCCGGATCGCGGCCTCGTCGCGCGTCACTGCTGCGCCTTCCCATTCACTCGCCTGGGATTTGGCGAGCGCGGGATTGGTGACGAAGAGCTGGCTCGCTTCCTCGCCTTCGACGCGGCAGGTGAACTTGTAGACATAGCCCGCGCTGCTCGTCGCGAAGAAGCTGACCCTTGCGCTCGCATATTGCAGCGGCACCGAGACATAGATGTCGCCGCGCACCGGCTCGTGGGTCACCTCGAAATCGTTGTAGGGAAAACCGCTCGCCATCTTCGAGACATTGGCGAAACCGTCCTCGATGAGGGCGATACGGGTCAGCGCGCCGCGTGCGAGCACGCAGTCGATCGCGGCGCCATCAGCGGCCTCGACGAACTGGTCGGCATGTGCCGGTGAAGCGTAGGCGGCCGTGGCGATTGCCAGTGCAACGCTGGTCAGCGCGGCGGGGAAGGGGCGGGATAGGAGTGTCATGGGTTCTCCTCCTCGTTTTCGGTTGGGAGCTGGCGGAAGCCGGTGAGGCCGAGACTGAGGCCGCGGCGGTTCCAGCTGAATTCGAAGCTGCGCTCTTGGCTTGCGATCACCTGCGCACCGACGAAGGTCTTGAGCGTGCCGGTGACGACAGCGGTGAGCGCCTGCGCGTCGACCTCCATCCGCGAGATGACGAAGGCCTGGCTGATGTCCGAACCGCGCTGCTCGTCGACGATCTTGACGAGCTCGGCCTTGAGGCTCCCGTGCGCTGACGGATCTGCCACCTTGAGGACCTGTTCCATCCAGTAGTCGAGGCTCTCGGGTGCGCGATTGAGCAGCATGAGCGCGGTGTCGCGGGTTACGAGTTCGAGGTAGTGCGCATCGGTACCGCCGCTCCCGAGCGTCAGGCGCTCGGTCGTGACAGGCACCAAAATGACGCTTTCCTCGCGCGTCGCCGCCGCGCCGACCGCCAGCAGGCTGGTAAGGCCCAGCACGGCTGACAGCGCGGCGAAGCGGTTGCGCTGTTTGAGGTGACGCTGCGCTTCCTCATAGGCGAATTCGTGTTTCACTTGGGTCCTCCCTCAGCCTGCGAGCAGGCGGCAGTGGGAGGGCGGCGTGGCTTTCAGCCCGAGGAAGCTCCCCGGCAGATACCAATAGGCAGCATGGACCAGTTTCGACCCTGCGCCTGATGCCTTCGCCTTTCGAAGGGCGAACCAGGTCATGACCGATAGGCCGGTGCCGATGATGATGTGCTGCGAAAGGATGCCCCACGCGAAGGGGACGAGCAGTCCCGCAAACTCGTCGATGGTCCAGAAGCCGATGAGCTCCGGGTCGTCGAGCCGCCGTGGAACGAGGTATCTGTCGGCCATGCCGCCCTCCCGTCGTTAGACCGCGATCAAATGGTTGCGGTCACGACCGAGGTGACGATCGGCACGCCTGTGCCGACGCCAATTCCGACACCGACCGGGACCGCGACCTGCCCAAGGGCGAAGCGGCCCGAGGCGAGCGCGATCAAACCGCCGGCAAGGCTGAGGACGGTGATGATCTTGCCGCCCGAACCTTCGAGGAAGTCAGTGAACTTCTGCAGCGCCGGATCAAAGGTCGTGTCGGCACCGGCATAGGCGGCACCGGCGCAGGCGAGCGCAATCGCGGCCGGAAGAATATAGTCGCGGGCACGAATGCCTTTAACGGATGGGCGGGGAAGGGTGATTGCATTGTTCATCGAGGAACTCCGTTTCGAACATTGGCAGCGATGCGTTCGCTGTATGTTCTTTCCTCGATTGGAAGGCAGGGTGTAGGAAAACGGAAACTGCCGCACGCGGCATTCCGACCAAGAGAAATCGTCGATTCTGGGCAATCTGACCAGGCTTTGCGCGACCGGTGCAGACATTGCGGCCAAGAATACCGATCATTGCGCCACCCATACCGAAGTCTGAGATCGAGGGACCGGAATCTGCGCGAATCAAATCGTGTGACGATGAGCCAGTTTCCTACGTGTTCCTTATTTGTTCTTTTTCCTTTCCTACAGTTTGACGCGTCGCCTAGCCTGTTGGTGATTCGCTGAAGATCACCGGAAGCAGGAACAATGGCGCGAAACACAAACGACAAATGGGAAGAACTATCGCGAGGAGTCGCCGCTTTCCTCGACCATGCCGTGGACGAAAGTGGCAAGTCCCGGCGGACGATTGCCGCACAAACGAATATCAACAAGGACGCGCTCCGACGCATCCTCGCCGGGACAAGGTCAGCCACACTGCCAGAGGCGCTGGCCATCCTTGACGCGAGCGGACACGCGCCGCGCACCTCCCTGATGCTGGCACTCGCGGGGTACTCGCAGCGTAGCAAGGATTGGCAGAATAGCGGCGTGCTGGAATTTCTTGAAACCTTCATAAGCGAGTTGCCGTCTGCTTTGGATCAAGCGCTGGGCGAAAGGCTGCTCGATGTGAGACCGCGCTGGGCAAAGGGGACCGCGCACCGCACCGCCGGTCTCCTGTCGGATCACCTCGCGCAACTGGAGCGGCAGGATGAACAAAGCTTCGCTCTCTGAAATGACGACTGGTCTCGAAACGGACGCGGAAGCCGTTCCTGTCGAGCCACCGCCAGACCGGCTCATTCGTCTTCCCGAGGTCATGGCGCGCGTGGGCCTGCGCCGAACGGCAATCTATCAGCGGATGCGCGAAGGCCGTTTTCCAAAGTCGCGTTCGCTCGGTCCCCGTTGCACGGTTTGGGTCGAAGCCGAGATCGATGACTGGATCGGTTCTGTTGTCGAACGCACCGACGAGATATGTCAGAACACGCCCCGAATTTCGAGATGATCATGGTTTGCGTCCCGTCACCGCTCGAATAAACGCGCGCTGTCCCGCTAGCCGGAAAGCACTTCGATTATCCGGCATTCGCCAACCGCTCCGTGCTGGCAGTCGTCGACCATATGGCGCAGTTCGGTTCGCAGTTTTCGCAAGTCACCAAGCTTCCGATCCACTTCGCGTAGGTGGAGGCTGGCAATAGAGTCCACGGCTTCGCACGATTGCGATGGATCATCCGACAAAGAAAGCAATTGGCGCACCTCCGCCATGGTGAAGCCAAGGTCGCGTGCGCGGCGGATAAACCGCAATCTGGCCAATTCGGTCGGGCCATAGTCCCGGTAGTTTCCGGCGGTGCGTGGTGGTTCCTCCAGCAATCCGGTCCGTTCGTAGTAGCGGATCGTTTCGGCGGTCGTGCCGGTCTTCCGCGCCAAGGCACCAATCTTCATGGGTTTCTCGCAATGCTTGACCTTGTAGCCACTACAAGGTGCATAAGACGATTCGAAGATGCAAGCAGAACGGTAAAATCCTGTGGCAAAGAAGGACATTATTGAACTTATCGAAGCTGAGCGGCGCGTTTTCCGTGCCGCCAGGCAGTCTGGTGACCGGGCTTTGGCTTGGACCGCGCTCGAGCGGGAACATATTCTGGGCCAGGGCTTCTTCGGGCCGCACCTTCGTTCACATATGACGATGCTGGGCTATGCAGTTGAAACCCGCGATGGCCGCGAAGTTCTGGGGCAGGTCATACGTCTTGCGCTCGCTCCCCTTGGTAATCTCACCGGACGGCTCCCCTGGGGCAATACCGGACGCGCAAACGTGAGCGCATTCGCGCCAATGCCATACCCGGACGACCTCGCGGAGGTTTTCACCATCTCTTCGGACGAGGTTCGCTAGCACGCGCCATGGCAATTCTATCCAACGAACAGGTTGAACGTCTCTACGACAAGAACGCGGGAATCTATGACCGATTGGTGTCGGGGTTTCGGTGGGCCGGTCTTGGTCGCTGGCGACGCGATCTGGTTAACCGGCTTGAACTCAACGCCGGTGACCATGTGATCGATCTATGTGCTGGCACCGGCGCAAACCTCGCGTTTCTGCTTGAGAGAGTAGGACCAAGCGGCAAGGTGACGCTGGTCGACCTTTCGCAAGGCATGCTCGACCAAGCCCGTCGACGAGCGAAGCGCCTGCGAGCTAGCAATGTCGAATTTGTGCAGTCAGACGTAGCCGCCTTCCGCTTTCCGAGCGAGACCAGCGCAGTCATCAGCACCTTTGGACTGGAAATGCCACCTGATTACGCTGGGATCATCGAGCGCGCCTCGGCTGCTCTCCCGACGGGTGGCCGGATGGCCCTGCTTGGCCTGAAACACCCCGAGCGCTGGCCGCGATGGCTGATTGAAATCGGAATATTCGCTACGAAACCGTTCGGCGTCTCGCGCGATACGAAGAATTCCGCCCGTGGCTACCAGCCCGCCGAGAGCTGAACGAACTCCATTTCCGCGAGTTTCTGGCAGGATGCGCTTACGAATTCGTCGGTGCCAAATCGTAATGCGGCGGAAGCCGCAGTTGCGTGACTGCTTTTGTCTAGCTTCATGCGGGTTCCCCTGTTGAGTTCGAGCCCAAATACACCACATCCGCTTGCGCTGGTCAGTCGATTTTAACCGTGCGCAGATAGGGGCGCAGCGTTGTGAAACCTTGCGGGAAGCGCGCTTTCGCTTCTTTATCGGAAACAGACGGTGGAATGATGACGTCATCCCCACTCTGCCAATTGACCGGGGTTGCCACGCCTTTACTTTCGGTGAGCTGGACTGAATCGAGCAATCGAAGCACTTCTTCGAAATTGCGTCCGCTGCTCATCGGATAAAGTAGCATCGCACGGATTTTTTTGTCCGGGCCAACGATATAGACGGCGCGAACGGTAGCATTGTCGGCTGCGGTTCTTTGCTCCGCACTGCCAGTCTCCTCGGCGGGCAACATATTGTAGAGTTTGGCCACCTTCAGGTCGCTGTCGCCGACCACCGGGTAATCGACTTTATTGCCGCTGACCGCGCCTCGATATCGGGTAGCCAGTCGCGATTGTCTTGGCTGCTGTCGACCGACAGGCCGAGAATCTTGGTGTCGCGTTTGGCAAATTCCTCGCCGAGACCGGCCATGTAACCCAGCTCGGTCGTACAAACCGGGGTAAATGCCTTTGGATGAGAAAACAGGATAGCCCAATTGTCGCCCATCCAATCATGGAAGGTGATGGTGCCTTGGGTCGTTTCCGCTGTGAAATCGGGGGCTGTCGAGCCAATGGAGAGGGTCATGTGCATAATCCTATTTGTCGTGAGGGGAGGTGTCCGCCGTCCTCATATTTTGGCGGGTGTGTGGCCTGCGGCACGTCGAATGTCGACGCAATCGATTGCGTGAGTCTCGACCTCACCTGCATTTAGTGGGGCGGAAATGCTCACTGGCGCTCCCGCCTCCTACAAGATTGCGCGATCATCGGCCGGCGTAGATACTCAGAAGCGCACGCTAGCGCCTGCTACGAAGCGCCGGGGAGCCCCCGGTCTCAAACCCGAAGGCCGACGCGCTACAGCATAAGCATTGTCGAACAGATTATCCACTCTGGCAAACAAAGAGAGACCTTCCGTCAGCGCAAACCGGCCGGCGAGATCAAAGACAATCCTTTCGTCAATACGCTCATCGGGCGAAATATCCCCGCTACCTGCTTCGGTGCGTACTTGCGATGTGTAATTGGCGCTCACGAGCAAGGATGCCGGTCCAAATGCGAGCCCCGTTTCGGCATAGAATTGGTGGCGAGCGATGTAGGGGAGTGCGTCGCCCTGGGACACGGAACCGAAGAACGCACTCTCGAAACTGCTTTCGAATTGCGCGTCGGTGAGCGTGTAAACCACCGAGAAGGGAATTGAAATTTCCCTACCCACTTGATGCTCCGTCGAAGCTGCCAGCTCCAACCCCTTTACGGAGACGGCCCCAGCATTGAACTGGTCGCCAATATCCCCGACGCTACACCCCACGGATTGTGTGCAGTTTCCGAGCAGATTGGAATAGTCGGAATAAAACGCAATCGCGGAAGCTTGAATGGCGCCATTCCGAAAACGCCCACCAAATTCATAGTTCCAGCTTTTCTCGGCTCGCGCCTCCGGATTTCCTGGCCCGGGGGGAGAAAAACCGCGCGAAGCGCCTGCAATCAACAGCACGTCTCCCAGTGCATAGGTTGCACCGAGTGCGGGAAGCCATTCGTCAATGTTGGTCTTACGTATGCGCGAAGGTCCATCGAGACGAGCGGGGTCGGCTCGATCATAGTCCAGTCGGGTAAGGTCGATGCCTTCGTACCGAATGCCGGGTGTCAGAGTAAGCCCGCCGATCTCGATCCGGTCCTCCAGATAGAAAGCGATCGCCTTCGCCTTCGCCTCGCGATTGGCTTGAGCGCCCGGAGCCGTCTGCCGGACGAAAACGAGATCTCCATCCGTTTGCGTATAGAATTCCTCATTCTGCAACCGGTCTTCTTCATCCTCGTGATACCGGAGCGACGCAGCCAGGTTGTGCCTGACCTCGCCGGTCTCGAAAGGTCTTTCGAACGAAAGCTGGACGCCTTCGCTCCGATAGACGCGGTTGTTGTTGCGAATGCGAAGGGCACCTTCAGCGCTGTCTGCGCCTCGCAGGATTGCGAGGCCTCTCTCGTTTGAGGAGGGAGCATCGAAAACGGGTTGGATGGCATCAAAGCTGCCATCACCATCGAAATCGATGTCCTGTAGCTTCGACCAACTTCGTGTGAAATCGTTGCGATATAGGGTAACCGCGAACTGCGTGTCGTCGGGCAACCGGAGGGTGCCGGTGAGCCGATATTGATCGTGCTCGCCCGTGAAAACGTCGCGTTGGCTGGCCGAATAGCGCCGGTACGGATCGCTCGCGAAATCCGCGTCGGCGAGGCCCAAATAGGTTTCGTTCGCCTCAAGTTCTGATCGACCATAGGCGAACTCGAGGCGCGCATCGACCGGCGAATCTGGGCTGGTGTGGACGGCGAAGCGGGCGCGATAGTCCTGACGTTGAAAACCGGTCTCAGCGCCGGGAAGCCCATCTATCGTCTTGAACCCGTCACTGCCTTGCTGATAGCTTTCCACCAGCGCCCCGAAATTGCCGGCGCTAGCGCCAATCCAGCCATGACCTTGATAATAGCCGCGAGAACCAAGCTGTCCGGAGGCTTCGCCAGCAAGGCTCTCGGTCGGTATCGGAGTCGATCGGAAATTGATGGCCCCGCCGATCGTGCGAGGACCATAGCGTACCGAGCCCGCGCCCTTGATCACTTCGACTGCATCCATTCGACCGATCGCAGGGAAGTAATACGCGGCCGGAGCGGCGTAGGGGGCAGGGGCAATAAGAACGCCATCTTCCATCAAGGTGATGTTGCTCGACCGTTCGACCGGCGCGCCGCGCAAGCCAATATTCGGGAATAGCCCGAAACTGTCCTCTTCCTGAATGTTGACCCCCGGCACCTGGCGCAGGACACGGTTGACGTCACCATGCTCGAATTCGCTCAGTTCCTCGCCATCGATTAGGTCCGCCGCACCGGCCACTTCATACGCATCGATGCGACCGCCAATCACGATAATCGATTCGCTTGGGTTTGCTATCCCGTCCTGCGATTGCCGCTCATCGGTCGGGTCTTTTTCATTGGCGTAAGCAGGGGCGGCCAGTGCAATTGCTATGAGCGAGGCGGTAGCGCGATACATGTGAAGAATCCTTTCGAGACATTTACCAGCCTACTACTACTATTGAGACGTATTCGCAATAGCAGTAGTAGGCTTTTATGCCCATATCGGGTTAGGGCGGCTCGCGGTGCATCGGTTCCGGACTGCAATACCGTCCGTGACCGGCGCGCGATGAGGGCTCAGGGTCTGCGAACGGTCGGGCAGGAACAGGCCAGCGAAAGCTTAATCACCGGCCGTGTCTTTCCCGTTGTTGGGTGCCGGGTGGGCAGGGATCAGCGCATCATCGCAGTCCGTAGCGAGGCAGGGCTCGAAAGTGGCATGTGCGATGCCGAAATCCTTTTCCAGCATCGCCCGCGCGCGTCGCTTGACTCCCTCGAATGCTGTTTGGGAGTAATCAACAAGAGTGAGATGGGCTTCGAGCGCCCGGTGATGTTCTCCCAGATTCCAGACATGGACGTGGTGAATATCCTGCACGCCGCCAAGCGCGCGCAGGTTTTCAACCATCTGATCAAATTCCACCTCGTCCGGCACTGCTCCCATCAGCAGACGAACGGTTCGCGGTAGGAGCGTCGCGCCCTGCCAGATGACATAGGCCGCGATGATGAGAGTGATGATGAGATCGGCGACGACGAGATCGTATAGAATGATTAGCACTCCGGCGACGATCACACCGATCGAGGCCAGCGCGTCCGAAACATTATGCAGGAAGGCAGCCTTCATGTTAATGCTGTCATGCGCGCCGCGATAGACAATGAATGCGGTGACGAGATCGATGACAAGTGCGATCCCGGCAACCCAGATCACGGTCCAGCCTTCGACCGGCTGCGGCGCGGCGAAACGGTTGATCGCCTCAACGATCAGATAGAATCCGATGATCAGCAAGGTCGTCAGATTGATGAGCGCGGCGACGACTTCTCCCTGGGCGTAGCCGAAGGTCATCAGCTTGTCCGCCGGCCGCCGGCCTATGCGCCGCGCAAACCATGCAAGACCAAGAGAGGCCGCATCGCTGAAGTTGTGCAATGCATCCGCGATAAGCGCCAGTGACCCCGAAAGGATGCCGCCGACGATCTGGGCAAGGGTCAGGAGGACATTGATCGCGACCGCGAGGATCAGCTGACGATCGCTAAGGTTTTCCTCGCCGTGACTGTGGCCAGCATGATCGTGCGAGTGCGCCATCACTTCTCTCCGCTATTTACGATTTCGTTGCCGGCGGTATCCGGATGCTGAAGGATCGCATCGGAATTATCGATTGCTCCGATCGCGGCGTTAAATCCGACTGCAATCATTCCGAACATCGCAAGCCCGGAGATGAAGGCCGCGAGTGCTGCCAAATTCAAACCTCCCAGTCTGCCCGGGATTTGCAGCAAAAAATGAACCGACCAGATAAGAAAGTATCCTGCGAGTAGAATTGCCAACCGCGCGTCGGCTGTTTCGCTCATGCCGTGGAGAAGCCAAAACCCGGCTACCGCTGCGGCAACAAAGGCGAGTGACAGAAAAACATGGATCGCCAGACGATCCATGCGTTTCATCGCGCTGTCGCGAAATCCGGCTGTTGTCTTTCGCCCCACCAGGAAAAAGGTGATTCCAACCCCTAGTGTTGCTGCGAAACCGGCGAAGACAGACACGGCTGCTGCTGCACCCAGAGCGATGCCACCAAACCCCAGCGCAATACCGCCTTGAAGCGCAATGGTCATCTTCGGCCCGCGTCTTCCCACGGCGTCGGACAGGGTTCCAACTGAGTCGCGATGCGAAGCCCAGCCTCCGATCAGCACCGCCAGAAGATAGAGAGTCCCGCCAGCGGGGAGCAGGGCTGCGTCTATGAAGTCACCCCTTGCTTGTCCAACTGCAGGACCGGTCAAAACAAGCGCAAGTGCGGCAAGGGCGCCAGAGTGGACGGCCGCCGCGAACCCATTTCCGTTCGGGGTAGGCCCGTGCTTTTCTTCCCAGACAACGCCAGCACCCAGGCCGAGGCTTGCCAGCATCGCCAAGGTCAGGATCGCCGACAAATCCTCAGTTGCAAATATCTCGTGGACGAGGCTCATTCCCGTGTTTCGCCATGAACCGTTCCCGCCTCGTCGTGCTTGTCACTGTGCGCGTCGCGCAGGATATCGATCCCGCCGTAAAGAGCTATGCCAGCCACAGCGACGCCGACCACAAGGTCCGGCCAGTTCGCGCCTGTGATCATAACGATGACGCCAGCGATGATAATCCCGCCGTTCGAAATGAAGTCATTGAAGCTGAATGTGGTGGCGGCCCGCATGTTGACGTCCTTGTTCTGCATCTTTTGCAACAGGCGAAGGCAATAGAGGTTCACTATGCCCGCGACGGCAGCCATCGCGATCATCAGGATGCCACCCGGCTCAGAACCTTCAACAAACCGCCTAACGGCATCAGCAATCACTCCGCCGGCAAAGATCAAAAGCATGACGCCAGAAAAGCGCGCTGCGCCTCGCTTCCAAGAGCGCGGTCGACTCAGCGCAAGGAGACTGAGAGCGTAGACAAGCGCGTCCGACGAATTGTCGAGTCCGTTGGCCAGCAGCGCATTCGAGTCGCCAAAGTAGCCCATGACGAAAAACCCGACCGCAATCGCGACGTTAAGCCATAAGACGATCCATAATGTGCGGCGCTTGTCAGACGTATCCAGATTGAAGTTATCATCGCCGCTCATGCTTGCGTCTCCATTATCGCCTTTGCACCGCTCTTCTCTTTATACGCCAGAAGCCGGAGCGCGTTGGCGACCACGATCAATGTCGAACCTTCGTGAACCGCGACAGCGGGGCCTATCCCGAGACCGAAAATGGTCGCCGGGATAAGCACAGCGACAATTCCGAGACTGACGATCATGTTCTGCCGGATGATCGAGCGGGTCTGCCGGCTCAGATCGACGGCGAAAGGCAGCCGGGCAAGATCATCTGCCATAAGGGCGACATCGGCTGTCTCCAGCGCGACATCCGAGCCTGCGGCACCCATTGCAATCCCGACGGTGGCATTCGCCATAGCCGGAGCATCGTTGACCCCGTCTCCGACCATCGCAACCTTGTCCTGACCGGCAAGCTTGCGGATGGCCTCGACCTTGTCGTCGGGCATGAGATTGCCCCAGGCCTCGTCGAGGCCGACATCCTTTCCAACCGCATCGGCCACTCTTTGATCGTCACCCGAGATCATGATCATTCGGGTGATCCCGAGGCCGCGTAAAGCTTCGAGCGTCGCCTTTGCTGCCGCCCGCGGCGTGTCGAGCAAACCGATCGCTCCAAGATCGCGCGTTTCCGAGCGAACGCCCATTGTTGTCCGCCCGCGCTCGCGCATGGCCTCGATTTCTCCCGACAGGCCCTCACTGAGCGAAGGAACGCCGTCTTGGCCAAACATCTCGAGCTTGCCGATCCACACCCGCTCACCGCCAACAATTGCGGTGATGCCCTTGCCTGTGAAGCTTTCAAGATCGCGCGCTTTGGGCAGTGTCTCATCGCCGAGCTGCTCGCGGCCATCCTTGACGATCGCCTGTGCCAGAGGATGATCGCTCAGGCTTTCGGCGGCGGACGCAATCGCAAGCAACTCTCGTTCCGCCACGCCGGGCGCTGCCACAACATCGGTAATCCGGGGCTCACCTTTTGTAAGCGTACCGGTCTTGTCGAAAGCGATGGCTTTGAGCGCACCGAGATCCTCGAGCGGCGCGCCGCCCTTTACCAGAATGCCGCTGCGTGCTGCTCTGGCCACTCCGGACAAGACCGCGCTCGGGGTCGCGATCGCCAAAGCGCAGGGGCTGGCAGCCACAAGCACCGCCATCGCCCGGTAAAAACTGTCGCGGAACGGCTCGTCGATGACAACCCAGGCGAAAAGGAGCAGGCCGGCCAGAGCGAGCACGGCGGGCACAAAAATTCGCTCAAAGCGCTGCGTGAAACGCTGGGTAGGAGATTGCTGAGCCTCGGCTTCGCTCACCATTTGGACGACCTTGGCGAGGGTCGTATCGCTCGATCGCCGGGTCACTTCCACTTCGAGCGCGCCCGATCCGTTGATCGTCCCCGCAAAGACGCGATTGTCATCCGCAAGATTGTCAGGATTTGCGCGCGCAGAAGCGACATTCGAAACCGCGCTCTTGTCGACCGGCACGCTTTCACCGGTCACCGGAGCCTGATTGATGGCACTGACGCCGTCCAGGATGAAACCGTCAGCCGGAAGGCGTTCGTTCGGACGCACGATTACCACGTCGCCTAGCGCCAGCTCCTCGACCGGAACCTCAACGACGTCATCCCCACGTTTTACTCGTGCCGTTTCCGGCGCGAGCTCGGCGAGCGCCTCGATCGCCCTCTTAGCGCGCCCCATCGCGTAGTGTTCGAGCGCGTGGCCGAAACTGAACAGAAACAGCAATAGCGCGCCTTCGGCCCATTCCCCGAGAAAGGCGGCGCCTGCAGCGGCGACAAGCATGAGGCTGTCGATTTCAAACCGGCGCAGGCGCAAATTGTCCCACGCCTCTCGGACGGTAAAGAATCCGCCAAAGAAATACGCCGCGAGATAGCATGCGAATGGCAGCCATCCGGGATGCCCAGACCATAGTTTCTCAATCCCGAACCCGGTCGCGAGAAATGCGCCCGAGGCGAGCGAGAAATAGAGTTCGGTGTTCGCGCCGAAGATTCCGCCATGACTGTGTCCGGCATGATCTTCATCATCGTGACTATGGTCTTTGGAGGAGTGCTCGGCGTTCCTGACGACATCGCCCGCCAGAACCGACACGCCGAGGTTCTTGAGCTCGCCAGCAATCGTAGGCTCATCGGTTAGCTGACGGTCGTATTCGGCAACGAACCTCCCGCTCGCATCAGCATTTGCTTCGAGGATACCGGGTTTGCTCGCCAGCAGGTCCGCGACCGTTTGGGCACGGCGGGTGGAATTGATGCCATCGGCTTGCCAGACAACGTGTCCGTAGCGTTCGGAGATTTCCGCTCCGGCCACATGGGCCAACTCCTTGATGCGGGGGACAGTCAGGCGATCGGCATCGTATGATATCGCTAGTCGAGCGGATGCATTTTTCTCGCCCGGCAATATCGTGACCTCGTGCACGCCGATCCGCGAGTTGAGCAAAGACTGCAAGCGAGCGATGCAATGGTCTGTTTCGCTCGGGAGGTCGGGAAGGAGCGGTGAGACTTCGAGTTCGATGGTTCGCGTCATTGCCTATTGCTTCCCATTGGAAATTGACCGCTCCCGGTGCCGCAGACCCGTAAGCTTGCAGGTTCGCGAAACCCTAAAAGGGACTAGCGAAGCCCGCATATTGCGTAACGAAAGCGTCAATGTGCGTCCTGACCTGCCGGCACTTTCAGAGAATTCGCTGGACAGCGGTGAAACGTGCGCGTGACACCGCGATAACTGCGGGTTGTCAGTTTTTCGGCGGTGCGCTCTTCGATGGTAAGATGACGAACCCGCATCGGCCGTTCATGACCTTCGAATGGCATGTGCGCGTGGGTGTAAGCGATGGCATCGCCCTCGTCTCGCCAAATTCCGACGGCGGCGGGGGCACCGTCCGGAAGCTGCACTTCGGCATAATAGCCATCTGCGAAAAACACCCAGGCCGGTCCGCTATCACAAGACCGCGTTTCACCAAGGCTCCAGACACCGGCGATCGGAACAAGCGTGCTCTGATCCTGCGCCGATGCTGGAACACTTGAAAGTATCAGGGCGCCGGCAAGAGTCACTCTGAGCTGGCTACTAATCATTGATGCTCTCCATTCACGTAACCTCTTGCAGCTCTTGCCGTTCCTCGGGAGTGACGTTGCGGCGCAGGCGGTCCCACCAGCGTTGACGCCACGTCCGGTCATCCTTTCTGGTGGCGAAGACGAGCTTCAGGATCGCGGGAAGGACGAACAAGGTGAGCGCAGTGGCGGTGATCAGACCGCCAATGACCACCGTTGCTAGAGGCCGTTGAACCTCCGCTCCGGTACCGGTCGCGATCGCCATGGGGACAAACCCGAGCGACGCGACCAGAGCGGTCATCAATACTGGACGCAAACGCGCCAGTCCGCCTTCCACAATGGCCTCATCGAGCGCCATCCCCTTGTCCAGACGCTGGCGTATTGCAGTCACCATCACGAGACCGTTGAGGGTCGCCACGCCCGAGAGGGCGATGAACCCGACTGCCGCCGAAACCGAAAACGGCATTCCGCGCAGAGCCAGCGAGAAGATGCCGCCAGCGAGGGCGAGCGGGATCGCGCTGAAAACAGCCAGAGCGGGAACCCAGCCTCCGACTGCCATATAGAGCAACAGGAGAATAACCGCGAAAGCGATCGGGATAACGATCTGCAACCGTTCCTGCGCAGCTTGCAGGTTCTGGTATTGACCGCCCCACTCGATAAAGGCTGCAGCGGGCAATTCGACCTGCGCCTCGACATTCGCCCTCGCTTCCTCAACGAAGGATCCAAGATCGCGCTCGCGCACATTGGAGGAAACGATCACCAGCCTGCGTCCCTGTTCACGGCGGACTTCGGCAAGGCCATCCACAACCCGGAATTCAGCGACCGAGCGCAGCGGTATGGTTGCTCCGTTCGGAAGCAGCACCGGCAATGCACCAAGCTGATCGAAATCATCGCGTGTCGCATCCGAAAGCCGAACGACGACCTCGAACCTTCGATCGCCTTCAAACACGAGTCCGGCAGGCCGCCCGCCCAAAGCAATTGCGACGGATTGAGCGACGTCTTCGACCTTCAGCCCATATCGAGCGATCGTTGGACGATCGAAGGCAATATCAAGCGTCGGGAACCCGGTGACCTGCTGGACTTTGACATCCGCAGCTCCCTCGACCTCGCGCAAGATGCCGGCGACCCCGTTCGCTGCCGAGGTCATGGCGCTCAGATCGTCGCCGTAGATCTTGACCGCGACATCGCCGCGCACGCCAGCGATCAGTTCGTTGAAGCGAAGTTCGATTGGTTGGCTGAACTCATAGAGATTGCCAACCAGGCCTCCCAGAGCACTCTCCATTTCTGCCACCAGATCGTCTTTCGAAAGATCCGGGTCAGGCCATTCATCGCGCGGCTTCAGGATCACATACGCATCGGAGGCGTTGGGCGGCATCGGGTCGCTGGCCACTTCCGCAGTACCGGTACGTGAGAATACCAGCTGCACTTGCGGAAATTCCTCCAATCGATCTTCTACTCGCCGCTGCATCGCCAGAGACCGCTCGAGAGATGTGGAAGGGATTCGCAATGATTGCACCGCGATATCGCGCTCGTCGAGCTGCGGCGTAAACTCGCTGCCAAGGAAACTGAACACCAGAGCAGCAACGGCAAAAATGCCGGCACCGGCCCCGATCACCGGCCAAGGGCGGGCGATGGCTTTGCGGACAAGAGGCCCATAGCGTTCCTTGGCCATCCGGATCGGTTTGACTTCCTTCTCCGTCAGTTTTTTGTTCAGCAGGATCGCGATCATCGCCGGGACGAAAGTCAGCGAGAGTACGAATGCCGACGCGAGCGCCAGCATGACCGTGATGGCCATCGGCGAGAACGTCTTGCCCTCGACTCCGGTGAAGGTCAGCAACGGTGCGAACACCAGAAGGATAATCGCCTGACCATAGACAGTCGGCTTGATCATCTCCTGCGCGGCAAGCCGCGTTTCCGTCAGCCGTTCGCCAAGTGTCAGGAGCCGGCCCTCATGCTCCTGTCTGGCCGCAAGACGTGCCACACTATTCTCGACGATAATCACGGCCCCATCGACGATCAGACCGAAGTCAAGCGCGCCCAGACTCATCAGATTGCCTGACACTCCGAGCCGGTTCATGCCGATCGATGCCATCAGCATCGAAAAAGGGATAACCAGAGCGGCGATAATTGCGGCGCGTATGTTGCCGAGCAAAAGGAACAGGATGGCTATGACCAGCAGCGCACCCTCGACGAGATTCTTCTCGACGGTCGCGATCGTTGCATCGACAAGAGACGAACGATTGTAGACGATTTCGGCTACCACACCTTGCGGCAGGGAGGTGCGGACTTCATCAAGCCTCTCAGCGGCCTGGGCTGAAACAGTGCGGCTGTTTTCTCCTGCCCGCATGAGGACGGTACCAACCACAGCCTCGTCGCCATTCAGCGATGCAGCCCCGGTTCTGAGATCACCGCCAATGCTGACCGTTGCGACATCTCCCACGCGAATGGGAACGCCTTCACGTGTAGATATGACTGCTTGCTCGATGTCCTCGACACTGCCGAGCCGTGCATCGACACGAGCCAGCAGGGCCTCTCCTGATCGCTCGACGAAATTCGCGCCTTCGGCAAGGTTGGCGGCTTCCAGCGCTTCGATCACCTCATCGAATGAAAGCCCGTAGCCTGTCATGCGAGCAGGATCGGGCTGTACGAGATATTGCTTTCGGAAACCCCCGATGGAATCGACACCGGCGACGCCATCGACCGACCGCATGAGTGGAGCGACCACCCAGTCCTGAATGGTACGCAGATAAGCAGCCTTAGCGACATCGCTATCGAGCCTGTCACCGCGTTCGGTAACGAAGCTTCCGTCGGACTGCCAACCGACCGCATTGCCCTTCGGTGCTTCCTTGCCCCCCGGATGCTCGAACTCGATCGTATACATGAGCACTTCGCCCAGACCGGTCGAGATAGGTCCCATTACCGGTTCTGCTCCTTCGGGCAGCGAAGCGGTGATCGGCGTCAGGCGCTCATTGACCTGCTGCCGCGCGAAATAGATGTCAGTACCTTCTTCGAAGATTGCAGTAACCTGGCTGAACCCGTTGCGCGAAATCGAACGGGTCATTTCCAGACCATCGATCCCGGCAAGACCGGTTTCCACCGGATAGGTTACCTGCGTTTCGACCTGGGAGGGGGAAAGGGCGGGCGCTTCGGTATTGATCTGCACCTGAACGTTCGTAATGTCGGGTACGGCGTCAATGGGAAGCCGAAGAAGGTTCATCACGCCATAGATGGCGACACCGATCGTCAAAACGACCATGGCCCAGCGAAAACGCACGGCCATGTCGAGGATCATGCCGATCAGGCCGTGGCGGTGCGAGTGCTCCGTTTCCTGCATGCGATCAGTGTCCATGTTCGGCTTCCTCTTTTTCGAGTTCGGCTTTGAGCAGGAAGGCATTCTCGGTTGCGATCCGCCAGTTCGCTTCGAGACCGGATTCGATCACCACGCGGCCTCCGGAACGTGCGCCGGTCACCACCGGACGGGTCTGGAAGCCGCGGCGAGTGCGCACGAAAACCACTTCCTGGCCGTCGAGTGACTGCACCGCGCTTTCGGGCACCGACATGCGGCCCGTGTCGACCTCGCCCGAAGGCCGGATGCGCGCTTGCAGGAAGGCACCTGGTTGAAGACCGGGGATGGACCGCGTGAGCGAAAGGACTGCCGTCGCGCTGCGGCTCTCAGGATCGAGCGATGGCGTGACGGAGCGGACCCGCGCTCCGATCTCGCGGTTTTCTGCAAGTTCCAGCGTGGCTTCATCGCCTGGCTGAATACGGCTTGCTTCTGCAGAGGGGAGCGCGACTTCGATCTGCATCGCATTAGGATTCACGATTTGGTAGAGTTCCTCTCCCGCATCGACAAACGAACCAAGGACAATAGGCGCCGCCGTTACCCGTCCTGCAAGAGGGCTGGTAACCGCCAAAGACCGACCGTCGCCACTCACGCCCGCTGCCGCAACCGCTGCCTGCGCGCGGGACAGTTCTGACTGGGCGACCTGGAGATTGGCGCGCACCGCTTCGAGATCCTGCCGCGCCGTAACATTGGCTTCGAAAAGCCGGCGTTCGCGCTCATAGGCGGCTGACAATTCGTTGACGCGCGCGCGCGCCGCGCTCAATTGCGATGCCAAAGCTGCCGCTTCCGCACTTTCGATACGCGCAATGGTTTCACCCTGCCGGACGTAATCACCCAGCGTTTTTTGAACGCTCCGCACCACGCCCGCCGCTCGCGCATCGATCCGCGCGCTGCCTGTGGGGCTAGCGGCGATTGTGGCTGGGAACACTAGCTCTACCGCCGAGCCCTCACCAACGGTCTCGACCATGATTTCGGAGCTTCGAATCTGCTCTTCGCCGAGTAGGACCAGTCCTTCCGGGAGATCGCTTTCTTCGGTTTCCTCTTCGCTGTGCGGTTCTGCGCCGTTGTCCGGCCACAGCATTACAGCAGCCGCAAAAACAAGAATGATCAGGCCGATCAGTACAGCCAAACGCTTACGGTTCATGGGTATTTTCCTCATTGGGCGCCAAGCCAGATCAACTGCGCCGCCAGGCGACCGCGATCTTCCTGGGCTTGGATCAAGGCTTCTCGGATTGCATCGCGGGCTTCGGCCGCAGCCAGAACCTCGATCAGCGGGAACCTGCCGTTGCGATACCCAATCCGGACGAGGCGCAAGGCTTCTTCCGCTTGAGGCAGGGAGGTTTGGGACAGAGTCTCTACACGAGCCTCGGCGGCGAGAAAGCGGCCGCGCGCCTGGGTTACTTCGAGTTCGAAATCCGCGCGGGCGACAGCCTCGCGTGCGGAGGCCGCGCGGAAGCGGGCCTCGGCAGCGGCGATGTTACCCTGATTGCGATTGCGGAAAGGAAGGGGAATCGAGACGCCCACTAGGAAGGCTTGATCCCTGCTTTCCTCGAACCGCCTGACACCGGCGGAGATGGCCGGATCGGGAACACCCAAAGAGCGCTCCCTGTCGATCGCAGCGTCCGCCGCCTCGCGTTCGGCACGCGCAACTTGGAGACGCAAAGCAGAAGGCGATGCAAGAAGCATCGCAGGAGGTTCGATCCCGGGAAACGCCGATGGCACGTCCGGGGGAGGGGACGTTTCACCCCAGAGCGCCACCAACGCGCTCCGCGCCGCTATCTCTGAAGCTCGCGCGGCTTCAAACTCCGCCTCGGCTTCAGCAAGGGCCGCTTCTGCACGAAGCGAGCGCAGCGGCGGCTCGCGGCCAACTTCGACAAGCAGGCCAGCTATACGCGCGAGTTCGCGATTGCGTTCGACTACGTCGCGGGCAAGTTCCAGTCGCGCAGCTGAAGCGACCGCCTCGATGTAGCGTTCGCGCACCATGCGACTCAGCTCAGCGACCGACAATTCTCCAGAAAGCATTGCCACGCGCGCCTCGGCCTCGGCCGAGCGAATGCGTGCGCCCCGCTTGCCGCCTAGCTCGAGGCGCTGACTCAAAGACAACGTATATTCGGTTGCTTGCAGCCCTGAAAAGGCACCGCTTCCTGCGATGTTCTCCGCTTCAAAGGCAAGCTCAGGATTTGGCCGAAGCCGTGCCTGATCGATAAGCGCGCGTGCCGCGTCCGTTTCGGCCTGCGGCCCGATCAAACGCGGATTGTCTGATTGCACCTGCGCGCTTTCGTCCACACCCGCACGCGCGAGAGCTTCGTCGAGCGTCAACACGGCGCGATCTTGTGCACGCACCGCACCGGGCAGTACTGCGAGGCTCAGCCCTGCAAAAAGGGCGCCTCGCCAAATAATGGCAAACATGAATTGATTTTTCCTCTACTGACATGCCGAATGCGCGCCGACATTGCGGCGGCAATACTGGACGTCAGATTCGAGGAGGGGGCGTCAAAATCGCTTGCTGGACTGCAGTCAGGCCGACGGGTTCGAAGAAATGCTGTGCACCGGATGAACGCTCACCGGCCCCGATATCCGCATTACCTGCAAACTGGACTCCATGATGGCAATGGCCGTGGGCGCAGATGCCATGCTGCTCATTCGGGCTGTCCGGCAAGTCTTGACCAGTCTCGCTACTTGCAGCTTCGACACTTGTAAGTTCGCCAATTTCAGGCCCGCATACCGCCGCGTCCACGCTTACGCTGAACACCAGGCCGAAGAGAATCAGCATGGCGAAAAACGGCTTCAAGGCAAGAAGGGGCGTACGGAGGGTCATGACAATTTGGCCCCGCTAGCAGGACCAATCACATGGCACAAGTCGATATTCTCTTCGAATGCCGAAGCCGTCGCGCAGCTCAATGCATAAGAACGAACAAATGCGCTATTCATGTACCGACCTGGGTCGACACAAACGCCGTAATAGAAAGATATATTATCACACTGCATCGCGTGACCGGTCATTGTTTGATGCTCGGGTGTGATTAATCCAGAAACCAAGTAAAAGTGCGGATGCCATTGCAAATTGAGCGCCAATCACTTGGAACGTCGGATAAACTCCAAGCATACTTAGTCGCGGACCGCCGGCTATCTGTGCAATTCCGATCACACCCGCTTCCTGCAAACCCGCGATCCCTTTGCCAATCAGGACAATCGCAAGCAGGGCGATGAGCACCGAACTGTAGGCAAAGAACTTTCCGATCGGCAGCGTCCGGCTGTAGCGCAGCAGCAGCCAGGCGATGACGACAAGGAGCAAACCGGCCGTGGCAGCGCCCGCCAGCAGATAGCCCGTACTTCCCTGAGCGGACAGCGCAGCGTAAAAAAGGATGGTTTCGAAGACCTCTCTATAGACGACAAGGAATACGATCCCGAACAGAAACCAGAGCGATCCGCGCGAAAGCGCCTTGCCAAGCTTGTCGCGGATATAGCGCTGCCAATTGTCTGCCTGTGATTTTCCGTGCATCCAGACGCCAACCGACAGGAGGACCAGCGCTGCAATCAGCGCACCGAATGCCTCGATCGATTCCCGGCCGGCACCGCTGATGTCGAGAAGATAGGTCGCCGCAAGCCAAGTAAACGCGCCTGCTACCAGCGCACCGGTCCACCCGCCATGGACATAGGGCAATACCTCGGAGCGCTGCGACTTTTTCACAAAGGCGATCATGGCGATCACGATCAGCAATGCCTCCAGACCCTCGCGGAGGAGGATCGCGAAAGATGCCACAAAGGTTGACCATCCCGTCGCAGATTCCGGCGCAAGGACATTTTCAGCCTGTACGAGCAAACCCTCGATGGCCCGGATCCGTTCGCTTATCGCAGAGGTCGGCAGATCTGCGTCGATGGCTGCACGCAAGTCCATCATCCCGCTCTCGATACGCACCAGAAGATCCGGATTGCGTGTCGCCAATATCGGTTCGACGGGTTCGAACCCGTCCAAATATGCCGACAGTGCGAGCTCCTTGGCCCGGGAAATATTCCCGTTCGCGTGGGCGCGTTCAGCTTCTGCGAGCCGGGTACGTGTGATGCCAAGAGGCCCCGCTGCATCGGCGATCGCCGACGGGTTGGCCCGAAGATAGGCCATGAGCGCGTCCGCGCGCTCTTGCCCGATCTCTCCTGCCAGTTCGTCCGGCGTGATCTTCGTGAGAGCGGCAAGATCGGGAAAGCGTTTACGTAGTTCGGAATCTGACTTCCATAGACGCGCCCCTTCGTCCGCCGGCTCAAAGGCGACGGATCCCGAATAGAAGGCCAGGGCCCAACGATCGTCGGAGGAGAGCTGTGAGAAACCGGGCATGGCGGTGCCATCGATCCCTTGGTCGATAACCTGATAGAGACCCATGATGCTACGCTGGCGCGCGCGATCGACGTCGGTAAATGCGATCGGCGGCGGATCAAGGCCCGCAGACGCCGGCCCGCGACCGTTTCCTGACACCCCGTGGCAACTGGCACAAGTCTCCTGGTACAGCAGTCTTCCGCGCTCAAGATCGGGCGCCCTCGAAGGCGAGAGCGTGATCGGATAGATGGCTAGGAGATCCGCAGCGAGCTTTCTGGCTGCCGTGGCAACTTGATCAACGGGGGCCATCGAGAGGATATCGGCTTCAAGTTGCTTCGCGTTTGCCTCTAGCCGAACGCGACCGGGGCGTTCAGGCAATTCCGCAATACCCGATCGTACCGAACCGGCGAATTCGACCATTTCCTCATATTCGACTTCGTTGACGACTTCGCCGTCCTCGACGGCAGCTGCATAATCTACCGCCATGTAATCGAGCAGGCGCCAGATCGTGTTGGGTTCTGCCGCCAACGCTTGCGCGCTGCCGAACGACAACAGAAGGGCCAGGCAAATGCCGGACAGGCGCGCCAAATATTTCATCATGCAATCTGCTGCGTTTTCATATCGCTGCGCGCATGGCGGATAATTTCGAGAGCCGAATGGAGGAACAAAAATGCAATCGCAGCGGCCACGATGATATCAGGCCATGCGCTTCCCAACCAATAAACCAAACCGGCTGCGACAATGACCGCGACATTGGCCAGGGCATCGTTGCGCGAAAATAGCCATATCGCGCGCGCTTGAGCATCGCCTTCTTTGCGAAAGCGAGCGAGCACAAAAACGGCGGCAAGGTTGATAAGCAGGGCGACAAACCCCACCCAGCCCATGATTCCGGCTTCCGGTTGCACCATATCGAACATGCGCCATATCGCCGCGCCGATCACGCTCACACCAAGCGCCGCCAGAAACAAACCTTGCGCGAGCGCCACCCGAGCACGCGTCGATGCCGTCCATCCGAGCGCAAGCAGTCCGATGAAGGTGATCGAGCCATCGCCAAGGAAATCCAGCGCGTCGGCTTTGAGCGCCTGGCTCGCGGCTAAAAACCCGGCGGCCAGCTCGATCATGCCGAAACCGACATTGAGGATAATCACGATCCAAAGCGCGCGGCGGTATTGCGGATCGTCAACCGCCCTCTCGGGGTCGCCGGTGCAACCACAGTCTTCCGAATCATCTAAACTCATGATTTTTGAGCTTTACAATCTCCAGTTACTGGAGGATCAAGGACTTTCTGCGAACCTTTCGCAGAAAGTCTGACGGCCGATGTGCGATTGCGTCGCGGAGACACACACCCTGCGATGGCTATCATCGAGGATTAAAGAATGCAGATAGGAAAAATTGCCCGCGCGACCGGGACCAAAGTCAACACCGTTCGCTATTATGAAGAGATCGGTCTTCTGAAGCCCGCTCCGCGCTCCCAGTCGGGACGAAGGATTTACGCAGACGCCGATGTCGAACGGCTCGCATTCATCCGGCGGGCTCGGGGTTTGGGCTTTTCGGTGTCCGAAGTTCGCTCGCTGCTCGAAGTGTCGGACGCACCAAACCGGGATTGCAAGGACGCTGCGACTTTGGCACGAAATCATTTGCGCCGGGTGGAGGAGCAGATCGAACAGCTGCAGGCGATGAGACAGGAACTGATCGGCCTGGCACGGGCCTGCGATGGGGGCACTGCCACCGACTGCGGCATCATCGGCGGGCTTGCTAGAAAATCCGCCTAAAGATTGCCTCGGCAAAAGCGCAGAATCTACACTTTCGGCGCGGTGCCATCGTCGCGCTGCGTTTCTCCGGACCACCAGGTAACGAGAAGCAATGCCACTCCAAGGACTATTCCGACATCCGCGAGATTGAACGCCGGCCAGTGATAGCCGCCGACATAGAAGTCGAGAAAATCGGTGACCGCTCCGTCCGCCAGTCGGTCGGCAACGTTACCCAATGCACCGCCAATGATCGAACCTATCGCGGCGGATTCAAGGCGTACGGTACTGCGCCAGAGCCATCTGGCCAGAACGCCCACGACAAGAAGCGCGAACCCGGACAGCAAATAGGGCGCGATTGGATTACCGGAACTCAGAAGGCCGAATGTAACACCGCGATTATATCCGAGCACCAGATTGAAGAATGGAAAAACATCTATCGTGCGGGCAGGGTCCATGACCACATTCACAATAAGCCATTTTGAAATGAGATCGCTCGCGAAGACTGCGACGGCGATCGAAAGACCAAGACTTCGGTACATATTGGTTCCTTGGATGATCGGCAGATATCTCTGATTCTCCGGACGATAGAAATTAGGCCTGGGCCCGGTACTCATCGATCATGTCAATGCAGATAGGTCAACTGCACCGCAGATCACTGGCCTAGCCATTCAGGCATCCGAATGTCATCGGCACGTGATTCCAGCGCGGGAAAATATCTTTCTCCGCCATGCCTTGATGGGCAAGCAAAACATTTTCGCCGATCTCGCAAATTGCACCGGTTCCGCGTGGGGGCACACGAGGTGGATCGCGGACTCATGCTGCGGCGGTGGGAATGTCAAGAAACGCAGTCCCTACCTTCTTGCCAAATCCAAAGGTCATGTTTTTTAGGATACTTTTTGCGGCTACGCGCATTTCAGAACATTCGCTGAACGGCATGGTGCGAATGAGGCGGGGCTCCTTGCGTCTGTGACTCTCTTTGCGGTTGTAGTGAGAAAGCATTGCCGTAGGGCATTCATGCTTCTGAAAAGGGAATATCAAAAATGAAAGCCTCTGACTTGTTTATCGCTGCATTAGAGGCTGAAAAGGTGGAATACATCTTTGCCGTTCCCGGCGAAGAAAACCTCGACCTGCTGGAATCCCTGCGCACGTCCTCAATCGAATTGGTATTGACGCGCCATGAGCAAGGTGCGGGCTTTATGGCGGCGACCTATGGCCGGCTAACCGGCAAGGCGGGGGTTTGCCTCGCAACTCTCGGGCCTGGTGCGACGAACCTGACAACTCCGGCGGCCTATGCCGCGCTCGGGGCCTTTCCGCTCGTCATCATCACCGGGCAGAAACCGATAAAGACATCGAAGCAGGCCCAGTTCCAGATTGTCGACGTTGTTTCCCTGTTTACGCCGCTATGCAAGGCTTCGACCCAGATCGTGAACGGCAATCGCATTCCCTCGCTCGTTCGCGAAGGTTTCCGCCTGGCGCAGGAAGAAAGGCCCGGTGCCGTCCTTCTGGAACTGCCCGAAGACATTGCTGAAGAGCAAACGGTCGAACCGGTCATACCGCCGCATGACAGGCGCTATGCCGTAGCGGGTGATGCCGCTCTGGATGAAGCAGCCCGGCGTATTCTTGCTGCGCAGCGGCCTCTGCTGCTGATCGGAGCTGGAGCGAACCGCCGCCGCGCTTCGAAGGCGTTGCGCAAATTCGTGGCCGATACCGGCTTTCCCTTTTTCGACACCCAGATGGGTAAAGGCGTGGTCGACGAAGATAACGAGCTTTATCTGGGCACCGCGGCGCTATCGTCGGGCGATTATGTCCACTGCGCGATCGAGAAGGCCGATCTGATCGTCAATATCGGTCACGACGTGGTCGAGAAGCCTCCCTTCTTCATGGAGCCGGGCGGGCAGACCGTCATCCATATCAATTACAAGGCAGCCGAAGTCGATCAGGTCTACTTCCCGCAGCTCGAGGTCATCGGCGACATCGCCGGATCGGTCGAGCGGCTGGGAAACCGCCTGGATGGCAAGCTGCAGTGCGACCGCAGCTATTATACCGCCCTGCATCACGAGATTGCATCGCACATCTCCGAGACCAGCGACGACGAACGTTTTCCAATGGTCCCCCAGCGCGTGGTTGCCGACGTACGCAGCGTAATGGCGCGCGATGATATCGTTGCGCTCGACAACGGCATCTACAAGATCTGGTTCGCCAGAAACTACATCGCCCACGAGCCTGGCACCATCCTGCTCGACAATGCATTGGCGACGATGGGTGCTGGCCTTCCATCCGCCATGATGGCTGCGATGCTGGCGCCGGGGCGCAGAGTGCTCGCGGTATGCGGCGATGGCGGGTTCATGATGAACTCGCAGGAACTGGAAACGGCCGTCAGGCTTGGACTGAACCTTGTCGTTCTCGTTCTGAACGATGCAGCATACGGCATGATCCGCTGGAAGCAGGACCAGCTCGGCTTTCCGGACTACGGCCTGACCTTTTCCAATCCCGACTTCGTCACCTACGCACAAAGCTATGGAGCGACCGGTCACCGGGTCGAACGGAGCGCAGATCTTGTGGCGGTCCTGAACGCCGCATTCGAGGCTGGCGGCGTGCACCTTGTCGATCTGCCCGTCGACTATTCCGAAAACAAGAAGGTGCTGATCGACGAACTCGGCGCGAAGGTGTGCGAGCTATGAAAACGATCGTTCACAATCCCTTCGACCGCTCGCCGATTGCAGAAGTGGCGCTTGTCGACTGGGCTCAAATCGATGAATGGCTGAATGAAGCGCAGTTGCTCCACCGCGACCGCAGTTGCTGGCTTGCCGTGCACGAGCGTATCGCCATCCTCCGGCGGGCTGCGGATATCATGCGCGAACGAGCCGAGGATCTCGCTCTCCAGATCGTCAGGGAGGGCGGCAAACCCCTGGTCGATGCGCGCGTGGAAGCCGGTCGCGCGATCAGCAGCGTCGACTTGTGCGTTCAGGCGCTCAGCGATGGCGGCGGCCACGAGATCCCCATGGACCTGACAGAAGCGGGTGCGGGAAGGACGGCATATACCTTCCGCGAGCCGATCGGTCCTGTCGTGGCGATCTCGGCATTCAATCACCCCCTCAACCTGATCGTCCATCAGGTTGCACCGGCGGTAGCAGCCGGGTGCCCCGTTCTCATCAAGCCTGCGCTGGAAACGCCTCTGTCATGCCAGAGCTTCGTGAGCATTCTCCATGAAGCCGGCCTGCCCGAGGCCTGGTGCCGGTTCGCACCTTGCGGCAACGATATCGCCGAAAGAATGGTAACCGATCCGCGCACGGCGTTCTTCTCATTCATCGGTTCTGCGAAAATCGGCTGGATGCTTCGCTCGAAGCTGGCGCCGGGGACCCGCATTGCTCTCGAGCACGGCGGCGCGGCGCCGGTAATCGTGGACAACGGCGTGGAGCGCGCAGCAGTGATCGCCTCGTTGCTTAAAGGCGGGTTCTATCATTCGGGTCAGGTCTGCGTTTCCGTACAGCGCGTATTCGTCCCTGCTGCAGAATTGAAAGACTTCGCCAATGACCTAGGGCGAGCTGCCGAAAAGCTGGTCGTGGGCGATCCCGCCGATGCTCAGACCCAATGCGGACCCCTGATCCGAACGGAGGAAGTTGACCGCGTCGAACGCTGGGTCGATGAAGCCATCGCAGCAGGCGGCACCCTGGTGTGCGGGGGAAGCCGTCTGAGTGATACTCTTTTCTCCCCGACCGTCATTGTCGATCCTCCCGAAAGTTCCAAGGTATCCCAGGAAGAAATCTTCGGCCCCGTGATCTGCGTGTATGGCTATGACGATATCGACCTGGCTATCAAGCAGGCCAATGCCCTGCCTTACGCCTTTCAGGCCGCTGTATTCACGGATCGCCTGTCAATCGCTAATCATTGCATACAGTCTCTGGCGGGATCGGCTGTGATGGTGAACGACCATACGGCATTCCGCGTCGACTGGATGCCTTTTGCAGGGCTGCGCCGCTCCGGGCTTGGCGTCGGCGGGATCCCCTACACTATGGCGGATATGAGCATTGAAAAAATGGCCGTCTGGAACTGGCCGACAGCAGCATCATAACCCGTTCGACAGACCCGGGATGGCGACACGGGCAGCTTCGCACCCGTCGGCCTTTCCCGAAGTTAAGTCTCTTAGGGGCGGCGGACAAAAGCCGTGCATCGGCGAGCCTGACCGAACTGGCGCACGAGGCGCGGGCATCAAGGCTCGGTGGTACCGGCAAGTGCATCGATGATGCGACAATCGCCTACCGTGTCTTGCTCGCAGGCAGCGATCATGCGCCCAAGCTCCGTCCGCAACGCCTCCAGGCTGGCGATCTTGCGCTCGACTTCGCCGAGATGGCTTCTGGCCAGAGCGTCAATGCCCGCGCAGGACCGGTCGGCATCATCGGAGAGATCGAGCAATTCCCTGATGCGTGCCATCGAGAAGCCGAGATCACGCGCGCGCCGTATGAAGTTAAGGCGCGCTTCCTCTGCAGGTCCATAGTCGCGATAATTGGCCTTCGTGCGCGGAGGGGCAGCGAGGATACCTTCGCGCTCGTAGAAGCGGATTGTTTCGGATTTGACGCCGGTTATCCGGGCAAGTTGACCAATTCTCATGACAAAGGCTCCTGCCGCTTGACCTTGTAGTTACTACAAGGTGCATAGGGCGGATCGACGCAAGGAGTCGAGTAAATGGGAAAGACCTGCTGCGGCCCCGATGAGGCCGGTGCAAACAACAACGATCCGACATGGCGGCGCATTCTGTGGATCGCGCTGGGCCTTAATGCAATCATGTTCGGTGTGGAGATCGTGGCAGGCATTGCTGCGGATTCGCGCGCCTTGCAGGCCGACGCGCTCGACTTTCTCGGTGATGCGGCAAACTATGCTATCAGTCTTGGCGTAGCGGGGATGGCGCTCGTCTGGCGCGCACGTGCGGCTCTCGTAAAGGCGGCGACCATGCTGGCTTTCGGCCTGTGGGTGCTCGGCTCGGCCATCTGGGGTTTCTTTGTCGGGGCGTCGCCCGACCCGGGAACGATGGGCGCCATCGGTTCTCTTGCTCTGGCGGTAAATCTCGCCGTCGCCGCGATGCTGTTCCGGTATCGCTCGGGCGATGCGAACATGCGCTCGGTGTGGATCTGTTCGCGCAACGACGCGATCGGTAATATCGCCGTGCTGGCGGCAGCGATTGGCGTTTTCGGCACCGGCCGTGCGTGGCCCGATCTGGTTGTGGCGAGCATCATGGCAGGACTGGCGGTGTGGGGAAGTGCCGAAGTCTTCAAACAGGCACGTGGCGAACTGCGCTCTACCTAAACTCCAGAATATGCCGCGATTGCGGATTGGGAAAATACGTTTCCGTCTTTACCCTGCTATTGCGAATTAATTGCAACAGATATAGAGCCCCCGCATGCATCGCATCGTCTCCGCCACCGTCCATCCGGCAATGCGGCTCATTCTGCTGGCGCTTGCGCTGTGTCTGTCCGCCACCGCGAGCGCGGAAGAGCCCGATGTGCGAACCACTTGGCGCTTGCTCGATTATATCGCGGTCGACTACGCCTCCGCGGTTTCCGACGGACGTGTTGCCGACGAATTCGAATATCGCGAAATGGTGGAGTTTTCCGATGTCGTGGCGCGGCAGATCGCTGCATTGCCGGACACTAAAGACAATCAAGCACTCATCCGCCGATCGGACCAGCTGCGAGCTCTGATCGCCAACAAGGAACCCGCCGAGCGAGTTGGGCGCTTCGCGCGCGCGCTGGCAGCCTCGTTGCTGACAGCCTACCCGGTTCCGCTCGCCCCTTCGCAGGCGCCCGACCTTGTCCGCGCCCGCACTCTCTTCGCGCAGAACTGCGCCTCGTGCCACGGCGCCGCCGGAAGTGCGCCACCAGCCGCAATGCAGGCGCTCGATCCCCCGCCGATCGACTTTACCGATATCGACCGGGCACGGCAGCGCAGTGCGTTCGGGCTTTACCAGGTCATCACGCAGGGGCTTGAAGGAACGTCCATGGCCAGCTTCGCATCGCTATCCGACGAGGATCGCTGGGCGCTTGCATTCTATGCCGGCAGCATTGCTTTTGAAGATGTGGCCAAAGGCGAGCGTATCTGGCGGGAAGATGATGGCATACGCCAGCTTGTCCCCGATCTCCAGACGCTCGCCGCGCTCACACCGGAAAGTCTGGCCGAGCAGATCGGCGAGGACCGTGCGCTCGCCGTCATGGCCTATCTTCGCGCCAATCCGGATGCGGTGGGACAGGCAAATGACGCCGGTTCGCTCGCCTTCGTTCGCGATATGCTCGATCGCAGCCTGTCAGCTTATCAGGCTGGCGACCGTGAGGAAGCGCGGGAGCTTGCCCTGTCTGCCTATCTCGACGGGTTCGAACCCCTGGAGGCCCTCCTGGCAACGCGCGATGGCGGTTTGATGCGGGAGGTAGAACAGGCGCTCGGGCAATTCCGGGCCGGAATAGAGTCCGGGGCGGACCCATCCGAACTACAGCAACTAAGGGCTCGCATCGATAGTCTGCTGGCCAGCGCCGAGGGAGCGTTAGCCCCTGAGGCGGCCAGCGAAATCTCGACCTTTCTCGGCGCGTTCACCATCCTGCTGCGCGAGGGGATCGAAGCACTTCTGGTTGTGATCGCCATGATCGCCTTTGTGAAAAAGTCGCAGCGCTCCGAGGTATTGCCCTATGTCCATGGTGGATGGATCGCCGCTCTTCTTGCAGGTGTCGCCACCTGGGTCGTAGCAACCTACTTCGTCAGCATCAGCGGTGCGAGCCGCGAGATGACCGAAGGGATCGGCGCGTTGCTTGCGGCTGTCATACTCGTATCGGTCGGGATCTGGATGCACGGCAAATCCCAGGCCGAGGAATGGCGGCGCTATATCCAGGAAAAAATGGGCAAGGCGCTCTCGCGCGGATCGGCATGGTTTCTCTTCGGTCTCGCATTCGTGGTCGTCTACCGGGAAGCGTTCGAGACTATCCTGTTCTACGCTGCCCTGTGGAACCCGCAGAGCAGTGGCATCATACTGGCAGGTGCCTTGTCCGCAGTCGCGCTGCTGGCGCTCATTGCATGGGCCATGCTGCGCTACAGCCGCAAACTGCCGATCACCCAGTTCTTCCGCTACAGTGCTATCCTGATTGCGATACTTGCGGTCATTCTCGCGGGCAAGGGCGTGGGCGCTTTCCAGGAGGCCGGAGTTCTTACCGCCACTTTCATTGCCGGCTTGCCGCGCCTCGCCGAACTCGGCTTCTTCCCGACTGTCGAGACAATAGTCGCGCAGTTGCTCACGCTGCTGGCTCTGATTGTCGGATTTCGCGTAAACCGGGCTTTTTCCAATCCGCCACCGGCAAACGTTACGGGATAAGTGGTCCCGGCTACGCAGTCTCCTCGATCCGGCCACAGGGCGGGCGTGCGAAGGACTATCCCACGCTTAAAGGCAACCATAGAGTACGGCCAAAAAGAACCCTGCAGGTCTGTAATACCTCGCTGACTGATGCGTCAGTCACACCGAGGTGTTCAAATGACCGATGACATCGCCAGAAAATTGAAAGCTGCCGCGGCCCGGCTTTTCACTCAGCACGGATATACGGCAACCCGCGTCGCGGACATCGTCGCGAATGCGGGCGTAGCGCAGGGGACCTTTTACCTGCATTTTGAAAACAAGCCGTCGCTGTTTGTCGCGCTTATCGATGAATTCTTTGCAGGACTGATTGAGGAGACCATTGCCCGCCATCCCGCCAAGCGGCTGCAAACTGGAGAGCAGCTATCAGCCGAGGTTGAGGAGATCTGGATGACCATCATTCGGTATGGCCGCAAGCATGATATTCTGACCAGGCTGGTCTTGCGTGAGGGCCATGCGCTTCCGCCCGAGCAGCGCGCTCATATCAATCGACATTTCGAGCAAGGCGCTGACGCGCTCGCGCGGTATCTCGAAGATGCCCAACAGCTCGGCCTGGTGAAAAATCTCCCGGCGCGACTCATTGCTTGGGTTCTTGTCGGAATGATCGAGCGGGCAATGCACTACGCCGTTTTTGTCGCGCCGAACGCACCGAGCGTGTCGCTGGCAGGGCATTGCACCGAGTTCGAACTCCTGGGCCTGCTGGAACCTAGTGATGCTAGGACCGGAGGCGAATCATGAGATCCAGACAGAAGGTCTACATCGGCATTGGCCTGCTCGTATTGCTAGCCGCTTCGGCAGCGACAATCTGGCTGATGCAGCCTGATCGGCATGAGCGAGAAGGTCATCTGGTACTCAATGGAAATGTCGATATTCGTCAGGTCAATCTGGCGTTCAAGGTTCCAGGCAGGATCGACCGATTGGCGGTCGATGAGGGAGATAGGATTGAAGGTGGCGATCTTTTGGCCTCGCTTGAACCTCAGGATTACAAGAACGAGATCGCGCTTGCCGAAGCGCGTGCCAGCCAACGCTCCGCAGCGCTCGCCGCTCTCGAATCGGGCAGCAGGCCGGAGGAGATCGAGCGGGCGAGAGCGCGGGTTGCAGAAGCGGAGTCCGCGCTGAGCGTTGCCCAGGCAACCCTGGACAGGGTCGAACACCTCGCCGAACGCGGGTTTGCCGCACGGCAGACCCAGGACGAGGCGCGGTCACAGCGCGATCGCGCGGCCGCTCAGCGGCAGGCGGCGCTCGAAGAACTCTCGCTTGTCCGCGAGGGACCCCGACGCGAAGAAATCCGGCAAGGACGCGCGGCGCTTGGAGCCGAGCGAGCTGCCGCTGCGCTCGCCCGGCAACGCCTAGTAGACGCGAACCTTTACGCGCCCGCTGACGGGATCATCCTGACGCGCGCACGCGAGGTTGGGGCCATCGTGGGGCCGGGCGAAACCGTATTCACACTCGCGCACACCTCGCCCATGTGGATCCGGGCCTATATCGAGGAACCCGACCTCGAGCGCGTCGAGATCGGTATCCCCGCGACAGTGTTGACCGAGGCTGGCCGCGAATTTCCCGGCCGCATTGCCTACATCTCACCGACAGCCGAGTTCACACCCAAGTCCGTTGAGACCCGCGAACAGCGCACCAGCCTTGTCTACCGGGTGCGTGTGCGTACCGAAGATCAAGACGGAATCCTGAAGCAGGGCATGCCGGTCTCCGTGATCGTCCGTCCCGTCGCCCCCGGGCGTTGACGGGTGGTGGCTCTGGTAACCATCGAAGGCCTGACCAAACGGTTCCCCAAGCAAGCCGAACCGGCATTGCGCAGTGTGAGCACACAGATCAGATCGGGCCACATCGTCGGGCTGGTGGGGCCCGATGGCTCGGGGAAGACAACCTTCTTGCGCCTGATCGCCGGACTGCTGCGCGCCGATGAAGGCGGGATCGACGTGGGAGGTTTCGATCCCGTCGCCAACGCGAAGGAGGTGCGCGCGCGCATTGCCTATATGCCGCAACGTTTCGGCCTCTACGAGGATCTGAGCGTGGAGGAAAATCTCAATCTCTACGCAGATCTGCGCGGACTGGTTGGATCAGCGCGCAAGGCGACATTCGAGCGGCTTCTCGATTTTACCGGCCTAGCGCCATTTACCGGCAGACTGGCAGGCGCCTTGTCGGGCGGCATGAAGCAAAAGCTCGGGCTCGCCTGCGCTCTCGTTGTGACACCTGAACTCCTGTTGCTGGACGAGCCAAGCGTCGGCGTAGACCCTATTTCGCGGCGCGAACTCTGGCGAATGGTAAGCCGACTGACCGATGAAGGGATCACGGTCGTTTGGGCAACCGCCTACCTCGATGAGGCCGAGAAATGCGAGACTGTGCTCGTGTTGAGCGAGGGCGATCTCATCTTCGACGGTCGGCCGGCCGATCTGGCCGCGCGTGTCGATGGCCGGGTGTTTATGATCGAGGGCATCGAGGGCGATCGGCGCTACGTTTTGAATAAGGCTCGCCAACACGAGGCTGTGATGGATGGAACAATCCAGGCCAGCGACGTCAGGCTGTTGCTCAACGAGAATGCGCATGCCCCCTCACTGGCTTCGATTGGCGCGGGGGATGAAGCTCGGCTGCAACCTGTCGCGCCGCGTTTCGAGGATGCGTTCATCGATCTCATCGGCGGCGGGTTTCGCGCCGAATCGCCTTTCGCGGGTGGATCGGAGCGCAGCCACGATATAGCGATTGCCGTAGAGGCGCGCGGACTAACGCGGATGTTCGGCTCCTTCACTGCGGCTTCCGAAATCAGTTTCGATGTGCGTCGAGGTGAAGTGTTTGGGCTTATCGGACCCAATGGCGCGGGCAAGTCGACTACATTCAAAATGCTCTCCGGCCTTCTCAAGCCGACCAGCGGTGAGGCTCGTATTGCCGGTGTCGATTTGCGTACTGCCGCGAGCGAGGCACGGGCTCGTCTCGGATACATGGCGCAAAAATTTTCGCTGTATGGCGATCTCAGCACGATGCAGAATCTGCGGTTCTTCGCACGTGTTTACGGCCTTACCGGAGCGCGGCAGCGTACCATGATTGCGCGTATGATCGAAAGCTTTGCCCTCACGGACAAGCTCGATGAGAATTCCGGTCAGCTCCCGCTTGGGTTCAAGCAGCGTCTGTCACTCGCCTGCGCCGTCATGCACGAGCCTGACGTCCTTTTTCTCGACGAGCCGACCTCGGGTGTCGATCCGCGTACGCGCCGTGAATTCTGGGCCCATATCAACGCAATGGTCACGAACGGCGTAACCGTCATCGTGACGACACATTTTCTCGACGAAGCGGAGTATTGCGACCGCGCTGCGCTCATATATCGCGGGCAGATGATCGCTTTGGGAACTCCCGCCGAACTCAAGGCGCAGGCGGCCTCCTCGACCATGCCCAACCCGACCTTTGAGGATGCATTCATCGCTCTCGTCGAAGAGAACGAAGCGGTAAACGCGCCATGAGGTTTTCGCGTTTCGCAGCGATCATGCGCAAAGAAACCCGGCAGGCTATTCGGGACCCGAGCACACTCATGATTGCCGGCCTATTGCCAATCATGCTGATCTTCCTGTTCGGTTATGCGGTTTCGTTCGACCCCCGGCAGTTCTCGGTCGGCGTTGTGGTCGAACAGCCGACCGGAGAGACGGAGAGCTTTGTCGCGTCGCTGCGCAACACGCGCTATTTCGAGATTGAAACAGCGCCTGTGCGAAAGGACTTCGAAACCCTCATGGCCGCGGGCGAGCTCGATGCGATCATCATCCTGCCACAGGATTTCAGCGCAATTGCGCTCCGCGGAGAGGCGGCGCCGATCCAGATCCTGGTCGATGGGGGTGATCCAAACACGGCCGGACTGGTTGGCTCCTATATTGAATTGCTCGTTATCAATTGGCTCGAGCAGGAATGGCTCGATCGCGGGCAACCGCCGCTCGCGCCTCTCGTCTCGATTGAGCCGCGTGTCTGGTTTAACGCCGAGATTTCGAGCCGCAACTATCTGGTCCCCGGCTCGGTGGCGATCATTCTCACCATAATCGGCGCCTTGCTCACAGCGCTTGTGGTTGCCCGCGAATGGGAGCGCGGCACTATGGAAGCGCTCCTTGCGACCCCTGTCGCTCCGCTCGAACTGCTGCTGGGCAAGCTTGTGCCCTATTTCGTGCTGGGCCTCGGCTCGTTCATGCTGTCCGTGTTTGTGGCCGTGGCGTTTTTTGGTGTTCCCTTCCGCGGATCGTTTCTCGCGCTCTCGCTCGCAGCCGCACTCTTCATGCTGTGCTCGCTGGGCCAAGGACTGCTCATTTCGACGCTCACCCGCAACCAGCTCGTGGCAGCGCAGGTCGCGGTGATGCTTGCCTTTTTGCCCGCGTTCTACTTTTCCAATTTCGTCTTTGAGCTCGACAGCATGCCACTGGCGCTCCAGCTTTTCAGCTACGCGATCCCGGCGCGCTTTTTCGTCTCGACTCTGCAGACGCAGTTTCTTGCCGGCAATGTCTGGTCGGTTCTGCTGCCCGATCTCGCTGCCCTTGCCATCTTCGCGATTGTGATCTTCGCGATCTGCGCTCTGTTCACACGCACCCGGCTCGACTGAGACCATGTGGCAACGCATCTACGCCTTGATCGTGAAGGAGCTTCTGGCAAGCGCGCGCGATCCGCAAACCCGTTGGGTGGTGCTGTTTTCGCCGCCCTTTCTGCTCCTCATCTACGCCTTTGCAATTACGCAGGAAGTATCGGACGTCACCCTGGCGGTCTACAACCAGGACCACGGCAATGCCTCGGTCGAGCTTATCAGCCGCTTCGAGGGTGCCGAAGTATTCGATCAGATTATCCATTTGCGAGCAGGCGCGGATATCGCGCCGACAATCGACGCACGCCGTGCGACGCTGGTCATGCGCGTTGGCGAAGACTTCTCGCGGCGACTCGAGCGCGGCGAAAGCGCCGAGGTTCAGCTAATCCTCGATGGCCGCAGATCCAACACCGCTCAGATCCTGCTGGGATACAGCAGCCGGATCGTCGAAACCTATAATCAGGAGCGGCTCGATCGACTGCGCGCGACGGCACCTGTGCGTCTTGTCCAAAGGACCTGGTTCAATCCCAATCTCGAGCCGCTCTGGTCCGCAGTGCCCGCGCTCTTTGCCGTCCTCGTAGCCGTGGTCGGTTTCATGGTGTCCGCGCTGTCGATCGCCCGCGAGCGCGAGCTCGGTACCTTCGAGCAATTGCTGGTGTCGCCGCTGCGCCCCTTCGAGATCCTGATCGGCAAAAGCGTGCCGGCTCTCCTGATTGCGCTGACGAGCGCAAGTGCGATGCTGGTTCTGGGGATGCTGTTTCTCAACGTACCGATCCGCGGTTCTCTCGCCCTGCTTTTCTTCGGAATGGTTGTCTATCTCGCTGCAATAGTCGGTATCGGCCTGTTTATCTCATCGCTCGCGAAGACCCAGCAGCAGGCGATTATCGGGCTGTTCATGTATATGGTCCCGGCCGTGCTTATTTCGGGCTATGCCACGCCGGTAGAAAACATGCCCGACTGGTTGCAGGGCCTTGCCGCCGCCACGCCGATCACCCACTTCATAGTCATCAGCAAAGCGGTGTATCTTCGTGAAGCGCCACTCTGGCTCTATTTCTCCCACATCTGGCCCATGGCGCTTATCGCTGCCGCGAGCCTGCTGGCGGCGACTTGGTTGTTCCGCCGCCGAACGGGTTAAACAGTTTCACGGGGCCAAGCCACCAATCCCGACTTCGGCAATCGGCAGGATGACCGAAGGGTCGGGACGCGCGAGGCGTTGATCAACCGCCTGGCACGCGATGGATTGCAGCATGTGCCGGATGATGTTGAGGCGTGCGGCGCGTTTGTCGTTGGCGCGCACTGCAATCCACGGGGCATAGGCAAAATCTGTGCGTGTCAGCATTTCGTCCCGGGCGGTGGAATAATCGTTCCACTTCTCGAGCGCCACTGCGTCGATGGGGCTGATCTTCCACTGCTTGAGCGGATCAGTGCGCCGCGCTTCGAGGCGCTTGGCCTGCTCTTTTCTATCGATGTCGAGATAATATTTGAGAAGCGTAGTCCCGTCGCGCGCCAGCATCTCTTCGAATTGCGCAACATCGGCGAAGAAGTCGACAACTTCCTCCTTGCCGGCAAATCCCATCACCCGCTCGACGCCCGCCCGGTTGTACCAGGAGCGGTTGAACAGAGCGATCTCCTCATCGGCGGGCAGCTGTTCGCTATAGCGGCGAAAATACCAGCTGCGCGCGTCGCGATCGGAAGGTTTTCCCAAAGCGACGACCCGCGTCTCGCGCGGGCTCATGTGTTCGCGCACACGCTTGATCACACCGTCCTTTCCGGCCGCATCCCTCCCCTCGAATATGATCAGAACACGCTCGCCATGGGCGATGACCTGGCGTTGTATCTTGACCAGTTCGATCTGCAGCGCGCGCAATTGTTGCTTGTATTCGCTTTTGGATATTTTCTTCTTAGTCGAACTGGACATGTTGCTCTCCGGCTCTTTAGCTGCGATAACAGGACAAACCCCGAACATGTCGCGACGATACTACCGCCTGCGACCGTTTTGCGGGAAGGGACGGGCCCTTCTCCGGTATTGGGGCACTGGCGTTTTGGGGTTTTCCATGGTTGGAATTGAAGCCGATAAAGCTGACAGGTCCGAGGAGGCGTTGCGACCGATGGATGAAGCAGTGCGCCGGGCGCTGGTGGATAGCCACGAAGATATGCTGCGCTTCCTCATCGGCCGCATGCGGGGGCGCCAGGAGGCGGAGGAAGTTCTCCAGCGTTTCATGCTTCGTGCGATCGAGCGGGCTGGGGACCTGCGGGATGTGGGTTCGGTCAAGGGATGGCTCTCCCGAGTGCTGGCGACGACAATTGCCGACTTTTACCGACAGGCTGCGCGCGGCCGTAAACACGAAACCGCCATTGATCCTCAGGAACTCGCCGAACTCGCAGAAGCAGAAGTCATTTCTGACGCGGAGATGGAGGCTGCCGTATGCAACTGTCTCTATCGCCTCCTGCCAACGCTCAGGCCGGACTATGCCGAAGTCATCTGGCGCGCTGATTTGCTCGAGGAGCCGCGTGAAAGCATCGCCAGCGCCCTTGATACGAGTGTCAACAATATCAACGTGCGTCTTCATCGTGCGCGCGGCGCGCTTCGCACGCGCCTGCTCCAGATGTGCCGCACCTGTGTCATTCACGGTTTCCTCGATTGCGAATGCCAGCATGAGAAGGAGCAAGCACACGCGCCGTAGGCGCAGACTGTCGGGGCCGCACTATCTGGGCGATGCTAGTCACCGTCCTTGGGCCGCGCGTCTCCTGAGCTGCATGGCCGCATAGCTTTTTCGTTTTGGCGTGGATCGCTGTCGACGCCCAAGGTCCAGGACGGTGGGTCGCTCGCGGGAAACGATTCGTTCAGGGCTTCGTCGATCGCTCGCTCTTCCGGGCCGGAGGAGCGCGTCTCTGGCTTGCATCGTGGCCGGTCCGTGGGGGCGTTCGTCATCGGCTTGGCTCTTGCCTTCAATCGCTACAATCTCAGCTCGTCTGATCCGATACCAAGCGTTTTGTTTGTCAACCTCATCGAGACCTCGGGCTGCTCCTCGCTCGACGCAAGGGCGCGGATCGCATCTATCGTTTCAGGGATGACGATGGCTTGGTTGTCGACCATGTAATTGTAGCACAGTTCGGTTCCATCGACCGCGAGGATGTTGCTCCAGAGGGCCACCTCGTAGAGGTCTGCATTGGGCCGCCCCTCCATCGCCATCGCCTCTTTGACGCTGTTGAGTGCCGACAGTCCGCTGTCTCCATCGATGAGCAGAATTCTTGGCGAGGCCGCAAATGCGTCGAGGACTTCCTCCTTTGTCGCAGGCCGGGTGAGTTCAACATACCAGCTGTGCAGATGAGCCAAGGTCTCAGGAACCTTGATCGCGATCGTCACCACATCGAGTTCCGGATCCACATGCCGGGCATCCGGCCCCTGATGGCTCGGGATTGTCGGCTCGGGCACGAGCGTGTTCATGATCCCCCCGAGATGGCTCTCCCAGGGGTCGGTGGCCCGGCGCATGAGCGTGCCGCGCGCCTTTTTGAGCAGGCCTGCGCGCTTCAGCGCCCCTAGGGTGCGGACAATCGACGTGGTGTTGCATGACACGACCCGTGTCGCATCGCGGCCGAGTGCGCTCTCATAGGTTGCTTCGGCGACGAATGAGTGCCCCGCCACGTCGTGCTTCTCGCCTCCTTGCACGATGAATGGCTTCCCTGCGCGGCGATAGATGTCTGCGTTTTGGGCACCGATGCCCTTGGGTGTGCAGTCGACAATGACGTCGCTTGCCGCGATGAGATCCTCTAGCGAACCAGCAACGTCGAGCCCCGACTCCGGCAAGGTTTGCGAGGCCTGCGAACTGGCCGCAAACAGGCGAACGCCGTCCTTCGCGAGCATTGCGATCCGCCAATCGGCGGCGACGTCGGCGACGCCTGCCAATGCCATATCGGGTTGTAGCCTTACGGCGCCGACAACGCGGCGACCGATTACCCCTGCTCCTACGATCCCTACCGAGATCTTGTTTGGCTCCTTTGTCATCGACTATGAACTCCAGTTGGTGGTTGCGGGCGCACTCGTGACGCCGAAAGGGTGGGATTAGTGGCTCGCGCCGATCAGCTCATCGTTCTGGACGCTCCATGCGCACAAAGCCTCGGCGAGTGACGGCGACACATCCACTGCGTTGGTTGGATGCGCGATGGCATTGACGCTGATCACGCGCTTGGCACCGGCCTGCAGGAGCTCGTCATATGCATTGCCGGCAAAGATGGGGTGGACCACAACGCAAACCGGCGGCTTACTTCCAGCCTTCGAGAGCAGCTTGACTGTTTCGACGAGCGTTCGCGCACTAGAGGCAATATCGTCGATGATGACGGGTTGTTTGTCGTCCATATCGGGAAGGCTCCCGCCGCTGATCGCCACATCGAAGTCGCCCCAGCGTTTCTTCTCCAGAACAGCTGAAGGTATGCCGGCCCTTTCTGCGACATCGAGCACCCATTGTTCGCTCTCCTCGTCGGGGCCGATGACGAAGGCGTCCGGGATGTTCGCCTTTAGCCAATCCGCAATCGCCGGTGCTGCGGGCACGACCTTGCTCGGCACCGAATAAATCTCATCGAGATTGTCGATGCGGTGCAGGTGGGGATCGACGGTGACGAGGAAATCGAAATAGAACGACAGCAGCCGCGAGAACGAAATGGACGTGACGGCCTCGCCTGGATTGAAGGCCTTGTCCTGGCGCATATAGGCCAGATAAGGCGCGACGAGCGCGATGCTTCGCGCGCCCTGATCGCGCAGCGCATCCGCCGCAAAGAGCAATGGCGCGATTTTCGCATCGGGCCGGTCAAGAGTGCAAAGCAGGACT
The DNA here is from genome assembly GCF_034375205.1 of Pelagerythrobacter marinus. NCBI lineage: Bacteria > Pseudomonadati > Pseudomonadota > Alphaproteobacteria > Sphingomonadales > Erythrobacteraceae > Pelagerythrobacter > Pelagerythrobacter marinus. The sequence goes on along the minus strand of NZ_CP139719.1, from coordinate 1,675,237 downwards.
ACATCTCGGCCACTTACCGGCGTGGCGATTCGCAAGTAGGTTTCTCCATCGGGGAACTGGCGCGTCTCGAGTTCGCCGAGATCGGCCTCGAAACACCGGGCAAGTCCTTCGGCCATGCCCGGTGCCGCGCTAAGGGAAAAGACGACCCTGCTCATTGTGCCTCCAATCTGATCATATCGCTGTTGCGCAAGGCAAAGGCGAAAGCGTAATCAAGCTCGCCCATGCTTTCGCCGTGAATGGTGAAGAGTGGCTGGCCTTCCTCGACCAAATCGCCCGACTGCACATGCAGAGCGATCCCGGCCGTCGCGCGCTGCGGTGCGCCAGCGAGTTTGGCAGTGCGCGCAAGCAGGCGGTTGTCAAAGGTGGCTACCCGTCCTGCGCGCGTGGCGAGGAATTCGCGCGTCTGGAGCGCCCGCCCTGGCTCTTTGAAGCCGCCCTGTGCTTCGCAGATAGCAAGAAATTTGCTTTCTGCGCGCCCCTCGACCAGCAATTGCGTAGCCTGATGAAGAGCATCGGTACGCGATACGCCGCTCAGTTCGAGAATGCCGGCAGCCAGCGCCAGCGCGCGAGCTTTGAGATCCTGCGGCGCGTCGTCGCGGTTGGCGAGGACCGCAAGGACATCATGTGCCTCCAGGGCCGGCCCGATCCCGCGTCCAACTGGCTGGGTCCCGTCGGTCTGGACTGTCGCGACGTGCAGTCCGCATTGCCGCGCCACGTTCTCGAGGAGCCCCGCAAGCGCATCGGCGTCCCTTGTGCTCCGAATCTTCGCGGTCGGTCCTACTGGTAGGTCAAGCAATACGTGCGTCGATCCGGCAGCAAGTTTCTTGGAAAGCACCGAAGCAACAAGTTGCGCATCGCTGTCAACATCCAGAGCCCGCTCGATCCGAATGAGGACGTCATCAGCCGGACTGAGATTGACGCTGCCGCCCCAAACGATGCAGCCGCCTTCTCGTTCGACCACCTTCTGCATGGCCGCCAGATCGAGCGTCACGGGCGCCATGGTCTCCATCGCATCCGCAGTACCGGCCGGTGATGTGATCGCCCTGGATGACGTCTTTGGCATCGTGAGACCGGCTGCCGCGATAATACTGACCACGATAGGTGTTGTCCGATTGCCCGGCAGTCCGCCGACGCAATGTTTGTCCATCACGCGGTCGGTATTCCATTCGAGGCGGTCGCCCGCAGCGAGCATCGCTCGGGTGAGGGCAGCGGTTTCCTCTCCCTGTGCTGGCTGCGCAGCGAAAGCGGACACGAACGCGGCGATGTCGACATCCGAATACCGACCGTCCGCGATATCGGCGATAATGTGTCCTAGACGGATCTCGTCAAGCCGGTGGCCATAGAGTTTAGCTCTAACGTGGCTGAGCGACGACAACGGATGAGGATGCCTGACTTGAAGCTCGTCGCCCTCGGCGAGGGAAAGCCGTGCCATCAGCCGGTGAGGCAGGCCCACTTCATCGTCGGCCAGGAGATCATCCGTAGCCCGGTAAAGCGTCGCCAAAAGCGTTCTTCCTTTCGCGACAAGTTCCACCCCCACGCGGGCGCGAAACCCTTCGGACCGCGCAACCGGACAATCCTCATGCATGAAGATCATCGCTTCGCCATCGGTTTCGATCGGCAAGGCGCGCGCGCGCAACGGATGAGCAAGTGCGTCTGTGGAGGAGGTAGGGGAAAGGATGGCCTCACTCATGAAAGGACGACCTCTTCGGCGTGCTCGGGGACGCGCGCATTCCAGCCAAGACGTTCGGTCACAAGATGTCTTAGGGTGTCGGACGCACCGGGCTCTCCATGGGTTACGAAAATCTGCCGCGGAGAGGACCGGAAACCTTCAAGCCATCGCAGCAGTTCGCCCTGGTCGGCATGGGCCGAAAGCATGTCGAGCTGCGCCACCTCGGCGCGGATGGGGATGTAACTGCCGTGGATTTTCAGTTCGGTCGCGCCATCGCGCAGGGCCGCCCCCCGCGTGCCGCCAGCCTGAAATCCTGCGAGGATGATCGTGTTGCGGTGACTGGGGGCATAGTGTTTGAGGTGATGCAAAATCCGCCCGCCGGTTGCCATGCCGCTCGCTGAAATTATGATCTTCGGCATGGCGCTGCGATTGAGCTGCTTGGACTCTTCGGCTTCGCGAACATATTCGGCAATTCCGCATGCATCGCGGCATTGCTTTTCGGTCAGGCGGTGTTCGCCGAGATGGTCACAGAAAATCGAGCTGGCGTTTACCGCCATGGGGCTGTCGAGATAGATCGGGATTTGCGGCAGTCTGCCTCGCTGCCGCAACTGACCGAGATGGTAGAGAAGCGTCTGCGCGCGGCCGATCGCGAAGGAAGGAATGATGACCGACCCGCCGCGCCGGACCGTTCTTCCGACTACGTCTTCGAGCACACTTTCAGGGTCGGCCTCGCCATGATGGCGATTGCCGTATGTGGACTCGGTGACGATGTAATCAGCCTCGGGAACTACCACAGGATCGACCATCGTCGCGCTGCCGTAGCGTCCGATGTCACCCGAGAAGACAATCTTCATATCGTCGCATTGCAGCTCGATACTTGATGCGCCGAGAATATGGCCCATCGGCCGGAAGATCGCCTTGCAATCGCGCGTAACTTCGACCGGCTCCTGGAAGGGCACAGGCCTGAATGACTTCAGCGCGGCTTTCGCATCGGCCTGGGTGTATAGGGGCCGAGGCGACTTGTGCTTGCTGTACCCTTTCCTTTTCGCATAGCGGGCATCGGCCTCCATCAAATACCCGCTGTCGGGAAGCAGCAATTCGCACAGTTTGAGCGTTGCGTGCGTGCTCAGCACGGGCCCCTTGAACCCGTCGCGTATCAGAGCTGGAACGTAGCCCGAATGATCAAGGTGGGCGTGCGTGAGAAGGACCGCATCGATTGACGCCGGATCGACCGGAAACGGCTTCCAGTTGCGCTCACGAAGCTGTTTGAAACCCTGAAAGAGCCCGCAATCGATGAGGATCCTGTGATCAGGCGTCTGAAGAAGATACTTCGATCCGGTGACCGTACCCGCTGCTCCGAGAAAACTTAGCTTGTAGCTCACCAGACCTCTTCCCTGCCAATCGGATAGATTAGTAACCCCCAACAGACGGGAGCACGTGGCGGAAATTACAGTTCAACCGTCCGAACTTACCGGAATCCGCAGGCAGGATCATCCGTTATGGGAAGTATCGGCGAAAAGCCGCCACCCGGGGTTCGCATATTTGTCGCCTGGCCATGGTAGAGCCGTGCCGCGCGCAACAGTATTTCTCCGGCATAGGTATAAAGCCGCACATCCACTTTGAGCTCGACGATATCCGTCTCAAGGCGGACCTTGCGCGTGCTCGGAGGCGTAAACCGCTGCGCGACATAGCCGCCCTCAACGATCTCGGACCAGACCCGCTTCGTCAGCTTCGCTCCGCGATAGGCGGCCTTGCTGCCATAACCGCGGGCAGGTTTGAAAAACCAGTCTCGCCGTTCGGACCAGAATTTCTCGGCGTTAAAACGATCGACGATTGCTGTTTTCGGCACCGCGGCGAGGATCACTTTTTTCTCGCGTTCGCTCAAACCGCACGAAGCCAGCCAATCCGGATCGGAAAGCAGGCAGAGGTTCCGCTTGTCGGCATAGAGCGCATGGATATGCGGATTTGGCGAGAGCACGACGCGGCCTGTCATATAGGCTTCCCGAAGGGTCCGGCTCTCCGGGCGATCGAGCGAGAAATCGACCAGGCGATTATACACAAGATCGATTTTCCTGCCCTCGAAGAGTAATCCGGCGGGGGACAGCTCGAGATCCTCGGGCCCGGCGACCACCGCTTCATATCCGTGCTCCTGCAACAGGGTCCTTGCTGCGAGAAATTCGGGAAAAAGCGGCTGTCCTTCAGGATCATCATCGACGATGGCGATGGATTCGAGCTCACCGGCACGATCCTGCGCATGCCACTCCTCCTCGAACATCCGGGCAATTCTTGTCCGAAACGTGTCCTGTGAGATGTCTGCGGCCAGAGCCGGTCGTGTTTCCCTGCAGCATTGGGTTTGCGCATCGGCAAGCAAGGCGTTCAGAAAAGCGCCGCCGGCATTGGTGTTGATCTCGATGAGCCGCGGACCGTTGGCGGTGAGATGGAAGTCGTAGCCCATAAAAACCCCTTTGGGCCCGAAATCTCGGGCGGCTGACGAAGGCGCCCAGCCCATGACAACCGAGCGGAAGGCGGGGGTTTTGGCGACGGTCTCGATGGCCGCGACAACCTGCGTCATGGCCGAAAGCGTAGCTGGATCGATGAATACCGGGGCAGCGGCAAAGAGGGTCGATTGCGATGCAAGGAGGGTGTCGCCGGCTCCGCTCTCGCCGAGTTCCGTATCGAGGAGGGTCGCCAAACGCTGCCGGTCGAGCGTTACGCACATGCACTCGGCATTGGCCCAGTCCGCCGCCTTCCCTTCAGCCTGTTCTGCAGCACAGCTGTCGGTCTTGTCATCGCATGGCATCATTCGGTTCCATCAATAATGGGCAGATAAAGCACTTCGCCCAGTGAGGAGTTGCGCTTTTTCGCTGTCTCGGCGAGACTCGGATATGCCGAGAATCTCTTTGCCAGACCAGCTTGCCACGCATGAGGTGCTCAATCAGCCTCCACCCCTTGTGGATTTCAACGCCTTCGAGCTCGACGTTCCTCTGCAAAGCGCACTCGAACGAAACGGGGCGGCTGCGCACCGCGACCAGCTTGCTGTATTTGGCAAACGCGTCGGCAGTTTCGAGGCGCTCGAATGGGGGCGCCTTGCCAACGAAAATCCGCCAAAGCTGAAAACCTTCGACCGCTTCGGCCACCGGATCGACGAAGTCGAGTTTCATCCCGCCTACCACCAACTCATGCGCCTCGGTCTTGAATCGGGCGTGTCGGGGGCGGCCTGGACCGCCGAACAGGCGGGTCATACGCTGCACGCTTCGCTCCTCTACCTCATGACCCAGGCCGACGCGGGCACGGCCTGCCCGATGTCGATGACTTACGCGGTCGTTCCCGCGCTCCGCGCCGAACCGGCCGTAGCCGCTGAATGGGAGCCGCGCGTTACCAGCGGCCGATATGACCCGCGGTTTATCCCGGCGGCTGAGAAGACTGGCGCGACAATGGGCATGGCGATGACCGAGAAGCAGGGCGGTAGCGACGTTCGCGCGAATACTACACGCGCGCATGCGCTCGGGACGGGGGAATATGAGCTGATCGGCCACAAGTGGTTCTGTTCCGCCCCGATGTCCGACGCCTTTCTGACCCTCGCCTACGCAGAAGGCGGTCTGACCTGCTTTCTCGTGCCGCGCTGGCGCCCCGACGGGACCCGCAATGCCATTCACATCATGCGGCTCAAAGACAAGCTCGGCGACCGCTCCAACGCCTCGTCCGAAATCGAATATCACGGCGCCTGGGCCCAGCGTGTCGGGGAAGAAGGTAGGGGCATACGGACCATCATCGATATGGTGCAGGGTACACGGCTCGACTGCATTGCAGGGTCCGCCGCGGGAATGCGTGCAGCTCTTACGCAAGCCGCATGGCATACGCGGCACCGCACGGCCTTCCAGCGCCAATTGGCCGACCAGCCCGCCATGCGCGGTGTTCTCGCCGACCTCGCGCTCGAGGTCGAGGCCGCGACGGCGCTGATGATCCGCATCGCCTCGGCGTTCGACGCTGCGCAGGCCAGCGACGAACGCGAAGCGGCCTTTGCGCGCCTCGCGACGCCGATCGCAAAATATTGGGTCTGCAAACGTCAACCCGGCTTCGTCTACGAAGCGCTTGAGTGTCTTGGCGGCGCCGGCTTTGTGGAAGAGGGGCCCATGCCGCGCCTTTTTCGGCAGAGCCCTCTGAATGCGATCTGGGAGGGGTCGGGCAACGTGATCGCGCTCGATGCCCTCCGCGCGCTTACGCGGGAACCGGGGGCGTGGGAAGCCCTGCGCGCGGAACTTGGCCTGGCGCAGGGCGCGCATCCGCTGCTCGATGCGGCCATCGATCGCATCGACGGCATTCGTGTCAATGGTGTTCCCGCGGAATCCGAAGCGCGCGCCTTCGTCGAGACGGTCGCGCTCGCGCTGGAAGCAGCCTGCCTTCGCGATGCACCATCTGCCGTTCTCGCCGGGTTCTGCGCGACGCGGCTCGATCCCGACAACCGTGCGTTTCTTCATGGCGCTGCGAGTGCTTCGCTTGACACCGACCGGCTGTTGGCCCGTGCCCTGCCAAGCGAATGAGGCGTCGGACGCTCTTGCAGTGAAGGACGCTTCTTCGGCATCAAGGCCTGACACTCAGCCAGGTGCCTGACCGGGAACAAGCGGGGCGGGGGCCTCTTGGGCGGAGTCTCCAGGCGTATAGCTGTCGAGGCGGGTGCGTTTGAGCAGCAGGGCATTGACCGCGACAAGGACGGAACTGCCGGACATGGCGATTGCTGCGACAGCGGGACTAATAATGAACGGATAGAAGACACCGGCGGCGGCGGGAAAGGCGATGACGTTGTAGGCGACCGCCCAGAACAGGTTCTGATGCATCTTTCGCAGCGTCGCACGCGACAGCTCCACCGCGCCGACAACATCGTAGGGATCACTTCGCATCAGCACGACGTCTGCGCTTTCCATGGCCACATCGGTACCGGCCCCGATCGCAAAGCCCACATCGGCCTGGGTCAGGGCAGGCGCATCATTGATGCCATCCCCGACCATTCCGACTCTTTTTCCTTGCGCCTGAAGCTCTTTCACCTTGTCGGCCTTCTGGCCGGGAAGCACATCGGCGAGCACGATGTCGATACCCAGTTCCTCGGCCACGCGCCGCGCGGTACCCTCATTGTCGCCGGTGAGCATGGCGACCTCGACGCCCTTGTCATGCAGCCGGGCAATCGCGGCCTTGGCCGTCGGACGCGGCGCATCGGCGATCGCGATCAGGCCTACAAGAATCCCCTGGTGAGCGACATGGACGACCGTGCGGCCCGCTCCCTTGAGTTCCTCGGCCTTGTCAGCCAGCCCTCCCAGTGAGATTGATTCTTCGTCCATCAGCCGGCGGTTGCCGAGGAAAACGGTATCGCCGTTGACGTCCGCCTGCGCCCCTCTCCCGTCGCGGTTGAGAAAATCGCGCGCTTCGGGGATCTTCAGTCCTTCGGCCTTGTCAAGGATGGCAAGGGCGAGCGGATGCTCCGATCCCTTTTCGACCGCAGCGGCCAGTAGCAACACCTGTTCGGGCATGCGGCCCTCGGCGGCCACGATATCCACGACGCGCGGTTCGCCCATCGTCAAGGTGCCGGTCTTGTCGAAGATAACGACATTGAGCTTTGTGGCGTCTTCCAGCGCCGACGCGTTCTTGAACAGAATGCCGCGACTTGCGCCGAGCCCGGTGCCGACCATGACCGCCATCGGTGTGGCCAGTCCGAGCGCATCGGGGCAGGCGATCACGAAGACCGTGATTGTCAGGGTCACGGCAAACAGCAATGTCTCACCGATCCACCAGAACCAGACAGCAAACGTTCCGAGGCCAATGACGATCGCGATCAGAACAAGCCATTGCGACGCGCGGTCGGCGAGCAATTGCGCGGGCGCCTTGGAATTCTGCGCCTCCTGCACGAGCTTCACGATTTGCGCGAGCGCCGTGTCAGCGCCGACCTTGGTCGCCCGGTAGCGGAAACTGCCGCTCTTGTTGATGGTCGCTCCGATGACCTCGTCACCGGGTCCTTTTGCGACCGGCATGGATTCGCCGGTCAGCATCGATTCATCGACTTGGGAGCTGCCTTCCAATACCTCCCCGTCTACGGGGATCTTGTTGCCCGGGCGGATGAGCACGGTGTCGCCTTCAAGGACGTCGGCCGTTGGGATTTCCTGCTCCTCGCCATCGCGCAGAACGACCGCCATTGGCGGGGCCAGGTCGAGCAGAGCCCGGATCGCCGCCGACGCGCCCGCGCGCGCGCGCATTTCCAGCCAGTGCCCGAGGAGGATGAACACGAGCAGGATGGCGACGGCCTCATAGAATTGCACGCCGGGAAAGAAAAATGTCGATCCGACGCTGAAGAGATAGCCGGTGCCGACCGAAAGCACGACAAGCACGGCCATATTGAGAATGCCATTGCGAAGGGCGCGCCATGCAGCGACCACAAATGGCCAGACCGGATAGAGCACGGCCGCGCTCGCCAGGCCGAACAGAAAAAGCTCAAGATTCATGCCGAACGGCGGGGCCGGAGGAGTGAAAAAGCCGCCCATCGGGGAGTAGATGAAAATCGGGATCGTGAAGATGAAGGCAATCCAGAAACGGTTGCGCATGTCGCGTACCATCTCCTGCATGTCCATGCCTGCCCCGTGGCCCATTTCCTGGGCCATTTCGTCCTTCGCCCCGCCTTGGCGGTGGTCGTGGTGAACTGCCTGTTCTCCCCTGCTGTCCGCACCGCGCCCCGGTCCCCTGCCGGATTCCGAAAGATTTGCTTCCGCCGGTTTGCAGACATGCTTCGGCATGATGCCGCCACGGCAGCGGAAACCGCAGCTTTTGATCAGGCTCTGAAGCCGCGTCCCATCGGTCTGCGCAGGGTCGTATTCCACGGTCACGCTGCCCCCCGCGGGGTTTGCAGTGGCCCGGCTTACGCCGGCTTCATGCCGCAGCTGCTTCTCCACGCCGAGGTGATCGAGTTCTTCAAAGAGATTTCCGACTTCTAAAGTGAGTGTTGCCAAAGCGAATTCCCTCTAGGCTGAACCATAGTGCTTCTGGATCAAGACGGTAATGAGCGCTGGCTCTTACAGTTGCTTGCCTGCCACCCTAACCCTCGCTGCGCGCTCTGAGTTCGGCATAGAGCCGCTCGACATCGCTGCGCTTGCATAGCGAAGTTCCTGGTGTAAGCGCCGTGGCAGCGCCAGCTGCCATGCCGTAAAGAAAGGCCGCCTCGGGCGCGTCGCCTGCGGCAAGGCGAACGGTCATTGCGGCAAGGAAGCTGTCTCCCGCACCGACGGCGCTTTGTGCATTGATCTTCGGTGCGGCGTGCATCACGGTCTTCTCGGGCGTTACAAGCATGGCGCCATCGCGCCCCAGAGTGAGAGCGAGCATGTCGAGGCCATTATCGCGCACGATGGCTTGGGCCGCCGTTTCCTGCTCTGCCGCGGTCGCCAGCCTTCGGCCGACGAGCGTTTCGAGTTCGCCTAGGCTCGGCTTTGCCAGGTGAACGCCGCCACCAATGCCATGCCGCAGAGCGTCTCCAGAACTGTCCAGCACCAGCTTGATGCCTCGGCGCTGGCAAATCGCACCGACGACGGCGTAGATATCGCTACGCAGCCCGCGCGGAAGACTCCCGCTTGCCACGAGATATTTGCAATCGAGCGTTTGCAGCGCTCGCAGGACGACTTCGCAGTCGCGTTCGGAGACTTCCGGACCCTGCGGCACGAAGCGAAATTCGAGATTGGTGGACCGTTCGTAGATCGCGTGGCTGATCCGCGTGGAGCCGGAGATCGAGAAGCGTTCGGCACGCACCCTTGCTTGCTTGACGAGCTCCTGCAGCACGCCGCCTGTTGCTCCACCTGCAAGGTAAAGCGCGTAGGACTGGCCGCCGAGTTCATTGATGACGCGCGCAACGTTGAGACCGCCTCCGCCAGGGTAATAATGCTCATCGAATGTGCGGATCTTGTGCATCGGCTTCACCACCTCGGCCTGCGCCGCGCCATCGATAGTCGGGTTGAGCGTCAGGGTGGCTATCATGACGAGGGGATCCTTTGTCGTTTTTACGGTCTCCCCGGTTAAGACGCGGCAGGATACGCAGCCTTACGCCGCCATGATCCGCTCGTATGCCTGTCTGGTTTCGTCGGCGCTCGTCAGGCTGAGCCGCCCGTGTAACCTTGGCGACGCCAAGGCGTCTGTCCTCGCAGGCGACGCGCGAAAAATCAGAGAAATGGTGCAAGATTTGATCCTCCCTTCAAGACGCGATCGCGACCCTGAGCTATTTGTGAAGATTTTTGGAAGCGGTGTCCGGACCCTGGTGTTCGTTGCGGGGCTGGGTGGGACCACGCGATATTGGGAGACGCGGGTAACCGAGCTTGCGCAAGAGCATAGAATTGTGCTCGTCGACCTCTTGGGCTTCGGACGATCGCCCAAGCCCTGGGTGAAGTATAGCGTCGAACGGCATGTCGATGCCCTGCGGCGCGTTCTCGCCCCTCTCGGGCCGGTAACGCTCGTTGGCCATTCGCTGGGCGCTTTGATTGCCGCAGCCTATGCGGCCAGACATACCGAGACTGTCGAGCGCCTCGTCCTCATCAGCTTGCCTCACTTCGGATCGCAGGACGCGGCGTATACATATATGCGCCAGGGACCGGTTAAAGGAGGGCTCATATACACCAACGTCCTGTTGACCATGCTAGCCTGCATCATCACGCGCCGCCTGTTAGGGAGAATCCTGCCCTATCTCATTCGAGATATTCCGCGCGAGGTCGTCGAAGACCTTGTCAAGCATACGTGGAGGTCATCTACCTCGTCGCTATGGGATGTTGTCTATCGCCATGACGTTGCGGACGACCTGAGAATTCTAGAGCCCGTTCACAACGTGCTTTGTATTCATGGGAGCGATGACATCATGGCACCGCTTGCGCCGGTAAGAGCGCTGGCAGAAGCTTTCTCGAATGTGCAGCTTTGTGTCCTTGAGGGGCTCGATCATCACCCCTTTCTGCGCGAGCCGGAAAGGTGCTGTGAGCTTATCGCGAGCTTTGCCGAGCAAGCGGCGCGAGAAGCCATGTTGCCGAATGGCTGAGCCCGCCTGACTCCTTTGGCCCCGGACGGGGAGGGCCGAGCCGCGCTGATGCGGGCCGAGGGTGCCTCTGCGCCGATCTCCGCCGTAATCGCCGGCCCTCTTTCCCGTCCGATAGACGAGACGCAGTCTGGCGCTGCTTACGGCCGAGCGGAGGGCGACATTACATTCAGCCTATTTCTTGCAGCGCTTTCGCCCCTGCTCGCGGTTCTGCTTTTCCTTGTCGGTCTGCGGATGCCCGCATCGCGGGCCATGGCACTGGCCTATATCGTAACCGCCGCTGCCGGCTATTTCCTGTGGCACATGGCGCCCCGCACAATCCTGGCCGCTTCGATCGAGGGTTTGGCGATCGCGGCCTCGGTCTTGTGGATCATCTTTGGTGCGATACTTCTCTTGAGGCTCCTTACCGAAGGCGAGGCGATGGCCCGGATACGCGAAGGATTCGCGGCCATATCGCCGGAACCGCGGGTCCAGCTCATCGTCATCAGCTGGACCTTCGGTGCTTTCCTCGAAGGCGTCGCCGGTTTCGGCACACCGGCCGCCATTACCGCTCCGCTGCTTGTGGCGCTTCGTTTCACACCCATGGCAGCCGTGTCGCTTGCACTGATTGCCAATAGCAGCCCGGTTGCCTTCGGTGCGATCGGTACGCCGGTGGCCATCGGGCTGCGCGAAGGACTCCGTCAACCTGCCGCAAATGGCGGGCTCGATAATCTGATCGAAAACTCGGCGCAGATGGCAGCTGCAATTGATCTGACTACCGGATCGCTCGTCCCGTTCGCGCTCATCCTTATCTATTCGCGGTTCTTTTCCAAAGAACTAAGCTGGTCCAGTGCGCTGGGCTATTGGCGGTTCGCTCTGTTTGCCGGTCTGGCTTACACCATACCTGCCTTTATCGTCAGTGCGACGCTAGGACCGGAACTTCCCGCGCTTGCCGGCGCGCTTTGTGCCATCGTGCTCGTGGTACCAGCAGCACGGCACGGCTTTCTCATGCCCCGCTCGAGCGGGGCTGATCCGGGTGCGCCGATTGCCGTAGAACCGTCACGCGTTACACTGAAGCGAGCCTGGGCACCCTATCTCTTGCTCGCCGCGCTCCTTCTCGTGAGCCGCGCAGATCTGTTGCCGGTTAAACAGGTCATGCAGGATGTCTCGTTTGCCTGGCTTTCGGTCTTGGGGACACCGATCAACATTGCGATTGCGCCGCTATATTTGCCGGGTTCGATGTTTTTGATCGCGGGTCTTTTGGCCGTCTTCCTTCTGCCTCTCGACCGTGAGCGGCTCCGCCGCGCTGGCCGGGACACATTGAAAATTACGGTCGCAAGCGCGGTGACGCTGGCGGCGGCGGTCCCGATGGTGCGCGTCTTTGTGCATTCGGCAATCAATTCAAACGGTCTGACGAGCATGCCAATGGCGCTTTCAGTTCTTGCGGCCGATGCCGCCGGACAGAACTGGCCGGTGATTGCACCATTCATCGGAGCGCTGGGCAGTTTTCTCTCAGGAAGTGCGACCTTCAGCAATATGACATTTGCGCTGTTTCAGTTCACCGCAGCCAATCAGGCCGGACTGCCACCGGAAACCGTCCTTGGCGCCCAGATCCTTGGCGCTAGCGCGGGGAACATGGTGTCGGTAGTCAATGTGGTGGCAGCTGCAGCCGTCGTCGGCCGTGTCGGGCGCGAGGGAGAGATCATCCGGGTCACGCTCGTACCCATGCTCGCCTATACTGCTGCCGTTGGCCTTGTCGCCGCTGCCGCAATCGGGTTGGCACGATGATCGAGCATGTGCTGCATCTCATTCTCCTGTTGCTGGCGGCGAGATCCTTCGGCGAGATCGCAACGCGCATTGGCCAGCCCGCGCTGGTGGGGGAGATAGGTGCCGGGCTAGCACTGGCGGTTTTGGCGGCTTCCCTCAACGCCCCGTTTCTCGCCGAATTGTCGCGCAGCGCCTTTCTCGATCTGACCGCCGAATTCGGAATTTTCTTCCTGCTGCTGCTTGCCGGCCTTGAAATTGCCCCCGGAGAGCTGTTCAGACATTCGGGTCGCTCGGCTGCCGTTGCGCTCGGGGGCGTGCTGTTGCCACTCGCCCTGGGCCTGGCCCTTGCGTGGTGGGTGATTCCCGACAACCCGATGAAATTTGTCCAGGCTCTGCTGGTGGGCGTTGCATTGTCAATTTCTGCGGTCCCGGTCGCCATCGGCGTGTTCATGGACCTCGGCATGGTCCATACGCCAACCGGCCGTACGGTGATCGCCGCTGCAATTCTCGACGATATCATCGGACTTGTGCTGCTCGCGATCTTGACCGGCGCAATTGCGGCAGGTTCCGTCCCGGGGATTGGGGCGATGTTGCCGCTGCTTGGCAAAGCCGCGCTGTTCTTCCTCATTGTCGCTGGCACGGGCTATTTCGGAGCGCCGAGGATCGCCAATCTGATCTCGCGGCTTCGGATCCCCGCCCCTGAATTTACCGCGCTCATTCTGACAGCGTTGGGGTTTTCAGGGTTGGCCGAAGTGCTCGGAATGGACTTCATCATCGGAGCCTTTGCTGCCGCCCTTCTGTTCAACGCCAAGAGCCTGGGTCAAGCCTCTTTCGCGCGCCTGAAAGCAGCGGTCAGCGATCTCACGATGGGCTTGCTGGCCCCGCTTTTCTTCCTTTCGATCGGCATTCGCGTCGATTTCGCGGCCCTTGCCATCATTCCTGGCATCGTGCTGGCGCTGATCCTAGCCGCACTTGGCGGCAAGATCATCGGCGCAGGGATTCCTGCTCTGCTTTCTGGTCTCACCCGCAAAGAGGCGCTTGGGGTCGGGTTCGGCATGAGCGGCCGCGGAGCGGTCGAACTGATCATCGTAAGTATCGCCTTGGAAGCAGGGCTTTTTGATTATCCCGACCCGGTCGTTGCCAATCTCTTCTCAGCTCTTGTGCTGATGGCGCTCGTCACCACGATTGTCACGCCCATCGGACTGCGCTGGCTTTTTCGCGATCGGGGGTAGAAAGCCTGTAATCGGCCGGGCTGAAAACCGTCTCACCATATGGACGATGCTTCGGCGGCGACGGGTAAGATTTAGCCGCCGCTCGAGGCAACGTCCACGTTCGACCACTGCCGAGCACCGCTCGCGAATGACCCGGAGATTTCGATGCCCGACGCCCTTATTGCCTGGTTTGAGGATATTGGACGCGGCGACGTCGCCATGGTTGGCGGAAAGAATGCTTCGCTCGGTGAGATGGTCGGCGCGCTGTCGAAGCGCGGTATCAGAGTGCCGGGAGGCTTCGCCACAACGGCGCAGGCCTATCGGCACTATATCGCGGCCAACGGCATTGAACCCGAAATGAGGCGCTGGATCGAAGCGCTCGATGCCGGGCGCGCCTCGCTTCAAGTGGCAGGTGCTGCGATCCGGCATGCGTTTCTGGAAGGGGCGTTTCCACCGGAGATCGAGGCGGCCATCGGTGAAGCCTATGACGCTTTGTCTGCGCGCAGCGAACAGGATGCGGTCAGCGTCGCGGTCCGCAGCAGCGCGACAGCGGAGGATCTTCCCGAAGCGAGCTTCGCCGGGCAGCAAGAGACCTTTCTCAATGTCACCGGGAAGCGCGCACTTCTCGATGCCTGCAGGCGCTGCTTTGCCTCGCTCTTTACCGACCGGGCGATCAGCTACCGTCAGGCACAGGGTTTCGACCATATGGATGTTGCCCTGTCGATCGGAGTGCAGCGCATGGTGCGCTCGGATCTCGCTGGATCGGGGGTCATGTTTTCAGTCGATACCGAAACGGGTTTCCCCGACGTGATCGTGATAAGTGCCGCCTGGGGGCTTGGGGAGACTGTCGTCCAGGGCTCGGTCGATCCTGACACCTACCGTGTCTTCAAACCCTTTCTCGAACGTACAGATACGGTTCCGCTTATCGAGCGCAGTCTTGGGGCCAAGGAGCGCAAGATGATCTATGCGACCGGCGGCAGCGTCAGGACGTTGACCAAGAGAACCACGCGCCGCGAACGCGAGACCTTCGTCCTCTCCGATGACGAGGTACTTGAGCTGGCGCGCTGCGCCAAGACCATCGAAAAGCATTATGGTCGCGCGATGGACATGGAGTGGGCGAAAGATGGTGCAACCGGCGAACTCTTCATCGTCCAGGCCCGCCCGGAAACGGTTCAGGCGGGCAAGGCAGCGGGAAGACTGACTACCTACAGGTTGAAACAGCGCGCCGAACCGCTGCTTACGGGCGCGGCGGTCGGCGAGGCGATCGCCACCGGGGAGGTTTGCGCGATCCGGGACGCCTCGCAGATCGAGGCTTTTCGAGATGGTGCAATCCTTGTGACAGGCATGACCGATCCGGACTGGGTGCCAATCATGAAGCGCGCAGCGGGTATCATCACTGATCACGGCGGAACTACCAGCCACGCAGCGATCGTCAGCCGCGAACTCGGCGTGCCGGCCATCGTTGGGACACAGACAGCGACGCGCACCCTGCAGGACGGGCAGCCCATCACCCTGTCATGCGCGGAAGGCGACCGCGGTGCGGTCTATGAAGGGACGCTCGAGTTCGAAACCATCGAGTTCGACCTGGCGGATCTGCCCGAGACCGAAACCGATGTGATGCTGAATATCGCGAGTCCGGCCGCCGCCATGCGCTGGTGGCGCCTTCCCGCGCGCGGAGTAGGCCTCGCGCGGATGGAATTCGTGATCAACCACCTGGTCAAAGTTCACCCGATGGCGCTCGTCGCCCCGGAGAAGGTCACGAGCGAGGATGCCAGGCGCGCGATCGCCGAGCTTACGCGCGGATATGCCGAGCCGGCCGACTATTTCGTCGACACGCTTGCGCTCGGCATAGCAAAGCTCGCAGCTCCGTTTCATCCGCAGCCGGTGATTGTCCGGCTCAGCGACTTCAAGACAAATGAATATGCTCATCTTCTCGGAGGAGAGGCCTTCGAACCCGATGAGGAAAATCCGATGATCGGATGGCGCGGCGCCTCGCGCTATTACAGCCCCGGTTACAAGGCGGGTTTCGCGCTCGAATGCCGCGCCTTACGCCGCGTACGCGAGGAAATTGGTTTTGAAAATGTCGTCATCATGGTGCCATTCTGTCGCACGCTCGCCGAAGCCGATAGAGTTCTCGAAGTGATGGCGGAAAACGGTCTCGAACGGGGCCGAAACGGACTCCAGATCTATATGATGTGCGAGATTCCGGCGAACGTCCTGCTCGCGGAGGAATTTGCGCAGCGCTTTGACGGATTTTCGATCGGTTCCAACGATCTCACCCAGCTCGTGCTCGGGATTGACCGCGATTCCGAGCTTCTCGCCGATCAGTTCGACGAACGCAACGACGCGGTAAAACGGGCGATTGGCGAAGCCATCACCAAGGCGCACCAAGCCGGGATAAAGATCGGCATTTGCGGCCAGGCGCCGAGTGACCATCCCGACTTTGCCGGTTTCTTGGTCGCTTGCGGGATCGACTCCATTTCGCTTAACCCCGACAGTTTTGTTGCCGCAGTCAAGGTGGTCGCTCAAGCCGAGGCCATGTCGGATAAAGGCCGAGCACAACCGGCTGAGGGCTCGCGGATATGAAGGTCGTCATCTTCGAGGCCGAGGAATGGGAGGCGCGGGCGTGCCGTGCGCTCTCCGGCAATCACGAGCTCACTTGTGTCAAGGAACGGCTGACATCTGATAATGCGGCAAGATACAGCGATGCCGAAGTGATCAGCACATTCATCAACTCACGGCTTGATGCAGAAGTCCTGCGCCAGTTCCCCGAGCTGCGGCTGATCGCCACCCGCTCGACCGGCCACGACCACATCGATCTGGCCTGGTGCGCCGCCGAAGACATCGAGATCGCCAACGTTCCCGACTATGGTGATGTTACTGTAGCCGAGCACAGTTTTGCCTTGATGCTGGCGGCAGCGCGGCATCTCGTTCCGGCAGTCGAACGTACACGCCGCGGAAATTTTTCGCAGGATGATCTGCGCGGTATCGAGCTGCGCGGGAAGACCTTGGGCGTCGTCGGGACCGGTCGCATCGGGCGCCGCGCGATCGAGATCGCGCGCGGGTTTGGCATGAATGTCGTAGCCTTCGACGTCGATCCGGATGGCTCTGCGGCAGCAAATCTCGGCTTTACCTATTTGCCTTTCGCCGAACTCCTTTCCCAAGCCGACATCGTCACATTGCATCTGCCGGCAACCCCTCAGACCCAGGATCTCCTGTCCGATGCCGAGTTCGCTGCCATGAAGACCGGCGCGCTCCTGATCAATACGGCGCGCGGCAACATCGTCAGCGTTCCCGCTCTGGTGCGCGCGCTGGCGGAGGGGAAACTTCGCGCCGCTGGTCTCGATGTGCTCCCGCAGGAGCCGCTCGTCCGCGAAGAAGCAGAAGTGTTCCGCGGACCGCCGCTTGAGAAGGAGAATTTGGAGGCCCTCGTGGCCAATCATGTGCTCCTGCGCTTTCCGAACGTCATCGTGACCCCGCATGTCGCCTATAACACGCATGAGGCGGTCGCGCGCATCATCGAGACGACAATCGAGAATATCGAAGCCTTTGCAATGGGTTCGCCGCAGAACCTCATTGTTTAGGGGGTCAGTCGCTCGGTGTGCGGGCGGCGAATTCTGCCGCTTCGCGCGCCATTCGCTCCTCGATTCCGCCACCCCAGCCATTCTCCAGCGATGCCAGGCGCTCCATGGCCTGGCCTTTGTCAAACAGATAGAGCAGCGTGTCGCTTGCGATGGGATAGGCCGCTCCAGAGCCTCCGCCATGTTCGATTACCACCGCCACCGCATAGCGGGGCCGGTCTGTCGGCGCATAACCAATGAACAATCCATGATCGCGCAGCTTCCAAGGGAGAGAGGCATTGGAGCGGACGCCCCGGCGACGTTCGGCCATCGTGATGCGACGAACCTGCGCGGTGCCCGTCTTGCCCGCCAGCTTGATGTTCGCAAGGGGGAGGCGGGCGCGGGTTGCGGTGCCCCGGCCATTGACAACATCCTCCATTCCCTGGCGGACGATCGCAAGCATTCGGGGGTCAATTCCGAGCGGGGCGGCAGGCGCCACCTTTGCGGCTAGTAGCTTGGGATGGGTTTTCTCACCGGCGGCAAGCCGCGCCGTCATGACCGCAAGCTGCAGCGGGTTGGCGAGCAGATAGCCTTGCCCGATTGTCGCATTGACAGTGTCATAGGCTTCCCAAGGCTCGTTGTATCGACGCCGCTTCCAGGCCGGATCGGGGACAGTCCCATAATACTGATAGGGAACCGGCAGGCCTGAAAACCGCTCGCCAAGCCCAAAACGTCTGGCCATGTCGGCAATTGGCTGAATGCCCACCCGAATGCCCATGACATAGAAGTATATGTCACAGCTTTCTGCGATTGCCCGGTTCATGTCGACTACACCGTGGCCACTACGGCGCCAGCAATGGAACGTGCCGCCGGCAATGTTGATCCGGCCGGTACAAAGGACGGTTTCGTCTGGGTCGATGTTCTCATGCAACAAAGCCAGGGCCGTGATCGGCTTGATGGTCGATCCGGGCGGATAAAGACCCTGGAGGGTCTTGTTTCTGAGCGGAACGCGTTCGTCTTGCGACAGCATGTCCCATTCGAACTGGCTGATCCCATCCGAAAAGCTGTTCGGATCGTAGGCCGGCATCGAAGCCATAGCGAGAACACCGCCACTGATCACGTCGAGCACCACGACCGAGCCGGACTGGGTTCCAAGCCGACGGGACGCATAGGTTTGAAGCCCGCCATCAATGGTCAATTGTACGCTTTTACCTATAGTGTCGGATCGGACTGCGAGCTCGCGTACGACCTTGCCCGTGGCTGTCACTTCGGCCCGGCGCGCGCCGGGCTTGCCCGTCAAATCCTTCTCGAGCGTCTTCTCGAGCATATCCTTGCCGACTTGCATGCCCGGAACCATTAGCAAGGGATCGCCGGTTTTTTCATACTCCTCGCGGCTAGGGGCCCCGACATAGCCGAGCAAGTGAGCTGTCGCGGCTCCTGCTGGATAGTGCCGCGAAAACCCTCTCATCGGGGATACGCCGGGGAGGTCGGGAAGGCGTACATTTACAGCGGCATATTGGTCCCACTCGACATCGCTCGCAACCCGCACGGGCTGGTGATCCAATGCTTGTGCGAGGTCGCTCCTGAGGCGGTCCGTCTCATCGGCGCTAAGACCCAGCAGCTCGGCAAGCTGCTTCAGGACTCCGTCGGCGTCCTCGAGGCGATCGGGCAGGAGATCGATCATGAAGACCGATTTGTTGCTGGCGAGGGGGACGCCCGTGCGATCAAGCAGCAATCCGCGCCTCGGCGGGATCAGGCTCAGCTGAAGCCGATTGCTCTCGGAGAGCAGTTGCCATTTTTGGTTTTCGGCGATCGCAAGCCAAGCGAGCCGGCCTGCCAACACACCGCCGAGACCGAGCTGCAACGCGCCCAAGATAGCGGCCCGGCGAGAAAACTTCTGCTCCAATATCCTTTTGTTTGTTGGCGGTTTCGCCACAGACTGCTCCTGATTGCAGGGTTCCCGGTTTTGATCGCCCGTCTAGACCGGCTCCTGGTGCGCGCTGGCCTGCCCGGGCGGCACCTCATTCGGATAAACAGACGCATGGCGCGCTTGGTGATTACGAGAACGCCGCCGACGGCGAAGCTCGGAACAAATGGGTGTTGCCTCTCGCCATGAGATGCAGGATCATGTTCATGGGGGCGCAGGCCTCCTCGTCCTCATAGGGATCCGGGCCCTTTCGGCGGTCAGTCTAGGCCTCGTTCAGATTGGCGACTTCGGCCGTGAGGGACCGCTGTGCCTGCTCGACAAGAACACGATGATCGGTCGTAGGTGGGATCGGCGGGAGTATCGAAACGGTAATCGATCCAGGATGCAGCCGCATGCCCTGCCGCCAGAGCCGGCCGGCATCGTGGGCAACGATTACCGCGGGTATCGCCAGATTACGATAGAGCAGTTCCACTCCGCGCTTGAATTCGATGGGGCTTCCCGGCTGCTTGCGTGTGCCTTCGGGGAAAATGAGCACCGAGCGACCCGCCGCTACTTGCGCGCGGCAGGCCGCAAGCATTTCACGCAGCGCCCGCGCGGATTGAGCGCGATCGACCGGGATCATGGGGGAGTGCTTCAGGAACCATCCTATCACCGGCAGCGCCAGAAGCTCACGCTTGGTGACAATCGCCACGTCAGGGAAGAGAACGAGTGCGGCAAACGTTTCCCAGGCCGATTGATGGTTGGCGATGATGAGGACGGGACCCTCGGGCAGGTTAACGCGTCCCCTTTCCGTATAGCGGATTCCTGCCAGCGCAGCGAGGAGACAGAGAAGGCCGCGCGCCCAAATCCGGGTGAGCTGCCGAATGATCCGCGGCGGACGACCTAGAAGAACCAATAGCGGGATCAAGGGCGCAAAAAGGAGAGTCCACACCGCCGCCGACACTGCAAAGGCGAGACTTCGCATAGTGGTGATCAGGCGGCTCATCGGGCTTTCTAGTCTCGGTGCAGAGGATTTCTAAACGGGCTCATTCAAGAGACGGGTCGCCGCAGCTCGGCTTACAGGACGAAGCGCATCAGCGCGTTGTTTCCCGGCCAGAACCTCCCATCATCCGCCGAAACACCAAAGAAATTTGAGGGGCGGGGCCTCTCCCTGCGTATTCCAAGTAGGTGGAACTTCGGTGGGGAAGAACTCATGCTATTATCTTACGCCGCACAATCAGAGGATATTGTTGCCGAAGAGCAGGAGCGTTCCGAACCTTCGAGCCCACAAGAGACGAACAGAGAGATTATTGAGCGGGTTCTTGTTGATGATTATGTCATCATCCGCCGTCTTGCGCTCAAGCGTCTGCGCAACCGTGTCGCGGCGGATGATGTCCTTCAGTCCTTCTGCGTCAAAGCGCTTGAGCGCGCGCACCAGCTGCGCGATGAAAAGGCCGTCCACGGATGGCTGCGGCGTCTCTTCGAAACGACGCTGCTCGACCATTACCGGGCCTCGGCGCGGCTCAACGCCAAAACGACCCCGCTCGAACCCGGCGGTTCACCCTTGGAAGAAATCTTGGGAGAAAGTTTATCGGTCGATGAAAGCGAGGTGGTCGAGGAGGTATTGGCGACGCTTCGGCCAGCCTATACGCAAATCATCCGGCAAATGGACCTGGGACGGGAAGAGCCTTCGGCCATCGCTTCGCGCCTCCACATTTCGCCCAACAATCTCGCCGTAAGGCTCCACCGTGCGCGCGGCGCATTTCGCGATGCTCTGGCCGACACTCCTATTGCTTTGCAAGCTTGAGGAGCCGACGCGCTCGTGTGGGCGGGCAGAGACTTTGTCATGCCTATTCAGTGAGACCGAAACGAGGTCTGCGCTGTAATAGCAGGCGCGCTGCCGCGTCTATGTACATGCATGCGAGCTCTAAGGGTCGAATTGGCGGGACCATTTGGCTGCGTAAAAGCCCGAACCCGCCAAGCTCGTTGCCGCGGCGATGCCTCCAACCCCGCGCCTCGGCAGTGCGGCACGCCGTGATCCTCCCCCCTCCTACGGCGTGCCGCCATTGCCTTCCGACAAGCGGGAGCAAGACCGGTGTCTGATACGCTCGTGCTGTTACTCACGCTGGATTGGCTCGCGCGGTTTGCTATCTTCGCGGTGATCATTTTCAGCCGACCAGAGGTTGGCGCACAGGGCTGGCTGGCGCTGGTTCTCGTCTTCCCCATTCCAGCCATTCTCGTTGTCCTTTGGGCGTTCCGTCCGCTGGCAACGGCGCGCAGGCGTGCCCGTTTTGCTGAAGCGCGCAGGCAGCTCAAGATTGCGCGCCGCCAGATCCTGATGTCGCAGCACTGCTCACCGCCGCAGCTTCCCGCGCATCTTGTTCGGGCAGCGCAGCTCATCGAGCGGGTCAATTTGTTCCCTGCGGTGGGTGGAAACAACATCGAAGCGCTAGCGGATTATCAGGAAGTGATAGACCGTCTCGTGGCCGACATTGGTACTGCCCGGCACCATGTTCATCTCACGACCTACATCTTCTCCGACGATGCTGTGGGCAACCAGATCGTCGCGGCGCTCGTGGCTGCCGCAAGCCGCGGGGTTGAATGCCGAGTTCTGATCGATGCGCTCGGTTCCTATTGGTGGTCCCGCCGTATCATTCGAAAGCTCAGGAGCTGCGGGATAACGGTGCGCCGCGCGCTGCCCGTATCGCTTACGAACATGGAGGCCCTGCGGCCCGATCTGCGCAATCATCGCAAGCTCGCTGTGATCGACGGACGGCTCGGATATATTGGCTCGCAGAACGTCATCAGCGCCGAGCTACCGGGAGGTCAGCGCAGCAAGGAATTCGTGGTGAGGGTCAACGGACCCGTCGTGCTCCAGATGCAGGCGCTCTTTGCCAATGACTGGTTTTTGGAATGCGGCGATCTGTTGAGTGACGGGGCGCTCTTTCCGCATGAACGGTCCGCAGGGGCGGCGCACGCACAATTGGTGGCTGGCGGACCCGAATATCGGCGCTCTGTCATCCGGCTGCTCCTCGATGCGCTGGTGCATACGGTCGAACACCGGCTTGTCATTACGACGCCCTACTTCGTGCCGGACGAAGCGCTCCTGCTCGCGCTCGAAGGGGCCGCCGCCCGCGGTGTCGAGGTCTGCTTGATTCTGCCGAAGAAGGGCGACCATCGTCTGGTCGATCTGGCGCAGCGCTCTTTCTTCGATCGAATGCTGGAAGCGGGCATCGACATACACCTCTATCATCGCGGATTCTTGCACGCCAAGCATGTCAGCGTTGACGATGACCTCGTCCTTGTCGGTTCGATGAACATCGATTTGCGCTCGCTGGAGTTGAACGGAGAAGCCGGCCTCCTGATCTATGATCAGGACACAACCGCGCGCCTGCGCGAAGAGGAGGCACGCAACATTGCGGGGAGTGAGCGCTTGGTTCGCGCCGAATGGAATGCCAGACCTGCGCTTGCCCGCGCTGCGGAAAATGCAGCACGGCTCTTTAGCCCGCTATTATAGGATCAACTTTGCTTTGCACGGCAGACTTCGCGTCGCGCATCTTTGCCAAACACCCCGCCAGGATTTTCACGCGCTGGGAGGAGCGTTTGAATAGCTCCGGGCGGAATTCTCAGGCAGGGGAGGGGTGTTGTACATTGCGTCCAACAATGCGGACCCGAAGCTCGACTGTTTCGCCATTCTTCGGGAGTACAATCGCATTCCCGGCATGAGTTTTGCCATCAACGGTGAGCTCGACGTCGGCGCAGCCAAGCCCTTGCGGATCTTCGACTTTCACTGACACCAACCCGCCACCAACCCGCAGTGTCGCGCTGAAGCCGCCCCAGGTGGGCGGGATACAGGGGTTGACGACAAGCCGGCCATCGGACTGTTGCAACCCCAAGATGCTTCTCGTGGCGAGCTGCCATGCCCAGCCTGCGGCCCCGGTATACCAGCTCCAGCCCCCTCTGCCCGCATGCTGCTCACCCGCAGAAATGTCTCCGGCGACGGCGTAGGGCTCCAGGCGATAATGCTCAGCCTTCGCGTGATCGTCGGAGCGACCGGCAGGGTTTATCATGTTTAAGAGGGCGTAGGCTTTCTCGGGCTCCTTCGCCTGCGCAAAGGCCATGCCCAGCCACGCGGCCGCATGCGAATACTGCCCCCCATTTTCGCGTATCCCGGGAGGGTAGGCCTTTATGTAACCGGGATCGATCAGGCCTTCGTCAAACGCGGGCCAGAGCAGCTTTGCCAACTGGTCCTCCTGCGAAACAAGCAGGTCCCATGCGGACTGGAGGGCCTTGCTCACGCGCTCTTGATCAGCCGAGGCAAAGGCCGCCCATGACTGCGCGATCGAATCGATCCGGCAATCGTCGTTTCTGGCCGAGCCGATGGGCCGCCCGTCATCATCGAAGGCCCGCAAGTACCATGAGCCATCCCAGGCTCTCTCTTCCGCGCGCTGCCTTATCTCGGATGCCCGTTCTTCCCATTCTTTCGCCTCGTGCATCCGACCGGTCCGGCGGCAGATGTCGGCGAAGCCTTGCGCTGTGACCGTGATAAACCATGCCAACCAGACGCTTTCGCCATGGCCCTTCGCGCCGAGGCGGTCCATTCCATCATTCCAGTCCCCGGCGCCGATTAGCGGCAGTCCATGGGCCCCGACTGCCAGAGCGCGGTGCAGTGCGCGCTCGCAGTGCTCGAACAGCGAGCCGCGCCACTCGGTCGCATCGAATTGCGCATATCGATTGGCTTCGTCGGGGGCGAGTTCATCGGCATCGAGGAACGCGACTTCCTCGTCGAGGATATCAAGGTCACCGGTCGTCGTGACATAGATGCCAACAACATAAGGCAACCAGAGCAAATCGTCGGAAAAACGCGTTCGCACGCCGCGATCAGCAGGGGGGTGCCACCAGTGCAGAACATCGCCCTCTACGAATTGATGCTGCGCGCTTTCGAGGATGTGCGCGCGCGCGAGCGCCGGCGCCGTGTGGAGAAGCGCAAGAACGTCCTGCAATTGATCGCGAAAGCCGAAGGCCCCGCTCGACTGATAGAATCCCGTGCGCGCGAGAACACGGGACGACAGCGTCTGGTATAGCAGCCAGCGGTTGACCATGACGTCGAAAGCCGGGTCCGGGGTTGAGACCTGAAGGGCGCCGAGTGTCTCATCCCAGAAATTCTCCAGCGCTGTCATTGCCGTCTCTGCCTCGTCTGGCTCACGCCAGCGCTGGGCGAGTTCCATGGCCGCATGGTGGCCTGGCCCTTGGCCGAGCACGAACAGGATTTCTTCTTCCTCGCCCGGGCCAAGATCGAGGTGTATCTGATAGGCTCCGCATGTATCGCCGCCCGCGCATACGCTGTTGGTTAGACCCCATCGCCGAAGCGCCGCGGGATCCGCCGGGTCCCCACCCCTGCCGATGAATTCGCCGCGGTCGGTCGTGAAGCCGTGCGGTGGGCGGTTTGACGTGAGAAACGCCACCTGTCCGGCAAAATCGCTGTTCCAGCGGTTCGTTGCCGTGATGGTCTGCGTCTCGGTGTCAAAGTCGCAGACTATGTGCGGGCGTGCGATACTGGGAAGAGAGCCGAGCAGCCACTCGGCATAATAGGTTGCGGTTACGCGCCGGTGCCGGTCTTCGCAGTTGCGGATCTGCAGCCGAACGATCTTCACCGATGCATCAAGCGGTACGAACATTGTGAGCTGATGGTCCAAGCCGGCGAACCGTTTTGACCATTTGGTGTAACCCGCGCCATGCCTGACTTCGCAGGCAGCGGCATCGCCAACGGGAGCAGGCGTTATGGTCCATACCTCGCCAGTTTCCTCATCACGCAGGTAGAGTGTTTCGGAGGGACGGTCCGTGACCGGGTCGTTCGACCATGTTGTGAGGCGGTTCTCGCCGCTGTTTATTGCCCAAGTGTACCCCCCGCCGGCTTCGCTTACGAGCGCGCCGAAGTCACGGTTGGCCAGGATGTTGCACCACGGAGCAGGCGTTGCCTGCCCGGGTTCGACGAAGATGACATATTCGCGGCCATCCGCCGTGAACCCACCCAAACCATTGTCGTAGAGAAGGTTCGCTGAACGTTCGAGCGATGTCATCGAGGGATGCTGCGCAGCCCTTGTTGCAGAAAACAGCGGCAAGCGGTTTGGCACAGCGTGCGCTTCTTCCAGCTGGTCCTGCAAACTACCCCGTACGTCGTCGAGGGTGACACGCGCCGTGCTCTCCAGAAGGCGCACCCGATCCGCACCGATCTGGTCCGCGAAAACGATATGCACGCCGCCCTTGCGCCCAAGCAGCTCCGCCATCTGCGCGCGTTGCAGCGCCTCCCTGAGCTGGTCGAGCACCGGTTCGATGTAGGCTGAGCCGGCAAGCTGTAGGATCACCAGATCCACCTCCAGTCCGTGCCGCCGCCACAATCGGTGGGCGGTGAGGAGGACGGGCAGCAGGGTCGTGGTCTCACCGGCAGATCGCAGCAGAAGGATGGGGTGGTCGCCGGACACGCCCATCCCCCACAAATCCGCTTGTCCGAGCCTGTTTTCGTTCTTCGCCGCGCGCGTGCTCGATGCGGCGTTCCCCGGATAGATGAGAGCCGAAGCGAGCTGCTGCAAGATGGGCAGGTGTTCGGCTTCGATGTTCATGTGGGCCAGGGCGCGTGCATTTTCGGCTGCCGTATCGTGGGTCGCCCATTCGACCGAATCGAGAGTCGAATGACGCTCGGCCAGCTCGACGGCGGTTTCGCGCGACGCGGCCGCGACTGTCAGGAAACAGATTTCCCTGGTCTCGAACGGCTCCAGGTCGATGAGGTGTTGAAGAGCCATGACTGGGTCCAAGGTCCACCCTTGGGTGTTCTGCACGGTTTCGGTTGCCCCTGTTGGGGAGCGCAGGTTTTCATGACGCCTGATGAAGGCGCGCCGGTCGGTTTCGAAGCGGGCATTGCGAACCGGTCCCCCGCCATCGACCGCAAAATGAAGGAGCACCGGCGGCGTATCCCGTGGCGCGCGCGCGCGGCGCTCGAACAGCAGGCCACCAAGCGATGGGACATGCTCGCTCTTGATAAACAGTTTGCTGAATGCCGGGTGCCGCTCGTCCTCGAGCGGCTCGCCGAGCACGATCTCGGCGTAGGTCGTCACGCGAAGCTTGCGGTGACGGGAACTCTCGTTGATGAGCCGCAAGCGCCGCACCTCGATGTCGCTTCCCGCAAGAACGCCAATCTCGAGACGCGATGCAACGCCTTGATCGCGCCGGCGAATTACTGCCTGGTGCGCATGGCATGTGACCTCGTACTCTTCCGCTTCGGACCCGGTTGGTTCGAGCGTCGCCGACCATAGCCGTCCGGTGTCTTCATCGGCGATATAGATCCAATAACCGTCCGCATCGTGAGTGGCGTCCGCCACGAAGCGTGTCAGCGCCCGGTGATGCCAGCGCAGTCCGCCGCTACCGCTATCAGAGAGCCACGTCGATAAAGGCCCGTTTCCAAGCAGGAGCATTTGCGGCACGGATGCTTCGCGCCTGGGTTGCCATGACGCAGGCAGAGTGACGGGCGTTCCCCGAACCATGGAAATCGTGCGGTCGGCAAGCCTGTCAATTTCTGGCGGAATCTCGCGTGGCACCCGTTCGCTCAACAACAACATCGTGGGCCGCATTCGTGGATCTTCGGCGAAACGGCTAGCGAACCGGTCTGAGAACAGCGCATTGACGATCGCCGACAGGAGCATGCCTTGGTGGTGTGCCATATAAGCATTAACGGTCTGGGGACCGCTGCCCGGGGAGCGGTCAGGCGTGAAGTCGAGCGCTTCGACCAGGCCATATCGACCGCTGCCGCCCGATCGTGTCAGCAGCCTGAGGTTCGCTACTGCCTTCTTTGGTGCAACTGCCAGTGCAAGCGCAGTTGCGTAAGGCGCGACAACCATGTCCCGCGAGAGGCCCCGTTTCAAGCCAAGTTCGGGAACGCCGAACCCTTGATACCTGTAACGGTGTTCAGGATCGCGAGCGGAATATGCCGATTCCGAGATACCCCAGGGAACGCTCTGGGCTTGCCCGTAGCGCTCCTGGACGTCGACCACCATCCGCTCGCTCTCGCCCAGCAGCGTGCCGGTGTCCGGCTTGAGCAGCAGGCGCGGCATAAGATATTCGAACATCGAGCCGTTCCAGGAGATCAGCATCGCTCCACCCTCGACGCGCCGTAACGGGCGGCCCAGATGGAACCAGTGTTCTGGCGGAACATCGCCTTTTGCGATGGCGAAAAAGCTCGCTAGCCGTGCCTCGGAAGCGAGGAGGTCATAATAATGTGTATCGGGACGTCCCAGACTGACATTGATGCCAATGCGCAGGAGGCGCCGGTGCTCGTCATAGAGCGGCGCAAACTCCATTGAATAGGCCAACTCGATTGCTTGGTCTGCGAGGCTGGACAGTTGGTCAGCCGGGATACCGCCGTTCCCCAGGTCCCGGCACATCGAACGTATCTGGTACTGCAACCGATCGACGAGCACCTCGATGTCGACCAGATGGTTCGGCGCTGCCTTTTCGGACTGCTCGCCCAGACCAAGCGCTGCCTCCATCTCCGGGATCAATACCTCGCAGATATCCTGCAGGCCGGCCATCCAGTGGGCACGGTCTTCCTCGACACCCTCCAGGCGCGACCTTAGCTGGGTGATCCAACGAGGAAGCGCTGCATCCTCAGAGTTTTGCGCGACTTGTTCGATCAGATCGACCACATCGATCAGGCCGCGCCAGCGTTGCTCCTCCATACCTTCCGCACGCCGCGCCTCACGCAAGGAAGCAGCGTAGGCGAGCAGCGCCGCCGCGAGATTGCCGCTGTCCACCGTCGAGACATATCGAGGTTCCAGCGACGCGAGCGTTCTTGTGTCGTACCAATTGTAGAAATGTCCTCGATATCGTTCCAAGCGATCGAGCGTGGCGAAAAGGTTCGCCGTCCGCGCCGCGAGTTCTGCACGGCCGATGTAACCGAGGTCCCAGGCTGCGGCTGTCGATAGCATCAACATGCCGATATTCGTCGGTGACGTGCGCTGCGCGATTTCTGCATGCGGAGCGCCCTGGTAGTTGTCCGGGGGGAGCCAATTGTCTTCCGGGCCAGCGAAGGTCTCGAAGAAGAGCCAGGTCCGCCTCGCCAGGCCCCGCAGGAAGCGCCGGTCATCCTCGGCAAGCGGTTCCGCATCTTCGCGGCGTTCGCGGGCCATCGCCCAAGTAATTTCCGGCGCGGCGATCCAAAGAATGAGCAGCGGAAGGGATGCGGCCAAAGCGTCAGGTTTGATGGCGGCAAGAAGCGCCGCGAGAGCGACCGAAATGGTCGGTCCCAACCACATCTTGCGCCATATGACACCTCGCGCTCGGTTCGAGCGGATGTCGGTGGCGGAGTGCGCGGCGCTTGTCCATTCGAGGAGGTTGCGCCGGCTTGCAAAAAGCCTCCAGAGCGTGACCGCGATCGCACGAACCGACAATATGGCGTCATCGTGCAGATAGACGACGGCCAGAAACCAGCGGCCGGCCTGATCGCGCAATTGCGGCCACAGGCTACGCGATGTCCCACGCCGCCGTCCTGTCGCCAATCCGGTCACCAGATCGGTGAATACTTGACCTGCTGGCATGAAGAAGGCGAGCAGACTCCAGAACCATGCTTGCCCCGGCAAAATAAACCAACCCGAGACCACCAGTAAGATCGTTGCCGGGGCAACCAGGCTACGCCTCAGATTGTCAATAATTTTCCATCGGTCGATGGCGGCGATCGGATTTGGGGATCTTGTGCCATCTGATCGCCTCACCTTGCCTGCCAGCCATGGCAGGAGCTGCCAGTCCCCGCGGATCCAGCGGTGCGCGCGCCGCGCATATTCGAGGTAGTTCCCGGGAAAACTTTCGAACAGGACGATATCGCTGGCCAGACCAACCCGGCCATGGACACCCTCGAAGAGGTCATGGCTGAGAATGGTATTTTCGGGCACGCGCCCGGCAACGCTGCGATGGAAAGCATGGAGGTCGTAAATGCCCTTGCCGACGAAAATTCCAGCACCAAACAGGTCCTGATAGACGTTCGAGACAGCCCGGCTGTAAATGTCGATTGACGTATCGCCGGCAAAAAGTCGTGCGAACAGCGTTCGCGATCCACTCTGGGGCGAAATCTCCACCCGCGGCTGGATGACCGTATAGCCGCCAAGCAGCTTTCCCGTTTCCGGATCGATCCTGGCCTGGTTCAGTGGGTGGGCAAGCGTCCCGACAAGCTTTCGCACAGTGCCGGTAGGCAAGGTGGTGTCTGCATCGAGAGTGATGACGAAGCGAATATTGCGGGGTATTTCGCGCGAGCCGACATGTCGATGGAATGCTCCGCCATCGCCTTCGATGAGCATGTGATTGAGCTGCTCAAGCTTTCCGCGCTTGCGCTCCCATGCGAGCCAGCACCCTTGTGCTTCACAATATTGCCGAGGGCGCATCAGCAGGTGAAATGGCTCGCTTCCCTCGCTGCGATAGCGAGCGTTGAGCGCGAGAATTTCCCTTTCCAGCGCCTGCTCGATTTGCTTGTCCACGGCAATGCTTTCGCTCGCCGCGTCGGCGAGATCGGCCAAAAGCACGACGTCCACCATCGGATCGCCGTTCGAAAGCCAGTGGTTCTCCAGCTTTTCGATCAGGAAAGGCACTTCGTCCTCGCGGGCGATCACGACCGGGACCGCTATCAGCGTCGCGCAGTCCTCCGGCAGCCCGTCACCAAAGTCGAGTTTGAAAAGAGCTCGCGGCGGCAAGAGGCGCGTAATCGACCAATGCAAGAAAGTGATCGCGACAACCGAAGCGGGAATGAGCGACAAGGACAAGCCGGCGAACCATCCCGTCGCGCCTGCGTCAGCGGCGTCGAGATACATCGCTGGCAGCAAAAGGGCCCCGACAAGGAGCCCGATGAGCGAAACGAAGTAGACCGGGCCGGGATGGCGCAAGGCATAGTCCAGAAGGCGGGCCCGAGCCGGGAATACCGCTCCTGTCTGTTGCCGGAATGCCCTGCGCCCATCACCGCTGAGCCAGAATCCGACGTGATGAGATCGGTCGTCAGGCAAAGCGGCGCAGCTTGCTTGGATCGCCTCGAGTGCGACATCGGTCTCGGATAAATCGCCATATTCCGCCAGTTCTTCAACCGCGCGGCGATAGCGATCGCGGCTATCGAAATCCATCTGCCCGTAATATCCGGATGGATCGTTTCGCAAGATCTGTTCTACCGGACTTACGTCGTCGAACAAATCCTCCCACGAGATGGCATCAAGGGTACTGAGATTGGCGATCGCGCGTGCGACCCGTTCATTTGCTTCCAGTGCATGCGCCTCGCCTGCCCATGAGGTGGTCGCGACGGGCACGTCGAGCTGATCGCACAGCAGGGTCGACAAGGTTTCCACGAGGATCTCGACGCAAGCGATGCGAAGCATGGCCGGGAACGCCCAGAGTTCTCCGATGCGGAGCGGCGCCGTGCGCTGATAAGCGATCAGGAACCGGCTCAGGGCCGATGCCGAAACCTGCATTCGGCTCAGTTCGAGAAAACGGTGCGCGAGCACGAAGGCACGCGGGAAGCCAATGGTTTCTTCACCCTCGAGGGCTGGCAGTTTGCTATAGAAGCCGGTTGGCAGATCCTGTTTGATCTGCCTCAGCGCGCGGTGGACCACATAGTCATTGTCGAGCAACCATTCCGCCGCCTTGCTGGCTTCGGCCCCAGCCTTGGCGCATGCCAGGCAAGCCGCACGCAGCCATTCGAGGATGGCATCGGTTCCTCTGCGAGCGGGAATCTCTTGCGCTGCTTGCGCGGATATCCGGTCCTCCTCGGCAAACTGGATTGCAGCATGATCGAGCGCCGAGAAATCGCTATTAATGTCCGACATCAGCTGGCGAATTCAGTTTCCGCAGCGAGGGCCTCGAACATGAAGCCAGAGCGGCCCGGTTTGGCCAATGGAATCCGAAGGTCCGGTTGGACGATGAATGTCGGGCAAGGCGCACTTTTCGCCAGAGCGCCGGCGACACTTCCGTAGGGCGCGCTGGCAAGGTTGGTCTGGCCATGGGAAGCGACCACAACAAGTTCGATTTCGAGGCGGGATGCGATCAGATTGAGCCGCTCGCACGTTTCGCTGTCGGTTCCGAAATACACGGTAGCGTCGATGCCTTGCCGCAGGAGCCTCAACTTCCATGTTTCGAGATAGTTGCGTGCGCGCGCGGAGGTATTGCTCCTATCGGAACCGGCCTGTGTTTCGTGTGAGGGCAATTCGGCGGTTGGAGAAACAATGTGCGCCAGGATCACTTGCGCTTCTAGCGACTGGGCAAGCCTTGTGACAACCGGCAGCACGCTCTCGGAATTGGGCGATCCGTCAAGCGGCACCAGAAGTTTGCGGTACTCGGCCGAACATTTCCTTTCGCGTCCCGAAGGAAGTAGAAGCATGGATGCTGCGCCGCTTTTCAGCAGCCGGTCGGCGGTGGTGCCCAGGCCTGAATGTGGACCTCGCCCGCTATGCCGCGCGAGGACGAGGACCGACCCGCGATGACCCTCCGCCCAGTCTATCAGCCGTTCATGGGCGGTCCCCGGGAGAACAACGGGCAGCACATCCGAGACCGTCTCGCTGGCCTCCCCAATAAGCTCGCCTATGCCGTCGCGGCATTCGGTGAAGCGCAGGTTCCACTCGATCGGGTCGGCAGGAAGAACCCCATGCGGGGCCGTTTCAACGATCTGCGCAAAGCCAAGCTGCAGGCCGAGAGCTTTCGCGATTGCGCGCGCGTGCCGTGCCACTTCGAGGCGATTCATGTCTTCGTCCAGACAAGCAAGAATTTGCGGCGCTTGGCTGGGAAAGCGGGTGCGTTCGTCTCCAACCGGCGACCTCAGCACCGTGCTGGCACGTGATCGGGTATTCGTCGACATGGCAGTACCCTCCGGCATCATCATCGTTTCGCCCAGGCAATCATGCCTGGTGTCCCCGCGAATGGAATTTATGGCACATCGGCCATCAGACGCAGGGAACACCGGCATGGTCTCACCAGCCTCATGCAGGGCAGCGAGACTTCTTCTCGAAAGCCGGCCGATCGGGGAAGGCCGACATATACTTGGACGCCATCGGTGCCGATCAATTACACCCGCACCATTGGTTCGCTCGCGATCTCGCGTTCCAAGATCGAACCGGGATTATCGATCGGTGGAGGCTCTGGCCCGGCGGGGCATCTTGCTCACCAGACGGCGCGCAAGGGTCGATGCGCATTCGCCTCCAAGCGAAGAGGCTCTGCCCTGTCAGGGCTGCTCAATGTGCGCCGGCGGCCCGCCTTGCTGCCGATCAATGTAATTCTCGGGGCGCTGATCGAAGCGCCGCACGCACTGAGCCGAGCAGAAGAAATAAGACCATCCCAAAAATTCGCGGTGGGCCTCGACGGTCTCTAGCGGAATGCTACGCCGGCATACTGGATCGGTCACCTGCATCGTCAGAACGCCGTTCCATGTTCGCACCACACGCATGTGCAGTCCTGATGGTCGCAACTTGGGTCATGTAAGCCCCTGCGCAGGCGACGTTCTGCAGCGGGGAAGAGCAGAGCGTGGAGAGACGATGCCGCATACAGCTTGTGCAGCCTTTCTCCCGTACTGGCTTGCATCAGTTTCGCTGTCACCCAATGGCGTCCTGTCGTTCCGATGCTGTTGAAGACAAAACGATTGACGATGCCCGCCTTCATTCTCGGTAAAAGCAAACGGCGCCACAAT
This sequence comes from Pelagerythrobacter marinus, assembly GCF_034375205.1. NCBI lineage: Bacteria > Pseudomonadati > Pseudomonadota > Alphaproteobacteria > Sphingomonadales > Erythrobacteraceae > Pelagerythrobacter > Pelagerythrobacter marinus. The sequence continues at coordinate 1,642,406 of NZ_CP139719.1, read as the reverse complement.
TGCTCATAGCTTCGATTTTCGAGGATGCTTTGTGCAGCGAGCGCGCCCGAAGTGATTGAATAGCGTAAACCAAACCCCGCAAGGGCATCCTGGAAACCCGCATGCTCGCCCGCAACCGGATGGCGCCCCTGAACTGCGCTTCTTGGGAGTCGCAGATTTCCATAACCGCCGAAGGCTTGTTGGTTACGCATCACGAGCCCGACTTTCTCCCGGAAGAAATCACAGGTTCGCTCGACAAATTCCTGTTGCCGTTTGAAGCCGCGAAAAAGACACGCTGCGATAGTCCCGCGGCCTTGATGGACCAGGAGATAGGCATAGCCTCGCGGTGTCAAACGGTCGTCGAAGGCAATGTAAGCTCCATCTTCACACTCGGTTTCGAATACATATCCCGAGGCGATGATATCGGCTTTGCGCGGTCCCCCGGCGAGGATCGTTTCTCCCTCGGTTTCGCGAACGCGGCTCCCGAAATGGACCTGCACACCAAGCGCCTCTGCCTGCTTGAGGAGCCCATACTCGAGGCTTTGCACCGATCCGCCGCGCTCAACGAGATAATAGAGTGGGCGGCGCGCTGAAATCTCGTACCGCCGTCCGCGCGCATCGAAACCCGTGCCTGTTCGAACTGGATGGGCCAGGAAGTTGATATCGATCCCCCAGCTTTGGAGTTCGCACAGCGTATCCTCGTCGCAGCTCCAGTTTTCAAGGCCCTGGAAATCGCCGTGAAAGCGCGCCCCGACGTGGCGGTGCCATTCGTGAAGCTCGACATCCCTTCCGCCTTTGGCGAGCACGATCGCCGCGGCGAGACCCGCCGGACCTGCGCCGACCACTGTAACGGCTGCGCTCACTAGGTCAGGTCAGTCGCGAACCGCGCCCCGGCAGGAATGGAGCAAGTTATTGTCACCTCCCTGGCTTGGCGGAGACGAGCGTGCGAAACTTCGGGAAAAACCGGGGAACGCGTGCTGCGTATTGGCGATAGCGCTCGCCGAACCCGGCGAGTGCCTCTCGCTCCTCCCGCAGCGACAGCCGCCAGTACATGAGGAGGAGGATCGGGAACATGGCCAGCGTAAGTATGGTCGGCCACTGAACCAGAAAGCCCAGCATGATGAGGACGAAACCGACATATTGCGGGTGGCGGATGCGAGCATAAGGTCCTTCGGTTGCAAGTGTCCCCCCCTTCTGTGCCTGATAGAGCACGCGCCACGCGGCCGACAAAAGGATGAAACCACCTCCGATCAAACCAAAACTGAGGAGGTGGAACGGACCGAAATGCGGATTGCCGCGCCAGCCAAACAGCATTTCGAGCAAATGACCGGAATCGTGCGCGAACCAGTCAACCGACGGATAATTGCTCTGCAGCCATCCGGACAGGAAGTAGATGGTAAGCGGGAAGCCGTACATCTCGGTGAAAAGCGCCACGAGAAAGGCGCTGAACGCCCCAAAGGAGCGCCAATCGCGGCCCGATTTCGGCTTGAAAAAGCTGAACGCAAAAAGAATGAAGATCGCCGAGTTGAAGGCGACCAATATCCAAAGTCCGTATGCGGAATCGTGCATCGTCAGCGCACTCCTCTATCGTTGCCCGGCCGGTCATTGGCCGCATATCGGGAGGCAGTTTTCTTGGACGCGGTATCGGTTGTCTGGTCATGTGCGCCATGGTGCCCGGACGGTGGTGTATCGGCCGGGCTATGCCCGCCGTGTCCGCCATGCCCACCGTGCATGAAGAGGTGGATGCCCACGCAAAACGCCAGGATCAATCCGAGCAGATAATAGTCACCGGGGATATGGGCCTGATGCTCGAACAGCAGCAGGAACCCGACGGCGAGAAGAAACACGGTCACCGTTATTCCTGCCCGCGTTCCGAAAAAGGGCCGATCCGGACCACTTGTCCCCTTTCGCATAGTTATACCTCCATCGCAAAGCCGCGCTTCAATAGGCGGTGCTTCAGGAAATAGACGCAGAGCCGGCCGCGTTCTTACAGGGAGGCTTTCTTGTGGTGCCCGAAAGCACCCACGCCGGACTTGGAAGTGTAAGTTGATCTCCGACCGCTCGTCTTTGGGAACACAATCATTCAAGACCTGAGAGGCGGTATGACCCAGAGACAACGAGGAAAATCAGCGCGTCACGAACTTGGTCTGCGTGCATTGAAGCCAGCCTTGCGCGCCATCGTGAAGGCTGGTCGACTTACAGTCATCGGTGCTCACGCGACGCGACTGGTCATCGATTCCGGTTCACCAGGACCCTCGGTTGCGATCAAGCTTCATAGCGCTGCGCTGCCGTTCAAGCTTCTCTCGCGCCCCTCGCTTGCGCTCGGCGAGGCCTATATGGATGGGTCCCTCACAGTGGAGGACGGATCCATTCGCGATCTCCTTGCAATTGTTACTTCCGGGCTCGATGCACTTGATGAATTGCCGATCGAACGCCTCCGCGCACCGCTCGCGCGGATAGCCACCCGTCTCACAGGCAACCGCCGCCGTAAAGCGGCCAGAAACGTCGCGCATCACTACGACCTTTCGAACGAGTTCTATGCACTCTTCCTCGACGAAGACTGGCAGTATTCTTGTGCTTATTTTTGCCAAGGTTGCGGCTCTCTCGATGATGCTCAAACCGCAAAGCGGTCTCACATTGTGCAAAAGCTGATGGTGGGTGAAGGCATGAGCGTCCTTGACATTGGCTGTGGCTGGGGCGGCCTCGCGATCGAATTGGCAAAGCAGGGCGCGGCCGAAGTGTTAGGCATCAGCCTTTCGCAAGAGCAACTGACGCTGGCGCGCCAGCGCGCCGAGGAGGCTGGGTTTGCAGAAGAGGCGCGGTTCGATTTCTGCGACTACCGCGACCTTCAGGGTGAATTCGACCGTATCGTTTCCGTCGGGATGTTCGAGCATGTCGGCCCAGCCAGCTACGGGTCCTTTTTCAGAGCCATCGAAGAGCATCTTGCTCCGGATGGGATCGCCGTCGTCCACTCGATCGGGAGAATGGCTCCCCCGGGCGGAAAGGATCCCTGGGTCGACAAGTACATCTTTCCCGGCGGTTACATCCCGTCGCTGTCAGAGACCCTGTCCGTCGTCGAGCGCATGGGCCTGTGGGTTACCGATATCGAGATTCTGAGGCTGCATTATGCGGAAACTCTGGCGCATTGGTACGAGCGCTTTCAATCGCGCCGCGAAAAGGCGCTCGAACTTTTCGACGAGCGCTTCTGCCGGATGTGGGAGTATTATCTCGCCGCCTGCGAGATGATGTTTCGCAATGGCAATCTTATGGTTTTTCAGCTCCAGCTTGCGCACAAGCGGGACGCGGTCCCGCTGACGCGCGAGTATCTTTACGACACGAGGCGCTCAGGGGCTGCAATCGATGCAGGTGCGCCGCTACGACTAGGCTCGGGCTGCAGATGTTCCGAGGGCCGAGGCTTTCAGACCGCTTCTGTGCCGGAGCGGGTGTTGCGATAGGAAACCGTCCGAGTCGGGCAAGAGAAACTGCCGCCTAACTGAGACGACTCGAAGTCAGGATCCGAAATCAATGTGGGCATACGGGGAATACAGCGTGGTGCTGAAACGTCGGCAATTGGGGTGGTAATCGGACATTGTCATTTGCCCTCATATCCCTTTGCCTTTGCTGGCTCAGCACCCATGGCTTAGGTGGCTGCGGGAACTAGCAGGCCATTGGGTTCGTCACCTTGATACAAGTATTCGGGTTTGTTTCAGGTTTACTATGCGAGAACAAAGAATAGTAGTGTATCGCGCTGACTCTTTTTCAGCCCTTAACTTCTCACGCAAAAACAACTCTGATCGTCTTGCTTCTCAATTCTCCGCATCCTGGTCGTCTGGTATGAGTAGCGTTTCTGCGTCGATTGACTGCCATTGAGGTAGCTGACCAAGCCGGGCATTAAAACGAGTATTGAATGTTTCCGGCTCCTCCGAAGTATCGGATAGATCCGGACCATAGATTTGCTGCGCTCTTTTCGGATCATACCCCATGAGTCGCAATAGCGTCGGAAAGATCCTGTAGTGGCTGCCGTTGCCTCGGATTTCCTTTGCTAAAGGCAACACATCCGCTCCAGCGATGTAAACCAATGGGACAGCGCCTTCGCTACCGCCCGGATCCGCGTTGCAATGTGTGGAGAGGCCAGAGCTACCATCCTCACGCAAGTTCTGCCCGTGATCGGATGTGTAGATCAAGGCGCTTGAGGATAAATCTGCTGTCGCTAGAAGTCGGTCGAAGAACGCGCCAACGTTCCAGACAATCGTGTTCCGGTATGCATTTCGGTATTGGCGCCAGCTTTCGGCAGAACCGTCAAAACCCTCGCGATTTCCCGTATCCGAGACATCCGTGAACTGGCCGCGAGGCAGGGTCGGCCGATAGGTCATATACTCGTCTGGAAACTTGTCATGAACGGGGAAGTGCGCCCCGACCTTGTTAGCCACGATAAAGCTCGGCTCAGGCTTCGATACTTCAATCGCTATCTGCTCTGCGACGCGGGAGTCGCGGGTTAGGACAGGCTCATCATCGAATTGAAAGAAGCGGTCAATCAACGCGACTTCTTCGTCATTCATTCCGTTATGCAGGGCCCCGCCAGTGCGCTGCGCGTCGATGTAAACGGTTTTCATGCCCGCACTTTTCGCAAAAGCCCAAATCGATGGACCAGCGGCAATCCTGTTCCGGTAATTCTCGCGTGTTCCGCCAAATCGCAACGCGAGGTTCGATCCGATGCTGCAGTTGGTAATGCTTGGCACAACGCCAAAATTCGAGATCGTGATACCCGGCCATTGGCGCGATAGGCCGGTTTCGACACCGGAAGGCGAGTTGATATCCAGATAATGGCCTGAAACGCTTTCGTCGATAACAAGAACGATATGATCAACTGGCTCGCTTGTGCGCTGCAAATAGACGCCTTCCCGAATTCGATTGGGCGAAAGTGCGAACTCAATTCCATACAGGCTCGCATATGCGAGAGTCGGATAGCTGGCAGGCAACCCGCGTGCACCTTCTCCGCCACGGAGGAACAGGATGGCCGCGATCGAGGCCACCACTACGTAGGGGACCGGAGCAAGCCAGTTGGGCAGCGCCAGCCGTCCGCGCGCGGGCAAGCCAATGCCCAAAAGAAGCAGCAGCGAGAGCGCAGCAGACCACCACAATTTGCCGCCGTATTGGGCATAGGCATCGTCTACGAAGGCTCTTGAATTGAGCAGATTGATGAACGCGTCATAGGTGAGGAATTGCCCGGTTACTTGACCGAAGCCGGTAAACAAAAGAGCGGCCGCAGCGAAGACTACCGCTCCTGACCAGCGGATCGCAGCAGAAGAAATGCAGGCAGCGGCGCAGATCCCAAAACTCGTCCAGCCAAGCAGCGCGAAATAGGCGGCCAATGCAGTTGAATCGTCAATGGTTGCAATACGTGCGCCTATATCTGGGACCAAAGCCAGAAGGAACCAAAGTCCCAAACAAATTATCTTCACGAATCTCGACACAGATCAAACCTCACTTGGAAGGCTTTCCGCCATCCGTAGTGCATTGCAAATCCGAGTGCATTTTTCGTAAACTATTCCGAGTTCCAGGGCGATTGACGGCCAGACAGCTCCGAATTGAATAATTCAACCGCAAGTGGTTGCGACTGCTCCTAAGTCGGCCATAGACTGAACTCCAAGTACGGGTGTCCCATCGATCAAGAATCCTAATAACTCAGGTTGTCAGTGGTATCGTCGGGCTTCAATTAACGTCAGCATCGCCGGTTGGGCTCACATCTGCGTTTAGACCATGTCGTGCGCGCTCCGTCCTCGGAGACCTCACCGGCGATCTCCCATCAGGCGAAGCAGGAACAGGAACAGATTGATGAAATCGAGATAGAGCGTCAGGGCGCCCATTACGATGGCCTTGCCGCGAAACTCGGTCTTCCCAACCTGGAAATAGATGTTTCTGATCTTCTGCGTGTCATAGGCAGTCAGGCCCGCGAAGATAAGCACGCCCAGACCGCTGACAATCAGGTCCATCGTCGAGGATTGGAGGAACATATTGACGACCAGGGCAACGAGCAGACCTACAACCCCCATGATCAAAAAGGCGCCCCAGGCCGATAGATCTTTCTTGGTCGTATAGCCCCACAGACTCAGTCCGGCAAAGGCAGAGGCGGCGACGAAAAAGGTCCGGGCGATGCTCACCCCGGTGTAGGCGAGGAAAACGGTCGATAGCGACACGCCCATGAGTGCCGCATAGCTCCAGAACAGCGTTTTCGCGGTCCTTTCCGAGAAACGATTGACCCCAAAGCCCAAGGCAAAGACAATGGCCAGGGGTGCAAAGATGGCGATCCAGCCCAGCACCGTTGGGGCGCCGGTAGCGGAAAAGAAGATCTCGCGAATGCTGGCGGTATTCGCGACCCAAAGTGCGATGATGCCGGTAAGAAGCAATCCGCTCGTCATGTGATTATAGACGCCGAGCATGTATGATCGCAGCCCCGCGTCAAATGTCCCCGAGGGAACCGATTGTGGGGTAGAGGCGCGATCAAGGCTTGTCGCGGATCGGTGGTCTTCCATAAGTAGAATTCCCTTTCTTGCGCGTATCGGCACCTCGCGGCCCGATCGTTAGTCGTGGGTATAGGCTGTCTCCCGTCAGCGCCTATGGCACAGATTTGAGGTTGTGATTTAAGGAGGATTTGGGCTTCGTCGTAGTGACGAAGGAACGAAGATGAAGCCCAAATCCTCAAGGTCCAAATCGCCTGCCGAGCAGGTGGTAAAAGACATTCGCCGCAAGACCCGCCGGCATTTCTCTGCTGAGGACAAGATCAGGATCGTCCTGGGTGGCCTGCGCGGCGATGACTCCATTGCCGAGCTGTGCCGCCGCGAGGGCATTGCGCAGAGCCTGTATTACACCTGGTCGAAGGAGTTCATGGAGGCTGGCAAGCGAAGGCTAGCTGGCGATACCGCCCGTGCTGCGACCACGGACGAGGTCAAGGACCTGCGGCGAGAAGCTCGCGATCTCAAGGAATGCGTGGCCGACCTCACCCTGGAAAACCGCCTGCTCAAAAAAAGCATGATCGCGGATGGGGGAGACGACGAATGAGGTATCCCGCATCCGAGAAGCTCGAGATCATCCGGATCGTCGAGCAGTCGCATCTGCCCGCCAAACGCACGCTGGACCAACTCGGTGTGGCACGGCGAACCTTCTACCGCTGGTATGACCGTTACCTCGAAGGCGGGCCGGAGGCGCTCCAGGACCGCCCTTCAGCGCCGAGCCGGGTGTGGAACCGCATCGGCGAGGATATCCAGGACCAGATCGTCGAGATGGCGCTGGAGCAGACCGATCTGTCCCCGCGCGAGCTGGCGGTGCGCTTCACCGACGAGCGGCGCTACTTCGTGTCGGAAGCCACGGTTTACCGGCTGCTCAGGGCTCATGATCTGATCACCAGCCCGGCCTACACCGTGATCAAGGCGGCAGATGCGTTCCACACACAAACCTCCCGCCCCAACGAGATGTGGCAGACCGACTTTACCTACTTCAAGATCATCGGATGGGGCTGGGTCTATCTATCGACCGTGCTCGATGATTACTCGCGCTACATCATTGCATGGAAGCTCTGCACCACCATGCGGGCCGAGGACGTCACCGAGACGCTGGACATGGCGCTGGCAGCCTCAGGCTGCGACCACGCCAACGTGCTGCACAGGCCCCGCCTTCTCAGCGACAACGGCCCCAGCTACATCGCCGGAGAACTGGCCGAATACATCGAAGCGAACCAGATGAGCCATGTGCGGGGCGCCCCCTTCCATCCGCAAACCCAAGGCAAGATCGAGCGCTGGCACCAGACCCTGAAGAACCGCGTGCTGCTAGAGAACTACTTCCTGCCCGGCGATCTCCACCAGCAGATCGAGGCCTTCGTCGAGCATTACAACCACTGCCGATACCACGAGAGCCTCGACAATGTGACACCTGCCGATACCTACTTCGGCAGGGCTCCTGCCATCATCAAACGAAGAGAAAGGATCAAGCGAAAGACACTCGAACATCGGCGCTTGCAACACCGCAGGCTCGCCGCCTAGCATCAAACCTCAGACGAGGCCCGCACTCCGCAAACCTACGCCGCGAGTTGTGCCAAATGTTCTGACGACGGACAGCCGTGGGTTTCGACGATCCCGGCGCGACGACGCTCGAGAAACTCTATGTGGGCTGGAAGACCGAGATTGGTCCCAACGACACAATTGAGATCTTCGGCGGTGATTTCGACTACCAGATCGGAACAGGTTTCCTGATCAAGGACGGTGGCCGCGACGGGGGCGACCGCGGAGGTTTCTACCTTGGTGCACGATCGGCCTCGCGCGGCAGCGCCTTGCTCCGCGTCAAGACAGGCGACCTCCTGCTTGAAGGCTTCTATTTAGGCAATAATCCCGGGCGAAGCGGCATTCGTGCACATGTCGTCGGCGCCAATGTCGAGTATGAGCTTGCCGAAGAGGTGTCGATCGGCGCTACCTACATTGAGGTCGCGCATTTCGATGACCCGGTGACCGCTGGCACCGCCGAAAACCTCAAGGCATATGATTTTCGCGGGTCTGCAAAGGTTACCGACCAGCTCACCTTTTCAGGCGAATATGCCGTGCAGAGCGGGGCCGGTTTCTACGACGGCAAAGGGTGGTACCTACAGGGCGACTACGGTTTCGATAGCCTGCCTCTGAACCCGACGCTCACCTACCGCTACGCGGAGGTCACGGGCGACGATCCCGCAACGCTGAAGAATGAGGAATTCATCCCGCTGGCATACGGGTTCACCGATTATGGGCAATGGTACCAGGGCGAGATCACCGGCAACTGGATCTTCGCCAACTCCAACCAAAAAACCCATATGGTAAAGGGAACAGCGACACTCACCGAGAGCCTCGCACTCACCGCATCCTGGCTCAATATCTCACTCGATGAGCCGGGACAGCTGGGCGTCACAGACGCGGCATTCGGCAACGAGTTCGACGTCTTCATCGACTGGCAGGCGACCGATCGCCTGTTTCTGTCCCTCGCTGGCGCGGTTCTAGTGCCTGGCGAGGGAGCGAAGCAGCTCACCGGCGGATCCGGCACCTGGTCGCACGTCATGCTTTACGCTTCGGTTTCTTTCTAGGAGGTATGATCATGTCGGACACTGCCGCTGCGCACGGGTCACCCTCCAGCTCCAGGCGCTTCAAATTTCCCACCGCGTATACAATTCTCTTTGCCCTCATCGCATTGGTCGCCGCGGGCAGCTGGGTCATTCCGGCAGGCCAATATGAGCGGATTGAGAATGCCGAACTGGGGCGCTCGGTCCCGGTCCCCGGAACTTACGAAACCGTAGACGCGAACCCGCAGGGCATATTCGACGTACTGCTGGCGCCGATCGCCGGGTTCTACAATCCCGAAACCTATGAAGCCCAGGCCATCGATGTCGCGCTTTTCGTGATCATCATCGGCGGCTTCCTCGGCGTCGTCACGCGAACCGGGGCGATTGACCGCGCCATCGAACGGTCAATGGGAGCGCTGAAGGGAAGAGAGGTCTGGATGATTCCCATCCTGATGGCAGTGTTTGCCGCCGGTGGGACGACCTACGGCATGGCCGAAGAATCGCTCGCATTTTACGGACTACTTATTCCCGTCATGCTCGCGGCCCGCTTCGACGCCGTCGTTGCGGTTGCGGTCATTCTCCTCGGCGCAGGCGTCGGTGTCCTGGGATCGACCATCAATCCGTTCGCGACGGTCATAGCCGCCAACGCGGCAGGAGTGCCGTTCACCTCCGGACTGGGCCTGCGCGTCTTTATCCTGGTGAGTGGATGGGCGATCTGTTCGGCTTATGTGGTCCGCTACGCGCTCAAGGTGCGTGCCGATCCGTCGAGATCGATCGTTGCCGACGAGAGCGCAGCGATCGCCGCGCGGTTCGCGAGTGACGGCCATGACGCACAGGCGCCGCTGAGCAGAACGCAGGTCCTGACCCTGATCATTTTCGCGGCGACATTCGGTATCATGATCTGGGGCGTCGCCTCACAAGGCTGGTGGATGGACAAGATGTCGGCGCTTTTCATTGCGGCATCGATCCTGGTTGGCGTTGTTGGGTGGATGGGAGAGCAGAAATTCATCGATGCCTTCATGGCCGGCGCGAAAGACTTGCTCGGCGTCGCGCTTATTATCGGAATCGCGCGCGGCATCGTCGTAATCATGGATGCCGGTAAAATGACCGACACCATACTGAACAGCGGAGAGCAGGCCTTGGCGGGCCTAGGCGCGGTTGGTTTCATCAACACCATCTTCGGGATCGAGGTCGGTCTGTCCTTCCTCGTCCCATCATCATCGGGGCTGGCTGTCTTAAGCATGCCGATCCTCGCGCCACTTGCAGATTTCTCCGCGGTCGACCGGGCGCTTGTGGTCACCGCCTACCAGTCGGCGAACGGCCTGGTGAACCTCATCAACCCTACTTTCGCTGTCGTGATGGGCGCGCTCGCCATTGGCGGCGTTCCCTATCAGCGGTGGCTCAAATTCATGTGGCCGCTGCTGCTTATCCTGACGGTGCTGATCATGAGCTCGCTCAGCCTCGCAGCTGCGCTTGGGTAAAACCAAGCTGCTCGAACATTTGCAAAAAGGACATCTTCAATGACCGGATTTGGCGTTCATTCCGAAATAGGCAAGCTCCGCAAGGTTATCACCTGCCAACCGGGTCTGGCGCATTCCCGCTTGACGCCGGCGAATGCCGACGCGCTTCTCTATGACGACGTGCTGTGGGTGCAGGAAGCGCGCACCGACCACGCTGATTTTCGTATGAAAATGAGCGCAAGAGGGGTCGAAGTCTACGAGTTTCACGACCTGCTCGGCGCTGTCCTCGCGATCCCCGAAGCGCGGGCATGGGTTCTCGACCGGCGGATCTCAGAGGATCAGGTCGGGCTTGGCATGCTGAGCGAGCTACGCGCCTGGCTAGACGAAATGTCACCCAGCCAGCTCGCCATACACCTGATCGGCGGCATTGCCGTTCATGAACTGCCCTTCAAGGCGCATGACATGTTCGGCAGCTATCTCGGCCCGGACGGGTTCGTCATCCCGCCGCTCCCGAACACGCAGTTCCCCCGCGACAACAGCTGCTGGATCGGCAACGGCCTTACCCTGAACCCAATGTTTTGGCCCGCGCGGCGGCCGGAGACGCTGCTTGTGGCGGCCGTCTACAAATTCCATCCGCTGTTTGCGAGTGAAGATTACCAGATATGGTGGGGGGATCCGGACACTGACCATGGCCCGGCCACACTCGAGGGCGGCGACGTCATGCCTTGGGGCAATGGCACAGTCCTGATCGGTATGGGCGAGCGCACCTCACCGCAAGCCGTGGGTCAGGTCGCTCGCGCGCTCTTCCGCGGCGAGGCGGCACAACGGGTTATTGCCTGCCAGCTACCGCGATCGCGCAGCGCCATGCACCTCGATACGGTTTTTTCCCACTGCGAGCGCGATGTTGCGACCGCCTTCGTCGAAGTGTGCGATCAGATCCAATGCTACAGTCTGCGGCCCGGAGACAGTGCTGACCAGATTGATTTTCGCAAGGAAGAAAAGCACCTCTTTACCTTGGCTGCGGAGGCGCTGGGCCAGAAGAAACTGACCATCGTCGAAACCGGGGGCGACGCCTATGCGCAGGAACGCGAGCAATGGGACGATGGGAACAACGTCGTCGCGATCGAGCCGGGCGTCGTCGTCGCCTATGATCGCAATACGTCGACCAACACCTTGCTGCGCAAAGCCGGCATCGAGGTCATCACGATCCGAGGCTCCGAGCTCGGGCGGGGTCGCGGTGGTGGCCACTGCATGACCTGTCCGGTCTGGCGCGACCCGGTCGATTTCTAACTTTCGCTCCCCTGACATACCGACAATCGAGACATTTTATGGCCTACAATCTTCACGGACGCAGTTTCCTGAAACTGCTCGACTTCGACCAGCGGGCGGTGCGTCACCTGCTCGACCTGTCGCGCGATCTCAAGCGCGCGAAATATGCCGGTACCGAGCAGCAGCATCTCAAGGGCAAGAACATCTGCCTGATCTTCGAGAAGGCGTCGACACGTACAATGTGCGCTTTCGAAGTTGCGTCCATGGACCAGGGGGCAGGGGTCACGTACCTCGGGCCGACGGGTTCCCAAATCGGCCATAAGGAGTCGATGAAAGACACGGCTCGTGTGCTCGGCCGCATGTACGACGCGATCGAGTATCGCGGTTTTGCGCAGGAGAAGGTCGAGGAACTCGCCGCCCATGCCGGCGTGCCGGTGTTCAACGGTCTGACCGACGAATTCCATCCCACGCAGATGCTGGCTGATCTGATGACGATGCGCGAGCATGCCGACAAGCCGCTTGGCGACATCTCTTACGCCTTTGTCGGCGACGCCCGGAGCAACATGGGGCATTCGCTCATGATTGCAGGCTGCCTGATGGGCATGGATGTACGGATCGGCGCGCCCAAGAGCCTCTGGCCGAGCGATGACTATTTGCAGCCTGCCAGAGCATTTGCCGACCAATATGGCGCGCGGCTTACACTGACCGAGGATCCCGTCGAGGCGGTGGAGGGCTGCGACTTCGTCAATACCGATGTCTGGGTTTCGATGGGGGAGCCCGAAGACGTCTGGCAGGAACGCATTGAGCTGCTTTCACCTTACCAGGTAAACACCGCACTCATGCAGGCAACCGGCAACGCCGCAGCAAAGTTCATGCATTGCCTTCCTGCCTTCCACAACACCGAAACGAAGGTCGGAAAGGAGATCTTCGAGGCCCACGGTATTGCCGAAATGGAAGTCACCGACGAAGTCTTCGAATCGGCGGCCGGAATTCAGTTCGAACAGGCCGAGAACCGGCTTCATACCATCAAGGCGATCCTTGTCGCCACGATCGGGACCTGACGCCATGCGCATCGTCGTCGCTCTGGGTGGAAACGCGCTCCTGAAACGCGGCGAACCACTTACCGCGGAAAACCAGCGCGCGAACGTCCGTATTGCTGCGGCCGCGCTTGCGCCGCTCGCCGTGGAGCACGAACTCATCATCTCGCACGGCAATGGACCTCAAGTCGGCCTGCTCGCCTTGCAAGGTGCCGCTTACAAGCCTGACGAGGCGTTTCCGCTCGATGTGCTCGGCGCCCAGACGGAAGGCATGATCGGCTACATCATCGAGCAGGAGCTCAAGAACCTCCTCCCCGCCAGCCAACAGCTCGCCACGATTCTGACCATGGTCGAAGTCGACCCCCACGACCCGGCCTTTGACGAGCCGACTAAGTTTGTCGGGCCGATCTATGACCAGGACCATGCTCTGCGCCTTGCAGAGGAGAAGGGATGGGCGATGAAGCAGGATGGTGACAGTTGGCGCCGTGTTGTCGCATCACCCACCCCCAAAAGCATCGTCGAACGCGAACCGATCCAATGGCTTATTGAGAAGGCGGCGATCGTCATCTGCGCCGGGGGTGGGGGGATCCCGGTCGCCGAGGGTCCGGATGGACATTATGCCGGCGTAGAAGCTGTGATTGACAAGGATTTTGCCAGCGAGCTGCTGGCACGAGACCTCGAAGCCGACCTGCTGGTGATGGCCACCGATGTCGATGCAGTGTATCTCAATTGGGGCAAGGCCGGTCAGCGCGCCATCCGCTCGGCTTCGCCCGACGCGGTCGATCTTGGTGCCTTTCCCGCAGGTTCTATGGGCCCAAAAGTGCGTGCGGCCTGCAATTTCGCTGCAGCGACCGGAAAGAAAGCTGCAATCGGCGCGCTGAGCGATCTGCAGGCGGTCGTCAACGGCGATCGCGGAACGACGATCAGTATGCAAGGCAGTGGCATCGAGTTTGCGGATCCCGATCCGTCGGAGGAGCGTTGACGATCGGTGATCCAGCGCGCCTAAGGTAGCCCGACCGTGGTCGCCAAACGCGAGCGATGCGATGACCGCAACATAGCACGAAGCCGATTGATCGGCTGCTTGCGAGTGTAATCCCGGCTTCATGGAGGCGTCTGCTCTTGAAAGACGCAAGAATGCGGAGATGAATGGGCAAGACAGGTTCAAACGGAGCGGCGAGCAACGCAGCCGACAAGGACGGCTCGACGGAAGGCGTGCGCCGCCGAGATTTTATCCATATCGCGCCCGTTGCGTTCGCGGGAACCGGTGCCGCCGCGGCGATCTGGCCGCTTATCGACAGCATGAACCCATCGGCCGATGTGGTCGCACAGGCGAGGATCGAAGTCGATTTGCAACCCATCGAGCCAGGTCAACGTATCACTGTGAGCTGGCGCGAGCAGCCGGTGTTCATTGTGCGGCGCACAGCTGAAGAGATCGCGCGAGCCAAAGCCGACGATGCCTCTTCAGGGCTGATCGATCCAGAGACGGACGCTGCGCGCGTGCAGCGACCAGAGTGGCTCGTGGTCGTGGGCGTCTGCACGCATCTTGGCTGCATACCGTTGGGACAGGGAGTGGGCGAAAACCGCGGAAGATATGGGGGATGGTTTTGTCCCTGCCACGGCTCGATCTACGACAATTCCGGGCGCGTGCGGAAAGGGCCGGCACCGAAGAATTTGGTCGTTCCGCAATATGTCATCAGCGACGATCTAAAGCTCTCGATCGGCTAATGACCTTGGGGGTGAGCCGGGGCCGCCTCGAATTCGAGCCAAAACTGGGCCGAGAGCAGCAAGAAGTTTTGCAACCATGCACTGGACCTGCACACCAGGCAGAACACGTAATTCTTGAGGAGACACCCACCGCGTACCCCTCCTTTCCACCCGCCTGAGCTGGCGCTGTGGCGCGGGCATACCAGACTGAAAACTCAGGGCACAAATCGCCTTCGGTGAGACCAAAGCAGCCTGTCCGGCGCCCTACAAACTAGCGCACCGGCTCACCCATCCGGGGGGAAGGAGGAGCGTCGGTCTCTCTACGCAGAAAGAACATCACGACGATCACGCTCATCGCTGCGGCAAAGAAGCACCACACCGATATGAACCAGGTGAGATAGAACGCGCCTGCCGCAAGAAAGGAGACGATTGCGCCGACCCCGAACCAGTTTACCCAGCGATGGCTGGATAGCAGCGGGCTGACACAGGTACCCAAGACATACAGTGTCATGACGATGCCAACGTAGAAGTGGGGGGATTCGTAGTCGATATGACCGTCGCCGGCTGTCGCGACGATTGGCAGGCGGATAAGGAAATAGAGTAAGTAGAGTCCAACCAGGGTTCCGCCTATCGCCGTCGCCAAGAGGGCCTTTCGGCGCCAGGCTACCTTCTCGAGCATATAGACCGCCACCGGGACGTAGATTGGCCACAGAACATGTGAAAAGATCGAATAGAGATAGGTCAGAACCGTCTTCAGTACCGGCGCCTTGTCAGGAAATGTCAGCCACAGTGCGCCCTCGATCAATTGCTGGACGCCAAACAGAACCGGAATCAGCGCGTAGGGTCTCTCGCGGCTATTGCGCGCCATTCGCATTGTGAAGGCACCGGTTGCCAACAGCACGGTGCCGGCGGCGAAACTCGCTGTGGCGGAAAAACACATTCAGTCTACCCTCGCTGGTTGGATGCCTGAGGATTTCTTCGTGCACCCATGTTACACACTGGCCGAGTACCAAGCTTGCCGCGCGCTGTAATTATGATTTCAACTCGACCATGGTCTCGCTCGCAAGTACGGACGTCTGTGCACCGCGAGGCTTACAAAGCCCGAAGGGACCAAATGACAAGAATCAGACCCCTGGGTAATCTGGATCGCTTGCGAAGTAATACAAAGGGATCTCTTGACGGTCATTGATCCAAGTTCGCTGTTCGGCGTGACGATCCATAGGCTGGACCTGCGCATCCCACCATTGTGGGCACCGGGATGGAAGGCTATTGCTTAACCTACTATGCCAGCGCGTCTTTCCGCAATCTTTGTGATGCTTCTTTGGGCGTCCTGCTATCCGCTCATAACGGTCGGTCTCGACAGCGCGCCCCATCTCACCTTCGCCGTGCTGCGCGCGGTTCTTGCAGGCACCACGTTACTGGCGGTCGGTATCATTCTCAGAAAGCCCTTTCCGCGCGATGGAAGCATCTGGGGATGGATCATTCTTGCCGGTCTCGGCATGACGGGGCTGGGTTACTACGGGATGTTCCACGCTGCGGAGTTCGTTTCGCCCGGCCTTGCAACCGTCATCGCCAACAGCCAACCCCTCATCGCGGCAGGTCTCGCCTTTCTGTTTCTCCGCGAGCGCCTGTCCTCCAAAGGCTGGATCGGGCTATGGCTCGGCTTTGCGGGAATCCTCATTATTGCTGGCCCGCGAATTCTCCAAGGTCCGCTGGCGCTCTCAACCGGCTTTGCATATGTGCTGCTTGCGGCCTTCGGCGTTGCCGTGGGCAACATCGCCATCAAGAAGCTCTCGGGGCGCGTCGACGCAGCGATCGCCATGGGCCTTCAACTCCTCATCGGCGCTATCCCGCTCGCGTTTCTGGCTTTGCTTACCGAAGATCAGGGGCAAATCGACTGGTCGCCGGTTTTCATCGCAAGCCTGCTTGGGTTAGCGATCCCAGGTACAGCCCTCGCATTCTGGCTGTGGCAATATACGCTCGGCAAAATCGAACTCTCGAAGGCCAATGTATTCAGCTTCCTGGTGCCCGTTTTCGGTCTAACGATCGGCGCTGCCTTCTTTGGTGAAAGGCTTACACCCCTGATCATCACGGGCACAGCAATTGCAACCGCGGGCGTATGGCTAACGACCGTCAAATCATCGAGTGACGTTCAGCCAAAAGCGAAAGGAGCCGAGGACGGGCGCGCTTAAGGGATGCTCTTCGTCAAAAAATTAGGTGGCGATGGGCTGCAGCAAAGGGCGGGCGATGACTTCGTTGGCGGATGCCAAAGCTATAGCTCCTCAAGCGCGCTCGAAAGCCCGGACAATCGGGTCGCCAGGGCCGCAGCAATGCTGTCATGAACAGGTTCGGCGAAGTCCACCGGCATCGCTTCGCGCGCTACCGTCGGCGCATCACGTGCCCGGTCCATTAGTTCGCTGATGGCTGCACGCATGAGGCCTGTGCCAAGCCCCGCTGACTTGCCCGACTGGACAAAATGCCGACCGGTCACCCCGTTCAGCCGGTAGTGATGGTTGGTGCCTGCGGACATCGCGAGGGGGAACCTGTTCTGCGCAATCTGGTCGGAGTCGACGGCCGGTTGGGCCGAGAGCACATCGTAGAAGAGGATCTGGCTCTTGAAAAGGGCGGCTGCGTCGGCTTGCGGATCGTCAGCACCGCGCAGCAACAGGCCGAAGATATCCTTCATGTTCGGGCCGCCATCGCTCTGATATTTGTGCGTGGGCGGATAGCCGAGTGCTTGGCAGCAGTCCTCTTGCGGCAGACACAGGATTTGCTTGGCGTTGCGCCAGTGCCTGTGGAACCGTTCGACGACGAGAACTCGGCGCTGGCCGACGGTCGCGATCTCTGTCGCTGCGACCGACAGGCCGAACGCCTTCATCAGCGTCATGCAATAGTGCTCGTTGTCGACGCTGTTCGACATGTCGATCATCCCGTCGGCGCTGGGTATCTGTCCAAGTTCCGGCTTCAGGATGTAAGTTGTCGGGGTCACACCGGCCGGTCGGTGCCATTTTCCATCGATGCGAAGCAGGGCCGTCTTTTCCTGCGCACCCGCGACCGAGATCCTGAATTCCTGCTCCCGATCGACGCCAAGTGGAGCCTGCGCAAGATCGGCGAGGAGCGCCTCGACCTCGGTCTCGCTGACCGGTTCGCTTTCGATGTCGGCAGTCTGCGCTTGATCTGTTCCTTCGGGCAGGAACCGCATGGCACCGACGCAATCGCGTCCGATGGCTTCGAGCAGACTATAGAAGTCGGTGCCCTGGGCACCCATGCGCGCCGCCACGCGGCGGCGTGCTGCATTCCTGTCCGGGAGAAGATTGTCGAACACGGCGACGACCGGCGCGCCGCGATAGGCCGCCGGGGTCAGAGGCAGCGAGAGCGATACCGCGAAGCGATGCTCCCAAGCAAGCCACTCTTCGGAATATCGGAAACTGGTTGCACCGCTTGCTGCCCTTTCGAGACGGCCGACCAGCCTGCCGTTGATAAGTACATCGAGGGGCGCATGGGTCTTTTAGCGCGCCATTCAGAAGACGTCCTCGATCGATATGCTGCCGTTCTGACGCGGCACGATCTGGAGATCGAGGCCGAGGACTGCGATGACACTGATGAGCGTGTCGAGCCTGGTTCCTGCGCTTCCGTTCTCGATTGCCGAGATGGTTTTCTGCTGCGTGCCGGCGAGGGTGGCGAGCTCGGTCTGGGTCGGGCCCTTGCCGAGGCGATGGGTCTGGATCACGGCTCCGAGTTGACTGGGAGGCGTGACGATCTGGTTCATGGCGTCCCCCCACGCTCCGCTATCCCGCCAAGGGTATGCTGCATCCCGCCGCAACGAGGGGTTCCTCAATGGTTCCGGGCCAGGCGTTCCTGACGTTGGAGAGAGGCGTCTTGAACAGGATATGTCATCCGGCCAGGAGACGGACTTTCATTTTCGTCTCAGCCATCCGATCCTTGGCAGCCTGTTGGCCAGCAGAACAAATCCCGAAAGGGCAATGAACGTCCCTGCGATACCAAACAGGAGAAGCCACCAGCTGTTGATGCGGTCGCGCTGGGTCCAGTCCATGATGTGAAGGCCCCAGATGAAATCGAAGAGCCGCCAAGTATCGCTTCGCGCTGACAGGACCGTTCCGCTGGAAGCATCGATATAGACGCGCGTCGCATCGCGATCGTCATAACTGACCTGCCAGGCCGGGAAGGGGCCCCTGAATTCGGTCCCGACCTCGCGTTCGATAAGCCGCGCGGTGTGGACCGAGGTTTCCGGGCCAATCCAGGCGCGGCGAGCGATGGCGCGCGCCGTCGCGGCCGAGATGGGGGAGAGCAATCGTCCGCTACGCGGATCATGTAGCGTGACATCGCCATCCGCTCGCCGCACTTCGGTCACCACCTTGCCGTCGAGAGCACGTGTGGCAACCGAAACCACATCATCTTGCCTTTCCAGCCATTCGGGTAACTCGGCCCCGGCAGGCAATATTTGCGCAGACCGGGACACGACATGCTCCGAGCGTACCTCCTCCAGATCGAGAAAGGACATCAAGGCACCGGTGCCCATCCACAGCAGAACTTGCGCCCCGATCAGGAGCGCCAACCACTTGTGGAGCTTGCTGCCAAAGACATGCAAGCGCAGTTTGAGGGACCGCGAAGCCAACTGTCTCGCCGCTCCGTAGCGGGTCAGGGCCGCCGCGGCGCGCGCGAGGAGGAGTGGTACTGCACGATCTTCCAGCCCGATTCATCGTGCGAAAGGACCGAGGTCGCGACCCCGTCACGCTCGATCACGCGCCCGTCCTCGAGCTCGATCCGGTAGCCGTAGGTTTCGTAGCCATAGGCCATATGGCCCTTACGGGTCACCGTCAGCGTCGGGTCGGTGAAAGTAAAGCTTGTGATCGCGTCGAGCTCCGGACCGAGATGGTGCTCCATGTAATTGGCGAAACTCCCCTCGGCCTTGCCATTCTCGAAGATCGCGGAGTTTTCCGCAAACAGGGCCGACATGCCTTCGGCATCGCGCGACACCAATGCGGCGCGATAAGCCTCAAGAATATCTTCAGCGCCCGACACATCTTCGCTGGCCGAACCTGTCTTGTCGGAATGATGTGTCCCATGTCCGGAATGGTCCATGTCCTGCGCCCCAGCCGGCACTGGCGCCGCAGCAATGGCTAGTGCAACTACCCGCACTCGCAATAGAGTGTTCATCATGTCAGTTTCTTCTCCCTTGACCTAAAACCAGAACCGCACGCCGACGACGTAGTTCGTTACGCTGGGGTCCTCGCCGGCGGCCCTTGCGAAATCGCGGCTGTTGCCGATCTTCCATTCCTGGTCGATGCCGATATAGGGCGCGAATTCGCGCGCGAATTCGTAACGCAGGCGAATGCCGGCCTCAATCGTATCGATCCCTGCGCCGATCCCGAGTTCAGGAATGTCCTGTGCTGACAGCGCGATTTCGCCGCGCGGCTGCACGATCAGACGCTGTGTGATGAACTGATCGATTTCACCTTCAATTCGTGCGGTAAGATCGCCCTTGTTCGACAGAAATGCTGCTGCATCGACCTCGAACTCATAGGGAACGAGCCCTTGGATGCCCACAACCGCATGGGTGCGTTCAGGCCCGGTAAATCCTGCCGCACGCCCGCCTGAAAATCGAAGAAAGGCGCAATGGCACGGCTCCAAAGCGCCTGCACTTCGGCGCTTTCAATGGTCTCGCCGAAGCTGCCTTCGCCTTCGGATTTGAACCAGAACTTGTTGTAGTCACCGCCATAATAACCCTGGACGTCCCACAAATAGCCGTCGTCGCCCTCGCGCAGGCGGTATTCGAGCCGGTCGCCCTGAAACCAGAATACCGGCGTTCCGCTCACTTCCTTGGTGACGGCCGCCCGAGACGCAGCCATTTCCTCTGCGCCGACAAAGGCATCGGCGGCAAAGGCGGGGCCCTGTAGCGCTTCAGGCGGGGGAGGGCCTTCCGGGATCGCCATATGGTCGGCGGATGCTCCATGGCCCATCGCGGAATGATCCATTTGCGACATGCCGCCCTCATCCTCCTTGCCGGTCATGGGCATCGCGCCATGCTGGGCCGCCCCATGATCCATGGCCGAATGATCCACTACCTCCGGATCTTGGACCTCCTCCCGAGGATGCTGCATCCGGGAGTGATCCATCTGCGGTTGATCCGGCGCATGGTGATCGTGCGCCTCGCTCGCAGCCACGTCGTCTTGAGCAGCTTGCCCGGCCTGGCTCTGCGGTTCGGCAGCCTGCGGATCGTGATCATGCTGCTGCGCCATCGCGGTTGCCGGAACCGCGAGCAGGGGGAGGGCGATCATCATGGTCGCGCGCTTCATCAGCCTTCTCCTCCCTCGAGCGGTCGGACCGTCACCACCTGAAACATTCCGTTATGCATGTGGTAAAAGAGATGACAGTGGAACGCCCAGTCACCCCGTTCATTGGCGGTCAGGTCGAATTGCGCACTGCCGCCGGGCTGGACCGTCAGCGTATGTTTGAGCGGTTGACGGTCGGCCGGGGCCCCGTTCACGAGCTCGAAGAAGTGTCCGTGCAAATGGATCGGATGCGCCATCATGGTGTTGTTGATGAGCTTGACGCGCACGCGCTCGTTATAGGCAAATTGAATCGGCTCGGTGATCTCGTCGAACTTCTTCCCGTCGAACGACCACATATACCGCTCCATATTGCCGGTTAGATGGATCGTCTTGAGCCGGCTCGGGCGCCGGTTGTCGGTATTGGGCTTGGCGGCGATAAGCTGGTTGTAATTGAGCACGCGGTGGCTCACATCGTCGAGCCCGAGGCCAGGAAAATCCATCCGGTCGATAGGATTCATGGCAACCGAGTCGATCCCTGGACCCACTTTCACATTAGGCGGAAGCAGTGATGTATCGCGCATGTTCATACCCGACATGCCGGCCATCCCAGCCATCTCGGATCCACCGCTGGAGCCATGATCCATTCCGGCCATGCCACCCGCGCCTTGATCCATGCTTGCCGCGGCACCGGCCGCAGCTGCACCGTGACCCGCATGCCCGTCTCCAGCAGCGCCTGCGCTATCGCCGTGCCCGGCCATGCCCATATCGGTCATGGTGAGAAGCGGCGGTTTACGCAGGGGCGGGACGCTGGCCCGGGCGCCGGGGCGACTGGCAAGGGTCGCCACGCCCATGCCCGAACGGTCGGTGGCCTCGGCGACGAGCGAATAGGCCTCGCCGCGCGGCTCGATGATCACGTCGTAGGTTTCAGCAACACCGATCTGGAACTCGTCGGTCTCGACCGGCTGTACGTTTTGGCCATCGGCCTGAACCACGGTCATCGGCAGGCCAGGGATGCGGATATTGAAATAGGTCATCGCGGCGCCGTTGATAAAGCGCAGGCGGACCCTCTCTCCTGGCTGGAAAAGGTATTCGAGATCGTCTTCGGGCCCGTGACCATTGATGAGGAAGGTGTAGGTCGCGCCGCTCACGTCGGAGATGTCGGTCGGCATCATCCGCATGCGCGCCCACATTCGGCGCTCTTCGCCGCTCATGTCGTAGTCGTCGGTCCAGGTGGTTTTGCCATAGTTGAAGTAGCCCTCGGCGACCTTGAGTTTCTTCATGATCGAATAGGGGCTCATGGTCGACCAGTCAGACAGCATCACGACATAATCGCGATCGTATTCATACGGTTCGGGCTCGATCGGGTCGACGATCAGGGGGCCGTAATGGCCAAGCGGCTCCTGCAGCGTATGCGCGTGCCACCAATAGGTGCCCGACTGGCGGATGGGAAACTGGTAACGATAGGTATCGCCCGGCTCAACAGCCGCCATGCTCACCCCGGGTACACCGTCCATAAGGAAGGGTACGAGCAATCCGTGCCAGTGAATGGAAGTGCCATGCGAACTCCGATTGAGGAGATCGACCGTCAGGTTCTGGCCTTCCTTGAGGCGCACCAAGGGTCCTGGGATGGTGCCATTCACGGCAACACCCGGCCCGCGGCGCGAGCCAGTGGTGAAGGTCGTGTCGGCGACGCTCATTGTAAGATGTTCGCCGGACAGAACGTCGCTCCCGCGGCGCGCGATCGTGCCATCGAGACCTCCGCGTGCCCACGCGGGCATTGCACCGGCAAGGCCAAGCATTCCGACCCCGCTTGCGCTAGACCCCAGAAATTTACGGCGATTGATCGCGACCATCGAAAGCTCCTGTATGAACGATACACCCTCAACTACGCAGGGCCCGGTTCTACCCCTCAAAAATTTTCCAGGCGGTCGCGCAATTTTTGCCGGGCACGATAGATGCGGGTCTCGATTGCCTTTTCCGACACGCCGAGAAGTTCGGCGGCCTCCGCCTGGCTGCGTCCGTCGATACTGACCAGTATGAGCGCTTCGCGAAGACGGATCGGAAGACGCTCGATTTGCTCCAGGAGCATTCGCAATTCCTGGCGCTGCATCGCGATCTCTTGCGGATCGGGGCCGTCGTCGACGATTGCCAGCGTTTCTGGGTCACTTTCCAATCCGAAAAAGCGCGCCGTTTTGCGTTTGCGCAGCCTGTCGCGGCATTTGTTGAGCACGACTGTCGTCAGAAAAGGGCCAACAGGACGGTCCGGGTCCAGGCGGTGCCGGGCGACCCAGACCGAAGCAAGCCCGTCCTGAACAGCGTCTTCGGCCTGATGCGGAGACGCAAGCATGCGTGTCGCCAAAGCAATAAGCCGCGCTATATGGGGTTCGACCAGCGTCCCATATGCTGCCTTGCTGCCCCTGCGGGCATCTTCGACCAGGGCGGTCTCGGACCGGCTTTGCGCCTGCGTCACGGAGGCCTAATCGCGCGAATTGCTGGTGAGCGCCTCGGAGACCTTGCGATCGAACAGGCGCTGCTGCTCGGGCTCGAGTATCTCGCGCATGTCGAAGACGTGTTGGACCGTGGCTTTTTGCAATTCGCCCATTTGCCCATGCACATCGTCGATCGCCGCGCTTACTTCGGGGCCATATTCGTGCTCGGCGTCCATCGCCTGGGCGAGCCTCGCATTCGCTGCGCGCAAAGACGACTCAAGCGCTGCGCGCTCGACAGCAAAGCGCGCTTCGAGGGTCTCAAGGCGCGAATTTTGGTCTTCGGTCAAAACCAGTTCCTCGTGCACGAACTGGTGCAGGCTGCCATTGTCTTCGTGGTTGAGCCAGCGATCGGCCGCGATCGCCCCCAAACATCCCGCGAGCCCGGCAAGAAGAACGGCAAGCAGGAGGCGTCCGTTCGTCAAAGTCTAGCTCCCGACATGCAGGAGAGCGGCGGGAGAAAGGTGCTCGTTCGACGCAAAATCATTATAGGCGGAACTCGCAGGTGAGCCCTGATTGTAGGGCATGATGGTCGTGCCGAAGCCTGCTCCAAGGCCGATGACGAACAGGCTGCAAAAGAGCGCGGCACGCCGGCGGCGATCGGCAACCTCGCCAAGCTGTCCGGCGCGCTGCCAGACACCATCCATGAAGTCTGACGGGTCATGCACAATATCATGCGCGGCCAGCTGTTTGAGCGAAGCATCGAGGGAAGGATAATCTGACATAGGCAACCTCTAACTGTTGTAACTCCTTTACGCCACAGCCCGCCGAAGCCCTCAAAAAAATACTTGAGGGGTATGATATTCTCGCGCGTATCAAGGCATATGAGCATATTCACCCGCCTTGGCCTCGCCGCCCTCTTCGCAGCCTTTCTGCTTTCGGCACCCTTGCACGCGCATGAAGGGCATCAGGACAATATGTCCGACGCTGAAATGCTGGCGATGGAGGAGGGTATGGCCATGCCGGACGACGCCCATGCCGGCGAGCTTGCGCCGCCCGGGGAAGAGATGGACAGGCCGAACGCGCAGCAGTCCATGTCGCCTGAAGACATGATGCAGCAGAAAATCACGGAAAACCGCCTGACCTCGGCAGAGGACCTTCTGTCGCGCCTTCATCCGGTCGCGGCGCATTTCCCGATTGCGCTTCTCCTCGTCGCCGCACTCGCCGAACTCGCCTTGATGGTGCGCCCGACCTTGGGGCTTGAGACGACGATCCGGTTTCTCGTAGCCGGCGGCGCGATCGGGGCGGTCGTTGCGGCTTTGCTCGGATGGTTTGCGGGTGGATGGCGACTGCTGGACCGGTCGGAAAATCTCGCCATTCACCGCTGGAACGGCACGACGATTGCCATATTGAGCCTCCTCGCCTGGTGGGTTGCTGCGCGCGGAAAGGGGAGAGGCGCGCTGCGCTTGCTTCTGGCGCTGATCGCTGCGGCGCTCATCGTACAAGGCTATTTCGGCGGGGAGATGGTGCATGGGCCCAATCATATGGGCATCATGTAGGTGGGACGGGTAGCCGCTCCTCAAGGCGACCGAGCCTTCACGCCAGCCCTTGGCAAAGCCTGGCTGACCCCGGTCTATGACCTCACCCTCGCCTTGTTTACACGTGAGCGGACATGGCGGCGCGCGGTTGTCCGCGCCGCCAATCTTGCGCTCGGCGATCATCTTATCGATGTTGGGTGCGGAACCGGCACCTTGCTTCGCGATCTTATGATCAGCTGTCCGCACGCGGGTCTCGTCGGTGTCGAGCCCGATCCGGCCGCACTGGCCATCGCGCGCCGCAAGTTTGGCGCCGGGGCGGATCTGATCCGTTGGCACAATGGCTTTCTCGATACCCTCGACCTGACCGCGCGATGGCAGCCGAACAAGATCGTCAGCAGCCTCGTCTTTCATCAGGTTCCGCTGGGTGAAAAGCGGGCAATCCTGGAGCAGATGCACGATTTGCTCCAGCCCGGAGGCATGGTGCTGATTGCCGACTATATGGCTCAGGACTCCGCCCTTATGCGCAAGCTTTTCCGCGCCACGGTGCAGCAGCTCGACGGTGTCGAAGACACGCAGCCCAATGCCGACGGTATCCTGGAGCGGCAGCTTGCCGAAATTTTCACCGACGCCGAAAGGCTTCACGTCTTCCCGACCGCCACCGGAGCGATATCGCTCTGGCGCGGCTACAAGAAAGGTCCCCATGCATGACCCGCACGTTTGCGCGAAAGCGCTTTCGCAACTCGTTCGCCGCAACAGCCCTCCTGGTAATTGCCGCCTGTTCGAACGTTGCCCAGGCGGCCACCTACACGATGTATCGCGATCCCGGCTGCGGCTGCTGCCTCAAATGGGCCGACCATTTCGAGAACGGCATGGACGCCGAGGTTGCGACTGTCGACACCACCGACATGGGTTCGGTGAAAGCCGACAAGGGCGTACCTTCCGATCTGTGGTCGTGCCATACGATGGTGATCGAGGGATATGTCATCGAAGGTCACGTCCCGGCAGAAGCAATCTCAAAATTGCTGCGCGAGCGCCCGGCAGGCGTCACCGGACTTGCCGTTCCCGGCATGCCGCTGGGTTCGCCTGGCATGGAATACGAGAACCGTGTGCAACCCTATGACGTCATCGCCTTTGGGCCCGGCGGCCGTACGGTTTTCGCAAGTTACCCCTGAACGGGCAAGAAAACGCCCCCAACTTTTGGAGAATAATGATGAAAATGATCCTCACCGTCGCTGGCGCGCTTGCTTTCTCGGCAAGCCCGGTCCTTGCTCAGGAGGCCCCTTCTGAAAAGCCCAAAATGTGCGAGATGATGCACGATGGCAAGAAAATGCAGGGTATGATGAAGAAGGACAAGGACGGAAAAATGTCATGCCAGATGATGGACCATTCCAAGATGGACCATTCGAAAATGGACCATGGCCAGTCCGGCCATGGCAAGAAAAAGGCCGCCGAGGCTGAAAAGCCGCAGACCGAACACAAGCACGACTGACCAGCCTTTGGCGTCTGGAGCCGACAATTCAATCGGCTCCAGACGGTCTAACGGGCCATGCGCTCGATGAGAGTGAGAAGTTCGGCGATCTTCTCCGATTGATCGGCCTTGTTGTTCGATGAGAGCGCCTGTTCGATGCAGTGCTTGGTATGGATGTCGAGTACTTTGGTCCTGGCGGCGCGCGCGGCGGCTTCGAGCGCGAGGATCTGCTGCAAGATATCGACGCAATAGCGCTCTTCTTCCATCATTCTCGATATTCCCCGCGCCTGCCCCTCGATCTTGCGCATTCGGGTCAAGACATCACGGAACTTGGGGTTTTGATCATCGCTCATGCCGTTCTCTCCAGACGCCGAGTTCATTCCTGACTGCTTTTGACACAGTTGCAAAGCAGTTCGCAATACACTATACCCCCCTATAGTATACGACGGAGACAAAGATGACCAATGCGACGACGAAAGGTTCAATCCTTGCCTGGGGCTGGGCTCTCAGCGTCTTTCTGCTGATTACCTATCTGCTCTGCGTGGCCTTTGGCCTGATCGCGCCCGATACTTTCCATATGCATGAAGCATGGGCGCCTTTGCTGCCAGGCTTCGATTGGTTGACATGGCCTGGCTTCTTCGCCGGGGCTATCGGCAGCTTTCTCTATGGCTGGTATATCGCGATCCTAGGGGTCCCGCTCGTCCGCTATTTCAGAAAAAGGATCGGGTGAAGAACCGGCAATGTGGATTTATCCGCTGCCGCGAATTCCGCACAGGTCGCAAAGCCTATGACAATGCACAGCACACTCTTTTCCGGTTCGTCTTTCAGCAAAAAGAGGGGATTGGCCCTGCATACGGTTATCGGGGCAGTGCTGGGCGTCTTAATCCTTCATCCGCTCACCGCGCTCGTTTATGGGTCTGGAGGGGCAGCAGCGGCGAGCGTGCCATTTGCTGAGCAGTTGGGCTCGGCGGTCGATCGACTGAGCGCGGCATTTGAAATCGAAATGCTGCCCATGAGCCTGGCTTTCGCGGTGATCGGCGGCGCAATCGGCCTGGCGTTTGGTCTTTATCATCTGCGGCTCATGGCTGATCGCCAGATAATCCGCTCTCTGGAGCATCAATTGGCCGAAGAGCTGCCGCTGCTCATCGCCCGAGGCGAGGGCGCACAGCTGGAATTCAAATCGTCGCTGCGTTGGGATACGCGTGAGCAGCGCGCAAATCGAAGCCTTCAACAGGTCGTGGTCAAAACGATTGCCGGATTTCTCAACAATGATGGCGGCACGCTGCTCATCGGCGTCGACGATAGCGGGGGCATCGTAGGAATCGAGGCCGATCTGAAGACTCTCAAGCACCCCAATAAGGACGGGTTCGAGCGCGTGATGATGGACGCGATACGATCAGCACTCGGCGGTAACGCCTGCGCCCTGATCCATTGCTACTTTCACGATCTCGATGGCCGAACTGTTTGCCGCGTGATCGCACAAAAGAGCCTCGAACCGATCTATTTTCTCGACAATGGAGTGGCGCGCTTCATGCTCCGCGCCGGCAACAGTACACGGGAATTGGATGCGCGCGAAGCGCACACTCACCTTTCGCAGCGCGGAAAAGAATATGCACGGCAGACTTGAAATGATCGTCAGCCATGGATCGGCAGGTTCGGCTGATCTCGTTCCCCGTTTCACGCCAGCAGCGCACGCCGCCGCCTGTCTGCCCAGTTCAGCCTTGTCGGCGGAACTTTCGCACAGCTTTATCCAGACCCAGGGAGACGATGATGGACCATTCTAATTGCAGCCATAGCGGCCACGGCGAAGCCGTTGCCGGTGATGACGGCCGCTACAATCTCGTTCCCGCTGGTTATGACGGACCGGTTTATACCTGCCCCATGCACCCGCAGGTCCGGCAGCCAAAGATGGGGTCGTGCCCGATCTGCGGCATGGGTCTCGAACTCGAATCCGCGGCCATGGTCGATGACGGACCGAACCCGGAGCTCGTCGACTTTACAAGGCGTTTCTGGGTCGGCGCCATCCTCACCTTGCCGCTGCTTGTTCTCACGATGGGCCCCTATGTGGGCTGGCCGGGCGTGCGCGAAATATTTGGCGAGCGGGCCACCCTATGGATTGAACTGGTGCTCGGTACACCGGTCGTGTTGTGGAGCGGATGGCCGTTTCTCGAACGGGGCTGGAATTCGTTCCGCACCTGGAACCTCAACATGTTCTCGCTCATCGGCATGGGCGTTCTCGCCGCATGGATTTTCAGTGTCGTCGCCGTCCTGGCACCGGACATCTTCCCGGATGGCTTTCGCGATCCAGAGGGACATGTCGGCGTCTATTTCGAAGCCGCGGCCGTTATCGTCACTCTTGTGCTCCTCGGCCAGGTCATGGAGCTGCGCGCGCGTGAAGGCACCGGTAAGGCCATTCGCGCTCTGCTTGATCTTGCAGCCAAAACCGCCCGCGTCATCAGGGCAGACGGCACTGAAGAAGAAATCCCCCTTGAGCACGTGGCTGTTGGCGACCAATTGCGGGTCCGCCCAGGCGACAAGGTGCCCGTTGACGGTGTAGTGCTCAAAGGCCGCTCGTCGATCGACGAAAGCATGATCACCGGTGAACCAGTCCCGGTCGAAAAGGTCGAGGGCGACGCCGTGACCGGGGCAACGATCAACGGAACAGGCAGCCTGGTGATCGAAGCGAAACGTGTCGGATCAGACACCATGCTCGCGCAGATCGTGGAAATGGTTGCGGCCGCACAGCGCTCGCGCGCGCCGATCCAGAAGTACGCCGACAAGGTGGCCGGCATGTTCGTCCCCGCGGTTATCGGCATAGCCGTGCTCGCCTTCATTGCTTGGGCGATCTGGGGCCCCGCACCAGCGCTTGCCTATGCCCTCATTGCTGCGGTTGCGGTACTGATCATCGCCTGCCCCTGCGCTCTCGGCCTGGCGACGCCGATGTCGATCATGACCGCGACAGGAAGAGGGGCGCAGGCGGGCGTTCTGATCAAGAACGCCGAAGCGCTCGAGCGCTTCGAGAAAATCGACACGCTCATCGTCGACAAGACGGGTACGCTGACCGAGGGGCGACCGCGACTCGTCGCGGTCATGCCCGAGGAGGGCCACGATGAAATCGAGGTGCTGAGCTTGGCGGCGTCGCTCGAGCGCGGGTCGGAGCACCCGCTCGCAGAAGCGATCGTCCGCGGCGCCGACGAACGCGGCGTCGCGATGGAAACCGCCAGCGAGTTCGAGGCCGTAACCGGCAAAGGCGTCATGGGAACGGTCTCCGGTAAACGCGTCGCGCTTGGCAACCTCGCGCTTCTGACGGACCTCGGTTTGGAAGGCGCTGCGCTCAGCGAAAGGGCGAATGCGCGCCGCGACCAAGGCGAAACCGTCATGTTCGTGATCGTTGCTGACAAGATTGCCGGCCTCATCAGCGTTGCCGACCCGGTCAAGGAAACCACTCCGGCGGCCATCGCGGACCTCCACAATCTCGGCCTTACAATTATCATGGCGACCGGCGACAATGAGCGGACTGCGCAGGCGGTTGCCGCCCGGCTCGGTATCGACGACATCCGCGCAGGTGTGCTTCCCGAGGACAAGGCGCGGCTCATCCGCGAATTGCAGGAAGGCGGTGCCAAGGTGGCCATGGCCGGTGACGGGGTCAATGACGCTCCGGCGCTGGCCCAGGCCGATGTCGGCATTGCGATGGGCACGGGCGCGGATGTTGCGATCGAGAGCGCGGGGATCACGCTCGTCAAAGGCAATCTCGACGGGATCGTCCGGGCCCGCAAACTCGCCCGGGCTACGATGCGCAATATTCGGCAGAATCTGTTTTTCGCGCTCATTTACAACGCCTCGGGCGTGCCCGTCGCGGCCGGTGTCCTCTATCCGTTCTTCGGCATCCTGATTGGTCCGATGTTCGCCGCCTTCGCGATGAGCGCGTCCTCCATCTCGGTAGTCCTGAACTCGCTCAGACTTCGCAGCGCGAAGCTGTGAACGTCAGGCAATCGAACAGAACCCCATCCCTGATCCCTGCCACAATGCCTGTGCATTGCGGCAGAGCCGGTCATCCGCGGAAGATGGAAGCGCGACGCAAGCCAATGAGAGGATAACCACATGGATACCCATTCGGCGCACGAAGACAGTCTGAACAAGGGCAGCATCACGCTGCTTGGCGGCGTTGCCATGGGGACCGGCGTCATGATCGGTGCGGGCATTTTTGCGCTCACCGGTCAGATCGCAGAGCTTGCCGGTCCGCTCTTCCCGCTGTCCTTTGTTGCTGGCGCTCTCGTCACTTCGCTGGCAGCCTACAGCTACATCAAGATGTCGAACAAATGGCCGTCCTCGGGCGGCATCGCGATGATCTTGCAGAAGGCATACGGGCCGGGTGTCGTCGCCTCAGCGGCTGCGATGATGATGGCGCTGTCGATGATTATCAACGAAAGCCTCGTCGCACGAACCTTCGCAACCTACGCCCTGCGACCCTTTGGTCTGGAAGACACCGGCTGGCTTGTGTCCGCAGTGGCGCTCGCCGCTATCGTCTTTGCCTATCTGGTCAATGCGGCGGGCAACAAGTCGGTCAGCGGCTTTTCGGTTGTCATGTCGGCAATCAAGGTTGGCGGGATCGCGATTTTCGCGGTTGCCGCGATCTGGGCCAGCGGACTGTCGGGCGGCGCATTCTCGGAGCCGGTAGAGCTATCGAAAGCCGATGCTTTGCTTGCCTCGGTCGCCTTTTCGATTCTGGCTTTCAAAGGCTTCACCACGATCACCAACAGTGGCGGCGAGATGGTCGATCCGCACAAGAATGTCGGGCGCACGATCATGGTCTCGATCGCCGTCTGCATCGTGATTTACCTGCTTGTCGCACTGGCCGTCGGTTCCAGCCTCAGCATCTCAGAAATCGTACAGGCACGCGACTATTCGCTGGCGGCAGCAGCGCGTCCTGCATTCGGGCAGATGGGCTTCTACTTCACTGTCGTCATCGCTCTCACGGCCACCATTTCAGGTGTGATCGCAAGTGTCTTTGCTGCCTCACGCATGTTAGCGATGCTGACCGACATGAAGTTGCTTCCGCACAGCCATTTCGGCATGAGCGGCGGGATACAAAGCCACATGCTTGTCTATACCGTGGTCATTGCCGGCACGCTCGCCGTCCTGTTCGATCTGTCGCGGATCGCGTCGCTGGGTGCCTTTTTTTACCTTGTCATGGACATGCTGGTTCATTGGGGCGTCCTGCGCAACCTGCGCAAGGAGGTTGGCGCACGGGCGACGATACTCCTGGCTGCGTTAGCTGCAGATGGCGTGGTCCTGGCAGCCTTTACCGTGACCAAACTGCGCAGCGATCCTGCAATTGTCGCTTATGCGATCATCGGGATCGCTATCGTTTTCTTGGGGCAGTGGATCTTCCTGTCCGGCCAGCGCAAAGCAACAAGCAGCGATCCCGCGGAGCGCATTAGCGATGGCCACAGCGGCGATCAAGAGCATCCCTGACCACCGCATTGGTTGCCTGGCAGCCCAGTCAAATCTTTTTTGAGGTAGAGCTGTAAGATCGGGCGGGCGCACACGTCTGTGTTTATTCGGCTGCCATTCAATAGCCGCAAAGTTGCTGGTCTGGCCCGTGCGAAGCGGCGCTCATGATTGACAGAACGAGAGTATGGGAAGGGCAGTCTGCGTTTGAGATGAATAGCGTTTGTTTTTTCCAAACGATGAAACGAAAACGCAGAACGAACATTGGATTGGAATAAGCAGCCCCGGGCTGTGCTGAACCGCCCCGGGATTGCCGGAGGCCCCAACTCCTGAGAGGACGGGTCTCCTATGAGCAATACGACGAACAAGTTTTCACCCGAGGTTCGCGAGCGGGCGGTGCGGATGGTGCTCGATCATGAGAGCGAGCATTCATCGCGCTGGGCGGCGGTGAGGTCGATCGCGGCCAAGATCGGGTGCTCGGCCTATACGCTGCTGGAGTGGGTGAAGAAGGCCGAGGTGGACAGCGGCAAGCGCGCCGGGGTTCCGACCGAGCTGGCCGACCGGCTGAAGGCGCTGGAACGCGAGAACCGCGAACTGCGGCAGGCCAACGAGATCCTGCGCAAGGCGTCGGCATATTTTGCCCAGGCGGAGCTCGACCGCCCGTTCAGGCGATGACCAGCTTCATTGATGAGCATCGCGAGGAGTATGGGGTCGAGCCGATCTGCCGGGTTCTGCCGATCGCCCCATCCACCTACCGCGAGCGGGCAGCGCAGCGGCGCGATCCTTCGCGGCGGTCGCCCCGTGCCCGGCGCGACGATGCATTGAAGGGCGAGGTCCGGCGCGTGTTCGCCGAGAACTTCGGCGTCTACGGCGCGCGCAAGGTGTGGCGGCAGATGCAGCGGGAAGGGTTCGGCATTGCCCGCTGCACGGTGGAGCGGCTGATGCGGGAGATGGGCTTACAGGGCGTGATCCGGGGCAAGCCGGTGAAGACCACGAAGAGCGACAAGGCGGCGCCGTGTCCGCTCGATCTGGTCGACCGGCAGTTCCATGCCCCGGCGCCGAACATGCTGTGGGTCTCGGACTTCACCTACGTCGCGACCTGGGCGGGGTTCGTCTACGTCGCCTTCGTGATCGACGTCTACGCCCGCTACATCGTTGGCTGGCGGGTCAGCCGCACGGCCCATGCCGGCTTCGTGCTCGATGCTCTCGAACAAGCGATCCACGAGCGGAGACCGGCCTACCGGGGTGGTCTCGTCCACCACTCCGACCGCGGCAGCCAGTATGTCTCGATCAGGTATACCGAGCGGCTCGCCGAAGCAGGGATCGAACCTTCGGTCGGCAGCGTTGGCGACAGCTACGACAACGCCTTGGCCGAGACGATCAACGGCCTCTACAAGGCCGAGGTGATCCACCGGCGCGGGCCGTGGCGCTCGTTCGAAGCCGTCGAATACGCCACCCTCGAATGGGTCGACTGGTTCAACAATAGGCGGTTGCTCGAGCCGATCGGCAACATCCCGCCCGCCGAAGCCGAACAACGATATTACGCCATGCTGGACGACAGGCCCATGGCAGCATAACTCAAACCAAACGGCCTCCGGCAATCCCGGGGCGGTTCAGTGCTTGTGAACAAGGGGCTGTAAAGGCATGAAAACTGCGCGTGTTTACCGTATGGTGATGGACGACCACACTTGTCCCTACGGTATCAAAACTGTCGACCTTTTGAAGCGCCAGGGCTTCAAGGTCGAAGACAATCATCTGACAAGCCGCTCGGAGACCGACGCGTTCAAGGAAGAGCACGGCGTCGAAACGACCCCGCAGACTTTTATCGATGACAAGCGGATCGGCGGATATGATGACGTGCGCGAGTATTTCGGTAAGAGTCGCAGCCAACCCGAAGAGGGCGAAACAAGCTATCAGCCGGTCATTGCGATTTTCGCCGTCGCGCTGCTGCTCGCGCTCGGGCTAAGCTGGGCGTTTTTTGACGATCTCTTCACCGTTCGGGCCGCCGAATGGTTCGTCAGCCTTTCGATGACATTGCTCGCCGTTCAGAAACTCCAGGACGTGCGCAGTTTCTCCACCATGTTCCTCAATTACGATCTGCTCGCCAAACGGTGGGTTCCCTATTCCTTCATCTATCCCTTTGGCGAAGCGGCGGCCGGCATCCTGATGACCGCTGGAGCGCTGGTATGGCTGTCGGCTCCTTTGGCGCTTTTTATCGGAACCATCGGTGCAGTGAGCGTCTTCAAGGCCGTCTATATTGACAAGCGTGAGCTCAAATGCGCCTGCGTCGGGGGCAGCAGCAACGTCCCGCTCGGCTTCGTCTCGCTGACCGAGAACCTGTTCATGATGGGGATGGGGCTCTGGATGGGTCTCAAAGTCTTTACATGATCCTCGCTTTGATCCTGGCGACCTCGCTGTTCTTATTATCGGTGGGCTCGCACCTCGTCATACTGAATGCGGGCCATACGCTGCTCGAGCAAAACTGCAGCCTTCTGCACAAGCTGGGCATCGCACTGCTCGTTCTTTTCTCGCATCTGACCGTCGCGGCGTTCTTCGCCGCCGGCTTCTGGATCGGCGAGGAGCTGGGTCTGGGCGGCTTCCGGCAGGCCGGCGCGATGACCGCGATGGACTATTTCTATTTTTCTTTGATCAACGTGACGACGCTCGGTCTGGCGGACATTTTCCCAACCGATCACCTGCGGGTTCTCGCCGGCGTCGAAGCCCTCACCGGCTTCGCTCTCATCAGCTGCTCGGCGCAGCTATTCTGGACCATGATGCACAAAGGAGAAAAAGCATGACTGAAAAGACCTCCCATTCGGACAAGGGAGGGGGCGGCAGCTACTGGCGGTTCATGGCCATGGTGTCGACCTCGACCGTGATCATGTTCTTCCTGATGTATGCCAACACCTTTACCGTCGATGATCTTTTCTGGAGCGAAACGCGCTTCTGGATGATGTTCGTCATGGGTGCGATGATGATGGTCGTCATGCTGCTCTTCATGTGGGGCATGTACAAGGACCGGACCAAGAACTTCATCATTCTGGGTGTCGGCGCCTTTGTGTTCGCGCTCGCACTATGGCTGGTGCGCAGCCAGACCACCGTCGACGATACCGAATATATGGCAGCGATGATCCCGCACCACTCGATCGCGATCATGACCAGCGAACGCGCGAGCCTGAAAGATCCTCGCGTGCGCGAACTCGCTCAAGCGATCATAGTCGCCCAGCGCCGCGAAATCGCCGAGATGAAATATCTCATAGACGATATCGAGCAGAACGGTCCGCGGACCGAAGAACGCCTGCCCGAGGAGATGCAGCCATGAACAAGATAGCTTTCACGGCGCTCATCGCGCTGCCGCTTGCCGCCTGCAATTCGAATACTGCTCCGGGAAATGACCGCGAAGCCCAGCTCGACCCGCCTGCCACTGCCGCGCCGATCGAGGACGCGGCCAGTGCACTGGCAAATGTTGACCCGGGCCTCATGCTTCCCGGGACCATGAATGACGCGGACCTTGCTGCTCTGGGCGCAGGACAGGCCTGCCAGTTCCGCCTGACCGAAGTGGCCTTTCCCTCGTTTGTCTATGACGGTGACGGGGGCGGAGCGATCAAGATCAATGGCAAATTGATCCCCGTGACCGCCGATGGCCCTGGCAGCTATGCGAACGGCGAGCTTCGGATCAAAACCCGCATGCTGGATAATGAAGGCGATGCGGGCCTGCAAATGCAGGAGATGATCGTGGCAGCACCAAGAGCCAAGGATGAGTTCGGCTTTTGGGGTTATACCACCTGTCCGGCCGACGGAGCCTAATGCTGGCAGGGCGCATGGGGGGGTGTCGGCTACCTCATGCGCCCGCGTCTCCGCCCTTCGTCGCCCTCACCAGTTTTAACGGGAACAAGCAGATGACCGATACGAGGCCCATTGCTGTCTTCGGCGCAGGCGGGAAGACCGGCACCGAGCTATTGAAGCATGCCCTTGACCGGGACATACCGATCCGCGCTTTCGAGCACACCGTGCCTGGGCCAGGCGAACGAGTGGGCGACTTCGAGTATATCGAATGCGATGTGCTTTCGGATGATTTCGCTGGCGATCTCGATGGCTGCCGCGCGGTTATCTCTTCACTCGGTGTCGCATTCAGTCCGAGCAATGCGGTGGATCCACCGCCGCTTTATACCGATGGCACGCGCAACCTGATCGAGGCAATGACGCAAGCGAAAATCGACCGCATTACCGTTATCTCCGCTGCCTTCGTCGAACATCAGTCGAGCGTCCCGGCCTGGTTTGAGCTCACCGCCAAGCCTGCTTTACTCAAGATACTCGAGCAGATGCGCGCGATGGAGGCGATGCTCAGCAATGCCCAAGACATCAAATGGACGGCCGCACGTCCGGGCTGGCTCCTGGATAAGCCTTACACCGGCGATGCCGTCATTACGGATGAACGCTTGGCAGAAAGCTGTTTCCGCTGCCGTCATGCTGATCTCGCGGCGAGCCTGCTCGACTTCGTGTGCGAAGACACCTGGATCAACGCAAAGCCTGCCATCGGCAGGCCCGAAGCCGAACGTTTCGAAAGTCCTGGTGCCATCAAGGCCGAACTCGGTATCGATTGAGCGTCGTATCATTTTTCGATCTGTAACGAGCCCGAACGTTACAGACTTTGAGCAATAGACAAGGAAGTCGCATGTTTCTGGAGAAGATCAAAACCCCTGGCCTCTCGCACCTTTCGTATATCATCGGCTCGGGCGGACAGGCAGCGGTCATCGATCCGCGCCGGGACTGCGAGATCTATGTCGAAAAGGCCCGGGCCGAAGGACTGGAGATAACGCACATCTTCGAAACCCATCGCAATGAAGATCTGATCAGCGGCTCGCCGATTTTGGCCGATTTGACAGGAGCCACGGTCTATCACGGGCCCGACGCGGCAGGCGAAGTCGTTTTTGCCAAGACCGCACGCGAAGGCGATTGTTTTGAGCTGGGTCAATTGCGGATCGAGGTGCTGGAAACACCTGGACACACCGACGATCATCTCGCTTTCGTCATCCATGACAGCGAATATTCCGAGGGACCGGTCGGCGTCTTTACCGGCGATGCCCTGTTCGTCGGCGATGTCGGACGCACCGATTTCTATCCCGAGCGCAAGGAAGAAGTCGCGGGCCTTCTTTTCGACTCCCTGCAGAAACTTTGCGGCCTCGGCGATCAGGCGATTATCTACCCGGCGCATGGTGCGGGCTCGGTCTGCGGGTCGGGAATGGCTGAACGGGAATTCTCGACAATCGGCCACGAGCGGCGCAATAACCCGCGCCTGCGCATCTCCGACCGAGACGAGTTCATCAAGGCGAAGCTGGCAGAAAACCACTACCAACCGCCCTATTTCCGGCTGATGGAGCGGCTCAACCTTGAAGGGTCCAATGCCGCGCCGCGAGTCATGCGGCCAAGGCGTCTGGGGCTAAAAGACCTTGGCGAGAGCGGCGCCGATTACCTGGTCGATGTGCGCGATCCACTCGCCTACGCTGCCGGACACTTGCCGGGTGCCATGTGCCTCCCGGTGGGATTGATACCGGCCTTTGCCGGATGGTTCCTCGGTGAAGGCGACAGGATCGCCCTCGTTGCTTCCGAGGAGGGCCAGCTAGCCCACGCCATGGCCCATCTGGTGCGCATCGGTCTCGATAATGTTGTCGGCGGTTATGTCGGTGTGGTTCCAGCCGCAGCGCAAGGCAAAGCGATGAACAGCATTCCCATGATCGGCACCGAGGAAGTCGCGTGCAGGCTTGATCGGGACAGCGACGAGTGGACCTTGCTCGACGTGCGGGACGCGGACGAACGTTCCAGCGCTTCGATAGATGGATCGGTGCATATCTACGTCGGAGAGCTCAACGAGCGCTGGTCGGAACTGGACAAGGCGAGGCGATACACCTTGATGTGCGCTAGCGGGATGCGCGCTACCGTCGCAGCAGGCTGGTTGGCAAGTCGCGGTTTAGAGAAGATCGATGTCTATCTTGGATCGATGGGCGCTTGGAAGCAGCAAAGTTCATAGACGATCACAGCGTTCATGCTTCTTTCGATGCAATGTTTCCCCGAAGCTCCGCTGCCGGCGAGCCGTGATCTTCCACAGTCACAGGCTTGGCATGTACAGCATGCACTGACCGTGATAGCGTCGATAATCGGACGAGACCGCCTCAGACTAGAACATGGCATATGGCCGAGGCAATGGCTGCGCCTTTTTCCTCAAGCACATGCATTCTTGTCGGTAAGCCGCAAAGTCTCTAGGGTATCGAAGATGGCTTGGTTGCGTTTCTTTTTGCTGACAGTGCTTTGCATTGGTTTCGTGATCCACTCACCTGTGCAGGCGATGCCAGCGCCTCAATCGGAGAAGATGCTCGCTTCCGATTGTGCTGAAATGATGCACCACTCGGAAAAAGGTGAGGCCGCTCATCACCATGGCGATGATACTGACGCCCCGTGTGAGAACATGTCGGTTGATTGCTTGCTGGCAATGAATGCGGTTTCTCCTGTTTGGCTGGGGAGCGATGCGCCTTCGCATGTTGTTATGCCATTTTCCGACGGCCCTGTGTATTTGTCGAACCTAACATCACCTCTTTTCAGTCGGGCTTCTTGTCCCGATTCTCCCCCTCCACGAACCTGACTTGATTGCAAGACCTGAAGGCGAATTGCGCCTTCTGAAAGCGTGGTCTTAGCGCTGCGATGCACCGTCATTGCCGCCGGGCCTCGGCACCCACATCAAGTGAGATTTTTCCATGAAATGGTCCATAGGCGGCATTCTTGTCGTCGCGCTTATGCCAACGCAGTTGGTCCTCGCGCAGCCAGTTGGCTACGACGAAGCCTTGCGAGCAGCGCGCGAAGATCAGCCGCTGCTCCAGGCCGCGCAATTGCGTATCGACGGCACGCGAGATGCCTCGGAAGCCGCAGATGAGTTGCCCGATCCGATATTGCGCGGCGGGATTGCAAACTTGCCAATTACAGGGCCTGTAGCGTTCGAGTTTGATCGACAGCTTCCAACGCAGATTGCTGTGGGCATTGAGCAACCAATCCCGAACCTTGCCCGGCGCAGAGCGCGTCGAGGCGTGGCAGACTCAGACGTTGCCGTCGCGCAAATGCTGCTTGGGGTTGCGCAGCAGCGGATCGACATCGCCACATCAACTGCCTGGATCGACCTGTACTATGCGGAGGAGAAACTCGCCTTCGCCCATACCGCGCTGAGCGATCTGCGCAGGCTTCAGCCGGTCGCGAACACCGCCGTCGCTTCGGGATCAGCGCGTCCGGCTGAAAGCCTCGCCATTCGCCGAGAGCTTCTGGTCATCGAAGATGCGATCACAAGAATTGAAGCCGAGAGAGATGCCGCACGTGCCATGCTCTCGAGCTACATTCACACAGACGATCCCACTATCTCGGGAAATGCACCAGCGGCTGATGTCGACCAAGAAAGCCTCGAGCAAGCACTGGATCTCAACCCAGTCATCCGTCTTGCCGATGCGGCCACCGGACGCGCGCAAGCGAACGCCGATCTCGCGCGTGCCGACTTGCGCCCCGATTTCGGGGTGAGCGTGAATTATGGTCGGCGCGATCCAGCCTTCGGTGACGCCTTCTCCGTCATGGGATCGGTTACTCTGCCCATCTTCACCGATCGACGTCAAAAGCCGCGCATTCGTGCCGCCGAAGCCGAAGCCGCTGCAGCGCAGGCAGAGCGCGATGATCGTTTGCGGGCACTGCGTGTGCAATTCGAATCCGATCTCGCATCGTGGCGCGGTGCAAAGCGCCAATGGGAACGCGCCCGCGATGAATTGCTTCCACTGGCCCGGCAACGGGTCGAACTGGAAACGGCAAGCTTTGCTGCCGGAAACGCGGACCTGATCGACGTGATTGCAGCAAAGGCGGATTTGGCCCTGCTCGATCTAGAAATTTTCGAACGCGAAGCCGCCACGGTGGAATGGGCCGAGATGCTTCGCCTGACCTATGGGGAGCAACAGCCATGAGCGATGCGGTCAACAGCTCGGGTCTTTCAAAACGGACCTACGCAATCCTCGCAGGCGTCGCGCTTGTCAGTCTCGGTGCGGGATATGCGCTTTCGTTCTTAGGCGGTGACAGCGAGGGCGGGATCTCCGGTTCCGATGCGGCAGAATGCGAAGAGGTGCTTTACTGGTACGATCCGATGGTGCCCGGACAGCGCTTTGACGAGCCTGGCAAATCGCCCTTCATGGACATGATGCTGGTTCCCAAGTGCGCGGGAGAAGCTGCGGAAGCGGGCGTCCGGATTGATCCGGGCCTGGTCCAGAATTTCGGCATTCGCACCGCAGCGGCAGAGTTCGGAGTTCTCGAGCCAGAAATTACCGTAACGGGCGTCCTGGCCTACAACAGCCGAGATGTTGCCATCGTCCAGCCAAGAGCGGGCGG
This sequence comes from Pelagerythrobacter marinus, assembly GCF_034375205.1. NCBI lineage: Bacteria > Pseudomonadati > Pseudomonadota > Alphaproteobacteria > Sphingomonadales > Erythrobacteraceae > Pelagerythrobacter > Pelagerythrobacter marinus. The sequence goes on along the minus strand of NZ_CP139719.1, from coordinate 1,602,302 downwards.
TTATGTTCAACGAACCTACGGACTTGCCAAGGACGATGTGGTGGGTCGAGGCACTCCGATAGTCGACATTCTCGTCCCTGATTGGGGCGGCGCGCAGCGCGAGTACATTGCTGTGCTCGATACTGGCGATAAGGCGCTGGCAGATGCGATGCGGCAGCGAATGCGATTGCTCGGCATGACAAACGCGATGATCGCATCCGTTGAACGCACACACCGCGTCCAGAACACGTTTACAGTCACCGCACCTGTTGGCGGCGCTGTAACAATGCTCGGGGTGCGTCCAGGCATGACCGTGATGGAAGGTCAGACACTCGCGGAGATTACAGGCTTCTCGCCGATATGGCTGGAAGCCTCAGTGCCCGAAACACAGGCCGCAAATATCCGGCAGGGCCAGCCCATCAGTGCGACCCTGGCAGCGTATCCGGATCAGCGATTTGCGGGACGGATTGTTGCCATCCTTCCTAGCGCCGATGCAGCAAGCCGGACGATCACCGTCCGGGCTGAGTTGCCAAACCCGCGCGGCAGGCTGAAGCCGGGCATGTTCGCGCAGGTGTCGCTTTCACCCGACACACGGCGAGCCTTGCTGGTACCGTCGGAGGCGGTCATTCGAACCGGACGCCGAAATCTCGTGATGCTCAAGCAGGATGAAGGCGCGTTCCTGCCTGCCGAGGTCGAAATCGGGCGCGAAGCGAATGGCAAGACAGAGATACTCGCAGGCGTTGCGGAGGGCGAGCAGGTCGTCACTTCAGGTCAGTTCCTGATCGACTCCGAAGCAAGTCTTGGCGGGATCGACGTCAGGTCGATCGATGGGACCATGAGCATGGCGTCGGACGGCTCGCCAAAGATGAGGGCATACACCGCTACGGGAAGAGTGACGAAAATCGCTGGTGCTTCGATCACTCTCAACCACGCGCCGGTTCCCGCCCTCGAATGGCCAAGCATGGTCATGCCCTTCGCCCTCGCCGACGCCGCTCTAGTTGACGGTATTGAACCGGGCGACAAGGTCGAGTTTACCTTCTCGCAGCACGACACCGGTCCGCGCATCGAATCCATTCGGAAGACCGACCAATGATCGCGCGCATAATCGATGCCTCGATCGCCAATCGGTTTTTCATCGTTCTGGCGGCCTTCGCGGTCACGCTCGCCGGCTTCTGGGCGGTGCGCGCAACGCCGGTCGATGCGATCCCCGATCTGTCTGATGTCCAGGTCGTGGTGCGGTCTAATTATCCGGGCCAAGCTCCGCGCATCGTTGAGGATCAGGTCACATACCCGCTCGCAACGACGATGCTCTCGGTGCCGGGCGCGGAAACAGTGCGCGGGTATTCGATGTTCGGCGACAGCTTCGTCTATGTGATCTTCGAGGATGGGACGGACCTCTACTGGGCGCGTTCGCGCGTGCTCGAATATCTCAACCAGGTGCAAAACGAATTGCCCGAAGGTGTGACCAGCTCGCTCGGGCCGGACGCGACGGGCGTGGGCTGGATTTACGAATATGCGTTGGTTGACCGAACTGGGAACAGCGACCTTGCTGGGCTCAGAAGCCTTCAGGACTGGTTCCTGCGCTATGAGCTTCAGACCATTCCGGGCATCGCAGAGGTCGCCAGCGTGGGCGGCATGGTCAAGCAGTACCAGGTCGTGCTGGAACCCTACCGGATGGCTTCGCTTGGCGTCACTTACAGCGATGTCGTGCGCGCCATACAAGCTTCCAATCAGGAGGCTGGCGGATCGGTGGTTGAAATGGGTGAGGCCGAGTTTATGGTCCGCGCTTCAGGCTATCTCACGTCTCTCGACGACTTCCGGCAGATCCCTCTCAAATCAGTCGGGAACGGTATACCGGTTACTCTATCCGATATCGCCACGATCCAGCTTGGCCCCGAAATGCGGCGAGGAATCGCCGAACTCAATGGCGAAGGCGAAGTCGCAGGCGGTATTGTTGTGCTTAGACAAGGCGAGGATGCGCGGGCAACGATCGCGGCTGTCGAAGAGAAGCTCGACGTGCTCCAGGCCAGTCTTCCTGAAGGGGTCGAGATTGTCACGACCTATGATCGTTCGAAGCTGATCGACGCCTCGATCGAAAACCTGACCGGAAAACTCATCGCCGAATTTATCATCGTCGCGATCGTTTGCGCACTGTTCCTGTGGCATGTGCGATCAGCATTGGTGGCGATCGTCACGCTTCCATTGGGGGTGCTGGCGGCCTTTATCGTGATGCGGTTCCAGGGGGTCGATGCGAACATCATGTCCTTGGGCGGCATCGCCATCGCAATCGGCGCGATGGTCGACGCTGCCATCGTCATGATCGAGAACGCGCACAAGCATATCGAGCATTGGGAAGAGGACCATCCCGACGAGAAGATGTCCAACGATGAGCGCTGGAAACTGATTGCGGACGCATCGAAAGAGGTGGGGCCAGCGCTGTTTTTCAGCCTCCTGATCATAACCCTATCGTTCCTGCCGGTGTTTACTCTGCAGGCGCAGGAAGGGCGGCTCTTCTCCCCACTGGCCTTTACCAAGACCTATGCCATGGCGGCGGCCGCCATTCTGTCGGTGACGCTGGTTCCCGTTCTGATGGGCTGGCTGATCCGCGGGAAGATACCCAAGGAGGACACCAACGTCCTCAATCGCTTGCTGACCAACGCCTACCGGCCCGGTCTTGATTGGGTACTGCGCCGACCGAAAACCACTTTGGTTGTGGCAGGCCTCGTATTCCTTACAGCGCTGGTCCCGTTCACCCGCCTTGGAGGAGAATTCCTGCCGCCGCTCGACGAAGGCGACTTGCTTTATATGCCAAGCGCGTTGCCTGGTCTGTCTCCTGGTGAAGCGTCGGCATTGCTTCAGCGGACTGATCGACTGATCAAATCCGTACCCGAAGTCGACACCGTGTTCGGCAAGGCAGGACGCGCGGATACCGCAACAGACCCGGCGCCGCTCACGATGTTCGAGACGACCATCCGGTTCAAACCTCGAGAAGAGTGGCGACCCGGAATGACGCCGGAGAAGCTCGTCGAAGAGCTTGATCGTGCGGTGCAGGTGCCGGGGCTCGCCAATGTCTGGGTGCCCCCGATCCGCAATCGCATCGACATGCTCGCGACCGGTATCAAGAGCCCGATAGGCGTGAAAGTGTCTGGCGAGAACCTTGGCGAGATCGAGCGCGTGGCGTTGCAGGTCGAGAATGTCGCAAAACAGGTTCCCGGCGTCAGCTCCGCTTTGGCAGAGCGTCTTTCGGGAGGCCGCTATGTCGATGTGGACATCGACCGGGTCGCTGCGGCGCGTTTCGGGCTGAATATCGCCGATGTTCAGCAGATTGTGTCAGGCGCGATCGGCGGCGCGAATATCGGCAGAACGGTCGAAGGATTGGCGCGATATCCCATCAATGTGCGCTATCCGCGCGAGATCCGCGACAGCCTCGCAGAACTGCACGCGCTGCCTTTGCTAACCCCCTCTGGCCAGCAAATTACGCTCGGCACCGTAGCGCAGGTGAGCGTCAGCGATGGCCCCCCGATGCTCAAGAATGAGCAAGGCCGTCTCATCAGCGTGGTCTATGTCGATACGCGCGGGCGCGATTTGACCTCGGTCGTAAGCGATCTTCAGGCGGCAGTTTCAGAGGGCGTCGATCTGCCTGCCGGTGTAAGCATTTCCTACGCGGGCCAGTTTGAATATCTCACCCGCGCCAATGAGCGGTTGCAGGTCGTCGTTCCCGCGACGCTCGGCATCATTTTCGTTTTGCTGTACCTGATCTTCCGCCGCTTCGACGAAGCGCTACTTGTTATGGGCACGCTGCCCTTTGCCCTCACCGGCGGCTTCTGGCTGCTCTATCTGATGGGCTACAACCAGTCTGTTGCGACATCGGTGGGTTTCATTGCCCTTGCCGGGGTATCGGCGGAGTTCGGCGTTATCATGCTGATCTACCTCAAGTCTGCGCTGGCCCGGCGCAGCGGTGCCCTCGATGCGGACGGCGTGGGCGAAGCCATCAGGGAGGGCGCTCTTCTGCGCGTGCGTCCCAAGGCAATGACCGTGGCCGTCATTCTTGCCGGTCTCTTCCCGATCCTCATTGGAACCGGCGCAGGATCGGAGGTCATGAGCCGCATCGCCGCGCCGATGGTGGGCGGCATGATCACCGCGCCGCTGCTTTCGATGTTCGTTATCCCCGCCGCATATTTGTTGATGCGGCGCCCCCGGCCCGAACGGCCAACCCAACCCCAAGGAGAAGAAGAATGCGTACCACAACCCTCATGAGCCTACTGGCCCTCCCGCTGGCGCTGGCGGCCTGCGATTCTGGCCAGGACACTGCGGAGATGAACGACATGCCGATGGCAGAGAATGAAATGATCATGGACGGCGAAGAGATGCCGATGATGGACGCCGGCAGCATAATGCAGACCGCGAGTGCGCAAGGCACCGTCACCGCCATCGACGCCGAAGCGGGCACGATCACCGTCGACCACGGCCCGGTCCCAGCGATCGAATGGCCGGCGATGACGATGGCGTTCGAAGCCGATGAGCAATTGCGCAGCGAAGTAAGCGTCGGTGAGGGAATTGCCTTTGAATTTCGTACTGGTTCTGAAGGCAGTGTGATCACGTCGATCACGAAGGAGTAAATCGGTTGGGTGGTGCCAGGCAAATCTGGTGCCGCCCATCGCGAAACAGGAGGAGCATGATCCGGACACCCCCCATCACCCAAGCATTCCCCGTGGACCGCCGCACACTGATCAAAAGCGCTGGTTTTGCTGCTGCAGGCTTTGCCGCGTTCCCGCTTGCGGGATGCAAAGCGCAAGACGCATCGATGCTGGACAGCACTGACGGGTCCAATCCGCTCGCCATACCGCCCTTGCAGAGTGGCGAGATGGAGCAGGGCGCGCGGGTTTTCCGCTTGTCTTTGACCCCAGGCCAGAAGGAATTCGTCCCCGGTGTTGCTTCGCCCACCATCGGCATCGACGCACCCTATCTGGGACCGACGCTGGAAATGCGCCGGGGCGAGTGGGTGCAGTTCCATATCGACAACAAGCTGGCCGAAGGCGCTACGGTCCATTGGCATGGTTTCGAACTTCCTGCCGCAGCCGATGGCGGACCGCATCAGTTGATCCGTCCCGGCGAACGCTGGAGCCCCTCTTTCGAAGTTCGCCAGCGGGCTTCGCTCTACTGGTGTCATTCGCATTTGGAACGCGAAGCTGGGCCGCAGGTCTATGCCGGGCTTGCCGCGCCGATTTATGTTCGCGATGACGAGGAAGAGCGCCTCGACTTGCCGAGCGACTATGGTGTCGACGACATTCCGCTGATCGTTCAGGACCGCGTCATCGATGGATCTGGCCGGTTGGTGTACCCGCTGAGCATGCACACGCGGATGATGGGCGTGCGCGGGAACCGGATATTCGTCAACGGTACTGAAAACGCCGTGTTCGACGCACAGACAGGCCAATTGCGTCTGCGCATCCTCAACGGATCGAACGCCCGCTTTTACGATTTTTCGCTCGAAGGTGATCGTTCGATGCAACTGATCGCGAGTGATGGCGGCTTGCTCGATCGTCCGCACATCGTCCGCTCGGTGAGGCTCGCCCCGGGGGAGCGCGCGCAGGTCATCATCGATCTCTCGGAAGGACGCCCGCTTCGCCTTCTTGCCACCAGTCCTGAAAGCACCATGGGCATGATGGGCGGACGCGGACGCGGAATGATGGGCGGCGGGATGATGGGTCGCGGCAATAGCGGCGATGCTTCCGGAGACGTGTTTCAAATCCTCGATATCAGGCCGGCAAGGTCGGCTCAGCCAGCCAGGGTGCCGACACAGCTGGCATCGCTTGCCCCACCTGACCCGTCGTCAGCCGTCCGAACCCGGCGTTTCGTTCTCGACATGGGCATGATGGGCGGCGGAATGTCCATTAACGGTGCTGCGATGGACATGAATGTGATCAACGAACGTGTGCCGGTCGGCCAATGGGAAATCTGGGAGATCGCCAACGCTTCGATGATGGCCCATCCGTTTCATATCCATAACGCCCAGTTTCGTGTGATCGACCGCGATGGGCGAGCACCCCCACCACTGGAAACCGGTTTGAAGGATACCGTTATCGTCAATCCGCGCGAGCAGGTGCGCCTTCTCTTGCGTTTTGAAGAACACACCGATCCGGACCTGCCCTACATGTATCATTGCCACATTCTCGAACACGAGGATGCAGGCATGATGGGGCAGTTCGTAGTCGTGAAGAGCTAGGAAGGACAGGCGATGAGCAAGGACAAGAGCGTGATCGAGGGTACCGCGATCGACCCGGTATGCGGCATGATCGTTGCAATCGACGGGGCCGAGCATAGCGCGACGCATGAGGGCGCGACACACTATTTCTGTTCGCCGCGCTGTCACGACAAGTTCGTCGCCGATCCCGAGCTCTATCTTTCGGGTGCGCATCTCGACGCGGTCGAGGATGTGCCTGAAGGCACGATCTACACCTGTCCGATGCACCCTGAACGCGTTACTAAGTCAATCAGGCTCGACGTGCGCGAAGCGGACCAGAAGGATGGTTAGCGCGGGCACGATCGTCCACATCGCGATTGGTATCAGCGCCAGGCCCGTCACTGGCTCGTGCGGCATCAACTCGCTGTAGCGCCAGCTCAGGAAACTGTTTGCCGGAAGCGATGTGGCGATCATTTCGACGGCGATCGCGACGACAAGCCCGAAGCCGAAATAGATCGCATAAGGCATTTTTGCGGCTTGCCAGAGCCACGCGCGCCCGCCGCGCAATGCTGCAAGGCTGTAGGCTGTGAGCAGGATCACGCCATCGCCCAGGCTTGCAATGCCGCAGCGAATGGTCCGCTCGAAGGGTTCGAGATCACCCGGTTCGAAGAATGGCATCTGGAAAATCTCCCAGACGAACGCGATCAGGCTCCCGCAAATAAGGATCAGCCAATGGGTTCTGGTCATGCTGCAGGTACGCCGGAATAATCTGCGCCAGCAAATAGCAAGCGGCCGGATTTCCACTTCCTGCATAGCGCCTTCGCTGCCCCAAAGCCCGGATCAGTCATGATTTTCGCGGCCCTCCGACTCGGCCATGCGAGCAGCGCGTTTGAGAAATTTCCGCATGTCACCTGCTGCCAGTTCGGTAAGCGGATGTCGGCTCGCCTCAGGGCGCGGTTCGATCATGTCCGCTCGTTTCCTGATCTGTTCGATCTGTTCATCGCTCGCCCCGGACAAGAGGCCAAGAACTATGTTCTCGAGAGTAATGAGGCGAATGCGCATTTGCACCAGATCGGCATGATCGGGCTCCGGGATATCCCAGCTGCCGTTCTCATTGACCGTGCTCACGACTGCTTCTCCGACGGCTCTGCTGGCACCATGATACTCCCCATTCGTCGTTATCGGCTTCTCTCAAAAAGGTGGCCGAAAAACAGCACCGCTGCAACCGGCCGTGCTTCGGCCCACCAGCCCCACCGCTGCTGCGGATTGTTTGAGGGGAAGAGATGGCGGCTGCGTAAAGAGGATGACTGCACACAGCATCCACCGCAAGACCGACGAAAGGAAATCGACCATGAAACGGACAGTTCTAGCTTTCGCGCTCGCCACCGGCCTGGCAACCACCCCGGCAATGGCCCGGCAACAGCATGACCACGGGGATCAAGCGGCGGCGCAGCAGCAGTCACACGCTGGCCATATGATGCAGGATTCGGCGGCCATGACGGCCCACCGCGAGAAGATGGCTGAAATGCGCGCGCTGATGCAGCAGGCCCACGCGGCGAGCGATCCTGCCGAACGCCAAAGGCTTATGGCCGAACATCGTGCAAAAATGCAGGAACACATGGCGGGCATGATGCAGGGGGACAACGCCGATATGATGGCGGCCTGTCACCAGCACATGATGATGATGCATGACATGATGGAGCAGATGGCGGCTCACGAGAACATGGCGCAAGACGATTAGGAGGCGGTGGCCGGGCTCTCGCTTTGTGCCTGAGCCTGGCCACACTCTTACCAGGGCGCGGTGCAAGGCAGGAGGTCCGACCATCTCGTGAGTAAAATTTGAACCCTCACGCGTCGACGATCGCCGCGCTCTATCACCGCAAGAGATGAAGGTTCGCAGAGCATTACAGACACAATAGGTTGCACGACCATCGCCAAGACCGGAGCCCGTAGAGAATGAAACGAATACAATTCATGGCTATTGTGGCCGCCAGTCTGCTCTGGATAAGTCCGGCCCAGGCCCATGGCGACGAGGAACATGGCGAAGCGGCCAGTGCTGTCGTCTCCGATGCGGCGTCAAAAGATATCCAGGCTGCGCAGGGACACGGCGACACGGCTGCTGATCATGACGGGGCGAAGGGACAAGATGCAGACGAAGGCGACAAGGGCGTGGTCGGTGTGCTCAAGTCGCTGCATCCCGCCACCGTACACTTTCCGATCGCCTTGTTCTTTATGGCCGCTCTCACCGAGCTATTCGTCATCGCACGGAAGGGCACAGGCCTAGAGTCGGCAGTGCGCGTACTTGTTTATGGCGGTGCCGCCGGGGCGGTCGTGGCGGCCATATTCGGTTGGATCCATACCGGTCTCTGGTTCGGCGGAGATACTGCGATGCAGGTTCATCGCTGGAACGGAATGCTGATCGCGGTTCTCGGTCTGGCGATGGCCTATCTGGCGAGCCGTGCTTCCGCGAGCCGGACCGCGTTTCGCGCCGCAATCTTTGCCATGGCCGCTCTAGTGCTGGTGCAGGGATTTCTGGGCGGCGAGCTTGCGCACGGTGCCAATCATCTTGGTATCTCCTGGCTTTGAAGGATAGAATGATGCGCAGATCAAATCGGAACGCGTTTGTTGCCCCCCTTGCTGCGGCGGCATTGGGGCTAGGGCTCGCTGCCTGTGATCAGACGCAGGACACTTCATCAGAAGCTGAAGCCTTGCCACTGTATACGGCCCCGCCGACCGAGAGCACAGGTGCTGGCGAAGGCGAAAGAGACAACGCTGCCTTTCCCGCTGGAGAGGCCAACACGAACCGGTCGGGTGAAGCTGCGACTGCCGGTAGGCAACCAGACCGACCGGCGAGCACTCCGGTAGTAGCGTCGTCCCCTGCGGCCACTCCCCCGCCGGTGAATGCCCAGCCTAGCAACACACCCGATCCTCATGCGGGCCACTATATGCCATCCATGCCCGACCATGACATGCCCTCGATGTCCGATCAGGCGCATGGATCGTGACCTGGCGTTTCGCCTTCTGATCGGCCCAAAAACGGCCGACGCTCGTTTTACCAGTCACTACGAATAACAAGTCGTCGTTTGCCAAAGGCGCTTTATCTCATCTGTCCGATTTTGGGGGTATTGATGGGGGTATTTGCAAGACGACTCAAAAAGTTTATTAGGTAAATCAGCACGTTATATGCTCTCTATATTTCCCTCCTCCGCTACCATTCTTCGCAGATCGTGAAAGGTTACCGGCCCTGCCGGGGTCCGGCGTCGTCGCCGTGGGCTTTCAGCCATGTTCCGCCTTCCAGGCGCCCATCGATCCGAGATAGACGTCGAGCCGGTCGAAGCCGTGCGCATCGAGCCATCCTGCTGCGACGGTTGCGCGCATCCCGCTTGCGCACATCAACGTGTAGTGCCGGGCGGGGTCGAGGTCTTTCCACCTCCCGTTGAGCTGGCCGACATAGATATGCTGCGAGCCCTCGATCGCCGCCGACTGCCGTTCGTCCGCGTCGCGCACGTCGAGCAGGGTCCAGCCGTCGCGGCCCGCCGCCAGGCGGCGTTCCACTTCGGCGGTGCCGATCATCGGGATCGAGCGCATGGCCTTGCCCGAGGCTGCCGCGGGAACGACGCCGACGTAGCCGCCGACGACATCGTCGAGCGCGATCCGGACGAGGTGCTTCATCGCCGCCGCCAGCTGGCCCTGCGACGACGCCACGAGCGCGATCGTGTCGTCTTCGCCGATGAACCAGCCCGCGAAGGCCGGGATCATGTCCACGGGCAGGTTGATCGTCCCCGGCAGGTGGCCCGCGGCATAGGCCAGCGGCTCGCGGATATCGACGATCCTGTCGGCGCCGCAGGACGACAGCTGGTCGAGGGCCATCGGCTGCGGCGCGATCACGCGCGGCGCCGGGTCCCCGCCTACCAGGTTCAACCGTTCCATCAGGCGGAAATAGGGCGGCTGGTAGTGGTTCTCGTCCACCTTGCGGTCGATGAATTCCTCGCGATCGGCGATCTGGAGCATCGGATTGTTGCGACGCTCGTGGCCCAGGGTCGAAAACTCGCGATCGGCCATGGCCGAGCCGCAGACCGATCCGGCGCCATGCGCGGGATAGACGATCGCCTGGTCGCCCAACTCGCAGATCTTGCGGAGCGAATCGAACAGGAGGCCGGCGACTTCGCGCTTGCGGTCTGGATAGAAATCGGTCCGACCGACCTCGCCCACGAACAGCGCATCGCCGGTGAATACGCCGACGGCCGTTTCGGGATATTCGCGGTCGAAGATCGCATAGGCGAGATGGTCGAACGTGTGCCCCGGTGTTTCGAGGACGCGGATTTCGAGCTGCCCGATCGCATGGCAATCGCCCTCTCGCGTCGTCTTCGCGTAGACGACCTCTCCGTCGGCGTTCGGGCCGTGAAACACCTCGGCCCCGGTCATCGCGGCGAGATGGGGCGCACCGGAAACGAAGTCCTCGTTGCGATGGGTTTCGAAGACATGCGTGATCCGCAGGCCTTCGCGGCGGGCCGTCTCGAGATAGACTTCGCAATCCCGGCGCGGATCGATGACCGCGGCCTCTCCCCCGGCGCCGAGGATATAGGAAAGATGCGAAAGGCCGGGGGTCTTGATCTTCTCGACAAGCATGGTCGCCTCCTGCCCGATCAATGCCGGCCGGGCGGGCGCGGTTCCTTGGATCGCGAGGTCAGATGAGGCCCCGTGCCATGTCGTCGGGTTCGGCGGACCCGCTGCCGTCGTCGCGCGCAAGCTCGCGGAATGCGCGGTTCTGCGACAGGTAGACGCGGCCGTTGAGTTCTTCGAGGAAATCGGTCCGCCCGAGGCGGTCCATGACCGGGCCCTTCACCTCGGAGAGGTGGAGGCCGATCCCGGCGTCGCCGAGCCGGTGATTGATCGCCTCGAGGCTTTCCAGCCCGGAGGCATCGATCTCGTTCACCGCGCTGGCCATCAGGATCACGTGGCGAACTTCCGGCTGGTCGGCGACGCGCTCGAGCACGTATTCCTCCAGCCAGCGGGCATTGAGGTAGGTGAGGCTCTCGTCGATGCGGATCGAGAGGACGTGCGGCACGGTAAACACCGAATGCCGTTCGACATTGCGGAAATGCTCGGTTTCCGGAACGCGGCCGACGATCGCCGCGTGGGGCCGCGATGCCCGCCAGAGATAGAGCAGAAGACCGACGGTGACGCCCGCGATGACGCCCATTTCCACGCCGGCAAGAAGGGTGATGGCGATCGTCGCCAGGTGGGCGGCGAAATCGGCCTTGGAATAGCGCCAGAGCTGGGCCGGGGTCTTCAGGTCGACGAGGCTGAGCACCGCCACGATGATCGTCGCGGCGAGGGTGGCGACGGGCAGGGACGACAGCAGCGGCGTCAGGAACAGCGATGCGAGCGCGATCCCCCCGGCGGTAAACGCGCCCGCGGCCGGGGTCCGCGCGCCGGCGTCGAAATTAACTGCCGAACGGGCGAAGCCGCCGGTCACCGGATACCCGCCCGAAAAGGCGCTGGCGACGTTCGCCGCGCCGAGGCCGACCAGTTCCTGGTCGGGGGAGATGCGCTGGCGCCGTTTTGCGGCGAGCGTCCGGGCGACGGAGACGCTTTCGACGAAACCGATGATCGAGATCAGCAGCGCCGGAACCCAGAGCCGTTCGATCAGCGAAAGATCGGCCGAAGGCACGGCGAAAGGGGGCAGACCGGATGGGATGGCGCCGACCAGATCGACCCCCTTCGCGCCGAGTTCCAGCAGGCTCGCGGCGAGGATCGTCAGCACGACCGCGATGACCGGTCCGCCCTTGGCCAGGATGTCGGCCGCGCGGGGCGGCAGGCCGAGCGCCGTCAGCGCCCGCCCGAAGCCGCTGCGGACCCAGAACAGGAAGATCAGCGCGGGCACGCCGATGGCGATCGTCCAGGGGTTCGCCGCGCCGAGCGACATTGCGAGCGAACCGAGCATGGCGGGCCAGTTGTCGCCCCCGGCCTCGATCCCGACGATATGCTTGACCTGGCTGGTCGCGATGAGGACGCCGCTGGCGGTGATGAAACCGCTGATGACGGGATGCGAGAGGAGATTGGCCAGGAACCCGAGCCGCAGCAGGCCCAGAACGGTCAGCATTATCCCCGACAGGGCCGCGAGCGTAACGGCCGCTTCCAGGTATTCTGCCGTGCCGGGGGCCGCGACGGCCCCCGCGGCGGACGCCGTCATCAGGGACAGGACGGCGACCGGGCCGACGGCCAGCGTCCGGCTGGTCCCGAGGACCGCGTAAGCCACCAGCGGCAGGATCGAGGCGTAAAGCCCGACGATCGGCGGAAGGCCCGCGAGCAGCGCGTAGGCGAGACTCTGCGGGATGAGCATGATGGTGACGATGACCGCGGCGACCAGGTCGCTGGCAAGGACCGAGCGGTCGTAGGTCCGCGCCCATTCGAGGATCGGCAGGTAGCGGGCGAGATTCGGGGCGGCCGCGGGCACTGTCCGGTCGCCGGGCTAGCGCCTGCCGGCGACCGGCCGCGCCAGGACCATCCCGGCCAGCATCGCGGCGACGAACGCCGCGGCCTTGGCAGGCTCGATCGCCAGGGCGGCAAAGCCGGGGCCGGGGCAAAGGCCGGCAATGCCCCATCCGACGCCGAACAGCGCCGATCCTGCAACCAGCCGCGGCGTCAGGTCGCTCTTGTCGGGGAGCGCGAAGGATCCGGTGAAGAGGGGCGCGCTCATCCGGCGCTGGATCGGCCAGGCCAGGGCCATGACGATCAGTGCACCGCCCATGACGAAGGCCAGAGTCGGGTCCCAGTCGCCGAACACGTCGAGAAACCCGCGGACGCGGGCCGGGTTGGTCATCCCGCCAATGGCCAGCCCTGCGCCGAAGAGGAGCCCGGACGCGCCGGCGACGAGTGCCGTGCGGTTCATGGCAGGACCTCCAGGCCGATCGCGTTCATCAGGGCCACCGTTGCGATACCCGTCGCCATGAAGGTCAGCGTCGCGACGATCGATCGCTGCGACAGGCGGCTCACCCCGCATACCCCGTGCCCGCTGGTGCACCCGCTGCCGAGGCGCGTGCCCAGGCCCACCAGAGCGCCGGCGAGGAGGATCGGGCCGAAGCCGGTGAACTGCGCCTCGATCCCGCCGCTGGCGAGCACGACGATGAACGCGCCGAGCGGCATCCCCGTGATGAAGGCCCATGCCGCGTTGCGCGGCGGCCCGCCATCGCTCAGGCCGAACGCGCGCGCGCCGAGGCCGGAAACGCCGGCGATGCGCCCGGCCCCCAGCAGCATCAGCGCCGCTGCCAGCCCGATGAGTATCCCGCCGAGGAGCCCGTCGAGCGGGGCGGCGTCGGGAAATGCCGGCAGGGTCATACCGCGTTCACCGGTATCTTGATGTAGCTGACCCCGTTGTCCTCGGGATCGGGCAGGCGTCCGCCGCGGATATTGACCTGGACCGAGGGCATGATGAGCTTCGGCATGGCCAGCTGCCTGTCGCGCCCGGTCCGCATTGCCACGAACTCTTCCTCGGTCACGCCGTCGCGGACGTGGACGTTCTCTTCGCGTTGCTGCCTGACCGTCGTTTCCCATGCGTATTCGTCGCGGCCGGGCGCCTTGTAATCGTGGCACAGGAACAGGCGGGTTTCGTCGGGGAGCGAGAGCAGCCGCCGGATCGAGCGATAGAGCTGGGCCGCGTCGCCCCCGGGGAAGTCTGCGCGCGCAGTCCCGAAATCGGGCATGAAGATCGTGTCGCCGACGAAGGCGGCATCGCCGAATATAAACGCCATGTCCGCGGGAGTGTGGCCGGGAACGTGCAGGACGATCCCCTCGATCGCGCCGAGGGCGATGGTTTCGCCGTCCTCGAACAGGTGATCGAACTGCGACCCGTCGCGCTCGAAGTCGGTACCCGCGTTGAACAGCTTGCCGAAGACTTCCTGCACGCGAATGATCTCGCGCCCGATGCCGAGCTTCCCGCCCAGCCGTTCCTGGAGGTAAGGCGCCGCGGAGATATGATCGGCGTGGGCATGGGTTTCCAGGATCCACGCGATCTTCAGCTCGTGCCTGCGCACGTATTCGATCACCAGGTCCGCCGGCCCGTTGGATGTCCGGCCGGAAGCGGCTTCGAAATCGAGCACCGAGTCGATAATCGCGCCTTCGCCCGATGCGGGGTCGTGGACGACGTAAGTCACGGTATTCGTCGCCTCGTCGAAGAACCCCGCGATCGAGGGGCGAGCCGACTTGTCGCCGCTGGCCTGTTCGATGATCTCGGCGGCGCGCGATAGCGCCGGGTCCGGGCTGTCCATGATAACGATCTCGCCTCCTCGATCTGCCAACGCCGCAGCGCGCAACGGGTTTCGCCCTCGTGGCGGCGCCTGCGGCCCGGCGGCCTGCCACGGCCGCCCGGATGCCCGGGCACGGGTACATCTACCCCCGTTCTTGCAAATGACACAATCCGCGGGCCAGTTGTTCGGTGGGTTTGCCACCGGGCCTGCCCGCAGCCAGCGGATTGTAATCTCGCCGCGTTATGGCAAGCTGCCGGGCAGGAGATGCACATGGCCAAGCTCGGTACAGGCATTGCCACGGCGGCTGCGCTGCTTTTCGCGGTGGCAGCCCACGGTCGCCAGGCGGCGGAGCCTTCGCGTTACGAAGGGCCGGTGATCGACGTGCACCTCCATGCGGACAGCGCGGGCCAGATCGGGCCGCCGGGGCAGTCGATCTGTCCGAAGGAGGGGCCGCTTCACCGGATGAACTTCGATGCGCGGGGCGACTGGCGGCGAGCGCTCGTGGAGCGCGGGCTCGACCCGCCGTGCGACGATCCGCTGGTCGGGGCGCCCAGCGATGCCGCGCTGCGCGACCTGACGATCGAGCAGATGCGCCGGTACAACGTGCGCGGGCTGGTGAGCGGCCCGGCGGAATACCTCGACGACTGGGTCGGAACGGCGCCCGACCTCTTCTGGCCCTCGACCAAGTTCTACCTCCCGTCGGACAGCATGCCGTCGCCGGAAGACCTGGCGGAGCGGCAGAGGCTGGGCACGCGGATCGCGCTTGCCGAGATCGTCAACCAGTATGCCGGGATCGCCCCGGGCGATCCGCGCATGGCGCCTTACTGGGAAATGGCCGAGCGCGAGGAATTGCCGGTCGGCATCCACCTCGGCATCGGCCCCCCGGGCGCGGCCGCGCTCTATCCCGAGTTTCGCGCGATGAGCCCGCTGGAGCTCGACCCGGTGCTGCGCAGGCACCCCCGGCTGCGGATCTTCGTCATGCACGCGGGATACCCGTTCCTCGACGACATGAAGGCCATGCTCTACCTCTACCCGCAGCTGATGGTCGATACCGCGGTCCTGCAGTTCCAGATCCCGCGGGCGGAGTATTACGCCTATCTCGAAAGCCTGGTGAGAGCGGGATATTCCGATCGGATCATGTTCGGTTCGGACCAGATGGTCTGGCCCGGTGCGATCGGAGAGGGCATCGATGCCATCAACGATGCCCCCTTCCTGACTTTCGAACAGAAGAAGGCGATATTGCACGACAACGCCGCGCGCTTCCTCGGATTGCCGGACGGGGCGGACTGACGCGCCGCCAGCCCGCTGGGCCCTCAGTGCCCGCCGAAGCGCAGGCGAAACCCGCCGTTCAGGATGAAGCCTTCCAGCGGGGCCCAGGCATCGACGGTCCATTGCCCGCTGGCCGCTCGCCGCGGCAGCAGTAGCGGATCGTGCCTGGTCTGGCGCACGTCGAGCAGGTTTTCCGCGTTGACGAACAGGCTCACCCGGCCGAGCGCGATCTCGCCCAGCAGGCCGAGGTGGAGATAGGGGCGCGACCGCGTGCGGTAGGGATTGTCTTCCAGCGCCTGCCCGCCGGTGTAATAGGCCTCTATCCCGATGCGGCCCTTGCCATGCTCCTCCCACATGCCCACCAGCCCGGCGCTGTGCTTCGGCGTCAGCGGGACTTCGCGCCGCCCCATTCCCGAAGGATCGGGTTCGCTCGCATCGACGAAGACATAGCTGCCGGTCACGGTGAAGCCGTCCTGGCGGAAGCGTAGGAGAACCTCCGACCCGCGAACCCGCGTCGTCCCGGCGACATTCACCAGGCGAACCCGGTCGCTCGCAATCTCCTCCAGCCGGGTGGCGTTGTCGATATCGGCACCGAAAAGCGTGACGTTGGTTTCCCAGGGGCCATCGGCATACCCGACGTCGAGCGAGGCGGTGCGCGCGGTTTCCGCCGCCAGGTCGCGCGGCGGCTCCAGGCGCGAGAGACCGGCTGCCTCGATCGCGTCGACGAATGGCGTCGGGGCGAAGAACCCGCCGCCGAACGATCCGCGCACCGTCCACCGGCCCGGGCGGTAGAGCGCGGAAAGGCGGGGGCTGAAGCGCGTGCCGAAGACGTCGTGAAAGTCGACCCGCCCGCTCGCCGCCAGCGTCAGGTCCGGCGCCGCTTCCTGCTCCACTTGCGCGAACAGGGCGGGCACGTCGTAGCTGTAGTCGAAGTCCGGGAAGGTCGCCGAACGGAAGCGGTCCTGCTGGAATGCCACGCCCGCGACCCAGGCGGTCGCCCCGTCGGTGGCGGCGACGGAGGCCTCGCCGAACAGGTTGGTGTGGCGATCGTCCTCCACCACGTCGCCGTAGCGATGGAGATGGTCCTGCCGCATGGCCGAAGCGCGCAGGTTGAGCGTGACCGAGCCCGAGAGCGGCGTCCGCGCGACGAGGCCGCCATCGAGGCGCTCGGTGTCCTGGAGCTGCGCGAAGGCACGGCCGTCGGGCGCGGTCCGGCCGGGCAGGGTGCCGCCGGCGCGTTCCTCCGCCATTGCGCCGAGCGTGAGGTAGAGCGACGAACCGTCCGCGCCGGTCCATTGCATCCGCGGCCGCGCCGTCACCCGGTCGTAGCCGGCCATGTCGTACCAGCCGTCGCCGTCGAGGTCCTGCCCGTCCTGGCGGTGCGCCCCCGCGGTCAGCGACAGGCCGGTATCGGCGCCCACCGGCCCGGCGAGATATGTCGTGACATCCTGCCCCCCGCGCGTGGTCGCATTGGCGAGCACTTCGGCCTCGAAAGCATCGCCGGGCCGCTTGGACACGAGATTGATAACCCCGCCCAGCGCGGAGGCGCCGTAGAGCGCGGAGGCGGAGCCCTTGATCACTTCCACTTGCGCGAGATCGGTCGGGGGGATCTGCAGCAGGCCGAGCGATGCCGCCTGCCCGCCGTAGAGCGGCAGGTTGTCGGCGAGCAGCTGGGTATAGCGGCCCTCCAGCCCCTGGATGCGGATATTGGCTGCGCCCAGCGCGGGGGAGGTGACCTGCACGCGCACGCCCCCGGTCTCGTTCACCAGCATGGCGATGTTGCCGGGGCGCATGATCGCCTTCTCCTCGATCTCCTCCCCCGCGATCACTTCGACCCGGATCGGTTCGTCCTGCACGCGGCGGCCCGAACGGGTGCCCTGGACGATGATGACGTCGCCGTGGTCGCTCGCTTCGCCGTGGTGGTCGTCGCCAACCGCTTGGGCGCCCTCGCGGGCCTCGGGCTGGGCCTGGGCGGGGGAGGGGGCGAGCGAAACGGCGCAGGCGACGCCGGCGAGGAGGAACGAACCGAACGGAGATGTCACGGGGGAAGGGCTTTCTGATCTGCGGGAGGGAAAAGGAAGGGCGCCGGTCAGCGCGATTCCGGGTGGAGGATGGCCTCGAGGTCGGGCGGGATCGCCATCGGGGCGAAGGCGCTCACCCGGGCGCGGCCGACGTTGCCCGGGGGCAGGCGGCCGGTGAGGTTGCCGATCGGGGCGAGCGTCAGCCGTATGGCTTGCCCGGCCGCCTCGCGCCAGTCGCGCAGGCGCAGCGCGAGGCGCAGCATGGCCCCGTGCGATCGGCAATGCGGGATCAGTCGCGCCTGGGCGACGACATGCGCGCGTTCGAGGTGGCGCCAGGCGGCCGCGATGTCGCCGGCCTGCTCGGCGGTCCGGGCAGCGCGGTATTCGCCTGCAAGGAAGCGGGCGATGCGGGCGGGGCGATCTTCAGCCATGGGCCAGCTCGCGCCGCGCCTGGGTGAAGACTTGCGCGCTGCCCCAGATCGCGAGGCCGGCGACAAGGGTGGCCACCAGCAGATCGGGCCAGGCGCGGCCGGTCCCGAACACCCCGGCCGCAGCCGCGAGCACGGCGAGGTTGCCGATCGCGTCGTTGCGCGAACAGATCCAGACGGACCGCATGTTGGCATCGCCGCCGCGATAGCGGAACAGGAGGAGCGCGACTGCCAGGTTTACCGCCAGCGCCAGCGCACCGACCAGGCCCATGGTCTGCGCCTGCGGGGCCGAACCGACGACCAGGCCGTATACCGCGTAGCCGACGACCCAGAGACCGAAGGCGAGCATCGTCGCGGCCTTCACCAGGGCGGCCCGGGCACGCCAGGTCAGCGCCAGCCCGGCCACCCCCAGGCTGATCGCGTAATTGGCTGCATCGCCGAGGAAATCGAGCGCATCGGCCTGCAGCGCGCGCGAATCCGCGGCGAGGCCGGCCACCATCTCCAGCGCGAACATCGCCGCATTGGCGAGCAGCGCGACCCACAGGATCGCCCGCCAGCGCGGGTCGTCGTGCGCTGTCGGTGCGGTTCCGGATGCCTGGCAGCAGGATTTTCCCATGCCGCTTCCCTTTGCAACGTCGAGTCGCGGCGCCATATGCACCCTGTAGCAACTACAGGGTCAAGCAATGCGTATCGGCGAACTGGCAAGGGCGACGGGCACGAGCGTGGAGACCATCCGCTATTACGAGCGCGAGGGGATCATTCCGGCTGCCGACCGGGCCGACAACAACTATCGCGACTATTCACCCGAACACCTGGCGACGCTGACTTTCGTCCGGCGCGCGCGAGGCCTGGGCTTCAGCATGGCGCAGGTCCGCGCCCTGCTCGCCCTGTCGGCAGACGCCGATACGCCCTGCGCCGATGTCGATCGCATGGTCCAGTCGCAGATCGAGGAAGTGGACCGCCGGATCGGGGACCTGGAGGCGATGCGCGCGCAGTTGAGCGGCATGCTGGCCGCCTGCGGCGGACGCAGGATCGGCGATTGCGGGGTGGTGGAAAGCCTCGCCAACCGGCCGCCGGCGAACTGATCCCTCCCGCCGGCCTGCACCTCCCGGCTTGCACTCGCCCGCGGGGCCGGCGGATGGACAGCCAGGGCGCCGTGCCATAGCTTCGCCGTCATGTGGTGGCGCCAGCTTGTCTGCATCGTCCTGTTCGTTCTCGCCGCGCCGGGCAATGCGCGGGCCATCCTGATCGACAACATCAGCGTCATCGATGTCGCACGCGGCGAGGTTCGCGCGGATCGGGCCGTGCTGATCCGGGGCGGGCAGATCGCGGCGGTGGGCGAAGCGGGCACGCTCGCGCCGGACGGTGCGGCGCGCGTGGTCGACGGGGCAGGGGGATATCTCATCCCCGGCCTGTGGGACATGCACGTCCATACTTCGTCCGACGAGACGACCCGCGCGGTGCTGTTCCCCCTGTTCCTGGCGCACGGGGTGATCGGCGTTCGCGATCTCCTGGGCGATTGCCTGGCGCCGTGCTGGGAGCTTTCCAGCTCGCTTGCCGACGCGCGCCGGCGCGAAGCCGACATTGCCGCCGGGCTGCTCGCCGGTCCGCGGGTAGTGGGGGGCAGCGTCTTTGCCAATGGCAAGGCCGACAATCCCGCCGCCGCGACCGATACGCCGGAAAGGGCGCGGCAGTTCGTTCGGCTCGCGGCCTCGCGCGGGGCGCGGTTCATCAAGCCTTACGACCTGATCCCACGCGATGCCTACCTGGCCCTGGTCGACGAGGCGCGATCGCTGGGCCTGCCGGTTTACGGCCACGTGCCGGTCGCGGTTTCCGCCAGCGAGGCGGTCCGGCTGGGCCAGGACAGCATCGAGCATCTGGGCGGCGGCAACTACCTGGAGGCCTGCTCGGCGCGCGAGGATATCTTGCGCCCGCAGGTCGTGCGCCAGGCCCTGTCGGAGGAGCCGCGCCTCTTTCCCCTGATAGAGGCGCTGGTCGAAAGCACCGACCCGGCCAGGTGCGCGGCGGCGATCGATCTCCTGGCGCGAAGCGACACCTGGCTGACGCCGACGCTGGTCCTGCACCGCCTGCCGGGCGAGATGGGGGCCGGGGCGTGGCACGGCGATCCGATGGCGGCCTATCTCCACCCGGGAGAGCGCGCCTACTGGCACAGGGCCAAGGCCACTTTCGACCTCGTGCAGGGCAGCGACGAACAGCGGCGCGGCTACAACCTGTGGGTGCGCGAGACCGCGCGGCGCATGCATGCAGCGGGGGTCAAGATGCTCGCCGGGTCCGACGCGGGTGCGCCCGGGGTGTTCTGGGGCCAGGCCCTGCACCAGGAGCTGGAAATGCTGGTTTCGATCGGGTTGTCGCCGGCAGAGGCGCTTCGCAGCGCGACGCTCGGCCCGGCGGAGTTTCTCGGCGAAGCGGGCGTGGCGGGAAGGATCGCCCCCGGAATGCGCGCCGACCTCGTGCTGCTGGACGAAAACCCGCTGGCCGATATCCGCAATACCCGCAGGATCCGCGCCGTGATCGCGCGCGGCCGGCTGTTCGATCGGGCCGAACTCGACGCCCTCCTTGCCCGCGCGCGCGCCTTCGTCGCCCGGGCCGACGCGACGGCCGGCGGCGAGTGACCCACGCCGCGGCGCACGCGCTCGCCGCCGGTCGCTAGGGACGCGCGGCGAAGCGCAGGGCGCGGGGCATGGCGGCGGTGACGATCGAGGCGTGGTCCTCGTCCGGGTAGAGGTGGAACTCGGCCCGCGCGCGCGGGTGGCGGGCGATCCGTTCGGCCAGGTCGCGGGCATTGGCCGCCATGCGCCGCGACTTGCGCCGTTCGAGGGCGCCTTCGCTGCCCGGCAGGCCCGCCTGCCACGGGGGCAGTTCGCCTTCCCATTCGCCCGCCGCGAGGAAGGCTTGCGGGCCGAGTTCGGCGATCCGGTCGATCCCGGCGAAGAGCGCTTCGCGGTCCCACCAGATCGAGGGGCTGAGCGCGACGTGGCGATGGAAGAGCGCGGGGCGCTGCGCCAGCGACCAGAGGGTGAAGTAGCCTGCCAGCGAGTGGCCGAAGAGCGTGCGGCGCGTGACGTCGAGCGGCGCTGCCTCGTCGAGCTGCGGCAGAACGGTGCGCTCGAGGAAGTCGAGGAAGGCCGGCGCCTGTCCGTTCGCCTGCCGTTGCCCGTCGCCGCCGCCGGGCGTGGCGAAGTCGCGCCGCCGGGCCTGCGTGTTCGCCGGATCGCGGGCCGCGAGGCCGGCCACTGCCATCGCGCGCACGCCGGTGGCATCGCTGCGGCGGGCCATTCGCTGCATAGTCTCGACCGCGGTGGCCATGCACATCTGTGCTTCCAGCAGGAGCAGGAGCGGCCAGCCGGCGGCGGGCATATCGCCTTCGGGCAAGGACAAGTGCAGCGTGTAATCGTCGCCATGGCCGCCGGCGGGCAAGGGCAGGGCGCGCAGGTTCATCGCCTGGTTTGCGGGGGCTGTCATCGCGCGCGATCTCTATTGCACTTTACAATCATTCTCAATTACCCGATGGGGCGGGAAT
Source organism: Pelagerythrobacter marinus (assembly GCF_034375205.1). Classification (NCBI taxonomy): domain Bacteria; kingdom Pseudomonadati; phylum Pseudomonadota; class Alphaproteobacteria; order Sphingomonadales; family Erythrobacteraceae; genus Pelagerythrobacter; species Pelagerythrobacter marinus. Next base: position 1,580,631 of record NZ_CP139719.1, on the reverse strand, counting down.
GCCGATCTGCACGGGATAGCGTCCATCGTGGCTGGAACCAATGCAACTTCCATCGCGGCGCCCGGCCGCGCCGGCCCGGCCATGCCGGCCCTGCTGGCCTGCCTGCTCGCCGCGCTCCTGGCCCTGGCCGGCTGCGCGCCGGGCGAGAGCGCTGCCGAGGCCAGGGGCGGCCTGACGTTGACCGACATGCGCGGCCGCACGGTCGAACTGGCGGGGCCGGTGCAGACCATTGCCATCGACGACAGCCGCTATCTCGTCGCGCTGGCGCTGATCGATCCGAAGCCGGTTTCGCGGCTGGCGGCCTGGGCCCACGATTCGAACCGTCTCGGGCGCGAAGGGCATCGCGCCTTCCTCGCCAGCGAGCCGGCGCTCGACGGCCTGCCGCGCATCGCCAGTTCGGCCGAGAACTTCGACGTCGAATCGGTCATCGCCGCGCGCCCCGACGTTGCCGTGCTCTCGGTCGAGAGCGGGGTCACCGATTCGCAGATCGCGCGCGTCGAGGCGGCCGGCATCCCGGTGGTCGTGCTCGATTTCTTCGCCGATCCGATGGACAACCTGGAACCGAGCCTGCTCGCGCTGGGCGAGCTGATCGGGCGCGAGGAGGCCGCCCGGCGGTTTGTCGAGTATCGCCGCCAGCGGATGGACGCCATTGCCGCCCGCATGGCGGACCTGCCCGAGAGCCGGCGGACGCTGGTATTCCTCGAAGCCCATGCCGGCAGCAGCCCCGATTGCTGCAACTCGCCGGGGCGCGGGAATGCCAGCGACTATCTCGAATTCGTCGGCGGGCACAATATCGGCGCCGACGCGATCAGGCAGGCTTCGGGCAAGCTCAACCTCGAATACGTGATCGCGCGCGATCCGCAGGTCTATATCGCCACCGGCGGCCCGCACCTGGAAGCGCGCGGGGGGTTCGTGGTCGGCGCCGCATTCGACCGGGCGGAGGCCGCGCGATCGCTGGAGCAGGTCGCCGCGCGCCGCGGGATAGCGCAACTGCGCGCGGTGCGTGACGGCCGCGTCCACGGCTTTTCGCACCAGCTGCTCAACTCCCCGCTCGATATCGTGGCGATGGAAGTCTTCGCCCGCTGGCTTCACCCCGAGATTTTCGCCGACCTCGCGCCCGAGCGCACGCTGGAGGAGCTGAACGACCGCTTCCTCGCGGTCCGCTACGACGGCACGTACTGGGTTTCACTCGAGAATTGACCGCGTCCTTCAGACAGGAGAACGACCTTGCGTAACGCACTTCATACCACCGCCGCCTTCGCGATCGGGGCCATGCTCGCCGCGGCGCCGCTCGCCCCCGGCCACGCCAGCGCGCAGGCAGTATTCGCCGAGACCGACCGCACGGTGGAGGCCGAGGTGCGTTTCGACGCGGCCGAGGCGCGCGCACCGATCGTCGCGGGGGACGAAGTGCGGATTTCGGGCAGCGGGTTCCGTCCCGGGCAGGCGGTCCTGCTCAACTACGGCACGAAGCCGCTGACCGCGCAGCCGCTGGTGGCCGACGCCGAGGGCGCGATCGCCGGCAGCTTCACCCTGCCCGAAGACGCGAGCGTGGGGATCCACCCGGTCGTCGTCATCGCGCAGGAACCCTATGTCGCCACGATCGCGGAACTGAAGATCTCGCCCGATATCCCGCTTTCGGGCGAATCGCGCTACGACATCGCGCGGGCCCTGCCGGCGCGGGGGCTCTACCAGTCGGCGCTGAGCGCGCGGAACGGCGCCATTTTCACCACTTCGGCCATCGGCCGGCCGCCGGTCCGCCAGTCGCAGATCACCAAGCTCGACGCGCAGACGCTCGACGTGCTGGCCCGGGCGACCCCGGCCGCGGCGCCCGCGCGCCCGGGGCGCGACGGCACGATGCGCGATGGGGGCGTGTTCGCGGTCTATGGTCTCGACGTGGATGACAGCAAGGATACCGTCTGGGTCACCAATACCCGGCAGGATACCGTCGCCATCTATCGCCAGTCCGATCTCGCGCTGGTCAAGCAGTTCGATCCGGGCACCGTCTATCACGCGCGCGACGTTCGCGTGCACGAGGGGCTGGGCAAGGCCTATGTCAGCGCGACCTTCACGCCCGAAGTGGTCGTGTTCGACACTGCCACCAACGAAGAGGCGGGACGGATCTCGATCCCCTCGGGCAAGCGGCGCGAGGAATTCGGCACCGCCAGCCTCTCGCTCGACGAGGCGGCCAATCGCCTCTACGTCGCCGGGCTGGGCACGGCCGAAGTCGCGGTGATCGACACCGCCAGCGACGAAGTGCTCGACGTCTTCCCCGTTCCCGGTGCGCGCAGCGTGATCGGCGTCTCGCACGATCCGCAGACCGGGCGCATCTTCGTCGCCGCGCAGGGCAGCGACAACCTCGTGATCCTCGATGGGGAGAGCGGAGAGGTGATCGCCGATACGCCGGTCGGTGCGGGCGCGCTGAACGTCGTGTTCGACCCGGTGACGCGGCATGCCTATGTCGCCAGCCGCGGCGCGGGTACGATCACGGTGACCGATGCCGATGGCGCCATCGTCGCCAACCTCGGCCCCGCGCCGCTGGCGAACCACGTCTCGCTCGGACTGGACGGGACGATCTACGCGGTCGACAAGTCCGCCGGCGCGCGGGAGGCGGACGCCGACCAGCTGCTGCGCATTCGCCCGCGCTGATCGCGCTGCGGCGGCGGGGCGCGGGGCTATCGAGGCCTTCCGCTCCGCCGCCCCTCGGCCCTTTGCCGGCCGCGCTGGCCGGCCTAGAGGATATCGTCGATCGCGATTGCCAGGCCGCTGCCGGTGCGCGTCACCGTGCCGGAAACCTGGTACACTTGCGCCAGCCGTTCGGCGGTGATCGCCTCTTCCGGCGGGCCTTCGGCCGCGACTTCGCCACCTGAAAGCAGGACGACCCGGTCCGACCAGCGCGCCGCCATGGCGAGATCGTGCAGCACCATGATCACGATCATCCCGCTCTCGCGCACGATCTCGCGCACGAGCTTCATCACGCGCAGCTGGTAATGCAGGTCGAGCGCACTGATCGGCTCGTCCAGCAGCAGGACGCGCGGCCGGCGCACGAGCGCCTGGGCGAGCGAGGCGAGCTGCCGCTGCCCGCCCGATAGGTGGCCCAGTTCTTCCATCGCGAGATGGCCGATCCCGACGCGTTCGAGCGTGTCGAGCGCGGTTTCGGCGAGGTGCGCCTGGCCGGCATCGCCCGGGGGCGCGGCACGCATCGCGCTGATCGTCGCCTCGATCACCGAGAGGCCGATGCGCTGCGGCAGGTTCTGCGGCATGTAGCCGACCAGCCGGGCATGTTCGGCCAGCGGCATCCCCACCAGTTCGCGCTCGCCGAGGCGGATCGAACCGCTGGCCGGCTGGAGCCCGGCGAGTGCGCGCAGGAGCGTCGTCTTGCCGGCGGCGTTGGGCCCGAGCAGCGAGATCATGCTGCCCGGCTCGATCGGGCCGAGATCGACCTGGCGCACGACGGCCTTGCCGTCGTAGCCGGCTTCCAGCCCGCGCACGCCCAGCGTCCCGGCCGCGTGGCTATCCCCGCGCGCGGTCATACCCGGTCGGGCCTTCGCAGGATGAGCGCGAGGAACACCGGCACCCCGATCATCGAGGTCACGATCCCCACCGGCAGCAGGACGCCGGGCACGATCAGCTTGCTGGCGACCGAGGCGAGCGACATGATCAGCGCCCCGGTAAGGATCGATGCCGGCAGCAGGAAGCGGTGATCCTCGCCCAGCAGCAGCCGCGCGATGTGCGGGCCGACGAGGCCGACGAACCCGATCGTCCCGACGAAGGCGACCGAGGTGCCGGCAAGCGCGCTGATCCGCAGCAGCGAGAAGAACCGCAGCCGGCGGACATCGACCCCGAAGCTGCGCGCGCGGTCTTCACCCAGCCGCATGGCGGTCATCGCGTTGGCCGCCCGCAGCGAGAAGGGAAAGGCGAGCGCGCAGACCGCGGCCAGCACGGCGACGCTTTCCCAGGTCGCCCGCCCGAGCGCGCCCATCGTCCAGAACACCAGCTGCGACAGCGCCTCCTGCGAGGCGACGAATTGCAGCAGGGCGACCGCGGCGTTGAAGGTGAAGACGAGCGCTATGCCGAACAGGATGATGCCCTGCGTGCCCGCCGCCCGGCCGCGGGCCAGCGCCTCGAGCAGGAGGACCGAGCCGAAGGCGCAGGCGAAGGCATTGACCGGGACGATCCAGTCGCCTCCCAGCCCGGGCAGCCCCAGGCCGAGGACGATGCCGAGCGCGGCCCCGAACGAAGCGGCCGATGAAACGCCGAGCGTGAACGGGCTGGCCAGCGGGTTGTCGAGGATCGTCTGCATCTCCGCCCCCGCCAGCGACAGCGCCGCCCCGACCAGCAGGGCCATCAGCGCCATCGGCAGGCGCACGTCGCGGATGATCGTCACCGCCGGCAGGTCCAGCCGGCCGGGGAAGAACAGCCCGTCCCACACCTCGCGCAGCGGCAGGGCGGAAGGGCCGGTCGATATGTCGAAGCCGAGCGCGAGCACGCTCGCGCCCAGCAGCACGAGCAGCAGGACGAGGCGCCTGCGCACGAGCCGGCCATAGGCCGCGATAGTGCGATCGCGCTGGCTGCCGGGGGGAAGGGGGCCGGAATTCAGTTGCGGTCTCCCGGATTGGGGCCGGGGGATGGAAACCCGGGCAAATTCTGGCATTGGCGGTTGGCGAAGCGGCCCTGCCAAGTCAAGCGGCCGGGGCAGCCCAGGTGCGCGCCCCGGACATCGGAGAAGACATGAACGACATGACGATTGCCCCCACGCTGGCCGAGGCCATGACCGGCTGGCGGCACGAGATGCACCGCAATCCCGAACTCGCTTTCGAGGAACGGTGGACATCCGCCTTCGTGCTGGACCGGCTGCGCGAATTCGGGCTCGACCCGGTGGGCGGCCTCGGCGGAACCGGGGTGGCCGCGATCGTCGACAGCGGCCGTCCGGGCCCCTCGATCGCCCTGCGCGCCGACATGGATGCCCTCCCGATGGAAGAGCAGACCGGGGCCGATTATCGCTCCACCCGGTCGGGGGTGTCGCATTCCTGCGGCCACGACGGGCACACGGCGGCACTGCTGGGCACCGCGCGGCATCTGGCCGAACACCCGCCGAAGACGGGCCGGGTCGTGCTGATCTTCCAGCCGGCGGAGGAGAACGGCAAGGGTGCGCGGGCGATGATCGCCGACGGCCTGCTGGAAAACTTCGCATTCGACGAGGTTTACGGTTTCCACAACATGCCCCTGCTCGATCCCGGCCAGGCGGGAATCAGGCCGGGCGCGGTGCTGAACGGCTACATCGTCTGGGAAGTGACCGTCACCGGCCTAGGCGGGCACGGTGCGGCCTTCTACAAGGCGATCGACCCGCTCCAGGCGGCGGCGCGGCTGGCGGTGGAGATATCCTCGATCGTCGGGCGCTACGTCGATCCGGCGCAGGCCGCCCTGATCAATGTCGGTTCGCTCCAGGCCGGGACGAACCACAACATCATTCCCGAGACGGCGCGCCTTTCGGGGACGCTGCGGGCGGTGGAGCCGGAAGTCCAGGCCCTGCTGTTCGACCGGCTGGAGAAAGCCTGCGCGGGGATCGCGGAAATGACCGGCTGCCGCGTGGAGTGCACGAAGCTGGCCGAAGTGCCGCCGTGCGTGAATGCACCCGTGGCGGTGGAGCATGCCGCGCGCGCCTGCGCCGCCGTCCTGGGAGAGGGCGGGATCGTCGCCGACCACCCCGCCTACCCGTTCACCGACGACATGGCGCTCCTCCTCCAGGCCGCGCCGGGGGCCTATCTCTTCCTGGGGCAGGACAGCGCGATGTGCCACAACCCCGATTACGATTTCGACGACGCCCTCCTGCCGGTCGCCTCGGGTATCTTCGTGCGCCTCGTGCGCGACCGTCTCGGATGATCGGCCGCGCGGGCGGGCGAGCCGACGTGCAGTGGCGCGACACGGCCGAACGCTACGGCGCGGTCTCGCGTTTCCTGCACTGGACGATGGCGACGCTTTTCGCGTGGCAGTTCGCCGGCATGGCAATCAAGGAGATCGTCGGCCGCACGCCGTTGACGCGGTTCTGGGTCGGCTCGCACGCCTCGGTCGGGATCGTCCTGCTGGCGCTGGTCGTGGTGCGGCTGGGCTGGGCGCTGGCCCAGCGCCGCCGCCGGCCGCCCTATCGCGCCGGGCCGGCCGGCCTTGCCGCGCGTGGCGGGCACTTCGCGCTCTATGCCCTGATGCTCGCGGTTCCCCTGCTCGCACTGATGCGGGCGATCGGGCAGGCGCGGCCGATCGCCGTCTTCGGGATCACGCTGCGCGGGCCGCGGGAGGGGGAGATCGGCTGGCTGACCGCACCGGTCGACTGGCTGCACGGCAACCTCGCCTGGCTGCTCCTGGCCCTGGTCGCGGGCCACGCGTCGATGGTGCTGGTCCATCGCCGCCGGGGCGACGACATCGCGGCGCGCATGATCGGGCGCAAGGCGCCACCCGGCATCCGGCGTCAGGCGCGCAGGGTCGCGCCCCCGTCGACGTAGAGATCGGCCATCGTGACATGGCCCGCACGGTCGGAGAGAAGGAAGATCACCGCCTCGGCCACGTCGTCGGGCGTGGCCAGCTTGCCCAGCGGGATGCCGGTCTTGAACTGCTCGGGAAAGCCGGCGATCACTCGACCGGCGCCGTCCTCGTCGGCCCACATCCCGGTCTGCATCGGGGTCAGCGTCGATCCCGGGGCGACGGTGTTGCAGCGCACGCCGTAGGGCGCGAGCTCCAGCCCCAGGCAGCGCATGAACATGTGGCTTGCCGCCTTCGACGCGGCGTAGGCGGCCATCGCCTGGCGCGGAACCCCGGCCGCGTTGGAGCCGACCGTCACCAGGCTGCCCCGGCGCCGCTCGCGCATTCGGCTGGCAAGCGCGCGGCAGAGGTGAAACACGCCGTCGGCGTTGACCGCGAAGACGCGGCGCCACTCGGCGTCGTCGGTTTCCCACACCGGGCGGTGGGACAGCACGCCGGCCACGTTGACGCCGAGGTCGATCGGGCCGCGCTCGCGCTCCACGCGTTCGACCAGCGCCTCGACCGCGGCGCTGTCGGTCACGTCGAGCGCCTCGATTCCATCGCCCGCGGCGACATCGGTGGCCACGACCTGCGCCCCTTCCTCGCGCAGGAGGCGCACGACGGCAGCGCCGATACCCCCGGCCGCGCCGGTTACCAGGGCGGTGCGGCCGTCGAGGCCGGTCGGTCGGGTCATGCGACGATCCTTTCGCGTTCCAGCATCCGCCGGACGAGTTCGGGCGCGATCAGCGCGCTGGCCTGCGCCCCGGGGAGTTGCGGGTGGAGGAAGGGCACGCCCAGTGCATCCACCGCGCTGCAATGCGGCCGCCACAGGTCCGCCACAAGGTGCGGGCGGTCGGCGTGGTCGGCATCGGCGCGCACGTGTGTCAGGGTCCCGCCGAACGGGCGGTGGCGATGGTTGCGCACGAGGCGATTGGTATCGAGCACCGCGCGAATGACCCCGTCCTGCACCGCCGGTGGCAGGTTGCCGAGGACGCTGTCCCCCGCGCGCAGGAAGGCGATGACCTTGGCCCGCGTGTCCAGTTCCGCGTGGCTGTCGGGATCGTATCCGGCGATCGCCAGCAGGGCGCGCAGCGCCTCGGCCTCGGTCGGCTCGGGCTCCGCCTGCCAGCATTCGGCCGGATAGGCGTCGAGCAGGGCGACCAGCCCGACCTCGCGCCCCCGGCTTTCCAGCTCCACCGCCAGGGCCTGCGCGATCACGCCGCCGACCGACCACCCGCCCAGATGGCACGGGCCGGCCGGGTGGCAGACCTCCAGCCGGTCGGCATATTCGGCGGCGAGGGCATCGATACTGTCCGGCAGACCGCGCGCCGGATCGAGCGCGGGCGACTGCAGCGCATGAACCGTTCGCGCCGGGTCGAGCGCACGGGCGAGCGTGCGATAGCCCCAGCCGATTCCCCCCGCCGGGTGGACGAGGAACAGCGGCGCGTGGCCGCCACCGGCGCGGGCCAGCGTGATGACCGGCGCCAGTCCTTCGTCGCGAATCGCCGTGCCGCCCGCGATCCGGCGCGCGAGCGATGCGATGTCGGGCGCCTCGAACAGCGCGCCGAAGCCCGGATCGTGGCCCCATTCCTCGGCAATGCGCAGCATGAGCTGCACCGCGAGCAGCGAATCGCCCCCGAGCGCGAAGAAATCGTCGTCGCGGCCCGGCGGCCCGTCGAGCGACAGGATTTCCGCATAGAGCGCGGCCAGGCGCTGCTCGTCCGGCCCTTCCGGCGCGTTTCCGCCGCCGCTCGCGAACCGCGGGGCGGGCAGGGCCTTTCGATCCAGCTTGCCATTGGCGGTGACCGGCAGGCGCGGCATCTCGACCAGCGCGGCGGGTACCATGTAGTCGGGCAGGCGTGCGGCCAGCATGTCGCGCAGCGTGTCCGCGTCGTAGCCGTCGCCGGGCACAATCCAGGCCACGATCCGGCCGTCGCGCGCCATCACCGCGGCGGCGCGGGTCAGCCCGCTGTCGGCGATCGCGGCCTCGATCTCGCCCAGTTCGATCCGCAGGCCGCGGAACTTCACCTGGTGATCGTCGCGGCCGAGGAAGACCACAGCGCCGTCTTCCCGCCGCCGGGCAATGTCGCCGGTGCGATAGAGCCGCTCCCCCGGGTGGAAGGGATCGGCCACGAACCGCTCCGCCGTCAGGTCGTCGCGGCCGAGATAGCCGCGCGCCAGCTGCACCCCGCCGAGGAACAGCTGCCCCGTTGCGCCCGGGGGGACGGGGCGCATCCGGCCGTCGAGGATCACCAGCCGGGTGTTCCAGACCGGGTGCCCGATCGGGATCGGGCGCGACCGGTCGCCGGGGCCGGCATTCCAGTGGCTGACGTCCACCGCTGCCTCTGTCGGGCCGTAGAGGTTGTGGAGCTGCGCGGCGAGCCGCCGGTGGAAGCGGTCGCGCAGGTCGGCGGGCAGTTCCTCCCCGCTGCAGAACACTCGCGCCGGGGCCAGCCCCTCGCTGCCGGGCACGTCGAGGAAGGCGGAGAGCATCGAGGGTACGAAATGGACCGCGGTGATCCCCTCGTCGCGGATCAGGGCGGCGATCGCCGTGGGATCGCGGTGTGCGCCGGGCGGCGCGACCACCAGCGTCCCGCCCGAAACCAGCGGAAGGAAGAACTCCCACACCGAGACGTCGAAAGTCGCCGGCGTCTTCTGCAGTACGCGGTCCCCCGGGCCGAAGCCGTATTGCGCCTTCATCCACAGCAGGCGGTTCACGATCGCGCGATGCGGCACGACGACGCCCTTGGGCGCGCCGGTCGATCCCGAGGTGTAGATGACATAGGCCGGATGGTCGGGGGCGAGGTGCGGCCGGTCCGGTTGCTGCTGCTCAGCTGGGCCCCCGGCGGGCTGGCCGCCGGTGACCCAGTCGCCGGGCGCGAGCAGGCGATCGCCATGGATGCCATGCGGATCGTCCTCGGCCAGGACGGCGACCGGTGCGGCGTCGCGCAGGATCGTCGCCAGCCGCGCCGGCGGATGGTCGGGGTCGAGCGGAAGATAGGCCGCGCCCGCCCTGAGCGTGCCGAGCAGCGCGATCACGAGTTCGGGAGAGCGCGGCAGGGCGACCGCGACGATCCGGTCCGGCCCCGCGCCGCGCCGGCGCAAGGCGTCGGCCAGTTCATGCGTGCGACGGTCGAGCTCGCGATAAGTGATCGAAGCGCCGCCGAACCGCATCGCTTCCGCGTCGGCGTGATCGGCCAGGGCCTGTTCGACCAGCCGGCACAGCGTGGTCTCGGGAACGGGGTGGGCGGTGTCGTTGAACCGCTCGATCTCGCGCGCGGCCTCGTCCGGGGTGGCGGTGTCGATCTCGGCCAGGCAGGCGGCGTTCGCCGCGCGGGCCAGAAAGCATTCCAGCCGCGCGGCATGGGCTTCGATCGCGTCCTGCCCGTAGAGTTGCGGGTTGGCGTCCACTTCGAGCGTGATCGCCGCCCCGATCTCGCCGCGGAAGGTGAAGGCGATATCCTCGACCGGCCCGGTTCCGGTAACCCGGAGGCGCGCGTCGAGCCCGGCGAAACGCGGGGGCTTGTCGTAAGGCTGGACGTTGACCAGCGGGCCGTAGAGCCGCCGGTTGCCGCCCAGCAGGCCAAGGTCGCGCCGCATCTGCTCGCTGCGATAGCGGCCATGCCGCCGCGCGGCTTGCAGTCGCTGCCCCGCCTGCCGCACGAAATCCTCCAGCGGCAGGTCCTCGTCCGGGGCGAGACGGAAGGGCAGGACATTCATCACCATCGCCGGAACGCGCGCCGCGGCGCTGCCGAAGCGGCCCATGTGGGGCACGCCGGCGACAATCTCCGGCCCTTCGACGAACCGCTTGCAATAGGCGGCGACCAGCGCGGTGAGAACATCGGGCCAGGGAACGCGCGCCCGCGCGGCCAGCGCGCCGACGGCCTCGCGCGCCGTATCGGCCATCGGCTGTTCGTGGCGCAGGAAATCGTGCGCCGTCACCGCCCGTCCGGGGGCCATGCCGGCGACTTCGTCCATGCCGGAGAGCGCCTCCATCCACCACGCGCGATCCTCTTCGCGGCGGGCGCTTGCCCGGTACTCGTCATCCTCTGCCCAGACCGTTTCCAGCGCGCCGAACGGGCGGCCGCCATCCGCCTCGCCGGCGCGAAACGCGGCGTAGAGATCGGCCATGCGGCGGGTCAGCATGACCATGCCGTACCCGTCGTTGGCGAGGTGGTGGACCTGCTGCGACCAGACGTGCCGATCCGGCCCGGTGCGATAGAGCGTCTGCGCCGCGATCGGCCCCCGGGCGAGGTCGGCCGGGGTCTTCATCGCCGCCGTGATCGCCGCGCGGGCCGCGACCTCGGGCGCGTCCTCGGCCGAAAGGTCGACCAGCGACAGGCGCGGCGCGCTGCCGAGCGCCTGGACCGGGCCGTCGGGCCCGTCGCTGAACACCAGCGAGAGCGCCTCTGCCTCCGCGCTCGCGCGGTCGACAGCCCGGCGGAAGGCATCGAGGTCCAGCGGCCCCGCCAGTTCGACGTACTGGCCGGTGTTGAAGATCGGGTTCGCGGGATCGAGGGCCTGCGAATACCACAGGCCCGATTGCGCTTCGGTCAGGGGGCGTGCCTGGCCGCTCAAGCCGGGGCCTGGCCCTGCCGCGCCTGCGCGAGCGCGTGGATCTCCGCCAGCGTCTGCGCTTCGCCGAGGTCGGCGAAATCGAGCGGCAGGCCCCGCTCCTCCCATTGCGCGGCGAGGTTCATCGCGCGCATCGAATCGAGCCCGGCGTCCATCAGGTTCGCATCGTCGGCCAGGTCGGCCGGCGCGATTTCGAGGATGTCGGCGATGTCGGCGCGCAGCGCCTCGCGGGAAATGTCAGTCATCCGATCGTCTCCAGAACCTGCCGGGCGCTCAGTACCACGCCGCTGCAATTGGCAACCGTGCGAATGGCCGTGTCGTGCCACGCGCGCGAAAAATCGGCCACGGCATCGGCTACCATGAAAGGCTGGATATCGCGCTGGAACGCCTCGAGCGCGGTCGCCTGGCAGCCGATGTGGGCATAGACGCCGCAGATCACCAGCTGGTCGCGCCCGCGCGCGCGCATCAGCGTTTCCAGGTTGCTGCGCTGGAACGCGCTGTACCGGTGCTTGACGAGGACGAAGTCCTCCGCCCGCGGGGCGAGGGCGGGCGCGATTTCCTCGTGCTCGGGCGCGGCTTTCATCCCCGGCCCCCACAGATCGGCCTGCAGCCCGCGGTCGCGCCGGTCCTGCGCCCCCTTCTGCGCCGTGTAGAACACCGGCATCCCGGCGCGGCGCGCGGCGTCGAGCAGGGCCGCGATCCGCCCCTCGATCGCGCTGGCCGGGCTCTCCCCGGCCCCGAAAGCGGCGAGGAAATAGCGCTGCATGTCGTGGACGAGCAGCGCGGCCCGCGCCGGGTCGAGCCGCCAGTCGGCGCGCGAGGGGGGAAGCTCGTCCGCGGCGGGCAGCGCATAGGGCGCGATCGCGGGAAGCCGGGCCGCGCCGCTCATGCCCGGGCCCCGTTCGCCAGCGCCTCTTCGCGCAGGCGCGCGCGCAGTTCCTTGCGACTGATCTTGCCCACCGCGGTCGTGGCGAAGCCTTCGACGAACACGATCTGGTCCGGCACCTTGAACGCGGCGATGTCGCGCGCGCGCATCCAGCGCTTGATCTCCGCCGCCGGTGGTGCGTCGCCCTCGGGCACGATGAAGGCGCAGATCCGCTCCCCCAGGAACGGATCGGGCAGCGAGACGACGGCCGCATCGAACACGTCGTCGCGCGCCAGGAGGTGATCCTCCACTTCTTCGGCCGAGATCTTCTCGCCCGCGCGGTTGATGTGGTCGCTCGCCCGCCCCCGCACGACCAGGTTGCCTTCCGCGGTGCGCGCCACGACGTCGCCGGTGCGGTAATAGCCGTCGTCGGTGAAGGCACGCGCATTGGCGGCCGGATCGTCGTGGTAGGCGCGGATCGTGTAGGGGCCGCGGGTCAGCAGGTTACCCGGCTCCCCCTCGGCCACCGGCGCGCCCCTGTCGTCCACGATCAGGATCTCGTCGTCGGGGGAAATCGGCCGCCCCTGGGTGTTGACGATCACGTCCTCCGGGTCGTCGAGCCGGGTATAGTTGACCAGCCCTTCGGCCATGCCGAACACCTGCTGCAGCGTGCAACCGAGTTCGGGCCGCACGCGCCGGGCCGCCTCGGGCATGAACTTTGCACCGCCGACCTGCAGCACCTCCAGGCTGGAGATGTCGTGCCCGCTACGCGCCGCGGCGCGCAGCCACAGCAGGGCCAGCGGGGGGACGAGCCCGGTGATCGTCACGTTCTCCTGCTCGATCAGGGGAAAGGCGGCATCGGGCGAAGGGCTGGGGGCCATGACGATCGTCGCGCCGGCGTGGATCGCGCCGAATATCCCGGGCGAGCTCATCGGGAAATTGTGGGCCACCGGCAGCGCGGCGAGATAGACGCTGTCCTGCGTCAGGCCGCAGATCGCGTTGCTCGCGCGGATCGAATAGAGATAGTCGTCGTGGGTGCGCGGGATCAGCTTCGACAGGCCCGTGCTGCCGCCGGAGATCTGGACCAGCGCGACGGCGCCCGGGTCGGCCTGCACCGGCGCGGCCGGGGGCGCATCGCCGGGCCCCTCGATCGCTCGCCAGGGGCCGGGATCGCCGGCCACGAAGACGCGCGATACCGCCGGCACCGCCTGCTGCAACTGGCCGGCGAGGTCGCGGTAGTCGAGCCCGTCGTGCCGGTCCGCGATGACGAGCGCCTGCGCCTGCGCCTTGCGGGCGAAATGGGCAAGTTCGGTCAGGCGATGCGCGGGCAGCGCGAAGACCGGGATCATCCCGGCGCGGAACAGGCCGAACACGACCTGGAGGAACTCGGCCCGGTTGGGCATCTGCACGACGACCCGCGCCCCCGGTTCCAGCCCCGCGGCGCGGAAGGCGGCGGCCGTGCGGTCCGCGCGTTCGAGTAGTTCGGCATAAGTCCACCGGCGGGCCTGGCAGACGACGGCGGTGCGCCCGGCGTGATCGCGCGCCACGCGTTCGATCACCTCGCCGAAGGTTTCCCCCGTCCAGTAACCGCGCGCGCGATAGTGCGCCGCGAGGTCATCGGGCCATTGCTGCATCAGTGGCTTCACTTAGCCTGCCTCCACCGCCTGGCGCGGCTTGTCCGTGACGCCCAGCGCGCGCAGCATGGCGCGGAACTTGGCCGCCGTCTCGTGAACCTCGTCGTCCGGCACGGAGCCTTCGACGATCCCCGCGCCCGCGTGCAGCGTGATCCGCGGCCCTTCGATCTGTGCGCAACGCAATGCCACGTACCACTCCCCATCGCCGTGCGAATCGACGTGCCCGACCGCACCGGCGTAGAATCCCCGGTCGTGGCTTTCCAGTTCGCGAATGGCCTCCAGTGCCCGATCGCGCGGGTGGCCGCCGACTGCCGGGGTCGGGTGCAGCAGGGCCGCGAGCCCGGCCGAAGTCGGCGCGTCGGCTGATTTCAGCCGGCCTTCGATCCGCGTGCCCAGGTGCCACATGGTCGCGGTGGAGCGCAGGCCCATGCCGCCCGGGCTGCCCAGCTCGCTGCACAGCGGGGCGAGGAGGTCGAGGATGTATTCGACCGTGATCGCGTGTTCGCGGCGATCCTTGTCCGATGCCATCAGGGCGCGGGCGCGCTCGCGATCCTGTGCCGGCTCGCGCCCGCGCGGGATCGACCCGGCGAGCGGTTCGGACGCCACCATGCGCCCGCTGCGCGAGACGAGAAGTTCCGGCGTCGCGCCCATCAGCAGTCTCGGCTCTCCGCCCCTGTCGGGCTGCAGGTCCAGCCGGTAGGCGGTGATATCGGGATCGAGCGACAGGATCGCCAGCAGGCGTTCGAAATCGGGCTGCTGCGCGGCCTCGAGCACGACCTGACGGGAGAGCACGACCTTGCGCAGCCCATTGCCGCCCGCGATCCGCGACAGCGCGCGTTCCACCATGGCGGCATACTCGGCGCGGGAGGGGATTTCGCGCAGGTCCCTGTCGGAGAAGAGCCCCATCGATCCGGCGCCGGTTTCCCGGGGCGGCAATTCGCGCGACAGCAGCTGTTCGGGTTGGTAGAGCAGTTCCGGCCGGCCCGGCTCGAACGGCAGCGCGCCGACCAGCGTGCCGGGGCCTTGGCCCGCGGTGCCTTCCAGCGCCTCGCGCACGCGCCGGTCCAGCGTCGCGCGTTCGCCCGGGCGCAGGCGGTGCCTCAGGCCGGTGGCGCAAAGCTCTCTGCCGGCGCGCCGCAATACGAACACCACGATTATCCTTTCACACCCTGGGCTCCTCCGCAGGTAGGGAGATTGCCTCGCAATAGCAACACCGGCATTTGATTTCGGCGCCGCGATCCGCAAGGTCTGGCCCGCTGGAAAAGGGAGTGCCGACATGACCGAACCGACGCCGGGCCAGGCCCCCGCCGCAAGCCGGGCGACACTCGTGCCGCTCATGCTGGCGGCCTTTACCGGCACGGTGGGGATCATGGCCTTCGTGGCCGTGGCAGGGCCCCTGGCGCACGTCCTGTCGCTCGAGCCATGGCACCTCGGTGTTGCCATGGCGATAGCCGGGGTTGCCTGGATGGTCATGGCGCGCGTGTGGGGCGTGCGCAGCGACCGAGCGGGGCGCCGGCCGGTGCTCCTGCTGGGGCTGGCGGGGTTCTGCCTGTCGTACCTGGCGCTGGCCCTGTTCATCGAGGCGGCGCGTCACTTCGCCTTGCCGGCCGCGGCCGCCTTTGCCGGGATCGCCATTGGCCGCGCGGCGATGGGAACGTTCTACGCCGCGGTGCCGGTGGTTGCCGGGGCCGTCGTGGCCGACACCGTCCGGCCGGAAGGGCGGGCGAAGAGCATGGCCGCGATCGGCGCCGCCAGTTCCGCCGGCCTGATGGTCGGCCCCGGGTTTGCCGGGCTGCTTGCGGGCTGGAGCCTGCAACTGCCGCTCTATGTCACTGCCGCCCTGCCGCTCTTCGCGCTCGCCCTGCTCTGGGTCGCGCTGCCGGCCGAGACGCCCGGGGACGCGCGGCCGCGCCCGGCGCCGCGCCTGTCCGACCCGCGCCTGCGGCCGGCCATGGTTTTCGGTTTCCTCGCCGCTTTCGCCGTTGCCATCGCGCAAGTCGTGGTCGGTTTCTTCGCGATCGACCGGCTGGGGCTGGACCCGGCGGCAGCCGCCGCCGCGGCGGGAACGGCGCTTGCCGTGGTCGGCCTGGCGCTGGTGACGACCCAGACCCTGATGCAGAAGCTCGACTGGTCGCCGCTGCGCCTGGTCGCGACCGGCGCCGCGCTGGCCGCGGCCGGCTTTGCCGCAACCGCCGCCGCGACGACGCCGTTCATGCTCTGGGCCGCCTATGGCTTTGCCGCCGCGGGCATGGGGATGGTCTATCCCGCGGTCCCGGCGCTCGCGGCGAACAGTGTCGATCCCGGCGAACAGGGGGCAGCGGCAGGCTCGGTCGCGATGGCGCAGGGGCTCGGCATCGTGGCCGGGCCGCTCGCCGGGACGGCCCTCTACGCGCTGTTCCCCGCCGCCCCCTATCTCGCGAGCGCGCTCGCGCTGGGCGGCGGCGCGCTTGCGGCCCTGCGGCTCGCGCTGCGCCGCGCCTGAGCGCCTCCGCCCCCGCCCGCGCGACGGGCGCGGGCGGAGGCATTCTGGCCGTAATCAGAACCGCAGGTTGGTCTGGACGAAGAACGCGCGGCCCGGCTCGTTGTAGTTGTTGGCGCCTGCGCCGTTGTTGGAACTGGCGCGATAGAGCCGCTCGTCGAACAGGTTGTTCACGCCGAGGCTGAAGCGCAGGCGCTCGGCCGCCTGGAAAATCATGTTCAGCGACACGAGATTGTAGGGATCGCGCGGCTGCAACTGTTCCTCGGTCGGCTCGTCCCCGCTGTAGAGGACCGCGTTGGGCACCTGCTTGCCATAGCGGGTGAAGGTGGCGATCAGCTTGACCGCGTCGTTCAGCTCCCAGTCGAGCGTCGAGTTGATCGTGTACTCGGGGATCACCGACAGCAGGCGCCCCGTCTCGCGATCCTCGTTGCGGATCATGTAGGTGACGTTGGTGCTGAGGACGAGGTTGCGCGCGAAGGGGACCAGGACATTGCCCTCGATCCCTTCCACGATCGCCTCGCCGGTATTGTACCACTGGAAGATGCGGGCCGGCTGGCCGTTGTACGGGGCGGTCCCGACCGGTTCGTTGTTGGCGATGATCTTCTGGTCGTAGTCGTTGCGGAAGTAGGTCGCGCTGACATTCCAGCCGTTCGGGCGGAAGGCGATCCCGATTTCCTTGTTCACGCTGGTTTCCGGCTCGAGGTCCGCGTTCCCCTGGACGAAACAGCCCCCGCCGAGGCTGGGGAAGGCATTGGGGCATCCCCGGCCGCGCGTGTAGTAGAGGTAGTTCGGGTTCGACTGGTAAAGGTTGGGCGCCTTGAAGGCCCGCGCAATGCCACCCTTGATCACCACGCTGGGCGTGACCTGGTAGGAAACGCCAAGGCTGGGCGACCAGTTGCTGCCGAACGTGCTGTGCCGATCGAACCGGATCGCCGGCGTCATCGTGACCGGGCCCCAGACCATGTTGCTTTCGACATAGGCCGCGTAAGTGCTGGCATCGCTCTGCGTGTCGCGCATCTGCGGGTTGTCGATACCGGGCAGGTCGATACCCGCGCTGTTCGACACGGCGTAGGGATCGTCGAGATATTCGTACCTGTACTCGATCCCGGTCGTCACCACGTGCTGCACCGCGCCGGTCGCGAAGGGCACGTCCAGCGTCGCCTGGGCATACCAGTTGCGCAGGGTCGCGGTCGAAAACTCCGTGGTGGTGTTGATCGTCCCCTCGCCGCCGCCGGCCAGCCCCTCGTTGAGGCGGCGGTTATGCGTCTCCTCGTACTGCCCCAGCGCCTCCAGCTCGCCGAAGCCGTACCTGCCGCGATAGCCGGCGCTGCCGGTATAGCGCTTGAGGATATTGGTTTCCTCGCCGATCAGGGCGGCGGTGTTCGGGCTGGCGGCGCCGCCGCTCAGCCGGTATTCGCCGGCGTACTCGTTGCCCTGGCGGCTGAAACCTCCTTCGAGGTCGAACCGGTGGACGTCGCCCGGCTCCCAGCGGAGGAGGGCGCTCAGGTCCTTGTTCTCGACTCCTTCGCGGCCGCCGGGCGGGACCAGGCCGTCCTCGACGTCGGCGGCCTCGGCATTGAGCAGCGGATCGTCCCCGCCCGTCTTGCTGTAATTGCCGTAGAGGCGGAAGCCGAGGCTGCCGGCGACCGGGCCGGCGAGCGAGAAGTTCACCCGCCTGGTATCGCTTTCGCGCGTGTCCTCGGGCACGAGCACGTAGCCGGTAAGAGAGCCGCGAAATTCGTCCGCCGGGCTCTTGGTGACGATGTTGATCACGCCGCCCGCCGCGCCGGAGCCGTAACGGGCCGCGGCGGGGCCGCGCAGGATCTCGATCCGCTCGACCTCTTCGGCCGGCACCCAGTTGGTGTCGCCGCGCGAGTTGCGCTCCCCGTCGCGGCCCATGCGAACCGAGTTGCGGGAAGCGACGGGCTTCCCGTCCACCAGGATCAGGGTGTTTTCCGGCCCCATCCCGCGAATGTCGATCTGCCGGTTGTTGCCGTAGGTCCCGGCGGAGCCTGCGCCGGTGAGGTTGATCCCGGGCTGGCGGCGGATGATGTCGGCGAGATCGTTGACCGGGGGAAGCTCGGCCAGCATCTCGGAGGTGATCGTGGTGGAACCGAGCGCCTGGATCGCCTGCCGCTCTGCGGTCACGACGATCTGTTCGTCACCGCTTTCCGCCTTCGCGGCCGGTGCGTCGGCTTGCTGCGCGCCGGCTTCGTCCGCGCCCGATTCCTTCGCCGAGGCCGCGCCGGCCTGCGAAAGCGCCAGCGCCGACGCGCCGCACATTACGATCACTGCTGATTTCATTGTCCCACCTGCTTGTCGAGATTTCCTGATTCGCCGCTATTGCGAAGCATTCGCATGACGCGTTACGCGATGTTGGCGGGAATGCAACCCCGGCGGTGCCGAAAGGAAATCGTATTCGGGTTTGACCTTGCAGAGCGCGGAGCTAAGACGCGGCGCGGATGGACGGAGCCAACGATCTTCCCCCGCCGCCCCCGCTTGCGCGGCTGATGGACGAGTGCCCGCTCGCGCTTTTTCTCGACTTCGACGGCACGCTGGTGGAAATCGCCGCCACGCCCGGTGGCATCGCGGTGCCCCGGCGGCTGGCGGACAGCCTGCAGATGCTGGGGCAGCGGCTCGACGGGCGCCTCGCGCTTGTCACCGGCCGCTCGCTCGAAGACCTGGCCGGGCATTGCCCGGTGGACGGGCTCGCCTGCGCCGGATCGCACGGCGCGGCCCGGCGGGCGGCGGACGGGCGCGAACTGGGCGAAGCTGCCCGGACCTTGCCGCAGGCGGCGTTCGACGCCCTGCACCGCGGGGCGCACGAACTCGGCCTCGCGCTGGAGACCAAGACGCACGGCGCGGCGCTGCACTTCCGGTCGGCGCCTGCCAAGGGCGAGCAGGCCCTCGCTTTCGCGCGGGAGGTCGCGGGCGATCACGATCTCGCGGTGAAGCGGGGCAAGGGCGTCGTCGAGTTGACCCAGCCCGGGGCTGACAAGGGCGGGGCGGTGCGCGAATTCCTCCGCCACCGGCCCTTTGCCGGATCGCTGCCGGTCTTCATCGGCGACGATGTCACCGACGAAGATGGCATGGCGGCTTGCGCCGAGGCGGGCGGCTTCGGCATCATCGTCGGCGACCGCACACCCACGGCGGCCCGGTACCGGCTGCCCGACGTTCCCTCCGTCTACGATTGGCTGGATCTTTGACTGCGAACCAACAGACCTCGCTCGAGCTTTGGCCTGTCGGCAATTGCCAGGTCAGCGGGCTGATCGACCGGCGCGGCGCGCTCGTCTGGGGATGCGTGCCGCGGGTCGATGGCGACCCGATCTTCTGTTCGCTGATGAACGACGATTGTCACGACGTGGGCGAATGGCGCTTCGAGCTCGAAGGGCAGGTTTCGGCCACCCAGCATTACGAACGCAATACCCCGATCCTGGTGACCCGGCTGGAGGCGGAGGACGGGAGCGCGGTCGAGATCCGCGACTTCTGCCCCCGTTTCGAGCGGTCGGGGCGCATGTACCGCCCGGTCGCCTGGGTCCGCATCGTGCGCCCCCTGGCCGGGGCCCCGCGGATGAGGGTCGTCCTGCGGCCGATGCGCGGATATGGCGCGCATGTGGCCGAGACCACCAATGGCACCAATCACGTGCGCTACCTCGTCAGCCCGCAGGCCATACGGTTGAGCACCGACGCCCCGATCGGGCACGTCCTGTCGGGCCGGGTCTTCAGGGTCGAAAGCGACCAGCATTTCTTCCTCGGCCCGGACGAGCCGTTTTCCGGCAACTTGCGCGCCCAGCTTCGCCAGATGGAGGAACAGACGCGCAAGTACTGGACCCTGTGGGTCCGCGGGCTGCACATCCCGCTGGAATGGCAGGACGACGTGATCCGCTGCGCGATCGCGCTCAAGCTCTGCCAGCACGAGGAAACGGGCGCGATCGTCGCCGCGCTGACCACCTCGATCCCCGAGGCGCCACATAGCGAGCGCAACTGGGATTACCGGTTCTGCTGGATCCGCGATTCCTATTTCACCGTCCAGGCCCTGAACCGGATCGGCGCGCTCGACGTTCTCGAGAAATATCTGGCCTACCTGCGCAACATCATCGATTCGGCCCGCGGCGGGCAGATCCAGCCGCTCTATTCGGTCATGGGCGACAGCGAGCTGGACGAAACCACCGCCGCGCACCTCGCCGGCTATCGCGGGCAGGGCCCGGTCCGCGTGGGCAATGCCGCCTATTTCCAGGTTCAGCACGACTGTTATGGCCAGATCGTCATGCCGACCGCACAGGCGTTCTTCGACCGCCGCCTGCTGCGCATGGCGGACGACCGCGATTTCGCCAGCCTCGAGAAAGTGGGCGAGATGGCGTGGAAGATGCACGACCAGCCCGACGCCGGCCTGTGGGAATTTCGCACCCGGCAGGAAGTGCACACCTATTCCGCGGTCATGTGCTGGGCCGCCTGCGACCGGCTCGCCAATGTCGCCGCGCATCTCGGCAAGGACGATCGCCACGCGCTGTGGCGCGAGCGGGCCCAGGCGATCCGCGAGAAGATCGAGCGCGAGGCGTGGGTCGACGACGGCGGCGACGGCCACTTCGGCGCCAGCTTCGAAAGCGACTACCTCGACGCCAGCCTGCTGCAGATGGTCGAACTGCGCTTCCTGCAACCGGACGACCCGCGTTTCCAGAGCACTTTCGCCGCGGTCGAGAAGGCCTTGCGCCGCGGCGAACACATGCTGCGATATGACAGCGAAGACGATTTCGGCCTGCCCGAAACCGCTTTCAACGTCTGCACCTTCTGGCTGATCGAGGCGCTGCACATGGCCGGCCGCGACGAGGAGGCCCGCGTGCTGTTCGACACGATGCTGAGCCATCGCACGGCCTCGGGAATGCTGTCGGAAGACATCGATTTCGAAAGCGGCGAATTGTGGGGGAACTTCCCCCAGACCTACTCGCTTGTAGGGATAATCAACTGCGCCGGCCTGTTGTCCAAACCGTGGAGCGAAGTCCGATAAGCCGTCTGATCGTCATCTCGAATCGCGTTGCCGTCCCCAAGGCGCGCGGCGCTGCCGGTGCCCAGGGCGGGCTGGCCGGCGCACTCAATGCCGCGCTCAAGAAGCACGGAGGTATCTGGTTCGGCTGGTCCGGCCAGGAGTGCGAGGAGTTCACCGGCAATATCAACCTGCAGCGGCACGAAGGGGTGACGACCGCGACCGTCGATCTCGGCCACCAGGATATCGAGGAATACTACAACGGCTACGCCAATTCGACGTTGTGGCCGCTGTTCCACTTCCGCCTCGACCTGACGCAGTACGAGCGCGAGACCGGCAAGGGCTACGAGCGCGTGAACGAGCGGTTCGCGGAAAGCGTCGCGCCGCTGGTCGATCGCGACGACCTCGTCTGGGTGCACGACTATCACCTGCTTCCGCTGGGCGCGCGGCTGCGCGAACGGGGGCTGACGAACCGCATGGGCTTCTTCCTGCATACGCCCTGGCCGCCCACGCGCCTGTTCGTGTCGCTACCCTATCACGAGCGGTTGGTGCGCACGATGCTGGAATACGACCTGATCGGGTTCCAGACCGACGAGTGGCTGGAAAGCTTCTGCCACTATTGCCGCAAGGAGCTGGGCGCCGAAGTTGACGAGGAAACCGGCCGGATCGCCTTTGACGGGCGGGTCACCCACGCGAAAGCCTATCCGATCGGGATCGATTACGAGCACCTGATGGAGCAGGCCGACAGCGGCGAGGCACGGCAGGCGGGGCAGCGGCTGCTCTCGAGCACGCGGCGGCGGACCGCGATGATCGGGGTCGATCGGCTCGACTATTCGAAGGGGCTGCCCGAACGGCTCGACGGCATCAGCCGTTTCTTCGATCACCACCCGCAGCGGGTGCGCGACGTGGTTTTCATCCAGATCGCGCCGCCCAGTCGCGAGGATGTCGAATCCTACCAGCGCATCCGCGCCACGCTGGAACAGAAGGCGGGGCAGATCAACGGGGCCCGGTCCGAAGTCGACCTGGTGCCGATCCGTTACGTCAACAAGGGCCATTCGCTGGCCGAACTCTGCGGGTTCTACCGCGCGGCGAAGATCGGGCTCGTCACCCCGCTGCGCGACGGCATGAACCTGGTGGCCAAGGAATACGTCGCCGCGCAGGACCCGGAAGATCCCGGCGTCCTGATCCTCTCGCGTTTCGCCGGGGCGGCGCGCCAGCTGACCGACGCCGTCCTGGTCAACCCGCACAGCCCCGACGATGTCGCGCAGGCCATCCAGATGGCGCTCGACATGCCGCTGGAGGAGCGCAAGGCGCGCTGGGAGGCGATGATCGAGACGGTGCGCGAAGATAACGTCCAGCGTTGGACCGAGCTGTTTACCGGCGACCTTGCGGCGATCGGCCAGGACGACTGAAGCCCGGCCGCCCTGCGCCCGCCGGCCGGCGCTTGTGCCGCCGCCGGGGCCATGGCAGGCAGGCGCCATGGAGCATGATCGCGTCGTCGCCCTCGAGGGTGTTCACAATTTCCGGGATTACGGCGGCTATCCGGCGGCCGGCGGTACGCGCGTCAAGCGCGGGCTGCTGTTCCGATCGGGCCAGCACGTCGGCGCGACCGACGCCGATCTCGCCATCATCGACCGGCTCGCCCTTCGCCACGTGATCGATTTTCGCGGCGCGAGCGAGCGCAGCACATATCCCTGCCGCCGCGGCGAGCGCTTCTGCGGGGAAGTGATCGCCTTCGATGGCGAAACCGCCAATCTCGCCCCCCATGTGGAAGCAGCCGACGGCGTCCTGACCGTGGAAGGGGCGCACCGGGCGATGGAGCGGATCTATCGCAACCTGCCCCGGCGCACGCCCGTCCTGTGGGTCATGCGGCAGTATTTCGCCGCGCTCGCGCGGGGGGAAGGGGCGAGCCTGGTCCATTGCCTGGCGGGCAAGGATCGCACGGGCATGGCGGTCGCCCTGCTGCACCACGCCCTGGGCGTTCACGAGGACGACGCGATGGACGATTTCCTCCTGACCAACAGCGCCGGCAATATCGAGGCGCGAATTGCGGCCGGCGGGGAAACGATCCGGGCCAGGTACGGCGCGATCGACGACGACACGATCCGAGTGCTGATGGGCGTCGACGCGCGGTACCTGCATGTCATGCGCGAAGCTGTGGAGGACGCGCACGGTTCGCTCGACGCCTTCCTCGCCGATGTGCTGGGGGTGGACGCGGCGGCGCGCGAGGCGCTGCGCTTGCATTTGACCGAGGGGTGACCCACTTCCCCGGTCTGCCCTGAACAGATGGAAAGGTTCCGATGGCTACCCACCGCACCAAGATGCTGATCGTAGGTTCCGGCCCGGCGGGGCTGTCCGCGGCGATTTACGGCGCCCGCGCGATGATGGAACCGATCGTGGTGCAGGGGCTGCAGCCCGGCGGCCAGCTGACGATCACCACCGACGTCGAGAACTATCCCGGTTTCAAGGACGTGATCCAGGGGCCGTGGCTGATGCAGGAAATGCAGGCCCAGGCCGAACATGTCGGCACGCGGATGATGTGGGACACGATCGTCTCGGTCGATATCGAGAACGGCCCCCCGTTCCGCGCCGTCGGCGACAGCGGCGACGAGTACATCGGCGATACGCTGGTGATCGCGACCGGCGCCTCGGCCAAGTGGCTCGGCGTTCCCGGCGAACAGGAACTGGGCGGCAAGGGCGTTTCGGCCTGCGCCACCTGCGACGGGTTCTTCTATCGCGGCAAGAAAGTGGCCGTGATCGGCGGCGGAAACACCGCGGTGGAAGAGGCGCTCTATCTCACCAACCACTCCGACGACGTGACGCTGGTCCACCGCCGCGACGAATTGCGGGCGGAGAAGATCCTGCAGGAACGCCTGTTCAAGTCGGACAAGATCTCGACCATGTGGAACAAGACCGTCGAGCGGTTCGAGGGCGATCCGGCCGGCGGCGGGCTGACCCATCTCGTGCTTCGCGACACCGTCACGGGGGAGACATCCAACCTCGAGGTGGACGGGGCCTTCGTCGCGATCGGCCACGCGCCGGCGACCGAGCTGTTCAAGGGCAAGCTGGCGATGGACGAGAGCGGTTACCTGCTGGTCGAACCCGGCACGCCGAAGACCGCGGTGCCGGGCGTGTTCGCCTGCGGCGACGTGATGGACCACACCTATCGCCAGGCGGTGACCGCCGCGGGCACCGGGTGCATGGCCGCGCTCGACGCCGAGCGTTTCCTGGCGACGCTGGAATTCGCGAAGGAAGAGGCCGAAGCCGCGGAGTAACCGGCCGGCCGGCGCGCCGCGGCCCGGCGGCCGGTCAGCCGATTTCGAAGATCGTCACCGCCGCGTTCACGATCAGCGCGATCAGCGCGATGCTCGACAGCGCGAAGAGCACGAAGCGGACCATGACCTTGTTCGCCGTCGCCTGCACCAGCGAGTGGATCACCCGCAGGCCGACGTAGATCCAGGCGATCAGCGCGTTCATGCCGTCGCCCTGTCCGACCAGGGCCAGCGCCAGGCCGACGGCGTAGAACACCGTGGGCGCTTCGTGCAGGTGGTTGTAATTGTGCGCCTTCCACTGGACGCGGTCGGGCACGACGCCGTCGAGGTCCTTGCCCGTCCCGCCGGTCAGGTCGCTGGTGTCGATATTGGCCCGGCTCATCGCCGGAATCCGCGTCACGTACATCCACAGCCACATGACCATGGTCCATGCCATGAGCGCGACGAGGGGCTGGAGAATGGTCATCCCGATCATCAGTCTACTCCGATTTCAATAATTCAGCGCCAGCGCGAGGGCGCGTACCGCCAGCACGATCAGGCAGGCAGTGGACAAGAGGAAAAGCAGGAACCGCACGGAGACCTTGTTGACCGTCGCCTGCCAGATCGAGTGGACGACCCGGATCGCGACGTAGGCCCAGGCGAACAGGACATCGTGCGCCTGCGGCCCAAGGATCGCGAGGATCGCGATCACGGCGTAGAACAGGGTCGGCTGTTCGTGCAGGTGGGTGTAATTGTGCGATTTCCAGTTGATCCGATCGTCGATCACCCCTTCCAGATCCTGCCCGCGGCCCCCGGCCTTTGCCTTGCCGAGGCCGCCCAGCTTCCTGAGCGCCGGCATGCGGGTCATCGCCATCCAGAACAGCATGACGAGCGTCCAGACCACCAGTGCGGCGGCGGGCGCCAGTATTTGTGCCTGCATCGATTTCCCTCCCCCGGCGAATTGCGGCGGAGATTGCGTCGGGCGCGGGCCCTTGTCAAACCCGGAGGCGGCGAACCTAGAGGCGCGAGAGCGTGGCGTGCTGCCAGTAGCCGTAGCGCCCGCGCCGGTGGCGAACGGCGAGGGCGCGCTCTGCCGCGATTCGCTCTGTCACCGGGGCCAGGTCGGCTCGCGGTGCGACGTGGAACCGCGCGAGCCAGGCCCTGAAGGCACCGGCAATCGGGCCGGGGAGGCCGCCGAGATCGCCGAAATCGACGACGTGCAGCGATCCGAACGGCGCGAGCAGGCCGGCGGCGTGTTCCAGCGCCCGTTGCCAGTCGGGGATCATCGAGAGCGAGTACGACAGGATCACCCGGTCGAACTGCGCGCGGCCGAGCGCCTCCTGCGGGTCGAAGCCGCAGGCATCGGCGGCGGCGAGCACCGCGTCGTCGCCCAGCGTCCGTTCGGCCGAACGCAGCATTTCGCGCGAGATGTCGATCCCGTGGAGTTCGGTGCCCGGCCATGCCCGCGCCACTTTCGCCAGGTTGCGCCCTGTGCCGCAGGCGATCTCCAGCACCGTGTCGCCCGGTCGGCAATCGAGGCCGGCGATCAGCTCGTCGCGGCCGAGCAGGTAGTACTTGCGCGTCAGGTCGTAGATGTGCCGTTGCCCGCGATAGACCCGGTCCATCAGCGCGGCATGGTCGGAACCTGCCGCGGGGCCGGCGCCGCCCCGCATCAGGCCAGCTCGTAGAGGTGGACGCCGCCGTAGATCGAGGACCGGTCGCGCGCGGTGAGATCGGCGGACAGCGCCTCGCGATAGGTCCAGCGATCGAGCAGGTCCGGCGCGAGGCGTCCCGGCAGCAGGCTCGGCTCGGCGGCCGTGCGGAACAGCACGCGCGCGCCCGGCCGCGCGGTGCGCGTGATCTGGGCCCAGAGAGCGTTGAGCTGCGCGTCGTCCATCCAGTCCTGCGCGTCGAGCAGGAGATAGCGATCGTGGCTGGTCGCGTCGGCCTGTCCCAGGTGGTGCTCCATGTTCGCGTTGCGCACGTCCAGCCGGCCGATCCGTTCGCGCATCGCCGTCCAGTTGGCCCGCTGCAGGTAGGGGGGAAGGGCGGCTTCCGGTCGGCGATCGTAAGCCCGGCCGAAAGCCTGCCAGGCGAAGTAATTGTCCGCCACGGCGAAGCCGCAGGCCAGCTTCTCCAGCCGCCGGCGCAGGACCGCGGCCATGCGTTCGCCGCCTGCCAGCGCCGCGTATTGCGCGGGCGGAATGCCGAGGCCGAAGAGCGAGGCCGGGTGATCGGTGAGCCAGCGGACGAAGCGGCGATCGAAGACCGGGGCCAGTTCGCGCTCGAACACCGCGCGCTGTTCCTCCAGCGTCTCGGCGGCGAGCACGCGTGACAGGTCGATCCGGTAGAGCCGGGCGAGCAGGTGCGCGACGCCGATGAAGCCGCCGAGCAGGCCCTGGCGGTAGATGCCGCGGGTGAAGTGGCCGATCCGCCGCCGGCCGGTGGCATCGCGGCTTTCCCAGTAGCGCCGGCTTTCCGGGTCGAGGTTGGGCGCGATCAGGCTGTCGTAGACTTCGCGGTTCTCGTGGTGGTCCGCCTCGGCGACGAAGCGGCGGAAGCGCTCGTAGGTCGGCAGGTGGCGGATCGCCGCCGCCTTCAGCCGGCCGAGCGCGACGTGGGCGCGATTGAGGTCCACCGCGACGACCGCAGCCGGGTCCGCCACGAGGTAGGACAGGGCGTTGCACCCGCCGCTGGCAATGCAGACGATGCGGCTGTCGCGCTCGATCGCCAGGCCTTCCATGTCCACCACCGGGTCTTCCCATATCTGGGGATAGACCAGCCCCTTGAACGCGAAGGCGAAAGCCCGGTCGAGCAGCTTCTCCCCCGGTCGCGCCGCCTTGCGCACCACCGCATCGTCGATGATGCGCCTTGCCTGAACCGCCATGTCGCCCGCTTCCCGCTGATGAACCTGCCTGGCGGGTAGGGGCCCTGCATGTCCGCCGTGTGACGGTTTGCGCGAAGGGCGGGTTCAGCCGCCGGCCAGCGTCTCGGCGAAGCGCTGCGGGTCGCAGTTGCCGCCGGTCAGCATGACGACGCTGTGGTCGTCCACCGGCACTTTCCCGGCCATGACGGCGGCGAGCGCGGCGGCCCCGCCGGGTTCGACCACCAGCCGCAGGCGGGCGAAGGCGAACCGCTGCGCGGCGCGCACTTCCTCGTCGCTGACGGTCACGCCCGGTTCGCTGCGGCCGTGCAGCACGGCCAGGTTGACCGGCGCGCTCGCGGTCGGTTGCAAGGCGTCGCAGATCGTCTTTGGCGCATCGTCGCCGGCGCGCACGAGCGCGCCCGCTTCGAGGCTGCGCCCGACCATGTCCCACCCTTCCGGCTCGACCGGGTGGATGCGCGCCTCGGGGCAGGCGAGGGCGAGCCCGGCGCTCAACCCGCCGCCGCCGCAGGGGGCGACGATGCGCGACGGCGTGCGCCCCAGTTGCACGGCGATCTCGATCCCGGCGCTTCCCTGCCCCTCGATCACCCAGGGATCGGCGAAGGCATGGACCAGAACCGCGCCGCGCCGCTCCACCTCGCGCGCGGCGACTTCGTCGCGATCCTCGCCCGGCCGCTCGTACAAGACGACCTCCGCCCCCAGCGCCCGCGTCGCCTCCAGCTTCACCGAGGGCGCGTCGCGCGGCATCACGATCGTCGCGGCAATGCCCAGCCGCCGGGCCGCCCAGGCGATCCCCTGCGCGTGGTTCCCGCTCGACACGGCGACCACGCCGCGTGCGCGCTCGGCTTCGTCCATCGCGCTCAGCCGGTGCCACGCGCCGCGGATCTTGAACGCGCCGACCGGCTGCAGCATCTCCGCCTTGGCCCAGATCCGCGTGCCGGCGACTTCGACCGGCAGCATGGGGGTGGGGGGAAGGATCGCGGCCACGGCCTCCGCCGCGCGCAGTACGCCGGGGCGCCCGGGGGCACGCGCGGGCGCGCGATTCGGGGCGGGGGAGAAGGGGGCAGGGGCCGTCACCGGGCGGCCCCTTGCGTGTTGGACATGGACCGCATGTTACACTGTCCTGGAGTTAAAAAACCGCGCCGTTCGCGGCGCGCGATACCGGCCCGGCGCAAGCGCGGGCGAGCATGGCGGGGAAGGGGGCGCGGGCGGGACATCGGCCGGTCCATGCCCGATCGCGGCCGGGTAGGAAACCGATTTCGGATCGTATTGCGATGGCGGCGCATTCCCCTATGTGGGCAGGCATTATCCACGGGCCCGGCGCGGGCCCTTCGGTCACGAGATTGGAGCAGTTATGTCGAAAGTGCTGGTAATCGGGGCGGGCGGGGTAAGCTCGGTCTGCGTCCACAAGATGGCGATGAATCCCGACATCTTCAGCCAGATCCACCTCGCCAGCCGCACCCGGTCGAAATGCGACGCGATCGCCGAGAGCGTGAAGCAGCGCACCGGGCAGGACGTGGCGACGTACGAGATCGACGCCGAGGAAGTGCCGGCGATGGTCAACCTGATCCGCAAGCTGGAGCCGAGCCTGGTGGTCAACCTGGCCCTGCCCTACCAGGACCTGCCGATCATGGACGCCTGCCTCGAGGCCGGGGTCGATTACCTCGACACTGCCAATTACGAACCGAAGGACGAGGCGAAGTTCGAATACAAGTGGCAGTGGGCCTATCACGACCGGTTCAGGGAGGCCGGGATCATGGCCCTTCTGGGCAGCGGGTTCGATCCCGGGGTCACCAGCGTGTTCGCGATGTGGCTGAAGAAGCACAAGCTGAAGACGATCCGCCAGCTCGACATCCTCGACTGCAACGGCGGCGACCACGGCCAGCATTTCGCGACCAATTTCAACCCGGAAATCAATATCCGCGAAGTGACCGCGCCCGCGCGCCACTGGGAAAACGGCAAGTGGGTCGAGACCCCGGCCATGGCCGAGAAGGTCGAGTTCGAGTTCGAGGGCGTGGGCCCCAAGAACATGTACATGATGTATCACGAGGAGCTGGAAAGCCTCGCCAGGTTCAACCCGGAGCTGGAACGCGCGCGCTTCTGGATGACGTTCGGCGACGAATACATCAAGCACCTGACCGTGCTGCAGAACGTGGGCATGACGCGGATCGACCCGGTCAAGTACCAGGGCACGGACATCATCCCGCTGCAGTTCCTCGCCGCGGTCCTGCCCAAGCCCGAAACGCTGGGCGAAACGACCAAGGGCAAGACCAATATCGGCGTGATCGCGACCGGCGAGGCGCTCGACGGGTCGGGCGAAAAGACGTTCTACATCAACAATATCTGCGACCACGAGGACGCTTACGAGGAAACCGGCAACCAGGCGGTCAGCTATACCACCGGCGTGCCCGCGATGGTCGGTTCGGCGATGATGCTCCAGGGCGCCTGGCGCGGGGAGGGCGTGTTCAACATGGAACAGTTCGATCCCGATCCCTTCCTCGACATGCTGGGCGACCAGGGCCTGCCGTGGAACGTGAAGGAGCTGGACGGGCCGGTGCCCTTCTAGGCCCGGCGCCTTTCGCGCCACCACGCAGACAGCCAAGCAAGCGGAGCCAGACAGCACGATGGAAACAAGGGCCGGCGATCCGGGCGCCTTCGCGCATTTCGACCTCGACCGGGTGGACAGCCCCGCCTTCGTGGTGGACGCGGCGAAGCTGCGCGCCAATCTCCAGGTGCTGGCCGATATCCGCGACGCGGCGGAGATCAAGGTGCTCGCCGCGCTCAAGGCGTTCTCGATGTGGTCGGTCGCGCCGATCGTGGGCGAATACCTCGACGGGGTCTGCACCTCGGGCCTGTGGGAAGCGCGGCTGGCGGGCGAGTTCTACGACGGCGAGATCGCGACCTATTCGGCCGCCTACAAGCCGGAAGAGCTGGAGGAGATCTGCCGCCTTTCCGACCACGTCATCTTCAACACCCCGGCGCAGCTCGAACGCGCGGCGCTGATCCTCGACCACGCGCGCGCCGGGGGGCAGGATTTCGACGTCGGCCTGCGGATCAACCCGCAGGTGCCGACCGGCGAGGTGCCGCGGTACGATCCGTCGTCCCCCGGATCGCGGCTCGGCTTCCCGATCGACCAGCTCACGCGCGAGATCATGGAGCGGGTGGACGGTATCCACTTCCACAACTTGTGCGAACAGGATTTCGAGCCGCTGGAACGGACGTGGGACAAGGTGTTCGACGCGATCGAGCCATGGTTCGGCCAGCTCAAGTGGATCAACATGGGCGGCGGGCACCATATCACCCGCGCCGATTACCAGCGCGAGGAGCTGATCGAATTCCTGCGCGACGCGCGCGAGGACACCGGGGCGGAAATCTACCTCGAACCGGGCGAGGCCGTGGCGCTCGACGCGGGCATCCTCGTCGGCACGATCCTCGATTCGCACTGGAACGGGATGGAGCTGGCGACGCTCGACGTTTCGGCCACCTGCCACATGCCCGACGTGATCGAGGCGCCCTATCGCCCGGCCATGCTGGGGGAAGGCGCGGCGGGGGCGGGCGAGCCGGTGCGCCTGGGCGGTCCGTCGTGCCTCGCCGGGGACGTGATCGGCGACTATCGCCTGCCGGTGCCGTGCGAGCCGGGCCGGCGAATCGCCTTCCTCGACCAGGCGCATTACTCGATGGTGAAAACCAACACCTTCAACGGGGTTCAGCTGCCGTCCATCTGGCTCTGGGACAGTGAGACCGACGCCCTCGAACAAGTGCGGAGCTTCGGCTACGAGGACTTTCGCGACCGGTTGAGCTGACCGGGCCCGTTTGGGGGAAACCGCCGGCGCCCGGCCGGCCCACGGCCCGCCCGTCGGGGCGCCGATCCTGAAGAAGAAGGGGGGAATACCATGCGTAAACTGTTTTCATTCACCGCCGCCGCGGCCATGGCCGCGGGCGCGCTGGGCGCCGCCGCACCTGCCGCGGCCCAGGACTATTCCGCCACGCGCGTGGTCAAGGCCGTCGACGTCGATGACCTGAAGGCCGTGGTCGGCCAACTCGGCCACACGGTGGCGCAGGAAGGCAACTACGGCCCGGTCAGCGTCGCTGCCCAGACGGAGAGCGGGACCAATTACCTTCTGATCGGCACCGCCTGCAACGTGGGCGATGTGGCCGGGTGCCAGGGGGTGATGGTACAGATCCGCTTCGACGCCGATGCCAGCATCGCCGACGAACGCCTGCTGCGGGCCAACCTGGCCCAGGCCGCGGTCAACACCTGGCGCGACCAGAGCGGGACGATCGGCGTGACCCGCTACGTCGTGCTCGACCACGGGATCACGATGGCGAACCTGCGCGCGAACGTGCTGGTTCTGCTGGGCCTGGCGCCCAGCGTGGTCCAGACCCTTATCGGCGAGTGACACGGCAGCGGGCGCGCGGCACGAACCGTCCTGCCGCGCGCCCGTTTCGTCCGACCGGAACTTGCATCGCGAGGCGCGAGTTTTCACTTGCGGTTCACGCTGCGAGGCTTATAGGCGCACCCCGCTGCCCCAAGGGGACTTCCTGACCGCAAGGCAGCCTCGTTCGAACTTAACCGTTTGGGGGTCCCTTGAGTTGCACATCCATCCTGACGCCCGGTCTGTAGTTCGCGCACTTGCGCCGGACGAACCGGTTATCCTCAATCGCCCGCATGCCGCGGAGCGCGCCGCGCGTTTCTTCGTCGAGAAGTTTCCCGGCAAGTCGCTCTACGCGGTGAAGGCCAATCCTTCGCCCGACCTGCTCAAGGTCCTCTGGGCGGGCGGGATCACGCATTACGACGTGGCCTCGATCGCGGAAGTGCGCCTGGTGCGCGCGGCGCTGCCGCAGGCGACGCTGTGCTTCATGCACCCGGTGAAGACGCCGCGCGCCATTCGCGAGGCCTACTTCGAACACGGGGTGAAGACCTTCAGCCTCGACACGATCGAGGAACTGGAGAAGATCGTCGCCGCCTGCACCGACGATGCCGGCCGCCCGGCGAAGGACCTGCGCCTGCTCGTGCGGCTGCGGGTCAGCTCCGACTATTCGGAACTGAGCCTGGCGTCGAAGTTCGGCGTGGACCTTGCCGATGCCGCGCCGCTGCTCCAGGCGACGCGCCAGCACTGCGACTGGCTGGGCCTGTGTTTCCACGTCGGCAGCCAGGCGATGACGCCCTTCGCCTATGTCCAGGCGCTGGAACGCGTGCGCGTGGCCGTGGCCGAAGCGAGCGTGGTGATCGACGTGGTCGACGTGGGGGGCGGGTTTCCCTCGCTCTACCCCGACATGGAGCCGCCGCCGCTGGAGGACTATTTCGAGGTCATCCACCGCCACTTCGAGAACCTGCCGATCGCCTACAACGCGGAGCTGTGGTGCGAGCCGGGCCGCGCGCTCTGCGCCGAATACTCGTCGGTCGTCGTGCGGGTGGAGAAGCGCCGGGGGGACGAGCTCTACATCAACGACGGCGCCTATGGCGCGCTGTTCGACGCGGCGCATGTCGACTGGCGGTTCCCGGTCGCGGCGCTGGCCGAGGATTTGCGCGATCCGGTGCAGGATTTCGCGTTCTACGGGCCGACCTGCGACGATGCCGACTACATGAAGGGGCCGTTCGCGCTGCCGGGAGACATCCAGGCGGGCGACTATATCGAGATCGGCATGATCGGCGCCTATGGCGCGGCGATGAAGACCGGGTTCAACGGGTTCGGCAATGCCGAGCAGATCGTCGTGTCGGACGAGCCGATGGCGAGCCTCTATCGCGGCGACCGTGTGATCCCGACCAGCGACAACGTCGTCAGCCTGCGCTGACGCAACCGCGCGGCGGAGGCTGGCGGCGGCGGGGGCTGGCGACGGGGGGCAGGCGGCGGGGGCGTGCGTGTCCCCGCCTCTCGGCCCGGTTCAGACCGCTTCGAAGGCGTAGCCGGCCGAACGCACCGTGCGGATCGGGTCGGGCGCGTTCGGCAGTTCCAGCGCCTTGCGCAGGCGGCGGATGTGCACGTCCACCGTGCGCAGCTCGATATCGCTGCCGGTCCCCCAGACCCCGTCGAGCAGCTGGTTGCGGCTGAACACCCGGCCCGGGCTTTCCATGAAGAACTTGAGCAGGCGGTATTCGGTCGGGCCCATTTGCAGGTTCTGGCCGCGGCGGATGACCTTGTGCGCCACGGGGTCGAGCTTGATGTCGCCGACCTCGATCGTCTCGCCGGCAAGCGCGGGGCGGATGCGGCGCAGCACGGCCGCGACGCGGGCCAGCAGCTCGCGGGGGGAGAACGGCTTGGTTACGTAGTCGTCCGCACCGGTTTCGAGCCCGCGGATGCGGTCGTCCTCCGCCTCGCGCGCGGTCAGCATGATGATCGGGACGTGCGCGGTCGCCTTGTCGCGGCGCAGGCGGCGGCAGACCTCGATCCCGCTGGTCCCTTCCACCATCCAGTCGAGGATGACGAGGTCGGGCACTTCCTCCGCCGCGAGGACGAGGGCCTCGTCCCCGTCGGCGGTCGCGCGCACGCGATAGCCTTCGTTGGCGAAACGATACTCGAGAAGTTCCGAGAGCGCGGGGTCGTCTTCGACGAGGAGGAGCGTTGCGGTGGTCATGACCAAATCAAGACACCGCTATTATTTCACTTTGACGACAGGAATGTCACAAATCGTCGTCGACCGGGTAAGTCCCGGTCGCGGCGAAGTGGACCATCTCGGCCACGTTGGTCGCGTGGTCGCCGATCCGCTCGATGTTCCGCGCCACGAACAGCAGCTGCGCGGCGGTCGAGATCGTCGAAGGATTTTCCACCATGTGGCTGACGAGATTGCGGAAAATCGAGTTGTAGAAATTATCGACCTTGCGATCGGCCGCGATCACCTCGCGCGCGAGGGCGGCATCGCGCGCGCCATAGGCGGTCAGCACGTCGTGCACCATTTCGGCCGCGAGCTCGCCCATCGCCGGCAGCAGGGTCAGCGGTTCGAACCGCTTGCGGTCCGCGATCTCGCGGCTCGCCTTGGCGATGGCCTTCGAATAGTCGCCGATCCGCTCGACCACGCCGGCGATCTTGAGCGCGGCGATCACTTCGCGCAGGTCGTCCGCCATCGGCGCGCGCAGGGCGATCACCCGCACGGCCAGCTTGTCCACTTCCGATTCGAGCGCGTCGATCTTCTTGTCGCCCTCGATGATCTTCTTCGCGAGCGCGTCGTCGCCCTTGACCAGCGCGTCCATGGCATTCTGCACCGCCACTTCGGCCAGGCCGCCCATCTCGGCGATCAGGCCGCGCAGACGGGTGATGTCTTCGTCGAATGCCTTGACTGTATGCTCGGTCATCAACCGTACCTGCCCGTGATGTAATCCTTGGTCCGCTCTTCGAGCGGATTGGTGAATATGTCAGATGTCCGGCCGTATTCCACCATCTTTCCGAGGTGGAAGAAGGCCGTGCGCTGCGACACGCGCGCCGCCTGCTGCATCGAGTGGGTGACGATCACGATGGCATAGCGGCCATTGAGCTCGTCGATCAGCTCCTCGATCTTGGCGGTCGCGATCGGGTCGAGCGCGGAACAGGGCTCGTCCATCAGGATGACTTCGGGGTCCACCGCGATCGCGCGGGCGATGCACAGCCGCTGCTGCTGCCCGCCCGAAAGCGCGGTTCCGCTGTCGTCCAGCCTGTCCTTCACCTCGTTCCACAACCCGGCACGCTGGAGAGAAGTCTCGACGATGGCATCGAGTTCCTGCTTCCCTTCGGCCAGGCCGTGAATCCGCGGGCCATAGGCGATGTTCTCGTAGATCGACTTGGGGAACGGGTTCGGTTTCTGGAACACCATGCCCACCCGCGCGCGCAGCTGCACGACGTCCATCTTCGAACGGTAGATGTCGTCGCCGTCGAGCAGGATCTCCCCTTCGACCCGGGCCGAGGGGATCGTGTCGTTCATGCGGTTGAGCGTGCGCAGGAAGGTCGACTTGCCGCAGCCCGAAGGGCCGATGAAGGCCGTGACGTACTTGGTCGGGATGTCGATCGAGACATTGTCGATCGCCTGCTTGTCGCCATAGAACACGGAAACGTCCCGCGCGCTCATCTTGGCTTCGGTGTCTTCCAGGTTGGGATGGACTACGGTCACCACTTTTTCTCGAACTTGTTGCGCAGGTAGATGGCCAGCCCGTTCATCACGAGGAGGAAGAGCAGGAGGACGATGATCGCCGCCGATGTCCGTTCCACGAAACCGCGGTCGATTTCATCCGACCATAGGAAGATCTGGACCGGAAGGACAGTCGCCGGCGAAGTGAACCCGTCGGGCGGGCTGGCGACGAAGGCGCGCATGCCGATCATCAGCAGCGGCGCGGTTTCGCCGAGGGCGCGGGCCATGCCGATGATCGTCCCGGTCAGGATGCCCGGCAGGGCGAGCGGCAGGACGTGGTGGAACACGACCTGCACCGGCGATGCGCCGATCGCCAGCGCGCCGTCGCGGATCGACGGCGGCACGGCCTTGATCGCGTTGCGGCCCGAGATCACGATGACCGGCATCGTCATCAGCGCCAGCGTCATGCCGCCGATCAGCGGGGCCGAGCGCATCGAGGGGAATATCCACAGGAACACGGCGAGGCCGAGCAGGCCGAAGATGATCGAGGGCACGGCCGCGAGATTGTTGATCGACACCTCGATCAGGTCGGTCCAGCGGTTCTTGGGCGCGTATTCCTCGAGGTAGAGCGCGGCCAGCACGCCGATCGGGAAGGCGAGGGCGAGGGTGACGATCATCGTCAGGATCGAGCCCTTGAGCGCGCCCCAGATGCCGACCTGCTGCGGATCGGTGGCATCGGCGCGGGTCAGGAATCCGACGTCGAAGCCGGTGTCGAGCTGGCCCGCATCCGCCAGGCGGGCGGCGAGAGCGCGCATTTCCGGCGAGCCGTCGCCGTTGAGCCCGGCCGCCAGGTCCGAACTGGCGGGCAGGTCGAAGGTCGCGCTGCCGGACAGGAGCGAGGGATCCGAAACGATCGCCTCGCCCACCTCGCGCCAGGCGCCGTTGCCCAGCTCGTCCGCGGCCTCGGCGCCCAGCTCGCGCTCGGCGAAGAACTCGACGACCGAGGGCAGGCCCTGCATCTCGAGGTTCTGCAGGCCGCCGGGCCGGGAAAGGCTCTCGGCATCGCCCGAAAGGCCGGCCTCGGCAAAGTCGATCGGCACGGTCAGCTCGGCCCGCTGGAAGCCGCCGATGCCGTTGATCGTCATCGTTGCAAGGAGGAAGGCGAGCACGACCACCGAGAACGCGATCGCGGCAATGCCGGCGAGGCGGAACCGGCGTTCCGCCGCGTAACGCTTCTTCAGCCGCGCCTCGAAGGCGGCGGTGCGGGTGGGAAGACGCTCACTCATAGGCTTCACGGAACCTCTTGACCACGCGCAGCGCAACGAAGTTCAGGCCCAGCGTGACCAGGAACAGGACGAAACCGAGCGCGAAGGCGCTGAGCGTGGCGGGGTGATCGAAGCTGCCTTCGCCGGTCAGCATGGCGACGATCTGCACCGTCACGGTGGTCATCGCCTCCAGCGGGTTGGCGCTGAGGTTGGCCGCGGTCGAGGCGGCCATGACCACGATCATCGTTTCGCCGATCGCGCGGCTGATCGCCAGCATGACCCCGGCGACGATGCCGGGCAGCGCGGCGGGCACGAGCACGCGGCGGATCGTTTCCGAGGTGGTCGCCCCCATCGCCAGGCTGCCGTCGCGCATGGCCTGCGGGACCGCGGCGATCGAATCGTCGGCCATCGAGGAAACGAAGGGGATGATCATCACCCCCATCACCAGGCCGGCGGCGAGCGCGCTCTCGCTCGACGGGTTGGACGCGCCCAGCGCCAGGGCCAGGTCGCGAATGAACGGCGCCACCGTCAGCGCGGCGAAATAGCCGTAGACCACGGTCGGCACGCCGGCGAGGATCTCCAGCGCCGGCTTGACCCACGAGCGCAGGCGCGGATCGGCATATTGCGTCAGGTAGATCGCGCTCATCAGCCCCAGCGGGATGGCCACGATCATGGCGATGATCGCGCCGATGAAGATCGTGCCCCAGAACAGCGGGATCGCGCCGTAGCGGCTGGGATCGGGATTGTCGGGGTTGGCCATCGGGTCCGGCCCCCAGTGGAGCCCGAACAGGAAATCGATCGGGTTGACCATGCCGAAGAACCGCACGGTCTCGAACACGAGGCTGACGAAAATGCCCAGCGTGGTGAGGATCGCCACCAGCGAGGCGAGGAGCAGGATCACCATGACGGTCCGCTCCACCCGCGTGCGGGCGGTGAAATCGGGCTTGATCCGCAGGAACGACCAGGCCCCGCCGAGGAACCCGAGCAGGAGCGCGACGACGATCCCGATCGTCTGGTAACGGCCGATCGCCTCGCGATAGGGTTCCACCAGCGCGCGCGCGCCGTCGTTGAACACCGCCGGCGCGGCGCCGGTCGCGACCGCGCGCGCTTCGGCGAGGAGCGATTCGCGCTTGAAGCCGAAGGCGGGCAGGTCGGCCGCCGCCGGCGAAGCGAGGACATGCTGGCTCACCAGCTGCGGGCCGATCACGCTCCAGGCCGCGATGAACACGACCATCGGCACGACGATCCACAGCGCCACGTACCAGGCGTGATAGCTGGGCAGGGCGGCCAGGGCGCCGGCCCCGGCGCTGCGGCGGAAGCTCCACGCGCGGGCGCGCCCGGCCAGCCAGCCGGCCAGTCCGAGCCCCAGCGCGAGCAATAGGAGAATGGTGACAGACACGCGGATCGGGACCTAGATCGCCTGGACAGGAACGGCCCCGGCTTCGCCCGAAGCAGGGGCCGCGGGCCGCATGCCCGCTGGCGCCGCCCTGTGCAAGTATTGTGACAAAATCATGACAGCCCCTCCGGTGTCGTGTCCGCCTCGCCGCCTTCCACCAGCGGGATGCGGACGATCACGCTCGTCCCCTGACCGAGCTTGCTCTGTATGTCGAGCCGCCCGCGGTGCCGTTCCACAATGTGCTTGACGATGGCAAGCCCCAGCCCCGTCCCGCCCGAGGCGCGGCTGCGGCTGGGATCGGTGCGATAGAACCGGCGGGTCAGGTGGGGCAGGTGCTCGGGCGCGATTCCCTCGCCCTTGTCGGTGACGGTCAGTTCCGCCTCCGCCTCGGGCAGGCGGCGCAGGGTCACCGTCACGGTTTCGCCCGCCGCGCCGTATTTCAGCGCGTTGTCCACCAGGTTGCGCACGAGCTGTTCGATCTGCCGGGCATCGCCGCGGATCGCGATTCCGCCGATGCAGTCGAGCGTGACGCGGTCCTGCCGGTCGGGGCCGGCGGCGTCGCGCGCGGCGGTTTCCACCAGTTCGCGCAAGGGCAGCTCTTCCTGCGGCAGGTCGTGCTTTTCCGCTTCGACGCGCGAAAGCGACATCAGGTCGTTGACAAGGTTCTGCAGCCGCTTGGCTTCGCTCAGCACGGTGTCGAGGAACTTGCGCCGCATCTCCGGCGGGGCCTTGCCCCCGTCTTCGCGCAGGGTCTCGACATAGCCGATGATGGAAGACAGCGGGGTCCGCAGCTCGTGGCTGGCATTGGCGACGAAATCGGTGTGCGCGCGGCTGATGTCGGCTTCCGCCGTCTGGTTCAGCAGCTCGATCACGCCGAGCCCGTCGGTCAGGCGCTGGAAGTTGAGGATCCAGATGTCGCGCCGGCGGACGAGGCCCTGGACCGCGGCCTGCCCGCTCTGCCCGCGTTCGAGCAGCGAGACCGCCTCCGGGTGGCGGAAGGCGACCCGAATGTCCTGCCCCAGCACGTGGGCGCCGAGCAGGTTGCGCGCGGCCTTGTTGGCGATCGAGATGCGGCCGTTCTCGGCCACCAGCAGGGGCGTGCCCGCATGTTCGATGAACTCGCCCATGTCGTCGCGATTGAACGTGCCGTTGCTGACCGGCTCGACCGCGCGCGGCGGGGCGGCGACGGCGAGCCAGAGCGATCCCGCCCAGACGAGGAACACCGCGAAGGCCAGCCACCACGGGGCCCCGGCGATTCCCATGGCGACCGAGGCAATGGCCGCGAGGGCGAGGGAAGCGACGGGGAAGGCGCGATCCTGCTCCATTGCGGCGGGGCTTAGCCGCCCAAAGTTACATCGGCCAGACGAGATCGGCCGCTGTGGAACATTTTTTCGGGTGCGGGTTCGCGCTGGTGACCCCTACGGGAATCGAACCCGTGTTTCAGCCGTGAGAGGGCCGCGTCCTGACCGCTAGACGAAGGGGCCATGCCTGACGCGATGGCGTGCCACGGCCGGCGTGGCGGTGGTGACCCCTACGGGAATCGAACCCGTGTTTCAGCCGTGAAAGGGCCGCGTCCTAACCGCTAGACGAAGGGGCCAGACCGTCAGGTGCCGGTGGCGTGGCGGCGCACTTAGGGGGGCTGCACCGCGCGGTCAACCCCGTCGTGTCGATTGGCGCGATTTGTCGTGCGGCGGCCCGGCTTCGCGGCGCGCGCAGGGCGCCGCTCAGTCGGCCCAGGCGGCGTCGTCGAGGTGCAGCTCGGCCGCGGGGCGTGCGCCCCAGTCGTCGATCTTTGCCCGCCCGGCCAGCCACAGCCGCCGCCCGCGCGCGCCGTGCAGCAGCGACTGGCCCAGCTCGCTTTCGGCCAGGCGGAAGCCGATCGCCTTGAACGATCGCCCGTCGTCGCCGCTGGCGACGAGGCGCACGTGGTCGGTCCCGACGCGGTCTGCCTTGACCAGGCGGACCGGGCCGACCGCCAGTTTCGGCCCCGGCCAGCCGACCCCGAACGGGCCGGCGCGCTCCAGCGTCTCGACCAGGTCGGGGGTCAACCCGCCGGGCGTGAGCGAGAGGTCGAGCGAGAGCACCTGCCGCGCGCTGGCGCGCTGGACCGCGCCGGCGAGGCGTTCGTCCAGCCAGTCGACAAAGGCGTCGAGCCGCCCCGGATCGACCGTCAGCCCGGCGGCCATCGCGTGCCCGCCGCCCGCCACCAGCAGCCCGGCCTCGCGCGCGGCGATGATCGCCGCGCCCAGGTCCACCCCGGCGATCGACCGGCCCGAGCCCTTGCCCTGGCCGCTCTCGTCGTCGAGCGCGACGACGACCGAGGGCTTGCCCGTCTTCTCCTTGATCCGCCCGGCGACGATCCCGATCACGCCCGGGTGCCAGCCGCGCCCGGCGAGGACCGCGACGGCGCGGTTGTGCTGGCCGGCGAGCTGTTCCTCCGCCGCTTCCTGCACCGCGGCCTCGATCGCGCGGCGTTCCTCGTTCAGCGCGGAAAGCTGCGCGGCGATGGCCTGGGCCTCCTGAACGTCCTCGGTCGTCAGCAGGCGCACGCCGAGGGTCGATTCGCCGACCCGGCCGCCGGCGTTGATCCGCGGGCCGAGCGCGAAGCCGAGATCGCTGCAGACCGGCGCGCGGGTCAGCCGGCTGGCGTCGATCAGCGCGGACATGCCGACGTTCTGCCGCTTGGCCATGACCTTGAGCCCTTGCGCGACGAAAGCGCGGTTGAGGCCGTGAAGCGCGGCGACATCGGCCACGGTGCCGAGAGCGACGAGGTCGAGCAGGGCCCTGAGATCCGGCTCGGGCCGGGAATCGAAATAGGACCGGGCGCGCAGGGTCCGCACGATCGCGACGGCAAGCAGGAAGGCGACGCCCACGGCCGCCAGATGGCCGTGCCCGGCGGCCAGGTCGCCTTCGTCGAGCCGGTTGGGATTCACCAGTGCCGCCGCCCGCGGCAGTTCGGCCGAGCACTTGTGGTGATCGACCACGATCACGTCGACCCCGGCGTCATGCGCCATGGCCAGCGCCTCGTGCGCCATGGCCCCGCAATCGACGGTGACGATCAGGCTCGATCCCTGCTCGGCCAGGCGGACGAGCGCCTCCCCGCTGGGGCCGTACCCTTCCAGCAGACGGTCGGGAATGTAGTGGCCGGCATCGTGCCCCAGCATCCGCAGCAGGCGGATCAGCAGGGCGGAGCTGGTCGCCCCGTCGACGTCGTAATCGCCGTAGATGGTGATCGTTTCCCCGCCCA
This sequence comes from Pelagerythrobacter marinus, assembly GCF_034375205.1. Classification (NCBI taxonomy): domain Bacteria; kingdom Pseudomonadati; phylum Pseudomonadota; class Alphaproteobacteria; order Sphingomonadales; family Erythrobacteraceae; genus Pelagerythrobacter; species Pelagerythrobacter marinus. The sequence continues at coordinate 1,539,504 of NZ_CP139719.1, read as the reverse complement.
GCACCGCCTGGGCAATGCGTTCGGCGGCCACGTCCATGTCGCGAAAGGCGGAAGGATCGGGCAGGAAGGCGCGCAGCGTCGGGGTGCGGTGCCGCTCCAGGTCGTCGCGCGGCACCCCGCGCGAGAGCAGCAGCTGCGCGACGATATCGTCCTCCAGCCGGGCCCCGTCGCCGCCCAGCGCCATGTTGCCCCCGCGCCAGCGCCAGGCCTTGCCCGAGAGGGAGCGTTCGATGCCGAAGACGCTGGAAATCGATTGCGACGCCATGGGCTGCGTCTACCCCAGCGCGCGGCGGGGCGCCAAGCGCGCGGTTTGAACAATCGACAGCCGCGTGCGATGGTCGCGCCGCATGGCGCAGGGTTCGCGAACATTGCTGGTGGCCTGGCACAGCCGGACGGGCGCGAGCGAGGCCATGGCGCGCGCCGTGGCCGAAGGCGCCGGCGAAGCGGCCGAGCTGCTCGGCGCCGAGGCGGTCACGCCCGATCACCTGCTTCGCGCGCGGGCCTATGTCTTCGTCTGCCCGGAAAACCTCGCGAGCATGAGCGGCGCGATGAAGGAGATGTTCGATCGCTGTTACTACCCGGTGCTCGGCGAGATCGAGGGGCGCGCCTACGCCACAGTGATCGCGGCCGGGTCCGACGGGGAGGGGGCCCAGCGCCAGATCGATCGCATCGCCCGCGGCTGGCGGCTGCGGCGCGTGCTCGACCCGGTGATCGCGTGTTTCGATGCCCAGACGCCCGAAGCGATCCTCGCGCCCAAGCGCGTGCGGCCCGAACGGCTCGCGCAATGCCGCGAGATGGGCGCCGCGATGGCCGAGGGAATCGCAATCGGCATGTTCTGAGCCGCCGGCAATCGCCTCGGAACCGGAGGCGATTCGTCGCGTTCCCCTCGACCTGACACGCGATCCGGGGCAGTTTCGGCGCGGTCAGGCTGAAGGGACGCACGATTACCGACCGCGCAGCCATCGCAGGCGACCCGCGATCGCCGGGGCTCCTCCTCCTTTTCCGGGCGGGGGAGCGACCGGCCATGGCCGCGCTGCGCCGCGCGCTCGCCTCGGCGGAGCGGGTTGCGATCACCCACGAAAGCCCGGCCGTGCGCCCGGGAAGCGCCGGCGAAACCGTCTGGGCGGAGCTGCTGATCGACGGGCTGACGTTCGACCTCGACGGCCTCGCGCCCGGCCCAGGCTTTCCCATGGACCGGCCGCGCCACTTGTTCGAGGCACCGCCGGAACTGGTCGAGAAGCCGGGAGAGGCCCTGGCGCTCGGCCCGGGCCAGCACCTTGCCGGGGGCCGGGCGACCCTGCCGGTGGTGCGCGCGCAGCTGGCGCTCGGGGCCGAACTGCTGCGCGTCTTCCCCGGGATCACCGCGCTTTCCTGGCCGCCGGCGCGGTGCCTGATGGGGCGCGGCTTCTTCCTGTCGCTGGTCGATGCCTGGCTGGCGGGCGGACCGTTTCCGGCGCTGGGGCTCACGGCCTTCCGCCGGGCGCTGGACGGGGCGGTCCAGTCGGAAGGGCTGGCCTTCTTCACCGGGCAGGAACTCCACTTCGACCCGGTCGCCTTCCCGGATCCGGTGGAGGCAAGCCGCATCGGCGTGCGGCTGGTCCACGAGATGGTCGGCCTCGGCCGGCTGACCGAACCCGCCGGCCTGGCCGCGCCCGACGGGGCGGCGCTGGCGCTGCGCCCGTCGCGCAACGGCCGTTTCGTGCGCGTGACGCGCGGCTGAGGCGTGGCCGCGACCGGGCGCCAGCGACGGGGGTTGCGGCGGCGCCCGATCCCCTTCGCATCGGTCAACCGCAAGGGCGCCCCGGGATACGACGCGGCCCTGCAGCGCCATCACCTGCTGCCCCGCCAGCTGCGCCGCCTCGCCTGGTTCGCGCCGCTGCTGGACGAACTGGGCGGTGCGCGCATCGGGCTGGAGGACTTCCGCCGCAACGGGATGCTCCTGCCCGCGCGCGAGGCGGCGGCGCTGCGCCTTGCCCTGCCGCTCCATCGCGGGCCGCACCGGGCCTATAACGAGCTGGTCGCCCAGCGTGTCGGGCAGATAGAGCGGCGCTGGTCCCGCGCCCGGGCATCGGGGGCGGAGCGGGCCGCGGCCGAGGCGCTGATGCGGCTCGACCTGCTGCAGCGCGCGCTCCGGCGGCGGCTGCTGGACGGGCGCCGCCGCCTGGTCCTCAATCGCCGCGACCCGGTCGGCGCCGGGCACGACTTTGCCACGATGGACGCGCTCGCCGAAACGCTCTGGCGCGCGAGCGACCCTCAGACCGTCTTGGCCGAAAGCGCCTCTTTCGCCGCGTGATACTCGCGCTCCAGCCGCTCGACCCGCTCGGCCACCGTCTCGACCGCGTCGACCATGCCCACGCCCTGGCCCGATCCCCAGATGTCCTTCCACGCCTTGGCCTTGGTGTTCCCGCCGGAGCCGAAGTTCATCTTGCTCGGATCGCTCGTCGGCAGGTTGTCGGGGTCGAGCCCGGCCGCCTCGATCGAACCGCGCAGGTAGTTGCCGTGAACCCCGGTGAAGAGGTTGGTATAGACGATATCGGCCGCCCGGCTTTCGACGATGCCCTGCTTGTAGCCCTCGTCCGCGTTCGCCTCTTTCGTCGCGATCCAGGGGGAGCCGATATAGGCGAAGTCCGCCCCCATCGCCTGCGCCGCGAGGACCGAGCGGCCGTGCGCGATCGAGCCGGACAGGGCGACGAGGCCGTCGAACCACTGGCGGATTTCCTGCATCAGCGCGAAGGGCGACTGCACGCCGGCATGGCCGCCCGCGCCGGCGGCGACCGGGATCAGGCCATCGGCCCCCTTCTCGATCGCCTTGCGCGCGAAGCGGTCGTTGATCACGTCGTGCATCGTGATCCCGCCCCAGCCGCGCACCGCGGTGAAGATCTCCTCCCGCGCGCCGAGCGAGGTGATGACCATCGGCACCTGCCACTTGGCGCAGACCTGCATGTCCTCTTCCAGCCGGTCGTTCGACTTGTGAACGATCTGGTTGACCGCGAAGGGGGCGGCCGGGCGGTCGGGATTGTCGCGGTTGTGCGCGGCCAGTTCCTCGGTGATGCGGTGCAGCCATTCGTCGAGCACGCCCGAAGGCCGCGCGTTGAGCGCCGGGAAGGAGCCGATGATGCCCGCCTTGCACTGGGCGATCACCAGGTCCGGGCCCGAGACGATGAACAGCGGGGAGCCGATCACGGGCAGGCGCAGGCGGTCGAAGGGGGCGGGCAGGGGCATCCGTATCTCCGTTGTCGATTGCAACTTGATCGCACGGGCTATCGGGCGCAGCCCCGCTTGTCGAGATTGCCGTTACGTAAACGTCAGGCGAGCAGCGCCTCCAGCCCATAGACGCGGGCGGCGGTCCCGGCGAACAGGGCGCGCTTCTCGTCCTCGCTCGCGCCCGATGCCAGCCGCTTGAACGCGTTCCACAGCACCGGGTAGCTCGCCCCCCAGCGATCGACGGGGTAGTTGCTTTCGAACATCGCCCGCTCGGGCCCGAAGGCCTCGATGCAGGTTTCGACGTAGGGACGCCACAGGTCGGCCAGGGTCTGCGAATCGCACCCCGCGGCGGGTCCTTTCTCGGGCATGGCGCAGAAGGCCATTGCCAGCCCGCCGAGCTTGACGGTCACGTTCTCGCATTCGGCGAGGGCGCGGATGTTCGCGCGCCAGCGGTCGAACCGGTCGGGCAGGGTCCCGCGATAGGCGGCAATGCCCAGCGGCGTGCCGCAATGGTCGAGCACGATCGGCTGGTCGGGGAAGGCGCGGGCGAGCGCGATCACGTCGCCGAGCTGCGGTTCGAGCACCCAGGCATCGAACGTCAGCCCGCGGCGGCCGAGTTCGGCAAAGCCTTCGCGAAAGGCGCTGTCGCCATAGAGCCCCTCGGGCGCGTGGAACGGCGGGCCGAGCACTTCGGGATCGGTATCCCAGGCCCCGGCGTGGCGAATCCCGGCGAAGCGGGGGGAGGCGGCCTGCAGCGCGTCGAGCACCTCGCCCGCCGCCGCGCCGCGCGTCAGGTCGGCATGGCCGACGATCGCGGCGCAGGGGCGGTATGCGCCATAGGCCCCGCTTGCCCCTTGCGCGGCGACGCCGTTGGCGAACTCGACTTCGCCCACCGGCCTGAACGGCTCGCTCCGCCCGGCATCGTAGAACGCGCCGCATTCCATGAACACGGTGGCGATCACCTTGTGGCCGCTCGTCGCATCGGCGTGGAGCTGGTCGAAGGTGTAATAGGCCGCGCCCGCGATCGCCGCCAGGAACGGGTGGCGCGGCTCGGGGAAGGCGGGGAGCAGGGGCCGCAAGTCCCACAGGTGGTGGTGCGGATCGATGATCGGCAGGTCGGGTTCGAGAATCGCTTCGCTCATCGCGGCACTCCGTTCGTCGCAGCCAGGGAACACATGGACCGCCTGTTACACTGTCCTGGAGAGAAAAAGTCCGGCCGCCTGAAGCGGCCTGAAAACGGGGCGGGGAGGGGGAGCGAGCGGTCCATCGCCGGGATGCTAGCGTCCCTGGGGCCCTGTAGGAAAGACGCGATTGGGGGGCGCTGCACGGCCGCCTTGGCCACACCCGTCACGCCGAACGCGTTTCAGCATCCATCCCGCCGCCTCGTGCGGACGGTAGCGGCGGCGGAATCGACCTGTGACACAGGTTCAGGGTGACGGCGAAGCGGGGAAGGGCACATCGATGGGCGCCTCCCCCTCTGCCCCAGGTCAGCTCTCGGCCCGATCGACCGCGCCGTTTGCGGCGCTCAGCACGGCGCGGACGCTGGCGGTGGCGACGTCCTCGTCGATCCCGCAGCCCCAGACCCGCTCGCCCGAGGGGAGCGCGCATTCGAGATAGGCCGCGGCGCGCGCGTGGGAGCCGGTGGACAGCGCGTGTTCGGTATAGTCGCACACTTCCAGTTCGACCCCGAAGCTTTCCTTCAGCGTCGCGACGACCGAGGAGATCAGCCCGTTGCCGCGCCCCGAAACGCGCTGCGCCCGGCCGCCCACCTCGATCGTGCCGGCAAAGACGCGGGTGCCGTCGGCCGCGCGGCTTTCCTCGTAATCGACGAGCTGGAAATGCTTGGGCCGCACCTGCACGTGGTAGGTGCGCCGGAACACGTCCCAGATATCGGCCGCGTTCAGCTCGCGCCCCAGCTCGTCGGCCATGCGCTGGACCTGGCGCGAGAAATCGGCCTGCATCTTCTTGGGCAGCTTCAGCCCCTGGTCCTGTTCCAGCACCCAAGCGAACCCGCCCTTGCCGCTCTGCGAATTGACGCGGATCACCGCCTCGTAATTGCGGCCGAGGTCGGCCGGGTCGATCGGCAGGTAGGGCACGCGCCAGCGTTCGTCGTTCTGCCGCCCGTGCGCCTCGAACCCTTTCTTGATCGCGTCCTGGTGGCTGCCGGAAAAGGCGGTGAAGACCAGTTCGCCGCCATAGGGGTGGCGCTGGTGGACCGGGATCTGGTTGCAGTATTCGACCGTCTCGATCACCCGGTCGATGTCGGAGAAGTCGAGCCCCGGATCGACCCCCTGGGTATAGAGGTTGAGCGCGACGGTGACGAGGCAGCAGTTGCCCGTCCGCTCCCCATTGCCGAACAGGCAGCCTTCGACCCGGTCGGCCCCGGCCATCAGGCCCAGTTCGGCGGCCGCGACCCCGGTGCCGCGGTCGTTGTGCGTGTGCAGGCTGATCACCGCGCTTTCGCGGTTGGGCAGGTTGCGGCAGAAATACTCGATCTGGTCGGCGTAGACATTGGGCGTCGCCGCCTCGACCGTGGCCGGCAGGTTCAGGATGATCGGCCGTTCGGGCGTGGGGGCGAGCACGTCCATCACCGCCTCGCAGACCTCGATCGAGAAATCGAGCTCGGCGGTGGAGAAGGTTTCGGGCGAATACTGGAAATGCCAGTCGGTGCCCGGGCGGCTGCCGGCCTCGTCGCGCATGACTTTCGCCCCGGCGACCGCGATCTCGCGCACTTCCTCGCGGCTCATGCGGAAGACGATGTCGCGCCAGGCGGGGCTGACCGCGTTGTAGAGATGGACGATCGCCGCGCGCGCGCCGTCGAGGCTGGCGAAGCTGGTGCGGATCAGGTCCTCGCGGCTCTGCGTGAGGACCTGCACGGTCACATTGTCGGGAATACGGCCGGAATGGACCAGCGCCTGGATGAAATCGAACTCGGTCGCGCCCGCGCTGGGGAAGCCGACTTCGATCTCCTTCACCCCGATTTCGACCAGCAGGTCGAAGAAACGGTTCTTCTTCACCGCGTCCATCGGGTCGACGATCGCCTGGTTGCCGTCGCGCAAGTCGGTCGAGAGCCAGCGCGGCGGGTCGGCGATCGTGCGGCTGGGCCATTGCCGGTCGGGCAGGGGCACCTGGGGGAAGGCGGCGTATTTGCGCGAAGGATCGCGGAGCATGGTCATTTCGGGTAATCTCGCACGGAAAGGTTCTGCAGTCTGTCGGCCTTGACCCCTTGGGCGCAGCGCGCGCCCACCGGCCACGCGTCAGCTCACGCCCAAGGGCGCGTAAGTCGAAGCAGGATTAGTCCGTTGCGTGTCATGCCCGCGGCAATGCGCGAAAATTGCCCGGAAGGCAAGCCATGCTGTCGCATCGCTGCGCCGGCTATTGCGGATCGCGCTTTTCGAAGGCGACGGAAAACTCCAGTTCCACCTCGTCGCCGACCATCGGGACGCCGAAGCCGAGGCCGAAATCGGACCGGTTGATCGTCGTGCGTCCTTCGAAGCCGACCGTTTCGTAGCCGGTGCGCGGCGCCGCACCCGCGCCGGTGAAGCGCGTTTCCAGCGTGACGGGCATCATCACGCCGTTGAGCGCGAGGTCGCCGGTGACCTCGGCGCTCGTGCCGTCGGCGCCGATCGTCACCGCGGTCGACGTGAAGCGCGCGGGCATCGGGTCGGGCCCGAAGAAATCGGGGCTGCCCCCGTCCTTGCCCGGGCGCAGCAGGTGTTCGCGCAGGCCCTCGCTCGGCACGGTCACGCCGGCGACCGGGATCGTCACGTCCACGCTGGCCCGGCCCGGGTTGGCCGGGTCGAGCGTCAGCGTGCCGTCGACGTCGCCGAAGATGCCGAAATAGTCGTTGAAGCCCATGTGGTCGACGCGCCACTGGACCATGCTGTGCGACGGATCGGCGAGGTACGTGCCCCCGCTGACCCGCGCGGGATCGGCCCGGCCGGGCGCCTCGCCGGGCGTTCCCTGCGCGATCAGCGTGCCGGTGGCCGCCAGCGCGAAAGCGGCGGCCCCGATCGTGGCGACAAGACGTGTGCTGCGCATTTTTCCCGGTCCCCTCTGTTCCTCGCGGGTTCGTTCGCGGACCGGGAGAATGCCGTCAGTTCTTCGCCTTGTCGACCAGCTTGTTCTTGCCGATCCAGGGCATCATCGCGCGCAGTTGCGACCCGGTCTGCTCGATCGGGTGCGCCTCGGCCGCCTTGCGCGCGGCCTTCAGCTCGGGCTGGCCGGCGCGGTTGTCGAGCACGAAGTCCTTGACGAAGCGGCCCGACTGGATGTCCGCCAGCACGCGCTTCATTTCCGCCTTCGTCTCGTCGGTGATGATCCGCGGGCCGGTGGTGATGTCGCCGTATTCGGCGGTGTTGCTGATCGAATAGCGCATGTTCGCGATCCCGCCTTCATAGAGCAGGTCCACGATCAGCTTGGTTTCGTGGAGGCATTCGAAATAGGCCATTTCGGGCGCGTAGCCGGCTTCGACCAGCGTTTCGAACCCGGCCTGGATCAGGTGGGTGATGCCGCCGCACAGCACGGCCTGCTCGCCGAAGAGGTCGGTTTCGCACTCTTCCTTGAAATTGGTCTCGATAATGCCGCTGCGCCCGCCGCCGACGCCGCTGGCATAGGCGAGGGCGAGATCGTGGGCATTGCCGGTCGCGTCCTGGTGCACCGCGATCAGGCAGGGCACGCCGCCGCCGCGCTGGTATTCGCTGCGCACGGTGTGGCCGGGGCCCTTGGGCGCGATCATGATCACGTCGATATCGGCGGGCGGTTCGATCAGCCCGAAATGGATGTTGAGCCCGTGGGCGAAGGCGAGCGCGCTGCCCGGCTTCATGTTGCCGGCGAGATCGTTCTGCCAGATCGCGGCCTGGTGCTCGTCGGGCGCGAGGATCATCAGGATGTCGGCCCAGGCGGCCGCTTCGCTGTTGCTCATCACGGTGAAGCCGGCGTCCTGCGCCTTCTTCGCGGTGGCGGAGCCTTCGCGCAGGGCGATCGCCACTTCGCCGACCCCGCTGTCGCGCAGGTTCTGGGCATGGGCGTGGCCCTGGCTGCCATAACCGAGCACGGCGATCTTCTTGCCGGTGATCAGGTTCAGGTCGGCATCGGCGTCGTAATAGACTTTCATCTCTCGTCCTTCACTGTGCAATCGTCATGCTGAACCCGCTCCAGCATCCAGTTTCGCCATGCGCGAAGCGCTAACGGATTGCTGGCCGCTCGAACAAGCTCGGCGCGACGTGGAATTTCTTGTCCTGGGCCTAGGCTCCCTCGGCGCCGCGCATCATGCCGACGATCCCGGTCCGGCCGACCTCGACCAGCCCCAGCTCGCGCATCAGGCCGACGAAGCTGTCGACTTTTTCCGGCGGGCCGGTGATCTCGAAGATGAAGCTGCCGGTGGTCGTGTCCACCGGGCGGGCGCGGAAGATATCGGCCAGGCGCAGCGCCTCGACCCGCTTTTCGCCGGTGCCCGCGACCTTGACCAGTGCCAGCTCGCGCTCGACGTGGGGGCCTTCCTCGGTCAGGTCGACGACCTTGTGGACCGGGACCAGCCGGTCGAGCTGGGCGTGGATCTGGTCGATCACCGCGGGCGGGCCGTTGGTGACGATCGTGATCCGGCTGACCGCGTGGTTTTCCGTGATGTCGGCAACGGTGAGGCTGTCGATGTTGTATCCGCGCGCGGTGAAGAGCCCGGCGATCTTGGCGAGGATGCCGGCCTCGTTGTCCACCGTGATCGCCAGGACGTGGCGCTGCGATGCCTGCTGCGTGATCTGCATTGTCGCCTGCCCCCTAGACCAGTGCCTTGGCTTCATCGTTCATCGTCCCGCTGACCATGTCGCCATAGAGCAGCATCTCGGTATGGGCCGCGCCGCTCGGGATCATCGGGAAGCAGTTGGCTTCCTTGGACACCAGGCAATCGACCATGACCGGCCCGTCGTGCGCGATCATCGCCTCGATTCCCGCGTCCAGCCCGGCCTCGTCCTCGATCCGGATCCCCTTCCAGCCATAGGCTTCGGCGAGTTTCACGAAATCGGGCAGGCTGTCGGAATAGGAATTGGAGTATCGGCTTTCATAGGTCAGCTCCTGCCACTGGCGGACCATGCCCATGTACTCGTTGTTGAGGATGAAGACCTTGACCGGCAGGCGATACTGGCTGGCGGTGCCCAGTTCCTGGATGTTCATCTGGATGCTCGCCTCGCCCGCGATGTCGATCACCAGCGCTTCCGGGTTGCCCAGCTGCGCGCCGATCGCGGCCGGCAGGCCATAGCCCATCGTGCCCAGGCCGCCGCTGGTCAGCCAGCGGTTGGGGCCGGTGAAGCCGAAATACTGCGCGGCCCACATCTGGTGCTGGCCCACCTCGGTCGAGACGATCGGGTTCTGCCTGCGGGTCAGGGCGTGGAGGCGCTCGATCGCCTTCTGCGGCATGATCGCCGCCGGGTTGGGCGGATAGGCGAGCGATTCGCACGCGCGCCAGCCGGCGACGCGCGCCTTCCATTCGCCGAGGTCGCGGGCCTCGCGGTTGCCCCAGGCGCCGACGATCTGTTCCAGCACTTGCGCGCAATCGCCCAGGATCGCGAGGTCCACCGGCACCGTCTTGTTGATCGAGCTTCGATCGATGTCGATGTGGATCTTCTCCGAATCGGGCGAGAACGCATCGAGCCGCCCGGTCACGCGGTCGTCGAAACGGGCGCCGATGCAGACCATCAGGTCGCACCGGTTCATCGCCATGTTCGCCTCGTAGGTGCCGTGCATCCCGACCATGCCCAGCCAGTCCGGGTGGTCGCAGGGAAAGGCGCCGAGACCCATCAGCGTGCTGGTGACCGGCGCCCCGGTGAGTTCCTGCAGCCGGCGCAGCAGCTCGCTCGCCCGCGGGCCGGAGTTGATGACGCCGCCGCCGGTATAGAACAGGGGCCGTTCCGCCCGGGCCAGCATGTCCACCGCGCGGGCGATCGCCGCCTCGTCGCCGGCGGTCTGCGGGGCATAGCGGGTGGAGGGGAGGGCCACGTCGTCCTGCCCCGACCAGCTCGCCAGCGCGATCTGGACGTCCTTGGGAATGTCCACCACGACCGGGCCCGGCCGCCCGGTGGTCGCGATGCGGAAGGCTTCCTCGATCGTGGCGCGCAGCTGCGCCGGGTCCTTCACCAGGTAATTGTGCTTCGTGCAGTGGCGCGTGATGCCGACGGTGTCGGCTTCCTGGAACGCGTCGGTCCCGATCAGCGCGGTCGGCACCTGCCCGGTGATGACGACCATCGGGATCGAATCCATGAAGGCGTCGGCAATGCCGGTGACGGCATTGGTCGCCCCGGGGCCGGAGGTGACGAGGACGACGCCCGGCCTGCCGGTCGAGCGGGCATAGCCTTCCGCCGCGTGGGCCGCGCCGGCTTCGTGCCGCACGAGGATGTGGCGAATGCGCTCGTCCGAAAAGAGCTCGTCATAGATCGGCAGCACGGCGCCGCCGGGGTAGCCGAAGACGAATTCGACCCCCTGGCTGACCAGGCATTCGATCAGGATGGACGCGCCGCTGCGCTCCTCCGCCATTGTTCGACCCTTTCCTCGTCCTTCGTGTCGCTTCGTCCGGGCAGCGGATCGACGCCCCGGAAAAAGATCGACCCGGCGCGAGGGGGACGCGCCGGGCCAGTATCGATCCGTTGCCTCATCGCCTATGGGACAGAATATGATATGTCAAGGGCTATCGGTGAAACAATGATGCGAATGTATCGGTTAGAGAATCGCAATATGTCTCCATCCGGTGCCATTCTTGCGGCGGCTGCCGGCGGAACCAGGTGTACTGGCGCTTCGCATACTGGCGCGTCGCCTGCTGGCCGGCGGCAATCGCCTCGTCGCGCGACGTCTCGCCGGCCAGCCAGCGGGCGATCTGCGTCACGCCGATCGCGCGCATGACCGGCAGGCCGGGATCGAGGCGGCGGGCGAGCAGGGCCTCGACTTCCCCGACCGCGCCGTTTTCCATCATCGCCACGAAGCGCCGGTCGCAGCGTTCGTGGAGCCAGGCCCGATCGGGCAGGAGGATCAGCGGGTGCAGCGCCACCTGCGCCCCGATCCCGCCCTCGCGCCGCGCCTGCCAGTGCGAAAGCGGCCTGCCGGTGGAGCGGACGACCTCGAGCGCGCGGGCAACGCGGGTCGTGTCGGCGGGGGCGAGCGCGGCGGCGCGCGCGGGGTCGAGGCGCGCCAGCTCGGCATGGGCCTCGGCCACGGGCAGCGCGCGCACCGCCTCGCGCACCGCGGGATCGATCGGCGGCACCGGCGCGATCCCGTCGAGCAGGGTCCGCAGGTAAAGTCCGGTGCCCCCGACGAGGACGGGCACGCCGCCGCGCGCATGGACGGCGGCGATTTCCCGGCGCGCGGCCGCGGCCCAGTCGGCCGCCGAACAGGGATCGGCCCCGTCCCAGGCGCCGAACAGGCGGTGCGGCACGCCGGCGGTCTCCGCCTCCGACGGCCGGGCGCTGAGCACGCGCAAGTCGCGATAGACCTGGGCGCTGTCGGCATTGATCACGCGGGCCTCGCGCCCGCTGTCGAGCACCGCCCGCGCCAGGCGCACGGCCAGATCGCTCTTGCCGCTGGCGGTGGGCCCTGCAATGAGCGCGACCGGCGGCCGCCCGTCGCCGGCAATCGGAGGAATCTCGGTGCTCATCGCCCGGCTGATAGCAGACCCGGCCACGCTGGAAACACGCCTCGACCGCGCGACCGCCGCGCTGGAGAAGGAGGGGATGCGCGTCGCGCTCGCGCAGATGCACGATTTCTGCGGCGACGTGCTGCAGCTGAGCCTGCCCGAAGGCGATCCCGCGACGCTGCGCGGGCTGCTGGAAGAGCATTTCGCCCCGGCCGACCTGCTTGTCTCGCGGCGGGAAATCGCGGTGCCGGACCTGTTCGTGTCGGACATGGATTCGACCATGATCGGCCAGGAATGCATCGACGAGCTGGCCGACTTCGCCGGTTTCCGCGACCGGGTGGCCGCGATTACCGAGCGCGCGATGCAGGGCGAGCTCGATTTCGCCAGCGCGCTGGCCGAACGCGTCGGCCTGCTCGCGGGGCTGGGGGAAGACAGCATCGCGGATTGCCTTGCCGAGCGCATCCGCCCGATGGAGGGCGCGCGCACGCTGGTCGCCACGCTGAAGGCGCGCGGGTGCCGCACCGTGCTGGTGACCGGCGGTTTCCACCATTTCGCCGACCCGGTGGCCGATCAGCTCGGCTTCGACCGCGTCGTGGGCAACCGGCTGGCGGTCGCCGGGGGCAAGCTGACCGGCGCGCTCGCCGGGGCGATCACCGATAGCGCGGTAAAGGAACGCGTGCTGCGCGAAGAGGCCGAGGGTATCGGGCCGGAGGCGACCAGCCTCGCCACCGGCGACGGAGCCAACGACATCCCGATGCTGGCCGCCGCGACCTGGGGCATTGCCTTCCGCGCCAAGCCGCGCGCGCGCGCGGCCGCCGACGGGACGATCGACCGCGGCGACCTGACCGCCGTGCTCGAACTGTTCGGCATCCCGCGCGAAGAATGGGTGGCCTGAATCGGCGCGCGCCGGCCGGCGGCGCGGCGCCCCCGGGGTCCCTTTCAATCTGCAACCGACCTGCTATATTGACAGGCGTGTCAGTAAAGGATGCCCTGTCATGACCAGTCCGCAGGCCCTGCCAGACGCCGGGGCGGCCGCCTGTGCCGCCGACGGCACGCCCTTCCGCAATCCCGCCCGGCCGCAGCCGCGGCGCAATGTCCGCAAGGCGCTCCACCATTTCCGCGAGCTGATCAAGGACAAGGAAGACACCGAGCAGGTGTTTCACATCTACGAGGCGCTGCCTTCGCGCACGTTCATCCCGCGCGCCCGCGCGCTGACGCTGAGCGCGGAAGGGGAGGCCCTGCGCGCCAGCGAGCCTTTCCTGCCCCCGATCCTCGACGATCACGAGGCGCTGCTGAAACTGCCCGAGGGCAGCGTGGCCCATGCCTATGTCGATTTCATGCGCCGCGAGGGGTTGAGCGCGGCGGGCCTGGTGGCCGAATCGGAGAAGATGGGGCGGCCGAAATACGGCGACCTGATCGAATGGTTCGCATTCCGCCAGCGCGACACGCACGACCTGATGCATGTCCTGACCGGCTATGGCCGCGACGCGCTGGGCGAACAGTGCGTGCTGCTGTTCACCCACGGGCAGAGCCCGAGCCACGGGCATCTCCTGCTCGGCTATGCCGGGGCGCTGAACATCCGCAAGCAGGTCAAGAGCCGGGCCCCGGTCTTCCGCGCGGTGCGCCAGGCGCACCGGATCGGCAAGGGCTGCCCCCCGATCGTCGCGATGGCGATCCGCGATCTCCTCGCGATGGACCTGGGCGAGGCGCGCCGACGGCTGCGGATCGCCGAGCCGACCTGGTACCACCGCTGTCACGAGGTCTGGCGCAGCGAGGGGATCGACCCCTACGACCTGCTGGCCAGCGAGCGGACGCCGGCCTCGCAGCCCGCCACCGCCTGACATTCCGGCCGGCCGCGGGCCGGGTCAGAGCCAGCTGGCGATCGTGTCGAGCGGCTTCTTGCGCAGCGCGTGGTCTGGCACGGTGGCGTCGGGCGCGGGGTGGCCGGCGACGACGATCATCAGCGGCTTTTCATGCGCCGGGCGGCCGCAGATCTCGCGCAGGAAGCCCATCGGGGAGGGCGTGTGCGTCAGCGTCGCCAGGCCCGCTTCGTGCAGGGTCGCGAGCAGCAATCCACAGGCCAGGCCCACGCTTTCGGTCACGTAGTAGTTCGAGGCCGCGCCGTCTTCCTCGATCCCGCCCTTGCGCTGCGCGAAGCAGACGATCAGCCAGGGCGCGATCTCCAGGAACGGCTTGTCGTGATCGGTCCCCAGCGGGGCGAGGGCGGCCAGCCATTCCTCGCTCGCACGCTCGGCATAGAAGGCGCGTTCCTCTTCCTCCGCGGCGAGGCGGATGGCGCGCTTCGCTTCGGCGGAGGAGACGGCGGCGAAATGCCACGGCTGATGGTTCGCGCCCGAAGGCGCGGTGCCGGCGGCGGCGATCGCGTGTTCGATCACTTCGCGCGGCACCGGCCTGTCGGTGAAGGCGCGACAGGTGCGGCGGCCGGCAAGCCGTTCGCAGGCCGCGCGGGCCCGGGCGATCCGCTCGTCGTCGCTTAGCGCGGGCGGCGCGGGGTAGGGGCGTTCGGTCACCGGCGCTCCTCCCCGCAGGCGATCCGCGCGCGGCGGGGGGAGGCGGGGCCGCCGATCAGGCTTCCATCCATTCGCGAAAGAAGCTTTCGTGCGCGGCGCGCAAGTCGGTCAGCGGCACGCCGGCCACGCTGTCGCCGCCGACCGTGCCGATCCGCCGGACCGGGATGCCCGCGGCCTCCACCCGGTCGGGCTGGCCGGTCGTGACGACGTAGCGGCCCTGGTCCTCGCCGAAAGCGGCCGCGGGGCCGCCCAGCGCGTCGAGCGAGCAGCCGATATTGCCCGCCAGCGCCATTTCGGCCAGCGCGACCAGCAGCCCGCCGTCGGACACGTCGTGGACCGCGGTGGCCAGCCCCGCGCCGATCAGGCGGCGGACGAACTCGCCCCGTGCGCGCTCCTGCGCGAGGTCGACCGGCGGGGCCTCGCCCGCCTCGCTGCCGTGGACCACGCGCAGCCAGAGCGACTGGCCGAGGTGGCGCGCCTCCTCGCCGACGAGCAGGATCGCGTCGCCTTCGGCAGCGAAGCCGATCCGGGCCATCGCGCCGTAATCTTCCAGCAGGCCGACCCCGCCGATCGCGGGCGTGGGCAGGATCGCGCTGCCGCCGCCGGTCGCCTTGCTCTCGTTATAGAGGCTGACGTTGCCGCTCACGATCGGGAAGTCGAGCGCGCGGCAGGCATCGCCCATGCCATCGAGGCAGCCGGTGAACTGGGCCATGATCTCGGGCCGTTGGGGATTGGCGAAGTTGAGGCAGTTGGTCACCGCGAGCGGGCGCGCGCCGACCGCGCAGAGATTGCGATAGGCCTCCGCGATCGCCTGCTTCCCGCCTTCGTAGGGATCGGCATGGCAGTATCGCGGGGTGCAGTCGGTCGTCATCGCCAGCGCCTTGCGCGTGCCGTGGACCCGCACCACGCCGGCATCGCCGCCGGTCTGCAGCGTGTCGGCGCCGACCTGGCTGTCGTACTGCTCCGCGATCCAGCGGCGCGAGGCGAGGTCGGGGCTGGCGACCAGCTTCAGCAGGTCCGCGCCCAGATCGGTGCTGCCGGGCGCGGTCTCGAGCGGCTCGACTTTGGCCCAGGCCCGGTAATCCTCGCGGCTCATCGCCGGCCTGTCGTAGAGCGGCGCGTCGGCGGCGAGCGGGCCGAGCGGGATGTCGCACACGACCTCGCCCTCGAACTCCAGCACCATGTGCCGGGTGTCGGTCACTTCGCCAATGACCGCGAAATCCAGTTCCCACTTGCGGAAGATCTCTTCCGCCATGGCTTCCTTGCCGGGCTTCAGCACCATGAGCATCCGCTCCTGGCTTTCGCTCAGCATCATCTCGTAAGGTGTCATCCCCTCTTCGCGGCAGGGGACCTTGTTCATGTCCAGCCGGATGCCGGCCTTGCCGTTGGTGGCCATCTCGACGCTGGACGAGGTGAGCCCGGCGGCGCCCATGTCCTGGATCGCGACGATCGCGTCGGTCGCCATGAGCTCGAGGCAGGCCTCGATCAGCAGCTTCTCGGTGAAAGGGTCGCCGACCTGGACGGTGGGGCGCTTTTCCTCCGCATCCTCGCCGAAATCCGCGCTGGCCATCGTCGCCCCGTGGATCCCGTCGCGCCCGGTCTTGGAACCGACGTAGACGATCGGGTTCCCGACGCCGGTGGCCGCGGAATAGAAGATCTTGTCGGCATCGGCGACGCCCACGGTCATCGCGTTGACCAGGATATTCCCGTCGTAGGCCGGATGGAAGTTCGTCTCCCCCGCCACCGTCGGCACGCCCACGCAGTTGCCGTAGCCGCCGATCCCCGCGACCACGCCCTGGACGAGGTGCTTCATCTTGGGATGATCGGGCCGGCCGAAGCGCAGCGCGTTGAGGTTCGCGACCGGGCGCGCGCCCATCGTGAACACGTCGCGCAGGATACCGCCGACGCCGGTGGCCGCGCCCTGGTAGGGCTCGATATAGCTCGGGTGGTTGTGGCTCTCCATCTTGAAGATCGCCGCCTGCCCGTCACCGATGTCGATCACGCCCGCGTTTTCGCCCGGGCCGCAGATGACCCAGGGCGCCTCGGTCGGCAGCTTCTTGAGGTGGATGCGGGAGGACTTGTAGGAGCAATGCTCCGACCACATGACCGAGAAGATGCCGAGTTCGACCAGGTTCGGTTCGCGCCCGAGCGCGTGGAGGACGCGTTCGTATTCCTCGGGGCTGAGGCCGTGCTGCTCGACGACTTCGGGGGTGATCGCGGACTCGGTGCGGGACTCGGGGCTAGCCATGCGCGCGCCCTTACGTTTCAATGCCGCGAAGGGCAACGATCCATGCGCCCCGGCCGGCGCCGTTCAGCGCCGGGCGGTCGCGACGCCAAGGCCGATCTCGCGCCGGTGCCAGCGCGTGTCGCCGACCCACCAGGCGATCCATGTCGCGAGGGCGAAGGAGGCCAGCGCGAGGAGGTAGAGGCCCGGCCCGGCCGATTCGGGCTGCGGGCCGGTCCAGTTGACCAGCTGCATCGCCAGCAGCACGGCCAGCAGGACCAGCGGCGGTCCGGCAGGGCCCCGTGTGCGCCGCAGGTAGAACGCGAAAGCCCCCAGCGTCAGCGCCAGCTCCAGCGGAATGGCGATTTCGGGCCGGTCCCACAGGCCCAGGCCCAGTTTGCGCTCCCCGCCCGCCAGCGTCAGGTCGGGCCGGTGCACCAGCAGGTCGAGGAACCAGTGCGAGAGGACCACCGCCCCGCCGACAAGCGCCGCCGGCAGGTCGCGCCGCCAGGCCAGCAGCACGGCGACGAAGGCGAGCGCCCAGGCGGCCGTGCCGGCCAGGCTGTGGGTATAGGGCATGTGATAGAGGTCCAGCGGGTTCATCGCCGTCGCGCCCGGCGTTATCCGCAGTTTCTCGACCCCGAACGCGGCGAGGGCGAAGAAGCCCCAGTCCACCAGCTGCGCGGCGACGAACAGCACCCCCAGTTTCGGCGCCCGCCGGCTCGCGGCCCCGGCGAGGAAGGCGGCGGACCAGTGGCCGATGAACACTTACTGCGCCCCGGCCGGGCGCGTGCCGGCCCCGCATGGGCCCGGCCCGTGCCGGCCTGGCCGCCGTGCGCCGGGCGCGCGTGAGAAACCCCGGCTGCCGGCCGGCTGCGCGGCCTCGATCCCCGTCATCGCCGTCCCCCCTGTTCGCAGTCAGCTTGACCAAGCACCGGGCGAGCGTCAATGCTCTATCGCCATGAGCAACGACACGCCCGACATTGCCAGCATGACCTTCGAAGACGCGCTGAAAGCGCTGGAGGATATCGTCCGCAAGCTGGAAGGGGGCGAGGCCGCGCTGGACGAATCGATCGCGCTTTACGAGCGCGGCGAACGCCTGCGGCAGCATTGCCAGGCCCGGCTGGACGCGGCGCAGGCGCGGATCGAGAAGATCGTCCAGGGCGCCGACGGCGAAGTACGCGGAACCGCACCTTTCGACGCGGCGAACTGAGATGCAACTGGTCGGCGACCGGGGCCAGTTGCTGGCGGAGGGCCTCGCCCGCATCCAGCGCGAGGTGGACCGGACGTTCGACGAGCTGATGCCGGTGCCCGGCGACACCCGGGCGCGCCTGGTCGAGGCAATGCGCTACGCCGCGATCGGCGGCGGCAAGCGGGTGCGCCCGCTGCTGCTCTGCGCGACCGCGGGGATGTACGGCGTCTCGCGCGAGGCCGCGGTCCGCTGCGGCTGCGCGGTCGAGGCGATCCACGTCTATTCGCTGATCCACGACGACCTGCCGTGCATGGACGATGACGACCTGCGGCACGGCAAGGCGACCGTGCACCGCCGCTTCGACGAGGCGACGGCGGTGCTCGCGGGCGATTCGCTCCATGCCTTCGCGTTCGAGATCCTCTCGATGCCGGAGACCGCCAGCGATCCCTTCGTCCGCGCCGAACTTGTCGCCACGCTCGCTGCCGCCAGCGGGATGGGCGGCATGGCCGGCGGCCAGATGATGGACATGGCCGCCGCCACGCAGGAATACGATCTTCACGCGATCACCCGCCTCCAGCAATTGAAGACCGGCGCGCTGCTGTCGGCGGCGGTCGAGATGGGGGCGGTGCTGGGCCGCGTGCCGGGCGAAGGGCGCGCGGCGCTGCGCAACTATGCCCGCGACATCGGCCTCGCCTTCCAGATCGCCGACGACCTGCTCGACCACGAGGGGGACGAGAGCAAGGCGGGCAAGGCGCTGCGCAAGGACGCGGAGCAGGGCAAGCAGACATTCGTGACCCTGATGGGCATCGAGAAGGCGCGCCACCAGGCCCGCGCCCTGGTCGAACAGGCCGTCGGCCACCTGGCGCCCTATGGCGCGGAAGCCGACATGTTGCGCGCGCTGGCGCGGTTTATCGTGGAGAGAGACAGGTGAGTGCCAACCAGAACGGCGCCAGCGGAAATGGTGAACGTATCGGCGTCTATCCGGGCACGTTCGACCCGATCACGCTGGGCCATGCCGATATCATCCGGCGCGGCAGCAAGCTGGTGGACCGGCTGATCATCGGCGTAACCACCAATCCTTCCAAGAACCCGATGTTCACGCCGGAAGAACGCATGGCGATGGTCCGGCGCGAAGTCGCCGCGCTCGGCCTCGACAATGTCGATGTGGTCGGCTTCAACGCCCTGCTGATGAAGTTCGCGCGCAAGCAGGGGGCCAGCGTGATCGTGCGCGGCCTGCGCGCCGTCGCCGATTTCGAGTACGAATACCAGATGGCCGGGATGAACCAGCAGCTCGACGACCGGATCGAAACGGTCTTCCTGATGGCCGACGTCTCGCTCCAGCCGATCGCGTCGAAGCTGGTCAAGGAAATCGCCGTCTTCGGCGGCGACATCTCGCCTTTCGTCAGCGCCGAAGTGAGGGACGAGGTCGTCGCCCGGGTCGAGAAAGTCGGCCGCCGCGGCGATTACTGACGCGGGCAGGGGGCGCATCATTCATTGAACCGACAGTCCCCCGCCGCTAGACGCTGGCGGCTGAATTCGATTTCTTGCATTATTGCCAATTCGACGACGGGAATTCCATGTCCAGATGCCTGATTGCCGCCGCGGCCCTGCTGTCGATGGTCGCAGCACCCGCCCATGTCTCCGCCCAGGATAGCCCGGCCGTCGAAGCCGGTGCCGGGGGCGACGCGGCCGCGCAGGACCGGCCGGCACCGGTGTACCAGCCGATCAACTACGACGTGCAGGAAGACCGCGAGAACATCCTGCTGCTCGACCTTTCCACCGGCGAACGCGTGGCGATCCGCCTGATGCCGAGCTGGGCACCCAACCACGTCGAACGCATCAAGACGCTCGCGCGCCGGGGGTTCTACGACGGGGTCATCTTCCACCGGGTGATCGACGGCTTCATGGCCCAGACCGGCGATCCCACCGGGACCGGGCAGGGCGGGTCCGACCTTCCCGACCTCGACGCGGAGTTCAACCCGATGCCCCACGTGCGCGGCACGGTCGCCATGGCCCGCGCGCAGGAAGAGAACAGCGCGAACAGCCAGTTCTTCATCGTCTTCTACCCCCGCTTCACGCTCGACAAGCGCTACACCAATTTCGGGCGGGTCATCGCCAACATGGCGGCGGTGGACCGTATCGCGCGGGGCGAACCGCCGGCCAACCCGACCCGCATCCTCCAGGCATCGATCGCCGCCGACAACAAGCCGGTGCCCGCGCCCGCCCCGGCCGCGCCGGCGCAGGACACGATCACCGCGGACATGCTGAACGCCCCCGGCGGAAACCAGTAGCCAGGCCGCCGCGGGCCTGCCAGAAGGGCGGGGCGTCGGGCAGGCTGGCGGCTTGCCGCTGCGCCCCCCGCCGGCCCGGCAAGGCCCGAAGACCGGGACCCAATGCCGCATGCGTATCGATCTGTTCGACTTCGACCTGCCGCAGGACCTGATCGCGCTGCGCCCTGCCACGCCGCGCGATTCGGCGCGCATGCTGGTGGTCGATGGCGATCGCCCCTTCGATGACCGGACCGTGCGCGACCTGCCCGCGGTGCTGCGCCCGGGCGACGTGCTCGTCTTCAACGACACGCGCGTCATCCCCGCCCAGCTGGAAGGGCGGCGGGGCGAGGCGCGGATCGGCGCGACCCTGCACAAGCGGATCGACCTGCGGCGCTGGCAGGCCTTCGTGCGCAATGCCCGGCGGTGCCGCGAGGGCGACCGGGTGGAATTCGGCGGCGGCGTGACCGCGATCGTCGAGGCGCGCGGCGACGACGGCAGCGTGACTTTCGCGTTCGAAGGGGACGAGCCGGTCGAGGTCCTGCTCGAACGGGCGGGGCGAATGCCGCTGCCGCCCTATATCGCGGGCAAGCGCCCGGCGGACGCGCGCGACGCGCGCGATTACCAGACGATGTTCGCCGCGCGCGACGGTGCGGTCGCCGCGCCGACCGCCGCGCTCCATTTCACCCCGGAGCTGGTCGCCGCGCTCGACGCGCGCGGCGTCGTGTCCGAGACGCTGACGCTCCACGTCGGGGCGGGGACGTTCCTGCCGGTGAAGGTGGAGGACACGCGCGAACACCGGATGCACAGCGAGTGGGGCCGGATCGAGGCGGCGACGGCCGAGCGTCTCAATGCCGCGCGGCGCGACGGGCGGCGGGTGATCGCGGTCGGCACGACCAGCCTGCGCCTGCTCGAGAGCGCGGCCGATGCCGACGGCACGATCCGCCCGTTCGAGGGGGATACCGCGATCTTCATCACCCCCGGGTATGCCTTCCGCGCGATCGACGGGCTGATGACCAATTTCCACCTGCCCCGATCGACCCTGTTCATGCTCGTCAGCGCGCTGATGGGGCGCGAGCGGATGCAGGCCGTCTATGCCCATGCGATAGAGCGGAAATACCGTTTCTACTCCTATGGTGATAGCAGCCTCCTCTTGCCCTGAGCGGGGCACACGGTCGCGGGGGGCGGCGCAGGGGCCGGGACAAGGGCACCGAAAAGGGGGGCAGGCGATGCGAATCCGGGCATTTTGCGCGATCCTGGCGCTGGCCGTGGCGGGAATGCCGGCCGCCGCCGAGCCGGCCCTGCGCGATGGGCAAGGCCCCGCTGCCGCGGCGCCCGCCACACCGCCCGTCGCCGCCCGGGGCACCGTTCTTTCGGCGGACAGCGGCGCGCCGATCGCGGCGGCGACGATCACTCTCAACGGCCAGAGCGTGGCCAGCGACGCGGAGGGGCGGTACCGCCTCGAGGCGGGCGAGGCGACGCTCTACACGCTGCGCGTTTCCGCCCCCGGCCACTATCCGGCGCACCATGCCTTCGCCCGTCACGAGCTGGTGGACGAAGCGGGCCTGCTGCGCGTGCCGCCGGTGGAGCTGGTCGAGCGGCGCGCCGGGCGGCAGCTGTTCGTCTTCGGCGGCGATGTCATGGGCGGGCGCCGTTACGAGACCCCGCTGGAGGGGGAGCGCCGGCTGGTCCATGACGCCACGCGGCAGGCGGACATGCGCGCCCTGCTGGCGACGATGGCGCCCACGCTGCGCGCCGCCGACCTGGCGAGCGTCAACCTCGAGATCACCCTTTCCGCGCGCGAGCTGACGAGCGCCGCGCCCAAGTCCTACGTCTTCTATGCCCATCCCGAGCTGGCCCATGCGCTCGCCTGGGCCGGGGTTGACTATGCCGCGCAGGGCAACAACCACGTCTACGACTATCTCGACCAAGGGCTGGCCGATACGATGGCGGCGGTGAAGGCCGCCGGGCTCGGCCATTCGGGGGCCGGCGCCGATCGCGCCGCGGCGATCGCCCCCTGGCGCACCAGCCTGCAGGGCGAGGCATGGTCGTTCCTCAGCTTCGTCGGCTGGGAGGGACGGGTCGAGCCGAACCAGGTCGCCGAGGCGGGCAAGGGCGGGGCGGCGCTGGGCGACGATGCCACGATCGTGGAGACCGTGGGCCGCGAAACGGCCGCCGGGCGGGCGGTGGTCGTCCAGTACCACGGCAGCCGCGAGTACTCGCCCGAACCGACGGCCGAGAGCCGGCGGCGGATGCTCGCCGCGATCGATGCCGGGGCGGACCTGGTGATCGGCCACCATCCGCACGTCCTCCAGGGCTTCGAGATCCACCAGGGGCAGCTGGTCGCCTATTCGCTCGGCAATTTCCTGTTCGACCAGTACATCCACGAAACCCAGGCGAGCATGTTGCTGAAGGTGTGGATGGACGAAAGCCGCTTCGCCCGGGCGGAAATCGTGCCGATCGACGTGCGCGACTATCGCCCGGTGCCCGCGGTCGCCGGGATGCGCGATGCCGTTCTGCGCCGACTGCGCGCGCTGTCGGGCCCGCGCGGCGTGCGGATCGCCGACATGGCGGGCCACGGCATCATCGCCGGTCCCGCGTCCCCCGCGTCCGTCGCGCCCGAGACCGAGCCGCACGCGCTGGCCCTTGCCCCTGTGGCCGGCGCCGCCATGGCCGCGATCCCTGCCGGGGCGCTGGTGCAGGGGGCGCCGGCCGCGGCGCGCGATGAGGCGGGGCGCCCGCTCGTTTTCGGGCGCGGGCTGCTGTGGCGCGGCGATTTCGAAAGCCACGAGGGCTTCGGCGCGCACGACCGCACGTGGACCTTCGAAGGCGGGACGGGCACGCTCGACCGCCGGGCCTTCGCGGGCGACCATGCCCTGCGCGTGACGCCGCGGGGCGACGCGGTGACGATGCACCAGCGGATCGCGCTGCGCGATCTCGATCGCGGGCCGCTGACGGTCGGCGGCGCGATCGCGGGCGAGGGCACGGCGCTTACGCTGCAATACCGCTTCCGCCTGGCGGGCGAGAAGCGCTTTTCCTCCTGGCAGACCGCCGGGAGCTTCACCCCGGCGGGCCCGGGCTGGGAGCGTTTCGCCTTCGACATTCCGGCCCCGGCGGCCGAGCCGACGCGCTTCAACATCCGCTTCGTCGCGAAGGCGCGCGATGGCGAGGCACGGCCGTTCCGGCTCGACGATCTCCAGGTCGTCAACTGGGAGGGGGACGCGGGCGAGCCGATCGCGGGCCTGCGCCAATACGTCCGCCTGCCCGGCGAGCGTCCGCAGCAACAGTCGGCGACCGTCAGCTTCCGGCCCTGGGCCAGCCGCCCGGCCGAGTGATCAGGGGCGGTCGCCCGGCGCGGGGAAGAGCGTGCCGGGGTCGATCACCCGATCGATCAGGGCATCGTCGGCCGGCAGTCTGCCGTCGAGCATGAGCATGGCGAGCCCGTGGACGATCGACCACGCCTGCAGCGCGAGCCGCTCTGCCGCCGGTCCGTCGCCCGCCAGCGCCGCCGTGCTGCGCTTCAGCAGGTCAGAGGCGGGATCGGATTTCCCGGCCCGGTCCGCGCCGGGTTCGCCGTGGGTGAAGACCAGGCGGAAGAGCGCCGGGTTGGCCAGCGCGAAGCGGACGTAGGCGCGCCCGGTCGCGGCAAAGCCCGCGCGCTCGTCCTCGGTCGCGGCCATCGCCTCCGCCTGCGCGGCGCCCAGCCGGGCCAGTCCCGCCTCGCCCAGTGCGGCGAGCAGGGCGCCCTTGTTGGGGAAGTGGCGATAGACCGCCGCTGCCGAGACCCCGACCTCGCGGGCCAGTTCGCGCAGCGAGACCGTGCCGCCCGCGTCCTCCGCGTGGTTCGCCTCGAGCGCGCGCAGCCCCGCCTCGATCAGGGCCTCGCGCAAGGCGCCGTGGTGATAGGGCGAGGGCGATGTTGACACTGTTTACACCTGCGCTATGTTGACATTGTTTACATCGGCTAGCGGCAGGAGTCCGGCATGGCAAGCGTTCTGGAAAAGACCATTCGCGGCGCGGTAACGGCAGGGATCGGCAAGATTGCCGCGTTCAACCGTTCCGGCCTGGAGCAGGACAATCCCTTCACGCAGGGGCTCCACGCACCGATGCAGGAGGAGCTGACGCTGGAAGACCTGCCGGTCACGGGGACGATCCCGGCCGCGCTCGACGGGCGATACCTGCGGATCGGGCCTAACCCGGAACATGCCGACCCGCGCGGCCACCACTGGTTCGTCGGCGACGGCATGGTCCACGGCGTGCGGATCGCGCAGGGCCGGGCGCGGTGGTATCGCAACCGCTACGTCCGCTCGCGCGCGCTGGAAGAAGTTTCGGGCCTGCCGGCCGCGCCCGGCCCGCGCCGCGGGATGAACGACACGGTCAACACCAATGTCATCCCCTTCGGCACCGGCATTCTCGCGCTGGTCGAGGCGGGGTCCTACCCGGCCGAGCTTTCGGACGACCTCGAAACGCTGGGTTACAGCGATTTCGGCGGCGGCTTGGCGGGCTCTTTCACCGCCCACCCGCACCGCGACCCGGCGACGGGCGAATACCACGCGATCTGTTACGATGCCGCGCGGCCCGACCGCGTGACCCATGTCGCGCTCGACCCGGCGGGCAAGGTCATGCGCGAAGTGCCGATCGCGGTCGAACACGGCCCCTCGATCCACGATTGCGCGCTTACCGCGTCGTGGGTCGTGATCTTCGACCTGCCGGTCACGCTGTCGATGAAGGCGCTGATCGCCGGGCATCGGTTTCCCTATCGCTGGAACCCGGCCCACCGCGCGCGCGTCGGCCTGCTGCCGCGCGACGGAGACGCCGCAGAGGTGACCTGGCACGATGTCGATCCTGCCTATGTCTTCCATGTCGCCAACAGCTTCGAGGATGCCGAAGGGCGGGTGGTGGTCGACTGCTGCGCTTACGAGACGATGTTCGACGGGGCGATGCCCGGCCCCTTCGGCCGCAACCTGGGGCTCGAGCGGTGGACGGTCGATCCGGCCGGCGGGAAAGTCGCGCGCGAGACGTTGAGCGCCGCGCCGCAGGAGTTTCCCCGCTGCGACGAACGCCATTTCACGCGCCCCTGTCGCCATGTCTGGACCGTGGGCCTGCCCGACGATGCCAGCCCCGAATACTTCGCCAGCGCGCCGCTCTATCGCCACGACCTGCGCACGGGGGAGACGGTGGAGCGGTCTTTCGGCGCCGATGCAGTGCCCGGCGAATTCGTATTCGTGCCCGGCGCGCCCGATGCCGCGGAGGGCGAAGGTTGGGTCATGGGCTTCGTGATCGATCGCGCCAAGTGCGTGACGGACCTCGCCATTCTCGATTCCATGACGCTGGAAGACGTCGCGCGAATCCACGTTCCGCACGTGATTCCGCCCGGTTTCCACGGCAACTGGGTGGCGGCCTTTTAACACTTGGCAAGCGGCAGGCGGCGCGCGATTGTCCCGCGCCATGGAACCGATTCACGATCCGATCCTGGATATTCGCGGCCTGACGAAGGTCTATCCCGGCGGGCTGAAGGCGCTCGACTCGGTCGATCTCTCGATCCGCCGGGGGGAGATCTTCGCGCTGCTCGGCCCCAACGGCGCCGGCAAGACCACGCTGATCGGGGCCGTGTGCGGCATGGTCCGCATCAGCGCCGGGTCGATCCACGCCTTCGGCGGCGACCTGGTGAACAACTGGCGCACCGCGCGCCAGCGGATCGGCCTGGTGCCGCAGGAACTGGGGTTCGACATGTTCGACACGGTCGAACGGCAGGTCGGCTATTCGCGCGGGCTGTTCGGCCGCGCGCCCGACCGCGCCCGGATCGAGGAGGTCCTGCGCTCGCTGAGCCTGTGGGACAAGCGCGACGAGGAAATCCGCAAGCTTTCGGGCGGGATGAAGCGCCGCGTGCTGATCGCCAAGGCGCTCGCTCACGATCCCGAACTGCTGTTCCTCGACGAGCCGACCGCCGGCGTGGACGTGGAACTTCGCCGCGACATGTGGCGCCAGATCGACAGCCTGCGCGACCAGGGCGTGACGGTGATCCTGACCACCCATTACATCGAGGAGGCCGAGGAAATGGCCGACCGCGTGGGCGTGATCGACAAGGGGCGTCTGCTGCTGGTGGACGAGAAGGAGGCGATGATGAAGCGGCTCGGCCGGACCGAGGCGCACTTCGTTCTCGCCGCCCCGGTTTCCAGCCTGCCCGAGAGCCTGCGCGCCTATCCGGTGACCCTGGCGGAAGACGGCGCGGTGCTGAGCTATCGCGGCGGCGACGGGACGGGCAAGGGCAAGGCCGAAGTGGCGGCGGTCGCCACCGCGCTGGTCCAGGCGGGGATCGCCTTCACCGCGCTGGAACAGAAGGAATCGAGCCTGGAAGACATCTTCGTCGACCTGGTCGAACGGCAGGGGCTGGCGGCATGATCAACTGGCGTTCGACATATGCGATCTATCGCAACGAGCTGGCGCGTTTCCGCCGCACCGTCTTCGGCTCGATCGTCTCGCCGGTGCTGACGACGAGCCTCTATTTCATCGTCTTCGGCGCGGCGATCGGCGGGCGCATCTCGGAAGTCGGCGGGCTCGACTACGGGGCCTTCATCGTCCCCGGGCTGCTGATGCTGACGCTGCTGTCCGAAAGCACCAGCAACGCCAGTTTCGGGATCTACATGCCCCGCTTCACCGGCGCGATCTACGAACTGCTCTCCGCCCCGGTCGGCGTGGTCGAGACCCTGCTCGGCTTCGTCGGGGCGGCCGCGACCAAGAGCCTGATCCTGGCCGCGATCATCCTGCTCACGGCCATGGTCTTCGTCGATTACACGATCGCGCATCCGTTCCTCGCGCTGATCTACATCATGCTCGTGGCCGCGTCGTTCTCGCTCCTCGGGTTCATCCTCGGCGTCTGGGCGGAAGGGTTCGAGAAGCTGCAGATGGTGCCCCTGCTGATCCTCACGCCGCTGACGTTCCTCGGCGGGACGTTCTACTCGATCGACATGCTGCCGGCGCCGTGGGACAAGATCGCGCTGGCCAATCCGATCGTCTATTTCGTCAGCGGGCTGCGCTGGACCTTCTACGGCGATTCCGACGTGTCGATCGGTATCTCGCTGGGCCTGACGCTGGGCTTCCTGGCGCTCTGCATCGCGATCATCGCCACGATTTTCCGCACGGGGTGGCGCCTGCGGACATGACGCGCTACGCAATTCGGCCGATGTCCACGCCGTCGCTCGCACCGATTGCGGCCCTTGCAGCCGCCCTGGCCGTGGCCGCGCCTTCGGCGGCCCGGGCCGGCCCGTCCGAACCCGCGACGCCCGCGGCCGATAGCGACGTGTCCGGAAGCGAGCTGGCCGAAGGCGAGCAATCCGAGGGCAAACTGCCCGGGGGCGTGCGCGCGATGATCGACGCGGCCCTCGAAACCGGCGACGCGGGCCAGGTCCGCACCGTCCTATCGCTGGCGCGCAAGACGCATCCCGACGGCAAGGCAGAGATCGACGCGATCGAGAAAGGCTGGAAGACCCGCCAGGCCGAGGCCGCCCGCCTCGCGCGCGAGGAGAAAGCGCGCAAGATCCAGGAAGCCGGTCTGTTCGATCTCTGGAGCGGGGAGGGGCAGCTCGGCGGCTTCCAGTCGAGCGGCAATAGCGACAACGTCGGCCTGTCCGCCGGCCTCAAGCTCAAGCGGCAGGGCCAGGACTGGAGCCACGCGCTGCGTGCCAATGCCGACTACCAGCGGTCCAACGGGGTGACGAGCCGCGAGCAGTTCCTGTTCGCTTACGAACCGCGTTACCAGATCAAGGACGAGCTGTTCTTCTACGGCCTCGCCCAGTACGAGCGGAACGCGCTCCAGGGCTTCACCGGGCGCTATGCCGTGTCGGGCGGCGTCGGTTACCAGGTGGCCGACCGCGACGACCTGAAGCTGTCGGTCAAGGCCGGCCCCGCGCTGCGCCTGACCGATTTCGAGGAAGGCGAGAACGAGACCCGCCTGGCCGCCCTGTTCGGTTTCGATTTCGACTGGCAGATCGCCGATCGGCTCGCGCTGACGCAGGATGCCAACATGGTTGCCGAAACGGGCGGCACGGCGACGGTGATCGTCGATTCCACCCGCACGACGCTGAACCTCGTCACCGGCCTCGACGCGAAAGTCAGCGACCGGCTGCGGTCGCGGGTCAGCTATGCGGTCGATTACGACAGCAAGCCGCCGGCGGGGAAAGTCTCGACCGATACCGTGACGCGGCTCACCCTCGTCTACGACTTCTGATGGACGCGCCCCGGTTCGCCTTTCGCGTCGACGCGGTCGACGGCAAGGCCCGCACGGGCCGTATCGCCATGCGGCGGGGGGAGATTCGCACGCCCGCCTTCATGCCGGTCGGCACCGCCGCCACGGTCAAGGCGATGAAGCCGGAAACCGTGCGCGCGACGGGGGCCGACATCCTGCTCGGCAATACCTACCATCTGATGCTGCGCCCGGGCGCGGAGCGGGTTGCGCGGCTGGGCGGGCTGCACCGGTTCATGAACTGGCAGCGCCCGATCCTGACCGACAGCGGCGGCTATCAGGTCATGAGCCTTGCCGCCCTGCGCAAGCTGAGCGAGGACGGGGTCGAGTTCCGCAGCCACATCGACGGCGCGCGGCACATGCTCTCGCCCGAAAGGTCGATGGAAATCCAGCGCCTGCTGGGTTCGGACATCGTCATGGCCTTCGACGAGTGTCCGCGCGCCGACCGGCCGCGCGACGAGATCGCGGCCTCGATGGAACTGTCGATGCGCTGGGCGCGGCGCAGCCGCGAGGCCTTCGATCGCGGGGGCGACCACGCCGCGGGGGCGGCCCTGTTCGGCATCCAGCAGGGCGCGCTGGACGAGGATCTGCGCCGCGTATCGGCCGAGAAGCTGACCGAGATCGGCTTCGACGGTTACGCCGTCGGCGGCCTCGCCGTGGGCGAAGGGCAGGAGGCGATGTTCGCCACGCTCGACTTCGCGCCGGGGATGCTGCCCGAGGACCGCCCGCGCTACCTGATGGGGGTGGGCAAGCCCGACGACCTCGTCGGCGCGGTCGAACGCGGGATCGACATGTTCGACTGCGTCTTGCCGACCCGTTCCGGCCGCAACGGCCAGGCCTTTACCTGGAACGGCCCGGTGAACTTGCGCAACGCCCGCCATGCGGAGGACGAGGCCCCGCTCGATCCGCGGTGCAGCTGCGCCGTGTGCGGGCACTATTCGCGCGCCTATCTCCACCACCTGCACAAGGCGGGGGAAATCCTCGGCGCCATGCTGACGACCGAGCACAACCTTGCCTTCTACCAGCAGCTGATGGCCGCGATGCGACAGGCCATTGCCGAGGGCGCTTTCGCCGACTTCGCGGCCCGGTTCCGCGGCGATTACCTGCGCTGACGGGTTTCGCTTGCAAAGCGAAGGGCGGGTTTGCAACCTGTCGCCCGACGAACGGGGTCGACCGGGGGAACAGGTGTGAGAATTCGAGGTGCGATGGCCGCGGCTGCGGCAGCGATGGCGATAGCGGCACCGGCGTGGGCTGAAACGGGGACGGGGGCCGAATCGGGGGAGGAGGCCGCGCGGCTGTTCGGGGCCCGGCAATCGGTCGAGTATCTCAGCCTCAGCCCCTCCGGCACCAAGATCGCCTATATCGCACCCCATCGGGACAGCGGCGAAATCCTCTACGTCGTGGACCTCGAAGGCGACCCGATGCCGCGCGCGATCGCCAGCAACAGCGAACCGAAGCTGGACCTGCACCGCTGCGACTGGGCGACCGACGACCGGCTGGTCTGCCGGTTCTACGGCATTGCCGAGCGGACCGAGGCGCTGGTCGGCTTCACGCGGATGATCGCGATCGGCGCCGACGGCAGCGATGTCGACCTGCTCTCGCGCTCGAACAGTTGGCGCGCGCTCGGGCCGAGGCAGGACGGCGGCACGATCCTGGCCCTCGACGTGGAGGGGAGCGAGGACAAGATCCTGATGACCCGCCAGTGGGTGGAGGAATCGGGGGCCGATACCCGGCTGGCCAACCGCGACGGGGGCCTGGGGGTCGAGGAAGTCGATATCCATACCCAGTCGCGGCGGCGGGTCGAGCGGCCCGACGACGGGGCGGCCCGCTACATCGCGGACGAGAACGGCCGCGTGCGGATCAAGGTCAGGCGGCCGCTCGATTCGCTCGGGCGCATGGCGGAAAACGCCAGCTACTATTACCGCACGCGCGATTCCGACAGCTGGGAACGGCTCGATCCCCCGACGGACGGCGACGACTTCTTCGCCGAATTCTACCCCGTCGCGGTCGATACGGCGAAGGATGTCGTCTACGGCTTTGGCGAGGTCGACGGATACGATGCGGTGTTCACCGTCGCGCTCGACGGTTCGGGGCGGCGCGAGAAAGTGCTGGGGCGCAGCGATGTCGATGTCGACCAGCTGATCACCATCGGGCGCAGGAACCGCGTCGTCGGGGCCAGCTACGCGACCGAGAAGCGCGAAGTGGTCTATTTCGATCCCGAGCTTGCCGCGCTGGCCAGGAGCCTGTCGGCCGCCCTCCCGGGCGAGCCGCTGATCGATATCATCGATGCGAACGCCGACGAGAGCAAGCTGATGATCGTCGCATCGAGCGATGTCGATCCGGGCATGTCCTACCTGCTCGACCGTGCCACCGGCCAGCTCAATCCCATTCTTCCCCTGCGCGAACAGCTCGACGGGCGGACAATGGCGACGATGTCGCACGTCCGTTTCCCGGCGGCAGACGGGACGATGATCCCCGGTTACCTGACGATGCCGGTCGGGGCGGAAGATGGGCGCGATCTCCCGGCTGTGGTCCTGCCGCACGGCGGGCCGGGCGCGCGCGACGAGTGGGGCTTCGACTGGATCGTGCAGTTCCTCGCCGCGCGCGGCTATGCCGTGCTGCAGCCCAATTTCCGCGGATCGGCCGGGTATGGTTCGGCCTGGTTCGGGCGCAACGGCTTCCAGGCCTGGGAAACCGCGGTGGGCGACGTGAACGACGCCGGGCGCTGGCTCGTTGCGGAAGGGATCGCCGACCCGGACCGGCTGGCGATCGCGGGCTGGTCCTACGGCGGGTACGCGGCGCTGCAGTCGCAAGTGCTCGACCCGGCCCTCTACAAGGCCGTTGTCGCGATCGCGCCCGTGACCGATCTCGACCAGCTGCGCGAGGAATCGCGCGCATTCACCAACTACGGCATCGTCGATGCCTTCATCGGCAACGGTCCGCACGTCCGGGCGGGCAGCCCGGCGCTGAATGCAGAGCGGTTCGCCGCGCCCGTCCTGCTGTTCCACGGAACGCTGGACCAGAACGTCGGCGTGCGCCAGTCGCGGCGAATGGCGGACCGGCTGGAGGACGCGGGCAAGACGGTGACCTATATCGAGTTCGACGATCTCGCCCACTCGCTGGTGGCCAGTTCGGCGCGCCAGCGGATGCTGCGCGAGATCGACGCCTTCCTGGCCGCCTCGCTCGAGCGCTAGCGCCGCCGGCGCCGGCCTCTTCGCCGCCGCGGGGCGGACACGGCGCAACGAAAAAGGGCGGCCCCGCGGGGCCGCCCTCCTGTCTCTTTCGTGCCTCGCGGCCGGATCAGCGCGAGTAGAACTCGACCACCAGGTTCGGTTCCATCGTCACCGGGTAGGGCACTTCGTCGAGCGTCGGGACGCGCGTGAACGTGACCTTGTCGGTGCCGTCGGGCGCGACGTAATCGGGAATGTCACGCTCCGGCAGGCTCTGCGCCTCGATGACCAGCGCCATTTCCTTGGCCTTGTCGCCCAGGCTGACGACGTCGCCCACGTTGATGCGACGGCTGGCGATGTTGCACTTCACGCCGTTGACGCGGATGTGGCCGTGGCTGACGAGCTGGCGCGCGGCGAAGATCGTCGGCGCGAACTTGGCCCGGTAGACCACCATGTCGAGCCGCTGTTCGAGCAGGCCGATCAGGTTCTGGCTGGTATCGCCCTTCATCCGCGATGCCTGCTGGTACGTGGCCTTGAACTGCTTCTCGGTCACGTCGCCGTAGTAGCCCTTCAGCTTCTGCTTGGCGCGCAGCTGCAGGCCGAAGTCGCTCATCTTGCCCTTGCGGCGCTGGCCGTGCTGGCCGGGGCCGTAGGAACGCTTGTTGACCGGGGAATTGGGACGACCCCAGATGTTTTCGCCCATCCGGCGGTCGAGTTTGTACTTGGCGCTCTTGCGCTTCGACATAAGTCGTGTCCTTCGATCTGCTGGATCGCCTCCCGCACCGACCATCGGGGCGGGACCGACCATTGAACCCGGCATCGCACCGCCGGAAGAAACCTTCCGGCGCGGCCGCCGCTTCACCGGGGTGCGGGGCCAATTCGCGAAGGCGGCCCATTAGCAGGATCGGCGGCCCGGTCAAGGGGACGTTCCATCGTTCTTCGCCGCGCACCGGGGCCAGGCCGCCCCGGAGCGGGGGCGGAGCGGTTATCGGCTCGACAAGCGCGGTGCGGGAAGGCAGGGGCACCTCCATGACCGAGACCTACCCATTGCCCGAGGCCTGCCGCGACATGGGCGACGTGCGCGCGGGCGTCGATGCCACCGATCGCGAGCTGATGGCGCTGCTCGACCGGCGCTTCGGATATATGCGCGCGGCTGCCCGGATAAAGACATCGCGCGACGCCGTGCGCGACGAGGGGCGCAAGGCCGCGGTCATCGCCGCCGCGCGCGAGGATGCCGCGGCACGCGGGTTGCCGGCCGATGCGATCGCCGCGATCTGGGACCGGCTGGTCGAGACGTCGATCGCCTACGAACTGGACGAGTGGGACCGCCTGAAGGCCTAGTCCCGCGGCGGTTTCGCCAGGCTCGACAGCACGCCGCGCATCGTGCGCACCTCGAGGTGGTTCCACCCCGGCTTGGTCAGCATCGAGCGCAATGTCCGCCGCGTCGCCGCGGCCCGCGTCTCGGGCAGGAAATAGCCACGCGGGCCGAGCATTCCCTCCAGCTGCGCGATCATCCCTTCCAGCTCGGCCTGGGGGGCGGGCGGCAGTTCCTCTTCCTCGGTCGGCTGCACCAGCTCGCTGGCGTCGCCTTGCGTCTTCGACCATTCGTAGGCGCAGAGGATGACGGCCTGCGCGAGGTTGAGCGAGCCGAAGGCCGGGTTGATCGGCACGGTCAGGATCGCGCGGGCGAGCGCGACATCGTCGGTTTCCAGGCCCGAGCGTTCGGGGCCGAAGACGATCGCCGAACGCCCTGTGGCCGACGCCATCTCGGCCGCGGCCCGCTCGGGCGTGACGACCGGCTTGGTCACGCCGCGCTTGCGCACCGTCGTGGCATAGACATGGGCGCAATCGGCCACCGCGTCGGCCAGCGTCTCGTGGACGCTGGCCCGTTCGAGGACCACGTCCGCACCCGCCGCCGCGGGGCCGGCGGCCGGGTTGGGCCAGCCGTCGCGCGGAGCGACCAGGCGCATTTCCGTCAGCCCGAAATTGAGCATGGCGCGCGCTGCCTTGCCGATGTTCTCGCCCAGTTGCGGGCGAACGAGCACGATCACCGGCCGGCCGGTGCCGCCGTCGCCACCCTTGGGGGCGCCTTCGCCGTGCGGTCCGGGCGCTGCTGTCACGTCAGGCGCCGCCCGTGCCCTGCGCCCCGGCCTCGTGGACCGTGCTGGCGAATTCCTCGAAATCGCGGGCCTCGCTGAAATCGCGATAGACGCTGGCGAAGCGGATATAGGCGACGCTGTCGATCTGGCGCAGGCCCTCCATCACCAGTTCGCCGATCCGGCTCGACGGCACTTCGCTTTCGCCGGCGGTTTCCACCTGGCGCTGGATGCCGGAGACGAGCTGGTCGATCCGTTCCTGCTCGATCCCGCGCTTGCGGCAGGCGAGGGCGACCGAGTGTTCGAGCTTCGACCGATCGAACGTCTCGCGGCGTTCCCCGCTCTTGACGATCGTCACTTCGCGCAGCTGCACGCGCTCGAACGTGGTGAAGCGTGCGCCGCAGCTGGTGCACTGGCGCCGGCGGCGGATGGCCGAGCCGTCTTCCGCCGGGCGGCTGTCCTTTACCTGGCTGTCGTCATGCGCGCAGAAGGGGCATCGCATTGCGCATCACATTCCCGGATAGACGGGGAAGGCTTCGCACAGCTCGTTCACGCGGCCGCGAACGCGTTCCTCGATCTGGGCATCGCCTTCCGGGCCGTTTTTGGCCAGGCCGTCCACGACTTCGGCAATCAGTTCGCCGACCTTGCGGAACTCCGCCGGGCCGAAGCCGCGCGTCGTGCCCGCGGGCGAGCCGAGGCGCACGCCGCTGGTGACGAAGGGGCTGCGGGTATCGAACGGGATGCCGTTCTTGTTGCAGGTCAGCCAGGCGCGATCGAGCCCTTTCTCGGCTGCCTTGCCGGTCACGTCCTTGGCCGTGAGATCGACCAGCATCAGGTGGTTGTCCGTCCCGCCCGAAACGATCCGCAGGCCGTTTTCTTCCAGGCTGGCGGCAAGCGCGCGGGCGTTTTCGACCACGTTGTCGGCATAGGCCCTGAACTCGGGACGCAGGGCCTCGCGGAAGGCGACGGCCTTGGCCGCGACGACATGCATCAGCGGCCCGCCCTGCATGCCCGGGAAGACCGCGCTGTTGACCTTCTTCGCGATTCCTTCGTCGTTGGTCAGGATCACGCCCGAGCGCGGGCCGCGCAGGCTCTTGTGCGTGGTCGTGGTCACGACATGGGCGTGGGGGAAGGGGGAAGGGTGCGCGCCGCCGGCAACAAGGCCCGAGAAATGCGACATGTCCACCAGCAGCCAGGCGCCGACCGCATCGGCGATCTCGCGAAACTTCGCGAAGTCCCACTGGCGCGAATAGGCCGTGCCGCCGGCGATGATGAGCTTCGGCTTGTGTTCGTGCGCGAGCCGTTCGACCTGTTCCATGTCGAGCAGTTCGTCGTCCTTGCGCACGCCATAGGGCACGACATTGAACCACTTGCCGCTCATGTTGACGGGCGATCCGTGGGTCAGGTGCCCGCCCGAATTGAGATCGAGGCCCATGAAGGTATCGCCCGGCTCCAGCAGGGCCAGGAACACGGCCTGGTTCATCTGGCTGCCGGAATTCGGCTGGACGTTCGCGAACTCGCAGCCGAACAGTTCCTTCGCCCGTTCGATCGCCAGCGTTTCGACCACGTCGGCATATTCGCACCCGCCGTAATAGCGTTTGCCCGGATAGCCTTCGGCATACTTGTTGGTGAAGACGCTGCCGGTCGCTTCGAGCACGGCGCGGCTGGCGATGTTCTCGCTCGCGATCAGTTCGATCTTGTTGCGTTGCCGCTTCAGCTCGTCGCGGATCGCGCCGGCGATCTCGGGATCGGCGTCGGCCAGGCTGTCGTGCCAGAAACGGTTCGTGCTGTCGGCTTGGGTAGCGGTCGCGGTCATCAGGGGTCTCAGCAGCTGGGGTTCGAGAGTTTGTCGACGCGGCGCTGGTGGCGCCCGCCGCCGAAATCGGTGCCGATGAAGGCGGAAACGCAGGCCTTGGCCTGTTCGATTCCGATCAGCCGCGCACCGAGGGCGATCATGTTCGCATCGTTGTGTTCGCGCGCGAGACCGGCCGAAAGCGGTTCCGACACGAGCGCGCAGCGCGCGCCGGGGTTGCGGTTGGCCGCGATCGAGATGCCGATCCCCGAACCGCACAGGGCGATGCCCCGCTCCGCCGTGCCCTCGGCGACGACGGCGGCCAGCTTGTAGCCGAAGTCGGGATAGTCGACGCTGTCGTGGCTGTCCGGGCCGAGGTCGGCGACCTCGTGGCCTTCCTCGATCAGCCATTCGCGCAGGGCGGCTTTCATCTCGATGGCCGCGTGATCGGAAGCTATGGCAATACGCATGGCCGCGCCCATAAGCCTTTCGGGCGCGCTGTGCCACCCGCAAAAGCGCAGTTGTCCCGCCTTCGCTGGCGCGAGCTGACGCGCGCTCAGGCGATGGCGTCGATCGCCCGGCGAACCTGGCCCGGGCTGTAGGGCTTGGACAGCGTGGGCACGTCGGCGAACTCGGGCGGATGGGCGGTGTCGCCGTAGCCGGTGGCGAAGAGGAAGGGTATCCCGCCTTCGCGCAGGCGCGCGGCCACGCCGTAGCTCTTGCCGCCGTGGACGTTGACGTCGAGGATGCCGCAATCGAAGGCCTGGCCTGCGACGGCCGTTTCCGCCTCGTCCAGCGTGGTCGCGAGGAACGAGTGCGCGCCTTCGGCGGCCAGGATATCTTCCAGTGCGAAGCCGATGATCGGTTCGTCCTCCAGCACCAGGATGCGTGCACCGTTCATCTTCATAGCGTGGCCTCGATCCTGCAGCGCAACCCTTCCGGGCGATAGTCCAGTTCCACCTTGCCCCCGCGGTCGCCCAGGCCCCGGCGGATAAGGCGCGAGCCGAAGCCTTCGCGTTCCGGCGGCGAGACCGGCGGGCCGCCGCTCTCGGCCCAGTCGATGACAAGCGTCGGAGCGCCGGGGCGATCGTCGCCGGCGTCCCCGGCCGGGACGATGCGCCAGGACACCGCGATCCGCCCTTCGGCACACGACAGGGCGCCGTACTTGATCGCGTTGGTCGAAAGCTCGTGAACGATCATCGCCAGCGCGACCGCGGGCTGCGGACGCAGGACGACGTCGGGCCCGTCGACGCGGTAGCGGTCGTTCGCCGGGCCGGCGGTCGCCTCCAGTGCGCCGGTAATCAGCTCGCGCAAGTCCGCCGCTTCCCAGTTGCACGCCGTCAGCAGGTTGTGCGCGCTTGCCAGTGCCGAGAGGCGGGCGGAGAAGCTCTCCAGCGCGCGCTCGCCAGGCTGCTCGGCGCGCGCGAAGGATTGCTGGGCCAGGCCCTGGACGATCGCGAGCGTGTTCTTCACCCGGTGGTTCAGCTCGTTGATCAGCAGGCGCTGGCGTTCCTCGGCCTCGACCTCCTCGGTCACGTCGTGGCCCTGGACGAACACGCCCGAGACCTCGCCATCCTCGTCGAAGATCGGCTGGTAGATGAATTCGAGGTAGAGCTGCTCCGGCTCCGCGTCGGGGCGGTTGCGCAGGGCGATCTTCTCGCGGCTGCCGAAATAGGGCCTGCCGCTGGCGCGCACTTCGTCGAGCAGGTCCACGAAACCCTGCTCGACCACTTCGGGCAGGGCCTCGATCACGCGCAGGCCCAGCAGGGGCCGGTCGCCGATCAGGCGGCGGTAGGCGGCATTGGCCATCACGAAGCGATGCTCCGGCCCCTGCAGCACGCAGACGAAGCCCGGCGCCTGTTCGAGCAGCCGCTTCAGCTGCTGGCTTTCCTCCTCCAGCCCGCGGTTGCGCAGCTCCACCGCGGCTGCGCGGCGAATGACATCGACCTCGTCGCGCAGGCGGCGCAGGCCGTGGAGTTCGGTGACGTTAACGGTGTGCTGCAGGATATAGGCGACTTCGCCGTCCTTCCCCAGGAACGGGGTGTGCGTGGCGCTCCAGTAATGGGCATCCATGCTGCCGTCGGGATTGCGAATGTCGTAACGGATCAGCGCGATCTCGTCGACTTCGCGCGTTTCCAGGACGCGCGCGAACGAGGCGCGCAGCTGGCGATGGCTGTCCGAATCCTCCGGGCTGGGGAAGGCGTCAAACATCGTCTTGCCGACGATGTCGTCGCGCTCGCGCATCGTGACGCGCAGGTACGCGTCGTTCATCCACACGATCACCAGATCGCGATCGAGCACGACGTACGGATTGGGGGACCGCGCGAACAGCGCCTCGAAGTCAATGGACAATGCTGACGCTCACGATTTCCCTCCCTCGGGTGCGCCAATAGCGCGCGAGAACCGCTCCGGTTCCCGCCCGAATGCCTTTCCTGTCAGGATTTTGTCGCACAGGCGCGCGGGCGAAGGCGTAACGGGTCGGCCTCCGCCCGGCGGAGCCTACTGGTCGAGGAAGGAGCGCATCTTGCGGCTGCGGCTCGGGTGCTTGAGCTTGCGCAGGGCCTTGGCCTCGATCTGGCGGATACGTTCGCGTGTCACCGAGAACTGCTGGCCGACTTCCTCCAGCGTGTGATCGGTGTTCATGCCGATGCCGAAACGCATGCGCAGCACGCGTTCCTCGCGCGGGGTGAGGCTGGCGAGCACGCGGGTGACGGTTTCCTTCAGGTTCGCCTGGATCGCCGCGTCCACCGGGATGATCGCGTTCTTGTCCTCGATGAAATCGCCCAGGTGGCTGTCTTCCTCGTCGCCGATCGGCGTTTCGAGGGAGATCGGCTCCTTGGCGATCTTCATCACCTTGCGAACCTTCTCCAACGGCATGGAGAGGCGCTCGGCCATTTCCTCCGGCGTGGGTTCGCGGCCCTGCTCGTGCAGGAACTGGCGGCTCGTGCGCACCAGCTTGTTGATCGTCTCGATCATGTGGACCGGGATGCGGATCGTGCGCGCCTGGTCGGCGATCGAGCGGGTGATCGCCTGGCGGATCCACCAGGTGGCGTAAGTGCTGAACTTGTAGCCGCGGCGGTACTCGAACTTGTCGACCGCTTTCATCAGGCCGATGTTGCCTTCCTGGATCAGATCGAGGAATTGCAGGCCGCGGTTCGTGTATTTCTTCGCGATCGAGATCACCAGGCGCAGGTTCGCCTCGACCATTTCCTTCTTGGCGATGCGCGCCTCGCGCTCGCCCTTCTGCACCATGTTCACGATGCGGCGGAATTCCTCCAGGCTCATGCCCGTCTGGCTGGCGATGTCGGAAATCTCGGCCCGGATGCGTTCGACGGCCTCGCCCTCGCGATCGGCGAAGGCGGCCCATTTCTTGTCCTTCTTCGCGCGTTCCTTCAGCCAGGAATCGTCGAGCTCGTTGCCGATATAGGCATCGAGGAAGTCCGCCCGCTTGATCTTGTGCCGTTCGGCGAGGCGCAGCATCTGGCCGCCGAGTGCGGTCAGGCGGCGGTTGAAGGCATAGAGGTTGTCGACCAGGAACTCGATCTTGGTCGCGTGGAACTGGACGCTTTCGACCTCGGCGGTCAGCTCTTCGCGGAGCTTTTCGTACTTCTTTTCCTTCGCCGCCGGGAAATCCTCGCCGCGGCCGATCGTCTCGACCCGCTCGGCCTGGATCTTCTCGAACTTCTTGAACAGGTCGGTGATGCGGGCAAAGCGCTCGACGGCGTCCGGCTTGAGCGCGGCCTCCATCTGCGCGAGGGACATCGTGTTGTCTTCCTCGTCGTCTTCCTCGCGCCGCCGGCCGTTCTCGCCCTCTTCCTCGTCCTCGGCGGTCTCTTCGTCGACTTCGTCGTCCTCGCGGATCGACGGGCCTGCGGTCTCCTCGGAGATCTCGCCGTCGTC
Source organism: Pelagerythrobacter marinus (assembly GCF_034375205.1). Classification (NCBI taxonomy): domain Bacteria; kingdom Pseudomonadati; phylum Pseudomonadota; class Alphaproteobacteria; order Sphingomonadales; family Erythrobacteraceae; genus Pelagerythrobacter; species Pelagerythrobacter marinus. The sequence goes on along the minus strand of NZ_CP139719.1, from coordinate 1,500,272 downwards.
GTCCTCCGCGCCTTCTTCCATCTTGTCGGCCGGCGGTTCCTTCGACAGCATGGCATCGAGATCGAGGATCTCGCGCAGCTGCATTTCCTCGCTGTTGAGCGCTTCGGACCACTGGATGATCGCGTGGAAGGTGATCGGGCTCTCGCACAGGCCGATGATCATCGTGTCGCGCCCGGCCTCGATCCGCTTGGCGATGGCGATCTCGCCCTCGCGGCTCAGCAGTTCCACCGCCCCCATCTCGCGCAGGTACATGCGCACCGGGTCGTCGGTGCGATCAGAGGTGGTCGTCTTCTTGGCCGCGGCCGCGGCGGTCTTCTTCGCCGGCTTCGCACCGTCGCCGTCGGCGTCGGCGGCGATTTCCTCCACCTCGCTCTCGGCATCGGCGTCGGCCTCCGCCTCTTCGTCGTTCTCGACGATATTGACGCCCATCTCGGAGATCGCGGACATGACATCCTCGATCTGGTCGGTCGTCATCTGGTCCTGCGGCAGGGCCTCGTTCAGTTCGTCGACGGTGACGTAGCCACGCTTTTTCGCACGGGTGATGAGCTTCTTGATCGACGCCTCGTTGAGATCGATCAGCGGTGCGTCATCGGTGTCGGAGTTCTTCGACTTGGTTGCCATGAAGATGCGTTCATTCCGTGTCTGCGCCATTGGCGGGCCCTGTCTCCCCCCGGCGCGTTGAATCAGCTTGGGCCGCCGAAGCAGCCCGTCGGCTCGACATTTGCCCTAGTCGCCGCTCAAATTCCAGCTTTCGTTTGAGCAATCTCTGTTGCTCGGCGAAAGCTCCTTCCGGGTCGGTTTCGAACCGCGTTGTCGCTGCGGCCAGGGCAGCTTCCAGCGCAGGCCGTTCGACCAGCAGCGCCACGGCTTCGGCCAACTGTTCGCGCGCGACTTGCGGATCGATGCCTTCTCCGAGGAAGGCGAAGCGGGTGTTATCCGGCGGCGCGACGGGACCGTCGAACGACGATATGGGCAAAGTCTCGCCCGGTTCAAGCATTTCCACCGCTTCCAGCACCGCGTCCACCGCCGGGCCGGCCTTGCGGTCGAGCTGCGCGAAGCGGCCCAGCTGCTCGGCATGGCGGAGCGCCTCGTCGGGGTAGCGCATCAGGCCGGCGATAACGGCGGAGACCAGCTGGTCGCGCGACCCCTCGCGCGCGCCGCGCAGGCGGCGGGCGGTCTCAGGCGAAAGGCGCGGGATCGCCTGGCGCCGGTCGCGCGGCCCGCCCCCGCGCGGGGTGAAGCTGCGCTCGCGCCGGGGAAAGGCGAATGCGGAGAAGCGCTCCAGCAGCTCGCGCTTGTAGAGGGCGCGGATATCGGGATGCTCGATCCGCTCGACGTGATCGAGCAGGCGCTGCTTCAGCCCGGCCTTGTCCTCGGGCGTGTCGAGCGCCTGGGCGTTCTTCTCGAACTCCCACAGCGTGTCGAGCAGGGTGGCGGGGGCCGCCAGGAGCCTTTCCATCGCGGCCCGCCCTTCCTTTTTCAGCAGGTCGTCGGGGTCGAGCCCGGCCGGCAGGCGCACGATGGCGAGCGAATGGGCAGGGCGCAGCAGGGGCAGGGCGCGCCCGATCGCGCGCATGGCCGCACGCTGGCCGGCGGCGTCCCCGTCGAAGCAGAGCACCGGCCGTTCGACCATGCGCCAGAGCAGCTCGATCTGCTGTTCGGTGAGCGCCGTGCCGAGCGGGGCCACGGCGTCCTCGAACCCGTGGGCCGCGAGCGCGATCACGTCCATGTAGCCTTCGACCACGATCATCCGCCCGCTCTGGCGCGAGGCGGGGCCGGCACGGTGGAGGTTGTAGAGCGTGCGCCCCTTGTCGAACAGCGGCGTATCGGGCGAATTGAGGTACTTGGGCGCCTTGCTGTCGCTTTCGAGGATGCGCCCGCCGAACGCGATCACCCGCCCGCGGGCATCGTGGATCGGCAGCATCAGGCGCGCCCGGAAACGGTCGTAGGGATCGCGATCCTCGACCGCGATCCGCAGCCCGGCCTCGATCAGCAGGCTTTCGTCGAACTGCGATAGCGCGGCCTTCATCGCCTGCCGCTCCCCCGGCGCGAAGCCGAAGCCGAACCACTCGACCGTGCGCGGGCTGAACCCGCGCGAGGCGAGGTATTCGCGCGCCCGGGCGCCGCCGGGCCCCTGCAGGTTGGCGGCGAACCAGTCCTGCGCGGCCTGCATCACGTCGTGCAGTCCGGCGCGTTCCTGCGCGCGGCGCGCGGCGCGCGGATCGGGGGCGGGCATCTCCATCCCGGCTTCGGCGGCGAGTTCCTTGACCGCGTCCATGAACGAAAGGCCGCGCTGGTCGGTCATCCAGCGGATCACGTCGCCGTGCGCGCCGCAGCCGAAGCAGTGATAGAACCCCTTTTCGTCGCTTACCGTGAAGCTGGGCGTCTTCTCGTCATGGAACGGGCAGCAGGCCTTCCACTCGCGCCCCGCGCGCTGGAGCTTGGTCGTGCGCATTATGATGCTCGACAGCGTCACGCGCGATCGCAGTTCGTCCAGCCATTGGGGGGTCAGCGCCATGCGCGATCAATGCGCGGCGCGCCCGGCGAGCGCAAGGGCGATCAGCCGGCCGCGCGCGGGGCGGTGCAGGCGTTGCCCGCCGCTTCGTCGGCCGCCGGGTAGGGGCCGGGGCCGTGGGCGGCGGTATAGTTGGCGAAAATGGCATAGGCATCGCGCGGCCCGGCGGGCGGCACGGTCGATTGCCAGTAGAACGTCAGCGGCTCGGCCTGTTCCCACTGGTCCCCGCCGTCGCCCGCGTTCACCGTCCAGACGATGCCGCCTTCGTGGCAGGTGACGATCACGTCGGCCTTGGCCCCGATGGCGGCGAGGGCTTCCGCCTTCGAATAGCCGGCCTGCCCGGTGAAGCCATGGGCGGGCATGGTCAGGCGGAACTCGCTCGCGCGTTCGACGTCGGAGGAGGTATTGCCTTCGCCGTCGCCGGTGGACGGGTCGTTGTCCTCCCCCGGATGGACGACGTGGACGTAAGTGAACACCGTCCCCGCCGGCGCGCTGGCCGGATCGCACGGGTCGATCCCCGCCGGGCAGGCGACGTAGGAACGGATGTCGGCGAAGTTGCCGGCCGCGTTGGAAAGCGCCCCCTCGACGTCCTCGCCCCGCGGCCCGGCGATCTTCGCGCCCAGCGTCAGCTCGGCGAAATCGCCTGCCGGCAGTGCTTTCGCGGCCGCTTCCGCCGCCCCGTCGCTCGCGACCCGGTCGAGGTCGGTCACGGCCTCTTCGCCATCCCTGCCGGTATTGTCGGAACATGCGGCCAGGGCGATCGTGCCGACCGTGGCGAGGATGGCGAAACGGCGTGTCATGCAAGGCTCTCCTTCACCAGGGCGCTGGCCCGGCTCATGTCGAGCACAGCGCCGTGGCGGGCTTTTAGTTCCCCCATGACGCGGCCCATGTCCTTGATCGAATCGGCGCCGAGGTCGGCTTTGACCGCCGCGATTGCGGCGCGCGTTTCGGCCTCGTCCATCATCTGCGGCAGGTATTCCTCGATCACCGCCAGCTCGGCCTTTTCCTGCTCGGCCAGCTCGGTGCGGCCGCCGTCTTCGTACATCTGGATCGATTCGCGCCGCTGCTTGGCCATTTTCTGCAGCACCTCGGTCACCAGTGCGTCGTCGTCGACGTCCTTGCCGCTGGTGCGCTGTTCGATATCGCGGTCCTTGATCTTGGCGGCGATCAGCCGCAGCGCGGCCGTGCGCTGCTTGTCGCCCGCCTTCATCGCCTGGACGGTGGCCTGCTTGATGTCGTCGCGGATCATGGAAAATGCTCTCTTGCGCAAAGGGAATTTCTCGATGCCGGGGGCCTTACCCCGATAATTCGCAATTGGACAGGTTGACGGAAACCGCGCCCGCGCCTAGCGGCTGGGACTTAGCGACATTACCGGAAAACCAATGAACTCGGAGCGCCCCATGGCAGACCCCGTTAACACGCCTGCGCAACCCAAAGGAGCGACCGGCGTGCTGGTTCTGGCCGACGGGAGCCTGGTCTGGGGCAGGGGCTTCGGGGCGGTGGGCGCCGCGGTGGGCGAAGTGTGCTTCAACACCGCGATGACCGGTTATCAGGAAGTGATGACCGACCCCTCCTATGCAGGGCAGATCGTCACTTTCACGTTCCCGCATATCGGCAATGTCGGCGCGAACGCCGAAGACATCGAATCGAAGGTCGAAGGGGCCGTGGGCTGCATCGTTCGCGAGGAAGTGACCCCGCATTCGAACTTCCGCGCGCGCGAACAGTTCGGCGAATGGCTGGCGGCGCAGGGCAAGATCGGCCTGTCGGGCGTCGATACCCGCGCGCTCACCCGCCGTATCCGCCTGAACGGCGCGCCCAATGCAGTGATCGCGCACGATCCCGATGGCCGGTTCGACTTGCCTGCCTTGCTGAAGCGCGCGCAGGAATGGCCCGGGCTGAACGGGATGGACCTCGCCCAGCGGGTCAGCCGCGAGAAGCAGGAAAGCTGGGAAGGCGGATACTGGCAGCTCGGCACCGGCTATGGCCGTTCCCCGCGCGACGAGGCGCGCCCTCACGTGGTTGCGATCGATTACGGCAGCAAGGACAATATCTTCCGCAACCTGGTGAAGGCCGGCGCGCGGGTCACGGTGGTCCCGGCGAAGACCTCGCTCGACGAAGTGCTCGCGCTGTCGCCGCAGGGGGTGTTCCTGTCCAACGGGCCGGGCGACCCGGCCGCGACCGGCGAATATGCGGTGCCGGTGATCGCGGGCCTGCTGGAACGCGACGTGCCGATCTTCGGCATCTGCCTCGGCCATCAGATGCTGGCGCTGGCCGCCGGTGGGAAAACGGCCAAGATGCACCAGGGCCACCGCGGCGCGAACCATCCGGTCAAGCGGCTGGAGGATGGCGTGGTCGAGATCACCAGCATGAACCACGGCTTCGCGGTCGATAACGCCGCGCTGCCCGAAGGCGTCGAGGAAACCCACGTCAGCCTGTTCGACGGCAGCAACTGCGGCATCGCGATCAGGGGCAAGAAAGCCTTTGGCGTGCAGTACCACCCCGAGGCGAGCCCGGGGCCGCAGGACAGCTTCTACCTGTTCGAGAAGTTCGTGGGGATGTTGGGGTGAGGCGGACCAAGCTGATTTGGTTAGCTGTGGGTTTGGCCACTTCCTCGGCAATTTGGATCGTAGCGGAACGCGTGTCGTCGCACGAAGCAGACGGTGCATTCCTCGTGATCCATGATCGAGACGTCATCGAGCCAGCCGAAATGGCCGGAATGTCCAACGAAGAAGTTGCGATGAACTTGTCCAGCGCAGGCTTCGCTCGTCGTTGCGGTGCGGCCGCATTCAAAACTCATTGGGAGGGGGCTTCCCATTCAGTGCCTGAAACCCGAGTAGCGGTGACAAAGTCCAACGCCCCAGTCATCGACTGCATATTCGCGAACGCTCCGAAAGAGGGCTTTGCGATCAACCTGATGTTCGAGAATCGCTAATGCCCAAACGCACTGACATCTCTTCGATCCTCGTAATCGGCGCCGGGCCGATCATTATCGGCCAGGCTTGCGAGTTCGATTATTCGGGCACGCAGGCGATCAAGGCGTTGAAGGAGGAGGGCTATCGCGTCATCCTCGTCAACTCCAACCCGGCGACGATCATGACCGATCCAGAGTTCGCCGATGCGACGTATGTCGAGCCGATCACGCCCGAGATCGTCGAGAAGATCATCGCGAAGGAAAAGCCCGACGCGCTGCTGCCGACGATGGGCGGGCAGACCGCGCTCAACTGCGCGCTGGCGCTGTTCAATGACGGCACGCTGGACAAGCACGGCGTGCAGATGATCGGCGCCAATGCCGACGCGATCGACAAGGCCGAGAATCGCCAGCGCTTTCGCGAGGCGATGGACAAGATCGGCCTCGAATCGGCGCGCAGCGGGGTCGCCAACACGCTGGACGAGGCCTTTGCGGTGCTCGAGCGGACCGGCCTGCCGGCGATCATCCGGCCCAGCTTCACCCTCGGCGGTACCGGGGGCGGCATCGCCTACAACAAGGCCGAGTTCGAGCGGATCGTGCGCGAAGGGCTCGACGCCAGCCCGACGACCGAAGTGCTGATCGAGGAATCGCTGCTCGGCTGGAAGGAATACGAGATGGAAGTCGTGCGCGACCGGCACGACAACGCCATCATCGTCTGCTCGATCGAGAACGTCGATCCGATGGGCGTCCACACCGGCGACAGCATCACGGTCGCCCCCGCGCTGACGCTGACCGACAAGGAATACCAGATCATGCGCAGCGCCAGCATCGCGGTGCTGCGCGAGATCGGCGTCGAAACGGGCGGGTCGAACGTGCAGTTCGCGGTCAACCCGGAAGACGGCCGCCTGATCGTGATCGAGATGAACCCGCGCGTCTCGCGCTCGTCCGCGCTGGCATCGAAGGCCACCGGCTTTCCGATCGCGCGCGTCGCGGCGAAGCTGGCGGTCGGTTACACGCTGGACGAGATCACCAACGAGATCACCGGCGCCACGCCGGCGAGCTTCGAACCGACGATCGATTACGTCGTGACCAAGATCCCGCGTTTCGCGTTCGAGAAGTTCAAGGGCGCGAAGACCGAGCTTTCGACCGCGATGAAATCGGTCGGCGAAGTCATGGCGATCGGCCGCAATTTCCAGGAATCGATGCAGAAGGCCCTGCGCGGGCTGGAAACCGGGCTGGACGGCTTCAACGGCGTGGCCGAACTGGAAGGGGCCGATCGCGAGGCGATCACCACCGTGCTGAGCCGCCGGACGCACGATCGCCTGCTGAAGGTCGCCCAGGCCATGCGCGAAGGCTTCACGGTGGAGGATATCCAGGCGATCACCGGCTACGACCCGTGGTTCCTGCGCCAGATCGCCGATATCGTCGCGGCCGAGAAGGACGTGAGCGAGAACGGCCTGCCGCTCGATCCCGACGGGATGCGGCGGCTGAAGGCGATGGGCTTTTCCGATCGCCGCCTGGCCACGCTGGCCGTGCGCTCGGTCGGCGTCGCCGGGGGGCTGGCCGAAACCCAGGCCACCCGCTCGGGCCTGCTGCACGATACGGTGCGCGCGATGGCCGGCGCGACCAGCGAAGAGGAAGTGCGCAAGCTGCGCCGCAAGCTGGGCGTGCTGCCGGTGTTCAAGCGGATCGATTCCTGCGCGGCCGAGTTCGAGGCCGTCACCCCCTACATGTATTCGACTTACGAGGCGCCGAGCTTCGGCGAGCCGGAGGACGAGGCCCGGCCGAGCGATCGCCGCAAGGTCGTGATCCTCGGCGGCGGCCCGAACCGGATCGGGCAGGGGATCGAGTTCGATTACTGCTGCGTCCATGCCTGCTTCGCGCTGGCGGAGGCCGGGTTCGAAACGATCATGGTCAACTGCAACCCGGAAACGGTCAGCACCGATTACGACACGTCGGACCGCCTCTATTTCGAACCGCTGACGGCCGAGGACGTGCTGGAAATCCTGCGGGTCGAACAGCGGTCGGGCGAACTGGTCGGGGTGATCGTGCAGTTCGGCGGGCAGACGCCGCTGAAGCTGGCCCAGGCGCTGGAGGACGAGGGCATTCCGATCCTCGGCACCAGCCCCGACGCGATCGACCTGGCCGAAGACCGCGAACGCTTCGCGCGGCTCGTCAACCAGCTCAAGCTCAAGCAGCCGCTCAACGGAATTGCCAAGAGCCGCGACGAAGCCGCCGCGGTCGCCGCGCGGATCGGCTACCCGGTCCTGCTGCGGCCCAGCTACGTCCTGGGCGGGCGCGCGATGGAGATCGTGGACAGCGAGGCGCAGCTCGACGATTACATCGCCACCGCGGTTCACGTCTCGGGCGACAGCCCGGTCCTGGTGGACCAGTACCTGCGCGACGCGATCGAGTGCGACGTCGATGCGCTGTGCGACGGCGGGGACGTGCGCATCGCCGGGGTGATGCAGCATATCGAGGAAGCCGGCGTCCACTCGGGCGACAGCGCCTGCACGCTGCCGCCCTATTCGCTGCCGGCGGAAATCGTCGAGGAGATGGAGCGCCAGGCCGAGGCGCTCGCCCGCGCGCTCAAGGTCGTGGGCCTAATGAACGTCCAGTTCGCGGTCAAGGACGGAGAGGTCTACCTGATCGAGGTCAATCCGCGCGCGAGCCGGACGGTGCCGTTCGTGGCCAAGGCCATCGGGCAGCCGGTGGCGAAGATCGCCGCGCGCGTGATGGCGGGCGAGAAGCTCAGTGCCTTCCCGCCCTTCCGCCGCGCGTTCGACTACATGGCGGTGAAGGAAGCGGTGTTCCCGTTCACCCGCTTCCCCGGCGCCGACCCGATCCTGACGCCCGAGATGCGCTCCACCGGCGAAGTCATGGGGATCGACCGCGATTTCCCCGCGGCCTTCCTCAAGTCGCAGCTGGGGGCGGGCGCGCGCCTGCCCGAAGGCGGGGTGGTCTTCGTCTCGGTGAAAGACAGCGACAAGGCGATCATCCTGCCCGCCGTCCGCTCGCTGATCGAACAGGGCTTCGGCGTCATCGCCACGGCCGGGACCCAGGCGTACCTCGCCGAACAGGGCCTGCCGGTCGAACGCGTCAACAAGGTCGCCCAGGGGCAACCGCACATCGTCGACCGGATGATCGATGGCGACGTGTCGCTGGTCTTCAACACGACCGAGGGCTGGCAGAGCCTGATCGATTCGAAATCGATCCGCGCGACGGCCCTCGAAATGAAGATTCCCTACTACACCACGGCGGCGGCATCGCTCGCCGCGGCCAAGGCGATCCGGGCCGTCCGCGCCAGCCAGCTTGAAGTGCGACCGCTGCAAGACTATTATAGCTGAAACAACCCGCGTTCCCTCCCGAACATTCCGCCCGTTTCGCCGCCGCCTCCCCGACGGAGGGGCACAGGGCGGAATTGCCGTGACGGGGGCGCATGGAGGAAAGACGCGATGGCTACGATGGAAAAAGTTCCGATGCTGGCAGAGGGTTACGAGCGGCTGACTGCCGACCTCAAGTCCCTGCGCGCGGAACGGCCGAAGATCGTCGACGCGATCGAGGAAGCGCGCGCCCATGGCGACCTGTCGGAAAACGCCGAATACCACGCGGCGAAGGAACGGCAGGGCCAGGTCGAGGCGCAGATCGCCGAACTGGAAGATCGCGTCAGCCGCGCCCAGATCATCGATCCGACAACCCTTTCGGGCGACAAGATCGTTTTCGGCGCGACCGTGACCCTGCTGGACGACGACGACAAGCCGGTGAAATACCAGATCGTCGGCCAGACGGAAGCCGACGCGAACCGTGGGCGGATCAGCTACAACTCGCCGCTGGGGCGCGCGCTGATCGGCAAGTCGGTGGGCGACGAGATCGAGGTGACCGTGCCTTCGGGCGACAAGTTCTACCTCGTCGACAAGATCGAATTCATCTGATCCGGGCCGCGGCGCGGGCCGCGGGCGGATGAAACGAAGGCCCCGGACCGCGTCCGGGGCCTTTCGCCTGTCAGGCGTCCGGCGTCAGCAGGCGGTGCAGGTGGACGACGACGTATTTCATTTCAGCATCGTCCACCGTGCGCTGCGCATTGCCGCGCCAGGCCTCGACCGCGCTGTCGTAATCGCTGAACACGCCGACCACGTGGATGCTTTCCGGGTCCTGGAATTCCAGCGTGCGGGGATCCTTCACGCGCCCGCCCATGACGAGGTGGAGCCGCTGGGGTGCTTCGGTTTCTTCCATGTCTTCGGTCCTGAACCATGAGGGAGGAGGGTTGGGGAACGGCGCGGCCCTTATAGCAAACGGCGCGGCAGGCAACCCCGCCGCGCCGCTGCGCGCCCCTTGCGGCCGCGGGGGCCGTCAGTGGGCGATGCGCTGCTTCAGGTCGCGCACCGTGCGCCCGGTCCGCTTGCCGGCATCGCGCGTCAGGCGGCGCACGGTTTCGCGCGCCGCGTCGCGCTGGGAGCCGACCTCGCGGCGGAAATCGCGGGCGCTGTCGCCGATCGAATCGCCGATGTCCTCCAGCCGGTCGCCGCCGGTCCTCGCTGCCGAGCCGAGGTTCTCGAGCAGGGAAGCGCCATAGGCGGCCCCCATCTCGGCCAGGATCGCGGCCATGGCCGAGCCGCGACGCACGGCCTTCTTGCGCATGCGCCGGCCGGGGCCGGGAACGATGCTGGCGATGATAACGCCCAGCGCCAGGCCGCCGGCAACGGTCGCGATCGGGTGGTCCTTGACGAAAGCGGTCGCGGTGTCGCGCGCCTCGCGGGCATAGTCGCCCATCGAGCGGTTCGCGTGCCGCTGCTGGCCCGCCTCGATCCGGTTCTTCAGCTCTTCGCGTTTCTCGTTGTCGGCCATTGTCGTCTGTCTCCGCTGAATTGGGTTGTCGGGAACCGAACGGGCTCAAGCCCCTTCGAGTTCCGCCTCTGCCTCGTCGTCGTCGCGCCCGGCTTCATCCCCGGTGAACAGGGCCATCAGGGGGTGCCGCGCGAACCACAGCACGATCGCCGCGACCAGCGTGACCAGCACGCCGCGGTGGTTCTCCGCGACGTCGGTCGCCTCGTCGAGCACGTCGCTTGCGCCTTCGGCCACCCGTTCCAGCACGCGCGCGCCGATGCCCTTGGCGTTGAGATCGGTCTGCAGGTGGGCGATGTCCGCCTTCACCAGCGCCAGCGCCGCGTCGCGCAGCGCACGGGCTTCCGCCATCCTGTGTTCGGCCTCGGTCATGGGCTGTCGTCTCCGAAGCTGGCCCCGGCCTCCTTGAAATGCCGGATCGCGCTGCGCGCGAACAAGTATCCGCCGAGCAGGAGCACCCCGGTCACCGCCGCGGTCGCGCCCCAGATGGTGAGGAAGCGCGAGAGCGCGATGACCACGCCGACCACCAGCCCGATCAGCGCGATGTGCACGAGGGCGAAGGCGGCAAGGCCGTGGACGATCCCCGACTTGCCCTTGTCCGCGACAAAACCCGCGCGGCTTTTCTGATAGGCCGCCTCGGCCTCCAGGTAGGTCTTGCCGTCTTCGAGCAGCGCGACGAGATCGTCGGTCAGCGAAGTGCCCGAGCGCGCCTGGTCGGCGCCCGGACTCTCCTGCCCGTCCTGCCCGGGGGGCAGGGGCTCGTCATGCATGGTTGCCACCTCGGGAAAGCGCGCGGATCAGTCGCGGCTGCCGCGGAACATCCGCGCCAGCATGAAACCCGCGACCGCCGCCAGCCCGACCGCGAGGCCGGGGCTCCGGCGGACCATTTCGCGCGCCTCGTCGCTCAGTTCGTCGACGCTCTTCTGGTCGAGCTTGACCGAAGCATCCTCGAGGCTGCGCGAGGCCTTGCGCGCGTAATCGCCGTATTGCGAACCGAACTTCTCGTCGATCGCGGTGGCGTTCTCGGAAACCATGCGGCTGAGCGAGGACAGCGCCTCGCTCGCCTTGGTCTTGCCCTCGGTCGCGAGTTCCTTGCTCTTGCCCTTCGCCTGTTCGCCATAGGCCTTCGCCTCGGCGACCCAGTCGTCGGAGCGGTCGCGCGCCTGGTCGCGATAGGCGGAGGCGCGATCGGCCGCCTCGGCCTTCAGCGCGGCGGCGCCGGCCTTGGCTTCCTCCAGCGCGGAGTTGAAACGCGACTTGGCTTCGGTCCGGTGGTCCGTCGTCGGTTGATCGGGGGTCCGGCTCTCGGGCGCGGGGGTGCTGGCGGCACCCGTCTTCGCCTTCGCCGTGCTGCGAGCCGCCGGCTTCCTGGCGGTCGTTTTCTTCTTGGTGGTGGAAGGTGTCGCGTCAGCCATGTCGTGTTCCCTTAAGCCCTCAACTTGATTTGCAGCGCGCAGCCGTCATCGGCGCTTTAGCTGTTCAGGTTGCCAACGCAACTTGCGCCGCATTGTTCCGGCGCATAGAGGGGCGCCAGACACCCGATATGGGGGTGTCATAGTCCATTACAACACCTCTCGACCCGGAGCGCTTCATGACTGCGATCATCGATCTTCACGGCCGCGAAATCCTCGACAGCCGGGGCAATCCGACAGTGGAGGTGGACGTCCTGCTGGAAGATGGCAGCTTCGGCCGCGCCGCCGTGCCTTCGGGCGCGTCTACCGGCGCGCACGAGGCGGTGGAACTGCGCGACGGGGACAAGGGGCGCTATCTGGGCAAGGGCGTGACGAAGGCCGTCGATGCCGTGAACGGAGAGATCGCCGACACTCTTCTGGGCCTCGACGCGGAAGACCAGCGCGACATCGACCTGGCGATGATCGCGCTCGACGGCAGCGGGAACAAGGGGCGCCTGGGCGCGAACGCGATCCTCGGCGTCAGCCTGGCCGTGGCCAAGGCGGCCGCCAATGCCCGCGGCCTGCCGCTCTACAGCTACCTGGGCGGGGTTTCGGCCCATGTCCTGCCAGTGCCGATGATGAACATCATCAACGGCGGTGAGCATGCCGACAACCCGATCGACATCCAGGAATTCATGATCATGCCGGTCGGCGCCGAAACGCTGGCCGACGGCGTGCGCTGGGGCGCGGAAGTGTTCCACACGCTCAAGAAGGGGCTGGCGCAGAAAGGGCTTTCGACCGCGGTCGGCGACGAAGGCGGCTTTGCGCCCGATCTCGCCAGCACGCGCGCGGCGCTCGATTTCATCATGCGCTCGATCGAGGAAGCCGGCTTCCGGCCGGGGGCCGACGTCGCGCTGGCGCTCGATTGCGCCTCGACCGAGTTCTTCTCCGAAGGCCGCTACGATCTTGCCGGGGAAGAGATCTCGCTCAATCCCGAGGAAATGGCCGAGTACCTGGCGAGCCTGTGCGCCGATTACCCGATCCGCTCGATCGAGGACGGGATGAGCGAAGACGACTTCGAAGGCTGGAAGGCGCTGACCGATCGCATCGGCGGGAAAGTGCAGCTGGTCGGCGACGACCTGTTCGTGACCAACCCCGAGCGGCTGCGGATGGGGATCGACAAGGGGCTGGCGAACTCGCTGCTGGTCAAGGTCAACCAGATCGGCACGCTGACGGAGACGCTGGAGGCGGTCGATATCGCCACCCGTGCCGGCTACACCTCGGTGATGAGCCACCGCTCGGGCGAGACCGAGGATTCGACCATTGCCGACCTCGCGGTCGCGACCAACTGCGGCCAGATCAAGACCGGCTCGCTCGCCCGGTCGGATCGCCTGGCGAAGTACAACCAGCTGATCCGGATCGAGGAAGAACTGGGCGACAGCGCCCGCTATGCCGGCAACGCCTGCTTCGGCCGGCTCGCCGACTGACGCCGCTGCGGCCAAGGCTGGGGGAGGGGAGCGCGAGAGGGGCGGCCTAGCCGTCCACTTCGCGTTCGGCTTCTTCCTCCAGCTCTTCCATCTTTTCCAGCTTGCGCCGGTTGCGCGGGCTCAGCAGGTATTGCCACACGCCCCAGGCGTTGATGGCCAGCAGGATCGCGTTCATCGCGGCGATCGGCATGGCCCCGCTCGTCAGGCCGGACACGATCCAGGTGATCGCCACAGCGCAGAACAGCACGAAGCCCCAGCCGGTGGCCTTGCGCCCCAGGTCGGCGGCGATCAGCCCGGCAGCGATCATCGTGCCGATGGCGGCAATCCATTCGAGCGGTCCGTTCACGCGGGCACCTGTGCCGGGCGGCCGCGCCGGGACGCCGCGATCAAGCGAACTTGTCCTGCAGGGCCAGCATGGCCATGGCGGCGCGGGCAGCCTCGCCGCCCTTGTCCTTTTCCGCCTTCTTCGCGCGGACGAGCGCCTGTTCCTCGTTCTCGACCGTCAGGATGCCGTTGCCGATCGCAATGCCGTCCATCGAAAGGGCCATGATCCCGCGCGCGCTCTCGCCCGCGACGATCTCGAAGTGATAGGTCTCGCCGCGAATGACGATGCCGAGCGCGACGAAGCCGTCGAACCGCCCGCTCTCGGCGGCAAGCGCGATCGCGCCGGGCACCTCCAGCGCGCCCGGAACGGTCACGACCTCGACTTCGTGCCCCGCCGCCTCCAGCGCGCTGCGCGCGCCGTCGAGCAACAGGTCGTTGAGATGTTCGTAGAACCGGGCCTCGACCACCAGGAAACGCGCCATGCAAATCTCCGCATCAGAACTGCCAGCCCGGTAGCACAAGCGGCGCGCTGGGGAAGGGGCGAATGGTGGGAAATGGTGGACGCACTAGGGCTCGAACCTAGGACCCGCTGATTAAGAGTCAGCTGCTCTACCAACTGAGCTATGCGTCCCCATGCCGTTTCGGCTGGCCGGGCGGGGCAGGGCCCCGACTCGGGAGGCGCTGCATATAGCGATCCTCGCGAGCATGAAAAGGGGTGATTTCGCGATCTAGCGAAAACGGCTCTGCGGCGCCTGCCGATTCCAGCGATTGACCATCATCAGCGAGCCGATGCAGATCATGTTCGTCAGCATCGACGAACCGCCGTGGCTCATGAACGGAAGCGGGATCCCGACCACCGGGGCCAGGCCCATGACCATCATCAGGTTGATCGCGACGTAGAAGAAGATCGTCGCCACCATCCCGGCCGCCAGCAGCTTGGCGAAGCGATCCTGCGAGCGGTGCGCGACCTGGAGGCCCCAGCGCAGGATCAGGCCGAAGATCAGGATCACCGCCAGGCCGCCGAGCAGGCCCCATTCCTCGGCCATCGTCGCGAAGACGAAATCGGTGTGCGGCTCGGGCAGGTAATTGAGATGGCTCTGCGATCCCTCGTTGAAGCCCTTGCCGGTCAGCCCGCCCGAGCCGATCGCGATCTTCGACTGGGTGATGTGATAGCCGGCGCCCAGCGGATCGCTTTCGGGATCGAGGAAGGTCGTCACCCGCCGCCGCTGGTAATCGTGCAGGCCGAAGAAATAGGCGATCGGCGCGACGATCATGGCCCCGATCGCGCCGGCCGCGAACCAGCGCAGCGGCAGGCCGGCCAGGAACATGACCACGACCCCGCCGAAGGCGATGGCCAGCGTCGTGCCGAGATCGGGCTGGAGCAGGACGAGCCCCATCGGCAGCGCGATCAGCACGCCCGCCGGAACGAGCGCGCGCCACGACGTCGTCATCGAAGGGGGAAGCCCGCTGTAGAAGCGCGCCAGGACCAGGACGATCGCCGGCTTCATCAGTTCGGATGGCTGCAGCTGGATCACCCCCAGGTCGAGCCAGCGCTGGCTGCCGCCGCCGACGAAGCCCATCGCCTCCACCGCGACCAGCATGGCCAGGACCAGAGCGTAGCCGGGGTAGGCGAGCAGGCGCACGAGATCCCGGCTGAACAGCGTCATCACGCCGGCCATCGCCAGGAACACGGCGAAGCGCACGAGGTGCGGAATGGCGAAAGGCTTCCAGTTGCCGCCCGCGGCGGAGAACAGCACCATCGCGCCGAAGCCGACCAGCATGAATAGCGGGATCAGCATTCCCCAGGGCTGGCGCGCGATCGGGGCGGGGACGACCGAGTTCATTCGTCCACCTGCGAACGGTTGATTGCGGCGTCGGTCGCCTCGTTCACCGGCACCATCGCGGCGGCCCGGGCCTCGGCGTCGACACGGTCGAAGATTTCCTCTTCACGGCGCGGCACCGGCGGCACGTCCGCGCCTGCCTGCTCGGCATAGGCGGCGTACTTCCTGGTCAGCCGTTCCTGCGCGGTGCCGCCCCATTGCTTTTCAAGCGCGTGAAGCGCGTCCATCCCCTTGGTCGGGTCGAACAGGAATGTCGTCACGTCGCGGGCGATCGGATAGGCCGCGCCCGATCCGCCGCCGTGTTCGATCACCACCGCGCCGGCATAGCGCGGGTTGTCGAACGGCGCGAAGAAGATGAACAGCCCGTGGTCGCGATACTTCCACGGGCCCGAGCGGCCATCCGATTTCGACAGCGAGACGACTTGCGCGGTCCCGGTCTTGCCCGCCATCAGCACGTCGGGCAGCGGCAGGCGCGCGCGCCCGGCCGTTCCGGGGCCGTTGACGACGTCGCTCATCGCCTCGCGCACGAGCCTGACGTGTTCGGCGGGGAAGTCGGCCGAGGCGAACGGTGCCTCCGCGCCGCCGTAGAGCAGGCGGGGCTGGACATGGCGGCCGGTGGCGATGCGCGATGCCATGACCGCCAGCTGCAGCGGATTGGAGAGCATGTAGCCCTGGCCGATCGTGGCGTTGACCGTGTCGAAGGCCTGCCATTCGCGCCCGTGCTTGCGCAGTTTCCACGCCGGGTCGGGAACGGTGCCGTAGAACTGGCTCAACACCGGCAGGTCGAATTCCTGGCCCATGCCGCAGCGCCGGGCCATGGCCGCGATCGGGTCCATCCCGATCCGCTGTGCGAAGTGATAGTAATAGACGTCGCAGCTCTGGTAGATGCCCTTGGCCATGTTCACGTGGCCGTGGCCGCCCCGTTTCCAGCAGCGGAACACGCGGTTGCCGACCCTCAGGCCGCCGCCGCAATAGACGGTTTCTTCCGGGTCGAGCCCCTCGCGCAGGAACGCCATCGAAACCATCGGCTTCACCGTCGAGCCGGGCGGATAGAGGCCTTTCAGCACCTTGTTGCGCAAGGGGACGCGTTCGTCCTCGCGCAGCATCGCATATTCGACGCTGCCGATCCCGTCGGAAAAGCTGTTGGGATCGAAACTGGGCATCGAGGCCATGCACAGCAGGTCGCCGGTGCGGCAGTCCATGACCACGACCGAGCCCGATTCGAGGCCGATCCGGCGGGCGGCATAGTCCTGCAGCGGGCCGTCGATCGTCAGCTTGACCGGCTCGCCCTGGACGTCCTCGCGCGTTTCGAGGTCGCGCACGATCCGGCCCGAGGCGGTCACTTCGACCCGGCGCGCGCCGGGGACGCCGCGCAGGCGCTGCTCGAACTGCTTTTCCAGCCCGTCCTTGCCGATCTTGTAGCCGGGCGTGATCAGCAGGGGGTTGCGATCCGCCTCGTACTCCTCGGCCGAAGCCGGGCCGACATAACCGATCAGGTGCCCGACCGAGGGGCCCGTGGGGTAGAAGCGCGAGAAGCCGCGCTGCGGCACGACGCCGGGCAGGTCGGGCAGGCGCACGCTGAGCGCGGCGAACTGTTCGTAGCTGAGGCCGCTGCCGACCTCGACCGGGCGGAAGCCGCGCGTCTGGTCGATCCGCTCGCGCAAGTCGATCAACTGCGCGCGGTCGAGCGAGAGCACTTCGCCCAGAACCTCGATCTCGCGTTCCTTGTCGGTCATCCGCTCGGGGATCACGTCGACGCGGAAGTCGGCCCGGTTGGACGCCAGCGGCGCGTCGTTGCGATCGAGGATCCACCCGCGGCGCGGCGGGATCAGCGACAGGTTGACGCGGTTGCTTTCCGCCTCGGTCCGGTACTTCTCGTTCTCCGCGATCGCGATATAGCCCATCCGCACCGCCAGCAGCGTGCCGATGCCCGCGCCCACCGCCGCGATGACGAAGCTGCGACGATCGTAGATATTGTCGAGCGTGGCGGAAGTGAGCTGGGACGAAAGGGCCTTGCGCGCGCGCGATTTCCTGCCGAGCATCAGCCGATCATCCAGATACGGAGCAGCCTGAAACGGTCGAGGATGGAAATCATGCGGGCGATAATGGGATAGAGGAGCAGGGACAGCAAGATCTGCGGCAGCAGCGCGGCCAGCAGCGGGGCGTATAGATGGGCCCCCGATACCACCGCAGCAGCGACGATATAGGTGGCGACGATGGCGCCGGCGATCAGCCAGTCCTGGACGAACGACCGCCAGGGGAAGCGAATCTCGATCGCCTCGATCGCGATCATGGCCAGCGACCACAGCAGGATAGCGCTGCCGAATGGCTGCCCGCTGAACAGGTCGTCGAACGCGCCCAGCGGCAGGCCCGCCCAGACCGGCATGAGGCCCGGCCGCACGAGGCGCCAGGCGACCAGCGTCATCAGCCCGATCGGCGGGACGACCGGCGCGGCCGAGGCGATCGGGAACAGCGGCAGGAGCGAGGCGAGAAGGATCGTCCCCCAGGGCACGGCGTAGGCGAGCGCGGGGGAATGGGTCCGGTTGATGCGCGAGCCGTATGCATCGCGGCGCGACCGGGGATCGGTCCGCTCCATTACTCGGTCACCGGCTCCGCCGCGGGCGTCTGCGCCGCGCGCAGGGCATCTTCCTGCCAGATCGCCTCGACCGCGACGTAATCGGTTGCCGCCGGGTCGCTGATGATCCGCGCCAGCGCGCCGTCCTCGGTCTTCTCGGCCACGATCGCCACCGCGATGCCGGGGCGGTAGTAACCGCCGGCCCCGCTGGTGACGAAGACGTCGCCCGGCTTCAGCGGGTTGATGCCCAGGTTCACCAGACGAATACGCAGCAGGCTGTCGCCGCGCCCCTCGGCGAAGGCGACGACGTTGCCCTGCGCCAGCCGCACGGGCAGGACGCTCTGGCTATCGGTCAGCAGGAGGACGCGCGCGCTGTCGCGGCCGACCTCCAGCACGCGGCCGACGACGCCGCGCGGGCTGCGCACCGGCATTCCGGCCACCACGCCGTCCGCGCGGCCCGCGCCGAGATAGGCGAAACGTCGCGCGCTCGCGGACGTGGAGCCGATCAGGCGCGCGACGGCGACCGGCTTCTCCTCCGTCTCGTAGAGGCCGAGGAGGGCCTTCAGGCGCGCGTTTTCCTGCGCCAGCGCCTCCGCCTCCGCCAGGCGGATGCGGGCGAGTTCGACTTCCTTCTTCAGCTCGGCATTCTGGCTGCCGGCGCGCAGGTACCCGCCGATCGCGTCGAACAGGCCCTGGCTTTCGGCCCGGACATTCGCGCTCGCCGTGGCCGCGGGGGCAACGGCGTCGCCGGCAACCGCGCGCGGGCCGTTGAAGCTTGCCGGCCGCCAGAGCGAGAGGGCGAGGAGGACGGCACCGACGAGCGCGCCGATCCCGGCGATGACGTAGCCGGTGAAGACCCCGTATTGCGCCCTGCGCGAATAGCTCGAGCGCCGTGACGAAGGCGGCGCCATACGTTCCCCCTCAGGCGGTCATCAACACGCCGCGATAGATCGGATCTTCCATCGCCCGGCCGGTGCCGATGGCGACGCACGACAGCGGGTCTTCGGCAATGCTGACGGGCAGGCCGGTTTCCTCGCGCAAGTGCTCGTCCAGTTCCTGGATCAGCGCGCCGCCGCCGGTCAGCACGATGCCCTGGTCCACGATGTCGGCGGCGAGTTCGGGCGCGGTGTTCTCCAGCGCGATCCGCACGCCTTCGACGATCGCGCCGATCGGTTCGGCCAGCGCCTCGGCCACGTGGGCCTGGTTGATCGTGATTTCCTTCGGCACGCCGTTCACCAGGTCGCGGCCCTTCAGCGTGATCGTTTCGCCCACGCCGTCTTCGGGCACCGTGGCGATGCCGTAATCCTTCTTGATCCGCTCCGCCGTCGATTCGCCGATCAGCAGGTTGTGGTGGCGGCGGACGTAGGAAACGATCGCCTCGTCCATCTTGTCGCCCCCGGTGCGGACCGAGGTGGTATAGGCAAGCCCGCGCAGCGACAGCACCGCGACTTCGGTCGTGCCGCCGCCGATATCGACGACCATCGACCCGACCGGCTCGGTCACCGGCATGTCGGCCCCGATCGCCGCGGCCATCGGCTCGAGGATCAGGTAGACCGCGCTCGCCCCCGCATTGCTCGCCGCGTCGCGGATCGCGCGCCGTTCGACCGAGGTCGAGCCGGAGGGGACGCAGATCGTGATCTCGGGATAGCGGAACAGGCTCTTCTTCCCGTGCACCTTGCGGATGAAGTGCTTGATCATCTCCTCGGCGATCTCGATGTCGGCGATCACGCCGTCGCGCAGCGGGCGGATCGCCTCGATGCTGTCGGGCGTCTTGCCCATCATCATCTTGGCATCGTCGCCCACGGCCTTCACGCGCTTGATCCCGTTGATCGTCTCGATCGCGACCACCGATGGCTCGTTGAGAATGATGCCCTGGTCCTGGACATAGACCAGGGTGTTGGCGGTGCCGAGGTCGATCGCGAGGTTCTGCGAGCCGAATTTGAACATGTTGGATAGGAAGCTCATTGCCGTTGCGCGTTTTCCGTATGTGTCTCGGGCCCTCGCCGCAGTTACCCGCGACTGCCGTAACCCGCATCTGACAGGGATCGCGGGTCCTTAACCAAAGCTGCGGAAAAAGGCCAAAAGAATTGTTGCGAAAAGCTGGGTAAACCCTTCCGCCGGCCTCGAATTCACGGCGCTTCGCCGCTAGGTACCCGGCAATGCCCGAAATTCGCCGCCTTCCCGAAACGCTGGTAAACCGCATTGCCGCGGGCGAAGTGGTCGAACGGCCCGCCTCTGCGCTGAAGGAGCTGGTCGAGAACGCGATCGATTCCGGCGCGTCGCGCATCGCGGTCAGGATCGTGGACGGCGGGCTCAGCCGGATCGAGGTGACCGACGATGGCTGCGGCATGTCGCCGCAGGAGATGGCGCTGGCGCTGGAACGGCACGCGACCTCGAAGCTGCCCGAAAGCCTGGTGGGCGAAGAAGGCGCGATCGAACGGGTGGCGAGCCTGGGCTTTCGCGGCGAGGCCCTGCCTTCGATCGCCAGCGTCGCGCGGCTGACGCTGGAAAGCCGGCCGCAGGGCGCGGGCGAGGGCTGGAAATGCGTGGTCGATCACGGCGACCCTTGCGAGGACGGGCCGGCCGCGCTGCCGCCCGGAACGCGGGTGCGGGTGGAAAACCTGTTCGCCAGGGTGCCGGCCCGGCGCAAGTTCCTGCGCACGGCGCGGAGCGAATATGCCGCCTGTCACGACGTCGTGCGGCGCCTGGCCATGGCCCGGCCCGACATTGCCTTCACGTTCGAGCATGGCGAGCGGCGGATCCTCTCGCTCCAGGCCGACCAGCCGCTGGCCGGGCGGGTGGCGCAGATCGTCGCGCGCGAGCTGGAGGCGAACGGCGTCGCGATCGACCTTGAGCGCGGGGCGATGAAGCTGACCGGGATCGCCGGGTTGCCGACCTACAACCGCGGCGTGGCCGATCACCAGTACCTGTTCGTCAACGGGCGTCCGGTGAAGGATCGCCTGCTGAGCGGCGCGGTGCGCGGGGCCTATGCCGACATGCTGGCGCGCGATCGCCATGCCGTGCTGGCGCTGTTCCTCGACCTGCCGGCGCAGGAAGTGGACGTCAACGTGCACCCGGCGAAGACCGAGGTGCGCTTTCGCGACGCGGCGGGCGTGCGCGGTTTCATTGTTTCCGGCCTGCGCCAGGCGCTGGCGACCGGCGACCGGCGCAGCGCACAGGCCCCAGACGCGGCCGCCATGGGCCGCTGGCAGAGCGAGCCGGTGGCCGAGCCCGCCCCGGCGGCGGCCCTGCAATCGATCTTCTCCGGCCGCGACTGGTCGGCCCCGGCGGCCGGCGTGCGCGAGGCATCGCAGGCCTGGCGCGAGCACGAGCAGGACGTGATGGCATCGCCGCAAGGCCGGGCCGAGCAAGCCGCCCCGCTGCCCGACGACGCGGCCCGGTACCCGCTCGGCATCGCGCGCGGCCAGGTGGCCAATACCTATATCGTCGCCGAGGCGGCGGACGGGCTGGTTCTCGTCGACCAGCACGCCGCGCACGAACGTCTCGTGCTCGAACGGCTGCGCGCGGCGGGGGCCGGGGACTCGGTCGCGCGCGCGCAGGCCCTGCTGATCCCCGAAGTGGTCGAGCTGGAGGAGACCGCCTGCGACAGGCTGGAGGACGCCGCCGAAAAGCTCGCCGGGCTGGGCCTGGCGATCGAGCGCTTCGGACCGGGCGCCATGCTGGTGCGCAGCGTGCCGCATTCGCTGCGCAAGTCCGACCCGGCCCGCTTGCTGCAGGACATTGCCGACGATCTCGCCCACCACGGCGAGGCCCTGCTTCTGGGGGAGAAGCTCGACCTCGTGCTCGCGACAATGGCCTGCCACGGGTCGGTCCGCGCGGGCCGCGTGCTCTCGGTCGCGGAAATGAACGCGCTGCTGCGCGAAATGGAGCGCACCCCGCGTTCGGGCCAGTGCAATCACGGCCGCCCGACCTGGGTCAAGCTGAAGATGGAAGATGTCGAGAAACTGTTCGGAAGGCATTGATATGAAACGGCTTGTGCCCTTGATGCTGCCTTTCGCGTTGATCGCCTGCGGCGAACCTGCGCCCACGGCGGAGGAGAAGCGCGCGGCCGAAGATCGCGCGATCGCCGCGGTCGAGGCGGCGCAAGACGTTCCGCCCGACCCGGTCGAACTGGAGGCGATCACTTATCCCGATATCGAACAGCATCGCCTTTCGGGCGCCGGCTGCGCGTTCCTGCGCGAAGGCGAAGAAGGGCGGGAGGGGGCCGGGGAAGGGGCCGCGGCCGGGGAAGGGGAGGCGGACCTTCTGGCCCTGGCCATGGAACGCGGCGCCTTCGTCAAGATCGACGGGCGCATCCACCGGCTCGCGCCCGATGCGGGGAGCCCGCAATTGCCCGTCATGGCGCGGGCGCGTTACGACGGGCGCGAGTATGCGATGCTGCTGGACCTGGCCGAGCGGGAAGGCGCGCGCAGCGGCATGGAGACGACCGACTATCCCGCGCGGCTGGAACTGCGCAACGGGCGCGGCCAGGTCGTCTACGGGGCCAGCGGAATCGCCCAGTGCGGCACCTGAGGCGACCGGCGGCAAGGCCTCGTTAGCGGTTCAGCCGGTCGGGGCATCCTCGATCGGGGCCGACGGATCGCGCACGCGGATCAGCCCGTTCGAGATCATTTCCAGCACCACGTCGTCGTGCTGGTTGAAGACCTGGATGCGCGACCGGAACAGGCCCATCTCGGGCCGTTTGCGGCTGCGGCGCCGGGCGATCACCTCGGTCTCGCACCGCAGGGTGTCGCCCGGATAGACCGGGCGGCGCCACTTCAGCTCGTCGATGCCGGGCGATCCCAGCCCGGCCTGCTCTTCGCGGTGCATGTTCTCCACCATCATGCGCATCGTCATCGCGCAGGTCTGCCAGCCGCTGGCCGAGAGGCGCCCGAAATGGGTCTTCGCCGCGGCCTCGTCGTCGAGATGGAACGGCTGCGGATCGTATTTTTGCGCGAAGTCGATCACTTCCTCGCGCGTGACCTCGTACGAGCCGAAGCTCTGCCTGGTCCCGATCTCGATATCTTCAAAGTACTTCACACTAGTCCCCCAGGCTGAATCGCGCGAACAGCGTGTAGCCCATCGGACCGTCTCCGTAATAGGGGGCCAGTTCCGCCGGCTTGGCAAAGGCGGAGAGGCTGCCGCCCAGCGCCACGTTAACCGGCCCCAGCGGCAGGCGATAGGCATAGCCGGCCTGGAACTTGGTGATCCGGAACGCCTCGTGGTGCAGCGGATCGTGGTGATCGGGAAAAAGCTCGTCGTTCTTCACGTTCTCGACCCGGCCGAACAGCGTGTGCCGATCGGAAAGATCCCAGTTCACTTCGCCCAGCCAGGCGGTCAGCGTGTCGCCGGGCCGGCGGTCCTTGGCGGAAAATGCCGCCATGGCCGACAGGCCGCGCCCGTCGTTGTAGTGGACCGAGGCGGTCGTCCGGTGTTCGTCCGCGCCGCCGTGCATCGCCTCGGGTTCGTCGATCTGGCCGTAGCTCGCCTGGAGCAGCCAGGCCGGGGCGGGGGCGAAGCTGGCGCGCACGCTCCACGAATCGAGCCGCGGCGTCTCGATGTTCCAGCGGAACTCGTCCGGCTCGCGGCCGCGGAAGGCGCTGCCCTCCAGCTGCCAGGCCGGTCCGCCGATGCCGGCCGTCACGACGCCGTAAGTGATATGGGTCGAATCGAACCAGTGATGGGTGATCGGCGCCTCCGGGTTGTAGCGGGCGCTGGCGCGATGCATGAACGCGCTCGGCCCCAGCGCCGGCTCGCCCACCGGGCCGCCGTAGAGGAAGGCGCTCGTATCCTCGCCGATATCGACCTCGATCCTGCCTGCCAGTTCCATGAACAGGTCGTGCGGGTGCTGCCGGTCGACCAGCGGTTCGCCATAGGCGACTTCGCCGGTGGCGAAGAGGTTGGGATAGCCGTCGTGCCGCATGGCCGGTTCGAGGCTCATCATCGTGCGCAGGGTCAGCTTGCCCCCGTCGAACGGCTTTTCCAGCGTCGCCATGGCCATCGACTGGACGTAGAACTTGTCGTCGCCGCGCGGGCCGCCCTGGTCGGTATAGACCGGCCAGACGAAACCGTGGAGCATCAGGCTGGCATCGCCGCCGAGATCGATCGCCGCGCCGTGGTCCATCGTCTCGTTCGCGGGAAGGCGCGAGGTGCCCGACCCTTCGCCGCCGTGCGCGGGGCCGTGGTCCATCGCCCCGTGGTCCATCGCCCCATGACCCATTGCCCCATGATCCATTGCCCCATGATCCATCGTCGCGCGATCGCGCGGATGATCGATCGGTTCGTCGTCCATGCCGGGGGCCGCGTCGGGGCCGGTCTGGGCCAGCGCGGGAAGGGGGGCGAGCAGGGCGGGCGCGGCAGCCGCCGCGAGAAGTGAGATACGCATCCAGGTGGTGTTCCTTCAGTACCTGGCGATCATCCAGATCGCCATGCCGATCATGAAAAGGTTCTCGGTGAGCGAGACGAAACCGAGCGGCACGTTGCCAGACCCGCCGACGCAGGCGCACTTGATCGCGCGCTTCTGGACATAGACGGCGTAGAACACGCTGGCCGCCCCGATCGTGCCGATGACCAGCGCCACCGGGATCGAGAGCCAGTTCAGCGCATGGGCCGCCATAAGCACGCCGGCCCCGGCCTCCAGGAACGGATAGGCATAGGCATAGGGCACCCAGCGCCGCGCAAGGAGATCGTAGCCGACGAACATGGTCGAGAAGCGTTCCACGTCCTGCAGCTTCAGCATGGCGAGGATCGCCATCGTGAAGGCCACGAACCATTCGGCCGCGCGCACGGTGATGGCGGAGCCGAACGCCAGGTGGCTGGCCGCCATGGCCAGCGCGGCGGCAATGGCGAACACGGCGATCACCGGGCGATAGCTGGTCGCGCCTTCGCCGGGCAGGGGCTTGCCCAGGAAAGCGCGCAGCTCGCTATAGCCGCCGATCCGCTCGCCCCCGATGAAGGTCTGCGGCGTCGTATCGACCCCGTGTTCCCGCTTGAAGGCGTCGGTTTCCTCGCGCGTGGTCAGCCACCGGTCGTCCACCGCGTAGCCATGGCGTTGCAGGAGCCACCGGGCCTTCACGCCATAGGGGCAGACGTGCTTGTCCATGACCATGCGGTGCAGCGTTGCGGTCTTGTCGTCGCTCATGCATTCCTCCATAGCCTCCGTACCGTGGTACGGAGTCAAGCATGAAAATGATGCGCATTTCCGATCTCGCCCGCGCCGGCGGGGTCGGGGTCGAAACGGTGCGGTTCTATCAACGCAAGGGGCTGCTCGCCGTGCCGCGGGGAAGCGCGCCCGGCGGGCGGCACTACGGCGCGGAGGACCTGCGCCGCCTGCGTTTCGTGCGGCAGGCGCAGGCGGCGGGCTTCTCGCTGGCCGAGATTGCCGAGCTGATCGCGCTCGACCGGACCGACGACCGGCCGCGGGCCCGGGCGATGGCGCGCGAACGGATCGCGGCGCTCGACGCGCAGATCGCGGCCCTTGCCGCCGCCCGCCGGTCGCTCGCCCGGCTGGCCAGCGACTGTGCGCGGGGCGATGCCGGGCCGTGCCCGATCCTCGCCGCCTTCGACTAGGAGCGGAAGGCCGGACGCATCCCTTCGGCGTCGAGCTCGGGAATGATGCGATAGCGCGCGAGGACGAGGCTGAAGAGACCGAACATCAGCAGGCCGATCGCCACGAGCGTGAAGATCACGCCGTCGTCGGCCAGGCTGGCCACGGCGTCGCCCAGCGTCAGGACCTGTTCGCTGCCGCTCGACAGGAAGCCGGCCTGAACCAGCGACCAGCCGATCAGGAGGAACACGACCGCGCGGGCGATATAGCCGATCCCGCCGAGCCAGCGGGTCTGCGAAGGGGCCCCGGGTGCGATGCGGTGCATGAATTCGCCCGTCCAGCCCTTCTTGGCCTGGAACACCGCGGCGACGATGAAGGCAATGCCGAGCAGGCCGAGGATCGCCCCGCCGAACTGGACCGACAGGACGCCAGACGCCGCCGCCTGCGCGCCGCCCCCGTTGTCGGAGCCCGAGGTGGCGAAGTTGAACGCCGAATAGGCGAGCGCGAGGTGGCCGATCGCGCTGCCGGCATGGCCGATGCGGTGCGCCCACCCGGTCTTGTCGCTCCCCTGGTTCTCGATATCGAACAGCGGGGAGGCGAGCCGGAACAGTGCATAGGCGACGAGGCCGACCACCATGAGCCAGAGGATCGCGGTGCCGAGCGGGAATTCCTGGATCGCCTGGAATATCCCGTTCGTGCCCTGCCGAATGCGCCCGGCGCTGGTGAGCGCGATCAGCCCGAGGACGGAATAGAGGATCGCGCGGCTGAAATAGCCGACGCGAACCAGGCTGCTGAACCGTTCGGACTTCGTTGCCATGTCTTGCTGTTCCCCTGTTTACTGGCTGGGAAACGCCGCAAGGGTGCAGTCCGTTCCGGCAGGCGCCGCCGGGCGGTCAGTCGGCCGCCGCCCCTTGCCGCTTCAGCGCGGGGCGGAACGCCTCGGCACCGCTCCCGTCGCCGAGGCCGAGCAGCACGCGCACGAGCGGCGCGACGGCGGTGTTGCGGACCGTGGGCAGGCGCACGCCGCGCTCGAACGCCGGGCCATGGGCAAGGAACAGCGCCGCCATTTCGGGTGCCTCGTGGTCGTAACCGTGGCTGCCCCCGGTCCATTCGCGCGCGCTGCGGGTGCGGGCGATGGTCCAGCCGGTTTCCGCGACGCAGAGGTAGGGGGGGACGCGCGGGTTCGTGCCATAGGCGAAGCGCGCGGGGATGGCCTCCTTGCGCCAGCATTGCATGTGCGGATGATCGCGCAGCAGCGCGGCCTCGAACGCGCGGCGATTGCCCTCGGTCGGGTGGAAGGTGGCATAGGCGCCGCTTTCGACCACCCGGTAGAGCGCCGGATCGACGGTTTCGTCGAGCGCGACGACCCGCTGCGAACTCGTCGCCGCCATCCCGTGATCGGAGACGATGACCAGGTTCGCCGGCTGCCCCAGCTCGGCCAGGCCGCTCACGAGATCGCCGATATGGCGATCGATCGTGCGGACCGCAGCGTTCAGCTCGGCACTGTCGGGCCCGCCGCGGTGGCCGGCGGTGTCCACCGCGTCGAAATAGAGGGTGACGAAGCCCGGGCGTATCCGGGCCGGGCGGCGCAGCCAGTCGAGCACGGCGTTCACGCGCTGGGTATTGGTCACTTCCATGCTGAACTGCTGCCAGTCCTGCGGGTAGCGGCCGCCTTGGGGCGAACCCCGTCCGCCCTCGGGCATCGTGCCGCCCCAGGCGACCGCCGATCCGGGCCAGAACATCGCCGCGGTGCGGATGCCGGCTTCCTCCGCCTCGACCCAGACCGGGCGGGAGGCGTTCCACCACCAGGGATCGAGCGTCGCCATCGTGAAGACTTCCTCCGGCCGCTCGGGGTGTTCGATCCGGTTGGCGGTGATCCCGTGGACATCGGGCACCTCGCCGGTCACCAGCGTCCAGTGGTTGGGGAAGGTCTTGGTCGGGAACGAGGGCTGCATCGGCGCGCGCACCCCGCCTTGCGCGAGGCGCGAGAGCGTGGGCGTCACGCCGCGGTCGAGGTAATCGGGACGGAACCCGTCGATCGAGACCAGGATCGTGACCGGCGCGCGCTCCTGCGCCGTGGCGGCCGCCGGGGCGCCGGCGGATTGCAGCGAAGGGGCGTCGGCCGCGGGCACGCAGGCGGCGAGCAGCGCCGCCGCCGCCAGCGAGAGGGCACGGGCAAGCCTGGTCATGATGTCGCTCCGATCGGTCAGACGTTGAACTTGAACAGCATCACGTCGCCGTCCTGCACCAGGTATTCCTTGCCTTCCTGGCGCAGCTTGCCGGCTTCGCGAGCGCCGGCTTCGCCGCCGAGCGCGACGTAGTCTTCGTAGGCAATTGTTTCAGCACGAATAAAGCCGCGCTCGAAATCGGTGTGAATCTCGCCCGCGGCCTGGGGCGCCCGGGCACCGTCGGGGAAAGTCCAGGCGCGCGATTCCTTCGGGCCGGCGGTGAAGAAGGTCTTGAGGCCCAGCAGCTTGTAGCCGGCGCGGATCACGCGGCTGAGGCCGCTTTCCGCCAGGCCCAGCTCGGCCAGGTACTCGGCGCGTTCTTCCTCGTCCATCGCGACCAGCTCGGCCTCGATCGCCGCGGATACGACGACCGCCTCGGCCCCTTCGGCCGCCGCCTTCTCGAACACGCGCGCGCTGAGCGGGTTGCCTTCGGCCGCGTCTTCCTCGGCGACATTGCAGACGTAGAGCACCGGCTTGGCGGTGAGGAGCTGGGCTTGGGCGAAGATGCGGGCTTCCTCGTCGTCCTTCGGCTCGGTCAGCCGCGCGGGCTTGCCGTCGCGCAGCAGATCGAGCGCCTGGCCCAGCACGCTGGCCATGATCTTCGCTTCCTTGTCACCGCCGGTCGCCTTCTTCGCGGCCGCGGGAACACGCTTTTCCAGGCTTTCGAGATCCGCCAGCATCAGCTCGGTCTCGACCACCTCGGCATCGGCGATCGGGTCCACGCGGTTGGCGACGTGCTGGATATCGTCGTCCTCGAAACAGCGCAGGACGTGGACCACGGCATCGACCTCGCGGATATTGCCGAGGAACTGGTTGCCCAGGCCTTCGCCCTTGCTGGCGCCTTTCACGAGGCCGGCGATGTCGACGAAGGCGAGCTGGGTCGGGATCACTTTCGCCGAACCGGCGATCGCGGCGATCCTGTCCAGCCGTTCGTCGGGCACGGCGACCTGGCCCACGTTGGGCTCGATCGTGCAGAACGGATAGTTCGCCGCCTGCGCGGCCTGCGTCTCGGTCAGCGCGTTGAACAGGGTGGACTTGCCCACATTCGGCAGCCCGACGATTCCGCAGCGGAAACCCATTTGCTTCGAATACCTTCCATCTACCGTCGCCCGCGAAAGTGCCGCGGCCTTGCGGTGCGGGCGCTATAAAGAAATGCCGTCGCGCGACAAGCTCGGCGCTATCCGTGCACCGCCCGCACCAGGGGGCCGACCCGCTGCGACCCGCCGAGCCAGGCGAGCTGGGTGGCGGCGGTGACGCGATTGATCTCCTCCTGCGGGATCGAGCCGCCGCTGACCGCGCGGCGCAGCGGGCGGGTGCCGGGCGGCATGGCGATGATCTGCGCGATCGCGCGCGGGATATCCATGACGTCGGCGGTCCGGCCCGAGCCGTCCTCCAGCCCCATGCGGGCGACAACGTCGGGATAGCCGTCCTTGTGGACCTGCGCCGCGCGGTCGCGCAGCGCGGCGGTATAGACGTTCCGGTTGACCCATACTTTCGTCGGGTAGCCGCCCGGCTCGACGATCGTGACGTCGATATTGTGCGGCACGAGTTCATAGGCGAGCTGTTCGAACATCGCCTCGACCGCGAACTTGCTGGCCGAATAGTGCCCGGCATAGGGCGCGATGACGCGCCCGAGCTGCGAGGAAACGGCGAAGATCTGCCCCCCGCCGCGCGCGCGCATGGCCGGCAGGACGGCGCGGGCGAGGCGGTAATAGCCGAAGACGTTGGTGTCGAAGGCGAGGCGGGTCGCCTCCATGTCCTGGACCTCGACCGGCCCCGAAATGCCGATCCCGGCATTGTTCACCAGCACGCCGAGCGCGCCGCCGGCCATGCCTTCGGCCTGCGAGACGGCGCGCGCCACCATGTCGTCGTCGAGCACGTCGAGTTCGAGCACGGTGATATCGAGCCCCTCGTCCCGCGCAAGGCGTTCCAGTTCTTCCCCCTCGGGCCGGGGCAGGTTGCGCATCGTGGCGAAGACTTTCGCGCCGAGCCGGGCGTAGTGTTCCGCCCCGGCGCGGCCGAAGCCCGATGAGCAGCCGGTGATCAGGATCGACTTGCCCGAAAGGTCGGGCCGTGCCGCGACCCGGTCGGGCTGGGCGCGCGCGGCGCCGGCGGCGAGGGCGGTCGTGGCGGCGGCCCCGGCGAGCAGGGAACGGCGGTCTATCGTCGGCATCGATGGCTCCTGGCTGATGATCGTGCAAGATCGGTCCCTAAGGCCCGGCTGAACGCGCGCGGACCCTAGCCGAGCGGGCGGCGCCCGGTCGATAGGCTTGCGCGGCGCTAGCCGTTCATGCGCAGGGCGACGTCGCTCATGAACCGGGCCGGATCGCCTTTCGCCAGCCATTCCGCCTCGGCCCCGATCGCGGCGAGCATGTCGGTCAGCGCGTCCATTTCGCCCTTGGCATAGTTGCCGAGGACGTGCCCGGTCACGCGGTCCTTGTGCCCCGGGTGCCCGATGCCGATCCGCACCCGGTGGAAATCGGGCCCGCCCAGGTGCTGGTTGATCGAACGCAGCCCGTTGTGCCCGGCGAGGCCCCCGCCGGTGCGGACCTTGATCTTGAACGGCGCGAGGTCGAGCTCGTCGTGAAAGACGGTGAGATCCTCTAACCCGAGCTTGTAGAAGCGCAGCGCCTCGCCCACGCTGCGCCCGCTCTGGTTCATGAAGGTCGCGGGCTTGAGCAGCAGGATCTTCTCCCCGCCGATGCGCCCTTCCTGCACCCAGCCGGAGAACTTCTTCTGCACCGCGCCGAAGCCGTGCATCTCCGCGATGACGTCGCAGGCCATGAAGCCCACGTTGTGACGGTGGAGCGCATATTGCGGCCCGGGATTGCCTAGTCCTGCCCAGATCTGCATGGCGCGCGCTCTAGTGCGCCGGCCGGGCCGGGGCAATGCCCCGCTGGCTGCTGCCTGCCTGCTGCCGGCGGCTAGCGGTTGAGCCGCCCCTCGATCAGCCCGTCGACCAGCGAGGGATCGGCCAGGGTCGAGGTGTCGCCGAGCGCGCCGTAGTCGTTCTCCGCGATCTTGCGCAGGATGCGGCGCATGATCTTGCCCGAACGCGTCTTGGGCAGGGCGGGGGCGAAGTGCAGGTGATCAGGGGTGGCGATCGGGCCGATTTCCTTGCGAACGTGCGAGCGCAGTTCGGCGGCGAGATCGTCCGACGGTTCCTCCCCCGCGTTGAGCGTGACGTAGCAATAGATGCCCTGGCCCTTGATGTCGTGCGGGAAGCCGACCACCGCGGCTTCCGCCACTTTCGGGTGCAGCACCAGCGCGCTTTCGACTTCGGCCGTGCCCATGCGGTGGCCCGAGACGTTGATCACGTCGTCCACCCGCCCGGTGATCCAGTAATAGCCGTCTTCGTCGCGGCGGCAGCCGTCCCCGGTGAAATACTTGCCGGGATAAGTGCTGAAATACGTCTGCACGAAGCGCTCGTGATCGCCGTAGACGGTGCGCGCCTGCCCGGGCCAGGACCGCGCGATGCACAGGTTGCCCGCGGCCGCGCCGTCGATGATCGCGCCGTCGCCGTCGACCAGTTCGGGGCACACGCCGAAGAAGGGGCGGCCCGCGCTGCCCGGCTTCATCGGGTGCGCGCCGGGCAGGGTGGTGATCATGATCCCGCCGGTTTCGGTCTGCCACCAGGTATCGACCACCGGCGTCTCGCCGCCGCCCACGTGGTCGTGGTACCAGCGCCAGGCCTCCGGGTTGATCGGTTCGCCCACGGTGCCCAGCAGGCGCAGGCTCGACAGGTCGTGCTTGTCGACGTGCGCGGTGCCTTCGCGCATCAGCGCGCGGATCGCGGTCGGCGCGGTGTAGAAGATATTGACCCGGTGTTTGGCGCAGACGGCCCAGAAGCGATCGTGGTCGGGCCAGTTCGGCACCCCTTCGAACATCAGCGCGGTCGCCCCGTTCTGCAGCGGGCCGTAGACGATATAGCTGTGCCCGGTGACCCAGCCGATATCGGCCGTGCACCAGTAGACTTCGCCCGGCCGGTAGTCGAAGACGTAGCGGAACGTCGTTTCGGTCCACACGGCGTAGCCGCCGGTGGTGTGGAGCACGCCCTTGGGCTTGCCGGTCGATCCCGATGTGTAGAGGATGAACAGCGGGTCTTCCGCGTTCATTTCCTCGCACGGGCATTCATCCGCCACGCCCTGCGACAGCGCGTGATACCAGTGGTCGCGCCCCTCGGTCATCGCCACGTCCGCCCCGGTGTGGCGCACGACGAGGACGGCCCTGACCGCGACCTTTTCCAGCGCGGCATCGACATTGGCCTTGAGCGGGATCGTCTTCGATCCGCGCAGCCCCTCGTCAGCGGTGACGACCCAGTCGCTGCGGCAGTCCTCGATCCGGCCGGCGATGGCATCGGGCGAGAACCCGCCGAAGATCACCGAGTGGACCGCGCCGATCCGCGCGCAGGCGAGCATCGCGATCGCGCCTTCGGGGATCATCGGCATGTAGATCGTGACCCGGTCGCCCTTCTTCACGCCCATGGCCTTCAGCGTATTGGCCATGCGGATCGTTTCGCGCTGCAGGTCGGCGTAAGTCAGGCGGCGCACCTCGCCCGCCGGGTCGTCCGGCTCGAACACCAGGGCCACCGCGTCGCCGCGCCCGGCCGCGACGTGGCGGTCCACCGCGTTGTGGCAGACGTTCAGCGTGCCGTCCTCGAACCAGCGGATATCCACCGGGTCGTAGCTCCAGTTCGCGATCCGCGCGGGTTCGCGGAACCATTCGAGCCGCGCGGCCTGCTCGGCCCAGAAGGCGTCGGGATCGTCGATGCTGCGGCGATAGAGCGCCTCGTAATCCGCCAGCGAACAGCTCGCGCCCTCGCTCGCGGCGGCAGGGACGGGGACGGTCTGGTGATCGGTGTCGCTCAAGCTCTTCTCTCCCGCATGTGCGATGCGATTCGCATAGCGCGAGTGGGTTAGGCAAGCGACGCCCCAAACGCAAAACGCCGGCCCGTTGCCGGGCCGGCGCTGCGTGTTCTTGCCGGGCGATAGCCGGAAGCGGGGAAGGTCAGCCTTCGCCGCCCTCTTCCTCGCCGCTGTCGTCTTCGGCGTTCTGCTCGGTCGCGGGAACCGCGTCGGCGGGAGCTTCATCGCTCTCTTCCGCCTCGGCCCGCTTGAGCGCCGACGGGGCCACGACCGTCGCGATCGTGAAGTCGCGATCGGTGATCGCGCTTTCCGAACCCTCGGGCAGCTTGACGTGGCTGATGTGGATCGAATCGCCGACCTCGAGGCCGGTGACGTCGATCTCGATCTCGTTCGGGATCTTGTTCGCGTCGCAGACCAGCTCGAGCTCGTGGCGCACGACGTTCAGCACGCCGCCCTTCTTCAGGCCCGGGCTCGCCTCTTCGTTCACGAACAGGACGGGGACCGCAACGTCCACTTTCGCGCCCTTGGCCAGGCGCAGGAAATCGACGTGGTTCGGGCGGTCGGTAACCGGGTGGAAAGCGACGTCCTTGGGCAGGGTGCGAACGGTCTTGCCGTCCAGCTCGATCTCGACGATCGAGTTCATGAAGTGGCCGGTGTCCAGCTGCTTTATCAGCAGGCGTTCCTCGACGTGGATCGGGGTCGGGGCTTCCTTGCCACCGTAGATGACGGCGGGAACACGGCCTTCACGACGCAGTGCACGGGAGGCTCCCTTGCCAGCCCGATCGCGCGTCTCGGCCGGCAGGGTCAGAGCGTCGCTCATGTCGCTTACCTTTCGAAATGCTTGTGGATACGGTTTCCGCCACGCCTCCAGGGATGACCATGGCAGGAAGCGCGCGCCTATAGCGGACCGGGGCGGGATTGCAAGGGCGCGTTACTGGATGCGGCGCACGGTATAGCCGCGCCGGTGCAGCAGGGCGGGCAGCCCGTCCTCGCCCGCCAGGTGCGCCGCCCCGACCGCGACGAAGGGGCGCGGCGCTTCGTCCAGCATGGCCGCGAGGCGGCCGGCCCAGTCGCGGTTCCGCCCGGCATAGAGCGCGTCGCGCAGCTCGGGGTCGGCAAGGATCGCGCTCGTCGCCGGGTCGGCGAGCTGGCCGATATCGCCGCGGTACCAGCGCGCGGCATTGCCCTGCGACCCGGCCTGGCGGTCGGCGAGGTCCGCGATCACCGCCGCCAGCAGGTCGCGCTGTTCGCGCTCGGGCAGGCGGTCGAAGATGTCGAGTTGCGCGCCCGCGCCTTCCAGCTCGATCACCGCGCCCGCCCCCATGCGCCGCACGAGCGCGCGATCGACCCCGTTCTCGGCCTTGCCGGTCTGGCCCAGTTGGGCGAGCGTCAGCGCCGCGGCCCAGGTCTCCATCCGGTCGAGCGCGCCGGCCGGCATCGAGCCTTCGGCCATCAGGCTTTCCAGCCGGGGCCGCAGCGACGGCGGGACCCGCTCGGCCAGCGGGGGGCGGGGCGCGGAATAGGCGCGCCGCTCGAACGCGCGGCGCAGCGCGGCGCCGTCTTCCAGGTCGCGGACTTCGACCACCAGCACGTCCGCCGCCGCCAGCGCATCGGCGAGCGTTTCCGTCTCCCACGACACGCCGCCGGGCAGCGAGTGGATCGTCCCGAACAGCCAGCCTTCCACCGCGCCGCCGGGCCCGGCGATCTCGAACAGGGCGGGTGCGGCGGGGCCGGCGAACCCGGCCGGCGGGCGGCCCCGGTCGCAGGCAGCGAGCGCCAGCAGCAGCCCGGCCGCGACGAGGGCGGCACGCCGGATCACTGGACGCGCGCGGTCGCGATCCCGAGCTCGGCCAGCTTGTCCTGGACGCTCTGCGTGCCCGCCAGGTGGCCCGCGCCGACCGCGAGGAAGACCGTGCCGGGCCGGTCGAGGCGCTCGTCGATCCACCGCGCCCAGTTGGCGTTGCGGCGATAGAGCAGCCGTTCGGCGAGGACCGGGTCGCTCATGCTCTCGTTGATCAGGCGCGCCAGTTCGGCGGCGTCGCCCTCGGCCCATTCGGCGACCATGAGGTCGAGCATGGCCTTGATGTCATCGACGCCTTCGGCGGTTTCGATCAGCAGGCGGACCTGGGCCTCCATCGGCAGGCTGTCGAAGATCGCGAGCTGTTCCTCCAGCGTCTCCAGCGCGCCGCGGGGCATTTCTTCGCCGCGCGCCTGCTGGAGCACGGTCTCGACCCCGGCGGCGGGGGAATAGCCTTCCTTCAGCAGCGGCAGCATCCCCAGCATCATGGCCGCATACCATGGCTCGTAGGGGTCGAACGCCGCGGCCGGCAGGCCCAGCCGCGCCAGCGCGTCCTCGTAAACGGTGCGCTGCTTGGCGTTCAGCATCGCGCGCAGGCTCTGCCCCTCGGGCAGGGTGCCGATCCGGGTGACCAGCGCCTTCATCGAGGCGGCGGTTTCGGCCGTCATCTCGATCTCGGTCACCAGCATCTCGGATTCGCCGAGCGCCCGGGCGACCGGGCCGTGGTACCAGTCGATCCCCTCGGGCAGGGCATGGACCGTGCCGAAGAGCCAGATGGTCGTGTCCTCGTCCGCCACCTTCCACAGGGCGGGGCGGGCCTGGGGCGGGGCGGTTTCCGGGGTTGGGGCAGGGGCTTCCGGGTTCGGGGCGGGCGCGTCCCCGGCCTGGGCCGCGGGGGCGAAAGCCAGCGCCAGGGCCGAAGCCGCGGCGGCGAAAGGTGTGAGAATGCGCTTCATCGCGGGTGTCCTGTCCTCGGCCCCCTTGCGGGCCGGTGAACCGATTGTGGCGCGCCCCCTTGCCTGTCAAGCCGATGGCCCCGCCGCGGCTGCACCATTGACCGATTTTTTCGCTTCGGCCATGGCGCGGCGCGATGGACCGGAACCCCGAGAAAAGCTTCCAGGACATGATCCTCGCGCTCCACGATTTCTGGAGCGCGCAGGGCTGCCTGATCCTGCAACCTTACGACATGCGGATGGGGGCGGGCACGTTCCACACCGCGACCACGCTGCGCGCGCTGGGTCCGGAGCCGTGGAACGCCGCCTTCGTCCAGCCCAGCCGCCGCCCGACCGACGGCCGATACGGCGAGAATCCGAACCGGCTGCAGCATTATTACCAGTACCAGGTGATCCTGAAGCCGAGCCCGCCCGACATACAGGAGCTTTATCTCAAGAGCCTGGAAGTCATCGGCATCGATCCGCTGAAGCACGATATCCGCTTCGTCGAGGACGACTGGGAAAGCCCGACGCTCGGCGCCTGGGGGCTGGGCTGGGAAGTCTGGTGCGACGGGATGGAAGTCACCCAGTTCACCTATTTCCAGCAGATGGGCGGGTTCGACTGCAAGCCGGTCGCGGGCGAGCTGACCTACGGGCTCGAGCGCCTGGCAATGTATATCCAGGGCGTCGACAACGTCTACGACCTCGATTTCAACGGACAGGGCGTGAGCTACGGTCAGGTCTTTCTCGAGAACGAGCGGCAGATGTCGAAGTGGAACTTCGAGGTCGCCGATACCGATGCCCTGTTCGACCTGTTCAACAAGGCGGAGGCCGAATGCCGCAACGCGATCGCGAACGACGTGCCGATCGCGGCCTACGAACAGGCGGTCGAGGCCAGCCACCTGTTCAACCTGCTGCAGGCGCGCGGCGTGATCAGCGTGCAGGAACGCGCCAGCTACATGGGCCGCGTACGCGACCTGGCGCGGGGAAGCTGCGAGAAATACGCCGAGCTGATGGCGCCCCGGTGGCAGGCAGCATATCCGGAGTGGTCGCTGTGATGGGTGCGTATCCGCATAGTTCGTGCGCTCCTGCGAAAGCAGGAGCCCAGGGCAATCGAGGGGCCGACTCGGCAGGGTTCCTGCTTTCGCAGGAACTCGTGACGGGGGAGGCGGCCCATGGCTGATTTCCTGCTCGAACTTCGCTGCGAGGAGATTCCCGCGCGGATGCAGGCCGGCGCGCGCGCCGAACTGGAAAAGCTGTTCCGGCGCGAGATGGATGCCGCCGGGGTCGCGGTGGGCGCGGTCACCGTCTGGTCCACGCCGCGCCGGCTCGCCCTGATCGCGCGCGACCTTCCTCAAGCGACCGAAGCGGTCAGCGAAGAGGCGAAGGGCCCGCCCGAGGGCGCACCCGATCAGGCGGTGGAGGGATTCTGCCGCAAGAACGGCGTCACGCGCGACCAGTTGGAAGTGCGCGAGGTCAAGGGGCGGCCGACCTATTTCGCGGTCAGGAACATTCCCGGCCGCGCGACCAGGGACCTGCTGGCCGAGGCCATTCCCGCGATCGTGCGCGATTTCTCCTGGCCCAAGTCGATGCGCTGGGGTTCAGCCTCGATCAGCACCGAGAGCCTGCGCTGGGTGCGCCCGCTGTCGGGTATCGTTGCGCTGCTGGGCCACGAGGTCGTCGAATGCAAGGTGCATGGGATTAAGAGTGGTCGCGAAACTGAGGGTCACCGCTTCCACGGCATCAGAAAGCCCGATCCGAAGTCGCGCAATTTCGGGCTGCCGGTCGAGATATTCAAAGACGAGAACCTGACTGTCCTGAACAGCAACGGCATGATCGAAATTGGCAATGCCGATGATTACGAACGCAAGCTGGCCGATGTGCACGTGATCGTGAACCACAAGCTCCGGGAAGACGAGATCAGGATCGGAGCGAGAGCCGCTGCGCGGGATGCCGGGCTCACGCTGGTCGAGGACGAAGGGCTGGTAATCGAGAACGCGGGGCTGACCGAGTGGCCGGTGCCGCTGCTCGGCCGCTTCGACGAGGATTTCCTCGCCGTCCCGCCCGAGGTCATCCAGCTCACCGCGCGCGTGAACCAGAAGTATTTCGTGTGCGAGGATGCCGACGGCAAGCTCGCCAACGCCTTCGTCTGCACCGCCAATATCGAGGCGCAGGACGGCGGCGCGCGCGTGGTCGATGGCAACCGCAAGGTCCTCGCCGCGCGCCTCGCCGATGCGCGCTTCTTCTGGGACGTGGACCGCAAGAAGACGCTGGCCGAACACGCCAGGGGGCTGGAGCGGATCACATTCCACGAGAAGCTGGGCACCGTCGCCGAGAAGGTCGAGCGTGTGGCGAAACTGGCCCGCTGGCTGGTCGAGGAAGGGATCGTAAGATCCTCCCCATCGCAAGCCGATGGGGAGGATCGTGCTGCACTCGCCGACATGGCCGAACGGGCCGCGCGGCTTTGCAAGGCCGACCTGGTGACCGAGATGGTCGGGGAATTCCCCGAACTTCAGGGGCTTATGGGCGGCTATTACGCCCGCGCCGAGGGACTGCCCGATGCCGTCGCCGACGCGATCCGCGATCACTACAAGCCGGTCGGCCAGGGCGACCATGTGCCCACCGCGGCCGTTACGGTGGCGGTAAGTCTGGCGGACAAGCTCGACACACTGCGCAGCTTCTTCTCGATCGACGAGAAGCCGACCGGATCGAAAGACCCCTTCGCGCTTCGGCGCGCGGCGCTCGGCGTCATCAGGCTGGTGATGGACAACGGTTTGCGCCTGCCGATCGCGGAGGGCGAACTGCTCGATTTCTTCGCCGACCGCCTCAAGGTCCAGCAGCGCGAGGCCGGCGTTCGCCACGACCTGATCGACGCGGTCTTCGCGCTCGGGAACGAAGACGACCTCGTGCGACTTCTCGCCCGTGTGAACGCATTGCAGGCCTTCATCGAGACCGAGGACGGCGCCAATCTCCTTGCCGGCTACAAGCGCGCGGCCAATATCCTGAAGAAGGAAGACTGGCACGGCATCGAGGGCGAGATCGCGCAGACCGGGGAGGAAGACCCGCTCGCGATCGTGGACGACCCCGACCTGAAGGCGGTGATCGACGCCAAGATGGCCGAGCGCCATGCGAAAGAGCTTTCCTACACGCCCGAACCTGCCGAAAAGGCGCTGATGGCCGCGCTCGACGGTTCGGAACGGAAAGCGGCCGCGGCCATTGAGGCGGAAGACTTCGGCGCGGCAATGGCGGCCCTTGCCAGCCTGCGTGCGCCGATCGACCGGTTCTTCGACGAAGTGACGGTAAACGCGGATGAAGAAAACAAACGGGCCCACCGGCTCGACCTTCTTGCACGGTTCCGTGCTGCGGTGCACAAAGTGGCCGATTTCTCTCGGATCGAGGGATAACGGCCGCTTGCCACCCTGTCCGTCACCTTCGGGAATCGGGCGGTAGATCAACGGCTTGGTACGAACAACGCGGGTGACACCCTGTCACCTTCGTCAACTTTTCGGGATGGATGGCATGGAACAGACGGTCTTCACCTTCGGCGGCGACGCCCCGCATTCGAATGCGCGACAGAAGGACAAGACCGTTACCGGCGGCAAGGGCGCGAACCTGGCGGAAATGGCCGCGATCGGCCTGCCCGTGCCCCCCGGCTTCACAATCGCGACCGACGAATGCGTTCGCTACCTGAAGGAAGGCGGCGACTTTTCCGCCGAACTGCGGGACGAAGTGGCCACCGCGCTGCAACATATCGAACGGTCCGTCGGCAAGCGCTTCGGCGATGCGGGCGATCCGCTGCTGGTCTCGGTCCGCTCGGGCGCGCGCGTCTCGATGCCGGGAATGATGGACACCGTGCTCAACCTCGGCCTCAACGACGAGACGGTGGAAGGGCTCGCCGCGACCTCGGGCGATCCGCGCTTCGCCTGGGACAGCTATCGCCGGTTCATCCAGATGTATTCCGACGTCGTGCTCGGCCTCGACCATGGCCTGTTCGAAGAAGCGCTCGAAATCGCCAAGGAAGACAAGGGCTTCTACAACGACACGGAGATGGAGTGCGAAGACTGGCAGGCGCTCGTCGGCCAGTACAAGGACATCGTCCGCCGCGAACTGGGGGAAGATTTTCCGCAGGACGTGCTGCACCAGCTCTGGGGCGCTATCCGCGCGGTGTTCGACAGCTGGGATTCGGAACGGGCGAAGGTCTATCGCCGGCTCAACGACATCCCGGGCGACTGGGGCACGGCGGTCAACGTCCAGGCCATGGTCTTCGGCAACATGGGCAACACCTCGGCCACTGGGGTCGCCTTCACCCGCGATCCCGCGACCGGGGAAAAGGCCTATTACGGCGAATACCTGATCAACGCCCAGGGCGAGGATGTCGTCGCCGGGATCCGCACGCCGCAATACCTGACCCGCGCCGCGCGCGAGAAGGCCGGGGCCAAGCCGCTTTCGATGGAAGAGGCCATGCCCGAGGCCTATGCCGAGCTGACCCGCGTGTTCGAGCTGCTCGAACGGCATTACCGCGACATGCAGGATATCGAGTTCACGGTCGAGCGCGGCAAGCTCTGGATGTTGCAGACGCGCACCGGCAAGCGCACCGCGAGCGCGGCGTTGAAGCTTGCCGTGGACATGGTCGACGAAGGGCTGATCGACGAGAAGACCGCCGTGCTGCGGGTCGATCCGATGGCGCTCGACCAGCTGCTCCACCCGACGCTCGACCCCGATGCCCCGCGCGACGTCCTGACCACAGGTCTTCCCGCCTCGCCGGGCGCGGCCTCGGGCAGGATCGTGCTCGATGCCGATACCGCCGAACAGTGGTCGCAGCGCGGCGACAAGGTGATCCTCGTGCGGGTCGAGACCAGCCCGGAAGACATTCACGGGATGCACGCCGCCCAGGGCATCCTGACCGCGCGCGGTGGCATGACGTCACACGCGGCGGTGGTCGCCCGGGGGATGGGCCGGCCCTGCGTGTCGGGCGCGCCCGGCGTCTCGATCGATCTCAAGGCGCGCACCCTGCGCGTGGGCGAACGCGAGCTGGCCGAAGGCGACACGATCACGCTCGACGGCGGGACCGGGCAGGTCATGGCCGGCGAAGTGGCGACGATCGAGCCAGAACTGGCCGGCGATTTCGGCACGCTGATGGAATGGGCCGACCGGCACCGCCGGATGAAAGTGCGGACCAATGCCGAAACGCCGGCAGACTGCCGCATGGCGCGCCAGTTCGGCGCCGAAGGCATCGGGCTGTGCCGGACCGAGCACATGTTCTTCGACGCCGGGCGGATCAGCGCGGTGCGCGAGATGATCCTCGCCGACAGCGAGAAGGGCCGCCGCGCCGCGCTCGACAAGCTGCTGCCCGAACAGCGGGCCGATTTCCGCCAGATCTTCGAGGTCATGGTCGGGCTGCCGTGCACGATCCGCCTGCTCGACCCGCCGCTGCACGAGTTCCTCCCGCATGGCGACGCCGAGTTTGCCGAGCTTGCCGAGGCGACCGGGCTGGGCGTCGATCACTTGCGCCGCCGGGCGCAGGACCTGCACGAATTCAACCCGATGCTGGGCCATCGCGGCTGCCGCCTCGGGATCACTTATCCCGAGATCTACGAGATGCAGGCGCGCGCGATCTTCGAGGCCGCCTGCGACGTCGCGGCCGAAAGCGGCGAGGCCCCGCTGCCCGAGGTGATGATTCCGCTCGTCGCCACCCGGCGCGAGCTGGAGCTGCTGCGCGAACTGGTGGACCGCGTCGCGGGCGAGGTCTTCGCGGAGAAAGGACGCGAGATCGCCTATCTCGTGGGCACGATGATCGAGCTGCCGCGCGCCGCGCTGATGGCCGGCGACATCGCCGGGGCGGCGGAGTTCTTCTCCTTCGGCACCAACGACCTGACGCAGACGACCCTGGGCGTATCGCGCGACGATTCGGCGCGGTTCCTCGCGCAGTATGTCGATCGCGGGATCTTCGCGCGCGATCCTTTCGTCAGCCTCGACATCGACGGCGTGGGCCAACTGGTCGAACTGGCGGCGGAACGCGGGCGCGGCACGCGGGCGGAGCTGAAGCTGGGCATCTGCGGCGAACACGGGGGCGATCCGGCCAGCATCGCGTTCTGCGAGAAGACCGGGCTCGATTATGTCAGCGCCTCGCCCTACCGCGTGCCGATCGCGCGACTGGCGGCAGCCCAGGCCAGCCTTCGCTAGTCTTTCCAGCCGGTTAGCGTCACTATCTCGAAAGTCTCGGTGACGCGGCCCTCGGCATCGGCGGAAGACAGGAAGGCATCGCGCGCCCGGCCCGCCGCGGCCCGGCCGAGGGGCGGGGGCGGGCTGGCGAGGACATTGGTGAGCGCCTGGTCGCGCAGGTCGCCCACCAGCCGGTCGAACCCGCGGTAGCGGACCTTGAGCGGGTAACCGTCCGCCACCTGCCGGGCGAACCCGGCCCGCTGCATCAGGGCCGATCCGGCCTGGATGTCGATCATCGGGTGCATGCGCGCCGCCTGCCGGTCCGGCTCCGCCGCGAGCAGCGCGCGGCGCAAGTTGGCGAGGCTGCCGGCCCCGACGAAGGCGATCATCGCGATCCCGCCGGGCGCGAGCGCGTTGCGCATGTGGATCAGCGCCCCCGGCACGTCGTTGACCGTGTCGAGCATCGCAAGGCTGGCGACGAGGTCATGGCTCCCGCCCAGCGCGCGCTCCTCGTCGGTATCGAGCGGCGAGGCGGAAGTAACGTCCGCGCCCAGCCGCGCCAGCGCCGCCTGGGCGTGCCCGGCCGGGTCGCCCAGGACCAGCGCGGTGCGGGGGCGCAGGTTCATGAAGCCGAGGCGGTCCTCGATCTCGTCCGCGAACGACCGATAGAGGAAATCGGCCGCATCCGCCCCCCGCTGCCGTGCGAGGGCCCTCTGCCAGCGCCGGCGGCGACGTGCCTGGTCGAAGATGCGGGGAACGGGGGTGGCGCTCATGCCGCGGTGCTCTGCCGGGCTTGCCTTCGCCATGCAAGCGCGACAGCCTCGGCGCATGATATCCGGCGCCGCCCTGCGCGACTCGATCGCTCCGCTGGTAGACCTCGTCTATCCGCCGCGCTGCCCGGCTTGCGGGGACGCGATCGCCCGGCAGGACGGGCTGTGCGCGCAGTGCTGGGCGGGGCTGGTCCTGCCGTCGGAGCCCGCTTGCGCGGCGTGCCAGCGCCCGTTCGCGGTCGATCAGATCGCCGAAGGCGCGCTGTGCCCTGCATGTCTCGTCGATCCGCCGCGGCACGATGGGATCGTCGCGGCGGCGCTCTACAACGACACGGCGCGCAAGCTGGTGCTGGCCTACAAGCACGGGCGCAGGATCGGGCTTGCGCCGATGCTCGCCCGCCTGGTCGCAGCCCGAATGCCCGGGTTCGAGGGCGAGTGGCTGCTGGTGCCCGTTCCGCTGCACCGCTGGCGTCTCTGGCGGCGGGGCTTCAACCAGGCCGCCCTGCTGGCGCACAACCTCGGCCGCGAGCTGGCCCAGCCGGTCCTGGTCGATGCGCTCGTTCGGCGCAAGCCTACGCCGACGCTCGGCGGGCTCGGGCGCAAGGAGCGGAGCCGGGCGCTACGCGGCGCCATCGTGGCGGATCGCAGGCACCTGGCCGCGCTCGATGGCGCGCAGGTGATACTGGTGGACGACGTGCTGACGAGCGGAGCGACCAGCGATGCCTGCGTCGCCGCCCTCCGGCGCGCGGGGGCCGCCAAAGTGAAGATCGCCTGCTGCGCGCGGGTGATCGACGGACAATCGCCGGCCGCGACGGGAAGGGCAGTGCCGCATAACGAAACGCCCGAAGCCGAAGCTCCGGGCGCCACGTGACGAAAATCATTGGATCCGCCCTAAGGCTGGTGACCATACCCCCCAGTCGGCCACGCGGGATCCGATCCCTCAACGTTGATGGGGGCGCCATCGCCGACTGGCGGGCTGCGTCCCCTTTCCCCCTGAACCCGGCGCTCTTGCGGCACCGAAAGATCGGTGGGCATTCCTTGCGGAGTGCAAGTGTTTCTTCCCACCTCGCGCCCGTTCATCAAAGCGTCATGTGCCGGGCGTGTCGATTTTGAACAGTCGCTGTGGTTATCGTGCAACAAACCGGCTAACCGCGGCCGCGAAATTGTTCAGGTGATAATGTTATGAGCGACAAGTTCGAACCGAAGTTCGATGTGGCCGGCCTCCTGACGGCAGTCGTCGTCGACGTGTCCGACAACAGCGTGCGCATGGTCGCCTTCATGGATCGCGAGGCGCTGGAACGTACGCGGGAAACCGGGCTCGCCCATTTCCATTCGCGCTCGCGCGGGGCCCTGTGGCTGAAGGGCGAGACCTCGGGCAATACCCTGGCGGTGGAGGAGATCCTCGTCGATTGCGACCAAGACGCGGTGGTCCTGCGCTGCACGCCGCGCGGGCCGACTTGCCACACCGGTGCCGAAAGCTGTTTCTATCGCCGGCTCGAGGGCGACCGGCTCGTCGCGCAAGGCGATTGACGTTTACGTAAAGGGTATTATTCTGGCGGCATGTCAGATCCCGCTCGCAAGCTTCCCGAACAGCATTCCGGCGCCCACCTCGACCGGCCGGACAAGCATGCGCGCGAGCAGTACACGATCTCCGACCTGACGGCGGAGTTCGACTGCACGGCCCGCGCGCTCCGTTTCTACGAGGACGAGGGGTTGATCGCCCCGCGGCGCGTCGGCCTCTCGCGCGTCTATTCCAAGCGCGACCGCGCGCGGCTCGCCTGGATCATGCGCGCCAAGAACGTCGGTTTCTCGCTGTCCGAGATCCGCGAGATGATCGACCTCTACGACCTTGGCGACGGCCGTGTCGAACAGCGCCGCGTCACGATAGAGAAATGCCGCGCCCACGTGGCCAAGCTCAAGCGGCAGAAGGCCGACATCGATTCCTCGATCAAGGAACTGTCGGCTTTCATCAAGCTGGTCGAATCGATCGATTCCGACTGACCCGAATTCCTTCAGGATAGATTCCATGCCCGTTTACACCGCCCCCACCCGCGACACCCGCTTCGTGGTGAACGAAGTTCTCGACCTGGCAGGCTATG
Organism: Pelagerythrobacter marinus; assembly: GCF_034375205.1. Taxonomy (NCBI): domain Bacteria; kingdom Pseudomonadati; phylum Pseudomonadota; class Alphaproteobacteria; order Sphingomonadales; family Erythrobacteraceae; genus Pelagerythrobacter; species Pelagerythrobacter marinus. Next base: position 1,455,989 of record NZ_CP139719.1, on the reverse strand, counting down.
CCAAGCTGCCCGGGTTCGAAAGCGCCACGCCCGACATGATCGACACCGTCATCAACGAGGCGGGCAAGTTCTGTTCGGAAGTTCTCGCCCCCCTGAACCAGCCCGGTGACGAGCACGGTTGCACCCGGCACGACGACGGATCGGTCACGACCCCGCCGGGGTTCAAGCAAGCGTTCGAGCAGTTCCGCGAAGCGGGCTGGGGCACGATCTCCGCGCCGGAGGAATTCGGCGGGCAGGGCATGCCGCATGTCCTCGGCTTCGTGATCGAGGAGTTCATTTCTTCCGCCAACCAGGCTTTCGGCATGTATCCGGGCCTCACCAACGGCGCGGTCTCGGCCCTGCTGGCGAAGGGCTCGGCCGAGCAGAAGGCGAAATACGTTCCCAAGATGATCGCCAACGAGTGGCTCGGGACGATGAACCTTACCGAGCCGCAGTGCGGCACCGACCTGGGCCTGATCCGGACGAAGGCGGAACCGCAGGACGACGGCAGCTATGCCATCACCGGGACGAAGATCTTCATCTCGGCCGGCGAACACGACCTGACCGAACAGATCATCCACCTCGTGCTGGCCAAGACCCCCGGCGCGCCCGATTCGACCAAGGGCATCTCGCTCTTCGTGGTCCCCAAGGTGCTCGTCAACGAGGACGGATCGCTGGGCGAGCGCAACGGCGTGAGCTGCGGGTCGATCGAACACAAGATGGGCATCCACGGCAATTCCACCTGCGTGCTGAACTACGACGGCGCGAAAGGGTGGATGGTCGGCGAGGAGAACAAGGGCCTCGCCGCGATGTTCATCATGATGAACGCGGCCCGCCTCGGCGTCGGCATCCAGGGCTTCAGCCAGGCGGAGGCGGCCTACCAGAATGCCGTCGCCTATGCGCTCGACCGGCGGCAGGGCCGCGCGCTGACCGGCCCGGCAGAGCCGGAAGAAAAGGCCGATCCGATCATCGTTCATCCCGACGTGCGGCGAATGCTGATGGACGCCAAGGCCTTTACCGAGGGCTTCCGTGCGCTGGCCCTGTGGGGCGCGCTGCTGGTCGATCTCTCGCACAAGGCGGAGAGCGAGGCCGAGCGGGCCGAGGCGGACATGCTGCTGGGCCTGATGACCCCGGTGATCAAGGGCTACGGCACCGACAAGGGGTTCGAAACCGCCGTCAACATGCAGCAGGTCTTCGGCGGGCACGGCTACATCAAGGAATGGGGCATGGAGCAGTTCGTGCGCGATGCCCGCATCACCCAGATCTACGAGGGCACGAACGGCATCCAGGCGATGGACCTGTGCGGGCGCAAGCTGGCCCAGAACGGCGGGGCCGCGGTCCAGGCGTTCTTCAAGCTGGTGGGCGAAGAAGCCGCGGCGGCCCGGGAAGACGAGGCGCTGGCCCCGATCGCCCAGGCGCTGGAGAAGGCGCTGGGCGAGCAGCAGGCGGCGACGATGTGGTTCATGCAGAACGCGATGCAGAACCCCAACAACCTGGGCGCCGGGGCGCACCACTACATGCACATCATGGGCATCGTCACGCTCGGCCTGATGTGGCTGCGCATGGCGAAAGTGGCGCAGGCGAAGCTGGCCGAAGGGGCCGGCGACAAGGCGTTCTACGAGGCCAAGCTGGTCACCGCGCGTTACTATGCCGAGCGCTTCATGCCCGACGCGGGCGCCCTGCGGCGCAAGCTGGAAGCCGGCAGCGAGGCGATGATGGCCCTGGGCGAAGGCGCCTTCGAAACCGCCGCCTGAGCGGCACGATCGCAGGCTGGCGGCGCTATTCGAGCACTTCGTCGAGGAGGCTCTTCAGCGCCGCCCAGCTCTGCCGGTCTGCGCTGGCATCGTAGGCGACAACGGGGTTCCCGGGCGGCGGATCGGGATTGGTGAAGCCGTGGCTGACCCCGGCGTAGCTGTGGAAGTGCCAGTTGGCGCCGGCACGATCCATTTCCTCCCAGAAAGCGCGGACATGCGCGCGCGGCACGAGGCTGTCGGCATCGCCGTGGCAGACGAGGATGCGGGCCTTGATCGCGCCCGGCCGCGCCGGGGCATCGGTTTCGAGCAGGCCGTGGAAGCTCGCCGCCAGCACCAGGTCCGCCCCGTCGCGGGCGAGTTCGAGCACGGCCTGTCCGCCGAGGCAGAAGCCGATCGCGGCCATGGGAAGGCCGGGCGCCTCGGCGCGAAGTGCGCCAAGCGCGGCACGCAGCCGGCCGCGCCACTTCCCCGTGTCGGCGCGCAGCGCATCGGCCCATTCGAAGGCGACCGGCCCGTCGGGCATCCGGCCGTAGAAGTCGGCAACCAGAACGAGATAGCCCGACTCGGCCAGCAACCGCGCCTTGGCCATGACCGCGGGTGTGACGTTGGCGATCGTGGGGAACACGGCGATCGTGGCCCGGGGCTGCGCCACCGGCCGAAGGAGATGGCCGGTCAGGGCAAGCTCGCCGTCGCGATAATCCAGCTTATCCGGCTCGATCATCGTCAGGCCTCCGTCGCTGTCAGCGCGCTATGCCGGTCGGGATAGGCGCGCCGCAGGATTTCCAGCGCCCGCGCCGTTTCCGCCCGATCGGGCACTTCGCTGGCATCGCCATAGCCGAAATCCTCGTTCGGCCCGTAAGACTGGATGACCACCCCGTCGCGCCGCGAAATCGCGTTGGCGCCGCCGTGGTAGAGCGAATAGCGGGCATTGCGCTGGGGGACGAGCCACCCGATCTGCCCGCGCACCGGCACCATCGCAGCATCGTCCCAGATTGCCCTGGCGCCGTATCCCATGCAGTTGACGATCACCGGCTCGGCAAGAGAAAGCACTGCGGCACGGTCGGGAAACGACCGGCGGATCATCCGGCCGCCGCGCAGCAGGAACGTCTGCGCCAGGCGATCGGCATAGCCGGCGACGTTGAACACCATTCCCTGCCCGCCCGAGGCGGCGCGCGGCGCGAAAGGGTTTTCGGCACCGGTCAGCTTTCGCCACGGCAGGTCGAGATCGCGCACCCGGCGGTGGAGGTGCAGGAAATCGTGCTGCGCACGCGGCGATGGTCCGTCGCCTCCGCCGCCGGCCACGTCGAACTGCGGCATGTACTCGACCGGCTCGCCGGCGAGGCCGACGAAACGCTGGTGCGCGGCATGGGCCTGCCGGGCCCATTGCTCCCATCGTTCGGCGAAGCCGGCCGGCGCCGCGCCCTCCAGCGCGATCCGGCTGCTGGGCGACCAGACCCCCGTTGCCCGGGCGGAGCGGGTTTCGGCCGGAAACTCGTCGGCGTAGATCGTGACCCGGGCACCGGTTTCGACCAGGCGCAGGGCGCTGGTCAGCCCGATGACACCGGCGCCGATCACGGCGAACGACGCCGCGCCCGAAGCGCGGGCGAGGGCGGCCGCCTCGGCCGCGCAGCCCCAGCTCAGCGACCATCCCGCGCCGCCGTGGCCGTAATTGTGAACGACCAGCTTTTCGCCCAGACGCTCCGCCTCGAGGCGCGGCCCCGCGGGGCGGAAGGGGCGCAGGCAGACGGTGATCTTCATCAGCCGGTCGAGATCCAGCTTCAGCGCGGGCAGGCGCGTGGCGGCCGGCGGGGCAGCAGGCGCCAGGCCGGCCCCGGCGCACCCCGCGAGGAAAGCCGACCCGGCGCCGGCGAGCACGGTGCGCCGCTGGAATTCCATCCGGGTCCTCCCTCGATCTCGTGTCGGAAGGCGCGCTGCGCCGGGTACGATTATTCCTCCGGCAGGAAGTCGGGCACGGAGAGATAGCGCTCCCCCGTGTCGTAGTTGAAGCCGAGCACGCGCGCGCCGCTGTCGAGTTCGTCAAGCTTGCTGGCAATGGCGGCCAGCGTGGCACCACTGGAAATGCCGACCAGCAGCCCTTCCTCGCGCGCGCACCGGCGGGCCATGTCCTTGGCCTGTTCGGCGGTGACCTGGATCGCGCCGTCGATCGCCTGGGTGTGCAGGTTACCCGGGATGAAACCCGCGCCGATGCCCTGGATCGGGTGCGGACCCGGTTGGCCGCCGGAGATGACCGGCGAAAGCTCCGGTTCCACCGCGTAGGCCTTCATCGCGCTCCACTGGCGCTTCAGTTCCTCGGCACAACCGGTCAGGTGCCCGCCGGTGCCGACGCCGGTGATGAGGACATCGACCGGGCTGTCGTGGAAATCGTCGAGGATTTCCTTCGCCGTCGTGGCGACGTGGACTTTCCAGTTCGCCTCGTTGTCGAACTGGCTCGGGATCCAGGCCCCGTCGGTTTCGGCCGCGAGCTCGCTTGCGCGTTCGATTGCGCCCTTCATGCCCTTTTCCTTGGGCGTGAGATCGAAGGTCGCGCCATAGGCCAGCATCAGCCGGCGCCGTTCCACGCTCATGCTCTCGGGCATGACGAGGACCAGCTTGTAGCCCTTGACCGCGGCGACCATGGCCAGCCCGATGCCGGTGTTGCCGCTGGTCGGTTCGATGATCGTGCCGCCCGGTTTCAGCGCGCCCGACCTCTCCGCGTCCTCGACCATGGCGAGCGCGATGCGGTCCTTGATCGACCCGCCCGGGTTGGCACGCTCGCTCTTCACCCAGACCTCGTGATCGGGGAACAGGCGGGAGAGGCGGATATGCGGCGTTCCGCCGATCGTTTCGAGGACGTTTGCGGCTTTCATGGGACAGGCTCCTGCAGCTTCTGTTCGGGGATATGATCGTCCAATTCCCGAGGCGGGTCAAAGGTCCGCGTCGTGCGCAGCACCGGAAAGATGCGCGCCCACAAGGCGACGGTCGCGATGGCGCCGATCCCCCCGCTGACGACAGCCAGCACCGGGCCGATCAGCCAGGCGAGCGTGCCGGAGAAGAAATCGCCGAACTCGTTCGAGGCCGAAATCGTCAGCAGCGACACGGAAGAGACGCGGCCACGCTTGTCGTCGGGCGTGTGCAACTGGATCAGCGACTGGCGGATATAGACGGAGAACATGTCCGCCGCGCCGACGATGAACAGCATGGCGAGGCTGAGCGGCATCCACGTCGAGAGGCCGAAGACGACGGTGGCGAGGCCGAAGACCGCCACGGCCCAGAGCATCTTGGGCCCGACGTCGGTCTTCAGCGGTCGGAATGAGAACCACAGTGCGGTCAGCGCCGCCCCCGTCGCCGGGGCCATGGCCAGCTGGGCAAGCCCGGTTTCGCCGACCTGGAGGATGTCGCGGGCATAGACCGGGAAGAGCGCGGTCGCCCCGGCGAGGAAGACGGCGAACAGGTCCAGCGTGATCGCGCCCAGGACCATCTTGTTGCGCACGACGTAGCGCAGGCCGTCCACCATCTGCCCGATCGGCCGCGCCGCCCCCGGGATCGGCGGCTGCGGCACCTTTCCGATCAACGACAGCGCGCCGATGGACACCGCGAGCAGGGCGCTCGCCGCGAGGTACGGCAGGGCCGGCATGATGGCGTAGAAATAGCCCCCGATCGCGGGGCCGACGATCATCCCCGCCTGCCATGCGATCGAGCTCAGCGCGATCGCATTGGGCAGGATCGCCTTCGGGACGAGGTTCGGCGCCAGCGCCGAAAGGGCAGGGCCGTTGAACGCGCGCACGACCCCCAGCACGACGGCAACCGCATAGAGCCAGTGGAGCCGGATCGCATCGTGCCATGTCAGGAAGGCGAGCACGGCCGCGCAGCCGAACTGGAGCAGGATCGTCAGGCGGGCGAGGTCGCGGCGGTCGAAGCGGTCGGCGGCGAGGCCCGAAAACGGCGTCAGCAGGAACAACGGAACGAACTGGAGCAGGCCGATGAGAGCCAGCTGGCCGGAGGCGCCGGCCACGCTCATCCCCCCGTCGCGCGCGATATTGTAGGTCTGCCAGCCGATGATCAGCATCATCGCGTACTGGGCCAGCGTCATCGACAGGCGCGAAACCCAGTAGGCGCGGAAATTGGCAATGCGAAAGGGGGAGGATGGGATCGCTTCGGTCACCCGGGCGGCATGGCACCGGGCGCGCCGCAAGCCAAGCAATCAGATCGACCCGGTCGAAAAGCGATGCTTGAAGGCGCCCTCAGGGCCGCCGCAGGCGCGGGTTCTTCTGCATCTGTTCGACCAGGCGGGTGAAATCGTCCACCCGGATGATCCGTTCGAACTGGAAGCCCGCGCGCGTGTCCCGGGTCCAGATGACATAGGCCTCGATCAGGCCGATCACCGGCAGGCGAACCATCAGCCGGTCGCCCCGCGAAAGATCGCTGGCATTGTCCACCATGAAGCCATGGGCCGAGATATTGCTGATGTGCAGGGGCACGTCGCCGCGAACATGGTGTTCGGCGATAATGTCGTGATCGACGGGATGGCGCGCGGCGCGGCGCTGGTCGGTAACGCTCAGATTGGCTCCGGCTGACACGAACGGCAACTCTCTTCATCGGTGGAGGGGCATTCCTCCTACCGGTCAATGACTGACAATTGGTAAAATCGCGGCCTCGCGAAAATGCCCGAAAAGCCCGATTTTTCGCGGCTTCAGCGGGTTACCAAGCCGTGCTTCTTCTTGCCCAGGCTGAGGCGCATTTCCCGGCCCGCATCGGGCAGGAGCAGGTGCCCGGGGTCGCTCACGGCCTCGCCGTCGAGCCGCACCGCGCCCTCGGCGATCTTGCGCTTCGCCTCGCCGTTCGAAGCGGTGAAGCCGATGGCGGTCAGGGCGGCCGCGGCTCGCATTCCTTCCTCGCCGACCGACAGCGTGGGCAGGTCCTCGCCCGCTCCGCCGGCGAAGGTCGCCGCGGCGGTCGCCTCGGCCGCGCGGGCCGCATCTTCGCCGCGGACGAGCGCGGTCACGGCATTGGCCAGCACGACCTTGGCCGCGTTGATCTCGTTTCCTTCCAGCGCTTCGAGTCGGGAGATCTCGTCGAGCGGGAGATCGGTGAAGAGCCGCAGGAACCGGCCCACGTCGCGGTCGTCGACATTGCGCCAGTACTGCCAGAAATCGTAGGACGGCAGCTGCGCCTCGTTCAGCCAGACCGCGCCATTGGCGGTCTTGCCCATCTTCGCGCCGTCGGCGGTCGTCAGCAGCGGCGTGGTCACGCCGAACAGCTCGATGCCGTCCATCCGGCGGCCCAGTTCGACGCCGTTGACGATATTGCCCCACTGGTCGCTGCCGCCCATCTGCAGCCGCGCGCCCATTTCCTGCGCCAGGTGACGGAAATCGTACCCTTGCAGGATCATGTAGTTGAATTCGAGGAAGGTCATCGGCTGCTCGCGCTCGAGGCGCAGGCGAACCGAATCGAATGTCAGCATGCGGTTCACGGTGAAATGCGTGCCGACCTTCTGCAGCATCTCGATATAGCCGAGCTCGCCGAGCCAGTCCTGGTTGTCCACCAGGACCGCGTCGGTCGGGCCGTCGCCGAAAACCAGCAGCCGCTCGAACACCGAACGGATGCCGGCGATGTTGGCGGCGATCGTCTCGTCGTCCAGCATCTTGCGGCTCTCGTCCCGGCCGGTGGGATCGCCGATCCGGGTCGTCCCGCCGCCCATCAGCACGATCGGCTTGTGCCCGGTCTGCTGCAGGCGGCGCAGCATCATGATCTGGACCAGGCTGCCGACGTGGAGCGAAGGGGCGGTGGCATCGAAACCGATATAGCCGGGCACGACCTGTCGCGCCGCCAGGGCATCCAGCCCTGCCGCGTCGGTCATCTGGTGGACATATCCGCGCTCGTCGAGCAGGCGCAGCAGATCGGATTCGTATGTCGTCGTCATCAATGCCCTCGAATGCGGGGCGGCGCCTAGCACGAGGATTCCCGCTTGCAAACGCATCAACTGGTCGCCCATCCCGATCATCCGCCGCTGGGCGTCACACGGGTGGAGGCGCGGGTTCTCGGTTCCGACGCCGAATGGCTGCGGTTGCGCTGGCGGATCGAGGGGATCGGCAAGCTGGTGGTGCCGCCTTTCGCCGGCCGCGGACGGGCCGACGAGCTCTGGCGCACGACGTGCTTCGAGCTGTTCCTGAAGCCGGGTGACGGCCCCGCCTATTGCGAGATCAACCTCTCGCCCTCCGAACGCTGGGCCGCCTACGATTTCACCGATTATCGCGACGGCATGGTCGAGCGCCCGTTCCCGCGCGAGCCGGACTGCACGATGCGCATGGGCAGCGCGATGGCCATTTTCGATGCGACGGTGCCGCGGAACGGGTTGCCCGCGGGCGAATGCGCGATGGGGCTCAGCGCGGTTCTGGAGGAGGCAGGCGGGACGCGCAGCTACTGGGCGCTCGCCCATCCCGAACGGGGGCCGGACTTCCATCATCGGGCTTGCTTCGCCGCACGGCTTGAGGCACCCGCCGGGCCATGAAATTCGGCATCGATCGGCTGCTCGCCGACCCGGAACTGAGGAAACCGCTCGAAGGAAGGCGGGTCGCCCTCGTCGCGCACCCCGCGTCGGTCACGCGCGACCTCGGACACAGCCTCGACGCCCTGGCCGCGGCCGGCATCGGCCTGGCGAGCGCCTTCGGCCCCCAGCATGGCCTGAAGGGCGACAAGCAGGACAACATGGTCGAAACGGCCGACGAGGTGGATCCTCGCCTGCAAATTCCGGTCTTCAGCCTCTATGGAGAGGTCCGCCGGCCGACCGACGCGATGATGGCCAGCGCGGACGTGTTCCTGTTCGACCTCCAGGACCTGGGCTGCCGGATCTACACTTTCGTCACGACGCTGCTCTACCTGCTCGAGGAGGCGGCCCGGCACGGGAAGACGGTCTGGGTGCTCGATCGCCCCAACCCGGCGGGCCGGCCGGTCGAAGGGACCATGCTCGTCCCCGGGCAGGAAAGCTTCGTCGGGGCGGCACCGATGCCCATGCGGCACGGGTTGACGCTGGGCGAGATGGGGCACTGGTTCGTCCGCCACTTCGGCCTTGACGTCGATTACCGCGTCATCGGGATGGAAGGCTGGGAGCCGTCCGGGCCCGGACACGGGTGGCCGACGGACCGCATCTGGATCAACCCGAGCCCCAACGCCGCGAACGTCAACATGGCCCGCGCCTATGCCGGCACCGTCATGCTGGAAGGCACGACGCTGAGCGAGGGTCGCGGCACGACCCGGCCGCTGGAGGTGCTGTTCGGCGCGCCCGATCTCGACGCCGGCGCCGTGCGGGCTGAGATGGAGCGCCTCGCGCCGGAGTGGCTGGCCGGTTGCGGCTTGCGCGAATGCTGGTTCGAGCCGACGTTCCACAAGCACGCAGGCAAGCTCTGCAATGCCCTGATGATCCATGCCGAGGGCCCGTTCTACGGCCACGATCGCTTTCGGCCGTGGCGGCTCCAGGCGCTCGCCTTCAAGGCGATCCGCAATCTCGTGCCCGACTATCCGCTCTGGCGCGATTTCGCCTACGAGTATGAGCTCGACCGGCTTGCGATCGATGTCATCAACGGCGGCCCCAGCCTCCGCACCTGGGTCGACGACCCCGAAGCGACCCCCGGCGACCTCGACCAGCTCGCTTCCGCCGACGAGCAACGCTGGCGCGACCAATGCGCCGAGGTCCTGCTTTACCGATGAGCGCGATAGAGAAACCGAATCCGGCATTTGATGAAGCCGAAGCCGACCGGCGACTTTCGGTCGACCAGCGTGACATCGTCGCGACATTGGCCAAGGCCGATAATCGCATGCGGGCGCGGGATTATCGCGCCGCCAATGCCTATTACGGGCAGGTAGGACGCCTGGCGCAAGAGGGTGGAACGATCGCTCGAACGGAGCTTCTGCGCGCGCGAGATGCAACGATCTGGTTGGCGGACTATTTTCGGCAAGCGATCGTCGACGGATTGGCATCGCGTGGCATTACAGCGACCACGATGCACCCGCGGTTCGCGAAATCCCTTGCGATCATGTTCGGCGAGCAGGCGCGAGACCCGGTTTATCAGCGGTTTCCGCAGATGCCGAACTCTTATTTCTATCCGGATTTGCCGTATCTCTGCTTTTCGGATCCGTCGGCGCACGGATGGACCGCCCCGATTGAAGCGGGTTTCCCCGACATCCTGGAGGAGGCGGAGGAGCTTCTGAAGAATTCGGAGTTCGCCCCCCACGTTCGAGACGCAACCGATCGTCCCCAGGGCGACGTGCACGGCCTCGTGAACGATCCGAGGTGGAGCACATGGGATCTCACGGCAATGGGGGCCCCGGTGCCCGAGCGGACTGGCCTTTGTCCTCGCACGTTCGAACTGATAGATCGGAATGCGCCTTTATGCCGGATTCCGAGCCGGGCGCCGACAATCATGTTCTCGCTACTGCGTGGCGGCGCCCGAATCCCGCCGCATACCGGGATGATGAACGCACGGATCATCTGCCATCTGCCCCTTATCGTCCCAGGCAGCGGCGCGCTCCGCGTCGGCGACCACGTTCGGGAGTGGCAGCCCGGGCGTCTTCTGATGTTCGACGATACGGTGGAGCATGAAGCGTGGAATCACTCTTCGGATAACCGGCTGGTCCTGATTTTCGACGTTTGGCGTGACGAGATCGAGCAAGTTGAGCGCGAGCAGATCTGTGCACTGTTCGAGACGGTGGATGAAAGCCAGCCAGACAGCTGAATTCTGCGGAACCGATTTTTCGATTCCTCCCGCTACCACTTGACCTGAACCGCCGAGTAGGGGACCACTGCGCTCCGCGACGGGCATACCCGCGCTTTAGGAGAGGGGTCGATCACGATGGCGACGGCGGCGAGGGACGGCACGGCGCAGCGTTCGGTGCGGGCAACGCTCTGGATTCTGCTGGTCGTCTATATTTTCAATTTCATCGATCGCCAGATCGTGAACATCCTGGCCGAACCCATCGCCCTGGATCTGGACCTCAGCGACACGCAGATCGGGCTGATGACCGGGCTCGCCTTCGCGCTGTTCTACACCGCGCTAGGCCTGCCGATCGCGCGGTACGCCGATCGCCCCACTACCAACAGGCCGCGGCTGATCGCTGTCGCCCTGGCCACCTGGTCGGCAATGACGGCGCTGTGCGGACTGGCGCAGAACTTCGTCCAGCTGCTGCTCGCCCGGATCGGCGTCGGGGTGGGGGAGGCCGGGTGCACGCCGCCGGCCCATTCGCTGATCAGCGACATCGTGCCGCCCGAACGGCGCAGCTCGGCGCTGGCTTTCTACGCTCTGGGCATTCCGATCGGGACCCTGCTCGGCATGATGATCGGCGGGTTCCTGGCGGACTGGGTCGGCTGGCGGCGTGCCTTCCTGATCGTGGGCCTGCCGGGCATTGCGCTGGCACTGGTGGTTCACTTCGTTCTTCGCGATCCGCGGACCCGCCTTGCCGGCGCGTCCGATTCGGCGGCGCCGGCTGCACAGAACGAGATGTCGCTATGGAAGGCGGTCCGCTCGGTCATGGGCTCGCGCGCCTTCGTCCTGCTTCTTGCAGCCGGATCGACGGCATCGTTTCTCGCTTACGGCAAGGTCACCTGGACGACGATCTTCTTCCAGCGCACCCACGAGCTGACCCCGGGCGAGGTTGGCTTCTGGTTCGGCGTGGTCAACGGGGCGGCCGGTATCTTCGGCACCTGGCTGGGCGGATGGATTGCCGACCGGTTCGGGGCGAAGCGTCGCCGACACGTCCTGTCCGCGCCCGCCATCGGCATGGCCGTGGCCGCCCCGGTGGCGTTCCTCGCCTATCAGGCGACCAACTGGCAGGTGGCGCTGGCCCTGCTGATCGTGCCCACCGTGTGCAACTCGCTCTACTACGGCCCCACCTATTCGGCCGCGCAGGGGCTGGTGCCGCTGCGCGCGCGGGCGATCGCGGCGGCGCTGGTCCTGTTCTTCCAGAATCTGATCGGCCTGGGCCTGGGGCCCCTGTTCTTCGGCATGCTGTCGGACCTGCTTCAGCCCGGATTTGGGGAGGAAAGCGTGCGCTACGTGCTCTACGGCGCGGCCTTTCTCGGCCTTGTCCCGGCGTTCTTCTTCTGGCGCTGCAGCCTGAGGCTCGACGAAGAACTCGACCGGAAGGGCTAGCGCGGATCGGCCGGCCTGACCGGCTGCACCAGGCTGACGAGGACGAAGCTGATCAGCATCAGCAGGTACCAGCTGCCCAGCTTGGCCAGGCCGACCATCTCCCACCCGTCTTCCTGCCCGGGGTAGTGCCAGGCATTGGCGAACGTGGCGATGTTCTCCGCGAACCAGATGAACAGTGCGACCAGCGCGAATCCAACCAACAGCGGCATCCAGCGGTGGACCTGCCAGTTGCGGAAATGGACCCGGGTGCGCCAGAACAACACGCCGGTCATGGCGAAGAGCGCATAGCGCAGGTCCACCGTCCAGTGATGGGCAAAGAAATTGATGTATATGCCTGCGGCGAGCAGCCAGGTCGCCCAGCGCGGGGGATAGTGGCTGAACCGGAAATCGAAGATCCGCCAGACCCGGGCGATGTAGCTGCCGACTGCAGCGTACATGAAGCCGGAAAAGAGGGGCACGGCGCCGATGTGGAGCAGGCTTTCTTCCGGGTAGATCCACGATCCGGCGGCCGTCTTGAACAGTTCCATTACCGTGCCGACGACGTGGAAGATCAGGATCACGGAGGCTTCGCGCAGCGTCTCCAGCCGGAACGCGAGCAGCGCCAGCTGGATCGCCAGCGCGGCCAGCGTCAGGAAATCGTATCGATGAAGCGCGGCATCGGCGGGATAGAGGAAATGGGTCGCCAGAAGCAGGGCGAGGAGGAGCGCGCCGAACAGGCATGCCCAGGCCTGCTTGAAACCGAAAAGCAGGAACTCGTAGGCCCAGAGCTTCCACCCGGTGCCCGGATCGAAGCTCTCGAGACGGCGGCGGACCGCCTCGAACCGGGTGTGTTTCAAGCGCCTAGCCCTGCTTGCGGCTCAACTCGCGCATGGCATCGTCCAGCCCGTCGAGCGTGAGCGGGTACATGCGATCGTTGAGCAGTTGCCGCATGAGCTTGGTGGACTGCGAATAGCCCCACTGCTTCTCGGGAACGGGGTTGAGCCAGACGGTCGCGGGATAGGTGTTCGTCACCCGCTGCATCCAGGTGGCGCCCGATTCCTCGTTCATGTGCTCCACGCTGCCGCCGGGATGGGTGATCTCGTACGGGCTCATCGCGGCATCGCCGACGAAGATGACCTTGTAATCGTGGCCGTACTTGTGGAGCACGTCCCAGGTCTTCGTGCGCTCCTGCCAGCGCCGGCGGTTGTCCTTCCACACGCCTTCGTAAAGGCAGTTGTGGAAATAGAAGAACTCCAGGTTCTTGAATTCGGTCGTCGCGGCGCTGAACAGCTCCTCGCACAGCTTGATGAACGGGTCCATCGAGCCGCCGACGTCGAGAAACAGCAGCAGTTTCACCGCGTTGTGCCGTTCGGGCCGCATCTGGATGTCGAGCCAGCCCTGCTTGGCGGTGCCTTCGATCGTGGCGTCGAGATCGAGCTCGTCGGCGGCCCCTTCGCGCGCGAAGCGGCGCAGGCGGCGCAGCGCCATCTTGATGTTGCGCGTACCGAGTTCCCGGGTGTTGTCGAGGTTGCGGAACTCGCGCTTGTCCCACACCTTGATCGCGCGCTTGTGCCGGCTTTCGCCGCCGACCCGCACGCCTTCCGGGTTGTAGCCCGAATTGCCGAACGGCGACGTGCCGCCGGTGCCGATCCACTTGTTGCCGCCCTGGTGGCGTTTTTCCTGCTCCTCGAGCCGCTTCTTCAGCGTCTCCATGATCTCGTCCCAGTCGCCCAGCGACTTGATCTTTTCCATCTCCTCGGGCGTCAGGAACTTCTCGGCCACGGCCTTCAGCCATTCTTCGGGCACGTCCGCGGGGTTGGTTCCGTAGTCGGTGAGAATACCTTTGAAGACTTTCTGGAAGACCTGGTCGAAGCGATCGAGGAGGCCTTCGTCTTTTACGAAAGTCGCGCGTGTGAGGTAGTAGAACGCCTCGGGCGTCTGCTCGATCACGTCGCGGTCGAGCGCTTCGAGCAGGGTCAGGTGTTCCTTGAAGCTGGCGGGGATCCCCGCGGCCCGCAGTTCGTCGACGAAATTGAAGAACATGGCGCCGGTTCCTACCCCCTTCGCGGGCCGACCGCCAGCGTGACGTTACGGCAAGTTTCCCGCCCGGCTTAAACCTTCGCTAACCACGACCGTTTAGTTGCCCGATGATTATCCTTCGGGGGGAAGCGCATTGATGGAAAACGCCAGGTTCGACGCCGAGGAACGGGAGCCGATCGACCGGATCCCCGACAGCTGCGGCGAAGTGACCGTCGGCTGCACCGACGTCGCGGGGATCGTGCAGGCGGTGATCGAATCGTCCGAGACGCTGCGCGCCGAGCACACCGCCCTGCGCGGCACGGTGGAGGAGCTGGAGGCCGACCAGCGCAAGGTTTCCCAGGCCAGCGACGAGGCGCGGATGCTGTCCGAGCGGGCGATCGACCGCCTAGGGCAGGGGACCGACCTGATCCAGTCCTCGCTCGGCCAGATCAGCGACCTGCTCGAACTCGTCGCCACGCTGACCCAGCACGTCACCGGCTTCGCCGCGGCGATGGACCAGGTGCGCCGCTGTTCGCAGGACATCGAGCAGATCGCCGAGACGACCAATATCCTCGCCCTCAACGCCACGATCGAGGCCATGCGCGCCGGAGACGCGGGGCGGACCTTTGCCGTCGTCGCGAACGAGGTGAAGAGCCTGGCCGGCGACACGCGCCGCGCGACCGAGGAGATCGCCCGCACCGTCGATGCCCTGGGGGGCGAGGCCAATTCGGTCATCGCCCAGATCGAGAGCGGGGCCGAGGCGAGCAAGGAGGCCAAGGCGTCGGTCTTCCGGATCGAGCAGACCATCCAGGGCGTCGCCGAACTGGTCGAGGAGGTCGATCGCCACAACGACGAGATCGCCCGCGCGACCGGCACGATCAGCGGCCATGTCGGCCGGGTCCAGCAAGTGCTCGACAGCTTCGACGCCGCCGCGCTGGAGAACGAGAGCAAGCTGCAGAGCGCCCATTCGCGGATGGGCGAGCTGGAGATGACCGCGAGCGAGATGTTCGATTCGATCGTCAAGTCCGGGCTGTCGCCGCAGGACAGCGCGATGGTCGAGAAAGCGCAGGAGAACGCGCGCGAGGCCGAACGCCTGGTGGAACAGGCGATCGCCGCCGGCGAGATCACGCCGGACCAGGTGTTCGACCGCGACTACGTCGAGATCGAGGGCAGCAATCCGCCGCGGTTCCGCACCGCCCTGATGGACTGGGCCCATGCCCACTGGCGGCCGCTGCTCGACCGGGTGGCGGAAGCCGACCCGGCGGTCCTCGCCAGCGCCTGCACCGACATGAACGGCTATCTGCCCACCCACCTGACCAGGCATTCGCAGGAACCGACCGGCGATCTCGCGCACGATACCGATTCGTGCCGCAACGGGCGGATCATACTCGATCCGATCGACCGCAAGGCGAAGCGCAGCAGCGCGCCCTACATGATGGCCGTCTACCGCCAGGAAGGCGACGGGAAGACCTATCGCGTCGTGCGCAACGTCTACGTGCCGATCCACGTCGGCGGGCGCCGCTGGGGCGATTTCGAGCTGGCCTATACTTTCGGCTGACAGGCCCGCCGGGAAGGTTCCGGCGGGTCCGGGCGGCTACTGCTGACGCCGCGCCATGAAGGCGAGGCGTTCGAACAGCATCACGTCCTGTTCGTTCTTCAGCAGGGCGCCGTGCAGCGGCGGGATCGCGCTGTTGGGATTGGCATCCTGCAGCACCTCCAGCGGCATGTCCTCGTTGAGAAGGAGCTTGAGCCAGTCGAGCAGCTCGCTGGTCGAAGGCTTCTTCTTCAGGCCGGGGACCTCGCGGATCTCGTAGAAGACTTCCATCGCCTTGGTCACCAGGGCTTTCTGGATGCCGGGGAAGTGGACCTCGATGATCTCGCGCATCGTCTCGCGGTCGGGGAACTTGATGTAGTGGAAGAAACACCGGCGCAGGAACGCGTCGGGCAGTTCCTTTTCATTGTTCGAGGTGATGACCACGATCGGGCGTTCCTTCGCCTCGATCCGTTCCTGCGTCTCGTAGACGTCGAAGCTCATCCGGTCGAGTTCCTGCAGCAGGTCGTTCGGGAACTCGATATCGGCCTTGTCGATCTCGTCGATCAGCAGGACGGGAAGCTTCTCGGAGGTGAAGGCTTCCCACAGCTTGCCCTTCTTGATGTAGTTGCGGATGTCGTGGACCCGCTCGTCCCCCAGCTGCCCGTCGCGCAGGCGGGCGACGGCGTCGTATTCGTAAAGGCCCTGGTGCGCCTTGGTCGTCGATTTCACGTTCCATTCGATCAGCGGGGCGTCGATCGCCTTGGCGATCTCGTGCGCCAGGACGGTCTTGCCGGTCCCCGGCTCGCCCTTCACCAGAAGGGGGCGGCGCAGGGTGACCGCGGCGTCGACCGCGACCTTCAGGTCGTCCGTGGCGATATAGGAGCTGGTGCCTTCGAAGCGCTGTGTCATCCGGTTTCCTCGTGCAACTTTACGTGCGCGTTAAGCGGTGCGGCACGCGAGTGCAAGACCGGTCGGGCCGGAACCCGCGCGTTTCAGCCGGCCGGCGAAGCGGGTCCGGACGCGTCGCGGCCGAGCGAGAGGACCCGCTGCGCGATCAGTTCCAGCGCGCTCGTTTCCACCGGCGCGGCGGGATCGTTCCAGCCCAGCGTCAGGATGCGCCACTCCCCGTCATCGCCCTGGAGCAGCCAGGTGAGGTTGAGGACGCCCGGCTCCGACCCGCCCTTGTACCCGGCATAGCGCCAGTCCGCCCGGCGGATGTCGGGCATCGACGGGTTCACCGCCATGATCGCGCGCGCGGTCGGATCGTCGAGCGCGGCGATCCGGTCCAGCAGGCGGGCGAGGTCGCGCCCGCTGGCGAACCATTCGAGGCTGTCGATCGCGGTCGGCGCGGTGAAGGTCGGCTTCACGATCCGTTCGGGATCGCCGGCGATCTCGGTCGCGAAGGCATCGAGCATCCGTTCCTGTTCCTCCTCGCTCGCGCGGGCATAGGCGAGGCCGTGCTCGATATCGCCCTTGAGGCCGAACAGCTCGAGCGTGGTGAGGAAGGGCAGGGTGCGCTCCGGCGCCGCGTGGCCGCTGGCGCGCAGTTCCGCGGCGATGGCATCGCGCCCGACCACGGCGACCAGCTGGTCGGTCGCGGTATTGTCGCTGATCGAGATCATCAGAGTCGCCAGCGTGTGGATCGTCACCGGCGCGCCTTCGGGCCAGGCCTGCGCGATCCCGCTGGGCAGCGATCGCCGGTCGAGCCGGACGACCTCGTCCCACGCGCGCTCCCCGCGTTCGACCTGGCGCGCCAGCGCCGAAAGGACATAGAGCTTGAAGGTCGAACCGATCGCCATCTGCGTATCGGCATTGACCGCCATGATCGGTTCCGCCCCGTCGCCCAGCGGCGCGTAATAGAGGCTGGTCGTGCCCGGCAGCGCGGCGAGGTCGGCGACGATCCTGTCGGCGCCATCGTCGAGCGGGTCGAACTGGTTGAGCAGGAGGCCGGCGACCTTGCCCTGCGCGTCGATCTGCATCGGGCCGGAGCCGATCGCGCGTTCGAACCGCAGCGCGATCGTGGCCGAGGCGGGGCCGGTGGCGGTGACCGCTTCCACGCCTTGCAGCGCCCCGAACTGGGCGACGAGGCGCTGCATCAGCTGCGCCAGCTGTTCGTCGGGCACGGCGGCGCGGAAGGAAGGCGCGAAGACGTCCGCCGCGGGTCGTTCCTGCCGCAGGACCGCGACCACGCCTTCGGCCGCTGCCTCCAGCGGGCCGGCGGCCTGCGCCTCGGGCGGTGCGGGTTGCGTGGGCGGGGCGGAAGCCTGGGCAAGCAGCGGGGCGGGCAGGGCCGCGACGGCGACCAGGGGCGCAAGGGCCAGGGGCAAGAGCTTCATCGGTATCTCCTCAGTCGTGGGGCGGGCGGGGTGCCGCGCGATCGTTGCTGACTCCGGCGGCCGATCCGGCGGCCGAATCGAGTGCCTCGATCTCGCGTGCCAGTTCGCGCGCCGCGCGGCGGTTGAGCCAGGCGATCCCGGCAAAGACCCCGGCGATCAGCGCGAGCGGCCCGGCCGCCGCGAGCGACGCGACGATCCAGCCTTCGGCGCGCGCGATCGGCAGGACCGATCCCACCGTCACCAGGGCAAGGCCGGGGACGAGCGGGGCAAGGTACCAGCGGGGTACGCTGGCCAGGGCATCGCGCTGGTGGACCAGCTGCGCGCGCAAGTGGCTGCGACAATCGACCTCGGGCCGGTGGGGCAGGTTGCCGGCGCGGTAATAGAGGCCGCACAGCACCACGACCATGCCGACGATCCCGGCCAGCCAGCCCGCGGCGAGGACGATCTCGCCCGCGCGGGCGGTAAGCCACGCGGTCCAGGCGAAGACCGGGATCACCAGCGCGCCGGCGGCATATTCGGTCAGGTTGCGGCGGCGAACCCGGCGTTCGAAGCGCGTGCGCCGGTCGGCCAGCGCGTCGCCGGGGGTGAAGCGGGCCGACGCGCCTTCGGCGGCCCATTGATCGAAAAGGGTGCGGGTCATCGGCTCGGTTCCACTTCGGGGTGTTCGAATGCGGCCGCGATCAGGCTCTTCACCCGGTGCACGCGCACTTGCGCGGCGCCGACGCTCAGGCCGGTGATCTCGGCGATCTCGCTGCCGCTCTGGCCTTCCAGCCACAACACGATGACCTGGGCGTCGAGCGGGGGCAGGCGGCGGACCAGTTCGCGCACGCGTTCGATCGCGAGGTTCTCGGCCGCCTGACGCTCGGCGTCGCCGGCCTCGGGCAGGCTCTCGATCGCGTCGAGCGGCACCGGCTCCGGCCGGCGGCTCGCCGCCGCGACGTGGTCTGCCGCGACGTTGTGCGCGACGCGATACGTCCAGGTCTTGAGCGAACAGCGCCCGTCGAAACGCGCGAAGCTGTGCCACAGCTCGGCATGGATATCCTGCTCCAGGTCGCGCGCCTTCTCGCGATCGCGCTCGAACGCGCGGGCGAGGCGGGCGATCGCGGGTGCGAAAAGCTCGCCGGCCCGGGCGTAGAGAGTGTGCTGATCGCTGGACATGCCCCCTTAGTCCTGCCCCGGGCGAAAAGCTTACACGAAAGCGCGGAAAATTTCCCACCGCTCCGGCAAGCCGCTAGGTTGCCGGGCGGTAAAGCCGCTTGCCGTGTGACTGCTGTCGGGGCTGCAGGGGCCCCGTCATGCCGGCCGCATATCGAGGGCCGATTCAGGAAGGGAACGCCATGCCGACCGAAAAGATCGCCGTCACCACCGCCGCCGGGCACGAACTGTCGGGTTCGCTCGAGCTGCCGACCGGCCTCGTGCGGGGGGCGGCGCTGTTCGCGCACTGTTTCACCTGCACCAGCCAGAGCAAGGCGGCGATCGCGGTCGCCCGCGCCCTCGCGCGCGAGGGGATCGCCTGCCTGCGCTTCGACTTCACCGGGCTGGGCGGCAGCGGGGGCGAATTCGGCCGGGCGGGCTTTGCCACCGACGTGGAGGACCTCGTGGCTGCCGGGCAATACCTGGCGGACCGGTTCGGGGACAAGATCCTGCTGGTCGGGCACAGCCTGGGCGGGGCGGCGGTGCTGGCGGCGGCCGACGATCTCGGCTTCGACCGGGTGGCCGCGGTGGCGACGATCGGCGCCCCGTCGGACGTGCCGCACGTTCTGCGCCGGATCGAGGGCGACCTCGACGCGGTCCGCGCGGGGAAGACGGCAACCGTCTCGATCGGCGGGCGGCCGTTTGAACTGAGCCGCGAGTTCCTCGACCGGGTGGAGGCGATCGATCTCCTGGGCGAAGTCGCCCGGCTTCGCGTGCCGGTGCTGTTCCTCCATTCGCCGACCGACGACCTCGTCGGGGTGGAGAACGCCAGCGCCCTGTTCCAGGCCGCGCTCCATCCCAAGAGCTTCGTCAGCCTGGCGGGGGCCGATCACCTCCTGCTCGACGCCCGCGATGCGGAGTTCGCCGCGACCGTCATTGCCGGGTGGAGCACGCGATACCTCCCGCTGCGCGACGACTGGCCGATGCCCGAAGAAGGGGTCGTGGTGCGAAGCGGCCATGGCAAGTTCGGCACCGAAGTGCATACGCGCGCCCACCGCTTCGTGGCCGACGAACCGCGCAGCTACGGCGGCGACGACAGCGGCCCGACGCCCTACGACCTGCTCCTCGCCGCGCTCGGCACCTGCACCGCGATGACGATGCGCCTCTACGCCGATCGCAAGGGCTGGCCGCTGGAGGGGGCGACGATCCACCTCTCGCACGAGCGCGATCACGAGGAAGACTGCGAACACGCGCTCGATGGCGAGGACGGGCAGATCCAGGCGCTGCACCGCCGGATCGCGGTGCGCGGGCCGCTGGACGACGACCAGCGCCGCCGGATCGTGGCGATTGCCGACAAGTGCCCGGTCCACCGCACGCTGGAGGGGCACCTGCACATCCACACCCGGGCGGAGGACTGACCGGGACCCCTCGCGCACGGCCGCCGGTGCGCGCGATCAGGCGTCGATCATCTCGCGGTCGAACTCCCCGGCGCGGTTCTGGATGAAGTTGAACCGGTGTTCCGGGTTGCGCCCCATCAGCTGGTCCACCAGTTCCTTAACCGCGTGCCGCTGCTCGTGCTCGGCCGGCAGGGTGATGCGCACGAGGCTGCGGGTTTCGGGGTTCATCGTGGTTTCGCGCAGCTGCTGCGGGTTCATCTCGCCCAGGCCCTTGAAACGGGCGACATCGACCTTGCGGCCCTTGAACACCGTCGCCTCCAGCTCCGCCCGGTGCGCGTCGTCGCGGGCATAGGCGCTCTCCTTCCCGGCGGTCAGGCGGTAGAGCGGGGGCTGGGCGAGGAACAGGTGCCCGCGGCGCACGACCTCGGGCATTTCCTGGAAGAAGAACGTCATCAGCAGCGTCGCGATATGCGCGCCGTCGACGTCGGCGTCGGTCATGATCACGATCCGGTCGTAGCGCAGGCTTTCCGGGTCGCAGTCTTTCCGGGTGCCGCAGCCCAGCGCCAGGACGAGATCGGCGATCTCGCTGTTCGCGCGGATCTTGTCGGCGCTGGCGGAGGCGACGTTGAGGATCTTGCCGCGGATCGGCAGGATCGCCTGGGTCTTGCGGTCGCGCGCCTGCTTGGCGCTGCCGCCGGCGCTGTCGCCCTCGACGATGAACAGCTCGGTCTCGCCCGCGCCTTCGCCGCTGCAATCGGTCAGCTTGCCGGGCAGGCGCAGCTTCTTGGCGTTGGTCGCGGTCTTGCGCTTGACCTCTCGTTCCTGCTTGCGCCGCAGGCGCTCGTCCATCCGTTCCATGACCTGCCCGAGCAGGGCCTTGCCGCGTTCCATGTTGTCGGCGAGGAAATGGTCGAAGTGGTCGCGAACCGCGTTTTCCACCAGGCGCGCGGCCTCGGGCGAGGTCAGGCGGTCCTTGGTCTGGCTCTGGAACTGGGGATCGCGGATGAAGACGCTGAGCATGATCTCCGCCCCGGTGACCACGTCGTCGGCGGTGATGTCCTTCGCCTTCTTCTGGCCGGTGAGGTCGCCGAACGCGCGCAGCCCCTTGGTCAGCGCCGCGCGCAGGCCCTGTTCGTGCGTTCCGCCGTCGGGCGTGGGCACGGTGTTGCAGTACCAGCTGGTCGAGCCGTCGGACCACAGCGGCCAGGCGATCGCCCATTCGACCCGCCCCTGTTCATCGGGAAAGTCCTGCGTCCCCGAGAAAGGGCTGCTGGTCACGCACTCGCGGTCGCCGACCTGTTCGGCCAGGTGATCGGCGAGGCCGCCGGGGAACTTGAACACCGCCTCTGCCGGAACGTCCTCGCTCGCCAGGGCGGCCGCGCATTTCCAGCGGATTTCCACCCCGGCGTAGAGATAGGCCTTCGACCGGGCGAGCTTGAACAGGCGCCGCGGGCTGAACTGCCGCTCGCCGAAGATCTCGCTGTCGGGGGTGAAGGCGACGCTCGTGCCGCGCCGGTTGGGCGCCGCGCCCAGTTCCTCCAGCCCGCCGAGGGTCGCCCCGCGCGCGAATTCCTGGGCATAGAGCTTGCGCTCGCGCGCGACCTCGACCCGCGTGTGGCTGGAAAGCGCGTTGACCACCGAGACCCCGACGCCGTGCAGGCCGCCGCTGGTCGCATAGGCCTTGCCCGAGAACTTGCCGCCCGAATGGAGGGTGGAGAGGATCACCTCGAGCGTGGACTTGCCGGGGAACTTGGGATGTTCGGCCACCGGGATGCCGCGCCCGTTGTCGGTGATCGTCAGCCGGTTGCCTTCCTCCAGCGAAACCTCGATCCGCGAGGCATGGCCGGCCACGGCCTCGTCCATCGCGTTGTCGAGGACTTCGGCGGCCAGGTGGTGCAGCGCGCGATCGTCGGTGCCGCCGATATACATCCCGGGCCGCCGGCGCACCGGCTCCAGCCCCTCGAGCACCTCGATCGAGGAAGCGTCGTAATCGCCGCCCGTGGCGGCCGGGTTTTCGAACAGGTCTTCGGACATGGTCTGTCTATTGCGCCGGGCAGGGGCGCCGCTCAAGCCGTTCGGCGCGGTTATCCGACGCTCTCTTGCGGGTCAGCCGGCGGCACGAGGCCGCCGGTCGTTCGCGAATCACGCGGCGCGATGCCGCCCGCGCTTCAGAAACCACTCGGCGCGGGCGAGACGATGACGACCTGCCCGTCGCGGATCTCGCGCACTTCCATCGCGCGTTCGATCACCCCGTCGCGGCCGAACCGGAACGGCCCGTCGAGGCCGAGGAAGCCGCTGTCCTCGCGCAGTTGCGAGACCGGGAAGGGGCGTCCGACGCGCCAGTCCTGCGCGACCCGCAGCGCCAGCAGGACACTGTCGTAGCCGAGGGTGGAAATGCGATAGGGCTGCGCGCCGAAGCGGTTGCGATAGCTGTCGGAAAAACGCTTGAACCGCGCGTCCGACACGGCGGCGAACAGGGCCCCGCGCAGGGCCGCCGCACGGGTAACCGCGCTTTCGCCGCTCCACAGCTCGGTGCCGATGATCTGGGTCGCGCCGGTGCCGCGCGGCCGCAGCTCGCCCGCGGCCTGGGTCGCCAGGCGCGCGCCGTCGGCGATCAGCACCGTGTCGAACCCGCCTTCCTGCTTCAGCCGCTGGGCCGCGCTGACGATCGAGGTATTGCCGCGGGTATAGCGCTGCGTCGCCACCAGCTGCCCGCCCGAATCGCGCACCGCGCTGGAGAAGGCGAGTTCCGCGCGGCGGCCGTATTCGCCGTCGGGCACGATCGCGGCGAAGCGTTCGGAGCCGCGATCGCGGGCATAGCTGACGCTGCGCGCGATCGACTGGTCGGGGATGTGACCCATCAGGAACACGTCGGGCCCGGCCACGGCGGTATCGTTGGAGAAGGAGATCAGCGGCACGTCGGCGGGCCGCGCCTCCGCCAGGACGGTCGGCACGTTGTCGCCCATCAGCGGGCCCAGGATCAGCCGGTTGCCGTCGGCGATCGCGCGCCGGGCCGCCTCGCGCGCGCCGCGCGCGGTGTCGTAGGTCGTGATCCGCAGGTTGTCGGCACTGGTATCGAGCAGGGCCATCGTCGTCGCGTTGGCGATCGACTGGCCGACCGCGCCGTTATCGCCCGACATCGGCACCAGCAGGGCGACGCGGTGCCGCGTCTCGTCGCTGGGCAGGCCCGAGGGGCCGGGATCGGGGGCGGGGGCCGGTTCGGGCGCCGGGCGGCTTGCCGGCCCCTTGGGAATGATCTGGCACCCGGCCAGGACGGCACTCGCCCCGGCGACAACCAGCATTCGCCGTGTCAGTTTCCAACGCTTCATGCTTGCGGCTCCCCGTCGTCGTGTTCATGGATGCGGGAGTGGCCCACCAACCTCTCCGACCCGGTCTCTATATAGTCGCGACCCCGATTGGCAATCTCGGCGACATCACCGTGCGGGCAGCCGAGACGCTGGCGCGCTGCGACGCGGTCGCGTGCGAGGATACGCGGGTGACCGGCAAGCTGATGAAGCACCTCGGCCTGTCGAAACCGCTGCGGCGTTACGACGACCACGCCGGCGCGGCGGAGCGCGAGCGACTGGTGGCGGACATGCACGATCAGGCGATCGCGCTGGTCAGCGACGCGGGCACCCCGCTCGTCTCCGATCCCGGCTATCGCCTCGTGCGCGCGGCCCGGGCGGCGGGCATCGCGGTCACCGCCCTGCCGGGGGCCTGCGCGGCGATCGCGGGGCTGACCCTGTCGGGCCTGCCCAACGACCGGTTCCTGTTCGCCGGGTTCCTGCCCAACAAGGACAAGGCCCGGCGCGAGGCGCTGGAGGCCGTCGCCGGCATCGACGCGACGGCGATCTTCTACGAAACGGCGCCGCGCCTCGTGAAATCGCTCGACGCGATCGCTGCGATCCTGCCCGGGCGCGAAGTCTCGGTCGCGCGCGAGCTGACCAAGCTGCACGAGGAATGCCGCACGGGCAGCGCGCCGGATCTCGCCCGGCATTATGCCGCCCATCCGCCGAAGGGCGAGATCGTCCTGCTGATCGGCCCCGGCGCGGCCGGCCCGCCGCCGGGGCAGGACATCGACGCCCTGCTGCGCGAGGCGCTGGCTTCGGCCAAGCCTTCGCAGGCCGCGGCGCAAGTGGCGCGGGCGACCGGGCAGGACCGCAAGGCGCTTTACGCCCGGGCGCTGGAACTGCGCGGGACATGAAGCGCCAGCGCGCCGAACGGCAGGGCCGGGCGGGCGAAGGGCGGGCCGCGCTGTGGATGCAGTTGCAGGGCTGGCGCGTTCTCGACCGCCGGCGCCGGACCCCGCTGGGGGAAATCGACCTCGTCTGCCGGCGCGGCAATGTGATCGCCTTCGTCGAGGTCAAGTGGCGGGCGCGGGCGGCCGAGCTGGACCACGCGATCGACGAGTTCCGCCTGGCCCGCGTCGCCGCCGCGGCCGAGGCGGTCGCGCACGAATACGCGAACGGGGGCGAGGACCTGCGGATCGACGTGATCCTCCTTGCGCCCGGGGCGATCCCCCGCCACATCGTCAACGCCTGGCAGCCCTGACGCCGATACCGACCGAAAGAGAACCCCCAATGCCCTTACGCGTCGCCATCCAGATGGACCCGATCGAAAGCGTGCGGATCGCGGGCGATTCCTCGTTCGCGCTGATGCTTTCCGCCCAGGCGCGCGGCCATCGCCTGTGGCACTACGACGTCGCGACCCTGGCCTGGGAGGACGACCGGGTCACCGCCTGGGCGCGCGAGGTCTCGGTCCAGCGGGTGGAGGGCGACCATTTCCGCTGGCTGGGGGAGCGGGAGAGGATCGACCTCGGGCGCGACATCGACGTCGTCCTCATGCGGCAGGACCCGCCGTTCCACCTCGGCTATATCAGCGCCGCCCTGCTGCTCGACCGGCTGCGCGGCGAAACGCTGGTGGTCAACGACCCGCGCGAAGTGGTCAACGCGCCGGAAAAGATGTTCGTGCTCGATTACGCGCGGTTCATGCCGCCGACGCTGATCGCGCGCGAACTGGCCGACATTCGCGATTTCCACCGCCGCCACGGCGCGGTCGTGGTCAAGCCGCTGCACGGCAACGGCGGCAAAGCGATCTTCCGGATCGACGCCGACGGGACCAACCTTTCCGCGCTGGCGGAAGTGTTCAACCAGACCTGGCCCGAACCGCACATGGTGCAGCCCTTCCTGCCCGAGGTGGCAGAGGGCGACAAGCGGATCGTGCTGATCGACGGCGCGTTCGCCGGGGCGATCAACCGCTTCCCGGGCGAAGGCGAATTTCGTTCCAACCTCGCCCAGGGCGGCCATGCCGAAGCGGCCGAACTGACCGCGCGGGAAGAGGAGATCTGCGCCGCGATGGGGCCCGAGCTCAAGCGGCGGGGCCTCGTCTTCGTCGGGATCGACGTGATCGGCGGCAAGTGGCTGACAGAGATCAACGTCACCAGCCCCACGGGGATCGTCGCGATCGACGCGTTCAACGGCACCGACAGCGGCGCGCGGATCTGGGACGCGATCGAGGCGCGCCACGCGGCGCTCTGACCCCGGCAGCCCGCAGCCCCATGCACGAGATCATCATCGA
Organism: Pelagerythrobacter marinus; assembly: GCF_034375205.1. NCBI lineage: Bacteria > Pseudomonadati > Pseudomonadota > Alphaproteobacteria > Sphingomonadales > Erythrobacteraceae > Pelagerythrobacter > Pelagerythrobacter marinus. The sequence goes on along the minus strand of NZ_CP139719.1, from coordinate 1,430,138 downwards.
GGCGATAGCGCGCGGCGGCTATCTCGGCATCGCGGTGCTGATGGCGCTGGAGAACATCTTTCCCCCGGTGCCATCCGAAGTGATCATGGGCATCGGCGGCGTGCTGGTGGAGCGCGGGGAAATGGCGTTCTGGCCGCTGATGCTGGCCGGAACGATCGGTTCGACCGCGGGCAACTACGCCTGGTTCTGGCTCGGCGATCGCTGGGGCTACCGGCGGCTGCGCCCGTTCATCGACCGCTGGGGGCGCTGGCTGACGCTCGACTGGGAACATGTCGAGGGGGCCTCGCGCTTCTTCCGCCGGCACGGGCAGTGGGTCGTGCTGATCCTGCGCTGCACGCCGGTGTTCCGCACGATGATCTCGCTGCCGGCGGGGCTGGCGCACATGAACGTCTGGCGCTTCCTCGCCTTCACTTTCGTCGGCGCGGGGGCGTGGAACGCGCTGCTCGTCATCGGCGGGGCGGCGCTTGCGCGCTACCTCGAAGGGTACGAGCATGTCTTCGGCTGGATCGTGCTCGGCCTCGTCGGGGTGACGCTGGCGGCTTATTTCTGGCGGGTCGCGACCTGGACCCCGCGCGAACGCGGCGAGGACTGACCCCGGCGGTCAGTCGCCCGGCTCCTCCCGCTCGCGCGGGTGGGCGGCGCGATAGGTGTCGAGCAGGGTCGCCGCATCGACCCTGGTGTAGATCTGGGTCGAGCCCAGGCTGGCATGGCCCAGAAGCTCCTGCAGCGAACGCAGGTCCGCCCCGGCGCCGAGCAGGTGGGTGGCGAAGGAATGGCGCAGGGCATGGGGGGTGGCGCTGGCCGGCAGCCCCAGCGCGGTGCGCGCGCGGGCGACCGCTTTCTGGACCATGCCCGGGTTGAGCGGGCCGCCGCGCGCCCCGCGGAACAGGGCCTGGTCTTCCGCCGCGGGCCAGGGGCACAGGCGCGCATATTCATCCACCGCCGCGCGCACGACCGGCAGGATCGGGACGACGCGCTGCTTGCCGCCCTTGCCGGTCACGGTCAGCGTGTCGCCCAGCGGCAGGTCGCCGCCCCGCAGCGAAAGCGCCTCCGCGATCCGCAGGCCCGCGCCGTAGAGGAGAAGGAGGACCGCGCGGTCGCGCGCGCCGATCCATTCCTCGGCCGCGTCGGCCGCGACCAGGTCGGCCAGCCCGCTCGCGTCGTCGGGCGTGACCGGGCGCGGCAGGCCCTTGCGCAGGCGCGGCCCGAGCAGGCGCGGCGCGGCGGCATCGGCCCGGCCCGCGCGCTCGCGGGCGAAGGCGACGAAGGCCTTGAGCGCGGACAGCTCGCGCGCGGTGGAGGCGTTCGAAAGCCCGTCTGCCCGGCGCCGGGCGAGCTGCTCGCGCAGGCCGGGCGCCTCGATCGCCGCGACGGCCGGCCACTGCGCGCAACCGGTGGCGGCGAGCAGGCGCTGCGCGGCGGCGAGGTAGGCGCGCACCGTGTGCGGCGAGCGGCGCCGGCCCTGCTCCAGGTGGTCGCGCCACTCTGCCAGCAGGTCGGGCGCGCTCATGCCGCGACCAGCCCGGGATGGACCAGTTCGCCCAGGATCGCGTCGAGCACCGGCATCCCGCGCGCGGTGACGCGCAGGCGATCTCCCTCGCGCCGCAGGAAGCCGAGCCGCGCAAGCATTTCCTGCCGCTCCGCGTCCACCAGGCGCCCGGGCGGAATGGCGAAGCGGCGGGCGAGGGCGGGCAGGTCCACCCCCTCGCTCAACCGCAGGCCCATCAGCAGCGCCTCGGCCGCGGCGGTCGGCGGGGACAGCGCGCTCTCTTCCGCGATCCCGTGCTCCTGGCGGGCGACCGCGGCGAGCCAGTTCTCGGGCTTGCGGTGCCGCTGGGTCGCGACGCCGCCGCGCCGCCCGTGCGCGCCGGGGCCGATCCCGCAGTAATCGCGATAGCGCCAGTAGGTCAGGTTATGCCGGCTTTCCTCCCCCGGCCGCGCGTGGTTGCTGATCTCGTAAGCCGGCAGCCCGGCGGCGGCGGTCATCGCGCGGGTCAGTTCGAACAGCTCGGCCGCCGGATCGTCTTCCAGCGGCGCGAAGCGGCCGAGCCTGACGTCGGTGGCGAAGCGCGTATTGGGCTCGATCGTCAGCTGGTACAGCGAGAGGTGCCCGGTCCCCAGCGCCAGCGCGCGGGCCAGCTCGCCCTCCCACGCCGAGGGCTGCTGGCCGGGGCGCGCATAGATCAGGTCGAAGCTGACGCGGGCGAACTGGCGCTGCGCCACTGCGAGCGCGCGCAGCCCCTCGTCGGCATCGTGCAGCCGCCCGAGGAACCGCAGCGCCGCGTCGTCGAGCGCCTGGAGACCGAGCGAGACGCGGTTGATCCCCGCTTGCGCGAGCCCGCCGAAAGCCGCCGCCTCGACCGAGGACGGATTGGCCTCCAGCGTGATCTCGATCCCCTCGGCAAAGCCCCAGAGGCGCTCCGCCTCCGCCAGCAGGGCCGCGACGAGGGCGGGCGGCATCAGCGAGGGGGTGCCGCCGCCGAAGAAGATCGAGCCCAGGGGCTCCCCGCCCGCGAGCGCGGCCTCGTGCCGCATGTCGGCGACCAGCGCCTCCTGCCAGGCGGCGTGATCGACCGCGTCGCGCACGTGGCTGTTGAAGTCGCAATAGGGGCACTTCTTCAGGCAGAAGGGCCAGTGGATGTAGAGTGCGCGTGCCACGAGGCATCCCTAGCATGGCCGGCCCGGCGGCGAAACGCGCCCCCGGGCGAGGGCGGCGCGCCCGTCAGCCGGCGCCGAACTGTTCCGCGACGAGTTTCGCGAAAGCATCGGCCCGGTGGCTGATCCGGTGCTTTTCCGCCGGGTCGAGCTCGGCGAAAGTCCGGTCGCGGCCCTCGGGCACGAAGACCGGGTCGTAGCCGAAGCCGCATTCGCCCCGCGGCGGCCAGGCGAGCGTGCCGGCGACGCTGCCTTCGTAAACCGCCTGTTCGCCGTCGGGCCAGGCGAGCGCGAGCACGCAGTGGAAGGCCGCCGCGCGCGAGACGTCGGGCCCCTCGGCCGCGAGCAGCCCCTCGACCTTGCCCATGGCCATGTACCAGTCGCGCCCCGGCTCGCCTTCGAACCACTGCCGTTCGGCCCAGTCCGCGGTATAGACCCCGGGCCGCCCGCCCAGCGCCGCGACGGCGAGGCCGCTGTCGTCCGCGAGCGCGACGATCCCCGATGCCTCGGCCGCGGCGCGCGCCTTGAGCAGGGCGTTCTCGACGAATGTCTGGCCGGTTTCCGCCGGCTCGGGCAGCCCCAGCGATCCCGCGCCGATGCAGGAAACGCCATGGGGTTCGAGCAGCGCGCCGATTTCCTTCAGCTTGCCGGCGTTGTGCGTGGCGATGACGAGCGAGCCGGCACCGATGCGGCGGGTCATTTCTTCACCGCCTCGCGCTGCGCCTCGAAGATCCGGTCGCAACCGATCCGCGCGAGGCGGAGCAGGCGCAGCAGGCCTTCCTCGTCGTAAGTCGCGCCTTCCGCGGTCGCCTGGACTTCGGCGATCTGCCCGCCGGAGATGAGCACGAAGTTGGCATCGGCATCGGCGGCGCTGTCCTCGTCGTAATCGAGATCGAGCACCGGCGTCTGCTGGTGGATGCCGCAGCTGATCGCCGCGACCTGGGCCTGGATCGGGTCTTCGGCCAGCTCGCCGCTTTCGATCAGGCCGTCGATCGCCAGGCGCAGCGCGACCCATGCGCCGGAGATCGCCGCGGTCCGCGTGCCGCCGTCGGCCTGGATGACGTCGCAATCGAGCGTGATCTGCCGCTCGCCCAGCTTGCCGAGATCGACCACCGCGCGCAGCGACCGGCCGATCAGCCGCTGGATTTCCTGGGTCCGGCCGCTCTGCTTGCCTTTCGCCGCCTCGCGCTGGCCGCGGGTATGCGTGGCGCGCGGCAGCATCGAGTATTCGCCGGTGACCCAGCCTTCGCCCTTGCCGCGCAGCCACGGCGGGATGCGTTCCTCGACGCTGGCGGTGCACAGCACGCGCGTGTCGCCGAAACCGATCAGGCACGAGCCTTCGGCATGGCGGGTGAACCCGGTTTCGATGGTGATGGCGCGCATTTCGTCGGGCGCGCGGCCAGAAGGACGCATGGGATTGTCTCCGTTCTCTCGGGGCCTTGCACCGGGGCATGTCCGGGTGCCGGGGGCCGTTCTTGCCGATCGCGCTAGATGAAAAGCCCATGCTTCGACAAGCGGCGCGCGATGGGAAATTGAGATTGCCCGGCGAATTGCCTAATTTCCCCGGCATGGCACCACCCGTCACCGAACTGACCGATCGCGCCCGGGCCATCTTCCGGCTGGTCGTGGAAGGCTATCTCGACAGCGGGCAGCCGGTGGGCTCCAAGACGCTCGCCGGGGAACAGGGCCTCAACCTGTCGCCTGCCTCGATCCGCTCGGTCCTGGCGGACCTCGAATCGCTGGGGCTGCTGGCCGCGCCGCATACGAGCGCCGGCCGGATGCCGACCGAGAGCGGGCTGCGCCTGTTCGTGGACGGCATGATGCAGGTGGCCGAGCCGAGCCGGGCCGAGCGCAAGGAGATCGAGCGGCGACTGTCCGAACCCGGCCCGATCGAGCAGGCGCTGGAACAGACCAGCGCGATCCTGTCCGACATCTCGGGCGCGGCGGGCATGGTCATGGTGCCCCGGCTCGAGCCGCGACTGGCGCAGTTCAACCTGGTCAACCTGGGGCAGGGCCGGGTCCTCGCGGTGCTGGTGGGCGAGGACGGCGCGATCGAGAACCGCGTGATCGAGCTGGGCGAAGGGGCCGCGCCGCAGATGCTCGAACAGGCCAGCAACTACATCACCGCGCGGCTGGCCGGGCGCACCCTGGCAGAGGCGGTCGCCGCGATGCGGGCCGAGATCGCCTCCGGCAAGTCGGAGCTGGACGAGGCCAGCAGCAGCCTGGTCGAACGCGGGCTGGCGGTGTGGAGCGAGGATGCCGCGCAGCGGCCGGTCCTGATCGTGCGCGGCCAGGCCCGGCTGCTGGACGAAGCGGCGCTATCCGATCTCGACCGCGTGCGCTCGCTGCTCGACGACCTGGAGAACAAGCAGTCGGTGGCCGACCTGCTCGAAAGCGCGCGCGAGGCGGAAGCGACGCGGATCTTCATCGGCAGCGAAAATCGCCTCTTCGCGCTCAGCGGCTCGTCGGTCATCGCCTCCCCCTATCGCGACCGCGAAGGGCGCGTGGTCGGCGTGCTGGGGGTGATCGGCCCCACTCGGTTGAATTACGCCCGGGTCGTCCCCATGGTGGACTTCACCGCCCGTTCCCTGGGCAAACTCATCGGGTAGATACGAGAAAACATGAGCGACAACGATACTCGCAAGAACGGCGAGCCGGCCCGCGACGAGGCCGTGGAAAAGGAACTGGAAGGCGTTCCCGAGGAATTTCTGAACGACGCCGGCGAGGCAGAAGGCGACGGCGACGACAAGGGCGATGCCGGCGATGCCGGTGATGCCGGCGACCTGAACGAAGCGCTCGCCGCGCTGCGGGCCGACCTCGATGCCGCTAAGCAGGATGTTCTCTACGCCCGGGCCGATACGCAGAACGTGCGCCGCCGGCTGGAAAAGGACGTGCAGGACGCGCGCAATTACGCCGCGACCGGCTTTGCGCGCGATATCCTCTCGGTCGCGGACAACCTTTCCCGCGCGCTCGACCACGTCCCGGCCGGCCTGCGCGAGGACGAGCAGGCCCGCCGCTTCGTCGAGGGGATCGAGGCGACGATGCGCGAGATCGAGAAAGTCTTCGCCCAGCACGGGATTACCCGGATCGCCGCGACCGGGATGCCGCTGGACCCCAATGTCCACCAGGCGATGATGGAAGTCCCGGCCGAAGACGGGCAGGAGCCGGGGACGATCGTGCAGGAGCTGCAATCGGGCTACATGATCAAGGATCGCCTGCTGCGCCCCGCCATGGTCAGCGTGGCCAAGTAGATGGCCGGACGGCGGGGAGGGGGCCCGGCGCGGGCGGTTCGCACGATCCTGGCCGCGGCCGTCCTGGCCCTGGCCGTCACCGCGGCCCCGCCGCTCGCCGCCCGGGACAGCGCCGACAGCCAGCTCGCCGCGCTGGCCGATGCCTATTACGAGTACCAGCTCGCCGAACACCGGCAGGTGGAACAGCCCAACGGCAGCATCGCGCCCGGCCCGCGGCTGTGGTCGGTCACGCCGGAGGCGCAGCGCGCGCGGGCGGACAAGGCGCGCGAGTTCCTCGCCCGGCTCGAGAGGCTCGACCGCGAGGCGCTCGGCCCGCAGGCACGGATCGACGCCGCCGTCCTGCACACCCTGCTGCAGCACGAGATCGGCGATGCGCGCTTTCGCGAATGGGAAATGCCGTTCGACAGCGATTCGAGTTTCTGGAGCTATCTCGCGCCGCGCAGCGGCTTCGCCACGGTCGAGGAATACGAACGCTACATCGGCCGGATGCGCGACATCCCGCGCTATTTCGACGAGCACATGGCCAATGCCCGCGCCGGGCTGGAGCGGGGCTTCAGCGTTCCGCGCGTGACGCTGGAGGGGCGCGACGCCTCGATCGCACCGAACGTGGTGGACGATCCCGAGGACAGCCCGTTCTGGACCGCGTTCGAACGGATGCCGGCGCGCATCCCGGCCGAAGAGGCCGCCCGGCTGAAGGCCGAGGGGCGCGCCGCGATCGCCGGCAGCGTGACCCCGGCCTATGCCCGGCTGCTCGCCTTCTTCCGCGACGAGTACCTGCCGCGTACGCGCACGTCGCTGGCGGCCAGCGAAATGCCCGACGGGCCGGCCTATTACCAGCAGCAGATCGCGCAGTACACGACGCTCGACCTCACGGCCCCGCAGATCCACGAGATCGGCCTGGCCGAAGTCGCGCGGATCACCGCCGAGATGGAGGCCGTGCGCGAAGAGGCCGGCTTCGAGGGGGCGCTGGAAGACTTCATCGCCTTCCTGCGCAGCGATCCGCGCTTCGTCGCCGACGACGCGGACGAGCTGATGGGCGTTTCGGCCTATGTCGCCAAGCGCGTGGACGGCGTGATCGCCGACTATTTCGGGTTCCTGCCGCGCCACCGGTTCACGATCCGCCCGGTGCCCGACGCGATCGCGCCGTTCTACACCGCCGGGCGCGGGGGGCTGGATGCGTGCATGATGAACACGTACGACCTGCCTTCGCGCCCGCTCTACAACATCCCGGCCCTGACGCTGCACGAATGCATCCCGGGGCACAGTTTCCAGGCCGGCGTCGCGCTGGAGCAGGAAGATGCCCCGCGCTTCCGGCGCCAGACCTACTTTTCCGGCTTCGGCGAGGGCTGGGGCCTCTACGTCGAGTACCTGGGCGAGGAAATGGGCATCTACCGCACGCCCTACGAACGGTTCGGGCGCCTCAGCTACGAGATGTGGCGCGCCGCGAGGCTGGTGATCGACACCGGCATCCACCACTACGGCTGGAGCCGCGAACGGGCGATCGACTACCTCGCCGGGCACACGGCCCTGTCGCGGCACGAGGTCGAGACCGAGGTCGATCGCTACATCAGCTGGCCCGGCCAGGCGCTCGCCTACAAGCTGGGCGAGATGACGATGCGGCGGGTGCGCGCGAAGGCCGAAGACGCGCTGGGCGATCGGTTCGACATTCGCAAGTTCCACGATGTCGTGCTCTCGCTCGGCTCGGTTCCGCTGCCCGTGCTGGAGGAACGGATCGACCGTTTCATCGCCGATGGCGGCCAGGGGCTGCCCGGCGTCGCTTACGACTGAGCCGGCGGCAGGCCGGAACCTCGGCCCGCGCGATCCGTAGCGTTACCGACAGGGATGCAACGGAGACATGCCATGAAAACCAAGATGCTTCTCGCGCCGGCGCTGCTGGCCACTTCGCTCGGCCTCGGCGGCTGTGCGGACAACTACGCGGTGGAAGGCGCGGGCCTGGGCGCCGCGGCCGGGGCCGCCGCCGCCGCGATCACCGGCGAAGACTTCGAGACTTACGCCATTGCCGGGGCGGCGATCGGCGGGATTGCCGGCTATTTCAAGGACAAGGATAACGACTGCGACGGCTGGTACGAACGCAACGGCCGCTATCTCGACGACGATTGCCGCCACGACGACCGCTATCGCGACTATTTCTAGGCGCCGCGAGACAGGCGAGGAAAGGGGCCGCTCCCTTGCCGGGGGCGGCCCCTTCTTCGTGCGCGGTGTCGAAGCGCGTCAGACCGTCTGCGCGCGGTTCTCGTCGCGGTGCTTCTTCAGGTAGCGCATGAACGGCGTGCCGCCCGTGCCAACGTCGGGATCGTTGCCCGCGATCGATCCGGCCTGCTTGTTGATGTAGCTGGCCGCATATTCGAGGTGTCGGGTGCGGAACCGCGCCGACTGCTCGAGGCAGGCGTTGAACGCGTCCTTCAGCGCCCGGTTGCCCGAGGCGGAGACGAAATCGCGCAAGCTCGATTGCGCGGCCAGGTCCTCGATGAAGCGGCGATGGGCGACCGGGCGATAGTGGTGCAGTTCGTCGAGGAAGCTCTTGAGCGGATCGTCCGAGTGGCCGACCTGGAACAGCGCGTCCATCGACGGGACGATGCTCGACTGCGAGCCGGTCTGGCCGCGGAAGGCCTGGGGCCGGTCGCCGAAGCGCTCGATCCCCTGGTAGACGAGCCCGCCGTCCAGCGCCGGGTTGTTCGCCCAGCCATGGATATAGGGCCGCACCCGGTGGAAATAGACGTAGGGATCGCAGCGTTCGGGCATCCGCGCGAAATGGCCGTAGATCCGTTCCCACGCGGCGTCCATTTCGGCCAGGAGGCGGATCGCCTCGTCCTCGTCGCCCTGCCGGGCCACGGCGACGAGCCGCGCGGCGTTGTCGAGCAGGACGCCGGCCTCCGCCTCGATCGCGACGTGGACCAGGACGAACCAGTTCTCGTCCGCCCCGCCGTAGAAGTTCTGGAACATCGCGATATTGTCGAGATCGACCGGACCGGACTTGTCGACCCGGTACCAGTTGTCGAGGACGTAGGAGGAATAGGGCAGCAGCGGGGCCTGCCCCAGGCGGTCCGCGATCGCCACGATCGGCCGCGAGAGGTTCGCGGGCAGGTGGGCGGGCGGCTCCGCCTCTCCCCAGACGTAGGCCTGGACGAGGAAGGAATAGTGCACCATCGCGGTGCGGACCTCTTCCTCCGGCGCCGCGCGCGCCCAGTCCTCCAGCCCCGGATCGGGCAGGGCGTCCAGCCAGTGCCGGATGCGGCCGGTGGTCAGCAGCGCGGAAAGCTGGCCGGCGGCTTCGAGCACCGGGGCGAACTGGCCGGGGAGGGCGATCGAATCGATCTCGTAATGCGAAAGGAAGCCGCGCTCGCGCGACATTCCGTAGTCCTTTAGCTCCATGATTGAACCTGCATGCCGGGCGCGGGTTGGGCCGCCCGGTCATGCGGTCAAGTGGTATCGGTTGAAACCGTTTCTCTCAAGAGGCGCCGGGAAAGCGGACGAGCAGGTCGTAGGCGGCGGCGTCGCCGACGCCGGCCAGGCGCACCCCGTTGCGCAGCCAGAAGGCGTGCTTGACGATTTCGGCCTGCTGTTCGATCCCGTAACGTTCCAGCGGCCACCCGGGCTTGAGGCTGTAGTCGTAGCGGGCCCAGGGCATCCGCCGGAATACCAGCCACCAGCTGCCATTGCGCTGGGCCTGCCAGACATGGACCATCTCGTGGATGAAGAGGCCCTGGCGCAGAACCGGTTCGCGCGCGAAATCGTCGCAGTAGGCATCGCCCCGCGGGTGGAAATGCAGGTGCCCGCGCGGCGCCATCGTCACCCGGCGGGGCTGAAAGGGGAAGAACTTGCGCCGCCTGATCGTGACCCGGGCATAGTCGATCGCGTCGCCGAACACGCTGCGCGCGAGGGCGATCTCGCCCGGGGTCAGCGGCCGCTCCCCACCGGCCGGGCAGCGCGGTGCGGGTGGAGATTCGGCCCGGGATGCAGCCCGCGCCTCGCTCAGCGCTCTTCCCCGGGGCCGCGGATCTCCGCCTCGAACGTGGTCTTGTCGCCGCCCGAAACGATCAGCGTCACCTCGGTCGTTCCGCCGGGCTGAAGCTCGGGCGAGACGTCGGTCGCCATGACGTGCTTGCCGCCCGGCTCGAACTTGACCTCGGTCCCCTTGGTCAGGACCAGCGGCAGCATTTCCTGCATCTGCACCTGGCGGTTCCATTCGCCGTATTCGTGGAGCGACGCGCTGCCGGCCCCTTCGACGTGGGCCCGGTTGAGCGCGACGTTGCGATCGCCGTCGTAGGACAAGTCGAAATAGACCGCCGCCGGGTTGCCCTCCACCGGGGGCAGGACCATGCGCGCATTGGTGACCGTCAGGCCCGGCACCCCCTCGGGCGCGGTTTCGGCCTGTTCGTCGGCGCCGTCGCCGCAGGCGGCCAGGCCCAGGGTGGCGCACGAAAGGAACGCGGCGGCAAGGATCGGTGATTTCACGGTCGTTTCTCCCCTCCGGAACATATCCCGAAGCTAGCCGTGCCGCTCCCTTGTGCCAACCGAAACCGCACCTATATCGCCCTCGTAATCGAGCCGCCGAGCTGCTTTGCCGGTTACCGGGAAGCACATTGCGCGGCGTCCAACGTGTAGAAAGTGGAATAGGGAAACCATGGCGAAAGTAATCGGTATCGACCTCGGCACGACGAACAGCTGCGTTGCCGTAATGGACGGGGACAAGCCCAAGGTCATCGAAAACTCCGAAGGCGCGCGCACGACGCCGTCGATCGTGGCCTTCACCAAGGACAACGAACGGCTGATCGGCCAGCCCGCCAAGCGCCAGGCCGTGACCAATCCCGACAACACGCTGTTCGCCATCAAGCGCCTGATCGGGCGCCGTTTCGACGACCCGATGACCAAGAAGGACATGGAGCTCGTCCCCTACGACATCGTCAAGGGCAAGAACGGCGACGCCTGGGTCGAGGCCGGCGGCGAGGACTATTCCCCCAGCCAGGTTTCCGCCTTCATCCTGCAGAAGATGAAGGAAACCGCCGAAAGCTATCTCGGCGAAACCGTTTCGCAGGCGGTCATCACCGTTCCCGCATACTTCAATGACGCGCAGCGCCAGGCGACCAAGGACGCCGGCCAGATCGCCGGGCTCGAGGTGCTTCGCATCATCAACGAGCCGACCGCGGCCGCGCTTGCCTATGGTCTCGACAAGGACGACGGCAAGACGATCGCCGTCTACGACCTCGGCGGCGGCACGTTCGACGTCTCGATCCTCGAAATCGGCGACGGCGTGTTCGAGGTGAAGTCCACCAACGGCGACACGTTCCTGGGCGGTGAAGACTTCGACAGCGCGATCGTCGAATATCTCGCGGACCAGTTCGAGAAGAAAGAGAACATGGACCTGCGCAAGGACAAGCTTGCGCTCCAGCGGCTGAAGGAAGCCGCGGAAAAGGCCAAGATCGAGCTGTCGTCCAGCCAGCAGACCGAAGTGAACCTGCCGTTCATCACCGCCCGCATGGAAGGCGGCTCCAGCACCCCGCTGCACCTGGTCGAAACGATCACCCGCAGCAAGCTGGAACAGCTGGTCGGCGACCTGATCAAGCGGACGCTGGAACCGTGCAAGAAGGCCCTGGCCGACGCGGGCGTCGAGAAGGGCGGCGTCGACGAGGTGATCCTGGTCGGCGGCATGACCCGGATGCCCAAGGTGCGCGAAGTGGTCGAGGAATTCTTCGGCAAGAAGCCGCACACCGGCGTCAATCCCGATGAAGTCGTCGCCATGGGCGCGGCGATCCAGGCCGGCGTGCTCCAGGGCGATGTCAAGGATGTCCTCCTGCTCGACGTGACCCCGCTCTCGCTCGGCATCGAAACGCTGGGCGGGGTGTTCACCCGCATGATCGATCGCAACACGACGATCCCGACCAAGAAGACGCAGACCTACTCGACCGCGGAAGACAACCAGAACGCGGTGACCATCCGCGTCTTCCAGGGCGAGCGCGAGATGGCCGCGGACAACAAGATGCTGGGCCAGTTCGACCTCGTCGGCATTCCCCCGGCGCCGCGCGGCGTACCGCAGATCGAGGTGACGTTCGACATCGACGCCAACGGCATCGTCAACGTTTCCGCGAAGGACAAGGGCACCGGCAAGGAGCAGCAGATCCGCATTCAGGCTTCCGGCGGCCTCAGCGAAAGCGACATCGACCAGATGGTGCAGGACGCGGAAAAGTTCGCCGAGGAAGACAAGAAGCGGCGCGAGGGGGCCGAGGCCCGCAACCAGGCCGACAGCCTGGTCCACGCGACGCAGAAGCAGCTCGACGAGCACGGCGACAAGATCAGCGCCGACCTGAAGGGCCAGGTCGAGACCGCGCTTGCCGAAACGAAGACCGCGCTGGAAGGCGACGACATCGAGGCGATCGGCAGCAAGGCCCAGGCCCTGACCGACCTGGCGATGAAGATGGGCCAGGAAATCTACAGCCAGGAGCAGGCCTCCGCCTCGGCGGGGGCGACGGAAGGCGACGGCGCGGCGGGCGAGAGCGGCCCCGACGAGGAAGTCGTCGATGCCGAGTTCTCCGAAGTCGACGAAGACAAGAAGGACTGAGACGTCCGGTGAAGAAACAGGCCGCCGCCGGAGCGCACCGCCCCGGCGGCGGCTAGTTTCTTGAAGGACGGGGATATCATGTCGGCAACCGAAATCGATTTCTACGAGCTGCTCGGGGTCAGCCGCGACGCGGACGGGGCGACGATCAAGTCCGCCTATCGCAAGCTGGCGATGAAGTATCACCCGGATCGCAACGCCGGGTGCAAGGAGAACGAGGCCAAGTTCAAGGCGATCAGCGCGGCCTACGACTGCCTGAAGGACCCGCAGAAACGCGCCGCCTACGACCGTTATGGCCATGCCGCCTTCCAGCAGGGCATGGGCGGCGGCGGGGGCCATCCGGGCACCGACTTCGCCGACCTGGGCGATATCTTCGAAACGATTTTCGGCAGCGCATTCGGCGGTGCCGGCGGGCGCCAGCAGGCGCGCCGCGGGGCCGACTTGCGCTACGACATGGAAATCGGGCTGGAAGAGGCCTTCCACGGCACGACCAGCCAGATCGAGATCGAGGTTTCGCAGAACTGCGAGACCTGCCACGGATCGGGCGCGACGCCGGGCACCAGCACGCGCGGGTGCAACTTGTGCAACGGATACGGCAAGGTCCGCGCCAAGCAGGGCTTCTTCGTGGTGGAGCGGCCGTGCCCCAATTGCCACGGCCGGGGCGAAGTCCTCGTCAGCCCGTGCCGCGATTGCGGCGGGGAAGGGCGGATCGACCGGCCGCAGGCGATCGACGTGGAGATCCCGCCGGGCGTCGATACCGGCACCCGCATCCGCCTTTCGGGCAAGGGCGAGGCCGGGCCGCGCGGCGCGCCGCCGGGCGATCTCTATATCTTCGTCCACGTCCGCCGGCACGAAGTGTTCGAGCGCGAGGGCACGACCCTGCTCAGCCGCGTCCCGGTCAGCTTCACCACCGCCGCGCTGGGCGGCAAGGTCGATATCCCCGATCTCTCGGGCGAGACGAACACGGTGGAAATCCCCGCGGGCATCCAGTCGGGCCGCCAGCTGCGCGTGCGCGGTGCCGGGATGCCGGTGCTCCAGGGCCGCGGGCGGGGCGACCTGGTGGTCGAGATCATGGTCGAGACGCCGACCCTCCTGACCAGGGAACAGCGCGCGATCCTCGAACAGTTCCGCGAGACCGAAACCGGCGACGAATGCCCGGAAAGCCGGGGCTTCTTCGAAAAGCTGAAAAGCGCGTTCGGCGCCTGATCAGCCGGCGCCGAGCACTTCGGTGCGAATCCTGTCGAGCAGCCCAGGGTCCGCCCGGAGGCGCTCGCGTTCCTCGTCGAGGATGGCGAGGAACAGCTTGCGCTTGAACGCGGCCGGGTCCGGCCCCTCGGGATCGCCCACGGTCGAGCACACGAGGTCGATCATCCGCTCCGCCCCGTGCAGGCGGCCCCAGAGATAGTCGTTCTCGCGATAGGCGCGGCTGAAGAAGGCGCCGAAATTGTAGAACTCGATTCCCCGCAGCGTGGCCCGCGTGCCCCCTTCGCGGATCGAGCGGGCATCGTCGGGGCTGATCCGGTCCACCTTGATCGGGTCGAACTCGGTCAGCGCATCCTCGCGCACCAGCGGCAGGGTGGCGACGTCGTAGAACGGGAAGCCCAGGTACGTCAGCAGCATCAGCCGCCGCAGGTTGCGCGGCATCCGCTCGAGCGCCTCGGCCAGCATCCGTTCGGCCGTCTCGTCTACCCCGGGCAGCAGGCGGCGCTGGCCGAGCGTGTCGATCACGTCCAGCGGATCCTCCATCACCCGCGCGGCGACGGCGGGGAAATCGTCGCCCAGTCCCGCCACGCCCTCGCGGTCGAAATAGAGCGCGAGGATGGCGTAGATCGCGTCGCGCGCCTCCTCCACCGCGGCATCGGGGATTTCGGGATCGGCCTCCCACTCGCGCGAGAGGCGCCGGGCGAGCAGGCGCAGGCGGCGTACGCGAAAGCCGACGTCGTGCGCGCGGAAGAAGGCGATCGCCTCCTCGCTCGCCCCGCCCGAGGGCGAGGAAAGCCGCTCCAGCCCTCGCTCCGCCAGCGCCGCGCGCAGGCGCAGCACGATCGGCCGGGCGTCGGGCAGGTCCAGCCCCGGGGCGGCCTCGAACACCAGCTCGGCCAGCTCCTCCACGATCGCGGTGAACTTGGCCTGGGCGTAGGACTGGAAGGCGTAGCCGGCCCGTTCCGCCGCCGCCTGCTGGGCCTTGGCGCGCCAGGCGTGGAGGCGGCGCGGGGTCGGCCGGTCGAGGAACAGCGTCATCCCGAACAGCTTCTCCACCGCCGCCTCGACGTCCGGGCGCAAGGCCGCGATCATCGCCTGCCGGCGCTGCGCCTCGTGCGTCTGCCGCTCGAGGATTTCCAGGTTGTCGCGGATCGGCTGCTCGCGCGGGATGGTCGAGAGCGAGCCGAGGATGACGCCGAAGAACCCGACCGGCTCGTCCTCTTCCTCCGCCGCCGCCTGCGAGCGGTCGGGGCGCGGGTCGATATAGACGAAGCGCCGGTCCACCTCGCGCTGCGCCGGGCGGCCGCGCAGGGCCTCGATCGCCGCCTCGAACGGCTTGTTGACCAGCACCGATCCGTCGATCAGCGAAACATTCTCGACCGATCCCTGCTGGACGTGGGCGGGCATCACGTGGCCCAGGAACGCGCCGCGCCCGGACCAGCCGGCCCCCCGTTCCTCGGCAAGACGGTCGATCTCCTCCAGGCGCAGCGGGGGGAAGGCACCGGGAAAGCTGGCGGTGGCGCGGGCGGCGAACGTCAGCTCCAGCGGATCGGCCAGGTCGGTGCCGCCGGTGCGCGGGCTGCGCGCGGAAAAGGCGATCGGCAGGCGGTGTTCGCTTTCTTCGACCACCGGCGGGCTGTTCAGCCGCAGCAGTTCCAGGTGGCCGCGGAAGTCGGTCGCGGTGACCATCAGGTCGATCGGGTGGTTGGGCGGCAGCAGCGGCTGCGCCACCGGCCCTTCGGCCATGGCGCGGAAAGCGTCGTAGAGCAGGCGCGAGAAGCCGATGCCGGAGAAGGGCGGCGCGAACCAGCGGCCGCGGATGAATTGCGAGACCTTGCGCCGCACCTCCGCCTGGGTTTCGGGCGCCACGCTTTCCGACACCGCGTTGCCCGGGCGCTTCAGCAGCCACCATGCGATCGGCTGGGCCCAGTACTTGGCGAATCGCCAGACCGGCTCCGCCTCCGGGTCCACCAGGCGCTCGACATCGGCGGTCGAGAGCCACAGCTCGGTCAGCGGCTCGAGCGACTGGCCCGAATGGATCGCCTGGGCGAGGAAGACCGCGTTGATCCCGCCCGCGCTGGCCCCGGCCAGGATATCGGGCAGGACGCGCAGCTTCAGGCCATTGCGCGATCCGATGTCCTGCAACAGCTCGCGATAGACGCCCTGGACCCCGCCGGCCGGGGCATCGCCGACGTGATAGGCGCGGCTGGCGCTGGCGAGCTTCCAGATTTCCTTCGTCACGCCGTGCATGTAGACGGCAAGGCTGACCCCGCCGTAGCAGACGAGCGCGATCCTCAGTTCCTTCTGCCGCATGGCCCGCCTTGTGCCGGGCGCGTGCCGGCTTGGCAATTGCGTTCCGCAAATGTTCTGTTTACGGAGCGGGGATGGCGAAGACCAAGAAACGTTACGTGTGCCAGGCCTGCGGCTCGGTTTCGCACCGGTGGCAGGGGCAGTGCCCCGATTGCGCCGAATGGAACACACTGGTCGAGGATGTCCCGGCCACGGTCTTCTCGCAGAAGCACGACTTGTCGAGCGGCGGACGCCGGGTGGCCTTCGAACCGCTCGACGCGCCGGGCGAGGCGCTGCGCCGGCGCACGACCGGGCTGGCCGAGTTCGACCGCGCCCTGGGCGGCGGCCTGGTGCCCGGTTCCGCCATCCTGATGGGCGGCGATCCGGGCATCGGCAAGTCCACCCTGCTGCTCCAGGCGGCCGCGCGGATCGCCGCTGCCGGGGCGGAGGCGGTCTACGTCAGCGGGGAGGAAGCCGCCGGGCAGGTGCGCCTGCGCGCCGCGCGCCTGGGGCTGGCCGACGCGCCGATCAAGCTCGCCGCCGCGACTTCGGTGCGCGATATCCTGACGACGTTGAACGGCATGGCCGCGCCCGCGCTGCTGGTGATCGATTCGATCCAGACGATGTATTCGGACACGATCGAAGGGGCGCCGGGCACGGTCAGCCAGGTCCGCGGCTGCGCGTTCGAACTGATCCGCTATGCCAAGGAGAACGGCGTCGCGCTGGTCCTGGTGGGGCACGTGACCAAGGACGGCAACATCGCCGGCCCGCGCGTGCTGGAGCACATGGTGGACGTGGTGATGAGCTTCGAAGGCGAACGCAGCCACCAGTACCGCATCCTGCGCAGCCTGAAGAACCGCTTCGGCCCGGTGGACGAGATCGGCGTCTTCGCCATGGCGGGGCAGGGGCTGGAGGAAGTGGCCAACCCCTCGATGCTGTTCCTTTCCGGCCGCGACGAGCCGCTTGCCGGCAGTTCGGTCTTCCCCGCGCTGGAAGGGACGCGGCCGGTCCTGGTCGAGGTCCAGGCGCTGATCGTGCGGTTGCAGAGCGGCGCGACCCCGCGGCGCGCGGTGGTCGGGTGGGACAGCGGGCGCCTGGCCATGCTCCTCGCCGTGCTGGAGGCGCGCTGCGGGCTGAACTTCAGCTCGGCAGAGGTCTATCTCAACATCGCGGGCGGATACCGCCTGACCGATCCGGCGGCCGACCTCGCCGTTGCCGCGGCGCTCGTTTCGGCGCTGGCGGACCGGCCGCTGCCGGCGCGCAGCGTGTGGTTCGGCGAAGTCTCGCTGGCAGGCGAAGTCCGCCCCGTCGCGCATTCGGCCGTGCGCCTGCGCGAGGCGGCGAAGCTCGGGTTCAGTTCCAGTTTCGGCCCGCACGACGATACCGCCGCGGGCGCGCACGACGGGGTTGATTACCGGGCGATCGGGCAACTCGCCAATCTCGTTGACCGGATCGCGGCAACCCCCTAATTTTGCACCCTCCATGACCGTCTTCGACATCATCGTCCTGGTTATCGTCGCGGTCGCCGCGATCGGCGGCTTCATGCGCGGTTTCGTGCAGGAAATCCTGTCGCTGGCGGCGTGGGTCCTGGCGGTTTTCGCCATTCGCGCGCTGCATACGCCGCTCTACCAGGCGATAGAGCCTTATGTCGGGAGCGAGACGGGAGCGGCCGTGCTTGCCTTCACGCTGCTTCTGCTGATCCCCTATGCCGCGATGAAGCTGATCGCAGGGCGTGCGGGCCAGGCCTCGCGCAGCTCGATCCTCGGCCCGATCGACCGCGTGCTGGGCTTCGGCTTCGGCGCGATCAAGGGGGCGATCATCGTGGTCCTCGCCTTCTCGCTCCTCGTGCTCGGCTACGACACGATCTGGGGCGTCGCCGGGCGGCCCGACTGGATCAGCACGGCGCGCACCTACCCGGTGGTCAACGCGGCCAGCGATGCCCTGGTCGAAATCGTCCACGAAAGGCGGCAGGCGATCCGCACGGCGATCGAAGCCGGCGAATGACGCAAGGCGCCGCCGCGCGGCTCTACACCCCCGAACTCCTCGGCCTCGCCGTGGAACTGGCCGATTACCCGCTGGACGCGGGCTTCCCCTGGCAGGGGGAGGCCGTTTCGCGGACCTGCGGCAGCACGCTGGCGATCGGCTTCGACCGGGCGGCGGACGGCACGGTCGCGCGGCTCGGGATGCGCGTTTCGGCCTGCGCGGTGGGCCAGGCGGCCGCGGCGATCTTCGCGCGCGAGGGCGTGGGCAGCGACGAAACCGCCATCGTCGAAGCGGGACGCGCGGTCGAGGCATGGCTGGCCGGCGGCACGCCGCCCGCCTGGCCGGGGATCGAGCTGCTCGGCCCCGCGCGCGCCCACGCCGCCCGGCACGGCGCCATCCTCCTGCCGTGGAGAGCGGCCGCCAACGCGCTTTCCAAGCCCGCCCGGCGCGATTAAAGCTGCCCGGCCTTGGGAGAGGGGGGAATGCGATGAACGAGAGCCAGCCACCGGCAATGCGCGAGCCGACCGAGAAGGAAATCCGCCTTGTCATCGCCGCTTCGTCGGCCGGCACGGTTTTCGAATGGTACGATTTCTTCATCTACGGCACGCTTGCCGGGCTGATCGGCGCAGCCTTCTTCCCCAGCGGGAACGAAACGTTGCAGCTCCTGCTGGTCTGGGCCGGGTTCGCGGTCGGTTTCGGTTTCCGCCCGCTGGGCGCGATCCTGTTCGGTTTCCTCGGCGACAAGTGGGGGCGCAAGTACACTTTCCTCGTCACCGTCACGCTGATGGGCATTGCCACGGCGGGCGTCGGGATGATCCCCAGCGCCGCCAGCATCGGCATTGCCGCGCCCATCATCGTGATCGGTTTCCGCATCCTCCAGGGCCTGGCGCTGGGCGGTGAATACGGCGGCGCGGCGATCTACGTCGCCGAACACGCCCCGCCCGAGAAACGCGGGTTCTACACCAGCTTCATCCAGGCCAGCGTGGTCGGCGGCTTCGTGCTGTCGATCGCGGTCGTGCTCGCCTGCCGCCTAGTCATCCCGGCGGACGACTTCGCCGACTGGGGCTGGCGCGTGCCCTTCCTGCTGTCGATCGTGCTGCTGGGCATTTCGCTGTGGATGCGCCTGAAGCTCAACGAAAGCCCGGTATTCCAGGCGATGAAGGCGGAAGGCCGGACCGCGGCCAATCCCTTTGCCGAAAGCTTCAGCTACCCGGGCAACAAGAAGCGGATCTTCGTCGCGCTGTTCGGGATCACCGGCGTGCTGACGACGATCTGGTACACGGCCTTCTTCTCCGGCCTGTCGTTCCTGCGCGGGCCGATGCGGATGGAGGAAGGGCTGGTCGAAGTGATCCTCTTCGCCGCCGGCATGATCGCGATGTCGTTCTATATCATCGTGGGCCGCTGGTCCGACCGGGTCGGCCGGAAGAAGCCGATCGTGATCGGCGCCCTGCTGACGTTGGGCCTGCTGTTCCCGATCTTCTGGGGCATGGGGCAACTGGCAAACCCCGGCCTGGCCGCCGCGGCCAAGGCCAGCCCGGTCGTCGTCTCGGGCCCCGAGTGCACGACCGACCCCTTTGCCGAGCTGTTCGACCGCGAACAGACCGATTGCGGCAAAGTGCTCGAAACGCTCACCGCCTCGGGCGTGCGCTACACGGTCGAGCCGGCTTCCTCGCTCTCGCTGACCGTCGCCGGGCAGCCGATCGCGACCCCGCCGCGCTGGTTCGAAGACCCGGTCGCCCGGCGCGACGGGATCATCGCCGCGCTCGAAGGTCACGGGTTCGATTTCAGTCGCCAGTCGCCGCCGCTGCTCAACGTGCTCGGCATTCTCGGCCTGCTCCTCGCGCTCGGCGGGCTCTCGGCGCTCACCTACGGCTCGGTCGCGGCGCTGCTGGCGGAGATGTTCCCGCCGCAGATCCGCTATTCCTCGATGTCGATCCCCTACCACATCGGCGCCGGTTACCTCGGCGGCTTCCTGCCCCTGATCGCGGGGATCATCGTGGCACGCACCGGGGACGTCTATGCCGGCCTCTGGTACACCTGGGCCGTGGTCGCGTTCGGCGTGATCGTCGCCTGGTGGGGCATCCCGGGCGGGCCGCCCAAAGACTTCGAAGCCGATGGCTGACCTTCCGCCGCCGAGCTTGCGGCTGAACCTCGACGAAGGGGCGCTGGCGGCGAACTGGCGCGCGCTGGACGCGCTTTCGGGCGCGGCGCGCGCGGGCGCGGCGGTGAAGGCCGACGGTTACGGCCTCGGCGCGGCGCGGGTCGCGCGCGCGCTGAAAGCGGCCGGGGCGCAGGATTTCTTCGTTGCGCACTGGAGCGAAGCGGCAGAGCTCGAAGGCGCTATCGACATGCGCCGCCTTTCGGTGCTGCATGGCCCCTTGCGGGCCGAAGATGCGGCTTTCGCCCGGGCGCTGGGGGTCAGGCCGGTGATCAATTCGGTGCCGCAGGCCCGGCGCTGGCTCGAAAGCGGCGGCGGGCCGTGCGACCTGATGGTCGATACCGGGATCAACCGCCTGGGCCTTGCGCCCGCCGATCTCGGCGACCCGGCGGTCGCCGCGCTCGAGATCGACGTGCTGATGTCGCACCTCGCCTCGGCGGACGAGGACAGCGCGCTCAACGCGTTGCAGCTGGATCGTTTTCGCGCGGCCTGCGCCGCCGTCCCCGCGCGGCGGCACAGCCTTGCCAACAGCGCGGGGATCGCTTTGGGGGCCGATTACGCCTTCGACCTGACCCGGCCGGGGCTGGCGCTCTACGGCGGGGTTCCGCGGGCAGAGCTGGCCGGGCGCATCCGCCAGGTGGCCCGGCCGCAGGCGGCGATCATACAGGTCCGCATGCTCTCGCCCGGCGAAAGCGTCGGCTACAACGCGACTTTCACCGCGGACCGCCCACTGCGCGCGGGGGTCGTGTCGCTCGGATATGCCGACGGGTTCCTGCGCTGCCGCGGGCAGGGCGCGCTCCACCACCGGGGGGGCGCCCTGCCGCTGCTGGGCAAGGTATCGATGGACATGGTCGTCGTCGATCTTTCCGCCGCGCCGCAGGCGGGGGAGGGGGACTGGCTCGACGTTCCCTTCGACCTGCCGGGCGCGGCAAGCGCCTGCGGCCTGTCGCAATACGAGCTGCTGACCACGCTCGGCCGGCGGCTGCGGGCCTAGCCGGCCCGCACCGATGTTGCGCTGCACATGCTGCACCTGCTAATGCAGCATTCGCGCAGCATTTTCAGGACCTTTCGATGCCGAAAACCCAGGCCAATCCCGACGACCCGATCATCATCAAGAAGTACGCCAACCGGCGCCTCTACAACACCGGCACGTCGAGCTACATCACGCTCGACGACCTTGCCCGGATGACGCGCGAGGACGTGCAGTTCCAGGTCGTCGATGCCAAGTCGGGCGACGACATCACCCATTCGATCCTGACCCAGATCATCATGGAGGAAGAGGCGAGCGGCGAGCAGATGCTGCCGGTCAGCTTCCTGCGCGACCTGATCTCGATGTACGGCAATTCGATGCAGGCGATGATGCCCGGCTATCTCGAGGCCAGCATGGCGAATTTCCGCAAGAACCAGGCCAAGCTGCAGGAGGCCTTTCGCGAAGGGATGGGCAACAGCCCCTTCGCCCGGATCGCGGAGACCAACATGGCGATGATGCGCGCCGCGACCGAGGCGTTCATGCCCGCGCCGCCCACCGCCGATGAAGAGCCCGCGGCCGGGCCGAAGCAGGACACCGAGATCGCCGCCCTGCGCGAACAGATGGCGGCGATGCAGAAAAAGCTGGACGAGCTGGGCAAGTAGCGCGAACGGGCGCCCCATTGCCGAACACTGATTGACGGGAACTGACGTGTCCAAGATCCGCCATGCGCTGAACACCCGGCGCGCCGACGATTTCGCCCAGTGGTACCAGGAAGTGATCGCCGCCGCCGACATGGCCGAGGAATCGGGCGTGCGCGGGTGCATGGTGATCAAGCCCTGGGGCTATGGCATCTGGGAACGGATCCAGCGCCTGCTGGACGACCGGATCAAGGCGACCGGGCACGACAACTGCTATTTCCCGATCTTCATCCCGCTGTCGAACTTCGAGCGGGAGGCCGAGCATGTCGAAGGCTTCGCCAAGGAAATGGCGGTCGTCACCCATCACCGGCTGGTGGCCGACGGCAAGGGCGGCCTGGTCCCCGACCCTGAGGCCAGGCTGGAAGAGCCGCTGGTCGTGCGCCCGACTTCCGAAACGATCATCGGCGATGCCATGGCCCGCTGGGTCCAGTCGTGGCGCGACCTTCCGCTCAAGCTCAACCAGTGGGCCAATGTCGTGCGCTGGGAAATGCGCACCCGCATGTTCCTGCGCACGAGCGAGTTCCTGTGGCAGGAAGGCCATACCGCGCACGAGAATGCCGAGGACGCGAAGGCCCATACCCTGCGGATGCTGGAAGTCTATCGCGCCCATGCCGAAGACGACCTGGCCATGCCCGTCGTCGCCGGGGAGAAGCCCGAGCACGAGCGGTTTCCGGGCGCGGTCGAAACCTGGTCGATCGAGGCGATGATGCAGGACGGCAAGGCCCTGCAGGCGGGCACGAGCCACTATCTCGGCACCAATTTCGCCCAGGCCGCGGGCATTCGCTACCAGGACCGCGAGGGCGGGCAGGAACTGTGCCACACGACGAGCTGGGGCGTTTCCACCCGTCTCGTCGGCGGCATGATCATGACCCACGGCGACGACGACGGGCTGCGCGTCCCGCCGCGGCTGGCCCCGTGGCAGGTGGTGATCCTGCCCATGCTGCGCGACAACGAGGGCGACGCCGCGCTGCTCGACTATTGCGAGGCGCTGCGCTCCGCGCTCGGCGCGCGCGCGGCGCTGGGCGAGCCGGTTCGCGTCCTGCTCGACGACAAGCCGGGCAAGGCCGCCGCCAAGCGGTGGGACTGGGTGCGCAAGGGCGCGCCGATTATCGTCGAGGTCGGCGGGCGCGACATGGAAGGCGGCGTCGTCAGCCTGCTGCGGCGCGACCGGCTGTGGGGCGAAAACGGCAAGCCGGCCTTCGCCGCGCCTTCGCGCGAGGAGGCGGGCGAGACGATCCCGGCCATGCTCGAGGACATCCAGCAGGCCCTGTTCGACGAGGCGCGCGAGCGGCGCGAGGCGAACATCCGGCGCGGCGTCGCCACGCTGGAGGACATGGAAGCGTTCTTCGCCGGTGCCGGGCGCTATCCCGGCTGGGTCGAAGTCCAGTGGGCGCGGCCCACGGGCGCGGAACTCGACGGTGTGGTCGAGCGGCTGAAAGCGCTCAAGCTGACGGTTCGCAACGTTCCGATGGACGGCCCGCCGGTGGACGGCGCCTGCATCTTCACCGGCCGGCCGGCGGTCGAAAGGGTGCTGGTCGGCAAGGCATACTGAGCCGCGCGACCGGTCCGAGGATGACAGCGGCCCCTGCCGTTCCCATATGGGGCCGATGCAGCGAAAGACACAACGACGGACTGCCGGGCTGCCCACGCCCGAACAGATCCTCGAATTCATCCAGACGTCCGACCAGGTCGTGGGCAAGCGCGAGATCGCGAAAGCCTTCGGCCTCAAGGGCCAGGAAAAGATCGCGCTGAAGAAGCGCCTGAAGGACATGGCCGAGGAAGGCCTGATCGACGGCAAGAAGACCGCCTATCACCGGATGGGCGGCGTCCCGCGGGTCACCGTGCTGCGGGTGATGGAGATCGAGGACGGCGAACCGTTCGCGATCCCCGACAGCTGGCAGCCCGACGACGCGACCCCGCCCCCGCGCGTGCGGATCGTCGAAGCGAAGAAGGGCAAGGCGCGCCACGCCGCGCTGAAGGTGGGCGACAGGGTCCTCGCCCGGACCGAGGAGGCGGGCCGGGGCTGGAAAGCCCACGTGATGAAGAAGCTGCCCGCTCGCACCGAGGGCCTGATGGGCGTGGTCGAGATCGACCGCAGCGGGAAGGGCTGGCTGGCGCCGGTCGACAAGCGGGTGCGCAATTCCTCCACCATTTCCGACCTTGGCGGGGCGGAGGAAGGGCAGCTCGTCCTGGCCGAGCCGGCCGGGCGCAGCCCGCGCTCGGGCGTGCGGGTGGTCGAGGTACTGGGCGACCCGCTCGCGCCGAAGAGCTTTTCGCTCATTGCCATTGCGAAACACGGCATACCGCACGTTTTCCCGGAATCGGCGATCGAGGAAGCGAGGCGCGCGGCGAAGCTGCCGCTCAGCGACGACAAGCGCGAGGATCTGCGCCACCTGCCGATCGTCGCGATCGACCCGGCCGACGCTCGCGATCACGATGACGCGATCTGGGCCGAACCCGATGGGGAGGGCGGCTATCGCGCGCTCGTGGCGATCGCCGATGTGAGCTTCTACGTCCGCCCGGGCGGCGAGCTGGACCGCGAGGCGCGCAAGCGCGGCAACTCGGTCTATTTCCCCGACCGGGTCGTGCCCATGCTGCCCGAAGTGCTGAGCGCCGACGTCTGCTCGCTGCGGCAGGACGAGGATCGCGCGGCCATGGCCTGCCACCTTCGCATCTCGCCCGAAGGCAAGGTGACCAGTTGGCGCTTCACCCGGGCGATCGTGCGGATCGCGCACAATATCGCCTACGAAGACGCGCAGGCCGCGATCGACGACGGCGATGCGCCCGCGCACTTGCGCCACTTGTGGGACGCCTGGAAACTGCTGTTCCGGGCCCGCAACGACCGCGATCCGCTGGAGCTGGAACTGCCCGAGCGGCAGGTGCGGCTGGACGAGGAAGGGCGCATCTCCGAAATCGCCGTGCGCGAGCGGCTGGACGCGCACCGCGTGGTGGAAGACTTCATGATTGCCGCCAACGTCGCCGCGGCCAAGGCGCTGGAAAGCAAGACCGCGCCGGTCGTCTATCGCGTGCACGAACCGCCGAGCCGCGAGAAGCTGGTCGCGCTGAAGGAATACCTCGCCACTTTCGGCCGCTCGATGGCGCTGGGCCAGGTCATCACGCCGGGGCTGTTCAACCGGATGCTCAAGGACGTCAGCGACGAGAGCGAGAAGGCGCAAGTGATGGAAGCCGTCCTGCGCACGCAGACCCAGGCTTACTATGGGCCGCAGAACGCCGGCCACTTCGGGCTGGCGCTCGGCTCCTACGCGCATTTCACCTCGCCCATCCGGCGCTATGCCGACCTGCTCGTCCATCGTGCGCTGGTCGATGCCTTCGCGCTCGAACAGCCGCGCCCGGCGGGCGACCTGCCGCCGACCAGCGGCCTTTCCGACCGCGACCGGGCGGACCTGGGCAAAGTGTCCGACGCGATCAGCCAGGCCGAGCGGCGCGCGATGGAGGCCGAACGCGACACGATCGACCGCTATGTCGCGGCCTGGCTTTCCGGCCGGGTGGGCGAGACGTTCGATACCCGCATCACCGGCGTGCAGCCGTTCGGCTTCTTCGCCACGATCGAGGGGCTGGGCGGCGACGGGCTGGTGCCGGTTTCCACCCTGGGGGCCGAGCATTTCGGTTACGACGAGGCCGCGCAGACGCTCGTCGGGTCGGACAGCGGGACGCGATACGCCCCGGGCGACCGCATCCGCCTGCGCCTGGGCGAGGCCAACCCCCTGACCGGGGCGCTGAAGTTCGAACTGCCCGATGGCGAAGGGCAGATCGAACCGCGCGGCGAGCGGCCCGCCCCGCGCCGCAGGAGCCACCCGCGGCAGGGCCGGCGCGGACGGCCCGCCAATATCCGCCACCAGGGGCGCGGCAAGCCTAAGGGGTAGCCGCCCCTTGCGCGAGATCGGCCAGGATCGCGCGCGAGGCCTCGTCCGAAGGGAAGAAGGCCTCGATCGCCAGTTCCGACAGGGTGATGTCCACCGGGCTGCCGAAGACGGTCGTGGTCGATATCAGCGATAGGCGGCCTTGCTGCAGGTCGAGCACGAGCGGTACGGCGATCGCCTGGCCGCTTCCTGCCGGCGCGGGGCCGGCCGTGCGCGGCAGCGGCAGTGCCCGCAGTTCCCGCTCCAGCGCGGCCAGCGCCGGGTCGCCGCTCGCGTCGACCTGCGCCGAAAGGCGCGCGAGGAGATGGGCCCGCCACTCGGCGAAATTGGCAATGCGCGGCGCGATCCCGCCGGGGTGAAGCGCCAGGCGCAGGACGTTGACCGGCGGCGCCAGCAGCTCGCTCTCCACGCCGGACAGCAGCGGGGCGAGCGCCGCATTGGCCGCGACGAGGTTCCACGCCCGGTCCACTGCCAGCGCCGGATAGGGCTCGTGCCCGGCGAGCAGGCGCTCGACGATCTCGCGCGCCCCGGCGAGCTGCGGGTCGTCCAGGGGACGCTCGCGATGGGCGGGCGCGAACCCGGCCGCCATCCGCAGGACATTGTGCGCCCGCATCGGCATCGCCAGTTCGCGGGCGAGGCGGTCCACCACCGCCGGGCTGGGCGCGCTGCGGCCGGTTTCGATGAAGCTCAGGTGGCGCTGCGAGATCTCGCTCGCCAGCGCGAGGTCGAGCTGGCTGACTTTCCGCCGCGCGCGCCATTCCTTCAGGATCACGCCGGGGCGCGCCGCCTCGCCGGCGGCATCGGGGTGGGGGAGGGTTGCCTGTTCCATGGTCGCGATCCTAGCCGCCGGGGCCGGGAAAGCCATTACCTGGGGGGTAATCGACCTGCCGCGGCCGCGCTGCGAGGCTGGTCTTCGTCACTTCAACGGAGAAAGACCATGCCGAAAATATCCCTGCGAACCGCCCTCGTCCTCGATGCCGCCAGCTGCGCGCTGTTCTTCGCGCTGTGCGTCGGACTGACCGGCGCCGTGGCCGCCATCCTCGGCCTGCCGGCCGGCCTGGTCGCGATCGCCGGGTGGATCTGCCTGCCGGTGGCCGCGATGCTGGCCGTCCTCGCGATCCGCCCCGTCGCGCCGCTGCTGGGGCTCGTCGCGCTGGGCAACGCCGGCTGGGTCCTGGCGAGCCTGGCGGTCTGGCTGACGCACTTCGGCGCGCTTACCGCCGCCGGCCACGCGGTGATCCTGGCCCAGGCCGTCGCGGTCGAGATCTTCGCGGTGGTGGAATGGCGCGGGTGGAAGAACCTGCGGCACGTGCCGGCGAAGGCTAGCTGAGCTGGTCGATCGCCTCGACCGGCAAGCCGCCGGGAATCACGAACAGCGGGCAGGGCAGGGACCCGGAGTGGGCCGAGAAATGGGTCACCAGCGGTCCCGGCCCGCCTTCCGGCGCCGACCCCAGGACGAGGGCGGCGACCTCGGGGTGTTCGGCCAGGTATTCCTTGATCACCGCCTGCCCTTCGCCCACGCGCACCGCGATCGTGGGCATTCGCCCGCTTTCGGAATAGAGGTTGCCTGCGGCGCTGCTGGCCATGACTTCGGCCCGGTCGCGCGCCTCCTGCTCGATCGTCGCCTGGACGCCGCCGAAGGCGTTGAAGCTCTGCGGCTGGACGAGCGCGAGGATATGGACCGCGCCCCCGGTCGCCTGCGCGCGGCGCGCGGCGAAGCGCAGCGCTTTGCGCGCTTCTTCGGTCTCGTCCATGATCACGAGGTAGACCCGCATCCCGTATCCTCCGCGCCCGGGTATCCGATGAAATCGTATTCCGCGCAAGGACCTTGCCCGCGCGCGCCAAATTGGCCACAGCGGGCCGCGCAAACTCGCGAGGACCCGACGTAAACCATGCCCACCCCGATCAAGATGCCCGCCCTTTCGCCGACGATGGAAGAAGGCACTCTCGCCAAGTGGCTCGTGAAGGAAGGCGATCAGGTCAGTGCCGGCGACATCATGGCCGAGATTGAAACCGACAAGGCGACGATGGAGTTCGAAGCCGTCGACGAAGGCACGATCGTCGCCATCGACGTGCCCGAGGGCACCGAAGGCGTGAAAGTAGGCACCGTGATCGCCACGCTCGCCGGCGAGGACGAGGACCCGGAAGAAACCAGGGCCGCCGCCGGCAGCGATGCCGCGAGCGAAGACACGAACGAAGGCGAAAGCAAGGATGCCGCGCCGGCCGATTCGCCCGCCGGCGCAGACGGCGACGAGGCGCCGGCCAGCGGCAATGGCGGCAATGGCGCTGCCACGTCCGCCCGGCGCGATCCGGCCAAGGCCCCGCCCGTGCCCCGCGCCGATGGCGAGCGGGTGATCGCGTCACCGCTGGCGCGCCGCATTGCCGAGCAGAAGGGGATCGACCTGTCCTCCGTCACCGGCAGCGGGCCCAATGGCCGGATCGTCAAGGCCGACGTCGAACAGGCCGAAAGCGCGGCCCCGGCCGCCGCGGCGCCTTCGGCCGCGCGCGAGGCCCCCGCCCCCGCCGCCCCGCAGCAGCAGGGCGAGTTCGGCGCGCCTTACGAGGAAGTGAAGCTCAACAACGTTCGCAAGGTCATCGCCCGCCGCCTGACCGAGGCGAAGCAGTCGATCCCGCATATCTACCTGACGGTGGACGTGCGGCTCGACGCGCTGCTCAAGCTGCGCGGCGAACTCAACGCCAGCCTCGAGGCGGACGGGGTCAAGCTGTCGGTCAACGATCTGCTGATCAAGGCGCTCGCCCGCGCCCTGCAGCGGGTGCCGCAGTGCAATGTCAGCTTCCAGGGCGACGCGCTGCACCAGTACCAGCGACAGGACATCTCGGTCGCCGTCGCCGCGCCGAGCGGGCTGATCACGCCGATCGTCACCGATGCCGGGCGCAAGGGCCTGGCCCAGATCTCGACCGAGATGAAGGAACTGGCCGGCAAGGCGCGCGAGGGCAAGCTGCAGCCGCACGAATACCAGGGCGGCACCGCTTCGCTGTCGAACCTCGGCATGTTCGGCACCAAGCAGTTCGACGCCGTGATAAACCCGCCGCAGGCGATGATCCTGGCCGTCGGCGCGGGCGAGAAGCGCCCCCATGTGCTCGACGGCGCCCTGGGCGTAGCCACGATGATGACCGCCACCGGCAGCTTCGATCACCGCGCGATCGACGGGGTGGACGGGGCCCAGCTGATGGACGCGTTCCGCCAGCTGGTGGAAAACCCGATGGGATTGCTGGTCTGACGTGGGCCTGCTGCCTGCCATAGCCCTTGCGCTTCAGACGGTCGGCCCTCCCGCGCCGGACGCCGCCCCGGTCAGCAACGTTCGCGTGCCGATGATCGGGCTCGAGGGCCCCGCTTTCGACGCTTGCGGCGGAATTGCCCGCGTCGCCACTTACGATGGAGAGGAGCCGGTGCGCGAGAGGCCCGAGGCCGGCGCGCTGGAAAGCGATACCCTGCCGCACCGCGCGCTCGTGTGGCTATGCGACGCGGAAGGGGAATGGCAGGGGATCGTCTATCCTTCGGGCGAATTCCAGGACCTCGGCGATTGCCGGGTCAGCAGCCCGGTCGCAGAATCGCGGCCCTACGACGGGCCCTGCCGCCACGGCTGGGTCATGGCGGTGAACCTCCAGCTGGTGGCGGGGTAGGGCGATGGCGGAAACGCGCGAGCCGACGATCCGGGTCACGGCCATGCCGGCCGACACCAATCCCTATGGCGGCGTGTTCGGGGGCTGGTTGATGAGCCAGATGGCGCTGGCCGCCGGATCGCTGGCCAGTCGCACCGGGCGCGGCAAGGCGGTGGTCGTTTCGGCGACCGATTTCGCCTTTCCCGGGGCAATGGCGGTCGGCGACGAGCTGTCGGTCTATTGCGAGATCGCCGCCACCGGCACGACGTCGCTGACGATCGCGGCGGAAGCGATCGCGCGCGAACGCAACGGCGAATCGCAGGTGAAGGTGGCGCAGGGCCGGTTCAAGTTCGTCCTGCTCGACGAGAACGACCGCCCGCGCGCGGCCGCCGCACCATCGAAAAGTTTTCACCCGAGGTAGTCCAACGGCGCCCGATTTCATGCTTTCCTACACGGCCATCGCCGCGGCAAGGGACCGGACGCGCCACAATTTTCTGCGAGGCATTTCGACCCATGGCTGACAACAAGTACGACGTCATCGTTCTCGGCTCCGGCCCCGGCGGCTATGTCGCGGCGATCCGGGCGGCCCAGCTGGGCCTGAAGACCGCGATCGTGGAACGCGAGCTGCTGGGCGGCATCTGCCTCAACTGGGGCTGCATCCCGACCAAGGCCCTGCTGCGTTCGGCCGAGATCTTCCACTACATGCAGAACGCCGGCGACTACGGGCTGAAGGCGAAGGAGATCGAGGCCGACCTGGAAGCGGTGGTGAAGCGCAGCCGCGGGGTCGCCAGGCAGCTGAACCAGGGCGTCACCCACCTGATGAAGAAGAACAAGATCGCCGTTCACATGGGCGAGGGCACGCTGACCGGCCCGACCAGCCTGACCGTGAAGGGGGAGAAGGGCGAGGAGAAGCTCACCGCCAGGCATGTCATCGTCGCGACCGGCGCGCGGGCGCGCGACCTGCCTTTCGCCAAGGCCGACGGCAAGCGCATCTGGACCTATCGCCACGCGATGACGCCGCCTGAAATGCCGAAGAAGCTGCTGGTGATCGGCAGCGGCGCGATCGGGATCGAGTTCGCCAGCTTCTACAACGACATGGGCGCCGACGTGACCGTGGTCGAAATGCTCGACCGGATCGTGCCGGTCGAGGACAAGGACGTTTCCGCCTTCCTCGAGAAGTCGCTGGCCAAGCAGGGCATGACGATCATGACCGGGGCCGGGGTGGAAGATATCAAGGTCTCTGCCAAGGGCGTGAAGGCGAAGATCAAGGCGAAGGACGGCACGGTTTCCGAAACCGAGTTCACCCATTGCATCGTCGCCATCGGCATCGTTCCCAACACCGAGAACATCGGGCTGGACAAGCTGGTGGAGATGGACCGCGGGTTCATCCGGATCGATCCGTTCGGCCGCACGAAGTCGAAAGGGCTGTGGGCGATCGGCGACTGCACCCCCGGCCCCTGGCTGGCGCACAAGGCCAGCCACGAAGGCGTCGCCGCGGCCGAGGCGATCGCGCAGGAACTGGGCAACAAGGACGTCCACCCGCACCCGCTCGACCGCAACAATATCCCCGGCTGCACCTACTGCCACCCGCAGATCGCCAGCGTCGGCATGACCGAGGCCGCCGCGCGCGAGGCCGGGCGCGAGGTGAAGGTCGGCACTTTCCCGTTCATCGGCAACGGCAAGGCGATCGCGCTGGGCGAGGCCGAGGGCTTCATCAAGACCGTGTTCGATGCCGCGACCGGCGAACTGCTGGGCGCGCACATGATCGGCGCCGAAGTGACCGAGCTGATCCAGGGCTACACGATCGGCAAGACGCTGGAGACGACCGAAGCCGAACTGATGCAGACGGTCTTCCCGCACCCCACGCTGTCGGAGATGATGCACGAGAGCGTGCTTGGCGCCTACGGCCGCCCGCTGCATATCTAGCGCGATCGCCGGAAGGAGGGCGAGATGACCGATTTCCTTGTTCTCGCCTTCATCATCATGGTCGCCGGGGTCGCGGCGGTGCCGCTGGCGACCCGGTTCGGGCTCGGCTCGGTCCTCGGCTACCTCCTCGCCGGCATGGCGCTCTCGCCGTTGCTCTCGGCCCTGCGCGTGGACGTGGAGGGGCTGCAGGTCTTCGCCGAGTTCGGCGTTGTCATGATGCTGTTCATCGTCGGGCTGGAGCTGGAACCGCGCAAGCTGTGGGACATGCGGCGCCAGCTGCTGGGTCTGGGCGGGGGGCAGGTCGTGGCGACGACGCTGGTTCTCGCCGGCGCGGTCTACCTGGCGGGCGAGGAATGGCGCACGGCGCTGGCCATCGGCATGATCCTCGCGCTCTCCTCCACCGCAATCATCGTCCAGACCCTGACGGAAAAGGGCCTGCTGAAGAGCGAGGGGGGCGAATCGAGTTTCTCGGTCCTCCTGTTCCAGGACGTGGCCGTGATCCCGATCCTCGCGCTCCTGCCGTTCCTCGCGCTGCCGGAAATCGCCGCGACGGCCGGCGCCGCCGCGGGCGAGGCGGCCCACGCCCACGCGGGCATCGACCTGACCGAGGGGATGCCGGTGTGGCTTTCGGGGTTGGTCACCCTGGCCGCGATCGGGGCCGTGGTGCTGATCGGGGCTTACCTGACCCGCCCGGTCTTCCGCTTCATCGCCGCCGCCCAGCTGCGCGAACTGTTCACCGCTGCCGCGCTCGTCTTCGTGATCGGGATCGCCCTGCTGATGACGCTGGTGGGCCTGTCGCCCGCGCTGGGCACTTTCCTCGCCGGCGTCGTGCTGGCGAACAGCGAATACCGCCACGAACTGGAAAGCGACATAGAGCCGTTCAAGGGCCTCCTGCTCGGCCTGTTCTTCATCACCGTGGGGGCGGGAATCGATTTCGCGCTGGCGATCGCGAACTGGGCCACCGTCCTGGGATGGGCCCTGGCCATCATCGCGATCAAGGCCGCGATCCTCGCCATCATCGCCCGCATCGCCGGGCTGCGCCGCCAATCGGCCTGGCTCTTCTCGCTCAGCCTCGCCCAGGCCGGTGAATTCGCCTTCGTCCTGATCAGCTTCGCGGTCGCGAACTTCGTGCTCGACGGCGAGACGGCGGACATGCTGCTGCTGATCGTGGCGCTGACCATGCTGGCGACGCCGCTGCTGTTCATCGCCTACGACAAGCTGATCGCCGCCGCCTATTGCCGGGGCGAACAGCGCGAGGCGGACACGATCGACGAGGACAACCGCATCATCATCGCCGGCCGCGGCCGCGTCGGCGGAATCGTGGACCGGATGCTCGATGCCGCCGGTTACCGGGCGACGGTGATCGATTACGATTCGACCCACCTCGAACACCTGAAGAAATTCGGGGTCAAAAGCTATTTCGGCGACGCCACCCGGCCCGACCTGCTCGCCTCGGCCGGGATTGCCCGGGCGCGGCTGCTGATCGTCGCGCTCGACGAGCGCGAGCAGATCGACAAGCTCGTGCGCTATGCCATCCGCAACTTCCCGCATTTGCACGTGATCGCGCGGGCGATCGATCGCGACCACGTCTATCACCTCTGGGCCATGGGCTGCCGCGACGTGATCCGCGAGACTTACGACGCCGCGCTGCGCATGGGCCGTTCGGCCTACGAGGCGCTGGGCGCCGACCGCCAGGCGGCGATCGCCATGCGCGACGCGTTCGAGGAGATGGATCGCAGCTCGATGCGCGAGGTCGCCGAACTCTATCGCGAGGATGTGCCTGCCTGGGACAACGAGCCGCTCCTCGCCAAGGTCAGGGAGCTGCGCGCCGAGTGGGACCCGAAGCTGCGCGAGATGATGGACGACATCATCGGCCGCGGGCGCTAGTCGGGCGCGCACCGCTCGGCGCGAATTCCTCCCGGCCCGGCGCGCACCGGCGCACCCTTCGCCCGTTTCCGGCGTTCTTCATCCGAAGGAGAGGCCGGATGGAATTCGAGATCGACGACGACCCGCAGGGCGAAACGGGCCTGTGCGAAGGCGACCGGACCGGCGGCGTGCGCGAGGACCACCTGCTGCGGCGGCGCCCGCGCGAGATCGTCAACGATGCCGGCCGGGGCCGCTTCGGTTTCCCGGGCCGCCGTGTGGCGCCGTCCGGCCCAGGCGTTCCAGCGTCCGTTCCTCCCGCCGCCCCGCGAACCACGCATCCAGCACGGCGGTGAACGCGGGCGCGGGTTCGACCGCCTCGAACAGCGTCAGCGACGACCAGAGGCGCATCGTGTCGCAGGGACCGAACAGGCAATAGGGCGGCTTCGCCAGGTGCGGGGCAAGTTCGCCCACGCACCGGCGATAGCGCGCGCCCAGGACCGCGTGTTCGAGATAGGCCGCCGCCTCGTCGATCGAGCGTAAGGCAAATCGCTCGGTCGTCTCGTCGCGGCTCAGCCCGGCGAGGGGCGGGAAGATCGCGTGGGTCCAGTCCGCGTGGCAGGTGCCGCGCCGAAGGCGTTCCACCGCGGTGTCGTAGATGCAGCCCTGCGCCCGCAGGAAACGGCACAGCCCGTGCGGGTCCTGCCCGGTCATGCCCCCGGCTCCGGCGCGCGCAATGGCCCGCCGCGCGCGCGACGGGCAGAACCGTTCCGGGCAGGGGCAGCGGCGAACATGTCTCGGCCCCCGAACGCCTCCAGCCAGCAAATGTAAAGCGTAGTACTACGGCACGGGGCTTAACCCGCACCCGACCCCCGCGCCCTATGGAGGGCCGTGGAGGGTGGGTAACTTGCAATGTTTCAAGGCCTTGAAGCCGATTCGATCGAAGATCTGAACCGGATCATCGACGTCATTCCCAATCCGGTCATCGTGAAGAACCGCGATCACCGGATCGTCCTGCTGAACGAGAGCGCATGCCGGTTCTTCGGCCATTCGCGCGAGGTCGTTCTGGCCTTCACCGATTACGACCTCTTCCCCGATGCCGAGGTCGCGGTGTTCCATGCCGCGGACGACCGCGTCTTCGCGACCGGAGAGCTCGACGAGATCGAGGAACGGATAACCGATGCACGCGGTCGCACGCGTACGGTCGTGACGCGCAAGCAGCGGGTCCGCATCCGCGGCGAGGACCACGTCGTCGCGGTGATTACCGACGTCACCGCCTATCGCGAGGCGGAAGCGCGCAGCCGCTACCTCGCCTTTCACGACGCGCTGACCGGCCTGCCCAACCGCACCCTGCTGAACGAACGGCTCGACCAGATATTGCTGCGGGCGCCGCGCCGCCCCGAACCCGGTGCGCTGATCTACATCGACCTCGACCGCTTCAAGGAAGTGAACGACACTTACGGCCACCAGGCCGGCGACGAGCTGGTCCGGCAGTTCGCCCAGCGGATCGGCGGGCTCGTCCGCGCTTCCGACACCGCCGCCCGGCTGGGGGGTGACGAGTTCGCCATCCTCCTCCACGGCGCAGACCCGGGCTTCAGCCCTGCCGAAGTCTGCCGCCGGATCCTCCTCGCCGCCGAACAGCCTTTCGCGCTGGACGAGGGGCAGGCCTACGTCAGCGCCTCGATCGGGCTGGTCGAATGGAGCGAACCCGTGATCGGCCGGACCGAGCTGCACCAGCGCGCGGACATGGCGCTGTACCAGGCGAAACGCGACGGGCGGGCCTGTTTCCGGGTGTTCAACGCGGCGCTCGACGCGCGGATGCGGCGTCGGCGCAGGCTCGAGGTGGACCTGCGGGCCGCGCTCGCGGCGGGCACGGGCCTCGAACTCGCCTATCAGCCGCTGTTCGCGACCCAGGGCGAACAGCTGGTCGCGTTCGAGGCGCTCGTGCGATGGCAGCATCCCGAGATAGGGTATCTCCAGCCGGCCGACTTCCTCGACGTGGCCGAGGAAAGCGGGCTGATCGTCCCGCTGGGCGAATGGGTGCTGGAAGAAGCCTGCACCAGCCTTCGGGCCACGCCCGACATCTCGCTGGCGGTGAACCTCTCGCCCGCCGAACTGGGCAGCGAACAGTGCGTGCCGCGCATCCTGGCCGTGCTGGAGCGGACGGGCTTCGACCCGGCGCGCCTGCAACTCGAAGTGACCGAGCACACGATCCTCGACCTGCGGTCGGCAGTCGAGCGGCTGCGCGCCTTGAGGGATGCCGGCATCAAGATCGTGCTCGACGATTTCGGCACCGGCTATTCCAGCCTTTCGCACCTCCAGCGGCTGGCGATCGACAAGGTCAAGATCGACCGCTCCTTCGTGCATTTCCTCAACTTCGACGAATCGCGGGCCATTGTCCGGGCGATCGCGCGGCTCGGCCGTTCGCTGGGCGTCTCGGTCACCGCAGAGGGGGTCGAAACCGAAGAACAGCGCACGTTCCTGCGGCGCCTCGGGTGCGAAGAATTGCAGGGATTCCTGCTCTCGCGACCGTTGAGCACGCCCGATGCGATAGCACTGCTGCAATGTCGCTCAGAACAATCCGCATCAATTGGCGGCCTGTCCGCGGCACCGACTTAGGAACATTTTTACCACTCCGCCCATTCTCTCGAAGACCGATAGTAGAGAGAGGACGGTGAGTTTGGCGTGACTGGCAGAGCCGAGCGAACCTATATTGTCGACGACGACGCCGGGATGCGCCGGTCGCTGCGGTTCGTGCTGGTATCGGCCGGCTACGACGCCCGTCCCTTTCTCTCCGGCGAGGACCTCCTCGACGAACTGCCCCACCTCCAGCCGGGGATCGTGCTGCTCGATGTCAGGATGCCCGGGATGGACGGGCTGGAAGTCCTCGCCCGCCTGCACGAGGATGCGAAACGCTTTCCCGTTATCGTGATGACGGGCCACGGCGACGTGCCCACCGCGGTCAAGGCGATGAAGCTGGGCGCCGCCGACTTCCTGGAAAAACCTTTCGTGGACGATGCCCTGCTGCAGGCGCTTGCCCACGTCCGGCAGCGGCTGGCCGCGGACGAGGCCTACGAACGGCGCCGGGCCGAGGCGGAACGCACGGTCGCCGAACTGACCGTGCGCGAGCGCGAGGTCCTGCAAGGCATTGCGGCCTGCTATGCGAACCGGCAGATCGCCGAAACGCTGGGGCTGAGCGTGCGGACGGTCGAATCCTACCGCGCCGACATGACCGAGAAAGTGGGAACGACCGCGGTCGCCGACCTCGTCCGGCTCGCGCTGCTCGTCAACCTGCCTCCGCTGGAGGGGGAGGAGAGCCCGCCGGCGCAGCAGGAACGGTAAAGGCGAAGACCGCGCCGCGCCCTGGCGCGGGTTCGGCCCAGATCCGCCCGCCGTGCGCCTCCACGATCGTCCGGCAGATCGAAAGACCCACGCCCAGGCCGCCGGCCTTGGTCGAAGCGAAGGCCGAGAACAGCCGATCGCTCATTTCCGGGGCAATGCCGCGGCCGGTATCGGAAACGCGCAGGCAGACGTCGCGGCCCGTGCCCTGGGCCTCGATCGCGATCGCTTTTTCGGCGCAGCCGCGCATGGCATCGGCGCTGTTGCGGATCAGGTTGAACAGGACCTGCTGTAACTGCACCGGATCGGCCAGGACCTCCATATCGGGCGGGACGGCAACCGTCAGCGCCACGTCGGCCGCCTGCGACAGGGCAAGCCGCGCGGCTTCCCGGACCGGCTCCGCCAGGCGGACGGGCCGGGTTTCGGCGCTGCCGTGTTCGACCAGTCGCCGCAGCCGCCGAATGATCTCGCCCGCGCGGGTCACCTCGGCGTGCGCCTGGTCGATGCCGGACTGCACGGCCGCGAGGTCCGGTTCGCCCCCGGCCATGATCCGCCCCAGCCCGAGCAGGTAATTGCCCGCGGCGGCGAGCGGCTGGTTGATCTCGTGCGCCAGCGTCGATCCCATCGCTTCCATCGCTTCCATCGCGCTGACGCGTGAGATCTGGACCAGCTGCGCCTGCAGGCGATTGATCCGTTCCTGCGCCTCGATCCGGGGGGTGATGTCGCAGATCGCCCCGATCATCCGCGTCGGCGTGCCGTCGTCGTCGCGCACCAGGTATCCGCGGTCGAACACGATCCCGTGCGACCCGTCGGCCCGCCGGAACCGGTACTGGCGTTCCCAGCGCTGGTCGCCGCTTTCCAGGAAGCGCAGGATGCCGTTCACCACGTCCTCGCGATCGTCGGGATGGATGCGATCGCTCCACCAGTCGAGCGAATTGCCGGGTTTCTCGCCGGTCAGCGAGGCGGAGGAACTGCTCCATTCGATCGTCCCGCGCCGCAGGTCCCATTCCCAGATGGCGTCTTCGGTGGCGAGGGCCGCGAGGCGGAAACGCTCCTCGCTTTCGCGCAGGGCGGCCTCGCTCTTCACCCGCTCGGATATGTCGCGCGATATCGCGATGATCCCGCGGATCTCGCCGTCCCGCTGCCAGGGCACCTTGATCGTCTGGAACGTGCGCGTGCCTTCCGGCGCTGGGAACCGCTCTTCCACCACCAGCCGTTTTCCGCTGGAGATCACTTCGTCGTCCTCGGCCCGGAACCTGCCGGCTTCCTCGGGGAAACGGTCTCCTTCGTGTTCGCCGGGCATCACGCCGAATTGCGATCGCATGCGCTCGTTCGTCAGCACGAACCTGCCCTCGGTGTTCTTGACGAAGATCAGGTCCTCGGCGCTGTCCACCACCGATTGCAGGAGCGTGCGCGTCTCTTCCGCGCGCTGCTGCGCCTCCATTTCCTCGGTGATCTCGCGCGCGACCACGATCGTCGCCGGCTCCTCGGCTTCGCAGTAACGGACGAAGGACACCGCGACCGAACACCAGATCACCTCGCCATCGGGCCGGATATAGCGCTTCTTGATGTAGAAAGGCGTTTCCGTTTCCCGGTGCTTTGCCAGGATCGCCGCGCTCCACGGGATGTCGTCGGGATGGGTGAAGGCCTCCATCGGCAGGCCGTCCAGCTCCTCGCGCGTGCGGCCGAGAATCCGACAGAACTGTTCGTTGCTCACGACCAGCCGGTGGTCTTCGGCATAGTGCATGATGCCGACCCCGGCGTAGCTGAGCACGGTGTCGAGCTCGTTGTAACGCTGCAGCAGGGCCTCCGAGGCGCGCTTGCGCTTGGTCGTGTTGCGGAAGAACACCACGATCATGTCGTGAAACGGCACCGCGTGCACTTCGTACCAGGCGTCGAGCGGGTCGGGGTAATAGGCTTCGAACGTCTCGCTTACCCGGTTCTTCGCGACCCGGCGATAGACTTCCTCGAACGTCGAACCGGCGGTGTCGGGGAAAGAGGTCCAGATGGTCTTGCCCAGCAGGTCCTGGGTATCGAGCTCGTCCTGGGATCGCTCGTTGAAATAGATGAACCGCCAGTCGCGATCGAGCACCAGGACGCAATCGGTCGTCGCCTCGAACAGCGCGATCGGCAGCGCCCCGGCCGCCGTGCCCGTGGTATCGATTCTTCCCGAAAGTGCCGATCCGGCCATGAAGCAGCGATCCCTGCGAGGAAGCTATGGGGCAAGGTGCGCCGTTACGACCCGCATCGGAACGGCCACCATCTCGAACAGGGCAATAGCGAGGAACCCGCACATGACAATCGCGAAGGTCAGCGTCGAAAGCCACTGGAACAACCGCGCGAGATAGCGATGCGGCAGGGCGGCCGGGCGGCTTCGGCCGCTGCGGCGACCGCGCCGCAGCAACGCATGGCGGATGACACGGTCGCACCGGCGATCCCTTGCCACGAGGGCGGCCTTGGCCACCGGGTGCGTGCCGACCATGCCGAAACGGCCGTTCTTGCGCCAGATGACGCGGCCCTCCGTCGCGACGGGGCCGACGCGGATGGTCACCGCCGCGCCCACCGGCGGGGGAATGGCGGTTTCCACCATCATCCCTTTCGACGACACGTTGCGCACGCAGGCGAGGCGCTTGCCGCCGCGATCGTGCAAGGTCGCGGGCAGGGCGACCGCGGACCGCGGCTCGCGCGCCCTGGGGGTGCCGGGGCGGGTACGGGGCCGCGACAATGCGTTCATCGCGGCCCCGTGTGCGGCCCGGCCGGGGTCAGCCGGGCGCACGGCTTCATGCCTCGGTCGACGCATTCGCCGGGCCGAGCGTGGCCAACAGCGTCGATCCTTGCCAAAGCTCGCCGGCAAGCTCGGTCGTCACCGCCTCGCCGTAAGCTTCGGCGCTGTGCAGGTCGCCGCTGATGAACTCGATCGATGCGAGCTTGCGCCCGCGTTTCGGATCCTTGAAGACCAGTTTGTATTTCAATGTTTTTCCACCCTCCGTGCTCGGCTCTCTTCGAGCTCTTCGCGCCAGCCCGGGTGAGGAGAGTGACTCTTGCGCCCGCCTCCCGATCCCCCCTGCCGGCCTAGCCAGAGCGATCTTTCCGGAAGGCGAAGCTGAAAACCGTAGTCCTACGGTCAAACAGGCAGCGCCCCCGCCTTTCAGGGGAGGAGGGGCCTGGCGAGCACCGCGCCGAGATAGAGCCCACCCCCGAACACGAGGTGCGATGCAACGCTTTTCGCACGGGCCACGGCAGGGCGCGGCGCGCGCGACGCCGCCATGCCGAGGCCGAGCGCAGGCTGGAGCACGAGGAACGGCGCAGCGACCGTCGCGACGCCGAAGGCGAGGGCGGCCCCCGGCGAGGGCGCGCGCGCCCATTCACGCCCTGCCGCGGCCAGGAGCAACGCGGCGAACGCCACGCCGATCGCATAGTGGAGCAGCCAGCCCACCTGCCGCTCGCCACGGCGGGCAGGGGCCTTCGCGATCCCGTCGTGCACGAACCTGCCGGCCGGCATGGCCAGCACCCAGCGACCGACAAGGGCATAGTCCAGCGGGACCAGGCCGAGCAGATGCCTCGCCCCCAGGGCCCAGAGATCCATGACGAGCGTGGCGGTAACGCCCACCACGAGAATCCACGCGAACTCGGCCATTGTCTGCTCCTCGGGCCCGGTCGCCCTGGCTTGCGGGCGACGATTCGCCTAAGGAATGCCACTTCAAGCCGGCTTGAGGTAAAGGGCAATGCGACCACCCGACATAGCCGAGGTCGCCCGGCACTCGGGCGTCCCGGCATCCACGCTGCGGTACTACGAGGAAAAGGGCGTCATCGAATCGATCGGGCGCCGGGGCGCGCGGCGGATATTCGGGCCCGGGATCTACCAGCAGCTGGCACTCGTCGCGCTGGGGCAGGCGGGCGGCTTCTCGCTCGACGAGATCGCGGAAATGTTCGCCCCCGACGGCCGCCCGCGGATCGAGAGGGCGAAAGTGCAAGCCAGGGCGCGCGAGCTCGAACGGACCATTCGCCGGCTCCAGGCAACGCGCAAGGCCCTGCTCCACGTCGCCGCCTGCCCGGCGCCGAGCCACATGGAGTGCCCGTCCTTCACCCGAATGCTGAAGATCGCCGCCACCGGCCGCCTGAAGAGCGAGCGGCGGTCGCGTGGCCGCTAGCTCTCACCGCCGCGCCGACCGCCGGTTCCGTCGGCTATGTGGCGCCAGAGCCGCTGCGCGACCGGCCGGACAGATTTCGCCCAGCACGAGGCGCAAGTGGCGTGGGAGCGGCGACGCTCGCATGGCTCGCGCCGAGGCGGGGCGCCTGTCGTCCACGGCATGCCCGGCGATCGAATGGAACGCAAATTCAGCCGGACAGGCTAACGGCGCCGGCACTCCCGCGTCAGGTCGTCCACCATGGCGCGGGTGAGGGTCGACAGATCAATCGCCATTTCGGCGAAGTAGCGCGTGCTGGACCCTTCTCTGGTCCTGACCTTGACCTCGAGGGGAACGTCTCTCGCCCGGGCCCGTCCTATCAACCTTCTTATCATGCGGTTGAAGTAAGGAAACGCTGTGGCAACGCCGGTGTCGCTCGTGTCACGATCGAAGAGTGTACCGGAAACCTTGCCGTCGATAAAGAACTGGACTTCGACCTCGCCCCCCTTCCTCAGGGGGATGGAGCCGCGCTTTGTTATGACGACGAAATCGAAGGAGCCATATTTCGGCCTCACTGCACTGCAGACCACGCCAAAGGCCATTTCCCCGTTCTCTGCCATCATGAACGGGCGTTTTCCGCGGTCGTTCCACTCGAGCGGAACAGCCTTTTCTGCTTGGGCGGGCGCGCTGCCCG
This sequence comes from Pelagerythrobacter marinus, assembly GCF_034375205.1. Lineage (NCBI taxonomy): Bacteria > Pseudomonadati > Pseudomonadota > Alphaproteobacteria > Sphingomonadales > Erythrobacteraceae > Pelagerythrobacter > Pelagerythrobacter marinus. The sequence goes on along the minus strand of NZ_CP139719.1, from coordinate 1,388,903 downwards.
CCAGGGCTGCGGCGGCTAGACCATAGAACCAGGATCTCACGTTTTTCCCCCCTGTCTGGATCCGGGAGCATAGCTGGAATCTGCCGCAGTTCCACCCGTCCCCTGCGCACATTGTGCCAGCTACGGCTTCTCCGAATGCAGCCATGCGGCAGACGACGTGCGTATGCGACCGCTTACGGTCCAGGCTGGATTCTCTTCCCTATGTTCCCGCATTTTCGATCGGGCGGCGATGGATCGACAGGACAGTGAGGAACGATCTCGGCAGGCAAGCCCGGTGAAACACTGGCTTCTTCCGGAAGCCATCGCAATGCTAGCCGCAGGGGATAAAGCGGTTCCTCTACGATGGCGATGCGCTGATCTGGTTTGAGGGAAGCGCGGCTACCGCCGCTGCTCGTCGCTATCTGCATGGCGATGCGCGTGGCTCGATCGTGGCGGTGACCAATTACCAGGGCACCTCGATTGCCACCAACAGCTACGATGAGTACGGCATCCTCGACAATGCCAGCATTAACAGCAACGACATCGGGGCCAAGGGCCGGGAATGACTATTCCAGAGTGCCGTCTCAAACTGCCGGCACTCTTGAGGATGGACGAAAAGTTGAAATACATGGCTATCGAAACGAGGTCACCGGCGCACTGTTTGATGAAAAGATAAAGCTCCGAGGCAGGCCAAAGTTTTGATTATTTATATATTACAATAAATGGTCAGCTATGTCTATAAACGAAGATAAAATTGTTTCAGCGAAGCGCTCTTTGATTAATGCATTGAGTCGTAGTCCAGAAAATGGGCTGGAACTTTATCAGATATCCCGCGATATCATCTCTAGTGCAATTGGCGCTCGCATCGATTACACCCATGCTAGCTTCAATTCTATCGTTGGTATTGAGAGCGAGTTATCCAGCGACAATGGCGCTGGGCTCGAAGTCCAAGATGTCTTATTCCAAAAATACGCGATCTCTCTTCAGAGAGCCCAATCCGCAATACTTGAACTTCTCAAGAAAAATGGAATTGAAAATAGAGAATAAGTTGGCCTGAGCTCTGCCCGAGAGCGCCGGCCTTATAAGTTGCTCGTTTGCCGAAAGAGGTCGGCTCATTGCATGCGCAACGTCATCTCCGCCCATGCCAGCCCAGTGGGCAGATGGTATTTGTGATGGTAGTGCTCTGCCACCTGAAAACTGGACCATTCGCAGTTAGAGTTTTCCACCGTAGATATCCTTGGCTGGGGAGGGGTGATGTCATGCACCATCAGGATGGCCACGCCCAAACAACTAAATCGGGAGCTCCAGAGAATTATAACATAGGTGTGCTCGCGAATCCCGAAGCACCGATATTTTAGATCGGCGGCTATCACGCGGTCGATTCATCGACAGAACGAACAACAGAAGTGGGGCCCACAATGGGACCGATGCTCATGCTAGTTGATATTCGTAAATTTAATCAATGGATTAAGCCATAATAGTGGCGGACAGGGTGGGATTCGAACCCACGGTGGGCGTGACCCCACGGCGGTTTTCAAGACCGCTGCCTTAAACCACTCGGCCACCTGTCCGCGTTCCCCGCAGCTAGCGTCTGGCGCGCCGCTTGTCATCAGGGCAGCGCGCGCCGGGCCTTCGATCCGGCGCCGGACTGGCCGCAACCGTCGAAAACCGTTTGCGGTTCTCGGCCGAACTGCCAGACTGGCCGCATGACCATACGGACCTTGAGCTTCCTTCTCGCCGCCATCGCCGCCGTCCTGACCCCGCCGCCCGCCGCGGCGCAGGACATGTCGTTCGATGCCTATCTGCAGCTCCTGATCGCCCGTGCGCGGGCCGAAGGGGTCAGCGAGCCGACGATCCAGCGGATGACCCGCGGTCTGGAACCCAGCCAGCGCGTGATCGAACTTGACCGCGCGCAGCCGGGCACGCCGACGCGCAGCGGCTATCCCCGGCTGGCGCCCTATATCGCGCGCCATGTCGATGCGGCGCGGATAAACGGGGGGCGAAGCGCCCATGCCTCCGCGCTCGGGACGATCCGCGCAATCGAGCGCGAATATGGCGTCCCGGGCGAAATCCTGGTCGCGATCTGGGGGCACGAGACGGCCTATGGCCGGGTGACCGGCGGGTTCGACCTGGCGCAGGCGCTCGCGACGCTGGCCTGGGAGGGGCGCCGGCGGGAGCTGTTCTCGGCCGAGTTCGTCGATCTGCTCAAGGTCGCCGACAAGGGCTTCTCCCGCTCGCAGCTCAAGGGCAGTTGGGCCGGGGCCTTCGGCAACCCGCAGTTCCTGCCGAGCGTCTACCTGCGCCTCGCGACCGACGGCGATGCCGACGGGCGGGCCGACATCTTCGGCAACAGCGCGGACACGCTGGCTTCGATCGCCAACTATTTCCGCGACGCGGGCTGGCGGCAGGGGCAGCCGTGGGGCGTGCGCGCCTCGGTTCCGGGCGGGTTCGACTGGAGCGCGGTCGAAAGCCGCATAGTGTCGCCGGTGTGCCACCGCGTGCACGAACGCCACAGCCAGTGGCGCACGGTGGGCGAATGGCGCGCGCTCGGCGTCCAGCCCCAGCGGCCGCTGGCCGAGGACGTGATGGCCTCGCTCTTCCAGCCCGACGGGCCGGGAACGCCGGCCTGGCTCTTAACCACAAATTATAGGGTCATCCTCGAATACAACTGCTCGAACTACTACGCGATGAGTGTGGGGTTGCTTGCAGATGAGATTGCCCGATGATCGTTCAGGCGCGCCGCTCGCGCTGGCGCTAGGCCTGGCCCTGGCCGGCTGCGGCGTTGTCGGCGGCGGCGAACGCCCTGCTGCCACGGCCGCCGCGAACCCGGCCGATGCGGCCAACGGCCCGGCGGCCGACTATCCCGTCGTCCTGGGGGAGCCGTTTACCATCGAGGGGGTCGAACATGTCCCTTCCGATGCGCTCAACCACGACGAGGTCGGCTTCGCGACCGTCGATCGCGAGGCGCAGGCAGGCGTCACCGTCGCCCACAAGACGCTGCCCCTGCCGAGCTATGTCGAGATCACCGCGCTCGATACCGGGCGGACGATCCTCGCACGGGTGGAGCGTCGCGGACCGATGACCAACGCGCGCGTCGTGGCCCTCTCGCCCGATGCCGCGCAGCAGCTCGGGGCTGGGGAGGGTGCTGCCGTGCGCGTGCGGCGGGTCAACCCGCCCGAGGTCCAGCGCGCCGAACTGCGCGCCGGCCGGACCGCGCCCCTGCGGATGGACACGCCGGAAACGCTGCTCGGCGTACTGCGGCGAAAGCTGCCGGCCGCAGGCTCGGCAAGCCTGGCCGACGCGCGCAAGGCGCCGGTGCCGTCCGGCGTTCGCCCTGCCGCGCCGGTTGCCGGCGTCGAAGCGACCCGTCCGCCAGCACGATCGGGCGCCCCTGCCGCCGCCGCTGCGGGTGCCACTGCCGGTTATGCCCTCGCTCCGCTCGACGGGGCACCCGCGACGCGGCCGGAAGAGGCATCGCCGCCGGCCGCGGCAGTGCAGGGCGGTCTCGTCGTGCAGGCCGCCGCCTTTGCCAACCGCGCCAATGCCGATCGCGCGGCCAGGGCGCTGGGCGGCTTCGTCTCGCGCGCAGGGCGGTTCTACCGTGTACGAACCGGGCCGTTCGCGACCCGCGCCCAGGCGGAAGCCGCGCTCGCCAAGGTCCGCGCTGCCGGTTATAGCGACGCGAAAATCTTCTCAGCAGGTTGAACCGCCGGCTTTCGCCCGGCGGGCGGGAGCGCAATTGACCAGGTATCTTCGACATCTCGCCGTCTTGCCGGCGCTCGCCCTCGCCACCGCTTCGCCCGGCGCGGAGGTGGCGCCGGCGGCAGGCGACGAACCTTTTGCCGAGGCGCCGATCGCGCTCCTGCTCGATATGTCGTCCGGCCAGGTCCTGTTCGCGCGCGACGCCGACCGGCGGTTCATGCCCGCTTCCATCACCAAGGTCATGACGCTGTTCCTCGCGTTCGAGATGATCGAGGAAGGCAAGCTTTCGCCCGGCCAGTCCTTCGCGATGAGCGAGCAGGCCCACCGCGACTGGTACGGCCGCGGCTCGCGCATGTTCCTCGAACTGGGCGAAGCGGTGACGGTGGAGACGCTGCTGCTGGGCATCGCCAACGTCTCGGCCAACGACGCCTCGGCCGTTCTCGCCGAGGGGGCCGCCGGATCGGTGGAAGACTGGGTGTCGCTGATGAACGCCAAGGCGCGCGAGATCGGCATGGACGATACCCATTTCGGAACGCCGAACGGTTGGATGGACGAAGGGCGCACGTTCACCACCGCCCACGACCTCGCGCTGCTGGCGCGCGAGATGATCTCGCGTCATCCGCAGCTCTACCGCTATTATCTCGGGCGCGAAGGGCTCGCGCACCGGGGCATCGCACAGGCGAACCACGACCCGATCCGCGGCAAGGTGGAGGGGGCAGACGGGATCAAGACCGGCTTTACCAACCAGGCCGGGTTCGGCTTCCTCGGCAGTGCCGAGCGCGACGGGCGGCGGCTGGTCATGGTCGCGGCGGGGGCCGGCTCCAGTCGCGAGCGGGCGAAAGTCTCGATCGCGCTGATGGAATGGGGTTTTGCGGCGTTCGATACCCGCAACCTCTATGACGCGGGGGCCCATGTCGGCCACGCGCTCGTCCAGGAAGGGGCGCAGCGCACCGTCCCGCTGGTTGCGGCGGCGCCGATCAAGGCGACTTTCCCCAGGGGCGCGGCCGGCACCCCGACCCTGACGATCCGCTACGAGGGGCCGCTCCAGGCGCCGCTCGACGCCGGCGAGCCCGTGGCCGAGCTCGAAATCGCGCTGGGCGACGCGCCGCCCTCGCGCGTTCCTTTGCTCACCGGCGCGGCCGTGCCGCAGGCGAACGAATGGCAGCGGCTGCTCAACGGCCTGGCGAGCCTGTTCCAGTGACGCGGGGCCGCTTCATCGCCTTCGAAGGGGGGGAGGGGACCGGCAAGTCCACCCAGGCCCGGCGCCTCGCCGAATCGCTCGCCGCGCGCGGGATAGACGCCGTGCTGACGCGCGAGCCCGGCGGCACTGTGGGAGCCGAGGCGATCCGCAGTCTCCTGCTATCCCCGCCGGGGGAAGGCTGGGACGCGCCGGCCGAAGCCCTGCTGTTCGCAGCGGCCCGGGCCGACCACGTGGCGCGCCTGATCCGCCCTGCGCTCGCGGCTGGGCAGTGGGTCGTGTGCGATCGCTTCGTCGATTCGAGCCGTGCCTACCAAGGCGGGGCAGGGGGCATCGGCGACGAGGCCGTGCAGCAACTTCACGCGATCGGCAGCGGCGGCCTGCGGCCCGACCTGACGCTGCTGATCGAGGTGCCGGCCGAGGTGGCGGCGGAGCGGATCGCCCGGCGCGACGGTTCGCGCACCGACGCGATCGGGGGGCGCGATGCCGATTACCATGCCCGCGTGGCCGATGCCTTCCGCGCCATCGCGGGCCAGGCCCGCTCCGTCCGGGCGATCGACGGCAATGCCCCGGCCGACGAAGTGCACGACCGCGTGCTGCGCGCGATCGAACCGCTGGTGGAGGATAGCGGCCGATGAGCCTGCTCGGGCACGAAAACGCGTGGCGACAGTGGCGCGAGGCCCTTCGCGGGCAGCGCATGCACCACGCCTGGCTGCTCGCGGGGAAGCGCGGGCTGGGCAAGATGACCTTTGCCCTGGCGGCCGCGCGCGAGCTGTGCGGTGCCGACGCCGGCGATCCCGCCCCGCATCCCGACATCCACGTCCTGACCCGCCAGCCCAAGGACGACAAGGAAGAACGCAAGCGCGACGAAGGCAAGCCGTTCGAAACCCGGCGCAACATCGCCGTCGCGCAGATCCGTGCCATGCAGCAGCGCCTGACGACCCGCCCGACGATGGGCGCGCGCCGGGCAGTGATCATCGACCCGGCCGACGACCTTGAGCCGAGCGCGTCGAACGCCCTGCTGAAAAGCCTGGAGGAGCCCCCTGCCGGGACCTATTTCCTCCTCGTCGCGCACCGGCCGGCAAAGCTCCTGCCGACGATCCGTTCGCGCTGTCGGCTCCTGCGCTTCGCTCCGCTGGACGATCCCGCGCTCGACCGGTGGCTGGCGTCGGAGGCGCCGGAAGCGGACGCGGCGACCCGTGAAGCCGCCGTACGCGCCTCGGGCGGGTCGCCGGGGCTGGCGCTCGATTTCCTCCAGCGCGACCTCGGTCCGCTCGACACGCTGATGGCGCGGATCGTGCGCGAAGGCGACCCGGGCTTTACCTTGCGCGGCCAGCTGGCCGAGGCGGTGGGGGCACGCCCGGACCGCGAGAGGATCGCCGCGATCCTCGACCTCGCGCGCTCGGTGCTGGCTACCGAGATGAACCGGGCCGGCGAAATCGACCGTGGGCGGCGCGTCGGCTGGGCTGCCCTGGTCGATGCCCATTCGCGGCTGGTCCAGCTCGCGGGGCAGGCGCCGACCTACAACTTCGACCCCGGACTGCTGGTGATGGAAATCGGCACCTTGCTCGCCTCCGCGGCGCCCGCTAGCGAGCGGGCCGATGTCTGAACCATTCTATATCACCACCGCGATCAACTATCCCAACGGTCGCCCGCATATCGGCCATGCCTACGAGGCGGTGGCCGCCGACGTCGTCGCACGCTTCCAGCGGGCCATGGGGCGCGAGGTGCGCTTCCAGACCGGGACCGACGAGCACGGCCTGAAAATGGCGCGCAAGGCCGCCGAGCAGGGGCGCACCGCGCGCGATCTTGCCGATGAAATGTCCGGCTATTTCAAGGAAATGGCTGATACATTGAACATTTCCTACGATCGTTTCATCCGCACGTCGGACAGCGACCACCATCGCGCCAGCCAGGCGATCTGGCGCGCGATGGAGGCCAAGGGCGATCTCTACCTCGACCGGTACGAAGGATGGTACTCGGTTCGCGACGAGGCCTATTACGACGAGAAGGAACTGGTCGCGGGGGAGGGGGGCGAAAAGCTCTCTCCGCAGGGCACGCCGGTCGAATGGACGGTGGAGGAAAGCTGGTTCTTCCGCCTTTCCCGCTACCAGGACCGGATCCTCGAACTGCTGCGCAGCCCCGGTTTCTGCGAGCCCGAAAGCCGCCGCAACGAGATGATCGCCTTCGTTTCCGGCGGGTTGAAAGACCTCTCGGTCAGCCGGACGAGCTTCGACTGGGGCGTTCCCGTGCCGGGCAGCGACGGGCATGTCATGTACGTCTGGGTCGATGCGCTGACCAATTACATCACCGGGCTCGGCTACCCCGACGAGACCGATCTCTGGCGCAAGTTCTGGCCGGCGGACCTGCACCTGATCGGCAAGGACATCGTCCGGTTCCATACCGTGTACTGGCCGGCCTTCCTGATGAGCGCGGACTTGCCCCTGCCGCGGCAGGTCTTCGGCCACGGTTTCCTGCTCAACCGCGGGCAGAAGGAATCGAAGTCGCTCGGCAACGTCACCGATCCGCTCGACCTTGCCGCGCGTTTCGGGGTCGATCCGCTGCGCTATTTCTTCCTTCGCGAGATCGCTTTCGGACAGGATGGCAGCTATTCGGCGGAAGCCATCGTCACCCGCTGCAACGCGGAACTGGCCAACAGTTTCGGCAACCTGGCGCAGCGGACCCTGTCGATGATCTTCAAGAACATGGACGGCCGGCTTGCCGCCTGCGCGCTGGATGCGGCCGACGACGCCCTGCTGGCCACGGTGAAAGAGGCATGTGCGGTCGAACTGCCGCGCGAGTTCGGGCGGCTGGCGTTCTCCGCCGGGCTCGAGGCATGGATGCGGGCCGTTTTCGCCTGCAACCAGTACGTTGACGAACAGGCGCCCTGGGCGCTGCGGAAAACCGACCCGGCGCGGATGGAAGCCGTGCTGATGACCCTGCTGCGCTGCGTCCGCGACCTGGCGATCGCCGTGCGCCCGGTCGTGCCGGGCGCGGCGGACGCCCTTCTCGACCAGGTCGGGGCTGCACGCGAAGAGCGCGATTTCGCGGCGATCGGGAACGAGGCGTGGTTCGCCGCGCTGGTGGAAAGCGGGTTCGCGATCGCAAAGCCGGTCGGCGTGTTCCCGCGCCTGGAACTGCCGGAAGGCCCGGAAAGCGACGCTGCCTGATGCTGATCGATAGCCACTGCCACCTCGAATACGACGGCCTGGCCGAACGCCAGGGAGAAGTCCTCGCGCGGGCGCGCGGGGCGGGGGTGGCCGGGTTCCTCAACATCTCGACCCGCCGCAGCGAATGGGATCGCGTGGTCGGCACCGCGCGGCGCGAAGGGGATGTCTGGGCCAGCGTCGGCATTCACCCGCACGAGGCCGACGGCCACCACGACATGGGCGCTGCCGAACTGCGCGAGGCGGCCGAAGGCGCGCGCGTGATCGGGATCGGCGAAACGGGCCTCGATTACTATTACGACAAGTCCGACCGGGCGGTGCAGCAGGACCTGTTCCGAATGCATATCGGCGTGGCGCGGGAAACCGGCCTGCCGGTCATCATCCACACCCGCGATGCAGAGGCCGATACCGCGGCGATCCTTGCCGACGAGATGGCGCGCGGGGCCTTCCCGGCGCTGATCCACTGTTTCACCGCGTCGCGCGACTTCGCCCGGACGGTGCTGGACCTCGGCCTCTCGATCTCCCTGTCGGGTATCGTGACCTTCAAGAACGCGGCTGAACTACAGGAAATCGCGAAGGAATTGCCGCGCGACCGGCTTCTGGTCGAAACCGACAGCCCGTTTCTCGCCCCGGTCCCGCATCGCGGCAAGCCGTGCGAGCCGGCCTTCGTGCGGGACACGGCGCAATTCGTGGCCGACCTGCGCGGCGAGACTCTGGAGGAACTGGGCGAGGCGACGACGGCGAACTTCTTCCGGCTGTTCTCGCGAGCGGCGGCATGAAGTGCATCGTCCTCGGTTCGGGGACATCGACCGGCGTTCCGCGGATCGGCGACGACTGGGGCGACTGCGATCCGGACGAGCCGCGCAACCGCCGCACGCGGGTTTCCATCCTGCTCGAAAGCGCGGAAGGCCGCCGGATCCTCGTCGATACCTCGACCGACTTGCGCCAGCAGCTCCTGGCCAACCGGATCGACGCGATCGACGCGGTGTTCTGGACTCACGATCATGCCGATCACTGCCACGGCATCGACGATCTGCGGGTCCTGCGATACGGGCGAGGCGGCCCGATCCCGGGCTACGCCTCCGGCTTTACCGTCGAACGCCTGCGGCGGCGGTTCGACTATGTCTTTGCCGGGCAGCACGGTTACCCGACGATCGTTTCGCTCGAGTCGCTCGATCGCCTGAGGCTCTGCGCCGGCTTCGCCGTCAACTGGTGCCAGATGCCGCACGGGCCGGCGCAATCGACCGGTTTTCGGTTCGAATGCGACGGAAAATCAGTCGCCTATGCGACGGATTTCAGCGAGATCCGCGACGAGATGGTCGACACCTTCCACGGCGTGGACCTTCTCGTCACCGACTGCCTTCGCCGCGAGCCGCATCCGACGCACGCGCACCTGGCCATGGCGCTCGAACTCGCCGAGCGTTGCCGCGCGCGCCAGACGGTTCTGACCCATCTCGACAAGAGCATGGACTATCGCACGCTGGCGCGCGAGATACCCGACGGCGTAATGGTCGGTTACGACGGGCTGGAGGTGAGACTGTGAGCGAGTTCGACGGTGTCAGGCTGGTCGCGCTGGTCGGTTGGCTGATCCTGGCGGCCAGCGCCTTTGCGTCCTACCGGCTCGACTGGAAGAAGGGCCTGCGCCTGGCGCTCGTCTGGATCGCGATCTTCACCGGGGCCGCGCTGGTGTTCGGCCTGTTGCTGCCGTAGCTCCACGCCTGTCCGCCCATCCCGAACTTTACATAATATATATTATCATTCCTAAATGACTCAGCAAGTTCACCGCCTCCTCGACATCATGGCCACCCTGCGCGACCCCGCGCGGGGATGCGAATGGGATCGCGCGCAGACGTTCGAAACGATCGTTCCGCACACGATCGAGGAAGCCTACGAGGTCGCCGACGCGGTCGAACGCGGCGACCCGGCGGACATTCGCGACGAGCTCGGCGACTTGCTGTTCCAGGTCGTGTTCCAGGCGCGGATCGCCCAGGAAGCCGGCCTCTTCGCGTTCGACGACGTCGCCGCGGCCATCGCCGACAAGCTGGAGGCGCGCCATCCGCACATCTTCGGCGATGCCGACATGCCCGGCGGCATGCGCGAGGAACGCTGGGAAGCGATCAAGGCGCAGGAACGCGCATCGCGCGGGGCGCAGAGCGCGCTCGACGGCGTGGCGGTGGCGCTGCCGGCGCTCTCCCGCGCGGAGAAGCTGCAGAAGCGCGCGGCCCGCGTCGGTTTCGACTGGCCGGACACCGCCGGTCCGCGGGCCAAGGTGGTCGAGGAGCTGGACGAGCTCGAACAGGCCCCGCCCGAGGAACGGCTCGCCGAAGCCGGCGACCTGCTGTTCGCCGCGGTCAACCTCGTGCGCGCGCACGGCCTCTCGGCCGAAGACGCCCTGCGTGCCGCCAACCGGAAGTTCGAACGCCGTTTCCGCGCGATGGAAGACCTGGCCGAAGGCGGCTTCGAAAGCCTGTCGCTGGAAGAGCAGGAGGAGCTCTGGCAGCGCGTCAAGCGCGGCGAAGCGGCTGGCGAAGGCGACTAGTCCGCGAGGCTTTCGAAGCGGCCGAATTCCTTGGGCGTCAGGCGAACGAGCAACCTGCGTCGCGGCCCCTCGCTGCCTTCGGCCTCGACATCCTCCAGCACCTGGCCGTGGGCGTGGAGCCAGGCGATCTTCTGTCCTTCGCCAGCGTCGAGCACGAACTCGTGCACTTTCGCGCCGGCCGTCAGCAGCCGATCGACCCGGGCAAGAAGCGCTTCGACGCCCTCGCCCGTCATGGCCGAGATCGGCACGATCGTGTCCTTGCCCTCGGCCGCCTCGCGCAGCCGCTCGCGGTCGGGCTCGGCCAGGAGATCGAGCTTGTTCCACGCCTCGACGATCGGGATCGTGCTTTCGCCCCCCTCCCCTTCGACAAGGCCCAGTTCGCCGAGCACCGCCAGCACTTGCGCCTTCTGCGCGGCGGCGGCCGGGTTGGCCATGTCGCGCACGTGGACGATGACATCGGCGCCGGTCACTTCTTCCAGCGTGGCGCGGAAAGCCGCGACAAGCTGGGTCGGCAGGTCGGAGATGAATCCGACCGTGTCCGACATGATCGCCTTTTCCACGCCCGGCAGCCGGATCGCCCGCATGGTCGGGTCCAGCGTCGCGAAAAGCAGGTCTTCCGCCATGACAGATTCGCCCGTCAAGCGATTGAAAAGGGTGGATTTTCCTGCGTTGGTATAGCCGACCAGCGCGATCACGGGCCAAGGCGCCCTCCCCCGCCGTTCGCGGTGCAGGGCCCGGGTCTTGCGAACCTGCTCAAGTTCCTTGCGCAGGCGCGCCATGCGCTGGCGGATCATCCGCCGGTCCGCCTCGATCTGCGTCTCGCCAGGGCCGCCGAGGAAGCCGAAACCGCCGCGCTGGCGTTCAAGGTGGGTCCACGACCGGACGAGACGGCTCTGCTGGTAATCGAGATGGGCCAGTTCGACCTGGAGGCGCCCTTCCGCCGTTGCCGCCCGCTCGCCGAAGATCTCGAGGATCAGGCCGGTGCGGTCGATCACCTTGCGCCGCAGCGTTTCCTCCAGGTTGCGTTGCTGGATCGGCGATAGCGCGCCGTCGACCACGACCAGTTCCGCCTCGTGCTGTTCGCAGGCAATCGCGATGTTTTCCACCTGGCCCGCCCCGAACAACGTGCCGGGCCGCACCTGGCGCACGGGCACGATCGTCGCATCGGCGACGACGATGCCGATCGCCAGCGCCAGGCCGCATGCCTCCTCAAGCCGCGCCCCGGGATCGAGGTCGTGCTTCTGCCCACGGATATCGGGGCACACGACGAGGGCCCGCGCCCCGCGCGAGACCTCGCCCAGGAGGTTGTCGTCGAAGCTCAGTCGCCCTCGCCTTCCCAGTCGTCGCTGAGATCGACCGGCGTCGCAGGCTGGATCGTCGAAACCGCGTGCTTGTAGGCGAGCTGCACGTAGCCTTCGCGTTCGAGCAACATGCAGAACAGGTCGTAGGCCGCGATCGCGCCCTGCAGCATCACGCCGTTGACGAGGAACATCGTCACTTGCGCCTCCGCATCGCGCACGCGCGAAAGGAACACGTCCTGCAAGAGGCGCTGCTTCTTGCTCGAATCCTGGCTCGCGAACTGCTTCGCATCCATCGGCTGGGCCGGCATGATGGTGGAGATCGCGTGCTTGTAGACAAGCTGCGACTGCCCGTCGCGGCGCAGCAGGATCGAGAAGTTGTCGAACCAGGTCACGATGCCCTGAAGCTTGACGCCCTTGACGAGAAACATCGTGACCGGCGTCTTGTTCTTGCGCAGGATATTGAGAAACGCGTCCTGCAGGTTGGGCTGGCGTCCCTGTTTCGGCTCCTCGGCCGGCTTGGGCTTGGGACGCGCGGAAAGTGTCTGTCCGCTAGGCATGTCTGCTTCCTTCTTGTTGGCGGCCGCCCTTGCGGTCCGCATTCTGGCGGGCCCTTTCGAGCCCGCCGGATAGTCAACCGATTATGCCGCGCTTGGTGCCCGCGGGCAACGATATTTGATCGCCCCTGCCGCGGGCGCCGGCATCAGCCCTTGCGCTCCGCCGTGCTGCGTTCGCCCATGCCCAGGAGCTTGAGCTTGCGATGAAGGGCCGACCGCTCCATCCCGATGAAGCTCGCCGTCTTCGAGATATTGCCGGAAAAACGGCGGATCTGGATGCTGAGATATTCGCGTTCGAAGGTCTCGCGCGCCTCGCGCAGCGGCACGCCCATCAGCGACGACAGGCCGTTCGCCGCCCCCAGCTTGCCCCCGGTCACCTCGCTCGGCAGCATGTCCGCTTCGACCGTGTGCAGGTCGTCGCGGGGGGACAGGATCACAGTCCGCTCGACCACGTTGCGCAACTGGCGCACGTTGCCCGGCCAGTCGTAAGCCTGGAGCGCGGCCATCGCCTCCTCGGAAATCTCGGGCGCGGGAATGCCCTGTTCGGCCGCGTAGCGGGTGAAGAAATGCTGCGTCAGCGCGGGAATGTCGTCGCGCCGCTCGGCCAGCGACGGGATCGCCACCGGAACCACGTTGAGCCGATAGAACAGGTCCTCGCGAAAGCGGCGATCCTCGATCTCCTGCGCGAGATCGCGCGACGTGGACGACACGACGCGCACGTCCACCCCGATCTGCCGGTTGCCGCCGACCCGCACGAAGCTCTGCTCGGTCAGGACGCGCAGGATCCGGGCCTGGGTGGAAAGCGGCATGTCGGCCACTTCGTCGAGGTAGAGCGTGCCGCCGTCGGCCAGCTCCAGCAAACCGGGGCGCACGAGCTTTCCGTCGGCCTCCTCGCCGAACAGTTCCTGTTCGAACCGCTCGGGCGTGATCCGTGCCGAGTTGACGATCACGAACCCGCCTTCGGCCCGCCCGCTCCAGCTGTGCAGCAGGCGCGCGGCGACTTCCTTGCCCGCGCCTGCCGGGCCGCTGATCAGCACGCGGCTGCCGGTGCCCGCCACGCGCTTGAGCGTCGCGCGGACCTGGTTGATGACCGGGGAGTTGCCGGTGAATTCCTCGCCCCCGGTGAAGCCCTGGCGCAGGCGTGTGTTCTCCCGCCGCAGGCGCTCGGTCTCGGTCGCGCGGGCGACGAGGTGGAGCAGCTTTTCCGCCTCGAACGGCTTCTCGATGAAGTCCATCGCCCCGCGCCCGACCGCCGAAACGGCGGTGTCGATATTGCCGTGACCCGAAAAGATGATCACCGGCAGTTCCGGCTCGCGCTTCTTGATCTCGTCCAGCACCTCGAGCCCGTCCATCGGGCTGCCGTGGAGCCAGACGTCGAGCAGGACCAGGCTGGGGCGGCGCTCGTCGATCGCGGCCAGGGCGGAGCCGCTGTCGCCGGCGGTGCGACATTCGTAGCCCTCGTCGCTGAGCACGCCGGAGACGAGTTCGCGAATGTCGCGTTCGTCGTCCACGACGAGAATCTCGAGGGTCATCGGCAGTTCTCCTTGCAAGCTGTCATTCGGCGGCCTCGCTTCCCTGCGCCCCGGGCTTGCGGGCGAAGCGAAGCGTCACCCGCGTTCCGCCCCCGGCCGTGGTCGCGAAAGCCATTTCCCCCCCGTGTTCCTCGACGATCTTGTTCACGATCGCGAGGCCGAGCCCGGTGCCTTTCTCGCGCGTGGTGACATAGGGTTCGACGATCCGGTCGCGATCCTGCGGCAGGCCGACCCCGTTGTCCTCCACCACGACCGTCACGTCGTCGGCCCCCGGCGCGATCGACACGGCGATCCGGCCGCGAAAATCCGCCTCGGCATCGCGGGCGCGCGCCTCGACCGCCTCGACCGCGTTCTTCAGCACGTTGGTCATCGCCTGCCCGACCTGGTGGCGGTCGCAGGCCAGTGGCACCGGGCCCTGGGTGGCGGAGACGAAGCGGAAATCGATCTCCGGGTGGGCGACTTCCTGCAGGAACAGCGCCTGGCGCACGAGGTCGAGCACGTCCTCCTCGCGGAAGACCGGCTTGGGCAGCCGCGCGAAGGAGGAGAACTCGTCCACCATCTTGCGCAAGTCCCCCACCTGGCGGACGATCGTGCTGGTCAGTTCGTCGAACAGTTCGCCGTCGCTTTCGATCTGCGATCGGTAGCGGCGCTTCAGCCGCTCGGTCGCGAGCTGGATCGGGGTCAGCGGGTTCTTGATCTCGTGCGCGATCCGCCGCGCCACGTCGGACCAGGCCGCCTGCCGCTGGTCGAGCAGCTGGCGGGTGATATCCTCGAACGTGATCACCTTGCCTTCGGAGAAGTCGGCGATCTTGACCGCCAGGGTCAGCAGTTCGCCGCCGACCGTCTGGTTGACGATGCCGCGATCGATCCCGCCCCGCAGGAGGGCCGCGATGGGCGGGGTAAGCGCCTCCAGCGTCAGCCCCACCGGCGGCGGCGAGCCTTCGTCCAGCAGCAGCGCCTGGGCCGATCCGTTCATCAGCAGGACCTGCCCGTCCTGGTCGACCGAGATCACGCCGGCGGTCACCGATTCGAGCACGGTCGCCATGAAGGCGCGGCGGTTTTCCAGCTGGCGATTGGCGGCAACGAGGGCGTCGGTCTGCTTCTCGATCTGGGCCGTCATCCGGTTGAACGCACGGTTGAGCAGGCCGATTTCGTCGGGGCCGGTGCGCCCTTCCACCCGCAGCGCGAAGTTGCCCGCGCCAACCTGGCGCGCCGCGCCGACGAGATCGGTCAACGGCTCCACCTGGCGATCGGCGAAGCGCAGCGCGAACCACACCGCCAGCGCCAGCAGGCCCAGCGAGACGACGAACAGCGCCAGGTTGAACCGCAGCTGGAGCGCCCGGCCCCGCTGGGTCAGCGCGGCGTAGTTGGTCGAGAGGGCATTGGCGCGATCCCACAGGTCGAACGCAAAAGCCTTGGAGTTGCGAGCGTTGTAGAGGAATATCCCGCTCTCGCGATCGATCGCGGCGACCGCCTCGATCCGTTCGGCCTGGCCCTGGACCACGACCGGCTCCTCGCCCCCGATGGCGTCGAAGATCGCCGGGTCTAGCTCGGTCGGATCGTTGTCGGTCATCAGGCCGAACATCGCCGCGGTGCGCAGGCTGCCGTCGGCCACCCGCTGCAGGATCGCCGATTCGTTGATGTTCCGCCCTTCGGCCTGGTAGCGGTAGAAATCCTCGAACCCGCCGTCGGTCAGCGTGCCGCGTTCGAAGTAATAGCGCAGGTCGCCCGCCATCGCGATCGTGTGGTTGGCGACTTCCAGCTGGTTTTCTTCGTAGTAACCGCGCGCGAACTCGTCCGCGTTGCGCATCAGGCCGCGCGAATCGTCCGAGAACCAGAAATCGACCCCGGACTGGAACAGGACGGCGGCGAAAGCGGCGACGAGCAGGGTCGGCACGGCGGCCACGAGCGAGAAGAAGAACACCAGGCGCACGTGGAGGCGCGCGGTGCTGCCCGCGGCCCGGCGCAGTGCGAGACGCCGCCCGAACAGGACGACGAGGGCCATGGCCGGCAGCAGCGTGCCGATCAGCAGGCTCGCCACCTTCCCCGCCGGCACCAGTTGCCCGTCGCCGGGGGCGTTGTTGAAGGTAAGCCAGGTGGTGAGGACCATCGCCGCCAGCGCGAGGGCCGAGGCGATCTCGAGCAGGCGGAAGAAATTTGCGCGGCGCGAGGCGACGACGAAGCGTCGCCACCAGCGCGGACTGCGCCTCGTCAGGGAAAGTGTCGATTCCGCCACAGTTGCAATACTACAACTGCGCTGTTGCGGATTTGCAAGGGGCAATCCGTCCAAGGGAGGAATTTGTCGGACGGGCGGCTATTCGGCGCGCGCGAAGCTGTCGGCGTTGATCTGCAACTCGCCCAGCCGCTTGCGCAAGGTGTTGCGATTGATGCCCAGCAGCTTGGCCGCCCGCAACTGGTTTCCGCCGGTCTGGCCGAGGGCATATTCGAACAACGGCCGCTCGAAGGCGGAGACGGCGCGGTGATAGAGCGTTCCGTGGGCCGGCGCATTGTCAGCCAGCCACGCCGCCAGGGCGGCGCCCAGCGCGTCGTCGCGCCCGCGCATGACCGCTTCCGCCGGGTCGCCAAGTACCGCGGTGACCGTGCCCGCGTCGATCACGTCGTCGCGCGCCATCAGCGCCAGGCGATAGACCGCGTTCTGCAACTCGCGCACGTTGCCCCGCCACGGCTGCTGTTCCAGCAGCGCGAGCGCCGGGCGGTCGATCCGCCGTTCGGGCAGGCCCTCGCGCGCGGCGAGCCCCAGGAAATGCTTGGCCAGCGCCTCGATGTCCTCCACCCGGTCACGCAGCGGCGGCAGCACGATCGGCACGACGTTCAGCCGGTAATAGAGGTCTTCGCGGAACTGCCCCGCCGCGATCATCGGCTTGAGGTCGCGGTTGGTCGCCGCGATGATCCGCACGTCCACCGCGATTTCCTGCCGCCCGCCGACCCGCCGGATGCGGCCGGATTGCAGTGCGCGCAGCAGGCGCGTCTGCGCCTCGATCGGCATGTCGCCGATTTCGTCGAGGAACAGCGTGCCGCCATTGGCCTGTTCGAACTTGCCGATGGCCTGGGCGATCGCGCCGGTAAAGGCGCCCTTCTCGTGCCCGAACAGCTCGCTTTCGATCAGGTCGGCGGGAATGGCGGCGGCGTTGACCGCGACGAAGGGGCCGGACTTGCGATGGCCCAGCTGGTGGATCGCCTCGGCCACCAGTTCCTTGCCGGTGCCCGATTCGCCCAGGACCAGCACGGTCAGGTCGTTGCGCAGGACCCGCGTGATCATGCGGTATACGGCCTGCATCGCCTGGCTGCGGCCGACCAGCGGCAAGCCGTCGCCGGCCTCGGCCTCCTCCCCGCGCTTGTCGCCCGACCCCGCGGCCTGGACGACCGCGCGCACGAGATCGTCGAGGTCGAAGGGCTTGGGAAAGTACTCGAAGGCGCCGGTGTCGCTCGCGCGGACCGCGGTATCGAGCGTGTTCTGCGCCGAAAGGACGATCAGCGGCATCTGCGGGCAGGCCGCCCGCACGCTGTCGATCGAGGCAATGCCGTCGCCGTCGGCCAGCATGACATCGGTCAGCATGACGTCGTAACGGTCCGACGCCAGCGCCCGGTCGCGCGCGGCGATGCTCTCGCACCGGTCCACCGCGAACCCCTCGTCCTCCAGCGCGGAGCGGATCACCGTGGCGATGGAGGCGTCGTCCTCCACCAGCAGGACCTTGCCATTCATGCCGGTTCTCCTTCCTCGCGCGCCAGCGGCAGGTGAATGCGAAAATGGGTCAGGCCCGCGCGCTCGTCGCGTTGGTGGCCGATCCGGCCGTCCATGTCGCGGACCAGCTTCCGCACCAGCGCGAGGCCGAGCCCCTGCCCGCTGGACTTGGACGTCACGAACGGTTCGAACACGTGATCGCGCAGCGACGGATCGACGCCCGGGCCATTGTCGCTGACGGTCACCTCGATCGGCAGGCGGATCGCCCGGCCCAGCTTCAGGTTGGACACCAGCCCGCTGACGAAGCGCGTGCGGATGACGACGCGCGGCTCCTCGCCCCCCGAACAGGCATCGCGCGCATTGGTGACCAGGTTGATCAGCACCTGCTCCAGCGCGTCGCGGCTGGCGAGAACGGGGGGCAGCGACGGGTCGAATTCCTCGACCAGTTCCACCCCGCCGCCGCCCGCCGCGCGAACGGTGGCGATGGCGCTGCGGATCGCCTCGTGCAGGTTGGTCGGTTCGACCGGGTCCGCACGCTCGCTGCCGAGGCGCTGCATCCGGTCGACGAGCCGCGCGATCCGGTCCACCTCCGCGGAGATCATCGCGGCCAGGGGGCGATCCTTCTCGTCCAGCTTGCGCGCCACGAGTTGCCCCGCCCCGCGAATGGCGGCGAGCGGGTTCTTGATCTCGTGCGCGAGGATCGAGGGCGCGCGCAAGGTCGTCTCGTCGCGCCCCTCGTCCCCCAGTTCGCCCTGCCCGACCTCGGAGAAAGTCATGACCCGCCAGCCCGGGTGGGTCGCCAGCGGCGAAACGGTGACATTGACCTGCATCGCCCGCTCGCCGCACCGCATGACCATGCCGCGCACGGTCAGCCGGGCGTCGGCATCGCCCAGCCGGTGCGCGACCCGCTCGTCGTCGAGCCCGATCACGTCGAGCAGCCGCTCCCCCACCAGGCGCCGTGCGCTTCGGTGCAGCAGGTCTTCGGCAGCCGGGTTCGCCTCGCGCACGACCATGTCCGGGTCGAGCAGGAGGACGGCGAAGATCAGTCCGGCGATCTGGGCCCCGGGATCGGGCCGCTCCTCCACCGCGATCACGCCGCGCGGCGGTGGAGGAACGGTTGGTAGAACCGCTCGATCTCGCCAAGGACCTGGTCGGGGTCGTCGATGAAGTTCGCGCGGTTCCGAAACTCGGCCGAACCGTGCATGCCCTTGGTGTACCAGCCCAGGTGCTTGCGCGCGATCTTGGTCCCGACCTCGCGGCCGTAGTGATCGAGCATGGCGCGATAGTGTTCGACCAGAACCGCGTACTGTTCGTCGAAACTCGGGCTGTCGAGCCTCTCGCCGGTGCGCCACCAGTGCATGACCTGGCCCAGCAGCCACGGCTTGCCATAGGCGCCGCGTCCGATCATCACCCCGTCGGCCCCCGATTGCTCGAGCGCGGCGGCGGCATCCTCGATCCCGCAGATGTCGCCGTTGACGATGACGGGGATCGAGACCGCGTCCTTCACCTTGCGGATGAAGGCCCAGTCCGCCTGGCCCTTGTACATCTGGTTACGCGTGCGCCCGTGGACGGTGATCATCTTCACCCCCAGGTCCTGCGCGATGCGCGCCAGTTCGGGCGCGTTCAAGCTCGAATGGTCCCACCCCATGCGCATCTTCACCGTTACCGGCACGGACACGGCCTTGACCGTCGCCTCCATCAGGCGGGTCGCCAGCGGAACCTCGCGCATCAGGGCGGAACCGGCCATGCCGTTGGTGACCTTGCGCACCGGGCAACCGAAATTGATGTCGATGATCTCCGCCCCGCGATCCTGGTTCAGCTTCGCCGCCTCGGCCATCGAGTCCGGGTCGCAGCCGACCAGCTGCATCGACACCGGCTCTTCCACCGGGTCCCAGGCGGCCTTCTGGATCGACTGGCGCGTTTCGCGAATGGCCGCCTGGCTCGCGATCATCTCGGTCACGTTGAGGCCCGAGCCATAGCGTCGCACAAGGGTGCGGAACGGCATGTCGGTCACGCCCGTCATCGGCGCGAGCACGACCGGGCAGTCGATCGTGACGGGGCCGACGTGGATGGGCCTGAGCGGCGGGGGAGCGGGAAGTTCGGTCATGGGTGCTGGTGCCTAAAATTTGGGCAGCGCATAGTGGATTGCCCGCCCCCGTGCAAGGCGCTAGCGCCCACGGCCATGTCGGCCGTCCCGCCCCCGCCCCCGTTTGCCGCAGTCGTCGTCGCCGCGGGCAAGGGGCTGCGCGCAGGCCAGGCGATTCCCAAGCAGTTCGTTCGCTGGCGGGGCAAGCCGGTCGTGCGCCATTCGGTGGAAGCGTTCCTGGCGGCCGGCGCGGCGCCGGTCGTCGTGGTGATTCCGCCGGACGGCGAAG
This sequence comes from Pelagerythrobacter marinus, assembly GCF_034375205.1. Lineage (NCBI taxonomy): Bacteria > Pseudomonadati > Pseudomonadota > Alphaproteobacteria > Sphingomonadales > Erythrobacteraceae > Pelagerythrobacter > Pelagerythrobacter marinus. The sequence continues at coordinate 1,368,853 of NZ_CP139719.1, read as the reverse complement.
ACAGGGCGCGCGATTGCCTGGCGGGGCTGCAGGGATACGCGCTGGTCACCGGGGGCGCGACGCGCCGGCAATCGGTAGCGAACGCGCTGGAACGACTGGCCGGCGCAGCGCCCGACGCCGTGCTGATCCACGACGCCGCCCGCCCCGCCCTTTCGCAGGCCGTCATCGCGCGGCTGCTGGCCGCGCTGCCGGATCATCCCGGTGCGATCCCCGTCCTGCCGGTGGTGGACAGCCTGGCGGAGGCGCAGGGCGACGTCATGGCCGGTTCCGCCGATCGCGAGCGCCTGCGCCGGGTGCAGACCCCCCAGGCGTTCCGCTTCGAGGCGATCCTGGATGCCCATCGCGCGTGGCATGGGGCGCGCGAGGCGGGCGACGATGCGCAGGTCCTGCGCGCCGCCGGCGGAAGCGTCGCCCTGGTGGAAGGAGACGAAGCCCTGGCAAAACTGACCGTGGCGGAGGATTTCATGGATCAAGGCCCGCCGGTTCGAACCGGCCTGGGATTCGACGTCCATCGCCTGGCGGAGGGCGAGGAGCTGTGGCTGGGGGGTGTCCGGATCCCGCATGACAAAGGCCTCGCCGGGCACAGCGACGCCGACGTCGTGCTCCACGCGCTCGTCGACGCGCTTCTCGGCGCGATCGGCCAGGGTGACATCGGGACCCACTTCCCCCCGTCGGACCCGCAATGGAAGGGGGCGCCCTCGTCGCGCTTCGTGGAACACGCGGCGCATCTGGTGGCGGAAGCAGGCATGAGCGTGGGCAACGTCGACCTGACCGTGATCTGCGAAGCGCCCAGGATCGGCCCCTGGCGTGAACCGATGCGCGCGAATATCGCGCGCCTCTTGGCCATTGCGCCCGGGGCGGTTAGCGTCAAGGCAACCACGACCGAACGGCTCGGCCTGACCGGCCGAGGCGAAGGGATCGCGGCCCAGGCCATCGCGACGCTAGTGGCCGCGGCCTGAGCGACAACGCGACCACCGTGCCCGTGCCGGGGCCGCCGGCGGAACGGGCCAGACCGAAAGGAACGATCGTGAACGCTTGCCTGCCCCAGCCTGCCCTCCAACCGGGACGCTGACGATGTCCGACACGCTTCTGCCCGACGATATCGAGGCGCTGGCCCGCCGCGTGATCGAGGAAAACGCCCGGGCCGGGCGCAGCGTGGCCCTGGCCGAAAGCTGCACCGGCGGGCTGGTATCGGCGGCGTTGACCGAAGTGCCCGGCTCCTCGCGCGTGCTCGACCGCGGCTTCGTGACTTACTCGAACGAGGCGAAGCGCGAGATGCTGGGCGTTTCGAGCGAGATCATCGAGACTTTCGGGGCGGTGTCGATCGCCTGCGTCTGGGCCATGGCGCAAGGGGCGGTGGAACGCAGCGGGGCGGACGTCGCCGTCGCCATCAGCGGCGTTGCCGGCCCGAACGGCGGGACCGACCTGAAACCGGTGGGCACGGTCGTCTTCGCCCGCGTCGTGCGCGGGCAGGACGGCGATCCCGAAGGCGAACTGCGCAGCTTCGGCAATGTCGGCCGAGCGGAGATCCGCCGTCAGGCGACGCTGTGCGCGCTGGAACTGCTGCTGCCGTAGAGATCGCGCGCGCGATCCTCGAAGGCGGCGACCATCTTGCGGAACGCGCGGTCGAAGTACTGGCCGGCCAGCGCCTCGAACACGCGGTTCTTGAACGTGAACTGGACTGAGAAATCGATCCGGCTCCCCCCCTCGGGCAAGTCGGTGAAATGCCACTCGTTGTCGAGATCGCGCAGCGGCCCGTCGACGTAGACCACGTCGATCATCTCCGGCCGGCGCTTCGTCACGCGCGAGGTGAAGCTTTCGCGGAAGCTCTTGAAGCCGACGACCATGTCGGCGATCATTTCGTCCTCGCTGTCCGAACGCACGCGGGTGGCAATCACCCAGGGCAGGAACTCCTTGTAGCGGGCGACGTCCGCGACGAGGTCGAACATCTGCTCGGCGCTATAGGGAACGGTGCGGCTTTCGCGGATTCCGGGCATCAGGCCTTCTGCTTGGCCAGTCGCGCTTCGCGCGCGGCTTTCATCTCGGCGAAATCGTCGCCGGCGTGGTAGCTCGAACGGGTCAGCGGGCTCGACGCGACCTGGAGGAAGCCCTTGGCCCGGGCAATCGAACCGAAGGCGGCAAAGGCCTTGGGCGTGACGAAATCCTCCACCCTGGCATGGCGCGGCGTGGGCTGGAGATACTGGCCCATGGTGATGAAATCGACATCGGCGCTGCGCATGTCGTCCATCACCTGGTGCACCTCCAGCCGCTGCTCCCCGAGGCCGAGCATGATGCCCGACTTGGTGAAGATCAGCGGGTCGTGCGCCTTCACTTCTTCCAGCAGGCGCAGCGAGGCGTAATAGCGCGCGCCGGGCCGGATCGTCGGATAGAGGCGCGGAACGGTCTCCAGGTTGTGGTTGAAGACGTCGGGCCCGGCCTCGCAGATCGCCTCGATCGCGGGGCGCATCTTGTTGCGGAAATCCGGGGTCAGGATCTCGATCGTCGTCTCGGGCGTCTCGCGCCGCAGCGCCTTGATCACCTTGACGAACTGCCCCGCCCCGCCGTCGGGCAGGTCGTCGCGGTCGACGCTGGTGATGACGATGTGCTGCAGGCCCATCTTGCCCGCCGCGATGGCGACGTTTTCCGGTTCCATCGGATCGACCATCCGCGGCATCCCGGTCTTGACGTTGCAGAACGCGCAGGCGCGGGTGCAGACGTCGCCCAGGATCATCACCGTGGCGTGCTTCTTGGTCCAGCACTCGCCGATATTGGGGCAGGCCGCTTCCTCGCACACGGTGTTGAGGTTCAGCTCGCGCATCAGCTGGCGCGTTTCGTGATACCCCTTGCTGATCGGGGCCTTGACCCGGATCCAGTCGGGCTTGCGCTGGCGCTCCGGCCGGGGCGCGTCGGGTGCGGGTGCGGCGGAAAGGTCGTTCATGCCGGCCCATCTAGTCCGCGACATGCCGTCTTGCCAGCCCTTTCCCGACAAGGCATTGGGAAGCCCATGAAAAGCTTCGACGACCTTATCGATGGATATCGCAAGTTTCGCAGCGGCGCCTGGATCTCGCAGCGCGAACGCTGGAGCGAACTGGCCGAGGGACAGTCGCCGCAGGTGATGGTCATCGCCTGTTCCGACAGCCGGGTCGATCCCACGCAGATCTTCGACGCCGATCCGGGCGAGATCTTCGTCGTGCGCAACGTCGCCGCGATGGTCCCGCCGTTCGAGACGACCCCGGGGCACCACGGCGTTTCCGCCGCGCTCGAATTCGCGGTCCAGTTCCTGAAGGTGCGCGAAGTCGTCGTCATGGGCCATGGCCTGTGCGGCGGGTGCAAGGCCGCGCTGACGCAGGACCTGCACGGCAACGACCCGGGCCAGGGCGGCTTCGTCGCCAACTGGATATCCATGCTGGACGAAGCCCGCGCCCCGATCGCGGCCAGCCTCGGCACCGAAAGCCGCGAGGCGGAGCGCGCGATGGAACTGGCGGCGGTGAAAGTGAGCCTCGCGAACCTGCGCACGTTCCCCTGCGTGCAGGAAAAGGAAGGGGCCGGCGCGCTGAAGCTGCACGGCGCCTTCTTCGCGATTTCCGACGGCGTGCTGCACCTGCTGGACGAGGATAGCGGAGAGTTCAGCCCGGCCGCCTAAACCGCTTGCGCCCCCGCCCGCGGACGGCCATCTAGTCGCGCATGTCCGACGAGCTACAGCACCGAAATATCGCCCTCCTGATCGATTCCGACAATGCCAGCCCGGCCGGGATCGACCCGGTCCTGACCGTGCTTGCCGAACTGGGCCAGGTGAACATCCGCCGCGCTTACGGCAACTGGCGCAAGCCGGCCCTCAAGAGCTGGGCGGACCTCGTCCACCGTTACGGTATCGAGCCGCAGCAGCAGTTCGACCTGACGCGGGGCAAGAACGCGACCGACATGAAGATGACCATCGACGCGATGGACATGATGTATCGCGGGCGCGTGCATGGTTTCGGCATCATGTCGAGCGACAGCGACTTCATGCCGCTCGCCATGCGCATCCGCCAGGACGGCTATCCCGTCTATGGCTTCGGCAGCGCGAAGACGCCCGAGGGTTTCCGCCAGGCCTGCACGCGCTTCATCGATGTCGACGCGCTGATCCGCGCCGAGAAGGAAGAACGCGCCAATGGCGGCAACGATGGCGGCAAGGGCCCGCTGGACGACGACATGCTGCACCTGCTGTTCGAAGCCTACAACGCCAGCAAGCGCGACCAGAAGGGGTTCGCGAAGCTTTCCGAAGTCGGCCAGCGCGCGGGCAACCGCTCCAGCTTCGACACGCGCAACTACGGCTATGCCCGGTTGATCGACCTGGTCGAGGCGATCCCGAATTTCGCAATCGAACGGCGCGAGAACGACCAGATCTGGATCAAGCGGCTGCGCTGAACGGGGGCCGGCGCCGCGCCGGCTTCCCGCGCCACTCAGGCGCACATCCGATGCAAGAAGGGCGCGAGGACCGAAGTCCCCGCGCCCTTTACCTTATGCAGGGGCGAGACGCTTACTGCGCCGTGGCGCCTGCCGACATCTGCTGCTCGGCATAGATCGACCAGAGATCGGCGATCATCGCGCGCTCGCCCTCGACCTTGTCGAAGTTCGCCTTCGCCTCGGCGTACTGGCCCTGGTCGGCCTGGGCGATGCCGAGACGGATCAGGACGCGCCCGCGATCGACACCGGGCCGCGTCAGCGCCAGTTCGTACATCTCGATCGCTTCGGCGGTATCGCCGAAGTTGAGATACATGTCGCCGGCCGCCGCGGCATCTAGAGCGGTCGCGCCCGAACCGCGCGCATCCTGCGCCAGCTCCGCCACGTCGGCCCGGGCGGGCCCGGCCTGCGCCTGCGCGGTGGCCTTGGCCTCGGTCACCAGGACATCGCCGGGGTTCAGCATGTTGGCCGCCAGGCCTGCTTCGACCACCCGCCCGACTTCGGCCGGCAGGCGGCGGGCGTCGGCAGCGGAGATGTAATCCACGTAGTCGCGTTCCGAACGCAGGCTGCCGGTGCGGTCCGAAAGGCGCATCAGGTCGAGCAGTTCCTGGTCGTCGTATTCGAAGAAGCTGCGCTGGACCGCGATCGCGTCGCCCCAGACGTTCGCCGACGGGTAATGCCGGAGGTAGATCTTGGCGAAATCGGCGGCATGTTCGGCCAGCTGGTTGTTGTAGGCGATGGCGAAGCCGCGCTTGATCCAGTCTTCCTCGACCGTCTGGCCGGCCTCGTGCCGCGTCGAGATCGCCTGCTTCAGCGTCGCGAGCCCGGCGTCGTAGTTTTCCTCGGCGAAGTACGATTCCGCCATCAGGCCCTGCAGGGCCGGGTCGTCGTAGCCGGCGGCTGCCGCTTCCTCGAAGCGCGCGCGCGCCTTGGCGTAGTCTTCCGCGTTATAGGCCAGCTGGCCCGATGCGAAGAGGCTGAGGCCGAGGTTCTCGGCGCCGACCTTGCCGCTTTCGAGCATCATGTCGAGGCCCTGGCGCTGGAGCGCCGTGTCCTTGGCGCGGGTGCCGATCGTGTAGATCGCCTGGCCGGCGACGAACTTGTCGTCTTCCGACTCGACCGCCGCGGTGATCGTGGGAATCTCGGCCTTCAGCGCGGCCGGATCTTCCTGCGCCTCGATCCGCTTGGCCAGCGGCTGGTAGGCTTGGATGAAGCCCTTGGTATAGTTCGGCTTGCCGTTGTCTTTCTTCTTCTGCGCGGCAGCCGGCGCCTCCAGCGCCGTGGCGCCGACAACGCCGCCGGCAACCAGCGCGAGGGCAAGGGCGAAATGCGAACCGATGCGCATGCGGCGCGCGTTCGGGTTGCGGACGAAAGACTGCATCAGGGTATCTCCCATTTGGATGAATTCTGCCATTCAGGCTGAAGAAACGCGTTGCATGCGCGCTAGTGCCGCCTCGAAGCGGCCATTGCAATTCCTTCTAGGGCAAGGCTGCTGAACCGCCATTGAATGGCCCCCGCGCGCAGGCGCGGCGCAAGCCCGTGCGGAAATGTGGAAAAACCGCGCGCCAGACCCCATCTGGGCAGTATCCCGGTGGTGCTGCCCCGCGCTCTCGCCTAGGCTGACCCGCACAAGTTCCAGACCACAGAACGAAAAAGAAAAGAAGTCCGTTGAGCGACGATACCGATACCCTTGCCCCCCCGGCGCCCGCCGGTGACTTCGACCGCGTCGACATCGTCGACGAGATGAAGACGAGCTATCTCGATTACGCGATGAGCGTGATCGTCAGCCGCGCGCTGCCCGACGTGCGCGACGGCCTGAAGCCCGTCCATCGCCGGATCCTGTTCTCCAGCCAGGAAGGCGGGTTCGTCGCCGGCCGGCCCTATCGCAAGAGCGCCAAGATCGTCGGCGACGTGATGGGTAACTACCACCCGCACGGCGACAGCGCGATCTACGAGGCCCTGGCCCGGATGACGCAGAGCTGGTCGATGCGGGTCCCGCTGATCGACGGCCAGGGCAACTTCGGTTCGATGGACCCGGATCCGCCGGCCTCGATGCGGTATACCGAGGCGCGGCTGGCGAAAGTCGCCAACAGCCTGCTGGACGATCTCGACAAGGACACGGTCGATTTCGCCGAGAACTACGACGGTTCGCGGAGCGAGCCGACCGTCCTGCCCGCGCGCTTCCCCAACCTGCTGGTCAACGGCGCAGGCGGGATCGCGGTCGGCATGGCGACCAATATCCCGCCGCACAACCTGGGCGAGGTGATCGACGGCTGCCTGGCCTTCATCGAGAACCCGCGCATCAGCAGCGAGGAACTGTTCGAGATCATCCCGGGGCCCGATTTCCCCACGGCCCCGCTGATCCTTGGCCAGTCGGGCGCCAAGGCGGCCTATACGACCGGGCGCGGATCGATCCTGATGCGGTGCCGCCACACGGTCGAAACCTCGCGCGGGGACCGGCAGGCGATCGTGCTGACCTCGATCCCCTACCAGGTCGGCAAGTCGAACCTGGTCGAGAAGATCGCCGAGGCCGCGAAGGACAAGCGGATCGAGGGCATCGCCGACATCCGCGACGAATCCAGCCGCGAGGGCGTGCGCGTCGTCGTGGACCTGAAGCGCGACGCGACCGCCGAAGTCGTCCTGAACCAGATCTGGCGGCACACGCCGGCCCAGGCGAGCTTCCCGGCCAACATGCTCGCGATTCGCGGCGGCCGGCCCGAAGTGCTCAACCTGCGCGACATCATCCAGGCATTCGTCGCCTTCCGCGAACAGGTCATTACCCGGCGCACGAAGTTCGAGCTGAACAAGGCGCGCGAGCGGGCCCATATCCTGCTCGGCCTGGTGGTCGCGGTGTCCAACCTGGACGAAGTCGTGGCGATCATCCGCGGTTCGTCCAACCCGGCCCAGGCGCGCGAGAAGCTGCTCGCGCGCGAATGGCCGATCGGCGACATCGCGCAGTACATCCGCCTGGTCGAGGCGATCGAGCCCGACGCCGAACAGCGCGGCGGCACCTATCGCCTGTCCGAACGGCAGGTGAAGGCGATTCTCGATCTGCGACTGCACCGCCTGACGGCGCTGGGGCGCGACGAGATCGGCGACGAGCTGAAGGAACTGGCCATCGCGATCGAGGAGTACCTCGCGATCCTGGCCGACCGGCAGAAGCTCTACGCCGTCATGCGCGAGGAGCTGGAGGAGATCCGCGATCTCTACGCCACGCCGCGCCTGTCGGAGATCGCCCCCGCCTGGGACGGGATCGACGACGAGGACCTGATCGAACGCGACGAGATGGTCGTGACGGTCACGCTCGACGGCTATATCAAGCGCACCCCGCTATCGACTTTCCGCGCCCAGGCCCGCGGCGGCAAGGGCCGCGCCGGGATGGCGACCAAGGAAGAAGACGCGGTGATGGACATGTTCGTCACCTCGACGCACAACCCGGTGCTGTTCTTCTCCACCGCGGGCAAGGTCTATCGGCTGAAGGTCTGGAAGCTGCCCGAAGGCGGCCCGGCCACGCGCGGACGGCCGATCGTCAACCTCCTGCCTGCGCTCGACGACGGGGAAACGATCCAGACCGTCCTGCCCTTGCCCGAGGACGAGGATAGCTGGGGCGCGCTGTCGGTCGTCTTCGCCACGGCCCGGGGCAACGTGCGCCGCAACTCGATGGACGCGTTCACCAACATCCCGTCGAACGGCAAGTTCGCGATGAAGTTCGAGGAAGGGAGCGACGACCGGCTGATCGGCGTCGCCCTGCTCGACGCGACCGACGACGTCCTGCTCGCCAGCCGCAACGGCAAGGCGATCCGCTTTGCGGGGGAGGACGTGCGCGAGTTCACCAGCCGCACCTCCACCGGTGTGCGCGGGATGAACCTGAAGGACGGCGACGAGGTCGTCTCGCTTTCGATCCTGCACCGCGTCGGCACCGATGCGGAGGAACGCGAACGGTACCTGCGCTTCGCCCCGTGGAAGGGCGAGCGCGAGGGCGAATGCGAGCTGCCGGCCGAACGGTTCGAGGAACTGGCCGGGAAGGAACAGTTCATCCTGACGGTCTGCGCCAACGGCTACGGCAAGCTTTCTTCCGCCTACGAGTATCGCCGGATCGGTCGCGGCGGCCAGGGCATCCTCAACATCGACAATATCGAGCGTAACGGCCCGGTCGTGGCGAGCTTCAACGCGACCCAGCGCGACCAGCTGATGCTGGTGACCGACCGGGCCAAGCTGATCCGCATCGGGCTCGACAGCCTGCGCGTGATCGGCCGCGGTTCGGCCGGGGTCCGCCTGTTCAAGGTCGCCGAGGGCGAGCACATCGTCAGCGCCGTTCGCCTCGACGAGGAAGAAGCGCCCGAGACCGAGGCCGAGGAAGCGATCGTCGAGGAAATGGCCGCGCGGGGCAGCGTCGAGACGGAACCGAAGACCACGCTGCATTCCGATGACAATCTGGCCGACGACAACCTGGCCGACGACAACCTGGAAGACGGGGCCGAGGGGGAATGACCGCCCCTTCCGCGCCCGGCCGGCCGGGCCGTGCGCGCGGCTAGCGCGTGGCGCGCAAGGTCTGGATCACCCCGGTGGCGATCAGGATCTGGCCGGCGAAATAGGTCGGCCAGATCAGCATGTCGGGCAGCGCGCTGCCGGCCAGCGGGCCGAAACGGGCGAAGATCAGCCAGTCCGACACGACGAACAGGATCGCCCCCGTCCCGACGCGATAGCGCGGAAACCGGCTCATCCAGGCACAGGCGGCCATGCCGCCGAGGGCGAGCGCATAGAGGGCGATGCTGGAACTGCCCGAGACGAGCCAGGACACCAGCGGCGTCGCGACCAGCAGCGCGACGGCCAGGCCCTTCTGGCTCGGCGCCGGATCGGCGCGCAGGTTGCGCAGGTAAAGCGACATGGCCGCGAGGTGCGAGGCGAAGAACGCCGCCCCGCCCCATAGGAAATCGAGCTCGATCAGCATGTCCCCCAGCGCGGCCAGCGCCATGACGAGCGCCAGCAGGCGGGCGTCGCCCCCGCCGTGCCGCGCGAGCGCATAGCCGGCGAGGAACAGGCAGCCCGCCCCCTTCAGCAGGATCAGCCAGAGCCCGCCGATCTGCCAGTCGCTGACGAAGTAGTATAGCGTCGCCGCCGCGATCGCGGCCAGCAGCCAGGGCCTGTGTTCGACCAGTGCCTGCCTTGCCATCGTCCCGTTCACCCCCGAAAACGCCATTCTTGGACTTGAACCCGGGGTGGCGCAACCACTAGGTCACGCGCGCAATGACCCACGATGTCCACATTATCGGCGGCGGCCTGGCGGGAAGCGAAGCGGCCTGGCAACTGGCGCAGCGCGGCTACCGCGTGCGCCTGTCCGAAATGCGCGGAGGCGGCGGCACGACGCCCGCGCACCAGACCGACGGGCTGGCCGAGCTCGTGTGTTCGAACAGCTTCCGCTCCGACGACGACGAGCGCAACGCGGTGGGCCTGCTGCACCACGAGATGCGGCGGCTCGATTCGATCGTCATGCGCGCGGGGGAAAAGGCCCGCGTGCCCGCCGGCTCCGCGATGGCCGTGGACCGCGACGTCTTCTCGGCCGAAGTCGAACGGACGCTGCGCGAACATCCCCGGGTCACGATCGTGCGCGAACGGATCGACGCCCTGCCGGCCGAAGGGCCGACCATCGTCGCCACCGGCCCGCTGACGGCGGAAGCGCTGGCGGGTAGCATCGTGCGCGCGACCGGGCAGGACCGGCTGGCCTTCTTCGACGCGATCGCCCCGATCGTCCACCGCGATTCGATCGACATGGACATCGCCTGGTTCCAGAGCCGCTGGAACAAGGGCGACGGCAAGGACTACATCAACTGCCCGATGACGAAGGAGCAGTACCTGGCCTTCCACCAGGGCCTGCTCGACGGCGAGAAGACCACGTTCAAGGACTGGGAAGCGGACACCCCGTACTTCGAAGGCTGCATGCCGATCGAGGTCATGGCCGCCCGCGGCGTGGACACGCTCCGCTACGGGCCGATGAAACCGGTCGGGCTGGACAACCCGCGCGACACGACGCCCGAGTTCCCGCAGGGGCGCTGGCCCCATGCCGTGGTGCAGCTGCGGCAGGACAACAAGCTCGGCACGTTGTGGAACATGGTCGGCTTCCAGACCAAGCTCAAGCACGGCGCCCAGGTCGAGCTGTTCCGCACGATCCCCGGGCTAGAAAAGGCGGAATTTGCCCGCCTCGGCGGCCTGCACCGAAACACGTTCCTCAACTCGCCGCTGGTCCTCGACCGTCAGCTGCGCCTGCGCGGCGGCGAACACGTCCGTTTCGCCGGCCAGATCACCGGTTGCGAAGGCTACGTCGAAAGTTCCGCGGTCGGCCTCCTCGCCGGGATGATGGCCGCCGCCGAGCTGGCTGGCAGGGGTTGGGCGCCGCCCCCGCGCAGTACGGCCATGGGCGCCCTCCTCGCCCATATTACCGGCGATGCGGAGGCCGAGACGTTCCAGCCGATGAACGTCAACTTCGGCCTGTTCCCGCCGCTTCACGACGTGAAGAAGAAATCGCGCAAGGAAGCCTATACCACCCGCGCCAAGGCCGATTTCGGCAACTGGATGGAAGCGCTCGAACCGCTGCCGGCATAGCGCCGCGCGGGCTGCGCTTCAGCAACGACAGGCCGGCTTCTTGCGCCGTTTCGGCGCGGTCGTGGCGAATTCAGCCGGGGTCAGCTCGCCATTGCCGTCGGCATCGGCGCCCTCGAACCGGCGCGAGGTGGTGACGGCCCATTCCTCGAACGTCAGCAGGTTGTTCCCGTCGACGTCGAGCTTGCGAAAGGCGTCGGTTCGCGTGGACAGCATCTCGGTCCGCGTGATCCTGCGGTCGCGGTTGCGATCGTAGCGGAAGAAACGGCGCTCTTCGCGGGTGAGCTCGGTCGCCTCGGGCGGCTCGGGGCCGATCATGTCGCCCGGATCGATCTCGGGCAGGGCTTCGGCCTCGGGCTCGCCCGTTTCCTCGACCAGCGGCGGAGGGGCGCCCCGCTCGACTTCCGCCCTGCCCTGCCACCAGAACAGGCCCAGCCCGACCAGCGCGAGCGTGGCGATCGCCGAGAGCACGACACGTTGCATGGTTAACCCCCTCTGCCGGGGGCACCATAGCCTAGCGGCCGAACATGCCAAGCCGCATGGCGACGAGGATATCGGCGCGGCCCGCCACCAGCTTGCCCCCGCCCCGTGCCACCGCGCGGCGCCCCAGGCCCGCCAGCACCGCCAGCGGGCGCAGCGCGCGCGGCATCGCGGGCACCGGCCCCGCAGCATCGCGGGCACGTTCGATCGCGCCGGAATGCTCGCGCGGGTCGCTCGCGTTCGCAGCGAAATCGGCCAGGGCCCAGAGGCGGCCCGCGGCCCGTGCATCGTCGGCCGCCGCGCCATGGCCGGCAAGCCGCGCGAGCGCCGCGAAGGCCCCGGCGCGCGCCGCCACGAAAACCTCGAGCGCCGCATCGTCCAGCGGGGGTTCGGCCACGAGCTGTTCCCACCCGTCCACCAGGCCTTTCAGCGCGTCTCCCTCGCCGCTCCACGAAGCGCCGATCGCGTCGAGCACAGGATCGCCGCGCGGCCGGTCCGCAGCGGGCTTGCCCAGCTCGTCGCGCCACCAGGCGAGGCGCATCTGCGCCAGCAGCGGTTCGCTCGCCCGTGCCAGCAGCTCGCCGAGCCGCGCATCGAGCGCGAGCATGGCCGCGGTGGCCGTGCGCCAGCGCGCCGGCGCGTAGTTCACCGCCAGGCGTTGCGGCAGGGGCAGGAGATCGTCGAGCATGGTCGCGCCCGGCGATAGCATCGCGATCCGCCCCCGGCCACGCCCGCGCTCGCCCTGCCCTCATTTGGAGTTTCTTAAGGCTGGCTTCCTAAAGCGATCGACGAGGAAACCACGGAATTCGGCCAGGCTATGATCACGGTTAATCCGCTTCGCGCGCTGGGGCGCGACCGACGGGGCAATACCCTGCCGATCTTTGCTGCCTCGCTGATTCCCCTGATCGCGATCGTCGGCGGCGGCGTCGATGCCAGCCGCGGCTACCTGGCCAAGACCCAGCTGCAGAACGCCTGCGATGCCGGCGTGCTGGCCGGCCGGCGGGCGATGGCCAAGAGCGGCGAGTACGAGACGGGCGAGCGGGCCAAGGCGCGCACGATGTTCAACGCGAACTTCGAATCGGAGATCATCGACGCCGACCTCATCAAGTTCGAGACCGCGGCGGGCAGCGACGGCGACGTCACCGGAACCGCCAGCGCGCGCATCCCGACGGTGCTGATGAAGATCTTCGGCAAGACCGAGCTGTCGTTCTCGGTCGATTGCATGGCCGAACTGCAGATCACCAATTCGGACATCATGTTCGTGCTCGACACGACCGGTTCGATGTCCTCCGATTCCAAGATCGACGGGCTGCGCGACGCGGTGGAGGATTTCCACAAGACGATCGCCTCTTCGGTCAACGACGACGACGTTCGCGTACGCTATGGCTTCGTCCCCTACAGCATGACGGTGAACGCCCGCGACCTGCTGACCAGCGGGGCCATGCCGACGAACTATATCGCCGACACGGCGACCTTCCAGTCGCGGCGGGGCCGTTTCACCGAGGCGGCCTGGCTGCCCAATCGAAGCGAGACGCGGCGCGAGGTCGAAAGCGGCGGGAAACTGTCGCGCAATCGCTGCGACGAGTACCAGGACAATTACGGCAACAACCCCGAGCAATACGGAAGCCCGCCCGGCCGCACCGTGACCGTCCACTATGAGGGCTACGGCCGGGGCCGTAATCCTTGCCGCCGCCTGAAAGAGACGGTGACGGTCGATTCCTACCGCCAGGTCTATGTCAGCGACGGCGACAAGTGGCGCTACGAGGAAGTGGAGCTCGACGTTGCCGACCTGACATCGTTCGGGTCGGTCGAGCTGGCGACCTGGATCTCCGACGATGCCTACGTGCCGACCTCCGGCCTCTACGACCTGCGGACCCTGGCCGAGATGGAGGATACCAGCGGGATCTACACCACGTCCTACACCTGGGGCGGGTGCATCATGGAACGCGACACCGTGGTCGATGCCGACATGGACCCGGTGCCCGACGGCGCCTACGATCTCGACATCAACAGCGCCCCCGACAGCGACGCCACCCGGTGGAAGCCGCACTTCGCGCCGGCGGTCTTCTATCGCAACAACTATTACAACGGCGTCAATTCGAACACGACCATCAGCCACACCTCGAACCGCTGCCCGGCACCGATGCGCCTGTTCCAGGAAGTGGACCTGACGCCGGACGAGGTTCCGGAGTGGCTGGAGGACTACCTCGACGACCTCGATCCGGTCGGCAATACCTACCACGATATCGGCATGATCTGGGGCGGGCGCCTGGCGAGCCCGAGCGGCATCTTCGCATCGACCGTCAACGACGAGCCCGATCGTTCGGTCAGCCGCCACATCATCTTCATGACCGACGGCAAGATGGAGCCGTCCGTCAGCGGCTATTCCGCCTACGGGATCGAGAAGTACGAGAACCGCGTCGCGCCGCGCTACACCGACGGCGACGATCTGGCCGACTATCACGATGCGCGCTTCGTCGCCGCCTGCAACGCGATCAAGGACGAAGGCTACACCGTCTGGGTGATCGGTTTCGGCGCCAGCCTGACCGACGAGATGCGCGCCTGCGCCACCGGGCACCGCGCGTACTTTTCCAGCGACGTCACCGAGCTGCGCGCGACCTTCCGCTACATCGCCTCGCAGGTGGCAGACCTGAGGCTGGGCCAGTGATGCGCGCCGCGTTCGCCAGGCTGCGGCGCGACCGCGAGGGCGTGACGATCATCGAGTTCGCGATCGTCGCGCCGGTCCTGCTGGTGTTCATCTTCGGCATCCTCGACCTGGGGCACGGGCTCTACATGCAGTCCGTCCTGCAGGGCACGGTGCAGAATGCCGGGCGCGACGCGGGCCTGGAAAGCGGGCGCGTCGGCCAGGCGGCGATCGACGCCGACGTCAGGGAACGCATCAAGGCCGTCATGCCCTACCTCGATGACGACGATATCGCGATCGAGCGACAGAACTACGAGACGTTCAGCGACGTGGACGTGCCGGAGGACTTCGACGACACGAACGGCAGCGGCACATACGACGACAACGAGTGCTTCACTGATCGCAACAACAACGGGCAGTGGGACCCGGACGTCGGTGCGGACGGGCTCGGCGGGGCGGACGACGTCGTCCAGTACGAAGTGACGGTGACGTACGACCGACTGCTGCCGTTCTGGCGCATGCTCGACCTTCCCCATCGCGGCGTGGCGCAGGCGACGACCGTGATGCGCAACCAGCCCTTCGGCCAGCAGGCAACCCGGCGTTCGGTGCGGATATGCCCGTGAAGCGCGCCCTCCTCCGCCTCCGCCACCGTTTCGCCGCCCTGGCGCGTGCGCGCGAGGGCGTGGCGCTGATCGAATTCGCCTATTCCCTGCCGATCATGATCACGCTCGGCTTCGGCGGGCTGGAGCTGATCAATTACACCACCGCGCACCTGCGGGTGAACCAGCTCGCGATCTCGCTCGCCGACAACGCGTCGCGCGCGAAACAGGAAGTGGTCGGCGGCAATCCCCGCTTCCGCGAGCTCGATGCCAACGAGTCGATCCGGGCCGCCTATCTCCAGGCCGGCGATCTCGACCTGGAGGCAAACGGCCGCGTGATCCTCTCCAGCCTCGAAGTGAACGGCGATGGCGGCCAGTGGATCCACTGGCAGCGCTGCGGAGGAAGCAAGACCTACCCGTCGAAATACGGGCCTGAAGGGACCGGCAGCGCCGGCACCGGCTTTCCCGGTATGGGCCGCGGCACGCGGCAGGTCCAGGCGGAGGAGAACTTCGCGATCATGTATGCGGAAGTCTTCTACGACTACCAGCCGGTCGTGTTCGGCGATCTCCTGCCCGAAGCGACGATCTACAAGACCGCCGCGATGTACGTGCGCGACGATCGCGACCTTTCGGGCATCTTCAATCCCGACCCCCCGGCCCCCGTCAATCGCTGCTGACGCATCTTTCGATCAAGCTGCTGTTAACCATGTAAATTCGCGATGGGCTTACGCAAATGGGCCTATCGCGAAACCGTGGTAAACCATGTCATCACGAAAGGCGCGCGTGCCCTTCGCCTGCCGCGGCTGGCCCGCGACAGGTCGGGCAACACGCTGGCGATCATCGCCGCGGCGCTGGCGCCGATCCTCGCCATGGTCGGCGGCGGGATCGACATGGGCCGCTCCTACCTCGCGCAGAGCCGGCTGCAGCAGGCCTGCGATGCCGGCGTGCTCGCCGCGCGCAAGCGCCTCGGCTCCCAGGCCGCGGCGACGGGGGAAATCTCCGAAGACGTGGCCGATACCGGGCAGCGTTTCTTCAACATCAATTTCCGCGACGGGTCCTATGGCACCGAGAGCCGCTCGTTCGTGATGACGCTGGAGGAAGACTACGCCATTTCCGGCCTGGCGACGGTCGATGTCCCGACCACGATCATGCAGGTCTTCGGTTTCGCGCGCGTGCCGATCCGCGTGGAATGCCAGGCCCAGATCAACTTCCCCAGCACCGACGTGATGATGGTGCTCGACGTCACCGGATCGATGGGGCGCACCAACCCGGGCGACAGCATGCCGCGGATCGACGTGCTGAAGGAAACGGTGATGTCGTTCCACGCCCAGCTCGACGCCGCGGCGCAGGCGGGCGCCCCGGTCCGATACGGCTTCGTGCCCTACTCCACCAACGTCAACGTCCTCCACCTGCTGAAGGACGAATGGGTGGTGGAAGAATGGGCCTACCAGTCGCGCAAGGCGCGCACCGTCGAGGTCGAGTTCCAGCAGACCCGCTATACCGATGCCGCGCCGGTATCCGGCACGCGGAACGAGACCACCGTCGAAAGCTATCCCGCCGATTTCAACGAGATCAACGGTTATCACTGCTCGTCCCGCCCGGCGAATACCGTGGTGAAGTCGGAGCGGGAGGTAAGCTCGCGCTCGGAAGTCGTCCTCGTTCCGCCGGGCACGCGGACGATCACGACGATCGAGCGGACCCGGAACGGCTCGGCATACGAGGCGCGGCTCACCGGCCGGCAATGCTCGGTCGTGGAGATCGCCTATACCGACTACGTCGACCGCTACGACGAGATCGTCGAACCCGCGCTGCGGAACGAGGAACGCTGGAAATATGCCCAGTACCTGTTCGACGTCAGCGACTGGCGGGCCGAGGCCAATGGCTGCGTGGAGGAACGCAGCACATACGAGATCGACGATTTCGACAATGTCGATCTCGACCGGGCGCTGGACCTCGATATCGACCTCGTGCCCGGAAGCGATCCCCGCCATCGCAACGGCGGCCTCCTGCGCTCGCTCCTGACCTTCGGCGGCGGCTCGGGCGGCGGTGACGACGATGACGACGACGATGACGATGACGACGATGACGAGGGCGACGACGAAGGCGGTTCCACCTCGCTCCGGTTCGATTCGTCGAAGTGGCGGCCGATGTACCCGGAACGGGTCTTCATCCGCGCGATCAACTGGGACGGTTCGGGCGATTTCCAGCAGGAAAGCTCGACCACGACGGCCGACTATGCCTCCCCGGTGGAGCTGAACTCGGCCCCCTGCCCGCCCCCGGCGCGCAAGCTGGCGACGATGTCGGCCGACGAGCTTGGCGCCTATCTCGCCACGCTGCACCCCCAGGGGAATACCTACCACGACATCGGGATGATCTGGGGCGGCCGGCTGATCTCGCCGACCGGCCTGTTCGCCGAAGAGAACGCCGATCGCGGCGGTTCGCAGACGAGCCGGCACCTGATCTTCCTGACCGACGGGGAGACGGCGCCGCTCGACGTCGCCTATTCCAGCTACGGCGTCGAACCGCTCGACGGCCGGCGCTGGACGCCCGGCTCCCCGATGTCGCTGGCCGAGACGATAGAGCAGCGCTTCCTCTTCACCTGCGGCGAAGTGCGCCGGCGCAACATCACCGTCTGGCTGATCGGTTTCGGGACCGAGCTGACCGACGTCATGCGCCAGTGCGCCGGCGAGGGGCACTACTTCGAGGCCGCCGACGCGGCCGAGTTGAACGCGTCGTTCGCGACGATCGCCGACAGCATCAGCGACCTGCGGGTGAGCAAGTGATGCGCCGCCTTCCCCTTCTCCGCGACCGCCGAGGGGCGACGCTGGTCGAGTTCGCGCTCGTCGCGCCGCTGCTCCTCCTGCTGCTGCTCGGCATGTTCGACATGGGGTACAACTACTACATCCAGTCGCAGCTGCAGGGCGCGGTGCAGCAGGCCGCCCGCGACGCGACGATCGAGGGCGCGGCCGGGCAGGAATCGAAGATCGACGCCCGCGTTGCCCGCGCGGTCCGCCAGATCGTGCCGAGCGCGCGGATATCGTTCTCGCGCAAGGCCTACGCCACTTTCTCCGAGGTCGGCCAGCCGGAGGATTTCAGCGACATCGACGGCAACGGCACCTGCAACGACGGCGAACCGTTCGAGGACGCGAACGACAACGGCACCTGGGACCGCGACCGCGGAACCGACGGCTTCGGCGGCGCGCGCGACGCGGTGCTCTACGTCGTCAGCGTCAGCTACAAGCGCGCCTTCGGGGTCACGGCCTTCGTCGGCTTCCCGGACACTTTCACGACCCAGGCGACGACGGTGCTGCGCAACCAGCCCTATTCCGACCAGGTCGTCTCGGCGACGGTGAGACAATGCCTGTGACCCGCGCCCGCACGTTCCTTTCGCGGCTCGCGCGCTCGGTCTCGGGCGCCGCGGTGACCGAGTTCGCGCTGGCCGCGCCGCTACTGATGATGGCGGGCCTCTGGGGCGTGGAATCGGCGCACCGCGCGGTCATGCAGATGCGGCTGAGCCAGGTCGCGATCCTCGTCGCCGACAACGCTTCGCGCGTCGGTGAAAACTCGCTCCTGGGCGAAACGAGGCTGTATGAAAGCGACATCAACGACGTGCTGTACGGCGCGCATGTCCAGGCCGGGCGCAACTTCGATCTCTACACCCACGGGCGGGTGATCCTCTCCAGCCTCGAGGTCGTGCCCGATACCGAGGACCAGCAATATATCCACTGGCAGCGGTGCAAGGGCGAAATGGCCCACCCTTCCAGCTACGGCGAGGAAGGCGACGGGCTGGCGCAGGGGATAACGGGCATGGGGCCGCCGGGGGAGGAGATCATCGCGTTCAAGGGCGAGGCGGTGATGTTCGTCGAAGTCGCCTACGAGTATCAGCCGCTGATCTCGACCGCCTTCACCCACGCCGAGACGCTCCACGCGACCGCGGCCTTCAACGTGCGCGACAACCGCGACCTGACGCAGGTGTACCAGCGCGACCCCGCGCAACCGACCCCGCGCGCGACCTGCGATCTCTACGAAGGCGTGTGACGCCTATCCTGGCATGACACGTCCCATCCATGACCGGACGACTGCCGGCGGCGGCCGCGACGCGGCACACCGCCGGGCACCCGATCAGACGTAGCAGACTTTCTTCACCGCCTCGACGATGCGCTCCGCGTCGATCAGGGCCAGCTTCTCGAGGTTGGCCGCATAGGGCAGCGGCACGTCCTCGTTGCAGACCCGCAGGACCGGCGCGTCGAGATGATCGAAGCCGTCCTCCATGCAGATCGCGATCACTTCCGACGCGATCGAGCAGGTCGGCCAGCCTTCCTCGGCGATGACGAGGCGATTGGTCTTGGCCAGGCTTTCGAGGATCGCGTCCCTGTCCAGCGGGCGCAGGGTGCGAAGGTCGATCACCTCGGCATCGATCCCCTCGTCCGCCAGCTGCTCGGCCGCCTCGAGCGCGAAGCCGACGCCGATCGAATAGCTGACGATCGTCACGTCGGCGCCTTCGCGCATGATCCGGGCCTTGCCGATCGGCAGGACGTGGTCGTCCAGCTCGGGCAGCTCGAACGTGCGGCCATAGACCAGCTCGTTCTCCAGGAAGACGACCGGGTCCTCGCTGCGAATCGCGGCCTTCAGCAGGCCTTTCGCGTCCGAGCTGTCATAGGGCGCGATGACGATCAGCCCGGGGACGCTGGCATACCACGGGCCGTAGTTCTGGCTGTGCTGCGCCGCCACGCGGCTCGCCGCGCCGTTGGGGCCGCGGAAGACCACCGGGCACCGCATCTGGCCGCCGGACATGTAGTTCGTCTTGGCGGCGGAGTTCACGATATGGTCGATCGCCTGCATCGCGAAGTTGAAGGTCATGAACTCGACGATCGGACGCAGTCCGCCCATCGCCGCGCCCGTGCCGATGCCGGCGAAGCCATATTCGGTGATCGGGGTGTCGATCACCCGCTTCGGGCCGAATTCTTCGAGCAGGCCCTGGGTGACCTTGTAGGCGCCCTGGTACTCGGCGACTTCCTCGCCCATGACGAAGACCCGTTCGTCGCGGCGCATTTCTTCCGCCATCGCATCGCGCAGCGCCTCGCGCACGGTGACGCTGGCCATGTTGGTGCCATCGGGAATTTCCGGGTCCGCGCGCGGTTCGCGCCGGGGCCGTTGGGGCGCCGGCTCTGCCGACGCGCCCTCGTCGTCATCGGCCGCGGAGCTTTGTTCCCCTTCATCCGCCGGTTCCGCGGAAGACGCCTCGATATCGCCCACGTCCTCGCCCTCGTCGGCCAGGACCGCGATCACCGTGCCCACTTTCACGTTCTCGGTCCCCTCGGGCACGACGATCTTGCCGACCGTGCCCTCGTCGACCGCCTCGAACTCCATCGTCGCCTTGTCGGTCTCGATCTCGGCCAGGATATCGCCGGAGGAAACCTCGTCGCCCTCCTTGACCAGCCAGCGGGCCAGCGTGCCCTCTTCCATCGTGGGCGAAAGCGCCGGCATCTTCAGTTCGATCGCCATGGCTCAGTACCCCTCCACCAGGACATCGGTGTAGAGTTCGGCCGGCTCCGGCTCCGGCGAATTTTCCGCGAAATCCGCAGCTTCTGCCACGATCTTGCGAATTTCCTTGTCGATCGCCTTCAAGTCGTCCTCGCTCTTGCCCTGCTCGACCAGGGTTTTCTTCAGCCCCTCGATCGGATCCTTGTGCTCGCGAATGTCCTGCACTTCCTCGCGCGTGCGGTATTTCGCCGGGTCGGACATCGAGTGCCCGCGATAGCGATAGGTGTTCAGTTCCATCAGGACCGGGCCCATGCCGTCGCGCACGTGCTTGAAGGCGACTTCGGCCGCGGCGCGCACCTCGAGCACGTCCATCCCGTTCACGTCCATGCCGGGGATGCGGAACGCCGTGCCGCGCCGGTGGAACTCGGTCTCAGCGCTCGAACGGGCGGTGCTGGTGCCCATCGCGTACTGGTTGTTCTCGATCACGAAGACGATCGGCAGCTTCCACAGGCTGGCCATGTTGAACGTCTCGTAGACCTGGCCCTGGTTGGCCGCGCCGTCGCCGAAATAGGCGAGGCACAGGCCGCCGTCCTCGTTGTACTTGTGCGCGAGCGCGAGACCCCCGCCCAGCGCCACCTGGGCGCCGACGATGCCGTGCCCGCCGTAGAATTTGTGCTCGGTGCTGAACATGTGCATCGAGCCGCCCTTGCCCTTGGAGATGCCGGCCTGGCGGCCCGTCAACTCGGCCATGATGACCTTGGGATCGATGCCGTAGGCCAGCATGTGGCCGTGGTCGCGGTAACCGGTGATCACGCTGTCGCGATCGTTGTCGAGCGCGCTCTGCAGGCCGATCGCGACCGCTTCCTGCCCGATATAGAGGTGGCAGAAACCGCCGATCAGGCCGAGGCCGTAGAGCTGCCCGGCCTTTTCCTCGAACCGGCGGATCAGCAGCATCTGGCGATAGAACGCGAGCAGCTCGTCCTCCGAAGCGTCGTAACGCTTCGCCTTCTCGAACGCTTCCTGGAGGCTGTGCAGCGCGAAATCGACGTCTTCCGCCGGGCCTTTGCCTTTGTTGCCGGCGGGCGTTTTGCGGGTCTTGGCGGTTCTGGCCAAATCTCTTTCCTCGGTTGTCGCGATCACCTGGGGAGGCGTGCCGTCTCTCGCGGCATGGCCCGCCCTATAGGCGCAAGCCGATTGCAGGCGCAACGCCCCGGCGACGCCGTGAATACGAAATTTTGCGGGTGCCGCCGTGCGCCGGGGCGGCGCGATTCCGTAAGGGCGGCGCCTATTCGCCGGTTTCGTCGAGGATCAGCACCAGCTCGTCGGGATGGACGACGTTGAAGTTCTGCCGGAGCTGCTCGCCGACGAGGTCGGGATCGGCCTGCGCGGGATCGAGCAGGTCGACCCGGTTCTTCAGCGCGTCCCGCTCCTCCACCAGTTCGGCGATGCGGGCCTGGCGCTGTTCGAGCAGGCGGGCATTCTCCCCCCAGGCGAGCAGCCCGCTGGGCCCGGCAATGGCAAGCGCCATGAGCAGCAGGAGGATCGCGAGGGCCAGCCCCTGCGTCAACTTCTCCCGGGGGAGAGTGATCCTGTGTCCTTCGCGCGTCATGTCGCGACAGAATCACAGTTTGCCCGTGGATTCAAGGCGTTTGTCGCGATTGGCCGCCTGTCCGGACCCGCCCTTGCGCGCGGGCGTCGAATTGGTTACATATGAAACCAATAACCAAGGAGATAGCTTCAGATGCCCGACCTGTTCGACAACCCCGCCGGCCTTGACGGTTTCGAGTTCGTGGAATTCTGCGCACCCGAAAAGGGCGTGCTCGAACCCGTGTTCGAGGCGATGGGCTTCACCCACGTCGCGACCCACCGCAGCAAGGACGTCCAGCTCTGGCGCCAGGGCGGAATCAACCTGATCACCAATTACGAACCGCGCAGTGCCGCGTGGTACTTCGCGCGCGAGCACGGGCCGTCGGCCTGCGGCATGGCCTTCCGCGTGCGCGACGCGGCCAGGGCGTGGGACCACCTGATGGACAAGGGCGCCGAGCCGGTCCACGTCGAGACCGGCCCGATGGAACTCCGCATCCCGGCGATCCGCGGAATCGGCGGGGCCATCCTCTACCTGGTGGACCGGTACGAGAACGAGGACGGCGAAGGCCTTTCGATCTACGACATCGACTTCGAATATCTGCCCGGTGTCGAGAAGCACCCGGCCGGTGCCGGCTTCAAGCTGATCGATCACCTGACCCACAACGTCTACGGCGGGCGGATGAAGTACTGGGCGGACTATTACGAATCGCTCTTCAACTTCCAGGAAATCCGCTATTTCGACATCAAGGGCGAATATACCGGCCTGACCTCGAAGGCGCTGACCGCGCCCGACGGCAAGATCCGCATCCCGCTCAACGAGGAAGGCGATGGCGGCAAGGGCCAGATCGAGGAATACCTGCGCGAGTTCAACGGCGAGGGTATCCAGCACATCGCGCTGATCTGCGACGACCTGATCGCCTGCTGGGACAATCTCAAGAAGCTGGGCGTGCCGTTCATGACCGCCCCGCCCGCGACGTACTACGAGATGCTCGACGAGCGCCTGCCCGGCCACGGCGAGGACGCGAAGGAACTGCAGGCGCGCGGCATACTGCTGGACGGCACGACGGAAGGCGGCCAGCCGCGGCTGCTGCTCCAGATCTTCGCCGAGGCGCAGATCGGGCCGGTGTTCTTCGAGTTCATCCAGCGCAAGGGCGACGAGGGTTTCGGCGAAGGCAACTTCAAGGCCCTGTTCGAGAGCATGGAGCGCGACCAGATCAAGCGCGGCGCGCTGAAGGTCGAGGAGGGCGCGTCCACAGAGGCGGAGCCGGCCGAATGAGCGAGCACCCGATCAGGCTGGGCGGCGTTCACCACGCCGCCTATCGCTGCAAGGACGCGAAAGAGACCGTCGAGTGGTACGAGAAGGTGCTGGGCATGGAATATGTCAGCGCCTTTTCCGAAGACCACGTGCCCTCGACCGGGGAATACGATCCCTACATGCACGTGTTCCTCGACGCCGGGAACGGCAATGTCCTGGCCTTCTTCGAGCTGCCGACGCAGAAGGAAATGGGCCGGGACGAGAACACCCCGGCCTGGGTCCAGCACCTGGCCTTCAAGGTCGGCAGCGAGGAAGAGCTTGTCGCCGCGAAGGATCATATCGAGGGGCTCGGCATCGACGTCCTCGGCCCGACGCATCACGGCATCTTCAAGTCGATCTATTTCTTCGATCCCAACGGGCACCGGGTCGAACTGGCCGCCGATATCGGGACCGACGAGCAATATGCCGAACTGAAGCGCGTGGCGATGCCGATGCTCGACGAATGGAGCCGGACCAAGAAGGCCCCGCGCCACGCCGACTGGCTGCACGAGATCGCCCGCCAGGAGCACGCCTCGCGCTCCTAGGAACGATACCGCGCCCCGGCCCGTTCCCTCTGGAGGCAACAGAGGGAGCATTCATTGAACTACGTGCAGGTGCTGCAGGACGAACTGCAGGAAATGGCCCGGGGCGCGGTCGAACTTCTGCCAAACCTGGCCATCGCGGCCGTCGTCCTGGTGGCGACGGCCTTTCTCGCCCGCCTGGCGGTTTCGATCAGCCGGCGGATCGCCGAGCGGTCCAGCGTCCGCAACGACCTGAAGGAGCTGCTCAAGACGCTGAGCAAGCTCGCCGTGTGGATCGTCGGCATACTGCTTGCGCTGACGATCCTGGTACCGGGCTTCACCTTCGGGGGCGTGGTAGCCGGCCTGGGGATCGGCGCCGTCGCGATCGGCTTCGCCTTCCAGGACATCTTCGAGAATTTCCTTGCCGGCGTGCTGATCATGCTGCGCGAGAAAATGCAGCTGGGCGACACGATCGAGGCCGAAGGTATCAGTGGCACGGTGGAGAAGATCACCCTGCGCGAAACCCACGTTCGCCAGTTCTCGGGCGAGCTGACCATCCTGCCCAACTCGATGATCTTCAAGAACGCGGTGAAGATCTTCACCGATCAGGCCCAGCGCCGGTTCGATCTCACGGTCGGCGTCTCCTACGACAGCGACCTCGCCGCCGTGCAGGACATTCTCACCCGGGCCGTGTCGACGGTCGAAGGGATCGATCGCGAGCGCGGGGCCGAAGTCTATGCCCGCGAGTTCGGCGGCAGCTCGATCGACTTCCTCGTCCGCTGGTGGATCGACACGACCGAGCACAGCCTGTTCGCGGTCCACAACGACGTCGTCTTCACGATCAAGAAGGCGCTGGACGAAGCCGGGGTCGAAATCCCCTACCCCCATGTCACGCACACTTTCGCAGAGCCGGTCCCCCTGCCCGCCGGCGGAAAGGACAGCGGCGCGTGAATCGCCCGGCGACGGCGTCCGTGACGGGCGCCGCTGCTGCGATCCTTGGCGAAAAGGGAAAATGGCGCGCCCGAAAGGATTCGAACCTCTGACCCCCAGATTCGTAGTCTGGTGCTCTATCCAGCTGAGCTACGGGCGCGCTTGGAGGGCGCCACATAGGGGCGGCATTCGGCCTTGGCAATCCCCTATTGTCGGGAAAGTTCGGTTCCCGGGGAAAAGAGCCTGTCGCAAAGCGCCACGTCGAGCGGGGGGCGATCGAGCATCGCGATTTCCCCTGCCGCGAACCAGGCGACCTCGCCGCCTTCCAGAGCCGCCGGCTCCCCGCGCCAGCGCTTGGCGGTGTAAAGAAGAATGACAATGGCCGGCCCGGCCCCGCCGGCCGGGCCCTGGGCGAAGGCGGCAGGGGCCAGCGCAGCCCGATCGACCGCGATGCCCAGCTCCTCGCGAATCTCGCGCACGAGGGCGGCGTCGGGCATCTCGCCGGGTTCGACCTTGCCCCCCGGGAATTCCCACAGGCCGCCGTGGTGCTTGTCGGCCGGGCGCCGGTGCATCAGCCAGCGCCCGTCGTCCCGCTGCAGGGCAAGCGCGGCGACCGCGATCCATGTCGGGGAATTTTCCATCTCGGGCCCGCCTGAAAACCTTTTCTTAACACCTGGGGCCCAAAAGCCCTTCCAGGGACCGTATCGGGGGCGACCAATGCAGTCGAAGCATTTTCTGACACGCATCGGTCGCGACACCCGCGGGGCGACCGCAGTTGAATACGGCCTGATCGTGACCTTGATCGTCGTCGCCTGCATCGGCGCGTTCACGACCGTTGCCGATGAAAGCATCGCGTTGTGGAGCACGGTTTCGACCGAAGTCACGAAGGAAAGAGGCTAGGAGAATATCGGGCCCGCCAGCCCTTAGCATTTTGTCAATTCTCCCCGCGTATTTCCAACAATTGCTCGTTCCGCGTTTTGGAAAGAGTTCGGGTATCGAAGACTGGACCAGGAGACTATACATGAAGTTCATCAACAAGCTGCTCCGCGACGAGCAGGGCGCCACCGCCATCGAATACGGCCTGATCGCCGCCCTGATCGCGGTTGCCGCGATCACCGCCATGTCGACGCTGGGCGACAACCTCTCGGCCACTTTCTCGGCCGTTTCGGACGACCTCGTCGCGGCCTGATCGGCGACGAACCTAGACACGCGAAGGGCGGCGGGAGCGATCCCGCCGCCCTTTTCGCGTCGGCTTGCGGCGCGGCGCGAGGTCAGGTGCCGCGAACGACGATCTTGACCTTCTGCCCGGCACGCAGCGTATCGCGCGAGCCGAGGCCGTTCAGGACGCGGAAGCGCTGTTCCTTCGCGTTGTCGTAGGCCATGCGGTTCGCCAGCGACGCCACCGTCTCGCCGGGGCGCACGGTCACCACGTCGATCCGCCGCGGAACGACCCGGCTTGCCTCGGCCTGGCTGATTCGCCGCATCGAGTTGAACATCGGCGTGAACACGCCCGACCGGCCCGCCTGGCTGATCGTGGCGAAGTGATAGGCCTGGCCGTTCGAGAACTCGTAAGCGAAGACGACCACGTCGACCTGGCCATTGCCGCTGTTGACCCGCGCCGTGCCATAGGCGGCCGGCAGGCCGTTCACGGTCGTGCGCTGCAGGCTCGCCGGGGCCAGGGCCTGGCCGCTGCCGCCCAGCGCGCGGAAGACGTTCCGGACGTAGTTGGAAAGGTTCCCGTCATAGGGCCCGGTGCTCAGCTGGCCCTGCCCGCTCTGGCCGTTGATCGACACCGCGCGCGTGCCGTTGACCATGTAGAAGCCCTGCGGCGCGGTGAATGCCAGCCGCAGCTCGGGATGGATGAACTGCCGGCCCTCGATAATGCCCTGTTCCGGGTCGTCGCCATAGACCAGCCCGTCGATCCGCGCGAGGAAGGTGTCGCGGTTGGTCACGCCGGTGCGGTCGCCCGCCATCTGCCGCGCGGTCTGCACCCGGCTGGCCGGGTCGGGGTGGGTCGAAGCCCATTCGGGCAAAGTCGCGTCTCCGCGCCCTTGCAGCGAGGCATCGAGAGCGTTCTGGGCCGCGAGGCTCTGCAGCACCGTCGCCATTGCGTGCGGATCGTAGCCGGCCCGGGTCAGGTAGGTTACGCCGAGCTGGTCGGCCTCCAGCTCCTGGCTGCGCGAGAAGCGCAGCGTGAGGAGTTGCGAACCCTGAAGGAACCCGCGCGAGAGCTGCTGCCCGATCCCGCTGTCGCCCAGGAAAATGCCCGAGAGGATCGCGCCTGCCGCGCCGAGCAGCGTGTTGCGCTGCGCGCGCGCCTGGCGCCGCTGCGAATGGCGCGCGGCGACATGGCCGACCTCGTGCCCGAGCACGCCGGCCAGTTCCGCCTCGTTGTTCATCAGCGTGACCA
The DNA here is from genome assembly GCF_034375205.1 of Pelagerythrobacter marinus. NCBI lineage: Bacteria > Pseudomonadati > Pseudomonadota > Alphaproteobacteria > Sphingomonadales > Erythrobacteraceae > Pelagerythrobacter > Pelagerythrobacter marinus. The sequence continues at coordinate 1,341,864 of NZ_CP139719.1, read as the reverse complement.
GCTGGCGCGTCGTGTAGACATAGCCGCCCGGAATCGCGAAGGCGTTGTTCACCGAGCTGTTGAGCAGGGTGACGGTGAAATCGGATGCCGCGTTGCCGAGGCCGGACTGGACCGCGATGTTGCGCCCGACCTGCTGGACGTATTGCGCGTGCGAGCCGGTCATCGCGCCGCCGAATTCGGCGAGGAGCTTGGGATGCGCCTCGGCCCCGGTCTGGGCTTCGGACTGGGTGATCGGCGTCGATGCGCTGGGGATATTGCCCCCCGCCCCCATGCAGGAGGCCAGGACGAGCGGCAGGGCCGCGGTGCAACCGAGTGCGATCTTCTTCAGGCGGGGCATGGGATCTCGTCTCCTCCGGGCAGGCGCGGCATGCTTGCGGCCGCTGCAATCCATCCTGCGGAACGAACCCCTTCGGCGAGCCCTTGGTTCCCGCCTGCCCCGATCAGGCGCCGCCGATCCGCAGGAAGCGTTCCTCGCGCGCGCGGCGCAGCTCGTCGGCGGAGCGGCCGGCCAGGGCGTCGAGTTCCTCGCCGATCGCCTGCGCCAGGCTGCCCGCAGCGGTCGCGGGATCGCGGTGCGCGCCGCCGACAGGCTCGGGCACGATGCGATCGATCACGCCCAGCTTCTCGAGGTGCTGCGCGGTCACTTTCATCGCTTCGGCCGCGTCGGGCGCCTTTTCCGCCGTGCGCCAGAGGATCGACGCGCAGCCTTCGGGCGAAATGACCGAGTAGATCGCGTGCTCGAACATCAGGACCCGCTCGGCACTGGCGAGCGCGACCGCGCCGCCCGATCCGCCTTCGCCGACGATCGTCGCGACCATCGGCACCGGAAGCGCGAGGCACGCCTCGGTCGAGCGGGCAATGGCCTCCGCCTGGCCGCGCTCCTCCGCCTCGACCCCGGGAAAGGCGCCCGAGGTATCGACCAGCGTCACGACCGGCAGGCCGAAGCGCCCGGCCATTTCCATCAGGCGGATCGCCTTGCGGTAACCTTCGGGCTTGCCCATGCCGAAGTTGTGCCGCAGCCGGCTCTCGGTATCGTTGCCCTTCTCGTGCCCGATCAGCATGACGCGCCGGCCGCCGAGACGGGCAAACCCGCCCAGGATCGCTTCGTCCTCGCCGTAATAACGGTCGCCGCCGAGCGGGATGAACTCGTCGAACGCGTGGTGGACGAGGTCGCGGAAATGCGGCCGCGCCGGATGACGGGCGACTTGCGTCTTCTGCCACGGCGTCAGCGCGGCATACGTGCTGGCGAGCAGGTCGGCGCTCTTGCGCTCGAGCCGCCGGAGCTCGGCCGAGATATCGACGTCGTCGCCTTCGGCTGCGGATCGAAGCTCGGCAATGCGTGCTTCCAGCTGCGCGACAGGCTTCTCGAATTCGAGGTAGGAAATCATGGCTCTGCGCCTAGTCGCGGCGGCCGCGATCGGCAAGGGGATGGCGCTGGTTTACCAGCGCGACCAGGCGCGCGCTGTCGACGTGGGTATAGATCTGCGTCGTCGCGATATCGGCGTGCCCGAGCAGCGACTGGAGAACCCGGAGGTCCGCCCCACCCTCCAGCAAGTGGGTGGCGAAGGCATGCCGCAGGACATGGGGGCTGACCTTTTCCGGGGCCAGGCCGGCGCGGGCGGCGAGGGCCTTCAGGATCTGGAACAGCCGGACCCGCGTCAGGTGCGCGCCCCCTCGCGAGGGGAAGAGGTAACGCCCGCCCGCCGGGCGCAGGGCCAGCCAGCGCGACAGCGCCTGCCGCGCCCGGCCGCCGACCGGCACCATGCGCGCCTGCCCCCCCTTGCCGCTCACGGTCAGGAACGGCGCATCGCGCGGAACGGCCGCCAGCGGCAGCGACACGAGCTCGCTGGCCCGCAGGCCGGAGCCGTAGAGCAGCTCGAGCAGGGCCAGCTGGCGGACGGCGAGCGGCTCGTCGCCGGAAGCTTCCTCCTCCGCGCGCCGGAACAGCGCCTCCACCTCGCCATGGTCGAGAACCCTGGGCAGCGGGCGGCGCGTCGCAGGGCGCGGCAGCGCGGGCGAGGGATCGTCTTCGCGCAGGCCCTCGTCCACCAGGAAGCCGTAGAACTGGCGCAGGGCCGATACCTTGCGCGCGACCGTGGACGGCGCGAGGTCCGCCCAGATCCGGCCCAGGCGGGCGAGATCGTCGCGCCTGGCGCTGTCGAGCGGGCCGACGGCCTCGCTTGCCCCTTCGAGATCGCGCCGATAGGCGGCCAGGGTATTGGCGGCCGCGCCCCGCTGGGCCGCGAGCATGGCGAGGAAATCCTCGACCGCGGCGGTCATCAGGCCCGCGCCACGGCCTCCGCCGCGATCATGCGCGCCTCCGCCGAGAGGCCGACGCGGTTGAGCGAATCGACGATGCGGAACAGGTGGCGCGCGGTCATCCGGTCCCACCCGTCGCCCTGCATCCCCAGGCCCGCGAGCAGCGCGACGAGCGCGGCATTGTCCACTTCGGCCGCGCGGTCGATCGTGCGGGTCCAGCGAGTATGGCGATCGAGGTCGAGCGCGAGGCGATCGGCGAACGATCGCCGCGTGTCGCCATCGATCCGGCCCAGCCCGGCGAGCGCGGCGACGAGAAAGCGCGACTTGCGCTGGCCCGCGCTGTCGTCGTCATCGACGAAGGCGTCGAGCGCACCGCTCGAGACCGCGCTTTCGCCCGGTTCCGCGAGGGCGAGAAGGGCCCAGGCCTGGCTGCCTTCCTCGACCACGCCCGACCATTCCATCGCGTCGCGATCGAGCCCGGCGGTGAGCATCGAGGCGATCAGCGCCGGTGCATCCGCGGCCCACTGGCTCGACGGCGCGAGCCGCGCGGCGGCATAGGCGGTCAGGACCTGCAGGCCGTGATCGCCCTCGTCCATGCCCCAGATCGTCCGCATTGCCTCGACCCGTTCGGCGGCCGTCGGCGCGGCATAGGCCGTGCGCAGGGTGGCGGCCGTTTCCGCGGCCTCGCCCTCGGCGCCGTCGGCCAGGACCTGACTGTAGAGGCTGACGATCGCGGAAGCGGACAGGATGCCCTCCCCCGCGGCCACCCGCGCGCCGGGTGCCCGCTGCGCGGGTGCCAGCATCGGCGAGATCGCGGAGACGCGCTGGTAATAGGGCGCCGGTTCGGCCAGCAGCGATTCGGGGATCTCGGCACCGACGGCCGTGGCCAGCGCGTAACGCCAGGGGGTGATGTCCTCCACCTCGTCCCATTCGAGGTGAACCGCCCGCCGCCCGGCCCCGGCCGCGCCGGCATGGCGCTGGGCCAGGAGCACGTCGATCGCAGGCGCCGTCCCGCGCGAGAGCGCGCGGCTCAGCTCGGTGCCGGCGCGCACCCCCTGCCCGGCGTAGGCGGAACAGATCGAGCGCCAGAGCTGCCATTGCCCGTCCTCGCGCGCATTGCCCTGCAGCTGGATCGCCGGGCAGGCGCCGACGATGTCGGCCGTGGCGATATAGGCATCCAGCGCGGCATCGGTCAGCGCATCGTTCCAGTTGGCCGTGTCGATATCCTGCACGATCGCGCGCGCGGCGGTGTATTCGCCCAGCGCATTGAGCGTCGCGGCCCTCAGCGCGGCGAACTCCACCGGGTCCATCCCCCCGGGCGCGGCGAGGCGGCTGGCGAGGGCCCGGCGCACGAGGATATGGCCCCAGCGCGAAACCAGCGGGCCGCGCGTCCCGGCCAGGACCGCGCGCACCAGCGATTCGGGCTGCGCCGCGAGCGAGGCGGTCGCGAAGCCGCCTTCGCGCGGGCCGATCACGCCGATCCTTTCGAGCGAGCGGCGCGCGGCAGGCGGGATGTCGAACCGCGGCTTCAGCCCCAGCAGCTCGTCGAGCGCATCGGTGTCCATCGCCTCCAGTTCCTCCAGCGAGGGGAGTTCCTCGGGCAGGTCGATCGACGGCGCGGGGGCCGGTGCGGAAGGGCCGTCCTGCGGCAGGGGCTGGACGACCGGCGAACTCGTGCCGGGCGCCGAAGGCGTCGGGGCGGCGGTGGGGGTTGCCGTCGGGCGCGCGGTCGGGGTCGGGCTTGGCTGGGCTGGGCTTGGCTGGGCCGGGGGCGGAGGGTCGTCGAACCCGGGCGGCAGCAGCGATTCCGGCGCGTCCTGTGCCAGGACGAGCGTGGAGCTGAGCGCCAGCAGGGCCGCGCCTGTCGCGAGCGCGCCCTTCATCGCGCAGCCCCGGGCAACGCGACCGGCTGTGCAATGGGGCGCAGCGGCTCTTCCCCGCCGTCGATCCATGCATAGAGCACCAGCGCGGCAACCAGCACCACGATCGCCCCCACGGCACGCCTACCCGTCATTGCCAATCCAGCGGACCTTTCCTGCACACCCTGCATGGTTGCGCGGCATCTAGCCCATCTATAGGCGAAGCGGCAATGACCCATGCCGCCGAAAAGCTCAGCGATGCAGAGATTGCGCGGATCGCCCACCGGATCGATCGGCCGGTGGCGCTGGTCGGGCTGATGGGCGTGGGCAAGTCCACCGTCGGGCGCAAGCTCGCCGCCCTGCTGGGCAAGGACTTCGTCGATGCGGACGAGGAGATAGAGGCCGCGGCGCAGATGAGCGTGTCCGACATCTTCGACCGTTTCGGCGAACCCTATTTCCGCGACGGAGAGCGCCGGGTGATCGCCCGCCTGATCGAGGATCGCCGCGGCGTGATCGCGACCGGCGGCGGCGCGTTCGTGAACGGGGAAACGCGCGCCCTCCTGCTGGACCAAGCGGCCGTGGTGTGGATCGACTGCGATATCGATACCCTGGTGGAACGCACCACGCGCCGCGACGTGCGCCCCCTCTTGCGCGAAGGCGACCCGCACGAGATCCTTTCGCGCCTGCACCGCGAACGCGAACCGTTCTACTCGCAGGCCCATATCCGAATCACTGGCGAAAACGGCCCGCACGTCGATACGGCGATGGCCATTATCGGAGCACTCGACCGATGGCTGTAGTCCCCGTCGAACTGGGCGGACGATCCTACGACGTGCATATCGGGCCCGGCCTCCTGGCCGATGCCGCGGCCCATTGCGCGCCGCTGCTGCGCAAGCGGGCCGTCTCGATCGTCACCGACGCCAATGTCGCCGGCCACTGGCGCGAGCCGGTGGAACGGTCGTTCGCGGCGCGCGGGATCGCGACGCGCTGGCTCGTCCTCGATCCCGGCGAATCGGCCAAGAGCTGGCAGGGGCTGGCGACGGTGGTGGACTGGCTGCTCGCCGGCCAGGTCGAGCGGGGCGATCACGTCGTCGCGCTGGGCGGCGGGGTCATCGGGGACCTGGTGGGCTTCGCCGCCGCGATCCTCAAGCGTGGATGCCATTTCATCCAGCTCCCGACCTCGCTCCTCGCGCAAGTGGACAGCTCGGTCGGCGGCAAGACCGCGATCAATACCGGCGCGGGGAAGAACCTGGTCGGCGCCTTTCACCAGCCCTCGCTGGTGCTGGCGGACCTTTCCGCCCTCGCCACCCTGCCCGGCCGGCAGGTGCGCGCCGGCTACGCCGAAGTGCTGAAATACGGCGTTCTCGGCGATCGCGCGTTCTTCGACTGGCTGGCCGACAACGGCCCGCGCGTGATCGCGGGGGAGAGCGAGGCGCTGGAACATGCCGTCGCCACCAGCGTCGCGGCCAAGGCCCGGATCGTCGCCGAGGACGAACGCGAGACGGCCGACCGGCGCGCGCTGTTGAACCTCGGCCATACTTTCGGCCACGCGCTGGAGGCCGAAACGGGCTTTTCCGATCGCCTGCTGCACGGGGAGGCGGTGGCGCTGGGAATGGTGCTGGCCGCGCGCTATTCAGCGCGCATCGGGCTCATGTCCGCGGACGAGGCGGCGCGCGTGACCGCGGCCGTCGATGCCGCGGGCTTGCCGGGAGAGATCGCCGCGCTCGGCCTCGACTGCGACGGGCAGCGCCTTGCCGACCACATGCTGCACGACAAGAAGATGGACGCCGGCACCCTGCCCTTCATCCTGCTGAAGGGGATCGGCGCGGCCTTCGTGGACCGCGATGTCGCGCTGGCCGACGTGGCCGCCTTCCTCGACGAACAGCTACGCGCGCACTAGCTCAGGCTGGAGATCGACCTGCTCGAAATCGGAGAACAGCGCCGCGACCAGCAGGTTGCGATGGCATTCGCAGGCCTGGCGTTCGTAACACAGCAGCGCCACCCGGCGGGTTTCGGCCAGGGCGCGCAGCTCGGCCATCTGGGCCAGCGCCTCGGGCAGTTCGAGCTGGCCGGAATAGATCCGATCGAGCGCGGCGAGGTCGCCCCGCCGCGCCGCCGCGCGCCCTTCGGACGGGGTGCCGAGATGGCGGAAATGGCGATAGCCGATCCCCGCCTCCTCCACCGCGGCGCGCAGGCTGTTCTTGGAGAAGCCCGGCCTGCGCGACAGCGGCAGGTACCGCACGTCGGCGAGAACCTCGACCCCCGCCTTGGCCAGGCATTCGACCAGCGCGGCCTGGGTGACCTGCTCGTAGCCGATCGTCCAGACGCGCCGGGCCATCAGAACAGGCGCGACCCGTTCGGCACCGGCCTGTCCGGCTGGAACAGCACGACTTCGCCGTTCTCGTCGGCGAATCCCAGCGTCAGGACTTCGGACATCATCGGCCCGATCTGCCGCGGCGGAAAGTTGACCACCGCCGCGACCTGGCGGCCCTCCAGGTCCTCCGGCGCGTAGTTCGCGACGATCTGGGCGGAACTCTTCTTCTCGCCTATCGCCGGCCCGAAATCGATCCGCAGCCGGTAACTCGGCTTGCGCGCCTCGGGAAAAGGCTCGACCGAAACGATCGTGCCGACGCGGATGTCGGCCTTCAGGAAAGTCGCGAAATCGGTCTGCTCCGCTGCGGGGGCGTCGGGCGCATGGCTGAGATGCATCGTCCTATTCCAGCTCCAGTATGACCTCGTCCACCGCGAGGCTGTCGCCCTCGCCCGCGTTGATCCTGCCGACGGTGGCCTGCTTCTCGGCGCGCAGGATGTTTTCCATCTTCATCGCCTCGACCGTCGCCAGCGGCTGGCCGGGCTGGACCTCGTCGCCTTCCGCCACGTGCAGCTTCACCAGGAGGCCCGGCATCGGGCAGATCAGCATCTTCGAAAGGTCGGGCGGCTCCTTCTCGATCATGTGGCCGGCGAGATGCGCGATCCGGCTCTGCAGGATCCGCAGGTGATGGGTGGCGCCGCGCGTGGTCACGGCATAGCCGGTGCGCGTCGGCCGCAACTGCAGGGTCAGCCACTCGCCGTCCCCCTCCTCGCTCCCGCCGTATTCGACCGAGACCGTCGCGTCGCCGGGGGTGTATTCCATCTCCAGCATGACCGGCTCGCCATCGACGGTGATCGCGTCCTCGCCCAGGCGCACCTCGTAAGTGGAGGAGCCTTCCTCGCGCTCGCCGATCCGCACTGTCCAGTCGCCGGGGGCGTAGAACGCGCTGTCGAGCTGCTGGTCGATCCGGCGCGCGCGGTCGGCATCGGCGGTGGCGATCACCCCGCCCACCGCGGCCAGCACGCGCTTGAGCGCGTCCGAAGCGGGCGCGCCGGCGAAGCCTTCCGGATATTCCTCGGCGATGAAGCCGGTCGTCAGTTCGCCCGAGCGGAACCGCGGGTGCTGCATGATCGCGTTGAGGAAATCGACGTTGTGGCCCAGCCCCTCGATCCGGAAGGCGTCGAGCGCGGCGACCTGCAGGTCGGCCGCTTCGTCGCGCGTCGCGCCCCAGGTGACGAGCTTGGCGATCATCGGGTCGTAGAACATCGAGACTTCGCCGCCTTCGAACACGCCGTCGTCCACGCGCACGCCGTCCACGCCGCGGCGGCCGTTCGCCTGCCCGTCGTCGGCCCAGGGCTCGACCGGCGGCTGGTAACGCACGAGGCGCCCGGTGGACGGGAGGAAGCCGCGATAGGGGTCTTCGGCATAGACGCGGTTCTCGATCGCCCAGCCGTCGATTTTCACGTCGTCCTGCGCGATCGCCAGCTTCTCGCCCGCGGCGACGCGGATCATCTGTTCGACCAGGTCCACGCCGGTGATCGCCTCGGTGACCGGATGCTCCACCTGCAGGCGCGTGTTCATCTCGAGGAAGTAGAAGCTTTCCCCGGTCTTGTCGGCGCCGCTGACGATCAGTTCGACCGTGCCCGCGCTGTAATAGCCGACGGCCTTCGACAGCGCGACGCACTGTTCGCCCATCGCCTTGCGCATCTTCGGCGTCACGAACGGCGACGGCGCCTCTTCGACCACCTTCTGGTGGCGCCGCTGGATCGAGCATTCGCGTTCGTTCAGGTAGATCACGTTGCCGTGCTGGTCGCCGAGGATCTGGATCTCGATATGGCGCGGATCCTCGATAAACTTCTCGATGAAGACGCGGTCGTCGCCGAAGGAATTGAGCCCTTCGCGCTTCACGCTCTCGAAGCCCTCGCGTACGTCCTTCTCGCTATAGGCGAGGCGCATGCCCTTGCCCCCGCCGCCGGCGCTGGCCTTCATCATCACCGGGTAACCGATGTCGTTGGCGATCTCGACCGCGTGATCGGTATCGCGGATCTCGCCGACGAAGCCGGGGACGACGTTCACCCCCGCCTCGCGCGCGATCTTCTTCGATTCGATCTTGTCGCCCATCGCCGCGATCGCCTCGGCCGGCGGCCCGATGAAGGCGATGCCCTCCTTCGCCAGCGCCTCGACGAAGCTCGCGCGTTCGGACAGGAAGCCGTAGCCCGGGTGCACCGCCTCCGCCCCGGTCTGCTTGCAGGCGGCGATGATCCTGTCGGCGACGAGATAGCTCTCGGATGCCTGCGCCGGGCCGATATGCACGGCCTCGTCGGCCATGCGGACGAAGGGCGCGCGGGCATCGGCGTCTGAATAGACGGCCACGGTGGCAATGCCCATGCGCCGGGCGGTCTTGATGACCCGGCAGGCGATTTCGCCGCGATTGGCAATGAGGATCTTCTTGAACATCGTCGGTCTTCCCGTGCGCTTAGATCTGGGCCAGGGCCTGGTCGAGGTCGGCAATGATATCGTCCACGTGCTCGACACCTACCGAAAGGCGGACGACGTCGGGGCCTGCGCCCGCCGCCTCCAGCTCGTCGGCCGAAAGCTGGCTGTGGGTGGTCGAGGCCGGGTGGATGATCAGGCTGCGCGTATCGCCGATATTGGCGAGGTGGCTGAACATCCCGACTCCGGAGACGAGCGCCTTACCCGCTTCGAACCCGCCCTTCAGCCCGAAAGTGAAGACCGCGCCGCCGTGCCCGCCGAGATAGCGGTCGGCCAGCGGCTTGTACCGGTCGCCGTCCAGCCCGGCGTAGGAAACCCACGCCACTTTCGCATGGTCCCGCAGCCATTGCGCAACCGCCAGCGCGTTGCTGCAATGCCGCTCCATGCGCAGCGCCAGCGTCTCCATGCCGGTGAGCGCGAGGAAGGCGTTCATCGGGGCCATCGCGGGGCCGAGATCGCGCAGCCCGAGCACGCGGCAGGCGGTGATGAAGGCGATCGGCCCGATCGGTTCGAGCGCGTCGGCGAGCACCGCCCCGTGATAGGAACCGTTGGGCTGGGTCAGGCTGGGGAACTTGTCGCTCGCCTTCCAGTCGAACCTGCCCGAATCGACGATCAGCCCGCCGACCGCATTGCCGTGGCCGTTGAGGAACTTGGTGCAGGAATGGACGACGATGTCGGCGCCGTGATCGAACGGGCGGCACAGCGCGGGCGTTGCCAGGGTATTGTCGACGATCAGCGGCACGCCGGCATCGTGCGCGGCCCCGGCGATCGCCGCGATATCGCTGACCACGCCGCCGGGGTTCGCCAGGCTTTCGATGAAGACGCAGCGCGTCTTGTCATCGATCGCCGCAGCGACATTGGCGGGATCGTCGGCATCGACGAAACGCGTTTCCCAGCCGAACTTGCGGAAGCTTTCGCCGAGCTGGTTGAGCGAGCCGCCGTAGAGCTTCTTCGCGGCGACGATGTTGCAGCCCGGCTCCATCAGCGTGTGAAACGCAATCAGTTGCGCGGCATGGCCCGACGCCACGCCGAGAGCCCCGACCCCGCCTTCGAGCGCGGCAATCTTCTTTTCCAGCGCATCGTTGGTAGGGTTCATGATGCGCGAATAGATATTGCCGAATTCCTGCAGGCCGAACAGCCGCGCGGCGTGGTCGGGATCGTCGAAAACATAGCTTGCCGTCTGGTAGATCGGCGTGATCCGCGCCTTCGTCGTCGGATCGGGCTCCTGCCCGGCATGGATCGTCAGCGTTTCCAGCTTCTGTTCGGTCATCGTCTCCCTTTCCTTACTCGGCCGGCTCGCAGGCGCCCTGGCAGGAAGCCGTACGCATCGGTTCATCCTGCTGCAGGGCCGTCAGCCCGAGCTTGGCGAAGAGCGCGGCGTCGGTATCGTCGCCGGCATTGGGGGCGGTCAGCAGCTTGTCGCCGGTGAAGATCGAATTCGCCCCTGCCATGAAGCACAGCGCCTGCGTCGCTTCGCTCATGCTCTCGCGCCCGGCCGAAAGGCGCACCATGCTCATCGGCATGCAGATCCGCACCACCGCCACGGTACGGACGAACTCGATATCGTCGATCTTCGCAAGCGGCGTATCGGCGAGCATGTCGCCCAGCACCGTGCCCTTGACCGGCACCAGCGCGTTGACCGGCACGCTTTCGGGATGGCGTTCGAGCGTGGCGAGCGTGTGGACGAAGCCGACGCGGTCGTCGCGCGTCTCGCCCATGCCGACGATCCCGCCGCTGCAAACGTTGATCCCCGCATCGCGCACGTTCTGCAGCGTATCGAGCCGGTCCTGGTAATTGCGGGTCGAGATCACGCGCTCGTAATATTCCGGGCCCGTGTCGACATTGTGGTTGTAATAATCGAGCCCGGCTTCCTTGAGCATCTCGGCCTGCTTGGGCGTCAGCATGCCCAGCGTCATGCAGGTCTCCATCCCCATGGCGCGCACGCCCTTCACGATCTCGACGATCGCGGGCATGTCGCGGTCCTTGGGGTTGCGCCACGCAGCGCCCATGCAGAACCGCTGGCTGCCCGCATCCTTGGCCTGTGCCGCCGATTGCAGCACGCGCTGGACGTCCATCAGCTTGGTCGCCTCGACCCCGCTGTCGGCCTTCACGCTTTGCGAACAATAGCCGCAATCCTCCGGACACCCGCCGGTCTTGATCGACAGCAGCGTGCAGAGCTGCACCTGCTCGGGCGGATGGAACTCGCGGTGGACGGTGGCGGCCTGGAACAGCAATTCCGTAAAAGGAAGATCGAACAGCGCCGCGATCTCGTCACGGGTCCAATCGGTGCGGATATTGGTCATACGGGTTTCCTGGCTAGGTAGAGGCCGACTGCCATGACTACCAGGCCCAGCGCGCGCTTGGGGGTGATCGCGCTCTGGATGGAGCCAAGCAGGCCGAAATGGTCGATGATCGCCGCAGCGACGATCTGGCCGAGCAGCACGAAAAAGATCGCGTTGCCCAGGCCGATACGCGGGGCGGAGAATGCCACCGAAGTGGCGTAGAACAACATCACGAGCGCCCCGATCCACAACCAGGGCCGCTCGAAGGTGAAGGCACTGGCAGCGGGAAAGCCGGTAAAGGCCAGCATCGCGCTGGCGATCACGAATCCAACCGCGAAAGTCACCGCGGTCGCGGCGACGGGGCCGCCGAGCTGCTGGCCCAGTGCGGCATTCAGCGCGGCGAACACGGGAATGCCGAGCCCCGCGGCGAACATCATTGCCGCGATCGGCACGAAGGCGCTGGAGGTCGGCGCGCTCATCTGGGCAGAGCCGTGTCATGCAGCGTTTCGTCGATCGTGATCGGCAACGCCACGGGCGCATCCTGCACCTTGGCAGGCGCCGCCAAGGCAAGCGCCCAGGCAGCATCCGCGACGGCGGAAGCCTTCATTCGGCCGCCTCGTCGAGGTCTTCGCCCGCAGGCGGCATGTTGTGGCCGAGGAGGCGCAGCACGTCCGCCGCGCATTCGACGACGTTGCTGCCCGGGCCGTAGATGCCCTGGACCCCGGCATCGCGCAGGAAATCGTAGTCCTTCTGCGGGATCACGCCGCCGGCGACGACCTTGATATCCGCGCGGCCGGCGTCCTTCAGGTGGCCGATCAGTTCGGGGATCAGCGTCTTGTGCCCGGCCGCGAGGCTGCTCGCCCCCACGGCATCGACGTCGTTCTCCAGCGCCATCGCCGCTGTCTCGCGCGGGGTCTGGAACAGCGGGCCGGAGAGCACCTCGAACCCCATGTCGGCGAAGGCGCTGGCGATGACGTTGGCCCCGCGATCGTGGCCGTCCTGCCCCATCTTCGCGACCATGACCTTCGGCTTGCGCCCCAGCCTGCGGGCGACCGCGTCCACCCCCCGCAGGACCTGTTCGTAGCGTTCATCGCCGGCATAGGCGCGCGAATAGACGCCCTTCACCGGCGTCGGCATCGTGTCGTAACGGCCGAAGGCACGCTCCATCGCGGCCGAGATTTCGCCCAGCGTCGCGTCGTGACGCGCGGCCTCGACCGCCAGCGCCAGCAGGTTCTCGTCCCCCTCGGCACCGTGCGCCAGCGCATCCAGCGCGCGCTGGCAGGCCTGCTCGTCGCGCGCCGCGCGCACCTGCTCGATCCGGGCGATCTGGCTCTGGCGGACCTTGTGGTTGTCGATATCGAGCGTGTCGATCTCGTCTTCCTGGTCGCGGCGATACTTGTTGACGCCGACGATCACGGTCTCGCCGCGGTCGACGCTCGCCTGCTTGGCTGCCGCGGCCTCCTCGATCTGCGCCTTGGGTTTGCCGCTCGCGACGTACTCGGTCATCCCGCCCGCCGCCTCGACCTCGTCGAGCATCGCCTTGGCCTGATCGACCAGCGCGGCGGTGAGGCTCTCGATGTAATAGCTGCCGCCCAGCGGATCGGCGACATTGGTGATCCCGGTCTCTTCCTGGATCACCAGCTGCGTGTTGCGCGCGATGCGGGCGGAGAAATCGGTCGGCAGCGCGATCGCCTCGTCCAGCGCGTTGGTGTGGAGCGACTGCGTGCCGCCCAGCACCGCCGCCATCGCCTCGATCGTCGTGCGGATGACGTTGTTGTACGGGTCCTGCTCCTGCAGCGAGACGCCGCTGGTCTGGCAATGGGTGCGCAGCATCTTCGACTTGGGGTTCTGCGCGCCCAGTTCGGTCATGACATCGTGCCACAGATGGCGCGCGGCGCGCATCTTGGCGATCTCCATGAAGAAGTTCATGCCGATGCCCCAGAAGAAGGACAGGCGCGGCGCGAAGGCATCGATATCGAGCCCGGCCTCCATCGCGCGCTTCGCATATTCCTTGCCGTCGGCGATGGTGAAGGCGAGTTCCTGCACCGCCGTCGCCCCGGCTTCGTGCATGTGATAGCCGCTGATCGAGATGCTGTTGAACCGCGGCATGTTGGCCGAAGTATAGGCAATGATGTCGGAGACGATCCGCATGCTCGGTTCGGGCGGGTAGATATAGGTGTTGCGGACCATGAACTCCTTGAGGATGTCGTTCTGGATGGTCCCCGAAAGCTTCTCCTGCGCCACGCCCTGCCGCTCGCCCGCGACGATGTAGAACGCCATGACCGGGATCACCGCGCCGTTCATCGTCATCGACACGCTCATCTGGTCGAGCGGGATCTGGTCGAACAGGATTTCCATGTCGCGCACGGTGTCGATCGCGACGCCCGCCTTGCCGACATCGCCGACGACGCGCGGATGGTCGCTGTCGTAGCCGCGGTGGGTGGCGAGGTCGAAGGCGACCGACAGGCCCTTCTGCCCGGCGGCGAGATTGCGGCGATAGAAGGCGTTCGATTCCTCGGCCGTGGAGAAGCCGGCGTACTGGCGGATCGTCCACGGGCGCCCGGTGTACATCGAGGCGTAGGGGCCGCGCGTGAACGGCGCGATGCCCGGCACGCCCGGGTCCAGATCGGCGGTATCCTGCGAGGTGTAGAGCGGCTTTACCGCGATCCCTTCGGGCGTATGCCAGGTCAGGTCGCGCCCCTTGACCTCCTTGTCGGCAAGGGGCTTCCAGTCTTCGTAAGTCGGCTTGTCGGTCATGCGCTTCCCCTAAACACAATCGTATGCACAGGGGAAGAGCGGGCCGCGCGGCTTGCCCCGCTGCCCCGGGCGGCCCGGCCGGTCACTCGCCCTTGAAGGCGGGCTTTCGCTTCTGGAGGAAGGCCATGCCGCCTTCCATCGCGTCCTGCGTCGCGGCGGCGCGCCGCTGCCCCTCGGCCTCGGCCAGGAGGACCTGGTTGACCGTGCCGTCGAGCGCGGCGGCGATATTCGCCTTCATCGTGGCGTAGGCGACCGTGGGCCCGTTGGCGAGCCGCTCGGCCAGGCCCCGCGCCTCGGCCATCAGGGCATCGTCGTCCACCGCCTTGTAGATCAGGCCCCAGTCCTCCGCCTGCTCGGCGCCGATCTTCTCGCCGAGCATCATCATCCGCGTCGCCCGCGCCCGCCCGATCGCGCGGCTGAGCAGCCAGGTCGATCCGCCATCGGGCACGAGGCCGATATTGACGAAGGCCTGGAGGAAATAGGCGCTCCTGCCCGCGAGCACGAAGTCGCCCGCCAGCGCGAGCGAGCAGCCGATCCCCGCCGCCGGGCCGTTGACCGCGCAGACCACCGGCACCGGCGCGCGCAGGATCTGGCTGATCGCGGGGTTGTAATGGTTCTGCAGCGCGCGATGGCTGCCGCCGCTGGCCTGGAGCGCGCTGCCCTCCCCCCGCGCGGACAAGTCGGCGCCGGAACAGAACCCCTTGCCCGCGCCGGTGATCAGGACCGCGCGCGCATCGCCCAGGTCGTAGAACGCGCTGCCGATCTCGTCCGCCATCTGCGGCGGCATCGCGTTCAGCCGGTCGGGCCGGTTGAGCGTGATGGTGACCAGCGGCCCTTCGTTCTCGACGATGATGGTTTCGTAGCGCACGCGTCTCTCCCAAGCGTTTCGTTTCGCAACCGAGAGTGGCGGCGAAGTCCGCCGCGCGCAAGCCCGTTGGCCGCCAGGCCCGGGGCTGCGAGCGGCCCGGCCGCGCCGGTCAGTGGCCGGCGGCTTTCGGCGTTTCCATGATTTCGGTGAGCTGGCCCATCATGTCCTTGGGATGGAGGAAGAAGATCGGCGTGCCATGCGCGCCGATCCGCGTGGGGCCGAGGATGCGCTTGCCCTTCCCTTCGAACCAGGAACGCGCCTGCTCGATGTCCTCGACCTCGTAACAGAGGTGATGCTGCCCGCCCTGCGGGTTCTTCTGGAGGAATCCGGTCAACGGGCTTTCGGGTCCGAGCGGCTCGATCAGCTCGATCTGCGTGCCCTTCCCGACCTCGCCCTGCGCGTCGGGCGTATCGACGAAGCAGACCTTCACCCCCTGCTCGGCAAGGTCGAACGGTTCATGCGCGATCGTAGCGCCCATGACGTCGCGGTAATAGCGCAGCGATTCCTCGATGCTCGGGGTGGCGACCCCGATATGGTTCAACCGTCCCAGTTTCACGCGCCATCTCCCATCAAGTCGTCAGGCCGAGCCTGCCCCGGCATGGATCGCCGCCGCTGCCGCACCGGTTCACTGTGCCCCGTCGAAGAAAAGCGCAAGCGCCCCGACGATCGCGCAAACCCCGATCAGGGCCGTCACCGCCACCTGCAAGGCGAACAGCATCGGCTCGCTATCGCGGTCGGCGCGGAGGCCCTTCCAGTCATACGTGCCGGTTTGCAGCGAACGGGCGACGGTCCAGGCGCAGAAGATCGATCCGGCGAAGAACACCAGCGCCACGAAGTCCAGCGACAGGGTCACTTCCTGCCCCCACATCGTGGCGGTGATGCCATCCGCGTCCGCGATAGGCTTCTCGGCAGGCGTCACAACGGAATATTGTCGTGCTTCTTCCACGGGTTCTCGAGCTGCTTGCCTCGCAGCTTCCTCAGGCCCAGCGCGATCCGGCGGCGGGTCGAGTGCGGGTAGATCACCTCGTCGATATAGCCGCGGCTTGCCGCCACGAAGGGGTTGGCGAAGCGGTCTTCGTATTCCTTCGTCTTCTCGGCGATCTTGTCGGGATCGTCGCGGTCCTGGCGGAAGATGATCTCCACCGCGCCCTTCGCGCCCATCACCGCGATTTCCGCCGTGGGCCAGGCATAGTTCAGGTCGCCGCGCAAATGCTTCGACGCCATCACGTCGTAGGCCCCGCCGTAGGCCTTGCGGGTGATCACGGTGATCTTGGGCACGGTCGCCTCGGCATAGGCGAACAGCAGCTTGGCGCCGTGCTTGATGATCCCGCCCAGTTCCTGGCTCGTGCCGGGCAGGAAGCCGGGCACGTCGACGAACGTCAGGATCGGGATGTCGAAGGCATCGCAGAACCGCACGAAGCGCGCGGCCTTCTTGCTCGAATTGATGTCGAGCACGCCCGCGAGCACCATCGGCTGGTTCGCCACAACGCCCACCGTGCGCCCTTCCACCCGGCCGAAACCGCAGATGATATTGGCCGCGTGGGCCGGCTGGATCTCGAAGAAATCCCCTTCGTCCAGCGTCTTGCGGATGACTTCGTGCATGTCGTAGGGCTGGTTGGCATTGTCGGGCACCAGCGTATCGAGCGAAGGTTCCTCGCGGTCCCACGGGTCGGCGGTCGGCCGTTCGGGCACGTCCTCGCGGTTCGACAGCGGCAGGTAGTCGAAGAAATTGCGCGTCTGCAGCAGCGTCTCGATATCGTTCTCGAACGCGAGGTCGGCCACGCTGGTCTTGGTCGTGTGGGTGACCGCGCCGCCCAGTTCCTCCTGCGAGACGACTTCGTTGGTGACGGTCTTCACCACGTCGGGCCCGGTGACGAACATGTAGCTGGAATCCTTCACCATGAAGATGAAGTCGGTCATCGCCGGGGAATAGACCGCCCCGCCCGCGCATGGCCCCATGATCAGGCTGATCTGGGGAATGACGCCGCTCGCCAGCACGTTGCGCTGAAAGACCTCGGCATAGCCGCCCAGCGAGGCGACGCCTTCCTGGATGCGCGCGCCGCCGCTGTCGTTGAGGCCGATGACCGGGGCGCCGACCTTCATCGCGGTATCCATCACCTTGCAGATCTTCTCCGCGTGGCGCTTGGACAGGCTGCCGCCGAAGACGGTGAAATCCTGGCTGAAGACATAGACCAGCCGCCCGTTGATCGTGCCCGATCCGGTGACCACGCCGTCGCCGGTGATCTTCTGGTCCTGCATCCCGAAATCGACGCAGTCATGCTCGACGTAAGTGTCGAGTTCCTCGAAGCTGCCTTCGTCGAGCAGCACGTCGAGCCGTTCGCGGGCGGTGAGCTTGCCCTTGGCGTGCTGCGCATCGATGCGCTTCTGCCCGCCGCCCATGCGGGCGGCTTCGCGGCGGCGTTCCATTTCGGCGATATTGGCTGACATCGGCATCCCTGCAGTTGTTCTCCGGCCGGCCTAGCGGGCGGTGCAAGCGAGCGTCAATCTCTCATGGCGGCCGCCGCGCGCCGCCCGGGGGCTTTCATGGCCGGCCGCCGCGCACCGCATCCCCTGGGGGCTGGCGGACTAGCGCAGCAGGACCAGCTCTTCCGCCATCGTCGGGTGGATCGCCACGGTCGCGTCGAAATCGGCCTTGGTCAGCCCGGCCTTCACCGCGACCGCCGCCGCCTGCATGATCTCGGCCGCTTCGGGCCCGATCATGTGAATGCCGAGGATGCGGCCCGAATCCTCGTCGCACACCATCTTGTAGAGGCTGCGCTCGTTGCGCCCGGCGAGGACGTTCTTCATCGGCCGGAAATCGGACTGGTAGACGCGCACCGAGCCGTAAGTGTTGCGCGCCTGCCCCTCGGTCAGGCCGACCCCGGCGAGGGGCGGGTGGCTGAAGACCGCGCTGGGGATGCAGGTGTGGTCCACCGCCACCGGGTCGCCGCCGCCGAACACGGTATCGGCGAAGGCCTGGCCTTCGCGGATCGCGACGGGCGTCAACTGCACGCGGTCGGTCACGTCGCCGACGGCGTGGATGTGATCGACGCTGGTCTTGCTGAACCGGTCGACCACGATCTCGCCCTTGTCGCCGGTCTTCACGCCGGCCTTGTCGAGGCCGAGCCCCTCGGTATTGGGCACGCGCCCGGTGGCGAAGAGGACGCAATCGACCTCCAGGTCGTCGTGATTGGTCATCGAAACGCGCAAGGTGCCGTCGTCGGTCTTCTCGATTCCGCGGAATTCGGCGTGGAAGCGGAAATCGATGCCCTTCATCATGCTGATCTGCAGCAGCCGGTCGCGCAGCGCCTCGTCGTAGCCGCGCAGCAGCTGGTCGCTGCGGTTGATGATCGTGACGTGGCTGCCGAACTCGTTGAAGATGCCGGCGAACTCGTTGGCGATATAGCCGCCGCCGGCGATCAGGATGCGCCTGGGCAGGGTTTCGAGGTGGAACGCCTCGTTGCTGGTGATGCCCAGCTCGTTGCCCGGGCAGTCGGGCACGTGGGGCCGGGCGCCGGTCGCGATCAGGATATGCCTCGCGGTGACCGTCCTTCCGCCCGAAAGGCGGATCTCGTGCGGGCCGGCCAGTTCGGCGCGCTCGTTGATCACCTCGACCCCGTGGTTGTCGAGCGTCTCGGTATAGAGGCCGTTCAGGCGATCGACGTCGCGCAGCACGTTGTCGCGCAGCGTTTCCCAGTCGAAGCGCGCGTTCTCGATCGTCCAGCCGAAAGCCTGCGCGTCTTCCAGGTCTTCGGCGAAATGGGCGCCGTAGACCAGCATCTTCTTGGGCACGCAGCCGCGGATGACGCAGGTCCCGCCGACGCGGTGCTCCTCCGCCACGGCGACGCGCGCGCCATGCGAGGCGGCGACGCGGCTGGCGCGAACGCCCCCCGAACCCGCGCCGATCGTGAACAGGTCGTAATCGTATTCGGGGGAAGTCTTGCTCGCCATCGCTGCGCTCCTGTTGCCGGGAGCGCGCGATATGGCGACGCGGCGGCGGCAGGGCAACCGCCGCCCGCCGGTCAGCGCCCCTGGCGCCGCCGGTTACGGTTGCGCGAAGGGCGCTTGCCCCCGCCGTGGCCCTGACCCCTGCCCTGGCCCTGGGCCCGCTCGGCCGAAGCCGAGCCGCCGTGGGCCGGCTTGCCCCCGTCGCGCCGCGGCTTGCCCGCGCGCCCCGGGTGCTTCTTGCCCGGCTGCGCCTGGCCTGCCTGGGCAGAGCGCGGCGCCCCCTCGCCGCCGCGCGGCTTGGGCTGGACGCGCTGGCGCGGCTGGCGCGCGGCCGGCTTGGTCGGCCCGACGCCTTCGACCACGGCCCGGAAATTGTCCGGCAGGGCGAGCCGTTCGAATTCCGCATCGGTGGTCTTGCGGATATCCTTCAGATAGGCGCGCTCGTCCTCGGCGCAGAAGGCGATGGCAATGCCGTCGCGCCCGGCGCGCGCGGTGCGGCCGATCCGGTGGACGTATTGTTCCGGCACGTTCGGCAGCTCGTAGTTCACGACGTGGCTGACGCCGGGAATGTCGATCCCGCGCGCGGCGACGTCGGTCGCCACCAGCACCGGCGTTTTCGCCGAGCGGAACTCGCCCAGCGCGCGTTCGCGCTGCGGCTGGCTCTTGTTGCCGTGGATCGCGTTGGCAGGCACGCCCGCCTGGGCGAGCTTCTTCACCACGCGATCCGCGCCATGCTTGGTCCGGGTGAAGACCAGGACCCGCTCGATCTTGCCCGGGACCGCGTGACGCCCGCGCAGGATCATCTCCAGCAGGGCCTGCTTCTCGTCCTGCTGGACCATGAACAGGTACTGGTCGATCCGTTCCGCGGTCGTGCTCTCGGGCGTGACCGAAACGTGGACCGGCTCGTGGCAGTACTTGCCCACCAGCTCCTTGATCTGGCCCGGCATCGTGGCGCTGAAGAACAGCGTCTGCCGGTCTTCGGGCACGAGCTGGCTGATCTTGCGCAGCGCGTGGATGAAGCCGAGGTCGAGCATCTGGTCCGCCTCGTCGAGGACGAGGATCTCGACCGCGCCGAGGCCGAAGGCCTTCTGGTCGATCAGGTCGAGCAGGCGGCCCGGCGTGGCGACGAGGATGTCGGTCCCGCGGTGCAGCTTGTTGCGGTCCTTGTTGACCGAAGTGCCGCCGACGATCGACTGCACCTTGAGGCCCGCGAGCGCGCCGTAGTCCTTGGCCGACTGGGCGATCTGCCCGGCCAGCTCGCGCGTCGGCGCGAGCACGAGCATGCGGCACGACTTGAACGGCGTCTGCCGCCCCGCCTCGCGCAGCCGGTCGATGCTGGGCAGCATGAAGGCCGCCGTCTTGCCGGTGCCGGTCTGGGCGATGCCCAGCAGGTCGCGCCCTTCGAGCACGGGGGGAATGGCCTGCGCCTGGATCGGCGTGGGCGTGTTGTAACCCTTCAGGTCGAGCGCCTGGAGGACGGGCTGCGACAGCCCGAGTTGATCGAATGTCATGGGTAAAAAACTCGCAATCGATGCGGCGCGCAGCCGGATCGGCGCGCGGCGCGGGGGTTGAAACCGCCCGCGTGAAAAGGGAAGTCTGTGAGAAAAACCGAAACGCGGCCGGGGCGCCCCCTGTCTCGGGATCGCCGCTTCACGCTGGCACGCGCGCTTCGCTGGTCAGGCAGATGGGGGCTGGACGGGGAAAAGTCAATCGCCGGTTTCGCCGGCGGGCGATTTCCTCGCTTCCGCCAGGACGTCGGACGGGGCGCGCACGTGCCAGCGCAGGCCGTCGGGCAGGTAATCGAGCGTCACGTCGGCGCGCATCGCCATTTCCGGGTTGCGCTTGATGATGACCGTGCCGAAGCCTGTGCGGGTCGGCTTCTTCACCGGCGGGCCGTCGCGCTCGCGCCATTCCAGGTCGAGCACGTCGGCCCCGTCCTCGCGCTCCAGCCGCCAGCGCAGGGCGATGCAGCCTTCCGCGCTGGAAAGCGCGCCGTACTTGGCCGCGTTGGTCGCAAGCTCGTGGATCGCGAGGCCCAGCGCCTCCGCCGCCGGCGGCTTGAGCCGCACGTCCGCCGGCCCGTCGAACGCCACCCGCCCTTCGGAAACGTCGCTGACGTGGAGGACCTGCGATTTCGCGATGTCTTCCACCGTCGCTCCGGCCCAGGCCCCCTCGGTCAGCAGGTCCTGGTTGGCCGAAAGCGCGGCGATCCGGCGGGTCAGCGCCTCGACCAGTTCCGGGTCCCGCCCGTCCACCGTGCGCTGGATGATCGCCTGGATCGTCGCGAGGATATTGCGCGAGCGGTGGTTGACCTCGTTCATCAACAGGCGGATGCGCTCGTTCGTCTCGCGTTCCTCGGTAATGTCGGTGTTGGTCCCGCACCACAGGACGACGTTCCCCGCCTCGTCGCGCAGCGGCTGCGCATGGGTGAGGAACCAGCGATATTCGCCGTCCTTGCGGCGCAGGGGGAAGGTATCCTTCCACGGTTCGCCGGTGTCCCAGGCACGCTGGACGCTGCGCACGACGCGATCGACGTGGTCGGGATGGTGCACCGCGCGCCAGCCCCAGCCTTCCATCTCCTCCAGCGTGGTGCCGGTGTATTCGTACCAGCGTTCGTTATACCAGAAGATCCACCCTTCGCTGTCGGCCATCCAGGCCAGCTGCGGGATATTGTTGGCCAGTGCCTTGAACTGCTGCTGGCTGCGCAGCAGCTCGGCCCGCAGGCTCGCCTGTTCGCGCAGGTCGTTCGCGATCTTCGATGCGCCGACGATCCGCCCGTCGCCATCGCGAATGGGCGAAACGGTGATCGCGACCGGGATCTCGGTGCCGTCCGCGCCCAGGCGCATCGTCTCGAACTTGGGAACGAGCTCGCCGTTGCGAACGCGCGCGAGGATCGAGTCTTCCTCGTCCTGGCGTTCGGCGGGAATGATCCGGCGAATCGACTGGCCGATCATTTCCTCCGCCGGGATGCCGAACAGCCGCTCCGCCGCGGCGTTCCAGCTCATCACGATACCGTCGAGGTCCTTCGACACGATCGCGTCGGAGGAGTGATTGACGATCGCCGCGAGATGCGCGTCGCGAAAGGCGTCTGGCAAGGCTGGCACCAGCAGGAACTAGCACAGCCCCCGGCAAAAACAACGGCCTTATCAAGGGCCTGCCCCTGCCTTCCAAGAAAGCCCCCGAAGCGCGCGCGAAGGCCGGCCGCCGCCGCCGCCGGTCAGCCGAGGCCCGCCGCGTCGAGCAGCGCGCGCGTGCCGGGGTCGAAAGTGCCGCCGCCCGCCTCGATATCGCGGGCCATGCGCTTGCCCAGCTCCACCCCGAACTGGTCGAACGGGTTGATGCCCATCAGCACGGCATTGGCGAAAGTGCGGTGTTCGTGGAACGCGATCAGCGCGCCGAAGGTCGCCGGGTCGATATCGTCGCACAGGATCGTCGCGCTCGGCCGGTCGCCGGGGAAATGGCGCGCCGGATCCTCCCCCTTGTCGCCCGCCATCAGCGCGGCGCCCTGGGCGAAACAGTTGGTGAGCAGGATGCGGTGATGCGCGGGATCGAGCGTGTCGCCGGGCGCGATGCTGGCGATGAAATCGACCGGCACGAGGTGGGTGCCCTGGTGCAGCAACTGGAACACCGCGTGCTGGGCGTCGGTCCCCACCCCGCCCCAGGTGATCGGCGCGGTCGGGCCGGAGACCGGTTCCTGCCCCGCGGTCACCCGCTTGCCGTTCGATTCCATCTCCAGCTGCTGCAGGTAGTCGGGCAGAAGCGCCAGCCGCTCGTCGTAGGCGAAGACCGCGCGCGTCTGGCATTCGCGTATACGCGCGTAGTAGAGATCGGAAAATGCCGCCCGCAGCGGCAGGTTGTCGCGCCCGTCGGCCGCCTGGAAATGGGCATCCACCGCCTGCGCGCCGGCCAGCATCTCGCGGAATTCCTCCATCCCGATGGCCAGCGCGACGGGAAAACCGATGCTGGACCACAGCGAATAGCGGCCGCCGACCGTTTCCGGGAACGGCAGGACGCGGGTTTCGTCGACGCCCCATTCCACGGCCTTCCCGGGGCTGGCGGTCAGCGCAACGACGCGGCCGGACGGGTCCGCCACGCCGTTGTCCGCCAGCCAGGCCAGCGCGCTGGCGGCATTCGTCATCGTCTCGATCGTGGTGAAGGTCTTGCTCGCCACCGCGATCAGCGTGGTCGCCGGGTCGCAGGCGGCAAACGCGCGTTCGAGCGCAAGCCCGTCGATGTTCGACACGACGTGGACATCCACCCGCGCGCCGTCGCGGGTCAGCGCGTCGACCGCCAGCGCCGGGCCCAGCGCGCTGCCGCCGATGCCGATGTGGATCAGGTGCTGCACGTTGCCCAGCGCGCCGTCGTGGATCGCATCGACCAGCATTTCCATCCGGCGCAGCAGGGCCGCGGCCTCTTCCGCCTTAGCGGCATCGCCCGATCCGCGCATCGCGGCGTGGGTCGCGGCGCGCCCCTCGGTCGGGTTGACGACTTCGCCGTCGAACATCGCGCGGCGCATGGCGGCGAAGCCGGCGGCATCGGCCAGCGCCTCGAACGCGGTGCACAAGTCGTCGTCGAGGTGGGTCTTGGACCAGTCGAAGCGGACCTGGCCCGCGTCTTCCCCCGGCAGGTCCAGGCTGCCGGAAAAGCGCGCGGCCCGTCCCTCGTCCGCATGGAACAGTTCCCCCAGCGTCCGCCGCGGCACTGCCGCGATTGCATCCCAGGCGGCCGAAACTGCGTCGCTCATGCGAAAATCCCTTTCCTACTTCGTCCTCTCCCGACTAGGGCTTGTGGCCATGTTTTCAAGCATCGCGATGCCGCTGGCGGCGCCCCGGCCGAAAGTCACACCCCGCCCCGCCCGCGCGGTCCGGAAAGTCACACGCACCCGTGCGAACGCGGCCGGGCGCGCGGGCTGCGCGCGATTCAACACGTTGCACGAACGTAACGCGTCGGCATGACCCGGACCGCCCCCGCCGCACCCCGATCCGACGCGTCCGGGCAGGACCAGGGCGAAACCCCGGCCAGCTTCACCTGGTTCCTGATCAAGCTCGCCCTCGCGGTGCTGATCTTCCGCAGCTTCGTCTTCTCGCCCTTCTCGATCCCCAGCGAATCGATGCTGCCGCGGCTGATGAACGGCGACTACCTGATCGCGGCCAAGTGGCCTTACGGCTTCTCCAGCCACTCGCTGCCCTTCTCGCTCCCGCTGATCCCCGGGCGCGTGCTGGCCAGCGCGCCGGAGCGCGGCGACGTGGTGATCTTCAAGCACCCGGTTGACGGCGCCGACTACATCAAGCGCGCGATCGCCCTGCCCGGCGACACGGTCGAGCTGCGCGGCGGCCAGCTCGTGCTGAACGGCGAACCGGTGCGCAAGGAACGGATCGAGGACTTCGTCGTCCCCGTGTCGCCCAACACCGGCTGCGCCTGGGGCGGCGTGCGCGAGGAAACCGGCCCGGCGGGCGACGCGGACGGCGCGGCCTGCCGCTATGCCCGGTTCCGCGAGACCCTGCCCACCGGGCGCAGTTACGAGGTGCTCGACTTCGGCCGCACGCCGCAGGACGACTTCGGCCCGCTGATCGTGCCCGAAGGCCATGTCTTCGTGCTCGGCGACAACCGCGACAACTCGCAGGACAGCCGCTTCCCCCCCACGATCGGCGGGGGCGTGGGCCTGGTGCCGCAGCAGAACCTGGTCGGGCGCGCGACGATGCTGATGTGGTCCACCGACGGCAGCGCCGAATGGCTCCTGCCGTGGACCTGGTTCACCGCCGCGCGGTGGGACCGGATCGGAGACGGCCTGTGAGCGCGCTGCCCCCCGCGACCCGCGAATGGCTCGCCGCCTCCGGCTTCACCGTCGCGGACGAGGGGCGCTGGCACGAGGCGCTGACCCACGGCAGCACCGGCGAGACGCGCCATTACCAGCGGCTCGAGTTCCTCGGCGACCGGGTGCTGGGCCTCGCGATCGCGGGCTGGCTGTTCGAGCTTTCGGGGGACGAGGAAGGCAAGCTGGCGCAGCGGCTGAACGCGC
This sequence comes from Pelagerythrobacter marinus, assembly GCF_034375205.1. Taxonomy (NCBI): domain Bacteria; kingdom Pseudomonadati; phylum Pseudomonadota; class Alphaproteobacteria; order Sphingomonadales; family Erythrobacteraceae; genus Pelagerythrobacter; species Pelagerythrobacter marinus. The sequence goes on along the minus strand of NZ_CP139719.1, from coordinate 1,317,068 downwards.
TCGTCAGCAAGCGCGCCTGCGCCCACGTCGCGCGGCGGATCGGCGTGCCCGACCACGTCCGCCTGGGCAAGCAGGCGCGCGACGACGGCGCGGCCGACAGCGAGAACGTGCTGGGCGACGTGATGGAGGCCCTGCTCGGCGCCAACCACATCGACGGCGGCTTCGACGCGACCCGCGACCTCGTGCGCAGGCTCTGGCGCGAACAGGTCGAAGGCAAGGCGGGCCGGGCCAAGCACCCGAAGAGCGCGCTGCAGGAATGGGCCGCCGGCAACCGGCGCCGCGCGCCCGAATACACGCTGCTCGACCGGTCGGGCCCCGATCACGCGGCGCGCTTCACCGTTCGCGTCGCCGTGCACAACGTGGGCGAGGCGGAAGCGACCGCCGGCAGCAAGCAGGACGCCGAAACCGCCGCCGCGCGGGCATTCATGGAGAAGTTCGGATGAACGGCGAGAGCCAGACCCGTTGCGGCCTCGTGGCCGTGATCGGCGCGCCCAACGCGGGCAAGTCCACCCTGGTCAACCAGCTGGTGGGTCAGAAAGTGGCGATCACCAGCGCCAAGGCGCAGACCACGCGCGCCCGAATGCTGGGCATTGCCCTGGGGGAGGCGGGCGACGGCGCGCCGACGCAGATGATCCTGGTCGATACCCCGGGGATCTTCGCGCCCCGGCGGCGGCTCGACCGGGCGATGGTCTCGGCCGCCTGGGAAGGGGCCGAGGCGGCCGACGCGGTCCTGCTGATGGTCGATCCGGTCAAGCAGCGCCGGCACGAGCTGGAGCCGCTGCTCGAGGCGCTGGCCCAGCGGCCGGAGCGCCGGATACTGGTCCTGAACAAGGTGGACGTGGCGAAGAAGGAGCCGCTGCTCGCGCTCGCCCAGGAACTGACCGGCAAGGTCGATTTCGCCGAGGTGTTCTTCGTCTCCGCGCTCACCGGCGACGGGGTGGCGGACCTGAAGACCGCGCTGGCCGGGATGATGCCGGTGGCCGAATGGATGTATCCCGAAGACCAGGTGAGCGACGCGAGCGAACGCCTGCTGGCAGCGGAGATCACGCGCGAGCAGCTCTATCGCCAGCTGCACGAGGAACTGCCCTACGACAGCGCGGTCCGGCCCGAGCTCTATCGCACCCGTCCCGACGGCAGCCTGGAGATCCACCAGCAGATCGTCGTCGCGCGCGACAACCAGCGCGCGATCGTGCTCGGCAAGGGCGGCAGCCGGATCAAGTCGATCGGCGAGGCCGCGCGCAAGGAACTGTCCGGGCTGCTCGGCGTGAAGGTCCACCTGTTCCTCCACGTCAAGGTGGAGGAGAACTGGAGCGAGAGCCGCGAGGTCTACGAGGAGATGGGGCTGGATTGGGTCCGCTAGGGGGTATAGCCTCGCCCGCGTTCGCGTGAACACTGAGCATGAACGACAAGGGGAGAATTGCGATGCGTAATGCCTGTCCCGGCCCCGTGGGAACGACCGCGAGAAACGCCGTGAGAACCGCGGCCGGCACCGCCATGGCCGCCGCCCTGCTCGCCGGCTGCGTGCCGGTGGACGATGCCCCGCCGCCTGCCTCCGACTGCCCGGTTTCCGACAGCCGCAACTGGCATGCCTGGATCGACCGGATGCCCGGGCCCGGCAGCAAGCCCACGCTCCACATCAGCGGCGAAGTGGACCTGCCGACGCCGGGATACCAGGTCTCGCTCAAGCCCGGGCCCGCGGACCGCGCGATGCCGCCGGGGCAGCGCTTCACGCTGGAAACCCGCGCGCCCGACGGGATGGTCGCGCAAGTCATCACGCCGACCGAGGTGCGCTATCGCGGCCCCGCGACTTATCCGCGCTATCGCGAGATCATCATCGGGTGCGGCGGATCGACGCTGGTGACGATCCCCGACGTCATGGTCACCGAGTGATCACAGCCGCCGGCAGTTGCTGGCGGGCCTCTCGCCGGCGAAGCGCCGGGCGATCCAGTCGAGGGTCGCCCGCGCGCTGTTCGCCGCGGTCCGGGCATGGTCGCCGCCGGCCAGCGGTTCGTACCACACCGCCCTGCCCCGCCGGCACAGCGCCTGCGCGAAATCGCGGGTGACGGCGGCGGAAACGATCGGGTCCTGCGCGCTCTGCGCGATCAGCACCGGCCCGGGCACGCGCCCCGCCGCGATGCTGTTGCGCCGGGCGAGCCCGGACCAACCGTCGATCTCGGCAATGTCCTTGTTCCGCAAGGCACTGCGGATCGCGAGAATGCCGACGATCGTGCCCAGCCGCGGCTTGGCGTCCAGCTCGATGCAGTTGTTGCGCGCCAGGCGCGAGGCCACGCCGCGATCGATGCGGTTGAACACCTTGTCCATCGGCGCGCCGTAGCGCTGCGACCAGCTATAGGTGAGATAGGCCAGGAGCATGGCCTGCACGTTCTTGTCGCCCATGCCCTCGAGGTTGCGCGGCAGGTCGGTCGGCGGCGCAGCGGCGGCGGTGCCGACCAGCCGCAGTTCGCGGGCATAGGCGCGCGCCTCGGCCGCGGTCCAGAGCGCGGCATGGCCACCCTGCGATTCGCCCCAGACCGCGAAGTCGCGCCCGGCGGCCGCGCCCGGGATCTGCCGCGCGGCACGCACGGCATCGAGCACCGACCGCGCAGTCTCCCGCCCGGCGAGATAGCCATGCGGCATCGGGCTGCCGAGCCCCGGATAGTCCGGCGCCACGACGACGTACCCGGCCGCGATCATCTCGCCCAGCGCGGGCGTCACCGCGAAGAAAGCCGGGTTGCTCGACAGCGCGCACCGCTCGACCACGCCCGAGGTCCCGTGCGCCCAGGCCACGACCTTGCGCGCCCGCCCGGGCGCGGCCTCGCGCGGGGCGACGACCATGCCGGTGACGCGCAGCGGCCGGTCGTCGTCGCTGCGGGTCCAGTAGACGATCCGCCAGGCCTGCGCGCCGGGCGGCGCGGCAACGACCGGGTCGGCGGACACGAGCGTGCCGGGCCGCTGCAGCGTCGCGACCGTCGCCGCTTCCTGCGCCAGCGCGGGCGGCCCCGCGGTGGCGATCGCCAGGGCAATGGCCCCCAGAAGACGCTTCAGTACCATCGGCCGCTCTCCCCTCGGTTTCGCGGCCCGGCACTGGATCAAGAGCCTGCCGCTTCCTCCTTCTTCGCCGCAGAACCTTTCTTACCGGTTGATTTGCGGCCGGTCGACTTCTTCGCCGTTGCCTTCTTGGCGGGCGCCTTCTTGCGCGTCTTCTTCTTGGCCGGACCCTTCGCGGCGCGTGCGTCGATCAGCTCGATCGCCTGGGCTTCGGTCACGTCTTCGGGCTTCACGTCCTTGGGGATCGTGGCATTGGTCGTCCCGTCGGTGACATAGGGGCCGTAGCGGCCCGGCATCACCCTGATCTCCCCGCCCGAGGTGGGATGCGCGCCGAGCGTCTTGATCGGTTCCGCCTTCGCCCGGCCGCGCCCGCCCCTCTGCGCGGCCTCGGCCAGGAGCGCGACCGCCGCGTTCATCCCGGTGTCGAACACGTCGCGGGTGGAGGCGAGCTTGGCGTACTTGCCATCGTGGCGCAGATAGGGGCCGTAGCGCCCGATGCTGGCCTCGATATCCTCCCCCGTTTCCGGGTGCTTGCCGACGATCCGGGGCAGCGAGAGGAGCTTCACCGCCCATTCGAGGTCGAAATCGGGCAGGTCCTTGGGAATGCTGGCCCGCTTCGCCTCCTTGCCTTCACCCATCTGGACGTAGGGGCCGAACCGGCCGGTCTTGCGGAGGATCTCCTCCCCGGTTTCCGGGTGCTGGCCGAGAATGCCGTCTTCGGCCGCCGCTTCGCCGTCCGCGCCCGGCTGGGCGAAACGGCGGGTGTACTTGCATTCGGGATAGTTCGCGCAGGCGACGAAGGCCCCGTAGCGGCCGCCGCGCAGCGCCAGCCGGCCACCCTCGCGCCCTTCCTGTTCGCACAGCGGGCAGGTGCGCGGGTCCTTGCCGTCCTCGCGCGGGGGGAAGAGGAAGTCGGACAGGAACTCGTCCAGCGCCTCGGTCACTTCCGAGGGCTTGCGCTCCATCACTTCCTCGGTCTTCGGCTTGAAGTCGCGCCAGAACTGGTTGAGCAGCGTCTTCCATTCCTCGCGGCCGCCCGAAACCTCGTCCAGCTCGTCTTCCATGCCGGCGGTGAAGTCGTAGGCGACGTAGCGATCGAAGAACCGTTCGAGGAACGCGGTCAGCAGGCGGCCCGATTCCTCGGCGAAGAAGCGGTTCTTCTCCATCCGCACATAGGCCCGGTCGCGCAGGGTCTGAATGGTCGAGGCGTAAGTGGAAGGCCGCCCGATGCCCAGCTCCTCCAGCCGCTTGACCAGCGAGGCTTCGGAGAAGCGCGGCGGCGGCTGGGTGAAGTGCTGGTTCGCCTCGACCCCCTTCTTCACCGGGCTGTCGCCCTTGTTCATCACCGGCAGGAGGCCGTCGTCGTCATCGCTGTCGCGATCGTCGAGCCCCTCCTGGTACACGGCGAAGAAGCCGGGGAATTTCACGACCTGGCCGGTCGCGCGCAGTTCGTGGCGGCCGGTCCCCTCGCGCAGGGTGACCGTGGTCCGTTCCAGCCGGGCGGGCGCCATCTGGCTGGCCATGGCCCGCTTGAACACCAGGTCGTAGAGTTTGGCCTCGTCGCCCGAACCGGCCCGGTCGCGGCTGAAATCGGTCGGCCGGATGGCCTCGTGCGCTTCCTGCGCGTTCTTCGCCTTGGTGCTGTAGTGGCGCGGCTTCTCCGGCAGGTAGTGCCCGTCGTAACGGTCGGCGATCGCCTTGCGGCAGGCGCTGATCGCGCCACCGTCCATCTGCACGCCGTCGGTACGCATGTACGTGATCGCGCCCGCTTCGTAGAGCGACTGCGCGAGGCGCATCGTGTGGCTGGCCGAGAAACCGAGCTTGCGCGCGGCCTCCTGCTGCAGCGTGGAGGTGGTGAACGGCGGCGCGGGATTGCGCGTCAGCGGCCGGGTCTCGATTTCCTCGACCGTGAAGCGGCCCTGCTCGACCGCCGATTTCGCGGCCTGCGCGGCCCCTTCGTCGCCCAGCGAGAGCTTGTCCAGCTTGGCCCCGTCGTAGCGGACGAGGCGCGCATCGAACTCGGTGCCGTCCTGTTCGAGGCGCGCGACGACCGACCAGTACTCCTGCGGCCGGAAAGCCTCGATCTCGCGCTCGCGATCGACGATCAGGCGCAGCGCGACCGACTGCACGCGCCCTGCGCTCTTGGCCCCGGGAAGGCGGCGCCAGAGGACCGGGGAGAGCGTGAAGCCGTAGAGGTAATCGAGCGCGCGCCGGGCGAGATAGGCATCGATCAGGTCGCTATCGAGCTCGCGCGGGCGGCCCATCGCCTCGGTCACCGCGGGCTTGGTGATCGCGTTGAACGTCACCCTGTCCACCTTGGCCGGCAGCGCCTTGCGCTTGGCGAGCAGCTCGCGCACGTGCCACGAAATCGCCTCTCCCTCGCGATCGGGGTCGGTCGCGAGCACGAGGCGATCGGCCTTCTTCGCCGCGTCGGCGATTTCCTTGAAGCGGCTCTGCTTGTCGCGATAGAGTTCCCAGTCCATCGCGAAATCCTCGTCCGGGCGAACGCTGCCGTCCTTCGGCGGCAGGTCGCGGACATGGCCGTAGGATGCGAGGACCCTGAAGTCCTTGCCCAGGTATTTCTCGATGGTTTTCGCCTTGGCCGGCGACTCGACGATGACAAGCTGCATGGAGGTAACGGCAGTCCCTTACGTGTGTACGTGCGCGAGGGTGGCGAGATGTGGCCGCGTTCGTCAATCCATCAATTCGCCTCCGATGACGCCGCGAGCCCGCCCTTCACCCCCCGGCTAGGCTGACGCGCCCTGCCGAGTGCCGCTGGAGACGGCCGGCGATCTCCAGCTCCAGCAGGGCCAGGTGCACCGCGGCCGGCGTTTCCCCCGACTGGCGGATCACCTCGTCCACGCTGACAGGCACGCTGGACAGCAGGCTGTCGACCGCGGCCGGCCGGGCATCGGCCAGCTCCGCGGCCTCGAAAGCGAAATCCGCCGGCGCTTCGGCCAGGGCGGTGCGCGGCGTGCCGTCGAACCCGGTCAGCAGCTCGATCACCTCCTCGGGCGATTGCACCAGGACGGCGCCGTCGCGGATGAGCTGGTTGCATCCCTGCGACCGGGCATCGAGCGGGCTGCCCGGGATCGCCATGACCTCGCGCCCGGCCTCGGCCGCCAGGCGGGCGGTGATCAGCGAGCCCGAACGCGGCGCGGCCTCGACCACCAGCGTCCCGGCGGCGAGCCCGGCGATGATCCTGTTGCGACTGGGGAAGTGGCTGCCGCGCGGCTCGGTCCCCGGCGGCTGCTCGGCCAGCAGCAGGCCCTGCGCCGCGATCCCGGCCTGCAGTTCGGCGTGTTGCCGGGGGTAGGCGATGTCGATTCCGCTGGCGATCACGCCGATCGTGGCCGGCATGGCCCCGCAGTGCGCGGCCCCGTCGATCCCGCGGGCAAGCCCGGACACGACGGTCATGCCGGCACCCGCCAGCGCGGCGGCGAAATCGCGCGCCAGCTTCGACGAGGCGGCCGAGGCATTGCGCGCGCCGACAATCGCGACGCAGGGCCGCTCCGCCAACGAGAGGTCGCCGCGATAGAGCAGGATCGGCGGCGCGCCCTCGATCCGGCTCAGGAGCCGCGGATAGCCGGGCTGGTCGTGGAACAGGTATCGCGCGCCGTGATCGCGGGCTGCCTCGACCTCGCGGGCGATGGTCTGCACCGGGGCCGCGCGCCCCGCACGCCCGGCCCGCGCGCCCACTTCGGGCAAAGCCTCGATCGCCGCCTCCGCCGTGCCGAATCGGGCCAGCAACTGGGCGTAGGAGACCGGGCCGATGTTGGGCGAACGCAGCAGCCTGATGCGGGCGAAGGCTTCCGGCTGCGAGAGGCCGCTCACTTGCCGGTGCCGACCTTCGGCTCGGTCCCGGCGGCAAGGCGGCGAATGTTCGCGCGGTGCAGCCACAGTACCAGCACGGCGATCAGCGCGAGGGCCGGCACGAAGGGCAGGTAGCCCATGACGGCCGCGACGATCGCCGCCGCGCAGACCGCGCTCATCCCCGCGAGCGAGCTGATCCGCGTCAGGCCGAGAATGCCGAGCCAGACGAGCGCATAGGCAAGCCCGATCGGCCAGGCGAGGCCGAAGCTGACCCCGGCATTGGTCGCCACCCCCTTGCCCCCGCGAAAGCCGAGCCAGACCGGGAAGCAATGGCCGAGCACGGCGAAGAGCGCCGCGACGGGCACGGGGCCGATGGCAGCTTCCGGCATCGCCCCGGGCATGGCGAACAGGCGCCCGGCGAGCATGACCGGGACGAAGCCCTTGGCCAGGTCGAGCAGGAGCGTCGCCGCCGCCAGCCCCTTGTTCCCGGTGCGCAGCACGTTGGTCGCGCCGATATTGCCGCTGCCGATCTTGCGAACGTCGCCCATCCCGGCGATCCGCGTCAGCAGCAGGCCGAACGGGATCGACCCGCAGGCATAGCCCAGCGCCGCCGCCAGCACGATCGCAGTTGTCAGACCCGTTTCCACGCCACCTCCCGGCCCAGCGCCAATCGCTTGTCGAAGCGGGTTACTTCCAATAGGCGCAGCGGCAAAGCAATAGCGGACCTTCACGTCCCCGCGCGAACGGAGCGAGTTTGGACATTTCTGCACATTCCCCCGTCCTGCTGTTCGATTCGGGCGTCGGCGGACTGACGGTGCTGGACGCGCTGCGGCGGGTGCGGCCCGAAGTGCCCGTCATCTATGCCGCCGACCTTGCCGGCCTGCCCTACGGCGCGAAAAGCGAGGCGGAGATCGCGGCCCGGGTCTGCGGCCTTCTCGGCCGGATGGCCGAACGGTGGCATCCGCGCCTCGTCTGCATCGCCTGCAACACCGCCAGCACGATCGCGCTGGGGATGGTCCGCGAGGTGCTGGAGATCCCCGTCGTCGGCACGGTTCCCGCGATCAAGCCGGCGGCGGCGCTCACCCGCACCGGGGTGATCGGGCTGCTCGGGACCGAGGCGACGATCCGCCAGGCCTATGTCGACAAGCTGGAGGAGGCCTTCGCCGCCGGACGGACCCTGCTGCGTCATCCGGCCCCCGGCCTCGTGGGGGCGGCAGAGGCCAAGCTGCGCGGACACGCGGTCGATCCGGCGGCAATCGCGGCGGCGACCGCGGGCTTGCGCGAACAGGCCGGCGGGGACCGGATCGACACGCTCGTGCTCGCCTGCACGCATTTCCCGTTGCTGCGCGACGAGTTGCAGGCGGCCTTCGGCGCCGCGACCCGTCTCGTCGACGGGGCGGAAGGGATCGCCCGGCGAATCGCGCATCTCGTCGAAGGGCAGCCGATGGCGCGCGCCGAACCCGACCGCGCGGTCACGACCGGCGGCCTGGAAGACTTCACCGGGCTCGCCCCGGCCTTCGCCGCGCGCGGGATCGAGCGGCTCGACCGGTTCTAAATGCGAACCTTTCGCAAAGATCGCGGTGGAAATGGCGGGCACAGGGGCCTAAATGCCGGCCCGGAGCGGCCGCTGTTGCAGCGACGAAGACCGAGCGAGCGATGAATTACGACCAGATCTTCGACCAGGCGATCGACCGCCTGCATTCCGAGGGCCGCTATCGCGTCTTCATCGATATCCTGCGCAACAAGGGCGCCTATCCCAACGCGCGCTGCTTCGCCGGGCACAACGGGCCGAAGCCGATCACCGTCTGGTGTTCGAACGATTACCTCGCGATGGGGCAGCACCCCAAGGTGATCGAGGCGATGGAAAACGCCCTGCACGATGTCGGCGCGGGCAGCGGCGGCACGCGCAATATCGGGGGCAACACCCATTTCCACATCGAGCTGGAGCGCGAGCTGGCCGACCTGCACGGCAAGGAAGGCGCCCTGCTGTTCACCAGCGGCTACGTCTCCAACGACGCCACGCTCTCCACGCTGGCCAAGCTCCTGCCGGGCTGCGTGATCTTTTCCGACGAGCTGAACCACGCGAGCATGATCGCCGGCATCCGCAATTCCGGCTGCGAGAAGCGCGTGTTTCGCCACAACGACATCGCCCATCTCGAGGAACTGCTGGCTGCCGAAGCGCCGGAAACGCCCAAGGTCATCGCCTTCGAAAGCGTCTATTCGATGGACGGCGACGTCGCGCCGATCCACGCGATCTGCGACCTGGCCGAAAAGTACAACGCGCTGACCTATATCGACGAAGTCCACGCGGTGGGCATGTACGGGGAACGCGGCGGCGGCATCTCCGAACGCGACGAGGCCGCGCACCGGATCGACATTATCGAAGGGACGCTGGGCAAGGCGTTCGGCGTGATGGGCGGTTACATCGCGGCCGACACCAAGGTGATCGACTGCATCCGGTCCTATGCCCCGGGGTTCATCTTCACCACCTCGCTCAGCCCCGTGCTCGTCGCCGGCGTCCTGGCCGCGGTTCGCCACCTGAAGGATTCGAGCGAGGAGCGCGAGGCGCAGCAGCGCAACGCCGCGACGCTGAAGGCCAAGTTCGCCGCCGCCGGCCTGCCCGTCATGGCGAGCGAGACGCATATCGTCCCGCTGATGGTCGGCGACCCGGTCCGCGCGAAGAAGATCAGCGACATCCTGCTCGCCGAATACGGCGCCTACGTGCAGCCGATCAATTTCCCCACCGTTCCGCGCGGCACGGAGCGGCTGCGCTTCACCCCCGGCCCCGCCCATACCGAGGCGATGATGGACGAGTTGACCGCCGCGCTGGTCGAGATCTGGGACCGGCTCGAACTGCAGCTCGCCCAGGCCGCCTGATCGCCCACCGCGCGAACCTTCACCGACAGACCCCGGTGTAGCGGCCCGACTGGTCGAAGTGGAAATGGTTGGCGTGGGCCGCGTTGTAATCGGGCGAAAGGACCGTCGCGAACAGCGGGCAGGCACCATTGCGCACCTCGCGCAGGAACTGCGCCGCCTCCCCCTCCCCCGGCCAGTCGCCGAGCACGCTGATCCGGCGTCCGTCCTCCAGCACGAAACCGCCAATGTCGATCGCGTTGCCGGTCGCATGTTCGCTCCACCGCCCTTCGGATCGGCCGTAGAGCCGGCGGCAGCTATAGGCGCCCATGTGCTCGATCCGGCTGACCTCGGCGCCGAAGTGGCGGCGCGCGGCTGGCTGGACGATATCGCGCAGCCATAGCTCCAGCCCGACCGCCACCGGGCAGGTCGTGGGCGGTACGCGCGGCGCAAGCGGCAGCGTTTCGATCACGGTGCGGTCGGGGCGGTGGCAGGCGCCCTCTCCCTGGCTCTCCAGCGCGCGAAAGGAAACATCGCTGCGCTCCAGCACCGCGCGGCATTCGGCCAGGTCGTCCTTCAGCGCGAGCAGCTTCGTGCGCGTCGTCCATCCCGGCGGGTCGTCGAGGTCGAGCGGCGCCCAGGGATTGTGCTGCGGGTGGTCCGCCAGCCAGCCGCGCCCCGCCAGCAGGATGCCGGCCACGATCAGCAGGGCAGCCAAGCGCAAGTCGCCGCGAAAACGACCGATGCGGCGCGAGATGCCGGCGCCCCGCTCAGCCAAGGGCGCCCCCGGGCGGCCGGGAGTGGAAAAGGCGCGGGCCGGCGCGGTGGCTCATCGGGTCAGTTCCTCCAGGCGATCCTTCACCGCGGCCAGGTCGGCATCGAAAAGCCGCTCCTGCTCCGCCTTCTTCCCGCCGCTCAACCGCAGGAGGTACGACGGATGGGCCGTGACCCAGGCTTCCGCCCCGTCGCCGAGCGCGATCCCCTCCCCCCGCGAGCGGGAGATGCGGACCGTCTTGCCCAGCACCCCGCGCGCCGCGCTGACGCCCAGCGCCAGGACGAGGCGCGGCGCGACGATCGCGCGTTCGCGTTCGAGCCACCAGCGGCAGGTGTCGATCTCTCCGGTCGTGGGCGACTTGTGCAGCCGCCGCTTGCCCCGGCGGACGAACTTGAAATGCTTCACGGCGTTGGTGAGATAGGCCCGCTCGCGCTCGATGCCGGCCTTTGCAAGCCGCTGGTCGAGCAGGCGCCCGGCCGGCCCGACGAAGGGCCGGCCCGCGCGATCCTCTACATCGCCCGGCTGTTCGCCGACGATCATCAGCGGCGCGTCGCGCGGGCCCTCGCCCATGACGGCTCGGTTGTCGAGCGCCCCGATGGGGCAGGCGCGGCAATTGCAGATGGCCTCGCCGACCCCGGGCAATGTCTCGGGGGCTTCCATCTCGGAACTGTCGGGCTCTCGCATTGCGGCTCCGTTCGTCCAGGGGAGAAACCGGCCTCGGTCCCGGCCTTTCGGCCGGCCACCTGGCCGCCAGCGGCGGGCATTTCCCACCGGGGGTCCCCCCTGCAACGCACGAGGCCGCGATTCGATGCATGTTTCCCGCATCGCCGCCGCGCGCGGCGGAGACGACAGCGGCGTGAAGCTATACCAGCAGTTCGGGGAACAGGCCGAAGACCAGGATCAGGGCCACCGCGATCGGGCACACCCAGGCGACCAGGAAGCGCCAGGCGAGGAACAGCCCCCCGCTCAGGCCGCTCTGCATCTCGACCAGCCGGCGATCGGCCTTCCACCCGACGAAGATCGACATCAGCAGGCCGGCCAGCGGCAGCATGAGCTTGCCGGTAAAGCCGTCCAGCGTATCGAGAATGTCGGCCTCGGCAAAAATGCTCCAGAAGCCGAGCGGGCGCACGTCGGACCAGACGTTGTATCCCAGCGCGCAGGCAATGCCGATGACGAAGGCCCCGCCGCCGATCATGATCGCGGCCGCGGGACGGCGCAGGCCGAAGCGGTCGATCGCCCAGGCGGTGGGCCCTTCGAGCAGCGAGATCGAGCTGGTCAGGGCGGCGAAGAAGATCAGGACGAAGAAGAGCAGCCCGATCAGCGAGCCGCCGGGCATCGTCTGGAACGCGACCGGCAGCGACTGGAAGATCAGCGCCGGGCCGGCCGAAGGGTCCAGGCCGACGGCAAAGACGATCGGGAAGATCATCAGGCCCGCGATCAGCGCCACGCCGGTATCGGCAACGCTGATCGTGGCCGCGGTGGGCGCCAGGTTCACCTCGCGCCCGACATAGGCGCCGTAAGTGATCAGCGCGCCCGAGGCGAGGCTGAGCGAGAAGAACGCCTGGCCCAGCGCCTCGTTGATCGCGGGGGCCGTGAGCTTGGAGAAATCGGGGGTGAACATGAAGGCCAGCGCCCGTTCGAAGTCGCCGGTGAACGCGCCGTAGATCGTGATGCCGAGCAGAAGGAAGAAGAACGCAGGCATGAGCCAGGTGGCCGCCTTCTCGATTCCGTCGTGCACCCCGCTGGCGACGATGGTGATGGTCGCGACCATGAACAGGGCGTGGACCCCGATCAGGCGGCCGGGGCTCGCGAACAGCTCGCCCATCATCCCGCTGACGGCATCCTGCCCCACGTCGGAGAACGCGCCCCGCAGCGGTTCGCCCGCGAAGAGGTTGCCGAAGAAATCGCCGCCCGAGAGCCAGATGTAATAGAGGACCCAGCCGGCGACGACCGAGTAGAACGAGAGGATCAGGAACCCGGCGAGGATCTCGATCCCGCCGAAAAGGCGCCACTTGCGCGAAACGCGCGATTCCTCCGCCACGCGGGTGACCGAGCCGATCGCGTCGGACTGTCCCGCCCGGCCGACCACGAATTCGGACAGCATCAGGGGCAGGCCGATCAGGAGGACGCAGACCAGGTAGACAAGGACGAAGGCCCCGCCCCCGTTTTCGCCCGCAAGCGTCGGGAAACGCCAGATGTTGCCGAGACCCACGGCGGCGCCGACGGCCGCCAGGATGAATGCCGTGCGCGAGGACCAGCCCTGCTCACCTGCTTGCGCACCTGCACTTGCGACCATCCCGGTATCTCTCCCTCTCACCGATTCTGCCCCTGTTGAAAGCCCTGTTGCAAGTTTTCGACCAAAGGCCAAGGGCGCGGTTGGCGCTTGCCCCCAACGCCGCTAGAACCGGGGCATGTCCACGACCTTCCAGCTCGATACCGCGACCAGCCGCGCCACGCCCACGCCGCAGCCGATGCGCCGGCTGACCGTGCCGAAGATACGCCAGCGCAAGAAAGACGGCGTGACCGAGCGGCCGCTCGTCATGCTGACCGCCTATACCGCCCGCCAGGCCCAGCTGCTCGACGAGCATTGCGACCTGCTGCTGGTCGGCGATTCGCTGGCCCAGGTAATCTACGGCCTGCCCTCCACGATCCCGGTGACGCTGGAAATGATGGCCAACCACGCCGCCGCGGTCGTGCGCGGCAGCTACCACTCGGTCGTCATCGTCGACATGCCTTTCGGCAGCTACGAGGCATCGCCCCGGCAAGCGTTCGAGAGCGCATCGCGCCTGCTGAAGGAAAGCGGCGCTGCCGGGGTCAAGCTGGAGGGCGGCGCAGCCATGGCCGAGACGGTCGCCTTCCTGACCGAGCGCGGCATTCCCGTGATGGGCCACGTCGGACTGACGCCGCAGGCGGTCAACGTCCTCGGCGGGTATGCCGCCCGCGGGCGCAGCGATGCGGAGGCGGAGAAGATCGTCGGCGATGCCAAGGCGCTGGACGAGGCCGGGGCCTTCGCGATCGTGGTCGAAGGCGTCGTCGAACCGATCGCGATCTCGGTGACCGAGGGCGTCTCTTGCCCGACGATCGGGATCGGGGCCTCGGCCCAGTGCGACGGCCAGGTCCTCGTCTGCGAAGACATGCTGGGCATGTTCGAACGCGTGCCGCGCTTCGTGAAACGCTACGAGGAGATGGCCGAGGTGATTTCCCGGGCCGCCGCGACCTATGCCGCGGAAGTCCGCGACCGATCGTTCCCCGGCGAGGCGCAGACCTACCAGCCGAAGTAGCCCGCACGGGAACTTGCGCTCCGGCGCCGGATTTCCTAGCCGGCGCGGTGACCGGTCCGCCGCCTCGTTCCAGCCGTCCATTTCACGGGATCGCCGCATGGCCACGCTGCTTCGCTTCTACAAGTTCTCGCTGGTCTTCACCGCGACCTGCTTCGCGCTGGGGATCTGGTACGGCTGGTCCAGCACCGGCACGCTCGCCGGCACGCTGTCGATGCTGTGGATCATCCTGGTCCTCTCGATCCTCGAGATTTCGCTCAGCTTCGACAACGCCGTGGTCAACGCCACTGTGCTGCGGCACATGGACCCGGTCTGGCAACGGCGCTTCCTGATCTGGGGCATCGCGATCGCGGTGTTCGGCACCCGCATCGTCTTCCCGCTCGCCATCGTCGCGATCGCGGCGGGGCTGGGGCCGATCGACACGATCGACCTCTCGCTCAACCGGCCGCAGGAGTACGAGGCTATCGTGAGCTCGGCCCACGTCGGCATCGCCGGTTTCGGCGGGGCTTTCCTGGCCATGGTGGGCCTGAAGTTCTTCTTCGACAACGAGAAGGACATTCACTGGATCGCGGTGATAGAGCGGCACCTGTCGCGCTTCGCCGCGCTCCCGGCGGCGGAGATCGCGTTCCTGCTGCTGGTCCTGTGGGGCATTTCCGCGATGCTGGAGCCGGAAGAGGCCCTGACCTTCCTCGTCGCCGGCATCCTGGGCCTCGTCACCTTCATCGCCGTGCAGGGCGTCAACAAGATCCTCGAGATCCACGAAGAGAAACAGCGACTGGCCGGCGCGGCGGTGCGCAGCGGCCTGGGCGGGTTCCTCTACCTCGAGGTGCTCGACGCCTCCTTCAGCTTCGACGGCGTGATCGGCGCATTCGCCCTGTCGAACAACATGATCGTGATCGCGCTCGGCCTGTCGATCGGCGCGATGTTCGTGCGCTCGATGACGATCCACCTGGTGGAGAAAGGCACGCTGGCGCAGTACCGTTTCCTCGAACACGGGGCTTTCTGGGCGATCATCGCGCTGGGCGGGATCATGCTGTTCTCTGCCCGCTTCCACGTTCCGGAAACGATCACCGGCCTGATCGGGGCGACGCTGATCCTGATCTCGCTGGCCTGGTCGGTGCGCCACAACCGCCGTCAGCCGGTCACTCCGACGGGCGGGAACGCATCGCCAGACGCGTAGCGAGCGGCGCCGAAACGATCAGCTGGAACAGGTGATAGGCGAGCAGCGGCACGAGGATCAGGCCCGCCCGCTCCGCGCCGAACAGGATCAGCGCGATCGGCGCGCCGCTCACCACGCTCTTGTGCGCGCCGGCGAACATGAAGGAAATGCGGGTCGCCCGGGGCAGCCGCAGCGCGCCCCCGAGCAGCCAGCCCCCGCCGAACGCGAACAGCAGCAGGCCGGCCAGCGCGGCGCCGACGACGATCCATTGCCAGGCGCCCAGCGCCTGCCAGATGCCCTGTTCGACCGCGGCCGAGAAGGCGACATAGACGGCGATCGCGATGGCCGCGCGGTCCAGCCAGGTCACGAGCCGCGGATGCCCCGTCACCCAGGCGCGGCCCAGCCCCTGGAGCGCCTGGCCGAGCACGAAGGGCAGGACCAGCAGCGCCAGTATCCGTCCGAGCGCGCCCCAGCCCACGTCGACCGTCGCGAACCCGCCCAGCAGGGCGAAGAGCGGGGCCGTGACGAAGACGCCGAGAATGTTCAGCAGCGCGGCCGCGACGACCGAGGCGGCGACGTTGCCCCCGGCGAGCGAGGTATAGGCCGTGGCGGATTGCACGGTGGACGCCAGCGTGCCGAGAAAGAGGAACCCGATCGCGATTTCGCCCGGCACGTGGCCATCGACGAGGCGCGAGAGCGCGAGCCCGGCCAGCGCCATCGCGCCGAAGCACCAGGCCACCAGCGGCAGCAGGAACCGCCCCTGCCCCAGACCCTTGAGGACATCGCCGCGCGCCAGCCGCAGCCCGTTGAGGAAGAACAGCAGGAAGATCGCGAGGCTCGAAACCGCCTGCGCGACCGCCTTTCCAGCCCCGACCGCGGGCAAGAGGGTGGCCAGCAGGATGGCGACCACCAGCAGCCTGACCATCGGATCGATGCGGGGGAGGATCGAAGCGCGCACGGCGCAGGCCATGCCGCCTTGCCAGCGCCTTGTCGAGCCGCCCCGGGCATTGGGTCTGCCGCGCGCCTAGGGGGCGCTCGCCAGCGCTTCCACCGCCGCCTGCGCCGGTGCGCCGTCACCGCGCAGGACCTGCACGAGCGCCGCGCGCGCGCCGCGGTGCCGGCGTTGCAGGCGGAATGCGCGCATGGCCAGTTCCCTCGCCTCTTCCTGCCGCCCCGCGCGCGCCGCGGTCCGCGCGGAGAGCGACAACAGCCCGGGGTCCTGCGCGCCGCCCAGGGCGAGCGCGCGGCGCAGCAGGGCCTCGGCGCCATCGAGCCAGTCGTCCTCGAAGGCAAGCCGGGCGGCCAGCGCCAGCGCCTCGCGATTGGCCGGCTCGCTCGCGAGCTGGTTGGCCAGGAGCCACTCCGCCCCGGCGCGATCGTCGATGGCCGCGTGGGCTGCGAGCATTCGGCGCGCCAGCGGCCAGGGCCGGCGAATGGCCGCCGCCGCGCGATAGCTTTCGATCGCCTCGCGCGGCCGGCCGGCAGCGAGGTGCACGTCGCCGGCAAGGCTCCGCGCATCGGCCGAGCCGGGGAAGCGGTCGAGGAAGCTCCTGGCCGCGGCCATGGCCTGTGCGGACCTGCCGTCCGCCAGCGCCGCGCGGATATAGGCCTGTGTCTCGATCCCGCTGGGCGCTTCGCCCAGTGCGAGCGGACCGCCGGGCCTGCCGCTTGCCAGCAGGACCGGGCTGTCAGGCATGGGCGCGGCCGCCCGCTCCAGGAAAGGCGCGGCCTGCTCGCGTTCGCCCAGCGCCTCGTAAGCCCGGCCCACGGTCTGCACCAGGTAGCGGTCGGCATCCTCGGCCCGCGCGGCCGCGGCGAAGCGATAGACCAGTTCGCGGTTGTTGCCCGCGAGGTGGAGCGCGCGCACCAGAAGTTGCCGGACGCGCCGGTTGTCCGGCTGTTCGCGCAGCAGACGATCGAGCACCTGCGCCGCGCTGGCAGGGTTGCCCGTTTCGAGATCGACGACGGCACCGGTCAAACGGGCCGCGGCGTCGATCCGCCGGGCAGAGCCCCCGCGCGCGAGGAGGTCGCGCGCCAGGCCGAATTCGCCCGCCCGCGCCGCCAGCACCGCCTGGTAGAGCAGGACGCGCGGATCGCGCGGCGCCAGCCCGGCCATCTCGCGGACCTGCGCGAGCATTTCCGGCGCGCGGCCAAGCTCGCCCAGCGTGGCGGCATTATCCGCGAGGAGATCGACGTTCGCCGGCTCCACCTCCAGCGCGGCCTCGAACCACGGCAGCGCCGCCTCCATTCCGTGCGCATCGCGCACGAGCTGTCCGCGCAGGTGCAGCGCCTCGGCATTGCGCGGCGCCAGTTCCACCGCGCGCTCGCTCGCCGCGATCGCTTGCGCCTGCTCTCCGCCGAGATAGCGCAGGCGGCCGATATCGCTCCACAGGCGGGGATCGTCGGGCGCGATCCGCAGCGCGCGGTCGAACGCCGCGCCCGCGGCGGCGAGGTTGCCCTCGCGCATTTCCAGCCTGCCCAGGATGCGGAAACCCCGCGCCCGCGTGCCTGGCGAGAACTGGCCGCCTCCCAGCCAGGCCCGCGCCGCCACCAGGTCGCCCTGGAGCAGCTCGGCCTCGCCGAGATAGGCGGCCAGCTCCTCGCGCGCAGTGCCGCGGTCGAGCTGGCGCCGCAGCGCGATCTCGGCCCCCAGCGGATCGCCCCGCTCCATCGCGGCGACCGCGGCGTCGACCGGGTCGGATGCCGGCTGTGGCTGCGAACAGGCAGCCATTGCCAGCGCCAGCAGCGCGATCGTGCCCCTGCCCGCCATCGGCTCAGCCCTGCAGATCGTATTGCTTGAGCAGGTCGTAGAGGGTCGGCCGGCTGATCCCGAGCAGCTTTGCCGCCTTCGAGATATTGCCTTCGCTGCGCGACAGTGCCTGCCGGATCACGCGCCGGTCGGCCCGCTCGCGCGCGCTCTTGATATTGAGCGGCAGCGCCTCTTCCTCCAGCGCGTCCTCGAGGTCGAGGTCGGCCGCGCCGACCAGCTTTCCATCGGCCATGATGACCGCGCGCTTGACCCGGTTTTCCAGCTCGCGGACATTGCCGGGCCAGTTCCAGGCGTCGATCGCGGCGAGGGCGTCGGGTGCGAAACCCTTGATCGCCGGGTTCATTTCCGCCGCCATGCGCTTGAGGAAGGCCTTTGCAAGGAGGACGGGATCGCCCGGCCGCTGGGACAGGGGGGGGATCTTGATCACGATTTCCGCCAGCCGGTAGAACAGGTCCTCGCGGAAGCGCCCCTCGCGCGTCATCGCCTCGAGATCCTGGTGCGTCGCGCAGACGATCCGCGTGTCCACGTCGATCGCGCTGCGTCCGCCGAGGCGCTCGATCTGCCGTTCCTGGAGGAAGCGCAGCAGCTTGACCTGGAGGGGCAGCGGAATGTCGCCCACTTCGTCGAGAAACAGCGTGCCGCCATGGGCCTGCTCGATCTTCCCCTCGGTCGTTTTCACCGCCCCGGTGAAGGCCCCTTTCTCGTGTCCGAACAGTTCCGCCTCGAGCAGGGTTTCGGGAATCGCGGCGCAGTTGATCGCGACGAAGCGCCCCGCCGCACGGCCGCTGGCATCGTGCAGACCGCGGGCGAGCAGTTCCTTGCCCGTGCCGCTCGCGCCGAGGAGCATGACCGAGACGTCGGTATTCGCGACCCGTTCGATCGTACGCGCGACCTTCATCATTTCGGGCGCCGCGGTGATCAGGCTGCCGAGCACGGTCTTGCCTTCCGGGCTGCGCAGCGCGAGACGCGCGTTTTCCTGCTCCATCTCCCACAAGTTGAACGCGCGGCGCACGATCAGGCCCAGCTCGTCGATATCGACCGGCTTGCGGTAGAAGTCGTAAGCCCCGCGCGAGATCGCCTCGAGCGCGCTCTCGCGGGCCGAGTGGCCCGATGCGACGATGACCTTCGTATCGGGCTTGAGCGCCATGATCGCGTCGAGCACCGCGAACCCTTCGCTCACCCCGTCCGGATCGGGCGGCAGGCCAAGGTCGAGCGTGACGACCGGCGGCGCATCGGACCGCAGCGCGGCGAGCGCCGATTCGCGGTCGCGGGCCGCGACGATCTCGAAATCCTCGTAAGCCCACTTGAGCTGCGCCTGCAGGCCCTCGTCGTCCTCGACCACCAGCAGCCGGGGTTTGTCCTGCGCCATCAGGCCGCCTCCGATCCGTCGCCGCGCGAGTCATCGTGGCCGCCCGCGCGCGCAATCCGGGCGGCGGCGAACATCGGCAGGGTGACCGAGAAGCGCGTGCCGATGCCGGGCCGCGAATCGACGTCGATCCGCCCGCCCATCGCGCGCACCAGTTCGCGCGCCTCGTAGGCGCCGATGCCGAAGCCGTTGGATTTCGACGATACGAAAGGCTTGAACAGGCCGTCGCGAACGAAGTCCGCCGACATGCCGGGGCCCGAATCGACGATGTCGATCCGACCGCGCACGCCGTCGCTGGAAACGTCGAGATAGACCGGCATCCCCTCTTCGCTGGCATCGAGCGCGTTCTGGACGAGGTGTCCGATCGCCTGCTCCAGCGCGTCCCCGTCGGCGAGGACCTCGACCCCGGCGGTGCCGATCACCGACAGCGCGCCGCGATCGCCGAGCGAGGACCGGACCCGCTGCGCCAGCGCGCCCAGCGAGACACGGTCGAGCGAGGAACTTCCGGCCGACTGGTAACGGCCCAGCCGGTTCATCAGCGCGGTCAGCTTTTCCGCGCTGTTGCGCAGGGTCACCAGCATGTCCGCCCGGAAGTCCGGGTTGTCCGCATGGCGCTCCGCGTTGCGCGCCAGCAGCGAAAGCTGGCTGGCGAGGTTCTTCACATCGTGCATGACGAAGGCGATCCGGCGCGAGAATTCGTCGAACTGGCGCGCTTCGAGCAGGGCCTGGTGGCTCGCCCGTTCGGCGAGGTAGCTGGCGAGCTGCCGGCCGACGAGGCGCAGCAGGTCGAAGTCCTCCCAGTCCAGCTTGCGCGCGATCGGCGGCCTCGCCAGGACGACGAGCCCGCGGAGCTGGTCGAAGTGAAGCAGCGGCACCACGGCCCAGGCGCGCGGCAGGTCGCGCAGCCAGGGGGGCAGGTCGATCGGCGGATCGCACGCCTCGGGCCGGGCGCGCTGCGCCTCTACGTCGACGATGTGGGCCGCTTTCTCCACTGCGGCCGCGAAACGGGCGGGGATCGCGCGCGGCGGAACCTCGATCTCGGCCCAGTTCCAGCGCGCGGCCAGGACCATCGCACCATCCTCGTCCGGGACGAAGAGCAGTCCGGAAGGGCTCTCCGCCACTTCCGCCATGGCGCGGGTCGCGCGCTCGTAGAGGTCGCTGCCGTCCTGAGCCGGCCCGGCCTGTCCCATTGTCTGGGCCAGGCGAAGCCACTCGGTGCGATAGTCGTAACGGTGTTCGAACAGGTGCTTGATCACCGTCACCTTCCACCAGCCGCGCAGCTTGCGCGACGGCAGCCAGTAGAGCGCGGCCACGACTGCCGCGAACAGCAGGCCGACCTGGGTAAGGCGCTGCACCCCGTCGCCGAGGAGATCGAGCGACTGCGCGAGGATCGCCATCGCCACGAGATAGGCCCCGATCAGCACCAGCGAGAGCGTGCGGAAAGCCACCGCGTGCGACGGGCTGAGCCGCCGCCCCTGCACCTCGGCACTGCCGCCGAAGACGACGATCGCCCCGACCAGCCCCGCGACGATGCCGTGGAAAGCCGCCAGCCCGTCGAGCGTGCCGCCGAGATAGGCGATCGTGTAGAAGTTGAGATCGTAAGCCCAGAACGCCGCCAGGCCGCCCGCAGGCCAGCGCAGCAGCGTCCGCGTCGCGGGCCCCGCCCCGGCATAGAGATTGTGAACCAGCATCAGCGCGCCGACCGCCACCAGCACGTTCAGAAGGGCGGAAATGTCGAAGGCAGGCGAATCCGGGTTGGCCAGCGTGCCGCGTGCCGCCAGGGCAATCGCCAGTTGCAACCCGGTCACGAACACGAGTGAGAAGACCAGCGGGCGAACCGGCTGCATCAGGTGGTGGCGGCCGTCCGCGGCGAAGAGGCGGTAGAGGACCGCGATCCAGGCGACGTCGCGCGCGGCGGCCAGGGCCACGCCCAGCCCGTGCCCCGCCCCGAGCGCGGCGACCGCCAGGCACCAGGCACCGGTCGCCGCCAGCGCGCCGAGCGTCCACCCGCGGTGCGGGATCGCCACGCGCCGGTTGCGCAGCAGCCAGCCGGCAGAGACCGTGCAGGCCAGCGCCCCCGCCAGGTGCAGGAAGAAGCCGACGAACTGCCAGCCTGCGGCGAGCCCCGTCATCGGGCCCCCTCGTGCCACAGCACGACGCGCAGGGTCTGGAGCAGGATCAGCAGGTCGAGGAAGGGCGTGTAGTTCTTGGCGTAATAGAGATCGTATTCCAGCTTGTGCCGCGCGTCCTCGATCGACGCGCCGTAGGGGTAGTTGATCTGCGCCCAGCCGGTGAT
Organism: Pelagerythrobacter marinus; assembly: GCF_034375205.1. Lineage (NCBI taxonomy): Bacteria > Pseudomonadati > Pseudomonadota > Alphaproteobacteria > Sphingomonadales > Erythrobacteraceae > Pelagerythrobacter > Pelagerythrobacter marinus. The sequence goes on along the minus strand of NZ_CP139719.1, from coordinate 1,295,710 downwards.
CCCGGGCTTCACCATGTGCCGCTCTGCATAATAGGGCAGCTTCTCCTCCAGGTCGGCGACGAACTTGGGCACTTCGGGGCGCGGGCCGACGAAGCTCATCTTCCCCGTCAGCACGGTCCAGACCTGCGGCAGTTCGTCGATCCGGGTCTTGCGTATGAACCGGCCGACGCGGGTGATCCGGCTATCGTTCCGCTCGGCCCATTTCGCCCCGTCCTTTTCCGCATCGACACGCATCGAGCGCAGCTTCACCAGGTCGAACGGCTGCCCGTAGAGGCCCACGCGGGTCTGGCGAAAGAACGCCGGCCCCTTGCTGTCGAGCTTCACCAGCAGGGCGAACAGCGCGATCACGGGGAAAGTCAGCAGCAGCAGCAGGCCGCTGGCGACGATGTCGAACACCCGCTTGAAAGCGCTGGAGAACATCCGGCCGGACGAAAAGCCGTCGGAAAAGATCAGCCAGCTGGGATTGAGCGTGTCGAGATCGACGCGGCCCGTCTCGCGTTCCAGGAAGCTGGAGAAATCGTTGACGTGAACGCCCATCGTCTTGATCCGCAGCAGGTCCTTGAGCGGCAGGGCGTTGCGCCGTTCCTCCAGCGCCAGGACGACTTCGCTCGCCCCCAGGTTCTCGACGAACCGGCCGAGGTCGTGAATGGCAGAGCGGGCGATCGCTTCCTCCACCTCGCGCTCGCCATCGGACATGGCGATGTAGGAAACGATCGCGAAGCCGCTTTCGGGGCGGTCGCCCAGTTCGCGCAGGCGCTGCGCGCGCCGGCCCGCGCCGAGCACGAGGATGCGCCGCCGAAAGGCCGAGGCACCGAGGAACGAGCCGAGCAGGAGGCGATTGAGCAGCAGGAAGGCCGCCGACAGCACCATCGCGAAGAGCAGGGTCGAACGCCAGAAGGTCAGGCCCGGGATCAGGAAATCGAGCAGCGACAGGGCGATGATCGCCAGGCTGATTGCGACCAGCAAGCGGGCGCAGGCATAGCGCATCGAACGCAGCGCCTCGCTGCCGTACACCCCGACCGAGATCATCGCGATCCAGACCGTGATCGCGAACCCGGCCAGCGGGGCCACCCTTTCGCCCAGCGGGCCGGTGTCGATCCCCGCCTGCGACGCGCGCAGGATCCAGCCGAGCTCGCCGGCGGCGACGAGCAGCAGCAGATCGACCAGGCCCAGCAGCAAGACCGCGTGGGGGATATAGTGCTTGAAGAGGCGGATCATTCCCGTCCGGTCCGGAAAATTGCGAATACCGGGCCGGCATAGGCGCCAGAGGTGAAATGTCGGTAAACTTTACAGCCTGCCCCCGCGCGCCGTTCACCCGCGCGTGCGCGAAGGCGGAGCGTCGCCGGCCGCATGGGCGCTGAAACGATAGGGGCTGAACCCGCGCTGGTGGCTGTCGAACGCCAGCTGCGCGTTGCGCGGCGGCAGCGAGCGCTGTCGGCAATCGACGGCGTGGCAGGCCTGGCATCCCGGGCCGATGCGCTGGGCCTGTTCGCGCCGCAGGGCCAGCCCGCGCGCGGCCGCGAGTTCGCCGGCGAAGCGCGCCTCGATCCCGACGACGACCGAGAACTGCGCCTCGTCGCCCGCACCCACGCCTTCCGACATGCGCGCGACGGTCAGCCAGTGGTCGTGCGCCTCGACCCCTTCGACCGCGATTTCCTGCACGCACCACTCGCCCGCGCGGTCGAAGGCCCGGTGCAGGTGCCACAGCGGGCACGTCGCGTCGCCCTCGAAGAACGTCGCCCCGCTCGCCCCGGCGAAGCGCTTGGAAAACTGGCCGGCGCGGTCGACCCGGGCCATGAAGAACGGCAGGCCCCGCTGGCCGACCCGCTGCAAGGTGGTCAGCCGGTGCGCGAGCTGTTCGAAGCTGACCCCGAAGCGGCGCATGAGGACGGGAAAGTCGTAGCCGGTCGCGTCGCAGGCGCGCAGGAACCGGCCATAGGGCATAATCAGCGCGGCGGCGAAATAGCTCTGCAGGTGCCGCTCGAACAGCCGCCGCGCCTGCTCGCTCGCCAGGTCCGCCCCCGCCGCGAGCGCCCGGATCGCGTCGCGCTGTTCCAGCAGGGCGAGCTGGGCCGCGATCTGGAAATTGCGCGATGCCGGGTCGAGCATTTCCGAAAGCTGCAGCTGCCGGGCGTGGAGGTCGAGCCGGCGGACGAGGTCCGGCATGACGTCGCGCGGCAGAATGCGGAGCGCGATCTGGTGCCGTTCGCGCAGCCGCTCGGTCAGCGCCGCGCCCAGGTCGGCACGCGACAGGCGCAGCTCGTCGGCCAGTTCCTCCGCCGCCGTGTCGAGATCGGCGAAGTGGTTGCGCCAGCGCTCGATCTCGCGCCGGCAGGCGGCCAGGGGGTCTTCCCCGCTCGCGGTCCCCTGCCCGGCATTGTCGTAGAGCGTGGCGAAGGCGCTGGCAAAATGCGGGGCCACGGCCAGGATCTCGGCCATCTCGTCGCGGTCGATCGCGAAAGGGGCGAAGCGTTCGTCGGCAAGGCGCCGCGCGAGGCCGTCCACCCCGCCGACATTCTCCGCCTCGCGCAAGCTGCGCGGATCGAAATCGAACCGCTCGACCACCTGCATCATGACGCGCGCGGTCAGCGGGCGCTGGTTGCGTTCGATCAGGTTGAGGTAACTGGGCGATATGCCCAGCTGCCCGGCCATGGCCGCCTGGGTCAGCCCCTCGCGCCGCCGCAAACGGCGCAGGGCCGGGCCGGCAAAGACCGCTTCATCCGCCATATGTAAATACCTTTACAACTTTACACGGCACATTGCCACATTCGGCGCAGTTGGACAACAAAGTATGTAAGTTTTCCTGTCCGCTCCGCTTGTCGGCTGCCATCAAGGGTCCCGAGGCGACCGCCGACATTTTCAGGAGACCTAGACGTGACGTACCAGGGCAAGATCGACGAGTTTCGCAGCACCATCGGCAGCCGCGGCGCCCCGTGGGATGCGATCGATCCCGAGTCGGCGGCCCGGATGAAGATCCAGAACCGCTTCCCCACCGGGCTCGACATCGCGCGCCACACCGCGCGGATCATGCGCGAGGACATGGCGGCCTACGACGCCGATCCCGCCGCCTACACCCAGTCGCTGGGTTGCTGGCACGGGTTCATCGGCCAGCAGAAGATGATCTCGATCAAGAAGCACTTCGGCAGCACCAAGGGCCGTTACCTCTACCTGTCGGGCTGGATGGTCGCCGCGCTGCGCAGCGAGTTCGGGCCCCTGCCCGACCAGTCGATGCACGAGAAGACGAGCGTGCCCGCGCTGATCGAGGAGCTCTATACCTTCCTGCGCCAGGCCGACGCGCGCGAACTGGGCATGATGTTCCGCGATCTCGATGCCGCGCGCGAACGCGGCGACGCGGTCGAAACCAAGCGGCTCGAACACGCGATCGAGAACCACGAGACGCATGTCGTGCCGATCATCGCCGACATCGACGCCGGCTTCGGCAATGCCGAGGCGACTTACCTGCTCGCCCGCAAGATGATCGAGGCCGGGGCCTGCGCGCTCCAGATCGAGAACCAGGTGAGCGACGAGAAGCAATGCGGCCACCAGGACGGCAAGGTCACCGTCCCGCACGAGGACTTCCTGCAGAAGATCCGCGCGATCCGCTATGCCTTCCTCGAACTCGGCGTCGAAGACGGGATCATCGTCGCCCGCACCGACAGCCTCGGCGCCGGCCTGACCAAGCAGATCGCCTATAGCAGCGAGCCGGGCGACCTGGGCGACCAGTACAACGCCTTCCTCGATTGCGACGAGGTGGAACCGGGCTCGATCGGCAACGGCGAGGTCCTGATCACGCGCGACGGCAAGCTCATGCGGCCCAAGCGCCTGCCGAGCAACCTCTACCAGTTCCGCCAGGGAACCGGCGAAGACCGCTGCGTGCTGGACTGCATCACCGCGCTTCAGAACGGGGCCGACCTGCTGTGGATCGAGACCGAGAAGCCCCACATCGGCCAGATCGGCGGGATGGTCAGCCGGATCCGCGAGGTGATCCCCGATGCGAAGCTGGTCTACAACAACTCGCCCAGCTTCAACTGGACGCTCAACTTCCGCCAGCAGGTTTACGACGCCTGGGCGGAGGAAGGCCGCGATCTCTCGGCCTACGACCGGGACAAGCTGATGAGCGTGGATTACGACGGCACCGACCTGGCTGCCGAGGCCGACGAGCGCATCCGCACGTTCCAGAAGGACGCATCGCGCGAGGCAGGCATCTTCCACCACCTGATCACCCTGCCGACCTATCACACGGCGGCGCTGAGCACGGACAACCTCGCCAAGCGTTACTTCGGCGAAGAAGGGATGCTCGGCTACGTCCGCCAGGTCCAGCGCGAGGAGATCCGCCAGGGCATCGCCTGCGTGAAGCACCAGAACATGGCCGGCAGCGACATCGGCGACGACCACAAGGAGTACTTCGCCGGCGAAGCCGCCCTGAAAGCCGGCGGCGAACACAACACGATGAACCAGTTCGCGGCCGCCTGACCGGCGTTCGCAACCCGATCGCGGCGGCACCGTCCCCCGCCGCCGCGACACCGCCTGAAGGAGAGGCACGATGACGACCACCGAAGCCCCGCCCCGCGAACCGGGCCGCGCCCGCGCCCTGTTCTCGACCGCCGATTTCAAGCTCCTGCGCGCCGCGCTGGCCAGCCACGCCCGCACGGTCGAGGATCGCGACGAGCTCGCCCGCATCAACGCATTGCACCACCGGCTCGGCACCTACAGCTGAGCCTGCTCACAGTCTCCTGGGGAGGAGAGCACGGCCGTCGGGGTCCTTCGGGGCTTCGGCGGTCGTCTTGTATCGGCGGCGGGTGGCGGCGGCCCGCGTTGCGGCGATCTTAACCTTTCCCCCCTAGGCGGGCGCAATGGCACGTCGCGCAAGCCCGACCGGACTGAATGCCAAGGTATACAGGCACTTCGCGGTGATCACCGTGTGCCTGACGGGCACCCTGGCGATCTTCGCCGACGGGGAGAACCGCGCCGCGGTCGCCGAGACGATCGACGACCGCGAGGAGCAGACCCGCCTGGCCGAGGCCGAGGCCCGCAAGTACGGCAAGCCCCGCCTGATCAACGCCGCCGGGGCCCGGCCGCGCCAGCGCCCCGCGCGTTTCGACCACGGCGATGCCGGCGGCGAGTTCGGCGCGCCGATGGACCGGGTCGCGGTGACCGAGCTGGGCAGCGGCCGGCAGCCTGCCCGCGGCGGCGGCGCGGTGGGCGGCGCGGGGGCCGGCCCGGTCGTCGATTACACCGCGCTGGGCATGACGCGCGCGGAGTTCGAGAGCCTCTCGCCGAGCCAGCAGCGCGCCCTGCTGGAGCAGCTGCGGGACCGCCGCGCGCGCCAGGCGCGTGCCCTGCTCGAACGCTCGGCCGAACGCAGCGGAACCCGGCTGGAGCTCTAGCGCCCCGCCCCGGCGCCGCTCAGCCCCCCGCTGCCGGCATCAGGTCGAGCGTCGCCGCGGTCAGCGCCTCGGCCGCGGTCGCGATCACTTTCTCCGCGTCGGGCGCCCAGAACGGGCTGTGCAGCGAAGGCAGCGTGGCCTCGCCCCGCTGCGCGGCATCGAACTGTTCCTGCGGCACGCCGCCGACCCAGAAGATCAGCGACTTCACCCCCTCGGGATCGGCGCGCAGGTACTGGCTGAAGTCCTCCCCGCCCATGACCGAGGGCACCTGTTGCACCCGGTCCTGGCCGAAGCGTTCGCGGAAGGCGGCCATCACGTCCTCGGTGAAGTCGGGCGAGTTGTAGGTCGCCGGGGTATAGGGTTCCTGCACCGTCACCTCCGGCATCCGGTCTTCCGGCATCCCGGCGGCGATCGCTTCCCCGCGCGCGATCCGCGCGATCCCGTCGAGCAGCAGCTTGCGCGATTCGTCGGTGTAGGAGCGCACGGTGAGCTGGAGCCGCGCCTCGTCGGAGATGATGTTGTGCTTCGCGCCCGAGTGGAAGCTGCCGACCGTCACCACCGCCGGTTCGAGCGGGCTCGATTCGCGGCTGACCAGCGTCTGCAGCTTCATCACGATCGCGCTGGCGAGCACGATCGGGTCGCGCGTCGTGTGCGGATAGGCGCCGTGGCCGCCGACGCCGGGGATGACGACGTCCACGCTGTCCACGTTGGCCAGGGCGAAGCCGGGGGAATAGCCGATCATCCCGGCGGGGAACTGCGCCGCGTCGTGGAAGGCGATCACGTAATCGGGCTTGGGGAAGCGGGTGTAGAGGCCGTCCTCGATCATCGCGAGCGCGCCTTCGCCCAGTTCCTCGGCCGGCTGGAGGATCATGACCAGCGTGCCCGACCAGCTATCGCGCCGTTCGACCAGTTGCATCGCCGCGCCGTACCAGGCCGCCATGTGGGTATCGTGCCCGCAGGCATGCATGACCCCGGTCTCCACGCCCGAGGCCGGCACCGCGACCTCTTTCGAAGCGAAGGGCAGGCCCGTCTGTTCGACCACCGGCAGCCCGTCCATGTCCGCGCGCAGCATGACGGTGGGGCCTTCGCCGTTCTCCAGCACGGCGACGACGCCGGTGCGGCCGACCTGCTCGGTCACGGTAAAGCCCAGTTCGCGCATGCGCGCCGCCAGCTTGGCCGCGGTCTTCACTTCCTGGAAGCTGAGTTCGGGGTGGGCGTGGAGATCGCGGTACAGTTCCATCAGGCCCGGCATGTCGGCCGCGACCGCGTCGCGCAGTTCGTCGGCCTGGGCCGGGACAGCCATCATCATGGCCCCGGCAAAGAGCGAGACCCGTGACGCAAAACGCCTTGCACGTTTGCTGGAAATGCCTGCGATCATTGAACGATTCCCTCCTGCTCGTGACCTTTCGCCCGGCCTGCCGCGCGCGCCGTGACCTTTCGTCCCCGCCGCGCCTGCCGCCGCACCGCCCCCGGGGGCGACCCCCGCGGGCAACCCCGGAGCTGCAACCATTGCAGATCGCGCGCCTGTAGGAAAGCGGTCGCGCTTACATGCCGTAAGTCGTCACCAGCAGGACCGAGAGCGTCGCCACCATCAGCAGGACGAGCGGCACGCCGGTGCGGATGTAGTCTTTGAACTCGTAGTTCCCCTCCGCCATGATCAGCATGTTCGTCTGGTAGGCGATCGGCGTGGCGTAACACAGGTTGCACCCGAACAGGACCGCCAGGATCAGCGGTTCGGGCGGCAGGCCGAGCTGCTGCGCGATGCTGAAGGCGATCGGGGTGCCGACCGTCGCCGCGGTGGCGTTGGAGGCGAAATTGGTCAGGAACGTCACGAAGAGCATGATCGTGGCGAGAACCGCGGCGGGCGGCAGGAACTGCAGCCCCGATGCCAGCGCCTCGCCCAGCCAGGCCGCCGCCCCGCTTTCGAGCACGATCCGGCCGACCGCGATGCTGGCCGCGACCAGCACGATGACCTTGGCCGACAGCGCGCGGCCCACGCGGTCGAACTTCACGCAGCCGGTCACGAACATCAGGATCGCCCCGGCCAGCGCCGAGATGGCGATCGGCAGGAGCCCGATCGACGCCAGCCCGACCGAACCGAGCATGATCGCGCCCGCCAGCACCGCCTTCGAGCGGCGCGGAAGCTCGCGCATGCCCTCCAGCGTCAGGAGGCTGTCGGCGCGGGCGAAATCGTTGAGATCCTCCCCCAGTCCCATGACCAGCAGGACGTCGCCTTCGGCGATCCGCAGGTCGCCCCCTTCGCTGTAACGGTCTTTCTCCCCCACCAGCCGGTCGGGCCGGTGGATGCCGAGCACCGCGACGCCGTAGAGATCGGCAATGCCCGATGTCGGCAGGGTGCGGTTGATGAGGCGCGAATCGGCCGTGACCGTCATTTCGACGACCGCGATATCGGCCCCGGTTTCCGAGGAGCGCCGCCGGATCCGGTCGAGCACCCAGGCCGGGGCGACTTCGCCCTTGAGCGTGCGCATCGCCTCTTCCAGCGCCTCGTGCGTGCCCGAGATCGTCAACTGCTGCTGCGGCTGGATCGGCCCGGCGGGCGCGTCGTGGAAGGCGATGTCCGCCGGCAGCCGCGGGAGGATGGAGGCGAGGACCTGGCCGTTCAGCGCGCTGTCGTCGCCGATCCGCAGGCGGGTCTGGAACCGGCGGGGGACATAGGCCTCGGCCACCGTGTTGTCGCGCAGGAGGCGCGGCATGACGAGCCAGAGATAGGGCAGCGCGATCAGCGAGGCGGCGAGGACGATCGGCGTGTAGTGGAACACGCCCATCGGCGGCATTCCCAGGTCGCGCGCGATCGAGACGACGAGGATGTTGGTCGACGTGCCGATCGTGGTCGCCATGCCGCCGATCAGCACGGCGGCGTTGAGCGGGATCAGCGTCTTCGATGCCGGCATCGCCCCGCGCGCGGCGAGGCTGACGAAGATCGGCAGGAGGAGGACGAGAACCGGCGTGTCGTTGACGCCCATCGACAGGGCGAAAGCGATCAGCAGCGATACCAGCAGGCCGAGCTGGACGTTGAGCTTGAACACGCGTTCGAGGAACCGGGCCGCCGGCTCCAGCGCGCCGGTGACCACCAGCCCGCGGCCCATGATCATCAGCGCGCAGATCGTTATCAGCGCGTAGTGGCCGAAGCCCGAGAAGGCGAGTTGCAGCCCGTCGGTCGGGCCCGTCCCCTCGAGCGGGAAGAAGTAGAGACCGACCGCGATCACCGCGATCGTCAACAGCGAGATGATCTCCACCGGCATGCGCCCGCGCGCGAAGGCGACGAACATGACGACCGTGATCGCCATCGCCGCAATCGCGTGGAAAGAAGGAACCCCCGGCAACATTCGCTGCCGAATTCCCAGAGGTGCGCCGCAATATCAAGCGAATATCGCCGCCCCGCCCGCGCCCGGCGGGAAACCGCGCGACCGGGCGGTCAGCCCGGGGCGAGCGCGCGCACCAGCGCGGCGACGACCGCCCGCGCCCGTGCGTCGGTCGCCCGCGCGCGGAAGCGGGCGATGGCGAAGGGCACGCGGAAGGGCATCGTCGCGTCTTCCACCACTTGCACCGCCTGCTCCACCTCGTCCGCGGGGACGAAGGCGGCGACGATCCGCGCCAGGTCGTCGGTCAGCCGCGCGGTATGCGCGCCGACCAGGTCCATGTGATCGGCGGCGAGCGCAAGGTAGGCTTCGAACACCGCCGGGTCGGCGTCATGGCGCTCGCGCTTCAGCGCCAGCAGCGCCAGCACCCAGCGTTCGAGCCGCTCGGGGCCGGGCAGGTCGAGCGCGGCGATCTCGGCCGAACGCGCCTCGACCTCGCGGAACCAGCGCCCGGCCAGCGCGCGGACGAGATCGGCCTTGGTCGGGAAGAACCGGTGGGCATAGGATTGCGACATTCCCACGCGCCGCGCCAGATCGGACAGGACGAGCCGCCGCCCGCCGCTTTCCACCAGCATCCGTTCCGCCTCGTCCACCATGCGCGCGCGCACGGCCGCGACATCGGCCGGGGGCCGCGGCACCTAGAGCCACCTTCGCACGCGCGCGGCATAGGCATCGTACTGCGCGCCGAAACCGGCCCGCAGCGCGCGCTCTTCGTGCGGGATGTACCAGGTGGAAGCCGCGAGGAAGAACAGCGCCGGGGCAACCAGCGCACACCAGTGGTTCACGAACAGTCCGGCCGCGAGCAGCAGCAGCAGGAAACCGAGATACATCGGGTTGCGCGAAAAGCGGAACAGCCCGTCGGTCACCAGCGAGCGCGGATCGCGGAACGTGTGGATTTCCGCCGCGCGGGCGCGGAACTGTAGGCGTGCCCAGACGAGGATCGCGAGCCCGGCGACGAGCGGAACGTCCCACGGCAGCGCGCGGCCGGCGCGGATCGCGTAGGCATCCGAATGGAACAGCGCCAGCCCGGCCTGGGCGGCGAGCAGGAGCAGGAAGAGGACGGGGGGTATCACGCGCTGCACGGGCTTTCTCCTCGGTAACGATAAACGATAGATTTCATCTTTTATCGTTTTTGGCAAGCGCGAAGCCGCCGGCCGCAACGGCGCCGAACCGCGGGCCGAGGCACGCGACCTGCACCGGGTATCGGCAGAAGTGCGAGGAGGGCAATGTGCGAAGATGCGAATGTGCGAAGGGGGTGGCGACGGCCTTCGCGCGCCCTGCCCCTGGTGCCCCTGGCCGGACTCGAACCGGCACTTCCGTGGAAATTCGATTTTGAGTCGAACGCGTCTACCAATTCCGCCACAGGGGCACAGGTGCGGGAGAGCGGCGGATAGCCGCGCGCGGGCCGGGGTTCAAGCGGCAGCGACGCGCACGCCCCGCGGCGCCGCCCCTGCCCGGGCGGCGCGGATCGTCAGGCCTTGAGCGCGCCCGCCAGCAGCTTGTGGAGCTTGGAATGGAGCGTGTCGTTCGCGGCCAGGACCTGCTTCGCGTGGATCGGCTGCGTGCGCCCGCGATAGTCGCTGACGAAGCCGCCCGCCTCGCGCACCAGCAGGCAGCCGGCGGCGGTGTCCCACAGCGCGAGGTCGCTTTCCCAGAAGCCGTCGAACCGGCCCGCGGCCAGCCAGGCGAGGTCGAGCGAGGCCGCGCCGTAGCGGCGGATGCCGGCGACCTGCGGCCCGATCGCGGCGAAGATCCGGCCCCATTCGCCGAAATCGCCGTGGCCGCCATAGGGAATGCCGGTCGCGATCAGCGATTCGGGCAGGCGCGAGCGCGACGAGACCCGCAGGCGCGCGTCCTGCAGCCAGGCGCCGCGCGATTTCTCGGCCCAGAACGTCTCGTCGGTGATCGGCTGGTAGACGACCCCGGCCGTCACCTCGCCCCAGCCCGAACCGTCCGGCCCCTTCCCGTCCAGCGCAGGCTCCTGCACTGCGATCGAGATCGCGAAGTGGGGAATGCCGTGGAGGAAGTTGCTGGTGCCGTCGAGCGGATCGACGATCCAGCGCGGCTTGCCCGGATCGCCCTCGATCGTGCCGGCCTCCTCCATCACGAAGCCCCAGTCGGGGCGGGCATGGATCAGTTCGTCGTAGATCGTGCGTTCGGCCGCGCGGTCGGCCTTGGAAACGAAGTCCGAAGGCCCCTTGCGGCTGACCTGGAGGTGCTCGATCTCGCCGAAGTCGCGGCGCAGGCGGCCGCCGGCCTTGCGCGCGGCGCGCTCCATTACGCGGATCAGTCCGGAAAGGGCCATCGTCTTGTCAGTCCTGTCAGTCGAGCGCGATCTGGATCGATTGCGCGGTCAGTTCGATTTCGCCCCACCCGCTCGATATGTTGGCATAGTCGCCGTCGATCGCGGCCGAGTAGATATCGGAATAATCGACCTCGCGCCCGTCTTCGGGCCGGGCCTTGCGCAGGCGAAGGTCGTCGAGGTCGGCGAAACGGATGAAGCCCTTGCGATAGCAGCCGTCCTCGCCGTCGCCGGGCGCCTGGTAACGCGGGTGGGCGTCGAGCAGGTGGAAATCCATCTCCAGCGTGAGCGACTCGTCGTCGTAGATCACGCCGAGGATATAGCTGGTGGCCAGGTCGATCCCGGCCAGTCTCGGATCGCCCCCTTCGCCCATGTCAGCCCGCCTTGCCCACGTAAGTGCGTTCGTAGACGTCGACCACGATCCGCGTCCCGCTCTCGATATGGGGCGGCACCATCACGCGCACGCCGTTGTCGAGCACCGCGGGCTTGTAGCTGGAGGAAGCGGTCTGCCCCTTCACCACCGCGTCGGCTTCGACGATCGTCGCCTCGACCTGTTCGGGCAGCGCGACCGAGATCGGCTTCTCCTCCCACAGCTCCAGCGTCACCTGCATTCCGTCCTGCAGGAAGGCCTTGGCCTCGCCCAGCAGGTCCGACGGCAGGTGGATCTGTTCGTAGTTCTCCTGGTCCATGAAGACCAGCATGTCGCCGTCTTCGTAGAGGTACTGGAATTCCTTGGTGTCGAGCCGGACGCGCTCGACCGTGTCGGCGCTGCGGAAGCGGACGTTCGTCTTGCGGCCATCCTGCAGGTTCTTCATCTCGACCTGCATGTAGGCACCGCCCTTGCCGGGCTGCGTGTGCTGGATCTTGGCGACTTTCCAGATGCCGCCTTCGTATTCGAGGATGTTGCCGGGACGGATGTCCACGCCGCTGATTTTCATGGTTCAAGGAGCCTTCGTCTGATGGGCGGAGCAGCCCGCCCGCAATCGCGCGCCGCGCCTTAACCCAGCGGCCCTGTTCGGGCAAGGTCGCTGGCGCGCGGGCGGCGCGAATGCTAAGGGGCGCGCCGATGCCCCGTTCCTCCGCCATTTCCCGCGCCCCGCGCGCGGTCGCCGCCGGCCTGGCGATCGCCGCCGGCGCGCCTGCCGTCGGGCCGGCAGCCGCCGCGCCGGGGGGCAAGCTCGGCACGCTGCCGCACGGCATCTACCGCTGCGCCACGCCCGGCGACGCGGCGGGCCAGCCCTGGCGCCCGATCGCGGGGGACGCGTTCGCGATCAACACCGCCTCCACCTACCGCGCGCAGGGCGACACCGGGACGTACCTGCTGACCGGCGACAGCGTGGTCTTCACGCGCGGGCCGTTGAAGGGGCGGCGCTTCGTGCGCACCGGCACCGGGACCCTGCGCGAACTGGGCGCCGACGGCGTGCCGGGGCGCGTGCGCTGCGTGCGCGGCGGGGTCGGCCGGCCCTGAAACCCGCGCTAGCGCGCGCCGGTCAGCAGCGGATAGGGATTGATCGCATTGGCCGGCTCCCACCACTCGGCATCGGCGGTGGTCCGCAGCATCGCGAAATGCAGGTGCGGCGTCTCGCCCGAGGCGCTGCCCGTGCTGCCGACCGCGCCCAGCCGCTGGCCGCGCCGGATGCGCTGCCCCTCGGTCAGGCCGGGCGCATATTGCTGGAGATGGGCGTAGTAATAGATCGTCTCCCCGTCGGTGGAGCGGACGTAGATCGTGTTGCCCCCGGCCTCGGAGCGGAACAGCTTCTCGATCGTGCCCGGCGCGGCCGCGACCACGCTGGTGCCTTCCGGGGCCATGATGTCGATCGCCTCGTGCAGCCCTGCGCCCTCGTCGCGGCTGTCGGTGAACGTGTCGCTGAGGTCGCGCGCGCGCACGTTGAGCACGGGAATGATCAGGTCGCGCGTCGACGTGCCGGGCGTCGCCGCCGGGGCCGGTTCCAGCGGCGCGGCGCGCAAGGCGCCGCCGGCCGGGCCCGCCGGATCGTCGGTCGCGACCGGTGTCGGGATGGGGCTCGGCGCGGCCTCGGCCGGCCGGGTCGTCTCGCGCTGCCCCTCGCTGTCGGCGAGTTCGATCAGGCTGCCCCCCGCGACGATCCACACGGCGGACGTCAGCGTGGCGGTGACCACCACGGTGAGGGTGCGATCGATGAAGTCGAGGGCCATAGCCGCTTGGAATAGCACGCTTTCGGTTCGGCAGCCATAGACCTGGCACGCCCCGCCCGCGGGCCGATCAGTCCCCGCCGGCCGCCGCGATCGCGCGGTGGAAGTCGCCGACGGCCGCGCCCGGGTCCGCCGCGCCCCAGACCGCGTGGCTCACGGCGAGGAAATCGGCCCCCGCGGCGACCAGCGGGGCGCAGTTGTCCGGCGTGATGCCGCCGATCGCGACGCAGGGGATCTCGAACAGCGATTGCCACCAGGCCAGCAGTTCCGGCCCGGGCCGGTGCTCGCTCGCCTTTGTCTCGCTGGGGAAGAAGCTGCCGAAGGCGACGTAGTCGGCCCCGGCCTCCCCCGCCTCCATCGCCAGGTGCTTCGACGCATGGCACGTCACCCCGATCTGCGCCTCGCGCCCCAGCGCCTCGCGCGCCTCGCGCGGGGAGCCGTCGGCCTGCCCCAGGTGCACGCCGTCGGCGCCCAGGCGCCTGGCCAGGGGAACCGAATCGTTGACGATGAAGGCGCATTCGCGCGCGGCGCAGATCTCCTGCAAGGGCGCGGCGAGGCGCGCGGCCTCGTGCTGGTCGATGCCTTTCACGCGCAGCTGGAACGCGGCCACCGGGCCGCCGGCGAGCGCGGTTTCGAGCCGGGCCGGAAAATCTCCCCCCACGTCGAGGGGGGAGATCAGGTAGAGCTGCGTGGGCGGGTTGGTTGCTGTCATGAGGCGGCTAGGTAATGGCCCGGCGCGGATTCGTCACGCGTTCAGGCACCCGAAAGGGCGGCTGCGCGTTATGGCCGGCATGGCTGCCGCAATCTCGCCCTTCGCCGCCGCACCATTCGCCCTCGTCGCCTTGGCGCTGGGCGGGTGCGTGCTCGTGCCCGATGCGCCGAACGTCGAAGGCACCCCCGCGCCCGAAGGGCACGGCGTGCCGATCGACCGGCCGGTGCGCGTCGGCGAGCTCGTCGTCACGCCCAGGGCCGTGGTCGAGGACAGCCGCTGTCCCGAAAACGCGCGCTGCGTCTGGCCGGGGCGGCTGATCGTGCGGACGCGGATCGACGGGGCGGGCTGGCGCGACACGGCCGACCTGACGCTGGGGCAGACATACGGCACGCACGGGCGCGTCATCGCGCTCGTTTCCGCGACCCCCGGGCGCCAGGCCGAAAGCGAGATCGAAACCCGCGCGTACCGCTTCGTCTACGCGGCGCGCTAGCCCGCGCGGATCAGGCCATGCTGGCGGCGTGGATCCGGTCGATCGCCGCGCCCAGCGTCGCGTCGAATTCCTCGTCGCTCTGCGTCGCGCGCAGATCCTGCAGCAGGCCGCGGCTGAAGCTGGCGATCATGCCCGGGTTCTGCGCCAGCTTCTCGCACGCCTCGTCGGTCGAATAGCCGCCCGACAGCGCGACGACGCGCAGGACGCGCGGATGATCGACGAGCCCGGAGTAGAGCCCCGCCTCGGCCGGGATCGAGAGCTTGAGCATGACCTTCTGGTCCGCCGGCAGGGCGTCGAGCCCCTCCTCGATCGCTTCGAGCAGGATCTTTTCGCCCTCGGCACGGTCTTCGGCCTTGATGTCGTATTCGGGCTCGATGATCGGGACCAGCCCGGCGGCGAGAATGCGCGCGCCCTCGGCGAACTGCTGGCGCACGATCGCCTTGATCCCCGCAGGTTCGTTGCGCTTGATGACCGAACGCATCTTGGTGCCGAAGACGCCCTTGGCCTTCGCGCGTTCGAGCAGGCTTTCGAGGTCGGGCATCGGCTTCATCATCTGGACGCCGTTCGCTTCGTCCTCCAGCCCCTTGTCGACCTTGAGGAAAGGCACGATGCCGCGTTCCTTCAGCCGGTCGGGCACTGGCTTGCCGCCGCTTTCGCCGTCCATCGTCTTCTCGAACAAGATTGCGCCCAGCACCTTGCCGCAGCCGAAGCACGGGCTTTCGACGATCCGGCTGCGCATGGCGTGAATCCGGGCAAACATCTCGTCCTCGTTCGACCAGGAATCGTCGGAAACCCCGTATCCGCGCAGGGCCTTCGGCGTGGAGCCGCCGGACTGGTCCAGCGCGGCGATAAAGCCCTGCCCGTTGGCAATGCGGTCGGTCATTTCCTGGTGGTTCATCGACAGTGTCCTCATGTCCGGTGCATACGAATGCGTCGGGCGGGCTTTAGCCAGCCCGCCGGGCCGCCGCAACCGCGCGCGGACCGGCGGCCGGCCGGCGTCAGTCGCGTCGCCCCGAAACCTTGCGAATAATGCCGTCGAGCCGCAGGACCGGCTGGCCGTCGGCCGTGACCAGCCCCTGGACGAAGACGGTCTTTCCCCCCGCCCGCACGACTTCGCCGCGCGCTTCGATCAGCTGGCCCACGCGCGCGGGATCGAGGAAATCGGCCCCGAGATGCAGCGTGACCCCGTGGCTGCCGCCCATCGCCTTGCGCGCGATGGTGAAGATCGCCGAATCGGCGAATGTCATCAGGCAGCCGCCGTGCATGAAGCCCGCGCCGTTCATGTGCCGCCGCTCGGCGCGGAAGGCGGTGACCATCGTCCCGTCTTCCAGTTCCTTTTCGTAGAACGGGCCGGTCCGCTCCTCGAAAGGATCGCCCTGCCAGCGCCACCACCCGGCCCACTCGCCTTCGGTCACCTCGACCAGGCCGTTATCGTCGCCGACAACCGGTGCTTCGCTCATCGCGTCTATCCCCGCCGGCTCAGCGCGCCAGGGCCGCCACGCCGGGCAGTTCCTTGCCTTCCATCCATTCGAGGAAGGCACCGCCGGCGGTGGAAACGTAGCTGAAGCCGTCGGCGACGCCGGCGTGGTTCAGCGCCGCGACCGTGTCGCCGCCCCCGGCGACCGAGGTCAGCGAGCCGTCCTGCGTCAGCGCTGCAGCGGTCTTCGCCAGGGCGACGGTGGCGGTGTCGAACGGCTCGGTCTCGAACGCGCCCAGCGGCCCGTTCCACACCAGCGTGCGGCAGGTCTTGAGCACGTCGGCCAGGGCCTCGGTCGCCTGCGGGCCGATGTCGAGGATCATCTCGTCCGACCCCACCTCGTGCACGTTGCAGGTGCGCAGCGAAGGCGGATTGGCGGCGAACTCGGTCGCCACGACCACGTCGTAGGGCAGGTGAATCGTGCAGCCGGCATGGTCGGCCTTGTCCATGATCGCATTGGCGGTGGCGGTCAGGTCGTGCTCGCACAGCGACTTGCCGACATCGACGCCCCGCGCGGCGAGGAAGGTGTTGGCCATCCCCCCGCCGATGATCAGGTGCTGGACCCGCCCGACGAGGTTTTCCAGCACGTCGAGCTTGGTCGAGACTTTCGCCCCGCCGACGACCGCGGCCACCGGGGTTTCCGGGTTGCCGAGCGCCTTGTCGAGCGCGGTCAGTTCCTTTTCCATGGCCCGCCCGGCATAGGCGGGCAGCAGGTGCGCCAGCCCCTCGGTCGAGGCATGGGCGCGGTGCGCGGCGGAAAAGGCGTCGTTGACGTAGAAATCGCCGAGCGTCGCGATCGCGCGGGCGAAATCGGGATCGTTGGCCTCTTCCCCCGGCCAGAAGCGGACGTTGTCGAGCAGGCCGATGTCGCCGTTGCGCAGGATCGACAGCGACTGTTCGACCACCGGGCCGGCGACTTCGGAAATGAACATGATCTCGCGGCCCAGCACCCGCTCGACGTCGCCCTGGACGAAGCTCGTGCTCAGGGTCGAGTGGCGTTCCCCCTTCGGGCGGCCGAAATGGGCGAGCAGAAGGACTTTCGCGCCCGCGTCCGCCAGTTCGAGGATCGTCGGCATGCTGGCTTCCACCCGCGTCACGTCGGTCGCGGAGCCATCCTTCATCGGCAGGTTGAGATCGACCCGCACCAGCGCGACCTTGCCGGTCACGTCTCCCAGGTCGTCGAGCGTCTTGAATTCGGGCATTCGGCGAACTCCGGTCCTTGCCCCCGGTTGCGGACAGGGGCTCGCGCACGGCGGCGCGGGGTGGAAGGGCACTGGTGAAACGTTGCGGGCGGCGGCGGGTGCCCTTCCGCCGGCCGCCGGCCGGCCCCTCCCCCGCGATCGGGGGAGGGATCGTGCCTTACAGCAGGCCCGCCATGACGCCGGCGGTGTCGATCATGCGGTTGGAGAAGCCCCACTCGTTGTCGTACCAGCTGACCACGCGCGCCAGCTTGCCTTCCATGACCGAAGTCTCGAGGCTGTCGACGGTCGAGCTGGCGGGGTAGTGGTTGAAGTCGCTCGAGACCAGCGGCTGGTCGGTATAGTCGAGCACGCCCTTCATCGCCCCGTCGGCCGCGGCCTTGAGCGCGGCGTTCAGCTCCTCCGCGCTGGTGTCGCGGCCCGGCGTGAACACCAGATCGACGAGGCTGACGTTCGGCGTCGGCACGCGGACCGAAGACCCGTCGAGCTTGCCCTTCAGCTCGGGCAGGACCAGGCCGACCGCGCGCGCGGCGCCGGTCGTCGTCGGGATCATGTTCTGCGCGCCGGCGCGGGCGCGGCGCAGGTCCTTGTGGATCTGGTCCAGCATCCGCTGGTCGTTGGTGTAGCTGTGGATCGTGGTCATGAAACCACGCTCGATCCCCACCGCGTCGTTCAGAACCTTGGCCACCGGGGCCAGACAGTTGGTGGTGCAGCTGGCGTTGGAAACGATGTCGTCGTCGGCGGTCAGCGTGTCCTGGTTGACGCCGAACACGATCGTCTTCGAGACGCCGCTGGCCGGGGCGGAGATCAATACGCGCTTGGCGCCCGCCTCGATATGGGGGCGGCTGGCCTCGTCCGACTGGAAGAAGCCGGTGCATTCCAGAACGATGTCGATCCCGTTCTCGCGGTGCGGCAGCTTGCCCGGCTCGCGCTCGGCCGTGACGTGGATCCGCTTGCCGTTGACGACCAGGTCGTTGCCCTCGGTCTCCACCGTGCCGGGGAAGCGGCCGTGCGTGCTGTCGAAACCGAACAGCAGGGCGTTGGACGCGGTGTCGGCCAGGTCGTTGATCGAGACAAGTTCGAGATCGTGGTCGTCACGCTCCAGGATGGCCCGCGCGACGAGGCGCCCGATACGTCCGAATCCATTGATCGCAACCTTGGTCGCCATATGACAAGCTCCTGCTAGCGGCCCAGGCGGGCCTTGATTTGGGGGACAATGGCTTCTGCGGTGAAGCCGAACTTTTCGAACAGGTCGGCCGCGGGGGCCGAGGCGCCGAACCGGTCGAGCCCGATCTGCAGCCCGTCGGTCCCGGTATAGCGCTCCCAGCCCAGCGTCGATCCGGCCTCGATCGAGACTTTCAGCGCATCGGCGGGGAGGAGATCGCTGCGATAGCTCTCGTCCTGCTCGGCGAAGAGTTCCATGCACGGCATCGAGACGACGTCGGCGCCAATCCCTTCCGCCTCCAGCGCATCGGCAGTGGCGCAGGCGACCTGGACTTCCGACCCGGTCGCGACCAGCACGACCTTGCGCCCGGCCTGCGCCGCGCGCAGGCGGTAGGCGCCGCGCGCGCTGAGCATCCCTTCGCCCGAATTTTCGGCGTTGCGCAGCTGCGGCAGGCCCTGGCGGGTGAGCGCGAGGACCGAAGGCGTTTCCTTCGCCTGGAGCGCGAGCTTCCAGCACTCGGCCGTCTCGATCACGTCTGCCGGGCGGAAGACGTTGAGGTTCGGGATCAGCCGCAGGCTCATCAGCTGTTCCACCGGCTGGTGGGTCGGCCCGTCTTCGCCCAGCCCGATCGAATCGTGGGTGAAGACATAGATCGCGCGCGTCTGCTGCAGCGCCGACAGGCGCACCGCGTTGCGGCAATAGTCGCTGAAGATCAGGAACGTCCCGCCATAGGGGATCACCCCGCCGTGCAGCGCCATGCCGTTCATCGCCGCGGCCATGCCGAATTCGCGAATGCCGTAATAGAGATAGCGCCCGCCGTAATCGTCGGCGGTCAGCGGCTGCATGGCCTTGGTCTTGGTGTTGTTCGATCCCGTGAGGTCGGCCGATCCGCCGATCATTTCCGGCACAAGCGGGGTCAGGACTTCCAGCGTCATCTCCGACGCCTTGCGGGTCGCGACGGTCAGGTCCTGCGCGAGCCATTCGGTGAAGGCCTGCCCGGCCTTGTCGCCCTCGGGCAGGTCGCCGGCCATGCGCCGCACGAATTCCGCCTTGCAGTCGGATGCCTCCAGCCGGGCGTTCCATTCGTTGCGCGCGGCCGCGCCGCGTTCGCCGGTGGCGCGCCAGTCTTCGAGGATGTCGTCCGGCACCTCGAACGGGGCGGCGGCCCAGCCCATGGCCTCGCGCGCGGCGGCCACTTCCTCGGGCCCGAGCGGCGCGCCGTGGACCGCGCTGGTGCCTTCCTTGTTCGGCGCACCCTTGCCGATCACCGTGCGGCAGGCGACGAGCGAGGGCCGCTCGTCGGCCAGCGCCTCGTCGATCGCGCGCTCGATATCTTCCGGGTCGTGCCCGTCGCAGGTCACCGTGTGCCAGCCGGTCGCGGAATAGCGGGCGCGGATATCCTCGCTGGTGGAAAGGTCGGTAGAGCCGTCGATGGTGATCGCGTTATCGTCCCACAGCACGATCATCCGGCCCAGCTTCAGGTGGCCGGCAATACCGATCGCCTCGTGGTTGATGCCTTCCATCAGGCACCCGTCGCCGGCGACCACCCAGGTGCGGTGATCGACCAGGTCGTTGCCGAATTCGGCATTCAGGTGCCGTTCGGCGATCGCCATGCCGACCGCCATGGCCAGCCCCTGGCCGAGCGGCCCGGTCGTGCATTCGACGCCGTCGAGCAGGAAGTTTTCCGGGTGGCCTGCGCAGGGGCTGCCCAGCTGCCGGAACTTGGAAATGTCTTCCATCGTCGGCTTGGCATAGCCCGACAGGTGCAGCAGCGAATAGAGCAGCATCGAGCCATGCCCCGCGCTCAGCACGAAGCGGTCGCGGTCGGCCCAGTCGGGCGCGGCGGGATCGAAGCGCAGGTATTTCGACCACAGCACGGCGGCGACGTCGGCCATGCCCATCGGCATTCCCGGGTGCCCCGACTTGGCTGCCTGCACCGCGTCCATGGACAGGGCGCGGATGGCATTGGCCATCGGCGCGAGGCGGGTCGGGTCGAGGCTCATGCGGGGTGGGCTCCTGCGGGCAAGTATTGTCGGTCTGCGCCCGTGACGATTCGGGCGCGAAACCCTTTGCGGACGCGGGGGCGCAGGTCAACAGCGGCCCGGCCGGCACACGCCGGGCCGGCCGCGCCCGCAGCCCGGCCCGCAGGCGCGGCGAGTTATCAACAGGCAGCGCCAAGGCTTTGCGCGGTCACGCATTTGCGATATTTTGGTCTTATGGCCGACCCGCGGATCGAAAGCGCCGTGCAGCGAATTGAAGCCGCCCTGGCGCGGATCGCCGCCGTGGCCGAAGGCGGGCCTTTATCCAGTTCCGAACCGGCCTGTTCCGAACCGGCCGATCCCGAAGGCACCGATCTCGCCGCGCGCCACGAACGGCTGACCGGTGCGGCGACGCGCGCGCTGGCGGAGCTCGATTCGATCATCGGGGCACTCGAACGATGAGCGAGGTGACGCTCACGATCGGCGGGCGCGACTACGCGGTGTCGTGCGCCGACGGGGAAGAAGCGCACGTCGCTCGCCTGGGCGCGGAAATAGACCGGAAATTTCAACAACTTGGCAGGAATGTCTCGACCAAGGACGCGCAGAACATGCTGTTCGCCGCGCTCCTGCTGGCCGACGAACTCCACGAAGCGCGCAAGGAGGGTGAGGCGCTTCGTTCGCAGGTGGAAGAAGCCGGGGCCGAGCGCGAGACCCTCGCCGCGCAAGTCGCCGAGGCCCGGCGTGCGGTCGAGGCGGCGCGGGTTGAGGCGGCGCGGGTCGAGGCTGCGGGGACCCAGCCGGCCGCGGCCCCACCGGCAGACGCCGCGCCCACCCTGTTCGACGACCCGGAGCTGGGCCCGGCCCTCGAACGTTTCGCCGACCTGCTCGAAACATGCGCCGACAAGCTTGAGGGCAAGGGGCCGAGCACCTAGATAGGCCCCGGCGGGACTGCCCGGCACGAGCCGTTTGAATATCCCTGAGGCTATAAGCAATCCAACGGGAGCTGTCCCTGCCCTGGTTCACTGGTTCGTCCGGGGGGCCGGGGCATACGGCGCCCACCTGACGTTTAGGCGTCAGAGGATTTCCCGGAAAACGACCCATGGTGGTTCCGCCACCCCGTTTCCCCGTTATGAGGCGAGGCATGACGAAGGCCGAACTCAGAAAGGCGCTGCGCGCCGCCCGGCGCGATCATGTCGCGGCCCTGCCCGAACAGGTCCGCGCGCTGGTGTTCCACCGGCCGCCCGCGCCCCTGCTGGACATGATCGCCGACCACGCCGTGATCGGCCTCTACCACGCCCGCGAGGCGGAAGCGCCGGCAGCATCATACGCCCGTTTCTTCGCCGAACGCGGGCACCGGATCGCCCTGCCCCGTTTCGGCGGCGAGACGGCGGCGATGGAATTCGCGCTGCATGGCGACCCTTTCGGCGAAAGCGATCTCGTCACCGGGCCGTTCGGCCTGCAGCAACCGGAAGAAGGCGCCGAGATCGTCGAACCGGACGTGCTGTTCATGCCGCTGGTGGGCTTTACCGCGCAGGGCCAGCGCCTCGGCCAGGGCGGCGGCCATTACGACCGCTGGCTCGCCTCGCGGCCCGCGACTGTGCGCATCGGCCTGGCGTGGGATGCCCAGTTGGTCGAAGAGCTGCCGGTCGAGCCGCACGATATGGCCTTGAACGCGATCGTCACGCCGACCCGCCTCCACGGGCCGTTCTGATGCGCGACCAACCGAGCTGGCGCCTCCCGGTCGGCATTCTCGCGCTCCTGGCCGGGCTGACCGTCTATGGCCTGCTGATCGCGCGCTACGTCCCCGACCTGATCGGCCACTGGCCGGCCTGGGGGCAGGCGCCCGTCTACCTGGCGCTGGGTGTTGCCTGGCTCCTGCCGCTGCGCCGCTTTCTCATCTGGATGGAAACCGGGCGCTGGGGATAGCGCCGGCGGGCATCGTCGCCTGACCGCGCCGGCGGGCATCGTCGCCTGATCGCGCCGGCGGGCATCGCCCCCTGACCACGACGTGCGTCGGCACGCGCGGGTCCGCGCGCCAGGGCGGCGGCGGTTGCGAGCGTCGATGTGCAAGAGAAAATCCCAAGTGGCGCGAGTGACGGGACTCGAACCCGCGACCTCCGGCGTGACAGGCCGGCGCTCTAACCAACTGAGCTACACCCGCGCATTCTCGGGCGGTGCGCCGCTTGGGAGCCGCGCCACTAGGGCAGGCCGCGGGGGCTGTCAATGCACTTGCGCGCGCCTTTTTCACAAGCGCGAAAAATGCCCTCGACAGCGCCCCCGAACCGCCGCCTGTGGCGACGCGGACGGCCCCGGCAGGAACGGATCGTCCGCCCGGGGGAGGCCGCCGGTGCGCCCGGCGCACCCCGAATCGCAGCCCCGGCGGCGTGGCCGCGATTCGCCTGCGCCGGGCCTATTGCGCGCCGGCCATGGCCAGGATCTTCGCCCATTCGTCGGGCCGGACCTCGGAAACCGACAGGCGCGACAGCCGCACCAGTTCCATCTCCTCCAGCGCGGGTTCGGCCTTCACTTCCTTCAGCGTCACCGGGCGCGGCAGCTTCTCGACCGGCTTGACCTTCACCGCCGCCCACTTGCCTTCCGGGTCGGTCGGGTCGGTAATGCCGGCCACGCTGATCTCGACGATGCCGACGATCTCCAGCCCGATGTTCGAATGGTAGAAGAAGGCCTTGTCGCCCACTTCCATCGCGGCGAGGTTGTTCTTGGCCCGGTGGTTGCGCACCCCGTCCCAGGTGCCCTCCCCCTCGGCCAGGAGATCGTCCCAGCTATAGACGTCGGGTTCGGATTTCATCAGCCAATAACGCGGCACCTCGTGCGCTCCTGTCCTTGTTTCGTGAAAGCAGTCGGCCTGCGGCGATAGCGGACCGGCCCTGTCGAGGCCAGCCGGCCGCCGCGTGGCGCCGCCCCGGCGTGGTTAACCGATATTTCAGCCCCTGCGGCCATAAGCCATCGGCAGGAACAACGAGGGGCTGGAGCGGCCGGGTGCCGCTGACACTATGGCGGCACGAGAGAACAACCGGCAGAACAGCCCGCGGGCGGAACGCGATCTGATAGCGATCGGCATCGCCGCGGCGGCCATCATCATGTTCGTCGGCACCGGCGGATCGGTCTTTCCCCAGGCGCTGCGCTCGTGGCTCGGATCGGGCGAGGCGCCCGACGTGCTGCTGGTCAACGCCCTGCTGCTCAACATCGCGCTGATCATCTTCGGCTGGCGCCGCTACAACGAGCTGATGGCCGAGATCCGCCAGCGTCGGGCGGCGGAGGAGAAAGCCCGCCAGCTGGCCCAGACCGACCCGCTGACCGGATGCCTCAACCGCCGCAGCCTGCCCCCGGCGACCGACGCGCTTGTCGCGCGGCATCATTCGGACGACCAGGCCGTCGCCTTCACGATGATCGACCTCGACAATTTCAAGCGGATCAACGACGTCAACGGGCACCTCGCCGGCGACGAGGTCCTGCGCGAGACCGCCCGCCGGATCGTCGCCCTGGCCCCGGCCGAGGCGCTGGTCGCGCGGCTGGGTGGGGACGAGTTCGCCTGCGTCGTGCCTTACGACGCGGCGCAGCCCGAGCGGCTCGACCGGCTGGTGCAGCGCATGATCGAGACGATCGCGGAGCCGATCGCGGTTTCGGAGCACGAAGTGGAGGCGACCGTTTCGGTGGGGATAGCGACCACCCGCGCCGGCCACCCCGACGCCGCGGAGGCGCTGGACGGGCAGGAGCTGATGCACCGCGCCGACATCGCGATGTACAATGCCAAGAAATGCGGCAAGAACGGCTATTGCTGGTTCGAACCGCAGATGGAAAACGAGCTGCAGTTCCGCAACGCGCTGGAAACCGGCATCCGCGAAGGCCTCGTGAACGGGGAATTCGTCCCCTATTACGAACAGCAGATCGACCTCGAGAACGGCGAGCTGACCGGTTTCGAGATGCTGGCCCGCTGGCACTCCCCCCGCCTCGGCGTGGTCGCGCCCGACGTGTTCATCCCGATCGCCGAGAGCATGGGCCTGATCGCCGAGCTTTCCGAACAGCTGATCGAACAGGCGCTGGAAGACGCGAAGGAATGGGACGCGGACCTGACCCTGTCGGTCAACATCTCCCCGCTCCAGTTCAACGACCCCTGGTTCCCGCAGCGGCTGCTGAAGCTGCTGGTCAAGGCGAACTTCCCGCCCCAGCGGTTCGAGATCGAGATTACCGAGAGCTGCCTGCACGACAATGTCGCGCTGGTGCGTTCGATGATCGTCAGCCTCCGCAACCAGGGCATCAAGGTCAACCTCGACGATTTCGGCACCGGCTATTCCAGCTTCGCCCAGCTGCGTTCGCTGCCGTTCGACCGGATCAAGATCGATCGCAGTTTCGTGTCGGCGATCGGCCGCGAAGGCGGGGCCTCGCAGATCGTCAACGCCATCGTCTCGCTCGGCCAGGGGCTGGGAATGCCGATCACGGCCGAGGGGATCGAGGACGACGAGACGCTCGACAACCTGCGCGCGCTGGGCCAGCTCAAGGGCCAGGGCTATATCTACGGCCGGCCCGAGACGATCGAGCAGGTGCGCGAGCGCCTGGAAGGCCTCGGCCGCCTGGCCCGGCCGGCCGAGCCGGTCGATGGCGCGGGCGCCGCCGAACTGGCCAGGGAGGCCGCGCGCAAGAAGGCCTGACCGGGCCCATGGCACTGGACGCGCCCCCGCGCGGCGCATAGATGCGCGGGAAATGCGCGTACCGTTCATCAAGATGCATGGCCTGGGCAACGATTTCGTCGTGCTCGACGCGCGGCGCGATACCCTGCCGGCGATGACGGGCGCGCTGGCCGCGCGCATCGCGGACCGGCGCACCGGGATCGGCTGCGACCAGCTCATCCTGCTCGAACCTTCCGATTGCGCCGATTTCCGGATGCGGATCGTCAATGCCGACGGCAGCGAAGTCGGCGCCTGCGGCAATGCGACCCGCGCGGTTGCCCTGCTCCACGGCGCCCCGGCACGGATCGAGACCGACGGGGGCCTGCTCGCGGCCGAGCCGCGCGAGGGCGGGGCCACGGTGGACATGGGCCGGCCCCGGTTCGGCTGGGACGAGATTCCCCTCGCCTACGCGATGGACACCCTGTCGATGCCGGTCGGCTGGGACGGGCTGGAAACGCCCGCCGCGGTGAACGTGGGCAACCCCCACGCGGTCTTCTTCGTCCCCGATTGTGACGCGGTGGTGCTGGAATCGCTTGGCCCCCGGATCGAGAACGACCCGCTGTTTCCCGAGCGAGTCAACGTCAACGTCGCCACGGTCGAATCGCGCAGCCGCATTCGCCTGCGGGTGTGGGAACGCGGCGCGGGGCTGACGCGGGCCTGCGGCACCGGCGCCTGCGCCACCGCGGTCGCGGCGATGCGCCGGGGGCTGGCCGACCGCGCGGTCGAGGTGGTCCTGCCCGGCGGCCCGCTGGATATCCGCTGGGGCGAAGACGGCCGCATCGCGATGACCGGGCCGGCGCGCGAGGCCTATCGCGGCACGTTCGAATGGGACGATTTCGCATGACGGGCGGCGCGCAGGTCATCTCGCTCGGTTGCCGGCTGAACATTGCCGAGAGCGAGCGCATCCGCGCCATGCTGTCGGGCGAGCGCGACGTCGTGGTGGTCAACAGCTGCGCCGTCACGGCAGAGGCGGTCCGCACGACCCGGCAGGCGATCCGGCGCGCCCGGCGCGAGCGGCCCGACGCCCGGCTGCTGGTGACCGGCTGCGCCGCCGATGTCGAGCGCGACCAGCTTTCCGCCATGCCCGAGGTGGACGGGCTGGTGGCGAACCGCAGCAAGCTGGACCCGCGGGCCTGGAACGCGCCCGAACGCACCGAACCGGTGCCTGCGCGCCGCACGCGCGCCTTCGTCGCCGTCCAGAACGGCTGCGACCATGCCTGCACGTTCTGCATCATCCCGCAGGGCCGCGGGCCAAGCCGCTCGCTCACCGTGCCCCAGGTCCTGCGCGAGGTGGAACGCCACGTCGAACAGGGCGCGCCCGAAGTGGTCCTGACCGGGGTGGACGTCACGTCGTGGGGCCACGACCTGCCCGACCGGCCGCCGCTGGGCCGGCTCGTGGCGGCGATCCTCGAGGCTTTTCCCGAGCTGCCGCGCCTGCGCATGTCCTCGCTCGACGGGGTCGAAATCGACGCGGAACTGTTCGACCTCTTCGCCGGCGAGCCGCGGTTGATGCCGCACCTGCACCTCTCGCTCCAGCACGGAAACGACCTGATCCTCAAGCGCATGAAACGCCGCCACTTGCGCGCCGACGCACTGGCCCTGGTCGGCCGGCTGAAGCGCGCGCGGCCCGAGATCGCGATCGGGGCGGACCTGATCGCCGGCTTCCCGACCGAGACGCAGGCCGCGCACGAAGACAACCTGTCGATCGTGCGCGAGCTGGAGATCGTGCACGGCCACGTCTTCCCCTATTCGCCCCGCCCGGGCACCCCGGCCGCGCGAATGCCGCAAGTCGCGCGCGAGACCGTGAAGCAGCGCGCGGCGCAGTTGCGCGCACAAGTCGCCGCGGTGCGCGATGCCTGGCTGGACCGGCTGGTCGGCACCGAACAGGTCGTCCTGGCCGAGAGCGACGGCACCGGCCACGCCGCCAATTTCGCGCGCCATGCCCTGCCCGCCGGAACGGCCGGCGGCGAGATCGTAACCCTGACACCCCGGCATCACGAGAAAGGCCTGCTCCTATGAGCGAGACGAGCTGGAGCGAGCGGCTCTTCGCGGGTTTCCGCAAGACATCCGACCGCCTTTCCACCAACTTGACCGGCGCGGTCGGCACGGCCCGGCTCGACGATGCGACGCTCGACGACGTCGAGGACGCGCTGATCCTGTCGGACCTCGGCCCCTCGGCCGCGGCGCGCATCCGCGCCCGCCTGGCGGACAAGCGTTTCGGGCTGGAGATTTCCGAGCGCGAACTGAAGGAAGCCGTGGCGGAGGAGATCGCCGCCATCCTGCGCCCCGTGGCGCGGCCGCTGGAAGTCGTGGCCTTTCCGCGCCCGCAGGTGATCCTGGTGATCGGCGTCAACGGCAGCGGCAAGACGACCACGATCGCCAAGCTGGCGCACTGGTTCCAGGAAGACGATTACGAGGTCATGCTGGCCGCCGGCGACACTTTCCGCGCCGCCGCGATCGGGCAGCTGGCCACCTGGGCCGAGCGGATCGACGCGCCGATCGTGCGCGGACCGGAAGGCGGCGATCCGGCATCGGTCGTGTTCGACGGGGTCAAGGCGGCAACCGATCGGGGGACCGACGCCCTGATCGTCGACACCGCCGGCCGCCTGCAGAACAAGCGCGAGCTGATGGACGAGCTGAGCAAGATCCGCCGCGTGCTCGGCCGCCTCAACCCCGAGGCGCCGCACGACGTCGTCCTCGTGCTCGATGCGACCAACGGCCAGAACGCGCTGAGCCAGATCGACGTGTTCAAGGAAGTCGCCGGCGTCACCGGCCTGATCATGACCAAGCTCGACGGGACGGCGCGCGGCGGCGTGCTGGTCGCGGCGGCCGAACAATATGGCCTGCCGATCCACGCGATCGGCGTGGGCGAGAAGATATCCGACCTGAGGCCGTTCGATCCCGACCTGGTCGCGCGGGTCATTGCAGGAGTGGCCTGATGGGCGAACAGAAACAGAAATCCGGCTGGCTCAACATCCTGGTCGATTACGGCCCGCTGCTGGTGTTCCTCGGCGTCTACAAGTTCAATGCCCCCGCGGAATCGAGCGCGCTGGGCGAAATCGCGGCGGTGATCCGCGGCACGATCGCCTTCATGGTCGCGGCGGTCGTGGCGCTCGCGTTCTCGAAATGGAAATTCGGCCGCGTCTCGCCGATGCTCTGGCTCTCGACCGCGCTGATCGTCGGCTTCGGCGCGCTCACCATCTGGCTGCGCGATGAAAGCTTCATCCAGATCAAGCCGACGGTGATCTACCTGCTGTTCGGGACCGCGCTGCTCATCGGCTGGCTGCGGGGCAAGGCCTTGCTCGAGATCCTGCTCGGCGCCGCGTTCGAGGGGCTCGACGCGCAGGGCTGGCTCAAGCTGTCGCGCAACTGGGCGTTCTTCTTCTTCGCCCTTGCCGGCCTGAACGAAGTGCTCCGCGCCAGCCTGTCGTTCGAATCCTGGCTCTGGGCCAAGCTCTGGGTGTTCCTGCCTCTGACGTTCCTGTTCACCTTCACCCAGATCCCGATGCTGCTGCGCCACGGGCTGGCGGCCGAGGGAGTAAAGGAAGAGGAACGGACCCCGCCACCGACCGCCTGACCGGGGCCATCGCCGGGCTGCGCCGCAACGGCCGCCCCCGGGGATCGGATCTCGTCCCCGGCGATCAGATCTCGACCTGGCTGCCCAGTTCAACCACGCGGTTGGTCGGCAGGCGGAAGAACTCCATCGCCGTCGCCGCGTTGCGCAGCATCCACGAGAAGATCTTCTCGCGCCAGATCATCATGCTCGGGTTCTTCGACGGCAGCAGCGTCTGCCGGCTGAGGAAGAAGCTGGTGTTCATCATGTCGAAGGCGCCGCCGCAGCCGTTCACCTGCTTCAGCGCGGCCGGCACGTCGGTTTCTTCCATGAAGCCGTAATGCAGCACCATGCGGTAGAACCCGTCGCCCAGGTCGTGAAACTCGATCCGACGTTCCGGATCGACGTAGGGTTCCTCGGCGATCTCGACCGTCAGGATCACGACCCGTTCGTGCAGGACCCGGTTGTGCTTGATGTTGTGCAGCAGGGCCGATGGCACGCCCGCCGTGCTCGACGCCATGAAGATCGCCGTGCCCGGCACGCGGATGGCGCTGTTCTTGGCCGACTTGGCGAAGATCTCGATCGGCAGGGCGACTTCGCTCATCCGCTCGCGCATCAGCTTGCGCCCGCGCGACCAGGTGGTGAGGAAGGTGAAGGCGATTGCGCCCACCAGCAGCGGGAACCACCCGCCATCGGGCACCTTCGTCAGGTTCGCCCCGAAGAACGCCCCGTCGAACACGAAGAACAGCGCGGCGGCGGGGATCACGATCCACATCTTCCACCGCCAGACCGCGATGAACAGGACCGCCATCAGGCAGGTATCGATCAGCATCGCGCCGGTCACCGCGATGCCGTAGGCGCTGGCGAGGTTCGACGAGTTGCGGAACGTCAGCACCAGCAGGATGACGGCGATCATCAGCACCCAGTTGACGAAGGGGATGTAGATCTGGCCGTGCTCGGTCTCGCTCGTGTGCAGGATCGACAGGCGCGGGACGTAGCCGAGCTGGATCGCCTGGTGCGTGACCGAGAAGGCCCCGGTGATGACCGCCTGGCTGGCAATGAAGGTCGCGCATGTCGCCAGCAGGACGAGCGGAAGGCGATAGGCGTCGGGCGCCATCAGGAAGAACGGGTTGCGGATAGCGTCGGCCGCCGCGGCCGCTTCCAGCCCCATGATCATCGCCGCCTGCC
Organism: Pelagerythrobacter marinus; assembly: GCF_034375205.1. Classification (NCBI taxonomy): domain Bacteria; kingdom Pseudomonadati; phylum Pseudomonadota; class Alphaproteobacteria; order Sphingomonadales; family Erythrobacteraceae; genus Pelagerythrobacter; species Pelagerythrobacter marinus. Next base: position 1,266,021 of record NZ_CP139719.1, on the reverse strand, counting down.
CGAAATAGTTGAGCAGGAGGCACGGCATGACGAACCCGAACCACCCGATCCGCAGCGCGCCGCGGCCGAAATGGCCCATGTCGGCATAGAGCGCCTCCGCCCCCGTCACCGCCAGCACGACCGAACCGAGCGCCAGGAAGGCCAGGAGCTTGTCGGTCAGGAAGAACTGGACCGCGTACCACGGGTTGAGCGCGGCCAGCACGCCCGGGTTCTGGACGATCTGGATCAGGCCGAGGATTGCGAGAACGCTGAAATAGACCAGCATGACCGGTGCGAAGAGCCGCCCGACCTTGGCCGTGCCGCGCCGTTGCAGCAGGAACAGCCCGATCAGAAGGACCAGCGCGATCGGCACGACGAAAGGTTCGAAGCTGTCTTCCACCGTCGTCAGCCCTTCCACCGCGGAAAGGACCGAGATGGCCGGCGTGATCATGCTGTCGCCGTAGAACAGCGCGGTCGCGAAGACCCCCAGCATGACGGCGACCCAGCCATAGCCGGTTCGCCCCACCCGTCCGGAAATCAGCGCGACGAGGGCCAGGGTGCCGCCCTGCCCCTTGTTGTCGGCCCGCATCATGATCGTGACGTACTGGATCGAGACGATGATCGTCATCGACCAGAAGATCAGGCTGAGCACGCCGAGAAGATGGAGCGTGTCGAGCGCCAGCGGGTGCGGACCGACGAAAGTTTCGCGAAAGGCGTAGATCGGGCTGGTGCCGATATCGCCGAAGACGACGCCGATCGCGCCAACGGCCAGCGCGGCCTTGGACGAGGATGCGCCGTGGGCGCCCGCCTGCCTGCCGCCCGAAGGCACAGGATCCTGTGAAACGGAAGTCTCGCTCATAAAATCGGCGTTCCCGAATCTACCCGGTGCTGCCTTCGACGCGCCATGTAAAGGCGGCGGCGCTTAGCACCGTCCCTTCGCGCCTGCAACATGGCCCGGGAACGGCCATTACCGTGCGGAGAGCGCGGCGATCAGCGCGTCGAGCCGTTCGAGCCGCTGCTGCATCGCAGGCAGCCACTCGGCCCCTTCCGGCGCGTTCTCCACCGCCTGCGCCCAGAGCCTGCGCGTTTCGTCGGGCTCGCCGGCGCGCAGCAGGGCCAGCCCGTGGAAATAGGGTGCGGCAGGGTGGCCGGGCGCGGCGCGCGCTGCGCGGTCGTAGGCGTAAGTCGCCGCCGGGGTCAGGTTGCCCTGCGCGTGCTCGACCAGGGCATTGCCCAGCGCCACCCATGCCTCCGCATTGCCCGGGTCCTTGCGGACTTCGCCGCGCAGGATCTTGGCCGCGTCGGCATATTGCCCCCGCCGGGCGAAACCGTCGGCCACGATCACGAAATTGCTGGGCGGAACGAGGGCATCGAACATCGTGCGCCGCGCCTCGATCATCGCCTCGCCCGCCTCGCTCGGCCGGGGGACGGCAGCGCGCGGGGCCGACGCGATATCGGGGCGCGCCTGGAAGGCATAGCCAGCCAGGCCGAACAGCAGGGCCGATCCGAAGGCCGCCCAGCCCGCGCGCGGCAGGCGCAGCGCGAAAGCTGCGACCAGGAACAGCGCGAGCGCCAGTGCTAGGGCGGGCAGCCAGGTCACCGGGCGCCCCTCAGCCGCCGCCAGAGGATCGCCCCGGCCACCAGCAGCAACGCCAGCGGCACGGCGAAAAGCGGCCATGTCGTCTCGCCGATCACCGGTGCGTAGCTGACGTAATCGCCATAACGCCGGACCAGCCAGGCGCGGATCTCCTCCGGCTCCTCGCCCGCGGCGATGCGGGTGCGCACCTGGTGGCGCATGTCGCCCGCCATCGGCGCATCGCTGTCGGCGATCGACTGGCTCTGGCACTTGAGGCAGCGCAGCGTCTCCATCAGCGCCTGTGCCTCGGCCTCCTGCGCCGGGTCGTCGAGCTGGCGGTAGGCATAGGGCGCGGGCGGCATGTCCTGCTGCGCCGCCGCCGGCACAGGCACCAGCGCGAGCGCCGCGAGGGCCGCGAGGGCCGCGAGGATGCCGCCGCCCCTCATCGACCGGCCTTCCGCAATTCCTCCAGCAGGCGCGGGACATGCTCTGCACGAATGTCGCCGATATGCTGGTGGGTGATCCGCCCTTCGCCGTCGATCACGAACGTCTCGGGCACGCCGGAAGAACCGATGGCGAGCTGGACCTGCGACAGGTCGTCCGCGCCGATCCGCGTATAGGGATTGCCGTAACGGTCGAGGAAGGCGGCGACGTCTTCCGGCCGGTCGCGAATCGCGACGCCGACGATCTCCGCCCCTTCCTCGCGCAGCCGCTCGAGCTGCGGTGCCTCGGCAATGCAGGGCACGCACCAGCTCGCCCAGATGTTCAGCAGGCGCGGCTTGCCGTCGCGGAAATCGGCGCTTGAAACGCCCGGCACGCCGTCCAGCGCGGGCGGCAGGTCGAACGCCGGCAAGGGTTCGCCGATCATCGCGCTGGGGACGAAATCGTCCTTCGGCTGGTTCAGCTGATAGGCGGCAACGCCCAGGAACAGCGCGAAAAGCAGCAAGGGAATCCACCACCAGCGCATCACTCGATCACCTCCGCCCGGCGCTCTGCGGCCCGCGCGCGGACCGTCCGGCGTTTCACGTCCGCCGCAACCCGCCCGACCAGCGCCAGCGCGCCGCCCAGCGCGACCAGGATGCCGCCGTACCAGATGAAGGTCACGAACGGTTTCCACCATAGCCGGAGCTGCCAGCGCCGCACGTCGCCCTCGGTCACGGCGCCGACATCGCCGGCCGTGCCGACGACGGCATAGAGCTGCCCGTTCCAGCGGGTGGCCAGCGCGCTTTCGGTCGTCTCCTGCACCGGGGCCCAGAAACTGCGCGACTGCGGATCGAGCGCGACCGGATCCCCGTCGCGGTAACTGGCGAGGAGGTGGCCTTCGATCGCGGTCCAGTTCGGCCCGGCATTGGGCAGGACCTCGGCCAGGGTGACCGACCAGGGGCCGACCCGCACGGTCTCGCCGGGCGCGATAGCGGCCAGGTGTTCGTCGGAAAAGGCCGTCTCGCTCGCCATGCCGAACACCGCGACGGCCAGCCCGAAATGAGCCACGACCATGCCCCAGACCGACAGCGGGACCCGGTGAAGCCGGCGCCGGCGCAGCGGCATGAGGCTGGCGAGAGCGAGCGCGGCCGAAAGCGCCAGGCCCAGCAGCGGCAGAAGATCGACGCCGCCGATCGCCAGCGCCGCGGCGGCCGCCGCGAGCAGGATCACGCCGATCAGCACGACCGGCCGCTGAATGCGGGCGAGGCTGTCGCGCCGCCAGCGCAGCAGCGGGCCGACCGCCATGACCAGCAGCATCGGCACGGCGAAGATCGCGCCGACCGGGTTGAAGTAAGGCGGCCCGACCGAGACGCGCACGTCGAAGGCTTCGGTCAGCAGCGGGTAGAGCGTGCCCAGCAGGACGATGGCCAGGATCGCGCTCAGCATCACGTTGTTGAACACCAGCGCGCCCTCGCGGCTCGTCGCGGCGAAGCGCTGGCCTTCGCTGACCGATCCGGCGCGCAGCGCGAACAGCGCCAGCGCCCCGCCGATATAGAGCGCGAGCAGGACCAGGATGAACGCCCCGCGCTGGGGATCGACGGCGAAAGCGTGGACGCTGGTGAGAATGCCCGAGCGGACGAGGAACGTGCCGAGCATCGACATCGAGAATGCAACGACGCCGAGCATGATCGTCCATGCGCGCAAGGCGTCGCGCGCGGCCAGCACGCTGGCCGAGTGAAGCAGCGCGGTCGCCGCCAGCCAGGGCATCAGCGAGGCGTTCTCCACCGGGTCCCAGAACCACCAGCCGCCCCAGCCGAGCTCGTAATAGGCCCAGTACGACCCGGCCGTGATGCCGAGCGTCAGGAAGACCCAGGCACCCAGGACCCAGGGCCGCATGACGCGCGCGAACTCGGGCGTGACCTGCCGCGTCAACAGCGCGCCGACGGCGAAGCTGAAGGCGACCGAGAGGCCGACATAGCCGAAATAGAGCGTCGGCGGGTGGAGCGCGAGGCCGATGTCCTGCAGCAGCGGGTTGAGGCCGAGCCCCTCGGCCGGAGGCTGGGGCAGGCGCTCGAACGGGTTGGAGCTGAAGATCAGGAAGGCATAGAAGCCGAGCCCGACGAAGGCCTGCGCGGCGAGCGTCGCCAGCATCGTGCGTTCGGGCAGGCGCCGTTCGACCAGTGCGATCAGGCTGCCGGAAAGCGCCATCACGGCGACCCACAGCAGCATCGAGCCTTCGTGGTTGCCCCAGGCACCGGTCAGCTTGTAGATCAAGGGCTTGGCCGAATGCGAATTGGTCGCCACCAGCTTGACCGAGAGGTCGGTCACCGCGAACAGCCACAGCAGCATGACGAAGGCGAAGGCGCAGGCCAGCCCCTGCACCACCGCCGCCGGCCGGACCAGCGCGGCCGCCGCGCCGCCGCCGTCGTGCTGCGCCATCGCGCCGGCATAGAGCTGCAGGGCGGCGAGCGCCGCTGCCAGCCACAGTGCCGCCAGGCCGAGCCCGGCGATCAAGCGCCGTCCTCCGCCTCGGCCACGAGGTCGCGCCGCTGGTGCTCGGTCATTTCCTGCAGCTCGCGCGGGACGTAGTTCTCGTCGTGCTTGGCCAGGAGGCTGTCGGCCACGAAAGTCCCGTCACCGCCGAGGCGCCCCTCGGCCACGACGCCCGATCCCTCGACGAAAAGGTCGGGCAGGATGCCGGAAAAGCGCACCGGGACGCGCGCCTTGCCGTCGCCGACGACGAAGGCGATCGTCACCCCGTCGGGCATCGTGCGGATCGATCCTTCCTCCACCATTCCGCCCAGGCGGACTGCGCGGCCCGGCTCCGGCGGTTCGGAGACGAATTGTTCGGGAACGTAGAAATAGCTCGCCTGGCTGCGCAGGGCCCACGCGGCGAGCAGGCCCGCGCCGACGAGCGCGACCAGCGCGATGACCACGAGCACGAGGCGCTGGTGCTTGGCCTTGATCCGGTCGGCAGGGGCGGTCACTTGCGGCGTGCCTCTTCCCGCCGCCGCTCGGCCCGGCGCATGTCCCACCATGCCCAGGCGACGAGCGCCAGGGTGGCGGCAATGCCCAGGGCATAGGCCGCGACCACGAAAGTCCACTGGTCCAGCGCCTCGCGCATCAGGCCGCCTCCCCCGCCTTGCGCCGCAGCCGCGCATCGGCCTGGATGTCGCCCAGCAGCGCGCGCATCCGGGCGAGGACGACCCCGCCGAAGACCAGCGAGAAGCCGAGCACCGCGACCAGCAGCGGGGCGAGGAACTGCGAATCGATCGCGCTTTTGCCCACGGTGATGCTGGGCGGCTGGTGGAGCGAGTTCCACCACACGACCGAGCGGTTGATGATCGGGATGTTGATAGCCCCGACGAGGCCGAAGATCGCCGGGATGCGGCTCGACCCGCCTTCGCGCGCCACGGCCTGGGCCAGCGCGAGATAGCCGAAATAGAGGAACAGCAGGACCAGCATCGACGTCAGCCGCCCGTCCCATACCCACCAGGTGCCCCAGGTCGGCCGGCCCCAGATCGATCCCGTCGCCACGCACACGGCGGTAAAGACCATGCCCGGCACCGCCGCGGCGCGCGCGGCCAGGGCGGCCAGCGGATGGCGCCATACCAGGAAGGCGGCGCTGGCGACGGCGATCGCCGCCCATCCCCCCATGCCGAGCCAGGCGGCGGGAACGTGCAGGAAGAGGATGCGCACCGTCTCGCCCATCAGGCGGTCGGGCGGCACGAACCACAGCCCCCAGGCGAGGGCGACGGCGGCCAGCACCAGCCCGCTCGCGAGCATCGTCGGGGTCAGCCAGCGCGCGAGGGAGAGGAACCGCTTGGGATTGGCGAAGCCATGCATCGATCAGGTCCGTTCGCGAGGCGCAATGGCAGGAGAGCCCGCGCGGGGCAAGCGTTTCGCGCCCTGCCCCGCCCGCGAGCGATCGCGTCGCCGGACGGTCAGCCGCGCCCGATCAGTTCCTGCGCCATGCGATCGGCCACGACGTCGGGCGACTGCCCGCTTTCGTCGCTCTTGCGCCAGACTTCCTCGAGCCGCTCGGGGATCCGCGCGATCCGCTTGCGCACTTCGTTGATGTCGCTCGGCGTGCCGTTGCGGCGGGCCAGGTATTCCAGCGTCACGCTGATGATGCCGCCGGCGTTGATAACGTAATCGGGGGCGTAGAGAATGCCGCGTTCCGCCAGCATCCGGCCGTGGTGGGCACAGGCGAGCTGGTTGTTCGCCCCGCCCGCCACGATCGGCGTGTCGAGCCGCGCGATCCCGTCTTCGTCGAGGATGGCGCCGAGGGCATTGGGGCTGAAGACGTCGCAGGCGACGCCCATGATCGCATCGGGCGCGGCCGTCTGCGCGCCCAGTTCTTCCGCCAGTTCGGCGGCGCGGGCCTGGTTGATGTCCGACAGGGTCAGGCGCGCGCCGTCCTTCGCCAGCAGGCGGGCAACGCCGCCGCCCACGCTGCCGGTGCCCTGGATCGCGACATGGACGCCCTCGACGCTGTCCTTGCCCAGCTTGTACCGCACGGCGGCCTTGATGCCGTGATAGATGCCCATCGCGGTGAACGGCCCGGGATCGCCCCCTGCCGCCCCTTCGCCGCTGACCGGCAGGCCGGATACGTAATCGGTCCGCTGCGACACGGCGACCATGTCGCTTTCGCCGATTCCCACGTCTTCGGCCGTGACGTAGCGGCCGCCCAGTGCCTCCACCGCGTCGCCGAAGGCCGCCAGCATGTCGGGCGTCTTCGCCTTGTCCTCACCGGCCAGGATCACCGCCTTGCCGCCGCCCATCGGCAGGCCGGCCATGGCGTTCTTGTAGCTCATCCCGCGGCTGAGGCGCAGGGCATCGCGCATGGCCTCCCCCGCATCGGCATAGTGCCAGAAGCGCGTGCCGCCCGCTGCCGGGCCGAGATGGGTCGAATGAAGCGCGATGATCGCGGTCAGGCCCGACCGGCGATCCCTGACAAGCTGCACCAGTTCGTGATCGTCGAAGTCCGCTTCGGTCCAGAAAGCCGTCATGTCCGTGAGAAAGCCCCGCTGTGATCAACGGCAAGAAACTGGGAAAATGGGGCGATCGACGGGGTTCGAACCCGCGACCTCCGGTACCACAAACCGGCGCTCTAACCAACTGAGCTACGATCGCCACATGCCCGGCCCGACCTGGGCCTGCCGTGTTAAAGCGGGGCTGATACGCCCCTGCGCCACGCGGTCAAGCCGCGAACCGCCAAGGCGCGCGCCTGTTGCACAAGCGCGCCGGTTTGCAAAGCGAAAACTGCGCCCCGCCCTTGCCGGCGCAAGAAAATTTCGCCTGCCTCCGAAGGCATGGCCCCGAGACAGGGAAATGGCACGCCCTCGCCCCGAATCCGCGCGAATGGTGCGTGCGTGAGCGAGCCGGACAAACGAAAAAGGGCGGCCCATGCGGACCGCCCCGATTCTTCCGGCGCGGCGCGATCGGCGCCGCCGATCGCCGGCGAAATCAGCCCTTCTTGAGCGAGAGGCCGCCGAAACGCTTGTTGAACGCAGCCACGCGGCCGCCTTCCTGGATCTGCTGCTTGCCGCCCGTCCAGGCCGGGTGGCTGGTGGGATCGATATCGAGCGTCAGCGTGTCGCCTTCGCTGCCCCAGGTCGAGCGGGTCTGGAATTCGGTGCCATCGGTCATCTTGACCGTGATGGTGTGGTAATCGGGATGTGCGTCGGCCTTCATGGCTCAAAGATCCTTGTGCATATGACCGGTTCCGACCGGTCGGCAGTGTCGGGAAAGGCGCGCGCCTAGGCGTGTTTCGTGCGAAAAGCAAGCCCGCTCGCGCCCGGGTGGTTCGCCGGGCGGGTGGCCGGCCCCGGCGTGCCCTCAGCCAGCTGGCGGATCGGCGATCATCGCGGTGAATTCCGCTTCCGAGGTCGTCTTGCCTTCCACGCTGGCCCGGCCCTTGAACTTGTAGACCCGGCTGCGTTTCTGGAGGAACTCCACTTCCAGATCGAGCAGGCACCCCGGGGTCACCGGTGCGCGGAACTTCGCGTTGTCTATCCCCATGAAATAGACCAGCTTTCCGCTCCCGGCCAGCTCGAGCGTCTCGATCCCCAGGATAGCGGCCGCCTGGGCCATCGCCTCGACCTGCAGGACCCCGGGCATGATCGGCGCGCCGGGAAAGTGGCCCTGGAAGAAATCCTCGTTGAAGGTGACCGCCTTCACCGCGTGAATGCGCTCGCCCAGATCGATCGAGCGGACCCTGTCCACCAGCAGGAGGGGGTAACGGTGCGGCAGGGCGGCCAGCACCTTGCGGATATCGTAATCGGACCGTGCGCCCGTGTCGTCGCTCATCGCCCTGCCTTCTTCACCCTGTGCTTCTTGCCGTTCGATCAGCGGCCGGTCGGCTGCTGCGGCTGCGCGGCCTGCTGGGCCTGGGCCGCCTGCGCGGCGGCCTGCTGCTGCTGCCGGATCTCGCGCGGAACCCAGCCTTCGGGCGGGGTGATCTGCACGCTGGGCACCAGCGTGTTGAGCTCGTTCAGCACGTCCTGCGTCAGATTGTGCTGCGCGCCGGCGAAGATGACCTGGCCCGAGGTTGCATCGAGGATCAGCGTGACGTTGCGCTTGGCAGCGGCGGCCTGCACGGCCTCATCCAGGCGGTCTTCGATCTGCTCGGTCACGTAGGCGCGGCTGAGCGCGACCGGTGCGAGGATCGTCTGCAGTTCGCGCTGGCCCGCCTGCTCGATCTGCTGGATCTGCGCGGCCTGCTGCTGCAGCGCCTGCTGGTCCGGATTGGCGCCCTGGCGCGCGGTGTTGAACGCCTGGATCATCGGGGTCAGCTGCGCCTCGATCTGCTGCCGGCGCGATTCGGCCTGGCTGATCTGCGCCTGGTAGGTCGTCTGGCGCTGCTGTTCCGCGGTGCGATAGGCGTTGGAATTGGCGATCACGGCCGGCAGGCTGACGACGCCGATACCGCGCGCATCCTGGGCCACGGCCGGCGCGGCGAGCATGGGCGCCGCCGAAGCGGTCAGCATGAGGCCGGCAGCGAGAACCGGCTTGAAAAGCGTTTTCATCAGAACTGTGTCCCTACGTTGAAGGTGAATTTCTTGGTGTCGTCGCCCGGCTCCTTCCTGAGCACGTGGGCGAAGTCGATGCGAAACGGCCCGAAGGGCGAGTTCCAGTTGACGCCTATACCCACGGAAACGCGCGGGCTGGCGGAATCACCCAGGAAGACTTCCTGGAAAGGCGCGGCCACCTGGTACATCCACGGATCGTTCGGGTTGCCCGAACCGTCGGCCGGGTCGGTGGTCCACTGCGTCGGATCGTCGGGGTCGACGTAGAGCGGGTTGCCGTCGTTATCGAACAGCTGCCTCTGGATACCGTCGGGGAACGGCGAACTCTGCAGCACCGGCCGGGTCACGTTGAACAGCGCCCCGACGTCGACGAAGATCGAGGGGCGCAGCCCCATTTCGCGCGCGCCCGAGCCCAGCGGGATCTCCAGCTCGGCACGGCCGAGGTAATAGGCATTGCCGCCCAGGGCGTCGTCGCCCACCTGGTCGCGATCGGTGATCAGTTCGCCGACCCCGTCGCCGTCGGTATCGCGGATCGGCTGGCGCAGGACGCGCGGGCCCACGCCGCGGATGTCGAAGCCGCGGAACTGCGGCTCGCCGAGGAAGAAGCGGTCGGTCAGGCGCACGTCGTCCACCCCCGGGCCGCGATCTTCCAGTCCCTTGATCACGCCGCCTTCGCCCTGGAGCGAGAAGATGAAGCCGCCGAACACCGGCCAGTACTTCGCCCCCTTGGCCCGCAGCCGCAGGTATTTCACGTCGCCACCGAGCCCGGCGAACTCGGTGCTGAGCGAAAGCGTGTGCCCGCGCGTCGGGCGATAGGGATTGTCGATCGTCCGCATCGACACGGTGAGCCCGAGGATCGAGCTGAGCCGCGTCCCGACCGCCTCGCACAAGTAACGCCCCGCGAGCACCGGGTCGCATTCCGCCACACCGTCGCCGTCGATGTCGCTGTAATAGGTGAACTCGTCGAGCGACACGTCGTCGTAGTTCAGCGTATAGCTGCCGATGGCCGAGATATATTCGGTCAGCGGCACGCCGAGGCGCAGCGAGAAACCGGTGGTCGATTGCTCGAACGTCCGGTTCCGGTCGTTGTTGGTGAAATTGAAGCTGTTGTAGTCCTTGCGGTAGATATCGATCCCGGTCGAGATGTTGCGATCGAAGACGTAAGGCTCGGTGAAGCTCAGCGCCGCGGACCGCGAATAACGCGAGTAATTGACCGATGCGCCGACCGTCTGGCCGCGCCCGCGGAAATTGTTCTGCTTGATCGAGCCGGCGAGGATGAAGTTCTCGATCGACGAGAAGCCCGCCGAAAGCTGCAGCTCGCCGGTCGGCTGCTCTTCCACGTTCGCTTCCAGCACGATGCGGTCGGGGGCGCTGCCCTCCTTCTGCTCGATCTCGAAGTTTTCCTGGAAATAACCGAGCGACTTGATCCGGTTGGTCGAACGCTTGACCTGCAGCGAGTTGAACGCATCGCCTTCGGCCACGCGGAACTCGCGACGAATGACCTTGTCCTGCGTCAGCGTATTGCCGTTGACATCGACCCGCTCGACATAGACGCGTGGCGCCTCGCGCAGGACGAACGTCACGTCCATCGTCAGGTCTTCGGGGTTGCGCACGAACTGCGGCTGCGTGTCGGCGAAGGCATAGCCGAACGTGCCGGCCAGCTCGTTCATCTGCTCGACCGTATCCTCGACCAGCTTGGCGTTGTACCAGTCCCCGCTCTTGATCGCGAGGTTGCTGGTCATGCGTTCGCTGTCGAAGTCGCGGATCTGGCTGTCCACTTCGACATCGCCGAAGCGGTAACGATCGCCTTCCTCGACCACGTACGTGATGATGAAGTCGCGCTTGTCGGGGGTAAGCTCCGCGACGGCGGACACCACCCGAAAATCGGTGTAGCCTTCGGTGAGATAGAACTGGCGCAGCTTCTGCTGGTCGAAGGCCAGCCGGTCCGGGTCGTAGCTGGTGTTGGAGCTGAAGAAGCGGAAGAAGCGCGCTTCCTTGGTCACCATCTCGCTCTTCAGCTCGCCGTCATCGAATTCCTCGTTGCCGAGAATATTGATCTGGCGGACTTTCGACTTCGGCCCTTCGCTGATCTCGAACACGATGTCGACACGGTTCTGGCTCAGCTCGACCGTCTTCGGCTCCACCGAAGCGGCGAACCGGCCCTGGCGCTTGTACAGCTCGATGATCCGCGCCGTGTCGGCCCGGACCTTGGAACGGGTGAAGATCTGCCGGGGCGCGAGGCGGATTTCGGGCAGGATCTTGTCGTTCTTGATCCGCTTGTTGCCCTCCAGGATGATCCGGTTGATCACCGGGTTCTCGGTCACCGAGATGACCACGGTGCCGGCGTCGTTGCGGATGCTGGCGTCGGAGAACAGCTCGGTCGCGTAGAGATCCTTCAGCGCCTGGTCGGCGAGAGCCTGCGTGTACGTATCGCCCGCGCGCATTTCGATATAGGACAGGATCGTTCCCGCCTCCAGCCGCTGGGCCCCGACCACGGTGATCGACTGGATCGTGTCGCCGCTGGGCGCCGGCTGCGGCTGCTGCGCGGCGGCAGGCTGCGCCGCGGCCCCCGCGTCCTGTGCCAGCGAAGGCGCCGGCACGCCGGCCAGCATGGTGCCCCCCAGGAGGGCTAGCGCGAAACGTGCGCCGGTCTTGCCGAATGCGCCGGCGGCTTTCTCGCGTTCTGTCATCGCCACGGTGATCCCGTCCATCCTTATCCATTGCACCAATGGGCCGCAGCCCATCATCGGGCGCTGCGGCAAATGCCGCCCTTGCCCGATGCAGTGCCCCCGATCAAGCAAAGGAAGGAACGAGTCCCCCGCGCTCTATAGTCCCCCCGGATCGGTCAGCTGCCGAATATCGGCAGCGAAACCAGGTCGTTGATCGTGACGAACACCATCAATCCCAGCACCAGCGCCAGGCCGGTGCGAAAAGCCAGTTCCTGCCCCCGCGATCCCAGCGGCTTCCGGCGAACCGCCTCCAGCGCGTAGAACGCCAGGTGGCCGCCGTCGAGCGCCGGGATTGGCAAGAGGTTGATGAATGCCAAATTAAGCGAGATCAGCGCGATGAAGTTGATGAAGGCCAGCGGGCCCAGGCTGAACTGCTCGCCGGAAAACTTGGCGATCTTGATCGGGCCGCCCAGTTCCTGGACCGAGCGTTCGCCCGACAGGATCTGCCCCACCCCGGTGATCATCATCCGCCCGATGTCGATGCTGTGATCCACTGCCAGGCCGAGCGAGGCCAGCGGACCCTGGCGGACGAAATCGTGTTCGACCGCCGCGGGGGCGATGCCGATCAGGCCGATCGTCGACACGTTGCCGAAATTGTCCTCGATCTCCAGCGGGCGGGCGGTCACCTCCAGTTCGAGTGCCCGGCCGCCGCGGTCCACCGCGATCTCGAACGTGCGCCCGGGATAGAGCATGACGGCATCCTGCACGTCGCGAAAACCGTTCATCGGCTCGCCGTCGATGGCCACGATGCGATCGCCGATCTTCATCCCCGCCGACCGGGCGGCCGATTCCTCGGAGAAACCGGCGACCGTCAGCTGGCTTTCCGCCTCCACCGGAACCGGTTTGCCGACCACCATGAAGAAGGCGGCAAAGATGCCGAGGGCGACGATCACGTTGGTCGCCGGCCCGGCGAAGACGATCAGCGCCCGTTGCCACAATGGCTTGAAGTGGAAGGCCCCGGCCCGGTCGCGCTCGGGGATCGCGGCCAGCCCCTCGTCGTCGGGAATGCTGGCGGGGTTCATGTCGCCGCGAAACTGGACATAGCCGCCCAGCGGCAGGGCCGAGAGCTTCCAGCGAGTCCCCCGGCGGTCGGTCCAGCCGGCGATTTCCTTGCCGAAACCGATCGAGAAAGCCTCCGCGTGAACGCCGAACAGGCGCCCGACCAGGTAGTGGCCGAACTCGTGGATCGTGATCAGCGGCCCCAGCACTAGCAGGAAGCCGACGACGTACATCCAGAATGAAGGGCTATCGGCCACTTGCGGCGTTCTCCATGATTTCGCGGGCACGGCGCCGCGCCTCGGCATCGACGGCGAGCACGTCGTCGAGAGTCGCGGGCGGCGGCGGGGCAAGGCGTTCGAGGGTCTGCTCCACCACTAGGGCAATCCGGGTGAACGCGATCTGACCGGCCAGGAAAGCTTCCACGGCGGTTTCGTTCGCCGCGTTGAGCACGGCGGCCGCGGCCCCGCCGGCATGGGCGGCCTCGCGCGCCAGCCGCGTGGCGGGGAAGCGCCCCTCGTCAGGGCGTTCGAACGTCAGCGCCCCGATCGCCGCGAGGTCCAGCGGGTCGCAAGGGGTGTCCATCCGTTCCGGCCAGGCGAGGCACGAGGCGATCGGCACGCGCATGTCCGACGGACCGAGCTGGGCCAGCGTCGATCCGTCGCGGTATTCGACCATCGAATGGACTACGCTTTGCGGATGAACGACGATGCGCAGCGCCTTCAGCCCCACGGGGAACAGGTGGTGCGCCTCGATGAATTCGAGGCCCTTGTTCATCATCGTCGCCGAATCGACGCTGATCTTCGCGCCCATGTCCCAGTTGGGATGGGCGACCGCCTCGGCCGGGGTGGCGCGGGCCAGCCGCTCCGCGCTCCAGGTGCGGAACGGGCCGCCGCTGGCGGTCAGCGTGATCGAGCGGACATCGGCCAGGCGGCCGCCCTGCAGGCACTGGAATATCGCGTTGTGTTCCGAATCGACCGGCAGCAGGGTCGCGCCGTGCTCCGCCACGGCCGCGGTCATCACCGGGCCGGCGGACACGAGCGCTTCCTTGTTGGCGAGCGCGATCGCCCCGCCCCGGCGGATTGCCGTCATCGTCGGGCGCAGCCCGGCGCAGCCGACGATCGCGGCCACCGTGATATCGGCCGCGCGGGCAGCCGCATCGCACAGCGCCGGCCTGCCGCCGGCCGCCTCGACGGTCGACCCGGCCAGCGCGGCGCGCAAGTCGCCGAGGCACGATTCGTCGGCCACGACGGCGATTTCCGCGTCGAATTCGCGGGCCAGCGCGGCGAGTTCTCCGGCGCTGCAGTTCGCGGTCAGCGCGACCACGCGCCATTGCTCGCGGTTGCGGCGCACGAGGTCCAGCGTCGAGGCCCCGACCGAACCGGTCGCGCCGAGGATCGAGATCGCGCGCGTCACGCAGCCACCGACGCGGCCATGCCGCCCATGGCGAGCGCGACGGGCAGGAGGCCGTCGACGCGGTCGAACACGCCGCCGTGGCCGGGGATCAGCCGCGAGCTGTCCTTCACCCCGGCACGGCGCTTGAGCCAGCTTTCGAGGAAATCGCCCGCCTGGGCGAGCACGGCCAGGCCGGCCCCCAGCGCGACATAGGCCGGCAGCGCGTCGTCCCACGGCAGCGCGGGCGGCGCCCCGGGGCCGAGGCCGGCAAAGCCGCGCTCGATCGCCCAGGCCCAGGCACCGGTCCATAGCGCGGAAGCGACCATCCCCCCGCCGAGCCCCGCCCAGGTCTTGGACGGGCTGATCCGCGGCGCGATGCGCGGCCCGCCGATCGCGCGGCCGGCGAAATAGGCGCCGCTGTCGGTGAAGATCGTGACCCCCAGGATCAGCACCAGTATCGGCTCGCTCGCGCCGACGAGCACCGCGGCTGCCCCGCCGATGTAGAGCGCGCCGGCAATCAGCGCGGCCAGGCGATAGGGGATATTGGCGGTCGCGCGCGCGACGAGCACCGTGAACTCGGCAAGGCAGGCGAAGGCGACGAGGCCGATGAACAGGTCGAGCACCCGCCCGCCCTGCCACAGGGCGAGCCCGGCCAGCACGAGCATGACTGCCGCCGACGCCAGCCGGATCGGCAGGTCGGAGCGCCCGGCCCCGGGCGCCGCGCCCGCCGGGGCACGCTTGTCACCGTCCGCCATATCGCCTCTCCCGCCGGGCGAATTCCTCCAGCGCATCGGCCAGGTGGCCGAGGGTAAAATCGGGCCACAGCGTGTCGACGAAGATCATCTCGGCATAGGCGCATTGCCAGAGGAGGAAATTGGACAGGCGCACTTCCCCGCTGGTGCGGATCAGCAGGTCGAGCGGAGGCAGGTCCGCGGTGTCGAGATGGGCGGCGATCGTCTCGGTCGTCACCTCCCCTTCCCGCGCGGCCCGGGCGGCGGCACGGGCGATTTCCTGCTGCGACCCGTAGTTGAGCGCCACCGCCAGGGTGCGCGTGCCCTCGCGCGTGCGGGCCAGCGCATCTTCGAGCATCTCGACGATGTCGGGAGCGAGCGAGCGCCAGTCGCCGATGATCTTCAGCCTGACGTCGTTGGCGATGAACTCGGGCAGGTCCGATTTCACGAACTTGCGCATCAGGTTCATCAGGTCGTCGACTTCCTCGCCCGGCCGCTTCCAGTTCTCCGAGCTGAAAGCGTAGAGCGTGAGGCACTCGATCCCCGTGCCGGCCAGGCCCCGCACCAGCGCGCGCACGGCCTCCACGCCGCGCTGGTGGCCCATCGCGCGCGGCAGGTGGCGGCGCTTGGCCCAGCGGCCATTGCCGTCCATGATGATGGCCACGTGGCGGGGGGTCGTCATCGCGCGGCTTTCGGGCGGCAGCGGCCTGACATGACAGCGGCGGGCACGACAGTGGCGGGCACGAACGCCTTTCCTGAGCCCGGGTCGATCACTGGGTCAGGATTTCCTTTTCCTTCTGCGCGGCGGCGGCATCGGCTTCGGCGACGTACTTGTCGGTCAGCTTCTGGACCTCCTCCTCGCTGCGCTTGCGGTCGTCCTCGGAAATTTCCTTCTTCTTCTCGTCTTCCTTCAGGGCTTCCATCCCGTCGCGGCGGACGTTGCGGATCGCGATCTTCGCGTTCTCCGCGTACTTCCCGGCGAGCTTGGCCAGTTCGCGGCGACGCTCTTCGGTCAGGTCGGGCATCGGCAGGCGAATCGTCTGCCCGTCGGTCATCGGGTTGAGGCCCAGGTTGGCATGGGCGATGCCCTTCTCGACCGCGGTCACGTTCGCCTTGTCCCACACCTGCACCGCGAGCATCCGCGGTTCGGGCGCGTTGACCGTCGCCACCTGGTTGAGCGGCATCATCGCGCCGTAGACTTCGACCTGGACCGGGTCGAGCAGGCTGGTGTTGGCGCGCCCGGTCCGCAGCCCCGACAGGTCGCCCTTCAGGCTTTCCACCGCGCCCTGCATCCGGCGCTCGATATCGCTCTTGTCGTATTTGGCCATTGTCAGGCTTCCTCTTTCACTACCGTCTGGACGCCCTGGCCGGCGAGCACGCGCGCGAGATTGCCCTTTTCGCGGATCGAGAAGACCACGATCGGGATCCCGTTATCGCGGCAGAGCGCGACGGCCGATGCATCCATAACCTTGAGGTTGTTCGCCAGCACCTTGTCGTAGCTGACGGTTTCGAAACGTTTTGCGGCGGGATTCTTCTTCGGGTCGCTGTCATAGACCCCGTCCACGCTCGTCCCCTTGAACAGCGCGTCGCAGCGCATCTCGGCCGCGCGCAGCGCCGCGCCGCTGTCGGTGGTGAAATAAGGCGCGCCGACACCGGCGGCGAAGATCACCACGCGCCCTTTTTCCAGGTGGCGTTCGGCGCGGCGCCGGATCACCGGCTCGCACACCTGGTCCATCTGTACCGCCGACTGGACGCGGGTCTGCACGCCGAGCTGTTCGAGCGCGTTCTGCATCGCCAGCGCGTTCATCACCGTCGCCAGCATTCCCATGTAGTCGGCCTGCGCCCGGTCCATCCCCTGCGCCGCGCCGGCCATGCCGCGGAAGATATTGCCGCCCCCGATCACCAGGCAGATTTCCAGCCCGGTATCCTTGGCCGCCTTCACTTCCTGCGCCAGTTCCGCGACGAAGGCGGGGTCGATCCCGAACTGCTGGTCGCCCATCAGCACCTCGCCCGAGAGTTTCAGGAGTATGCGCTTGTATTCCGGGGAAGACATGGACTGGCTGGTTTCCGAGAAAGTTGCGAGGGTTGCCGGCGTCCTTAGCCGCCCCGCCCCTTGCGCGCAAAGGGAAAGCCGGGGCCGGGCCGCCGAACGAAAACGGCCGCCGAACCGGGGTTCGACGGCCGCATGTTCGTGCGCTGCGAAAAGTCAGCCGGCGACGGCCGCGGCAACCTCTGCCGCGAAGTCGCTTTCTTCCTTCTCGATGCCTTCGCCGAGCTGGAAGCGGACATAGTCCTTCAGGACGATCGGCGTGCCTGCGTCCTTGCCCGCCTTGGCAACGACGTCCGCCACCGGGGTCTTGTTGTCCATCACGAAGACCTGGCTCAGCAGCGCGTTTTCCTTGGCGAACTTCTTCACCGCGCCTTCGACCATCTTTTCCTGGACCTCGGCCGGCTTGCCGCTTTCGGCGGCCTTTTCCGCGGCGACCTTGCGCTCGCGCTCGATCACCTCGGGGTCGAGCCCTTCGGCATCGAGGGCCTGCGGGAAGGCGGCGGCGATGTGCATCGCCAGCTGCTTGCCCAGCCCTTCGAGCGTCGCCTTGTCGGCTTCGCTCTCGAGCGCGACGAGCACGCCGATCTTGCCCAGGTTGGGCGCGGCGGCGTTGTGGACGTAAGGAACGACGACGCCGTTCTCGACCGAGACGGTCTTCATCCGGCGAACCTGCTGGTTCTCGCCGATGGTCGCGACGTTGTCGGTCAGCTTGTCGGCCACGGTCCCGCCCTCGGGATAGGCGGCGGCCTTGAGCGCCTCGACGTCGTCGCTTTCGACCGACAGCGCGGCCTCGGTGGTCTTGCGGACGAAGTCCTGGAACTTGTCGTTCTTGGCCACGAAGTCGGTTTCGGAGTTCACCTCGACCGCCACGCCGCGAGTCCCCGCGACGGCAACGCCGACGAGGCCTTCGGCCGCGGTGCGGCTGGATTTCTTCTGCGCGGTGGCCAGGCCCTTGGCGCGCAGCGCGTCGACCGCGGCCTCGATATCGCCGTCTGCGGCCTCGAGCGCCTTCTTGGCGTCCATCATGCCCGCGCCGGTCTTCTCGCGCAGGGTCTTCACGTCAGCGGCAGTGAATGCAGCCATGATCGTTTCCTCTGTAAATCTGGGGCGCCGGGCCCGAGGGTCAGGCCCGGCGCGCTAGGTCATGTTTGTGACAGTCGCCTGAAATCAGGCCGCGGTTTCGACCGGCGGCTGTTCCATCGCGCCGACGTCGTCACCGCTTTCGGCGACCTTGCCGCCGCGGCCGGCGGCTGCCGCATCGCGCACGGCCTCGCAATAGAGGCGCACGGCGCGGCTGGCGTCGTCGTTGCCCGGAACCGGGAAGGCGATGCCGCTGGGATCGACATTGGTGTCGAGCACGGCGACGACCGGGATGCCGAGCACGTTGGCTTCCTTGATCGCCAGGTCTTCCTTGTTCGCGTCGATCACGAACATCACGTCGGGAATGCCGCCCATGTCGCGGATACCGCCGAGCGAAAGCTCCAGCTTGTCCCGCTCGCGCGTGAGCTGGAGGACTTCCTTCTTGGTCAGGCCCGAGGTGTCGCCCGAAAGCTGCTCTTCCAGCGACTTGAGGCGCTTGATCGACTGGGAGATCGTCTTCCAGTTGGTCAGCATCCCGCCCAGCCAGCGGTGGTTGACGAAGTGCTGGCCGGCGGCGCGGGCCGCCTCGGCGATCGGTTCCTGGGCCTGGCGCTTGGTGCCGACGAACAGGACCTTGCCGCCCGAACGCACGGTCTGCTCGATGAAGTCGAGCGCGCGCGAGAACAGCGGAACGGTCTGCGACAGGTCGATGATGTGCACACCGTTGCGGGCGCCGAAGATGTACGGCTTCATCCGCGGGTTCCAGCGGTGGGTCTGGTGGCCGAAGTGCGCGCCGGCCTCGATCAATTGCTGCATGGTGACGGTGGAAGCCGCCATAGGTATTTCCTTTCCGGTTGAGCCTCTGGAGAGCTGGAACCCGTGCGGAGATCCCGCGGCAGGCACCGGTATGTGGCGCTCTCCATGTGGATTTGCGTGGGGTTCGAACCCGGCGGAAATGCCCGCGGATTCGCCACGCGGCCGCGCCCCTAGACCGGTTCTGACCGAAAATCCAGCCCCCGTTTGCCGCAGGAAAAACGCCGCTCGCCCCATTCGGCGCTTGACAGGCAGGAACAAATAGGGAACACATGGCTCGTCACCCGGAACAAAGGGGCGACAAAGGGTTTATCCACTTCTCATCCACAGGCTGTCAACAGCCGGGATCGGCAACGGAAGGATTCGCGTCATGCTCGGCATTGCACTGGTGGGATTGTTCGTCCTCGCGGCAACGGCTTCCGCGCTCGTGCTGGCAGACAGCTTCGTGCGCGGACGCGCTGCATGGCGCCGCCTTCGGCGCGAAAGGTCCGCGCCCGCGGGGCCGGCCGGGGTCAGGGTAACGATCGTCGCGGGGCCGCGGGCCATCTGCCCGCGGGACGGCGGCTCTCGCCCGGTCAGCCGACCGGGTCGTGCGGCGCGTCGTCCGGCTCCGGCCGCATCCCGCCCGCACCCGCTTCCCGTAGCCGCCTGACGCGGGCGTAACGGACCAGCGCATAAGGCATCAGGGCGAGATAACCGGCGCAGATCGCGACCAGCGTCCACCAGGGTTCGAGGAGGAGCGCGGCGAACAGGATGCCCACGCCGGCAATGAGTTCGAGGCGCACGGTCCGCCGCGGCCGGATCGAGGTCCAGCTGAGCGTTGCGATGTTGGAAATCATCAGGAAGGCCATGGCGACCATCCAGATCGCGCAGACGATCGGCTCGCGGAATTCTTCCCACCCGGTGGCCATCCACAGGTAGAACGGAAGGAAAGCCAGCCCGGCACCGACCGGGGCCGGCACGCCGGTGAGGAAGCCGGCCGACTTGTGCGGCTGGTCGTCCACGTCGATCTGCGCGTTGAACCGCGCCAGTCGCAGCGCGCAGCAGATCGCGAAGGCCAGCGCGGCGAACCAGCCCAGCCGGGGCAGGTCCTGCAGTGTCCAGAGATAGAAGATGATCGCCGGCGCCATGCCGAACGAAAGCGAATCGGCCAGGCTGTCCAGCTCCGCCCCGAAGCGCGACTGCGCCTTCAGCAGGCGCGCGATGCGGCCGTCGATCCCGTCGAGCAGGCCGGCCAGGATCACCGCAAAGATCGCGAGGCTCCAGTTCTCGGCGATCGCGAACCGAATCCCGGTCAGGCCCGAACAGAGCGCGGCCGCCGTGATCGCATTGGGCAGGACGGCGCGCAGCGACAGCCCCCTCACCCGCCCTGCAGGCAGCGGAACCTCGTCTTCCGCGGCCTTCGGCCCCAGGCGGGGATAATCGTCGTTCACTGGGCAATGCCCTCGATCAGGCGGCGTTCGCCCACTTCGGCGAGGATCGTTTCACCCGCGACGACCTTCTGCCCGACCAGGACTTTCGGATCGGTGCCTGCCGGCAGGTAGACATCGACCCGGCTGCCGAAACGGATCAGGCCGACGCGTGCGCCGGCCGCCACGGTGTCGCCCGGCTTGACGAAAGGCACGATCCGGCGCGCGACCAGCCCGGCGATCTGCGTGAAGCCGAGCATCAGGCCGTCGTGCCGCTCGATCAGGATATGCTGCCGCTCGTTGTCCTCGCTCGCCTTGTCGAGATCGGCGTTCATGAACTTGCCCGGGATATAGACCAGGCGCCGCACGGTGCCGGCGATCGGCGCGCGGTTGATGTGCACGTCGAACACGCTCATGAAAATCGACACCCGCGTCACCGGCTCGCGCGCGAGCGAGGGCGTGCCGCTGCCGTCGTCCATCGTCAGCTCGGCCGGCGGCTCGACTTGCGCGATCAGCGAGACGAGGCCGTCGGCGGGCGAGACGATGAAGGCATCGTCCTGCGGCACGACCCGTTCCGGGTCGCGGAAGAAAGCGAACACGCCGAGCGAGAGGAACGCCATCGGCCAGGCGATCGTCTCCCACGCCATGAACGCCGCCGCCAGGCTGATGCCCACGGCGATCAGCCCGAATTTGCGCCCTTCGGGATGGATCGGCGGCCAATGCCAACCGACATCGCCGCGTCCCTTGTTATCGACCAGTTCGCCTGCCATGCCTGCCATCTAGGGCCTCGGCGCAAAGCAAACAAGCGGATCGCGACATGCGCCGCGCGTTAGGGCGATCCTTACCATACCGCCTTATCCGCCCCGGCGTGGACACCCGCGGTTCCCTCCTGCGGCGCTGGACCGGCGAAATGCCGGTCTACGGCGTGACGCTGGCGCTCTTCGCGCTCTGCACCGCCCTGCTCGCGAGCCGCGGGGTCGGGCTCGACGCCGGGCCGGTGCTCGCCAATATGCGGATCTACCTCGTTTCGATCGTCGCCTGGATGGCGCTCGACGCCGGCCTGCACCTCGCCCGCCACCGCCCGCGCGAACCCTTCGCGGCGCTCCACCGGCGTTACGCCGGCCCGGGCGCGATCCGGCGCTGGATCGCCGGCGCGCCTCTGCTGGCGCTGTGCATCCTGCTGATGCCGTTCTTCTCCAAGATGAAGGCGGCGATCCCGCTGTTCAACGCCTATACCTGGGATGCGACCTTCATCGCCTGGGACCGGGCGATCTTCTTCGGGTACGACGCCTGGCAGGTGCTCCAGCCGCTGGTCGGCTATCCGCCGGTCACCGCACTGCTCGGCCTGCTATACCAGGCCTGGTTCCTGCTGCTCTACGCCGGCTGTCTCTACATGGCTTTCGCCGCGATCGACCCGGCGCTGCGGCGGCAGTTCTTCCTCGGCTATGCCCTGTCGTGGTCGGTCATCGGTGGCGGCGCGGCCACGCTGCTGGCTTCGGTCGGGCCGTGTTTCCTCGGCCCGCTGATGGGCGATCCCACTTTCGACGCGCAGATGGCCTACCTGCGGGCCGCCGATGCCCAGATACCGGTCATGCCCCTGGCGGTTCAGCAGATGCTGCTCGACTGGCACGCCGCCGATGCCGACGGGCTCGGCAGCGGGATAACCGCGATGCCGAGCATGCATGTCGCGATCGCGTTCCTCTACTGGCTCGCCGTGCGCCGCATATCGGCGCGTGCCGGGCGCTGGATGTTCGCCTTCTTCGTCGTCACCTGGATCGGCTCGGTCCACCTTGCCTATCACTACGCCGTCGACGGGCTGGTCTCGATCGTCATGGTCGCGCTGCTCTGGCGTCTTTCGGGCGCGGTCATCGCGTGGTGGGACGCGCGCCTGGCCGGCAGCGCCCCGCGCCTTCAGCCCGCCTTGCGAACGAAGACCGTCCCCGCCGAATAGCCCGCCCCGAAGCTGCAGATCAGCCCGGTGTCGCCTTCGCGCAGGTCCGCGCTGTGCAGGTGGAAGGCGATGATCGATCCGGCGCTCGACGTATTGCCATAAGTGTCGAGGACCGTCGGGCTCTCGTCCGCGCTGGCCTCGTGCCCCAGCACGCGCTGGGCGATCAGGCGGTTCATCCCCGCATTGGCCTGGTGCAGCCATAGCCGGCGCAGCGCCTGCGGATCGATCCCCAGCCGCCCCGCCTCGTCCACGATCATCTGCGCCACCATCGGCACGACTTCCTTGAAGACCTTGCGCCCTTCCTGGACGAAAAGCTTGTCCGGCGTGTCGGCGGTGTCCGGGTGCGCGCGGTTGAGAAAGCCGAAATTGTTGCGGATGTTGTTGGAGAAAACCGTCTTCAGCCGGGTGCCGAGAATATCCCAGTGGGCGGTCGGGGCCAGGTCCGCCTCCTCCACCAGCACGGCGGTGGCGACGTCGCCGAAGATGAAATGGCTGGCGCGGTCGCGCCAGTTCAGGTGGCCGCTGGTGATTTCCGGGCTGACGACCAGGACCGAGCGCGCATGGCCGGCGCGGATATAGTCGGCCGCGGTCTGGATCCCGAAGGTTGCGGACGAGCAGGCGACATTCATGTCGAAGGCGAACCCGTCGATGCCCAGCGCCTGCTGGATCTCGATCGCCATCGCCGGATAGGGGCGCTGCATGTTCGATGCGGCGCACAGGACGGCATCGACATCGCGTGCCTCGCGCCCCGCGCGCGCCAGTGCATCGCGCGCCGCGGCCACGCCGATCTCGGCCAGGATCGACAGGTCTTCGTCGGCGCGCTCTTCCCAGCGCGGGGCCATGATCTCGGGATCGAGCACCGGCGCCTTGGCCATGACATGGCGCGACTTGATCCCGCTCGCCTTCTCGATGAACTCGACCGAGCTGGGCTCGAGCGGGCGAACCTCGCCCGCCTCGATCGCGGCGGCGTTCGCGGCATTGAAGCGCTCGACGTAAGCGTTGAAGCTGGCGACCAGCTCCTCGTTGGAAATGCTCTCTTCCGGCGTGAACAGGCCGGTCGCGGAAATCACGGGGCGCGGTGCAGTGTCCATCGCCGCCGATTAGAGCGGCCGAACCGACAGGGCAAGTTTGCCGGGAACGACGGCGCCGATGAGAAGGGATGGCAGGTGGTGGACAGGGCTGGATTCGAACCAGCGTACGCTTGCGCGGGCAGATTTACAGTCTGCTGCCTTTAACCACTCGGCCACCTGTCCACATGCCTTGGCCTGCGTGAAACGGCGCCGCCAACCGGGGCACCCCTTGCCGAGAGGCGCCCCTTTGGCGAAGCGGCGCTTGCCTGTCAATGGGGCCGCTGGCATGGGCGGGGCAACGAAGGTGGCACATGACCACAAGGGGATTTTCGATTGGCCAAGGGTGATCGCAAGCGGGCACTGCGCGGGCGCGCCGGGCGGATGCAGGGCGGGCGCGGCAGCGGCCGGGCCAGCACCGGCCAGGTGCGCCTCTGGGGCCGCCACGCGGTGGAGGCTGCGCTACGCAATCCCGCGCGCAGCCATCGCAAGCTGTGGGCGACGCGCGAAGGCATCGAATCGCTGGACGGGGAGCTGCCGCCCGATTTCCCGGTCGAATATGCGGACGTGCAGGACCTGGCCCGGCTGGTGGCGCGCGACGCGCCGCACCAGGGCCTCGTGCTCGAATGCGCGCCGCTGGAGGATCTCCTGCTCGACGAAGTCCTGGCGCAGGACGGCGCGGGGCCGCTGGTCTTCCTCGACCAGGTGACCGACCCGCACAACGTCGGCGCGATCCTGCGCTCCGCCGCGGCGTTCGATGCGCGGGCCATCGTCACCCAGGATCGCCATGCCCCGCCCGAATCGGGGGTTATCGCCAAGTCGGCCTCGGGCGCGCTCGAGATCGTTCCCTGGGTCCGCGTGGTCAACCTGGCCCGCGCGCTCGAGAGCGCGGCCGAGGCGGGATACTGGCGCATCGGCCTCACCGGCGAAGCGGACGCGAGCCTGGCGGAGGCGCTGCCCGCGGGGCCGGTCGCGCTCCTGCTCGGCGCGGAAGGCGAAGGCATGCGGCCCAATATCGCCGCGCATTGCGATGCCCTCGCCCGGCTGCCGATCAGTCAGCGCATGGAAAGCCTCAATGTTTCAAACGCAGCTGCGATCGCGCTTTACGCGCTGGCATCGCGCTGACACGCATCGACGCAAGACGGGGGAAAACGACATGACGATCTTTACCAGGCCGCGCCGCGCGGCGGCAGGCCTTGCCGCGGCGCTCGCGCTCGTGCTGGGCGGCTGCATGCTCGCGCCGGGCACCTTCACCTCGCAGCTGGAACTGCGCCAGGGCGGCACGTTCAGCTACACCTACCAGGGCGAGATCTACATCCTCGCGATGGGCCAGCTGGCGGAAATGGGCGAGGCGCTGGAGGACGGGGACGAGACGTTCGAGGCCGCGTGCTTCGACGAAGACACCCTCGAAGGCCGCGACTGCACCGAGGAAGAACGCGCCGAGCAACTGGCCGCGTGGGAGGACGAGCAGGCCGAGAAGCGGCGCGACCGCGAACAGGGCGCGGAGATGATGCGCGCGATGGTGGGCGGGATCGATCCGAGCGACCCGGAAGCGGCCGCGGAATTCGCCAGCCGGCTGGAGCGCCAGGCCGGGTGGGAGCGCGTCGAGTACAAGGGCGACGGGCTGTTCGATGTCGATTTCCGCATCGCCGGCCGGCTCGACCACGATTTCCTGTTCCCGACGATGGAACGGATGCAGATGGCCAACTTCTTCCTCCTCGCCGCCAACCGCGACGACGGGACGGTGCGGGTCGAAGCCCCCGGCTTCACGAAGGCGGCGACCGCCAACCCGTTCCAGGGCATGATCTCGGGCTTTGCCGAGGGCATGGCCAGCGCCGGAGACGGCGAAGCCGCCCCCGCGCCCGGCGTGCCCGAGCTCAACGGCACCTTCCGCATCGTGACCGACGGGGAGATCCTGGCCAACAACACCGACGAAGGGGCGGTGGAAACGGCCGATGGCAAAGTGCTGGAGTGGGAAGTCAACAGCCGGACCCAGGCGGCGCCGACCGCGCTGGTGCGGATCGGCGACTGACGAGGCCCGCCGGGCCGGCCCGGCCGGCCTGCTGCCCCGGAAAAGCGAAACGCCGCGCCTGCCCCCCGGCAGACGCGGCGTTTTCGCGTGGGCCGCCTGCGCCGTATGCGGCAGGCGGCCCCCGGTGAACCGGCTTCAGTTGACGCTGTCCTTCAGGCCCTTGCCGGCCTTGAACTTCGGCTGGTTCGACGCCTTGATCGTCATCGGCTCGCCGGTGCGCGGGTTGCGCCCGGTCGAGGCCTTGCGCCGCGCCACGGAGAAAGTCCCGAACCCGACCAGCCGCACTTCGTCGCCCTTCGACAGCGCCTTGGTAATGGCATCGAAAACACCCTCGACCGCGTTGGCGCTATCGCTCTTGGAAAGCCCGCTGGAATCCGCGACGGCGCTGATCAGATCGTTCTTGTTCATTCTGGGAACCCCCTAAAAGTTCGCGTTTGAGACCGGTTTCGGTGAATCGCCTCTCCGAAAGGGCGGGATTTGAACGCCTTTTTGCCCGGGCTGTCAAAGGCAAATCCGGCCGGAGCGGCCCGGCCGGTAACCTTCCGGCAAGATTTGCCCGCGCCGGCCGCCCGCCCCCCGGGCCGTAGCGGCACGCGCGCGGCGGCGGCGATCAGTGCGCGGTCGGCGCCTGTTCGCCCAGCGCCTGCGCGGGATGGCCCGGCTGGCTGGCAATATCGTCCGCCTCGGTCCACTCGATCGGGTCGGGCTGCGAAACCAGTGCCTTTTCAAGCACCTGATCGACATGGCTGACCGGCACGATCTCCAGCCCATCCTTCACGTTCGCGGGGATTTCGGCCAGGTCCTTCACGTTCTCTTCCGGGATCAGCACGGTCTCGATCCCGCCGCGCAGCGCCGCCAGCAGCTTCTCCTTCAGTCCGCCGATCGCCAGAACCCGCCCGCGCAGCGTGACCTCGCCGGTCATCGCCACGTCGGGCCGCACCGCGATCCCGGTCAGGGTCGAAACGATCGAGGTGACCATGCCGATGCCCGCGCTCGGCCCGTCCTTGGGCACCGCGCCTTCGGGCAGGTGGATGTGGATGTTCTTGCGCTGGAAGATGCTCGGCTTGATGCCATAGGCCGGCGCGCGCGCCTTGACGAAGCTGAAGGCCGCGGCGACCGATTCGTTCATCACCTCGCCCAGCTTGCCGGTCGTCTTGATCTCTCCCCGCCCCCCGCCGACGGCGGGCGTGGTCACGCTCTCGATCGTCAGCAGTTCGCCGCCCACCTCGGTCCAGGCGAGGCCGGTGACGGCGCCGACCTGCGGCTCCTCTTCCGACATGCCGTGCTTGAACTTGCGCACCCCGGCGAAGTCGCCGAGATTGTCGGGCGTGATCTGCACGCTCCCGGCCTTGTTCTCGAGGATGCGGCGCAGCGACTTGCGCGCCAGCCGCGCGATCTCGCGCTCCAGCGTGCGCACGCCCGCCTCGCGCGTGTAGTGGCGGATCAGGGCGCGCAGCCCGTCCTCGGTCAGTTCGAACTCGCCTTCCTTCAGGCCGTGCGCCTCGATCTGCTTGGGGATCAGGTGCCGCTGGGCGATCTCGACCTTCTCATCCTCCGTATAGCCTTCGAGCCGGATGATCTCCATCCGGTCCAGCAGCGGCTGCGGCAGGTTGAGGCTGTTCGCCGTAGTGACGAACATGATGTCCGACAGGTCGATGTCCAGTTCCAGGTAGTGGTCCTGGAACTTGCTGTTCTGTTCCGGGTCGAGCACCTCGAGCAGGGCCGAGGCCGGGTCGCCGCGGAAGTCCTGCCCCAGCTTGTCGATCTCGTCGAGCAGGAAGAGCGGGTTGCTGGCCCCTGCCTTCTTGAGGTTGGTGACGATCTTGCCCGGCAGCGAGCCGATGTAGGTGCGCCGGTGGCCGCGGATCTCGGCCTCGTCGCGCACGCCGCCCAGGCTCTGGCGGATGAACTCGCGCCCCGTGGCGCGCGCGATCGACTTGCCGAGCGAGGTCTTGCCGACCCCGGGCGGGCCGACGAGGCACAGGATCGGCCCCTTCAGCTTGTCGGTCCGCGCCTGGACCGCGAGGTACTCGACGATCCGGTCCTTCACTTTCTCCAGCGCGTAGTGATCCTCGTCGAGGATCGCCTGCGCCTCGCCGATGTCCTTCTTCAGCTCCGATGCCTTGCCCCAGGGCAGGCCGAGCAGGACGTCGAGGTAGTTGCGGATGACGGTCGCCTCCGCGCTCATCGGCTGCATCGTCTTGAGCTTCTTCAGCTCGCTCTCGGCCTTGGCGCGGGCTTCGTCCGACAGTTCGAGGCTCTCGATCTTGGCCTGGAGCTCGGCAATCTCGTCACCGTCCTCGCCGTCGCCGCCGCCCAGCTCGCTCTGGATCGCCTTGAGCTGTTCGTTCAGGTAGTATTCGCGCTGGGTCTTCTCCATCTGCCGCTTCACGCGGCCGCGGATCTTGCGTTCGACCTGGAGGACCGAGAGCTCGCCTTCCATGAACGACATGACCATCTCGAGCCGCTTGAGCGGGTCGAGTTCGGTCAGCAGCGCCTGCTTGTCGGCCACTTTCGCGCCGATCGCGGCGGCGATCGTGTCGGCGAGCTGGCCGGCGTCGTCGATCTCGCCCAGTTCCTCGCCCGCGCCTTCGCCCAGCTTCTTGTTGAGCTTCGCATATTCGTCGAACTGCTCGATCACCTGGCGCATCATCGCCACGACTTCGTTGCCCGAGGCCGTGCCCGGTTCGCGCAGGGTCACTTCGGCCACGATGAAGTCGCCGTTGGGCTTCAGCCCTTCCAGCCGGGCGCGCGCCGTGCCCTCAACCAGCACGCGCACGGTGCCGTCGGGCAGCTTGAGCATCTGCAGCACCTGGGCGACGGTGCCGATGTCGTAGAGATCGTCTTCCCCCGGCTCGTCGCACCCGGGATCGAGCTGCGAGAGGAGGAAGATGTCCTTGCTGCCGTCTTCGCCGCTCGCCTCCATCGCCGCTTCGAGCGCGGCGACCGACTTGTCGCGCCCGACGAAGAGGGGCACGACCATGCCGGGGAAGACGACGATGTCGCGCAGGGGGAGAAGGGGGTAATGCTGGTTCATTGCGTCAATCCGTAGGTCTGGCGCGGCAACCGGTGCGCCGCGCCTGGCCCGGAGATATGGGAACCCGCCCCGCCCGCCGCAACGCCTGCCACCCGCGAAGCTGTGGATGCCGCCCCCGGCGGGGGAGACATGGACCGCCTGTTACACTGTCCTGGGGAAGAAAAACCGCGCTCCCTCAGCCCCCGCCGAACGCCGCCTGCGCGGCGCGCGCGAGGCTGCATGGCGGGTAACGGGATGACGCGTGACGAGCGGAGCATGGCCCCACGATGGCAGATTCGCGCCGTGTAGGAAAACCATGCGCGAACGATCTTCGCGGCGCCGGGACAAAGGGCCGCCGGCGCACCCGGCGGGCGGGACGCCCCGCCCCGCGCGCGGCCCCTGTTCTATTCGCGGAAGCCCGGGTCGATCCGGTCGAGCTTGCGCAGGAGCGCAGGCCAGGCGAGCGCATTGGCGACCATGCCGATGCCGGCGGGCGGGGTCTGCTCGCGCACTTTTTCCGGCGTGCCCTGGGGCGGGTTGTGCAGCCCGTCGCGCCCGGCGGAAAGCATCTTCACCTGGGCATCGCAGGCGCGCTCGAGGAAATAGAGGCGCAGGAAGCATTCGCCGACCGTGCGGCCGATCGCCAGGGTGCCGTGGTTGCGCAGGATCATCGCGTGCCTGTCGCCCATGTCCTCGACCAGGCGCTCGCGCTCTTCCAGGTCGGTCGCGATCCCCTCGTACTCGTGATAGGCGATGTCGCTGCGCGCGATCATCCCGGTCTGCGTATGCTCCATCAGCCCGTCGGCCATCGCGCTGACCGCCTGCCCCGCCGGGGTATGCAGGTGCATGACCGCATGGGCATCCTCGCAGTTCATGTGCAGCGCCGAATGGATCGTGAAGCCCGCCGGGTTGACCGGGTGGCTGGTGGGGATGACCGGCTGCCCCTCGACATCGATCTTCACCAGGCTGGAGGCCGTGATCTCCTCGAACATCATGTCGTAGGGATTGATCAGGAAATGGTGCTCCGGCCCCGGTACGCGGGCGGAAAGGTGGGTGAAGATCAGGTCGTCCCAGCCGTAGAGCGCGACGAGGCGGTAGGCGGCGGCGAGATCGACCCGCACCGCCCATTCCTCGTCCGAAACCTGCGCACGAACGTCCGCGTCGGACCCGGTCGCGTTATCGTTCATCACCGTTGCCATGCTGCCTCTCCGATTGGTTGTCTTTCGCCACCGGTAGCATGATTTGGCGGGCGGGCGCCATGGCCATGGCGCCAGGGCCGCCCCGGGTCACCCCATGCCGGGCAGGTTGAAGCCCGGGGGCAGGCCCATGCCGCCCTGCATCTTCTTCATTTCCTCGTTCGAAACGCGGTCCGCCTTGTCGCGCGCGTCGTTGAAGGCGGCGGTGACGAGGTCTTCCACCATCTGCTTTTCTTCGGGCTTCATCAGGCTCTCGTCGATCTCGACGCGCAGGATGCGGCCCTTCGCGCTGGCGCGGACCTTGACCATGCCGCCGCCGGCCACGCCCTCGACCTCGATCGCGTCGAGCTTGGCCTGCATCTCGCCCATCTGGGTCTGGATCTGCTCGGCCGCCTTCTGCGCGGCCTGGATCATCTCTTCCATCGATTGCATCGCTTGCGTCCTCGTTGTTCCGTTCGGGTCAGCGGCCCCAGGCCTGGCGGCCGGCGGGCTGGATCTCGGCATCCTCGACCAGCTCGGCCTCGGGGAAAGCCGCGAAGGCCGCCTCGACCAGCGGGTGCGCGCGCATTTTCGCCTGAGCTTCCGCTTTCGCCGCTTCCTCGCGCTCGCGCAAGCTCGGCTCGCCGCCGGTCTCGCGCTGTTCGACGTCCCACCGGCTGCCGGTGAGCTTGTAGAGCGTATCGCGGAAATCGGCCGCCGGATCGCCGACGAAGCCGGGCGCGAGGGCATAGACCAGCCGGCCCTGCGCCACCTCCACCGGGCGGACCCAGTCGCGCATCGTCTGCGCCACGCGCAGCGCGCCGGCGGCATCGACCTGCTCGACCAGCGCCTGCCAGTCGATCGCGCCGGCGGCGGCCGGGGCGGTGCCGGAGGGGGCGGCCGCGTCGCCGGCAGCAGGGGCGACGCCGCTGGCGGCCATGTCGTCCAGCTTCTTCGCCAGCTTGCCCGGATCGGGCAGGTCGGCGGCGTGGAGCACGCGCAGGAGCGCCATCTGCGCCGAGACCAGCGGATCGGGCGCCTGGCGCACTTCGTCGTAGCCCTTGAGCAGGAGCTGCCACAGGCGGTGAAGCTGGCCGGCGGAAAGGCGCGCCGCCCATTCGGCCAGCGCGGCCCGTTCCTCCGCGCTCGGCGCGTCGGGCTCCGCCTGGCCGATCTGGGCCACCGTGATCCGGTGGACAAGGTCCATCAGCCCGCGCATCAGCGCCAGCGGTTCGACGCCGAGCGCGTACTGGTCCGATACGCCGTCGAGCAGGGCCCGCGCATCGCCTTCCAGGATCGTGCCGAGCAGGCGGCGCTGCGCGCCCTTGTCGGCCAGGCCCAGCATGTCGCGCACCCGATCCGCCGTGACCTGCCCGTCTTCGCCCAGGTCGGCATGGGCGATCGCCTGGTCGAGGATCGAGAGCCCGTCGCGCACCGAGCCTTCGGCCGCGGCGGCGATCATCGCCAGGGCCTCGGCCTCGGCCGCGACCCCTTCCTGTTCGCAGACCCAGGCGAAATGCGCCTGGAGCAGTTCGGCCGGGATGCGGCGCAAGTCGAACCGCTGCGTCCGGCTGAGGACGGTGACCGGCAGCTTGTCCACTTCGGTCGTCGCGAAGAGGAACTTCACATGCGCGGGCGGTTCCTCAAGTGTCTTCAGCAAGGCATTGAAAGCATTGCGAGACAACATGTGAACTTCGTCGATGATATAGATCTTGTAGCGCGCGCTGACCGCGGCGTAGCGGACCGCCTCGATGATCTCGCGCACGTCGTCCACGCCGGTATGGCTCGCGGCGTCCATCTCGATCACGTCGATATGGCGCCCCTCGGCGATCGCGCGGCACGGCTCGCACACGCCGCACGGGTCGATCGTCGGCCCGCCCTGCCCGTCGGGGCCGATGCAGTTGAGCGCCTTGGCCACCAGCCGCGCGGTCGATGTCTTGCCCACCCCGCGCACGCCGGTCATCAGGAAGGCATGGGCGAGCCGGTCGCGCTCGATCGCGTTGGCGAGCGTGCGCACCATCGGTTCCTGCCCGATCAGCTGGGAAAAGGTCTGCGGGCGATACTTGCGCGCCAGCACGCGATAGGGCTGGTTCGCCGGGGGCGGCGTTTCTTTCGCGGCGGCAGGCTCCGCCGGCTGCGCTGGGGGAGAATCGACGGGCGGATCGGCCGGCGCATCGCCGAACATCGCGCCCTGCCCTTCGGCCTCCAGCTCGGCCGCGCTCGGCTTCGCCGCCGCGTCCTCCCCCGTATCCCAGGGCAGGTCGTGCGCGCCGTTTCCCGCGTCTGTCGGTGAATCACCCATGCTCGCCTAGGTAGGCGCTTGCCGGGGGATTGTCATGCTGGTGTGGAGAAAAGGAGCCGGGCGACCCGCCGCAATTCACCTGGGCTGCTTCCTTCCGGACCTGACCCGGTGAGCGAACGCAAACGTCCACCCGACTCCCGGGCCGCCATATGGCCGGGCCCGCGGCGGATTTCAACCTTGAAGACGGCCGCGCGGCGCGCCCGGCGCGATCAGCGGAAATTGTCGGCGTAAGCCTGGAGCTTGAGATGCCGCGGCGGCGTTTCGTGAACGCGCGCGGGAATGCCGTATTTCGCGGCATAGGCCTGCGCCGCCGCCTTGTCGGGGAACGTCAGCTGGACCTGCGCCTGGGTGTCGCCGCTGCCGATCCAGCCCATCAGCGGATCGGGCAGGCGCGCCTCGGTCTGCTCGAATTCGAGCACCCATTCGTCGATCCGGGCCTTGCCGGACTGCATCGCGTTCTTGGGTCGCTGATAGATACGGGCTGCCATGGGCTCGGTCCTCTAGATCACGAATCGCCGCGTGAAAAGGCGTTCCTCGTCTTCAGGCTCGGCTTTTCGGCCCAGGGTTCCTCGGGCCAGCGGTGCTTGGGATAGCGGCCCTTCATCTCCTTCTTCACCTCGGCCCACGATCCGCGCCAGAAACCGGCGAGGTCGCGGGTGGCCTGGATCGGCCGGCCCGCGGGGCTGGTCAGCTTGAGCAGCAGCGGCGTGTCGCCGATCACCGGGTGCCGTTCCAGCCCGAACAGCGCCTGGACCCGCACTTCCACGCTCGGCGCGTCGTCGCCGGTGTAATCGATCGCGTGGCGGGTGCCCGCGGGCGAGACGAACTCGCGCGGGGCGCCGCGATCGAGCGCCTGGCGGCTGTCCCAGTCGAGCAGCCCGAGCAGGGCCTCCACCACCCGCCCCCGCGGGACCGCGAGATCGCGCCGCCCGGCAAGCAGGGGGCGCAGCCAGAGATCGGCATTCGCCGCCAGTTCCCCGGGCTCGAGCGCGCGGATGCCGGCATGGCGCGCGCGGGCGAGGAGATCGGCGGGGAGCCATGTCCCCAGCCGTTCCACCGCCTTTTCCACAAGGATATCCACAGCGGCCTCGCCATCGGGCGCGGGGTCGGGGCCGCTCGCGAGGACGATGGCGTCAAGCCGCCGCTCCAGCCGCGCCTCGACCCGCTGCTCCCCCTCGTTCCAGCGGACCACCTGCCGCCGCGCGATCCGTTCGGGCAGCCAGCGCTCGATCGCGCTTTCCTCCAGCGGCAGGGCGGCGGTGATCCGCGCGCCTTTCGCCTGCCCCTGGGCATCGCCGATCGCGATCCACTCGCTGCGCGCCAGCGGGCTCGCCGGGTCGAGCACGAACCCGCGCCCCCCGGCCGAGAGCCAGTGTTCGCCCGAGCGATCGCGCCGCCGGGCGATGTTGTCGGGCATTCCGGCGGCGAGCAGGATGCCGGGCGGGACCGCGCCTGCCCCCCGATCCGCCGCCGCCGGCTTGTCCGCCCCCGCCAGCTTGCCCGCCTGCGCGGCCCAGCGCGCGGCCAGCTTGCGGCTCGCCCCGGCGCGGGCGGAGCGGTCGCCGGCCCAGCGCTGGAGGCGTGACGCCAGGTCCTCCCCCCGGCCGCCCAGCCCGCGCTCCTGCAGCAGCAGCGCGATCCGCGCCGCCTCTTCCGCCGCGCCGTGCTCCGCGCCGAACAGGACCATGGCGGCATGGGCCGGCCCCAGCGGCAGCGCGGCCAGCGTTTCGCCGCGCGGCGTGATCCGCCCCGCGCCATCGAGCGCGCCGAGCCGTTCGAGCCGTTCGCGCGCCGAGGCGACGGCGGCTGCCGGCGGCGGGTCGATCCACGGCAGCGAGGCGGGATCGGCCGTGCCCCACCGCGCGAGCGCGAGGACGAGCGGGGCGAGATCGGCGCTGGCGATTTCCGGCAGGTCGAACGCGGGCCGCCCGGGGTGGGCCGCCTCTTCCCACAGGCGATAGGCGACGCCCGGGCCCTGCCGCGCCGCGCGGCCGGCGCGCTGCCCGGCCGCGGCCTGGCTGGCACGGCGGGTGACGAGATGGGTCGTGCCCGCCGCCTTGTCGAACAGCGCGTGGCGGGCGAGGCCGCTGTCCACGACCACCGATACCCCGTCGAGCGTCAGCGAGGTTTCCGCGATCGCGGTCGCGAGCACGATCCGGCGGCGGCCCTGCGGATCGCGGCGGAGCGCGGCGCGCTGGGCCGCGGGATCGACCTGGCCGTGGAGCGGCAGGACCGGGGTGTCGGGCAGCCGTTCGGCGAGCCGTTCCTGCACCCGCGCGATTTCCCCGGCACCGGGCAGGAAGGCGAGCAGGTCGCCGCCCGCCCCCGCGCCATCGCCCGCCGTCTCGCGCCAGGCGGTCATGACGGCGGCGGCCATCGCATCCTCTATCCGCTTGTCAGGGAACGATCCCAGCCACCTGATTTCCAGGGGAAAAGCGCGCCCCTCGCTTTCCACGACCGGGGCATCGTCCCCCAGCAGGGCGGCGAAGCGCGCGCCGTCGATCGTTGCCGACATCACGCAGATGCGCAGGTCCTCGCGCAGGACCGCGCGGCTTTCGAGCGCGAGCGCCAGCCCGAGGTCGCTGTCGAGGTGCCGTTCGTGCGCCTCGTCGAATAGCACGGCGGAAACGCCGGGCAGTTCCGCGTCGGCCACGATCCGGTTTACGAAGATCGCCTCCGTCATCACCAGCACGCGCGTTCGCGCCGATGTGCGGCTGTCGAGACGTGTCATGTAACCGACTGTTTCACCCGGCTTTTCACCGACGAGCGCGGCCATGCGCTCGGCCGCGGCACGGGCCGCAACCCGCCGCGGGCTGAGCACGATCACCTGCCCGCTGCACCAATCCTCGCCCAGCAGGGCCGGGGCGACCACGGTGGTCTTGCCCGCCCCCGGCGGCGCGACCAGCACGGCCGCACCGGGCCCGCGCAAGGCGGCCAGCAGGTCCGGCAGCACGGCATGGACGGGAAGCTCGGCGGGCACGGGCCGTTCCCTATCCCGTCGGGCCGAGCGAAGTCGAGATGGCGTGGCGTCCCCCTGCCCGGCGAGGTTGCGCCGGCAGGCCAGCCGCGCCGCAAGGCCGGCGGTCAGCCCCGGGCCGTCGGGTCGCCCAGCGCGCGGTTGAGGGCCGCCGCCTCGCGCGCCAGCCGCGCGAGCGCCGCAGGATCGATCGCATCGCCTTCGCGCAGCACGAGGTTGCCCAGTTCATATTTTCCGCTCGGCCTGATTCGCGGCTCGATCCCGGTCAGCCGCTTGCCGCGCCAGAAACCGAGCAGGACGCGCTCCGGCTCGGCGCGGATGAGGATGCACGGACGACCAGGTTGCCCCACTTGATCGCCTGTTCGAACGGTGCGGCCGCGGCAATCGTCTCGCGCATGGGAGGCACGACGCGCGCCTGCCAGCCGGACAGGCTTTCGACGAAGACTTCGGGGCTGGCCGCTGCCTTCATCGCCGGTTTCATCGCTGCGGAGGCTCAATAACCGCGCGCGACCGCGAAATGCGCGGCTTCGGCCATGGCCGAGCGCGCCTTGCCGTCGGGGAAGATCGAGATCGCATCGACCGCGCGCGCGGCGAAATGGCGCGCCCGCTCGCGCGTCGCCTCGACCGCGTCGTACTTGTCGATCAGGTGGATCGCCTCGGCCAGGTCGGCGTCCGCCGTGCGATGGCCGGCAATCGCGGCCTGCCAGAACTTGCGTTCTTCCGCCGTGCCGCGGGCATAGGCGAAGATCACCGGCAGGGTCATCTTCCCTTCGCGGAAGTCGTCGCCGCGGTCCTTGCCCATTTCGGCGGCATCCGAATCGTAATCGATCGCGTCGTCCACCAGCTGGAAGGCGACGCCGAGGTTGCGGCCGTAATCGTCCAGCGCCTGTTCCTCGCGCTCGCCGCACTCGGCCACGACCGCGCTGATCCGGCTGGCGGCGGCGAACAGCGCGGCCGTCTTCGCGCCGATGATCTGGAGATAGCGCTCCTCGCTCGTCTCGATCTGGCGCTGCGCGGTCAGCTGCGAGACTTCGCCCTCGGCAATCACCGCGCTGGCGCCCGAAAGGATCTTCAGCACTTTCAGGCTGCCATCCTCGGTCATCAGTTCGAAGGCGCGGCTGAACAGGAAATCGCCGACCAGCACGGTGGCCGGGTTGCCGAAGATGATATTGGCCGCCGCCTTGCCGCGCCGCAGCTCGCTGCCGTCCACGACATCGTCGTGCAGCAGGGTGGCGGTGTGGATGAATTCCACCGCCGCGGCCAGGCGGTGATGGCGCGTGCCCTGGTATCCGACCAGCTCCGCCCCGGCGAGCGTGAGCATCGGGCGCAGGCGCTTGCCCCCGCCGGAGATCAGGTGCCCGGCGAGCCGCGGGATCAGCGGGATTTCGCTCTGCATCCGTTCGAGGATCACCGCGTTGACCGAGTTCATGCCGTTCGCCGTCAGCGCCAGCATGGGTTCGAGCGTGGGCGGCGCATCGGCCGGGTTCCGGCGCGGCAGGGGGACGATATCGGCAGTCATTGCGCGCCCGCATTGCGGCGCATGGCGGGGCTTGGCAAGCTTGGATTTGTTCGCGGGCGCGTGATAAGCCCGCCCGCGATGCCCGATTCCGCGACCCTGGATCCGAACGCCCCGCCCGCCGCCGGCGACGCGCAGCTCGCCGCCTTCCGCCGCAGCATCGACAATATCGATGCCGCGCTGATCCATATCCTGGCGGAGCGGTTTCGCATCACCCAGGCCGTGGGCGAATACAAGGCGGCCAACGCCCTGCCCCCGGCCGACCCTGCGCGCGAGACCGAGCAGATTGCCCGCCTGCGCGCGCTGGCGGAGGACGCGCAGCTCGATCCCGAGTTCTCGGAGAAGTTCCTGCGCTTCATCATCGACGAGGTCATCCGCCACCACGAGCGCGCGCGCGAAGGCGGCCGCGCTTGAGCGAAGGCGGCGCCTCCGCCCCCGGCGGCGAGGCCGACAGGTCGCGCGACGCCGCCGCCACGCTGGGCGGGCTCGAATATCTGCTGCCCTTCGCCGCCGCCGCCGCATCGGGGGTCGCGCGCGAGGAGTGGAAGCATTTCCGGCTGGCTCGGCGCGCGGATTTCGAGGTGCGCGTGATCGACGGCGACTGGGAGGACGAGGGCGCGCGCCGATACCGGTGGACGCTGGAGATCGCGAACAACACCCCCTCGGGCGCGAAGATCGTCGATTGGGATACGACCCACGCCTCGGGCGGCGCGCTCTATCGCGATGCCCCGGGTTCGGAGATGGAGCGCCGTTCGGACGGGCCGAGCCTCCAGCCGCTCGACCCGTTCCTCGCCCGCGAATCGGAGACTGAGCTCTATTTCCGCGCCGCGATCGACGATGCGCCGGGCCGGCCGGCCAAGAAGTTCGTCAAGCTGGTCCTGAGTGTCTTCCCTTTCGATCGCGACGGCCCGCGCGACGTGCCCTGCACGCTCGCCATTCTCTAGCCGGCTAGGCCGCGCGCGGGAGGATCAGCCGGACGAGCAGGCCGCCGAGGTCTTCGCTCTCGTCCAGTTCGACCGCGCCGCCATATATCTCCGCCACGTCGCGCACGATCGCGAGGCCCAGCCCGGTCCCCGGCTTGTCGGTATCGAGCCGCGCGCCGCGATCGAAGATGCGCGTTCGCTCCGCCGGGGGGATGCCGGCGCCGTCGTCCTCGATCCAGGTCACGCAGCGCTCCGCATCGGGCTCCGCATCGATCGTCACGAAGACGCTGCCGCCGCCGTATTTCGCGGCGTTCTCGATCAGGTTGCCGAGGATCTCGTCTAGATCCTGCCGCTCGATCGCGACGCGCGCCTGGCGGTTGCCGTCGATGTCGAACCGCACGTCGGGGTAAAGGCGCTCGACCGCGCGGCGCACGGCCTCCGCGCTTTCGCAGGCCGGGGTCCGCGCGTGGCCGACCGATCGGCGACCCACCGCGCGCGCGCGGGCCAGGTGGTGATCGACGTGGCGGCGCATGGTTCGCGCCTCGCGGATCACGGTCGCGGCAAGGTCTGGCGCCTGCGCGGTGGCGGCGTTGTTGACCACGGTCAGCGGGGTCTTGAGCGCATGGGCGAGGTTGCCGGCATGGGTCCGCGCCTCTTCCGCCTGTCGTTCCGAGTGGGCAAGGAGCATGTTCAGCTCCTCCACCAGTGGCTGCACCTCCAGCGGCAGGGGGTCGGAAACCCGGTTGCTGCCGGTCGTGCGGATTCGCTGGATCGCCGCGCGGATGCGCCGCAGCGGACGCAGCCCGTAATAGCTTTGCAGCACGGCCATCCCGAACAGGCCAAGGCCGAGCGCGACGAAGCTCCACGTCAGGATCGAGCGGATGCGGACGATCTGCGCGTCCAGTTCCTCGCGCGCGGCGGCGACCATGAAGGTCCAGCGCGTCTCGCTGTCGGGCAGGATCACGCTGCGTTCGACCACCCGCAGCGGCTCTTCCGGGAACTCGAGATTGTCGTAGTAGTGCGGCTGGTTGTCGAGGTGCCCGCCGCGCGGGGTCAGCGTGCGGTCCCACAGCGATTGCGAGGGTTCGAGCGAATAGGATTCGAACCCCTCGCGCCCTTCGGCGGTGATCTGCCAGTACATGCCGCTGTTGGGTTCGAGGAAGCGCGGTTCGCCGATCGGGCGGATGAAATAGACCTCGCCGTCGGGCGCGACCTCCGAAATGACGATCATCGTGTTGAGCAGGTAGCCGAGCCGCTCGTCGAAACTGCGTTCGACCTGGCCGGTCAGGGTCCGTTCCAGCGCGATCCCCCCGCCCAGAAGCAGGACGACGATCCAGCCCGCGGCGATGAGCAGCATCCGCCGGGCGAGGCTGCCGGTATGGGGGGAGGCAAGATCGTCCCCGCCCCCGCCCGGGCCGCCGGGGCCCGGATCGCCGGAACCATCGCCCCCACCATCGCCCGCGCCGCCGCCCGCGACCGGTGCCGGCCCGCGGGTGGCGGGCGCGCGCGCCGGGTCGTCAGGCGCGCGGTGCGTCGTCGGGGTCGTCGAGGCTATAGCCGAGGCCACGGATGGTCGTGATCACGTCCGCGCCCAGCTTCTTGCGGATGCGGGTAACGAAGACCTCGATCGTGTTCGAATCGCGGTCGAAATCCTGATCGTAGATGTGTTCGATCAGCTCGGTACGGCTGACCACCTTGCCCTTGTGGTGCATCAGGTAGCTCAGCAGCTTGTATTCCTGCGCGGTCAGCTTGACCGGCTCCCCCTTCAGCGTGACCCGGCCCGAGCGCGTATCCAGCCGCACGTCGCCGGCGATCAGCTCGCTCGAGGTATTGCCCGAAGCGCGGCGGATCAGCGCGCGCAGGCGGGCGATCAGTTCCTCCGTCTGGAAGGGCTTGGCGAGGTAGTCGTCGGCCCCGGCGTCGAGCCCGGCGACCTTGTCCGACCAGCTGTCGCGCGCGGTCAGGACGAGAACGGGGAACGTGCGCCCTTCGCGCCGCCACATGCCGAGCACGGTCAGGCCGTCGATCTCGGGCAGGCCGAGATCGAGGATGACCGCGTCGTAATCCTCGGTCGAGCCGAGGAAATGGCCGTCTTCGCCGTCGGTCGAAAGATCGACCGCGTAGCCGTTCTGTTCGAGCGTGGACTTGAGCTGCTGGCCGAGTGTCGGTTCATCCTCGACGATCAGTATGCGCATCGGTGGTCGTTCCCCCTGGATCAGGCCATCGCTAAGTGGGCGTTCGCGTCCGGGCCGTCAACAAGGCCGCGGCCCTTCCCGCCCCGCGGTGCGGCGCGCGCGGTCACCGGCGCCGGGCCATCAGCGGCTGCGCCGCACGACGCGCCCCGTGCGCGCATCGACGTCGACGAAGATCACCCGGCCATTGCGAATGAACTTCAGCCGATAGATCTTGGCCGTCGAATCGTAGGCCGGGCCGATATACTCTGCGCCCCGCATTGTCGGGACGACGCGGCGTTCGATATCGGCGAGGCGCAGCTGGTTGCCGGCCTGCATCTCGCGCCGCGCGTCGCTCTGGTCGTCGAGCGACTGGGCGTGCGCGGGCGGCACGGCAAAGCCGGCGATCGCGATCGTGGCGGCCAGGCAAGGGACGATGAGCTTTCGCATGACGCCAACTTGCCTAGACCGAAACGATTGAACAAGCTCTGAATATTGCCGGGCGATCCGGTTCAGACAGGTCCGTTCCGCGAAAGGCGCGCGGGCCGCCCCCTATCGCGTCATCTCGAACGTCAGCGTCACCGTGGCGGCCGTGCCGACTTCGCCGGGGGCGATCCGGGTCCCGGCATCGGCGCTTTCCGCGCTCTGGCGCATGGCCATCGGCCGGGGGCCGCCATGCGACTGGAAACTTTCGGAAATTTCCAGCAGTCGCACGTCCGAATATCCGGCCATGCGGGCATATTCGCGCGCCATGTCCTGCCCGCTGGCAAAGGCGCGCGAACGCGCCTCGCGCCGGGCGGCCTCGTCCGCCTCGAGCATGAAGTTGGGGCCGTAGATATTGTTGGCTCCTGCGGCGACGAGCGCGTCGAGCGCTTCGCCCGCGCGGTCGAGATCGCGCAGCTTGACCTGGACCTGGTTGGTGACGTCATAGCCGACGAAAGTGCGCGTGCCCCCTTCGCGGTCGTAATCGTATTGCGGGTTGAGGCTGAAGTTGGCCGTCTGGATGTCGCGCGCGGCAATGCCCAACTCGCGCAGTTGCGCCGTGACCCGGGCCATGGCGCGCGCGTTCTCGCGAACGGCCTCCTGCGCGCTGGCCGCGCGGGTCGTGACCCCCGCCCCGATCTGCGCCACGTCGGGTTCGCCATAGACGGTCTCGCTGACGGTCAGTTCGACGACCGGACCCTGCGCCTGGACCTGGATCTCGGCGGCCTGCGCGGGCACGAGGGCGACCGGGGTGCAGAGCGCGGCCAGGGCGAACAGGGGCATGGAACGGATCATCGGGCGATCTCCTTTGGTCGTGGATCGGGGTCTTGGACCGTGGTGTTTGTCGGGTCGGGGTGATGCGGCCCTTCCGCTTACGCGCCGATGAACCGCCTTGTTCCCCGGACCGATCGCGGCAATAGGGGGCGCAGCAAGAGGGGGGAGGAAGTCTTGACGTCGATCCTGCGGGCCATTGCCACGATCCTGCTGGGCTGGAGCGCGGCGACAGCCGCCCAACCGTCGATGGAGCGGGTGCCCGATCGCCTGCCCGGCGAAGGCGACGGGCCCTATTCGACGCTGGTGATCGAGGGGGCGACCCTGATCGACGGCACCGGCGCCCCGCCGATGGGCCCGGTGGACATCGTGGTCGAGGGGAACCGGATCGCCGCATTGCACCCTGGCGGCGCGCCGCAGGACGTGCTGCGCCGCGCGGCGCGCACGATCGCGGCGCAGGGGATGTATGTCCTGCCCGGCTTCGTCGATACCCACGGGCACAACGGCGACCCGGGCAAGGCGCCGCAGCCCGGCTACGGCTATCGCCTGTGGCTGGCCCACGGGGTGACGACGGTGCGCGGCGTCTCGTTCTATTTCGGCCCCGGCCAGCCGGACCTTTCGGATGCGGAGCGCAGCACGGCCAATACGATCGTGGCCCCGCGCCTCGTCCCCTACGCGGTGTTCGGCGACAAGTGGGACCGCGGCACGCCCGATACGCCGGAGCGGGCCCGCGAATGGGTCCGCTGGGCCCGCGCGGCCGGCTATCACGGGGTCAAGTTCTTCAACGGCCAGCCGCCGGCCGTGCTGGCCGCCGCGCTGGACGAGGCGAAAGCGCAGCAGATGGGCACCGTCGCGCACCTGGCCCAGGTCGGCGTCGCGCAGGTCAACGCGCGCAAGGCGGTGGAAATGGGCCTTGACGGGGTGACCCATTTCTACGGCCATTTCGAAAGTCTGCTGGCCGACGGCGTCGTTCCCGCCTACCCGGCCGGCTACAACTACCTCGACGAGCAGGACCGCTTCGCCTGGGTCGCGCGGCTGGCCGACCAGATCGTCGAGCCCGGCAGCGAGGAATGGGACGCCTATGTCGATTTCCTGGTCGAAAGCGGCGTGACGCTGAGCCCGACGTTCAACATCTATTCCGCCAGCCGCGACGTCATGCGGATGCGGACGGCCGAATGGCACGAGAAATACACGCTGCCCTCGCTGATGAATTTCTACGAGCCGAGCCTGACCAATCACGGCAGCTATTACCACGACTGGTCGAGCGAGGACGAAGTCGCCTGGCGGCGGTTCTATGCGCCGTGGATGCGGCTGACCAACGAGTTCAAGAACAGGGGCGGGCGGGTCACGGCCGGTTCCGATCCCGGCTATATCTACCAGACCTGGGGTTTTGCCTATGTCGGCGAGCTGGAGATGCTGCGCGAGGCGGGGCTGAGCCCGCTCGAGGTGATCCAGGCGGCGACGATCAACGGCGCGCGCGAGATCTACGAGCCGAAAGGCATCGAGCCGCCGATGGGCAGCATCGCGCCCGGCAAGCTGGCCGACCTGGTGATCGTGCCCGAAAACCCGCTCGACAATCTCAAGGTCCTCTACGGCACCGGCCACACGCGGCTCGACCGCGCGACCAACCGGCTGGAAACGGTCGGCGGCGTGCGCTGGACGATCAAGGACGGGATCGTTTACGACGCGCCCGCCCTGCTCCAAAGCGTGGCCGAAATGGTCGCCGCGCAGAAGGCGCGCGATGCGCGGCAGGGGCCCGCCGCCGGGTCGTGACCCCATCGCCGCTTGCGGCAATGCCCGCCCTCGCCTAACCCGCGCGCCCTATGGCGCAACCACCGATCCTTTCCTGGGAAGGCCTCGCCCTGCAGCAGGGCGGCCGCTGGCTGTTCGGCGGCCCGGGGGAAGACGGCATCGACCTGCATATCGGCCCGCGCGACCGGCTGGCGCTGATCGGCCGCAACGGCGCCGGCAAGACCACGCTGTTCCGCCTGATCGACGACCGGATCGAGGCCGACCATGGCCTTCGCAAGGTCAAGCCCGGCACGCGGATCGTCGTGCTGGAGCAGGAACCGGACTTTTCCGGCTGCGACACGCTGATGGATTTCGCGCTGCGCGGCCCCCACGCCCCGGCCGAGCACGAGGTGGAAGCGATCGCCGGCCAGCTGGGGATCGACATGGCCACGCGGGCCGCGGGCGCGAGCGGGGGCGAGAAACGCCGCGCCGCGATCGCCCGGGCCCTGGCGCAGGAGCCCGACCTGCTGCTGATGGACGAGCCGACCAACCACCTCGACCTGGCCGCGATCGACTGGCTGGAAGGCTGGCTCGACCGGTACAAGGGCGCCTTCGTCGTCATCAGCCACGACCGGACCTTCCTGAAGCGGCTGACCCGGGCGACGATCTGGCTCGACCGCGGCCAGCTGCGGCGCAAGGAAGTCGGCTTTGGCGGCTACGAGGCGTGGGAAGAACAGGTCTATGCCGAGGAAGCGCGCGCCGCGGAAAAGCTCGACGCCAAGCTGAAGATAGAGGCGCACTGGCTCGAGCGCGGGGTGACCGCGCGGCGCAAGCGCAACCAGGGCCGGCTGGAGAAGCTGTGGCAGATGCGCGCCCAGCGCGCGGCGATGATCGCGCCGAAAGGCACGGCCAAGCTCGGCCTTGCGACCGAGGAGGAGTTCAAGTCGAAATCGGTCATCGTGGCCGAGGGTGTCTCGAAGTCCTATGGCGAGCGCCGGATCATCCGCGACTTCACGTTGCGCATCCAGCGCGGCGACCGGATCGGCGTGGTCGGCGCGAACGGCGCGGGCAAGACGACCCTGCTGAAGCTGCTGACCGGCGAGATCGCGCCCGACGAAGGAACGGTCGAGATCTCGAAGAAGCTGACCGGCGTGATGATCGACCAGCAGCGCAGCCTGCTCGAAGGCGATCGCACGGTCCGCCAGGTCCTGGCCGAGGGCGGCGACTGGATCGACGTGCGCGGGGCGCGCAAGCACGTCCAGGGCTATCTCAAGGAATTCCTGTTCGATCCCAAGGTCGTCGATACCAAGGTCGGGATCATGTCGGGCGGCGAGCGCAGTCGGCTGCTG
Source organism: Pelagerythrobacter marinus (assembly GCF_034375205.1). Taxonomy (NCBI): domain Bacteria; kingdom Pseudomonadati; phylum Pseudomonadota; class Alphaproteobacteria; order Sphingomonadales; family Erythrobacteraceae; genus Pelagerythrobacter; species Pelagerythrobacter marinus. Next base: position 1,222,345 of record NZ_CP139719.1, on the reverse strand, counting down.
CTGGCGCGCGAGTTCGCCCGCAAGTCCAACCTGCTCGTGCTCGACGAGCCGACCAACGACCTCGATCTCGAGACGCTCGACCTGCTGCAGGAAGTGATCGCCGATTACGAGGGGACCGTCCTGATCGTCAGCCACGATCGCGACTTCCTCGACCGCACGGTCACGCTGACGCTGGGTCTCGACGGCAGCGGCTTCGTCGATATCGTCGCCGGCGGGTACGCGGACTGGGAGGCGAAGCGGCGCGAACGATCCGCCCCCGCGCGCGCCGCGCGCGGCAAGGCCCCGCCGCCCCCGCCTGCGCCCCCGCCGCCGCCGCGCGCGAACAAGCTGTCTTACAAGGACCAGCGCGATTACGAGATGCTGCCCGCCCGGATCGAGGAGCTGGAAGGCGCGATCGCCCGGGGCGAGGCGATCCTGGCCGATCCCGACCTCTTCACCCGCGACCCGCAGAAGTTCGCGAACATCACCAAGGGGATCGAGAACGCCCGCGCCGAGAAGGAAGCGGCGGAGGAGCGCTGGCTCGAACTGGCCGAAATGGTCGAGGGATAGCGCGTCAGGCGATGCGGTAGAATTCGGCCACCCGGTCGAGCGCGATCCGCAGCACGACCTTGCCGCTGCGCGCGGGCCAGGCCAGCGCGCGCTCGGCATCGGCCAGGCTTTCGCACCCGCAGACCACGCGCCACAGGATGTCGGACAGGCCCCGGCCGGCCAGCGCCAAGGCCCCGTCGAACCGCTGCTTCGCCGCGACCTGCCGCTCGCCCGGGGCCATGCGCGGCGCGCCGCCGGGCACCTTGATCCGCACCGGGTCCCACCGCATCGTGACGTCGGGCGACAGCTGGGCGCGCTCGAAATCGGCGCGCAGGCATTCGCCGGCGGCGAACAGGCGATCGTCGAGGTGGCCGCGCGCGTGGAGCCACGACAGCGGCGATTCGGCCAGGTTGACCGTGACCGTGCGCCGCCGGCCCCGCGCCGCCCCGGTGCGGCGGGGCCCCTCCCCCGTCAGTTCGCGTTCGACAAGCTTGCGCGGCATCGCGTGCTCCCTTTCCCGGTGTTGCGCCAGTGACGAATCGACCCTTGCCAAATGGCGAGCGCTGTAGGAAAGTGAAAACCGATTTGGTTAGATGGAGAGCGCCGTGATCAATCGCATCCGCGACATCCGCAAGGAAAAGGGCATGACCCTGGCGGACCTGGCAGAGGCCTGCGACCCGCCGACCACCGCGCAGACGATCGGCCGGCTCGAAACCGGGATGCGCAACCTCTCGACCAAGTGGATGGACCGGATCGGCAAGGCGCTGGGCGTATCGCCCGAGGCGCTCGTCCGGGCCGAGGAAAGCCAGCACCCGCAAGTCGTCGCCACCCTCTCGGCCGGGGGCGCGGAGCCGCTGGCCCGCCCGCGCGACGCGATCGCGCCGAGCGAGATCGGAGGCGAATCCCCGCTCGTCGTGCTTTCGGTGGAAGGCGCCACCGGCCCCTATCTCGCCGGCGACCAGGTCTGGCTGCGCCGGATCGCGCCCGAAGAGGCGCCGCGCGCGATCAATCGCGACGTGCTGGTCCCGCGCAAGGGCGGGCGATTCGCCTTCGGGCGGCTGATCGATCGCAAGGGCACGATGGTCGGCGTTCTCCCGCCCGGCGCGGGGGAGAAACAGCAGGTGATCGATGCGCCCGAATGGCTGGCAGTGGCCGAGATGCTGGTGCGGCGGCTGTGACCCGGCGCCTGCTGTCCCTCTCGACGCTCTACCCCAACGCCTCCACCCCGCAGTTCGGCACTTTCGTCGCGCGCTCGCTGGAAGCGCTCGCCGCGCGGGGGGACTGGGACGTAACGGCGATCAACCCGATCGGAATCCCCCCGCTCGCGCTCGGCCGCTATCGCGCGCTCGCCGCAGCGGCGGTCGACGGGGTGGAAAACGGGGTCGATGTCCGCCGGCCCAGCTACCTGCTGGTGCCGCGCATGGGCGGGCGGATCAATCCCAGCATGATCGCGCGCGCCGTCCTCCCCCTCGCGCGCGAACTGCATGAACGCCGGCCGTTCGACCTCGTCGATGCCCAGTTCTTCTATCCCGACGGCCCGGCCGCGGCCTGGATCGCGGGGCAGCTGGGCCTGCCATATGCGATCAAGGCGCGCGGATCGGACATCACGCTGTGGGGCACCAAGGGCTTCGCCCGCGAACAGATGCTGGAGGCCGCCGCCGGGGCGCGCGGCCTGCTGTCGGTTTCGCGCGCGCTGGCGGACGACATGGTCGAGATCGGGATGCCGCGCGGCAAGATCGCGATCCATTACACCGGGCTCGACCGCGATCGCTTTCGCCCGCTGGCCCATGCCGGTCTGCGCGCGCGCCTGGGCGAGAAGCTGGGCCTGCCGCTGAGCGAAGGCGAACGGCTGGTCGCGACCGTCGGCGCGCTGATCGACCGCAAGGGGCAGGACCTCGTGATCGGCGCGATCGCCAGCATTCCCGGCACCCGCCTGCTGCTGGTCGGCAAGGGGGAGGACGAGAAGCACCTGCGCGCCCTCGCCCGCGACCTGGGCGTGGCCGACCGCGTGCATTTCGTCGGCTCGGTCGATCACGACACCCTGCCGGTGATCCTTTCCGCGGCGGACGCGATGGTTCTGCCGTCGAAGAAGGAAGGGCTGGCCAATGCCTGGGTCGAGGCGCTGGCCTGCGGCACGCCGATCGTCATTTCCGAAGCCGGCGGCGCGCGCGAGCTGGTTACCGGGCCCGATGCCGGATACGTGGTCGCCCGCGATATCGACGCGATCGCCGGCGCGCTGCAGAGGCTGTTCGCCGACCCACCCCCGCGCGAACGCGTCGCGGCGACGGTGGAGCGGTTCGGCTGGCCCGCCCACGCCGCCCGCCTGGCGCAGCTCTACGAAAGCTTCGCCTAGCGAGGCGGCGCCCCGCAGCAGGACGTTCGCGGCCCGCACGCCGTTCGCACGGCGCGCGGTCAGGCCCGATTTCTCAGGCCCGATTTCTCAGGCCCGATCTGTCAGGCCCGATCTGTCAGGCCCGACTTTCAGGCCTCGCCCCGAGCGATCTTTTCCTGCTTGTCGGCCTCGGTCTCGGTCGGGACGAAGCTGTTCGAATCGACCCCCAGCCAGATCAGGATCGGCGCGGCCATGTAGACCGAGCTGTAAGTGCCGACGAAGATCCCCAGCGTGATCGCCGCGACCATGCCGAACAGGCTGGCCGGGCCGAACAGCAGCAGCGGGACCAGCGCGATCAGCAGCGTCAGCGAGGTCATCACGGTACGCGCCAGCGTCTCGTTCACCGACAGGTCGAGCAGCTCGGGCGTCTGCATCTTGCGGTATTTCTTCAGGTTCTCGCGGATGCGGTCGTAGACGACGATCGTGTCGTTCAGCGAATAGCCGATGATCGCCAGGATAGCGGCGATGATCTGCAGGCTGAATTCGAGCTGGAACAGCGCGAACATGCCCAGCGTCAGCGAGACGTCGTGGAACAGCGCGAACAGCGCGCCGACCCCGAACTGCCATTCGAACCGGATCCAGATGTAGAGCGCGACCGCCAGCATGGCCGCGATCAGCGCGAAGGCCGCGTCGCTGCGGAATTCGTCGGAGACCTTGCCCGAGACGTTCTCGTTCCCGTCGAGCCGGAAATCGGCGAACCCGCTTTCCAGCTCGGCGACGATGGCGTTGGCGATGTTCTGCGCCGCTTCGGGGTTGCCTTCCGCGCTGTCGGGCAGCGGGACGCGGATCGAGACCTGGTTGTCCTCGCCGAAGCGCTGGACGATCGGCTCGCCATATCCCAGCTCGGCGACCGTCTCGCGAAGCTCGCCCACGGGGGCCTGCTCGCTTTCGGTGAAGGTCGCGGTGATGTTCAGCCCGCCGGCGAAATCGACGCCGTAGTTCAGCCCCTTGGTCAGCACGAGGCCCCAGCTCGCCGCGATCAGCAGCATGCTGACGACGTAGAACGGGATGCGCCAGCGCAGGAAGCGGATGTTGGTATCGTCGGGGACGAGTTTGAGCAGTTTCATCGGTCGTCTCCCTTAAATGTGCAGGTCTTGCGGGCGCGCCTTGCGCAGCCATCCGGCCACCCACATGCGGGTGAGCGCGACCGCGGTGAAGACGCTGGTGAACAGGCCGATCACCAGGACGACCGCGAAGCCGCGGATCGGACCGGTGCCGAACATGAACAGCAGGACGCCGGCGATGAAGTTGGTGATATTGGCGTCGAAGATCGCGCGGCTCGCCTCGCGATAGCCGTTCTCCACCGCGGCGATCACGCGCCGCCCGCGCTTGCGTTCCTCGCGTATTCGCTCGTTGATCAGGACATTGGCGTCCACCGCCGCACCGATCGTCAGGACGAAGCCGGCAATGCCCGGCAGGGTCAGCGTCGTGTTCATCAGCGCCATGATCCCCAGGATCATCAGCACGTTGAAGACCAGCGCGATCGTCGCATAGACGCCGAAGCGGCCGTACGACGCGATCATCAGGGTCACGACCGCGATTGAGCCGACCAGCATGGCAAGGAGGCCGAGACGGATCGATTCGGCGCCGAGGTCGGGGCCGACCGTGCGTTCCTCCACCACCGTCAGGTCGACCGGCAGCGCGCCGGACTGGAGCGAGATCGCCAGCTGCTGCGCGCTCTCGGGCGTGAAGTTGCCCGAAATCTCCGACACGCCGGAAAGGATGCGGTCCTGGATCACCGGCGCCGAGATGACTTCGCCGTCGAGGATGATCGCGAACTGCTTGCCCACGTTCTCCGACGTCAGCTTGGCGAAGCGATTGCCGCCCTGCTGGTCGAACTGGATGACGACGACGTCCTGGTTATCCTGGTTGCGGCTGGCCTGGGCGCGGATCAGCGAACCGCCGTCGATCCCGCCGAGGCGGTAGACGGCCACGTTCTGCCCGGCGAAGCCGCTGTCGGCCGCATAGGGGAAGATCTGCTGCCCCGGCTCGGCAATGCCCTGGGCCAGGTCGGTCTGCAGCGCGTTCTCGTTGACCAGCTTGAATTCCAGCTTGGCCGTGCGCCCGACCAGTTCCTTGACCTGGTCCGGGTCCTGCAGGCCGGGGACCTGCACGACGATGCGGTTGTCGCCCTGGCGGATGATCGTCGGCTCGCGCGTGCCGAGTGCGTTGATGCGCCGGTCGATCACGTCCTGCGAGGAATCCATCGCCGCGTTCAGCGCGGCGTCGAGCCCCGCCTCGGTCGGGGTGAGGATGATGCGGGTTTCATCGACGACCGAGAGATCCCACTCGCGCACCAGCCCTTCGCCGTTGAGCAGCGGTTCGAGCAGGCCGCGCGCGCGATCGACGTCGGCCACGCTCTCGACCATGAAGCTCAGCCGCCCGCCGGCGGTGGAGACGTCGCCGAAGTTCACCCCGGGCTCGGCCCGGCGGAGGGTCGAGCGAACCGATTCCTCCATGTTGCGAAGGCGCTGGCTCGCGACTTCGGCGGGGTCGGCTTCGAGCAGGATGTGGCTGCCGCCGGCAAGGTCGAGCCCGAGGTTGACCTCCGGGTCGGGCAGGGCCGCGGGCCAGCGTGCCCCCGAAAGCGAGAAGATCGAGGGCAGCGCCAGCGCCGTCAGGGCCAGCGTCAGCCCCCAGAACCAGCCACGCTTCCAGAGCGGGAAATCGAGCATTCGCCGGCCTCGCTCAGTCGTTCGCCGCGGCGCCGCCCGGCGGCACGACGTCGCCGATCGTGTTCTTGACCGTCTTGACGCGGACGCCCTGCGCGATCTCGATATCGGCGTAGTGATCGTCCACCTTGACGACCTTGCCCACGATGCCGCCGGCGGTGACGACCTGGTCGCCCTTCTTGATGCCGGCGATCTTTTCGCGGTGCTGCTTCTGCTGGCGCATCTGCGGGCGGATGATCAGGAACCAGAAGATCGCGATCATGCCGACGATCGGAAGCCATTGGATCCACGCAGGCGGCGCCTCTGCGCTGGCCGCGGCGGCAAGGAAATCGAGCATGAAAATGTGCCTATCGAACTTGAGCCAAGAACTGTGCGGGGACGCACCCGGCCCGCGCGTTGCAGGACCTTCCGCCTCCCCGGCGATCAAGTGGGCGCGCCTAGCAGCATTGCAAGATGAGGGCAACGAATCGCGCATCGTGCACGCACCGAAGATCGGCGCTTGCCAGCGCCCGGCCCGCCCCCTATAGGGCCGCCCTCCACTGGATACGGGACGTAGCGCAGCCTGGTAGCGCATCACACTGGGGGTGTGGGGGTCGCTGGTTCGAATCCAGTCGTCCCGACCAGTGGAATTCCTCCGACATCGAAGGCTGTTCGCGGGGCTTGCGCCCCTGCCGCTTCGCCCCTAGCGCGCGCGGCATAGGAGGATCTGCCGATGAGCGCGCCCACACCCGCCCTGCCCCGCATGCGATCGTGGCTGTTCGCCCCGGGCGACAGCGAGCGCAAGATGGCCAAGGCCGCCGATGGCGCGGCCGATATCGTCCTGCTCGACCTGGAAGATTCGGTCGCCCCCGACAGCAAGCCGGCGGCGCGCGCGATGGTGCGCGATTTCCTGGCCGCGCGCGAGGATCGGCGGCGGCTGTGGGTCAGGGTCAATCCCCTGTCGGGGGGCGAGACGCTGGCCGACCTCGAAGCCGTCATGCCTGCCGCGCCGGGTGGGATCATGCTGCCCAAGGCCGAAGGGCGCACCGATGTCGAGGCGCTCGACGCCCATCTTTCCCGGCTGGAAAGCGCGCACGGGATCGCCGCCGGGCAGACCCGCGTGGCCGCGCTGGTGACCGAGACCCCGCGGGCGATGTTCCGCACCGGCGACTACGAGGGCGCGCCGCGGCTGGCCGCGATGAGCTGGGGCGCGGAGGACCTGTCCTCCGCGCTCGGCGCGCGCGTCCAGTTCGGGCCCGACGGACGTTACATGCCGACGTTCGAGCTGGCGCGCAGCCTCTGCCTGCTCGGCGCGGCGGCGGCCGGGGTCGCACCGATCGAGACGATCCAGGCCGATTTCCGCGACCTGGAGGGCTTGCGCGAACGCGCGCGGACCGTGCGCGGCCAGGGCTATCGCGGGATGCTCGCGATCCATCCGGCGCAAGTCGAGGTGATCAACGCGGCCTTCACCCCGGGCGAGGAGGAGATCGCCCATGCGCGCAAGGTGATCGCGGCCTTCGCCGCGAACCCCGGCGCCGGCACGGTCGGGCTGGACGGGGCCATGCTCGACCGGCCGCACCTCGCGCTCGCGCACAACCTGCTGGCGGACGCGGGCCTCGAGGCCTGAGGGAGAAAAAGCACCTGGGGGCGATAATGCACCTGAGGGCGAGAAAGCACCTGGGGGCGAAAAAGCATTTTCCTACACTAACCGATATGGTTATCTGATGGCGCGACTCGCACCCATGGAGATCGCGTCATGCCCCTGCTCGAATCGCTCATCGCCCCGCTTTCGACGATCATCGACAAGGTGATTCCCGACAAGGACGCGCGCGCCCGCGCCAAGCTGGAACTGCTCCGGCTGGAGGGGACGCAGGAACTGCGCCAGATCGAGGCCCGCCTCTCGGCCATCGTGGCCGAGGCGAACGCGCGCGATCCCTGGACCAGCCGCGCCCGGCCCAGCTTCCTCTACGTCATGTATGTCCTGCTGCTGTTCGCCCTGCCGATGGGCGTCCTCTCCGCCTTCGACCCGGCTGCCGCGCGCAATATCGGCAGCGGGATCACCGCCTACCTGCGCGGCCTGCCCGAAGAGCTCTACATGCTCTTCGGCACCGGCTACCTCGGCTATACCGCCGCGCGGCAATGGGGAAAGGCGAAGGGCGTCGACAGCTGAGGGCCCGCCACGCTAAGCGCAGCGGCATGAGCGTTCCGATCACCGATACCGTCTATGTCCTCAACGGGCCCAATCTCAATCTCCTGGGCCTGCGCGAACCGGAGATCTACGGTTCGGACACGCTCGACGACATTGCCGCCATGCTGGAAGACCGCGCCCGCGAACTGGGCCTGGCGATCGACATGCGCCAGACCAACCACGAGGGGATGCTGGTCGACTGGCTGCACGAGGCGCAGGCGGAAGGGGCGCGGGCGGTCCTCCTCAACCCGGCCGCCTATACCCATACCTCGATCGCGCTGCTCGACGCGGTCAGGGCGATCCGCACCCCGGTGATCGAGGTGCACTTGTCCGACCCCGCCACGCGCGAGCCGTTTCGCCACCAGTCCTACGTCGGCATGGCGGCGGCGCGCACGGTCAAGGGGCTGGGCGCGCGATCCTATCTCGTCGCGCTGGATGCCGTCGCACAATTGTAACCTTGCGCCCGCCGCCCCCCTTGCCAGCCGGGGCCGAGCCGCGCATAGGCGGGCGCTCGAAACGAACAAGGGTTGTTTGATGGCCGAGAACAAAGGCAGCGCCGGGCGCAAGTCCGGCATGGACGTCGATACCGCGCTGGTCCGCGAGCTGGCCGAAATGCTTGCGGACACCGGGCTTACCGAAATCGAGGTCGAGGATGGCGACCGCAAGGTCCGCGTGTCGCGCGGCGGCATGGCCGCTGCGCCCGCCGCCTTCGCACCGCCGGCACCGGCCCCCGCCCCGGCTGCACCGGCGGCGGCCCCTGCGGCAGAGGCCGCCCCCGCCCCGGCGGCGGACGATCACGCCGGCGCGCTGAAATCGCCGATGGTGGGCACCGTCTATCTCGCCGCGGAGCCGGGCGCCGATCCCTTCGTCAAGGTCGGCGACAGCGTGAAGCAGGGCGATACCCTGCTGATCGTCGAGGCGATGAAGGTGATGAACCCGATCACCGCCGACAAGGCCGGCACGGTCAAGGCGATCCTGGTGGACAACGCGCAGCCGGTCGAATTCGACCAGCCGCTGGTCGTCATCGGCTGAGGCGAACCGTGGGCATTTCCCGAATCCTGATTGCCAACCGCGGCGAAATCGCGCTTCGCATCCACCGCGCGGCGCACGAGATGGGCATCGAGACCGTTGCCGTCCATTCGACCGCCGATGCCGACGCCATGCACGTGCGCCTGGCCGACCACGCCGTGTGCATCGGCCCGCCGCCCGCCACCGACAGCTATCTCAACGTCGCCAACATCATCTCGGCGGCGGAGATCGCGCAGGCCGACGCGATCCACCCCGGTTACGGCTTCCTGTCGGAAAACGCCAAGTTCGCCGAGATCGTCGAGGCGCACGACATCAAGTGGATCGGGCCCAAGCCCGAACATATCCGCACGATGGGCGACAAGGTGGAGGCGAAGCGCACCGCCGGCGCGCTGGGCCTGCCGCTGGTGCCCGGCAGCGACGGCGCCGTGTCCGATTACGACGAGGCGCGCCGGATCGCGCGCGAGATCGGCTATCCGGTGATCATCAAGGCCGCCAGCGGCGGCGGCGGGCGCGGGATGAAGGTCTGCGAGGGCGAGGACCAGCTCGAAAGCCTGATGAAACAGGCCGGGAGCGAGGCCAAGGCCGCCTTCGGCGATGCGACCGTCTATATCGAGAAGTATCTCGGCAATCCGCGCCACATCGAATTCCAGGTGTTCGGCGACGGGCGCGGCGGCGCGATCCACCTGGGCGAGCGCGACTGCTCGCTCCAGCGGCGCCACCAGAAAGTGCTCGAGGAAGCGCCCTCCCCGGTCATCACGCCGGAGGAGCGCGATCGCATGGGCGGTGTCTGCGCGAAGGCGATGGCCGACATGGGCTATCGCGGCGCCGGGACGATCGAGTTCCTGTGGGAAGACGGCGAGTTCTACTTCATCGAGATGAACACCCGCCTGCAGGTCGAACACCCGGTGACCGAGATGATCACCGGGATCGACCTGGTGCGCGAACAGATCCGCATCGCCGACGGCAAGGACCTGTCGGTCACGCAGGACGAGATCACCTTCACCGGCCACGCGATCGAATGCCGCCTGAACGCGGAAGACCCGTGGACCTTCGCCCCCTCGCCGGGCACGGTGAACTACTATCACGCCGCGGGCGGCATGCACGTGCGCGTCGATAGCGGGCTCTACGCCGGCTATCGCATCCCGCCCTATTACGATTCGATGATCGCCAAGCTGATCGTCTACGGCCGCAATCGCGAACGGTGCATCATGCGCCTGCGGCGCGCGCTGGAGGAAATGGTGGTCGAGGGCGTGAAGACGTCGATCCCGCTCCACCAGGAACTGATCAAGCAGCCCGACGTGCTGAGCGGCGACTATTCGATCAAGTGGCTGGAACAATGGCTGAAGGAACGCAGCGCCGACAGCCAGGCGTAACGGACAAGAATCCGCCCCGTTTTCGCGGCAGGAGGCGCGAGCGGGGAAGATCGCCGCGATCGGTCGGGCTACTCATGGCCGGCTCCCGTGGCGCTGCTCCGCGGCCTTCCTGAGGTCGTCGAGCGTCTGCCCCGGGCCGGGCGTCAGGTATGCGGGGGCTGGCGCCTCGCCTGCCGGGCACAACCCCGGCCGGGCGCCGCCTTCGATCCGCAAGATGTTGTAGGTGCCCTGGGCGTTGCGCCGCAGCCACCACTTCCTTGTTCCAAGATCGTCGCGCCAATAACTGTGCTGGACAGAAAGAGCGGCGATCTCTCCATCGATGATCTGACCTGCAACGACGCGCTCGATCCGCAGGTCTATGAAGTACGGCCAAGACATTACATGGCCGTTGTATTCGGGATCGGGGAAATCGCCCGGAACCTGGCCGACAACTTCGGCGAGCACCAGGGCGTCGAAACAATCCCGCGCGGAACTGCCGGGCCCCGCCCCGGTCAAAGCGGCGCAGCCGGCTGCCGCGAATGCGGCAACTCCAGCAACGATCCTCGCCCGCTTCATCGGCATGTCATTGCCGGGCTTCATCAAGCGATCCGGCAATCGCCGTCATTCCAGCGCCGTCATTCCAGCGTCGTCATTCCAGCGGAACGCCCGGTTCGTGCCTGCCGGCCGGATCGTCAGGCTGCGAGCCGGCGCAGTTCGTCCGCGGCAGCGCCCGCGACATGCCTGTCCCCCGAATCGCGCGCCTTTGCCAGCCAGAAGGCGGCCAGCCCCTGATCGGGATCGACGCCCCATCCCCGGGAAAACGCCACGCCGACGAGCAGCATCGAACGACTGTCCCCGATGATTGCGGCTTCGTAGAACCACCCGAGAGCCCTGGCGGAATGGACCGGCACGCCGTTGCCTTCGGCATAAAGCCAGCCGAGCTCGCGCATTGCCCAACTCTCACCGGCATCGGCCAGTTTCAGCAGCAGGGGTACTGCCTCGGCAAATTCGCGTTGGCGCAGCTTGGCGATCACCACGCCGCGATCGGTATCGCCACCGGAATAACTGATCGTCGCATCGCCCGGACGACTCTCGTTGATAATTCCGGAGAGCGAAGGCTCGGCCTTCGCGGCCACCGGAAGGCTGGCTGCGAGGAGACAGGGAAGACAAGTCAACGAAAGGGAAATGCGCATGGCAGCCTCCATAAGTCGATTAGAGAGTGCCATGTACGATGATCGTGGTCAAATCGGCTATTCGGCGCCCGATTATTGCAAGTCGAGGCGATTCCAGTCGCTCAACTCTCCAACGACTTGGGTAAAGGACTACTCCAGCGGAACACCCGGTTCGTGCTTGCTGGTCCTGATCGTCAGGCTGGTCTTCACGCTGGCCACGTTGGGGGCCGGGGTCAGCTTGCTGGTCAGGAATTCCTGGAAACTCTGCAGGTCGCGGCTGACGATCTTGAGGATGAAGTCGATCTCGCCGTTGAGCATGTGGACTTCGCGCACTTCGGCCAGTTCCTGCATGTGCGTTTCGAACTCGCGCAGCGCATCTTCGGCCTGGCTCTTCAGGCTCACCATCGCGAAGACGGTGATCGCGAAGCCCAGTTTCGATGCATCCAGCTCCGCGTGGTAGCCGCGGATCACGCCTTCTTCTTCCAGCGCGCGGACCCGGCGCAGGCAGGGGGGCGCGGTCAGGCCGACGCGATGCGCCAGTTCCACGTTCGTCACGCGCCCTTCGTTCTGCAACTCGGCCAGCAGGCGCCGATCGATCTCGTCCAGATTCGCCATTGCGGGTGCCCCCACGTCTGCCGCGCAATGCGCGCGACCCCTTCTGCAACTAAACGGCGCGGCTATTGCTCGCTGCCTAATATTATTAGCCTTGCCAGCAATTGTCCCGCTTTGCAACGCAGTCTGCGGCGCCATGCCCGTAGCGGTGGAAACTGCTAGAACGATGCGTTCACGGGGCCCTGGCAAGGGCCTATGCCGTTTCGGAGATCCATGCAGTTCGACGACCGCCTCGCCACAGTGTTGCGCCACCGCGCGGGCAGCGGGCGCGCGGCGCGTACGCAGTTCCGGCAGTTGCTCGACCTGCTGGGTGCGCGGCGCGGCGGTTTCGAGCGCGGGCTGACGTCGGCCGCCTGGCTGCGCCTCGGCGCGCTGGGCGAGGCTATCCCCCCGGGCGAACGGGCGGCGATGATTCGCGATCGCGGCTGGCACTTCCGCAACCCCGAACTGGCGGCCCACCTGGCGGAAGACGAACCCGAAGTGGCCGCCGCCGCGCTGTCGCGGGCCGACCTGGTCGAGGAAGACTGGGAAGCGCTGATCCCGCGCCTGCCGGTGCGCGCGCGCGGGTTCCTGCGGCTGCGGCGCGACCTGCCGCCCGGCGCGGTCGACCTGCTCGAGCGGCTGGGCATCCACGATCGCGGCCTGCCCCTTCCCGGGCCCGCGGAGGCGGACGAGGCGGAGGCGGACGAGGCGGTGGCGGAGGCTCGCGCGCCGCAACCCGCGCCGCCTGCCACGACCGAAGACAATGCACCGGCCGCCGAGCGCGCTTTCGTCGCCGCGCCGGCCAACGACGAGGGCGCGCCCGACGCGGACGAGGAAACCGCGATCGGCGCGCTCGTCCGGCGGATCGAGGCGTTCCAGCGCGCCCGCTCGGAAAAACCCGCTTCCGATCCATCCCCACGCCTGCCTCTGGACGAAGAGGACGAAGGCGACCTGCCGCCGCTGCGCGGTTTCGCCTTCACGACCGATGCCGCCGGGCGGATCGACTGGGCCGAGCCGGGCGTCGCCCCGATGGTCGTCGGCACCCGCCTTTCCGGCGAGGCCGCGCGCCGCGCGCTGCGCACCTGGCAGCGACTGGACGGCGCGCGGATCGCGCTGCGCGGCGCGGCGCCGGTCGCGGGCGAATGGATCGTCGATGCCGCGCCGCGCTTCGCCGCCCCCGGCGGCCATTTCTACGGCCTCGCGGGGAAGTTCCGGCGCCCGGCCCTCCAATGCGCCCCCGGGGCCGCAAGGGGCGGCGGGTCGGGCAACACGGGGGGCAACACGGGGGGCAACATGGGGGGCGAGAGCGACCGCATCCGCCAGTTGCTCCACGAGTTGCGCACGCCGGTCAACGCGATCCAGGGCTTCGCCGAGGTCATCCAGCAGCAGGTCTTCGGCGAGGTGCCGCACGAATACCGGGCGCTGGCCGCGAATATCGCCGGCGATGCCGCGCGGATGCTGGCCGGGTTCGACGAGCTCGACCGCCTGGCGCGGATCGAGACCGGCGCGCTCGAACCGGCAGAGGGGGAATGCGACTTCGCCCGCCTCTGCCGCGGGCTGGCGAAGCAGCTGGAAAGCGTGCTGGCGCCGCGCCTTTCCGGGTTCGAGCTGGACATTCCCGCCGGCCCGGCGATCGTGCCGCTTGCCCTGCGCGAGGGGGAGGCGCTTGCCTGGCGCTTTCTCGCCACGCTCGCCACCGCGCTGGGTGCGGGGGAGACGGTCGCGCTGTCGCTGTCCGGCGAGAGCGGGGTCATGCGGCTCGACGCGGGGCTCCCGGCGAGCCTGGCGGCGGAAGAGGATGTCTTCGCCGCGGTGCCGCAGGCCAGCCAGGGCGCGCTGAGCGCGGGCATGTTCGGCGCCGGGTTCGCGCTCCGCCTGGTCCGTGCCGAGGCGGGTCTCGCCGGCGGGGACCTGCAACGTGTGGACGACACGCTGCGCCTGGTGCTGCCGCTCTTGACCGCGTCGGGCCGCGATTCTAGCGCCATGCCTGAGCGCGAGCAGAAGCGAACCCCCGAAGCGCGCTGATCGCTGCGGATTTCCGCTGGAGAAACAGCGCCTTGAACAAGCCCGTCTATTCCCTCCCCCCCGCCGGCCCCCGCGCCCGCTTCGCGCCCGAATTCGGCCGCAGGGTCCTGCTGACCGTCGATACGGAGGAGGAATTCGACTGGGGCGGCCCCTTCACCCGCGACCGGCACGGGCTGCGCCACGTCCCGCGCCTGCGCAATTTCCAGGAGTTCTGCGAGGCGCAGGGGATCGTGCCGAGTTACCTCGTGGACTGGCCGATCGCCAATTCGACCGTCGCCAAGGACATCCTGGGCGATGCCGTCGCCCGCGGCACGGCCGAAGTCGGGATACAGCTGCACCCCTGGGTCAATCCGCCGTTCGACGAGGACGTGGACGAGCGCAATTCCTATGCCGGCAACCTGCCGCCGGACCTGGAGCGGGCCAAGTTCCTGCAACTGCGCGACGCGATCGCGAAGAATTTCGGCACCAATCCCCAGCTCTACCGCGCCGGGCGCTACGGCTTCGGCTCCGCGACCACGCAGCTCCTGCGCGAGGCCGGGGTCGGGGTGGACACCTCGTTCCGCCCGCTGTTCGATTACCGCGCCGGGCACGGGCCGGACTACGCCGCCTATCCGCTCGAGCCCTTCTGGCTCGACGGGGAGATGTCGGTCCTCGAGCTGCCGCTGACGACGGTCTACTGGGGCATGTTGCGGCGGCAGGGGCGCCTGCTCTACCCCGCCCTCTCGCGAATGCCGCGCATGCGCGGGATCGCCGCGCGGCTGGGTCTGCTCGAACGCATCCCGCTGACCCCGGAAGGGACCACGGTGGACGACGCGATCCGCGGGCTCGACATGGCGATCGACGACGGGCTGCCGCTGATCGTGCTGTCGTTCCACAGCCCCTCGCTCGCGCTCGGCCACACGCCCTATGTCGAGACCGACGACGACCTCGACGCGCTCTACGACTGGTTCCGCGCGGTCTTCGCCTATCTCGCCCGGCACGACATCCGCCCGACCACGGTGGCGGAGATCATGCAGGCGGTCGTCGCCTGACGCTTGCGCGCGGGCGCGCCGCGGGCTAGTCCGCCGGCGCCGAACGGTACCCGGGGGCCTGTAGCTCAGTTGGTTAGAGCTGGCCGCTCATAACGGCTAGGTCGCGGGTTCGAGTCCTGCCGGGCCCACCAGGTACCGCGGCAATCGTCGGTCGGGGAGTGGCGCAGTCCGGTAGCGCGCTTGCTTTGGGAGCAAGATGTCGCAGGTTCGAATCCTGTCTCCCCGACCAGCATTTCCCCCGACCATCATTTTCCCCGGCCTTCCCCGCACCGCACCGGCTCCTGCCGGGAGCGTCCGCAGCGCTGCGCCCGGCGGCGCGCAAAAAGAAGGGGGCGGCCAAGCCGCCCCCCAGGCAGGGATAGTCTTTCCCGGCAGGCTAGAATTCGATCGTCGCGCCGATCCGGAACGCACGGCCCAGCAGGTCGAACAGCGATTGGTTGGTCGCCGGCGTGGCATAGGCGCTGCCGGCCGGGCCGGAGCCGACCACCGGCGGGTCCTTGTCCAGCAGGTTGCTGACCGCGAAGAACAGGCTGAGTTCGGACATGCCGAGGCTGAAGTCGTGATAGACCGAGGCATCGAGGTAGAACGCGCCGTCGATGTGGTTGGTGTTGATCGTGCGCGCCGTGGCCGAGGATTCGGGGCAGCCGGACGTGCATTCGACGAAGCTGTTGTCGTAGGTGCCCGAACTGATGCCGCGGCCGATCAGGTTCAGGCGCAGCGGCCCGTCGGCATAGCTCGCGATCATGCGGTAGACGAACTCCGGATTGCCGTAGGCGGTGTTCTCGCCGACGATATCGACCGCCGGGTCGATCCCGTTGTCCACCGTGTTTTCGAGGTAGAGCGTGGCAATGCCCCGCAGGGTGAGCGCCCCGGCCCCCAGGTCGGTGCGATAGGACGTCTCGAAATCGAGGCCGCGGGCCCGCTGCGATGCGAAGTTGAACGGGCTTTCGAAGATCTGCAGGTTGGTGCCGAAATCGTTCGGCCCGCGCACGATCGCCGCGCAGTATTCGCTGACCCCTTCGTGGCACCGGTCGATGATCGTCTGGGCGTCGAGCGAGTCGATCGCGTCCTTGATCTTGATGTCGTAGTAATCGACCGAGGCGGAAAAGCCGGGGAAGAAGCGCGGCTGGACGACGACCCCCAAGCCCCACTGGTCGGCCTTTTCCGGTTCGAGCCGCGGGTTGCCCGTGCTCGTGCCGGCGAAGGGGGTGGACTGGTTGCCGTTGAACGGATCGAGCACGGTGTTGGTCCGCGTCGAGCCGGCGGTGAACAGCTCCGCCAGGTTGGGCGCGCGGATATCGCGCGAGCGGGTGGCACGGAAACGCAGCCCGTCGATCGGCTCGAACGTCGCCCCCAGCTTCCAGGTGGTGACATAGCCGCTGGTCGAATAGTCGGTCGCGCGGATCGCGCCGTTCACGTCGAACCCGTCGAAGACCGGGGCGAGGACTTCGAGGTACCCCTCGGTCACCGAGTAATCGCCGAAGCTGGGCAGGTAGTTGCCGGTGAACCAGCCCGACTGGTACCGGTCCTCGACATAGCCGGAGACTTCCTCGGTCCGGTGCTCGCCGCCGATCGCGACCGACAGGGGCCCGGCAGGCAGGTCGAAGGCGGTGAACGAGAGGTTGGCGGCGACCACGTTCTGCTCGAACCGCTGCTTGCGGTAGAGATCGCCGAGGATCCAGTCGAGCGCCGCGGGATCGGCCACGCCGACGCCGAAACGGTTGAGCGGAACGCAGCCGTTGTCGGTATCGGTCAGGCTCGAACGGCACACGATCGTGCCCTCGGCCACGCCCAGGGCATTGCCCGCCGGGGCGAAGACCGCGTCGGTCGCCAGCGCGAAGCGCGTGTTGTTGGCAATGCCCAGCGCCTCTTCACGCGTATTGGCGATGCCCTTCTGGTAATAGACGTCCCAGCGAGCGTAATCAGCGAACAGCGGAAATTCGCCATTGGCCCCGACGACGTAGCGCTGGACCCCGCGCGTGGTGCGATTGGTGCGAATGCCCAGATCGGCGTTGGTCGTGCCGAAGCGGAACGAGGTTTCGCCGGCGGCCAGCAGCGCGCTGCGCACTTCCTCGGGCAGGAAGGCATTGTCCGCCTGGATCGTGACATTGCCCTGGTTGCGGTGGATGCCGAGCTGCCCCTGGTTGACCGAGCGGGCATAGCTGCCCTGCGCGAAGACGTTGAGCCAGGGCGCGACTTCGTAGCTGATCCGGCCGAAGATGCTCTTGCGGTTTTCTTCCGGATCCAGCGACTGGGTGTCGTTCACCTGGGTCATGGCCCAGTCCCCGCCGATGATCCACGGATTGGCGACCGTGCCGAAATCGAACTGGCCGATCGCGCCGCCTTGCCCGAAGTAGAGGCCGCGCAGGGGGCCATCGGTGATCAGCCCGCCCGGCGTCGCGAGGCCGAGCCCGACCTGGTCGACGATCAGCCGCTCGGGCTCGCCATTGCCGGGCGCATATGCCGGGTTGGTGATCTGGTACCAGCCCTTGTCGTTCCAGTCGCGCGGCACGCCGTGCAGCCCGTCCTTCACCGCCAGTTCGCCGTTCAGCAGGATATGGCCGCGCCCGTCGGCGAAAGGCGTGCCGAACGTCAGGTCGAGCCGGTAGTTGGGCGCATCGCCATACGTCGTGATGCCCGCTTCCGCCCCGGCCTTGAGGCCGGTGAAATCCTCGTCGAGGATGAAGTTCACCACGCCGGTGACGGCATCGGACCCGTAAGCCGCCGAGGCACCGCCGGTGACCACTTCGACCCCGGAGATCAGGCCCTGGGGAAAGGTGTTCACGTCAACCTGGCCGCCCAGCGCCGAGCCGACCGACCGCTGCCCGTTGAGCAGCACGAGCGTGCGATTGGTGCCGAGGCCGCGCAAGTTGATCGTGTTGAGGCCCGACGTGCCCGCGCTCATCGACAGGTTCGAACTGGCCGGGGTCGCGCTGCCGATGACCGAGGGGATCTGGTTCACGAAATCGGCGATATTGGCCGGGGCCGTCGCCTCGATGTCCTCGGTCTGGAGCACGGTCAGCGGGGTCGGCGCATTGTAGCCGTCGCGCTGGATGCGCGACCCGGTGACGACGATCAGGCCTTCCCCCGTCCCCGTCGCCTGCGTGCCCTCGCCGGGGGCCGCCTCGGCCGGCGGGGCGGCGTCCTGCGCCTGGGCCATCGATGCGCACAGGAGGCTGCCCGCCAGTGCGATGTGCGAAGTGATCAGTTTTCCCGTCATGTTCGTTCCCTTCGATATGGGCCTCGCGCACGGCCTCGGGCGCCAGGCTTTTTCGGCCTTTCCGCTCCGCCTCTTGCCGGGCGGGTTTCGTGCATCCTCCGGTGGATCGCCGCCTTTTCGCGGCGAGGTATTCCCGCCGCTGCCCTACGGCGCCGGGCAGTCGGCGCTGCGCGATCGTCGCGGAAGCGGGCGCCCCGCCGCCTTGCCGGTCGGCGCGCCGTCCTCCAGCGCGACCACGCCGTTGACCACCACCGTCTGCACGCCGGTGGAAAACAGCGTCGGCTCGAGGAAGTCGGCGCGCGGGGCGTAGTTCTCAGGATCGAAGACCACGACGTCGGCGAAGGCGCCTTCGCGCAAGCTGCCGCGCCCTTCGATCGAAAAGGCCCGGGCGGGCACGATCGTGCTCTGGTCGATGAACTGCCTGAGGTCGATCACCTGCCGCTCGCGCACGTAAGTGTCGTACTTGCGCGCATAGCTGGCGTAATAGCGCGGGTGCCCGGCCGACGCGTCGGAACTGGTCATGACCCAGGGCCGCACCATGAAGGCCGCGATGTCCGCCTCGTCCTGGTTGAACGAGGCAACGCCGGCTTCCGAACGGCGCAGGACGTCGATCGCCGCCTGCACCGGGTCGCCGCCGGCCGCGGGGGCGAGGTCTTCCAGCGTCTTGCCCAGCACGTCGGCCGGGCCGCGGGTGATCAGCAGCGAGGCGGGCCCGCCGCGGCGGCGCATGTTCTCCGCCATCTCGGTGCGGATGCGCGCCATCTGCGCCGGGTCGTCGAAGCGGGCGAGCATGGCCTCGCGCCCGCCGTCCTGCGCCCAGCGCGGCATCAGCGCGGCCGAAAGCCCGGTGCCCGAGGCGGGCCAGGGGTACTGGTCGGCATGGACCACCTGCCCTTCGGCGCGGGCGGCCTCGACCGCCTCGATCACCGCGCCCGCCTGGCCGTGAACGTCCACGCCCAGCGCCTTGATATGCGCGATGTGGACCGGGATGTCCGCCTGCTTGCCGATGTCGATCGCCTCGGCCACCGCGCCGGCCAGGCCGATCGTGTAGCTCGATTCGTCGCGGATATGGCTGTCGTAGATCCCGCCGTGGCGCGCGGCGACTTTCGCCAGGGTGACGACTTCGCCTTCCTCGGCATAGCTTTGCGGGGCGTAGAACAGCCCGGTCGAAAGACCCAGCGCGCCCTCGCACATCGCCTGGTGCGTCAGGGCGGCCATTTCGGCCAGCTCGTCTTCGGTCGGGGCGCGGTCGTCGCTGCCGATCACTTCGCCGCGCAAGGCGCCGAGGCCGACGTACGTGGCGAAATTGACGCCGTAATCGCGCCCGCTATCCCTGCCGAACGTGGCCGCGACATCGGGATCGCCGCGACCGTCCACGCCGATGAACGCGGTCGTCACGCCCTGGGTGATAAACGGCAGGACCAGCCGCGCGGCCGGGATGCGCGACATCAGGGCGCTGTCGGCATGGGTGTGCGGATCGATGAAACCCGGGGCGACGATCATGCCGTCGGCCGAAATGGTCCGCTGCGCGGCGTGGGGGTAGCGCGGGCCGGCATAGACGATGCGGTCGCCGGCGATCGCGATGTCGCCGGTGAAGGGATCGGCACCGCCCGGATAGATCGTGCCGCCGGTGATCAGGATGTCGGCCCCGGCCTGCCCTTCACCAGCCTTCACCGCCGCGTCCTGCGCGGCGGCGGGCGCGGCCAGAACCAGCGCGGCGCCCATCAGCCCGGCGATCCTGCCTGCGAACTTCGCTTGCGTAACTCTCATCCCGCCCTCCGTTTGTTACAGCAGTATTGCGAAAGCGGCCTCTCGCGGGAACACCCACGGCGATCATATTCGCAGCGCAGGATATAACCGCAGTCTATATCTCGCCCCAGAATCCGCGTTCGGCGGGCGCCATCACGCCGCCCGTCTCGCTCACCCCGCCCGGCATGTCCTCCGCCAGCCAGGTCGGCCCGTCGAGATCGACGAAGCCGCAATGCTGCGCCACGATCATCGCCGGCATGATCGATAGCGAACTGGAAACCATGCAGCCGATCATCAGCCGGATATCGACCTGCCGCGCCGCCTCCATCATCGCCAGCGCCGTCGTCAGCCCGCCGGTCTTGTCGAGCTTGATGTTCACCACGTCGTAGCGCCGCGCGAGATGGGCGAGATCGCCGGTCACGTGGCCCGATTCGTCGGCCGCCAGCGGCACCCGGCGCGCGAAGCCTTCCAGCGCCTCGTCGCTGTCGGCGGGCAGCGGCTGCTCCAGCAGGTCCACCCGCAGCTCCGCCAGGGCGTCCTGCCAGTCGGCCAGCTGCGCAATCGTCCAACTCTCGTTCGGGTCGACGATCATCCGCGGCCCCGGCGCCGCCTCGCGCACGGCGCGCACGGCATCGACGGGGTTTTCGGCATCGACCTTCACCTTCAGCAGCGGCACCCGGCTGATCGCCGCCGCCGCCCGCGCCATCGCGGCAGGCGTGTCGAGGCTGATCGTCATCGCGGTCGGCACCGGTTTCAGCGCCCCCCAGCCCAGCGTTTCGGTGATCGACCGCCCGGCCACGCGCGCCTCCAGGTCCCACAGCGCGCAGTCCAGCGCGTTGCGCGCGGCGCCCGGCGGCATGATCTCGACCAGGCGATTGCGCCCGGCCCCGCGCTCGATCTCATCGCGCACCGCCTCGACCTGGCGCAGCACGCTCTCGATCGATTCGCCGTAGCGGGCATAGGGCACGCTCTCGCCCCGCCCGACATGCTCGCCCGCGGCGATCTCGACCTGCACCGTATCCGCCGCGGTCTTGACCCCGCGCGAGATACGGAACGGCCGGTTCAGGCGGAACGGGACGTGCCGGGCAGAGAGCTGGCGAAGCATTCGTCGATCCTGTCTACGATGGGGTCCGCGCCATGCGCGTAGGGGTCGGTGCAGGGCAAGCCGGTGGCGTCCGCCGTGCGCGCGCACAAGTCGCGCGCCTCGTCCGCCGGGAGCGAGGAGGTGTTGAGCGCCACGCCCACCGGCACCACCGCCGGGTTGGTCAGGCGCGCGACCTGCAGGTTGGCGGCGATCGCGTCTTCCAGCGCGGGCACGCCGAAGTGCGGCAGGCCGCGCATGTGTTCGCGCAGCGGATCGTGACAGATCACGATCGCATCGGGCTGCGCGCCGTGCAGCAGGCCGGTGGAAACCCCCGCGAACGAAGGGTGGAACAGCGATCCCTGTCCCTCGATCAGGTCCCAGCCGCCATCGTGCCGTTCGGGCGAGAGCTGTTCGATCGCGCCGGAGATGAAATCGGCGATCACCGCGTCGAGCGGCACGCCCGATCCGGCGATCAGGATGCCCGTCTGCCCGGTGGCGCGGAAATCGGCGCGGTAGCCGCGCGCGCGCATCGCCTTTTCGAGGCACAGCGTGGTGACCATCTTGCCGACCGAGCAATCGGTGCCGACCGTCAGCAGGCGCATCCCGGCACGCGGGCGGCCGGTACCGACCGCGAGGTCGAACGCCGGGTCGCGCACGTCGATCAGCGCGCGCCCGTTGCGCTGCGCCGCCTCGACCAGGCGGGGCACGTCGCGCAGGCGGCCGTGGAGGCCGGCGGCGATGTCGAGCCCCGCGTCGAGCGCCGCCTCGGCATCGCGCACCAGCTCTTCGTTGAGCGCGCCGCCCGCGCTCGCCACGCCGAGCACCAGCGTCTTCGCGCCGGCCGCGGCCGCCTCGGCGAAATCCATCCGCGGCAGGCCGAGCGTGAGGTTGCCGGGCGGGCGCGAGAATTCCCCGATGCAGGCTTCGGAACGGAACATGGCGACCCCGCGCGAGGTCTTGATCGACAACGGGTCTGCGGTCGATCCGAGGTAGAGGAAATAAGGTGCGCGTATCATCTTGATTACCGTTGCTGGGTCTCTAGGCACGCACCTTGGCAGCCTTCACCGGACCGGTCCTATCGCTTAAGGCTGCCCGGTTATAACCGTTGGCTATGGTGTCGGGGCCGATCGCGAAAGCGCGCGTTCGGCCTGGCAAGAGGAGAGCAAGGCCCATTTCCGCTGATCCGCCCGCCCCCGCCGTGCCCGGCCGCTTCACGCTCGATTCCCGGGCGATCCGGGCGATCTGGGCCATCGCCCTGCCCGCGATGGTGACCAATGTCGCGACCGCGCTGATCGGCCTGGGCGACATGTGGATCGTCGGCCGGCTCGACGACGCGGCGACGCAGGGCGCGGTCGATGTCGGCGCGCGCCTGTTCGCCATGCTGTTCACGGTGATGAACTTCCTCAAGATGGGCACGACCGGCCTCGTCGCGCAGGCGGGCACGCGCAGCGGCGCGGCGGAACAGGCGGCGATCCTGCTGCGCGGGGGCACGATCGCGCTGGCGATCGCGGGGGCGCTGCTGCTGGCCAAGCCGCTGCTGATGCCGGCCCTGCTCGATGCGCTGGGCGCGCGCGGCGAGGTCCTGGCCGCGGCGCGCACATATGCCGATATCCGTTACTGGTCGGCCCCCGGCGTCATGCTCAACCTCGCGCTGATCGGCTATCTCGTCGGGCAGCGCCGGATGGGCGCGGTCCTCGCGATCGAGGTCCTCTACAACCTGCTCAACGTCGCGCTCGGGCTGTGGTTCGTGCTCGATCTCGACATGGGTATCGCCGGGGTCGGCTGGTCCAGCTTCATCGCCGAATACGCGAAGCTGGCCGTGCTCGGCATCGTTGTTTCGCGCGGCAGCCACGGGGCCGCCCTGTTCGCCGCCGCGCGCGGGAAGGCGGTGCTGCGCTGGGCCAGCCTGCGCCCTTTCCTGACGGTCAACCGCGACCTGTTCCTGCGCACCGTCGTGCTGATGATCGCGCTCGCCGCGCTCACCCGCCTGAGCGCGGAGCGCGGACCGGTCGTGCTGGCGGCCAACGGCATCCTCTACCAGATGTTCGTCTTCACCGCGCTCCTGCTCGACGGGTTCGAGAACGCGGCCCAGGTCCTGAACGGAGAGCGCCGCGGGGCCGACGACCGCGCCGGGTTCACCGCCTATATCCGCGCGATCCTGGTCCGCGGGATGGGCGCGGCGGCGCTGGTCGCGCTCGGTTTCGCGCTGCTGGCGGACCCGGTCCTGGCCAGTTTCGCCGCGACCCCCGCGGTCGCCCGCGCGGCGCAGGAACAGGCGATCTGGCTGGTCCTGATCCCCTTCGCCGGGGTCGCCGGGTTCGTGTTCGACGGGATCTTCGTCGGCGCGAGCTGGACGCGCGCGCTGCTCCTCTCGATGCTGGGGGCGAGCGCGGTCTATGTCCTGGCGCTGTGGCTCGCCTGGCCGCAGGGCAACTGGGGCCTGTGGCTCGCCTTCACGCTGTTCCTCGCCGCGCGCGCCGCGTTCCAGGCCGCCATGCTGCCCGCGCTGATGCGGCGCGGGTTCGCCGGCCCGGCCTAGCGCGTCCCGGCCCGGCGGGGCCGCGTCCACGTGCAGCTTGCCCGCGCGCGCCGCAGGCCCTATCTGGCCGCCAATTCCGAAACACCCGCGATCATTTCCCGAAGGACGACTGATGGCCGCCCAATACGCATTCGTCATGAAGAACATGACCAAGACTTTCCCCGGTGCGTCCAAGCCGGTGCTGTCGAACATCAACCTGCAGTTCTACCAGGGTGCGAAGATCGGCATCGTCGGCCCGAACGGCGTGGGCAAGTCCACCCTGATGAAGATCATGGCCGGGATCGATACCGATTTCAGCGGCGAGGCCTGGCCGGGCGAGAACATCACCGTCGGCTACCTGCCGCAGGAACCGCAGCTCGACGAAAGCAAGACCGTGCTGGAAAACGTGCGCGACGGCGCGCGCGAGGTGGCCGACATGGTCGAACGCTTCAACGCGATCAGCGCCGAGATGGGCGATCCGAAGGACGATACCGATTTCGACGCGCTGATGGAGGAGATGGGCACCCTCCAGGAAAAGATCGACGCGGTCGACGGCTGGACGCTCGACAACCAGCTGGAAATCGCGATGGAGGCGCTGCGCTGCCCGCCGGGCGACTGGCCGGTGACCGATCTTTCTGGCGGCGAGAAGCGCCGCGTCGCGCTGACCCGCCTGCTGATCCAGAAGCCGTCGATCCTGCTGCTGGACGAGCCGACCAACCACCTCGATGCCGAAAGCGTCGAATGGCTGGAAAACCACCTGAAGGAATATGCCGGCGCGGTGCTGATGATCACCCACGACCGCTATTTCCTCGACAACGTCGTGGGCTGGATCCTCGAGCTCGATCGCGGGTCCTACTATCCCTACGAAGGCAATTACTCCACGTACCTGGAGAAGAAGGCCAAGCGGCTCGAACAGGAAAGCCGCGAGGAATCGGGCCGCCAGAAGGCGCTCAGCCGCGAGCTGGAATGGATCAGGCAGACGCCCAGCGCGCGCCAGACCAAGTCCAAGGCGCGTATCCGCAAGTTCGAGCAGCTGCAGGACGCGCAGCAGGACCGCAAGCCGGGCAAGGCGCAGATCGTCATCCAGGTGCCCGAACGGCTCGGCGGCAAGGTGATCGAGGCGAAGAACATCTCGAAGGCCTATGGCGACAAGCTGCTGTTCGAGGATCTCAGCTTCACCCTCCCCCCGGGCGGGATCGTCGGCGTGATCGGCCCCAACGGCGCCGGCAAGTCCACCCTGTTCCGCATCCTCACCGGCCAGGAAACGCCCGACAGTGGCACGATCGAGGTCGGCGACACCGTGCGCCTGGGCTACGTGGACCAGAGCCGCGACGACCTGAACGCGAAGAACAACGTGTGGGAAGAGATTTCCGACGGCCTCGACTACATGAAGGTCAACGGCCACGACATGAGCACGCGGGCCTATGTCGGCGCGTTCAACTTCAAGGGGCAGGACCAGCAGAAGAACGTCGGCAAGCTCTCGGGCGGCGAACGCAACCGCGTGCACATGGCCAAGATGCTCAAGCAGGGCGGCAACGTGCTGCTGCTCGACGAACCGACCAACGACCTCGATGTCGAAACGCTGGGCGCGCTGGAAGAGGCGATCGAGAACTTCGCCGGCTGCGCCGTGGTCATCTCGCACGACCGCTTCTTCCTCGACCGGCTGGCGACCCATATCCTTGCGTTCGAGGGCAACAGCCACGTCGAATGGTTCGAAGGCAACTTCGAAGCTTACGAGGAAGACAAGCGCCGCCGCCTCGGCGATGCGGCGGACCGGCCGACCCGGCTCGCGTACAAGAAGCTGACGCGCTGAGCCGCGCGCCCGCCCGCCCGGCGCATGCCGCGGGGCGGGCGGGGCCGCGAGGCGCGCCGGAAAGGACAGGCCCGCCGATGATCGCCCGCCATCTCGTCGTCCACGGCAAGGTTCAGGGCGTGTTCTACCGCGACTGGACGGTGGCCACGGCCCGCGCGCTGGGCCTGGCGGGCTGGGTCCGCAACCTGGCCGACGGCACGGTCGAGGCGCACCTGCAGGGCCCGGCCGAGGCGGTCGAACGGATGATCGCGCAAATGCACGACGGGCCGCCGCGCGCCCGGGTGGAGCGGATCGCCGCGACCGCGGCGGAGCCGGCGACGATCGAGGGCTTCGAACGCCGCTAGAAAAAAGCGTTTTCCTACAGTGCGCCGGCCGGTCTAGCCTCGCTGGCCATGCCTGCACTGCACTTGCCCCCTTCCCCTTCCCCTTCCCGCTTTCAGCGGCAGCCGTCCGCCCCGCGACGGGCCATCGCGGCCGCCTCGCGCGCCGGCGAGCGGGCGGGCGAGCGGGCGGGCGGGTTTTTATCGCCTGGACAGTGTAACAGGCGGTCCATGTGTTGCTGGCGCGCGACGAACCGAGCGCTGGCGTTCATGCGACGCGGGCCGAACATGAACAGCAGCCTAAACGTCCGGTTCAGTCGGGGGTCATTCGCGGGTGCCTATACCCGGCCCATTGCACATGGAGGGGCCGCGAGTTGGTGGGCGCGGCGTTCTCGACCAAACGGAGAGCCGCAGACATGACATTCGGACAATTCCTGAAGGGAAGCGCCCTGACCGGCCTGGCCGGCGCGCTCGCGCTGACCGCGCTTCCCGCCCAGACCCACGCCGCGGAATCCGCGCAGCAGCGCGCCCAGGAGCGCGAATCGCGCGTGCCGTGGAACCGCGACCGTTCGCGCGCCCGGTCCGAGCGTTCCGAACGCCGGCGCGAAGTGCGCCAGGAACGTTCGCGGGAACGCTCGAGCCCGTCGCGCGCGGTTGCCCCGTGGAACCGCGATCGCTCGCGCGCCGACGACCGGCGCGAGAACCGGCGCGAGCGCAACCAGGAACGGCGCGAGAACCGGCGCGAACGTAACCAGGAGCGGCGCGAGAACCGGCGTGAACGCAATCGCGAGCGGCGCGAGTACCGGCGTGACCGTAACGAGAACCGGCGCGACTATCGCCGCGACCGGCGCGACTATCGCCGCGACCGGTGGGAAGATCGCCGCGACCGGCGCGACTACCGCCGCGACCGGTGGGAAGATCGCCGCGACTATCGCAACCATCGCGCGTGGAACCGCGCCTGGCGCAAGAACAACCGGTACAACTGGCATCGCTATCGCGCGGCCAACCGGCATCTCTATCGCCCCGGCCGCTACTACGCGCCCTATCGCAACTATCGCTACAACCGGGTGAACATCGGCATCCGGCTGGGCAGCATGTTCTACGGCAGCCGCTACTGGATCAACGATCCGTGGCACTATCGCCTGCCGCCGGTCTACGGCCCCTATCGCTGGGTCCGCTACTACGACGACGTGCTGCTGGTGAACGTGCACACCGGCCAGGTCGTGGACGTGATCTACGACTTCTTCTGGTGATCGGGGGCGCCGACGGCGCCCTCCCCCGCCGCCGGGGTCTCTCAGCCCGGCGGCCCTTTGCGGGCCCCCGCCATCGCACTGGCGGGGGCTTTCGCATGGGCGATCAGGCCTTCGGCCGGCCGAACGGCAACATGCGGAACAGGTTGCCGTCGCGATCGACCAGCGTGTGCTTCAGCGTGCCCAGGACGTGGATCGCGGTCACCACCAGCAGCGCGACCCCGGCCGCGGCGTGCAGTTCGAAGATCCGCCCCGCCCCTTCCGGGTCCGACGCGACCGGCAGCGCCGGCAGCGAGACGACGCCGAAGACATCGACCCCGTTGCCGTACTTCGACATCGCGTACCACCCGGCCAGCGGCATCGCGATCAGCAGGACGTAGAACAGCGTGTGCGTCGCCCTGGCCAGCCAGCGTTCCCAGCCGGCGAGATGGCTCGCCAGCGGGGGATTGGGCTGGACCAGCCGCCAAGCCAGCCGCGCGAGCGCGAGCAGCAGGACGACGACGCCGAGCGAGAAATGGTTGCCCATGATCTCGCGCCCGGCCGCCTCCGACGCGGCGTTCTCGCCCGCCACGGCCAACCGCCACTGGGCGAGCACGCCGATCGCCAGGAGCCAGTGCAGCGCCATGGCCACTTTCGGATATCGATGTGCGGGGGTATCGTTCACGACGTCTCTCCTCCCATATCGTGCGCGGGGCCGCCGCCCCGGCTGCCCCCTTGAAGCACACTCCGGCGCTGATAGGAAAGCGTGCGATGACCAAGACCGCCACGATTCCCGACAAGGACGCGCTCAAGCGCGTCGGCGCCTCCGTCCGCAAGCGGCTCGAAGCCGATCCGCAGGCTTACAAGGTGCCGACCGACAAGGCGGAGATCTACGCTTTCGGCCAGTTCCTCAGCCCGGCCGAGTGCCAGCGGCTGATCATGATGATCGATGCCGTCGCCCAGCCCAGCACGCTCTACGACACCGACTACGCGACCGGGTTCCGCACGTCCTATTCGGGCAACCTCGACCCGCGCGACCCCTTCGTCGCCGGGATATCGCGGCGGATCGACGACGCGCTGGGCCTGAAGGCCGAAATCGGCGAGGCGATCCAGGGCCAGCGCTACATGCCGGGCCAGCAGTTCAAGCCGCACAACGACTGGTTCTACACGACCGAGGAATACTGGAAGGCGGAGCGCAAGCGCGGCGGCCAGAGGTCGTGGACCGCGATGGCCTTCCTCAACGCGGTCGAAGCCGGGGGCGAGACGCACTTCACCGAAGTCGGGATCAAGATCCCGCCCAAGCCCGGCGTCCTGCTGACCTGGAACAACGCCCTGCCCGACGGCTCGCCGAACGAGGACACGCTCCACGCCGGCACCCCGGTCGAACGCGGGGTGAAATACGTCATCACCAAGTGGTATCGCACGCGCAAGTGGGGCTGATGCCCCGGCGGATCACGCAGGCGATCAGGCGCGGGCGAGCGCCTCGGCGATCAGCCTGCGCGTGTCGGCAATGCCGTAAAGCGCGATGAAGCTGCCCATCCGCGGCCCCTGGCTTGACCCGAGGAGCGTCTCGTAGAGCGCGCGGAACCAGTCGCGCAGGCTCTCGAACCCGAATTCCTCCTGCTTGCCGATCTCGTAGACGATCGTCTGCAGTTCCTCCGCCGGGGCATCGGCGGCGACCATTTCCAGCGCCATGTCCAGCGTCTTCAGCGCCGCCGCTTCCTCCGCCGTCGGCGCGCGCCGCTCCAGCGTGGGGGCGATGAAATCGCGGTTGTAGGCGAGCGCCGCGTCGACCAGCCGGTCGAGCTCCGGGTGGCGCGCCGGGTCGGGATCGTCGATGTAGTTGCCGAGGTAGGACCAGACCTGCTCGCGCGTCGCCCCGGCGCCGAGCACGCCGACCAGGTTCAGCAGGAGGCCATAAGTGACCGGCAGGCTCTCGCCCGCGCCGGGCGCCTCGGCCCCGTCGAACCCGCCGTTCGCGCGCAGGAGATGCCAGGCCGGGTTGCCGAGCTGCTTGTCGAGCGATTGTTCGGCAATGCGCTGACGGAACTGCCAGTAATCGTCCACCGCGCGCGGGATCACCCCGACGTGCAGCTGCTTGGCGCTCTTCGGATTGGGGAAGATATAGAAGCCGAGGCTCTCCTCGCTGCCGTAGGTCAGCCATTCCTCGATCGTCAGGCCGTTGCCCTTCGACTTGGAGATCTTCTCCCCTTTCTCGTCGAGGAAGAGCTCGTAGATCAGGCCTTCGGGCTTGCGCCCGCCGAGCACCTTGACGATCTTGCCCGACTGGATGCCGCTGTCGGTCAGGTCCTTGCCGTACATCTCGTAATCGACGCCCAGCGCGTACCAGCGCATGGCCCAGTCGACCTTCCACTGCAGCTTGGCCATCCCGCCCAGCGCGGACTGTTCCACGGTCTTGCCGTCTTCGTCCTCGAAGCGGACGATCCCGGCCTCGGCATCGACGACCTCCACCGGCACCTGCAGCACCGCGCCGGTCGAGGGGCTGACCGGAAGCACCGGCGAATAGGTCCGGCGGCGTTCCTCGCGCAGGGTCGGCAGCATGATGTCGAGGATCGCCCGGTTGCAGCGCAGCACCTGGCGCAGCGCGTCGTCGAAAGCGCCGTCGTCGTATCGCTGGCTGGCGGAGACGAACTCGTAATCGAAGCCGAAGCGGTCGAGAAACTCGCGCAACCTGGCGTTGTTATGGTGCGCGAAGCTGGCAAAACCGGCCCCGAACGGGTCGGGAATGCGCGACAGCGGCTTGCCGATATGACCGGCCAGCATCTCGCGGTTGGGGACGTTGTCGGGCACCTTGCGCAGGCCGTCCATGTCATCGCTGAAGGCGACGAGGCGCGTCTTGCCGTCTTCGGGCCGCGCGCCGATCAGCGCCTCGTAGGCGCGGCGGACCAGCGTCGTGCGCAGGACCTCCTGGAACGTGCCTATATGCGGCAGGCCGGAAGGGCCATAACCGGTTTCGAACAGCACCGGCTCGCCGCCCGGCTTGCCGTCGGGATAGCGCTTGAGCAGCTTCTGCGCCTCCTGGAACGGCCAGGCCTTGGACACGCGGGCGGCTTCGATCAGGGTCTGTTCGGTCATGGCGGCAGCCTCTTGCCCAAGCGGCCCCTTGTTGCAAGTGCGAAGGCGGCGCGCGGGCCGATGCGAGAGAAGGGACGCCCCTGTCGGAACGCCCCTTCCCTGCGACCCTCTTGGTCGGAACCCGGGTCAGGCGCGGTGTGGCCCTTCCGGCGTCGTTCCGGCAGCCCGCGACGCGGGGTCGCGCGGCTGCGAGGGGGAGGCGATCGGCCCGGTGCTCGCCAGCGAGGCACCGACGGGGCGCGCACGGCGGCGGAACCAGGCGAAAGCGGCGAGCCCCAGCGCCAGCGGGATCAGCCCGGCGAGACCCAGCGCGACGATCGCGAGCCAGCTCGTGCCGTTCTGCGCGGGCTCCACCGGCGTGGCAGCGGGCGAGGCGGTGGCCGTCGGCGGGGTGCTGTCCGGCGTGGGCAGGATCGCGGTATCGCCCGGCGCCGGGGCAGCGGGCCCCACGGACTGCGCCGCCGCGACCCGGAGGCCGGGTTCGATCGCGGGGCCGGCCGCGGTGCCCGTCCCTTCCGATGCCGCGACACGGGCCCGCGCGCCTTCGCTCGCTTCCGGGAGGTCCGCCGAGGCCCGGGCGTCCGGGTCGATGCCGTGTGCGGGCAATTCGAGCAGGAACGGCGGGTGCTGCGCCTCGGCCGCGTCGAGCGGCAGCGGCGTCGCCGGCACCGGGGCGGAAGCGGCCGGCGGGGCCACCGGCATCTGCAACACGATCGTGTCGGCTTGCGCGGCCGGTGCATCGGGCTGGGCCAGCGCGGGCGAGGCGAAGGCGGCGGCCGTCAGCGCCGCTGCACGCGCGACCTGCGGAAGGTATGGGGCCGGTCTGGTCATCTCGCGGCATAAACGCGCCAGCGAGGCCGGGCGTTCCCGGCCCGATCGGGCGGGCCAGGGCACCGGGCCTTGGTTTTCAAGGGTTTCGCGCCCGGGCCAGCGCCGGGCCGTGCGGTGGCAGCGCCGCCCCGCGCGCCGGCCGCGATCGGGCGCTCCTGCGATGTTTACATTCCGTTCCCCCTGCCGCATCGTCGCGCCATGCCCCCGCAACTGACGCTTCCCGCGCTCCACGCGAGCCACGCCGGCACCTGGCTGCGCGAGCCCGAGGGGCCCACGCGCGGCTGTTCCAAGGGAGAAGCGATCATGGCCGCGGCAGATACGCCGGTGCTGATCGTCAATGCCCCGCTCGTCGCGACGCGGCTGGGCTATCCCGATCTCTCCGGGCTCGACCTGCTGGAGCTGTTCGCATTCGTCCATCCCGCGCGTTTCTGCGTGCCGACGCCCAGGGGCCTGGCCCACGCGCTCGACCTGGAGGTGCCCGAAACTGACGACGACGTGCCCGGCTTGCTACAACGCGCCGCCGGCGTCCTGCTCGCGCGGTGCGGGGCCGACGACTGGGCCGAGCGCGAGGGGGCCTGGTCGTCGCTGCAATCGCTCGTGCGGCTTCGCTGGCCCTGGGCGCAAGTGCTGGCAGCCCACGTCGCGCGTCCCGAACGGGCGGAGAAATGGCTCTTCTCCCGCCTGCCCGAATGGGAGGAGGCGCCCGACCGCCCGGCGCCCGGCCAGGTCCTGATCGAGGAAGCCGAGATCGAAGGTCAGCTGGCGCACCTGACCGGCAGCGGAGCCGAGCGGCGCGAGGGGCAGCACCGCTACGCGCGCGACGTGGGCAAGGTCTTCGCCCCGCGCGCCGGGCGCGGTGCGCCGCATGTCCTGCTGGCGCAGGCCGGCACCGGGATCGGCAAGACGCTGGGTTATCTCGCCCCGGCCTCGCTCTGGGCCGCGGCGGCGGGTGGCACGGTCTGGGTCTCGACTTACACCAAGAACCTCCAGCGCCAGCTGCGCGGTGAGAGCCGACGGGCCTGGCCCGAGCGCCGGGCGGACGGAACGCAACCGGTCGTCGTGCGCAAGGGGCGCGAGAACTATCTCTGCCTGCTCAACCTCGAGGACGCGCTGCAAGGCGGGTTCGCCGGGCGCGCCGCGATCCTGGCCCACCTGGTCGCCCGCTGGGCCGCCTATAGCCGGGACGGCGACATGATCGGCGGCGACCTGCCCGGCTGGCTGGGCACGCTGTTCCGCAAGCGGGGCATCGCCGCGCTCACCGACCAGCGGGGCGAATGCGTCTATGCCGGCTGTCCGCACTACCGGAAATGCTTCATCGAGCGCGCGGCGCGCGCCTCGGCCCGGGCCGACCTGGTGATTGCCAACCATGCCCTGGTGATGATCAACGCCGCGCGCGCCGGGTTCGGCAGCGGGCGCGACCAGGGACAGCGCCCGACGCGGATCGTGTTCGACGAGGGGCACCATGTCTTCGATGCGGCCGACAGCACCTTTGCCGCCGCCCTGACCGGGCAGGAAACGATCGAGCTGCGCCGCTGGATCGTCGGGCCGGAACGCAAGAACCGCGGCCGCCGGCGCGGGCTGGCCGCGCGGCTGGCGGATGTCGCCAGCTACGACGAGGCCGGGGGCGAGGCGATCGAGGCCGCGCTGGAGGCGGCCCGCGCGCTGCCCGCCGACGGCTGGCTGCAACGGCTGCAGGAGGGCGAGCCGCTGGGCGCGCTCGAGCGGCTTCTCGCCGCGGTGCGCGGCTGCGTCTATGCCCGCGACGAAAGCGGCGGGCAGGAAGCCGGCTATGGCATCGAGACCGAGGCCGCCGGGCTGCCGGGCAACGTGATCGAGGCCGCGCAGGATGCGCGCGCCGCCCTCGCCGCGATCCGCCACCCCCTCGCCCGCCTGGGCGCGCGGCTGGAGGCGATCGTCGAGGACGCGCCCGACTGGCTGGACGGCCAGGGCCGCGCCCGGATCGAGGGCGCGCGGCACTCGCTCGCCTGGCGGATCGACCTGGTCCTGGCGTGGGAGGCGCTGCTCGACCGGCTGGGCGGGCCCGCCGATCCCGAGTTCGTGGACTGGCTCGCGGTCGATCGCAGCCCGAACGATGCGGGCGCGCGCGAGTTCGACGTCGGCATCCACCGCCGCTGGCTCGACCCGATGAAGCCTTTCGCCCGCGTCGTGCTGGAGCCTGCGCACGGCGTCATGCTGACCAGCGCGACCTTGCGCGACGGCGAGGACTGGGAAAGCGCGATCGAACGCTCGGGCGCGCGCCATATCGAGATCGAGCCGATGCGCAGCCACGCGGAAAGCCCGTTCGACTATGCCGCGCGCGCCGAAGTCCTGATCGTCACCGACGTGCGGCGCGGGGACATGCCGGGCCTCGCCGGGGCCTATGCCCGGCTGATAGAGGCCGCGGGCGGCGGCGTCCTTGGCCTGTTCACCGCGGTTCGCCGCCTGCGCGCGGTGCACGGGCGAATCGCCGACCGCCTCGCCCGGGCGGGCCTGCCGCTCTATGCCCAGCACGTGGACCCGATCGACACCGGCACGCTGGTGGACATCTTCCGCGACGATCCCGCCACCAGCCTGCTGGGGACCGACGCCCTGCGCGACGGGGTGGACGTGCCCGGGCGTTCTCTGCGCTGCGTGGTGATGGAACAGGTGCCCTGGCCCCGCCCCGACATCCTGCACCGCGCGCGCCGCGCGGCCCACGGCGGCTCCGCCTACGACGACCGGATCATCAGGGCGCGGCTGGCCCAGGCCTTCGGCCGCCTGATTCGCTCGCGCGACGACAGCGGCCACTTCGTCGTCCTCTCGCCCGCCTTCCCCAGCCGGCTGCTCTCCGCCTTCCCCGCGGGAACGCCTGTCATCAGGCTGACGCTGGCGGAAGCTTTACAACGCGTGGCCGCGGGTGTTTCAGGGGCCGGGGCAGACAGCCAAGCAGAGGATCGCCAGCCGTCGTGAAAATCCTGGGATTGTTGCGCCATGCCAAGTCGGACTGGGACGACGTGGGCAAACGCGATTTCGACCGCGGGCTCAACGAACGCGGCCGCAAGGGCGCGCGGCTGATCGGCCGCCATATCGCCGCGCGCTGGCCGGAGTGGGACGCGCTGATCGCCAGCCCGGCGGAACGCGTCCGCCGCACGCTGGAAGCCGCGCTGCCCGCGATCGAGCCTGCATTCGACCAGCGCCTCTACCTCGCCGGCGGCGACACGATCCTCGACGTCGTGCGGGAAAAGGCGGGCGATGCGGACCGGGTCCTCGTCACCGGACACAACCCGGGCCTGCAGGAAATGCTGTTCGCGCTCGTCCCCCCTTCCGCCGAAGACCGCCTGTTCGACGAGGCGGCCGTGAAGTATCCGACGGCCGCCTTCGCCGTGCTCGAACTCGATATCGACGACTGGGCCGACCTGAAGGCCGATTGCGGCCGGCTGGTCCACTTCGTCCGCCCGCGCGATCTCGACCCGGCGCTGGGCCCGGAGGACTGACCCGGCCGCTCAGCCGCAGGACTGCTCCGGCTGCGCGCCGCGGCGATAGGCGCTCGGCGTACAGCCCATCGTGCGGCGGAAGGCCGCGCTGAAGGCCCCTTCGGAAGCATAGCCTGCCGCGTAGCCGATCGTCGCCACGCTATCCCCGCTGCGCCGCAAGCGGTCCGCGGCAAGCTGCATCCGCCAGCGAGCGAGGTAATCGAACGGCGTGCGGCCGACGACGCGGCGGAACCGCTCTGCAAAACTGGTCCGCGACATGCCGGCGGCCGCGGCCAGCTCGGCCAGGGTCCAGCGCCGCGCCGGCTCGCCGTGGATGGCGCGCAGCGCGCGGCCGAGGCGCGGGTCGGCAAGGGCCGCGAGCCAGCCCGATCCCCGCCCCCCGGACAGCCACAAGCGCAAGACCTGGAGCAGCATGATCTGCGCCAGGTGATCGCCCATCAGCCTGCTGCCGGGCGCGCCCTCGGCCAGTTCGGTGGCCAGCTGGGCCAGCGACCAGCGCAGCACGGCCGCCTGGTCGCTCGCCCGGCTGACATGGACGATCGCCGGAAGTTCGCCGAACAGCAGGCCGGCGTGATCGCCGTCGAAAGCGAAGCGCCCGCCGACGAGGAAGAAGTCCTGCCCGCCCTGGAAGGTGGCGATGCCGTCGCTGGCACGGTCGTAGATCCGGGCCGAATCGACCTCGGGCAGCGAGAGGTCCGTCGCCATGCGGAACGGCCTCCCGCGCGTCAGCAGGAAGCAATCCCCGGCCGCGATCCGCCGCGATTCGGCGCCGTCCACCGATACCCAGCAGGCCCCGTGGATCACGGCGTTGAACTTCACCCCTTCATGCCCCGGGAACCGGATCGCCCAGTCCCCGCCCGCGCGCAGGCCGGCGCTGACCGCCGTCCGCGGCCGCAGGAGGGAAAGGATATCCGATAGAGGGTCCAGGGGGTGTTCCGAATGCTCGCGAAAGATTCGCGGACCATAGCGCATGGATCGTCCGTGTGCCGAGCGCCATCTTCGTCACCGCGTGTCGGCCGAGCCGCGGCGGCGCGCCGACTGACCGGAGAATCCCCCATGACAGACAGGCAGCATCCACTGGGCAGCGGCTTCGGCGCCCGTTCGACCGCGGGCGATGTCCTCGCCGGCATCGACCTCGGCGGCCGAAGAGCGGTCGTGACCGGGGGCCATTCCGGCCTGGGG
Source organism: Pelagerythrobacter marinus (assembly GCF_034375205.1). NCBI lineage: Bacteria > Pseudomonadati > Pseudomonadota > Alphaproteobacteria > Sphingomonadales > Erythrobacteraceae > Pelagerythrobacter > Pelagerythrobacter marinus. The sequence goes on along the minus strand of NZ_CP139719.1, from coordinate 1,186,868 downwards.
CTGGAGACGACCCGGGCGCTGGCCGAAGCCGGCGCCGACGTGATCGTCGCCGCGCGCGACACGGCCGCCGCGCGGGCCGCGACCCGCGGCCTCGCCAGGGTGACGGTGGCAAGGCTCGATCTGGCCGACCTGGCCAGCGTGCGCCGTTTCGCGAGCCACTATGCCGGGGCAGGCGGGAAGAACGGCGCGGCAATCGACATCCTGGTCAACAATGCCGGCGTGATGGCCTGCCCCGAAACCCGGCTGGGCCCGGGATGGGAAGCGCACTTCGCGATCAACCACCTCGGCCACTTCGCGCTGACGAACCTGGTCTGGCCCCTGCTTGCCGATGGGGCACGGGTGGTCTCGGTGTCTTCGGCCGGCCATCACTACTCACCCGTGCGGTGGGACGACCTGCATTTCGAAGCCGGCTACGACAAGTGGCTGGCCTACGCCCAGTCCAAGACCGCCAATGCCCTGTTCGCGGTTCATCTCGACCGGCTCGGCCGCGAGCGGGGAATCCGCGCCTTCTCGGTCCACCCGGGCAAGATCTTCACCCCGCTCCTGCGCCATGTCGGCCGCGACGAGATGGTCGCGGCGGGCTGGATCGACCGCGACGGCAACCCCGCCGACCCGACGTTCAAGAGCCCCGCGCAGGGGGCGGCAACGCAGGTCTGGGCGGCGACGTCGCCCCTGCTCGCCGGCCTCGGCGGTCTCTATTGCGAGGACTGCGACGTCGCGCGGCGGAACGACACGGCGGAAGCGACCCTGGAGGGGGTGAAGCCTTACGCCACCGACGAAGCGGCCGCCCGGCGCCTGTGGGATCTCTCGGCGGAAATGACCGGGATCGGCCCGGGACAGTCGGGCTGAACGGCAGGATGGCGGTGGTGCGCCCGACAGGATTCGAACCTGTGGCCCCCGGATTAGGAATCCGATGCTCTATCCGACTGAGCTACGGGCGCACGCGGCACGCCGTTTAGGGGACGGGGCGCTGGCTGGCAATCAGTTGAGTTCGTCCGGCTCGGCCACCGGGAACGGCAACGGGGCGACCGAGATCCCCTCGTCGAGCAGTTCCTGCGCTTCCTTCAACGTGGCCTTGCCGTGGATCGCCTCCAGGTCCTTCTCGCCGTAATGCATGGCGCGCGATTGCTCGGCGAAACTGTCGCCCACCCACTTGCTGTTCTCCAGCGCCTTCGCCTGGGCGCGGGCCAGCGCCTTCATCGCCTTGCGGACTTCGGGCGGGATCTCGCCGTTCGTCACCTGCCGGCGGGGCGCGGGCCGCTCTTCGCGCTGGTTGCTCTTGGCCGGAACCGCGGGCGCCATCGGGGCCTTCGCCACCTTGTCCGATCCGCATTGCGGGCAGGCGACGAGGCCGCGTGCCTGCTGATCGGCAAAGTCGTCCGAGGAACCGAACCACCCTTCGAACCGGTGGCCCTCGATGCAGGAAAGGTCGAAAACGATCATCGCGGCGCGCTACTCACGGATTTCGCGGCGGTTGGCAAGGCTGGGCACCTGGCGACGGGCCTCTGCGATCCGCGCCGGATCGATCTCCGCGAAGCCGAGCCCGGCCTCCTCCCCGCCCATGTCGAGCAGGACTTCGCCCCAGGGGTCGACGACCAGGCTGTGGCCATAGGTCCGGCGGCCGTCGGCGTGGCGGCCGACCTGGGCCGCGGCCACGACGAAAGCGCTGGCCTCGATCGCGCGGGCACGCTGGAGCACGTGCCAGTGCGCCCGGCCGGTGGGGACGGTGAAAGCCGCGGGGATCGCGATCGCGTCGCACCCGGCGCGGCCCAGCGCGTCGAACAGCGCGGGAAAGCGCAAGTCGTAACAGACCGCCAGCCCCAGCCGGCCCAGCGGCGTGGTGGCGGTCACCACCCGGTCGCCGGGGCGGTAGGCGTTCGATTCGCGCCAGCTTTCCCCGCTCGCGAGATCGACGTCGAACATGTGAATCTTGTCGTAACGGGCGGCGATGGCGCCGTCGGGACCGACGAGGTAGCTGCGATTGGCCCAGCAGGGCGCCTCGGCGCCACGGACTGCGCCCGCCCCCGCCCCTTCCGCCGCGGGGTCGAGCGCGACAGCGAGCGAGCCGAGCGCGACCCAGATCCCCTGCGCGGCGGCTTCCTCGCGCACGGCGGCCAGCACCCGGTCTTCGTCCTCGCGCGCGATTGCCGCGGCGGCACGCTTGCGATCGCGGTCGAGAAGGCCGGACATCTCGGGCGTGAAGAGCATTTCGGCGCCTTCCCCCCCGGCCTGGCGCACGGCATCCACGATCGCCGCGGCGTTCTGCGCGGGATCGATTCCCGCGGTCATCTGGAACAGCGCGATCCGCGTCATCCGGCGAGCAGGTCGTCGAGCTTGCCTTCGCGTTCGAGCGCATGAAGCTCGTCCGAGCCGCCGACGTGAACCTCGCCGATAAAGATCTGCGGCACGGTGCGGGCGGCCGGGGCGCGACGGGCCATCTCCTCGCGGTCGGGGCCGCCCATCGTGATATCGTACTCGGTATAATCCACGCCCTTGTCGTCGAGCAGGCGCTTGGCACGGTAGCAGTAGCCGCAACCGAACTTGGTATAGATGTCGACTTCGGGCGTAGCCATTGAATATCCTCGATTCTTCCCTGCTGCTAAGGCCCTTGAACGGGTCGCAGCGCATCCTATCTGGCAAGTGGAGGCGCGTGCCGCAATGGACGCGCCCTCCAATCGAACGGGGTGCCGGATAGCCGGGCCCCACACAGTGTCAAATTGCTCCAAGGAGGATTTGTTTCGATGAACCGTTTCGATTTCAGCCCCTATCGCCGCTCGACCGTCGGGTTCGATCGCCTGTTCGACCTGCTCGAACGGCAGGCCCGCAGCAATTCGGGCGACAACTACCCGCCGTTCAACATCGAGCGGCGCGGCGAAGACAATTACCGCATCACGCTCGCCGTCGCGGGTTTCCGCCCCGGCGACCTGGACATCACCGCCCAGCAGAACCTGCTCGTGATCCAGGGCCGGAAGCGTGAAGAGGGCGAAGACGATGCCGAAATGCTCCATCTCGGCATTGCCAATCGCGGCTTCGAACGCCGGTTCGAACTGGCCGATTTCGTCCGGGTTGAAAACGCCCGCCTCGAAGACGGCCTCCTGGCGATCGACCTCGTCCGCGAAGTGCCCGAGGCGATGAAGCCCAAGAAGATCGCCGTGAACGGGCAGAAGACGCTCGAAGTCGTCCGCGACGACAAGGATGGCGACGGCGACGAGCCGGAAAAGGCCGCCGACGCGGCCTGACCGAAGGCGCACCCTGCCCCGGCGGGGTGCGCTCCCCCCTTTTTCGCTTCGATTCCGCAAGGAAGGCGTGCCCGCCCAGGTCATCGGGCCCGTGACGCGGCGCGCGGGCCTCTGTGCGGCGCCTGCCTTCACGGGCGATATACTTGTGCAATGGGCAGCGGGGCGGACCGTTGGGGGCAGGCCCGAAAGCCTGCCCCCGCGACGCAAGCGCCGCCCTGCCCGGTGACTGGATCGTCCGGGTCGCAGAAGACGATCAAGTTCGTGGCAAGCCAGGTCGCACGCGTCCGGCGTGCGAATTGCCGTGCATTCGGGCCCGAGGCCCTGCCCCTGCACCTTGCGCCAATCGCGCCAAAAGTAAAGCGCGCACGCAACCTTTGTTAACCCGCTGTGCCAGTATCGCACGGGATATTGCGCGCCCCACGTGGCCGTGCCGACCGGCTTTACACGCTGGCCGGGGGCGTTCCCCGGTGCTTTCGGTCAGACGAGGCGCGACTGGTCGAGCGCGGCGGCGACGAACCCGGCGAACAGCGGATGGGGATCGAACGGCTTGGATTTCAGCTCCGGGTGGAACTGGACGCCGACGAACCAGGGGTGGTCGGCCCGCTCGACGATCTCGGGCAGCAGCCCGTCGGGCGACATGCCCGAGAAGATCAGCCCGCCCTTCTCCAACGGCTCGCGATAAGCGGAGTTCACCTCGTAGCGGTGGCGATGACGCTCCGAAATATCGGTCGCCCCGCCGTAGATCTGCGAGACGCGGCTGCCCTCTGCCAGGCGCGCCTCGTAAGCACCCAGGCGCATCGTTCCGCCGAGGTCGCCGCCCACTTCGCGCTTCTGCAGGCCCTCCTCGCTCATCCACTCGGTGATGATGCCGACGACCGGCTCGGCCGTTTCGCCGAACTCGGTCGAGGAGGCCGCGTGATGCCCGCCGCTGCGCGCGCCCTCGATGCAGGCCATCTGCATCCCCAGGCAGATCCCGAAGAACGGCACCTTGCGTTCGCGGGCGAAGCGGACGCTGGCGATCTTCCCTTCCGATCCGCGCTCGCCGAACCCGCCGGGCACGAGGATGCCGTGCAGCGGCTCCAGCCGGGCGGCGATCTCTGCGTCGTCCTCTTCGAAGACTTCGGCGTCGATCCAGCGGATATTGACCTTGGCCCGGTTGGCCAGGCCGCCGTGGACGAGCGCCTCGTTCAGCGACTTGTAGGCATCGGGCAGGCCGACGTACTTGCCCACGACGCCGATCGTCACCTCGCCCTCGGGGTTTTCGTAGCGGTCAACGATATCGTGCCAGGCGGCGAGATCGGGCTGCGGCGCGTCGGTAATGCCGAAACCGCGCAGGACCTCGCTGTCCAGCCCCTCGGCATGGTATTGCAGCGGCACCGCGTAGATCGACGACGCGTCGAGCGCGGGGATAACCGATTCCTGCCGCACGTTGCAGAACTGCGCGATCTTGCGCCGCTCGCTGTCGGGCAGCGGGTGCTCGCAGCGGCACAGCAGCACGTCGGGCTTGATCCCCAGGCTGGCGAGTTCGCGGACCGAGTGCTGCGTCGGCTTGGTCTTCAGCTCGCCGGCCGCCGCGATATAGGGAACCAGCGTGACATGGACGCTGAGCGTCTGGTCCGGCTCCAGCTCGTTCCTGAGCTGGCGGATCGCCTCCATGAACGGCAGCGATTCGATGTCGCCGACCGTGCCGCCGATCTCGCACAGGATGAAATCGTGATCGCCCTGGTCGGCCAGCGCGAATTCCTTGATCGCGTCGGTGACGTGGGGGATCACCTGGACCGTCGCTCCCAGGTAGTCGCCGCGCCGTTCGCGCGCGATGATCTGCTGGTAGATCCGGCCCGAGGTGACGTTGTCGCTCTGGCGCGCGGAAACGCCGGTGAAGCGTTCGTAATGCCCCAGGTCGAGGTCGGTCTCCGCCCCGTCGTCGGTGACGTAGACTTCGCCGTGCTGATAGGGGCTCATCGTCCCCGGATCGACGTTCAGATAGGGGTCGAACTTGCGAATGCGGACCTTGTAGCCGCGCGCCTGGAGGAGCGCGCCGAGGCTGGCCGCCATGAGACCTTTGCCGAGCGATGAAACCACGCCGCCGGTGATGAAAATGTACCGCGCCATGGGAGTCGGGCCTTAAGCGTGCGAGTGGAGTCGGGGCAAGCGGAATGCGGCGGGCCATGGCCCGCAATCCACATTTCCTGCGATTGCGGGGTTATTCGCTCGCGCCGGCGAGCGGATCGTCGGTACCGGGCGCCGGATCGGCCGCCGGAGCCGTCGGCTGGGCCGTGCCGCCCGCGGCCTGGCCCAGCGGATCGGCCGGGAGCGAGCGATCCAGGGTCGAGGTAATGCTGTCCTGCCCGCCCGATTCGGCGGCGATCGCCGCCAGCGCGATCGACAGGGCGACGAACAGGATCGCCAGCCACTTGGTCGCGCGCGACAGGAAATCGGCCGCGCCCCTCGCGCTCATCAGCCCGGTCGGGCTGCCGCCGATGCCGAGGCCGCCGCCTTCGGACCGCTGCATCAGGACCACGCCGACCAGGGCGGCGGCGACAATCGCCTGGAGCACGAAGAGGAAAAGGAACAGGGACATCTATCAATCTCGATCGGTTCGCCGGCGCGGGGCGCGCGGCACTGTCTGCGCCCGGCATCTAGGGATTGTGACGCGGCGGGGCAAGCCGCCGATTGGCCCGCGCGGTCGAGCGCGCTTGTATCGGCCCCGACAACTGAATACCAACCCGCGCGATGCATGAAATCCCCACGACCGAAGAGCTTTTCGCCCGCCCGTTCTTTTTCTGCGGGATCGGCGGATCGGGCATGTTGCCGCTGGCCCAGATCGTGAAGGGGCGCGGGGCCGAAGTCGCCGGCAGCGACCGCAGCCGCGACCAGGGGCGCACGCCGGCCAAGTTCGCGGCCCTCGAAAGCCAGGGATTCGCGCTGCACCCGCAGGACGGCAGCGGCATCCTCTCCGACCGGCAAATCCTGGTCGCCTCGGCCGCGGTCGAGGACAGCGTGCCCGAAATCGTCCGGGCCAACGAACTGGGCTGCCTTCGGATGAGCCGCGCGCAGCTCAACTCGATCCTGTTCAACACCGCCGGCGCCGGGCTGGCCGTGGCAGGGACGAGCGGCAAGTCCACCGTGACCGGGATGCTGGGGTGGATCATGCACGCCGTGGGCCGCGATCCCACGGTGATGAACGGCGCGGTGATGAAGAACTTTGCATCCGACGAACGGCCCAATGCGAGCGCGCTCGTCGGCGGGAAGAGCATCTATGTCAGCGAAGTGGACGAGAGCGACGGGTCGATCGCGCTCTATCGCCCGGCGATCGGCGTGCTGCTGAACGTCAGCCTCGACCACAAGGAAATGGACGAGCTGCGCCAGCTGTTCGGCGACTTCCTCGGCCGCAGCCGGATCGCGGTGATCAATGCCGATGACGAGGAGGCCCTGGCCCTCCTGCCGCGCGCGAACGAGGTGATCACGTTCGGGATCGCGCAGGAAAAGGCGCAGATCGGGGTCGTGCCCGGTTCGGTCGCCGAAGGGCCGATCCGCCAGGCCGCGCTGGTCGTCGATCGCCACGACGGCAGCGAACACGCGCTGACGCTGAACATGCCGGGCCGGCACAACCTGTCGAATGCGCTGGCGGCGATTGCCGCCGCCGCGGCCGCCGGCGTGCCGGTGGCCGCCGCGGTCGCCGCGCTGGCGGATTTCCGCGGCCTCGCGCGCCGGTTCGACATGGTCGGCATTTCTGCCAGCGGCATCACCGTGATCGACGACTTCGGGCACAACCCCGAAAAATGCGCCGCCACCCTGCGGACGCTGAAGGCGCACGAAGGGCGGGTGATCGCCTTCTTCCAGCCCCACGGCTATGGCCCCTTGCGCCAGATGGGGGCGGAACTGGCCGAAACTTTCGCGCGCGAGCTTGCCCCCGAAGACCGGACGATCCTGTGCGATCCGGTCTATTTCGGCGGCACGGTCGATCGCAGCCAGGGCAGCGAGCGGATCGTGCGCCTGATCGAGGAAGCCGGGGGAGAGGCCGAATATATCCCCTCGCGCAAGGCCTGCGGCGACCGGATCGTGTCGATCGCGCGCCCGGGCGACCGGGTGGTGATCATGGGCGCGCGCGACGACACGCTGGGAACGTTCGCGCGCGACCTGCTCGCCCGCCTTTAGTGCGCCTCGCCCCCGAGGCCCAGGACCTTGTGCAGAACGAAGGCGATCGCGCCGCCGAGGAGGAGACCGAACAGGGCCGAAAGGGCCGCGTAAGTCGCCCAGCCCAGGATGCCCGAGAGCGCGCCGGTCGCCCCTTCGACCGCGTGCTGCACCGCGTGGGCCCAGTCGGCCGGGGCGTGCAGGCCCAGTTCGTGCAGCCCGTGAAGGATGATCCCGCCCCCGACCCAGAGCATCGCGACCGTCCCGATCAGCGAGAGCGCGACGAGCAGTTTCGGCATCGCGGCCAGGAGGAACCGGCCGACCCGGCGCGAGAGCGTCGATTCGCGACCCGCCAGGTGCAGGCCGACGTCGTCCATCTTCACGATCAGCGCGACCGAGCCGTAGACGACCACGGTTATGACCGCGCCGACCAGCGCGAGGACCGCCGCGCGGGTGAGGAATGTCTCGACCGCGACTTCGTTGAGCGTGATCGCCATGATCTCCGCCGACAGGATCAGATCGGTGCGGATCGCGCCCGACACGCGCTTCTTCTCGAACGCGGCCGGGTCCTCGATCGGATCGTCCAGCGTCTTCCCGTGCTTCGCGCCGCCCAGCTTCTCCAGGACTTTCTCCGCCCCTTCGTAGCTGAGATAGGCCCCGCCGAGCATGAGGACGAAGATGATCGCCGCCGGCAGGAACTCGCTGAGCAGCAGGGCGCCGGGCAGCAGGATCAGCAGCTTGTTCCTGAAGCTGCCCTTGGTGATCTTCCAGATGATCGGCAACTCGCGCGCGGGCGAAAGCCCGGTGACATAGGAAGGCGTGACCGCCGCGTCGTCGATCACGACCCCGGCCGCCTTCGTGCCCGCGCGGCTCGCCGCCACGCCGACATCGTCGATCGAGGCGGCCGCCGTGCGGGCAATCACGGAAACGTCATCGAGCAGGGCCACCAGTCCGCCGGGCATCGAACCTCCTGTTTCGCAAGCTTTCCCCTGCCCTGCCGCGAGCCACCGGCCGGCACAAGCCCAACCTTGGCCTTGCATTCCGCGCCCAGGCCGCTATGTGCGCGCCTTCCTGCCGCCCGGCGACCGCGGTCGCCCGGCAGGAAAGAAGAAAGCCGGAGGGGCCCCGCAATCCCGCGGATCAGCCAGCGATCGGCATTGCAGAGTGAAGGAAGCGAAGCATGGCTCTCTACGAGCATGTCTTTCTCGCGCGGCAGGACCTGAGCCAGAGCCAGGTCGACGCGCTGGCGGCAACCGCCACCGAAATCGTCGAGAAGAACGACGGCAAGGTCACCAAGACCGAGACCTGGGGCCTCAAGAGCCTCGCGTACAAGATCGACCGCAACCGCAAGGCGCACTTCGTGCTGCTCAACATCGAGGGCCCCGGCTCCGTTGTCGAGGAACTGGAGCGCCAGACCCGTATCAACGAAGACGTCATCCGCTACATGACCGTGCGCGTCGAAGAGCACGAGAGCGGCCCCAGCGTGATGATGCGCAAGAGCGACCGCGACCGCAAGCGTCGCGCCGACCGCGAGGAGCGCGACTGATGGCCCGTCCGTTTTTCCGCCGCCGCAAGTCCTGCCCGTTCGCGGGCAAGAACGCGCCGAAGATCGATTACAAGGACGTGCGCCTGCTCCAGGGTTTCATGTCCGAACGGGGCAAGATCGTGCCCAGCCGCATCACCGCCGTCAGTGCCAAGAAGCAGCGCGAACTCGCCAAGGCGATCAAGCGCGCGCGGCACATCGGCCTGCTGCCCTACGTCGTGAAGTGAGAGGAGAATAGACATGGACATCATCCTCCTCGAACGCATCGGCAACCTGGGCAACATCGGCGATGTCGTGACCGTCAAGGACGGCTACGCCCGCAACTTCCTGCTGCCGCAGAAGAAGGCGCTGCGCGCCAACGACGCGAACCGCAAGGTCTTCGAAGCGAACCGTGAACGCCTGGAGAAGGAAAACGCGGAACGCCGTGGCGAGGCCGAGAAGCAGGGCGAAAAGATCGACGGCGTCGAGATCGTCCTGATCCGTGCCTCGTCCAATGCCGGCCAGCTCTACGGCTCGGTCAACGTGCGCGATATCGTGACCGGCCTGGCCGACAAGGGCCACGAGATCGACAAGCGCCAGGTCGTCATGGGCCACCCGATCAAGACCATCGGCATGCACGATGTCACGATCACGCTGCACCCGGAAGTTCACGTCACCGTCAAGGCCAACGTGGCCCGCTCGGAAGACGAGGCCGAACTGCAGAGCCAGGGCATCGACGTGATCGCGCAGATGTTCGAAGACGAGCAGAAGGAAATCGAGGAAATGGCCCAGGCCAATGCCGTCGATCCGACGCTCGAACCGGGCGAGATCCCGGCCGACATGCTCGAACAGGATGCCGGCGAAGGCGAAGCCGCGGCCGAGGAAGAGACCGGCGAAAGCTGATCTCCCGCGCCCGGCGCAAGCCCGGAACAATCGAAAAAGGCGCGGCCCTTCGCAGGGTCGCGCCTTTTTTCATGCGGCTGGCCGGCGGACTTTGAATTGTCACGCGGGCGGCGCTATCTGCCCCCGATGGAATCACCCGAAAAGATCATCGAAGACCTGATCCGGCTCTACGACGAGTCGGTCGAACGGCTCCGCGCCGATATCGTCGCCTTCGCGCGCGAGGGCACCCTGCCCAAGCCCGAAAAGCGCAGCGACGGCAGCTATGCCTACCCCGAGATTCGCCTGCGCTTCCGTGGCGGGGCCCGCCCGGCCGACGGCAGCCGCGCCTACGGCCGGCTCAACGCCCCGGGGATCTATGCCACGACCGTCACCCGGCCCCGGCTTTTCGCCGACTACCTGGCCGAACAGCTGCGCCTGATCGCCAGCGATTACGACGTCGATTGCGAAGTCGGCGCCTCGCGCCAGGAAATCCCCTTTCCCTACGTGCTCGACGGCGATGCCGGGGCCGAGCTGGCCGGTATCAGCCCCAACGAGCTGGCACGGCATTTTCCCGCGACCGAGCTGGCCGACATCGGCGACGAGATCGCCGACGGCTACGAGCTGGGCGCGCCGGGCGATCCGTTCCCCCTGTCGCTGTTCGACGGGCTGCGGACCGATTTCAGCCTCGCGCGCCTCGCGCACTATACCGGCACCGACCCGGCGCATTTCCAGCGCTTCATCCTCTTCACCAACTATCACCGCTACGTCGACGAGTTCGTGGACTGGGCCGGCGCGCAGCTGGGCAGCGACGACTGCACCGCGCTCGCCGGGGCCGGCGGCCTCTACATCGACACCCCGCGCGAGAATGCCCGGGCCGAGCTGTCGGACACCGCATGGCGCCGGCACCAGATGCCCGCCTATCACCTGATCGGCAAGAACCGCGGTGGGATCACCCTGGTCAACATCGGCGTCGGCCCGTCGAACGCCAAGACGATCTGCGACCACCTGGCCGTGCTGCGGCCCGAGGCGTGGCTGATGATCGGACACTGCGGCGGCCTGCGGCCGAGCCAGAAGATCGGGGACTACGTGCTCGCCCATGCCTACTTGCGCGACGACCACGTGCTCGACCCCGTCCTGCCGCCCGAGATCCCGCTGCCCGCGATCGCCGAAGTCCAGCAGGCGCTCGCCAAGGCGGCGGAGGACGTCAGCGGAACGCACGGGGCCAACCTCAAGCGGCGAATGCGCACCGGCACCGTGGTGACGACCGACGATCGCAACTGGGAACTGCGCTATACCCAGTCGGCCCGCCGCCTCTCGCTCAGCCGCGCGGTCGGGATCGACATGGAAAGCGCCACCATCGCCGCCCAGGGCTATCGCTTCCGCGTCCCCTACGGCACGCTGCTGTGCGTGTCGGACAAGCCGCTCCACGGCGAGATCAAGCTGCCCGGCCAGGCGAACAAGTTTTACGAGGAAGCCATCGCCGCCCACATGCAGATCGGCGTCACGACCTGCCGCCTCCTGCGCGAGGAAGGCAACCGCCTGCACTCGCGCAAGCTGAGGGCGTTCAACGAACCGCCGTTCCGGTAAGGGGCTGGACGCCGGCCTTGCCGTCGCCGCCGGGTCAGGCCCGGGCGACGGAGGGAGGTTCCCTCACCCCTTCCCCTTCGTCCTGGTTTTCCAGGCCTTGGCATTGGCGGCGACGAAATCGATGATCATGCCGGCGATGTCCTTGCCCGTCGCGGCCTCGATCCCCTCGAGCCCGGGCGAGGAATTGACTTCCATGATCACCGGGCCGTGATCGCTGCGCAACATGTCCACGCCGCAGACGTTGAGGCCCATCTTGCGCGCGGCGCGCACCGCGGTCGAGCGTTCTTCGGGCGTGATCTTGATCAGCTTCGCACTGCCACCCCGGTGTAGGTTGGACCGGAAATCGTCGGGGGCGCCGGTGCGCTGCATCGCGGCGACCACCTTGCCCCCGATCACCAGCGCGCGGATATCGGTGCCGCCGGCTTCCTTGATGAATTCCTGCACCAGGATGTTGACGTTGGCCCCGCGGAACGCCTCGATCACCGACTTCGCGCTCGCTTCCGTCTCGGCCAGGACGACGCCGATCCCCTGCGTCCCCTCCAGCAGCTTGATCACCACCGGCGGCCCCTTGACCGACCGGATCACTTCCCCGGTCTGCTTCGGATCGTGGGCGAAGGCGGTCAGCGGCAGGCCGAGGCCATGCTTGGCAAGGATCTGCATCGAACGCAGCTTGTCGCGGCTGCGCCCGATCGCGACGCTTTCGTTCAGCGGCCAGACCCCGGCCATCTCGAACTGGCGCAGGATCGCCAGGCCGTAATTGGTGATCGATGCGCCGATGCGCGGGATCACCGCGTCATATCCGCTCACCGTTTCGCCGTTGTAGCTGACGGTCGGCCGGTGGCTGGCGATATGGACGGTGCAGCGCAAGGTGTTGAGAATGTCGAGCGTGTGCCCCCGCTCCTCCGCCGCCTCGACCAGTCGCCGGTGCGAATAGAGTTCCGCGTTGCGCGCGAGCATGGCGATTTTCATGGCTGCAAGATCATGGTTTGTAGCCTTTTTCCACCTCGAGCCCGGGGGTTTGAAGCCACGAATGCCCCGAGTCGACGACGAACCGGCGCCTTAGCGCAGAACGGCCGACAAGCATCGGGAATTTCATGTCCGAACGATCGGCAAGGCTGATCTCGGCACGGAATTCGAGATTACCGATCCTCAGTGGCGTCTTGATGACATAGCGAAACTGGGTCTTGCCGTTGGAACTGGTGATGCCGCGCCTGTCGACGTGCACCGCCTCGCACACCTGGCGGACGTGCTGGCGTTCGAAATCGACCGCGAAACGCACGTATTCCGCGCCGTCGCGCGCGAACTTCTCCAACACGACGCCATGGAGCGAGGATGTCCGCGCCCCCGTGTCGATCTTGGCCGGGACATTGTGCAGCCCCAGTTCGGGCAGGTGGACCAGCTCGCGCCAGCCCACCGTCGCCATGCGCGTTTCCGGGCCGCTCAAGCGCGCATCGCCCGGCCGCCGCACTCGCCCGCCGGCACGCTCACCATCCGGAGGGCTTGCCCTTGTTCTGCTCGTCCAGCCATGCCTTCAGCGGGGCGAAATATTCGAGCATCGGCCGCGCGCTCATCTCGCGCGTGCCGGTGAAGGCCTCCAGAGCGTCGGGCCAGGGCTTGCTCGCGCCCATTTCCAGCATCGCGTTGAGATTGCGGCCGACTTCCTCGTTGCCGTAGAAGCTGCAGCGGTGCAGCGGCCCGTCCCATCCGGCCTGCTTGCACGCTGCCTCGTAGAACTGGAACTGCAGGATCCGCGCGAGGAAGTAACGCATGTAGGGCGTGTTGCCGGGGATGTGGTACTTCGCGCCCGGATCGAAGGCATCGGCCGGGCGCTCCACCGGCGGCTCGATCCCCTGGTAATCGCGCTTCAGGTCGACCCAGGCGGTGTTGTATTCCGCCGGGCTGATCGAACCGTCGAACACGCCCCAGCGCCACTTGTCCACCAGCAGGCCGAAGGGAAGGAAGGCGACCTTGTCCATCGCCTGCCGGAGCAGGAGGCCGATGTCCTTGTCCGCTCCCGGCACCTGGCTGCGATCGAGCAGGCCGATCTGCACCAGGTATTCGGGCGTGATCGACAGCGCGATCATGTCGCCGATCGCCTCATGGAAACCGTCGTTCGCGCCGTTCAGGTAGAGATAGGGCTGGTCCTTGTAGGCGCGCTGGTAATAGTTGTGGCCCAGCTCGTGGTGGATCGTGACGAAATCGTCGGCGTTCACCTTGATGCACATCTTGATCCGGATATCGTCCTTGTTGTCGATGTCCCATGCGCTGGCATGGCAGACGACCTCGCGGTCGGCCGGCTTGGTGAACATCGAGCGTTCGTAGAACGTCTCCGGCAGGGGTTCGAAGCCGAGCGAGGAGAAGAAGTCCTCGCCCGCCTTGACCATGTCCAGCGGGCCCTTGCCCTGCGCTTCGAGCAGTTCGCCGATGTCGTATCCGAGTTCGCCCGCGCCCTCGGGCGCGACGAGCGGGTAGATGTTGCCCCATTCCTGGGCCCACATGTTGCCCAGCAGGTCGGCGCGGATCGGCCCGGCAGGCGGCTGGACCGCATCGCCGTATTTCTCGTTCAGCTTCCAGCGGACGTAAGTGTGCAGCGCCTCGTAGAGCGGGCGGGTCTCTTCCCACAGGCGGTCGGTCACGGCGGTGAATTCGTCCGGGTCCATGTCGTAGCCCGAACGCCACATCGCCCCGACATTGTCGAAGCCGAGCTCGGCCGCGCCCTCGTTGGCGATCTCGACCAGGCGGGCGTAGTCCTCCTTCATCGGCGCGCCGACATTGTCGTGCCAGCTGGCCCACATCTCGGCATATTCCTCGGGCGTGTGTTCGAGATTGCCCATCTCGGCCTCGATGTCGGAGCCGGAGATCGGCTCCCCGTTCAGCGTGCCCTTGCCCTTGCCGTACTGGCTCTGCAGGTCGGTCGCGATCCGGTTCAGCTCGCCCGCCGCGCCCTCGGTCGTCGGAGCGGGCAGGACGATCCCGTTGCGCAGGATGTCGAGCTTGCGCGCGACATCGGGGTCGAGCCCTTCGACCTGCGCGAACTTCGCCGCCTCGAGCGCGTAGTTGACCGACTTCTCCGTCCCCTCGGCCCCCACTTGCGCCGCGAGCGCATTGGTGTCGTGCGTGATGTAGGTGGCATTCACCCAGTAGACCCGGCTCGCGCGCACCGAGTAGTCGAACAGGTCCTGTTCGACCATCTCAACCCATTCGGCCGCGCCTTCGGGCGTCATCGGGTAGTGCGCGGTGGCGGCGGCGCTTTCCTGGCCCCCCTGCTGCGCGGCGGCAGGCGTGGCAAGCGATACGGCGAGCGCGGCGAGTGCGACGGATGCGAATTTCATGGCGGTGGCGGTCCTCTCTCGATCGGCAATGCGGTTTCCGCAGATACCGGTTTGTTAGCCGCAGCGCGAGGTGAATCAAGCCGATAGGCGCGTCGGCCCGCCAGCCGGAACCTCAGCCGGCGAGAAAGGCGACCAGTTCGTCGCCCAGCGCCCCCTCGGTTACCGAGCCCATGTGCGTGCCGGGAATCGTGACGTGGCGGGCATCGGGCAAAGTCGCCGCCAGCCGTTCGGCGGAGCCGTTGTCGTCGTCCTTGTCCCCGCACAGGACGAGCGTGGGCATCGTGATCCGCGCCAGTTCCCCCGGGTCGGTGTCGTCCACCGCCTGCAACAGCAGCCGCGCGGCGACGCGGTCGATCTTCATCGTCTTCATGAAACTGACCGGCATGAAGGCGGGATCGCCGCGCTTCACCTGGTCGAAACGGTCGATCGCATCGATGAAATAGGCCGAGCGACCACTCCAGCCGGCCAGCCCCTCCAGCCCCATGCCGGCCAGCACCAGGCGGCGAGGGCGCTGCCCCTCGATCACGGAACGGGCCGCGGTGCGGGCGCCGAGCGAGAACCCGACGAGGTCGTAATCGTCCAGCTCCAGCGCGGCGACCAGCGCCGCGACATCGCGCGCCAGGACACCGGGCGGATAGCTTTCCGGGTCGTGCGGCTTGCCGCTTGCCCCGTGCGCGCGCAAGTCGGGCATGATCGCCTCGAACCCCGCGTCCGCCAGCTTGCCCGCGTGGCCGAAGCGGACCCAGTTCATCTCCGCGCTCGAGAACAGGCCGTGGAGGAGCACCACGGGCCGGCCGGCACCCATCCGGTGCACGGCCAGTTCGGTGCCGTCGAACGAAGAAAACGAAAAACTTCTTTGCGTATCCATTCGATCCATGGGTCAGTGTTCAAAGACACTCACCGGAGCCCTACCGTATCCCGGATCACGCCGTAACCCGGGATCGTCGGCAACGCCAGGTCCGTGCGAAAGCGTGTTCGATCGAGGTGCTGGCAGTGCGATTTTTGCGCTGTCGATGATTCGTCCAGTGATCAAGTCGACACCAATCACCTTCGCGTCATCTTCTGTGGGCCAGACAATCATTCCGACCGTATTGTTGCCTCGAACTGTCGGCAGATCGACGTACCGTACATCTTCTGCGACTACAGTGCGGGTCATCGCAGGCAAAGCGCCAACGATCAAATCGGCTCGCCCCTGAGGATACTGAGAAGAACTCGCGACCGAAGCTACGTAACCGACAACCTTGGGCTCTTCACCCCCATGATCGAAGATCAGTTCGAACATTATGAGCGAATCTTGTGGGCTCACCGCAAGTTCGACAGATTCGCCCGATTTTGGATTCACTAGCGTAATTCCTCCAAGATCATCGCGTTCATTGTCATCGCCTTCCTCGTAGTATGCAACGAGTTGACCGTCAGCGGTGTCGATCCCTTGCCCTATCAACCGAGAGATTTTGTTGTGTTCCGAACCGTAGGGTCTTCCCTCGGTCCGGCTATCATCTGAGTATGGCCAATAGCCAGAAAGCAACATCAGGATCGCGGATCCGATCACGATCAACGCAATGGCCACCGCGTTGAAACGACCGAGACAGAAGAAAAATCTCTCCCAGTTCACCGTTCCACCAGCCCTTTCTGTTCCATCCGCCATTGCGCCATTGCGATCCGGTCCTGGCCGAAGAACGGCTCCCCGTCGATAACCAGCGTGGGCACACCCCAACGGCCAGCTCGGTGCCATCGAACGCGGTGACCGTCTGGTGCGAAAGCTCGCCCATGCCGGACCTATCGATCGCTGTCGCGCTGCGAAACGACGAGGTGCGCGCGCATCGGCGGCGATCCGTCGCGGCGATGTTCGTCGAGCATGTCCGGCCCGCCGGGCCGCCGGGCCAGGCCGCGCGCGTCGCGCGTCGCCTGCAATTCGCCATAGACGCCGGTGGCGTCGCCGCCCGCGTGGTCGGCGCTCAGGCTGGACAGGGCAGGCAGATCGAGGCTCTCCAGCCCCGGCACGGCCTCTTCCGATTCGACCCCGACGAAATGGCGGAAGCCGTCGGGGCGATCCTCCCACGAAACGCCCCAGAGCGTCTCCGGGCGCTCTCCCAGCTTGCTCTCCAGCTCCTCCATCAGTCGGCGAACGGCGCCCGCCGCCGCCTCGGCATATGTTCCTTCCCATGCCAGGCCCGCCAGGCGGCGGGGCGGATGTTCGGCCAGCATCGCGGTCATCGTTTCTCCAGTCCCTTCTGCTCCATCCTCCACCGGGCGATGGCGATCCGGTCCTGCCCGAAGAACGGCTCGCCGTCGAAAACCAGCGTCGGCACGCCCCAGTGGCCGGCATCCTCGAGCGCCTGCTGGTTCGCCGCGATCTCGGCGTCGAGCGTTTCGGGCTCGGCCGCCACCTCGCGGTCCAGCTCGGCGAGGTCGAGCCCGGCCCGCTCTGCCGCTCCGGCGAGGTGATCGCCCTCGTGCCAGTTTTCCGCCCCGCCCCAGATCAGCTGCGCGGCCTCGTGCGCGAAGGCCAGCCCCCGGCCCCGCCGCGCCGCCGCCTGCCCCAGCCGCGTGATCCGGCGGATATAGGGCTGCTCGGGCGCGATCCGGCGGGTCGCCACGTCCTGCACGATCGGATCGGGGCGCGGCAGGTCGAAGGGGATGTCGTGGAACTGCGCCACGCGCGCCATGTCGAGAAAGGTGTATTGCAGCCAGTTCGGATGATTGCGCTCGAAGAAATCCGGCTGGCGGATGGCCAGCGGATAGACGGGACGCAGCGCGATATCGACCGCGCAGTCCCTCGCCATCGCGCGATAGCGGCCCATGGCGAGGTAGCTGTACGGGCTGCGGAAGCTGAAATAGAGTTCGGCGGACAGGGTCATGCGGCGCCTTGTGCCGCAAGGCCCGGCGCGCGTCACCCCTTCTTCAGGTGCCGCCGGCCGAGCAGTTCGGCGATCTGCACCGCGTTGAGCGCGGCGCCCTTGCGCAGGTTGTCGCTGACGCACCACAGCGTCAGGCCGTTCTCGACCGTCGGGTCTTCGCGCACGCGGCTGATATAGGTCGCGCCGTCGCCCGCGCTCTCGACCGGGGTGACGTATCCGCCGTCCTCGCGCTTGTCGACGAGCATGATTCCCGGCGCCTCGCGCAGGATATCCATCGCCGCCTCGGCCGAAAGCTCGTTCTCGAACTCGATGTTGACCGCTTCGGAATGACCGACGAAGACCGGCACGCGCACGCAAGTGGCGTTAAGCTTCACCTTCGGATCGAGGATCTTCTTGGTCTCGACCACCATCTTCCATTCTTCCTTGGTCGAACCGTCGTCCAAGAAGACGTCGATGTGCGGGATGACGTTGAAGGCGATCTGCTTGGTGAACTTCTTCGGATCGACCGGGTCGCCGACGAAGATCGCGCGGCTCTGTTCGAACAGCTCGTCCATCCCCGCTTTCCCCGCGCCGGAAACCGACTGGTACGTGCTGACGACGACCCGCTTGATCGTCGCCGCATCGTGCAGCGGCTTGAGCGCGACGACGAGCTGCGCGGTCGAGCAGTTGGGATTGGCGATGATGTTGCGTGCGGTATAGCCGTCGATCGCGTCGGGGTTCACCTCCGGCACGATCAGCGGCACGTCCGGCTCCATCCGGTAGAGCGAGGAATTGTCGATCACCACGCAGCCGGCGGCCGCCGCCTTGGGCGCATATTCCTTCGCCGGGCCGCTGCCGGCGGCGAACAGGGCGATGTCCCAGCCGGTGAAATCGAAATGCTCGATGTTCTTGCACTTGAGCATCTTGCCGGTGTCGCCGAATTCGACCTCGGTCCCCACCGAACGCGAGCTGGCCACCGCGGCCACTTCGTCGCAGGGAAACTCGCGCTCGGCGAGAATCTGCATCATCTCGCGCCCGACGTTCCCGGTCGCGCCGACGATTGCCACCCGATATCCCATCTGCTGCTCCTAGCTGGTTCCGGTCGCGTGCCTAGCGCCCCGCGGGGCGCGCGCAACCGCAATTGAAATTGTGCCGGGCCAAGCAAAAGGGGCGCCCCGACCCTGTGCCGGAGCGCCCCTTCGCTTGTCTCGTTCCCGGTCGGAGGCTGTCAGGCCTTCGCGGTCGGGCGACTGTCGCGGCGCTCGGCGATGCGGGCCGATTTACCGGTGCGGCCGCGCAGGTAGTAGAGCTTCGCCCGGCGCACGACGCCGCGGCGAACCACGGTAATGCTGTCCACGACCGGCGAATAGAGCGGGAACACGCGCTCCACGCCTTCGCCGAAGCTCATCTTGCGCACGGTGAAGTTCGAACCCATGCCGCGGTTCGAACGGGCGATCACCACGCCTTCGAAATTCTGCACACGCTCGCGCGTGCCTTCGACGACCTTCACGCCGACGCGCACGGTGTCGCCGGCGCGGAATTCGGGAATGTCCTTCCCGAGGTTCTCGATGGCTTCGGCCTCGAGCTGCTGGATCAGGTTCATTTGCCTGGTCTTCCTACGTCTTTTCGCTGCGCGCCAGAGGCAGGTCGGTCCCGAGCGTCACAGTAACGCTCCCAAAGGTCCGGCCTGCGTGACCGTGTGTCATCCTCGCTGCGTTGCCTGCGCCACGCCGCGATCTTCGCATGATCCCCCGATCGCAGCACTTCAGGGATCCTGCGCCCTTCCCATTCGACAGGTCGGGTATATTGCGGGTATTCGAGAAGCCCTTCTTCGAAGGATTCCTCGGCCCCGCTGGAAGGCGCGCCCATTACGCCCGGAAGCAGGCGAATGCAAGCGTCGAGAATCGCCAGCGCGGCGGGCTCTCCGCCCGAGAGGACCACGTCGCCGAGACTGACCTGTTCGATCTGCGGCCGCGCTTCGAACAGGCGCTCGTCGAACCCCTCGAACCGGCCACACAGGATCACCACGCCCGGGCCCGCCGCCAGCTCGCGAATCCGCGCCTGCGTGATCGGCTCGCCGCGTGGCGTCATGGCGAGGACGGGCCTCCCCCCCTCCCCTTCAGCGGAGGGGGTCGGGGGGAGGGGGTCGCCCGCTACCGGTGCCGCGTCCCCCTCTCCCAACGCTCTCCCCTGGAGGGGATAGGGCTTCGCCAGCACCGAATCCAGCGCCCTCGCCAGCACGTCGGCCTTCAGCACCATGCCCGCCCCGCCCCCGGCCGGCGTGTCGTCCACCGTGCGGTGCCGGTCGGTGGCGAAATCGCGGATCTGCACGGTCTCGCAGGCCCAGTCGCCCCGCTCCAGCGCGCGCCCGGCCAGCGAAACGCCGAGCGGCCCGGGAAACATCTCGGGATAGAGCGTTAGAATGGTGGCGGCAAAAGTCATGACCACGCCCATGCGCCAGGCGGAAGGGGATTAGCAAGCAGGATGGACGACTGCATCATCATCGGCGCCGGCCCGGCCGGCCTGACCGCGGCGATCTATCTCGCGCGCTATCACCTCTCGATCCGGCTGTTCGACTGCGGCACCAGCCGCGCGGCCTGGATACCCTGCACCCACAACCATGCCGGCTATCCCGACGGGATCGCGGGCAAGGAGCTTCTGCGCCGGATGAACGCGCAGGCGCGCAAGTACGGCGCCCTGCGCGAGGAAACGCGGGTCGAGCATCTGGCCAAGGCCGGCGACCGCTTCACCGTGGGCACCGCGGCGGGAACCTTTACCGCGCGCACCGTCCTGCTCGCCACCGGGGTCGTCAACCGCCGGCCCGATGCCCTGGCCGACGAGCTGCACGACGCCGCGCTCGCCCGCGGGCTGATCCGCTATTGCCCGGTCTGCGACGGATACGAGGTCACCGACCGCAAGGTCGCGGTGATCGGCACCGGAAAGCATGGCACGGCGGAAGCGCTGTTCCTGCGCGGCTTCACCGCCGACCTGACGCTCGTCAGCCCCCACGGCGACCACGACCTCGACGCGGAGTGCTCGGCCCGGCTCGACGACGCGGGGATCGCCCGCGTTCCCGGCCCCTGCGGCGGCTTCGCGATCGAGGGCGATCGGCTGGCTTTCGACACGGCCGAACGGCGCATGGCCTTCGAAAGCGTCTATCCGGCGCTCGGCACCCATGTCCGCTCCGAGCTGGCGGGACTGGCCGGGGCCGGGACGAGCGAGGACGGCTGTATCGCGGTCGACGATCACCTGGAAACGAGCGTGCCCGGCCTGTTTGCTGCCGGCGACGTGGTGATCGGGCTCGACCAGATCAGCCACGCGATGGGCCAGGCCGGGGTCGCCGCGACGACCATCCGCAACCACCTGGCGCGCGAACGCCCGCTCCGCCGTCAGCCGGTCAGCCGCACTTGACGAAGACCACGCCGTCCCCGGTGATCGGCTGGCCGGCGAGCGTCACCTCGCGTTCGCCGGACGACGGCATGACGGCTAGCCCGTCGGGGCCGCGCGCCGCGATCGGAAGCGGCGGAATCCCCTCGTCCCAGCGCAGGGCCGGGTCTTCGCCCAGGGCGACGCGCCCGGTGGCGGGGATGCCGTTGACGCTGGTTTCGATCACGTGGTCGCCGCCGCGATTGGCGCGGACCTGGAAATCGGGCCGGTCGCAGTCGGCCTCGACGCCCTTGGCGACCCACGAACCGCGCACGTAGGACGCGGTGAGCGGAATGCTGCCGGTCCGCGCCGGGTCGCGATCGCGCACAGGCTCCGCCGGCGCGTTGTCGGGAGAGGCTGCCGGGCGGTCGATATGGTCAATCGCGCCGGCATCGGTGTCGGCACCGGCATCGGCCGGTTCGCCGGAGGGTTCCGGCGCGCCGCAGGCGGCAAGCGCGAGGAGGAAGGGCAAGGCGGTCAGGATCGGTCGCTGTGTCATGCCCTTTCAGCGAGGGAGCAGCGCCGCAGTTCCGCAAAATCTCGCCGGGTGCCGGCTATTGCTCCGCGAAAGCGGCGGCGACGACCAGGCGCGCCGCGTCCCAGCCGGGAACGGCCGCGTCGATCAGCGGCACCATGAACCGCTTGCCATCGGGCCGCTCGATCTCGACCAGGTCGGTCGCGCCGAAGTTCTCGACCGCGACGACGGTGCCGAGCGGCTCGCCTCCCTCGGTCTGGGCGGAAAGGCCCAGCAGGTCGGCGTGGTAGTACTCGCCGTCGTCGAGCGCGGGCAGCGCGCTGCGTGGAACGGTGAGGGCGGTGCCGCGCAGGCGCTCGGCCGCGGCACGATCGGCAATCTCGGCGAAGCGGGCGATCGCCCCGCCCTTCCTGTCGCTGCGGACTTTCAGCAATGTCAGCGCGCCATCGTTGAAGGCCTCGTGCGCGCGCAGCGAATCCACCCCGTCGCCGAACAGCTTGAGGCGGACTTCGCCCGTCACGCCATGCGCGCCGGCGACGGCGGCAAGGGTGACGGGCCTGTCATTCATCGCGAGGCGCTCAGCCTTCCGACTTCTCTTCGCTCGATTCGTCGGCGGCCGGCGCTTCCTCGCCAGCAGCGTCCTCGGCCGGCGCTTCCTCGGCCGGTGCTTCGGCAGCGGCCTTGGCCTCTTCCTCGGCCGCCTTCTTGGCTTCCTCGGCCTCGGCCAGCTTCGCGGCCTTTTCCTCGGCGCGTTCCTTGGCCTTCTCGCCCGGCTCGGCCTTGTTCGGGTTGTTGCGCGCGGCACGCTCGCGGATACCGGCGGCGTCGAGGAAGCGGGCGACGCGGTCGCTCGGCTGGGCGCCGACGCTCAGCCAGTAACGGGCGCGGTCCTCGTTCAGCTGGACGCGCTTCTCGTCGTCCTTGGCGAGCAGCGGGTTGTAGGTCCCGATCTGCTCCAGGTAGCGGCCGTCGCGCGGCTTGCGGCTGTCGGCCGCGACGATGCGGTAATAGGGCCGCTTCTTCGCGCCACCGCGCGAGAGACGAAGTGCAATTGCCATTGTACGTTACCTTTCCAAAGTAAATTTCTGAATAAACGAATTATTTCTTCGATCCAGGGAGACCGGGAAGCCCCGGCGGCATCCCGCCCGGCCCCGCGCCCGGGCCGCCCAGGCCGGGCATGGCGGCGCCCATGCCGCCGCTGCCCAGCAGCGCGCCGAGCCCCTTGAGGCCACCCATCTTCTTGATCTGCTTCATCGCGCGGCTCATTTCCTGGTGCATCTTGAGCAGCTTGTTCACGTCCTGCACCTGCAGGCCGCTGCCGGCCGCGACGCGTTTCTTGCGCTTGGCGTTCATCAGCGCCGGGTTGGCGCGTTCCTTGGGCGTCATCGACCCGATGATCGCGTCCATGTGGACCAGGACCTTGTCGTCCATCCCCGACTGCGACAGCGCCGCCTTGGCCTTCTTCATCCCGGGCAGCATCCCGGCCAGCATTCCCAGGCCACCCATGTTCTGCATCTGGCGCAGCTGGGTGCGCAGGTCGTTGAGGTCGAACTGCCCCTTGGCCATGCGCTTGGCCATGGCCTCGGCCTCTTCCTCCTTGATCGTCGCCGCCGCCTTCTCGACCAGGCTGACGACGTCGCCCATGCCGAGGATGCGGCCGGCCACGCGCTTGGGATCGAAGGCCTCGATCGCGTCGAGCTTCTCGCCCGTGCCGGCGAACTTGATCGGCTTGCCGGTGACATGCCGCATCGAGAGCGCGGCGCCGCCGCGCGCATCGCCGTCCATCCGGGTCAGCACGACGCCGGTCAGCGGCACTTCCTCGGTGAAGCTTCTGGCGACGTTGACCGCGTCCTGCCCGGTCAGCGAATCGACCACCAGCAGGACCTCGGTCGGCGTGGAGACGCCGGCGACGGCCTTCATCTCGGCCATCAGCGCCTCGTCCACGTGCAGGCGGCCGGCGGTGTCGAGCAGGAGGACGTCGGCCGATTGCAGCTTCGCCGATTCCATCGCCCGGCGGGCGATATCGACCGGCTGCTGCCCGGCGACGATCGGCAGCGTCGCCACGCTCACCTGCTCGCCCAGCACCGCCAGCTGCTCCTGCGCCGCGGGGCGATTGACGTCGAGCGAGGCCATCAGGGCCTTCTTGCCGTGACGTTCCTTCAGCAGCTTGCCCAGCTTGGCGGTCGTCGTGGTCTTGCCCGAGCCCTGGAGGCCGACCATCATGATCACGACCGGGGGCTTCGCCTCGAGCGTGAGGCCTTCGACCTCTTCCCCGCCGAGCATCTCGACCAGCTCGTCGTTGACGATCTTGACGACTTGCTGGCCGGGGGTGACCGACTTGAGAACCTCGGTCCCGATCGCCTTCTCGGTCACGGCATCGATGAAGCGGCGCACGACCGGCAGCGCGACGTCGGCTTCGAGCAGCGCGACGCGCACTTCGCGCATCGCATCGCGCACGTCCTGTTCCGACAGCGCCCCGCGACCACGCAGGCGGTCGAACACGTTGCCGAGCCGGTCGGACAGGTTGTCGAACATCGCCTACTCCATACAGGTCTGCGGCCCGGTCGGCGGGCCAAACGCGAAAAACGCCGGCGGACGAAACCTCGTCGGCCAGCGTGGGGCGAACCCCTTGTAAACCCAAATTCCTATCCGGGCATGTCGAGATCCGGTCAGCGGCGGCGCGAAGGCCCCGATGGCCGGATGTCGGCAGATCCGGTAACTGGTGGAGCCGAGGGGGATCGAACCCCTGACCTCTACAATGCCATTGTAGCGCTCTCCCAGCTGAGCTACGGCCCCGTTCCAGTCATGTTCCGGCGCGCACTGGGTGGCGAACCGGCCCGCCGAAGCGGGAGGGCCGCCCTTTATTGAGAGCGGCCCGGCTTGGCAAGTGCGATTTCGCGGAAAAGTTCAGCTGTCTTCCTCTTCGTCGTCGCCCTTGCCCTTGGAAACGCCGAGATCGTCGTCGCCGCCGAGGTCCACCTCGTTGTCGGGCGAATCCTGATCGTCGTCGACGTCGATATCCTCGAGGTCGTCGCCGCCCAGGTCGCTGTCGGCTTCCTTGTCCTTCTTTTCCTCTTCCTCGAACGGAATCGGCTGCTTGGTCTTCAGCACCGGTTCGGGGGTCCATTCCTCGCCGCACTCGATGCAGGTGACCGGGTCGTCCTTGCCCAGGTCGTAGAAACGTTCACCGCACTTCGGGCACGTACGCTTCGTGCCCCATTCTGGCTTGGCCATTGTCAATCCTTAACGTCGCCCGCCGCCACGACGGGGCAGAAATCCGAAAGTGTAACGTGATGGGTGCGGCCGCAACGGGAATCAAGAGCGCACCGCATGCGGCGCGCGCCTTGCCATAGGGCAATCGCGCTGTCAAAAGCCGCGGCCGTTCGCCCCGCCTGGTGAAGGATCTCTCTTGCACGCGCAGCCCCGCCCCCGCCGCTTCATGCCCTCTTCCCCCCTGCGCGGGACAATTCGCGTGCCGGGCGACAAGTCGATCAGCCACCGCGCGCTGATGCTGGGCGCGCTGGCGGTGGGCGAAACCCGGGCCAGCGGGCTGCTGGAGGGCGAAGACGTGCTGGCCACCGCCGCCGCGATGCGGGCCTGCGGCGCGCGGATCGAGAAGCAGGGCGATACCTGGTCGATCCACGGCGTCGGCGTGGGCGCGCTGCTGCAACCCGAAGGCGCGCTCGACATGGGCAATTCGGGCACGTCCACCCGGCTGCTAATGGGTCTGTTCGCGAGCCACGCGATCACCGCCGTGCTGACCGGCGATGCCAGCCTGACGAAGCGCCCGATGGGCCGCGTGATCGAGCCGCTTTCGCAAATGGGCGCGAGCTTCACCGCCTCGCCCGGCGGACGTCTCCCGCTGACGGTGGAGGGGCTGTGCCCGGCGGTGCCGATCGAATATCGCCTGCCCGTCGCCAGCGCCCAGGTGAAGAGCGCGCTGCTGCTCGCCGGGCTCAACACCCCGGGCATCACCACGGTGATCGAGCCGGTGCCGACGCGCGACCACTCCGAACGGATGCTGCGCGGCTTCGGCGCGCAGATCGATGTCGAGGAGATCGGCGGCGAGCGGATCATCCGCCTGCACGGCGAGGCGGAGCTTTCGCCCCGGGCGATCGAGGTTCCCGGCGATCCCTCGTCCGCGGCCTTCTTCCTCGTCGCGGCGAGCCTGGTCGAAGGCAGCGACCTGACGATCGAGAACGTCGGCCTCAACCCCACGCGCGCCGGCCTGGTCGGCGTCCTGCGCCAGATGGGCGCCGACATTACGGAAGAAAACCCGCGCACCGTGGGCGGGGAGCCGGTCGCCGACTTGCGCGTGCGCCATGCCCCGCTGAGCGGGATCGACGTCGATCCGGCGCTCGCGCCGAGCATGATCGACGAGTTTCCCATCCTGTTCGTGGCCGCCGCGCTGGCCGAAGGCACGACCCGCACCAGCGGGCTGGAGGAACTGCGGGTGAAGGAAAGCGATCGCCTCTCGGCCATGGCCGCCGCGCTCGCCGCCGCCGGCGCCCGGGTGGAGGAAAGCGCAAACGGGCTGGTCGTCGCGGGCACGGCGGGCGAACCGCTGGCGGGGACCGAGCCCGCCGCCGCGGTCGCCACCCATCTCGACCACCGGATCGCGATGAGCATGGCCGTCGCCGGCCTTGCCAGCCGGGCCGGGGTGGAAGTGGACGACACGCGCCCGATCGCGACCAGTTTCCCGGCCTTCACCGACCTGCTTGCCCGCGCGACCGGGACGGCGGACGCGCGCTAGCGCATCACGCCGGGCTGGACAGCTTCATCAGCACGATGCCCGAGACGATCAGGCCCGCGGCGAACAGGCGCATCGGCGTCACCGCCTCGCCCAGCAGGACGATGCCGAGCACGAAAGCCCCGACCGCCCCGATCCCGGTCCAGATCGTATAGGCCGTGCCCAGCGGCAGCGCCCGCATGGCCAGGGCCAGGAGGGCGAAGCTGAAGATCATGGCGACGACCGTGACGATCGAGGCGACCGGCCGGGTGAACCCGTCGGAAAGCTTCATCGAATAGGCCCAGACCGTTTCCAGCAGGCCGGCGACAAACAGAAATATCCAGGCCATAACAGCCCCCTTGGTTCCATTGCAGCGACTGCCGGGCCGTCCCGGTCTTGATCGCCCGCGAGGGGGCACGCGCGGACGTGGCCGGCGCGCCTGCCAGATAGGGTGCGCCTTTGCGGTTCTCAATCCTTGAACGGCTCTTTAAGGGCCCGAACGGAATCCCAACGGGCCCCGCAGCCGATCGCGCGGCCCGCGCAATTTGCAGGAGCGACAGAAATGACCATGGCCGGCAACGGCATTCCCGAAGGCAGCCAGGCCACGCCGGCCTGGTCGCTCGGCGCCGAACTGGGCCTGCCCTACCCCGGGCCGGAGCTGGCCAATTACATCGGCTTCGCCGGGATGGCCTGCATCATCGCGGCCTATGCCTACCAGACCGTGCGCGACAATCCCGACCCGTTCGTGCAGCACGGCACGAACCTGCTGGGCGCGGCGCTGCTGACGATCTCGCTGCTGGTCTATACCAACCTCGCCAGCCTGGTGCTCGAAGGGTTCTGGGCCGCGATCGCGGTCTACGGCCTGGTCAAGGCCTTCCTCGCGCGGCGCCCCGCGGCCCGCACGGCCGCCGGGAAAGGAGAACGGCAATGATCATCGCAGTCGATGGCCCCACCGCCTCGGGCAAGGGCACGATCGCGCGCGCGCTGGCCGCGCATTTCGGCCTGCCGCATCTCGACACCGGGCTGCTCTACCGCGCGGTCGGGCGGCAGGTCTTCCTCGACGGGGGCGACCCGGACGATCCGGCCGACGCGCTGGCGGCAACCGCGTTTCCCGATGCGCTGCTGGCCGATCCGCACTTGCGCGACGAGGATACCGGCGGGCTGGCCAGCCGGGTCTCGATCCACCCCGTCGTACGCCAGGCGCTGTTCGAACGGCAGCGCACGTTCGCCACGCGCCCCGGCGGCGCCGTGCTCGACGGGCGCGACATCGGCACGGTGATCGCACCGGAAGCGCAAGTGAAGCTGTTCGTGACCGCCAGCGTCGAGGCGCGCGCGCTCCGCCGGTGGCAGGAAATGCACGACCGCGGCGCGGAGGCGACGCTGGAGGACATCGCCGCCAACCTGCGCCGCCGCGACGCGCGCGACATGGAGCGCAAGGATGCCCCGCTGGTCGCCGCGCCCGACGCGCTGGTGATCGATACTTCCGCGCTCGACCGCGACCAGGCGATCGCCGCCGCGATCGAAGCGGCGCGGACCGCGCTGGACGCCGCCTAGGCCGGCTGGACCGCCCGGCTTGCCCGGGCCAGGCCAACGCGCCGGGCCGGCGGCGCGGTCACCAGGCGATCGTCAGCCCCGCCGTGCCGCTCAGCCGCCGGTTGCGCGGGCCGCCCGCGTCGAGCGCGTAATCGCCCTTCAGGTGCAGCGCGACATTGCCCAGCCGGGCGACGACGCCGGCCCCGCCCTCGAACGCGGTGCGGTCGAAGTCGGTCCGGATCGCATCGCTGCCGAACCGCACCGCCTGGCTGCCCGAAAGGCCGTGCAGCACGCTGGCGTGGACATAGGGCAGTATCCGCGCCCCGCCCTCGCCATAGTCGCCCGCCAGCCGCAGACCGAGACGCCCGGCCAACGCGTCGCCGCGCGCGTAGCCGATCGTGGAGAAGGCGTCCTCGCGGTCGTCCAGCCGCACCTCGCGCCACTCGATCTGGGCCTGCGGCTCGAGGGTCCAGCGGGGCGAGAGCGCGAGCGGGTAGCCGGCCTCCAACGTGGCGGCGAGCCCGGTCCCGTCGAGATCGATCGCCATGCCCGTATCGGCCGAGGCGCTGCCTTCGAACCAGTTGCGCGCGAAGACCGCATCGACGTACCAGCCATCGGCCCCGACCACGCTGGCATATCCGGCCAACGTCGTGCTTCGCACCTCGACCTGTCCGACGGTGAGATCGTTCCAGCCGATCGAGCGGCCGCGCACCGTGCCGTCGCCGGTGATCCGGCCGCCGAAGATGCCGAGGCGCAGCGTGTCGCCCCCTTCCCCGCCCAGGCCGACGAGGTCCTGGCCGACCTGGAAGCCCGAGAAATCGCCGTCGAACGAGGGCGCGACGTCGCCGCGCCACTTGATCTCGCTGTCCTCGGCGAACAGCCGGCCCCAGGTCGCGGGCAGGATGCCCCCGCCGCGCAAGATCCCTTGCTCGCCGCGCCGCTCGTGAAACGTGCCGAGCGACAGGTGCGACAGGTGATGCATGACCGCGACCGGCGCGACGAAGGCCGGGACTTCGGGCCGATAGAGCGGCACGACCTCGCGCGTGTCGGCGGTGGCGCCGGGGGTGGGCGGCGCGACCGGGGCCTCGGCCACCGGCACCGGCGCGGGGTCTTCCGGCACGGGCGGCGGCGGCGGCGGGGGATCGGGCTGCGGCGCAGGCGCGGGCGGCGGCGGCGCGGGCGGCGGCGGGGTGCCCTCTTCGACCGGGGGCGCGGGATCGACCGGATCGGGGTCCGCCGGGGTCGGCTCGGGCGGCAGCGGCGGCGGCGGCGGAACCGGTGCCGGCGGCGGGGCCGGCGGCTCCGGTGCGACCGGCGGCGGCGGCGGAGGGGGCGGCTGGTTGGGCGGCGGCGCCGGCGCCGGCTCGGGCTGCGCCACGTCGGCCGGCGGGTTCGCCAGAGTCGAGCGCAGATACCAGTTCTCGCCCGTGCCGTTCGACAGGCCGCCGCGAAAGAGGAAATACTCGAACGCGCCGATCGCGACCCGGTGATTGAGCGCGAATGCCCCGCTGGCCGTGCTCGCCCCGTTGAGCGCCTCGACCACCAGGATGCCGTCGGCGGTCGTTTCGGCGCCCGCGCCGCCGGCGTTGAGGATCGTCACGCCGGTCGTGCCGGTGGCGGTGCCGCCGTCGATCACCAGCCGGTCCGACAGCGAGCTGTCGTCGCCCAGGACCGTGTCGAGCAGCAACAGACCGCCCTCCCCCACGTAATCGCCGGCCACGGTGAAGGTGTCGCCGGGGCCGGAACCGCCACCGGTCAGGTCGATCCGCCCGGCGTTGACCAGCGTGGCCGTCGCGCCCGCGGCGAACGCGGCCACGCCGGCGTGCGCGCCGCCGCCGAACAGCGTGCTGGAAGCATCGATCGTCAGGGTCCCGGTGCCGGTGCCCACGTCACCCAGCACGAGCGTATCGGCAAAGGCGATCTCGGTATCGTCGGTCAGCGCGATCGTTTCCCAGCCGGTGAAGCGCGCGACTTCGCCGGTCGTCACGTTGGCGAGCGTCAGCGCATCCACCCCGTCGCCGCCCGCGATTTCGGGCACGGCGCCAAGGTTCGCGTCGGTCAGATTGGCGAGCACGGCGCTGTCGTCGTCGCGGCTCATGTCGATCGCGCCGTGGACGATGCCGCCCCCGTCCCAGGTCAGCAGGTCGTCGCCCGAGCTCATGCGGATTTCCCCGCCGACGGAGCCGCCGGTGATCGTGACGCTGTCGGTTCCGCCCGAAACGCTGATATTGCCGCCGATCGTGCCGCCCGAGAGGACGATCGTGTCGTCGCCGAAGCCCGCCACGAGGTTGCGATCGATCGTCCCGCCCGACATGTCGAACACGTTGTCGGCCAGCTTCAGGTTGACCCGGCCGATCCGGCCCCCGGTCATGACGGCGTGATCGCCGTCGTCGAAGGCATCGACGATCCGACCGCCCGACATGAGAAACGTGTCGAGATCCCCGCCCTGGTTGAGCGAATCGATCTGGCCGCCGGTCATCGCAAAGTCGTCCAGCCCGTCGCCCTGCTGGACATTGCCGGTCACCGTGCCTTCGGCGATCTCGAACCGGTCGTCGCCGTCGCCCTGGTGGACGGCGCCCGCGATCGTGCCCGATTCCATGACGATCGCATCGGCGCCGCCGCCGAAGTTCACGTCGCCAGCGACCGTCCCCGATCCGCCGGCCGGGAAAGTCAGCGTGTTGTCGCCGCCGACATCGTCGAGGCCGCCGGCCGAGCTGCCGCTGTCGCAGACGTGGGTGTCGTCGCCCGCCGTGGGCACGAAGTCGCAGTCCGCCTGCGCCGGCGCCGCGTGGCACAGCGCAATGCCGGCCGCGCCCGCCATCAGCCAGGGCCTGTGCCCCGCCCGGCGGGGCAGCCCCCCGGCGGGCGCCCCGTTGCGACGACGATCGGCCATTGCACGCATATCGATTTCTCCCCTGCACCGCTGGCGGCCGGTCTTCGCGCCGGCGCTTCACCGAAGGACGCTGACGGGCAAGCGTTATCAATTCGTTGCGCGGCACACTTCGCACCTCGCTCCCTTCGCTCCCGCCTCCGGGCGTTTCGTGCTATGCACGGGCGGGCAGCAGAAAGGATCGGACAATGCTTCGCATCATGCTCGCGGCCGCAGCGCTCGCCGCACCCGCCACCGCCGCGCAGGCGCAGAAAAGCGGCATCGACAAGCTGATCGCCGTTACCCAGACCAAGAGCCAGGACGCCGACGAGGAGGCGCTTGGCGAAGACGGTGAAGAGGCCAGCCCCGCCGACCGCGTCGGCGCGCAGGCCCAGCGCCAGGCCATGGACCGCGCGCGGCTGGGCCGGACGCTGACGGTCAAGTGCCGCGACGACGCGGCGATACGGGCCGAACTCGACCGTGCCCGCTCGCTGCTTGAGGCCGCGCGCGGGCAGGACGGGGCCGCGCTCAAGGCCTCGATCGCGCGGGCCCGCGCGCACCTCGGCACGGCGCTCGCGGCCACCGGCTGCCCGCGCGGCAGCACGGCCGTGGGCAAGCGGACCGACGACGCGGCCTACGGCATAGTTTCCAAGCTCTGATCCGCGCGGCTCGCACCGCCGGCGGCCCGGCCCAAAAACCTTGCAATCTGCCCGCGCGTGATCTAGGCGCGCGCCCGTTCTCTTGATCGTTCGATTGACAGGACCCGCGCGAAGGCATCCGGCCCGTGCGGCAGCGGCCCTCTTGCCCCGCCAGCCGTCGCAATAGTGCGGCGGAAGCGGTGAAAGACCCCGGTAAAACCGGTGGCCGGAAGCAAAACGTGAACAGGATCACCAACTCTATGGCAACTTCCGCCAATCCCACGCGCGCCGATTTCGAGGCGCTGCTCAACGAACAGCTCGGCGGCGCCGGCGACGAAGGCTTCGAAGGCCGCGTCGTCAAGGGCACCGTCACCGCGATCGAAAACGGCATGGCCGTGATCGACGTCGGCCTGAAGAGCGAAGGCCGCGTCAACCTCAAGGAATTCATGCGCGTCGATGACGAGCACGGGCTCGAAGTCGGCAGCGAAGTCGAAGTCTACGTCGACCGCGTCGAAAACGCCGAGGGCGAGGCGATGCTCAGCCGCGACCGCGCCCGCCGCGAAGCCGCCTGGGACAAGCTCGAAAACGAATTCGGCGAAGGCAAGCGCGTCGAAGGGCGCATCTTCGGCCGGGTCAAGGGCGGCTTCACCGTCGACCTCGACGGCGCCGTGGCCTTCCTGCCCGGCAGCCAGGTGGACATCCGCCCCGTGCGCGACGTTACCCCGCTGATGGACATGCCGCAGCCGTTCCAGATCCTGAAGATGGATCGCCGCCGCGGCAACATCGTCGTCTCGCGCCGCGCGGTGCTGGAAGAAACCCGCGCCGAACAGCGCAGCGAGCTGATCGACAAGCTGTCCGAAGGCCAGGTGATCGACGGCGTCGTCAAGAACATCACCGACTACGGCGCCTTCGTGGACCTGGGCGGGATCGACGGCCTCCTCCACGTCACCGACATGAGCTACAAGCGGGTCAACCACCCGAGCGAGATCATCGAGATCGGCCAGACGGTCACCGTCCAGATCATCCGCATCAACGAGGAAACCCAGCGCATCAGCCTGGGCATGAAGCAGCTCGAAAGCGATCCGTGGGAAGGCGTCGGTGCCAAGTACCCGGTCGGCGCGAAGCTGACCGGCACCGTCACCAACATCACCGAATACGGCGCCTTCGTGGAGCTGGAGCCGGGCATCGAGGGTCTCGTCCACGTGTCCGAGATGAGCTGGACCAAGAAGAACGTCCACCCGGGCAAGATCGTTTCGACCTCGCAGGAAGTCGAAGTCATGGTGCTGGAAGTGGACAGCGAGAAGCGCCGCATCTCGCTCGGCCTCAAGCAGGCCCAGCGCAATCCGTGGGAAGAATTCGCGGAGAAGCACCCGATCGGCTCGAAGGTCGAGGGCGAAGTCAAGAACGCCACCGAGTTCGGCCTGTTCGTGGGCCTCGACGGCGACGTGGACGGCATGGTCCACATGTCGGACATCGCCTGGGGCATCTCGGGCGAAGACGCGCTGGCGCTGCACCGCAAGGGTGAACAGGTCGAGGCGGTCGTTCTCGACGTCGATGTCGACAAGGAACGCATCAGCCTGGGCATGAAGCAGCTCGAAAAGGGTGCGCCGAGCGAGGCGGGCGCTTCGGGCAGCCTGCGCAAGGGCGAAACCGTCACCGTCACCGTGCTCGAAGTGCGCGACGGAGGGCTGGAAGTGCAGGTCGGCGAAGACGGCGCGACCGGCTTCATCAAGCGTTCGGACCTCGGCCGCGACCGCGACGAGCAGCGCCCCGACCGGTTCCAGCCGGGCCAGAAGGTCGATGCCATGGTCACCGGGTTCGACCGTTCGAAGAAGCCGAACTTCTCGATCAAGGCGCGCCAGATCGCCGAAGAGAAGGAAGCCGTGGCGCAGTTCGGTTCGTCCGACAGCGGCGCGTCGCTCGGCGACATCCTCGGCGAAGCGCTGAAGAAGAAAGACTGATCCGGGACCGGCGCCCCCGCGACGGCGGGGTTGCCGAACCTGTCGGAAGGCCCGTCTGCCCCGTGGCAGGCGGGCCTTTCCTATGGCGCGCCACCGGCCTAGGATGGGCGCCATGCTCGACGTTCACCAGTTCCCCTGCCTCGGCGACAACTACGGCTACCTGCTGCACGATCCCGCCAGCGGCGAAACCGCCTGCATCGACACCCCCGACGGCGCGGAATACCTGCGCCAGGCGGCGGCGAAGGGCTGGCGCATCACCCAGGTCTGGAACACCCACTGGCACCCCGACCATGCCGGCGGGAACGCGGCGATCGTCGAAGCGACCGGCGCCACGGTCGTCGCCCCGCGCGAAGTGGAGAAGCTGTCCCCGATCGATCGTGTCGTGGCCGACGGCGACCGGGTCACGCTCGGCACGCACGCGGCGCAGGTGATCGACGTCGGCGGGCATACGCAGGGGCACGTCGCCTATCACCTGCCCGATGCCGGCATGGCCTTCGTCGGCGACAGCGTCTTCGCGCTCGGCTGCGGCCGCATGTTCGAGGGCACGGCCGAACAGTTCTGGGCCAGCCTGGAGCGAATCAGGGCCCTTCCGCGCGACACCACGCTCTATTGCGCGCACGAATATACCCAGGCCAACGCGCGCTTCGCGCTCCATGCAGACCCGAACAATACCGCCCTGCGCCGTTATGCCGAGGAAATCGATCGGCGCCGCGCCAAAGGCGAACCGACCGTGCCCATGCCGCTCTCGCGCGAGCTGGAGACCAATCCCTTCCTCCGCGCCGACGACGCGGGCCTGCGCGATCGCTGGGGCGGCAACGCCCCGCACGAGACTTTCGCCGCGCTGCGCGCCGCGAAGGACGCATTCTGACGGCGCGCGCGCTCAGCCTTCCTGCCCGGGGTAGGGGCTGTCCTTCAGCAGGCCGGCGAGGTGCGCGGCATTTCCGGCCACCATCGCGGCGGTTTCGGACACCTTGTCGGGAACTTGGTCGAGGTCCTTGAAGTCGGTCGATCCCATCGCTTCGCCGACCCAGTAACAGGCCGCGGCGGCGGGGATCGTCCACCCGGTGTCGTTGAGCGACTGGAACAGCTGGGACGAGGCCCAGTGCGCGCCGTCCTCGTTGCCGACGATCGCCGCCACGGCGACCTTGGAATAGCTGGGCATCCGCCCCTTCTCGTCGGTCTCGCTCAAGAATGCGTCCATCCGTTCGAGCACGCGCTTGGCGATCGAGCTGATCTGGCCCAGCCAGATCGGGCCGCCGAAGACGAGGATGTCGTGGGCGAGGATCTTTTCCCGCAACCGCGGCCAGTCGTCGCCCTCCCCCTCGTCCGACGTGACGCCGGGCAGGACGTTGTAATCGGCGATGCGCAGCGTTTCGGACAGCGTAACGTCGTGCCGGGCGAAGGCATCGCGCAGCACCGCGATCATCGCGTCGGTCGAGCTCGCCTCGTCGCCGGAGGACTTGAGCGTGCAGTTGAGGGCAATTGCGGAAAGGGCCATGTGATTCTCCTGTCTTCACAGGAAGAAGCACACGGCCCTTCTATCGTTCCGGGCGGCGCGCGGTGCCCGCAGGCTGGCGATCAGAGGTTGGCGATCAGAGGTTGGCGATCAGAGGCTGGCGATCAGCTCGTCCGCCAGCCTGCGATCGGCGTCGGCGTCGTGCTTCTGCGCGATCAGCTTGCGCGAAGCCTCGGCAGCGGCGGCGGCGGCGCGGTTGCGCACGTCCTCCACCGCCTCGCGCTCGGCCGCGGCGATCTTGTCTTCGGCCATCCGCTTGCGCCGTTCGACCATCGCCTTGCTGTCGTCTTCCGCCTTGGCGAGGATCGCGTCGGCTTCGCGGCGCGCGTTGTCGAGCATCGCCTCGGCGTCCTTCTCCGCCCCGGCGACCTTGCGGCGATACTCGTCGCGCAGGGCTTCGGCCTCGGCGCGAAGGGTCTTCGCCTCGTCGAGCTGCTGGCGGATCGCGGCGATCTTGTTGTCGAGCCCGCCGACGATCATGCCGGGGACTTTCTTCCACACCGCGATCAGGATCAGCACGGTCATCGCCACCGCGACGATCTGGAACGGGGCCAGCCCGAACAGCTCCGGCTCGACGTGTTCGGCCGAACCGTGTTCGATCACGGTCTGCGCCTCGGTCTCGTCGGTCGTGAACACTTCCGGCGTGTTAGCCATGGCTCAGGGCCTCCTTCACGGCCTTCTTGGCGCTGGCCGGGGTCACGCTGGCCCCGGCAAGGCGCTGGACGATGTCGCGGGCCGCATCGGCCGCCACGTCTTCCACTTCGGCCAGGGCCGTCTTGCGCGCCTCGGCAATCTCGGCTTCGGCCTTGGCCAGCTTGGTATCGAGGCGCTTCTGCGCCGCCGAAAGCTTCTTTTCGCTGGCCGCGGCCGCATCCGCCTTGGCCTGGGCGACCAGGGCCTGCGCGGCGGCGCGATTCTCGTTCTCGCGCGTGCGCCAGGCTTCCTCTTCCTCGTCCGCCTGGCTGCGCGCGGCCTCGGCAGCGGCAAGATCGGCGGCGATCTGGCTGTCGCGCTGGGAAACGGTGTCCATCACCTTGGGCACCATGCCCCGGCCGACAACGAAGAAGACGATCCCGAAGAACACCAGCAGCCAGAAGATCTGGCTGGAATAGGTATCTGCGAGCTGGGCTATCTGGGGCATCGAAGCACGTCCCGGAAGTCAGGCGGAAAAAGGCGTGCCGGCCGGGGCTGGCCCGGCCGGCGACGGGTATCGGTCGATCAGGCGACGAAGATCAGGATCATCGCCACGACGAACGCCAGCAGGCCGAGAAGCTCGGCAGCGGCGAAGCCGATGAACAGGCGGCCCTGCTGGCCGTCGGCGGCACCCGGGTTGCGCAGCGCGCTTTCGAGGAACGAGCCGAACACGTTACCCACACCGATCGCGGCCATGCCCGCACCGATAGCGGCGAGACCGGCGCCAACCAGCTTTGCAGCTTCTACGTCCATTTCAAAAACTCCTTTGGATCGAATACGTTAATTCGGGTTGGTAAAACTCAGTGAAGGTTCTCGGCGTCGTTGATGTAGAGCGACGTCAGGAGAGCGAACACGTAGGCCTGGATGCCCGCGACCAGGATTTCCAGCGCGCAGATGCCGATCATCAGCAGGAAGCTGGGCAGGCCGACCAGCGCGGCGAAACCGACGCCGGCATTGGTGCCGTCGATCACGAAGCTGGACAGCACCTCCAGCAGGACGTGACCGGCCATCATCGCGACGAACAGCCGCAGCGCGAGGCTGAACGGGCGCACGGCGAAGCTGACCAGTTCGATCAGGAAGATCGCCGGGATCATCGGCAGCGGGGTCCCGTGCGGGACGAACAGGCTGAAGAAATGGAAACCGTGCTTCCAGAAGCCGACGATCAGGACGATCGAGAAACTGATCGCGGCCAGGACGCCGGTGATCGTGAAATGGCTGGTGAAAGTGAACGGGTGGAGGCCGACCACGCCGAGCGGCAGGAGGCCGAGGAGGTTGGCGAAGAGAATGAACATGAACAGCGAGAAGACATAGGGCACGTACTTGCGCCCGGCCTTGCCGATGTTCGCTTCCAGCATGTCGTCGATGAAACCGGTGAAGGTTTCGACCGCCATCTGCCAGCGGCCGGGCACGAGCTGGCGCTTCGTCCCGCCCCATACGAAGATGCCCAGGATCACGGTCGTGATCAGCATCCACAGCGCGCTGTTGGTGAAGGCGATGTTATAGCCCGCCAGTTCCCAGTTCTGCGAGCCGAACATCGGCTCGATCGTGAACTGGTACATCGGGTCGACCTTTGCCGGTTCGGCTGCCACGGCTGTTACGTCCCTACCTCATGAACATTCGCGCTCGCGGCTACCCCTCGCTGGAGGAGTCGTCGGAGCGCGTGTTCGCCATCCGGAAAATGTTCCTGAAGGCCACCACTATCCCGAGGAACAGGCCGGCCAACAGACCCCAGGGCGACGTGCCGGCGAAGGTATCGACCAACCAACCGAGCACGAGGCCGCCGAGAATACCGCCGAGAAGATCCGCCAGGACCCGGTTGCCGCTGCGGTAATTCGCATCGGCGCCCTGACCCTGCGGCCGGTTGCGGTTGTCTTCGCGCTCGCGTGCGGCCTTGAGCCGCTCTTCGAGCGCGTCGATGCGCGCATCCTCGGCGATTGGTTCTCGTGCGGGCTTTT
The DNA here is from genome assembly GCF_034375205.1 of Pelagerythrobacter marinus. NCBI lineage: Bacteria > Pseudomonadati > Pseudomonadota > Alphaproteobacteria > Sphingomonadales > Erythrobacteraceae > Pelagerythrobacter > Pelagerythrobacter marinus. The sequence goes on along the minus strand of NZ_CP139719.1, from coordinate 1,149,537 downwards.
CGTCGCTCATGCCGTGTTCCTTAGGGGAATCCGCGACATGCGCAACACCTGCCCGCCGAGGGCGCCGCCCCCTTAGGCCGCCCCTTTTGGCGAGTCAATCGGCGGCTTGCCCCGGCCGGGGCCTGCGCGGCGCGCGATCAGGCCGGGCAGCGGCTGTCGCGCTGCGGCGGCGCGCTGGTGCGCGTCTGCCACGAACCGTCGGGCGCCTGGTACTTCTCCCCCGGAACGGTCTTCGCGATCGCGATGCAGCCGGCGGTCAGCGCATATTCCTCCACCGTCGCATTGGCGGCCTGCGCCCGCTGGGCATAGACCGCGCGACGCTTGATATTGATGTCGTTGACCATGCGCTGGAGATCGGGCGTGGCGGCGCCGACGATGCCGAGATAGCCGTCCATCCGTTCGCCCACCTTGCCGGCGGCGCGCGCGGCCTCGTAGGCCGGATCGCGCTGCGCCTGCGCCGGGGTGGCCAGGATCGCCCCGCCCGCCAGCGCGAAAGCGGCTGCGGCGAGCGAGAGCTTGCGGGTCAATGTCGTTTTCATGCCGGTTCCCATCAGAAGATGTCCGCGTTTTCCTCGATCGTGTTGCCCGCGTCTGCCGCGAGGCGATAGATCACTTCCTGCCGGATGTTGATATTCAGCTCGATCACGATCGGCCGTTCGGGCGCCTCCACCGAGATGCAGCCGCCCAGTGCCGCCGCGCCGGCCGTTACCAGCACCAGCGAACGGATCGCGCGCGTGATTGGCCGCGCTCCCCCCTGCATCGCCAGGGTTGTCGCAGCCGCGCAGCGGGCAGTCAATTCGGCGGGGATCATGGCATTGTCTCGCTTTCCTGGGTCTGAACGGGTGAATCGGGGGGCCGGGAATCGGCAGGCAGGGCATCGGCAGGCAGGGCATCGGCGGGCGGACTGCCCCCGCCCACCGGCCCGGGCGCGGGCTGCAGCCGCTCGCCGTCGTCGGACAGCAGCCCCAGCTCGCGCGGGTCGCGCACGAAGGCCGGATCGTAGAGCGACCGGAGATTGGTCAGCAACTGGGTGAAGGCGGCGCGGATGTTGACGCGGAATTCGAGCGGCAGCCCGGCGATCTGGCGGGTGACGAGGTTCTTGCTCGTCCCTTCCCCCTGGCTCACCCCCTCGAAGCGCAGCTCGGTCACGATCTCGCCCGAGAGGCTGCCGTTCATTTCCACCACCATCCGCCGGTAATCGAGCGAACGCAGCGCGTCGAAGGCGAAATTGGCCACCGGCGACAGGTCCTCGTATGTCAGTTCGCCGACATAGGACACGCTGCCGCCCGGCGCGCGCGAGACCAGGCGGCCGCCCTCGATCCGGCCGTTCCCGGCCGCGTCGAAGACGATCGGCAGTTCGCCGTCGAACGTGCCGGTGGCGTGGATATTGCCGAGATCGAGCTGCTGGACGAAAGTCGCCGCGTCGAGGCCCTCGATCACGAAGACATAGGCGCGCCGTTCGCTCGCGCCGATGTTCAGGTCCACCGGGCGCAGGGTCAGCGTGCCGCCCATGAAGGGCCAGGTCCCGCCGGCGATCGACAGGAACTGCCCCTCGCGCAAGGCGAATTCGACTTCGCCCCCCGTCGCCTCGACCCCCGGGTTGACCGATTCGACGCGCAGCCGCTGGCCCGGCACGGTGGTCAGGTCGAGGAGGTCGGAAAAGACGATCGTGCCCGCCGCGCCGCGCACCGGGCCGAAGGCGGCGGCGAAGTCCAGCCCCTCGCTCGAGAAGCGCCCGCCGCTCGTCACCCCGTCCCCGTCCCACGCGATCCGCCCGGTCCCGCGCACCACGCCGCGGGTATTGGCGATCACGCCCAGGGCCAGTTCGCTCAGCATGTCGGGCTGGAGCGCCTCGTCGAACCGCAGCGCGTCGACGTCGAGATCGGCATGGCCCGCCCCGCGCGCCAGGTCGTGGACGATTGCGACGTCCACGACCGCGCGGTCGCTGCGCGGTTCGCGCAGCAGGGCGTCGGCGCGGATCACGTTGTCCTCCAGCGCGAGCCGCGCCCCGCGCGCGACCAGCGGGCGGAAGCGGTCCTGCTCGCTGCGGTCTTCGAGGACGAAGGCGCCGTCCTCGATCGCGAAGACGCCGCCGGCATAGCGCCAGCGGCCGCGCGTCTCGCGCAAGTCGAGCGGGACGGCGAACAGCGCGACGTCGGCATCGGCGAAAGTCCCCTCGATCGCGCTGCCCAGCGTCGCGCCGACCTGGCTGACGCGGAACCGGTTCGCTTCCTCGACCGGGCCGAGCGAGATGTCGAGGTCGCGCGCGCTGAGATTGCCGGGCCAGGCGAAGCCGACCGGGCCCGATTCGATGCGGATCGCGGTGCCCGCCAGCTCCCCCGCCAGGTCGAGCGACGGCGTGCCTGCCGCCAGCCGCAGCCCGCGCGCATCGTAGGCAAGGATCGGGGCATTGCGCGGCGGACAGAGCCGCAGGCCGCGGCGTTCGAGCACGAGGTCGGCCATCTCCAGCCGTTCGAACCGGAAATCGGCGCAGTCGTGCCACAGCGCGAGGCCGCGCACGGGCGACCAGTTGCCGTCGAGCGGCACGACCAGCGCCCGCGCCGCGCCGCCCGGCAAGGCGCCCGAGACGACCGCGCGGCCGGAAAAGCCGAGCTGCCCGCCCGCGCCCTGGGCCAGCACGAGCTCGGGCAGGGCGACCCGCGAATCGCCGGCCGTGTATTCGGCCATCCGCATCCGCAGCACGGTATCGCGGCCGCCGAGCTGCTCCATCCGCCCGACCATGCGCGGCAGGCCCCTGCCCCCGGTGCGGAAATTGCCGGCGATGCGCGGCGCGCGCCCCGCCCCGCCCAGGTAGTGCACGCGCGACAGGGCGAGCAGCGTTTCCCCGCTGCCCCCGCGCAGGCTGGCGCTGGGGACGACGGCGGTCACCGCCTCGCCGGTCCTGCGCCAGGTCAGCTGCCCGGCGAGCCGGCTGCCGCGCTCCTCGCGCCGGAGGGCGTCGGCCATCCGGCGGGCGAGCGGCGCGAGCAGTGTGTCGCCGCCGTCGCGGGTGACGGCCGCCAGCGCCTCGGAAACGGCGCGCCCCATGCGCAGGCCGTTGCCTTCGAGGTCGGCGTCGATCTCGACCCGCCGAAACCCGTCGCGCGCGCGCAGCCCGCCCTTGGCGGTGAGGACGGCGAACTGCGCCTGCGGATGGGCGAGACCGCGGCCGACCAGCGAATAGCGCGCCGTCAGCCGCGCATCGCGCCAGCTGGCGCGCAGGTTGGCGTTCATCCCGTTTAGCCGCGCGCCGCCCAGCGTGGCACGGCCGGACGCGAGGCGGGCGCGGCCGTCGTAGCCGGCGAGGTCGGCATCGCCCGTCGCCTCCAGCGCGAGCGCGAGATTCTCCACCGCCGGGCCCTCGCCCGCGCAGGCGAGGCGCGCCACGCGCAGCGGCCCGTCGAAGCTCGGCCGGCCGGCGGCGGTGGTCAGGCGGCCGTAGAGGGTCGCGTCTTCGGCCCGGCATTCCCCGGCGGCGATTCGCGGCGCGACCGCGGCGAGGTGGCCGTCGAAGCCGTCGTCAAGTTCCCCCTCGCCCGCGGCCTTGATCCCGACCGGCCCGTAATCGCTTTCGATCAGCGCGCGACCGTCCACCAGCCGCAAGTCGAGATCGGGCAGCCCGGCGCGCGCGTCGCTGTCGGCGAAGAGCACACGGTCGAGCGTGCCGAAGCTCAGCCGCCCGCCCGCCAGCCGTCCGAAAAGGCGCGCCCGGTCGAGCTCCACCCGGCCGATCGCCGGCGTGCCGAAGCGATAGCGCAAGTTGACCACGACTCGCGCGATCGTGAGGTCGGGCCGCGCAGGGTCGCCGATCACGACGTTGCGCAGCACCTGGCGTTCGGGCCCGATGCTCTCGATCTCGTACTGCGCGGGGAGGTCGTGGTCTTCCAGCATCCCGGCGATCACGTCCTGCGCGATCCGCTCGCGCGAGAACCACAGGACCGCGATCGCGCTTGCCACCAGCGCGAGCAGGACCAGCGACAGGCGCACGCGCCAGCGCGGGGCGCGCCGGCCCGATGCCGCCGAATCCGGCCTTTCCTCGTTCTCGTCCTCGGCCAGCGCCATCGTGCTCCACTTGCGCGCATCGCCCGGCAAAGGCAATGCATGGCGGTTGGGGATCGCGCCCCGGGGGATCGCAACCGATGGGGCGCCACCCAAGAGGACGCGACATTTGGGGTCGCACTCCGGCGCAAGAGGGGGAGCCATTGCCGCAAGGGGGGAACAAGCCGCCCGGCAAGACGCCGGCCCACGCGGGCCTGGGCCACCGCGCGCGGCTGCGCCGGCGCCTGCTTGCCGGCGGGGCGGAGGCGCTGGCCGATTACGAAGTGCTCGAATATCTCCTCTTCGCCGCCAATCCGCGCGGCGACACCAAGCCGCTGGCAAAGGCGCTGCTCGACCGGTTCGGCTCGCTACCCGCGGTGCTCAACGCCGATCCCGCCGCGCTGGCCCGGGTCAAGGGCATGGGCGAGACGGGCACCGCCATGCTCAAGGCCACCGCCCTCGCCGCCCGGCGCATGGCCCGCGGCGAAGTCGAGCGAAAGCCGGTTCTGGCATCGTGGCAGGCGCTGCTCGATTACCTGACGATCGACATGGCGCACCTGACGGTGGAGCGGGTCCGCGTGCTCTATCTCGACACGCGCAACCGCTTGATCCTTGATCACCATGTCGGCGACGGTTCGATCGACGAGGCGGCGATCCACCCGCGCGAGGTGGTCAGGCGCGCGCTGGACGTGGGTGCGAGCGCGCTGATCCTGGTCCACAACCACCCCAGCGGAAACCCCGCGCCGAGCCAGGCCGACATCCAGGTCACCCGCCGGATCGCGGAGGCCGGCCGCCTGCTGGGGATCGTCGTCCACGACCACGTGATCGTGGGGCGCGAAGGCCATGCCAGCCTGCGCGCGAAAGGACTGATCTGACCCGAGGCCCCGCGGGGGCGGGCGCGCTAGCCTTCCGCCAGCGTGCGGAAATCGAGGCCGCTCGGCTGCTGGAATATCCGCAGGCCGAACTCGGGCAGGATCGCCAGCAGGTGATCGAAGATGTCCGACTGGATCCGTTCGTATTCGAGCCACGCGGTCGTGTCGGTGAAGCAGTAGATCTCCAGCGGCAGGCCCTGCGGCCCCGGCTCGCGCTGGCGCACCATCAGCGTCATCGCCGGGGAAACCCGCGGATGGGCGCGCAGATAGGCGAGGACATAGGCGCGGAACGTGCCCACGTTGGTCGCCCGGCGCGCGTTCACCGCCTCGCGCCCCGCCTCGCCCAGCCCTGCGTTCCATTCGCCCAGCTCGCGTTCCTTGTCGGCAAGGTAGTCCGCGATCAGCGCGACCCGCTTCAGCCGCGCGATCTCCTCGGCTTCGAGGAACCGGATCGAGTTCTGGTCGATAAAGATCGGCCGCTTGATCCGCCGCCCGCCCGATTCGGACATGCCGCGCCAGTTCCTGTAGCTTTCCGAAATCAGCCGGTGGGTCGGGATCGAGACGATCGTCTTGTCGAAATTCTGCACTTTCACCGTGTGCAGCGCGATATCGATTACGTCGCCGTCGGCCCCGGCCTGGGGCATCTCGATCCAGTCGCCCACCCGCAGCAGGTCGTTCGACGTGAGCTGGACCGAGGCGACGAGCGAAAGGATCGTGTCCTTGAACACCAGCAGGACCACCGCCGCCATCGCGCCGAGGCCCGAGAGGAGGAGGAGCGGCGACTGTTCGATCAGCACCGCGACGATCAGGATCGCCGCGCCCGAATAGACGACGATCTTCAGCACCTGGACATAGCCCTTGATCGGGCGGCTCGCGCTTTCGGGGCGCTGTTCGTAAAGCGCGTTGACGAAGCTGAGCGCCGCGCTGATCGCCATGGCGATGACCAGGATCGTCACCCCGTTGGCGACGTTCGCGATCACCGATGCGATCCCGGGCGCGAGATGCGGCACCGCGCCCACGCCGTAGGCGACGATCACCGTGGGCACGATATTGGCGAGATAGGCGACCACCTTGCGCGGGCTCGGCCCGTCCTGCGGCAGGACCCGCGCGATCAGGATGCGCAGGATGATCTTCTTGGCGACGAAGTTGCCCAGCCAGGCCAGCGCCGCCAGGATGCACAGGCCGACGACCATCTCGGCCGTCGGGGCAAGGCCGGTCAGGCCCAGGTCCTCGAAAGTCGGAGGTTCGATCATCGCGTCTTGCCGGGCAGGGAGCGGCCGAACCGCCCCGGCCTGTCCACTTGGCCCCTCGTTCTCGGTCGGTCGTGACGGGCGGCTAGGTGGACGCGGCCGCCCCGGCTGTCAATCGAAGCGCGCGCCCCCCACCGGCAGGGCGCGGCGCAGGCCCGGTCAGCCGGCCGCCCGGGCGCGGTTGGCGGCCACCGCCTCGCGCACCAGCGCGGTCAGCGCGGCCTCGTCCGGCTCGTCGCCTTCGCGCAGGTCGATCGCGCGGCGGACCTTGCCTTCCAGCCCCGCGTTGAACAGCCCGTGCGGATCGGCCAGCGCCGCGCCTCGCGCGAAAGTCAGCTTGACCTTGTCGCGATATGTCTCGCCCGTGCAGACGATGCCCTCGCAGGCCCAGGTCGGCACGCCCGCGGGGTTGGAGGGCTTGCGCCACTTCACCTCTTCCACGATGGCCGGGTCGGCGGCGAGGACGATCGCGCGCACCCGGGCGAGCGTTTCCTTGCGCCAGTCGCCGGCCCGATCGCCTGCTTTCGCGTCGCGCGCGCCGGTCACAGCTTCTCTCCCGGAAGGGCGACGGCCTGCCTGATCCAGCCGGCGAACCGCTCGCCGGGCCGTTCGCCTTCGTGAAAGTGGCAATAGCGAACCTCGGGGTATTTCGAGGTCTCGGGCGGCTGGGGTTCGAGCGACCCGCCGCGAAAGAAGGTGACTTTCACGTAACGGTCGAAACAATGGAACGAGGCGAACCAGCACCCCTGCTCGACACCGTAGAACGGGGTGTTCCACTTCACCGCCTTCTGCACCCCGGGCACCTCGCGCACGATCGCCGCGTCGAGCGCCTCGCCGATCGGTTTCTTCCATCCGGGCATGGCGGCGATATAGGCCTGGACCGGGGCATCCCCCTCCCCCTTCGGGATCTGGGGATTGCCCCCGGCCAGCAGCTTCGGCTCGCTCTCGTCGCTCATTTCGCGGCTCCCGGCCGCGCCGGGCGGAACCACATGTACATGCCGGATGCAATCAGCCCCAGGAGGAACGGCAGCGGCGTGTAGTAAAGCCATTCGGGCGGCGTCGTCAGCGCCTGGAGCAGGAAGATCGCGGCGACGAGAGCGACGAAGGCCATCGATATCCAGCGGTGCCATTTCCTGATCGTTGCGGGCATCAGCCAATCCTTTCGAGCAATGCGTCGAGAGCCTTGAGAAAGCGCGGCCAGCCTGCGCGCGCGCCGTAATAGGCCTGTCGATCCTGCGGCCGGAACCCGGTCTGTTCCAGCGTCAGGCGGGTTCCCTCGGCAGCCGGCTCCAGCGTCCATTCGACCTCGCTGCGCAGTTCGGGGCCGTTCCAGGTATAGCGCAGCCGGCGCTGCGGCTCGACCTCGAGGACCTCGCCTTCGACCCGGCCCCATTCGGCATCCATCGCGAAGCGCGCGCCCGTCTCGGCCCGGAAATCGTTGGGCATGATCCATTCGGCCAGCAGCTCGCTCTGCGTCAGGGCGCGCCAGACGCGCTCGGGCGGGTGGGCGAACTCGCGTTCGATCGTCAGGGTACGGGTCCGGTCGTCGCCTGGGGTCAATTGTCCATCCTTCGCAAGACATCGTCGAGCGCGTCGAGCCGCGCGTGCCAGGTCGCGCGCATTTCGCGGGTCCAGTCGTCGAGCGGGGCGAGCCGGTCCGCGCGCGCGCGGTAGAACGTCGCGCGGCCCGCCGGGCGGGCCTCGACCAGGCCGCCTTCCTTCAGGACCGCGAGATGCCGCGAGACCGCCGGTTGCGAGATCCCCGCGCCATCGGTCAGGCGAGCGACCGTCAGTTCCCCTTCGCGGCACAGGCGTTCGAACAGAGCGCGCCGGCTGCCATCCGCCAGCGCGCGGAAGACCTGGTCCCTCGCGGGGCTTGCGGGAGGCGCATCGGCGGGCACGACTCATTCATAACCACGTAGTTATGAATGAGTCAATCGGCGCTTGCCCGCTGCCCCGCCCCCCCCTTTCAAGACTGGGCGAGATCGGCGCGATCAGCGCGGCGGGGCGATGCCGTATGCGCGATAGACCGCCTCGAGCGCCGGCTCGGCCGCGAGCGCCACCGCGATGTCCTCGCGCCCGCCGGCGTCGCCCAGTTGCAGCCGCACGATCCCGCGCATGTAGCGCGAGGCATGTTCGTCCGGCGAGGCGGCGAGCACCTTGTCGAGATCGGTCAGCGCGCCTTCCGCCTCGCCCAGGCGGAACAGGACCATGGCCCGGCTGTCGAGCGCGCCGATCCCGCCGGCCGACTGTTCCACGGCCTTGAGGCAGACCGGCAGCGTCTCGTCCGTCGCGCGGTTCCAGATCCCGGAATACCAGCACAGGGCATTGAACGCCTCCGACCCGGGGGCGGCGAACTCGACCAGGTCGGCCAGCCGCTCGAGCCCTTCCTCGGTCTGGCCGGCCCAGCCCTCGGCATAGGCGATCTGGATGTCGCCCCAGTCGGGATTGCTGGCGACCAGCGCGCTGTCCTGCGCCAGCGCGATCGCTTCCTCTCCCCGGCCGAGCTGACCGAGGATCTCGACCTGCTTGAAGTGATCGGGATTGGCCGGATCGAGCGTCTCGGCCGCCTGGAGGTCGGCCAGCGCGCCCTCGAGATCGCCGAGCTGCCGCCGGGCCTGGGCGCGCCGGCGGTAAAGCCAGGCGGCGGGCTCGCGCTCCAGCGCGACGTCGAGGTCGGCCAGCGCCCCGTCCCAGTCGCCGACCCCGGCGCGGAAGATCGCGCGGTTGGTATAGGCGCCGGCCTCGTCGTCGTCCTCGCGCTCCACCAGGACGGCATAGGCTTGCTCCAGGTCCTCCAGCATGGCCCGGTCGCTGCCGCGATAGTCCCAGGCGCGCCGGGTGTCGGCAGGCGCGACGAAAGTGGGCAGGCGGCGCTTCATGCGGATCGCCTCGCGCTTGGTCGCGGGCAGTTCGCTGGCCGGGATTTCCCACGCGTGGCTGACAACGTCCTGCGTGATCGCGATCCGGTCGCCCTCGATCCCACCCGAGGAGACGAGCCGGTTGCCGCCGATCTCGCGATCGAACGCCGGTTCCCCCCGCACGGCGAACCCCGCCCCGTCTTCGGGCAGCAGCCATTCCACCTGCGTGCGCCAGAACAGCGGCCCGTTCACCGTTACCGGCAGGTCGCGCCACTCGGCCCGCGCGCGGTCGTTGTCGAAGCGGAACGACGCGGCGGGGAGATAGGGCATTTCCAGCCGGTAACGGCCGTCGCGCATGTTCCACGGCGTCGTCATCAGCCCTTCGACCGTCACCGTCGCGCTGCCCGATTCGTCGTCGAAGGCGATCGACCGGTCGATCTGGCGATGATCGCCGATGATCGCGGTCGCCGCGCCCTGGATGAACTCGTCGCGCTGGTCGCCGTCTTCCAGCTGGGCCAGCATCCGGAAGGCCGAGGCATCGGGCCCGGTCACGGTCAGTTCGAGATCGAACAGCGCCGGCAGGGCGATACCGGCCCGCTGGTCCACCGCGAGGCGCACGGTGCGGCCCGGCACCGGCAGGGGCCGCGCGGGAATCGGCTGGAGCCCGGCCCCGCCCTCGCGCAGCGGCAGCGCGTGCCCGAACCGCGGAACCGCCGCCATCGTCTGCAGGCGCGTGCCCGTGCTCGTGCCGTCGAGCCAGTACGTCTCGCCGCCGATATCGGCGCGCACGATCACGTGGTTGAAGTTGCCCGGCACGGGCAGAAGCTCGGGAATGGCATCGCCCATCGTCGTGCTGACCAGCACGGCCTCGGCCTCGATCCCCAGCTCGCGCAGCATGGCAAGCAGGAGGAGCGACTTGGCCTTGCAATCGCCGTAGCGCTTCTCCCACGTTTCGGCCGGGGTTTGCGGCAGGTAATTGCCCCCGTCGAGGCCGTTCATCAGGTAACCGACTTCTTCCTGCACCAGCTGCACGGCCAGCGCGGCGCGCGCGAGCGGGTCGCTTTCCGCGGCGCGGATACGGTCGAGCTCCTGCGCGATGGCGCCGCCGGGCGCGATCGTCCCCTCGGTCGCGTAGTAGGGCGCCATCGAGGCGGAAACCGCTTCCCAGCTGTCGAACGTGCCGGCCTGCACGGTGGGCGCGAGGCGGAACCGCACCGGCGCATCGTCGGGCATCTCCGGCGGTTCGGCCAGCGGCATGGCGATCGCCAGCCGCGTCATCCCGTCTTCGCGGGTCAGCCGGGCCGCGCCGTCCGCGCGGCGCAGCTGGTGCTGCACCGCCTGCCCTTCGGGCCAGGCGAGGACGATCCGCCCGCTCGCCACGGGCAGCGGCTCGGCAAGGATTTCGGAGCTCCATTCCATCTGCCCGTCGAGCGCCTGGTCGCGCCGCGTGACCGAGTAGGCGACCCGTAGCGTATCGCCGACGCGCAGGCCGGGGACGGCCAGCGTCGCGGTCAGCCCGCCATCGAGGATGCGCTGTTCCAGCTGCCGCTCGCGGCGAAGCACCTCGAACCCCGCGCCGTCGGCCAGGACATCGAGCGTTTCCTCGTCGCGCACCAGCTCGATCCGGTGGACGATCAGGTCGCCCTTGTCCGGCAGCCAGTTGGCCGAGACGGTGCCGAGCTGGCTCAGCATCTCGGGCGTCTCGAAGGCCAGCGCGACGTCCCTGAACTCCCACACCGTTCCGCCGTCGAGCAGGACCTGCGATTCGATCAGCCGCATCGGCTTGCCCTGGTGGCTGTCCGCCGGGGGCAGTTCGGCCACCTCGACCCATTCCGGCTCCGGCTGGTAGAGGATCTCCTCCCCGGCCCAGGCAGGCGCGACGAGCGCCGCCGCGGATATTCCCCCGGCAATCAGACGAACCACGTGATGCATGTGCCCCCCAGCGATGCAATTCCCCTGCCGTGCACCCTACCCGCGATCTGGCGGGTTGCCAATCGGCCTCCCCGCATATAGCCGCGCCGCGACACCCGTTTTCCCGCCCGGAGTTTGCCATGGTCCCCCGTTACGCCCGCCCCACGATGTCCGCGATCTGGGAGCCGGAGGCGCGCTATCGCATCTGGTTCGAGATCGAGGCCCACGCGACCGAGAAGCTGGGCGAGCTGGGCGTCGTGCCGAAAAGCGCGGCGAAGGCGTTGTGGGACTGGTGGGCGACCGACCCGAAGATCGACGTGCCCGCGATCGACGCGATCGAGGCGGTGACCAAGCATGACGTGATCGCCTTCCTCACCTGGGTGGCGGAGCAGGTGGGTGATGAAGCCCGCTTCATGCACCAGGGCATGACCAGTTCCGACGTGCTCGACACGACCCTGGCGGTGCAGCTTGCCCGCGCGTCGGACATCCTTCTGGAAGATCTCGACCTGCTGCTCGCCGCGATCCGCCGCCGCGCGGAAGAGCACAAGTACACCCCCACCATCGGCCGCAGCCACGGCATCCATGCCGAGCCGGTGACCTTCGGCCTCAAGCTGGCGCAGGCCTATGCCGAGTTCGCCCGCTGCCGCCAGCGGCTGGTCGCCGCGCGCGCGGAGATCGCGACGTGCGCCATTTCGGGCGCGGTGGGCACGTTCGCCAATGTCGATCCGGCGGTGGAAGAGCACGTGGCCGAGCGGCTGGGCCTGGCGATCGAGCCGATTTCCACCCAGGTCATCCCGCGCGACCGGCACGCGATGTTCTTCGCCACCCTGGCGGTGATCGCCGGGTCGATCGAGCGCGTCGCGGTCGAGGTCCGCCATCTCCAGCGGACCGAGGTGCTCGAGGCGGAGGAATACTTCTCCCCCGGCCAGAAGGGTTCGAGCGCGATGCCGCACAAGCGCAACCCGATCCTGACCGAGAACCTGACCGGCCAGGCGCGCATGATCCGCGCCTATGCCCTGCCCGCGCTCGAGAACGTCGCCCTGTGGCACGAACGCGACATCAGCCATTCCTCGGTCGAGCGCTTCATCGGCCCCGACGCGACGATCACGCTCGACTTCGCGCTCGCGCGGCTGACCGGCGTGATCGACAAGCTGGTCGTCTATCCCGAGCGGATGCAGAAGAACCTCGACCGCATGGGCGGGCTGGTCCATTCGCAGCGCGTCCTGCTGGCGCTGACCCAGGCCGGGATCAGCCGCGAGGATGCCTATGCGATCGTCCAGCGCAACGCGATGAAAGTGTGGGAATCGGACGGCGAACTGGCGCTGCTCGACCTGCTGAAGCAGGACGCCGAAGTCACCGCCGCGCTGGGCGAGGCCGAGCTGGAGGAGAAGTTCGACCTCGATTACCACTTCCGCCAGGTGGACCGGGTGTTCGAACGCGTCTTCGGCTGAGGCCGCCACGCGCGTCCTCCTGCGCCGACGGCGCCCGGGAGGCACGATGGATGCCCGAACGAGTTCGGCATGACGGGAATGGGGCTGGCTTCCGCGCCGGATGACTAGCGCGGCGCGGTGTCCTGCGGCGGATCGTCGCGCGGCGCGACGCCCGGTTCGAGCGCGAGCCCGTCGCGATCGAGCCTGACATCGACCGGGATTCCACCGACCTCGGTCGAAAGGGTCGCCCCGCCCCCGTCCACGCGCAGGCGCGAACCGTCCTCGCCCAGCGGGATGTCGCCGATCTGCGGCACGTCCTGCGGCTGGACAGGGCCGGCGGGATCGGGGCTCGGCGTCGGGCGCGGGCGGGCCGGGGCGCGCGTCTCGCCCAGCGCGCGGGCCATGAAGTCGCGCCAGATCCGCGCCGGCAGGCCGCCGCCGCTGATCCCGGCGAGCGGCGAGTTGTCGTCGTTGCCGATCCACACCCCGACCACCAGATCGCCGGCATAGCCGACGAACAGCGCGTCGCGGTTGTCCTGCGTCGTCCCCGTCTTGCCGAAGTTCGGCGCGCGCAGCATCGCCGCGCGCCCGGTGCCGCGGTTGATCGCGCTGCGCAGCAGGCGCTCGATCGCCTCGTGCCGCCCGTGCGAGAGGCTGTCGCGCCCGTTCCACAGCCAGTCGAACCAGCCCGGCTCCTCCTCCACGAACGCGTGGGGGCGCACGGGGAAGGAATTGCCCGCGATCCCGGCATAGGCGGCGGTCAGTTCCATCAGCGTCATGGTCGAGGTGCCCAGCGCCAGGCTGGGATCGCCCTCGGCCAGCGGCGAGGCAACGCCCAGCCGGCGGGCCGTGTCGATCACCGCCTCGCCCCCCACCTGTTCGAACAGCCGCACCGCGGCGACATTGCTCGACCGGGCGAAAGCCTGTTCCAGCGTCAGGCTCTGCGAATAGGCACCGCCGGCGTTGCGCGGGCGATAGCTGCCCGTTTCGATCATGCTGTTGTCGATCGCGTCCTCGGGCGACATCCCCGCCTCCAGCGCGGCGAGATAGACGAACAGCTTGAAGGTGGAGCCCGGCTGCCGCCGCGCCTGGGTCGCGCGGTTGAACGGCGACCTGGCGTAATCGCGCCCGCCGATCATCGCGACGACTTCGCCGTTGGGCCGCATCGCCACCAGCGCGACTTGCGCCGTACCCAGCGGGGCGCGGGCGATCACGTCGCGGGCAATGCCCTGCAGGCGCGAATCGAGCGTGGTCGCGATCGTCTGCTCCGAATAGCCGTTGCCCGTCAGCTTGCGCGCTTCGGGCAGAGCCCAGTCGGCGAAATAGGTCCCGGTCGGCAGCTCGTTGCGCCGGCGCACGTCGAGCCGCGGGGTCGGCAGGCGCCCGGCTTCGTCCCCCGTCAGGTATCCGGCATCGACCATTGCCGCGACGACCAGCCGCATCCGCCGCTCGGCCAAATCGAAATTGCGCGTCGGGGCGAGGCGCGACGGGGCCTGGAGCAACCCGGCCAGCATCGCGGCCTGTTCGGGCTTGAGGTTCTCCGGATGGCGGTAGAAGTAATGGAGCGAGGCCGCGCGCAGACCATAGGTATTGTCGCCGAAATAGGCGTTCGACAGGTACCGTTCGAGGATCTCGTCCTTGCTCAGCCAGGCTTCCAGCCAGAACGCGATCAGCGCCTCGCGCGCCTTGCGCGTCAGGCTCTGTTCGGGCGTCAGGAAGGTGAACTTGGCCAGTTGCTGGGTGATCGTGCTGCCGCCCTGGGTCGGCCCGCCGGTCAGGTTGGACCACAGCGCCCGGGCGATGCCGCGCGGATCGATCCCCCAGTGGCTGTAGAACCGCCGGTCCTCGATCGCCAGGAAGGGCTCGATCACGTGCGGCGGCAGGTCGGCCGCGCGCACCGGCTCGTCCACCACCGCGCCGTTGCGCGCGATCGGCGTGCCGTCCGATGCCAGCAGGGTCAGCTGCGGCGGGGCGATCGGTTCGAGCGAGCGCGACAGCGGCGCGGTCACCGCGAGCCAGCCGACCAGGAGGATGAAGGCGAACAGCCCCCCGGCCGCGATTCGCACCGTCCAGCGCCAGCGCCGTCGCCGGCGGTCGCGCTTCGGCTCGTCCTCGATATAGCGGTCGAGCTGTTCGAGCCGCTCGGCCCAGGGGTCGCCGGCCCGCGGCATCGCGCCGCCCCCGCGCCGCGCGGATTCCGGCTCGCCCGCCGGGTCAGACCAGCCACCGGCAGGGGCATCCTGCAACGCGTAGAATCCCGGTCCCTCAGGCTCGTCGCCATCGGTGCGCCGCCTGCGCGAAAGCCAGGAAAGGATGCGGGTCATCGACTTGCTGTGTTACACACTTAACACAGCCGGGCGCCGCTTCAACCCGTCACGCCGCCGAAACCACGCTCTCCGGCAGTTCCTCGCCGAAGACGCGCTGGTAATACTCGGCCACCAGCATCCGCTCCGCCTCGTCGCACTTGTTGAGGAAGCTGAGACGGAAGGCGAAGCCGATGTCATTGAAGATCGCGGCATTCTCGGCCCAGGTGATGACCGTGCGCGGGCTCATCACCGTGGAGATGTCGCCGTTGATGAAACCCTGACGGGTCAGGTCGGCGACCTTGATCATATCGGCGATCGTCTTCGGATCGCTGTCCGGGTTCTTGGCCGCGACGATCTCCTGCTCGGTCTCGGCCGGCAGGTAATTGAGCGCGACGACGATGTTCCAGCGGTCCATCTGCCCCTGGTTGATCGCCTGGGTGCCGTGATAGAGGCCGCTCGTGTCGCCCAGGCCGACCGTGTTGGCCGTGGCGAAGAGGCGGAAATTGGGATCGGGGCGGATCACCCGGTTCTGGTCGAGCAGGGTCAGCTTGCCCGCCTGTTCGAGCACGCGCTGGATCACGAACATCACATCGGGCCGGCCGGCGTCGTATTCGTCGAACACCAGCGCCACCGGGTGCTGCAGCGCCCAGGGCAGCAGGCCTTCGCGGAACTCGGTGACCTGCAGGCCGTCGCGCAGAACGATCGCGTCGCGCCCGACCAGGTCGATCCGGCTGATATGCGCGTCGAGGTTGATCCGGATGCAGGGCCAGTTCAGCCGCGCGGCGACCTGTTCGATATGGGTGGACTTGCCCGTGCCGTGATAGCCCTGGACCATCACGCGGCGATTGTGCGCGAACCCGGCGAGGATCGCCATCGTCGTCTGCGGTTCGAACACGTATGCATCGTCGCGGTCGGGCGTGCGTTCGTCGGGCTTCGAGAACGCGGGCACTTTCCAGTCGATGTCGATCCCGAATGTCTCGCGCACGTCGACTTCGGTGTCGGGTGCGGCGATTACGGTCTTGCTCGCGTGGTCGAAGCTCTTGTCGGTCATGTCGTTCATCTCGCGCGGGTGACTATACGCGCGGCCGCACCGCTGCAAGCGCCACGCGCGGCGCGCGGCGGAGATTTCATTGCCGCCGCGCCAGGCTATAGAGGCAGGCATGGCCGCCCCGCTCCCTTCCCAGCGCCTGCGCGCGGAACTCGTCCGGCGGGTGCGCGCGGTCTTCAACGAGGATGGCCAGCAGCCCGTCCCCCCTTCGGACGAGGCGCTGTTCGCGCGCGACACGCCGATCCGGCTGGTCCATGCCGACCTCGTCGGCATGATGGTCGGCGGGATTCGCGGCCTCCTGCTTCAGATGCTCCACCCCCACGCGCTCCAGGGCGTGCTCGACCATTCGGACTTCCGCCACGACATGCACGGGCGGCTGCGGCGCACCGCGCGCTTCATCGCGGTCACGACCTTCGGCCACCGCGACGATGCCCGCGCCGCGATCGCGCGGGTCAACCGGATCCACGAACGGGTCGGCGGCACGCTGCCCGACGGCACGCCCTATTCGGCGCGCGACCCGCGCACGCTGGCCTGGGTCCACGTGGCGGAAGCGACCAGCTTCCTCGCCGCCTACCTGCGCCACGTCGATCCGGCCCTGCCGCCGGCCGCGCGCGACGAGTACTATCGCCAGTTCGCCGTCGTCGCCCGCGCGCTGGGCGCGGACCCGGTGCCCGAAAGCGAGGCGGAAGCGCGGGCGATATTCACCGAGCTGCGCGGCGAGCTGCGCACCTCGCCCGAGGCGCGCGAGGTCGCGCAGTTCGTGCTGACCCAGCGCCCCGAGGCTGCCCCGGCCGCGCTCCAGGCGACGCTCGCGGCGGAGGCGGTCGCCCTCCTCCCGCCGTTCGCCCGCTCGATGCTGGGGCTCCAGCGGCCCGGCCTCGCCGCCCTTCCGGCGCGCGCGGCGACGTGGGGCATGGGCAAGGCGCTGCGCTGGGCCTTCCGCCAGGGGCCGCGCCACCAGGGGCGCTGACGGCACACGGCCGGCCCCGGCCGGTCAGGCCGGCGGTTGCTGCGCGCCGGCCCTTTCGCCCTCGCCGTCCGCTTCCAGCCGGCGCAGGACGCGCGGGCCGGGCCCCGCCTCGCCCGCGCGGTCTTCGGGATTGTAGAGCTTGCAATGCTTCAGGCTCAGGCACCCGCAGCCGATGCACCCGTCGAGGTTGTCGCGCATCGCCTCGAGCTGCGCGATCCGCCGGTCGAGCCGGTCGCGGATCGCCTCGCTGATCTTCCACCAGTCGAAGCTGGTCGGGGTCCGCCCGTCGGGCAGGCGGGCGAGCTGTTCGGCGATCTCCTCCAGCGTCAGGCCCAGCTTCTGCGCGATCAGGATGAAGCTCAGCCGCCGAATGTCGGAACGCAGGAAGCGGCGCTGGTTGCCGCCGGTGCGATGGGCGGTGACCAGCCCCTTGTCCTCGTAGAAACGGATCGCGGAGGGGGACAGGCCGGTGCGCCGGGCAAGGGCGCCGATGGGAAGGAGGTCGCTTGCGTGCATGATTCGCCGCTAGCGCATTTCGCGCTTGACCTCAACTTAAGTTGAAGTTGCATTGTCCGCCGCACCGATTCGCACGAAGCGCGGCAAGGGGCCGCTCGCGAGCCAAGGAGGTGCACAATGCCCAGGGGCCAGATCGAACACGCCAATCTCACCGTCACCGATATCGACCGCAGCGCCGCGCTGTTCGAAAGGCTCCTCGGCTGGCACGAGCGCTGGCGCGGGCCGGCGATGCTCGGCGGGGAAACGATCCACGTCGGCGACGAGACGACCTATCTCGCGCTCTACACCAATCCCGATGCCCGCGGCGGCTATGCCAAGGGCGTGCCGCTCAACCACGTCGGCCTGCTGGTGGACGATCTCGACGCGGCCGAGCGGATCGTGATCGAGGCCGGGCTGGAGCCCTTTTCCCACGCCGACTACGAACCGGGGCGCCGGTTCTACTTCCTCGACTGGGACGGGATCGAGTTCGAGGTGGTCAGTTACGGCTGATCGCCGTCAGGCATTGCCGACGACGAAGCAGGCGGCGGCGACCAGCGCGCCGGTCCACCGGTTCGAGCGGAAACGGTCGAGCGGGTTGGCCGGCTGCGCTGGATCGAGCGTCGCGACCTGCCAGGCGAGATGCGCCGCCGCCGGGGCCAGCGCCAGCAGCGCGACCCAGTCGCCGCGCAGCAGCCAGAAGGCGAGCGCCCACAGCGCCGCCGCCCCGCCGTAGAACAGCGCCACGCCGGGCCTGACCCGCGCGCCCAGCCGCAGCGCGGAAGACCGGATACCGACCAGCGCGTCGTCCTCCCGGTCCTGCAAGGCGTAGATCGTGTCGTAGCCGACGACCCACAGCGCGCAGCCGGCGTAGAGCGCGGCCAGGGCATCGAGGTGGTCGCCGCGCAGCGCGATCCAGCCGACCGGCGCGCCCCAGCTGAACACCAGCCCCAGCCAGGCCTGGGGCCACCAGGTGATCCGCTTCATGAACGGGTAGCCGGCGACCAGCGCCAGGCTCGCCAGCGCGACGGCCTGCGCCTGCCACCGCAGCTGGAGAAGGACGATCAGTCCCACCGCGCAAAGCGCCAGCAGCCAGGCCCAGGCCAGGCGTTTCGATATCCGTCCGCTGGCGACCGGGCGCACGGCGGTGCGCGCGACCTTCCGGTCCAGCTCGGCATCGACGATGTCGTTGTAGACGCAGCCCGCCGCGCGCATCGCCACGCTGCCCAGCAGGAGCCAGGCGAGCAGCATCCATTGCGCGCCCGCCCCCGCCAGCCAGACTCCGAAGGCGCAGGGCCAGAACAGCAACCACCAGCCGATCGGGCGATCGAACCGGCCGAGCTGCGCGAGGTCGCGCGGGACCTGCGGCAAGCGGGCAACGAGCCCGCGGTGTTCGGTGTCGGGGACGATATTGTCGCTCATGTCCGATGCCCTGGAGTGTTTTCCTTGAAACCGCACCGGCCCGCACCCGGCCACCCAACGGCAGGGTATTCCATGGGTGGCCGGGTAGGGGTGCGGGCCGGTGCCGCTTCAGCCTTGCCGAAAACGACCCTAGCCCCCTCGCGAGGCGGGCGAAAGCCGCGATCGCGCCTTGATCGCCGCCCTCGCTCGGCTAGAGCGTGCCCATGCCCGCGACACCCGCCTGGCCGCCCCGCTCGACCCCGCGCCTCTATATCGACGGCGAAATCGCGCCGGGATCGACCATCGCGCTCGACCCGGCCCAGGCGCGCTACCTGGTTGCCGTCATGCGCCGCGGCGAAGGCGACCCGGTGCGCCTGTTCGACGACCGCACCGGCGAATACCTCGCCCGCATTGCGCGTGCCGACGCGCGCAAGGGATCGGTCGTCGTCGAACAGCGCCTCGCCCCGCGCGAGGACGTGCCCGACCTGTGGCTCTGCGCCTCGCCGATCCAGCGCGACAACTTCGCCCTCGTCGCGGAGAAGGCCTGCGAACTGGGCGTGCGCCGGTTCGTGCCGGTCGCCATGCGCCGCTCGGTCGTGCGCAAGGTCAATCCCGAGCGGCTGCAGCGCCGAATGGTCGAGGCGGCCGAACAATGCGGGCGCACGGCCCTGCCCGAACTGGCCGAGACGCGCGATCTCGCCGCCCTTCTCGACGCCTGGCCGCAAGGGCGCACGCTGTTCTTCGCCGACGAGCTGGGCGGCGTTCCGGCCCCGCGCGCCTTTGCCGCGGCGCCCGGCCCGGCCGCGCTGCTGGTCGGCCCCGAAGGCGGCTTCGACGATGCCGAGCGCGAGGCGATCCGCGCCCTGCCCTCGGCGCGCCCGGTGGCACTCGGCCCGCGCATCCTGCGGGCCGAAACCGCCGCCATTGCCGCCACCGCGCTGTGGATGGCGACCTGCGGCGACTGGCACGCGGAAACGCAGGCGTAGAAGAATAATTTCCTTTCCACGAAAGGTCCGGTTTCCTAACTCCAGCCGAATGAGCACACGCGAGGCCGCCGCCGCCGAAGACCCGGTTATCGAGAGCCGCGACCAGCTGGTCGCGCCGATGCAGGCGGGTGAAAAACCCCGCGAGGCCTGGCGCATCGGGACCGAGCACGAGAAGCTCGTCTACAAGCACGGCGATTTCCACGCGCCCAGCTACGACGAGAGCTGCGGCATTCGCGACCTGCTGCTCAACCTGGAAAAATTCGGCTGGGAGCCGGTCGAGGAAGGCGGCAAGGTCATCGCCATGCGCGGGGCCGACGGCACCGTCAGCTTGGAACCGGCCGGCCAGCTCGAACTGTCGGGCGCACCGCTCGAAAACCTGCACGAAACCTGCAACGAGACCGGCCGCCACCTCGAACAGGTCAAGGCGATCGGCGAATGCTGCGGGGTCGGCTTCCTCGGCCTCGGCATGTGGCCCGACAAGGCGCGCGAGGACCTGCCGATCATGCCCAAGGGGCGGTACGACATCATGGTCCGGCACATGCCGCGGGTCGGCAATCTCGGCCTCGACATGATGCTGCGCACCTGCACGATCCAGGTGAACCTCGACTATGGCAGCGAGGCGGACATGGCGAAGAAGTTCCGCGTGGGCCTGGCGCTGCAGCCGCTCGCCACCGCGCTGTTCGCAAACTCGCCGTTTACCGAGGGCAAGCCCAACGGCTTCCTTTCCTATCGCAGCCACATCTGGTCGGACACCGACCCGCACCGCACCGGCATGTTGCCGTTCGTGTTCGAAGACGGCTTCGGCTACGAACGGTGGGTCGATTACATGCTCGACGTGCCGATGTACTTCGTCTTCCGCGACGGGAAATATATCGACGCCGCGGGGCAGAGCTTCCGCGATTTCCTCGACGGGAAGCTGCCCGCCCTGCCGGGGGAGAAACCGCGCGAGGGCGACTGGTGGGATCACCTTTCCACCGCATTCCCCGAAGTGCGGCTGAAAAGCTTCCTCGAAATGCGCGGGGCCGACGGCGGGCCGTGGAGCCGGATCTGCGCCCTGCCCGCATTCTGGGTCGGCCTGCTCTACGACCAGACCGCGCTCGATGCCGCGTGGGACCTGGTGAAGGACTGGACGATGGAAGAGCGCGAGGCGCTGCGAAACGCGGTGCCGAAGCTGGCGCTCGACGCGCCCGTTCCCGGCGGGGGCACGCTGCGCGAACTGGCGCGCGACGTGCTCGCCATCTCGCGCGCGGGCCTCGCCGCCCGCGCCCGGCTCAACACCGGCGGCGACAACGAGACCGGCTTCCTCGAAACGCTCGACGAGATCGTCGCCAGCGGCAAGGTCCCCGCGCAGCGCCTGCTCGATCTCTACCATGGCGAATGGGGCGGCGACGTGACCCGGGTTTACGAACAGAGTTTCTAGGGCCCATCGTCAATGCCCCCACCCGCGCGGGCGATCGACAATGGATCGGCATTGGCACATTCCCCTTGACATTTCTAACCGTTTTGGTTATGTGGTGAGCGCCAGTCCAGGCTGGCTACAGCGACGGGGGCAAAGCGTGTACGCGTCACGTCTGGCCGCTTCGTCCATACGGCCGGTGCCTCGGGGGGGCTAGTGACCGCTCGATAAAGCACCCCTGTGCCGGGATGCGAGGACTATCTAAGGCGCTTCCCTTGCCCGGCCCGCGGCGGACCTCAACGTCGCGAGCCTTTCAAGGGCCCGCTCCCGCGATAGCCTCTGGCGGACAGGGCAAGCGCGAGCCCTGGCCCTGTCCGCGCCTCGCACCCCTTCAAGGGCTGAGCGGGAGGTTGAAGGCAACCCCTCCCGCCACTCGCAAGGATGTTGCCAAGGCAACCTGTGACGCCCAGGTGGCAATCCTGTGATGCCCAGGTGGCAATCCTGTGATGCCCAGGCGGCACCGGTCGGTTCCGTCCGCTTGCCTTTCCTCCCGGCGTAACCGTCCGCACGCGCCAGCGGATGACCGGGCGTGGGCCGGTGCCGCGCTCCGCCATGCAACCCTCGCCGAGTTCCTGCGAAAGCAGGAACCCAGACACAGCCCCAGCGCCCGCCATCCTGGGCTCCTGCTTTCGCAGGAGCTCGCGTTGCGGGGAGAGGGGAACGGGGTGCCGCTCCCTGCCTGCCATGACGATGGCTCGACCCTCCCGAGTTCCTGCGAAAGCAGGAACCCAGACACAGCCCCCGCGCCCGCCGTCCTGGGCTCCTGCTTTTCGCAGGAGCTCGCGTTGCGGGGAAGATGGAACGGGGTGCCGCCCGCTTGCCTGCTGGGACGATGGCTCGACCCTCCCGAGTTCCTGCGAAAGCAGGAACCCAGACGCCGCCACAATGCCCGCCGTCCTGGGCTCCTGCTTTCGCAGGAGCTCACACGTTGCGAAGAGCGTGCCTTCCCGCCGCCCCCCGTCATGCTGAACGTGTTTCAGCATCCATCGTGCCGCCCGGCACCGCCGGTGCGGGAGGGGAAATGGACCCCGAAACAGCCTCAGGGTGACGGCGTTTCGGCCGTCCGCGCTTCCCCCTGCCCCCGCGCCAGCATCGGGCCGCGCGGGCGCAGGTAGCGGCGGAGCGCGGTGAGGGGGCGGGTGACCAGCCCGTGGCGTTCCATCCAGGCGTGGTATTCGCGGTACTTCGCGTCTTCGCCCAACAGGTGCGCTTCCTCCGTCTTCGCGCGCCAGAAATAGATCGCGCTGACGCAGGCGAGGAAGAAGGTGTTGCGGATCGCATCGACCGGCGAGCCGCTGGAAACGAGGAACGGCAGGGTCGCGCTCCACCAGAACAGGTTCTTCGACAGGTAGGCCGGGTGGCGGGTGAAGCGATAGGGGCCGTGGGTCAGCACGCCGCGATAGGTGAGGTTGGAAAAGCGCACCCCGAAGGCCACCGTCGCCCAGGCGTAGATCGCGGTCAGGAACACGAGCCAGCCGGCCCAAAGCCACATCAGCGCCGCGTTCCCGGCGAGCCAGTGCGCCCAGCCCGGCGTGTTCACCTCGTAAGCCAGCATCCCGTCGGCGCCCATGAAGGCATAGACCAGCGGCGGGTAGCAGATCAGCGCCGCGACCCAGCCCGACAGCAGCGGGTTGCCGCTGCGGATATGGGCATCGAGCGGGCGGAACGTGACGAGGTAACCGACCGTGCCGATCTGCACGTCGATCACGAACAGCAGTTCGATCAGCACGACGCTCGCCCGCACCGGGTCGGCCGCGAGTGCGGCCAGATCGGCCTCCACCACCGAGGCGAACCCGCCGGGCAGGATCGAGATCATGAAGGCGCCGAAGAACCCCTTGATGATCCAGGCGCGCCAGTGCTTCTTCACTTCTTCCGGGTCGAACGCCTCGCGCCCCAGCAGCATGGCGCCGAAATGCCAGGCGTGATCGCGCGGCTCGACCATTCGCCGGTCGAGCCAGAGGACATAGGGAACCGAGAGCACGAACAGCGGGATCGCGGCGACGGCGATCACTTCCATCGCGAACAGGTACGATCCCTGCCAGTACCAGCGCGCGACGCAGTAGAGGAAACCGATGATCGCCCAGGTCGCCCAGAGCGCGCCGATCTTGACCACCGAGACCGGCAGGACATCGGCCAGCGCGCGGCGGCGGCTCCAGTCGATGCCGGTGGTGGGATTGCGGTGGACCTTGTCCACCAGCAGCGACCAGGCCGCCATCGGCCCGGCGGAAAAGGCCAGCGCGGCGAGCGCGGCATAGGGCCCCGACAGCGGGGCGCGCGGCCCGGGCAGCGCGAAGGCCTGCGCGATATCCGGCCAGTTGCGGCAGATCGCGATCCAGGCGAGCAGGCCGAACAGCCCGGCCAGGCCCACGCCCGCCGAAACGTCGCTCGCCGGAAGGGCTTTCGCCGGGGGCTGGTGCGCGCTCATCTCGCCCCGCGCGATAGCGGCAAAGGGTTAAGGACGCGGTAAGGGTCGGCCGCGAAATGCGCGCCGCGCCCCCGGCCTGCGCTCAGCGATAGGCGTGGATCGTGCCCGAATCGTCGAGCAGGTAGAGCGTCTGCTGCGCCACGACCGGCGGCAGCGAGACCGGCTCGTCGAGGTCGGTGAACAGGCTGGCCGAACCTTCGCCGGTGCTGATCCGGTAGACCTGCCCCCGGCTGCTCGCGACCCACAGGCTGTTGCCCGCCAGGACCGGCCCGGTCCAGAAGATCGCGCCCTCGCGGTCTTCCTCGTCGCGGTAGCGCTGGAGCTGCGTCATCCACCGCACCCGGCCCGATGCCCGCGCGATCGCCAGCATCCGCGCATCGTCGGTCAGCGCGAAGATCCATTCGCCGGCCACCGCGGGGGTGGAGATCCCGGCCACGTTCAGTTCCCAGATCCGCTGCCCGGTGACCAGCTCGTAGGCCGCCATGCGGCCGCCCTGGCCGAGCGCATAGACCTTGCCCGAATCGATGATCGGGTCCGCGTCGATATCGGTCAGCGATCCGACCTCGGTCGAGATCGAGGTCCGCGCCAGCGCATCGGACCAGACGACCAGCCCGTTCTCGTAACGATAGGCGACCAGTTCGCCCGAGCTGTAGCCGGCGATCACCGTGCCTTGCCCCGCGGCCGGCGCCGCGACGCCGAAGACCCCGGCCTGCGCCTGCGAGCCCGATTCGTTCCACCGGGTCGCGCCGGTCGCGGTGTCGAGCGCGTGGATCTGGTTGTCCTGCGTCATGACATAGACCGAATTGAACGCGATCGTCGGCGATCCGCGCAGCGGCCCGGCGGGCTGGACCTTCCAGATCTCCGTGCCGCTCTGCGCGTCGAGCGCGGCGACTTCGCCCGCGCCGTTGGTCGCATAGACCCGGCCATTGTCGTAGGCCGCGCCCCCGCCGAAGGCGGAGCTGCGCACGTTGCCCGGCACTTCCATCCGGTGGCTCCAGCGCCGCGCGCCGCTCTGCGCGTCGAAGGCGTGGACCACGCCCTCGGTATCGACCGCGAAGACCATGCCGCCGCCGACCACCGGGGCCGCGGCGAGCAGCCGCCGCTCGGTCCCGCCGGCGATCTGCGCCGTCCAGGCCGGGGCCGGCGTGTCGGAAAGCGCCAGGTGGCCATAGGACTTGTCCGCCGTGCCGCCCGCCTGGGGCCAGGCCTCATTGGCCCGCGCCGGGGGCAGGACGACCGAGATCCCGGCCAGCGCCGGATCGACTTTCGCCCCGCTCTCGATCCGCGAGAGGACCGGCTTGCGCTCGCCCAGCGTGGGCGTCGTCTTGGTGTCGCCGCCGCCGCCGAACACGCCGCAGGCGCCGAGCGTGGCGGCCAGCGCCGTCGCCGCGATGGCGCGCGTGAAATGGGAAATGCTGTTCGCTGTCATCGCCTCGAATCCTGACCTGTTACTGCGCCGGGCCCGCGCCGCCCTGGGGCGCGCGCATGTCCTCGAGCACGGCATCGACATCCTCAATCGCGTCGACGCCCAGCGCGCCCGCCATCTGCCGCGCGCGCGAGCGCAGGCCGTCGGGTTGCGTCTCGTCCTTCGCGATCGCCGCCAGCAGCGTGCCCGCCTCGCGGTCCTTGCCCTGCTCTAGGTAGGCCATTGCGAGCAGTTCGCCCGCGCTGGCGAAGAACGGCTTGCCCGGCACGGCGAGCGGCTGGAGCCGTTCGACCGCCTCGGCCGGTTCGATCGTGTCGAATGTCGCCGCCACCTGCCGCACCGTCGCCATGTCGCGCAGCAATTGCGGCGCATCGGCATTGGCGGCAATCTCGCCATAGAGCGCGGCGGCATCCTCGGCCCGCCCCTGCTCCATCGCGACACCCGCTTCGACCAGCGCGGCCTGGATCGCCGCGCCGCCGCCTTCGCCCTCCAGCGGGGCGAGCGCTTCGACCGCGCCGTCGAGATTGCCGGCCTGCAACTGGTCGAGCGCGCCGACCAGCGTTTCGGAGCGCTGTTCCATCGCCGCTTCCTGCCGGCTGTCCCAATAGAGGTAGCCGGCGAAGGCGGCGAGGCCGAGCACCACCGCCGCGACCAGCGGCTTGCCGTACCGGCGCGCGAAATCCGAATACTGGTCCTGCCGCACGGCATCGTCGACTTCGCGCATCAGCACGTCTTCTTCGGCGGCGCGGCGGCGTTCGGGGCTTTGCTTGGAGGGGAGGTTCAGGGCCAAGTTGCGGCTCTTTCAAGTTTCCGTGACGTTCGGCGGGCGTGTTTAGCGGATGGGCGCATCAATTCAACTTGGAAACCGGCCTGTCCCCCGCCGCGTGAACCGCAGGTGAAGCCGGCGCGGGCCGGTCAGCCGATCCCCTTGCCGCCGAGCGCCGAGGAATAGAGCCGGCGATAGGCCGCGATCATCGGCTTTTCGTCGAACGCCTCGCGCGCCTTGGCCCGGTTCGCTTCCCCCACTTCGCTGCGCAGCGCGGGATCGGCCGCGAGCTGCGCCAGCGCCCCGGAAAGCGCCGCCTCGTCGCCGGCGGGCGCGATCAGCGGCACGTTCGCCTCCGCGACCATCGCCGCGACATCGCCCACCGCCGGCGCGGCGACCGGCAGGCCGGCGGCCATCGCCTCGACCACCGAGATCGGGAACTGCTCGCTGTCCGAAGACAGCGCGAAGACATCGAACAGGCCGACGTAGCGCGCCGGGTCGGGCGCGAAGCCGGGCAGGTGGACCCTGTGGCCGATGTCCCACCGGTCCGCCTCGGCCCGGATCGCGTCGCGTTCCGGCCCCTCGCCGACGATGACCAGGTGCCAGTCTTGCGGAAGGGCGCGGAAGGCGCGCACCAGCCGGGGCAGGTTCTTGACCGGGCGCAGGCCGGCGAGCGTGCCGACCCAGCGTTCGCCCTTGCGCTTCACCACCCCGCGCAGCGCGTCGGGCCTGGGGCGCCTGGCGAAAGCGCGGGTGTCGATCCCGTTGGGAATGTGCCTGACCCGCCCGATCGGCTGTTCCCACACCTCCAGCGCGATCCGTTCGAGCGTCTCGGACGGCACGACCAGCCCGTTCGAACGGCCGAGCGCGATCTTGCGGAACCAGTTGCGAAGCGGTTTCAGCCGCTCGCGCTCGTCCTCGTTGAAGCCATCCTCGTGGTGGATCAGCGGGGGAAGCGCGAAGACGTCGCGGAACGCCGTGCGCGCGAGAACCGCGTTCATCGCGCCCCAGTTGTAGGTCAGGACGAGGTCGTAGCCCTGCATCGCCCGCGCCAGCCGCTGGAGGCGGCCCGGGGTGGGCTTGCCCTGGAGCGTGGGAAACTCGCGCGGGTAGCGCACGGGAACGTGGCGCGCGATGTGCTGCGCGGCCTCCATCCGCCCCGGCTCGCCCGATACTATGGCGTGTTCGGCCTTCGCCCCGAAGGCATTGATCAGCCGCACGGTGCGCAGTTCCTTGCCCCCGGCGGAAAAGGTCGAATGCAGGTGCAGGATGCGCGGCCTGTCGCCGCCCTTGCGCGCGCTCATGCCGCGCGGGCCAGCAGCCGGTCGATCGCGGCCAGCGCCTCCGGCTCGTCGAGCAGCGGGGCATGGCCGACGCCGGGCACGGTGACCAGTTCGGCATCGCCGTGGCGCGCGACCATCGCCTGCGCCGTGGCCTCGGAAAACAGGTCGGACAGCGCGCCGCGCACGACCAGCAGCGGCGCGGTGCGCAGCGCCTCGAACGCGGGCCAGAGATCGGGCGGCGCCCCGCCCTCCCCGCCCTGGAACGGTTCGGCGATGCCCATGTCGTAATCGAACGCGATCCGCCCGTTGGGCTGGACCGCCATGCCCCGCTTGGCCATCGCGATCCAGTCTTCGGTGGCGAAGCCGGGATGGGCCGCGCCGTGGACGTCCTCCAGCGCGCGGGCGGCATGCATCCAGGTCGGGAAATTGCGCGGCTGGCCCACGTATTCGCCGATCCGGGCGAGGCCGCCGGCCTCCACCTCGGGCCCGATGTCGTTCAGCACCGCGCCGGCGATCCGCCCCGGCCCGGCCGCGGCCAGCAGCATCGTCATCAGCCCGCCCAGCGACGTGCCGACCGCGACGAAGCGCCCGATCCCCTCCTGCGCCAGCAGCGCCTCGACGTCGGCGACGTAAGTGGCCGGGGTATAAGTCGCGGTATCGCGCGCATATTCGCTTTCGCCGCGGCCGCGCATCTCGGGCACGATCACGCGGCGCCCGCCGGCCAGGTGCTGCGCCAGGGCGGCGAAATCGCGCGCATTGCGGGTCAGCCCGTGCATGCACAGCACCGGCGCCCGGTCGGCCGGGCCGGCATAATCGCGGAAATGCAGCTTCAGGCCGTCCGGGCTCTCCCAGAAGCGGTCGGTAAATCCAGTGCCCATCGGTTTTCGGGAGTTTCCTGTGTCCAAATCCTCGCATCGCCGGGCAGCCGCATTGCCAGCCCTGCCCGCGCACCCCACTATCGCCGCATGAGCCAGGAACCGCAAGCGTCGCCCTATCGCCCCGATCCCGCGATCGCCCCGCTGGCCGGCTGGCTGGGCGACGCGGTGGAGCCGGCGCGGTTCCCGCAGGCCACCGTGCGTTTCCGCAACCGCCGGTGGGATCGCGCGATCGGGCTCGACGATCTCGACGAGGCGGGCTGGATCGCCCGCTTCGCGCGCTTCGATCCGCTGCCCGGCAACCTGCCCCGCCCGCTGGCCCTGCGATACCACGGGCACCAGTTCCGGGTGTACAACCCCGAGATCGGCGACGGGCGCGGGTTCCTCTTCGCGCAAGTGCGCGACGGCGCGGGCAGGCTGCTGGACCTGGGGACGAAGGGTTCGGGGCAGACGCCCTACAGCCGCACCGCCGACGGGCGGCTGACGCTGAAGGGCGCGGTGCGCGAGATCCTGGCGACCGAGATGCTCGAAGCGCTCGGCGTCTATACCTCCAAGACGCTGTCGGTGATCGAGACGGGGGAGGAGCTGGTCCGCCACGACGAGCCTTCCCCGGCGCGCTCGGCGGTCATGGTCCGGCTCAGCCACGGCCATGTCCGCATCGGCACGTTCCAGCGGCTGCTCGTGCTGGAGGAAGCGGGGCAGATGGCGCAGCTGGTCGATTACTGCCTCGCGCAGTTTCCCGGCCCGCCCCCGCCCGAAGAGGCGCCCGGGCGCGGGGAACCCGCGGTGATCCTGATGCACCAGGCGGTCGAGCGGATGGCCGATCTCGCCGCCGCGTGGATGGTCGCCGGTTTCGTCCACGGCGTGCTCAACACCGACAATATCAACATCACCGGGGAAAGCTTCGACTATGGCCCCTGGCGCTGGCTGCCGGCGTGGGACCCGGGGTTCACCGCGGCCTATTTCGACCAGGGCGGCCTCTATGCCTTCGGCCGCCAGCCCGAGGCGGTGAACTGGAACCTGGGGCAGCTGGCGGTCGCGCTGCGCCTGCTGGCAGAGGCCCCGCCGCTGATCGCCGCGCTCGACCGGTTCGGGCCGCTGTACATGGCGGCGGTGGGCCGGCGCTGGTGCTGGCGGCTGGGGGTGGAGCCGCGCGGGCCGGAGCGCGACGGACCGCTGGTCGCGGCGAGCGAGCAGGCCATGCGCGAAAGCGGCGAGCCGCCCGATCGTTTCTTCCACCGCCACCGCGGCGGGCGCGCGGCCGAAGGCGACCTGGCGCGCGCACTCGAAGGCTATCGCCCCGTCGCCGGCACGCATCCCTACTGGGACGAGGACGCGCCGCAGGCGATGCCGATCGAGGAAGTCGAATCGATCTGGTCGGCGATCGAGCGCGACGACGACTGGGGCCCGCTCGAAGCCAAGGTGGAGGCGGTCCGCCGGATGGGCGCCGCCCACGGCCGCGCGCCGCGGCCGCAGGGCCATCGCCTGCCCGAAGGCGAGGCGGGCTGGCAGAAGATCGGCCTGTGACTACATCGGCCTGTGACTACATCACCGTTTGCGACTAGAGGGCGGTTTGTGACAACACGCCGCTTGTGGCATGGGCCGGCTGGCCGAAATTTCAGGGAATTAGGCTCTGGTGAGCAGTGAAATCGTTTCGTTCGAGCCCGCGACGGGCAAGGAATTGTGGCGCAGCGCGCCGGGCGACGTCGATGCGACGCTGGACCGCGCCCGCCGCGCCTGGCCGGCCTGGGCGGCGCAGCCGCTGGCGACCCGGATCGAGCTGTGCCGGCGCTTCGCCAACGAAGTGCGCAAGAAGGCGGACGAATTCGCCGAACTGATCGCGCGCGAAACCGGCAAGCCGCTGTGGGAAGCGCACACCGAAGTCGAAACGGTGATCAAGAAAGTCGATATCTCGGTCACCGCCTATGCCGAGCGGACCGGACAGAAGAGGCTCGACAGCGCGCTGCAGGGCAAGGCCGCGGTGCGGCACAAGCCGCACGGAGTCATGGCCGTGCTCGGCCCGTACAACTTCCCCGCGCACCTGCCCAACGGCCACATCGTGCCGGCGCTGATCGCGGGCAACGTCGTCGTCTTCAAGCCGAGCGAGAAGACCCCGGCCGTGGGCGAATTCCTGGTCGAATGCTTCCACCGCGCGGGGATTTCGGCCGCGGTCGTGCAATTGCTGGTCGGCGGGCCGGACGAAGGCAAGGCGCTGGTCGCCCACCGCGGGGTGGACGGGGTGCTGTTCACCGGTTCGGCCCAGGCCGGCATCGCGATCAACCGCAAGCTGGCGACCAGCCCGGGCAAGATCGTCGCGCTGGAAATGGGCGGCAACAACCCGATCGTGGCGATGGATACGCCCAAGATCTCCGACGCGGCGACGCTGGTGATCCAGTCGGCCTTCACCTCGGCCGGCCAGCGGTGCACCGCCGCGCGCCGGCTGATCGTGAAAGACAGCATGTACGACGACCTGGTGGCCGAGGTGAAGGCCCTGGCCGGGCGCATCCTGGTGGACGAACCCTTTGCCGATCCCGCGCCGTTCATGGGGCCGGTGATCGACAACCAGGCCGCCGACCAGCTGATGGAAAGCTTCCTCTACCTGCTGTCGAACGGCGGCAAGGCGATCCGCCACATGACGCGGCCGAACGACGACCTGCCCTTCCTCTCCCCGGCGATCATCGACACGACCGCGATGGCCGAACGGCCCGACGTGGAACTGTTCGGCCCCCTGCTGCAGGTGATCCGCGTGGCCGACCTCGACGAAGGGATCGCGGAAGCGAACAATACCCGCTTCGGCCTCTCCGCTTCGCTGATCGGCGGCACGCCGCAGGATTACAACCGGTTCTGGGCCAATATCCGCGCGGGGATCGTCAACTGGAACCGCCCGACCAACGGCGCATCCTCCGCCGCGCCGTTCGGCGGGGTCGGCCTGTCGGGCAACCATCGGCCGGCGGCCTACTACGCGGCCGATTACTGCGCCTATCCGGTCGCGAGCACCGAGATGGACCAGCCGCGCGCCAGCGTCGGCGTGGGGTTCAAGGACGCGTGAGCGGTCGCGACGGGGTCAGCGTGGCTGGCCCCAGGTGACCAGATCGACTTCGCTCGTCCCGTCCGGCGCCTTCCGGGCATAGACCGCGAACGCCGCCCCGCCCTGCGTTCCGCGCAGAACCTGTTCCTCGCCCATTACCGTGCGGGACGAACTGTAGCCCGCCCCCAGCGCCCGCATGTGGTAGAACGCCAGCACTTCCTCCAGCGGCACGGGCGTGCGGAACACCGCGGCCCGGAGTGCGCAGCCGGGCGACGCATTGCCCATCGCATCCTGCGCGGCGGAGCGAGGGTAGAGGGGAAAAGTCTGCGGCATTCGCGCGGCCCAGATAAAGCCGCCCTGCGCCCGCCCCGCGCATTCGGCTCCGACCCCCGACAGGATGGCCCGCTCGGCCAGCGAGAAGCGCGCGGCGAGCGGGGCCGCCTCCCCCTCGCCCGAAGGCGGCGGCAGGTCGATCATGGCATCGCGCCCGCCGACCAGCGCCAGCGCCTCCTCGCGCGCGGCCTCGATCGCGCGCAGTGTGCGGTTCTCGAGCGGCAGGGCGTTGTCGACGTTCACCGTCAGCGCGGCGTTGCCCTCGTTCTGGCGCGAGAGGTCGGGATCGACCAGGATCGGATCGTTGATCGCTGCCAGCACCGCCGGATCGACCGCGCGCTCCGCCACGGGCGGATCGCTTTCGCCGCACCCCGCCAGCGCCAGCAGCGCCGCGCACGAGATCCCCCGCCGGATCGACCTGGCCCGCATCCTCGCCATGCCCCGCCCATAGCCGCCAATGTGCGAGAATATGGTTAATCGAAAAACGGGCTGGTGCACGGCTTATGTTCCCTGTATGTTCTCACACCATGGAGCAACGCCGCGAACCCCCGGTGCATGGCAGGGGCGCCCAGTCGGGCGAGGTCCCGACGCGGTTCGGCCTGGCCACGCGTGAAACCGACGGCGACTGGCGCGACCACGTCGAATCGCTCGACGGTCCGCCGGTCAGGCTGCGGACCACGGTGACCGAGGAAAACCCGAAGACGATCCTCAGCTTCAACCGCTCGCCCGACATTGCCTTCGACCGATCGATCAACGCCTATCGCGGGTGCGAGCATGGCTGCGTCTATTGCTTCGCGCGGCCGACCCATGCCTACCACGACCTGTCGCCGGGGCTGGATTTCGAAACCCGCCTGTTCGCCAAGCCCGCGGCGGCCGAGCTGCTGCGTGCCACGCTGGCCAAGCGCGCCTATCGCCCGCGCCCGATCGCGATGGGCACCAACACCGATCCCTACCAGCCGATAGAGCGGCGATACCGGATCACGCGGCAGGTGCTGGAGGTGTGCCTCGACGCGCGCCACCCGGTGACGATCACGACCAAGTCCGACCGGGTGCTCGACGATCTCGACCTGCTGACACAGCTGGCGCGGCACAGGCTGACGGCGGTGGCGATCTCGGTGACGACGCTCGACCCCAGGCTGTCAGGCAAGCTCGAACCGCGCGCAGCCGCACCGGCCAAGCGGCTCGCCGCGCTGGGCAGGCTGGTCGACGCCGGGGTGCCTGCGCACTGTTCGATCGCGCCGGTCATCCCCGCGATCACCGACGCGTTCATGGAGGAGATCGTCCAGCGCGCCGCCGCGCTGGGCGTGCGTTCGGCCGGATGGATTCCGCTGCGCCTGCCGCACGAGGTCGCCCCGCTGTTCCGCGAATGGCTCTCGGTCCATTTTCCCGAGCGCGGCGGCAAGGTCATGTCCATCGTCCGCTCGATCCGCGCCAAAGACGGACAGGGGCGCGACAACGATCCCGATTTCTTCACCCGCATGAAACCGCGCGGCGTCTGGGCCGACCTGTTCCGCGCCCGCTTCCGCCTCGCCTGCACGCGCGCCGGGATCGGCAAGACGCGCTTCGAACTCGACTGCTCGCAATTCCGCCGGCCCGAGGTGAGCGGACAGATGCGGTTGTTCGAGGACTAGGCCGGCGGCCGGCCCGCCGATTGCCAGGCGGTCCGGCTCAATCTGTCACGGCCTGGGACAACTCGTCGTCTGATACGTGCATTCCCCCGGCGGCACCGGGACCTCGTATCCGTCCGGCGGCCCCCTTTCGCCGTCATCTTCCTGCTCGCCGTAAAGTCGGTAGCATTCCTGGTAGCAGAAACCGTAGGAATTGCCCCAGCTCTGGCATGCGCTCAGGCACTGGTGGTACGCTTCCTCATCCATCTCCGCCGACGCGGATGCACTCAGCATCAGGGCGACCCCCGCACCCAGCACTGACAACAACCTGTTCCTCATCGCTATCTCCCGTATCGGTTCCGAGCACCAGCCTTTCGGTGGTGGTGCCCGCCGATCGTACCAGAGGGCGGCGAGCCTGGAACCGCAGGCCCGCGGGTTTCTGATCCGGAATGGGAGCTTTTCGATCAGCCCCGCGCACATCCGCTCGGCACGCAAACGCTCTTTCGTTTTTAAGGAGGTGCAGAGTACCGACGTTCGTCGAAATGTCTCCGCTACCGCCCACCAGTGCGGACGGAACGCCGGCGGCGCCCGTACCCCGTCAGAACCCCTCGCCGCCCTCGCGCGGCTTGAAGCGGACGAGGCGGCTGTCGGCCAGGGCGGCGGTGCGGTTGACGACGGCCTGCTGGTAATCGGCGTCCTTGATCATTTCGAAGAAGGCCGCGCTGTTCGGATACTGCGCGACGAAACCGTCGTGCCAGCGGCGGTCTTCGGGTCCGGTGACCATCGCCTGGAACGCGCCGCGCCAGACGATCGTGCCGCCCACCCGGCGGAAGATCGGCCCGCTGGTCTTGCCGTATTCCTCGTAAGCGCGGCGCCCGCTCCAGCCCTTGTCCGCGTGTTCGTGGCCCTCCGGGTACTCGGCCCGGTCGCGATAGAGCAGGAGGTTGAGCATGTGGATCGGCTCGTCGCGCGGCAGGGCCTTGAAGGCGTCGAAATTCGCGCGGCTCGGGTCGATGTAGGCGGTCATTCGGCGGCCTCCAGCGTATAGTCGGCGAAGCGGGCGCGCAGGTCCTTCTTGCTGATCTTGCCGGTCGCGGTGTGGGGGATGTCGTCGACGAACTCGACCGCGTCGGGCAGCCACCACTTGGCCACCAGCGGCTCGAGATGGGCGATCACCTCTTCCGCCGTGCATTCGCAGCCTTCCTTGGCGACCACGAACAGCACCGGGCGCTCGTCCCACTTGGGGTGCGGCATTCCGATCGCCGCCGCCTCGGCCACCTTGGGATGGCCGCAGGCCGCGTTCTCCAGCTCGACCGAGCTGATCCATTCGCCGCCCGACTTGATCACGTCCTTGGTCCGGTCGGTCAGTTGCAGCGTCCCGTCGGGATGGAGGATGCCGACGTCGCCGGTGTTGAACCACCCATCCTCGGTCACCGCGTCCTCTTCAGCCTTGAAATAACGCTTGATGATCCACGGCCCCCGGATCTGGAGCGCGCCCGCGCTCTTGCCGTCGCGCGGCAGTTCCTTCGTCCAGTCGTCGAGATCGACCGTGCGCAGTTCCACCCCGAAGACCGGGCGGCCCTGGCGCGTGACGATGTCCACCTGCTCCTCGAACGAGAGGCTGTCCCAGTCGGGGGTCGGCGCGCCGACGGTGCCGATGGGGGAGGTTTCGGTCATGCCCCAGGCATGGGCGACGCGGCTGCCGTTCTTCATCAGCCGCTCGATCATGAAGCGCGGCGCGGCCGAACCGCCGATAATCGCCTGCTGCAATTTGGGCAGCGGGGTTCCGGTGCTGTCGCAATACTGGAACATCGCCAGCCAGACGGTCGGCACCCCGGCCGAATGGGTCACCCCCTCGCGTTCCATCAGGTTGCACAGCACGGCCGGGTCGTTGACCGCGGCATAGACGAACTTGACCCCGGTGATCGCCCCGGCCCAGGGCAGGCCCCAGCTCGCGGCGTGGAACATCGGCACGACCGGCAGCATGACGCTGCGCGCATCGAAGTCGAAGGCATTGGGCTGGATGCCCGCCATGGCGTGGATCATGGTCGAGCGGTGTTCGTAGAGCACGCCCTTGGGATTGCCCGTCGTGCCGCTGGTGTAGCAGAGCATGCACGGATCGCGTTCGTCGACCGCGACCCAGGCGGTGTCGCCGTCGTGCGCGCCGATCCAGTCCTCGAAGCCCAACGCCCCGGAATCTGGCCCCCCGGAATCTGCCCCCCCGAACCCTTCGGGCGGGTCGTAGCAGATGTAGTGTTCGATCGTCGTCCACTTGTCGCGCATCTTGTCGACGATCGGCTGGAAGGCCGCATCGTAGAGCAGAACGCGGTCTTCCGCGTGGTTGGCGATATATTCGAGCTGGTCCTCGAACAGGCGCGGGTTGATCGTGTGCAGCACGCCCCCGGCCCCGGCCACGCCGTACCAGCTGACGAGGTGGCGCGAATGGTTCATCGCCAGGGTCGCCACGCGGTCGCCCTTGGCGATCCCCAGCGCGCGCAGGGCCTGCGTCATGCGTAGCGCGTCGTGGCGAATGCTGGCCCAGGTGGCGCGGGTTTCCGTCCCGTCGGCCCAGTAGGTGACATGTTCGCGCGACCCGTGTTCGCGCGCGGCATGGTCGATCAGGTGGGTGACCACCAGGTCCCAGTCCTGCATCGCTCCGAGCATCATCGTCCTCTCCCCATTCGATTTCGCTTTGCCACTTTCATGCCCATGCTTGCGCGGCAATGCAATCGGCTCCACTAGCGCGGAATGAGCCTGCTCCAGCAAGTCAAAATGGTCATCATCGAATACACGCACCTGGCGAAGGACGCGCTGCACATCTACGTCGCGCTGGCCATCATGCTGGGCGCCTGCCTCGCCTTCGGGTGGAAGGTGCGCCAGTGGCGCCCCTGGCTGCTGGTCCTGGCGGTCGCTCTCGCGGGCGAATACTGGGACTGGCTTGAAAACAGGAGCGTCGGCCGCAACCCCGATTACGACGGGCACTGGAAGGACGTGTGGAACACGATGCTGGTGCCCACGATCCTGCTGCTCGCGGCGCGCTACACGGCGATCTTCGACAAGGCCCCGCCGGCGAGCGAGGAAGGCCCCCCGCGCGAGGATCGCTCAGGCGACGAGGCGCAGGTGCCCGGCCCCGCGGCGGGTGGTTAGCGAGACCTTGTCCAGCCCCGGCACTTCGGCCAGGCGCTCGGCCAGTTCGCCGTCGATCTGGTAATCGCGCCCCAGCCGCAGCAGCGGCTCTTCCCCCGTCCCCGTCTTCAGACGGACATAGACCTCGCCGTGGCCCGGCGTGCCGATCGCCAGCGCCATCTTCAGCTCGCTCAGCGCCTCGACCGTCGCGACTTCCATCGTCAGGACCATGCGCGAGCCGCTCTTGACCTCGTCCAGCGGGCGCGCGCCGCGCACCGTGACGCGCGGCGGCTCGTCCGGGCTGGGGCTGTCGAGCTCGACGTTGAGGAGGACGCAAGTGCCCTCCGCGGCCCATTTCTGGAAGCTTTCGACCAGCGATTCCTCGAAACAGGCGGCGCTGAACTGGCCCGTGCTGTCGGAGAAATCGGCGCGCACGAACTCGCCCCCGCGGCGGGTGCGGCCCTTGTTCACTTTCTCCACCATCGCCGCCATCACCGCCGGCTGGCGCCCGCCGGCCGGCCCGCCGCCTTCCATCAGGCTCTGGTAACTGCGCGCGCCGTTGGCGCTGGCGATCGCGCGATACTGCTCCACCGGATGGGCGGAGAAATAGAAGCCGAAGTTCTCCCGCTCGTTCGCCATCCGCTCCGACCGGCTCCACGGCTCGGCCGCTTTCAGCCGAAGCGTGTCGCCCGCGGCCTCTTCCCCGCCGAACAGCCCCGCCTGGCCGCTTTCGCGCTCGCGGTTGGCGGCCTCGGCCACGGCCAGGAGCATGTCGATATTGGCGTGGAGCCTCGCCCGGTCGGGATCGAGGCTGTCGAGCGCGCCGGCGCAGATCAGCCCTTCGAGCTGGCGGCTGTTCATCGAGCCCTTGGGCAGCCGTTCGAACAGGTCCTGCAGGCTTTCGAACCAGCCGTTCGCCTCGCGCTCGGCAACCAGCGCCTCCATCGCCTTCTCGCCGACGTTGCGAATCCCCGCCAGGGCATAGCGCACGGCATAGCCTTCGTCGGTCCGCTCGACGGTGAACTCGGCCTCCGACCGGTTGACGTCGGGCGCGCGGACCTCCACCCCTCCGCGCCGCGCATCGTCCACGAACAGCGCCAGTTTTTCCGACTGGTGCATGTCGAAGCACATCGACGCGGCGTAGAACTCTTCCGGGTAATGCGCCTTGAGCCACGCGGTCTGGTACGCGAGCAGCGCGTATGCGGCGGCGTGCGACTTGTTGAAGCCGTAGCCGGCGAACTTGTCGATCAAGTCGAACAGCTCGTTCGCCTGCTTCGCCTCGATCCCCGAAACCGCCTTGCACCCTTCGACGAAGCGTTCGCGCTGGGCGTCCATCTCGGCCTGGACTTTCTTGCCCATCGCGCGGCGCAGCAGGTCGGCATCGCCGAGCGAATAGCCGGCGAGGATCTGCGCCGCCTGCATGACCTGTTCCTGATAGACGAAGATGCCGTAAGTCTCGGCGAGGATCTGCTCCAGCTTGGGATGCGGATACTCGATCGGCACTTCGCCCGCCTTGCGCTTGCCGAACAGCGGG
Organism: Pelagerythrobacter marinus; assembly: GCF_034375205.1. Taxonomy (NCBI): domain Bacteria; kingdom Pseudomonadati; phylum Pseudomonadota; class Alphaproteobacteria; order Sphingomonadales; family Erythrobacteraceae; genus Pelagerythrobacter; species Pelagerythrobacter marinus. The sequence continues at coordinate 1,112,113 of NZ_CP139719.1, read as the reverse complement.
ATGTTGTCCATCGGCCCCGGGCGATAGAGCGAGACGAGCGCGATGATATCCTCGAACTTGGTCGGCTTCACCGCGGTCAGCGTCCGCCGCATCCCCTCCGATTCGAGCTGGAAGACCCCGACCGTGTCGCCGCGCTTGAGCAACTCGTAGACCGCCGGGTCGTCCCACGCCAGCTGCCCCAGGTCGACCGTGATGCCCCGCTTGCCGAGCAGCTGCACGGCCTTCTGCAGGACCGAGAGGGTCTTGAGCCCGAGGAAGTCGAACTTCACCAGGCCCGAGCTTTCGACATGCTTCATGTCGAACTGCGTCACCGGCATGTCCGAGCGAGGATCGCGGTAGAGCGGGACCAGCCTGGCCAGCGGCCGGTCGCCGATCACCACGCCGGCCGCGTGGGTCGAGCTGTTGCGCGGGAACCCTTCGAGCTGCATCGCCAGATCGACGAGGCGCTTGACCTCGTTGTCGTTGTCGTACTCGCGCTTGAAATCGGCCGCGCCGTTCAGCGCGCGCGGCAGGGTCCACGGGTCGGTCGGGTGATTGGGCACCATCTTGCACAGCCGGTCCACGTGGCCGTAGCTCATCTGCAGGATGCGCCCGCAATCGCGCAGCACGGCGCGCGCCTTCAGCTTGCCGAAAGTGATGATCTGCGCGACGTGGTCGTGCCCGTACTTGCGCTGGACGTAGCGGATCACTTCGCCGCGCCGGGTTTCGCAGAAGTCGATGTCGAAGTCCGGCATCGAAACGCGTTCGGGGTTTAGGAAGCGCTCGAACAGCAGGCCGAGCCGGATCGGGTCGAGATCGGTGATCGTCAGCGCCCAGGCGACGAGGCTGCCCGCGCCCGAGCCGCGCCCCGGGCCGACCGGGATGTCCTGTTCCTTGGCCCACTTGATGAAGTCGGCAACGATCAGGAAGTAGCCGGGAAAGCCCATCCCGACGATGATGTCGACTTCGAAATCGAGCCGTTCGAAATAGACCTTGCGCTCTTCCTCGCTCAGATCCTCGTAGGCCGAAAGGCGCGCCTCCAGCCCCTTGCGCGCGTCCTCCGCCAGCATCCGCGCCTCGCCTTCCAAATCGCCGGCCAAGCTGGGCAGGATCGGGGCGCGGTTGGGCGGCGCAAAGGCGCAGCGCTGCGCCACGACGAGGGTGTTGGCGGTCGCCTCGGGCAGGTCGTCGAACGTCCCGGCCATCATGTCGGCCGGCTTGACCCAGGCCTCGCGGTTGGAGCGCGCGCGATCCTCCGCCTCGATATGGGTCGATCCGGCGATGCACAGCATGGCGTCGTGCGCCTTGTACATGTGCGGTTCGGCGAAGTTGGCCGGGTTGGTCGCCACCAGCGGGATGTCGCGGCGGTAGGCGAGATCGATCAGCGCCTCTTCCGCGGCGTCCTCCACCGGGTCGTCGCGCCGCGCCAGCTCGATGTAGAGGCGCTCGCCGAACAGGCTCTCCAGCCGTTCGAGCAGCGCCTCGGCATGGTCGTGCTGCCCTTCTGCCAGCAGGCGGGTCAGCGCGCCCTCGCTCGCCCCCGTCAGCGCGATCAGCCCCTCGGTCCGCCCCTCGAGGTCGGCCATCGCGACATGCGGTTCCAGCTCCAGCGGCCGGTCGAGGTGGGCGCGGCTGACGAGGTGGCACAGGTTGTCCCACCCCGCCTCGTCCTGCGCGTAGAGCGGAAGATAGTCGATCTGGCGCCCTTCGGCATCGCGGGCAACGCCGAGCAGGGTGCCGACGATCGGCTGGATACCCTCGTCGAAGCAGGCCTTGGCGAACATGACCGCGCCGTAGAGCCCGTTGCGGTCGCAGATCGCGACCGCGGGAAAGCCGCGTTCCTTCGCCAGCCGGGCGATCGCCTTGGGGTCGATCGCACCTTCGAGCATCGAGTAGGACGAGAGCACGCGAAGGGGGACGAACGGCGCGAAGGACATCGCGCGAATATGCGGGCGCGGGGCGGATTCGCCAAGGGGCGGCGGCCGCGTTTCCCCGGCCCGCTGTGCCCCGGGCGCGTATCCGGCGCGCCCCGGGGGCCGGCCGGCGCGCCATCGGCCGAACCGCCCGCTAGAGCAGCGCCTCGATATCGGCGGCGAGCTTCTCCGGCTTGTCGGTCGGGCCGTAGCGGCGCACGACGTGCCCCTCGCGGTCGACGAGGAACTTGGTGAAGTTCCACTTGATCGCCTTCGACCCCATCAATCCGGGCGCCTCGCGCTTCATCCAGTCGAACAGCGGCGATGCGCCCGCGCCGTTGACCTCCACCTTGGCCATCAGCGGAAAGCTGACGCCGAAATTGACCTGGCAGAACTGCGCGATCTCTTCGGCATCGCCGGGTTCCTGCCCGCCGAACTGGTTGCAGGGGAAGGCGAGCACCTCGAACCCGCGATCGCGGTACTTGCGCCAGAGCGTTTCGAGCCCCTCGTACTGCGGCGTGAAGCCGCACTGGCTGGCGGTGTTGACGACCAGCAGGACCTTGCCCCGCTTCGCCGCGAGATCCACCGGCGTGCCGTCGTTGGCGGCGACGGTGAAATCGGCAATCGTGGTCATTGCGTTCCCCTCCCCCTGTCGCGGGGCTCAGCCCGGAAAGTCGTCGCGCGCGGCAAGCGCCTCGATCTCCGCGCGTTTCAGCCGGTGGTCGCCGGCCTTCTGGATCACGAAGTCGCCGCGCCGCTCGGGCGGATAGGCCATGACCTGGGCGACCATTTGGGCCAGCGTGCCGCTGCGCAGGCCCTTGGCCCCGTCGAGGACGCCCTGCCCGTCGTCCGCCTCGTGGATCGAGGCGCGGTCGTCCCACTGGACCCCTTCCTGGTGGGTCCGCACGGCCTTGTAGGTGCTGGGATGGTCGGTCATGCAAAAATCCTCCTTTGCATGGCCAACGCCCGAAAGGCCCGCCGGGTCCGCTATTCCAGCAACCCCTCGTGCAGGCGCAGGACGCGGTCCATCTTCGCCGCCAGCCGTTCGTTGTGCGTCGCCACCAGCGCCGCGCTCCCCTCCCCGCGGACGAGCGCGAGGAACTGTTCGAGCACGCGGTCGGCCGTGTGCTCGTCGAGGTTGCCGGTCGGTTCGTCGGCGAGCACCAGGGTCGGCCGGTTGGCCAGCGCGCGGGCCACGGCGACGCGCTGCTGCTCGCCGCCCGAAAGCTGGCTGGGGCGGTGTTCCAGCCGCTGCGCCAGGCCGAGCGCGGACAGGAGCTCGCGCGCCCGCTCGGCCGCTTCCTCGCGCCCCCTGCCGGCGACGAGCTGCGGCAGGATCACGTTCTCCTCCGCGTTGAAATCGGGCAGGAGATGGTGGAACTGGTAAACGAAGCCCAGGTGCTCGCGCCGCACGCGGGTCCGCCCGTCCGAAGGCAGGGCGCTCGCCTCGGTCCCGGCGATCGCGATGCTGCCGCCGAAGCCCCCTTCGAGCAGGCCGACCGCCTGGAGCATCGTGGACTTGCCCGACCCCGACGGGCCGAGCAGCGCGACGATCTCGCCCGGTGCGATCTCGAGGTCGATCCCGCGCAGGACGTCGATGCGTTCGCCGCCCTGTTCGAAACTGCGGGTGAGGCCGGAAAGGCGGACGACGGCATCACTCATAGCGCAGGACCTGTACCGGATCGGTGCTCGAGGCCTTGAACGCCGGGTAGAGCGTGGCGAGGAAGCTGAGCACGAGGGCCAGCGCGACGATCCCAGCGATCTCCAGCGGATCGACCCGCGCGGGCAATGTCGAAAGGAAGCGGATCGACGGGTCCCACAGGTTCTGGCCGGTGACGACCTCGATCACTTTCACGATCTGCTGGCGAAAGGCGAGGACCAGGAAGCCGAGCACGAGCCCGGCGACCGTGCCCAGCGCGCCGACGGTGAACCCGGTCGTGACGAAGATCTTCAGCAGGCTGCGCCGAGTTGCGCCCATCGTGCGCATGATCGCGATGTCGCGCGTTTTCGCGCGGACCAGCATGACCAGGCTCGAAAGGATGTTGAACGCCGCGACCAGGACCATGAAACTCAAGGCGAAGAACATCGCCACCCGTTCGACCTGCAGCGCCTCGAACAAAGTCGAATTGATCGTTTTCCAGGTGTTGACCACCGCCCGCCCGTCCAGCTGGCGGCGGATCGGTTCGAGGATTTCCTCCACCCTGTCGGCATCGGTCGTCGTGATCTCGATCATGCCCACGGTATCGCCCATCAGCAGCAATTGCTGCGCGTCGCGCATGGGCATGACGACGAACTGGTCGTCGTAATCGTAGATCCCGACCTCGAATATCGCCGCGACGCGGTACCCCACCTGTCGCGGCATCGTGCCGAACGGCGTCGTGCGCCCTTCGGGGTTGTAGAGCGTGATCGTGTCCCCCACGCGCAGGCCCATGTTGGCCGCCAGGCGCGATCCCAGCGCGACGTTCTTCGCCCCGCCGCTCAGCTCGGTCAGGTTCCCGGCGACCAGGTTGGGCGCCAGGTTGCCGATGTCTTCCTGCGTGTTGCCGCGCACCAGCACGCCGGCGATGCGGCCATTGTAACTGGCCATCAGCGGCTTTTCGATCAGCGGGGATGCGCTGACCACGCCGGGAGTTTCGCGCGCGTCGCGCAGCACGTCTTCCCAGTTGTCGAGCCGCTCGCCATAGGCCTGGACGATCGCGTGGCCGTTCAACCCCACGATCTTGTCCAGCAGCTCGGCCCGGAAACCGTTCATCACGCTCATCACGATCACCAGCATGGCGACCGAGAGCATGACCACGCCGACGCTGATCCCGGCGACCAGGGCGATGAACGCCTCGTTCCGTCCGGGCAGCAGGTAACGCCGGGCGATCGTTCGTTCGAAGAGGGAAAGTACCAAGGGCGCGGGGTCTTTTTGTTGTTGGGTCGCTGCGGCTTTAGGGTCGCTTTGCTGACGGCGCAATGAATCCGTGCCGCGCGCCGCGGCGGGCCACGCTACCCTTGTAATCGGCCGGTAACATCGCCATTGAGCGCGGCGAGACGCGCAACCCGGATCGCACCGTCATGAACATCACCCACCCGTTCCGCGACGAGGACGGCGACAAGCTCCGCGAGGAGTGCGGCGTCTTCGGCGCGATCAACGCTTCCGACGCGGCCGCGGCGACCGCGCTCGGCCTCCACGCCCTGCAGCACCGCGGCCAGGAGGCCGCCGGCATCACCAGCTTCGACGGGGGCGAGTTCTACCAGCGCCGCGGGCTGGGCCAGGTGGCGGAGAACTTCTCTTCCAGCGAGGCGATTTCCGAACTGCCCGGGTTCATGGCCGCCGGGCACGTGCGCTATTCCACCACCGGCGGATCGGGCCTGCGCAATATCCAGCCGCTCTATGCCGATCTTGCCAGCGGCGGTTTCTCGGTCGCGCACAACGGCAATATCTCCAACGCCGGCACCTTGCGGCAGGAACTGGTCGGCAAGGGCGCGATCTTCCAGTCCACCTCGGATACCGAGGTGATCATCCACCTCGTCGCGACCAGCCGCTACCCGACGATGAGCGACCGCCTGATCGACGCGCTGCGCCTGATCGAGGGGGCCTATGCCCTGATCGTGATGACGCCGGAGGGGATGATCGCCTGCCGCGACCCGCTGGGCATTCGCCCGCTGGTGATGGGCAAGATGGGCGATGCCACCGTCTTCGCCAGCGAAACGGTCGCCTTCGACGTCGTCGGGGCCGAGTTCGTCCGCCAGGTCGAACCGGGCGAGCTGGTCAAGGTCGATTTCGACGGCAACATCGATTCGCTCCACCCCTTCGGCAACCACAGCCCGCGCCCCTGCATCTTCGAGCACGTCTATTTCAGCCGGCCCGATTCGATCTTCGACGGGCGCAGCGTCTATGCCGCGCGCAAGGCGATCGGCGAACAGCTGGCGATCGAGAACCCGGTCGAGGCGGACCTCGTCGTGCCGGTGCCCGACAGCGGCGTGCCGGCGGCGATCGGCTATGCCCAGCAGTCGGGCGTGCCGTTCGAACTGGGGATCATCCGTTCGCACTACGTCGGACGCACGTTCATCCAGCCGAGCGACGGCGTTCGCCATTCCAGCGTCAAGCGCAAGCACAATGCCAACCGCGCGCTGGTGGAAGGCAAGCGGATCGTGCTGATCGACGATTCGATCGTGCGCGGCACGACCAGCATGAAAATCGTCGAGATGATGCGCGAAGCCGGGGCGACCGAAGTGCACTTCCGCGTCGCCAGCCCGCCGACCGCGCATTCGTGCTTCTACGGCGTCGATACGCCCGAGCGCTCCAAGCTGCTGGCCGCGCGGATGGAGATCGAGCCGATGCGCGAGTTCATCAGGGCCGACAGCCTCGCCTTCGTCTCGATCGACGGGCTCTACCGCGCCGTCGGGCACGAGCCGCGCGACGCGGCCTGTCCGTCGTTCTGCGATGCCTGCTTCACCGGCGATTATCCGACCCCGCTGACCGACCTCGCCAACCGCGAGCGCCGCGATGCCCAGCTTTCCTTCGACAAGGTTGCCTGATGGCCGACAGCACGTCTCTGGAGGGCCGCGTTGCCCTGGTTACCGGCGCGAGCCGCGGGATCGGCGCGGCGAGTGCGACCGCGCTGGCCGCCCGGGGCGCCCACGTGATCCTGACCGGGCGCGACGTCCGGGCGCTGGAAGCGGTGGAGGACGCGATCCACGAAGCCGGCGGCACGGCCACGATCGCGCCGCTCGACCTGGCCGAACAGGACGGGATCGCCCGCCTCGCCGCGGCGGTCGCCGGACGGTGGAACAAGCTCGATATCCTGGTGATCGCGGCGGCCTATCTCCCCACGCTCACCCCGGTCACCCAGATCGAGCCCAAGCAGTTCGCCCAGGCGGTGACCACCAACCTGCTCGCGACCCAGGCGCTGATCGCCGCCTTCGACCCGCTGCTGAAGCGTAGCGACGGCGCACGGGTCGTCGGCCTGACCAGCAGCGTGGGGGCCGATGCGCGGCCGTTCTGGGCCGCCTACGGATCGACCAAGGCGGCGTTCGAATCGCTGCTCGACAGCTATGCGGAGGAAGTCCGCAAGCTGGGCGACATCCGGGTCGCGATCGTCGATCCGGGCGCGACCCGCACCGCCATGCGGGCCAAGGCCTATCCGGGCGAGGACCCGGCCACGGTCAAGGAACCGGCGGTCGTGGGCCGGCGGATCGCGGCCCTGGTGGGCGAGGATTTCCCCACCCGCCACCGCGAACGCGTGGTGAATCCGGCTTAACCCTTTTCCGCAACCTCGCCGAAAGCAGGCGGGCACAGCATTCGCTCCAGTCCCCGCGCGCGCGGCGTGCGCGCGACGGCAAGCGAAAGGGTAACCAAGCCATGCCGGTCGATTCCTTCGATCGCTATTCGATCGCCGCGCAGGAAGATCGCTGCGCCCCGCGGACCAAGCTGACCATCCCGGCGCAGCTGCGCGCCTCGGGCGGGAAAGCGTTCCAGACCGTGGTCCACGACCTGTCGGTCTCCGGCTTTTCCGCCGCCGCGATCAACCGGATGCACCCGGGGCAGCTGTGCTGGCTGACCCTGCCGGGCCTCGGCGCGCTCCAGGCCGAGGTGATCTGGTGGGACAATTGCCAGGTCGGCTGCTCGTTCGCCGAGCTGCTGAGCCCGGTCGTCCACGACAACATCGTCGCCCGGCACACCAGCAGCCCGGTCTTCCGCTCCGCCTGCTGACCGCGCTCAGCGCGCGTCGATCAGCGTCCGCCACAGCTTCATGCGCGTTTCTGCCAGGCCGGCGTCGGTCGCCACGCGGTAATTCGACACGATCGCGACGACCATGTTCCGTTCGGGCACGACGGTGACGTATTGCCCGAAGATCCCCTGCCCGCCGAAGAAACCGCCGGGGTAGGACCACCACTGGTAACCGTATCCGTGCCCTTCGCCCAGGTCGACCATCGGCGCGCCGGCACGCCCGAACCACCCCTCCGGAACGGAAGGCTGCGCGCCTTCGAGCACCCACTGGCCCATGCGGGCATAGTCGGAAAGGCGGATCGACAGGCAGCAGCCGCCCACGTTGCCGCCGGTGAGGTCGGTCATCCAGAACAGGTCGCCCGCGAACCCGGCCGGATCGACGATCTTGTCCTTCGCATAGGCCGCCAGCGAACGCCCGGTGGCCGCGGCGACGATATCGCCCAGCAGGTTCGTCTCCAGCGTCTTGTAGAGCCATTTCTCGCCCGCGGGCGCCTCGCGCGCCAGCGTCCGGGCGAACGTGACCGACTGGGTTTCGCCTTCGCGCGGCGCGATCATCAGCATTCGCGCCACGTCGCTGTCGGGATCGGCGTAGTCTTCGTTCCAGGCAACGCCCGAAGTCATCGTCGCGACCTGTTCCACCGTCACCCCGTCGTAGGCCGTGCCGGCGAGTTCGGGCAGGTAATCGGTCACCGGGTCGGAAAGGCTGGCGATGTGCCCGTCCTTCACCGCCGCGCCGAGCAGGGTCGAGGTGAAGCTCTTGGCCACCGAGAAGCTGGTCCAGCGCTGCTGCGGCCCGAAGCCGAGCCGGTACTTCTCCAGCCGCACCTTGCCGTCCTGGATCACCATGATCCCGGCCGCGTTCAGTTCCGCGAGGTAGCCGTCGACCTGCGCCAGCGTCGCCGCGTCGAACGGTTCGCCCGCCGCGAACCGGCGCGGATCGGGCGCGGCGGCGACCTCGGTGCCGGCGAAGTAGTCCTCCATCCGGCGGAAGCGGTCGGCGCGCGTGGCGTCGTCCCAGAACAGGACCTGCTGGTCCTCCAGCGTGACCGAATCGGGTTGGCGCGTCTCGCGGACCTGCGGCTCGGGCACGGTATTCGCCTGGGCGCAGCTCGCCAGCAGCGCCGCGCCCAGCGCCAGTTTCCAGTTCGGCATTCCTCTCACCTTTCCTTGATCAGCGTAACCTGGTGAACGTCGATCCCGCCCCCGCGGAACCCGCCCTCGCAATACATCAGGTAATAGCGCCAGAGGCGCCGGAACCGCTCGTCGAACGCGGCCGGCAGGCGCCCTTCCTCCACCGCGCGGTCGAACCGCGCGCGCCAGGTCCGCAGCGTGCGGGCATAGTCCTGCCCGAACGATTCGCAGTCCGCCCAGCGCAACCCGCGTTCGCGCGCGAGCCGCTCGAACTCGCGCGTGCGGATCAGCAGCCCGCCGGGGAAGACATAGGCCTGGATGAAATCGGCGCTGCGGGCATAGGCCTCGAACAGGCTGTCCTTCATCGAAATGAACTGGATCGCGGCCCGCCCGCCGGGCTTCAGGCAACGGGCGATGCAGTCGAAATAGCTCGGCCAGTACTCGCGCCCGACCGCCTCGACCATCTCGACGCTGACGATCGCGTCGAAACGCTCGTCCACGTCGCGGTAGTCCTGGTGGCGGAAATCGATCGCCGGGTCGTGCCGCTCGCGCGCCCAGGCCAGTTGCTCGTCCGACAGGCTGATCCCGACGACGCGCGCGCCGGCGGCGGCGAACCGGTGCGAGAGGCCGCCCCAGCCGCAGCCGATCTCCAGCACCGAGGCCGGGTCGCCCACCCGCCGGGCCAGCCGTTCCCACTTGCGCCGCTGCGCCGCCTCGAGGTCGTCGCCTTCGCCCCAGATCGCGCTGGAATAGCTCATCGTCGGGTCGAGCCACTGGGCGTAGAAATCGTTGCCGAGGTCGTAATGGACGTGGATGTTCCGCGCCGCCCCCTCGTGCGTGTTGCGGTTCATCCAGTGCGCCGCCCGCGCCGCCCAGCGGAACGGGCCGCGCGCCCTGCCGGTATCGCCCAGGGCATCGCCATTGGCCATGAAAAGCGCGAACAGCGGCACCGGGTCGGGGCTGTCCCACTCGCCCGCTTCCCAGGCCTGGAACCAGCCGATCGAGCCGTTGGTCGCCAGTCGCATCAGCGCGCGCCAGTCGTGCACGGTGACTTCGGCGTCGAAGCCCGGCGCGCGCCCGCCCAGGACGCGGGTGGACCCGTCGGGCAGGTGGCCGGTGATCGATCCCCGCTCCAGCCCGCTGTCGATCCGGTCGAGGATCTTGTGGAAGCCGGGGGCGAACACCCGCGCGAGCAGGCCCGGGCTGCGCTCGAACCGGGCGCCGCCTGTCAGAAGGGATTCGCCCCTGCCTAGCCCCTCCGCTTTCATGCCCCGATCTATGGACCGGGCGCGGTGCCGGTTCAAGCATGCGATCGGCGCGCCAGACCGGCGCGCGGCGTGCTATGATCCCCGCCAGGTTGGAGAAAGGATGCAGATGACCAGTCCGGCAGTGCGCAACGTCGTCGCCACGATCGCGGGGATCGTGGTCGCGGTCACCGTGGTCTTCGTGATCGAGGGGATCGGCCACGCGCTCTTCCCCCCGCCCCCGGGGCTGGACCTCGCCGCGGCGGAAGATCGCGAACGGTTGATGGAACTGATTCCCACCGGGGCCAAGGTGGCGGTCGTCGCCGGTTGGTTCCTGGGCGCGCTGGCCGGGGCCTGCACCGCGATCGCGGCCTCCCGCCGGGTGCTGATGGCCTGGATCGTCGGGCTGGCGATCGCGCTCGCCGGGGTATGGACGACGCAGATGTTCCCCCACCCCGACTGGATGCTCGCCTCGGCCGCGGTCCTGCCGCTGGTGGCCGTCCTCGTCGCCAAGCGGCTGATGGCGGCCAGGATCGTCGCCGCCTAGGCTTTCGCCGCGCGATAGGCCTCCAGCGCCCGCTCGCGCGCTTCGCGATGGCCGATGATCTTCGCCGGATAGGCGCCGCGCGCTTCGTCGGGCGGATCGTGGATCTGGCCGTCGGGAAGATCGGCCAGTTCGGGCACATGGCGGCGGATATAGCCGGCTGCGTCGAACTTCTCGCTCTGGCGCAACGGGGCCATGATGCGGGGGAACATGTTGCTGTCCACCCCCGTGCCGGCGACCCATTGCCAGTTGACCGCGTTGTTGGCGTAATCGGCATCGACCAGGCAATCCCAGAACCAGCGTTCGCCGAAAGTCCAGTCGATCAGCAGGTGCTTCACCAGGAAGCTGGCGCAGACCATCCGCGCGCGGTTGTGCATCCAGCCGGTCTGCCACAGCTGGCGCATCCCGGCATCGACCAGCGGGTAGCCGGTCCGCCCCCGCTGCCACGCGCGCAAGTCCTCCGCGATCAGGGGCCCGCGGTTCGGGTTGCGCCAGATATCATCCAGCCCTTCACGGTGGCTGGCCCGGCCATAGTCGGGGAACTGGCAGACCACGGTCTGGGCATAGTCGCGCCAGAGCAGTTCCCCGGCGAACGTCGCCCAGCCCTCCCCCCGGCGGCCCTTGAGCGCGTGCCAGACCTGCGCGGGGGAGATCTCCCCCCAGTGCAAGTGCGGCGAGAGGCGCGAGGAACCGTCCTCGGAAGGCATGTCGCGGCTCTCGTGATAGGTGGAAACCGCGCCGGCCCAGCGCTCGAGCCGGTCGTGCGCGGCCGCTTCGCCGACGTCCCAGGCCTCGCGCAGCCCGCCCGCCCAGTCGGGCGCGGTGGGCAGGAGGTTCCAGTCGTCCAGCGCGTCGCTGTCGGGCCAGCTATCCGGCAGCGCGATCCGCGCCGGTTCGGGCAGGCAGGCGCGCGGCGGCATCTCGGCCAGCATGGCCTTCGCGAAAGGCGTGTAGATCTTGTAGGGATCGCCCGAACCCGTGGTCACGAACCCGGGAGGAGCGAGGTAGTTGCCATCGTGCAGGACCAGGTCGAGTTCCGCCCCCAGGCGGCTTTCCGCTTCCTGCCACCACGGCTCGTAATGGCGCACGGCGTGGACGGCGCCCGCCCCGGCCGCCTGCGCGATCGTGGCCAGGTGCTGGACCGCGTCGCCGCGGCGCAGGACGATTCGCGAGCGGTGCCGCGCGAGCGACCGCCCGAGGCTGTCGAGCGAGTGGTGCAGCCACCAGCGCGCCGCGCCGCCGGGGGCATGGTCGCCCGGGGCATCCTCGTCGAGCACGAAGACCGGGATGACCGGCCCCGCCTGCGCCGCCGCGTGGAAGGCGGGCTGGTCGGCCAGGCGCAAGTCGCGCCGCAGCCACACGATCTGCGGCGAAGTCATGCCCCGGGGAACGGGAACGGCCGCCCCCGGGTTCCCCGGGCATGAACGATCCCGCCCGCCAGGGCCATCACCTGCCCGCCGAAACCGTCCGCCTGCCGGCGCGCGGATTCGCGATCGACCGGCGCAAGGCGGCCGTCGTGGGCCTCGCGTGCTGGACCGGCTTCGCCCTCGTCGCCTGGCTCCTCGCCCGCGGACACGCCGCCGGGTTCGACCGCGCGGGCCTGGTGCTGGCGCGAAGCGGGGAGGAGCTGGCGCTGGCCGGGCCGCCCCTGCTGCGCGAGATCGTGCGCGACGTGACCGCGCTGGGCGGCGTGTTCCTGCGCAACCTCTTCGCAGTAGCCGCCATCGTCGCGCTCGCGTTCCTGAGGCTGCGGCGCGAGGCGGTGCTGCTGGCGATGACGGTGGTCGCGGGCTGGCTGGTCAATACCGGGGCCAAGCACCTGGTCGGGCGCGAACGGCCCGAGATCGTGCCGCGGCTGATGGAAGCGGGCGGGCAGAGCTTCCCCTCGGGCCACAGCTTCAACGCGGCGGTGGTCTATATCGCGATCGCGCTCGCCTTCGCCGCGCTGAGCCGGCGCCACGCGGTGCGCTACACGGTGGTCGGCGCAGCCATGGTGGTGAGCGCGATGGTCGCCTGGAGCCGCGTCATGCTGGGGGTCCATTTCCCGACCGACGCGATCGCGGGCTGGCTGGGCGGGGCCGGCTGGGCCTTCCTCGCGGCGGCCCTGCTCTATCGCCCGGCCCGGGCGGCGGCGGACAGCGAGGCGGTGGAGAGCCTGGCCCCGGCCCCTCGCCAGCCGAGCGGTTCGCAAGGTATGCCGGGCAAGGCGACCGAGAACCGGTCGCGCGCGCGCGGATCGTAGAAACGGGCATCGCGCAGGACGAGCGATCCGTTTGGCGATCCATCCGGCGAACCGTCGGGCGCCCGTTCCGCGAAGGGTGCACGCGACCAGAAAAGGAACGCCGCCGCCTGGGCATTGCCCGCAAGGGTGCCCTCGTCCGGCAGGGCGCATTGCTGCCGCGGGGGCGCGCGATATCCATGGCCGTCGGCCGCGCCGGTCCAGTCGGAGGACCACCAGAGGCCGTCGGCCGTGCGGATGATCCGCTCCCGCTCCCAGAATGCCAGCGGCACCGGCGCGGCGATCGCCACCTCGGGATAGGGTTCGGCCATCAGCGCGCCCGTCTGGCGCTCGAAATAGGTGATGCCCCCGTTCAGCCCGACGTAGGCCAGCGCCACCGCGATCGCGATCCGCGCCGGCCGCCGCCATTCCCCGCCGCGCTTCTCGCGCCGGAGCGAGAACCACGTGGCGAGGCCCAGCAGGGCCCAGAGCCAGACGTCGATGATGAACAGCGTGTCGCCGTAGAACCAACGGCTGGAAAACGGCTCCAGCAGGCGAATGCCGTAGACGTTGAGCCAGTCGAGCGCCGGGTGGGTGAGGCAGCCGATGAAGGCGAGCGCGTAGAGCCAGCCAAACCGCACCGGCAAGCGCCCTTCGGGCCGCTTCCCGCGCCGTTCCTGCCACCGGTCGAAGGCGTAGAGCAGCCCGGCCAGGACCAGCGGCAGGAGAACCCAGGCGATCGGCCCGTGGGTGATCCCGCGGCGGAAGCCAAGGTGCTCGACCCCTTCGAGCCAGAAGAAGCAGGCCGCGTCGACATCGGGCAGGTTGGCGCCGATCACCAGCGCGGGCATGGCGAGGCCGGTCTTCCGCTTCAGCCCCGCCTGTCCGATCAGCGCCCCGACGAGGCTGTGCGTCAGATTGTCCACGTCGTCTCCGTTCCGATTCGCGCCCCTGCGCCGGCCCGGCCTGCGCGGTAACGCGGTTCGGGCGAATCAAAAAGGGCGGCGAAAACCTCGCCGCCCTCTCGTCGTCCGCTGTCGGCGCCGTCAGGCGACGTCGGCCCCGCTGCGGGCGGCCTGGAATTCGGATTGCGACAGGTAGGTGTCGCCGTCGCGGTCGTAGTAGAAGAACGAATCCGCGGCCTTGTTGGCCTGTTCCGCCGTCACGCGCGGGGCGTTCTGGTCGTCGGGACGCGGCGCCGTGGGGTCGAGCGGGATGGCCCAGATCGCATATTCGGCGACCGAGAGCTGCCCGTCGTCGTTCCGGTCGAGATAGGCGAAGGTCATGTTCTCGCGCGCGCGCATGTTGGTCTGCGGATCGCGCGGGGCGGACGCGGCCTGGGCCTCGGCAGGATCGTCGGCATCGCTGCCGGTCGGTTCGGCCGGTTCGGACATGATATCGTCGCGATAGGTGCCGTATTCTTCCTGGAAGGCGGTTTCGTCGAACGCGTCGCGGCGCGCCTGCGCCTCTTCGGTCAGCGTGTAGTCGCGGGTCGAGGGATCGAATTCGGCCGTTTCGGACAGGTCTTCCTCGACCATCGCGTTGTCGGTTTCGGCCACCTCGGGTTCGCCGCACGCGGCGAGGGCAAATGCGAGCGCGCTCGCCGTGGCGAGGGAGGCGTTGAGCTTCTTCATCGAACTCTCCTTCGTATGACCTGCCAGTGGGGCAGGCTTCACGGCACGAACGAACGAGCCGGCGGAAGGTTCAGAAAAAGCGTCGAATCCTTGTCAGGCGGCGGCAAATCCCGCGTCAGACCGGGTCCTGCGCGGTTCCGCTGACGGTCCAGGTCTGCCCCTTGCCCAGCAGCCGCGCGAGGTCGGCTTCCTTGCCCGCGCTGGCCTGGGCGCGTTCCTCGATCACCGCGGTCTCGAAAGTCGGGCGCGGATCGTCGTAGAGGACGCCCAGCGCCATCGGGAACGGGCCGAACGGCATTTCCACCAGCATGTGCGCGATCGAACGGTTGGCCGCGTCGTGCACGATCACCCCGGCCGCCTGCCAGTCGCCATCGACGACATCGACCACTTCGAGGCACAGCTTGTCGCGGTCGAGCGTGATGCCCCTGGTGCCGCCGGCGAACAGCATCGGCTCGCCGTGTTCCAGCCAGAGCTGCTGCGCCTCGGCCCCCTTGGGGGCGGCGAAATCCTCGAACACGTCCTTGTTGTAGACGATGCAGTTCTGGAAGATCTCGATGAAGGCCGCGCCCTGGTGGGCGTGGGCCGCCTTCAGCACTTCGGGCAGTTTCTTCGACACGTCGAACCCGCGCGCCACGAAGCGCGCGCCCGAACCGAGCGCGAAGGCCGCCGGCCGCGCCGGGTGGTCGTAGCTGCCCAGCGGGGTGGAGGGCGACTTGGTCCCCTCGCGGCTGGTCGGCGAGTACTGGCCCTTGGTCAGGCCGTAGATCTCGTTGTTGAACAGCATGATCTGCATGTTCACGTTGCGCCGCAGCACGTGCATCAGGTGGTTGCCGCCGATCGACAGGCCGTCGCCGTCGCCGGTCACCAGCCAGATGTCGAGATCGGGATTGGCCAGCTTCACCCCCGTCGCCACGGCCGGCGCGCGCCCGTGGATCGTGTGGAAGCCATAGCTTTCCATGTAATAGGGGAACCGGCTGGAACAGCCGATGCCGCTGATGAACACTGTGTTCGCCGGGTCGGCCCCGATCTGCGGCAGCGTGCGCTGCACCGCCTTGAGGATCGCGTAGTCGCCGCAGCCCGGGCACCAGCGAACCTCCTGGTCGGTTTCCCAGTCCTTGAGCGTGGTTTCGATTTTCACTGGTGCGTTCACGAGCCGTGCTCCTGCGATTGCGGCGAGGCCTTGGCGTTCAGCGAGCCGTCGTCATGCCCCGATTCCAGGTGCGGCAACTGCTCTTCGTTGACCGGGACCTGCCCGCCCTCGTTGTCGGCAATGCCGTCGAAGTACTTGCCGATCGCCTCTTCCAGCTCGGCGATCTGGAACGGCTGGCCGCTGGTCTTGGTCAGCGGCTCGGCGTCGATCAGGAACTGGTCGCGCAGCACGGTCTTGAACTGGCCGGTGTTCATCTCGGGCACGAGGACCTTGTCGAAACGCTTGAGCAGAGCGCCGAGGTTGGCCGGCAGGGGCCAGATATGGCGCACGTGGACGTGGCTGACGTCGTACCCCTTGCGCCGCGCGCGGCCCACGGCCTGGTGGATCGGGCCGAAGGTCGAGCCCCAGCCGACGACCGCCAGCCGGCCGCTCTCGCCGCCGAGGCAGACGTCCTGGTCGGGCACCGTCACGCCCAGGACCTTGTCCTTGCGCGCATCGGTCATCGCCTGGTGGTTGTCGGGCGAATAATCGATGTGGCCGGTATCCACCGCCTTCTCGATCCCGCCGATGCGGTGCATCAGGCCGGGGGTGCCGGGCTTGATCCACGGGCGCGCGCCCTTCGCATCGCGCTTGTACGGCAGCAGGGTGTCGCCGGCGTTCTTCTCCGCCAGGAACGTGGCCGGGAACCTGGCATAGGCCGCCGGATCGGGCACCTTCCACGGCTCGGCCGCATTGGCGATATAGCCGTCGGTCAACAGCATGACCGGGGTCATGTATTCGACCGCGATGCGGCAGGCCTCGATCGCGCAGTCGAACGCGTCGCCCGGGCTGCGCGCCGCGATCACCGGCATCGGCGCGTCGCCGTTGCGGCCGTAGACGGCCTGGTAGAGATCGCTCTGCTCGGTCTTGGTCGGAAGCCCGGTGGACGGGCCGCCGCGCTGCGAATTGACGATCACCAGCGGCAGCTCGGTCATGATGGCAAGGCCCATCGCCTCGCCCTTCAGCGCGATGCCCGGCCCGCTGGAGGAGGTCACCCCCAGGCTGCCGGCATAGCTGGCGCCGATCGCCGCGCAGATGGCCGCGATCTCGTCTTCCGCCTGGAAGGTCGTGACGCCGAATTCCTTCAGCCGCGCCAGGTGGTGCAGGATCGCGCTCGCCGGCGTGATCGGATAGCCGCCGAAGAACATCGGCAGTTCAGCCAGCTGCGCGCCCGCGACGAGGCCCAGCGAGACCGCCTCGGCCCCGGTGATCGTGCGGTAGAGGCCCGGCTCGCTCGGCACCGGATCGACGTGGACCTGCTTCAGCGGGCCCGAAAGCTCGGCCGTTTCGCCATAGGCATGGCCGGCATCGAGCGCGGCGATGTTGGCATCGGCGATCTCGGGCTTGTTGCGGAATTTCTGGCGCAGCCAGTCGTGCAGCGGCTCGCGCGGGCGGTCGAACATCCACAGCGCCAGCCCCAGCGTCCACATGTTCTTGCAGCGCAGGGCATCCTTGTTGCCGAGGCCGAAGGGCTTGACCGCCTCGATCGTCAGCGCACTGATGTCGAACGCCAGCAGGTCGTATTTCGCCAGGCTGCCGTCTTCCAGCGGGTTGGCCTCGTACTTCGCCTTGTCGAGGTTGCGCTTGGTGAACTCGCCGGTGTCGGCGATGATCAGCCCGCCCGGCTTCAGCGCGGCGAGGTTCACCTTCAGCGCGGCCGGGTTCATCGCCACCAGGACATCGGGCGCGTCGCCGGCGGTGTTGATCTCGCGGCTGCCGAAATTGATCTGGAACGCCGATACGCCGAACAGCGTGCCCTGCGGGGCGCGGATCTCGGCCGGGAAGTCGGGGAACGTGGCCAAGTCGTTGCCCGCCAACGCGGTCGAGAGGGTGAACTGCCCGCCCGTCAGCTGCATGCCATCGCCGGAATCTCCGGCGAAACGCACGACTACGGCATCGGGGGAATCCGCTTCACGCGGGGTTGCGGCGGCCTGACTAGCCATCGAAATTCCTTTTCGCGCACCGCCCGCGGGCGATGCATTCTTCTCGGGGGGCGGCACCTATGCACCCTCCCCCTCTCCCGCAATGAAGTTTTTCTCCCCGGGGCGCAAAATGTCGAGTGGAAAAGCGCACTTTGCGCGCTAGGATTGCGAAAAGAAACCGATTGGCGGGAGGGAACAATATGGCCAGCGACGATCACTACGTGCGCGACGACGTGCGCGCATTCCTCGACATGCTGGAGCAGCTCGGCCGCCCGGGGGTGGAGGAACTGCCGGTCGAGGAAGGGCGCGAGGGGATGCGCACGATGGGAATGCTGGCCGAGGCGGAGCCGCGCGATCTGGCGGTCGTGCGCGACCTCTCGTGCCCCGGCCCGGGGGGCGAGATCCCGCTGCGGCTCTACGACACGCGCGAATCGCGCGGCCCCGGCCCCTGCGTGGTGTTCATCCACGGCGGGGGCTTCGTGATCGGCGACCTCGAGGTCTATCACGCGCTGTGTACCGAGATCTGCCACCAGCTCGACCTGCCGGTCGTCTCGGTCGATTACCGGCTCGCGCCCGAACACCCGTTCCCCGCCGCGCCCGACGATTGCGAGGCGGCGGCCCGGTGGATCGCCGGCAGCCCGGCCGAGCTGGGGCGCGAGATCACCGGCCTCGTCATCACCGGCGACAGCGCGGGCGGCAACCTGACGATCGTCACCACGAACCAGCTCTGCGCCGAACCGGCGGCGGTGCCGGTGATCGTCCAGGCGCCGATCTACCCGGTGGCGGACGATCCCGCGCAGCATCGCAGCTTCTTCGACTTTTCCGACGGGTTCCTGCTCACCGGCGCGGCGATGGCCTGGTTCACCGCGCAGTATGCCGCCGACCCGCAGGACCGGCGCAACATGCCGATGATCGGCGACTGTTCGGGCACGCCGCCAACCGTGATCTGCACCGCGGGGCTCGACCCGCTGCGCGATTCGGGGCGCAACTACGCGGCCCACCTGATCGGCCTGGGGATCGACGTGACTTACCTGGAATTCGCCGGGAACATTCACGGCTTCACGACATTGCGCAAGGCGATCCCCAGCGGCCAGGAGGACCTCGAATCCTTCATCGCTGCGATCAAGTTGATGCTGACTCGCCAGGCGAGCCAGGGCAAGGGAGGCGCATGAACGAACTGGGTTATCGCCCCTGCGTGGGCGTCATGCTGGTCAATGCCGAAGGCCGCGCCTTCGTCGGCCGCAGGATCGACAACAAGGAAGGCGACTGGTGGCAGATGCCCCAGGGCGGCGTGGACGAGGGCGAGGACCTGCGCGAGGCGGCCCTGCGCGAACTGGGGGAGGAAACCGGCGCCGATCCCGCGCACGTCACGATCCTGCGCCAGATGGAGGAACCGGTCCGCTACGACCTGCCCGAAGAGCTGATGGGCAAGCTGTGGGGCGGCCGCTATCGCGGGCAGGAACAGGTGTGGTTCCTGGCGCGCTTTTCCGGCACCGATGCCGATATCGACCTGGAAGCGCACGACCCGCCCGAGTTCTGCGACTGGAAATGGGTCGATCCCGAACAGCTGCCGGACCTGATCGTGCCGTTCAAGAAGCGCGTCTATCGCGCCGTGCTGGAGGCTTTCCGCGAACTGGTGTGAGCGCGGCGGCACGGCCCGGCGCGCGGGGATGGCATTCGCCTAGTTCGGCGCATTCGCCTAGTTCGCCTGGCTGGCCTGGGCATCGGGCATGACAGCTTCCGCCGTCAGCACCGGCGCGCGCGGCCCGCGCTGGATCGCGCCGGCCAGCCTCTGCGCCTCGACGCAGCCTTCGCCGCACATGCTGTGAAGCTTGGCGAGATTGGCCTTGGCCTTTTCCACCGCGCCTTTCTCCACCAGGGCCTCGCCCTCGCCCGAAATGGCCGCCAGGTTGCCCGGATCGCGGGCCAGCGCCTCGCGGTAGTAATGGATCGCCTTGCCCTGCAGCCCCTCCGCCCGCGCGGCCCGTGCGAGCTCGAGGAAGATCGCGGTGTGCCCCGGATCGACCGCCAGCGCGGCCTCGAACGCGTCGATCGCGCCCTGCGGGTCCTGCGCATCCATCGCCGCGCGGCCTTGTGCAACCAGCATGGCGGCCCGCGGATCGGCCTCGCGCTCCGCGCCCTGCCCCACGCTCGCGGTAATCGCGACGACCAGCGACAGGGCGGCGGCGGCGGGGGCGAAACGCATGATCAACTCCTGAAAAGGCGGGACATTTGCAGACGGTTCCTCTGCCATGACCTCGCCGATTAACATGCCCGGGCTGCACGTGCGATGAAAAATCCGTCGGTATCGTCGTGGCCCGGCGTCAGGCGCAGGCCGGCCCCGCGCTCGCGCCCGAGGGGGAGATCGGGCCGCTCCGCCCGCCAGTCGGGGCGCTCGGCCAGGAAGGCGGCGATCCGCTCCGCCCCTTCCGCGTCGAGCAGCGAACAGGTCACGAAGACCAGCCGCCCGCCGGGACGCACCAGCCCCGCGGCAATCGCCAGCAGCCGGTCCTGCACCGCGGCGAACCGCGTCAGTGCCGCCGGGTCGAGCCGCCAGCGCGCCTCCGGATTGCGGCGCCAGGTGCCGGTCCCCGAACAGGGCGCATCGACGAGGACGGCGTCGGCCTGCCCGGCAAACCGGGCCAGCCCCTCGGCCTCGCGGCCCGGATCGAGCAGCACGCTCTCGATCATGCTCGCGCCGGCCCGCTGCGCGCGCGGCCCCAGGCGCGACAGGCGCGCGCGATCGGTGTCGCTGGCGACCAGGGTTCCGCGGTTTTCCATCGCCGCGGCGAGCGCGAGCGTCTTGCCCCCGCCGCCGGCGCACAAGTCGATCACCGTTTCGCCCGGCCGCGCTCCCACGGCGATGCAGGCGAGCTGGCTGCCGTGGTCCTGGATCTCGACCGCGCCCTCGCGATAGGCGGCCCATCGATCGACCGCCGTCCCTGCGGGAAAGCGCAAGCCGTCGGGTGCCGCCAGCACGTCGCCCGGCTCGAGCAGGTCGAGCGTGGCGCGATCGGCCTTCAGCCGGTTGACCCGCAGGTCGAGCGGGGCCCGGCCCAACAGGGCGCGCGCCTCGTCCCCCGCGATGGCCGAACCTGCCAGCGCCTCCTCCAGCCACGCGGGCGCCAGCCCCGCGTCGGCGGCTTCCTCGCCGGGGCCGATCGGAGCGGGGCCGTGCGGCGAACCGTCGAACAACGGGGGCAGCGCCGCGTCCTCCAGCGCCAGCCGCAACATGGCCGCGCGGCCATCGCGGGGCACCGGCCCGCAGGCGCGGATCGCGCGATAGACCAGCTCGCGCACGGCGCGCCGGTCCTTGCTGCCGGCATAGCGGCGCTGGCGGAAATAGTCGGCGACCAGCCGGTCGGCAGGCGCGCCGCCGGTGCGCGCGGCGGCGACGATCGCGTCGAGCAGTTCGATCGCGGCCTGGACCCGCGCGGCGGGCGTCATGCCCGTACCCCGGCGTGCACGAAGCGGCCGTCCGCCACCGCGCGGCCGGGCCTAGCGGGTCGGATAGTTCGGTGCCTCACGCGTGATCGCCACGTCGTGGACATGGCTTTCGCTCAGGCCCGCATTGGTGATCCGCACGAACTGCGCGCGGGTGCGCAAGTCGTCGATCGTCGCGCTGCCGGTATAGCCCATCGCGGCCTTCACCCCGCCCACGAGCTGGTGGATCACGTCGGCCGCGGGCCCCTTGAACGGCACCTGCCCCTCGATCCCCTCGGGAACGAGCTTCATCGCCGACACGTCCTGCTGGAAATAGCGGTCGGCGCTGCCGCGTGCCATCGCGCCGACGCTGCCCATCCCGCGATAGGCCTTGTAGCTGCGGCCCTGGTAGAGGAACGTCTCGCCCGGGCTTTCGGCCGTGCCGGCCAGCATCGACCCGACCATGACGGTCGAAGCGCCGGCGGCCAGGGCCTTGGCCGCGTCGCCGCTGGTCCGCAGGCCGCCGTCGGCAATCACCGGAACGCCCGATTTCGCGGCCTCTTCGGCGCAGTCCATGATCGCGGTCAGCTGCGGCACGCCGACGCCGGCGACGATGCGCGTGGTGCAGATCGACCCCGGGCCGATCCCGACCTTGACCGCGTCGGCCCCGGCATCGATCAGCGCGCGGGTCGCCTCCGCCGTGGCGACGTTCCCGGCGACGATCTGGACCGAGTTCGAAAGCCCCTTGGCCTTCTCGACCGCCCGCGCCACGTCGCGGTTGTGGCCGTGCGCGGTGTCGATGATCACCACGTCCACTTCGGCATCGACGAGCGCCTCGGTCCGTTCGAAGCCCTTGTCGCCCACGGTCGAAGCCGCCGCGACGCGCAGCCGGCCAGCCGCGTCCTTGGTCGCGTGCGGATAGTTGACCGCCTTCTCGATATCCTTGACCGTGATCAGGCCGATGCAGCGGAAATCGTCGTCCACCACCAGCAGCTTCTCGATCCGCCGCTGGTGCAGCAGGCGGCGCGCCTCGTCCTGGCCGGTGCCGAGCGGCACGGTGGCGAGGTTGTCGGTCGTCATCAGTTCGCGGACCGGCTGGGCCGGGTTCTCGGCGAAACGCACGTCGCGGTTGGTCAGGATGCCGACCAGCTTGCCCCCGCGATCGGTTACCGGGATGCCGCTGATCCGGTGCTGCTGCATCAGGGCCTGCGCATCGCCCAGCGTGGCATCGGGCGAAACGGTGATCGGGTTGACGACCATGCCGCTTTCGAAGCGCTTGACCGCGCGCACCGCCGTGCACTGCTGCTCCACCGTCAGGTTGCGGTGAAGCACGCCGATGCCGCCCAGCTGCGCCATGACGATCGCCATGTCGGCTTCCGTCACCGTGTCCATCGCGGCCGACAGGACCGGGATGTTCAACGCGATCTGGCGCGTGAGCTGGGTGCGGGTGTCCGCCATCGAAGGCAGGATGTCGCTTTCGGCCGGCCGGAGGAGAACGTCGTCGAACGTCAGGCCGAGGGGAATGTCGATGGAAGCCACTTGCAAGTCTTTCGCCGGAAGAATCGTGGCGGCCCATGTAACCGCATGTCCCCCGGCCCGCTAGGGGTGCGGGGCAATTAATCGCCGGGGACGGCCGCCCTGGCGGGGTAGCTCGCGGCGCTGGCGAAATGCTCCACCAGGGCGAGGTGGAGCAGGACGTCCTCGGCCGCCCCGCCCAGCACGATCGAGCCGTCGGCAACGTCGGCGGCCCGGTGGTAACGTTCGCGCATGAACCTCTCCAGCGCCGGGTGATCGGCGAAGGCCGCCGATACGGCCACGGTCGGCACGTCGTGCTGCAGCAGCGCCCAGCCATCCTGCCGGCGCAGGTAGCGGTTGGCATAGTCGTGATCGCCCGCCGCGCGCCCGCTCGCGGCGAGGACGCGCGCGATATCGTCGTCGAGGTCGGTCAGCCCGTGGCCGACCACTGCCACCGGCCCGCCGCGCGGGGCGATCGCCACGGTATCGACGTTGAAGGCCGCGACGATGCTGTCGAGCGGTATCGCCGGATCGCGCGCGAAGGCCCGCGCGCCGAGGAGGCCCCATTCCTCTGCCGTGGTGGCGAGGAAATAGACGTCGCGATCGAACCCCGCCGCAGGCAGGCGCCGCGCGACCGCGCTCAGCAGGGCCAGCCCGCTGGCATTGTCCACCGCGCCGTTGCAGATCGCCAGCGGCTCTTCCCCTTCCGCGCAATAGCCGAAGTGATCCCAGTGCGCGAGCAGCAGGACGGCGCCGGTTTCGGGCCGCCGCCCGGGCAGGCGCGCGACGAGGTTGTGCGTGCGCACTTCGGCCTGGAGCGAGGTCGCCTCCAGCCGGGCCTCGACCGCGAGCGGCTGCGGGCGGAAACCGGGCAGGCCGGCCGCCCGCGACAGCGATGCGAACCGCTCCGCGCCGAGCAGCGCCCGCGCACCGTCGGCCGAGACGAGCCCGTCGAGCCGGGCGCCGTCCTCCTCGTCCACCAGGCGATAGGAACCCTTGGCCCGGCGGTCGGCCAGTTCGCGCAGCTCGCCCGCGTCGGGGACGATCGCGAGGACCGCTGCGGCCCCCTTGTCCAGCAGGGCCTCGTGCTGTTCGATGCGGCGCGGATGGTCCCACAGCATCAGCGCGATGCGCCCGGCCAGTTCGGACTGCTCCAGCGCTTCCCCCGCCCGCCCGACGAAGACCACCGGGCTGCGTTCGAGCAGCGAGCGCCGGCCAGAGGTATAGAGCCGCACCGATCCTGCGGGCACGGGCAGTTCGCGCCGCCCGCGATAGAACCGCGCTTCGGACCGGTCGGGCGTGTTCAGTTGCAGGGCGACCGGCGCGAACCACGGGTTGGCCGGGTCGTTGGTGCCCGATTCCAGCCCGGCGGCCTGCCAGGCCTGGGCCAGGTATCGCAGGGTCTTCGCCTCGCCCGGGGTGCCGGGGCGCCGCCCCTCGAACGCGTCGCTGGCCAGGACGGCGATGTCGGCTTCCAGTTCCGCCTCGATCGTCGCCAGCCTGTCGGCCGGCGGCCCGCCGATCGGCGCCGGGGCGCAGCTTGCCGCCAGCATCGCGAGCAGGATCGCGAGTGTTCGGCGCTTTGCCGGTGCCCCCGCCGCCATCGTCCCTCCTATTCGGCGGTCCAGCCGCCGTCGACGCTCCAGTTGGCGCCGGTGACATTGCCGGCTTCCTCGCGGCATAGAAACACCGCCAGCGCGCCGAGTTCCGCCGGCTGGACGAAACGCTTGGTCGGCTGCTTGGCCAGCAGCACGTCGTCCACCACCTGTTCGCGCGTCAGCCCACGGGCCTTCATCGTGTCGGGAATCTGGTTCTCGACCAGCGGCGTCCAGACGTAGCCGGGGCTGATGCAGTTGGCCGTCACGCCGGATTGCGCCAGTTCCAGCGCCACCGTCTTGGTGAACCCGTCCAGCCCGTGCTTTGCCGCGACATAGGCGCTCTTGAACGGCGAGGCGGTCTTCGAATGGGCGCTGGCGGTGTTGATGATCCGCCCCCAGCCTTGCGCGTTCATGTGCGGCACGGCGCGGCGCACGGTGTGGAAGGCGGCGGTGAGATTGAGCGCGAGGATCGCGTCCCACCGTTCGGCGGGAAAGTCCTCCACCGGGGCGACGTGCTGCATCCCGGCGTTGTTGACCAGGATATCGACCGGCCCCGCCGCGTCCATCAGCGCATCGCATCCTTCGGCCGTGGTCAGGTCGGCACCGGCGTGGCGCGCGCCCAGCTCGTCGCAGAGCGCGGCAATGGCATCGTCGTCGCCGAAGCCGTTGAGGACGATTTCGGCCCCCTCGCCCGCCAGCGCACGCGCGATGGCAAGGCCGATGCCCGATGTCGATCCGGTGACAAGGGCCCGCTTGCCGGTGAGGAACATCTGGATCTCCCGTGGATTTCAACTGCGTCGCGCTGCATAACCGCTTTTGCGGCAGGACACACCGCTGTCCAGAAGATATCGTCGCGCCGGCGCCGACAGGGAGGAAACGATGCGGCTCAAACGGTTCGATCCCCGGAATATCAGGGTCCGCCAGGGCGGCACGGGTGGCGGCCGCTTTCCCGGCGGCGGCGGGGGCAAGCTGGGATGCGGCTCGCTGATCGTGGTCGTGATCGCGGCGCTCGTCTTCGGGGTCGATCCGGGCCAGATGCTCGGCACGCTCGACGGAATGCAGCAGCAGCAACAGTCCGCCCCCGGCGGGCCGCAACAGGCATCGAACCTCTCGCAGACCGAAATATGCGAACAGAATGCCTACGCGCTCGAAGCCTGCAACGCGCTCGATTCGCTGAACCGCACGTGGCAGCCGGAATTCGCCCGCGCCGGGATCGCCTTCAGCGATCCGCTGCTGACGTTCTACCAGGGCGGCACCCCGTCGGGCTGCGGCGCGGCGTCGAGCGCGGCCGGCCCGTTCTACTGCCCGGCGGACAACGGCATCTATATCGACACGAGCTTCTACGACACGCTCGCGCGCGAACTGGGCGCGGGGGGCGACTTCGCCCGCTATTACGTGATGGCGCATGAATACGGACACCATATCCAGAACCTCACCGGCCTGGCCGCCCAGGTCCGCAGCGCGCAGGCGCAAAACCCGCGCAGCGCCAACCAGCTCCAGGTCCGCATGGAGCTGCAGGCCGATTGCTACGCCGGCGTGTGGGCGGGCAAGAACCGCAACCTGATCGAACCGGGCGACATGGAGGAAGGCCTGCGCGCCGCGAGCGCGATCGGCGACGATACCTTGCAGCGGCGCGCCGGGCGGCAGGCGAACCCCGAAAGCTTCACGCACGGCACCAGCGCACAGCGCATGGAAGCCCTGCGACGCGGAATGGAAAGCGCCGACGAAAGGGTGTGCGATGCCTATTTCGAAATGGGCTGAACGCCCGATGCGTAGCGGGATCCTGGCCGGCGCGGTGGCTGCGGCGATCGCGGCGGTCCCGGTCGCGCCGGCGGCTGCCCGGGCCCAGGGCGCGATGGACGCCGAACCCGACGTCGAAGACGTGGCCAGGACGCCGCTGACCGACCTCAACCTCGCGAAAGATCCGATCCCGCCGCTGCTGCTGGAAGCGGCCGAGGCACCCTACGCCGGCGACGGGCTGGACGGGTGCGACGACATCGGCAGTGCCATCGCCGAACTCGACGCCATCCTGGGCCCCGACCTCGACGTCGCCGACGGCCGCGGCGATGCGATCTCGGTCGGACGCATCGCCCAGAGCGCGGTGGGATCGTTCATCCCCTTCCGTTCCATCGTGCGTGAAATTACCGGCGCGGCGGACCACCAGCGCGCCTTCGAAGCCGCGATCACGGCGGGCGCCATCCGGCGCGGATACCTGAAAGGGCGCGGCGAGCAGATGGGCTGTTCCTATCCGGCGCGCCCGGCCTTTGCCCGGATCGACATGGACGAGGACGACAGCGTCGAGTGGAGCGACCGCGAAAAGACCCCGCGGCTCGCCTCGCCGGAAGAGGCAGGCGTACCCGGAAACGAGGGCCCCGGAAACGAGGGCGACATCACCTTCGTTTCCGAGGAAGTCGTGCAGGATACCGGCGGCTGAGGGGACCGTGCCGGCAGCCGGGCCCGCGATCGATCAGTCGTGGGTCGGCATCTCCGCCATCGCCTCGTCGATCGAGCGCAGGGCCTCGGCCCGCGCTTCGGGCGGGATCGTGGTGTCCTGCGCCAGAGCCGCACGGGCTTCGCGCAGGCCGGCCCTGGCCTGGGCCTGGATCCGGCGGGTGCAGATGCGGATGACCTCGCGCCCGCCCTCGTTGCTTTCATGGACGATCCCCTCGCCGCGGCACCCCGGGATCACCCTGGGCGCGCTCGCGAGGGCGAGCCGGACCTCGCGCTCGACTTCCTCGCCGATCCCGTCGAGCTCGACTTCCAGCCGTGCCATGTCGGCCGCCAGTTCGGCCCGATCGGCCTCGGACAGGGCCGCCATTTCGCGGGCCTTCTCGGCCTTCCGGCGCGCCTTCTCGGCCTTGGCCCGGGCATTCTCGCGCTCGACGCGGCGGACCTCGACCGTGCGCCGCCCGTCCTCGCTGCGCTCGATCCGTTCGATGAGGACGTGGCGCGCATTGTCGGTGCCGGGCGCCGGCGGCGCGGGGGGCGCAGGCGGCGCGGGCGGGGCTTCGGGGGCGAAAGCGGCCGGCTGCGGGGGCAGCGGCGGCTCGGGCGGCAGCGGCGCGGCCGGCGCCTCGGGCGGCTGCGGGGGCGCGTCGGCAGCGCTCTCGGCATAGGACACCGTGGCGGTGAGCGGCAGGGCCAGGAGGCCGGCTGCCAGCAGGGCGCGGCCGGCCATCCGGCGGCGCGGGGTGATCTCGTTCATCGTCAGGCTCCTCAGGCGTTGGATTATCGACTTGTCGCCCAGGACCGGGCAGGCCATCGGCGCGGCGAGCGCCACCCGCGGGCCGGCGGCGAAGCTGGCGATCACGCGCCCGTATTCGGCGCGCGCGCGGCGATCGCGCGTTTCGACGACCCTCGCGTCGCAGGCCGCCTCCTGGTCGCGGCGCATCGCCTGCCAGCCGAGATAGGCGAGCGGGTTGAACCAGTGCAGCGCGAAGAGGAACTGGGCCGCGAAATTGGCCAGCAGGTCGTGCCCGCGATGGTGCGCGAGCTCGTGCGCCAAGGCCAGGTCGCGGGCATCGCGGTCGCGCCGGGCCATGAACCCGGGCGGCAGGGCGACGACGGGGTCGAACAAGCCGAAGGCGATCGGCGCGTTGGTCTCCGGCGTTTCGACCAGCCGGACCCGGCCGGCCTCCCCGACCGGGGCGGCATCCGCCAGGAGCACGCGCCGGGCGCGGAAATAGGCGGAAAAGCGCAACCACAGGAACCCGGCCACACCCGCGAGCCACAGTGCAAGCAGCACCGCGGCCCAGGGGATGTCCGCCGGCACTGCCTGCACCGGGCCGCTCCCGTCCAGCAGGAGAGGCTGTTGTCCGATCGTCTCCGCCATGGCGGCGGGGGCGGAAGCGCCGGCCCCGTCGATGGCGGAAGGCGGACCGGGAAACGTCGGATCGCCGGCCGGTGCCATCCACGACGGCAGGACCAGCGGCGGCATCAGAAGGCGCGCGAAAGGCACGATCCAGAGAGCATAGGCGGCCCGCGCACCCAGGTGCCGGGCGACCGGCCGCCGGACGAAAAGGACGAGCGCGATCAGCAGGCCGGTCCAGGCAAGCGTCTCGACCAGCCAGCTCATTGCCGCAGCTCCTTCAGCAGGGCCTCGATCTCGGCCAGGTCGTCCTCGCTCAGCGCCTCTTCCTGCGCCAGGTGGGCGAAGAGCGGGGCGGCGCGGCCGCCGAACAGGCGATCGACCAGCCGGCGCGATTCCCCGCCGAGATAGTCGGCCCGCGAAAGGAGCGGCGAATAGAGGAAGCGCCGGCCATCGGGCCGGGTCGCAACCGCCTGCTTCGCCACGAGGCGCGACAGCAGGGTTTTCACGGTCGGCAGGCTCCAGTCGCGCTCTTCGCACACGGCGGCGCAGACTTCGGCCGCGGTCTGCGGGCTGCGCGCCCAAAGCACTTCCATCACCGCGTGTTCGGCTTCGCTGATGCGATCGGGTCTCTCGTCGTCTGACCTGGCCATCGCTACCTCCTCGCCTACATCTGTAGGCAATTCGACTACGCCTGTAAACATTAAGCCTGGATGAACCGATTGGCGCAGCCCCACGGCGCTGGTAGAGCCCGGTCATGCGTTTATCGGACTGCCACAACATCGCGGACATGCGCCTGCTGGCGCGGAAGCGCCTGCCCTGGCCGGTCTTCGACTATATCGACGGCGCGGCCGACGACGAGGTGACCAAGGCGCGCAACACGGCGGCGTTCGACGAGGTGGACCTTGTACCCAACGTCCTGGCCGGGGTTGCGCGGATCGACACCGGCTGCACGATCATGGGGCGGCACAGCGCCCTGCCCCTGGTGCTCAGCCCGACCGCGCTCCAGCGCGTCTTCCACTGGCAGGGGGAGCGCGCCGTCGCCCGCGCGGCCGAGCGCTTCGGCCTGTGGTTCGGCATCTCCAGCCTCGCGACGGTGAGCATAGAGGAGATCGCCGCGCTCGTATCCGCGCCCAAGATGTTCCAGCTCTACGTCCACAAGGACGCGGGGCTGAACGCGTCGATGATCGAGCGGTGCCGAGCCGCGCGGTTCGACGCTCTCGCGCTGACCGTCGACACGATCGTTTCGGGCAAGCGCGAGCGGTGCCAGCGCAGCGGGTTCACCACCCCGCCCCGCTTCACGCCCGCGGCGCTCTGGTCCTACGCCACGCGGCCGCGCTGGACGCTCGACTACCTGCTGCGCGAGGAATTCCGCCTCCCCAACCTCGACACCCACGTGCGCGAAGGGACCGGCAGGGCGGTGAGCATCGCCGAGTATTTCAACACCATGCTCGACACGGCGATGGACTGGGACACCGCCGCCCGCATCCGCCAGGACTGGGGCGGCACCTTCTGTCTCAAGGGCGTGATGAGCGCCGCCGATGCGCGCCGCGCGGTGGAGATCGGGGCCGACGCGATCATGGTCTCCAACCACGGCGGCCGCCAGCTCGACGGGAGCCGCGCCCCGTTCGACCAGCTGGCCGAGATCGTCGATGCGGTCGGCGGCGAGATCGAGATCATCTGCGACGGCGGGGTGCGCCGGGGCACCCACGTCCTGAAAGCGCTCGCCACCGGGGCGAGCGCCGCTGCGGGCGGGCGCCTCTACCTCTATGCCCTCGCCGCCGCCGGCCAGCCGGGGGTCGAGCGCGCGCTGGCGCTGCTTCGCGACGAGATCGAGCGGGGGATGCGCCTGATGGGCGTGACCGGGACCGAGCAACTCGACCGCGCCATGCTTCGCCGCCGCGGCGCCTGAGGGCACCGGCACGGCGAGACGTCTGGGACCGGCGGGCCACGCCGGCTAGGATGTCCCGCATGTTCAAGCGATTCGCCCTTCTTGCCGCCCCTTTCGCGCTCACCGCCGCCGCTGCGCAGGACGCA
Source organism: Pelagerythrobacter marinus (assembly GCF_034375205.1). Taxonomy (NCBI): domain Bacteria; kingdom Pseudomonadati; phylum Pseudomonadota; class Alphaproteobacteria; order Sphingomonadales; family Erythrobacteraceae; genus Pelagerythrobacter; species Pelagerythrobacter marinus. The sequence continues at coordinate 1,082,239 of NZ_CP139719.1, read as the reverse complement.
CCCGCACCTGCCCCGGCCGAGGAGCACGAAACCGCCCGCGTCGTGATCGAGACCGAGCTCGGCGACATCACCGCCGAGATCGAGGTCGAGCGCGCGCCGGTGACCGCGGCCAATTTCCTGCGCTACGTCGACGAGGGGCGGTTCGACGGCACGGCGTTCTATCGCGCCATGCCGCTCGAATGGGGCGATCAGCCGAACGGACTGATCCAGGCGGGCACGCAGCACGATCCGGAGCGGGTCCTGCCCCCGATCGCGCACGAGCCGACCAGCGAGACCGGGGTCGCCCATGTGCGCGGCGCGCTGTCGATGGCGCGCAATGCGCCGGGCACGGCAACCGGCGACTTCTCGATCATGCTGCAGGAACAGCCGGGCATGGACGCCGACCCGTCTTCCGAAGACCCCGATCTGAGGGCCGGCTACGCCGCCTTCGGCCGCGTGGTCGAAGGGATGGACGTGGTCGAGGCGATCCACGCCGCGCCGACCGATCCCGACAAGGGCGAAGGGTGGCTGAAAGGGCAGATGCTCAGCCCCCCGATCACGATCGAGCGCGTGCGCCGGGTGCCCGCGGACTGACCGCTTCAGGCCTCGCGCCGGTCGAAGTCCGCGCGCGCCGCCTCGATTGCCGCGCGGTGGGCGATCGCCCAGGCACCGAGCGACCGCACCGGCTCGCGCAGCGACCGGCCCAGTTCGGTGAGCGAATAGTCCACCCGCGGCGGCACGCTGGGGGTCACCGCGCGCACCACCAGCCCGTCACGCTCGAGCGCGCGCAAGGTGCGGGTCAGCATGCGCTGGGAAATCCCGTCGATCGCCCGGCGCAGCGCGTTGAAGCGGACCGGCCCGTCGGCCAGTGTCATCACGACCTGCATCGACCACTTGTCCCCAACGCGGGCTAGGACGTCGTTCACCGCCGGGCAGTCGGCGGCGATCGAGGCCCCGGCAGACACAACGGTGTGCCCTGATGACGGCAATGTGCCTTCTTGCGGCGGCGGTGCGGCAGTATCCATATGCCCCCTAGTTATCATCCGTAACCAGGAAATCCATAACCATGCAGATCCTCCGTATCGACAGCGCCTCCACCGGCGAAAGCTCCGTCAGCCGCGAGCTGACCCAGGCGATCCTCGACCATTTCAGGGCCGTCCATCCCGAGGCAACGGTGATCGAGCGCGATCTCGTCGCCGATCCGCTGCCCCATATCGACGAAGCGCGCACCGGCGCGATCCGCCAGCCGCCCGAAGCGCACGATGCGGCCATGGCGGAAGTCTTCCCCGCCGAACGCGCGGTGCTCGACGAATTTCTCGCCTCGGACATCGTGATCGTGGGGGCGCCGATGTACAATTTCACCATCCCCAGCCAGCTCAAGTCGTGGATCGACCGGCTGGGCGTGCCCCGCGTCACGTTCGCTTACGAGGACGGCGCGCCCAAGGGGCTCGCCGGCGGCCGGCGGGTGATCGTCGCCTCGGCGCGCGGCGGTGCCTACGAGATGGGCGGCCCGGCCGAGCATCAGGAATCCTACTTGCGCGATTTCTTCGCCTTCATCGGCCTGCCCGATGTCGAGTTCATCCGGGCCGAGAAGACCGGTTTCGGGCCGGACGTGCGCGCCCAGGCGATCGAAGACGCCAAGGCGGCGATCGCGGAGCTGTGATGCACCCTCTCGGCCGGCCGTTCGGCGCCTGTCGCGCACGGCCGGTCGCATTGTCCCGCCCGGGCCCGTTCGTTCATCCAGCGTTGTGGATCGCTGAACGAGACATCGGCGTTGAACCCACGACCTGCCCCGTGCTGCGAAGGAGAACGAACGATGTTGAAGAAGACCCTCTTTGCCGCCGCCGCGATCGGCCTTTCGGCCGGTGCCGCCCCCGCGATGGCCGCCGAACTGCCCGCGCCGACGCAGGCCGGAACGGCCGCCTTCCTCGACGTTTCGACCGCCTATGACCGCGACCGCTGGCGCGACCACGATCGTTACGACCGCCGCGGCCGCTATCGCGAACCGCGCCGGATCACGCGCAATTCGCGCATGTGGCGCGGCCGCGACGGGCGTTACTATTGCAAGCGCGACAACGGCACGACCGGGCTTGTCATCGGCGCCGGCGTCGGCGCGCTGGCCGGTCACGAGATCGCCGGCAACGGCGGCGACCGCACGCTCGGCGCGATCCTGGGCGGCGCGATCGGCGCGGTCGTGGGGCGCGAGATCGATCGCGGCACGCTGAAATGCCGCTAGGCTGATCGCGCGAGAGGTTGCGCGAAAAAGGCGCGTCGCCCGCCCCCGGGCGGCGCGCCTTTCGCTTTGCCCGCGCCGCCTCATGTGCTTGAACGGGCGCGATGAGCGAGCACGACCAGAGGCCCGACCGCCCCGCCGCCCTGATCACCGGCGCCGCCAGGCGCATCGGCGCGCGGATCGCCCGCGCCTTCGGCGAAGACGGGTGGCACGTCGTCATCCACTATCACCGCTCGGCCCGGGCGGCGGAGGAACTGGCCGCCACCCTCCCCTCGGCCGAGACGGTCGCCTGCGATCTGTCCGACCACGCAGCGGCGGCGGCCATGATCGCCGGACTGGCGGAGCGCCTGCCCGACTGGCGCGTGCTGGTAAACTCCGCCTCCGTCTTCCAGCGCGACGAGGCGTCCGCCCTCGATCCCGCCACCTGGACCGGGGCGATGCGGGTCAATGCGCTTGCGCCGGCGCGCATGGCACAGACCTTCCTCGCGCGCGCGCGCGGCACAACCGGCCGGCGCGTGATCCAGGTGACCGACCAGAAGCTGGCCAATCCCAACCCCGATTTCTTCAGCTACACGATGAGCAAGCACGCCGCCGCGGCCACCGTGCCGATGCTGGCCATGGGCGCGGCGCGGGCGGGAGACCGCGTCTATGCCCTGGCCCCGGGCGCGATCCTGGCCAGCCACGACCAGAGCGAAGCGGAAACCGAGGTTTCGCACCGGCTCAACCTGCTGCGGCGCAAGACCGGGGCGGACGAGATCGCCGGCGCCTGCCTGTGGCTGGCCCAGGGCTGGCTGGCGAGCGGCGAAACGCTCTATGTCGATAGCGGGCAGCACCTGCTGTCGCAGCCGCGCGACGTGATCTACCTCGCCCGCGAAGGGGCCGCGGCGTGAAACGGCACGCGCTGTCCACGCGGCTGTGGCACTGGCTCAACCTCGCCTGCGTGGTCGTGCTGTTCATGTCGGGCCTCAACATCTCGAACGCCCATCCGCACCTTTACTGGGGCGACTGGGGATTCGACCTGCGCGATGCCTGGCTCAGTGTGCCGCGCTTCCCCGGATGGATGACGATACCGGGACACTACAGCCTTGCCGCCGCGCGCGACTGGCACATCCTCGCGGCCTGGCCCTTCGCGCTGGGCCTGCTGTTCATCTGGATCGCGATGCTCGCGAACGGCCATTTCCGCCGCGACATTGCCATCGGGCGCCGCGAATGGCGCTGGCCGGCCCTGCGCGCCGATATCGCGGCCCATCTGCGGCTCGACTTCCGGCACCGGCGGGGCGGGTACAACCTCCTGCAGAGAATCGCCTACGGGATCGTGTTCGGCATCCTCCTGCCGCTGATGATCGCCACCGGCATGGGGATCAGCCCGGGCTGGGAGCCGCATCTCCACTGGATGATCGAGAGCATGGGCGGACGCCAGTCGGTCCGTTCGATCCATTTCGTCGCGGCCTGGGCGCTGTTCGGCTTCGTCGTCGTTCACGTCGCCCTCGTCCTTCTGTCGCGGCCCCTGCGCCAGGTGCGCGACATGGTGACGGGGGGCCGGCGATGAAGCGGCGCAGCCTGCTCGTCGGGCTGGGGGCCGCCGCCGTCGCCGGGTGCTCGCGCATTGCCGATAGCGGCCCCGGCGCGCGGGCGCTGGCAGCGGCGGAAGACTGGCACCGCAAGGCTCAGCGCCTGTTTGCCGCGCGCACCGCGCTCGCGCCCGAATACGATCGCGCCGCCATCTCGCCCAGCTTTCGCGGCAACGGCTCGCTCACCGTCGATACCGACGCCTATCGCGCTTCGCTGGCGAGCGGCTTTGCCGACTGGCGGCTGAACGTGCGCGGGCTGGTGCGCCACCCGCTGTCGCTGAGCATGGACAACATCCGCCGCCTGCCCCAGCGCACCCAGGTCACGCGGCACGACTGCGTCGAGGGGTGGAGCGCGATCGGCGAGTGGACGGGGCCGCAGCTGGGCCTGATCCTCTCGGCCGCGCAGCTCCTGCCGCAGGCGAAATACGTCGTCTTCCGCTGCGCAGACCGCCTGCGCGGCGCGTCCTATTACGAGAGCATCGACCTGATCGACGCCTTCCACCCGCAGACGATCGTCGCCCATCGGCTGAACGGCGCCCCCCTGCCCGAGCGCAACGGCGCGCCCCTGCGCCTGCGGGTCGAGCGGCAGCTCGGCTACAAGCATGCGAAGTACCTGACCGCGATCGAGGCGGTCGCCAGCCTCGATGGGATCGGCGGCGGCGCGGGCGGGTACTGGGAGGATCGCGGCTACCAGTGGTATGCCGGCGTCTGAAGGCAGCGGGAAAAGCCCCTTCCCTCCCCCGCAGAAGGGCATTATCCCCCGGCCTCGATGAATGCCGCATCGCTCTTCGACAAGGCGATCGGCCGGGCGGTGAAGTCCGGCCGGCTCACGGTGCACCATGCCGATGGACGCTGCGCGCGCTTCGGCGAGCCTGCCCCCGGCTTTCCCGAAGTGACCGTGCGCTTCGCCGATAGGCGCGTGGCGCGCGACATCGTGCTCGATCCCCGGCTGGGCGCGGCGGAGGCGTTCATGGACGGGCGCCTGGTGATCGAACAGGGCGACGTGATGCAGCTGGTCCAGCTGATCCGCACGAACGCCCCGTGGGAAGCCAATGCCGACTTGCGCGCCGGCAGCCCGGGGCGGCGGCTGGCCAACGCGATCGGCTTCGCGGTCGAATCGTTCAACCAGGCCCGCTCCTCGCGCCGCAACGTCGCGCACCACTACGACATCGGGAACGCGCTCTACGCGCTGATGCTCGATGCCGAGCACATGCAGTACAGCTGCGCCTACTGGCCGCGCGAAGACATGACGCTGGCCGAGGCGCAGGAAGCCAAGCTGGCGCATATCGCGGCCAAGCTGGCGATCGGCGACGGGCAGACCGTGCTCGACATCGGGTGCGGCTGGGGCGGCATGGCGATCTACCTCGCGCGGCATTTCGACGTGCGCGTGAAGGGGATCACGCTCAGCCGGGAACAGATCGCCCTCGCGCGCGAGCGGGCGGAGGCCGCCGGGGTAGCCGACCGGGTCGAGTTTGCGCTGGTCGATTACCGCGACCTTGCCGAGCGCGGCGACCGGTTCGACAGGATCGTGTCGGTCGGCATGTTCGAACACGTCGGCCGCCCGCAGTTCGAAACCTTCTTCCGCGCCAGCGCCCGGATGCTGGCAGACGACGGGGTCATGCTGCTCCACACGATCGGGCGCATGGGCGGCCCGGGCAGCACCGATGCCTTCACCCGCAAGTACATCTTCCCCGGCGGCTACATCCCCGCGCTGAGCGAAACGGTCGCCGCGAGCGAGAAGGTGCGCCTCATCGCCTCCGACGTGGAGACGCTGCGGCTGCACTACGCGCGCACGCTGCGCGCCTGGTACGCCAATTGCGAGGCGCACCGCGAGGAGATCGAGCGCCTGTTCGACGCGCGCTTCTATCGCATGTGGACCTTCTACCTCGCCGGGGCCACGTCGGCCTTCGAAAGCGGGGGCATGTGCAATTACCAGATCCAGTTCGTCCGCGACCGCCGCGCCCTGCCGCTCGCGCGCGACTACATGCGCGAGGCGGAGCTGCGCCTCCTCGGCGAAAACGCCTGACGCCCCGCCCGGCCAAGCCGCGGTTGATGCGCGACAACACCTTCCCCGTTGCCCCCTTGCGCGCGCCCTGATACCGGCCCCGCCGATTGACGGAGTGCTAGCGTAATGTCCGATGTGAAACGTGTCGTCCTCGCCTATTCGGGCGGCCTCGATACCAGCGTGATCGCCAAGTGGCTGGAAGTGGAACGCGGCCTCGAGGTCGTGACCTTCACCGCCGACCTCGGCCAGGGCGAGGAGATCGAGCCCGCGCGTGCCAAGGCGCGGGCGATGGGCATTCCCGACAAGCACATCTTCATCGAGGACCTGCGCGAGGAATTCGTGCGCGACTTCGTCTTCCCGATGATGCGCGCCAATGCCCGCTACGAGGGCGATTACCTGCTCGGCACCAGCATCGCCCGGCCGCTGATCTCGAAGCGCCTGGTGGAGATCGCCCGCGAGACCGGGGCCGATGCGATCGCGCACGGGGCGACCGGCAAGGGCAACGACCAGGTGCGCTTCGAACTGTCTGCCTATGCGCTCGATCCCGAGATCAAGGTGATCGCGCCGTGGCGCGAGTGGGATCTCAACAGCCGCACCGCCCTGATCGCCTGGGCGGAGAAGCACCAGATCCAGGTGCCGACCGACAAGCGCGGCGAAAGCCCGTTCTCGACCGACGCCAACCTCCTCCACACCTCGTCCGAAGGCAAAGTGCTCGAAGACCCGTGGGAAGAGACGCCCGACTACGTCTATTCGCGCACCGACCACCCGGAGGACGCGCCCGATACCCCCGAATATGTCACGATCGACTTCGAGAAGGGCGACGGCATCGCGCTCAACGGCGAGGCAATGAGCCCGGCGACACTGCTCGCGGCGCTGAACGACCTCGGACGCCGGCACGGCATCGGCCGGCTGGACCTGGTCGAGAACCGCTTCGTCGGCATGAAGAGCCGCGGGATGTACGAGACGCCGGGCGGCGAGATCTACGCCCGCGCCCATCGCGGCATCGAACAGATCACGCTCGACGGCGGCGCGGCGCATCTCAAGGACGAGTTGATGCCCAAGTACGCGGAGCTGATCTACAACGGCTTCTGGTTCAGCCCCGAACGCGAGATGCTCCAGGCCGCGATCGACCTCAGCCAGGAGAAGGTCAGCGGCACCGTGCGGCTGAAGCTCTACAAGGGCCAGGCCGCCGTGGTCGGGCGCAAGTCGCCCCATTCGCTCTATTCCGAAGCGCACGTCACGTTCGAGGACGACGCCGGCGCCTACGACCAGGCCGATGCGCAGGGCTTCATCAAGCTCAACGCGCTGCGGCTGAAGCTCCTGGCGAAGCGCGACCGCTAGCATCTTGCGACAGGCGGTGGACTTATCCACCCCTGTCCACAGTGAAATCCGGGCATAGTGGATAAACCGGGGCTTGCGCGCTTGCGCGACTCGCTTTCGCGGCGCAGTCTCGAACCATCGAAAGGGCGCAGAAAGCCTCGCGTTTGACGGCCTAACAGCCTGAAAACACTGAAGTTTCTTGCACTCGTTCGACGTGGCGGCATCTGTCCGCGCGGTCTTCGAGGGACACCTGCAGAAGGCTTCGGCCGGATGCAAGGGCACCGCTTGAGAGGAACGCGAAAGCATTGCCGTCACGGGCCGGACGATCCGGCCGGGTGTCGACGCCCTGCACGGTGCAAGCCGCGCAAGGCCGCTTAAGACAACCGGCCATTCGCGATCGACCGGCTGCGGAACCGCCGGAAGGCGCGCGAAGGCCCCCGGGCCCGACCCGCCCTCGACGGAACCGGATGCCGGTGCGAGCGCCGGTGACAGACGCGGCGGTCCGGTTCGCCGGACAGCTTGCGAAAACACCGGGCGCCAAGCGCTTCCCGACTGGTCCGCCACGACGGAAGACCACGCATCGGTGAGAGTGGGGTCGGCAGCGATGCCGGCCCCATTTTCACGCCCGCCCCCTTCCGGCATTCGCTCCTCCCTCCCCCTCATGCCCCGCCGCGACACCCGATTCGCCGGGGCGGGATCGCGGTTGACCGTTCCCCTGGGCGCGACGAGCCGAACCCCTTTCGGGGCAGGCGGACGGCCAGGTGGTCCCGGCCGGCGTGCTCAGCGGGTATAGGGGGAACCGTCATGGACGGGACCAGACCATACCGCCGCATCCCCGCGCGCAAGCTCGCCGGGCTGGCCGCCGCGCTGATGCTGACCGCGCCCGCGGGCGGCCCCGCGCTGGCCGACACCGGCCCTGCCGTCACCGCCGCCAGCGCCGCGACCGGGGGCGAGTTCGAGGCGAGCTTCGCCCACCTGCCCGCGCCGCGCACCCTGGCCGCGCCCAGCGTCGGCGCGGTGGACATCGCCGCGATCGATCCGCCGGTGGAGGTCGAGCCGGCGGGCAAGCCGCTTGGCGCCGGGGTGGCATCCTATTACGGCCGCCGCTTTGCCGGCCGCCCGACCGCGAGCGGGGAGATCTTCGATCCGGGCCTGATGACCGCCGCGCACCGCACCCTGCCCTTCGGCAGCCGGGTCAAGGTGACCAACCCGCGCAACGGCAAGTCGGTCGTCGTGCGGATCAACGACCGCGGGCCGTTCCACAAGGGCCGCACGATCGACCTCTCGCGCGCCGCCGCGGGCGAGCTGGGCCTTGTCCGCCGCGGGCATGGCCGGGTCGAGATGCTCCTGCTCGACTGAGCCCCCCCGCCCCGCGCATCGCGCGATCATGGGCCGATCGCCCAGGCCGATCACACAGGCGCATTGCCCGCCGCCTTCCGCGCGCGGGGCCCGGGAGGGGCGCGCCCGCCCTCGGTGGTTTCGGCGGGCGCGCCCGGTCCTGAGAGGGACCGAGGGGGCGCGCGGAACCTCGGGAGAGGGGGGAGAGGGAGTCGAAGGCCGCGCGCCGCCTCTCCCGCCCCAATGATGCTCCGCCGCGCCGGGTCCGCCCCAATCGGCCAGCCGTGCCAATGCTGCGACGGCTCCCGCCGCGCCTTCCCCGCGCCCTCGCCCGCCGCCCGGCGCTAGTCCTCCGCGAAGTGCCAGGCCTCCGGGTCCTCCCCCTCCTCCGGCGGGACGACCAGCCACCAGCGCTCCACCCCCGCCTCGAAGGCGGCGACCTGCTCGGCCTCGACCGCGTCGGTGTCGAACCCGCGGCGGGCGAGCTGGTGCGGCAGCGGCGCGCCGGGCGGGCGTTCGGCCTCCATCGCGTTGAGCAGGCGGGAGAGCGGCGGGATGTAGACCCCGCCGCGCCAGTGGTCGGGATCGTCCATGTCCGGCTCCCACGCGTCGTATCCGGGCGGCAGGCTGCGCCCCGGCGGCGGCGCGCCCGGCGGCCGGGCCGCCCCGTCCCCGCCAGGCGCGCCGTCGCCCGCCTGATCGGCCGCGTGCCCCTCCCCCTCGCCCGGGGTTCCGGGTCGAGACATGGACCGCCTGTTACACTGTCCTGGAGATGAAATTCCGCCCCCTTCGCGCGGCGTTCCGGCGGGCGCGGTGCCGGCGGGTTCGGCCCGGGGTTCCGGGTGCGGCTCCGGGTGCGGTTCCGGCTGCGGCTCCCCGCGCGCGAAGCGGTCGAGCGCGGCCTCGAAATCGTCGGCGAAGGCGCAGGTGGCGGCATCCTCGGTCAGCTTGTCGAGCCGCGCGAGGTGCGCCAGCAGCAGCCGCGAATCGTATCGCCGGCGGGTGGCGACGACTTCGCCGTGGTAGAACACCTGTTCCTCCACCCCTTCGAGCGCGCGGCAGGCGAGCACGTCTTCGGCCGCGGCGCGCGCGGCGAGCAGCGCCGCGTTCCAGGCGCGGCGGAACTCGGCGCTGGCGCGGCGCATGCGATAGGCGGTCTGGTGGCTGACCCCGGCCGCCTTCGCCGCCCGCCGCGCCGAGCCGCTGGCCGCGAGCGCGGAGAGAAAGGCGACCTGGCGCTCTCGGGTGAACTCGGTCTGCGGCGCGCGCGTGGAATCGGAAGGCAGCGCATCGATCAGCGCGGGCAGGTTGGGCGTCGGAATGGTCGCAGGCGCGTTCATGCGCCGGCTCCCGAGAGCCACCCCGACCGGCACAGGCGCCCCCGGCCCGGGGTTTCAGCGCAAACGAGGGAAGAGAGGATCATGGTTCGGACTCCGCATGGATGAACGAACCGAACCACTTATGCGATGCAGGGGGCTGTAGGAAAATGGTTTGTGGGGGTGGGGTGGATGGTGGGTGAAGGTCGGAGGGCGTACCGACACTGCGCCTCCGAACCGCCAGTCTGTCAAAAGTATCCGAGGCGCACTTGAGGCAGGGGGCGACGGCGCATCTGAGCCCGTGCGACAAAGCGCAGCGAGCCGGCCCGCGCCCGGTGCTTGAGGGTCTAAAGGAAGATTGTGCATTGGTTCGTCTGCTTGTGGGGCAGCGAACGGATCTAGTATAAGTGAGAGGCGTGTAGGTCAGAATTTAGCAGGTCACTAAGATGTGGAAAAGGGAGACCAGCCTGTCTTGTAATGGCGGAAAGCGGCTATGCTCTCAGCATGCTGCCGGCTTTCCAAAAAATTGTCTCAACAAGAGAGAAATCGAACATCGACATCATGCGAAAGATGGTCGGTGAGATCGAGCCAATCGTTGCCGATATCGCGAGACACTGCATTTTTGAAGGCTCCGCAAGCGAGATTGTGAGAGAAAGCGGCGAGACAGATAAGACGAAAATTGAAAAGCATGAAGGCTCTGTAGAAATACGTACCGTCCCCATCGATGAGTTTTCATATCAAGATGTACTCGAGAAACTGTGGGAAATGGCACAACAGCTTGCGCAAAGCACTGCCAAGCAGATCATCGATGCCATCAGCGATGGTGCAGATAAATCCGGCAATGTGATAAGTGGAGAAGGCAAACCGTTGTCCGAAGAACTCCTCCTTGAGGCCTTGTCTACAATGTCCCACTCCTTCGATGCTGATGGGAAGTGGCAAGCGCCCTCAATTTTGCTGACACGTCAGCAGATAGAGCGGATGGCTGAGAGGCATAGAAATCAATCGGCTCACGAAAAAGCAGAGTACAAACGGCGCTTGTCTATGATAGTATGCGAAAAGAAGGCTGAATATGATCGCGAACAAGCTCGTCGAATCTTGGCTGGATAATCAGTCTGAGAGGCAATACCAGCCGGCCTTCGTCCAGCTCCTGATTTCTGAAGGTTGGGACGTTCTTCACAACACGCGCCACACGGCTCTTGAGTTTGGCAAGGATGTAATCGCTCGCGCTCCAGATGGAACCCTGTATGCCATTCAGTTAAAAGGGAACCCGGGCACGCGTGTTTCAAAGTCGGAAGCCCAGTCACTGCTCGGGCAATTTCGTGAGGGTATGATTAGCTTCGTACCGGACGCATACCAGGCTACCAAGAACGAGAGGCATGTTTTCGTCTTTTGCACGAACGGCGAAATTGACGAAGCGGCGATGGTGCTTTTCGAGAATGTAGCCAAGCACTGCGGGGAACCTGGAGTTGCCGCAAGCAAGGTCGAATACTGGTCTCGCGGTAACCTTTTAAATCGCTTTACGCCTCAAATTGAGAAAGTATGGCCCTCTTCTCCCGAAGCTATGAGCCGTGTCTTGAAGGTCTACACCCATGAAGGGCGAGATCTACCGGACATCCAGCTTATATCAGCCTCAATAGAGGAGGCCATGAAGGACCCGTACAAGATGACTGCCTCGCGTAAGCGAGCGATCATTACCGCTAGCCTCTTATTCTCGGAGATCCTAAAAAGGCCGTGGCGCGAAAGCGAAGATCACTACTCTATGTTTTTAATCAGTGTTCTCGCAGCAGTTAGATGTATCCCCCTTGCGGACAGGGATGATGGCACAGTTTTGATTGCCGAGTATCTAGAAGTCGCGGCGGAGCATGCAAACAGCTTAATATCTGAAGCGATTGAACTTGGCTACGATCCAAAGCTAACGTGGGCACAGCGGAACCCGCTGGCCGAAGTGGACATTATGATCGAAAGAAGGCGCCTCATCGCTGACGCAGGCGCGTTCCTGGTCCTCTTCGGCGTGGAGTTGAGCCCTGAGAAGCGAACCTACTTGAGAGAATTGCTAGAATACAGCTTCGACCCGAATACCCTTTGGGGTCAGGCCGTCATACCATCAATGATTGTGCGATACTGGGCATATCGAAAACTGGATGCCACGTGTAAACCCGATCTGGCTCTCATCTCGGTGCTAAGAGCGGTAATTTCGGCGGCGCGTCGGCGAGACAGCGCGTTGGCTGCGAATTCCCCCCCATACTATCGGTTTGATGAAGTCCTCTACCTTACTTCCGGAGGAATCGTGGGAGACAAAAGCGATATTAGTCGCGACATAGCGCTGAATCGATCTTACTTCGCGAAAGCACTTTTTTTAATGGTAGCAAAACGCAACTGGAAGCAAACATGTAAGAATTTATGGAGAGTATACTCCAACCTCCTTCATGAGTCTGTTCGGGTGCCCGACAACGATTTTTTCTCGCCTCAGCATTCCAAAGAAGGCGAGAATTCCGGGCAACAGATATTTGACAGCACTTGGTTAGAACAAATAGAAGAGGCCGTGCGATTAAGCGATTGGAGCTTGGCAAAAGCATTTGAGCCTTTTCCAGCTCTACTAGCGGCTTACCTAACTATTGTGCCTTATCGCGCGCAACCATGGGTGATAATGCACCTAGATGAGCAACTAGCTGACACATGGTACGGCAGGCATCACTTTCCTCCACGATCGTAAATCAGGTAACGTATTGCGCTGCTCTCGCATTACTTCGTCGCGTCCCTCCGCTGCTCCAGCATCGGCTTGAGGTGTCGCTTTGAATACCTCTCTCCAGCGCCTTGGCAATCTACTCCGACCCCAGCCTACACCGGGGCAGGCTCGTTCCGGGTTGCGCGATCCAGCATCGGACGCAGATACTGCCCCGTAAAGCTACCTTCGACCGCTGCAACCTCCTCCGGCGTCCCTTCGGCCACAACCTCACCCCCGCGCACGCCACCGCCCGGCCCCAAATCAAGCACATGGTCCGCGGTCTTGATCACGTCGAGGTTGTGCTCGATCACCACGACCGAGTTCCCCTGGTCGACCAGCCGGTGGAGCACTTCGAGGAGCTTGCGGACGTCCTCGAAATGGAGGCCCGTGGTGGGCTCGTCCAAGATGTAGAGCGTCTGCCCGGTGCTGCGCTTGGCGAGTTCCTTGGCGAGCTTGACGCGCTGCGCCTCGCCGCCCGACAGCGTGGTCGCCTGCTGGCCGACCTTGACGTAGCCGAGGCCGACCTCGTTCAGCATGTGCATCTTGTCGCGGATCGGCGGGACCGCCTTGAAGAATTCCTCCGCATCCTCGATCGTCATGTCGAGCACGTCGGCGATCGAGTGGCCCTTGAACTTCACCTCCAGCGTTTCGCGGTTGTAGCGCTTGCCGTCGCATTGTTCGCAGGTGACGTAGACGTCGGGCAGGAAGTGCATCTCGATCTTGATGAGGCCGTCGCCCTGGCACGCCTCGCAGCGGCCGCCCTTGACGTTGAAGCTGAAGCGCCCGGGCTTGTAGCCGCGCGCCTGGCTTTCGGGGAGGCCCGCGAACCAGTCGCGGATCTGGGTGAAGGCGCCGGTGTAGGTGGCCGGGTTGGAGCGCGGGGTGCGGCCGATGGGCGACTGGTCGATCTCGATCACCTTGTCGCAATATTCGAGCCCGGTGACCTTGTCGTGCGCGCCCGCGACGATGCGCGCGCCGTTCAATTCGCGCGCGGCTGAGGCGTAGAGCGTGTCGATGGTGAAGCTCGACTTGCCCGAGCCCGAGACGCCGGTGACGCAGGTGAAAGTGCCCAGCGGGATCGAGGCGGTGACGTCGCGCAGGTTGTTCGCGCGCGCGCCGTGGACGGTGAGCTGGTGGCCATTGCCCTTGCGCCGCGTGGCCGGGACCGCGATTTCGCGGCGGCCGGTGAGATAGGCGGCGGTGAGCGATTTCTTGTTTCTGAGCACCTGCTTCAGCGTGCCTTCGGCGACCACCTCGCCCCCGTGGACCCCCGCGCCGGGGCCGAGATCGACCACGTAATCGGCGGCGCGGATCGCGTCTTCATCGTGCTCGACCACGATCACGGTGTTGCCGAGATCGCGCAGGCGCTTCAGCGTTTCGAGCAGCCGGTCGTTGTCGCGCTGGTGGAGGCCGATGCTGGGTTCGTCGAGCACGTAGAGCACGCCCGAGAGCCCGCTGCCGATCTGGCTGGCGAGGCGGATGCGCTGGCTCTCGCCGCCCGAGAGCGTGCCCGAAGTGCGGTCGAGGTTGAGGTAGTCGAGCCCGACATTGTCGAGGAAGCCCAGCCGCTCGTTGATTTCCTTGAGGATGGCCTTCGCGATCTGCGCCTGCTGTTCCGTCAGGTGCTCGTCGAGCCCGAGGAACCACGCCTTGGCATCGGCGACGCTCATCTGCGTGGGGGTGGCGATGTCGGTCGGGCCGGAGGGGCCGGGGATCTTGACGCTGAGCGCCTTGGGGTTGAGCCGCTTGCCGCCGCAGGTCTCGCACGGCTGCGCGGTCTGGAACTTGGCCAGCTCCTCGCGCATCCACGCGCTCTCGGTCTGGAGCATGCGGCGGTTGAGATTGCCGATCACGCCTTCGAACGGCTTGTTGACCGTGTACTGCTTGCGCCCGTCCTTGAAGGTGAGCGGGATCGCGCGGCCTTTTGTGCCGTGGAGGATGATGTCGCGGATTTCCTGGTCGAACTCCTCCCACGGGGTGGTGAGGTCGAACCCGTATTCCTTCGCGAGGGAGGCGAGCACCTGCATGTAATAGGGCGATGGCGGGTTGGACTTGGCCCAGGGCACCACCGCGCCCTTCTTGAGGCTGAGCGCCTCGTTGGGGACGACCAGCCGCGGGTCGAACAGCTGCTTCTCGCCGATGCCGTCGCAAGTCGGGCAGGCGCCCTGCGGCGCGTTGAAGGAGAACAGCCGCGGTTCGACCTCCTCGAGCGTGAAACCGCTGACCGGGCAGGAGAATTTCTCGGAGAAGACGATGCGGTTGGCGGGGATGCCGGCGCCCTTCATCGCGCCGCCGGCGGTGTTCCCCTCGCCCTCGCGCCCGGGCACCGCGCCATCGGCGAGATCGACATAGGCGAGGCCATCGGCGAGCTTGAGCGCGGTTTCGAAGCTCTCGGCGAGGCGGGTTTCCAGCCCCTCCTTCACCGCCAGCCGGTCGACCACCACCTCGATGTCGTGCTTGAACTTCTTGTCGAGCGCGGGCGCTTCCTCGATCGCGTAGAGTTCGCCGTCGATCCGCACGCGGGTGAAGCCCGCCTTCTGCCATTCGGCCAGTTCCTTGCGATATTCGCCCTTGCGCCCGCGCACCACCGGCGCGAGCAGGTAGAGCCGCGTGCCTTCGGGCAGGCCCATGACCCGGTCCACCATGTTGGAGACGGTCTGCGCCTCGATCGGCAGCCCGGTGGCGGGCGAATAGGGCACGCCCACGCGCGCCCACAGCAGGCGCATGTAGTCGTAGATCTCGGTAACGGTGGCGACGGTCGAGCGTGGGTTGCGGCTGGTGGTCTTCTGCTCGATCGAGATCGCGGGTGAGAGCCCGTCGATATGCTCGACATCGGGCTTCTGCATCATCTCGAGGAACTGGCGCGCATAGGCGCTGAGCGATTCGACGTAGCGCCGCTGCCCCTCGGCGTAGATCGTGTCGAAGGCGAGGCTCGACTTGCCCGAGCCGGAAAGGCCGGTGATCACGATCAGGCTGTCGCGCGGCAGATCGATATCGATGCCCTTGAGGTTATGCTCGCGCGCGCCGCGGACGGAAATCTGGGTAAGTGCCATGCGAAGCCGTGTTCCTGAATTGTTCGCCCGGGTCAAGTGGGGCAACGGGCGCGGACCGCCCGCCCCCGGGAGCCGCGATCGCGGCGGGGCGGCGCTGGATGTGGGGCCTGTCGCCGGTGATGCAACGCGTGCCGCCCCAACGGGGTCCACGCGCGGCGCGGGTTCTGTTAGGCGGGGCGCATGCATCGCCTGTTCGTTGCCCTGCCCCTGCCCGAAACGGTGTGCGACCGGTTGCTGGACGCGATGGACGGGATCGAGGGCGCGCGCTGGCAGGGGGAGGAGCAGTTGCATCTCACCCTGCGTTTCGCCGGCGAGATCGATCCGCCGGTGGCCGAGGATCTCGTCGCCGCGCTGTCCGCGGTGCGGGCGCCGGCCTTCGAACTCGCGATCCGCGGGGTCGGGCATTTCGCGCGCAAGGGGCGGCCGCACGCGGTCTGGGCGGCCGTCGCCCCGAGCGAGCCGCTCGCCATTCTCCAGCGGCGGGTCGAACGCGCCTGCCGCGCGGCCGGCCTGGCGCCGGAAACGCGCAAGTTCGTGCCCCACGTCACGCTTGCCCGGCTCAATGCCTCCAGCGGGCCGATCGGCGGCTGGCTGGCCGACAATGCCCTGCTGGCCACCGGACCCTGGCCCGTCGAATGCTTCGCGCTCTATGAAAGCCGGCTGACGGCGGGCGGATCGGACTACGCACGGCTGGAGGATTTCCCCCTCGGCTGACGCGGCGCCTGCCGTTCGTCGGCAAGTCCTTGCATTCGCCCCCGATCTCCGGTTCAACGCGCAGCAGCAAACCTGTCCTGCCCGGTGCCCCGCGCCCGGCCCGACACACGATTGGAGAGACCATGAAGGCCCATATCCTGGCCACCACCGCCATCGCATTCGCACTCGCCGGGTGCTCCACGATTGAGGAGGGCGCCGTGAATTCCGCCGATACTGCCGCTGCCGAGAGCGCGATTCCCGAGGCGACCGGCTATTTCGCGCGCCCGAGCAGCCTGCCGTTCCACGCGCCCGATTTCACGCAGATCGACGATAGCGATTACAAGCCCGCCTTCGAACAGGCGATGGCGATCCACAGCGCCGAGATCGAGGCGATCAAGAACAACCCCGAGCCGCCGACGTTCGAGAACACGATCGTCGCGCTCGAAACCTCGGGCCGGATGCTCGGCCGGGTGGCGACGGTGTTCTACGCGCTGACCGGCGCGAACACCAACGACACGCTCGACGCGGTCCAGGCCGAGATCGGCCCCAAGCTGTCGCAGCATTCGGACGCGATCACGCTCGATCCGGTGCTGTTCCAGCGGGTCAAGGCGGTGTACGACAACCGCGCGGCGATGACGATGACGCCGGAAGACGCCAAGCTGCTGGAAGAAACCTACGACCAGATGGTCCATGCCGGCGCCCTGCTCGACCCGGCGCAGAAGGAACAGGTGAAGGCGATCAATTCGCGCCTGTCCGAACTGACCACCGAGTTTTCGCAGAAAGTGCGCCAGGCGACGGTGGACGGCGCGCTGGTGGTGGACAGCAGGGCCCAGCTCGCCGGCCTGTCCGATGCCGATATCGAGGCTGCCGCCAAGCTGGCGACCGAGCGCGGGCTGGATGGCAAGTACGTGATCGCGCTGCAGAACACGACGCAGCAGCCGCTCCTGCCCGAGCTGGAAGACCGCGCCACGCGCGAGGCCTTGTTCATGAACAGCTATCACCGCGCGGACCGCGGCGGCGAGAACGACACGCGCACCCTGCTGGCCGAAATCGCCGGCTTGCGCGCGCAGAAGGCGGCCCTGTTCGGCCAGCCCGACTGGGCGAGCTACGTCATGTACGACCGCATGGCCAAGAACCCGAAGACCGCGCTCGATTTCATGGAGCAGATGGTCCCCGCCCTCGCCGCGACCCAGCGGCGCGAGGCGGCCCTGCTGAACGAGCAGATCCGGGCCGAAGGCGGCGATTTCGACGTGCGCCCGTGGGACTGGTATCGCTATGCCGAGAAAGTCCGCAAGGCGAAGTACGACATCGACGAGAACGCGGTTAAGCCCTATTTCGAACTGACCAGCGTGCTCGAAAACGGCGTGTTCTACGCCGCGAACAAGCTCTACGGCCTGTCGTTCGAACAGCGCACCGACCTGCCAGTCTACCACCCCGACGTGACGACCTATACCGTGTTCGATGCCGATGGCAGCGAGCTGGGGATCTTCTATTTCGATCCCTTCCAGCGGCCGAGCAAGCGCGGCGGCGCGTGGA
Organism: Pelagerythrobacter marinus; assembly: GCF_034375205.1. NCBI lineage: Bacteria > Pseudomonadati > Pseudomonadota > Alphaproteobacteria > Sphingomonadales > Erythrobacteraceae > Pelagerythrobacter > Pelagerythrobacter marinus. The sequence goes on along the minus strand of NZ_CP139719.1, from coordinate 1,064,470 downwards.
TGAGCAACTTCGTGGACCAGAGCCACCTCTACGGCACCAAGCCGGTGATCTACAACGTGCTCAACATCCCCAAGGCCGCCGACGGCGAACCGCAGCTGGTCAGCTTCGACAACGTCAACACGCTGTTCCACGAGTTCGGCCACGCGCTGCACGGTTTCTTCGCCGACCAGAAATACGCCAGCCTCTCGGGCACGGCGACCGCGCGCGATTTCGTCGAGTACCCGAGCCAGGTGAACGAGCTGTGGGCGACCTATCCCGAGGTCCTGCGCAACTATGCCAAGCACTACGAAACGGGCGAGACGATCCCGGCCGAGCTGGTCGAGAAGATCGAGGCCGCGGCCAAGTTCAACCAGGGATACGATTTCGGCGAAGTGGTCGAGGCCGCGCTGCTCGACATGAAGTGGCACGCGCTGAGCGCCGAGGAAGCGGCGGCGATCGACACGCCGGAAGAAGTCGATGCCTTCGAACGCAGCGCGCTGGAGGAACTGGGGCTGGAAGTGGACCTGGTGCCGCCGCGCTATCGCTCGACCTATTTCAACCACATCTTCTCCAGCCCGGCCGGTTACAGCGCGGGGTACTATTCCTACCTCTGGACCGAGATGCTCGACCGCGACAGCCGGCAGTGGTTCCTCGACAACGGCGGGCTGACGCGCGCGAACGGCGATCACTATCGCAAGACCGTGCTCAGCCGCGGCGGGACGATGGACTATTTCGAGATGTTCGAGAATTTCGCCGGGCGACAGCCCGACGTGACGCCGATGCTCGAGGCTCGCGGGTTGCTGGGCGGCGAGGCGGAAGCCGAACCGACCACTTCGGACGGCCCGCTGCCGCCCGAAACGACCGAGGACTGAGGGCGTAAGCGCTCCTGAGGGGCGGCCCGCGGCGCCGCCCCCCGTCACCCTGAACTCGTTTCGGGGTCCATTCCGCCCCGTCGGGACTCGGCCCATGAAGGCGCGATGGATGCTGAAACGAGTTCAGCATGACGCGAGACGGAGAGAGAGCGAAACAGAAAAGCGCCCGGCCTCACCGCGAGGCCGGGCGCTTTTTCGTGCTTCAGACTTTGCGGCGGATCAGAACCGCGCGCGCGCGCCGACGTAGGCGCTGCGGCCCGCCGTCGCATAGCCAGCCGCCGTCTGGTATTCGGTGTCGAACAGGTTCTCGACCCGGCCGAACAGCTCGAACCGCTCGCCGAAAGGCAGCGCCGCGCGCAGGCCCGCGAGGGCATAGCCGTCCAGCGGCGTCAGGTTGCTGGCATTGTCGAACGAATCGCTCACCAGCCGCACGTCGCCGCCGAGCGTGAGCCCGGCCAGCCGGCTTTCCCAGTCGGCCGACAGCGTCAGCGTGTGGCGCGGACGGCGGGCGAGGACATTGCCCTCGTTCGCCGAACCGGCGGTGCGGTTCTCGGTATCGACCCAGGCATAGACCGCGCGGGTCACCCAGCGATCGGACGGGCGCGCACCCAGTTCGACCTCGATCCCCTCGGCCCGGACGCGGCCGATATTGTCGTAGAAGCCGAACGGGCGATCGGCGCAGAGCGGGGCCGGGTTCTGCCAGCAGCTGGCGAACTCGATCTGGTTGCGCGCATCGCGGCGGAACGCGGTGACCGCGCCGTAGAAGCGCGTGCCCGACAGCGACCGGTCGCCGTGGACCAGGCCGATGTCGTAGCTGGTGCTGCGTTCGGGCTGGAGCGCCTCGTTCCCGTAATCGGAATAGAGCTGGTAGAGCGTCGGCGCCTTGAACCCTTCGCCCACGCTCGCGCGCAGGCGCAGGTCGCCGGCCAGGGCATAGCTGACGTCCGCGCCGAAGCTCGTCTCGCTGCCGAAGCGGGCGTGATCGTCGAGCCGGGCGCCGGCATGGGCCGAAAGCGGCCCCATCTCGATCCCGAGCTGGGCATAGGCGCCGAAGATCCGCGTGCTGTGCCGCGCGTCGTCGGTCAGCGTGCGATAGTCGCTCCACTCGTTCTCCGCCCCGAAATTGACCAGCAGCGGCCCGATCGGGCGCCATTCGCCGCGCAGCTCGACCCGGTCCGAATGGCCGTCGCTGGCGAAAGTCGGATCGTCCACACCCTCGCTGCGGTTCGCGCGCTCGGTATCGGCGAAGGAATAGGCGGCGCTGACGAACAGCGGCCCCGCGTCGTAGACCGCGCCGGCCGATGCCGAGTACTGGCGCGTGTGCTGCGTATCCTCGGTGTCGGCCAGCGCGTAATCGGGCGGCGGGAAACCGTCGAGATCGAGGTCGCCCTCGGCCCAGCGGCCGCGTGCGAAGACCTCGAACCCGGGGGTGAGGTAGAGCCGCCCGTGGCCGTTGACGGCCCATTGCTCGAAGCCGTCGGGCTCGGTGCCGCTGGCCGCCTGGGAGAAGCCGTCGGTGCGGTAATAGCTGGCCGATCCGCCGAGGAACCCGGCCGTGCCGCCGACGCCGCCGGAAACCGCGCCGGTCAGCGTATCGCGCGATCCGTACTCGGCGCTCGCCTCCAGCCCGGTTTCGCTGCGCGTGCTGGCGACCAGGACCCCGCCGATCGCGTCCGAGCCCCAGATCGTGGAGTTCGACCCGCGCAGGACCTCGACCTTGCCGAGGTTGGTGGCGAGCAGGTTGCCGAAATCGAACCCGCCGCCGGGCGCCGCCGGGTCGGACACGCGCACCCCGTCGACGATGACGAGGAGCTGCTCGCCCTCCGCCCCGCGCAGGCGCACGCCGGTCACCGCGCCGGGGCCGCCGTTGCGGCTGAACGACAGGCCGGGAACGCGCTCCAGCACGCGGGTCAGGTCGGCGCCCTGGACGCTTTCGATCTCGTCCCGGCCGATCACGGTGACCGGCTGGCCGGTGTCCTCCACCTCGATCCGGGTGCCGGTGGCGGTGACGGTGATCTCGGTCTCTTCGGGCCGGAACTGGCCATAGGGGTCGGCTGCGTCCTGCGCTGCGAGAGGCGCGGAGAGCGCAAGGATGCTGGTGCCGAAAATCAAGTGGTTACGCATGGGATACTCCTGTCACGAACGAATGTCGCCCATGACGGAACGGGGGCGCATGCCCCTTCCGCTTGCTTCCGGTACACCCCGCCCGGCAGCACGAACGACCGTCGGCGGGCAGGTCTCCTGGCTCCCGGATCGACGCGCCGCGCTTCGCCTTCCCGGTTTGCCGGTGGCCCGGTTCCCCAGTGGCTTGCCGAACGGGCACTCCCCGGTCACAGTTGCGGGGGCAGCGGGGGCTTCTACCCCCTTCCCTCTTCGGTCCGCCGCCTTGCGGGCGGGCGGACAACCCGTGACGTGCGGCGGCCCTTAGCCGCGCCGTCGGGCCCGGGCAAGCGGGGCGCGCGTTAACCTCTCGCTAGCCACGCCGCTTAACCGCCGCTTGCGACCTGTCCCGCCAAGGGACGGGGGAGACGGCGCGTTCGCAGTTCATCATTTGCGCTGCTACGCGCCCGGGGCGCGCCCGCACCCGGCGGCGGACAACCGAAAGGACGCAGCTTGCACCACGGCCCGGCCAGGACCGATCGCACCCGCCGCAAGCCGGCGAGCGCCTGGTCGCGCCTGCTGCGCGGCGGCCCGGCCGGGCGGCATCGCGGGCGGCGCATCCTCGCGGTCGCCGCGGCGCTGGGCGTGCCGGCGATGGCCGCGCCGGACGACTGGCACGCGTTCGGCCAGCCCGCGGCCCAGCCCGCGCCGGCAGAAACCGTCCGCCCGATGCCGTTCGAACGCGCCGGCCATTCGTTCCCCGGTTCGGCGTTCTACTTCCTCGAAGACAGCCCGCGCGTCGTGCCGTCGGCGCGCGACGACCTCGCCGCGGTGTTCGACCCCACCGGCACCGGCGATGGCGAGGCGGCCGAACTGGCCGCGGCGCGCACCGCCGGCCCGGCCGCGCGCAGCTTCATCGGCGGCGGCAGCGCGATCGACCGCGCCCGCGCGCTGCATTGCCTGGCCAGCGCCGTCTATTACGAGGCGGCGAGCGAGACCCTGGGCGGGCAGAAAGCCGTCGCCCAGGTCGTGCTCAACCGCGTGGCGCACCCGACCTATCCGAACAGCGTGTGCGGCGTCGTTTTTCAGGGCAGCGAGCGCAGCACCGGCTGCCAGTTCACCTTCACCTGCGACGGCTCGCTCGCGCGCAGGCCGGTCAAGGCGGCCTGGGACCGCGCGCTGCGGGTCGCGCGGCAGGCGCTTTCGGGCGACGTCTATGCCCCGGTCGGCCTGGCGACCCATTACCACACGATCTGGATCAACCCCTACTGGGCGCCGAGCCTCGACACCGTCGGGGTGATCGGCGCGCACCGGTTCTACCGCTGGCGCGGATCGGCCGGACGCCCGGCCGCCTTTACCGCCGCCTATCGCGGGAGCGAGCCGGTCGCGGCCGCCCCGCGCGGCGATGCCGCCGGCGCCGCGCTCGCCGCCGCGCGCGACGTGCCCGCGCCGGGCCGGGCCGTTCTCGACACGCGCGCCGCCAATCCGCCCCTCCCCCCCGGCCCCGCGCCTGCCGGGCAGGCCGCGCGACCGGGCGAAGGCGCGGCCGACGCCGCCGGCGGCAACCTGCCGGGCGGCGGCGGGGTGAAGCCCGAATATGCGAACAGCGGGCGCTGGATCGCCCGCCCCTGAGGCCTTTTCGGAAGGGCTTTTCGCAAGTCTTTCCCGCAAGGCTTTCTTGCCAGCCGGTCGCTCGCGCCCCTTTGCTCTGGGGCCTGCGCCCCGATCGGGCGCAAATCGTTAAAGCGGCGGAAACCCTAGGGCAAAACCCCTGCTTAGGGCTGCCGCGCCTAGAGCGGCGCGCAAGTCGCAACCCGCCTTTGCCGTCAGCCGCGAAGAGCATACCGGAAGGCCTACCTTGTCATGACGGTCCATTTCGCCGCATCGCGCCGTTCGACGCAGAGCCCCCTTGCCCGCGCGCTGAGCCGGCGCAAGCCCGGTCGCGCGGCGAATGACAACTGCACCGAACGGGGCAACGACCGGATGCTGCATGCCGCGCTCCACCACTTCGCCCGCCATGGCCTGGGCGCCGCGCGCGAGGCGCGCCGCCAGGCCGAGCGCGCCTTCTTCGCCGGCGACCGCGCATCGTACGACTGGTGGCACGGCATCTGCCGCACGCTCGACGCGCGGCTCGCCCGCGGTCTGGAGCGGACGACGGCCGCCGGCCTGCGGACCGAGGGGGTCGCGCCCTCGGCGCCCGAAACCCTCCCGCAGTAGGGTTTCCACCGCCTTCCAGCGGCCACCGGCAAGGGGTGTAAGGCACCTCTTAACTATGCGGTGACCAATTTTGGGGTAACGGTGTCTTCATGGCGAGCTGCGAACCCCGGGGGAAGGTCACCAGGGCCTTGTCCTATTTCCAGAAAGGCGATGCGTTGTCCGAACGCGTCCGCCGTATCCTCGTTCGCACCCTCTATACCCAGCCGAGCAGCCTGGCCGCCGGCGCGGCGAGCGGGATCGTCTCCTCGCTGGTCGTCGCCTACGTCAGCGATTCCACGGCCATGTACGGGCTCAGCGCCGCGCTGTGTCTGGTCGCGGCGGTGCGCGTCATGCTCGCGTTCGGCATTTCGCCCGACAGCGATGCCAGCACCAGCACGCTGGAAAAGATCTACGAGGTCGGTGCCTTCACCTATGCCCTCCTGCTGGGGACGGCGACGGCGACCGCGCTGATCCTCGAAGTCGATCCGGCGGCCGAGGTGATGATGGCGGCCAACGCGATCGGTTACGGCATCGCGATCTGCGCGCGCAACGCGGGCCGCCCGGTGATCGCGATCGGCCAGCTGGTCCTGGTCTGCGTGCCGATCAGCCTCGCCTGCCTCTATCTCCAGTCGCTGCCCTTCCTGGTCTTCGCGATCACGATCCTGCTGATGGTCCCGGCCATGGCCTCGATCACGATGAGCGTGTTCCATCTGCTGCGCGACAATATCGCGGCGGCCGAAACCAGCGCCCGGCTGGCGACCAAGATGCAGCAGCTCGCCCGGACCGATACCGTCACCGGCCTCGCCAACCGCGCCGGGCTGAACCACGAGATCGTGGAGAAGCTGATGGAGATCGACGAGGACCAGATGATGGGCCTGATCTGGATCGACCTCGACCGGTTCAAGGAAGTGAACGACCTGCTCGGCCACCCGGTCGGCGACCGCGTGTTGCAGACGGTGGCACGGCGGCTGCAGGAAATCACGCCCAGCGGCACCACGGTCGCGCGCTTCGGCGGCGACGAGTTCATCGTCTTCTGCGAGATCGAGAGCCGGGCCGACTGCATGCGCCTGGCAAGCGAAGTCCATGCCGAGATCATGCGCCCGGTGCGGATCGACGGCGAACGGCTGGAAATCGGCGCCTCGCTGGGCGTCGCCGTCCTGCCCGAGGATGGGCCCGATGCCGACAGCGTGATGCAGGCCGCGGACCTCGCGCTCTATCACGCCAAGGTCAACGGGCGGCGGCAGACCTGCTTCTTCGACAGCTCGATGAGCCGCGACCTCGCCCGCCGGCGCGAGATCGAGGCCGAACTGCGCAGCGCGATCCAGAAGAACGAGCTGTCGATCTTCTTCCAGCCGATCGTGGACCTCGCGACCGGCCGCATCCGCACGTTCGAGGCGCTGGTGCGCTGGTTCCACCCGCAGAAGGGCGAGATGCGCCCCGACGAATTCATCCCGGTGGCCGAGGAAACCGGGGTGATCGTGACGCTGGGCAACTGGATCACGGCCCAGGCGGCCAAGGCCGCCGCGCAGTGGCCCGAAGACGTGACGATCGCGGTCAACCTGTCCTCGCTCCAGATCAAGGCGCCGGGCGCGGCGCTCGGCATCGTCAGCGCCCTGCGCGAGGCCGGGCTGGACCCGACGCGGCTGGAGCTGGAAGTGACCGAGAGCCTGTTCCTCGACGACAGCGAGGCGACCGATGCCTTCATCCGCGACCTTTCGGCCCGCGGCGTGCGCTTCGCGCTCGACGATTTCGGTACCGGCTATTCCTCGCTTTCCTACGTCAACAAGTACCCGTTCAAGAAGATCAAGGTCGATCGCAGCTTCGTCTCCGGCCCCGATGTCTCGCGCCGGACGGAGGCGATCATCCGCGCGGTCGCCGAAATGGGCGCGCAGCTCGACATGGAGATCGTGGCCGAAGGGCTCGAGACGATCGAGCAGGTCACCGCCGTGCGCGAAGCCGGCTGCACGCTCGGCCAGGGCTATTACTTCAGCCGCGCCGTGCCCGACTACCTCGCCGCCATGCTGCTGGCGCAGGAGCGCGACGAGGAGACGCCGCAGCGGATCGCGATCTGACGGCGCGCCTGCCGGACACGCCGGTACTATTGCAATTGCAAACTAGTTGCAAAGATAGTTGACTTCGCTCGACTTTCCCGGGTTGCAATCGGTTTGCCCCCGGCCTAGGTCGGCTGCCGTTCGCCGCGCGTGGCCTTCCCGCGGGACAGGGGGGCCGCGCATCTCACGGCCAGGCATCGGCTGTCCCGCGTAGCGTGAAGGACACTCAGCTCAACCATGGCCCGCAAAAAGATTGCCCTCGTCGGCGCCGGCATGATCGGCGGCACCCTCGCCCACCTCGCAGCGATGAAGGAAATGGGCGACGTCGTCCTGTTCGACATTGCCGAGGGAATGCCCGCCGGCAAGGCGCTGGACCTCAGCCAGGCCGGCCCGGTCGAAGGCTTCGACGCGAACCTCAAGGGCACGAGCGACTACAAGGACATCGCCGGCGCCGACGTCGTGATCGTGACCGCGGGCGTGCCGCGCAAGCCGGGCATGAGCCGCGACGACCTGCTCGGCATCAACCTCAAGGTGATGAAGGCGGTCGGCGAAGGCATCAAGGCCAACTGCCCCGACGCTTTCGTGATCTGCATCACCAACCCCTTGGACGCGATGGTCTGGGCGCTGCGCGAATTCAGCGGCCTGCCGCACAACAAGGTGGTCGGCATGGCCGGCGTGCTTGATTCCGCGCGCTTCCGCCACTTCCTGGCCGAGGAGTTCGACGTCTCGATGGAAGACGTCACCGCCTTCGTGCTCGGCGGGCACGGCGACACGATGGTCCCGATCCTCGAGTATTCGACCGTCGCCGGCATTCCGGTGCCCGACCTGATCAAGATGGGCTGGTCCACCCAGGAAAAGATGGACGCGATCGTCGATCGCACCCGCAAGGGCGGCGGCGAGATCGTCCAGCTGCTCGGCAACGGCTCGGCCTACTACGCACCGGCGACCAGCGCGATCCAGATGGCCGAGAGCTACCTCAAGGACAAGAAGCGCGTCCTGCCCTGCGCCGCGCACCTGACCGGCCAGTACGGCGTCGACGGCCTCTACGTCGGCGTGCCGATCGTGATCGGCGCGAACGGCGTCGAGCGCGTGGTCGAGATCGAACTGAACGACGAGGCCAAGGCCAACTTCCAGGTCAGCGTCGACGCGGTCAAGGAACTGCTCGAAGCGTGCAAGGGCATCGATAGCTCGCTGGCGTGAGGAAGACGCTATGAGCTACGATTTGATGGTTTTTGACGCAGAGGTTGCACCGCGTGAGCGGGCTGCTTTCGTTGAATGGTACCATCATCAAGCGGAGTGGTCGGAGGGTCACTCCTACGATGATCCAACAAATACCACGGCGGCTCTCGCCGCATGGTACGAGGATATTCGCCAGAGCTACCCGAATATGAACGGTCCGGAATCAGTGACCGACCAAGATCTAATGAAACCGGGGGTCGAGGATCGGCTTGGTGATTATTGCATCGGGCATCATGTAATTTATGCGGGATTTCGCTGGTCAGAAGCCGAACTAGTTTATCCCCTCGTCCGAAGTTTAGCTGTCAAACACGGAGTGGGATTTTATGACGTGAGCGGCGATGAAGGAAGCGGCGAAATCCACTTCCCCGGAGAAGAATTGGAACCAGAGTCGCAGGGCACCTGGCGTCAGATCGCGCGCGAATTCAAGGAAATGGACACGCAATGAGCATTCTCGTAGACAAGAACACCAAGGTCATCACCCAGGGCATGACCGGTGACACCGGCACGTTCCACACCCAGCAGGCGCTCGATTACGGGACGCAGATGGTGGCGGGCGTGACGCCGGGCAAAGGCGGTACCGAGCATATCGGCCTGCCGGTCTACAACACCGTGGCCGAGGCGAAGGCCGCGACCGGCGCGACCGCGAGCTGCATCTACGTTCCCCCGCCCTTCGCCGCGGATTCGATCCTGGAAGCGATCGACGCGGAGATGGAGCTGATCGTCGCGATCACCGAAGGCATCCCGGTGCTCGACATGGTGCGCGTCAAGCGCGCGCTGGAAGGCAGCAAGAGCCGCCTGATCGGCCCCAACTGCCCCGGCGTGCTGACCCCCGGCGAATGCAAGATCGGCATCATGCCCGGTTCGATCTTCAAGAAGGGTTCGGTCGGCGTCGTCAGCCGCTCGGGCACGCTGACCTACGAAGCCGTGCACCAGACCACCCAGGTCGGCCTGGGCCAGACCACCGCGGTCGGGATCGGCGGCGACCCGGTCAACGGCACCAACTTCATCGACGTGCTCGACCTGTTCCTGTCCGACGACGAGACCAAGTCGATCATCATGATCGGCGAGATCGGCGGATCGGCCGAGGAAGAGGCGGCAGAATATATCGCCGACCAGGCGAAGAAGGGCCGCAAGAAGCCGATGGTCGGCTTCATCGCCGGCCGCACGGCCCCCCCGGGCCGCCGCATGGGCCATGCCGGGGCGATCGTTTCGGGCGGCCAGGGCGGCGCGGACGACAAGATCGCCGCGATGGAGAAGGCGGGTATCCGCGTTTCCCCCTCGCCCAGCGAACTCGGCACCACGCTCGACGCGATGCTGAAGGAACTCGCCTGACGTCCGGCGCGGGTCGCCTTCCTCCCCGGGAGCGTCCGCGCCGCCGAGGCATTGCCATGGTAAGCCGGCACGACCGTCGGCGTTAGAGGTGACCCGGATGGGCAACGAGAACCACGATTTCCTCCCCGAACTGGCCGGACAAGACGGCCCGCAGCCGGGGCCGAGCTGGGGCAACCCGCGCTGGCCGCTGACCGGGATCGACGCCGAGAGCGACCTGACCCAGGCGCTCGACCCGACCGCGATGAAGCTCGCGGTCAAGGCCGCGGCGGAAAAGGCCGGCAAGGCCACCGATCCGAAGGCGATCGAGGAAGCGGCGTCGGATTCGATCCGCGCCATGCTGCTGATCCGGCTCTACCGCGTGCGCGGCCACATGGCGGCCGACCTCGACCCGCTGGGCCTGGGCAACCGCGAGCTGCCCGAAGACCTGACGCTGGAATGGCACGGCTTCGACGGGCAGGAAGACAAGGAAGTCTTCGTCGGCGGGCTGCTCGGCCGCGAATGGGTGACCGTCGGCGAACTGGCCGAGCTGCTGCGGGCGAACTACTGCGGCAAGGTCGGCCTCGAATACATGCACATCGCCGATGTCGAGGAACGGCGTTTCCTGCAGGAAAAGTTCGAAGGGCCCGAAGACGTCATCCAGTTCACGCCGGAAGGCAAGCGGGCGATCCTGGCCGCGGTCGTTCGCGGCGAACAGTACGAGGCGTTCCTCGCCAAGAAATACGTCGGCACCAAGCGCTTCGGCCTCGACGGCGGCGAATCGATGATCCCCGCGCTGGAAGCCGTGATCAAGTACGGCGGCCAGTCGGGCGTGCGCGAGATCATCTACGGCATGGCCCACCGCGGCCGGCTGAACGTGCTCGCGAACGTGATGGGCAAGCCGTACAAGGTGATCTTCCACGAATTTTCCGGCGGCAGCGCCAACCCGGAAGACGTGGGCGGATCGGGCGACGTCAAGTATCACCTGGGCACCAGCACCGATCGCGAGTTCGACGGGATCGACGTGCACATGTCGCTGGTCCCCAATCCCAGCCACCTGGAAGCGGTGGCCCCGGTGGTCCTCGGCAAGACCCGCGCCCAGCAGGCGATCCGCGACGACCTGAAGAAGCACGAGCAGGTCCTGCCCGTGCTGATCCACGGCGACGCGGCCTTCGCCGGCCAGGGCATCGTGTGGGAATGCTTCGGCTTTTCCGGGGTCCGCGGGTACAATACCGGCGGCTGCATCCACTTCGTCATCAACAACCAGATCGGCTTCACCACCAGCCCGCAGTTCGCGCGCTCCTCGCCCTATCCGTCCGACGTGGCGAAGGGCGTCCAGGCGCCGATCCTGCACGTCAACGGCGACGATCCCGAAGCGGTGACGTTCGCGTGCAAGCTGGCGGTCGAGTATCGCCAGCGCTTCGGCCGCGACATCGTGATCGACATGTGGTGCTATCGCCGGTTCGGCCACAACGAGGGCGACGAGCCCAAGTTCACCCAGCCGCTGATGTACGACGCGATCAAGAGCCACCCGAAGGTGAGCGAGATCTACGCCGCCCGCCTGGTGGAAGAAGGCGTGATCGACGACGGCGAGCGCGACCGGCTTTCGGCCGAGTTCGTCAAGGAGCTGGAAGACGAGTTCGAGGCGGCCAAGAGCTACAAGCCGAACGAGGCCGACTGGTTCGGCGGGCGCTGGGCCGGGCTGAACAAGCCGGCCGACCCGGAAACCGCGCGCCGCAACGTCGAGACCGCCGTTTCCGACAAGCTGTTCGACAGCCTCGGCCGCACGCTGACCGAAGTGCCGGATGACCTGACGATCCACCGCACGCTGGGCCGCGTGCTCGACGCCAAGCGCAAGATGTTCGACACCGGCGAGGGCTTCGACTGGGCGACGGCGGAGGCGCTCGCCTTCGGCAGCCTCGTCACCGAAGGGTACGGCGTGCGCCTGTCGGGGCAGGATTCGGGCCGCGGCACCTTCAGCCAGCGGCACGCGGTCTGGATCGACCAGACCGACGAGCACAAGTACATCCCGCTGACGCAGCTGCCCCACGGCAAGTTCGAGGTCTACGACAGCCCGCTGAGCGAATACGGCGTGCTCGGCTTCGAATACGGTTTCGCCATGGCGGACCCGAAAACGCTCGTCCTGTGGGAAGCGCAGTTCGGCGATTTCGCCAACGGCGCGCAGATCATGATCGACCAGTACGTCGCCAGCGGCGAGGTCAAGTGGCTGCGCGCGAACGGGCTCGTGATGCTCCTGCCGCACGGCTACGAAGGCCAGGGGCCGGAACACTCGTCCGCCCGGCTCGAACGGTTCCTGCAACTGTGCGCGAACGACAATATCTGCGTCTGCAACATCACCGTGCCGGCCAACTATTTCCACGTCCTGCGCCGGCAGATGAAGCGTTCGTTCCGCAAGCCGCTGATCATCATGACGCCCAAGTCGCTGCTGCGGCACCCGATGGCCAAGAGCGCGGCCGAGGAATTCCTGGGCGAGAGCCATTTCCGCCGCATCGTCAGCGACACGACGGATATCGAGGACAAGAAGATCCGGCGCCTCGTGCTGTGCAGCGGCAAGGTCGCCTACGACCTGATCGAGAAGCGCGACGAGGCCGGGCTGGACGATGTCTCGATCGTGCGGATCGAGCAGCTCTATCCCTTCCCCGGCGAACCCCTGGCGGTGCGCCTCGGCCGGATGACGAACCTCGAAGAGGTGATCTGGTGCCAGGAAGAGCCCAAGAACAACGGCGCGTGGTTCTTCGTCGAGAGCCAGATCGAGGAAGCGCTCGCCGCCGCCGGGCATGACGGCATGCGCCCGCGCTACGCGGGCCGCGAAGTCGCCGCCTCCCCCGCAACCGGCCTCGCCAGGCGGCACGAGGAGCAGCAGCGCTGCCTCGTCTCGATGGCGCTGGGTCTCAACGATGGCGGCGAGGCCGCGCGGAACGGCAAGGCTGCCGGCAAGAAGAAGGCTTGAGGAACGCGAATATGGCCAGCGAAGTCAAAGTCCCCACCCTGGGCGAATCGGTTACCGAAGGCACGATCGGCGAATGGCTGAAGCAGCCGGGCGACCCGGTTAAGGTCGACGAACCGATCGCCAGCCTCGAGACCGACAAGGTCGCGGTCGAGGTCCCCTCCCCCGTCGCCGGCGTGATCGGCGAGCTGAAGGCGGCCGTGGGCGACACGGTCGAAGTCGGCGCGGTGATCGCCACGGTCGAGGACGACGTCGCCGCCGGCGAGAGCACGAAAGTCGCCCCGCGCGAGCAGGACGAGGCGCCTGCGGACAAGCCGGCCCCGGCCGCCGCGAAGGATGCGCCCGCCGGCGACGCGCAGACCCTCTCGCCCGCCGTGCGCCGCGCGGTCCTGGAACACGGGGTCGATCCCAGCACGATCAAGGGCACCGGCAAGGACGGGCGCCTGACGAAGGAAGACGTGCTGGCCGCGGCCCAGGCGAAGAAATCGGGCGGCGGCACGATCGACGACGCCGCGCCCGACCAGGCCAAGGCGGCGGCGGCCCCCGCCCCGGCCGGCGAGCGGCGCGAGGAACGCGTCAAGATGACGCGGATGCGCCAGACCATCGCCAAGCGGCTGAAGGGCGCGCAGGAAAACGCCGCCCTGCTGACCACGTTCAACGACGTGGACATGAGCGCGGTGATCGAGGCGCGCGAGAAGTACAAGGACCTGTTCGCCAAGAAGCACGACATCAAGCTCGGCTTCATGGGCTTCTTCGCCAAGGCCGCGTGCCTCGCGCTGAAGGACGTGCCGGCCGTCAACGCCTATATCGAGGGCGACGAGATCGTCTATCACGACTACGTCGATATCTCGGTCGCCGTCAGCGCGCCCAACGGGCTGGTCGTGCCGGTGATCCGCGATGCCCAGGCCAAGGGCTTCGCGCGGATCGAGAAGGACATCGCCGACTTCGGCAAGCGCGCCCGCGACGGCACGCTGACGATGGAAGACATGAAGGGCGGCACTTTCACCATCTCCAACGGCGGCGTGTTCGGATCGCTGATGAGCACGCCGATCATCAACCCGCCGCAAAGCGCCGTTCTGGGCCTGCACCGGATCGAGGATCGCCCGGTGGCGATCGACGGCAAGGTCGAGATCCGGCCGATGATGTACATCGCGCTCAGTTACGATCACCGCCTGATCGACGGGCGCGAGGCGGTCACCGCGCTCAAGATCATCAAGGAAGCGATCGAGGATCCGACGCGGATGCTGATCGATCTTTGAGCGCCCACGCCCCTTTCCCTGGGTTCCTGCTTTCGCAGGAACTCGGCGGAAAGAGGCCGGTTCAAAGTGAGCTCCTGCGAAAGCAGGAGCCCAGCGCGATGAAGGATGGATGGCTGTACATTGTCGCCAGCAAGCGCAACGGAACGCTCTATCTCGGTGTGACGAGCGACCTGCCGACGCGTATCTGGCAGCGCCGCACCGGCGCCGGCGACGGTTTCTCGAAGAAGTACGGCTGCACCCGCCTGGTATGGTTCGAGCACTTCGACAACTTGCACGATGCACGCGAGCGCGAATGGCAGATGAAGAAGTGGAAACGGGCCTGGAAAATCGAGCTCATAGAAAAGAGCAACCCGCAATGGCGCGACCTGTGGGACATGATCAATCGCTGACCGCACGGGCCCGCATCGGCCGGTCGCGAGCGACCGCAACGCTTCCGGCTTTCCCGTTTTCGCCGGTTCGCGCGAATGGAGACTGTAATGGCTGAATACGACTACGACGTCCTCGTCATCGGTGCCGGCCCGGGTGGCTATGTCGCCGCGATCCGCGCCGCGCAGCTGGGGCTGAAGACCGCATGCGCCGAAAGCCGCGACACGCTGGGCGGCACGTGCCTCAACGTCGGCTGCATCCCGTCCAAGGCGATGCTCCACGCCTCCGAGTACTTCGAGGCGGCTGCCGGCGGGGCGATGAGCGACATGGGGATCGAGGTTTCACCCAGGCTCGATCTCGACAAGATGCACGGCCAGCGCCGCGACGCGGTCGAGGGGCTGACCAAGGGCGTCGCCTTCCTGTTCAAGAAGAACAAGATCGACTGGAAGAACGGCCACGCGACGTTCAAGGACGCGCATACCGTGACGATCGGCGAAGAGACGGTGACGGCGAAGAACGTCGTGATCGCGACCGGCTCTTCGGTCACCCCCCTGCCCGGCGTCGAGGTGGACAATGCCAAGGGCGTGGTGGTGGACAGCACCGGCGCGCTGGAGCTGCCCAAGGTGCCGAAGAAGATGGTCGTGATCGGCGGCGGTGTGATCGGGCTGGAGCTCGGCTCCGTCTGGCGCAGGCTCGGCGCGGAAGTCACCGTGGTCGAGTTCCTCGATCAGCTCCTGCCCGGCATGGACGGCGACGTGCGCAAGGAAGCGGGCAAGATCTTCAAGAAGCAGGGGATGGAGCTCAAGCTCTCGCACAAGGTCACCGGGTGCGAGGTGAAGGGCAAGAAGGCCACGCTGACGGTCGAGCCGTCGCAGGGCGGCGACGCGGAAACGATCGAGGCCGACTGCGTCCTGGTCGCGATCGGCCGGCGCCCCAATACCGAGGGGCTGGGCCTCGATGCGATCGGGCTCGAAACGAACGAGCGCGGCCAGGTGGAAACCGATCACGCGTTCCGCACGGCGGTCGACGGCGTCTGGGCCATCGGCGACGTCATCCCCGGGCCGATGCTGGCGCACAAGGCGGAGGACGAGGGGATCGCCGTGGCCGAGAACATCGCCGGCCAGACGGGGATCGTGAACCACGACGTGATCCCCAGCGTCGTCTATACCTGGCCCGAGATCGCCGGCGTCGGCCTGACGGAGGAGCAGGCGAAGGAACGCGGCGAGGTCAAGGTCGGCAAGTTCCCGATGATGGCCAACAGCCGCGCCAAGACCAACCACGAGCCCGACGGGTTCGTCAAAGTCGTCGCCGACGCGGAAACCGACCGCGTGCTGGGCGTGTGGTGCATCGCCAGCGTGGCGGGCACGATGATCGCCCAGGCCGCGCAGGCGATGGAGTTCGGCGCGACGAGCGAGGACATCGCCTATACCTGCCATGCCCACCCGACCCATTCGGAAGCGGTCAAGGAGGCCGCGATGGCGGTGACGGGCAAGCCGATCCACATTTGACCGCTGCACGCCGCCCGTTACAACGGGCGGCGCAACAGGAGCGGCCATGGCGATACCCAGACTGACCGACCAGCCGGGGGCGATCGCGCTTGCGGCGCAGATCCGGGCCGGCGAGCTCTCCCCGCGCGAGGCGGTGGAGGCGGCGATCGCGCGGATCGAGGATCGCGACATGCCGATCGACGCGGTGGTCGTGTGCGATTTCGAACGCGCGCGCACCGCTGCCGAGGCGCTCGACGGGCAGGCGCCGGGCGACGATCGTCCGCTGTTCGGCGTGCCGATGACGATCAAGGAAAGTTTCGACATCGCCGGCCTGCCCACCTGCTGGGGGCACGAACGCTTCGCCGACAATATCGCCCGGCGCGATTCCTTCGTGGTCGAACGGCTCAAGGCGGCGGGCGCGATCTTCCTGGGCAAGACCAACGTGCCGCCCGACCTTGCCGACTGGCAATCGCGCAACCCGGTCTATGGCCGCACGCGCAACCCGCACGATACCGCGCGCACCCCGGGCGGATCGTCGGGCGGGGCGGCCGCGGCCGTGGCGAGCGGCATGGTGCCGTGCGAATACGGCTCCGACATCGGCGGCTCGATCCGCGTCCCGGCGCATTTCTGCGGAGTCTGGGGCCACAAGGCGAGCTGGGGCCTGGTGCCGATGCGCGGCCACGCGCACCCGATGCTGGGCCAGGACGCGCGGGCCGAGGTGGCGCTGGGCGTGGCCGGCCCGATCGCCCGCAATGCCGAGGATCTGGCGCTGCTGCTGCGCCTCACGGCCACGATGCCCCTGCCCGAACAGGTTCGCCCGCTCGCCGGGTGCAGGATGCTGCTGGTCGCCGACTATCCGGGCAGCCCGGTGGACGACGCGGTCCGCGGCCCGGTCGAGGCGGCGGCCGACGCGCTCCAGGGCGCGGGCGTCCAGATCGCGCGGTCGAGCGATCTCCTGCCCGATCTCGCCGCGCAGCAGCGCAGCTACATGAAGATGCTCAACATCGCGCTCGCCCGCGGGATGCCCGGACCCGACGGCAAGCGCGCGAGCGCGAGCGACTGGTTCGACCTGCTCGACGCGCAGGCGCGCTGCGAAGAGGCCTGGCGGGCCCTGTTCGAGGTCTACGACTTCGTCCTCGCACCCCCGGCCCCGGTACTCGCCCTGCCGCATGGCGAAGGGCGCGTGTTCGACGGCAAGCTGACGATCAACGGGCGCGAGGAAGATGCCGGCGCGGCGCTCGCATGGGCCGGCCTGGCGACATTCCCCAACCTGCCTTCGACCGTGCTGCCGGTGGGCGAGAGCCAGGGCCTGCCCTGCGGGATGCAGGTGATCGGGCCGCGCTGGCACGATCTCGGCTGCATCGCCGCGGCCCGGGCCATCGGCGACGTTCTCCAAGGCTGATCGGTGCGCGCCCCGCGCCCCTGCCCCGCCGCCGAGCCGGACCACGCCCCCGACCGCGACTGCGCGCGCTGCACGACCCGGGCCGTTCCCTTGCCGGGCAAAGGCGGCTAGGGGCGCCCGGTCATGTTCACCGCCGCCCCCGCCCTGCCCCCGGTTCTCGACCTTGCCGGAACCGCGATCTTCGCGCTTACCGGGGCCCTGCTCGCCGCGCGGCTGCGGCAGACCTTCGTCACGATGGCCTTCTTCGCGCTCGTCACCGGGGTCGGCGGCGGATCGCTGCGCGACATGCTGATCGGCGCGCCCGCCTTCTGGCTGCGCGATCCGTGGGTGGCGCTGGTCGTCTTCGGCACCGCGCTGGTGGCATGGTTCACGCCGCGGCGTTGGTGGGAGGGGAGCCTGCTCGAATGGGCAGACGCGGCGGGCCTTGCCGCTTTCGCGGTGCTCGGCGCGGCCAAGGCCCTCGCCTTCGGGGTCGAGCCCCTGCCCGCCGCCGTGCTGGGCGTGGTGACCGGGTGCGCCGGCGGCGTCGTGCGCGACGTGATCGCGGGCGTGCCCTCGATCATCATGCGCCCCGAGCTCTACGTCACCGCCGCTGCGCTTTCCGCCGGGATAACCGTGGTCGGCAGCGTGGCGGGGCTTCCGCTCGCCTGGATCTGGGGGGCGGCGTGGATTGCCGGGTTCGCCCTGCGCGGCGCGGCGATCCGGTGGGAACTGGCCCTTCCCGGCTATCGCGAGCGCGCACGGCGGCGGGCGGACAAGCCCGACTGAGCCTGCCCGCCACGCGGCGCGTCAGCCGCCGTGGTCGTATTCACCTTCGGGATAGCCCGGCTCGCCCGGCAGCGGGCCGCCGGGATAGGCGGGCTGCGCCGCCGGAGCCGCGGGCACCGTCGCAGCGCCGCGATCGACATTGCTCCACGCCGCGGCGTAAGTCGCATCGCTCCACTGCCCGTCGCGGGCCTGGGTGCGATAGGTCACCCCGCCGCGGCCGAAGTCGATATCATCGATCCGCCCGTCGTTGCCGATGTGGCAGGTAAAGCGCTCGCCATCGTAGAGCGCGCCTTCGACGCGCCAGCCGCGCGCGGTGCGGTCCACGGCATCGACCGAGGCGACGCGGACGTCGCGTTCGATCCGGGCGACGCACATCTGCGCCGCGCGGTCGAGCCCGCCATTGCGATAATCGTCCCGCGGGGGCCGGTAATCGGCGCGCCGATCGGGCGTGTCGTTGTCCATCGCGCTCGCGACCGCGGCAATGCCGCCCAGGATCAGGACGCCGGCGATCACGTCGCCGGCATCGATCCCGCGATCGCGGTGGCGGTGCCAGCGCCGGTCGCGATGGCGCCAGCGCGAGTGCTGGGCCGCGACGTCGGCACCGCCCCAGGCGCCGGCTTGTGCAGGGCCGGCGTGAGCGGGCGCTGCTGCCGCGACCAGTTCGGCTGCGGCCGCGGGGGTCGCGGCCATCGACAGCGCGGCGAGGCCGGCGAGGACGGGGGCTGTTCTTGCGTGACGAACCATAGTCTCAATACCCGTAAAGTGATGCGGCAGGCACCGCAATGTCAGCGTTGCGGCCGGCATCGGGGCCGCCGGGGACGGCGCGGGAATGGGCGGCCCAGCATGTCGCCATGCTGAACCGCCGCTCGGTGGCCGGTGAACTGGCCGGGCGGCGGACGCCCGCCTCAGCGAAGCCCGCGGATCCCGCTGTAATCGATGTCGTAAACGCGGCCGCGGCTGATGCGGCAGGTGAACTTGCCGCGATCGTACCCGCGGTTGCGGTCGTAGCGGCCATAGCCGCGGCGATCGTAGCGACCGTAGCCATACCGGTCATAGCGGTCGTAACGGCCATCGACGACCAGGCGGCCGCGAACCCGCAGGTTCCCGCGCCTGCCATCGACATCGCGGATCTCGGTCACGTTGGCCATGCGATAGCCGGAGCGGCGCGCATCGCGCTCCACCGCCCTGACGCAGCGTTCGACCGCGCCGCGCGCGCCGTAGCGATGGCCGCGCCGGTCGCGATAGCGCCGGTCGTCGCGGTCGAACGCGCCGGCCAGGGCGGCAATGCCCCCGATGATCACGGCGCCGGCGATAACGTCGCCGGCATCGATCCCGTCGTCGTGGTCCCGCGCCAGTGCGGGAGTGGCGGATGTCATCGCCATCGCGCCTGCCGCGACGGTCCCGACCAGGGCTTTGCTTACGGTCTTCATGGCTCTCTTCCTCGCTGGCCGGAACGGGACTGCTCCGGGCTACGAGGGCCCTTCTAGGACATGGGCCGTGAGACGACGCTGAATTGGCGTGACAGCGGGCGTTCAGAAATCGTCCGCCCAATATGAACGCGCTGTGAAAAGGGCGGCCGGGCGCGGGGCATCGCCCCGGCATTCGGCCGCCCACCACGCGATCCCGTCAGTCCTCGGCCGGGCTTTCCGGCACGGTCAGCCCCGTCCAGTATGCGAGGAAACCGAGGACGTCGGCCCCTTCCTCGATCGCCTTGTCGGTCGGCTTGCCGCTTCCGTGGCCGGCGCGCGTCTCGATCCGGATCAGGTGCGGCTTGTCGCCGAGGTCCGCCGCCTGGAGCGCGGCCGCGTACTTGAAGCTGTGTCCGGGCACGACCCGGTCGTCGGTATCGGCGGTGGTCACCAGGATCGCCGGGTAATCCTCGCCGGACCGGATGTTGTGATAGGGCGAATAGGCGCGCAGGACGCGGAAATCGTTCTCCTTCGACGGATAGCCGTAGTCGTCCACCCAGTAGCGCCCCGCGGTCCAGCGGTCGAAGCGCAGCATGTCCATCACGCCCACCGCGGCGTTGGCGGCATCGAACAGGTCGGGACGCTGGTTGACCACCGCGCCGACCAGCAGGCCGCCGTTCGATCCGCCCTGGATCGCCAGTCCGTCCTCGCTCGTGTAGCCATTGGCCTTCAGGTATTCGCCGGCGGCGATGAAGTCGTCGAACACGTTCTGCTTGTTGGCGAGGCGGCCGGCATCGTGCCACGCCTTGCCATATTCGCCGCCGCCGCGAATGTTCGCGAGCGCGAACACGCCCCCGGCCTGGAGCCAGGCCATGCGCGAGGCGGAAAAGCCGGGCGTGAGCGAGATGTCGAACCCGCCATAGCCGTAGAGCAGCGTCGGCGCCGGGCCGGTCACGTCCTTGCGCCGGACGATGAACATCGGAACCCGCGTGCCGTCCTTCGAGGTGTAGAACTGCTGCTCGGTGACGAAG
Organism: Pelagerythrobacter marinus; assembly: GCF_034375205.1. Lineage (NCBI taxonomy): Bacteria > Pseudomonadati > Pseudomonadota > Alphaproteobacteria > Sphingomonadales > Erythrobacteraceae > Pelagerythrobacter > Pelagerythrobacter marinus. The sequence goes on along the minus strand of NZ_CP139719.1, from coordinate 1,044,035 downwards.
CGATCGGGATCGAACGTCAGTTCGGGCGCGGCGAAGGTGCTCGTTTCGCCGCTATCGACGTCGAGGCGATAGATCGTGCCGGGCCGGTTGAAGCTGGTGAAGGTATAGAAGGTTTCCGGGTCGCCCGGCTTGCCGCCGAAGCCGCCCGCCGTGCCCAGTTCGCCCAGCTCGATATCGTCGAGCGGATTGCCCTGCAGGTCGAACACCGCGGCCCGCGTCGTCGCGTCCTTCAGGTAAGTGACGATCAGCTTGTCGCCGACGATCGAGGCGCCGTCGATCGGCTGTTCGCTTTCGGGCACGATCGTCGTCCATTCGGGCGTGGCGGCGGAAAGGTCGGTCGTGACGATGCGATAGCGCGGCGCATCCTTGTTGGTGACGAAGAAGGCGCGCGTGCCGATCGTGTCGATCGGGTTCCACGCGTTCTCGAACCCGGTGACCAGCGGGCGCGCCTTCCACTCGCCGCCTTCGTCGGCAAAGTCGATCACGTGGACTTCGTATTTCGCATCGGTGCCCAGCGAACTGATCACGAAGCCCCAGCGCCCGTCGTCCGACACGCCGAGGCCATGGCCGCGCTCGGGATGGTCGGGGGTGGCGAAGACCATCCGGTCCTGCGACTGCGGCGTGCCCAGTTCGTGATACCAGACCGCCTGGTTGTAATTGAGCGCCTGGAAATCCTGGCCTTCCTCCGGCTCGGGGAAGCGCGAATAGAAGAATCCCTTGTTGCCCAGCCACGAGATGCCGGTGAACTTGGCCCAGCGAATCTCGTCCTCCAGCGGCTCGCCCGTCTCGACGTCGAGCACGCGGATGATGCGCCAGTCGGTCCCCCCGTCCTGCACGGCATAGGCCAGCAGCTTGCCGTTTTCGGACGGTTCCCACCCGGCCAGCGCGGTCGCGCCGTCGTCGGCCCAGGTATTGGGATCGATCAGCAGGCGCGGTTCCGCATCGAGGCCGTGGCGGACATAGAGCGGGCTCTGGTTCTGCAGGCCCGTGTTGCGGGTGTAGAAATAGTACTCGCCCGCCTTCTGCGGGATGCCGAAGCGTTCGTAATCGAGCAGCGCGCCGATCCGTTCCTTGAACCAGTCGTTGGCCGGCAGCGCCTTCAGGTAGGCATCGGTGAACTCGCTCTGCTCCTTCACCCAGGCGGCGACCTGCGCGTCGTTGCGAACGTCGGCCTCCAGCCAGCGATAGGGATCGGCGATCTCCTCGCCGAACAGCGTTTCGACGACCTCGTCGGCGCGGGTTTCGGGATAGTCGGGCAAAGTTACCTCTTGGGCGGAAAGCGGCGCGGCGAATGCCAGCGCGAGAGCGGATGCCGCGAGGGCGGCGGAACGGAGGCGCATTGTCATCTCCCGAAGGGCCTTGTCACTGGTTGCAGATGTAACCGGCGCGCGGCGCTTTGCAATCCGGGAGGGGTCAGTTGTCCAGCGCGGCAAGCACGTCGCGCGTGAAGCCGGCAATGTCGAACCGCGATCCGGTCGGGTCCTCCCCGCGCCGGACGATCACGACATTGCGGCTCGGCACCACGACCACGAACTGCCCCCGGTTGCCCATCGCCGCATAAGTATCGGCCGGCACGCCGTCGCTGGCGTTGAACAGCCAGAACCCCGCCCCATAGCCGAAGGGCCCCTCGGGCTGTGGGCCGCTGGGGCGGGCGACGTAATCGCTCCAGCCTTCGGGCAGGACGCGCTCGCCGCCGGGGAGCACGCCGTCGTCGAGATAGAGCTGGCCGAGCAGCGAAAGATCGCGCGCGGTGGACCAGACCTGGCTGGAAAGGATGTAATTGCCCTGCCAGTCGCGCTCCGCCACGGTGTCCACCATGCCGACACGGGCGAAGAGCGCGTCGGGCGGGTGCCGTTCGAACGTGTCCGCGATCGCCTCGATCGCCATCAGCGTGTCGTTGTTGGCATAGCGATAGACGGTGCCGGGCGGGTGAACCAGCGGCCAGGCCCCGGCGCGTTCGTCCACCGTCGCGCCGCCGAAATAGAGCGGATCGGTGCGGTTGCCCGCGGTGTCGGAATAGCGGCCCGAAGCCATGCGCAGCAGGTGGTCTATCGTGATCCGGGATCGCCCGTCGGACGGCGAATGCCCCAGCCCCGCCCGCTGCCCCGTATCCGCCTCTCCGCGATGGACGGCGGCCCCGACCAGCGTGGCTGCGATGCTCTTGGCAACCGACCAAGTGCGCTGGGGCACGTCGGGCCCGAACCCTTCGGCGTAGACCTCGCCCAAGGTTTCGCCGTCGTGGCGCACCAACACGGCGGTCGTGCGCGTGCCGTCGCCGTAGATCGACGAGAAGCCCGCCTCCATCGCCGCTGCCAGCGCCGCGTCCCGCGGGGCGACGACCGGTGCGGACGGGGCGGCTTCGATCGCGCGCAGCCCATCGATCGGCGGCAGCCCGCCACCGATCGGGAGCAGGTGGCAACCGCGCAGCGAATCGTGGTCGGCAATGCGCGGGGGCATGTTGTCGGCCCAATCGACCCTGACGTGGCGGACCTGCCCGCCCCCCCGGTCCCGCACGACCTCGAACGGCAGTTCGGGCACGATCGTATCCAGCGGCGCCTGAATGCCGGCAAGCTCCCAGGCCATCACGCTCTCGGGGGTGCGCGTGGCGCCGGCGCGTTCCGCGTTGGCGATCGCGCTGCACAGGAACAGCGCCTTGTACCCGGCGGCCAGCGCGCGGTCGTAGCGGGCGTCGAGCGCGTCCTGCTGGCTTTGCGCGACGGCGGAAACGGGCGCGAGGAGCGCGGCTGCGGCGATGACATGGCGGATCATGCGCCGCCTTGTGCCACGATGCGCCGCGCGGGCAAATGCCCCAAGGCAAAAGGGCCGCGAGGTTTCCCCCGCGGCCCTTCGCTACCCTTCGTCGAAGTGCGCTTACGCGTCCTCGAAAGTGTCTTCGTCGCTCGTGACCGGACCCGAGTCCTGGCCCTTCGCCTCGACGTCGCGGTCGACCAGCTCGATCACCGCCATCTGCGCCGCGTCGCTGTCGCGATAGCCGGCCTTGATCACGCGGGTGTAGCCCCCGTCGCGATCGGCGTAACGCTCGGCCAAGACGTCGAACAGCTTCTTCAGCTGCGTCTCGTCGCCCAGGCGGCTCATCGCCAGGCGGCGGTTGCTGAGCCCGCCGCGCTTGGCCAGCGTGATCAGCTTTTCGACGTAGGGGCGCAGTTCCTTGGCCTTGGGAGCCGTGGTCAGGATCTGCTCGTGCTTGATCAGCGCGGTGGCCATGTTGCGGAATAGGGCCTTGCGGTGGCCGGTCTTGCGCTGCAGCTTGCGGCCGGAAATCTTGTGACGCATCTCGATATCTTCCTTCGTTCGAAAAGGGCCCGTGCGAGGTAGCCCAGTGCTGGCGGCGCTTTCCCGTCATGGGGGGCGCGCCGCCGGAACCCGTATCAGCCCAGAAGTTCCTGTTCGAGCTTCTTGGCCATTTCCTCGATGTTCTCAGGCGGCCAGCCCGGGATGTCCATGCCGAGGCGCAGACCCATCGACGAGAGCACTTCCTTGATCTCGTTCAGCGACTTGCGGCCGAAGTTCGGCGTGCGGAGCATCTCGGCCTCGGTCTTCTGGACCAGGTCGCCGATGTAGATGATGTTGTCGTTCTTCAGGCAATTGGCGCTGCGGACCGACAGTTCCAGCTCGTCCACCTTCTTGAGCAGGTAGCGGTTGAGCTGGTTGGCGTCGCTTTCTTCCGGCTGCGCGGCCTGGCCGATCATGGCCGAGCTCGGCTGCGGAATGCCTTCCTCGAAGTGGACGAACAGCGTCAGCTGGTCCTGCAGGATGCGCGCGGCATAGGCCACGGCGTCTTCCGGGGTGACGGTGCCGTCGGTTTCGACCGTGAGGTTCAGCTTGTCGAAATCGAGTTCCTGCCCGACGCGGGCCGCCTCGACCTTGTAGCTGACCTGGCGCACCGGCGAATAGAGCGAGTCGACCGGGATCAGGCCAATCGGCGCATCGGCCGGACGGTTCTGGACCGCGGGGACATAGCCCTTGCCGGTGTCGGCGGTGAGTTCCATGCTCAGGTTCGCGCCTTCGTCGAGATGACAGATCACGAGATCCTTGTTCATCACCTCGATATCGCCCGAAACGGCGATGTCACCGGCGGTCACTTCGCCGGGGCCGGTCTTGTTCAGCTGAAGCCGCTTGGGGCCTTCGCCTTCCATCTTGAGCGCGATCTGCTTGACGTTGAGCACGATGTCGGTCACGTCCTCGCGCACGCCAGCCAGCGAGGAGAACTCGTGCAGCACGTTCTCGATCTTGATCGAGGTGATCGCCGCGCCCTGGAGGCTGGAGAGAAGCACGCGACGCAGCGCGTTGCCGAGCGTCAGGCCGAAGCCGCGTTCGAGGGGTTCCGCGACGAAGGTGGCCTTGCGCGATTTGTCGCCCACGGCCTTGATTTCGAGGCTGTTGGGCTTCTTGAGTTCCTGCCAGTTCTTGGTGTTGACGGCCATGGATTTCCCCTAGGGTTCTAATACGGGCGGGACCGGCTGCGCTGGTGGGCGCGTCCGGTCCGTCAGGGTCGGCGGCCTCGCGTCGAACGCCAGGCCGCCGGGCAGGTACGGATCAGACGCGGCGGCGCTTCGACGGCCTCACCCCGTTGTGCGGGATCGGGGTAACGTCGCGGATCGAGGTGATCGTGAAGCCGACCGCGGCGAGACCGCGCAGCGCGCTCTCGCGCCCCGACCCCGGGCCCTTCACTTCGACTTCCAGCGTGCGCACGCCGTGTTCCGCCGCCTTCTTGCCGGCATCGTCGGCAGCGACCTGGGCGGCATAGGGCGTCGACTTGCGGCTGCCCTTGAAGCCCATCATGCCGGCGCTGGACCAGCTGATCGCATTGCCCTGCGCATCGGTGATGGTGATCATGGTGTTGTTGAAGCTGGCGTTGATGTGCGCGACGCCGCTCGAGATGTTCTTCTTGTCGCGCCGCCTGATCCGGCCGGGTTCGCGTGCCATTGGTTCGGTATCCTGTTCTTAAAAGAAGTGACTGAAAGCGAAGCCTTGCGAAAAGCGTTCGCTTACTTCTTCTTGCCCGCGATGGGCTTCGCCTTGCCCTTGCGGGTGCGGGCGTTGGTGTGCGTGCGCTGCCCGCGGACGGGCAGGCCGGCGCGGTGGCGCAGGCCACGATACGAACGCAGGTCCATCAGGCGCTTGATGTTCATCGCGGTGTTGCGGCGAAGATCGCCCTCGACCTGGTAGTCGGAGTCGATCGTCTCGCGGATCTGCAGGATCTCCGCGTCGCTCAGGTCCTGAACGCGGCGGGAATGATCGATGCCGAGCTTGTCGGCAATCTGCACGGCCGTGGTGCGGCCGATACCGTGAATGTAGGTGAGCGCGATGATCACGCGCTTGTTGGTGGGGATGTTTACCCCGGCAATACGAGCCACTTACTTCTCCATGCTCCACAGGGGCCGACCGGCCGGCTCGCCACGCGAGCACTCGGCCTCCCCTATCTCAACGCTATCGTTCATCGGCGAAAGACGAATGCCGGAAATGGCAAAAAGTCCGAATGGCGCGCGTTTCATGCTGCCGCCTCTCGAACTACCCCGCAAATGCCGAATGAAGAGCGCGCTTAGGGCGATTCTCCTCGCGCGTCAACAGCCATGCGCGCGCATACCGTCACACCGCCCGATGCGGCCGGTGAGGGGCTCGCTGCAAGGTCAGCGTATATCAGCTTTGCCCTGCGGTCAAAAGGCTTCGGCCGCGTTTACCACGCCCCGCGGGCGCACCGGCGGGTCAGCCGTCCGACAAGTCCTCGAAAGCCTGCTCGACGCTTTCGCGCGCAGGCGCCTCGCGCGCGCCCTCGTCCACGCCCGCGCCTGCCCCCTCGTCCGCATCTGGCGCGGCCTCTTCGCCCTTTTCACCGGCGGCGCCCCCTTCTGCGGGCTGTTCCGCCGGCTGTTCAGGAGCCGCCGGGGAGTCGGCGGGGCCGAGCAGCGTGGCCAGCCCGTCGAGCTGCTGGGCAATCACGGCGTCCACCGCGGCCGCGATCTTCGCGGTTTCATACCGCATGTAGCCACCGACGACATATTCGAAGGTCACGGCCGTCCCGTCTTCCTGCGCGTCGAAGGCGATCGTCAGCACGCCGGTCACGGCCTCGCTCTGCAACGGGCCCAGCGCGCCGCGCATCCGCAGCGCGCTGTCGGGCGCGGCATAGATCACTTCCATGTGCCGGACGCTGCCGGCAAGGCCGACCGTCTCGGCGGTATCGACTTCGGGGATGCGTTCGCAGAAACAGCCGCCCGCCTGGGGCGTGAGGGTCAGGTTGGCGGCATCGCCCGACCAGGTGTGGCCGTCGCTCCACCAGCGCGCCGGGGAAATCAGCGCCATCCACGCTTCGCGCGGGCTCGCTTCGACCACGCGGACATGGCGGGTGACGAAGGCCCCCTCGCCCGCCTCGACCACTTCCGCCGCGGCGGGCCCGGCCTGGGCCAGCGCCGCGGCAGCCAGCAGGGCGGCAAGGCCGCGGGTGCCGGCGGCGCGGGCCGCCCGGGGTGTGGTGGTGGAGCGCATCGCCATCGGTAATCCTCCCTCGCGCCGGCAGCTATTCCACAACCGGACGCACGAGGCAAAGCCCGGGCGCATCGCTATGCCAGGATGGCGTCGATATTCCCGGTGACTTCGTCGATCGCCTGCATCCCGTCCACCCGGCTGACGATGCCGCGTTCTTCGTAGATCGGCAGGATCGGCGCGGTCTTGGCGCGATATTCGACCATGCGCGTGCGGACCGTTTCCTCGTTGTCGTCGGGCCGGCGCTTGAACTCGGTCGCGCCGCATTCGTCGCACACGCCGGGCCTCGCCGGCTGCTTGAACGAATCGTGATAGCCCGCGCCGCAATTGGCGCACGTGAAGCGGCCGGTGATCCGTTCGACCAGCGCGTCCTCGTCCACGACCAGCTCGATCACGTGGTCCAGCGAGCGGCCGTGCCGGGCGAGGATCTCGTCGAGCGCGCTCGCCTGCGCGGCCGTGCGCGGATAGCCGTCGAAGATCGCGCCGACATCGTCGCCCATCGCGGTCAGTTCGGCATCGATCAGTTCGGAAACGATCTCGTCCGAGACCAGCTCCCCGCGATCCATGACCGCCTTCGCCTTGAGGCCCACCGGCGTACCGGCGCGCACCGCGCCGCGCAGCATGTCGCCGGTGGACAGCTGCCGCATGCCGTGGCGCTGCTCCAGGCGCTGCGCCTGCGTGCCCTTGCCTGCCCCCGGAGGCCCGAGAAGGATGATATCCAAGCCGCTTCCCCTATTTCCTGGCGGTTGCGATCAGCGCATGCGGCCTTTCAGCTTCGCCTTCTTGATCAGGTCGCCATACTGGTGCGCCAGCAGGTGCGACTGGATCTGGCTGATCGTGTCGACCGTGACGTTGACCACGATCAGCAGGCTCGTGCCGCCGAGGAACAGCGGGATGCCCGTCTGCGCGATCATGTACTCGGGGATCACGCAGACCAGGGTCAGGTAGATCGCGCCGATCACGGTGATGCGGGTGAGAACGTAATCCAGATACTCGGCGGTCCGCTTGCCCGGGCGGATGCCGGGAATGAAGCCGCCGTTCTTCTTCAGGTTCTCGCTCGTCTCCTCCGGGTTGAAGACCACGGCGGTGTAGAAGAAGCAGAAGAAGATGATCCCGATCGCATAGAGCAGCATGTAGATCGGCTGCCCGTGCGCGAGATACTGGTTCAGCCAGACGATCGCGCTGCCGAACGTGCTCTCGGTATCGACCTGGTTGCCGGCGAACTGACTGATCGTCAGCGGCAGGAGCAGCAGCGAACTGGCGAAGATCGGCGGGATGACGCCCGCGGTGTTGAGCTTCAGCGGCAGGTGGCTGCGATCGGCCTGCATCCCGCCCCGCTGCGTCGCGCGCTTGGGATACTGGATCAGCAGGCGCCGCTGCGCACGCTCCATGAAGCAGATGAACAGGATCAGGATCACGACCATCGCGACGAAGCCGACGATGATGACGGGCGAGATCGAGCCGCTGCGGCCGCCTTCGAACATGTTCGCCGCGAAACCGGGGAACTGGGCGACAATGCCGGCCATGATGATCAGCGACACGCCGTTGCCGATCCCGCGGCTGGTTATCTGCTCGCCCAGCCAGAGGAGGAACATCGTCCCGCCGACGAGGCTGACGACCGCGCCGACGCGGAACATCATGCCCGGCTGGACCACGGCCTGGAGGCCGCTCTGCGCGGCATAGGCCTCGAGCCCGGAAGCCAGGAACCAGCCCTGGATCGCGCAGAGGAAGACAGTGCCGTAACGGGTGTACTGGTTCAGCTTCTGGCGCCCGGTGGCGCCTTCCTTCTTCAGCGCGGCGAGCGAGGGATGGAGCGCGGCGGCCAACTGCACCACGATCGAGGCCGTGATGTAGGGCATGACGCCGAGCGCGATCAGGCTCATGCGTTCGAGCGAACCGCCCGAGAAGGTGTTGAACAGGTCGAGGATGCCGCCCCGCGCGGTGTCATACAGGTCCTGCAGCACCAGCGGGTTCACACCCGGCAGCGGCACGAAGCTGAGGAAACGGAACACGATCAGCGCCCCGATCGTGAACCAGATCCGGTTCTTGAGCTCGGTCGCCTTCGAGAAGTTGGCGAGGCTGAGATTGCTCGCGATATTGTCCGCGCGTGATGCCATGAGAAATGCTTGTGCCCTAACTCGGCGCCGGACCCTCCCGGCTCGGACAGGCTAGATAGGGTGCGGGGGGCACGTTGTCGAACCCCCCGCCCCTATTTTTCCCGCTTACTCGGCGCTGTCGCCGTCGGCGGCCTTCTTCGGCGCGATCACCTCGACCGAACCGCCGGCCTTCTCGACCGCCGCCACGGCGCCCTTGGATGCGCCGGCGACCTTGAACTGGACCTTGGCCTTCAGCTCGCCCTTGCCCAGAAGGCGCACGCCGTCCTTGCCGCCGCGCGCGAGGCCCGCGGCCTTCAGCGCTTCGTGATCGACGACCTTCTTGGCATCGAGCTTGCCCGCGTCGATGAACTTCTGGACCATGCCCAGGTTCACTTCGGCGTAGTCCTTTCCGAACGGGTTGTTGAAGCCGCGCTTCGGCAGGCGCATGTGCAGCGGCATCTGGCCGCCTTCGAAGCCCTTGATGGCCACGCCCGAACGGCTCTTCTGGCCCTTCTGGCCCCGGCCGCCGGTCTTGCCCTTGCCCGAACCGATGCCGCGCCCGACGCGGATCTTCCGGTGGCGGGCGCCTTCGTTGTCGCGGATGTCGTTAAGTTTCATAATCCTGCACTCGCTTTCGCTTTTCTTCGCGCTTCAAAAAATCACGAGCCCCACGCGCGGTGGGAGCCCAGTGCCGACGATTACACACGCCGACGATTACAACGCCGGCGGTCGTAACGCGCCGGCGCTGCCGGTGGCCCCCGCCTCGCGGCAGGGGCCGGCCGGTCAGTCGACGATCGCCACGAGATGCGGGATCTTGGCGATCGCGCCGCGCACCTCGGGGGTGTCCTGGCGTTCGACGACCTTGTGCATCTTGTCGAGGCCCAGGCCGACCAGGATCTTCTTCTGGGCTTCCGGGCGGCGGATCGGCGAACCGACCTGCTTGATCTTGATGGTTTTCGCTTTGGCCATCGAACTTACTCCGCAATCGCGGCGGCGTCGGCTTCAGCCTCCGCCTCGCTGGCGCCACCGCGACCGAGAAGGTCGGCGACCTTCTTGCCGCGGCGCTGGGCAACCGACTTCGGCGAAGTCTGGTCCTGCAGCGCGGCGAACGTGGCGCGGATCATGTTGTAGGGGTTGGACGTGCCGACCGACTTGGTCACGACGTCGGAAACGCCCAGGCTTTCGAACACGGCGCGCATCGGGCCGCCGGCGATGATGCCGGTTCCCGGAGGTGCGGTGCGAACGGTGACCTTGCCGGCGCCGAAACGGCCATTGCCGTCGTGGTGCAGCGTGCGGCCTTCCTTCAGCGGGACGCGGATCATCTTCTTGCGCGCCGAAGCGGTCGCCTTGGAGATCGCCTCGGGCACCTCGCGGGCCTTGCCGTGGCCGAAGCCGACCCGGCCCGAACCGTCGCCGACCACGACCAGCGCCGCGAAACCGAAGCGCTTGCCGCCCTTCACCGTCTTGCTGACGCGGTTGATGTGGACGAGCTTCTCGATGATGCCGTCGTCTTCTTCCTCGCGCCGGCCGCCGCGACGATCGTCGCGCCCGCGGCCCCGGCCGCGACCGCCACGGTCACCGCCGTCGCGCCCGCCCCGGCCGCGACCGCGCGGCTGGGCCGGATCGCCCGAAGCCGCCGACTGGTTCTCGGCCGCCTCGGTCGGCGCCGTGGTCGACGTCGGGGTGGAACCCGCGTTGTCGATCTTCGGCTCCTCGCTCACGGCGTGCTCGGTTTCCGCCTTGGCTTCGACCGTTTCGGCCTTGGTCTCTTCGACCTTGGTCTCCTCGACCTTCGGCGTCTCGGTGTTTTCGGTCTTGTTTTCTTCAGCCATCATCAGAACTCCAGCCCGCCTTCGCGGGCGGCGTCGGCCAGCGCCTTGACGCGGCCGTGGAACAGGAACCCGCCGCGATCGAACACGACGGTGGTCACGCCCGCCTTCTTGGCGGCCGCGGCGATATCCTTGCCGACCTGCTTGGCAGCATCGACATTGGCGCCCGAGGCCTTGCCGCCCAGGGTCGACGCGGCAGCCAGGGTCTTGCCCTGGGTGTCGTCGATGATCTGGGCATAGATGTGCTTGCCGGTCCGGTGGACCGACAGGCGCGGGCGATCGCCGGCGCGGCTGCGCAGGGCCGTGCGGACACGGCGACGGCGGCGTTCGAAAAGGGAAAGCTTGGCCATCTTACTTCTTCTTCCCTTCCTTGCGGAAGATGTACTCGCCGCGATACTTGATGCCCTTGCCCTTGTAGGGTTCGGGCTTGCGCCAGCGGCGGATCTCTGCGGCGAACTGCCCGACGGACTGCTTGTCGATCCCGCTGATCTCGACCGTGGTCTGATCCGGGGTCTTCACCTCGATGCCTTCGGGCACGTCGAGATCGACGTCGTGGCTGAAGCCGAGCTGAAGCTTGAGCTTCTTGCCCTGGGCCTGCGCACGATAGCCGACGCCCGAGATCTCGAGCACCTTGGTATAGCCTTCGGTGACGCCTTCGACGAGGTTGGCAACGAGCGTGCGCTGCATTCCCCAGAAATCGCGCGAGCGGCGGCTGTCGTTGGCCGGCTGCACCGAAATCTCGTCGCCTTCGAGCTTGTAGACCACTTCGTCCACGAGACCCATCGAAAGGGTGCCCTTCGGCCCCTTCACGGTCAGCGTGCCGTTGTCGATCGTGGCGGTGACCCCGCTCGGGATCGCCACCGGCTTCTTGCCGATGCGGCTCATCAGAACACCTCCGCCAGCACTTCGCCGCCGACGTTCTGGGTGCGCGCCTCGTTGTCCGAGAGCACGCCCTTCGGCGTCGAGACGATGGTGATGCCCAGGCCGTTGCGCACCGTCGGCAGTTCCTTGGAACCCGAGTAGATCCGGCGGCCGGGCTTGGAGACGCGGGCGACGTGCTTGATCGCAGGTTCGCCCTCGAAATACTTCAGTTCGATCCGCAGCGCGGGGTGCTTGCCGGTCGAATCCTCGCTGTAGCCACGGATGTAGCCTTCGCGCTGAAGAACCTCGAGCACGTTCGCACGCAGCTTCGATGCCGGCGAGAGGACGGAATCCTTCTTCGCCTGCTGGCCGTTGCGGATGCGGGTGAGCATGTCACCCAGGGGATCGGTCATAGCCATCTGTCAGTCCTCACCAGCTCGACTTGGTCAGGCCCGGAATCAGGCCCTTGTTGCCGAGGTCGCGCAGTTCGATGCGGTTGAGGCCGAACTTGCGGTAATAGCCGCGCGGGCGGCCGGTGGTGGTGCAGCGATTGCGCACGCGGGTCGGATTTCCGTTCCGCGGGATCTCCGCCATCTTCAGGCGCGCGATCAGGCGTTCGCTCTCGTCGAGCGACTCGTCGTCGGCAATCGCCTTCAGACGGGCGTACTTGCCCGCGTACTTCTTCACGAGCTTCTTGCGACGCTCGTTCTTGTTGATGGAACTCAGTTTCGCCATTGGACTTAAGCTCTCTTTGCTTTCCTAGCGTTCAGGGGGCCGCTCACGCGGCCTCCTTCTCTTCGGCGGCCTGCTCTGCAGGGAACGGGAAACCGAACAGGCGCAGCAGTTCGCGGGCTTCCTCGTCGGTCTTCGCCGTCGTGGTCACGATGATATCCATGCCCCGGACCTTCTCGATCCTGTCGTAGCTGATCTCGGGGAAGATGATCTGTTCCTTCAGACCCATCGCGTAGTTGCCGCGCCCGTCGAAGCTCTTCGGGTTCAGCCCGCGGAAGTCGCGGATGCGCGGCATGGCGATGGTCACCAGGCGGTCGAGGAACTCGTACATGCGTTCGCGGCGCAGGGTGACCTTGCAGCCGATCGGCATGCCTTCGCGCAGCTTGAACTGCGCGATCGACTTCTTGGCCTTGGTGATGACCGGCTTCTGGCCGGCGATCAGGGCCATTTCCTCGGCAGCGACCTGGACCTTCTTCTTGTCCTGGCTCGCCTCGCCCACGCCCATGTTGAGCGTGATCTTCTCGAGCCGCGGCACCTCGAAGCGGTTCTTGTAACCGAACTTCTCGGTCATCGCCTTGACGATCTGCTCGTCGTAGCGGGCGCGCATGCGCGGGGTGTACTTGTCAGCCATCGATAGTCTCCCCGGACTTGACGGCAACGCGGACCTTCTTCCCGTCCTTCTCTTCGAAGCGGACGCGGGTCGGCTTGCCGTCCTTGGGATCGGCCACGGCCACCTTGGAGATGGGCATCGGCGCTTCGAAGCGGTCGATGCCACCCTGCGGGTTGGCCTGGCTCGGCTTGCGGTGACGGGCGGCGACGTTGATGCCCTCGACCACGATCTTGCCTTCCTTCGGCATGACCTGGCGGACGGTGCCGGTGCGGCCCTTGTCCTTGCCCGAGAGCACGACGACGTTGTCGCCCTTCTTGATCTTCGCGGCGGCCATTACAGCACCTCCGGAGCGAGCGAGATGATCTTCATGAAGCCGCGGCCGCGCAGTTCGCGCACCACCGGGCCGAAGATACGGGTGCCGATCGGTTCCTCGTTCTTGTTGACGAGGACCGCGGCGTTCGAATCGAAGCGGATGGCGCTGCCGTCGGGGCGGCGCACGTCCTTCTTGGTGCGAACGATCACCGCGCGGTGAACGTCGCCCTTCTTGACGCGGGCGCGCGGCTGCGCCTCCTTGACGGAGACGACGATCACGTCGCCGACGCTCGCGGTACGGCGCTTCGACCCGCCCAGCACCTTGATGCACTGGACGCGCTTCGCGCCGCTGTTGTCCGCGACGTCTAGGTTCGATTGCATCTGAATCATCGATGCGGTTCCTTCTCAATGGCTTGCCGGAACATGTCCGGCAGTTCCTTCAAATCGCTCAGTTGCTGGCGGCTTCGACGTCGAGATCGGCCTCGACCGCCTGGACCCCGCCGGCCTTGACCGTGTCGATCACGCGCCAGGTCTTGGTCTTCGAGATCGGCTTGGTCTCTTCGATCCGGACGGTGTCGCCCAGCTTGTATTCGTTCGCTTCGTCGTGCGCGTGGTACTTCTTCGAACGGCGGATGATCTTCCCGTAGAGCGGGTGTTTCACCTTGCGTTCGACCAGCACGGTGACGGTCTTGTCGGTCTTGTCGGAGGTGACAGTCCCGATCAGGATACGCTTCGGCATTGTCTAGCTCCTCAAGCCTTGGCTTCGGCCGCGGCCGCGCGCTCGTTCTGCAGAGTCTTGATCTGCGCGATCTCGCGGCGAACCTGGCGAATCCGCGCCGGGGCTTCCAACTGGTTGGTCGCCGCCTGGAAGCGGAGGTTGAACTGCTCGCGCTTCAGCTCGGTGAGCTGCGCGTCGAGCTGGTCGTCGGTCTTGGTGCGGAGGTCTTCCATCTTGCTCATGATCAGCCCTCCAGGTGCGAGTTGTCGCCGAGACGGGCAACAACCTTCGTCTTGATCGGAAGCTTCATCGCGGCACGTTCGAACGCCTCGGCGGCCAGCGGGCCGGCAACGCCGTCCAGCTCGAACAGGATCCGACCCGGCTTCACGCGGGCGGCCCAGTATTCGACCGAACCCTTGCCCTTGCCCTGACGGACTTCGGCAGGCTTCTTCGACACGGGCACGTCGGGGAAGACGCGGATCCACAGGCGCCCCTGGCGCTTGATGTGGCGCGTGATCGCACGACGGGCCGCCTCGATCTGGCGGGCGGTGATGCGTTCCGGTTCGAGCGCCTTGAGACCGTACGAGCCGAAATTCAGCGTCGTGCCGCCCTTGGCGTCGCCCTTGATCCGGCCCTTGAAGGCCTTGCGGAACTTGGTTTTCTTCGGTTGCAGCATGTTATCTACTCAAGTTCGATGCTCAGCGCGCCGGACGGACGCCGGAGGTCTGCGATTCCATCATCAGACGGTCCTGGGCCGTCGGATCATGGCCGAGGATCTCGCCCTTGAAGACCCACACCTTGATGCCGATGATGCCGTAGGCGGTCAGCGCCTCGGCTTCGGCATAGTCGATGTTGGCGCGCAGCGTGTGCAGCGGCACGCGGCCTTCGCGGTACTGTTCGACACGGGCGATTTCCGCCCCGCCGAGACGGCCGCCGCAGACGATCTTGATGCCTTCGGCGCCGAGACGCATGGCCGACTGCATCGCGCGCTTCATCGCGCGGCGGAAGGCCACGCGGCGAACGAGCTGGTCGGCAATGCCCTGCGCGACGAGCTTGGCATCGACTTCCGGCTTGCGGATCTCGACGATGTTCAGCTTCACCTCGCTCTCGGTCATCGACGCGAGCTTGGTGCGCAGCTTCTCGATGTCGGCGCCCTTCTTGCCGATGATGACACCGGGACGGGCTGCGTAGATCGAGATGCGGCACAGCTTGGCCGGGCGCTCGATCACGACCTTCGAGATCGCTGCCTGCGGCAGGCTCTCGATGATGTGCTTGCGGATCTCGATGTCTTCCTTGAGCAGCTTGGCGTAGTCGCGCCCTTCGGCGTACCAGCGGCTGTCCCAGGTGCGGTTGATCTGCAGGCGCAGACCGATCGGATTGCTCTTCTGGCCCATCTTACGCCTCTTCCTGCTCGCGAACCACGATGCGCAGCCGGCTGAACGGCTTGAGGATGCGGGTGCTCTTGCCCCGCCCGCGCGTGTGGAAGCGCTTCATGGTGATCGACTTGCCGACGGAAGCTTCCGCAACCACCAGCGCATCGACGTCCAGGTCGTGATTGTTCTCGGCATTGGCGATCGCCGAGGCGAGCACCTTCGACGCGTCCTTCGCCATCGCCTTCTTCGAGAACGCGAGGATGTTCAGCGCGTCCTCGGCCTTCTTGCCGCGGATCAGCTCGGCGACGAGGTTCAGCTTCTGGGCCGAACCACGAATGGTCGTGCCGACGGCCAGAGCCTCGTTTTCGCCTACGCGGCGGGGAGCTTTCTGCTTGCCCATTAGCGCTTGCCCTTCTTGTCGGCGGCGTGGCCCGGGAAAGTGCGCGTGGGCGCGAACTCACCGAGCTTGTGGCCGACCATGTCTTCGGAAACCGAGACCGGGATGAACTTGTGGCCATTGTAGACGTTGAACGTCAGGCCGACGAACTGCGGGAGGATCGTGCTGCGGCGCGACCAGGTCTTGATCGGCGCACGGCCACCCGCTTCCTGTGCGTCCTCGGCCTTCTTCAGAAGGCTGAGTTCGACGAACGGACCTTTCCAGACGGAACGAGCCATGTGACGATTACCTCTTCTTCTTCGCGTGGCGTGAACGGATAATCATCTTGTCCGTCGCCTTGTTCTTGCGGGTCCGGGCGCCCTTGGTCGGCTTGCCCCACGGCGTAACCGGGTGGCGACCGCCCGAGGTGCGGCCTTCACCACCACCGTGCGGGTGATCGACCGGGTTCTTCGCGACGCCGCGGGTGAGCGGCTTGATGCCCATCCAGCGGCGACGCCCGGCCTTGCCCAGGTTCTGGTTCTGGTTGTCGGGGTTCGACACCGCGCCGACCGTGCCCATGCAATCGGCCCGCAGGTAACGCTGCTCGCCCGAGTTGAGGCGCACGATGACCATGCCGCGGTCGCGGCCGACCAGCTGCACGTAGGCACCGGCCGAGCGGGCGATCTGGCCGCCCTTGCCCGGCTTCATCTCCACGTTGTGGCAGATCGTGCCGACCGGCATCTGGCCCAGCAGCATCGCGTTGCCCGGCTTCGTGTCGGTCTTCTCGCCGGCGACGATCTTGTCGCCGACGGCCAGCCGCTGCGGCGCCAGGATATAGGCCAGCTCGCCGTCGTCGTACTTCACCAGCGCGATGAAGGCCGTCCGGTTCGGATCGTACTCGATCCGCTCCACCGTGCCTTCGACGCCCCACTTGCGGCGCTTGAAGTCGATGTAGCGATACTTCTGCTTGTGGCCGCCGCCCATGCCGCGCGAGGTGACATGGCCCTTGTTGTTGCGGCCGCCCGTCTTGCGCTTGCCTTCCGTCAGCGACTTGACCGGCTTGCCCTTGTACAGGCCGGACTTGTCGACAAGGATGAGACCGCGGCGCGCGGGGCTCGTCGGTTTGTAGTTCTTGAGTGCCATATCCCTAGCCTCAGATTCCGCCGGTGACGTCGATCGAGTCACCTTCCGCCAGCGTAACGACCGCCTTCTTCACGTCGCTGCGCTTGTAGGGCTTGCCCCGCCAGCGCTTCGACTTGCCCTTGACGACAATCGTGTTCACGCCCTTCACCTTGACATCGAACAGCGCCTCGACCGCTTCCTTGATCTGCGGCTTGGTCGCGTCGTTCGCCACCTTGAAGACGACACCGTTCTGCTCCGAAAGCAGGGTCGACTTCTCGGTGATGTGCGGGCTCAGGATCACGTCGTAGTGACGCGCATCGATTTCCTGCTTCTTAGCCATTGAAGCGCGCCTCCAGCTTTTCGACCGCGTCCTTGGTCAGGACGAGCGTGTCGTGCTTCAGGATGTCGTAGACGTTCGCGCCGACCGCCGGCAGGACGTTGACGCCCTTCAGATTGCCGGCCGCCTTGCGGAAGCCCTCGTTCACCGCATCGCCGTCGATGACCAGGACCTTGCCGCTCCAGCCGTTCTTGCCGAACGCTTCGGCCACGGCCTTCGTCTTGGCGTCCTTGAGATCGAGGCTGTCGACGACGACCAGGCCGTCCTTCGCCTTGCTCGACAGCGCCATACGCAGGCCGAGCGCGCGGATCTTCTTGTTCAGCGACGGGTTGAAGTCGCGCTTGCGCGCACCGTGGGCCTTGCCGCCACCGATGAAGATCGGAGCGCCGCGATCGCCGTGGCGAGCGCCGCCCGAACCCTTCTGCCGGCCGAACTTCTTGCCCGTGCGCGCCACGTCCGAGCGCTCGCGCGTCGGCCGGGCGGTGCCGCGCCGGCTTTCGAGCTGCCAGGTGACGACGCGGTGCAGGATGTCGGCGCGCGGCTCGACACCGAACACGGCATCGTTCAGTTCCACGTCGCCGGCCGCCTTGCCGTCGAGTTTCTGGACCTTGACCTTCACGATCAGGACTCCTTGCTCTCACCGCCGGCCTGGCCGTCGGTGGTGTTCTCGGTTGCTTCGCTCTCGGCACCCGCCTGCTGTTCGGCCGCCAGCTTTTCCTGCTGCTCGGCATCGACCTGCGGGTTCACCTCGTGCTCGGCCGCGCTTTCGACCAGGCCGGCATCGGCCTCTTCGTGCTGCGGCGCGCTCGATGCTTTCTCCAGCACGGCACCGGGGAACGGGGCACCTTCGGGAAGCGGCAGCTTCACCGCGTCGCGAACCAGCAGCCAGCCGTTCTTCGAACCCGGGACCGAGCCCTTGACGAACAGGAGGCCGCGATCGGCGTCGGTGCGCACGATCTCGAGGTTCTGCTGGGTGCGCCGGCGGTCGCCCATGTGACCGGCCATCTTCTTGTTCTTGAAGACGCGACCCGGGTCCTGGCGGTTACCGGTCGAACCGTGCGAACGGTGGCTGAGCGAGACGCCGTGCGTCGCGCGCAGGCCGCCGAAGCCCCAGCGCTTCATCGCGCCGGCAAAGCCCTTGCCCTGCGTGTGACCGGTGATGTCGACCTTCTGCCCGGCCACGAAGTGCTCGGCACTGATGGTCGCACCGACCGGGATCAGCGCCTCTTCGTTCTCGACGCGGAACTCGGCGACTTTCATCTTCAGCGGAACTTCCGCCTTGGCGAAAGCTTCGCGCTGCGGCTTGTTCACGTTCTTCTGCTTGGCTTCGCCCGAACCGACCTGGAGCGCGAAGTAGCCATCGCGATCGGCCGTGCGGTGCGAAACGACCTGGCAGTCTTCCAGCGCGAGGACGGTCACGGGAACGTGACGTCCATCCTCCTGGAACAGGCGGGTCATCCCGACTTTCTTTGCGATAACGCCGGTGCGCATCGTTAAGACTCCTAACACAGAGGCACCCCCGGCCCATCCGAAGGTGCGTGACAGCCCTGGATTGTGATGCGTCGCCCCGTCCGGGCTGAAATGCCTTCGAAGCGAAGGCGAGACGGGGGACGCTTGCCCGGCAGGAGCCGGAGGTATCCCTGTTGTCTTTTCGCTTCCGCTTCTGCGGGAAGCAGGAACCGCAGATGCAGCCCCTCGAAATCACCCCGGCCGTTTAAGGTCCGACCGGGCGGACCACCCTCACCGTCGCGAGGATTTCGGTCAGAGCCGGCTCAGGCCAGCTTGATCTCGACGTTGACGCCCGCGGCCAAGTCGAGCTTCATCAGCGCGTCGACCGTCTGGGCGTTGGGCTGCACGATGTCGAGCAGCCGCTTGTAGGTACGCACCTCGAACTGCTCGCGCGACTTCTTGTCGATGTGCGGGCCGCGGTTCACGGTGAACTTCTCGATGCGCGTCGGCATGGGAATGGGGCCACGAATAAGAGCACCCGTACGACGCGCGGTGTCTGCGATTTCGCCAGTGGCCTGGTCGAGAACGCGGTGGTCGAACGCCTTGAGGCGGATGCGGATGTTCTGAGCTTCCATTACCTATACCGATGCGAAAGAGCCTAGGAGCTGCGCCGCTGAAGCAGCTTCACTCCCAACAAAAAAGAAAGGCCTGCCCCGCCTCCCGGAAAACCGGTCAGGGGCGGCCCCCCCTTCGAAAATTCGGACCGGCGGGAGACGAATCCCCCGCCGGTCGCGCGCCTATATTACTTCGTGATCTTGCTGACAACCCCCGAACCGACGGTGCGGCCGCCTTCACGGATGGCGAAGCGAAGACCTTCGTCCATCGCGATCGGCGCGATCAGCTTGACGCCGATCGTCACGTTGTCGCCCGGCATGACCATCTCGGTGCCCTCGGGGAGGATCACTTCGCCGGTCACGTCGGTCGTGCGGAAGTAGAACTGCGGACGATAGTTGGCGAAGAACGGCGTGTGACGGCCGCCCTCGTCCTTCGACAGCACGTAGACTTCCGCACTGAACTCCGTGTGCGGGGTGACCGAACCCGGCTTGGCCAGGACCTGGCCACGCTCGACGTCGTCACGGCCCGTGCCGCGCAGCAGGGCGCCGATGTTGTCGCCGGCTTCACCCGAATCGAGCAGCTTGCGGAACATTTCCACGCCGGTGACCGTGGTCTTCTGCGTGTCGCGGATGCCGACGATCTCGACTTCGTCGCCGACGTTGACCTTGCCGGTCTCGACGCGGCCGGTGACGACCGTGCCGCGGCCCGAGATCGAGAACACGTCCTCGATCGGCATCAGGAAGTCCTTGTCGACCGGACGGTCGGGCTGCGGGATGTGCTCGTCGACCGCAGCCATCAGTTCCTTGATCGAGTTCTCGCCGATTTCCGGATCGCGACCTTCGAGCGCGGCCAGGGCCGAACCCTTGACGATCGGAATGTTGTCGCCGTCGAAGTCGTAGCTGCTGAGCAGTTCGCGCACTTCCAGCTCGACGAGTTCGAGGATTTCCTCGTCGTCGACCTGGTCGACCTTGTTCATGTAGACGACCAGCGCCGGCACGCCGACCTGGCGGGCGAGCAGGATGTGCTCGCGGGTCTGCGGCATCGGGCCGTCGGCGGCGTTCACGACCAGGATCGCGCCGTCCATCTGGGCGGCACCGGTGATCATGTTCTTCACGTAGTCGGCGTGGCCCGGGCAGTCGACGTGCGCGTAGTGGCGCGCATCGGTTTCGTATTCGACGTGCGCGGTCGAGATGGTGATGCCGCGCTCACGCTCTTCCGGCGCCTTGTCGATGTTCGCGAAATCGACCGCCGAGCCCATCACCTTGGTGATGGCAGCCGTCAGCGTGGTCTTGCCGTGGTCGACGTGACCGATGGTGCCGATGTTGCAGTGCGGCTTGTTCCGCTCGAATTTTTCCTTGGCCATTTGCTTGTAACCTCTGTCTGTCAGATTGAATTTCACCAAGTCGCGGACGGCACCGAGGTGAATCAGGCGCCGCCCCTAGACGCTTGCCCAGCCTTAGGCAAGCTTCTCCTTGACCTCCTGAGCGACGTTCGCCGGCACTTCGTCGTAGTGCGAGAACTGCATCGAGTACTGCGCACGCCCCTGCGTGAACGAACGCAGCTCGTTGACGTAGCCGAACATGTTGGCGAGCGGCACGAAGGCTTCCACCGCCTGGGCATTGCCGCGCGTGTCGGTGCCCTGGATCTGCCCGCGGCGGCTGTTGAGGTCGCCGATGACGTCACCGAGGTAATCCTCGGGCGTCACGACCTCGACCTTCATGATCGGCTCGAGGAGCTTGATCCCGGCCTTGGAGGCCGCTTCGCGCATCGCGCCGCGACCGGTGATCTCGAAGGCCACCGTGCTCGAGTCGACGTCGTGGTACTTGCCGTCGATCAGCTCGATCGTGAAGTCGATGATCGGGAATCCGACGAGATAGCCGCTCTCGGCCTGCTCGCGCATGCCCTTCTCGACCGAGGGGATATATTCGCGCGGAATGTTACCGCCCTTGATCTGGTCGTCGAAGATGATGCCCTGGCCGCGTTCGCCGGGGATCACGCGGACCTTGGCTTCACCGAACTGGCCCGAACCACCCGACTGCTTCTTGTGGGTGTAGGTAACCTCGACTTCCTTCGCCAGCGCCTCGCGATAGGCGACCTGCGGCGCACCGACGTTGGCCTCGACCTTGAATTCGCGCTTCATGCGATCGACCAGGATGTCGAGGTGAAGCTCGCCCATGCCCTTGATGATCGTCTGGCCCGATTCGTGATCGGTCGAAACGCGGAAGCTCGGGTCCTCGGCAGCCAGGCGGTTGAGCGCGACGCCCATCTTTTCCTGGTCGGCCTTGGTCTTCGGTTCCACCGACAGCTCGATCACCGGATCGGGGAATTCCATCCGCTCGAGCACGATCGGCGCATTGGGGGCGCAGAGCGTGTCACCGGTGGTCGTTTCCTTCAGGCCGGCGATCGCGACGATGTCGCCCGCGAATGCCTCTTCGATGTCCTCGCGGTTGTTCGAGTGCATCAGCAGCATGCGGCCGATCTTTTCCTTCTTGTCCTTCACCGAGTTCAGGACCTGCCCCTTGGAGAGCTTGCCTGAATAGATGCGGGTGAAGGTGAGCGAACCGACGAACGGGTCGTTCATGATCTTGAAGGCGAGCGCGGCGAACGGCGCGTCGTCGCTCGACGGACGGGTATCTTCCTCGTCGCTGTCGGGCTTGACGCCGCGGATCGCGGGCACGTCGACCGGCGAGGGCATGTAGTCCACCACCGCGTCGAGCAGCGGCTGAACGCCCTTGTTCTTGAAGGCCGAGCCGCACAGGACCGGCACGAAGCTCTGGTTCAGCGTGCCCTTGCGGATCAGGCGCTTGAGCGTCGCCGCGTCAGGCTCGTTGCCTTCGAGGTAGGCTTCCATCACGTCGTCGTCCTGCTCGACGGCCGTTTCGATCAGCTTCTCGCGATACTCGGCAGCCTTGTCGGCCAGGTCCTCGGGGATATCGACGTAGTTGAACTTCGCACCCAGGCTCTCGTCTTCCCAGACGATGCCGCGGTTGTTGACGAGGTCCACGACGCCCTTGAGGTCGCTCTCCGCGCCGATCGGCAGATAGAGCACCAGCGGGGTCGCGCCGAGGCGATCGATGATCGACTGGACGCAGTAGTAGAAATCGGCCCCCGTGCGGTCGAGCTTGTTGATGAAGCACATCCGCGGAACCTTGTACTTGTCCGCCTGGCGCCACACGGTTTCGGACTGCGGCTCGACACCGGCAACGCCGTCGAACACCGCGACCGCGCCGTCGAGCACGCGCAGCGAACGCTCGACCTCGATCGTGAAGTCCACGTGGCCCGGGGTGTCGATGATGTTCAGGCGGTGCTTCGGCCCCTCGCCGTCATCGGCCGACCAGAACGTCGTCGTCGCGGCGGACGTGATCGTTATCCCGCGTTCCTGCTCCTGCTCCATCCAGTCCATCGTGGCGGCGCCGTCATGGACTTCGCCGATCTTGTAGGACTTGCCGGTGTAGTAGAGGATGCGTTCGGACGTGGTGGTCTTGCCGGCATCGATGTGGGCCATGATGCCGAAGTTGCGATAGCGCTCCAGCGGATAGTCGCGGGCCATGATGAATTCCTCGGATCGTGTGGGGGCGCCCGTTCGGGCCAGCCCCCATATGGTTGTTTTTGTGACCGGTTGAAGACCGGTCGCGCCTTACCAGCGGTAGTGCGAGAAGGCCCGGTTGGCGTCGGCCATGCGATGCGTGTCCTCGCGCTTCTTCACCGCGTTGCCGCGATTGTTGGCCGCGTCCAGCAGCTCGCCCGAGAGGCGGGCGGACATCGTGGTTTCGGCCCGGCCGCGCGCGGCCGAGATCAGCCAGCGGATCGCCAGGGCCTGCGCACGCTCGGGACGAACCTCGACCGGCACCTGGTAGGTGGCGCCGCCGACGCGCCGCGAACGGACCTCGACCTGCGGCTTGATGTTGTTCAGCGCATCGTGGAACAGCGCGATCGGATCGGCCTTGGCCTTGGCCTCGACCGTGTCGAGCGCACCGTAGACGATCCGCTCGGCAACCGACTTCTTGCCGTCCAGCATGAGGTTGTTCATGAACTTGGACAGCACCTGATCACCGAACTTCGGATCAGGCAGGATTTCCCGCTTCTCGGGACGACGACGACGTGACATCGGATATTCTCCTGTCAGCCCTTCCCCTTACCGTCACCCTGAACTTGTTTCAGGGTCTATTGTGCCGCGAGGGGTGGACCTATCAATAAACTTGCAAACTCAGGCCAGGGGAAAACATGGATCCTGAACCACGGTCGCTTATGGCGACCTGTTCAGGATGACCTATCCCCCGGACAGGTCACTTCGGCCGCTTGGCACCATACTTGGAGCGCGACTGCTTGCGGTCCTTCACGCCCTGCGTGTCGAGCACGCCGCGCAGCACGTGGTAGCGCACGCCCGGAAGGTCGCGCACACGGCCGCCGCGGATCAGCACGACGGAGTGCTCCTGCAGGTTGTGGCCTTCACCCGGAATATAGGAGATGACTTCGCGCTGGTTGGTCAGGCGGACCTTGGCAACTTTACGCAGAGCCGAGTTCGGCTTCTTCGGGGTCGTCGTATAGACGCGGGTGCAGACGCCGCGCTTCTGCGGGTTCTGCTCCATCGCAGGGACCTTGCTCTTGGCCTTCTGCGGAACGCGGCCCTTGCGGACCAGCTGGTTGATCGTCGGCATTAAGACTTTCTCTCTTCACCGTATGGAGGTGACACCGGGCCGAGGGATGGAGAAAGTCCGGACTGCGCCCGGGTTTCCGCCAGGCGGAAACCCGTCGCGGCGCCTGGGCCGCGGCACCGGCCCTTCCGCAAGTGCGGCGGGGCCCGGCGGCGAGTCTGAAACACTCCACCCGAACGGCCCTGCGGCCACCGGGTTACTTTGACGGCTGCCCCGAAACGCCCTTGCGGGCCGTTTCAATAGAAAAGAGCCTTCGGCGCTCAGCACCAAGGCCCTCCGGGACATGACCGGCAATGTTCAGCTCTATCTGGCCGACGCGGACATGCACCCGCTTCGGATGCGCGCGCCCTTACGGGGATTCGCCCGACCGGTCAAGAGACGGCACCCTGCCCCGGCGCCCGATCGCGCCGGTGCGCCCCTTCCCGCCTAGACCAGCCCGGCATGATCGAGCGCGGCATCGACGGCCTTGCGCGCATGGTCCGAGCAATTGACCAGCGGCAGGCGAACGTCGGGCAGGATCCAGTCGTGCACCCGGCTGAGGGCGTACTTGACCGGAGCCGGGCTCGCATCCTCGAACATCGCGTAGTGCAGCGGATAGAGCAGGTCGTTCAGTTCCCGCGCGCGGACCAGGTCGTTGTCGGCGCAGGCCTGCTGGAACTGCGCGCAGAGCGCGGGGGCGACGTTGGCCGTCACCGAAATGCACCCGGCAGAGCCGGCCGCATTGGCCGGCAGGGCCAGTTCGTCGTCGCCCGAAAGCTGGCAGAAATCCTTGCCGATCCCCATGCGGTGATCGGTCACGCGCGACAGGTCGCCGCTGGCGTCCTTGATCCCCACGATCCGCTCGGGATAGCGCTTGGCCAGTTCGCATACCGTTTCCGGCTCGATGTCGGTCACCGTGCGGCCGGGCACGTTGTAGAGCACGATCGGCAGCTCCGAATTCTCGGCCAGGTAGCTGAAATGGGCGATCAGCCCGGCCTGTCCCGGGCGGTTGTAATAGGGCGCGACGCAGAGCGCGGCAGCCGCCCCCGCCTTGCGCGAAAAGTTCATGTGGAGCAGCGCGTTGCGCGTGTCGTTGCTGCCGCAGCCGGCAATGACGGGGACCCGGCCCGCCGCCTGCTCGATGCAGATTTCGATCACGCGGTGATGCTCGGCATTGGACAGGGTCGATGCCTCGCCCGTCGTGCCGCACGGCACCAGCGCCTTGCTGCCGTTCTCGATCTGCCAGTCGACGAGGCGGCGAAAGGCCGGTTCGTCCAACGATCCATCGCGAAAAGGAGTCACCAGAGCCGGAATCGAACCCGAAAACATTGCCACCATCCTTGCCATTGCCCTAAGCGCGGGGCGAAATCCGCGCTGGGGGATCCATTCATTCAGCGCCTGATAAGGAGGCGGGGGGCAAGATGTCCAGCATGACACGTATTTCCTTGTACGGGCTGGCTTTTCTCGCGAGCACCGTGCTGTCGACATCGGCCCCGCTGGTCGCACAGCCGGACCGGGTCGAAAGCGCGCGCCAGCAGATGGTCGCCGCCGTTCCCTCGCAGGTCGGGCAGGCGATCGATCGCTGGAAATTCCTTACCGCGAACGACCGGATGGATTTCGATTCCTACGCCGGGTTCGCCCTCGCCTTCCCCGAGTTTCCGCGCATGGACGTGATCCGCGGCCACGCGGAAGAGGCGCTGGAACGCGGCGCCCCGAGTTCGGAGGCGCTGGTCGCCTATTTCGACCGCAATCCTCCGCGCAGCAACCCGGCCCGCGCGCGCTACGCGCTCGCCCTCGCCGGCCTGCAACGGCCCGAGGCGTTCGATGTCGCGCGCGAGGCCTGGCGCGGCGGCGACATGAGCACGCCGGCAGAAGCCTACATGCTCGGCCTGTTCGGATCGCGCCTGAGCCCGGAAGACCACGACGCCCGGATGGCCGCGCTGCTCTGGCAGGGCAAGGCCGACGCCGCCGCGCGGCACATGCCCAACGTTTCCCCCGCCTATCGCGACCTGGCGATGGCGCGGCTCTCGATCCTCCAGGGCACGGACCCGGCCGCCGCTGGCCTGCCGGTGCCCGCAGGGGCGCGCAGCGATCCCGGTTACGTCTACAACCTCGCCCGCCACTATCGCTCGACCGGCCGCCTGCCGCAGGCGATCGACCTGCTCGCCAGCCGCCCGCGCTTCGCCGGGCTGCCGTTCGACGCGCAGGATTACGTCACCGAGGCGCTGCGGATCGCGCGCGGGGCCGGGGCGCGCCCGGCGGCGCAGATCGCGGCCAAGGTGGACGACCTGTTCGCGCCCGGTGCCGATATCTCGGGCATGAGCTATCGCCTGCGCGACGACTACACCTCGCTCATGTGGCTCGGCGGGACGAAGGCCCTGTGGACCCTGGGCGACGGCGAGAGCGCGGCGCCGCTGTTCTACCGCTATGGCGCCGCGGCGCGCACGCCCCAGACCCGCTCCAAGGGCTTCTACTGGGCGGGGCTGGCCTCGCACCGGGCCGGCGACGCTGGCGAGGCGCGGCGTTACTGGGAAATGGCGGCCGAGTATCCGGAGTATTTCTACGGCCTGCTGGCGCGCGAACGGCTCGGCCGGCCGCTGCCGCCCTTCGGCACGGCGCCGGCCGCGCAGCCGACGGCGGAACAGCGCGCGGCCTTCCGCAACAACCCGCTCGCGCTTGCCGTTCGCGAGCTTGCGCGGGGCCGGACCGACTGGCGGACGGAACGGTATTTCTTCACCCAGCTGGCCGACTGGGCCCAGGACGCGACCGAAATGCAGCTGGTGGCCGAACTGGCGCAGGAACTGCGCCTGCCCGAACTGGCCGTGGTGATCGGCCGCGCCGCGCCGGAAAAAGGGATCGCGGGCTTCGAACGGGTCGGCTTTCCCGTCGTGGACCAACCGGCCGGCACCGACTTCACCATCGTCCATGCCATCGCCCGGCAGGAAAGCGAGTTCGACCAGGACCGGGTCAGCCACGCCGGCGCCCGCGGGCTGATGCAGCTGATGCCCGGGACCGCGCGCGAACAGGCCGGGATGCTGTCGATGAGCTACAATTACGGCAACCTCATCGCCGACCCGGAATACAACATCCGCCTGGGCGATGCCTATTTCGCGCGCATGATGGATTATTACGGCGGCAGCTACCCACTCGCCATCGCGGCCTACAACGCCGGGCCGGGCAACGTGAACAAGTGGCTGCGGGCCAACGGCGATCCGCGCAACGGGTCGGTGGACTGGCTGCGCTGGATCGAGGAAATCCCGATCTTCGAAACGAAGAACTACGTCCAGCGGGTGATCGAGAACGCCGTGGTCTACGAGGCCATGCACCCCGACCGGGTCCGCTACGGCGGCCCCAAGGGCGTCAGCCGGTTCCTCGGCAAGGCGACGCCCGGCTGATCGCCGGGCGCCCCGCCTTTTCCCTCGTCCGCGATCCGCGCCAGAAGCCTTCGATGCCAGCCCCTGCCAAGACCAACCCGATCACGCCCGCCGGCTACGCCGCGATGAAGGCGCGCTACGACCAGTTGCTGGGGGTCGAGCGGCCGGAGATCGTCGAGATCGTTTCCTGGGCCGCGGGCAATGGCGACCGGAGCGAGAACGGCGACTATCTCTATGGCCGCAAGCGCATGCGCGAGATCGACCGCGAGCTGGCGCACCTGGCCCGCCGGATGAAGGCCGCCCGGGTGATCGACCCGCGCGAGCAGCCCGACCGCTCGCGCGCGTTCTTCGGTGCACGGATCGAGCTGGCCGACGAGGACGACCGGCGCAGGACCGTGATCCTGGTGGGCGACGACGAGCAGGATGCCGGCAGCGGCCGCATCGGCTGGTCCAGCCCCATGGCCCGCGCGCTGCGCGGCGCCGCGGTGGGCGACCTGCGGACCGTGCGCCTGCCCGGCGGGGAAAAGGAATGGGAAGTGGTCGCGATCAGTTATGACTAGGTGGCGATTATGATCAGGTGGCGCCTAATGACGAGGTGGCCGATAGCCCTCCTCGGCCCGGCGCTCGCCGCCCTGGCGCTGGCGGGGCCGGCCGCAGCGCGCGACAGCCTGGGCATGTTCGCCAGCTGGGCGGCGTTCCGCGACCCGGGCGTGCCGCGCTGTTACGCCATCGCCCGCCCGCTGCCCAGTTCCCGGCCCGCCGATTACCGCGCATTCGCCAGCGTCGGCACCTGGCCGCGGCGGCAGGTTCGCGGCCAGGTCCACTTCCGCCTGTCGCGAAAGCTCGCCGCGGAACCGAGGATCAGTCTCGTCGTGGGCGACCGGCGCTTTGCCCTGACGGGCGGCGGCGGCGATGCCTGGGCGCTGGACAAGGGGATGGACGCCGCGATCGTCGCCGCCATGCGGGCCGCGGGGCAGATGTCCATTTCGGCCACCGACGCCAGGAACCGGCGCTTCACCGACCGCTACGACCTGACCGGCGCGGCCACCGCGATGGACGCGGCGAGCGTGGGTTGCGCCAGGCGCTGACCGCGCACGCGAAAAGGGCGGAGCCGCGGCCCCGCCCTTCCCGTTTCAATCCACCGTCCGGCGCGATCAGAAGCGCCAGCCGACCGCGGCCATGACCTGGTGCCGGTCGAGGTCCACGTCGAAACGCTCGCTGTCGGGCAGCGTGCCTTCCATGTCGATCTCGGCTTCCGAGTAGTTCGAGTAACGGTACTCGCCCTTGATATACATGCCCGAATCCATCGCGTACTCGACGCCCGCGCCCACGCGGTAGCCGTCGGTGTCGATATCGTTCGCGAATTCGGTCGTGCCGTCGTTCGAGAGGATGTCGAACCTGGCATTGGTATAACCGCCCTTGGCATAGACCAGCGTGTTCGGCGTTGCCTTCACGCCGGCGCGCAGGCCGATGTAGAGATCGCGATTGGTGTCCACGCTGCCGAGGCCGAAGCCCTCGAAGTCGCCGTCCTCGAAATCGGTATCGGCGGTCGAGCCCATGAACTCGCCCTCGATGCCGACGACCGCGCCGCCGGTGTCGAGGTCGTAACCGGCCTCGATCCCGTAGCCGAAGCCTTCGATCGACTGGTCGTTGTTGTTGTCGTCGGTGTCGTCATCGACCTCGCTGCCGGCCCGGGTCTGGTCGTAGCCGCCGATCACGCCGATGCGCGGGCCGTGGAACGGCGAATCCGCGGTCGATTGCGCCGTCGCGGGGGCCGCGAGCGCGACGAGCGATCCGGTTGCGATAAGTGCGAATGCCTTTTTCATTACGTACTCCATTGTTGTCCGGCATGGGCGTCATCCGCCCGCCTGGACCACCCCAACGGCGCGCGGTTCGGCCTGGTTTCATGAACCTGACACAACGATGTTCGTGTTGTTTTTCAGTCACATGTATCGCGACGGGCCGGGCGTTTCGGGCGACGAGCGGGTGGGAACCGGATCGCGGGCAGCACCCGTCCCGGGCGGCCGGCGCACGCCGGGGCGCGTTGCCTTTGCCATGTGCGATCGCGGCCCCTATATGCGCAGGCGCCATGGCCGACACCACATTGATGAGCATTCCGGGGCAGGTTGACCCCGTTCCCGTCGCGCGCGACATAACCCCGCGTGCCGACGGGCGCGTGGACCTGATCGGATTGCCGCGCCCGCGCATCGCCGAACTGTTCGCAGAGGCCGGGCTGGACCCGCGCCAGGCGAAACTGCGCGCGAAGCAGGTCTATCACTGGCTCTATCACCGCGGCGCGACCTCTTTCGAGGCGATGACCGACATCGCCAAGGCTATGCGCCCGTGGCTGGCCGAACGCTTCGTGATCGGGCGGCCCGACGTGGTCGAGGCGCAGCATTCCAGCGACGGCACGCGCAAGTGGCTGCTCAGCACCGCCGACGGGCACGAGTTCGAAATGGTCTTCATCCCCGATGCGGACCGCGGGACGCTGTGCGTGTCCAGCCAGGTCGGCTGCACCCTGAACTGCCGGTTCTGCCACACCGGTACGATGCGCCTGGTGCGCAACCTCACCCCCGGGGAAATCGTCGGCCAGGTCATGCTCGCCCGCGATGCGCTGGGCGAATGGCCGCGGGGCCGGATGGACGTCGCCGAAGTCGAGGACGAGGCCGAATATACTGCCGACGGGCGCCTGCTGACCAATATCGTGATGATGGGCATGGGCGAACCGCTCTATAACTTCGACAATGTCCGCGATGCGCTGCGCCTCGTGATGGACGGCGACGGGCTGGCGCTGTCGAAGCGCCGCATCACCCTGTCCACCAGCGGCGTCGTGTCGATGATGGCGCGGTGCGGGGAGGAGATCGGCGTCAACCTGGCCGTTTCGCTCCACGCCGTGACGAAGGACGTGCGCGACGAGATCGTGCCGCTCAACCGCAAGTACGGGATCGAGGAACTGCTGGCCGCCTGCGCGGCCTATCCGGGGGCGTCCAATGCCCGCCGGATCACCTTCGAATACGTGATGCTGAAGGACAAGAACGACAGCGACGAGGACGCGCGCGAGCTGGTCCGCCTGCTCCGCAAGTTCGACCTGCCGGCCAAGGTGAACCTGATCCCGTTCAACCCCTGGCCCGGCGCGCCCTACGAATGTTCCAGCCCGGAACGGATTCGCCGTTTCTCCGACATCGTGTTCGAAGCGGGGATTTCCGCCCCGGTCCGCACCCCGCGCGGGCGCGACATCGACGCGGCCTGCGGCCAGCTGAAGACGACCGCGCAGAAGATGAGCCGGGCCCAGCGCGACCGCGAGGCGCAGGCCGCGGCCGGGCGCGAGGCGGCCGAGGCCGCGCCCTCCCCGGCGGCCGCGCCGTGATGCCCGCGCCGGTGCCAGGACTTCCCTTGCCCCCGCATCGCGACTAGTGTTGCAGGGCCTGCAAGGGGAGCGAATTCGACCATGCAAATCGTAAGAACCGTCGTCTGGGTGCTGCTGCTGGCCGCGCTGCTGGTGTTCTCGGCGTTCAACTGGACGCCGGTAGAGGTCAAGATCTGGCAGGGGATGGTCCTCGAAACCAAGATCCCTGCCCTCGTGATCGTCTCGTTCCTCCTCGGCCTCCTGCCCATGTGGCTGCTTCACCAGGGCTCGAAATGGCGGCTGAACCGCCGGATCAGCTCGCTCGAGACCGCCCATCGCACGGCCGTGGCGAACGCCGCCGCCGCGCCGCCGCCCGCCGCGCGCGAGAGCCGCGACACGCCGGCGGCCACGGCGGCAGGCGGCGACGTGCCGGCCGCCGACAGGGGGGGTCCGGGCAAGCCACCGCTATGAGCAACCCGGTCTATCTCGCCCTCGACCTGCCGCAGCTCGACGCGGCGAAGGCCCTCGCGCAGAAGGCGCGCGCCCATATCGGCGGGGTCAAGCTGGGGCTGGAGTTCTTCTGTGCCCACGGGCACCACGGCGTTCACGAGATCGCGCACCTCGGGCTGCCGATCTTCCTCGACCTGAAGCTGCACGACATCCCCAACACGGTCGCCGGGGCGATGCAGGCGATCCACGTGCTGGAACCGGCCATCGTCACCGTCCATGCCAGCGGCGGGCGGGCCATGATGGAAGATGCCAAGGCCGCCGCGGCCAACGGCACCCGGGTCGTGGCCGTGACGATGCTGACCAGCATGGACGAGCGGGACCTGCAGCAGACGGGCGTCGCCGGCAAGGCGCACGACCAGGTCCTGCGGCTGGCCGAACTGGCGCAGACCGCGGGGCTCGACGGTATCGTCTGCTCGGGCCAGGAAGTCGGCGCGGTCCACCGCCAGTGGAAGGACGGGTTCTTCGTCGTCCCCGGCCTGCGCATGGCAGGCCACGGCGTCGGCGACCAGAAGCGGGTCGTCACCCCGCGCCAGGCCCGCGACGACGGGGCCAGCGTGCTCGTGGTCGGGCGCCCGATCAGCCGCGCCGACGATCCCGCCGCCGCCGCGCGCGCGATCGAGGCCACGCTCTAGCCTGCAATGCCCGCGGTGCAGATCAAGATTTGCGGGCTGACCACCCGCGCGGCGCTGGACGCCGCGATCGAGGCGCGGGCCGACTATTGCGGGTTCGTGTTCTACCCGCCTTCGCCCCGCACGCTCGGCACGGCGGCCGCGCACGAGCTGGCGGCCCATGCCGGCACGCGGATCGGCAAGGTCGGCCTGTTCGTGGATCCCGACGATGCCCTCCTGGCCGAAAGCGTGGCCGCGGGCTCGCTCGACGTCATCCAGCTTCACGGCAGCGAAAGCCCTGCGCGCGCGGCGGATATCCGCGCGCGCTTCGGCCTGCCGGTGTGGAAAGCCGTCGCGGTCGCCGCCGCCGGCGATGTCGCGCGGGCCGACGCCTATGGCGGGGCGGCCGACCTGGTCCTGTTCGATGCCCGCACGCCGCGCGGCGCGCTGCCCGGCGGGATGGGGCTGAAATTCGACTGGTCGCTGCTCGCGGCCTATCGCGGCACCCTGCCCTGGGGCCTGGCGGGCGGGCTGGCGCCGGGCAACGTGGGCGCGGCGATCGCGGCCACGGGCGCGCGGCTGGTCGATACTTCCTCCGGCGTGGAAAGCGCGCCGGGTGCGAAGGACCCGGACCTGGTCCGTGCCTTCTGCGCCGCCGCGCGGGCGGCCTAGCGCCTCCGCGGCCGCTCCGGCGCGCAAAAAAGGGGCGAGCCGCGCGCGGATCGCCCCTCTCGTGCCGGACGCGGCGATATCAGAAGCTGTAACCCAGCCCCACGACCGCGGTGTTCACATCGACGAAATCGCTGAAGAAGTGGCGATATTCGGCCTTGAGGTAGAGATTGGTCCCCACCGCGTGCTGGTAGCCGGCGCCGAGGTGCGGAACGTCTTCGCCCTCGCCGAACGTGTAGCCGCCGGCGGCATAGAGCTTGCCATTGGCGCCCAGGCGGGTGCCGACGCGCGCGCTGGCGCCCCAGACCACCTCGGCCCCGTCGACCAGGACCTTGTCCGCCGAACCCTCGATGCCGAGGAAGGCGGTATCGCCGAGATCGAAGTCGTAGCCGGCAGCAATGCCGGCGACGGCTTCCTCGACCCCTTCGGCCCAGGCGATGCCGCCGCGGGCCTCGACCCGCGCCTCGTTGGCCTGTGCCGGGACGGCCAGCGCGGCAGCGGCCGCGCCGAGAACGATTGCGAACTTGCGCATTTCTTTCTTTCCTCACAATCGCCGCCGGGCCATTCCCGGCGGGAGGCGGCGGATTGGCGCTGGAATCCTGTATCGCGGATGTACCGTCGACGAACGACCCCGGCCGGTCGAGCAGAGTCACCAGAAGCGGCGATCCGGATCGACGAGCGACTTCGGGTGGACAGCATCGCGGGCCTGTGACAAGCGGCGGGCACGATGAACCACGGCAAATCCGATCCCGCGTCGCCGCCCGCGAACAGCTATCGCCAGATGCCCGATTCGCGGGGGCACTTCGGCGACTACGGCGGCCGCTATGTCGCCGAGACGCTGATGCCGCTCGTGCTCGAGCTGGAGCGCGAATATCGCAAGGCCCAGGCCGATCCGGCCTTCCAGCGCGAGTTCGACGACCTGCTCGACCATTACGTCGGCCGCCCGTCCCCGCTCTATCACGCCGAACGGCTGAGCGAGGCGCTGGGCGGCGCGCAAGTGTGGTTCAAGCGCGACGAGCTCAATCACACCGGCGCGCACAAGATCAACAATTGCATCGGGCAGATCCTGCTCGCGATCCGCATGGGCAAGACGCGCATCATCGCGGAAACCGGCGCGGGTCAGCACGGCGTGGCCACGGCCACGGTCTGCGCGCGCTTCGGCCTGCCGTGCGTGATCTACATGGGCGCCGAAGACGTGCAGCGGCAGTCTCCCAATGTCTTCCGCATGAAGCTGCTCGGTGCCGAAGTCGTGCCGGTGACCAGCGGTCGCGGGACGCTGAAGGACGCGATGAACGAGGGGCTGCGCGACTGGGTCGCCAACGTCCACGACACGTTCTACATCATCGGCACCGCCGCCGGGCCGCATCCCTATCCCGAGCTGGTGCGCGATTTCCAGAGCGTGATCGGCAAGGAAGCGCGGGCGCAGATGCAGGACCGCATCGGCCGCCTGCCCGACCTGCTGGTGGCCGCGATCGGCGG
Source organism: Pelagerythrobacter marinus (assembly GCF_034375205.1). Lineage (NCBI taxonomy): Bacteria > Pseudomonadati > Pseudomonadota > Alphaproteobacteria > Sphingomonadales > Erythrobacteraceae > Pelagerythrobacter > Pelagerythrobacter marinus. Next base: position 1,010,484 of record NZ_CP139719.1, on the reverse strand, counting down.
CGGATCGAACGCGCTGGGCCTGTTCCATCCCTTCCTCGACGATCCGGACGTGAAGATGCTCGGCGTCGAGGCGGCGGGCCATGGCCTGGACGGCGACGAACACGCCGCCTCGCTGCTCGGCGGTTTCCCCGGCGTGCTCCACGGCAACAAGACGTATCTGCTGCAGGACGAGGACGGCCAGATCACCGAAGGCCACTCGATCAGCGCCGGGCTCGACTATCCCGGGATCGGCCCCGAGCACGCCTGGCTGAAAGACACGGGGCGCGTCGAATATACCGCGATCACCGACGAGGAGGCGCTCGAGGCCTTCCAGCTCCTTTGCCGGACCGAGGGCATTATCCCCGCGCTCGAACCGAGCCACGCCATCGCAGCGGTGGCCAAGCGCGCGAAGGACATGCCGAAGGACAGCGTGATACTCGCGAACCTGTGCGGACGCGGCGACAAGGATATCTTCACCGTGGCGGAGCGGCTGGGAGTGGAGATATAGCTATGGATACATTTGGGCTAGAAGCTCTTATTCCGTTTGCAGTAATAATCGGCCTAGCTCTCTTGGTCATTTACGTCGTTCATGTCGTTAATGGTTACACGACCCCAACGTCGTTCAGTCATTCAGTCAGGCGTACTGCCGCGGGTGTAGGAAGTGCTGGCGGTGGCTGGATAGTATCAAAACTAGTCCTTGGCGGAACGGGTTCACTAGGTGGTTGGGAGTTCTTGATTGCCCTCTGTGGTGTTGGTGCAGCGCTTCTTATCGTTGATCTTGTAGTTCTAACCCGCAACGGACGTCGATCCCCGGAATGACCCGCCTCTCCAACGCCTTTGCCAAGCCTCACCCCGCGCTCGTCACGTTCATCACCGCTGGCGATGGCGACACCGCGGCCAATCTCGACGCGCTGGTCGAAGGCGGCGCGGACGTGATCGAGCTGGGGATGCCGTTTACCGATCCGATGGCCGACGGTCCCGCGATCCAGCAGGCGAATATCCGTTCGCTCGGCAACGGGACGACGACCGCCGCTGTCCTGCGCATCGCGACCGAGTTCCGCCAGCGCCACGCGCAAGTGCCGCTGGTGCTGATGGGCTATGCCAACCCGATGGTCCGGCGCGGGCCGGAGTGGTTCGCCACCGCCGCCAGCGACGCGGGTGTGGACGGCGTGATCTGCGTCGATGTCCCGCCCGAGGAGGATGACGCGCTCGGCCCCGCGCTGCGCGATGCGGGCATCGCGCCGATCCGCCTCGCCACCCCGACCACCGACGACAAGCGCCTGCCTGCCGTGGTCGAGGGGAGCGAGGGCTTCCTCTACTACGTCGCGGTCGCGGGTATCACCGGAATGCAGCAGGCGGCGATCGAATCGATCGAGGCCAATGTCGCCCGCATCAAGGGCGCCACCGAGATCCCCGTCGCGGTGGGCTTCGGCGTGCGCACGCCGGAGCAGGCCGGCGCGATCGCGCGGGTCGCCGATGGCGTCGTCGTCGGATCTGCACTGGTGGAGCTCGTCGCCGAACACGGCAACGACGCTCCCGGGCGGCTGCGCGAACTCACCGCCGCGCTGGCAGGTGCCGTGCGCGGCGCGCGATAACGCGCGGCCCCCGCCGCGTGCGGGGACGACGATGCTTTGAGGTTTCGTTCAGGACGACTATAGGCCCTGCCCATGAACTGGTTCACCCGCGTACGAAATTCGCTGCCCTTCGTGGCCAAGCGCTCGACCGAGGAAACGCTGTGGGTCAAGTGCCCCGGCTGTTCCGAGATGCTGTTCACCCGCGAGTACGAGGAAAACTTGCGGGTCTGCCCGCGCTGCGGTCACCACGGCCGGATCGGGGCCGACGAGCGGCTGCGGCAGTTGCTCGACGAAGGCTACGAAGTGCTGCCCCAGCCCGAAGTCGCGGAAGACCCGCTGAAGTTCCGCGATTCGAAGAAATATACCGACCGGCTGAAGCAGGCGCGGGCGAAGAACCCGCATCGCGACGCCTTCACCGTGGGTTCGGGCGCGATCGAAGGGCACCCGGCGGTCGTCGGCGTGCAGGATTTCGGCTTCATGGGCGGCAGCATGGGCATGGCCGTGGGCACGGCCTTCTGCCAGGGGGCCGAGCGCGCCCTGACGCGCAAGTGCGCCTATATCGTGGCCACCGCCGCCGGCGGCGCGCGGATGCAGGAAGGTATCCTGTCGCTGATGCAGATGCCCAAGGCGACCGTGATGACGCGGCGCCTGAAGGAAGCCGGGCTGCCCTATATCGTGCTGCTCACCGATCCCACGACCGGCGGCGTGACGGCCAGCTACGCCATGCTGGGCGACGTTCATATCGCCGAGCCGGGCGCCCTGATCGGCTTTGCCGGCCAGCGCGTGATCCAGGACACGATCCGCGAGAAGCTGCCCGAGGGGTTCCAGCGCGCCGAGTACCTGCACAAGCACGGCATGGTGGACATGGTGGTCGGGCGGCACGAGCTGCGGGGCACGCTGGCGAGCCTGCTCGACTATCTCCAGCCAAGGGCGGCGGCCTAGTGATTTCCCCCGAGAGGGGGAGCGGATGAGGGATTTCGGCAGTTCCGCCGACCCAGCGGTGCAGGCCCAGCTCGACCGTCTCGCGGCGCTCAGCGTGCCGCAGGGCCGCCTCGGCCTCGACACGATCCGCGCGCTTCTCGCACGGCTGGGCGATCCGCACCTGGCCCTGCCGCCGGTATTCCACGTCGCGGGGACGAACGGCAAGGGATCGACATGCGCCTTCCTGCGCGCGATGCTGGAGGCGCAGGGCCTGCGGGTCCACGCCACCACCAGCCCCCATCTCGTGCGCTACAACGAACGGATCCGGATCGCCGGCTCGCTGATCGCCGATGCGCGGCTGGCGGCGCTGCTGTGCGAGGTGCTCGACGCGGGCGAGGACCTGCGGCCGAGCTTCTTCGAAGTGACGATCGCCGCCGCCTTCACCGCGTTCGCCCGCGTCGCTGCCGATGCCTGCGTGATCGAGGTCGGCCTGGGCGGACGGTTCGATGCCACCAACGTCGTCCCCCGCCCCGCCGCCTGCGGCATCGCCGCGCTCGGGATCGACCATGAACGCTTCCTCCTCGCGCCCGAGGAAGGCACCCCCGCCCTGCCGCTCGCCCGGATCGCGTTCGAGAAGTCCGGTATCGCCAAGCCCGGGTCGCCGCTGGTGACGCAGGCTTACCCCGGCGAAGCGGTAGAGGAAGTGGAACGCGCCGCGCAGCGCACCGGCGCCGTGCTGGCCATGCGCGGTCGCCACTGGCAGGCAGGCGCCGACGACGGCGCCCTGCGGTATTCGGACGAGGCGGGGTCGCTCGACCTGCCGCTGCCCGCCCTGCCCGGCCCCCACCAGCCGGAAAATGCCGCGCTCGCGGTGGCCATGTTGCGGCACCAGGGCGCGGTGCCGGTATCGCCCGAGGCGATGGCGCAGGGCATTCGCGCGGCGACCTGGCCCGCGCGGCTGCAGCGCCTCGCCGCGGGCCCGCTGGCCGGCGAGCGCGAGGTCTGGCTGGACGGCGGACACAATCCCAGCGCAGGTGCGATCCTGGCGCGGCATTTCGCGGGCCGGCGGCTGCACCTCGTGCTCGGCATGATCGAGGGGAAGGACCCCGCGGCCCTGACCGGCCCGCTGCAAGGCAGCATCGCCAGCCTCACCGTCGTGCCGGTTCCCGGCCACGATCACCACCCGGCAGAAGCCTTCGGCGCCCGGGCCCGGGCCGCGCGCGACGTGCCGGCGGCGCTCGACGCGCTGCCCGCCGACGGCCTGCCGGTCCTTGTCGCGGGTTCACTCTACCTCGCGGGCGAGGTCCTGCGCCTGAACGGCGAGCGGCCGGACTAGCCGGCGCGCGGCGACATCATTCGGCCGGCTGCGCCGCCTGGCCCGCCTCGGGCGCGATCACCCCGGCCGCATCCTTCATCCGGCTCTGGCGCCACCATTCGAAACACACGAGCACCGCCGCGCCCAGCCCGATCCAGGTCGTGAGGATGAAGACGTCGAAATAGCCCTGTTCCTCGATCATCTCGCCCAGCGCGCCGCGCCCGAGCGTTCCGACCAGCAGGGTCAGCGATGACAGGAGCGCATATTGCACGGCGCTGAACTTCTTCGACACGATCGAGGAAAGCCAGGCGACATAGGCCGCCCCGGCAATGCCGATCGCGAGATTTTCGAATGCGACGGTGATCGTCAGCTTGGCCAGCGCGGCATCGCCGATCCCCGGCACCTGTTCGATCAGGTAGGTAAAGCCGACCGCGTCGCTGAAGGCCTGCATGTTGTGCCCGCCGATCGCCATGTCGGCATAGAGCAGGTTGGTCAGCGCGGCGAGGACGCCGCCGATCAGCAGGGTCGCCATCCGGCCCAGCGCCGTGAGCATCAGCCCGCCGAGCGCCAGCCCGGCGATGATCGCCCCCACGCCGAAGAACTTCGAAGCGAAGGCCACATCGTCGTTCGTATAGGCCAGTTCGCCGAGGTAGAAGGGATAGGCGAAGGTGCCCCAGATCGCGTCGCAGATGCGATAGGTCAGCACCACGGCAAGGATCAGAACCAGCGACCAGCCCATCCGGCCGACGAATTCGACCAGCGGCAGCACGAGCGCGCGATAGAGGTGGTCGAGGACATAGGCCCCGCCGCGCGCCGGCGCCTCGTCGGCCGCCAGCAGGTGTTCGCCGCGATTCTTCTTCGACGCGAGCCAGCCCGCGATCAGCGCCGGCAGGATGATCGTGGCGACGATGATCCACGGCCCGATGTTGAGCGTGAACTCGGTCGGGTTCGGCCGGTCTTCCGGCGCATAGGTCATCGACATCACCATGAAGGCGAGCACGATGCCGATCGCCGCGGCCCAGAGCAGGGCGACGAGCGCCAGCGCACGGTTGCGGACCGCCGGCGCCAGTTCGCCCGCCCGGCGAAGCGCGCGCACCTGCCGTTCGCTCTCGGTCACGACATCGGCGGCATTTTCGCCCGAATTGGGCGCCCAGAGCCCGATGAAGCCCACCCCGAGCAGGATCGCCCCCATCAGGGCATAGGTTTCCGGCCAGCCGATCCGCGCCGCGATGATCAGGCCCAGCGCCCCGCCCACGAGCGAGGACAGGCGATAGCCCATCTGGTAGACGGTGGAGAGGATGTCGATCGTCGCGCGCTCGTCCGCCACGTCGATCCGCCAGGCGTTGATCGCGATGTCCTGCGTGGCGCTGGCGAAAGCGCCGATCCCGGCGAGCAGGCTGAACCAGCCGAGCTGCGTGCGCGGTTCGAGCAGACTCATCGTGACGAGGATCGCGCCGAGCGCCAGCTGCATCGGCACGATCCACTGCTTGCGCCGCCCCAGCCGCCGTAGCAGCGGTATGTTGACCTTGTCGATCAGCGGCGACCACAGGAACTGGAACGCATAGGCGAGCCCGATCAGCGAGAAGATGCCCATCGTCTCGAGATCGACCTCGGCCTCGGTCAGCCAGGCGAACAGCGTCCCTAGGAACAGCGCGAAGGGCAGCCCGCTGGCGAAGCCGAACAGGAGCATGAAGGCGGTCTTGCGGTCGCCCAGCGCCATGCCGAGCGCGCGCCAGGCGGAGATCTTCTTCTTGTTCCCTGCCACCGCGGCCATTCCCTAACGTCCTTCCGTTCAACCCGAATTTTTGCGACACTAGCGCCGGGAAAGGGCCAGGAACAGGCACCATGACAACTATCGACACCAAACACCCCGCACGCCGCCCGACCGACGGAATGCTGGCGCTCGCCCGGGCGATCGCCGGCGGGGAAACGCGCGCCGAACCGGGCGTCGCCCGGGTCCCGGCGAGCGTCTATACCGATGCCGGGCATTTCCAGCGGGAGAAGAGCGCGATCTACGATCGCCTGCCGCAGATCCTCGCGCCGTCGGCGCTGCTGCCCGATGCGGGCATGGCGGTGCCGCACGATGCCACCGGCCGGCCGCTGCTGATAACCCGCGACGGCGAAGGCAAGGCGCACGTGTTCCTGAACGTCTGCCGCCACCGCGGGACGCGACTGGTCGAAGGGACGGAGCCGCTGTGCCAGAAGCGGCTCGTGTGCCCCTACCACGCGTGGACTTACGCGGTGGACGGCCGGCTGCTCGCCCTGCCCCGTCCCGATACTTTCCCCGGTCTCGACAAGGGGGCGATGGGGCTGGTGGAGCTGCCCAGCCGCGAGACCGGCGGGCTGATCTGGTTCTGCCCGCAGGAGGAAACCGCCGATTTCACCGACGCGGAAAAGCTGGGGGAGGATTTCGACGCGCTGGGCATGGGCGACCACGTCCTGTTTCGCCGCAAGACCCACGAGGTGGCGGCGAACTGGAAGCTCATCATGGATGCCTTCCTCGAAAGCTATCACGTCACCAGGCTCCACGCCCAGACGATCGGGCCGTTCTTCAAGGACGGTGTGACATCGGGCGACATGGTCGGGCCGCATGCCCGCTCCGCCGTCGGCCGGCTGGAGGAGATGGAGGACGTCGACCTGACCGACATGGCCGCGCTGCGCCGCGTGGTCACGTTCGCCTACCAGCTGATTCCCGGCGCGCTGATCATTCCCAGCCCGGACTACGTCAACGTGATGACGATGATGCCGCAGGCCCACGATCGCACGCTGGTGGAAGACTTCATGCTCATCCCCGAACATCCCGCGACCGACAAGGCGCGCGATCACTGGGAACGCAGCTGGGCCCTGCTCGACGGGGGCGTTTTCGCCAGCGAGGATTTCCGCGCCGCCGAACTGGGGCAGCAGGGGCTGGCGACCGGCGCGGTGCCCGAACTCACGCTCGGGACGCTCGAAGGCGGCATCCGGCGGTTCCACGAAACGGTGGAGGAGGCGTTGCGCGCGGCCAATTGAGCGCGTAGGCGCGCCGCATGGCACAGGACCAGAAACCCGAAGGCGAACGCATCGCCAAGCTCCTTGCGCGCGCGGGGGTCGCCAGCCGGCGCGAGGTCGAACGGATGATCGCCGATGGCCGGGTGTCGCTGCACGGCAAGGTGCTGGAAACGCCGGCCACGATCATTCCCAGCCTGCGCGGGGTTTCGGTCGATGGAAAACCGGTCGGCAAGGCCGATCGCACCCGCCTGTTCGCGTTTCACAAGCCGACCGGCCTGATTACCGCGGAGCGCGATCCGCGCGGGCGACCGACGATCTACGCCGCGCTGCGCAACGCCCTGCCCCGGGACGCCGGGCGGGTCATGCCGGTGGGACGGCTCGACCTCAATACCGAGGGGCTGCTGCTGCTGACCAACGACGGGGAACTGAAACGGGCGATGGAACTGCCGGCCAGCGGCATCCCGCGCACCTATCGCGCCCGCACCTTCGGCGAGATTACCCAGGACCGGCTGGAAAGCCTGATCGAGGGGATCACCATCGACGGCGTGCGCTATGGCCGGATCGATGCCAACATGGAACGGCGAACCGGCCGCAACCAGTGGATCGAGCTGGCGATCACCGAGGGCAAGAACCGCGAGATCCGGCGTGTCCTGGAACATCTCGGGCTGCAGGTCAGCCGGCTGATCCGCACCGGTTACGGCCCCTTCGCGATCGGGGACCTGCCCCGCGGCCAGGCGGTCGAGATCCCCAAGCAGCAGGTCGAGCGTTTCCGCAGCGGCCTGAAACGCCGATGAGGATCATCGCCGGCGAATGGCGCGGCCGCCGGCTGGTTGCGCCGAAGGGCGGCGAAACCCGCCCCACTGCCGACCGGACCCGCGAAACCCTGTTCTCGATGCTGGCCAGCCGGCTGGGCGATTTTGCCGAACTGCAGGTGGCGGACCTCTTCGCCGGGTCCGGCGCGCTGGGGCTGGAGGCCCTGTCGCGCGGGGCCGGCCACTGCCTCTTCGTCGAGCAGGACGAGGCCGCGCTCAAGGCCATCCGCGCCAATATCGCTGAACTGGGCGCGCGCGGACGAAGCACGGTGCGCCCGGGATCGGTCCTGTCGCTCGGCCCGGCCGAGAGGGCGCCGGACCTGCTCCTCCTCGATCCGCCCTATGACACCGGGGCTGGTAGCGTGGCGCTCGACCGGATGCTGCGGCTGGGCTGGATCGGCGATGCCACCTGGATCGCGGTGGAAACGGGCGCGAAGGAAACGGTCGCGGTCAAGGGCCTGGCCGTGGAGGCCGAACGCAAAGTCGGCAAGGCGAAGCTGACTTTGCTCCGCCTCGCCGACCCGGGGTGACGGCGCGGAACCGGGCGTTACCGGTCCGCGCCGTTCTGTTCCTTACATTGGGGTTTCGCCGGCCCCGTCGTCATCGGGTGTTCCGGCGACCGTGCCGCCGGCGACCTGCGCCTCGATCTGCGCCCATGCCCGGTTCTGCTGTTCCGCCGGGAGCCCGGCCAGCGTGACCTTGTCGCTGTCCGCCAGGCGCCAGAACAGCTCCTGGCGATCGCCGGTGAGCGACCAGAAATAGGCCTGCGTCTCGGCCGGCCAGGCATCGAACTGCGCCTGCTGGGCGGGCGGCCAGGCGTCGTACTGCGCCTGCTGATCGGCCGTCAGCGTCGCCTCGGCACCCACTTCGGCCGTCGCGCCGGGAGGCATCGGGCCGGCGGGCGCATCCTGGGCGAGCGCGGGGGCAGACGCGATCGCCAGCACGGCGACGGCGGGGAGGACATTTCTGATACGCATTGCGATTCTCCTTCGATTGCCGAATGACGAACGCGAACTGCTCCTGGCCTTTCGGTCCCCTGGCCGGGATTACCCCGAGCGTGGGGAGCGCGGCGGGAGGGGGCAAGCCGGGCCCCGGCCCCGCCATCGCCCGCGGCGCACGGGCTGGCGGCAAATGTGTCGAAAACAGGGCAGGACGTCAGAGACAGGTGTCATTGGCCTGCCAAAGGCGCCGTCGCGCGCGCGAGAACAGCCGACGCGCCCTGGCGAGCCAATCCCCATTTGCTCCACCGCGCACCCGCGTTCCTGCGAAAGCAGGAACCCACCCAACCCCGCCCGCGGCGCCTCCACCACCCCGCGGCTCATCCCAGACATGCGAAGGGCGAGCCCGGTTGCCCGGCCTCGCCCTCGTCGCCCGGCCGCGGCGGGCCGGGGTCGGTCAGTCTCAGTCGTTCGGCCTCTGCGCCGGCAGCGGACCGTCGATCTCGCTCGCCGGGCGGCCCGGCCAGTAGTCGAGCGGCACGTTGCCGTAGCTCTTGCCCGCTTCGCGCGGGTTGATGCAGTTGTCCTGGATCTGCGCGCCGCAGACCGGGTATTCCTCCGCCGGCGGCGGGGCGTCCTGGACCATCGTGCTCTGCACGAAGCGCATGTTGCCGCTGGCCGACGCGGCGGCGGCGGTGTTCGCGGACGGGTTGCGCGTGGCGGTCGTGCCGCCCATCTGCGCCGCGATCTGCGCCCAGGCCGTGCTGCGCTGCTGCGGCGTCATCGCGTAGACCCGCGCGCGCTGGTCGTCGGTCAGCGCCCACCAGCCGCGCTGCTGGGCCGGCGTCAGGCTCCAGAAATAGACCTGCAGGTCCGGCGACCATGCATCGTAGGCCGCGCGGCGATCGGCAGGCCAGGCGTCATAGGCCGCCTGCTGGTTCGCATCCATCTCGACCGTCGTTTCCACTTCGGCGTCGGCGGCCACGTCCTGCGCACTCGCGGCGGCGGGAAGTGCAAGGGCAAGGGCGGCGGCCGTGCCGGCCAGTATCGTCTTCTGCATCGGAGCTTCCTCCTACTGTTCGTGTACACCCCACATACGCCGCAGCCGGGGGCCAGTTCCGCCCTGCCCCTTGCGCGTGGGGCGGCCGTTCTCTAGTTGTTCACGCGATCATGCCCCCATCCCCGCTTGCCCCCGAACACGCCGACGACGGCGAAATTCCCCTTTACGCAGCGCGACTTAACGCGCCCCAGCGGGAAGCCGTGCTGACCACGGAAGGGCCCGTGCTGATGCTAGCGGGGGCCGGCACGGGCAAGACCGCGGCGCTTACCGCGCGCCTTGCACATCTCGTCGCGACGAGGCGCGCCTGGCCGAGCGAGATCCTCTGCGTCACCTTCACCAACAAGGCCGCGCGTGAAATGCGCGAGCGCGTGGCCCACCACCTGGGCGAAGCCGTCGAGGGGATGCCCTGGCTCGGCACGTTCCATTCGATCGGCGCGAAGATGCTGCGCCGCCATGCCGAGCTGGTGGGCCTGCAATCGAACTACACGATCATCGACACCGACGACCAGTTGCGCCTGCTCAAGCAGTTGATCGCGGACAACGACCTCGATGAAAAGCGCTGGCCCGCGCGCCAGCTCGCCGGCCTGATCGACCGGTGGAAGAACAAGGGGCTGAACCCCGAGGATCTCGACGCGGTGGAGAACGAGGGTTACGCCAACGGCCGCGGGCAGCAGTTCTATCGCCTCTACCAGGACCGGCTGAAAGCGCTGAACGCCTGCGACTTCGGCGACCTGCTGCTGCACATGCTCAACGTCTTCCGGCGCGAACGCGACGTGCTCGCCCATTACCAGCAGCGCTTCAAGTATATCCTGGTGGACGAGTACCAGGATACCAACCAGGTCCAGTACCTGTGGCTGCGCCTTCTCGCGCAGGAGCGCAAGAACATCTGCGTCGTGGGCGACGACGACCAGTCGATCTATTCCTGGCGCGGGGCCGAAGTCGCCAATATCCTGCGCTTCGAGAAGGATTTTCCGGGCGCCCACGTCGTCCGGCTGGAACAGAACTATCGCTCCACCCCGCATATCCTCGGGGCCGCCTCGGGCCTGATCGATGCCAATAGCCAGCGGCTGGGCAAGAGCCTGTGGACCGAGGTGGACGGCGGCGACAAGGTCCGCGTGATCGGCGTGTGGGACGCGCCCGAGGAAGCGCGCCGCGTGGGGGAAGAGATCGAGCGGCTGGAGCGCGAAGGCGCCCCGCTCGACCGTATCGCGATCCTCGTCAGGGCCCAGTACCAGACGCGCGAGTTCGAAGACCGCTTCATCCAGATCGGCCTGAACTACCGCATCGTCGGCGGTTTCCGGTTCTACGAGCGGGCGGAGATCCGCGACGCACTGGCCTATCTGCGGGTCATCGCCCAGCCGCAGGACGATCTCGCCTTCGAACGGATCTACAACCAGCCCAAACGCGGGCTCGGCGCCAAGACGCTGGAAAAGATGCACCAGCACGCGCGCCGCACGGGCCTGCCGCTGGCCGCGGCAACGCTGCAACTGGCCGACAGCGACGAATTGCCGGCCCGCGCGGCGAACACGATCGGCGGGCTGATGCGCCAGTTCCTCGCCTGGCGCGAACAGGCGGAGAAAGCGACCCCGGCCGAGCTTCTGCGCACCGTGCTGGAGGAAACCGGCTACAACGCCATGCTCCAGGCCGAGAAGACCGCCGAGGCATCGGGCCGGCTGGAGAACCTGTCCGAACTCGCCCGCGCGATGGAGGAATACGAGACGCTGGGCGACTTCCTCGAACACGTCAGCCTCGTGATGGACAACGAGGCCGGCGACGACAGCGAGAAAGTCACCATCATGACGATCCACGCGGCCAAGGGGCTGGAGTTCGACAATGTCTTCCTGCCCGGCTGGGAAGAGGGGGTCTTTCCCTCGCAGCGCGCGCTCGACGAAGGCGGCCTCGCCAGCCTGGAGGAGGAACGCCGGCTGGCCTATGTCGCGATCACCCGCGCCCGGCGGCGCTGCACGATCCTGCACGCGGCCAACCGGCGGATCTACGGCCAGTGGACCAGCAGCATACCGAGCCGTTTCGTTGGCGAGTTGCCGGCCGACCATGTGGAGGAGGAAACGACGCTGACCGGGGGCGCATCGCTATGGCGCGCGGGCATGAGCGAGCGCGAAGACCCGTTCGCCCACGTCGCGACGAGCCGGCCCGAGCGCTCGGGCAGCCGCGGCCCCGGCTGGCAGCGGGCGCTTTCGACCGGTTACGACGCGACGCCGCGGCGGGTGCGCGAAACCACCCGCAGCGCCGCCAGCTTCGCCGCCAAGCCGCGCACCGACGTGACGGTCGGCCAGCGCGTGTTCCACGACAAGTTCGGCTATGGCACGGTGACGGGGCAGGAAGGCAACCGGCTCGAAATCGCGTTCGAACAGGCCGGGACGAAACGGGTCATCGACAGCTTCGTCACGCTCGCCTGACCGGCCGCCCCCGGTCCGCGCCGGCTAAGCCGGTTACTTCCTGCCGAAGAAGTTGCTGGCGAAGCCGGCGATATCGTCGAACGGGTTGCCGTCACCGTCCTGGTCGAGGATCTGCGCGAACTTGGCCAGCGACCCCTCGCCGCCGATCTGTTCCACGACCTGCTGCAGCACGCCGGCATCGAGGCCGGTCTTCTGCGCGGCGAGACCGACAGTGTCGCCTTCCTCGTGGTGGGCCTCCCCCAGCGCGGCGATCGCGCGTTCGGCCTGGGCCGCGTCGATGCCGAGCTTGTCGGCCATGTTCTTCACGGTCGGATGGTTCTGCGCCGCACCGAGCAACTGATCGAAAAGAGCCACTGTCATTCTCCTGCGCGTTGTTGCCGGGCGACTGTAACCGCGCGCGCCGCAAACCAAAAGGCGCGAATCCGCGCCCCGCGGTCACGACCGCCCCGCCGGGGCGGCCCGATACGAAAAGGCCCCCGCTCCGGTTTCCCGGGCGGGGGCTCTCCTCTCCAACCGTAAAGGCCTGGCGCGGCGGCGGCGTCAGGCGGCGACCGGGGTGCTGGGCGCGGCATCGCGCACGCCCTGGTCGACATGATCGGCAAACGGCGCGAAGTTGTCGATGAACAACTGCACCAGCTTTCTCGCGGTGCGATCGTACTCTTCCTTGTCGGCCCATGTCGAGCGCGGATCGAGGATCGCGTCATCGACGCCCGGCACGCTGACCGGCACGTCGAAGCCGAAGTTCGGATCGCGGCGGAACTCGGCATCGCCCAGCGTCCCGTCGAGCGCGGCGTTGAGCAGCGCGCGCGTGGCCTTGATCGGCATGCGCTGGCCCACGCCGTACTTGCCGCCCGTCCAGCCGGTGTTGACCAGCCAGCACTGCGCGCCGCCTTCGGAAATCCGCTTCTTCAGCAGGTTGCCGTAAACGCTCGGGTGGCGGGGCATGAAAGGCGCGCCGAAGCAGGTGCTGAACGTCGCCTCCGGCTCGGTCACGCCGATTTCCGTGCCGGCGACTTTCGCGGTGTAGCCCGACAGGAAGTGATACATCGCCTGTTCGGGCGTCAGGCGCGCGATCGGCGGCAGGACGCCGAAGGCATCGGCGGTCAGCATGATGACGTTCGACGGCGGCGGGCCGAGGTTCTCTTCCGAGGTATTGGGGATCGAGCTGAGCGGATAGGCCCCGCGGGTGTTCTCGGCCAGGGTATTGTCGTCGAGATCGATCTCGCCGTTTTCGTCCATCACGACGTTTTCGAGCACCGTGCCTTCCATCCGCGTCGTGGCGTAGATCTCGGGCTCGGCCTCGGGATCGAGGCGGATCATCTTGGCGTAGCAGCCGCCTTCGAAGTTGAAGACCGCAGTGTCCGACCAGCCGTGCTCGTCGTCGCCGATCAGCGTCCGGCTGGCATCGGCGGACAGTGTGGTCTTGCCGGTGCCCGAAAGGCCGAAGAACACCGCGCTCTTGCCGTCCGGCCCGATATTTGCGCTGCAGTGCATCGGCATGACCCCCTTGGTCGGGAGGAGATAGTTGAGCACGCCGAACACGCTCTTCTTCATCTCGCCGGCATATTTCGTGCCGCCGATCAGGATCAGTTTCTCGCTCAGGTTGACGGCGATCACGGTCTCGCTGCGGCAGCCGTGCCGCTCCGGGTCCGCCCGGAAGCTGGGAAGGTCGATGATCGTGTACTCGGGCACGAAGCCATCGAGCTCGGCCTCGGTCGGGCGGACGAGCAGGGTCCGGATGAACTGGTTGTGCCACGCCAGTTCGTTGATGACGCGCACGTTGACCCGGTATTCCGGCTGCGAACCGCCGAACAGGTCGGCGACGTAGAGCGTTTCCCTGTCTGCCACGGCGGCGAGGAAATCGGCCTTGAGCGCGGCGAAATGCTCGCTCGTCATCGAGGCATTGTTGTCCCACCACACGGTGTCTTCGGTTTCCGAATCGCGCACGATGAACTTGTCCTTCGCGCTGCGGCCGGTGTGCTTGCCGGTTTCGACCACCAGCGGGCCGTGCTTCGCCCGGCGGCCCTCGCCGTTTGCCAGGGCGTGTTCGGTCAGTTCGGCCGATGACAGGTTGGCGTGGATCTTCGCCCGGGTCTCGATATTCTGGGCAGAAAGCGGGTGGGACAGCGAGGTGCTCACTCTGATCTCCTGGTCGCGCCGGGTGGCGGCCCGTGGAAGGCGCCCCGGCGAGTCGTTCGCATACGAATGCACGGAATGTCCGCAAGCGCATAATCGCGCGCTGCGCCCGCGTCAAACGCCGCCGTCGTTCGCCCGCGTTGTCTCGCGCCGCGGATACGGCTAACCGTCGCAGCCACGTGCTCGCAACACCCTGACGACGGAGGCGAAATGGCCGAGAAAGAGCGTTCGCAGGCCGACGGGGAACAGGTCATCGCGCTGGTCGACGACGATCGCAACATCCTCACCACCGTCTCGATCGCCCTGCAGGCGGAAGGCTATGCGACGCGCCTCTATTCCGACGGGGAGACCGCGCTCAAGGCCCTGCTCGACGATCCGCCCGACCTGGCGGTGTTCGATATCAAGATGCCGCGGATGGACGGGCTGGAACTGCTCAACCGCCTGCGCCGGCATTCGAGCCTGCCGGTCATCTTCCTCACCAGCAAGGACGACGAGCAGGACGAGGAAACCGGGCTGGAGCTGGGAGCCGACGATTACATCGCCAAGCCTTTCAGCCTGCGGCTCCTGCTCGCGCGGATTCGCGCGATCCTGCGGCGGACCGAACTGCGGGAGGAAAAGGCCGAGCGTCCGGCCGGCGCGGACGAGGGGGCGAGCGAGCCGCTGGTCCGCGGCCGCCTGACGATGGACCCGGCCCGCCACCACGTCACCTGGGACGACAGACCGGTCTCGCTGACCGTGACCGAGTTCCTCCTGCTGGAGGCGCTGGCCGCGCGCCCGGGGGTGATAAAGTCGCGCAATGCCCTGATGGACGCCGCCTATCCCGACGACGTGTTCGTCGACGATCGCACGGTGGACAGCCATATCAAGCGGATGCGGCGGAAATTCCGCGCGGTCGACCCCGACTTCGCCGCCATCGAGACGCTCTACGGCGCCGGATACAGCTTCGGCGATGGCTGAAACCGGCCTGCGCGACCGGATCGACGAGCGGCTCGACCGGCTCAGCTGGTCGCGGCGTTTCTCGCTCACCACGCGGATCCTGGCGGTCAACCTCCTGCCGCTGGCGCTGCTCGGCGGCGGGATCTTCTATCTCGACACCTATCGCAAGCAGCTCCTGTCCGAACGCTACAAGCTGGCCCGGATCGAGGCGCAGATCACGGCCGAGGCGCTGGCCGGCGCATCGCGCCAGCGGCAGGAGGCCCTGCTGATCCAGATCGGCAAGGAACAGAAGATGCGCCTGCGCATGTTCGATGCCGAGGGGCTGCTGTGGGCCGACAGCTTCGCGCTCGACGGCCCGGCGTTCGAATTCGACGACGTGGGCGACGATTCGTTCTCCATCGAGTTCGCCCGCTGGCTCGACCGGGCGGTCGACGCGATCGTCGGGGCCGATCCGATCCCCGACTACATCGAGCCGGAACAGCCGGTGGCCGATTCCTGGCCCGAACTTGCCCGCGCGCGGGAGGAAGGCGTCTCGCAGATCCAGCTGCGCGATGCGCCCGACGGATCGCCGGTCATCAATGCCGCGGTCCCGGTGGGCCTGAACGGGGTCACCCTGCTGACCACGCGCAACGCGATCGACATCACCGAGAAAGTGCGCGAGGCACGCTCCACGCTGGGCATGGCGGTGCTGATCGCCCTGCTCGGTTCGATCTTCCTCTCGCTCTATCTCGCGCGGACCATCGTCCAGCCCCTGCAATCGCTGGCACGGGCGGCAATGCGCGTGCGCCTGGGACGCGAACGCGCGATCGAGGTTCCGCGAATGCCCGACCGGCGCGACGAGATCGGCGCCCTCGCCCGCGCCGTTTCGGACATGACCGCCGCCCTGCGCCACCGGATCGACGCGGTCGAGCACTTCGCCGCGGACGTCGCGCACGAGATCAAGAACCCGCTCGCCTCGCTGCGCAGCGCGATCGAATCGCTTGCCAAGGTCGACGAACCGGGCCTGCGCAGCCAGCTCACCGCGATTGCCGAGCACGACATCCGCCGGATCGACCGGCTGGTGACCGAGATTTCCGATGCCAGCAGGGTCGATGCGGAAATCTCGCGCGCGACGTTCGAGCGGATCGACCTCGGCGAACTGGCCGCAGCGATCATCACGGCGCGCGAGGACCGGTCGGAGAACGACGGGCGCCGGATCCGGCTGCACCCGTCAGGTGCCCCGGCCCTCGTCATGGGCGTGCCGCTGCGGATCGAGCGCATCGTGGAAAACCTGCTCGACAACGCCGTGTCGTTCTCCCCGCCCGGCGGGATCATCGACGTCGCGATCGAGCGTGACGAGGACGGCCGCGTCGTCCTCTCGGTCTGCGACGAAGGCCCCGGCATCCCCGAGGAAGCGCGCGAAAAGGTGTTCCAGCGGTTCCACTCGGTGCGCCCCGACGCGGAAGCTTTCGGCGATCACAGCGGCCTCGGCCTCGCCATCGCCCGCACGATTGCCGAGGCGCACGACGGCACGCTGGAGGCGCGCGACCGGCCCGACGGGCAGCGGGGCGCCTGCCTCGTCCTCGGCCTGCCGGCGGCCCGGATCGCCCGGTGAGCGCGCCGGTCCAGCACCAGGCGACCTGCGTCGCGATCGGCGGGCGCGGGATATTGATCGAGGGGCCGCCCGGCGCGGGCAAGACCGGCCTGGCGCTGGCGCTGATCGATCGCGGGGCCAGCCTGGTGGGCGACGACGGCATCCTGCTCGCCCCGCGCGCAAACACGCTGTGGGCCCTGCCCCACCCGCGCACCCGCGGCCTGGTCGAAATTCGCAACGTCGGCCTGCTGACATTCGCCTGCGCGGAAGCGGAAATCGCCCTGCGCCTCTTGCTCGACCCGGACGCGCCGCGTTTCGTCGAGCGGGCCGCGGCCACGCGGATGGCCGGGATCGCGGTGCCCACGCTCGCGTTCGACCCGCGCATCGCCCCGGCCGCGCTGCGCGCCGAGCTGGCGCTGCGCGCCCATGGCCTGCCCGGCGGTGGAACAGGGCCCGACTGACACTTTCCATTTCGCGGCAGAGGGCGCACACAGCCCATCATCATGGCCGACGATTCGCCCGCTGATCGCCAGCATATCCTCCTCGTCACCGGGCTTTCGGGTGCGGGGAAGACGACTGCCCTGCAGGTCCTGGAAGACCTCGGCTGGGAGGCGATCGACAACTTCCCGATCCGCCTCGTCGGCCGCCTGATCGGGCCGCCCAATCCCGAGGCGACGCGCCACCCGCTGGCGATCGGGTTCGATTCGCGCACCCGCGGGTTCGTGCCCGAGGAGATCATCGGCAAGGTGAAGGACCTTTCCCGGCGGCCCGACCTCGTGGTCACGACGCTGTTCCTCGACTGCAACAGCGGCGAGCTGGAGCGGCGTTACAACGAGACGCGCCGACGCCACCCGATGGCGGCCGACCGGCCCGTGCGCACCGGCATCCAGGCCGAACGCGAGCTGCTGGAGCCGCTGCGGCGCTGGGCCGACGCGGTGATCGACACCTCGAATTTCTCCAGCAACGACCTGCAGCAGGCGATCCGGGGCCAGTTCGCCGACACGGCCCCGCGTGAAATGGCGATCATCGTGTCCAGTTTCGGCTTCGCGCGCGGCACCCCGCCGCTGGCCGACCTGGTCTTCGACATGCGTTTTCTCGACAACCCGCACTGGGTGGATGGCCTGCGCGAGCAGACCGGGCTGGACGCAGCCGTGGGCGACCATATCGAGCGCGACGCCAGCTTCGCGCCGGTCTTCGCGCAGATCCGGGACCTCGTGCTGACGCTGATCCCGCGATACGAGGCGCAGGGGAAGAGCTACGTCAACATCGCCTTCGGCTGCACCGGCGGGCGGCACAGGTCGGTCTATGCCGCGCAGCGTTTCGCGCAGGCCTTGCGCGAGGCGGGTTTTTCCCCCACGGTCATCCATCGCAATCTTGGATCGCGCGCGGCCGACGAGATCGAAGGCCCGCAATGAGTCACTGCCGTCGGCCATGGTTCGCATGATTTCCCTGCCCCAACCCGCCCTCCTCCAGCCCGCCCTCCCCCTACCCGGACGAAGCACCAGACAATGATCGGCGTCATCCTGGTTACCCACGGCCGCCTGGCCGACGAATTCGTTCACGCGATGGAGCATGTCGTCGGCCCGCAGGACGCGATCGCGACCGTGTGCATCGGCCCCAGCGACGACATGGAGCAGCGGCGCAAGGATATCGCCCGCGAAATCAAGCGCGTCGATGGCGGCAAGGGCGTCGTGATCCTGACCGACCTGTTCGGCGGCACGCCTTCCAACCTCGCGATCTCGCTGCTCGAGGCAGGACGGGTGGAAGTGATCGCCGGGATCAACCTGCCGATGCTGATCCGCCTCGCCGGGGTGCGCAAGAAGGCCACCGCTGCCGAGGCCGTGCGCGCCGCGCGCGAGGCCGGCCAGACCTATATCACCGTGGCATCCGAACTGCTCGGGCAGCACGCCGATATCTCGTGATGGAGCGGCGCGAGGTTACCATCGTCAACAGCCGCGGGCTTCACGCCCGGGCCAGCGCAAAATTCGTCAATGCCGTCAGCCAGTTGCCGCCCGGCACACAAGTGCGCGTCGCCAAGGGTGGGAACGAGGCGGCCGGCGGCTCCATCCTCGGCCTGATGATGCTGGGCGCAGCCAGGGGCGACACGATCGAGGTGATCGTTAGCGGCGAGCGCGCCCCGCAAGTGCTCGACGAACTGTGCGAGCTGGTGGCCAACGGCTTCGGCGAAGACTGATGCCGGGCGCGCCGCGCCGGCTGATCACCGGCTTTTCCAACCCCACGGTCAAGTTCCTGCGTTCGCTGCGCGACAAGAAGCACCGCCGGCGCGAAGGGCGCTTTCTTGCCGAAGGGCTGCGCCTGCTGACCGACGCGCGCGAATCGGGCTTCGTGCCGGAAATGCTGGTCATGGCCGACCGGCGCGACCCGCATCCACTGACCGACGCGCTCGAACAGGCGGTCGAAAGCGCGGGCGGAACGATCGTCGAGACGACGCCCGAAATCCTGTCGAAGATCACCGGCAAGGACAATCCGCAGGCGATCGCAGGCGTCTTTCGCGCGTTCGATACCTCGCTTGCCGCGATCGAGCGCGATGCCGCGCCGATCTGGCTGGTCGCGCAGGCGCTGCGCGATCCGGGCAACCTCGGCACGATGCTGCGCACGGGCGATGCGGTCGGTGCGGGCGGCCTGATCCTGATCGACGACTGCACCGATCCTTTCGCGGTCGAGGCCGTGCGCGCCAGCATGGGCGCGATCTTCACCCAGCGGATCGCCCAGGCGCGGTGGGACGAATTCCTCCCCTGGCTGCGCGGCGGCCCGGGCCAGCTGGTCGCCGCCAGCCTGCGCGATGCCGTGCCCTATCGCGCGGCGCCCTACGCCGCGCCGTGCTTCATCCTCGTCGGCAATGAATCGCGCGGCCTGCCCGCCAATTACGAGAGCGCCTGCGACCTGCGCGTCACCATGCCGATGCGCGGCCGTGCCGACAGCCTCAATGCCGCGGTGGCCGGGGCCGTGCTCGCTTACGAGGTCCTGGCCTCGCTCGAGCGTGGCGATAGCTGACGAAGGGCGCGCCGGGGGCGGTTCATTCAGCCGCGACTCAGCCATTCGACCCTAGGCCCGCGCGCATGAGATTCGCCCTCCTGCCGATTGCAGCGATCGCGTGCGCCGCCTGCGTCCCGCGGGCGGCGGTGCCCGAGCGCCTGGCCGGAAGCCAGTGGCGCTTCGTCACCATCGACGGCGATTCCCCGGTCGACCCCGGCCGCTCGACCCTCACCTTTGCCGACGATCGCATGTCCGCCAGCGTCGGCTGCAACGCGATCGGGGGCGAATGGCGGGTGGAACAGGGCCGCCTGATCGCCGGCCCCCTGGCCGGCACGCGGATGTTCTGCGAAGGCGACGTGTGGGAACAGGAACAGGCGATCTCCGCCCTCCTGGTCGCCGCACCGGTGATCGAATGGCACGGCGAGGACCTGGTCCTGCGCTCCAGCGGGCACGAGGCGCAGCTCGAACGGCTCGGGGCCGACGCTTCCTGACCTTTCCCGCGCGCTAGTCGCCGGCGACGAGGCTGGTAATGCTCCAGGTGCCGTCGCGGCTCGACGCGATCAGGCGATAATCGATCAGGCTGCGAAGCCGCTCGCTGGCGATATAGCCGCGCACGCCGTCGGCCGTCTCGACGTGCTGGAACGGCGCCTCGGGCACGTAGCTTTCCACCACCTCGACCGCTTCCCAGGAAAGCGCGCGCAGGCGCTCGGCCCGCTCTTGCGCCGCCATTCGCAGCGGAACGTCCTCGCCGGTCACGATCATTCCCATCATCGGATCGACCCCGTCGATCGGCTGGGCGAAGTACCACGGCATCGTCATGCTCGCCTGCCCCTCGGCCGCGCAGCCCAGCGACAGGAGCGTTTCCAGCTCGGCCCACAGCGCGCCGCCCGGCGCCTCCAGCTCGCGGCGCAACTGCGCCCGGCCGGCCCCACCGCCGAAGTCGAGCTTCACGTCGGGAGCGGCGAGCGCCAGCATGGCATCGACATCGCGCGCCGCGACCGCGGCGGCCAGGTCGCGGCGAAAATCGGCCGCCCCGGGCAGGTCCGCGCATTCGTCGCGCGGCGCATAGGGCCCGCTGGCGTGCGACGGCGCGGGCTGGCCGGCCGCTTCCTCCACCAGTCTCTCGGTCGCATCGCGCAACTGCTCCGACGGGGCACGGCCTTCCCCGCACCCGGCAAGAGCCAGCGAGACAGGCAGGAGAGTCAGGATCGCGAGGTGGCGCATCGTCGCGCTTTTCCCCGTCAACCGGCGCCCTTGTCAAGCGAGGGCAGCACGCGTTCGCCCTCTTCGCGGACATCGTCGGCAGTATAGCGCGGCGTCGCCTCCACCAGGGGGACGTCGGGTATCTCGGCCTTGCCGATTTCCACCCCCTTTTCCGCCATCCGGCGACCGGAAGAAAGCACGTTGCGTTCGAAGCTGCCGACGAACTTGTTGTAGTTGTTCACCGCGGTTTCGAGGCCGCCGCCGACCCGCTTCAGATGCTCCGAGGCCGCGCGCAGGCGGTCGTAGAGCTCCGCCCCCATTGCGCCGATCGCGCGCGCCTCGTCCGCCATCCTGTCCTGCCGCCAGACTTGCGCGACCGTGCGCGCGATCGCCACCAGGTTGGTCGGCGTCGCCAGCAGCACCTTGTTGCGAAAGGCGAAATCCCACAGCTCGGGATCGTGTTCGAGCGCGGCGGCCACGAAATGCTCGCCGGGAACGAACATGACCACGTAATCGGGCGCGTCGTCGAACTGGCTCTGGTAGCTTTTCGAGCCCAGCGTCTGGACATGGCCACGCATCGATTTCGCGTGGAGATCGAGCTGGCGCGAGCGCTCGCCCTCGTCATCGGCCTCGAACGCCGCCTGGTAGGCGTTGAGCGAGACCTTGGCATCGATCACCAGCTTCTTCTGCCCGGGCACGTGGACCACCGCGTCGGGCCGCAGGCGCCCTTCCTCGGTATCGATCGAGTGTTCGAGGTTGAAATCGGTGTGTTCGGACAGCCCGCATTGCTCGAGCACGTTCTGCAGGGCGCGTTCGCCCCAGCGGCCGCGCGCCTTGGGCGCATTGGTCAGCGAGTTGCCCAGCCGCTGCGCCTCGCGCCGCACTTCCTCCTGCCCGCGCTGCATCTCGGTGATCTGCTGGTGGAGGCGCGCGAAGGCATCGGTGCGCTTTTCCTCAAGCGCGGCAACCTGCTTCTCGTAAGCCTCCAGCCGCTTGCCGACCGGGTCGAGCAGCGCGCGCAGCTTTTCCTCCGATGTCTTCTCGGAATGGCCGAGCCGCTCGTTGGCCCGGGCGAGAAAGGCTTCCTGCGCCTTGGTCAGCACGGCAGAGCCGGTGTTCTGGAATTCCTTCAGCAGTTCCTCGCGCGCTTCGATCAGCAGGCGCTTCTGTTCGTCGAAATTGGCGGTCTTTTCCTTCAGCATGGCCAGTTCGGCCGCCAGCGCGCCATTGCTGCGGCGCAGTTCCTCCATCGCCGCCTCGTGCTGGCGGCGCGCCTCGCGCAACTCGCCGTCGAGCGCATCGGCCCGCTCGGCGCGGACCGTGGCATTTTCCAGCTCGACGATCGCGCGGCGGAACTTCTCGTCGAGCTCGCGCGCCTCGGCATCGCGCTCGCCATGGCGCGCCTGCCAGTCCCTGACCGGGGCCGCGCCCGACCGGTGACCGAGGAAGTATCCCAGCGCGAGGCCGAGGACGATGGCGGCAATGGCAAGAACTGTCGGGTCCATGCCCGCCCATTACGCGGAACGGAGAGGGAACGCCAGAGGCGCCCGCCGGGAACCCACAGGCAGAGCCTTGCCCAAGCGTCGCGCAGCTGGCGTGCAGGCGGCGCGCAGGCGCCCCGGGCGTCGAACCCGCCGGCCTAGGCTGCCTGGCGCAGTTTCTGCAGCTTCTTGAGCGCCATCTGTCGCTTCAGCCGGCTGAGGTGGTCGATGAACAGGATGCCTTCGAGGTGGTCCATCTCGTGCTGGATGCAGGTGGCCATCAGCCCCTCCATCGCTTCTTCGTGGACATTGCCTTCCAGGTCCTGCCACCGCACGCGGCAGGTCGCCGGGCGATCGACGTCGGCGTAGATCTCGGGGACCGAGAGGCAGCCTTCCTGGTACGTCGCCAGTTCTTCCGCCGGATCGAGGATCTCGGGGTTGATGAAGACGCGCGGTTCCCGGATCGTCGGCTGGTGCGTGTGCTGGTGCCCACCGTGGTCGCAGACCTCTGGCTCCGCGTCCGGGTCTTCCGGCTGCAGGTCGATCACCAGCACCCGTTTGGGCACGCCGACCTGGATCGCGGCCAGGCCGATGCCCGGCGCGTCGTACATCGTGTCGAACATGTCCTCGACCAGCGTTTTCAACTCGTCGTCGAACTCAGTCACCGGTTCGGACACGACCTTGAGCCGGGGGTCCGGCACTTCCAGGATTTCGCGAATAGCCATGGCGAGGAAATAGTGCGCCGCCCGGCAAATCTCAAGTGAGGGCTACCCCACCGGGCGCCGCGCGCGCAGGGCCTGGGCCAGCGTGCCCTCGTCGAGATAGTCCAGCTCCCCGCCGACCGGCAGGCCATGGGCGAGCTGGGTCACGCGCACCGGCAGGTCCTCCAGCCGTTCGGCGATGTAATGGGCCGTCGTCTGCCCTTCGAGCGTGGCGTTCATCGCCAGGACGATCTCGTCCACCCCGCCTTCGCGCACGCGTTCAAGCAGCGCGCCGATCGTCAGGTCTTCCGGCCGCACGCCGTCGAGCGCCGACAGCCGCCCGCCGAGCACGTGGTACTTGCCCGTGAACAGCTTCGCCCGGTCGAGCGCCCAGAGATCGGACACGTCCTCGACCACGCAGATGGAGCGCGCGTCGCGGCGGTGATCGGCGCAGATCCCGCAGGGCGCGCGAGTATCGATATTGCCGCACACCGGGCATTCGACGAGCTTGTCCTTCACCTCGGCCATCGCGGCGAGCAATTGCTCCAGCGCGGTTTCGCGGCGCTTGACCAGCCACAGGACCGCGCGCCGCGCCGAGCGCGGGCCGAGCCCGGGCAGCCGCGCGAGCGCCGATGCCAGGTTCTCGATCTCTTGCGATGCCATGGGGGCGGAGATAGGGGCTGCGCGTCCGCAACGAAAGGTGGCCCGCCCGCTTATGCGCATCGTCTTCATGGGAACGCCCGATTTCGCGGTGCCGGCGCTGAAGGCGCTGCACGCGGCCGGGCATACGATCGCCGCCGCATATACCCAGCCCCCGCGCCCGGCCGGCCGGGGCAGGAAGCTGCAACCGTCGCCGGTCCAGCGCGAGGCGGAAACGCTCGGCATCCCGGTCCATTCCCCCGCCTCGCTGAAGCCGCAGGACGTGCAGGACACGCTGGCCGAGGCGAAGCCCGATGTCGCGGTGGTCGCGGCCTACGGGCTGATCCTGCCGCAGGCCGTGCTCGACATCCCGGCGTGCGGGTGCCTGAACATCCATGCCAGCCTGCTGCCGAAATGGCGCGGGGCAGCACCGATCCAGCGCGCGATCCTGGCGGGCGACGCGGTTACCGGCGTCACGATCATGCAGATGGAGGCCGGGCTCGACACCGGGCCGATGCTGGCGACCGCGCGCACCCCGGTCGAGCGCAAGACCGCGGGCGAGCTGACCGCCGAGCTGGCCGAAATGGGCGCGCAGCTGATGGTCGGCACGCTGATCGACCTGCCGGCCCTGCAACCTGTCCCGCAAGACGATGCCATGGCCACCCACGCGCCCAAGATCGACAAGGCGGAAGCCCGGATCGACTGGTCGCACGACGCCGAGGCGATCGAGCGCCAGGTGCGCGCCTTCGCCCCGTTTCCCGGGGCGTGGTTCACCCTGGGCGGGGAGCGGATCAAGCTGCTCGCCGCAGATGTCATCGCGCGCGAGGGCAAGCCGGGCGTGACGCTGGACGACGATCTCACCATCGCCTGCGGCTATGCCGCGTTGCGCCCCACCCGCATCCAGCGCGCTGGCAAGCCGGCGATGGACGTCGCGGCCTTCCTGCGCGGCCGCGCCGTGCCGGCGGGAACCATGGTGGAATGACCCGCACTCTGCACGATCACGGGAGCTGACCGATGACCAGGACGCCGATCGCCCGTTTCACTCTGTTCGCTGCGCTTGCGCTCGGCCTCGCTCCGGCGGGTGCGACCACCGCTGCCGAGCCCGGCCCGCCTGAGTCAGGCCCGGCGGTCGAACGCTACGGCGTCGATCTCGAATACTTCGCCTACCCCTGGCCGGTCGAGACGATGCCGGTCGAAGTCGGCGACAGCGAAGCGCAGATGGCCTTCATGGACCTGGCGCCCGACAGGCCCAACGGGCGCAGCGTCGTCCTGCTGCACGGCAAGAACTTCTGCGGCGCGACCTGGGAGGACACGGCGCGGGCCCTGCTGGGCGCCGGCTACCGCGTGCTGATCCCCGATCAGATCGGCTTCTGCAAGTCGTCCAAGCCGCGCGAGGCGCAATATACCTTCGCCATGCTGGCCTCGTTCACGCGCAAGCTGATGGAACGGCAGGGCATCGCGCAGGCCGCGATCGTCGGCCATTCGACCGGCGGGATGCTGGCGATGCATTTCGCCCATGCCTATCCGGATGCGACGCGGCAGCTCGTGCTGATCAACCCCCTCGGCCTGACCGACCGCATGGCCGAAGGCGTGCCCTACGTGCCCCTGTCGCAATTGATCGCGCAGGAGCGGGCGAAGGATTACCAGTCCATCCGCCGCTATCAGCTGGAAACCTACTATCACGGCCACTGGAAGGCGCGCTACGATCGCTGGGTGGGGATGCTGGCGGGCCAATATGCCAGCGGCGACGCCGTGGCCCATGCCCAGGCCAAGACCAGCGAGATGATCCTGACCCAGCCGATCGCGCAGCACATCGAGGGCATCGCCATGCCGGTGACCCTGATGATCGGGATGCGCGACACGACCACGTTCGGCAAGGGGCAGGCTCCGCAAGAGGTGCAGCGGCGGCTGGACGCGATCCCGGCCCTGGCCCAATCCGCCGCGCCGCGTTTCCCCGCCGCGACGCTGGTGACGTTCGACGATCTGGGCCATTCACCGCAGGTCGAGGCGCCCGAGGTGTTCGAGCCGCGCCTGCTCCAGGCGCTGGCCCGGGGCGAGAAGCGCGCCGCCACCGGGACATGACCCGCTTCGCCCTCACCCTCGAGTTCGACGGCACGCCGTTCATGGGCCTGCAACGCCAGCCGCACGGCCCCAGCGTGCAGGAATCGGTCGAGCGCGCCGTCCATGCCGTGACCGGCGAGGAGGCGACCCTGCACTCGGCCGGGCGGACCGATACCGGCGTCCACGCACTGGCCATGCGCAGCCATGTCGATATCGAAAAGCCGTTCGAACCCTTCCGGCTGATGGAGGCGCTGAACGCGCTGCTCCGGCCCGATCCGATCGCGGTCACCGCCTGCGAGATCGTGCCCGGCGACTGGCACGCGCGCTTTTCCTGCACAGGGCGGGCTTACGAATACCGGATCGTCAACCGGCGCGCGCCCTTGACGCTGGAGCGGAACCGCGCCTGGCAGGTGCCCCAGCCGCTCGACGCCGAGGCGATGCATCGCGCGGCGCAGGCGCTGGTCGGGCGGCACGATTTCACCACGTTCCGCTCGGTTCACTGCCAGGCCGCCAGCCCGGTCAAGACGCTCGACCGCCTCGCCGTGCGGCGCGCGGGCGAAGAGGTTTCGATCGCGGCCGAAGCACGCAGCTTCCTCCACCACCAGGTCCGCTCGATGGTCGGCTGCCTCGCGCTCGTGGGCATGGGGCGCTGGCCGGTGGAGCGGGTCGCGCGCGCGCTCGAGGCTCGCGACCGGCAGGAACTCGGCCTCAACGCGCCGCCCCACGGGCTGTACTTCGTCAGGGCCACTTACCCCGGCGAGGGTTGACCTAACGTCACCCTAGCCAAGCGCTTCTCTCGCGCTTAGCGATAGGCCCGATCGATCAAGGATCGAAGCGGGAGAATGCAGATGACGACCACGGGCAAACAGCTTTTCACCACTCTTGAAAGCGACGGTACGCTGACCGTCGAGATCGCGCAGAGCGAGTTTCCCGATCCCACCGGCAACCAGGTGCTGGTCAGGATGGAAGCCGCGCCGATCAACCCGTCGGACCTCGCGATCCTGACCGGCGCGGCCGATTTCGAGAATGCCGACTATTCGCCCGGCAAAGTCGTCGCCAGGATGCCCGAACCGTTCAATTCGGGACAGAAGGCCCGCCATGGCCAGCGCTTGCCCGCAGGCAACGAGGGTGCGGGCACCGTCGTCGCCACCGGCGACAGCGACATGGCCAAGGCGCTGATGGGCCAGCGCGTCGCCTGCGTGCCCGGCACCGCCTTCTCCGAATATGCGATTGCCGATGCCGCGATGTGCCTGCCGCTGGGCGATCACAGCGCCGAGGCGGGCGCATCCAGCTTCGTCAATCCGATGACCGCGCTGGGCTTCGTCGAAAACGCCAGGATGGATGGCCAGAAGGCGATCCTGCACACCGTCGGCGCATCGAACCTCGGCCAGATGCTCAACCGCATCTGCCTCGAAGACGGCATGGGCCTCGTCAACATCGTCCGCAAGGACGAGCAGGCGAAGCTGCTCAAGGACCAGGGTGCGACGCATGTCGTGAACTCGTCGGACGACGACTTCCTCGAACAGCTCAAGGCAGCGATCGACGAAACCGATGCCTTCTACGGCTTCGACCCGATCGGCGGCGGCAAGATGGTCGATACCTGCTTCAAGGCGATGGAGCAGGTCGCGGTCGGCAAGATGAGCGAATATTCGCGTTACGGATCGAACCAGCAGAAGCGCATGTTCATCTACGGACGTCTCGACTTCGGGCCGACCACGCTGACGCCCAGCTACGGCTTCGGCTGGACGCTGTCCGGCTGGCTGCTGACGCCGTTCCTGCAGAACGCGGGGATGGAAACGGTGATGCGGATGCGCAAGCGCGTGCTCGACAACCTCACCACGACTTTCGCCAGCCATTACAAGACCAAGGTCGATCTGGAAGGGATGCTGACGAGGGACGCGATCCTCGACTATCGCCAGATGAAGACCGGCGAGAAATACTTGGTCACGCCGCACGGCTGATCCGCGCGCCTTGCCCTCCCCGCCCGCCCGGCGGGGAGGCTAGCCGCCGTCGAAGGCGCGCTGGATGGCCGCGGGATCGCCTTGCCCGCTCGCCAGCAGCAGTTGCAGCAGGATGCGCGCCTTCTGCGGGTTGAGCGCCCGCGCGGCGACGAAACCGCGCTTGTCGTCGGCCGGCTCGCGGTCCACCAGCCCCTCGTCCGCGCGGCTCGACCGGACCACGCGGACACCCTCTGTGGCCAGTTTCGCGAGTTCGCCCCGCACGGCATCGGGCATGTTCCCTTCGCCGACGCCGGCGATCACCACCCCGCGCGTGCCCGGCCCGACCTGTCGCCGCAGGGCCTCGGCATCGAGGCCGGCATGGACGTAGACGATCGCGACTTCGGGCAGGTCCGCGGTCCACCGAAAAGCCGCGCCGGTCCCGTTGCGCCAGGGCGCGCCGAACCATTCGAGCGAGGCGGGCGTCACCAGGGCGACCGATTCGCGCGGAAAGCCGCGAAAAGCCTCGGTGCCCCGGGTGCGGACCTTGTACACGTCGCGCGCGGCGAAGACACGGTCGCCCATCACCACCAGAACGCCGCGCCCCGCCGCCTGCGGATCGCTGGCGACGCGCACCGCATTGGCGAAATTGCGCAGGCCGTCATAGCCGACGGCATCGGCCGGTCGCATGGCGCCCACGACCACCACCGGCTTGTGCGCGGGCAGGACCTGGTCGAGCAGAAAGGCGGTTTCCTCCAGCGTATCGGTGCCGTGGGTGACAATCACGCCGTGGCAATCGTCCTCGGCCAACGCGCCCTGGGCGGCGGCGTGAAGCGCGTCCCACACCGCAGGGCCGACATTGGCCGAATCGATGTTGGCGATCTGCGTGCCCGAAAGCTCCGCCCCCAGCCCCAGGCCGCCGGCCTTCTCCAGGTATTCGTCGATCCCGATCTCGCCCGCGCGATATTCGTGCTTGATCGCGGAGCCGGCGATGCCCGCGATCGTGCCGCCGGTGGCCAGGATGCGGATGTGCGGTTGGCTCATGTCCGCGCGCCCTAGCGCCGCCGCGCCGCGCCGCCAATGCCCATGCGCCGCGGGCGATTGATTATCCGGCCATGCGCGCTATGTGCTGGCGCTCCCGTGGGGCGGTTAGCTCAGTTGGTAGAGCATCTCGTTTACACCGAGAGGGTCGGCGGTTCGAACCCGTCACCGCCCACCAGGACCCGGGAGGGGGGAACTTATGCCACTTGCCGCCAGGCGGCGATTGAAGATCGCGCTCGTCGCCGGTCTCGTCACGGGCAGCATTCCCGCGGGTGGAGCCCCTGCCGGCACCCGTCCGGCCCCGGCGGCCGGGACGGTGCCGGCCGAACTGACGATCGAGCTGGAACGGCTGCGCAACCGCAAGGGCATGATCCACGCCTGCCTGACGCGCAGCGAGGCGCATTTCCCCGATTGCGCCGGCGACGCCGATGCCGTGCGGCTGAGCGTGCCCGCCGCGAAGGCCGCCCTGCGCTTCCAGGGCCTCCCGCGGGGAACGTGGGCGCTCTCGATCGTCCACGACGAGAACGGCAACGGCAAGCTGGACAAGTTCGCCGCGATCCCGCGCGAAGGCTTCGGCTTCTCCGGCAATCCGCCGATCCGCTTCGGCCCCCCGCGGTTCGATGAAGCCCGCTTCGAAATGACGCCCGGCCCCAACCGCCAGCAGGTGCGCATCCGCTACCTGCTGTGACCATCGCCCCGGCGCGCGGCATCGAGATACTGGCTGGGGGCGGTGCCGAAGGCTCGCCTGAACATCGATGCAAACCCGCTGGTGCTGTCGTACCCGACCTCGAACGCGACTTGCGTGATCGAAGCGCCGGCGGCGAGAAGCGAAAGCGCCTCCATCAGGCGCACCTGCTGGCGCCAGACCGCCAGACCCATTCCCGTCTCCTGCTTGAAACTGCGGGTCAGCGTGCGGCGGCCCATTCCGGCGACCTTCGCCCAGTCGTCCAGGTCGCGCGGATCGGACGGATTGGCGAGGATCGCGTTGCATACGCGCAGCAGGCGATGGTCGGTCGGCATGATGACCTGGTAGGGGGCATTGGGCATTCGCGCGATCTCGCCCAGCAGCAGGGAGATGATCGCGCCTTCACGCCCGTCGGGGTCGTAAAACGCGGGAAAGGCCAAGACTTCGAGGATCAGCGCGCGCAGGAGGTCCGAGACCTCGAACACGCGACACTGCGCGCTGGCCTGTTCGGGGGTAGGCTCGAGATAGAGGGTGCGCAGCGAGACGGGGCCGCGACAGGCCACCTCGTGCTCGACCCCGGCCGGGAGCCAGACCGCGCGTTGCGGCGGGACGA
Organism: Pelagerythrobacter marinus; assembly: GCF_034375205.1. NCBI lineage: Bacteria > Pseudomonadati > Pseudomonadota > Alphaproteobacteria > Sphingomonadales > Erythrobacteraceae > Pelagerythrobacter > Pelagerythrobacter marinus. Next base: position 980,477 of record NZ_CP139719.1, on the reverse strand, counting down.
CAAAGCTCACGTCCCGGGTCCGCACCGCCATGACGCCGGAGGAGGCATAGAGGATCTGGATATAGTCGTGGCTGTGCATGGCATCGACGAAGCCGGCCGGATACTCGTCGCGCAGGGCGACCACCGGCCGGCCCAGAGAGAGGACGTCTTCGTTCTTCTTCATGGCCCGTTCCCGTCAAATCTCGCCCGATCCGCTCATGATGGCCAGATGCGCCGCGCTGTGCAAGCAAGCGCGACGGATGGCCTGTCTCGGCGGCAAGTTGGCCCGAAATCGTCGTCTCGTTCGCGGCGTCAGCCGCTATCAAGGCCCTGATAAGCCACAAAGAGGACGCCAGGCACGTGAGCAGCCACCCCGATTCGCGCATCGCCGACGACCCGATCGATCCGGACATCCGGCGCTTCGTGGAAATCGTGAACGCCGCCTATGCCGAGCATGCGACGGGCGCCGCGATGGACCATGTCGCGCGGCGCGCCGTGGCCGAACGGGTGCGCGAGCGATGGCGTCGGGGCGGTCCGGAAATGGCCGAAACCCGTGACATGTCGTGGCACGGCCTGCGGCTTCGGCTGCACCGCCCGACGAGCGACCGGCCGGCGCCGGCCATGCTCTACATTCACGGCGGCGGCTGGACCCTGTTCAGCGTCGATACGCACGACCGGCTGATGCGCGAATACGCGGCACGCGCCGGGATCGTGGTTATCGGCATCGATTACAGTCTCTCGCCCGAGAGCAAGTTCCCCATGGCGCTGGAGGAAATCGCCGGCGCCCTCGACTGGATGGAGGAGGAAGCGGAAAGTCTCGGGATTGACCCGGACCGCATTCTCGTGGGCGGGGATTCGGCCGGGGCCAACCTGGCCGTTTCCGCGTGCCTGCTGCGCCGCGACCGGCACCGCGCGCGGCTGGCGGGCATGGTGCTCAACTACGGCGCCTTTGCCGCAGAGCCGACCGAGAGCTACGATGCATTCGACGGCCCGCCGTTCTCGCTCGAGGTGCCGGAGATGGACCAGTTCTGGAGCAACTACGTGGATCGCCCCGAAGATCTCGCGAATCCGCTCGTGGCCCCGCTTCATGCCGCGTTGCACGATCTGCCGCCGGCTTTCCTGGCCATCGCGGAGTGCGACATCCTCGCCGGCTGCAACCATGCCATGGCGCGCAAGCTCGCCGCGGCCGGCGTCCCGACCGAAGCCGCGACATATGCCGGGGCCACGCACAGCTTCCTGGAGGCCATGTCGATCTCCCCCCTCGCCTCGCGCGCGCTCGACGACCAGGCCGCCTGGATCGCACGCGTCGCGGCCGACCGCGACGACCGGCCATGAGGGTCTTCTTCGACCAGCGTCAGGACGCCCACGCCCCCGCGCGCGAACTGCATAACGGCGAGTGGATGCCCTATTCGGAAAAGCCCTCGCGCACCCGCTCCATTCTCGACCGGCTGGGCAGCCCGGCCGCCGTGTCCGATCACGGGCTCGCGCCGGTTCTCGCGGTGCACGAGCGGGCTTACGTCGGGTTTCTGCAATCCGCGCACGCCCGGTGGCTTGCCGCGGGGCGTGCGGGCGACGCGATCGGATATACCTTCCCGGTCGTCGGGCGCCGGCCGCTTCCGCTCGACCGGATCGACGCGCAACTGGGTGCCTTCAGCTACGATGCCGGCACCCCGGTGGCGGCCGGGACGTGGGAAGGCGCCTACTGGTCCGCGCAGACCGCGCTTTCCGCGCTCGATGCCGTGGCCGGGGGCGATCGGCAGGCGTTCGCCCTGTGCCGGCCGCCCGGCCACCACGCCGGGCGCGACTACATGGGCGGCTACTGCTATCTCAACAACGCCGCCATCGCGGCCCGGGCGGCACGCCCATTGGGGTACGAGAGGGTCGCGATCCTCGACGTGGACTATCACCACGGCAACGGCACGCAGGACATCTTCCTGGACGATGGCGAGACGTTCTTCTGTTCGATCCACGCCGACCCGGCGACCGATTACCCGTTCTACTGGGGCCATGCCGACGAAACGGGAACCGGCGACGGCGACGGCGCCACGCTCGACCTCCCGTTGCCGCGCGGGACGGCCGGGGAAACCTACCTCGCCGTGCTCGACGGCGCGATGGAGGCGATCGCGCGGCACCGGCCCGAACTCCTGGTCGTCTCGTTCGGCGCCGACACCCATGCCAGCGACCCGATCTGCGCCTTCGATCTGGACCGCGACGATTTTCGCGCCATGGCGCAGAGGATCGCCGGCGCGGCCGTTCCCGTGCTGATCGTGATGGAAGGCGGATACGCGATCGGCGACCTGGGCCTCAACGTATCCGCCTTCCTCTCCGGCTTTTCCGCCTGATCAGTCGAAGCTGAAGCGCAGGCTCGCGCCGATCGTCCGCGGCCGGGTGACCGAGCCGGCGAAGCCGAACGGTGCGTTGAGGATGCCGTAGGTGTCGGTCAGGTTCTTGACGAAGACGCCCAGTTCCAGCCCTGGCGCGACCTCGGCCGACGCGTTGACGTCGATGATATGGTAGTCGCCCTTCTCCAGCGTATCGCCGAAGGCGACCGGGGCTTCCGACAGGTAGCGGTGGGCGAAGGCGATCCGCGGGCGCATCGGCGCGTCGGCGAAGTCGAATGCCACCTGGTTGGCGATCGTCCACTCGGAAGCGCCGGGCAGCCGGGTTCCCTCGGCATAGCCGCCGCCGGGCGCGAAGCTGTCGGGCAGGAGCTGCGACAGGCGCGCATCGTTGTAACTGATGCTGGTCGACAGGTTCAGGAAGTCCACCGGGCGTACGCTGATCGCGGCCTCGATCCCGTCGATATCGGCCCCGCCGCCATTGGTCGTATAGGCATCGAAATCGACCGGGGTGAACAGCCGCACCTGGATGTTGTTCCAGTCCATGTGATAGGCGGTGAGGTCGATCGTCACGCGCTCCTGCGCGCCGGTGATCCGCAGGCCCAGCTCGTAGTTCGCCGTGCTGTCGCTGTCGAAGTTGAGCGGCGCACCCGAGGCCACGGCATAGACGTTGGTGCCCCCGATCCGGAAGCCTTCCGAATAGAGCGCGTAGACCATGATCGTGTCGTTCGGCGTGTAGGTGAGCGAGAACTTGGGAATGAAGCCCGATTCCTTCTTCTCGCCCGGCTGGTAGTCGAACGGCGGGATCAGTTCCGCGTTGGGGAGGAACTGCAGGCGCGGGCTGGAACGATATTCGAACAGGCGCCCGCCGGCCGTCAGCTTGAAGACATCGGCAAAGGTATAGGACGCCTCGCCGAAGAGGGCGATCTCCTTGACCTCGTTGCTGTCCACTGTTCGCTGGACGAAATCGCCCGGTGCGATCTCGCTGGCGGGGCGGCCGTCGAACTCGCCCGGATTGGCGTCGATATAGTCGCCGATCCCCTCGATATGGGCATAGCCGGTCCCCTCGGCATCGAGGCGGGTGTAGTTGGCCCCCACGAGCCATTCCAGCGGGCCGCCGCCCGCGGACGCGAGGCGCAGCTCCGCATAAGTCGTCTCCGACGTGCCCGCCGAACCCGACAGCTGGGGCGTGCCGGTGCGCGGATCGATGCCGACGAAGATCGAATCGTCGAATGCCAGGTCGCTCTCCTTGCGCACGTAGCTGCCCAGCGCGCTCAGCGTGGCGAAGCCCAGCTCCTGCTCCAGCCGCAGGCTGTGAAGCTGGAACTCGGTCTTCTGGTATTCGGGCACGTTGGTATTGCGTTCGAACGTTTCGGGATCGTCGTTGAACACGACGTAAGTCTGGTCGCTGAGATCGTATTCCTGGTACATGCTCAGCGCGGACAGCGTCGTCCCTTCGGCGGGAGTCCAGACGAGCGAGCCGCGCAGCCCGCGCACCCGCAGGTCGTTGCTCCCGTCGATGCCGGTGCCGACATTGTCGAGATAGCCGGCGTCGTACCGCTCCAGCGCCACGAGCCGGACTGCGAGCCGGTCGCGCACGATCGGAACGTTCACCATTCCCTTGACGCCGTAACTGGCCTCGCCCGCCCGGCGCGTGCTCGACAGGATGCCCTCGAACCCGGCCTCGAGCCCGGTGGGGTCGGCCTGGCGCGCGACGTAGTTGACGGCCCCGCCCAGCGAAGACGATCCGAACAGCGTGCCCTGCGGCCCGCGCAGGACCTCCACCCGCTCGAGATCGAAGGTATCGACATCGGGGATGACCAGCGGAAAGCCGGGTTCGATCAGCGGGACTTCGTTCAGGTAATAGCCGGTCGTCGCCTGGTTCGCCTCGTGGTAAGTGGTGGAGGCAACACCGCGGATGACGACTTCGGATACGCCCGGCTGATAATTGTTGAAGACCACGCCGGGCACTCGGGTGATGTAATCCGACAGGTCCTGCGCGTTGAGGTCGTCGAATTCCTCCGCGGTCACGGCCGAAACCGACCCCGCGATCTCGCGCAGGGATTCGTCGCGCTTGGTCGCGGTCACGATGATCTCGGGCCGCGCGGAGGCCGGCGATGCGGCGGGCTGCGACGGGTCCGCGGACTGTGCGTGCACTGTCGTCGCGGCGCCGAGAGCCAGCAACGAGATTCCGCATGCGGCGGCGGTTCCGACCGAAGAAAAGGCCATGGTAATGCTCCCTGAGTGCTTTTTCGCGTCGGGACGGGAGGCTATCACCTCACCGGGGGCCGGCGGCACGGGCCGGGCCAGTTATCGGACGGATCGGGCCTCTCGGGTCATGCGCCTGTCACACGCGCCGGCCAGGGTTTGGCGTTTTGGCCCGTTCGCTGTGCTCGGCGACCCGTTCTGCACGGTCGGGCGGCGTGGCTAGCATATGCTCTTGCCCGATCGAGACGGGCAGAGGAGACAGCGCATGGACCAATTTCCGCGACCGAGCCGGCGCGGCTTCCTGGCGGGGACCGCGCTGGGCAGCCTGGCTCTGGCCGCGCCCGCGCTTGCCCGCGGCGCGCCCCCGGCCCGGCGCTGGCCGGACGTCGCTGCACCCAAGCATCCACGCGTCCCCCAGGTGATCGAACAGCTCGGGCGCCGCCGCACCGATCCCTATGCATGGATGAAGTACGTGCCGGAGGCCGGCGTCCGCTCGCCCGACACGCTTCCCCCGCCGGTGGCCGGCCTGCTGAAGGCGGAAAACGACTATGCCCGGGCCATGCTGGCCCCGCTCCGCCCGCTGCAGGACGAGTTGCTGGACCGGATGCTGGCGCGCGCTGGCGGCGGGGTCAGCCCCCCGCCCCTGCCCCGCGACGGGTGGGAATACTCGGCCCCCGTCCCGCCCGGGGCGCTGCACCCGGTTCACGTCAGGCGGCGCGAGGGCCGACCTCCCGAGACCCTGCTGGACGAGGCGGAGCGCGCCAGGGGCCAGGCCTATTACCGCAGCACCGATCACCAGCCGAGCCCCGACCATCGCCATTTCGCCTGGGCCGAAGACGTGATCGGAAACGACCGGCACCGCATCGTCGTGCGCGATACCCGGCACGGCACGACCCGCGTTCTGGTGGAAGGCGACGCCTATGGATACGGCGCGCTTGCCTTTTCCCCCTCCTCGCAGTGGCTCTTCTGGATCTGGCGCGACCGGCACAACCGGCCGACGCGGCTCTACCGCACATCGGTCGAGGACGGCGACACGCACCTCGTCTACGAAGAGCACGATCCGGCGATCTTCATGAGCCTGCGCCGGACGGCGGCGAACGGCTATGTCGCGCTGACGCTATCGGGCCCCGAAGTGGCCGAAGTCCGCCTGATCCCCGCAGCGGCCGAAACCTCCCCGCCGCGAGTGGTCGTGCCGCGCAGCGCGGGCCTGCGCTACGAGATCGACGAGTGGGACGGCAGCCTCGTCGCCCTGACCGACCGCGGCGGCGCCTTCGACCGCAAGATCGAACGGCTCGACCCGGAGACTTTCGAAGCGCGCGAAACCCTGGTGCCCCATCGCCCGGGACAGCCGATCGTCGCCATGGTCCCGTTCCGCTCCGCGCTCGTGCGGCTCGAACGCGTGGATGGGCTGCACACGGTCGCCATGCTGCGCCCCGACGGCAGCGAACGGTCGCTGGCATTCGACGATCCGGCCTATGCCCTCGCCCTGCCGGCGGGCCAGGACTACAATGCGCCCCAGGCCATGATCGTCCATCAATCGCCCCGCTCGCCGCGGCGCTGGATACGGATCGATCTCGAGCGGGGAACCCGCGAGGAAGTTCGCCGCGAGGCCGTGGCCGGGTTCGACCCCGACGATTACGAAGTGGAGCGCGTGTTCGCTCCGGCGCCGGACGGCGAGCGCGTGCCGGTCACCATCCTGTCACGCAAGGGCACCCCGCGCGACGGCAGCGCGCCGCTCCTCCTCTACGGCTACGGGGCCTACGGCGTCTCCAGCGATCCGGAGTTCTCGGTGCCGGCCACCGTGCTGGTCGACCGCGGCTGGCGCTATGCGATCGCCCACGTGCGCGGCGGGGGGGAACTCGGCCGGCGCTGGTTCCTCGGCGGCCGCCGCTTTCACAAGCGCAACAGTTTCACCGACTTCATCGCCTGCGCGCAGCACCTGGCGCGCGAGGGCTATTGCTCGCCGGGCCGGGTCGTGGCTCACGGCCTCTCCGCCGGGGGCCTTCTGGTCGGGGCGAGCATGAACATGGCGCCGGACCTGTGGGGCGGCGTGATCGCCAAGGTGCCTTTCGTCGACATGCTCAACACGATGAGCGATGCTGATCATCCGCTGGTGCCGCTGTTCCGCCCCGACTGGGGCGATCCCCTCGCCGATCCGGCGGCATACGACTACATCGCCTCGATCTCGCCTTACGAGAACGTGCGCCGCGCGGCCTATCCCCCGCTGCTGTGTACCGCGGGCCTGAAAGACGATCGCGTGGCATACTGGGAACCGGCCAAGCTGGTGGCGCAGGTCAGGCACTTGTCCACCTCGTCCGAGCCGTCGCTGCTTCTGACCGACATGCACGCCGGCCACCAGGGCAGCGGCGACATCCGCAGCCACTTTTCGGAGATGGCGCTGTTCTGGGCCTTCGCCGCGTGCTGCCTGGGCCGGGACCCTGCCCGATGACGGGCGCCGCGCACCTCTACGAGCGCTTCGCCCCGGCCGACGTCCGCGCCCTGATCGAGGAATACCCGTTGGCCTGGGTGGTCGCCGGACAGGGCAGCGCGGCGACCACGCTGCCGCTGATCGGCGAATACGATGCCACCGGCCGCCTGGCCGCTCTCGTCGGCCACTTCGCGCGCGGAAACCCGGTGGAAGGGGCGCTGGCGGCCGATCCGCGGGCGAGCCTGCTGTTCACCGGCCCGCAGGGCTATATCCCGACCGATCTCGCCATCCGGCCGGACTGGGCCCCCACGTGGAACTATGCCCGCCTGCAGATCGATGCACGGGTCACGATCACGCCCGCCGATACCGCGCAGGCGGTCGATCGCCTGCTTCGCGCCATGGAGGGCCCCGGTGGATGGAGCGTGGAGAACCTCGGCCCCCGATACCGGGCGATGATCGGGCGGATCGTGGGGTTTCGTGCGCAGGTCACGCGGGTCCGCGGCCGGTTCAAGCTGGGGCAGGACGAAGACCTGCCCACCTTGCGCTCGATCATTGCCGGAACGCCCGATCGCGCGCTCGCCCGATGGATGGAACGGCTCAACGCCGAACGGCTCGGGCCACCGGTCGAAGGCGGCACCGGCGAAGAACGCTAGCCGACGACCTCGGCGATCGCTTCGCGCACGTCGGCGCCGGACCAGTCGTGCTCTCCCACCACGCGCCAGACTTCGCGGCCGCTGGCATCGTAGAGCACGGTGGTCGGCAGGCTCTGGCTTTCCAGCGCGAAGCCCAGTTCGAGGTCCGGCTCCATCCACGGTTCGAGGTGGTCGAAGGCCATGCGTTCGAAGAACGGCGCCACCTTGTCCGCCCCGCCCATGTCCTGGCTGACCGTCACGACCCGCAGGCTGTCGCCATATTCGGCGGCGAGAGCGTCGAGCTGGGGCATTTCCTTGACGCAGGGCGCGCACCAGGTGGCCCAGAGGTTGAGCAGGACCGGCGTGCCCTGGGTCGCGCCGAGGTTCAGGCGCTTGCCATCGGGGGCGGTCACCTCGATCGCGGGCATCAGGTCGCCCGCGCGCCCGCGGTCGAAGGTTTCGCCCAAGTCCCCCTTCTCGGCGGACAATGCGCCCTCGCCTTGCGCGGTCTCCGGCGCTTGCCTATCGCAGCCCGCCAGAAGCAGAGCCAGGGCGACAGACGTGAGCGACAACCGGAACGAAGAGCAGAACGACACGGGCGGATCCAATGCGATGTGGGGCGGGCGCTTCGCCGAAGGCCCTAGCGCGATCATGCGCGAAATCAACGCCTCGATCCCGTTCGACAAGGCGCTCTGGCGACAGGACATCGCGGCCAGCAAGGCCCATGTCGCGATGCTCGCGGCGCAGGGGATCGTCACGCGCGAGGATGCGGGGACGATCGTGCAAGGGCTCGACACGATCGCCGCCGAGTACGAGGCCGACGGGGTTCCGGAAGACTGGGACCTGGAAGACATCCACATGACGACCGAGAGCCGCCTGGCGGAGCTGATCGGCCCGGCGGCCGGGCGGCTTCACACGGCACGCAGCCGCAACGACCAGGTGGCGACCGATTTCCGCCTCTGGGTGCGCGAGACGATCGACCAGGCCGACGCCGGGCTGGCGGCGCTGCAGCGCGCGCTGGTGATGCGGGCGGGCGAACATGCCGGCAGCGTCATGCCCGGTTTCACCCACCTGCAGACCGCGCAGCCGGTGACCCTGGGCCACCACCTGATGGCCTATTACGAGATGATCCGGCGCGACCGCAGCCGGTTCGCCGATGCGCGCGCGCGGCTCAACGAATGTCCGCTCGGCTCGGCCGCGCTTGCCGGCACCGGCTTCCCGATCGATCGCGACGCGACCTGCGCCGCGCTCGGGTTCGACCGGCCGACGGCGAACAGCCTCGACGCGGTGTCCGACCGCGATTTCGCGCTCGACTACCTCCAGGCCGCGGCGCAGTGCGCGCTGCACCTTTCGCGCCTGGCGGAAGAGATGATCCTCTGGGCCAGCCAGCCTTTCGGCTTCATCCGCATGCCCGACACGCTCAGCACCGGCAGCTCGATCATGCCGCAGAAGAAGAATCCCGACGCGGCGGAGCTCGTGCGCGGCCATGCCGGGCGGATCGTCGGCTGCCTGACCGGGCTGATGGTGACGATGAAGGGCCTGCCGCTCGCCTATTCGAAGGACATGCAGGACGACAAGCCGCCGGTGTTCGAGGCGGCCGGCCTGCTCGCGCTGTCGATCGCGGCGACGACCGGCATGGTCGCCGACAGCACGTTCGACACGGACCGGATGCGCGCGGCGGCCGAAATGGGCTTCGCCACCGCGACCGACCTTGCCGACTGGCTCGTGCGCGAGGCGGACATCCCCTTTCGCGAGGCGCACCATATCACCGGCGCGGCGGTGAAGCTGGCGGAAGAACGCGGCGTGGCGCTCGATCGGCTCTCGCTCGACGAGCTGCAGGCGATCGATTCGCGGATCGGCGACGGGGTTTTCGCCGCGCTCTCGGTCGATGCCTCGGTCGCCGCGCGCGCCTCCTATGGCGGGACCGCGCCCGATCAGGTAAGGCAGCGGGTGGACGAAGCGCGCGAGGCGCTCGGCATGGAGCACTGATGCACAGGACCGTTCTCCCCCTGGCTTTCGCGGCCCTGCTGGCCGGGTGCGGCCAGCGCGCCGAGCTCGAACCGCTGGCCGGCAGCACGCTGCCGCCCGCCCCCTACGGGCAGGAAGCGCGCCCGGCGCCGGAGGATCTGCTCGCGCTCGATCCCCAGGCCGCGCCGGAACGCAGCGTGGAACTGCGCAAGCGCTCCGAGGAGCGCGAGGACGACCCGTTCGATCTTCCGCCCGAGTAGGCCGCTGGCCCCGCCCCGGGGCACAACCGGCCGCCCACCCCGGCATATCGGGCCGGCAAGCAAGCCTTGCTCGACTGCGATCGCGCCACTCGCTAAGCGCCGCCGCATGGATCATTTCGAACTCAGGAACGGCGTCCTCCACGCCGAGGACGTGCCCCTGCCGCAGATTGCGGACGCGGTCGGCACGCCGGTCTACGTCTATTCGCGCGCCACGCTGGTGCGCCACGCGCGCGTGTTCCGCGAGGCGCTGTCGAACCTGAAAGACGCGCACGTCGCCTTCGCGGTCAAGGCCAACCCCAACCTCGCCGTGCTCAGCGTGCTGCGCCAGGAAGGCTACGGCGCGGACGTCGTCTCCGGCGGCGAGCTGACCCGCGCGCTGGCGGCCGGCATGGCGCCCGCGGACGTGGTCTTTTCCGGCGTCGGCAAGACCCACGACGAGCTGGTCCAGGCGCTCGAGGCGGGCATCGGGCAGTTCAACATCGAATCGGAGGAGGAAGGATACGAGCTGGCTGCGATCGCCCGGCGGACCGGCCGCCGCGCGGCCTGCGCCCTGCGGGTGAACCCCGATGTCGATGCCCGCACGCACGAGAAGATCTCCACCGGCAAGCGCGAGAACAAGTTCGGCGTCCCGCTCGACCGCGCGGGGGCCGTCTATGCCGCGCTGGCCGGCGAGGACGGGCTCGATATGCGCGGGGTGGCGGTGCACATCGGCAGCCAGCTGGGCGACCTGGAGCCGCTGGAAAGCGCCTTCACCCGGCTCGGCGCGCTGATCGGCGAACTGCGCGCGCAGGGGCATGCGGTCACCCACGCCGATCTCGGCGGCGGCCTGGGCGTGCCGTACAAGGTGGGCGAGACGATGCCCTCCCCGGCCGCATACGGGGCCATGGTCGCCCGCGTCACGCGCGACTGGGGCGTGAAGCTGACGTTCGAGCCGGGCCGCGTGATCGCCGGCAATGCCGGCGTGTTGCTGACCCGCGTGATCCGCACGAAGCGCAGCGGCAACGGGCCGCCCTTCGTGGTCGTCGACGCGGCGATGAACGATCTCGCCCGGCCAGCGATGTACGGCGCCTGGCACGATATCGAAGCGGTCCGGCCCAGCGGGGAGACGATGGCCGCGCACGTGGTGGGGCCGATCTGCGAAACAGGCGACACTTTCGCCATGGACCGCGAGATCGATGCGCTGTCGGCCGGCGACCTGGCGGTCTTCCGCACGGCCGGGGCCTACGGCGCGACAATGGCTTCCAGCTACAACAGCCGCGGCTTCGTGGCCGAAGTCCTGGTCGACGGCGATCGCTTCGCCGTCGTCGCCGACCGCATCCCGGCCGACGCGATCATGGACGCCGAGCGAGTGCCCGACTGGCTATGAACAGCCTGCCGCTCTTCCACCGGATCGCCGGCACGCGCGTGGTCGTGGTCGGCGATGGCGAGGCGGCGGAGGCGAAACGGCGGCTGGTCGAACGGGCGGGCGCGACCTGCTGTACCGAAGCCGAAGCGCATCACGCGCGGCTGGCCTTCGTGGCGCTCGACGATGCGCGCGAAGCCGCGGCCGCGGTCGCGCGCCTCAAGGCGCGCGGCCTCTTGGTCAACGCGACCGACCGCCCCGAGCTGTGCGATTTCACGGTCCCGAGCGTGCTCGACCGCGAGCCGGTGCTGGTCGCGGTCGGCACCGGCGGCGCCTCGGCCGGGCTGGCCAAGCACGTCCGCCTGCGGCTCGAAGCGCTCCTGCCGCCTTCGTTGGGCCGGCTGGCACGGGCGCTCCACGCGGGGCGCGACCGTCTGCGGGCGCGCTTTCCCGACGGTGGCGACCGGCGGCGCGCGCTCGATGCCGCGCTTGCCCGCGGCGGCCCGCTCGACCCGATGGCGGAAAGCTCTTCCGCGCAGGTCGAGGCCTGGCTCGACGGGGCAGAAATCCCCGCGGAGGCTGCGTGCATGGAGATCGTGCTGCGCAGCGACGATCCCGACGACCTGACCCTGCGCGAGGCGCGCTGGCTGGGACAGGCCGACACGATCGTGCACGATCCCGGCGTGCCCGCCGCGATCCTCGACCGGGCGCGGGCCGATGCCGTGCGGCGCCCGGCAGGCGAGCCGCTGCCCATGGGCGGGCAGACGGTCATCCTGCGCCGGGCGAAAGCGGCAGGCTGAACGCAAGCCACAGGCCGAGCGCAAGTCACGAGCCGAGCGCACAGCGCGCGTTGGCGAAGCGGCCGACGGGACGCACCACCGGGTTGCCGGCGGCCAAGCGCCGACGCGCCCGCCGGGCTGCTAGATCACCCGGTCGGCACCCTGCTCCAGCTCCGCGAAATAGCGGGCCATGGCATTGGCCGTCCGGTCGGAGAGGGCAATGAAGGCCCGCCGCCGGTCCGCCTCGTCCCCGGTCCGTTCGAGCAGGCCCGATTCGACCATCTGGCTGATCCAGCGCAGCGCGGTCGTCGGCGGCACCCCGCTCGCGATGCAGAGGCTGGTGACCGAAACGCGCTTGTGCTCCGCCCGGGCGGCCGTCAGGTCGAGCAGGATGTCCCACGCCGGGTCCGCGAAAAGAGCGGGATCGAAGTGCCGATCGCGCAAGCGGCGATGGCGGATGATCTGGCGGACGAGGCGCGGATCGGGCAGCGGGGGGCGCGGCTGGCGCAGCAGCTTGCGCTCCGCCGTCTCGTCCTGCCCGCGAAAGGCCGTGCCCGGCGATTCGAACCGGAACGCGCCCTTGTCTTCCGGCAAGCCCGACGACAGGCGTTCCAGCCGCGCCGCGATCTCGCCGACCTGCTCGGTCAGGCGAAGAAGCGTCATCCGGTCTTCGTCCGACAGCTCCCGAACCCGCGCGCCCGGCAGGTGCGCGAGCGCCCGGCCCAGGGCCACGACGCGTTCCCCCCGGCTCGGCCCGACGAGCACTTGCGCGCGCGACTGGTCGAGGCACCCGAACACGGCGTCGAGCCCTTCCATCGTGGTCGACACGACCAGTTGCGCGCCCGACCGGGCCGCGCGAATATCCAGCCGCGCGAGCGCGGCGAGGCAGGCCGGGTCGGCCGCCGGGCAATCGACGACGACGACATCGGCGAGGGCCCGCACCGGCCCGTCCGCCAGCGCGCCGATCGCGCCGCTTTCACCCGCGCGCAGGCCGGCGGCGGCCACGTCTTCCCCGATTTCCTGCCTCGTCCGCGCGCAGTCGGCAAAGACCGCCGCGGTCAGCCGCGCATTCGCATCGCCCGCCATGTCGTACGCAAAGTCCACCTGACCCATCTGTCGTTCCCCTGTGTCCCTATCGCAGAACACAGCTAGAACAAAACAGGATTAAGTCAAGAATGGAGCTATCGCGGCAGGCGCATCGCACCGGTCGCCCCGGCGCGCGCCGTCAGTCGAGGAACGGGTCGCGCACCAGGATCGTGTCCTCGCGCTCGGGGCTGGTGGAAACCAGCGCCACCGGCGTTTCGATCAGTTCCTGCACGCGCTGGATGTACTTGATCGCCTGCGCCGGCAGCTCGGCCCAGCTGCGCGCGCCGGCGGTGGTTTCCCGCCAGCCTTCCATTTCCTCGTAGATCGGCTCCACCGCGGCCTGTTCGGCCGAATGCGAGGGGAAGTAGTCGAGGATTTTCCCGTTCAGGCGATAGCCGGTGCAGATCCGCACCGTGTCGAACCCGTCGAGCACGTCGAGCTTGGTCAGGGCAATGCCGGTGACCCCGCTGATCGCGCAGGATTGCCGGACCAGGACCGCATCGAACCACCCGCAGCGCCGCTGGCGCCCGGTGACGGTGCCGAACTCGTGCCCGCGCTCGCCCAGCCGCTGGCCGGTCGCATCGTCGAGCTCGGTCGGGAACGGGCCGCTGCCGACGCGCGTGGTATAGGCCTTGACAATGCCGAGCACGAAACCGGTGCTGCCCGGGCCGAGGCCCGAACCGGCGGCTGCGGTCCCGCTGACCGTGTTCGAGCTGGTGACGAACGGATAGGTGCCGTGATCGACGTCGAGCAGGACGCCCTGGGCGCCCTCGAACAGGATCTTGGCCCCGGCCTTGCGCACTTTCTTGAGCCGTTTCCACACCGGCTGCGCGAACTGGAGCACGAATGGCGCGATCTCGCGCAAGTCGGCCAGCAATGCCTCGCGATCGACCGGCGGCTGGTCGAACCCGGCGCGCAGGGCGTCGTGGTGCGCGCAAAGCCGGTCGAGCTGCGGCTCCAGCTGGTCGAGATGGACCAGGTCGCAGACGCGGATCGCGCGGCGGCCGACCTTGTCCTCGTAAGCCGGCCCGATCCCGCGGCCGGTCGTGCCGATCTTGCCCGCGCCCGCCGCCGTTTCGCGCAACCCGTCGAGGTCGCGGTGCAGCGGCAGGATCAGCGGGCAGTTGTCGGCGACCGCGAAGTTGTCGGCATCGATCGTAACGCCCTGCCCTTCGAGCTTCTCGATCTCCGCCTTCAGCGCCCAGGGATCGAGCACCACGCCATTGCCGATCACCGAGAGCGTGCCGGTCACGATCCCGCTGGGCAGCAGGCTGAGCTTGTAGACCTTGTCCCCCACGACCAGCGTGTGGCCGGCATTGTGGCCGCCCTGGAAGCGGACGACCGCGTCGGCGCGGCTGGCCAGCCAGTCGACGATCTTGCCCTTGCCCTCGTCGCCCCACTGGGCACCGATTACCGTTACGTTGGCCATGCTTGCACCTCTTCCCCTGCCGGGGAAATCCTCATGGTCCTTCGACAGGACTCGACCAGGGGACGGGAATGGAGGGGCCGAGCCGGCCCCGAATGCGCCGCGCGCGTTAGAGCGCGGGCGGTGCGCGAGTCAAGCCGCGGCGATCGGCGGCGGGCGCGCGTCATGCCTCGACGGCCACCGCCTCGCTGCCTTCCAGCCGGTGGCTGCAGCCCAGCGCGCGCGCGTCCTCGCCCTCGGCCAGCGCGGCGACCGTGCGCCAGCCGATCGCGCGCAGCCGCGCGGCGACCTCGCGGTCGTGGCCAAGCGGCAGGAACAGGGCCTGGCGCGGGGCCTCCCCCGCATCCGCCGCCGGCAGCGCGTCGAGGTAGAGCGAGAAACCGGTCGCCCGTTCCTCGCTGCCGCGAATGCAGTACGTTCCGCCGCGCCCGACCGATCCGCGCGCGCCGGCGGCATAGAGGGTGAAGCCGAACCACGACTGATATTCGAAACCGTGCCGCTCGGTCGGGTCGAGCGTGCAGCGAACGCCGGCCGGCACGCGTTCGGCGGCCCGGCGCAGGCCCGCGATGCGGCTTTCGAGCACGCCCCCTTCGTCGAGCGCGGCGACCCGCGCGATCGCCTCGTCGAAATCGCCCGCGGCGTAGAGCAGAGGCACGTAGCCTTCGCCGCCCGCCTCGCGCAGGGCGCCGGCATCCTTCATGTCGAGCTCGCGCCGGATGGCCTCGATCCGGTCGGCCGGCACGGGCAGCGCCTCCGCGGCCAGGGTATCGACCAGGTCGGGCATGGTGAAATCGATCGATATTCCCCGGGCGCCGGCCGCGGCCAGCGCCTCGAGCGCGACGGCGACGACTTCGCCGACCGCCTCCGCCCCGTCGCTGCCGACCAGTTCGGCCCCCAGCTGGAGGCGCTGGCGCGACGGGTCGAGCTGGTCCGCGCTGATCGTCACGACTTCGCCGGCATAGCTGAGGCGCAGCGGACGCGGCGCGGCGGCCAGGCGGGTGGCGGCGATCCGGCCGACTTGCGGCGTCATGTCGCTGCGCAGGGCCAGCGTGCGCAGGCTGGCCGGATCGACGAAGCGGAACATGCGCCGCGGCCTGACCCCGTCCATCCGCCCGGCGAGCGACTGCTCGAACTCCACCAGCGGCGGGCGCACGCGGTCGTAACCGTGCGAATCGAGCACGTCGAGCGCACCGCGCATGGCCGCCGTCATGCGCGCGGCCTCGGCCGGGAGGCGATCCTGGAGCCCTTCGGGCAGGAGATCGTCGGGATCGGTCATGTCATGTCTTCCCTTGCCGCGCGCCCGATGCGCCGGCGGCGTATTGCGCGGCCCGCCTGTGCCGGGAACGCCCGCGGGTCAACCCCGCGGGCATTCCGGCCGGGTCAGAACGCCAGCGGCATGACCACCTTCACGCCTTCCAGCGCGCTGGCTTTCTTCACCACGTCCTGCGGGATCGGCTGGTCGACCGAGAGGAGCAGGACCGCCTCGCCCCCGGCATCGGCGCCCTTCGGCCGGCGGCCGAGGTGGAAGGTGCCGATATTGATCCCGTTCTCGCCCAGGAGCGTCCCGATCCGGCCGATGAAGCCGGGCGCGTCCTCGTTGACGATATAGAGCATGTCGCCGTTGAGGTCGGCCTCGATCCCGATTCCGAAGATCTCGACCAGGCGCGGATTGGCGTTGCCGAACAGGGTCCCTGCGACCGAGCGGTCGCCCTGGCTCGTGCCGACGGTGACGCGGATCAGCGTGTTGTAGGCCCCGTCGCGTTCATGTCGCACCGACCGCACGTCGAGCCCGCGCTCGCGCGCGAGGTAGGGTGCGTTGACCATGTTCACGCTGTCCGAATACTGCTTCATCAGCCCGGCCAGCACGGCCGCCTCGATCGGTTTGCCCGCCAGCTCGGCCGCGGCGCCTTCGCGCTCGATGCTGATCTTGTCGAGATTGCCGTGCGCCAGCTGCCCGACGAGGCTGCCGAGCCGTTCCGCCAGGGCCATGTAAGGCCGCAGCTTGGGCGCTTCCTCGGCGCTGAGGCTGGGCATGTTGAGCGCGTTGGTGACCCCGCCGTTGACGAGATAGTCGGACATCTGCTCCGCCACCTGCAGCGCGACGTTGACCTGCGCCTCGGTCGTGCTCGCGCCCAGGTGCGGCGTGCAGATGAAACCGGGGGTGCCGAACAGCGGCGATTCCTTCGCCGGTTCGGTCTGGAACACGTCGAGCGCGGCCCCGGCGACGTGGCCACTGTCGAGCGCTTCCTTCAGCGCCGCTTCGTCGATCAGGCCGCCGCGCGCGCAGTTGACGATCCGCACGCCCTTCTTCGTCTTCGCGATGTTCTCGGCGCTGAGGATATTGCGCGTCTGGTCGGTCAGCGGCGTGTGCAGCGTGATGAAGTCCGCCCGCGCGAGCAGGGTGTCGAGATCGACCTTCTCGATCCCCAGTTCCACCGCCCGCTCCGCGGTCAGGAACGGGTCGAAGGCCACGACCTTCATCCGCAGGCCGAGCGCGCGGCTGGCGACGATCGAGCCGATGTTGCCGGCGCCGATCAGGCCCAGCGTCTTGCCGGTCACCTCGACCCCCATGAAGTCGTTCTTCGGCCATTCGCCGTTCTGGGTCCGCGCATTGGCCGCCGGGATCTGGCGGGCGAGCGCCATGATCATCGCGATCGCGTGTTCGGCCGTGGTGATCGAATTGCCGAACGGGGTGTTCATCACCACCACCCCCTTGCCGCTGGCATAGGGAATATCGACGTTATCCACCCCGATCCCCGCGCGGCCGATGACCTTGAGATTGGTCGCGGCGTCGAGAATCTCGGGCGTCACCTTGGTCGCGCTGCGAATGGCGAGCCCGTCGTACTCGCCGATCACGGCTTTCAGCTCCTCGGGCGTCATGCCCGGCTTCACGTCGACCGCGCAGCCGCGCTCTGCGAAAATGCGCGCGGCATTGGGGTCCATCTTGTCGGAAATGAGAACTCTGGGCTTGGTCATGATCGGTTCCTTGGCCGGGCCTGCTGGAATGCCTTGCGGCCCGTGCAGAAAATTCGTGAAGAAATGCGAAGGGGGCTCAGGCCCGGAGCGTCGCCCAAGCCCAGTCGAACCAGGGGCCGAGCGCCTCGATATCGGCGGTGTCGACCGTGGCGCCGCACCAGACGCGCAGGCCCGGTGGCGCATCGCGGTAACCGGCGATGTCGTAGGCCGCATCGTGCTCTTCCAGCAGGGCGGCGAATTTCTTGACGAAATCGCTATCCGCGCCCTCGACCGTCAGGCAGACGCTGGTGTTCGACCGCGTCGCCGGGTCGGCCGCCAGGTGGCCGAGCCAGTCGCGTTCGCGCACGATCGCGTCGAGCGCCGCGGCATTGGCGTCGGCGCGCGCCTTCATCGCGGAAAGCCCGCCGATCGACTTGCCCCATTCGAGCGCGAAGATCGCATCCTCCACCGCCAGCATCGACGGGGTATTGATCGTCTCGCCGCGGAAGATCCCCTCGATCAGCTTGCCGCCCTTGGTCAGGCGGAACACCTTGGGCAGCGGCCACTGCGGGGTGTGGCTTTCCAGCCGCTCGACCGCGCGCGGGCCCAGGATCAGCACGCCGTGCGCGCCTTCGCCGCCGAGCACTTTCTGCCACGAGAACGTCAGGACATCGACTTTGTCCCAGGCAATGTCCTGCGCGAAGACCGCGCTCGTCGCGTCGGCGATGGCCAGCCCCTCGCGGTCGGCCGCGATCCAGTCGCCATCGGGCACGCGCACGCCCGAGGTCGTGCCGTTCCAGGTGAAGATGACATCGTGGCCCCAGTCGACCTGGGCGAGATCGGGCAGCTGCCCGTAATCGGCACGGATCACCGTCGGATCGATCCGCAACTGCTTGACCGCGTCGGTGACCCAGCCTTCACCGAAGCTCTCCCACGCGATCGTCGTCACCGGGCGCGCGCCCAGCATGGTCCACATCGCCATTTCGACCGCGCCGGTATCCGAACCGGGTACGATCCCGATCCGGTGCGTCTCGGGCACTTCGAGCACGTCGCGAATCAGATCGATGCAATGGGCGAGGCGCGCCTTGCCCAGCTTCGAGCGGTGCGAACGGCCGAGCGATTCGGCAGACAGTTTTTCGAGGGACCAGCCCGGCGGCTTCGCGCAGGGACCAGAGGAGAACAGCGGCCGCGCAGGTTTGCGCGCCGGAGGCGTAAGGTCAGTCATGTATTCTCTCCTTGCAGAGAGCACGCGCGGCGTTGGGACCGCGTGGCCCACGCGCGGCAATAATGTTGCGCCGCAGCAAGTCAAGGACCGCATTCGATTTCATCGACAGGCCGGGCGACATTGGCGGGCGGGACGCGGGAAGGGGCAGATTTGCCGCGCGAGCCCCCTCGCCAATGCCGTGCTCTCCGCTTATGGCCGGTCCGACCATGGATACCGCAGACCTTCGCATCGCCCTGTTCAGCGGCAACTACAACTACGTTCGCGACGGGGCGAACCAGGCGCTCAACCGGCTGGTCGAATACCTGCTGCGGCAGGGCGCGGCCGTGCGCGTCTACGCCCCGACGGTGGAAGAGCCGGCCTTCGCCCCCACCGGCGACCTGGTCGGCGTGCCCAGCGTCGCCATCCCCGGCCGGCCCGAATATCGCTTCCCCCTCGGCCTGTCGCGCGACAACCTGGCCGATCTCGAACGCTTCGCGCCCAATATCGTCCACACGTCCTCCCCCGACCTGACCGGCCATGCCGCGGTCCGCTGGGCCCGCGCGCGGGGGATCCCCGTTCTCGCCTCGGTCCATACCCGGTTCGAGACCTATCCCCGCTATTACGGGCTGGGCTTCACCGAACCCGCGCTGGAGGCGATCCTGCGCCGTTACTACCGCCGGTGCGACGCGCTGGTGGCGCCGTCGCAGAGCATGATCGATACCTTGCGCGAGCAGGGGATGAACGACGACATCTCGCTCTGGACCCGCGGGGTGGACCGCACGGTCTTCGCCTCCGCGCGCCGCGACCTCGCCTGGCGCCGCGAACTGGGCATCGGGGACGAGGACGTGGCGATCGTCTTCCTCGGCCGTCTGGTGATGGAAAAGGGGCTCGACATATTCGCCGACGCGATCGTCGAACTGCGCCGGCGCCAGGTGGCCCACCGCGTGCTGGTGATCGGCGACGGACCGGCCCGCGCGTGGTTCGAACGCGCCCTGCCCGGGGGAATCTTCGCCGGTTTCCAGACCGGCCCGGACCTCGGCCGGGCGCTCGCCAGCGGCGACGTGTTCTTCAACCCCTCGATCACCGAGACGTTCGGCAACGTCACGCTGGAGGCGATGGCCTGCGGCCTGCCCGTCGTCGCGGCCGGCGCCACCGGCAGCGCCAGCCTGGTGCAGGACGGCACGACCGGGCACCTCGTGCCGCCCGGCTGCCCGCTGGCCTTCGCCGATGCGCTGGCCCCCTATTGCACCGACGCGGCCCTGCGCGCGCGCCACGGCGCCGCGGGCGAGGCGCGGAGCAAGAACTTCGCGTGGGACGCGATCAACCAGGCGGTTGCCGACAGCTACCTGCGGCTGGTGAACGCCCGGCCGGGATGATCAGCGCAGGACGCCGCGCCGGCGCATCCGCAGGGCATACCAGAACAGCAGCAGGGCGATCGCGCTGATTACCGCGAACATCGCCTCGTTGTTCATCGCCGCAAGCTCGGGCGGCAGGGTCGCCTGCAAGTGGAAGATCCACGATCCCGCGAGCCCCAGGATCGAGGCGGCGAAGGCCGCGATCGCCCAGCGGCTGCGCAGGAGCAGCAGGATCGACCCGGCCAGCCCGCCCCAGACGCCCAGCGCCCAGGCGGCGTCGGCCCAGGCGGGCATTTCGCCGAAGAAGCGCAACGCAGCGTCCGTCGTTTGGGCGTCGAACCCGGTCATCGCGAAGTAATCGCGATTGCCCATCTGGGTCTGCGTGTAGTCGTTCGCGCCGAAGGCATTCCACAAGGTCGCGAGAATGCCGACGACCCACACGTGCCACGGCGTTCCCGTGGCTGCCTGTTCGGCCTGTTCGACCCGTTCGGCCTGTTCCATCCTGTCTCTCCCCTCTCCGGCGACCCGGGGCGCAGGATACCACTGCCGCGGCCGGCCCGCCAGCGGGTCAGCCGTCGCGCCAGTCGAAGGCCAGCGGCGCCTCGCGGAAGGCGAAGCGGTCGAGATGGCGCGCGACGACGCCCTTGAGCGCTTCCAGCTGGCCGGGTTCGCTCGCCGCGATCGTGCAGTCGAGCGCTTCGGCCCGCGCGGTCATCGTCAGGACGGCCTCCCCCGCCCAGTTGCCGCTGCGGCCCTCGGCCGGGAAAGTCACCCGCCCCTGAGCCGCGTCGTATTCGACCGTCATGTTGTGCGCCCAATGCTTGCAAAGCTGCTGGAGATAGCGGGATCCGCTGGCTGTCGGCACGCTGGCGCTGCTGCGGGTTGTCATAGGCGTTCGATCCTCCTGGCCATGTCGTCGATCATGTCGACAATGGAGTCGATCGCCGCCTGGTCAAGCTTGCCGGCGCTCGCGCGGTGGCGCAGCACATTGGCGAGATTGCCCATCGCGCGCCAGAGGTGGGGCGACCGCCCGCCTTCACCGCTTTCGCCGTGCCGGCCCAGCCGGGCGAACAGGGCCTCGACCTCCTCGGCCCGTTCCGACAGTTCGGCCCGGCCGGCCTCGGTGGTGCGGAAGGCCTTGCGCGGGCCGGGATCGTCCTGCTCGGCGATCAGGCCCTCGTCCGCCAGCAGTTGCAGCGTGGGATAGACCGCGCCGGGGCTCGGCGCGTAGGCGCCCCCGGTCCGCTCCTCGATCGCCTTGATCAGCTCGTACCCATGCCGCGGCCGGTCGGCGAGGAGGCTGAGCAGCGCGAGACGCAGCTCGCCGTGGCGGAACATCCGGCCGCGCCGCTGCCCCCGCCCGCCGAAGGGCCCGCCAGCACCGAAAGGACCCCCGGGGCCGAAGGGGCCTTTCGGGCCGAAAGGTCCCCCCGCACCGAAAGGCCCTCCGGGCCCGAAGCTCGCCTTCCACGCCCGGCGGCGAGCGCCCGGATCGCGGCGGTGACGGTGATGATGACAATCGCTGTGCATGGAGCAATATCCTTGTCTTGCGTCGTATTACGATATATCTTAAGACTATCGAAATGCAAGAGCCCTCGCGCTGCGCCGGCGGTGCCCCTATCTAGCGTGGCGCATGGCCGATCTCTTTCCCGACACCCTCCCCGAACAGGCCCCGCCAGACGCGCCGCGCGCCGACGCGCCGCTCGCCGACCGTTTGCGTCCGCGCGCGCTCGACGAGGTCGTGGGCCAGGAACACCTGACCGGGGCCGAGGGCGCGATCGGGCGCATGGTCGCGGCGGGCAAGCTGTCGAGCATGATCCTGTGGGGCCCGCCCGGCACCGGCAAGACGAGCATCGCGCGCCTGCTGGCCGATGCCGTGGGCATGCGCTTCGTCGCGATCAGCGCGGTCTTCTCCGGCGTGGCCGACCTCAAGAAAGCCTTTGCCGAGGCGGACAAGGCGGCCGGGGCCGGCCAGCGCACCCTGCTCTTCGTGGACGAGATCCATCGCTTCAACCGCGCGCAGCAGGACGGCTTCCTGCCCTTCGTCGAGCGCGGCACGGTAACGCTGGTCGGCGCGACCACGGAAAACCCCAGCTTCGAACTCAACGCCGCGCTGCTCAGCCGCGCGCAAGTGCTGATCCTGCACCGCCTCGATGCCGGGGCGCTCGGCCGGCTGCTGGACAAGGCGGAGGCGATCGAAGGCCCGTTGCCGCTGACCGCGGAGGCGCGCGCGGCGCTGGTCGCCAGCGCCGACGGCGACGGCCGCTTCCTGCTGAACCAGGCCGAAACGCTCTATTCCGCGGCGATCGAGGAACCGCTGGGTCCGGGCGAGCTCGGCAGCTTCCTGCAACGGCGCGTGGCCGTTTACGACAAGGACCGCGAGGGCCACTACAATCTCATTTCCGCCTGGCACAAGAGCCTGCGCGGCTCCGACCCGCAGGCCGCGCTCTATTACCTCGCGCGGATGCTGGTCGCGGGGGAAGACCCGCTGTTCGTCCTGCGCCGCCTCGTTCGCGCGGCGGTGGAAGACATCGGGTTGGCCGATCCCCAGGCCCTGGCGCAGTGCCTCGCGGCCAAGGATGCCTACGAGTTCCTCGGCAGCCCGGAAGGCGAGCTGGCGATCGTGCAGGCCTGTCTCTACTGCGCGGCCGCGCCCAAATCGAACGCCGCCTACAAGGCGCAGAAGGCCGCCTGGCGCAGCGCGAGGGAAACCGGCAGCCTGATGCCCCCGCCGTCGATCCTCAACGCGCCGACCCGCCTGATGAAAGACATCGGCTACGGCAAGGACTATGCCTACGACCACGATGCCGAGGGCGGGTTTTCCGGGGCCGATTACTGGCCCGAAGAGATGGAGCCGCAATCCTATTACCAGCCGGTCGAGCGCGGTTTCGAGCGCGAGGTGCGCAAGCGGCTCGAATACTGGGAAAAGCGCCGGCGCGAGCTGCGCGGGTGAGGCCGGCGCACATGGCCGGGCGGCGATGAGCCGGTTCCGCCATTTCCTCGCCATCGACTGGTCGGGCGCGGCGGGCGAGCGGCACGCGGGGATCGCGCTCGCGCTCGCCGACGCGCAGCGCGGCGCGCCGGTGCTGGTCGATCGCGGCCGGCGCTGGTCGCGGCCCGAAGTGCTGGCTTTCCTCGCCGAGGGGCTGCCTGCCGATACCCTGGTCGGCCTGGACCTCGGAATCTCGCTCCCCTTCGCCGACTGCGGGGCCTTCTTTCCCGGGCTCGCCGAAAGCCCTGCCGATGCCCGCGCGCTCTGGGCCCTGGTGGACCGGGTGAGCGCGCGCGACCCGCACCTGGGCGCGGGGTCATTCGTCGATCACCCGGCCTTCGCCCCCTATTTCCGCCGCCATGGCGGGCGCGAGGGGGCGCGGTTTCGCTGCGACGGCGCGACCCATGGGAAAGGGCGGTTCCGCGTGACCGAGAGCGCGCAGGCGGCGATGGGATGTAAACCTTACTCCAACTTCAATCTGGTCGGCGCGGCCCAGGTCGGCAAGGCGAGCCTGACGGGAATGCGCCTGCTGCACCGGCTCGGCCCCGCGCTGCCCGTCTGGCCGATCGATCCGCTGCCGCCGACGGGTTCGGTCGTGGTCGAAATCTACACCTCGCTCGCCGCGCTCGAGGCAGGGCGCAGCGCGGCCCGTGCAAAGATGCGCAGCCATGCCGCGCTGGGCGAGGCGCTGGGCGCGCTCGGCTCCCCCGCCCCGCGCGGGACCGGCGCGATCGACGATCACGCCAGCGACGCCCTGCTCGCCGCCGCCTGGCTGCGCAAGGTGGCCGGCGATCCCGAACGCTGGCGCCCGCGCGCCCTCACCCCCGCCCTCGCGCGCACGGAGGGCTGGACCTTCGGCGCGCTTTGACGCAAAGGGCGGACCTCGCGCGGGCCGGCTTAGCTCAGTTGGTAGAGCACCTGATTTGTAATCAGGGGGCCGCGGGTTCGAATCCTGCAGCCGGCACCATTTTCGCGGAGCGAAAATGGATTCCTTTGTTGCGCTACCGCGCTTCGCGCTACTTGAGCGCGGGATCTCTGCGCTACCGCGCTTCGCGCTACTTGAGCGCGGGATCTCTGCGCTACCGCGCTTCGCGCTACTTGAGCGCGGGATCTCTGCGCTACCGCGCTTCGCGCTACTTGAGCGCGGGCTCGTGCCGGTTCAGCGCGGGGGTCAGACCATGTCTTCGGGGCGGACGAGGCGGTCGAAGTCTTCGCCCGATACATGGCCGCTGCGCGCCGCGGCCTCGCGCAGGGTCAGGCCTTCGGCGTGCGCGGCCTTGGCGATCGCCGCGGCCTTGTCGTAACCGATCGCCGGCGCCAGCGCGGTCACCAGCATCAGCGAGCTTTCCACCCCGCGCGCGATGTTCTCGCGCCGCGGCTCCAGCCCTTCGAGCAGGTTCGCGGTAAAGCTCCCGGCCGCGTCGGCCAGCAGCCTGGCCGATCGCAGCGCGTTCCACCCCATCATCGGGCGATAGGTATTCAGCTCGAACTGGCCCTGGCTGCCGGCAAACGTCAGCGCGGCATTGTTGCCGAACACCTCGATGCAGACCTGGGTCAGCGCCTCGCACTGCGTCGGGTTGACCTTGCCCGGCATGATCGAGCTTCCCGGCTCGTTCGCCGGCAGGGCCAGTTCGCCCAGCCCCGCGCGCGGGCCGGAGCCGAGGAAGCGGATGTCGTTGGCGATCTTGTAAAGCGCCGCCGCCAGCGCGTTGAGCGCGCCGTGGGCGAAGACCAGCTCGTCCTGCGCGGCGAGCGCGGCGAAGGTGTTGGGCGCCGGACCGAACGGCAGCCCGGTGATCGCGGCCACGCGTTCGGCCACTTTCCCGGCAAAGCCATCGGGCGCGTTGAGGCCGGTGCCGACCGCCGTTCCCCCCTGCGCCAGGCGATAGAGCCCCGGCAGCGCCAGCTCGATCCGCTCGATCCCCGCGCCGACTTGCGCGGCGTAGCCGGAAAACTCCTGCCCCAGCGTCAGCGGGGTCGCGTCCTGCGTATGCGTGCGCCCGATCTTGACGATATCGGCCCATTCGCGCGCCTTGTCCTCCAGCACGCCGTGCATCCGGCGCAGCGCGGGCAGCAGCGCGCCGCAGACCTCCCCGGCGACCGCGACGTTGATCGCGCTGGGAAAGGTGTCGTTCGACGACTGGCTGCGGTTGACGTGATCGTTGGGGTGGACCGGGCTCTTCGACCCCGGTTCGCCGCCCAGCATCTGGATCGCGCGGTTCGCGATCACCTCGTTCGCGTTCATGTTCGACTGGGTGCCCGACCCGGTCTGCCACACGACCAGCGGGAAATGATCGTCGAGCTTGCCGTCGATCACTTCCTGCGCGGCATTCGCGATCGCCCCGGCAATTTCCGGGTCGAGCACGCCGAGATCGCGGTTGGCCTCTGCCGCCGCGCGCTTGATCACGCCCAGCGCGCGGATCAGCGGCTGGGGCAGGCGTTCGCCGCCGATCCGGAAATTGGCCAGGCTGCGCTGCGTCTGCGCGCCCCACAGGCGATCGGCCGGGACTTCGACCGCGCCCATCGTGTCGGTCTCGGTCCGCGTCGCGTTCATCCCCGCCCCCGGTAGGACGCGACCCCCTGGTCGGGCACCCACAGTGCCTCCGGCGGGGGGCCGCTTTGCCAGAAGACGTCGATCGGGATGCCCCCGCGCGGATACCAGTACCCGCCGATTCGCAGCCACTTCGGCTTCATTTCCGCCGCCAGCCGCTGCCCGATGCCGACCGTCACGTCCTCGTGGAAACCGCAGTGATTGCGGAAACTGCCGAGATAGAGCTTCAGGCTCTTCGATTCGACGATCGTCTTGCCCGGGGCATAATCGATCACGAGATGCGCGAAATCGGGCTGCCCCGTGACCGGGCAGAGCGAGGTGAACTCGGGCGCGGCGAAGCGCACCAGGTACAGCGCCTCGCTGCGCGGGTTGGGAACGTAGTCGAGCTGCGCCGCTTCGGGAGAGGGCGGCAGCGTGCTCGCCTGCCCCAGGTGCAGGGTGCCGGGTGTATCGTTCATCCTTGCGCATGTGCCTTCATCGCCGCCCGCGCACAACCCGCGGGATTGCGCTTCGCAGTTCAGAGCCTATTCAGCGCCCCGGCCCTTTCGCCACGCCTTCTTGCCATGCATTGCCAGCCAGCATCGGGATCCATGCACGTTCGCCACTCGCTTCCGGCCCTGTTCCTGGCCCTCGCCGCCCCCGCGCTCGCGCAATCGGGCTCGGTGCGCGATTTCCGCCTGCCGCCCGACCCGGAAGCGACGCCCACGCCCGAGGTCCAGGGCCCGGTCGATCCCGAGGCCCCTTTTCCCACGACCCCGCGGGTGATCCCGACCGCGCCGCCCACCGCGGCCCCGTCGCCCACCCCGCGCCCCACCGCGGCCCCGTCGCCCACCCCGCGCCCCACCGCCGCGCCGGGCCCGGACGCCCCGCGGGAGGCCGCGCCCTCCCCCGCGCCCGCACCGCCGCAGGGGCCGCAGCAGGAAACGCCCCGCCCCGCCCCGCGCGCCGCACCAGCGCCCGCCGGCCCGGCGAACCCGTCGCCGACATCCGCCGAAGCACCCGCGGCGACGCCGGCAGCAGCGGAATTTCCCGCGCAACCGGACGAACCGCCCGCCGATGCGGCCGCCACCCCGGCCCCGCCGGCAAGCGCACCCGCCTCGCCCCCCGCGCAGGACAGCGCCTGGGCGACCTGGCTCGCGGCGGTCGTCGCCGCGCTCGCCCTCACCGCCGGGCTGCTCGCCTGGCGCCGCCGTCGCCAGGCCGAGGCGCAGGCTCCGGCCATCGAACCGCCGGTGGCACGCGTGCCCGATCCCGCGCCGCCTGCGCGCATCCCCGACCCTTCGCGGCCCGGCGCCGCCCCGGCGCAGCCTGCGCCCCCGGCTCGCGCCGCGCCGGCCGCCCCCGCCGCGCGCGCCAGCGCCCCGGCGGCCCCGACCCTCGCGGTCCAGCCTCTGCGGTTCAGCCGCAGCGTGATGAACGCCAGCTTCGCCTGCCGCGTCACGCTCCAGCTCGACGGGGGAGAGGCCTGGCACGACGTCGCGGTCGAGGCGGATCTCGTCACCGCGCACGGCGCGGCCCCGATCGGCGAGCAGCTGGCCGAACCGGCCACCCCGCTCGCGCCGTTCGGCACCCTCGCCACCCTCGCGCCCGGCGAGCCGGCGGCGATCGAGGGCGAAGTGCGCCTGCCGCTGCAACAGGTGCGCGTTATCCGGCAGGGCAGCGCCGCGGTCTACGTGCCGCTGCTGCGTCTGCGGGTCGCCGCCCCGGGCAAGGCCCCGCTCGCCCGAACCTACCTCGTCGGCCAGCTTCCCGACCGCCCGGGCGGCCGGCTGCGTCCCTTCCGGCTCGATGAAATGCCGCAAGTCTATCAGGCCATCGGCATTCGCCCGCTCGACGGGCGGTCCTGACCCCCGGCCTAGCCGGCCAGCAAGCCCTTCACCGCCAGCAGGATCAGCCCGCCGCCCATGATCGCGGCGGCGAGGAAGATCGGGCGCCAGGGCACCCAGCCGACGCCGTCGATCCGCGCGCGCTTCTGCCGCCGCACTTCGGCCAGCGTCGCGACCAGCGCCAGCATGATGAAGCCCAGCCCCCATAGGCCGACGATCTCGGCCTCGCTGGCGAATGTCAGGAATCTGTGCAGCTCGCTCATCGCGGCGCCATATGGGACGGGCGGCCGGGCCGTGCAATCGCAGCGACGAACGCGGAACGGCGCCTGCGCGGGGCCGTTTCTATCGGCAATCCAACCGATACCCGAAAGGAACCGCAAATGGCCCGCAAGATACTGATCGCGTTCGGCATCGCCACGATGTCGCTGGCCGCGACCGCCTGCAACACCGTCAAGGGCGTGGGGCAGGACATCGAATCGGTCGGCGAAGCCGGCGACGACGCGATCTGATCCACCTTGCGCGACCGGCGCCCCGGGTGCCGGTCGCGCGCCCTCCGGCCTGATTGCAGGGGAAATCAGCCCCCGCGGTAGGCAACCTCGTCCGCTAATTCGATTCGAAGGTTTTCACCCCGGTCGTCGATGTAATCGCCATCCACGACATTCGCGTGGAGACTCGCGCTATATGCTGGAAACGGTGTGAACTTGGCCATCGCAACGCCCATGGGCGGGTCTAGCGCGCTGACGTTTGCTCCTCATGCGTCACCCTTCGGCGGCAGTCGTCATCTGTCCATCTGATAGTAGTATCATAGACCGCTTGCCCGGCCTCGCGATCGACAATCAAAACTCCATCTTGTATGTTCGAACATACAATGAAGGCCTCAGGCTCGCCCAGAATGCCTAATTCTCGGGCTAAGTTATCGGCAGCACCTTGATCATCCGTTGAGATATGCGCAAATTTACCGACAATTGCAGATACATCTGATGGCGGAACCGCGAATCTCAGCGTCTGAGTGTTCCTATCAAGGTTGTGGCTATCGCTGATGTTTCGGGCGCTCGTCGGCACGAAAGACGGGACCCAACCCCTTTCGATGGTGCCTGCCCTCTGCGCTTCAGCCCAAGTTGGATAGCTTTCCTCGATCTGTTCGCTACACGCGCTGAGCGCCAGTATTGAGACCACGGCTGCAATATACTTCATTCGGGAAGCATGGCGGCCCATACAAGTGTCCGCAATCGGGTCGCTAGCGGACTGGCAGGTTTTAGGCGGAAGAATGTGCAACGACGTCATTCCGTGCAAAATCTGGCTCAAAGGCCGTTGGCTGAGTTCCTTCTGTAGACGAGCGTGAGATTGTTCGCCGGCATCTCGTAACGATTAGCCCGCTCATAATCGAACTCGGCAGCCACGCTATCGACGTCAGCGACCTTGCGGAGGCCCCAAGCAGGATTGCGGTCTTTCAGGGAGCGGTCGAACGCCAGGTTGGATGGCGCAGTCTCGACATCAGCCTCCAAGTACGGGCCGTAGAGAATGACTGGCGCTTGCTCGGCCAGGAATTTCGCGCATCCCCTGAACAGCCCAACCGTCGCTTCCCATTCGCTGATGTGGACCATGTTGATGCACAGCAGTGCGTCGGCGCGGGTCACCGGCCAGGCATCGGGCTTGCGCGCGTCGAGGGGCAGCGGCGGGCGCAGGTTCGCGGGGCCTTGCTCGTCCCGCCAGGCGGCGATCGAGGCGAGCGCATCGGGGTCGGGATCGCTCGGCTGCCATGCCAGGCCGGGGAACCGCTCGGCGAAGAACAGCGCGTGTTCGCCCGAGCCGCTGGCGATCTCCAGCACCGTTCCGCTTTCGGGCAGTTCCTGCGCCAGCACGTCCGCGATCGGCCCGCTGTTGCGCGCGGCGGCCGGGGCATGGCGTTTCATTGCCAGCGCCCCGAGGCCCGCGCCCGCCGCTCGCGAATCGCGAGCCAGGCGAACAGGCCGAGCGGCCCGGCGAGGAACGTCGCCGCCAGGACCGGCGCCTGCGCCAGGCGCGAGAAGCGCTTCGCATCGGCATCGCGCGCGATCCACAGGCCGACGAAGAGGTCGAAGGCGAGGTAGTGTATCCAGCCGAGGACCAGCGCCGCGTCGGAGGCGAAGAGCGCCCGGATCGATTGCAGCGACCATCCGTCCAGCGCGGCGAGGTCCGGCCCGCCCCCGGCGAGCCCGGTCGCCAGCAGGACGAGCAGCACGGCATAGACCGCCGAGAGCAGCCCGGTGCCGAGGTAGAGAACCGCCGCCAGCGCGACCGGGCGGCGCGGGAGGAAGATCAGCAGGATCCAGCCCGCGAGGGCCAGCAGGTTGGCGGCGGCGAACAGGGCGGTCCACATCGTGCCTTCTCCTCAGGCCGGCAGGGGTTGCGGCAATTCGCGGGCGGCCCGGCGAATCGCGTCGTTGTCGTGCCGGAACCGGCCGCCGGCGCGCCGCATGGCGAGGGCCAGCGCGGCCTCGGCCACCGTGCGCGCGGGGATCGAGCGATAGCCGCGCCAGCTGCCGTGCAGCATCAGGTCGGTCACCGGGCTCAGCGCGATGCCGATCCGTTCGGCCCGCCGCCGGTCGCCGTCGCGCGCGCCGCGCAGCAGGCCCGGGCGCAGGAGGTCGAGGCGACGGAAGCCGACCTTGGCAAGGTCGCGCTCCATCTCCGCCTTCACCCGCAGGTAGAACGCCCTGGCCGCCAGCGAGGCCCCGGCGGAGCTGATCGCGACCATCCGCTCGACCCCGTGCTCGCGCGCCGCGCGGGCGGTCTCGAGCACGAGATCGCGGTCCACCGCGCGAAAGGCGTCCTCGTCCTGGCCCGCCTTGCGCCACGTGGTCCCGAGCGCGCAGATCAGCGCCGACGGGCGGACCGCCTCCAGCACTTCGCCCCAGCGGCCCGGCTCGGCCACGAACATCTCCATCCGCGCCCCGCGCGGAAGCGGCACCTCGCGCCGTGCCAGCCCGGTCAGGCGAACGTCCTCGCGCCCGACCGACAGCGCGATCGCCTCGCGGCCGACCAGCCCGGTGGCGCCGACCAGCGCGATCCGCAGCGGGTCAGACATTGCTCAGCCCTTCCGGCCGCCGGCCGTGGATGCGCGCGTACTGGTCGATCGCGAACCGGTCGGTCATCCCGGCGATGAAGTCGGTGATGTGGCGCGCCCTTTCCGGTTGCTCCGCCGGCAGCGAGCGGCGCCAGTCGGCGGGCAGGAGCGTCTCGTCCGTGGCATAGGCGCGGTAGAGCGCGGCGACGACATCGCGCGCCCGCTCCGCCGTGGCGATCTGTTCGCGGTGGTAATAGAGCCGGTCGTACATGAACTTCTTCAGCCGCCGCTCGCGCGCGGCCATCGCGGGGGAGAACGTCGCCAGCGCGCGCCCCGCCGCGCGCACGTCTCCGGCCGAGGCGAGCGGCGCCGTCGCGCGCCGCGCCTGGGCGATAACATCGTTGACCATCAGACCGATCTGCACCCTCACCAGTTCGCGCAACTGGCGTTCGCGGGGCGCGCGGGGGAAGCGTTTTTCGACCTCGCGCCACTGGTCTGCGACGAAATCCAGCGTCAGCAGGTCGTCGAGCGAGAGGAAGCCCGCGCGCAGGCCGTCGTCGATGTCGTGGTTGTCGTAGGCGATATCGTCGGCCACCGCCGCGACTTGCGCCTCGAGCGAGGAATGCTCGCCCAGCGCGAGGGGGAAATCGCCGTCCAGCCCGGCCAGGGCCCAGCCCGGGTCTTCGACCGGGCCGTTGTGCTTGGCCAGCCCTTCGAGCAGTTCCCAGGTCAGGTTCAGGCCCGGGTGATCGCAATAGGGGCTTTCCAGCCGCATCAGGACGCGCAGGCCCTGGGCATTGTGGTCGAACCCCCCGGCATCGGCGGTCGCCTGCTGCAGGGCATCCTCCCCCGCGTGGCCGAACGGCGGGTGGCCGATGTCGTGGGCAAGGCACAGCGCCTCGGTCAGGTCCTCGTCGAGGCCCAGCGCGCGGGCGATGACCCGGCCGATCTGTGCGACCTCCAGGCTGTGGGTCAGGCGGGTGCGGTAATGGTCGCCGTCGGGCGCGATGAAGACCTGGGTCTTCGAACGCAGGCGCCTGAAGGCGATCGAATGGATGATCCGGTCGCGGTCGCGCTGGAACTCGCTGCGCGGCCCGCGGGCCCCGGCCCGGTCTTCGGGAAATTCGCGGCCGCGCGATCGTGCGGGGTCGGCGGCAAGGGGCGAGCGATCCATGCCCGGGCGACTAGGTCAGCCCCGTCTCCGCGACAACCGGAACAATCGGGCAACACCGGCGGGCCGGCGCGCGATCAGGCCCCGTCGACGATCCAGTCCACCGCCGCCTCGCAATGGATGCGCGCCGAATCGAAGATCGGCAGGACGTTGGCATCGACATCGACGATCATCTCCAGCTCGGTACAGGCGAGCACGATCGCCTGCGCGCCGTCCTGTTCCTTGCGCGTGATCATCGTCTTCAGCGCGCGCTGCGAATCGCGCGTCGGGCGGCCCAGCATCAGTTCCTGGTAGATGATCCGGTCGAGCGCCTCGACGTTGTTCATGTCGGGCGGCAGGAGGTCCACCCCGTGGGCGACGAGCCGCCGGCGGTAGAAATTCTCGGTCATCACGTTGCGCGTGCCGAACAGGGCGGCGCTGTCCACCCCGTCGGCCTTCATCCGCCGGCCGACGCATTCGGCGATATGCAGGATCGGCACGTCGACTTGCGCGGCCACGTCGTCGTAGACCTTGTGCATCGAATTGGCCGCGATCACGATCGCCCCGGCGCCGGCCGCTTCCAGCCGGCGGGCCGATTCCCCCAGGACCTGCGCCGCGCGGGCCCAGTCGTCGGCTTCGTGCAGGCCGTAGAGCTGGGCAAAGTCGAGGCTCTCGATCAGCAGGGGCGCGCTCGCCATCGGCTGCGTGCGGCGCTGCACCAGGCGGTTGATCCACTCGTAATAGATCCGGGTCGAGACCCAGCTCATCCCGCCGATAAGCCCCAGCTTGCGCAAAGTTCGTCCTTCCCCGATCTGCAAGAGGGGGCTGCCTTAGCGAAACCGCCGCCTGCGCGTCCAGCCGGGGGCGGACGCCATCCCCACCGCCGCGCGGGGCCACGGGGCGCGATCCGAAATCACGGGCCGATCACGGGCCGATCACGGCTCCATCGCGGCAATCCAGCGTTCGACCGCGCGCACCCCCTCGGGATCGACCGTCGCCTTGCCCAGTTCGGGCATGGCCACGCCCGGTTCGGCGCTCGCCATGCGGTGCAGCAGGATCGATTCGCGCGGCTTCCCCGGCACGACGGCGAACAGAAGCCCGGCCGAACCGCGCCCGGCGGCGACCGGCCGCTTCATCACGCCCAGCGCGCGCGGATCGCGCTGCTCCCAGCGCAGGTCCAGCCCCGAGTTGGAGGCCATCGCCCCCGGCCGGTGGCAATGGGCGCAGTTGACGTCGAGATAAGCGCGCGCCGCGAGCGTGACCTGCGCCCCGCCCGTGGCATCGGCCGCCCCTTCCCAGCGCGGCAGCGCGTCGGCCCCGTCCGGCACGCGGTCGATCATGCCCCGCGCGGCGATCGCGGCCAGCCATTCCTGCGCCAGGTTGCGCGCCTTCGGCCCGATCGGGACGACCGCGCCGTCGAGGCCGTGGCATTCCTTGCACTGGTTCTTGTTCGGGACGCGGTAGCTGATCGCCTCCCCCCGCGGGGTTACGAGGTCGATCCGCGCCCCGGCCAGCGCGAGGCGGGCCTCGGTCTGCGCCTCGTTCCACAAGTAGGGCAAGGCCAGCCAGCCGTCCGCGCGGTGGAGCAGGACGCGCGTTTCGATCAGCCGCCGCCCGGCCCCCTCGCCGAAGGCGAAAGTCTTGATCAGCGCGGCCCCGACCGGGATCTCGGGCAGGCCGTCGCCCGCGGCGGCGAGGCGCGTGCCTTCGGGCAGGTAGAGGAACCGCAGCTTCTCCGCCCCGTCGGAATAGAGCGGGGTGTTGAGCCGGTAGGGGACGACCCGCGCGGCGGGCACCTGCCCCGGCGCATCGGCGAAGAAGCCGAAGGCGGCGAGCGTGCGCGGAATGCCCTGCTGCACGGCGGCATCGTTCACCCGCGGGGGCTCGGCCGCGGCGGCGGCGGCCGGCCCTGCGCCCGGATGAAATGCCACGGCAGCGGCCAGCGCGAGCGCGCCGGCGGCCAGGACATGCGCGGGCCGGATCACCGGATCCGCGCCTCCAGCTCGGCGCCCGCGCCCCAGTTCTCGGTCGAGATCGCCGGCCCCGGCTCGGGAGCCTCCAGCGGCCCGGGCCGGGCCCCGGCCATGCCTTCGCCCTGCGCGGGAAGATTGAGCGACCAGCCGGGCAGGTCGGGATGGACCCACAGCGTCGCCCGCTCCTCGCCTGCGGAGAGGCCGTCCCACATCACCGGGGGCAGCGCCCCGCCGAAGGCGGCGAGCAGGCTTTCGGCCCCTTCGATCTGCGGATCGGTGCCGCCTTCGTCGACCATGTTCCGATCGATCGTGACGTCGCGCGGGTAAGGGTTGTAGTCCGGGTCGTCGAAGGCCATCGGATAGGCGATGACCATGATCGGCGCGGTCGGGTTGTCGTAGAGAAGGTTCTGGCCGACCCACACGTTCTCGTTCGCCATCACCATGATCCCGGTGCCGCGCGGGACGCTGGCGACAATATTGCCTTCCGGCGCGAAATTGGCGGTCGTGTTCGACGCGACGAGATTGTGGCGCACCAGCACGTTGCCCCCGCCCATCACCGGCAGATCGGGCAGGTCGAACACCAGGATGCCGCCGGTATTGCGGCTGACGAAATTGCGTTCGACGATGGCGTTGCGGCTGTTCTCTATCTCGATCCCCGCAACATTGTCGGTCGCGACCGAGTTGCGCACGGTGATCCGGCTCGACTGCCCGACGTAGATGCCCGCGTCCGACGCGCCGGAAACCTCGCTGCCGTCGACCAGGATATTGGTGCTTTCGACCGGGTAGATGCCATAGGCGCCGTTGCTGGCCCTGGGCCCTGCGGTCCATGTCACCCGGATCGCGTGATAGACGATATCGTCGGCGCCCTTGGACTTGATCCCGTCGCCTTTCGGGTTCTCGACCGCGAAATCGCGCAGGGTCACCCCGTCGGACGTGACGAGCAGGCCCTCGCCCGATCCCTGCTGCCCGCTGAAGTCGAGCACGCTCGCTTCCATCCCCGCGCCGCGCAAGGTGACGTTGTCGACATCGAGCGAGAGGCCGTCGGTCAGCGCGAAGCGACCGGCGGCGAGCACGATCTCGTCCCCCGGCTCGGCCAGGATCAGCGCTTCCTGCAGCCGCTCCTGCGCGCCTTCGCCCGGCGCGACGGTGATGGTCTCGGCCCAGGCGGGCACCGCGGCGGATGCCAGCGCGGCGGCGGCAATCGAAAATCGGATCATGTCTCTCTCCCCTGCAACGCATTGTGCCGCGCGGGGGGAGGATTGCAAGCGCGCGGCGGCCCCGCGCGCTTGCGGCCGGTCGCCCTCAGTCGAGCGCTTTCACGATCTCCTCGACCATCTTCTTCGCATCGGACAGCAACATCATCGTCTGGTCCATGTAGAAGACGTCGTTATCGACCCCGGCATAACCGACGCCGCCCATCGAGCGCTTGATGAAGAAGACCTGCTTGGCCTTGTCCACATCGAACACGGGCATGCCGTAGATGGGCGACGACTTGTCGGTCTTGGCCGCCGGGTTGACCACGTCGTTCGCGCCGATGATGAAGGCGACGTCGGCCTGGGCGAACTCCGAATTGATGTCTTCCAGCTCGAAGACCTTGTCGTAATCCACGCTCGCCTCGGCCAGCAGCACGTTCATGTGCCCGGGCATGCGGCCGGCGACCGGGTGGATGGCGAATTTCACCTCGACACCCTTTTCCTCCAGGATGTCGGTCATCTCGCGCAGCGCGTGCTGGGCCTGGGCCACCGCCATGCCGTAGCCGGGGATGATGATGACCTTGTCCGCCTGTTCGAGCATGAAGGCCGCGTCGTCGGCGCTGCCCTGCTTGTAGGGGCGCTGCTCCTTCGCCTCGCCCCCCGCGGCGGCATCGTCCGCGCCGAAACCGCCGGCGATGACCGAGAGGAAGCTGCGGTTCATCGCGCGGCACATGATGTAGCTGAGGATCGCGCCCGACGAGCCGACCAGCGCGCCGGTGATGATCATCGCCGTGTTGCCGAGCGTGAAGCCCATCGCCGCCGCCGCCCAGCCGGAATAGGAGTTCAGCATCGAGACCACGACCGGCATGTCCGCCCCGCCGATCGGGATGATCAGCAGGAAGCCGATGACGAAGGCGAGCACGGTCAGCGCGACGATCAGCGGCAGTGTCTCCGCCGGGCCGGTGGTCATGGCGAAAAGCGCGGTGAGCACGATGATCGCCGCCAGCGTGCCGAGGTTGATGACATGGCGCGCGGGCAGGAGGATCGGCGAACCGCTCATCCGGCCCGAGAGCTTGGCGAAGGCGATGACCGAGCCGGAGAAGGTGATCGCGCCGATCGCGATGCCGAGGCCCATCTCGACCTTGGAAACCGCGCCGATCCCGCCGTCCGCGGTCAGGAGGCCGAAGGCGCCGGGATTGAGATAGGCCGCCCAGCCCACCAGCACCGCGGCAAGGCCGACGAGGCTGTGGAAGGCAGCGACCAGTTCGGGCATCGCGGTCATCGCGATACGCCGGGCGATCAGGAACCCGATCAGTCCGCCGATGGCGATGGCAATGGTGATCTCGACGAGATTGGCGACGTCGTGCGTCACAAGCGTCGTCACCACCGCGATCAGCATCCCGGCCATGCCGAAGCGATTGCCGCGGCGGCTGGTCGCGGGTGACGACAGGCCGCGCAGCGCGAGGATGAAGAACACGCCGGCCACGAGATAGGCGAGCGCGACCCAGGGGTTCACCGCGTCGCCGGTCGCGGCGTGGGCCGGGGTGGCGAACAGGGCGACTGCGAGGACGGAGACGAAGCGACCCATCACTTCTTCTCCTTCTTCTTGTACATCGCGAGCATCCGCTCGGTCACCGCGAAACCGCCGAAGATGTTGACGCTGGCGAGCACCACGCCCGCCAGCCCGAGCCACTTGGCCGCCGGGCTGCCGGCTTCCGCCGCAGCGATCAGCGCGCCGACGATAATCACCGAGGAGATCGCATTGGTCACCGCCATCAGCGGCGTGTGCAGCGCGGGCGTGACCGACCAGACCACGTAATAGCCGACGAAACACGCCAGCACGAAGATCGACAGGATCGAAATGAAGTCCATGAAGGGCCCCTCCCCGGGCCGGAATTACGCGCTGCCCAACCTCTCGTTCACGATCCTGCCGCCCTGCGTCAGGCGCACGGCATTGCCGATCTCCTCGTCGAGCACGGGCTTGCCCGCTTCCTTGTCCCAGAAGGCGGACAGGAAGTTGTAGTGGTTGCGGGCGAACAGGGCCGAGGCATCGGCAGCAAGATGGCCCGCGGTGTTCGAATAGCCGACGATCTTCACGCCGTGCCTCTCCACCACGTCATCCGCCGCCGCGCCCTCGACATTGCCCCCCTGGGCCACCGCCAGATCGAAGATCACGCTGCCCGGCTTCATGCTGGCGATCTGTTCGTCCGAGATCAGCCGCGGCGCGGGCCGGCCCGGGATCAGCGCGGTCGTGATGACGATATCCTGCTTGGCGATATGGCCCGAAACCAGCTCGGCCTGCGCGGCCTTGTATTCCTCGCTCATCTCGGTCGCGTAGCCGCCCGATCCCTCGCCCTCGATCCCGGCGACGTTCTCGACGAAGATCGGCTTGGCGCCGAGCGAGAGGATCTGCTCTTTCGTCGCCGACCGGACATCGGTCGCCGAAACCTGCGCGCCCAGGCGCTTGGCGGTGGCGATCGCCTGCAGCCCGGCGACGCCCACGCCCATCACGAAGACCTTGGCCGCCTGCACCGTGCCGGCGGCGGTCATCATCATCGGGAAGGCGCGGCCATAGACGTTCGCCGCCGCCAGCACCGCCTTGTAGCCGGCAAGGTTCGACTGGCTGGAAAGCACGTCCATGCTCTGCGCGCGCGTGATGCGCGGCATGAATTCCATCGACAGCGCCTCGAACCCGGCATCGGCATAGGCCTGGACCCGGTCGCCCCGGGCGAAGGGATCGAACAGCGCGGCGACCATGGCCCCCGGCCGGGCGCCGGCCAGCGCCATGACGTCGGGCGCCTGGATGCCGAGGACGATGTCCGCCCCCTCCACCGCCTGCGGGCCGGGCACGACGTCGGCCCCGGCTTCGCGATAGGCGGCATCGGTGATCGACGCGGCAGCGCCCGCGCCTTCCTCCACCGCGACGCCGGCGCCGAGCGCCAGGAACTTCTTGACCGTTTCGGGCGTGGCGGCGACCCGGGTTTCCCCCGGGGCCCGCTCTTTCAGGACCGCGATCCGCAAGGCGCCGGCGGCGGTCAGCTGGCGATCAGGAGGACGATCAGCAGCACGATGGCCGCGACGATCGGCACCGACCACTTGAGAAGGCTGATGAAGCCGCCATACGTCTCGTTGGCTGCCTTCATGTCGTTACCCGAAGCCATTGATGTCGTTTCCCCTGGATAGAACTGTCGGGCAGCGGTCTATCGCGCGCCGCGCCCGGCTTCAAGTGCGGCGCATTCGTTGGCACGCGGCACAACAGCCTTAATCGGACCTTTACCCCCGCGCCCTAGAGCGAAGACCTGTACCGCAACGGGACGGTTTGGGGACCAATGGCCGAAAGCGAATCGCGCCTCTTGATGCTGATCGACGACGAACCGGCCCAGAGCCGGCTCATCACCGCGCTCGCCGCGCGCGAAGGGTGGCGCACGCTGGTGGTGAACGATTCGGAAACCGCGATCGCCACGCTCGGCACCCGCCAGGGCATGCAGCTGGCCGCGATCATCCTCGACCAGTGGGTGCCGGGCGACGATGCCTGCAGCCTGATCGAGGAGCTGAAGAGCCGCCGCCCCGCCCTGCCCGTGCTGATGCTGACGACCAGTTCCAGCCCGCTGCTGGCGGTCGAGGCCATGCGCGCGGGCGCCACCGACTACCTGGTCAAGCCGGTCGCGCCCGACCGCCTGATGCAGGCCCTGCGCAGCGCGACCAGGCACGAGGCCCCGCGCGACGAGCTGCAGCCGCTGACCGAGAAGATGCCGACCTCGCTCGATTTCGACGCGATGATCGGCACCGCGCCATCGTTCCGCACCGCGCTCGCCCGCGCGGCCAAGGCGGCGCGCGGGCACGGCCACGTGCTGATCGAGGGGGAAAGCGGCACCGGCAAGGAAATGCTGATCCGCGCGATGCACGCGGCCAGCCCGCGGGCCAAGGCTCCGATCCGCTCGATCAACATCGGCGGGGTCCCGGCCAGTTCGATCGAATCGATCCTGTTCGGCCACGAACAGAATGCCTTTCCCGGCGCGTTCGAGCGCCAGGTGGGCGCATTGCAGCATTGCGACGGGGGCACGCTGGTGCTGGACGAGATCGACCGGCTCGACCCGGCGATCCAGGGCAAGCTGGCCGAGTGCCTCGAACAGGGCATCGTCCGCCCGATCGGCGCGCGCCACGGCTTCCGCGTCGACGTGCGCCTGATCAGCGCCAGCAACCTGCCGCTGGCCGACCTGGTCGCGACCGGCCATTTCGAACAACGCCTGCTGGAAGCGGTTTCGGCGACCACGATCGTCCTGCCCCCGCTGCGCGAACGGCAGGGCGACATTCCCGCGCTGACCCGGCATTTCCTCGCCCGCATCGGCGAACAGCCGGGCCTGCGCCACCACGCGATTTCCGACGCCGCGCTGCAATTGCTGGCCGCGTTCGACTGGCCGGGCAACGTGCGCCAGCTGCAATCGGTGCTGTTCCGCGCCGCCGTCTATTGCGACGGCGAAACGCTGACGACAGAGAATTTCCCGCAGCTGGTGGAAATGGTCGGCGAACCCGACGATCCGCCCGCCGCGGTCAACGAGGGGGCCGGCGTCATGCTCTATACCGACGACGGCAACTTGCGCGCGCTGGAGGATATCGAGGCCGACGTGATCCGCCTCGCCATCGGCCACTATCGCGGCCGCATGACCGAAGTCGCCCGGCGGCTCGGGATCGGCCGCTCGACCCTCTATCGCAAGCTCAGCGATCTCGGCATCGACAACGCCGCCTGACGGCGCGCCGCCGGGCACCCGAACACGCCCCATAGGGCATCTTTCCCGCAAGGCACGGGCCCCCGAAAAGGCATGGCGCCCGGCTGCCGGGCCGCCTAAGCCGTCCGGCATGACCGCATCGTTCGACTTTTCCGGCCGGGCCGCCCTCGTCACCGGGGCCGCATCGGGCATTGGCGCGGCGACCTGCCGCTGGCTCGACGCGCAGGGGATCGCGCGCCTCGTGCTCGTCGATCGCGACCGCGCGGCGCTCGACCGGCTGGCGCTGTCATGCGACTGCCGGCGCGTGGTCGGCGACGTCGCCGATCCCGCGCTGTGGGACGGGCTGGACGGAATGGGCCCGCTCGATCACGCGGTCGTCAACGCCGGGATCGCCTCGGGCGCGCCGATCGCGGAATGCGATTTCGCCGAGTGGCGGCGGGTCATGGCGGTCAACCTCGACGGGGCGTTCCTCGCCCTGCGCGCGGCGATGCGGGCCATCCCCGGCGCGGGCAGCGTGGTCGTGACCGCCTCCATCAGCGGGGTGAAGGCCGAACCGGGCACCGCCGCCTATGGCGCATCGAAAGCGGCGCTGATCCAGCTGGCCAAAGTCGCGGCGAAAGAAGGCGCGCCGCAGGGGCTGCGCGTCAATGCGGTGGCACCGGGCGGAGTCGATACCCCGATCTGGGACCAGGCCCCCTTCTTCCAGGATCTCGTGCGCGAACACGGCGGCGACCGCGCGGCGGCGCTGAAGGCGATGGCCGAAATGGCGACCCCGCTCGGCCGCTATGCCGCGGCGGAGGAAATCGCCGGCCAGGTCGGCTTCCTCCTGTCCGACGCGGCCGCTTCCACCACCGGCGCCGTGCTAGTGACCGACGGCGGCTATTCGCTCTAGCGTGAACTCTTTGGGGCGGCACCGGCCCGCACCCCCACCCGACCACCCATAGAATACCCTGTCGTTGGGTGGCCGGGTGGGGGTGCGGGCCGGTGCCGCTTCAGCTCAGTTGAAAACGAACTGCCCGTCGACAGGCGCGCGCGGGCAGGCCATAGGCACACCCGATGAACAAGCTCGACCAGATCTGCGCCGTCAAGCGCGAGGAAGTGACCGCCCGCCGGGCGCGCGCCACGTTCGACGATCTCGACCGCGCCGCCGCCGCGGGCACGCCCCCGCGCGGGTTCGCCCGCGCCCTGGCCGAAAAGGCGCATCGCGGCTTCGCCCTGGTCGCGGAAATCAAGAAAGCATCGCCGTCCAAGGGATTGATCCGGCCCGATTTTCGCCCGGCCGAACATGCCCTGGCCTACCAGGCCGGGGGCGCGGCCTGCCTTTCGGTCCTGACCGACGCCCCCCATTTCCAGGGGCACGAGGATTACCTGGTGGACGCGCGCGCCGCCTGCGACCTGCCGGTACTGCGCAAGGATTTCATGGTCGATCCC
This sequence comes from Pelagerythrobacter marinus, assembly GCF_034375205.1. NCBI lineage: Bacteria > Pseudomonadati > Pseudomonadota > Alphaproteobacteria > Sphingomonadales > Erythrobacteraceae > Pelagerythrobacter > Pelagerythrobacter marinus. The sequence continues at coordinate 939,627 of NZ_CP139719.1, read as the reverse complement.
TGGCAAGTGGCCGAAGCGCGCGCGATCGGCGCCGACGCGATCCTGGTGATCGTCGCCGCGCTGGACGATGGCGCCATGGCGGAGATCGAGGCGGCCGCGCTCGAACGCGGGATGGACGTGCTGGTCGAAGTCCACGACGAGGCGGAGATGGAGCGCGCCGCGCGGCTGCGCTCGCGCCTGATCGGGGTCAACAACCGCGACCTGCGGACCTTCGAAACCGATCTCGCCACGACCGAGCGGCTCGCCCCGCGGGCGCCCGAAGGGGCGCTGCTGGTGGGGGAAAGCGGGATCGCCACCCACGCCGATTGCCGGCGGCTGGCCGCAGCCGGGGTGCGCGCCTTCCTGGTCGGCGAGAGCCTGATGCGCCAGGACGACGTCGAACGCGCGACGCGCAGCCTGCTCGAAGGCTGAACTTTCCTACACCGGCCGCATCTGGCAAGACCTGCGGCCGATGGCCCTGCCCGCCCCCTCCTCGCCCCCGCGCGTCGCATGCCGCGCGCCCCGCCGCGCCCCCGGCGCCGGCCGCTTCGCGCGCGCCATCGGCGGGGCGGCTGCGGGGGCCGATGCAGCGGCCCCTTTTTTACTCCAGGACAGTGTAACACGCGGTCCATGTCCAACAGGAAAGCGGGGGCCCCTATGGCCGGGCTGACCCATCTCGATGCAAGTGGCGCGGCCCGCATGGTCGATGTCGGCGGCAAGGCCGAAACCGCGCGCTCGGCCACGGCGCGCGGACGAATCGCCATGCGCCCGGAAACGCTCGCCGCGATCCGCGACGGCGACCTGCCGAAAGGCGACGTGCTCGCCGCCGCGCGCATCGCCGGGATCATGGCGGCGAAGAAGACCGGCGACCTGATCCCGCTGTGCCACCCGCTCGCGCTCGACGCGGTGACGATCGACTTCGCGTTCCGCGACGATGGGCTGGACGTCACCGCCCGGGCCTCGCTGACCGGGCGAACCGGCGTGGAAATGGAAGTGTTGACAGCGGCTTGCACCGCACTCCTCACAATCTACGACATGGCCAAGGCGGTGCAGAAGGACATGACGATCGAACACGTGCGCCTGATCGAGAAGACCGGCGGCAAGTCCGGCGACTGGCGCTACGACGACCGGGCGCGGGGATGAGCGGCCCGGCCCCGTCGCCAATACCGCTGGAAGAGGCCTGGGCCAGCCTGCTCGAAAGCGTCCGGCCGCTGCCGGCGGAAACGCTGCCGGTCGCCGATGCGCTCGGCCGCCATCTCGCCGCGCCGCTGACGGCCGCGGCCACGCGCCCGGCGACGGACCTCTCGGCGATGGACGGCTATGCCCTGTCGGGCCCGGGGCCCTGGGCCCTGGTCGGCGAAAGCCGCTGCGGCGCGCCGTTCGGCGGCACGCTGTCGGCCGGGCAGGCGGTGCGGATCTCCACCGGCGCCGCCATGCCGGCAGGCGCCGACCGGGTTCTGGTGCAGGAAGAGGCGCTGCGCGACGGCGACCGCCTCTCGCTGGCCGCCGGACTGCCCGAAGCCGGCGCGAACGTGCGCCGGCGCGGGATCGACTTCGAGCGGGGCGACACGCTGCTGCCCGCCGGCAGCCGGCTAGGTGCGCGGCAGGTCGCGCTCGCGCTGTCGGCCGGGATCGCGCGGGTCGCGGTCCACCGCGCGCCGCGCGTGGCGATCCTCGACTGCGGTGACGAGCTGGTCGACGGCTCGGTTCCGGCGAGCAACGGCGCGATGCTCGCGGCGATGGCGGCCGGCCTGCCCTGCACCGTGCGCCGGATCGGGCCGGTCGCCGACGATGCCGGCGCGCTCGGCGCGGCGCTTGCCGCCTGCGCGGACTGCGACCTCGTCCTGACCAGCGGGGGCGCCTCGGTCGGCGACCACGACCTCGTGCGCCCGGCGCTCGAAACCTGGGGCGCGCGGATCGCCTTCTGGCGCGTGGCGATCCGGCCGGGCAAGCCGCTGCTCGTCGCCCGGCGCGAAGACACCCTCGTCCTCGGCCTGCCGGGCAACCCGGTCTCCGCCTTCGTGACCGGGTTCCTGTTCGCCCTGCCGGCGCTGCGCGCCATGCTCGGCGCGCCCGATCCCCTGCCGCGGGCGGTGCCCGTGCCCGCGGGGGCGGACCTGCCGCCTGGCGGCGCGCGGGGGGAGTTCACGCGCGCCGTGCTGCGCGAAGGCCGGGCCGACCCGATCCGCCAGCGCGACAGCAGCCTGCTCGCCCAGCTCGCCCGCGCCGATGCGCTGATCTGGCGCCCGCCGCACTGCGCCGCGACGAAAGCGGGAACGGATGTTCCGGTCTATCGCCTCGAAAACGGCGCAATTGCTTGACTTGCCAAGCCGGGTTGCCTAATTGTTCCGCATTCGTTCGCAACCGCGCACGATCGTGTCAGGCGACCAGGGAGATTTCGCCATGCTGACGGCAAAGCAGCACGAGCTGATCCGTTTCATCCAGCAAAGGCTGGAGGAAACCGGGATCTCGCCTTCGTTCGAGGAAATGAAGGAAGCGCTCGATCTCAAGAGCAAGTCGGGCGTTCACCGCCTGATTTCCGCGCTCGAGGAACGCGGCTTCATCCGTCGCCTGCCCAACCGCGCCCGCGCGCTGGAGGTTCTGCGTCAGCCGGAGGATTCGACCCCTGCCGCGCGCGGCGCGAAGGCCGGCGGGGCCGCGGCCGACAATGTCGTTGACCTGCAAGGGGCCGCCGCCGCCCGCGCGGAAAAGGCCGTGCCCGAGCCGGCGAACGACGTGATCGAGATTCCGCTCCACGGCCGGATCGCCGCGGGCGCGCCGATCGAGGCGCTCGAAGGACAGAACAGCCTGCCCGTCCCCGCCGCCCTGCTCGGCCCGGGCGAACACTACGCGCTGGAGGTTTCGGGCGATTCGATGATCGAGGCGGGGATCTTCGACGGCGATTTCGCGCTCGTGCGCCGCACCGATGTCGCGCGCGACGGGGAAATCGTGGTCGCCCTGGTGCGGAACGAGGAAGCGACGCTGAAGTACCTGCGGCGCGAAAACGGCATGGTCCGGCTCGATCCGGCCAACGGCGCCTACGATCCGCAGGTCTACCGGCCGGACGAAGTCCAGGTCCAGGGCAAGCTCTCGGGCCTCCTGCGCCGCTATCACTGATCGCCCGGGCGGGTCGCCGGGGCATCCCTCCGCACCGGCCCTGGCCGGAGGACAGCTCTCTTGCCGGCCCTGGCCGGAGGACAGCTATCTTGCCGGCGATCAGTCGCCGAAGCCCCGCCACCAGCCGTGCTGCCCCTGGCCCTGCGCGACCGTGACGACGCGGGGCCGGTCGAGGTGGAGCGCCAGCCCGCCGGTCTGCCGCAAGAGGCGGCGGTCTGCCTTGAGCCAGCGCGGGCGGCAACTGCGCGGGAGGAAGCGATCGGCCACGACCACGTCGGCCTGCGCGCAAGCCCGGGCCAGCGCGCCTTCTTCCACCAGCACCGCGCTGCGCGCCATCAGCAGCGTCCAGCGGCGACCGTCGCGCCTGATGGTGAGGACGCAGAAGTCGCGGCTGCACCGCGCGCCCGGCCACTGCGCGAGCGGGACCGGCGCCCCCTCGATACCGGCGAGTTCGAGCAGGTTGTCGCGCGCATAGGCGCTGCGGCTGTCGCGCAGGACCAGCAGACGCTCGCCTTCCCCGACGATCCCGACATGCCGCCCGTCGGCCGAAACGAGGACATCGGGCGGCGGGGTCGCCGCCAGCAGGAGGACAGTCGCCATGATCGCCGGGACCAGCCCGAACAGCCGCGCCCGGCCCCGCCACAGCGCCAGCCACAGCCCCCCGCCGACGAACAGCGCCATCGTGCCCGCCCCCATCTGCGGCGCCAGCTTGACCGCCCCGGGGCGCTCGGCGGTGAAATGCGCGATGGCAAGCAGGAGGTCGAGCGATTTGCCCGCCATCCACCAGGCCGGCGCACCGGCGCCCACGACGTCGAGCGCGAGGGCGAGCGCGATCAGCGGCATCGAGGCGAAAGTGACGAGCGGGATCGCCACCATGTTCGCCAGCGCGCCGTAGACCCCGGCGCGATGGAAATGGAACAGCACGATCGGCATCAGCGCGATCTCGATCACCAGGCCGGTCGCCAGCAGCATGGCCGCGCGGCGGGCGAACCAGGCGATCCACCCCTCCTCGCGCGGGGCGAGGAAGGCCTTTACCGGCGCGCTGGTGTGCAGGGCAACGATCGCGAGGACGGCGGCGAAGCTCATCTGGAAGCTCGGCCCGACCAGCGCCTCGGGCCAGAGCAGGAGGACGCAGATCGCGGCCACGGCCACCATCCTGAGCGAGAGCGGCTCGCGCCCCAGCGCCAGCGCGACCAGCACCAGCAGCGCGCCGATGCAGCTGCGCACGGTCGGGACCTGCGCCCCGGTCAGCAGGGTATAGGCCACGCCCGCCCCGGCCGCGAGCGCCGCGGCGACGATCGGCAGACGAACCCGCAGCGCGAGCCAGGGCCAGAGCGCGAGGAGCCTGATCGCGAGCACGTAGGCCGCCGCGATCACCGCGCTGACGTGGAGCCCGCTGATCGCCAGCAGGTGGGTCAGCCCGGCATCGCGCATCGCCGCTTCGTCGGCCTGGGCGATCGCTCCGCGGTCCCCGCTGGCGAAAGCTGCCGCGATCGTCCCAGGCGATCCGGGCAGGCTGGCACGCACGTGCGCGGCGAGACGGCGCTGCAGCGCCGCCAGCGAGCCGCCCGCCTCGGCCGGCGCGACGACGTCCACCTCCCCGATCAGCGACCCGGTCGCGGCAAGGCCCTGGAACCAGGCCGCGCGGGCGAAGTCGTATCCCCCCGGCAGCATCGGCGGGGCCGGCGGCATCAGCCGCGCGCGCAGCCGCACCACCGCCCCTTCGCCCAGCCCCGGCGCGTCGCGGGCCAGCGGCACGTTCACCCGCACCTTGCGCGCCTGCCCGGTATCGCCCTCGCGATAGGCGAGCACGAGACGCAGGCGCCCTTCGGCCGACTGCTCGATCCGGTCGAGCACGCGCGCCTCGATCCGCTCGACCCGCGGCCGCTCGATCGGCTCCGCACCGACCGTGGCGGAACGTACCCAGACCACGACGAGCCCGGCGAGGACCATGATCGAAAGCGAGGTGACGGCAAGCCGCAGCCCCGCTCTGTCCTCGCGGCCGCGCCAGGCCGCGGCGGCCCCCAGCGCCGCCATGGCCGCGGCCGCCATCGCCGCGAGCCACTCCGCTGGCCCATCGAGCACGAACCAGGCGCCGATCCCGGCCGCGAAGGCCACCGCGAGCCATGGCCCGCGGTCCACCCCGGCAGCGGCCAGAAAGGCCTCTGCCCGCGCGGCGAGCTTGCCCGGGGCACTGGACAAACGGGCTGCGCTGCGCCAATTGCGCTGCACCGCAACATCGGGCCGCTCGGGCCCGCCCCCCAGCGGAACTTCGGGCACCCCCGTCGCCATGCCCATCATAGGAAAGGAACAGCTCGGATATGGCAAGCAATAGCGGACAGGTCGTTACCCGCTTTGCCCCCTCGCCGACCGGGTTCCTGCACATCGGCGGGGCCCGCACGGCCCTGTTCAACTGGCTCTATGCCCGCCACCACGGGGGCAAGGCGCTGCTGCGGATCGAGGATACCGATCGCAAGCGGTCCACGCCCGAGGCGATCGACGCGATCCTCGACGGGCTGGCCTGGCTGGGGCTCGACTGGGACGAGGACGTCGTGTTCCAGTCCGAACGCGGCGCGCGCCATGTCGAAGTCGCCGAACAGCTGCTCGCGGGCGGCCATGCCTACAAGTGCTATGCCACGCCGGAGGAGCTGGAGGAGATGCGCGCCGCCCAGCGCGCGGCGAAGCAGCCGCTGCGTTACGACGGGCGCTGGCGCGACCGCGACCCGGCCGATGCGCCGACCGGCGCGCCCTACGTGGTCCGCCTGAAGACCCCGCAGGAAGGGGAAACGGCGATCGAGGACCGGGTCCAGGGCCGCGTGACCGTGCGCAATGCCGAACTGGACGATTACGTCCTGCTGCGCGCCGACGGCAGCCCGACCTACATGCTCGCGGTCGTGGTGGACGACCATGACATGGGCGTCACCCATGTCATCCGCGGCGACGATCACCTCAACAACGCCTTCCGCCAGCTCCCGATCTACCGCGCGATGGGCTGGGCGGAGCCGGCATATGCCCATATCCCGCTGATCCACGGCAGCGACGGGGCCAAGCTGTCGAAGCGCCACGGCGCGCTGGGGGCGGAAACCTATCGTGACGAGTTCGGCATCCTGCCGGAGGCGCTGTTCAACTATCTCCTGCGCCTGGGCTGGGGCCACGGCGACCGGGAAGAGATCGACCGGGACGAGGCGATCGCGCTGTTCGACCTCGACGGCGTGGGCAAGAGCCCGTCGCGCTTCGATCTCAAGAAGCTGCAGAACCTCAACGGCCATTACATCCGCGCGGCCGACGACGCGCGCCTGGCGCGGCTGGTCGCGGGGCGGATCGACCTGCCGACCGACGAGGCCCTGCTGACGCAGGCCATGCCGGTGCTCAAGACGCGCGCGCGCGACCTCGACGAACTGGCCGAAGGGGCGGCCTTCCTGTTCAAGACCCGGCCCCTCGCCATGACCGAGAAGGCGCAATCGCTGCTGAACGACGATGCCCGCGCAATTTTGCACCAGGTGAGCACCCGGCTGCGGGCCGAAAATGACTGGACAATCGAGGCTCTCGAAGCCACTACCAAGTCACTCGCCGAAGAACTCTCACTGGGTCTCGGCAAGCTCGCGCAGCCCATGCGCGCGGCGCTGACGGGGACGACGACGTCGCCCGGAATTTTCGATGTGCTGGTCCTGCTCGGACGGGAAGAGGCTCTCGCGCGGCTGGACGCGCAAGCCGCTCCGGCAGCTGAACGATAAGCCGGCAGCCGAACGACAAGATAGCGAGAAGGAGAACGAATTTGGCGGACAAGCAGGCGAAACTCGATTTCGGGGGCAACAGTTACGAGTTCCCGGTCCTCGAGGGCAGCGTCGGACCCGACGTGATCGACATCCGCAAGCTCTACGGCAGCACCGGCGCGTTCACGTTCGATCCCGGCTACAAGTCCACCGCCAGTTGCGAAAGCGCGCTGACCTATATCGACGGGGAGGAAGGCGTCCTGCTCCATCGCGGCTACCCGATCGGGCAGCTGGCCGAACAGTCGAGCTTCATGGAAGTCGCCTACCTGCTGCTCAACGGCGAACTGCCGACGCAGCAGGAACTGGACGATTTCGACTACACGATTACGCGCCACACGATGCTGCACGAGCAGTTGATGACGTTCTATCGCGGCTTCCGGCGCGACGCGCACCCGATGGCGATCATGTGCGGCGTGGTCGGCGCGCTGTCGGCGTTCTACCATGACAGCACCGACATTTCCGATCCGGAGCACCGGAAGATTTCCAGCCATCGCCTGATCGCGAAGATGCCGACGATCGCGGCCATGGCCTACAAGTATTCGATCGGGCAGCCGTTCCTCTATCCCGACAACTCGCTCAGCTACACCGGCAACTTCCTGCGCATGACGTTCGGCGTGCCGGCAGAGGAGTACGAGATCCACCCCGCCATCGAACGGGCGATGGACCGCATCTTCATCCTCCATGCCGACCACGAGCAGAACGCCTCGACCTCGACCGTGCGCCTGGCCGGTTCGTCGGGCGCCAATCCCTTCGCCTGCATCGCCGCGGGCATCGCCTGCCTGTGGGGCCCGGCGCACGGCGGCGCCAACGAGGCCGCGCTCAACATGCTGCAGGAAATCGGGACGCCCGATCGCATCCCGCACTATATCGAGCGCGCGAAGGACAAGAACGACCCGTTCCGCCTGATGGGCTTCGGCCACCGCGTCTACAAGAACTACGATCCGCGCGCGACCGTGATGCAGCAGACGCTGCGCGAGGTGTTCGAGGCGCTGAACGTCGACGATCCGGTGTTCGAGACCGCGCTGAAGCTCGAAGAGCTCGCGCTCAACGACGATTACTTCAAGGAAAAGAAGCTTTTCCCGAACGTCGATTTCTACTCGGGCATCATCCTCAACGCGATCGGCTTCCCGACCACGATGTTCACCGCGCTCTTCGCCCTCGCCCGCACGGTCGGCTGGGTCGCGCAGTGGAACGAGATGATTTCCGATCCCGGCCAGGTCATCGGCCGTCCGCGCCAGCTCTACACCGGCCCGACCGAGCGCGACTACGTCCCGATGGACAAGCGCTGAGGCAAGGTTGGCCCCGGGTCGCCGGCATCGCGCTGATGCGCGCCGGCGGCCTGCGGGCGCCTTGGGAAAGATGTTGCGGAGCCGCGCCCTTGGCGGGCGGCAGCCGGCGCCATCAATCCGCCGGTCGCCTGCGCTTCGCCGGGTTGGGCGGCAGGTCGAGACGGAAGCTCGCGCCCTGCCCCGGCTTGCTCTTGACCGACAGGTCGCCACCCATGGCCCGCGCCAGGCGGCGCGAAATGTAGAGGCCGAGGCCCGACCCGCCGTCCCCGCTGCGGCCCAGCCGTTCGAACTTCTCGAACACGCGCGTCTGCTGCTCGGCCGAGAGGCCGGGGCCCTCGTCGATCACGCTGACCCGCGCGCGCCCCTTCCTGTCCGATAGCTTGAGGCGCACGCTCGACCCCTCGGGCGCGTAGCGGATCGCGTTGCCCAGCAGGTTCAGCAGGATCTGCAGCACGCGCCGGAACTCGGCGATGGCAGGCACGGAAACGTCGTCGGCCGGGCCGGCGATCTCGATATGCCGTTCCTTCGCCCGGACCGCGAGGATACCCGCGGCCCGGCGCGCGACATCGGCCAGGTCGATCTCGTCCGGCGCCGTGTCGAAATCCTCCGATTCGACAACTTCCAGGTCCGAAAGGTCGTCGAGCAGGGCCAGCAGGTGCTGCCCCGCAGCGGCGATATCCGCCGCGTAATTGCTGTATTCCTCGGCCAGCGGCCCGGCCAGGCGGGTGCGGATCGTTTCCGCGTTGGCGATGATGCGCGCGATCGGCTGGCGCAGGACGGGCGAGAGCTCCTGCCCGATCCGCCGCGAAGGCGGCGGCGGAGCAGCAACGCCGCTGTCCTGCGACTCATCGCCGTCGCGAGTGCTTGTGTCGAGCGCCGAATCGGCCACGAGCAGGAGCTCGAACCCGCCCTTCCCCGCGCTCGCCGGAGCCACCGGGGCAAGCATCGCGCGCCAGGTCCGTTGCGATTCGGCCACCCGCACTTCGGCATCGTCGAGCAGGCGCCAGTGCATCGGCTGTTCGTGAACGGTGCCGGGCAGGTCGACGAAGTCGGTCCACGGATGGCCCAGCGCGCCGGCCATGCGCCGGCCCAGCGGCTCGAGATCGCTCGCGCGCACTTCGACCGCCAGCACGCACTGCGCCGAATCGAGCCGGGCCCATAGCTCGGCGACATTGCGGCCGATCTCGAGCCGGCGGCTCGCGGCCTGGGCATCGCTGTCCACCGGCGCGGGCGCGACCTGCCAGTCGGTTATTCCGATCGAGCACGTGCCGTCTTCGCCGGCATGGGGAAATATCTCCACCCGGGCGCTCACGATCTCGCTGTCGGCCTGCGCTTCGAACGCGGTGGCATAACGGGCGCCGGCGGCGCGCGCCTTGCCGATTTCGGCCAGGAGGCCGGGGATCGCCAGCGCGCCGGGCACTTCGCCGCCGCATTCGCGCTGCAGGCCGGCCACGGGCTCGTCCGCCTCGACCAGGCAGTCGTCGCCGTCGATCCGTCCGCGGGCGAGGTATCCGGGGGCCTGCGCGTTCATGGCTCAGCCCAGCTCCTTCCGGCCCGATCCGGCGAGCAGGGTCGCCGCGCGATCCGCCCTCAGCGTGTCGAACGCGTCGGGCAAAGTGATTTCGGGATGCACGAGCAGGAACTGCTCGGCCACCTGGTCGTGCTTCAGCCCCGCCGCGCGCAACGCCAGCGCCAGCCGGCCGACCTGGCTTTCATCGGTCGCCAGCGCCACGATCTCGCGTTCCTGTCCCGATTGCTCGGCCAGGGCCGAAAGAAACAGGGCCACGCCGAAATGGCCGATGGCCAGCGGCTGGCCCCCGCCCGTCACCGCCGCCGCGGCCTTGGCCAGCAGATCGAGGCGGCGCGCGCGCTCGGCGTGGCCATCGCGAAGCCGCTGGCTCGCCTGTTCGATCGCGTTCTCGTCCGTCCCGTCGGCCTGCCCGCGCCAGGTGGCGAGGACATGGTCGAACAGGGCCCGGGGCAGTTCGTCGAGCGGCAGCTCCATCCGACGCTGCTGCTGGATGAACCGCGCCTGCGATGCCAGCAATTGCATGGCGAGCCGCGCCGTCTCGCCATCGGGCGAAGCGATCATCGCCTGGAGACCCGGCGACAGGACCGGGTCGATCGTGCTGCGCGCCTCCAGCTTGATCGCCAGCCGGTATTCGAGGGCGAGCGCGTGGCAATGGCCGAGAAACCGCAGCTCGCGCCCGATGGCCTCGGCCAGGTCGTCGCACCGGGGGGCAGCGAATTCGGCGGGGTCCTCCAGCCCGGCGGCATTCGCCTGGGCATAGAGGAGCTGGCGCGCGGCGTGCGACACCATGCCGCGCACGCGGGCGACGACTTCGTCGCTGAAAAGGCCATGGCCATAGTTGGCCAGGAGCATGCCGAGCATCGGCCCGGCGGTGCCGAGCACGACGTCGCCGCGCGCGAGCTCGTCGGCGAGAACACTCTCGATCGGCGACTGGGGTGCCTGGTTCATGCCGGATTCGGTCATCGCCCGGCCTTAGCGCGACATAGTTAAGCCAGCGTTATCCGTCGGGCCGGGGCGCGGCCAGGCGAGAACGGCAAGGCCGAGGAGCGTCAGGAGCTGGATCGCCGGCAGGGGCTGGCCCAGCGCCGCCCCCGCCGCGAGAACGACGGCGAGGCTCGCCCGGTCGGAGGCTGTCGCCGCCACCGCGCCGCCGGCAAGCCGCTGAAGCGCGCGCAGCGTCAGGACCAGCGCGCCCGCGGCGAACAGCCATTCCGCCAGCGCAGCGACCGGCGCGAGGAAACCGGCCACGGCCATGAGCGTCAAATCGATCGCCAGGCCGGGCAGCGCGCGCCGGGCCCGCGCGGCAACGCCTTCCGCCACGCGGTCGCGCGACAGGGCCGCCAGGGTCCCGCCCATGCGCAGGAGGAAGGCGCCCAGGGCGACCGCGGCGAAGGCCCCGGCCCCCGTTCCCGCGCCCGCGCCCGTGCCCGTGCCCCAGTGGGCCGCGGCGAGCGCACCGGCCAGGACGATGGCCCCGCCCGCGAACGGCAGGACCGCGCGCCCCTTCCGCGCGAGGACCCGCGGTGCCAGTGCGGTCGAAAGCCGGTCGGCCATGGCATGGAGAGGCGCGGTGAACGGGGCGGGGACGATTCGCTGGTGCAGCCAGGCGGTCTCGAAAGCGCGCGCGTGCTCCTCGTCGCGCAGCAGGGTCCACCGCCGGTCGGTCAGCGCCGCCCGCGGCAGCGGGACGAGCCGCACGCCCGATTGCAGCCCCAGGCGCAGGAGCGCCGGGATCGCCTCGACGTCGATCGGCATTTCGGCCAGCCGCTCCACCGCCGCGCCCGGCAGGCGCGCCATGCCGGCCCAGGCATGGTCGCGGTCGATCCGTTCGAACCCCGCCTCCATTCCCGCATCGGCCGGCAGGGCGACGACGCCCGACCGCTCGCCCAGCATCTCGCCCGCCGCGAGCGGATCGGGCACGACCCCCTCGGCGAAGAGGAACAGCTCGTCCTGCGCACGCACGAGGCCCGAAAGCGCACGCGCGCTGGCAAGCGCATGAAAGCTCGCCCCGCCCTGTTCGGCCCGGTGGAGCAGCGGCAATATCCCCTCGTCCAGCCCCTCGGCAAAGCAGACGATCCGTTCGCACCCGAGCCGCAGCGCCAGATCGAGCTGCAGGGCCGCGGCGCTGCGGCCCGCGACCGCCAGGAGGCCGCGGATCGGCCCCTCGCCGTGCGAGCCGGTGGGATGCATTGCCGAGAGGATGGCGACGCGCAAATGATGACTCCCGCCTGAAAGCGCGCGATTCTAGGCCCGGCCGGGCCTGCTGCCAAGCGGCCTGGCGACCGCCCGCCCACCTGCCCGGTCAGGCCGGGTCGGCGGCGAAGGCGCGGGTAAAATCCTCGAGCTTGCGCAGGATCGCCGGATCGCCGGGCGCGGTGGCCACGGCCTCGTCCGCCAGTTGCAGCAAGGCGGTGGCGTGGAAACTGGCCGCCAACCCCCGCAGCCGCAGGGCGGCGACCTCCCAGTTGCCGTCGCAGCGCGCGCGGCGCAACAAGTCGATCTGGCGCTCCAGACTCTCGACGAAAGCGGCCCGCAGCTCGGCGAGGAGCGCGGGATCGTCGCCCGCCGCCGCGGCCAGTGTCGCATCGAGAGTGCCGTTTTCGTGGACCATCCTGCCCGCTCTATCGCAAGTCTGGTTAAAGCAGGGTTTCAGCGCGCCGGTTTCGTGATAGATTCAAGGACATGAGCGGGGGAACCAACATCAGGGCCGTCGGGCCCGAAACACCCGACCAGGTGCGGCCGGAAGGCGGCGCGGGCGGGGAATCAACGCCTGCGGCGCACCTCGGCGCGCCCGGTACGGAACCGGGCGACGGCCACGAGGCGGAGCCGGACGACTGGGCCGAGGCGGTAGTGGAGGATGACGAAAGCCTGCGCCGCCGCTGGGTCGTGCCCACCCTCGCCGTGATCGCGATCCTGGGCTGGACCGCCGCCTTCGTGTGGGTTCACCGCGAGGCCATGCTGGCAGGGGCCTCCCCCGCCCAGTGGACCGGCTGGATCGGCCAGTGGGCGGCACCCGCCGCGCTGGTCGCGGTGCTGTGGATGCTGGCCCGGCACAACAGCCGGCACGAGGCGCGCCGCTTCGGCGAAGTCGCCCGTTCGCTGGCCGCAGAGTCGGACCGACTCGAGACGCGCCTCGGCACGATCAACCGCGAATTGAGCCTCGCGCGCGAGTTCCTCGCCTCGCAATCGCGCGAACTCGACAGCCTCGGCCGGCTGGCGACCGAGCGGCTTTCGACCCATGCCGACCGCCTTCACGGGCTGGTGGAGGACAATGGCCAGCGGGTGGATGCGCTCGCTTCGGTCAGCGCGACCGCGCTGGAGAACATGAACCGGCTGCGCGACGAACTGCCCGTGATCGCCAATTCGGCCAAGGACGTGTCGAACCAGATCGGCAATGCCGGGCGAGTGGCCCGCGACCACGTGGATGCGCTGGCAAGCGGCTTCGCCCGGCTCGACGAGTCCGGGCAGGCGAGCGAGAAGCGGGTCGAATCGCTGTGCAGCCGGGTGGACGAGGCGCTGCGCCTGTTCGAGGAACATGGCGAGCAGCTCGACCGGGCCACGGCCGACCGCTTCGCCGCCCTGCGCGAAAAGAGCGAGGCGTTCCGGGTCGACCTGGAAGGGCGCGAGATCGAGACGCTCGCGGCGCTGCGCCGCCGGGCGGACGCCCTGTCGCAGGAACTTCGCACCGCGCACGAGGCCCTGGCCTCCGAAGAAGAGGAAGCGCTCGTTTCGCTGCGCGCGCGGCTCGGCGGGCTGCGCGACGAGGCGAAGACGATCGGCAATGCCCTGCGCGAAGGCGAAGAAACCGCGCTCGAGGCCTGGAATGGCCAGGTCGAGGCCATGCAGGCGCGCCTGTCCGAGGCGATCGATGTCATCAAGGGGATCGACGAGAACGCGCTGGCCTCCGCCAGCCGCAAGCTGCAGGCCCTGAAGACCGAAGCCGAGGCGATCGATCGCGGGATCGAGGAACGCGACCGCGAGCTGGAGGAACGCATGGCCGAGCGGCTCGCCGCGCTCGAGGCGGCGCAGCGCGAGGTGGCGGAAGCGCTCTCAACCCGGCTTGCCGAACTCGATGCGGCGATCGCCGAACGGCGCGCCGAGCACCTGGCCGAGACCGATGCCCTCGCCGGCAAGGGGGAAGCGATCACCGGGCGGATCACGCAGATGCGCGAGGCGGTGGAGGAAATCGCGCGTCACGGTTCCGAGACCGAGGAAACCCTGGCGGCGAGCCTCGCACGGCTGGAGTCCCGGCTCGACGCGAGCCGCGCCTCGCTGGCCGGGACGGACGAGGCCGTGGCCGGCCTGACCGAGGCAAGCGTGCGCCTGCTCGAACTGCTCCAGGCGAGCAGCCAGCACTCGCGCGAAGAACTGCCGGCCGCGATCGGGGAGGCGGAAACGCGCCTCGCCGAAGTGGAGGAGCGTGCCGCCGCGCTCAAGACCACCGTCGACGATGCCGGCGCCACGGGCGCCCGCCTGGCCGAGCTGGTCACCGGGACACAGGGCACCGGGCGCGAAACGATCGCGGAGATCGACGCGCTGCACGAGCGGCTGGCGCAGGCCAACGAGACTTACGGCGAGCAGATCGCCCGCCTGCGCGATGCCATCGCCGGCCTTGGCAACGACGGCGCCGCCGTTGCCGGCAAGGCGCAGGACGATCTTCGCGCGGCGATCGAGGTACTCGAGATGGCGGCGCGCTCCGCCCGCGCCGCGATCGGGGAGGACGCGAGCGAGAGCATTCGCGAGCTGGCCGAACGGATCGGCGCGGAAACATCGCAAACGCTCGATGCCGTCCTGCGCGAAAAGGCCGAGGAATCGATCGGCCAGCTCGAAAAGGCCGCCTCGCGCGCGTCGGATTCCAGCCGCCAGGCGGCGATCCAGCTGCGCGACCAGCTGGCCAAGGTCGACGAACTGGCCGGCAACCTCGAGGCGCGCGTCGCGCAGGCGCGGGAGCGGGCCGAGGAGCGGGTGGACAACGACTTCGCCCGGCGCATGGCCCTGATTACCGAGAGCCTCAATTCGAACGCGATCGATATCGCCAAGGCGCTGTCGAGCGACGTGACCGACACGGCCTGGGCGTCCTACATGCGCGGCGACCGCGGCATCTTCACCCGCCGGGCCGTGCGCCTGCTGGACAATACCGAGGCGCGCGCCATCGCCGAGCTTTACGAGAGCGAGCCCGACTTCCAGGAAAACGTCAATCGCTACGTCGCCGATTTCGAGGGGATGCTGCGCACGATGCTCTCCACCCGCGACGGCAACGCGCTGGGCGTGACCCTGCTGAGTTCGGACATGGGCAAGCTCTACGTCGCCTTGGCGCAGGCGATCCGCCGCCTGCGCGGCTAGCCGAACAGGCGGCTGAGATCGAGGTCCGACACGCCGATCCAGCCATACTGGTAATTGAGCGCGAAGAGGCCCGTGAGCACGGCCGCCAGGATGCTCGCCCGCAGGACGACGCGCCAGGGCCGGAAATTGGCCGGCGCGCTGTCGGCCTGGCCCGGCACTTTCTCGATCCCCAGTTCGTCGTGCGTGCGGATGCCCAGCGGCAGCATGACGAAGGCGCTGAGAACCCAGACGAGGAGATAGATCGCGAGGAAGGACGTCCACTGCATCGCGTCAGCCCCCCACTATCACGACTTTGACCTGGGGGCTCTTGCCCGACCACCGGCGCGCGGCCCGGCGCGCGGCGAGCCGCGCGGCTTCCGAAACGTCCTCCCGGTCGTTGCGCGCGCGGCCGCGCAGCTTGCCGATGGCATCGCGTATGTCGGCTTTCGCCTCGGCCAGAAAATCGTCCATGTCTTCCTCCAGCGGCAGGCCGAACGTCTCCACCTCCACGCTCAACCCCTGCCCCAGCACCACGACCATCGCCCCTTCGGCGGCAATGCGCCGGCGCATCACCACGCCTTCGCCATCGGACGGGGCGATGATGTCGCCGTCGAGCACGAGCCGCCCGGCGCGCACTTGCGCGATCGTCCCCGGCTCGCCCGGGGCCAGGCGCACGATGTCGCCGTTCTTCTGGACGACGGCGCTGGGAATGCCGCATGCCAGCCCCAGCCGGGCCTGTTCCTGCATGTGGCGCATTTCGCCGTGGACGGGCAGCAGGATCTCGGGCCGGAGCCAGTCGTAGAGCGCCTCCAGCTCGGGCCGGCCGGGATGTCCGGAAACGTGGATCTCGCTCTGCCGGTCGGTCACCATCACGATACCGCGTTCGGCGAGCTGGTTCTGCACCCGCCCGATCGCGAGCTCGTTGCCCGGGATCTGGCGACTGGAAAAGAGCACGACATCGCCCGCGGCCAGCTCGATCGGGTGATTGCCCTCGGCGATCCGGGCCAGCGCGGCGCGCGGTTCGCCCTGCCCGCCGGTGGCGATGAACAGGACTTCCCCCCGCGGCAGGCCCATCGCGGTATCGAAATCGACCAGCTCGGGCAGATCCTCGAGATAGCCGTTGTCCTGCGCCACCTCGATGATGCGGTCGAGCGAGCGCCCGGCGACGCAGAGCCGCCGCCCGGTGGCCTTGGCCACCTCGCCCAGCGTGTGCAGGCGCGCGACGTTGGAGGCGAATGTCGTGACCAGCACGCGCCGCCCGGCGTGGCGCTTCACCTCTTCCATCAGGCCCGCATAGACCGCGCCTTCCGAGCCGCTCGGCGCCGGGTTGAAGACATTGGTTGAATCGCACACCAGCGCGAGCACGCCCTCGTCGCCGATGGCGGTCAGCTCTTCCTCCGTCGTCGGAACGCCGACGATCGGATCTTCGTCCAGCTTCCAGTCGCCGGTGTGGAACACCCGGCCATGGGGCGTATCGATCAGCACCGCGTGTCCTTCGGCGATCGAATGGGCCAAGGGGAGGTAGGAAACGGTGAACGGGCCGAGCGCGATGGGATCGCCGTCTTCCACGATCCGCAGGTCGACTTCGCCCGCCAGGCCCGCCTCCGCCAGCTTTCGCAGCACCAGGTCGGCCGTGAACGGCGTGGCGTAGAGCGGCACGCCCAGCTCGGCGGCGAAATAGGGGACGGCGCCGATATGGTCTTCGTGCGCGTGGGTCAGCACGATCCCGACCAGGTCCTTCGCGCGATCCTCGATGAACTCAAGGTCGGCGAAGACCAGGTCGACGCCCGGATACTCCCCGCCGGAAAAGGTCATGCCGAGATCGACCATCAGCCACTTGCCGTTGCAGCCGTAGAGGTTGACGTTCATGCCGATCTCGCCCGAGCCACCGAGCGCGAGGAACAGCAGTTCGTTTTCCGGAGCGAAGTTCTTTTTCATCGTGCGGCCCTTTCGGCCAGTATCGCCAGGCCTTCCAGCGTCAGGTCGGCATCGACCGCATCGAAGATGCGGGTGTGTTCATCGAACAGGATCGCCAGCCCGCCGGTCGCCACCACGTTTGCCGGTCGTCCGACCTCTTCGCGCATCCGGGCGATCAGCCCCTCCATCATCGCGACATAGCCCCAGAAGACGCCGATCAGCATCTGGTCTTCGGTATTGGTGCCGATGACGCTGGCCCCGCGCGGCGCCTCGATCGCGATCCGCGGCAGCTTCGCCGTGTTGCCGACCAGCGCGTCGAGCGACAGGTTGATGCCCGGCGCGATGATCCCGCCCTTGTAGGCGCCGTTGAAATCGACCGCGTCGAACGTCGTCGCCGTGCCGAAATCGACGACGATCAGGTCGCCGGGATAGCGCGCGTGCGCGGCAATGGCGTTGAGCGCCCTGTCCGCGCCGAGCGAGCGCGGTTCGTCGACGTCGATCGCGATGCCCCATTCGGCCGCCCCTTCCCCCGCGATCAGCGGCTCGAGACCGAAGTACTTTTCTGCCAGGACGGTGAGGTTGTGCACCGCCCGCGGGACGACCGATCCGAAGATGATCTGCGTGATCGAGTCGCGGGCAATGCCCTCGATCTTCATCAGTTGCAGCAGCCAGACGGCATATTCGTCCCCGGTCCGCCGCGGATCGGTGGCAATGCGCCAGCGCGCCCGGATCTCGCGCCCGCCCTCCTCCGGCGTGGAGAAGAGCGCGAAAACGACATTGGTATTCCCGACATCGACGGCGAGCAGCATGACCGTATCCTTCAACCGAGCGTGACGTCACCGGCATGGATGGCACGGGTCGTCCCGTCTTCCAAGCGCAGCAGCAGCGAGCCATCGGCGGCGAGCCCGGCGAAACGGCCGCTGGTCGGCTGCCCTTCGGCATCGTGAACGCGCAGCGCGGTCCCCACCGGGTGCGCGGCCGCCAGCCAGCGCCGGACCAGTGGCTCGATGCCGAACGTGCGCCAGCGTTCCAGTTCGCGGTCGAACGCCTCGGCCAGGGTCGCCGCGAAGGCATCGCGGTCGGGCGCGGGGCCGAGCTGCGCCAGTGCCACGGCCGGCCGGTCGGGCAGGTCCGGCGCCTGGGCAAGGTTAACCCCGATGCCGACCACGACCGCCTCGCCGACCCGTTCGAGCAATATGCCCGAGAGCTTCGCGCCGCGCAAAAGAAGATCGTTCGGCCACTTGATCGCCAGCGCCTGCGGCTCCGCCAGGAGAGGCAGGACCGCGTCGTAAACCGCCAGCGCCGCCATCAGCGTCAACGTATGGGCCGGGGGATCGCCCGGCCCCGGCCGCACCAGCGTAGAGCCCATGAAGTTGCCGGCGCCATCGGACCAGGGGCGCCCCTGCCGGCCGCGGCCGGCGACCTGGCGATCGGCGATGAGCCAGCCCCCCTCGGCCACGCGCTCGCCATTGCGCAGACGCGCGGCGAGATCGGCATTGGTCGAGCCGGTTTCGGCGACGGTTTCGATCAAGCGACGAACAGCAGGGCCTCTGCCGCGCGGTCGGCGAGGTCGCCCAGCACGCGCGTCAGGAGATAGCCGAGCGGCGACATGGCGGCCGTGGTCACGCCCAGGATCAGCCAGTGCGCCCAGTCGCTCCTGCCCGTGACGACGCCTGCCGGCTCGTCGAAATACATCACCTTCACGACCTTGATGTAATAGAACGCGCCGATCACGCTGGCCGCGATGCCGATAGCGGCCAGGGCGACGAGGTCGGCCTCGACCGCGGCCCAGAACACCACGAACTTGCCCCAGAAGCCGAACAGCGGCGGAATGCCGGCCAGGCTGAACATCATCACCGCCAGGCAGAGCGCCAGCAGCGGGCGCGTGCTCGACAGGCCGGCGATATCGGCAAGCCCTTCGACCTGCTCGCCCTGCGCGTTGCGCAGCATGAGCACGGCGACGAAGCTGCCCAGCGACATCGCGACGTAGATCGCGAGGTAGACCAGCATCGCCGAGACCCCGGCGGCCGTGCCGGCCGCGAGGCCGATCAGGATGAACCCGACGTTGTTGATCGACGAATAGGCCAGCAGGCGCTTGAGATTGCTCTGCCCGATCGCGCCGAGCGCGCCGACCACGATCGAGGCGAGCGCGGCGAAGATCACGATCTGGCGCCAGGCATCCATCTGCATGCCGAAGGCATCCAGCGCGACCCGCGCGGTCAGCGCGACGGCGGCGACTTTCGGCGCGGTGGCGAAGAAGGTCGTCACCGGCGTCGGCGCGCCTTCGTAGACGTCGGGCGTCCACATGTGGAACGGCACGGCAGCGATCTTGAACGCCAGCCCGGCCAGCACGAAGATCAGGCCGAACAGCATCCCCATCGACAGTTCGCCCGACATGGCAGCGCGCGCGCCCTCGAACGAGGTCGTGCCGGTGAAGCCATAGACCAGGCTGATGCCGTAGAGCAGGATCCCGCTCGCCAGCGCGCCGAGCACGAAATACTTTAGGCCCGCTTCCGCCGAACGGTCGTCGCTGCGCATGAAGGAGGCGAGGACGTAAGCCGCCAGGCTGTTCAGTTCGAGCCCGATGTAGAGCGTCATGAAGTCGGTCGCCGAGACCATGATCGCCATGCCGAGCGCGGCGAACAGCATCAGCACCGGGTATTCCGCCCTTATCGCCCCGTCGCGATCGAAGAACCGCGGCGCGACCATCAGGCAGGCGATCGCCGAGACGAAGATCAGGATCTTCGCGAACGATGCGAAGGCATCGGCCGCGAACTGCCCTTCGAAGGCCAGCGTGTCGGGGCCCATGGCCCCGCTGCACAGCGCCCGCGCGACGAGGACGCTCGCCCCGCCCAGCGCGACGGCAGCCAGGATGGTGACCAGCCGGCCGGCATTGCGGCTCCACGCCGCGATCAGGAGCAGGGCCAGGCCGGCCAGGCTCAGCACGATTTCAGGCGCGATGAGCGCGAGGGAAGACTGCAGTTGCATCAGTGCGCTCCCTCCGCCTCGCCATCTGCGGCGTCATGTGCGCCGGCAACGGCATTGGCCGCCTCCGCCCGCGGGGTGCCCGCGGCCAGGTCCGCATCGCCATCGGGCGCGGCCCGCGCGAGGCGCGCATCGAGCGCGGCGATATCCTGGCGCATCGGCGCGAGGAAGCTTTCCGGATAGACGCCCATCCACAGCACCGCCGCGGCGATCGGGGCCAGCATGGCCCATTCGCGGGGGTTGAGATCGGGCATGGCCGCGGCATCGGCGTTCTTCTGAACGCCGAAGGCGATCCGCCAGTAGAGATAGAGCATGTAACCGGCCCCGAGGATGATCCCGGTCGTGCAGACCAGCGTGACCCAGGAATTGGCCTGGTAGATCCCGGCCAGGCTGAGGAATTCGCCGACGAACCCGCTCGTGCCCGGCAGGCCGATGCTGGCCATCGTGAAGAGGAGGAAGAACACCGCGTATTTCGGCATGTTGATCGCGAGCCCGCCGTACCGATCGATCTCGCGCGTGTGCAGCCTGTCGTAGATCACGCCGACGCACAGGAACAGCGCACCCGACACGAGGCCGTGGCTGAGCATGACGATCATCGCGCCTTCCAGGCCCTGGACGTTGAACGCGAACAGCCCGACCGTCACGATCGCCATGTGCGCGACCGAGGAATAGGCGATCAGCTTCTTCATGTCCTGCTGCACCAGTGCGATCAGGCTGGTGATGACGACCGCCGCCATCGACAGGCCCCAGACCAGCCAGACGAACTGCGCGCTCGCTTCGGGGAACATCGGCAGGCTGAAGCGGATGAAGCCGTAGCCGCCCATCTTGAGGAGGACACCGGCCAGGATCACGGAGCCGGCCGTGGGCGCCTGGACGTGGGCGTCGGGCAGCCAGGTATGCACCGGCCACATCGGCATCTTCACCGCGAAGCTGGCGAAGAACGCGAGCCACAGCCAGGTCTGCGCCGCCGGCGGGAAATCGTACTGCATCAGCGTGGGAATGTCGGTGGTCCCCGCCTCGTTCACCATCCACAGCATCGCGATCAGCATCAGGACCGATCCGAGCAGGGTGTAGAGGAAGAACTTGTAGCTGGCGTAGATCCGGTCCTGCCCGCCCCAGATCCCGATGATCAGGTACATCGGGATCAGGCCGGCTTCGAAGAAGATGTAGAACAGGAACAGGTCCTGCGCGGCGAAGACGCCGATCATCAGGACTTCCATCAGCAGGAACGCCGCCATGTACTCGCCCACGCGCCGGGTGATCGATTCCCAGCTCGCGAGGATGCAGATCGGCATCAGGAACGTGCTGAGGACGATCAGCAGAAGCGCAATGCCGTCGATGCCCAGCGCGTAGCTGAAGCCGGCGAACAGCTCGTAGCGCTCGGTATATTGCCACTGCGCGCCGCCGATATCGAAGTTGAGCCACAGCACGATGCCAAGGGCCAGGTCGACCAGCGTCGCGGCGAGCGCGATCGTGCGCGCCGCCTTCGCCTCGACGAACAGGCACGCGATGCCCGCCAGAAGCGGGATCGCCAGCATCAGCGAAAGGATCGGGAAGCCCCCCATTACATCAGCACCCAGGTGATCGCGGCGACCAGGCCAAGCAGCATGATCAGCGCGTAGCTATAGAGATATCCGGACTGCACCTTGCGCGCGACGACCGCGCCGCGCGCGACGACCCAGGCGGCCCCGTCGGGTCCGAAGCGGTCGATCAGGCCCTTGTCGCCGCGCTTCCAGAACTGCCGGCCGAACCAGAACGCCGGCTTCACGAACACGAGGTCGTAAAGCTCGTCGAAGTACCATTTCCGGTAGACGAAGTTGTGGACGTAGCGGAACTGTTCGACGAACTTGCCGGGGATCGAGGTGTCGCGAATATAGGCCAGCCACGCGCCGAACAGGCCCAGCAGCATGACGAAGCTCGCCGTCAGCTTCACCCACAGCGGCACGGCGTGCATCTCGTGGATCAGCGCCTCGTTGTAGAAGATCGAGCCGCCCCAGAAGGCCGGATCGTCGAGGAAGGCGTGGCTGAACACCCAGCCCGCGAAGACCGCGCCCACCGTCAGCACGCCGAGCGGAACCAGCATGGAAACCGGGCTTTCGTGGGGATGGTAACCCGCAGTGCCGTCGCTCTGCTCGGTCGAGGGGACGTGATGCACGGCATCGTCGCCCGCGTCTTCCTGGGCCGGGGGATTGGCGTCTTCCGGATCGTCGTGACCGTGGTGGACGGCGTGCCGGATATGCTCGCTGCCCGCCCAGCGCGGCTTGCCCCAGAAGGTGAGGAACATGAGCCGCCACGAATAGAAGCTGGTCAGCAGCGCCGCGACCGCGCCCATCCAGAAGGCGAACGTGCCCATCTCCGTGCCGCGGGCAAAGGCGACCTCGAGGATGGCGTCCTTCGAATGGAAGCCCGCGAAGCCGGCGTGCAGCCAGTAGATGCCGACCCCGGTGATCGCCAGCGTGCCGGCCATCATGGCCCAGAACGTCAGCGGGATGTGCTTACGCAGCGCGCCGTAATAACGCATGTCCTGTTCGTGGTGCATCGCGTGGATGACCGAACCCGCGCCGAGGAACAGCAGCGCCTTGAAGAAGGCGTGCGTGAACAGGTGGAACATCGCCGCGCCATAGGCGCCGACGCCCGCCGCGAAGAACATGTAGCCGAGCTGCGAACAGGTGGAATAGGCGATGACCCGCTTGATGTCCCACTGCGTCGTGCCGATCGTGGCCGCGAAGAAGCAGGTCGCCGCCCCGATGAAGGTGACCAGCGCCAGCGCGACCGGCGCGGTTTCGAACATCGGCGACAGGCGGCAGACCATGAACACGCCGGCGGTGACCATCGTCGCCGCATGGATCAGCGCGGACACCGGCGTCGGGCCTTCCATCGCGTCGGGCAGCCAGGTGTGCAGGCCGAGCTGCGCCGACTTGCCCATCGCCCCGATGAACAGGAGGATGCACAGCACGTCCATCGTCTGCAGGCGCATGCCGAGGAAGCCGATCGAGCTCCCGCTCATCCCCGGCGCGGCCTCGAGGATCTCGGGGATCGAGGTCGTCTGGAACACCAGGAACGTGCCGAAGATGCCGAGCATGAAGCCGAGGTCGCCGACGCGGTTGACCACGAAGGCCTTGATCGCGGCCTTGTTGGCGCTCGGCTTGCGGAACCAGAAGCCGATCAGCAGGTAGCTGGCGAGGCCGACCCCTTCCCAGCCGAAGAACATCTGGACCAGGTTGTCCGCCGTCACCAGCATCAGCATCGCGAACGTGAACAGCGAGAGATAGGCGAAGAACCGCGGCTGGTCCGGGTCGTCCTCCATGTAGCCCCAGCTGTAGAGGTGGACGAGCGCGGAAACGCTGGTGATCACGACCAGCATGACCGCGGTCAGCGTATCGACCCGCAGCGCCCAGTCGAAGCTCAGCGCGCCCGACTGGACCCACTGGAGCACGGGCACGACCTGCGCCTCGGCGGTCCCGGCGACGAAGCCGAGGAAGATCGGCCACGACAGCGCGCAGGAAACGAACAGGGCGCCGGTGGTGAGCGATTTCACCACGGTGTTGCCGAGGGCCCGATTGCCCAGCCCGCCGACAATGGCCGCGAGCAGGGGCAGGAAGACGATGAGGAGAATCGACGTTTCCACCGGTGCTTATCCCTTCATCCGGTTGACGTCGTCGACCGCGATCGTGCCCCGGCCACGGAAATAGATGACCAGGATGGCAAGCCCGATCGCGGCCTCGCCCGCGGCGACGGTCAGCACGAACATGGCGAAGACCTGTCCCGTCATGTCGCCGAGGAAGGCGCTGAAGGCGACCAGGTTGATGTTCACCGCGAGCAGGATCAGCTCGATCGCCATCAGGATGACGATCACGTTCTTGCGGTTGAGGAAGATCCCCAGGACGCCCAGCACGAAGAGGACCGCGCTGACCACGATATAGTGTTCGATGCCGATCACAGCTCGACCCCCTTGCCGATTTCCGGCTTCTTCATTTCGGTCGCCTCGCCCGGGCGGCGACGCACCTGCTTGCCGATGTCCTGGTGGCCGCGCGCGCCCTCGGGCCGGCCGCGGTGGGTCAGCGCGATCGCCCCGACCATGGCGACGAGCAGGATGATGCCCGCGGCTTCGAACAGGAACAGGTACTTGCCGTAAAGCACGGTGCCCAGGTTCTCGAGATTGCTGCGGTCCATCAGCGGGGCCGCGCTGCCATCGGGAACGCCCAGTTCCAGTGCGCCGGCGCGGTATGCGCCGATGCCCAGGATCAGCTCGGCCAGCAGGACGAGCGCGATCGCGATGCCGAGCGGGAAGTTCTTCACGAACCCGGCGCGCAGTTCGGCGAAATCGATGTCCAGCATCATGACGACGAACAGGAACAGCACCGCGACCGCGCCGACATAGACGATCACCAGCAGCGCGGCGATGAATTCCGCACCGACGAGGATCATCAGGCCGGCGGCATTGAAGAACGCCAGGATCAGCCACAGGACCGAGTGCACCGGGTTGCGCGCCAGTATCGTGAACACGCCGCTGGCGAGCACGAGGAACGCGAACAGGTAGAAGGCGAGAGTCTGGATCATGGGTCGGCGCGGCCCCTATCGGTAGGGCGCATCGGCTTCAAGGTTCGCGGCAATCGCCCGCTCCCACTTGTCGCCGTTGGCCAGCAGTTTCGCCTTGTCGTAGAGCAGTTCCTCGCGCGTTTCGGTCGCGTATTCGAAGTTCGGCCCCTCGACGATCGCATCCACCGGGCAGGCTTCCTGGCAGAACCCGCAATAGATGCACTTGGTCATGTCGATATCGTAACGCGTCGTGCGGCGGCTGCCGTCTTCGCGCGGTTCGCTCTCGATCGTGATCGCCTGCGCCGGGCACACCGCCTCGCACAGCTTGCAGGCGATGCAGCGCTCTTCCCCGTTGGGATAGCGGCGCAGCGCGTGTTCGCCGCGGAACCGCGGGCTGATCGGGTTCTTCTCGAACGGGTAGTTGATCGTCGCCTTGGGCTTGAAGAAATACTTCAGCGTGAGGGCATGGGCCTTCACGAATTCCCACAGGGTGAACGACTTTATGAGATGGGCGACGCTCATGCGGCGACTCCGTAACGGGTAAGCATCAGCCAGCCGCTCACCAGCACGATGAACAGGAGGCTCAGCGGCAGGAAGACCTTCCAGCCCAGGCGCATCAGCTGGTCATAACGGAAGCGCGGAACGGTGGCCTTCACCCAGCTGAAGATGAAGAAGAACATGAAGATCTTGGCGAAGAGCCAGATCCAGCCCGGGATGTCGAACCACGGGATCAGGTCCACGTTCAGCGGGGGCAGCCAGCCGCCGAAGAACAGGATCGCGTTGAGCGCGCACATCAGCAGGACATTGGCATATTCGCCCAGCCAGAAGAGCGCGAAGCTCATGCTCGAATACTCGGTCTGGTAACCGGCCACGAGCTCGCTCTCCGCCTCGGTCAGGTCGAACGGCGCGCGCGCCGTCTCGGCCAGGGCGGAGATCAGGAACATGACCCAGATCGGGAACAGCAGCGGGTTGAAGAAGAACCCGTTGACGATCCCCAGCCCATGGCCGCGCTGCGCCTCGATGATGCCGTTCATGTTGCTCGTGCCCGCCCACAGGATCACGCAGACGAGGAGGAACCCGATGGAGACCTCGTAACTGATCATCTGCGCCGCAGCGCGCATGGCGGAAAAGAACGGGTATTTCGAGTTCGAGGCCCAGCCGGAAACGACCACGCCGTAAACCCCGAGCGAGCTGATCGCGAGCACGTAGAGCAGGCCGATGTTGATGTCGGCCAGCACCGCCTCGGGCCCGAAGGGAATGACCGCCCAGGCGAGCAGCGCGACGGTGAACGTCACGATCGGCGCGATCAGGAACAGGCCCTTGTTCGCAGCCGAGGGGATGATCGTTTCCTGCAGGAAGACCTTGAGCCCGTCGGCGAAGCTTTGCAGCAGGCCGAACGGGCCGACCACGTTGGGCCCGCGCCGCAGCGCGATCGCGGCCCAGACCTTGCGGTCGACGTAGATAATCATCGCAACGGCCAGCATCAGCGGCAGCGCGATCAGCAGGATGCCGGCGATCGTGGCGACGAACCACGCCCACTCGTAATTCATGCCGAGCGATTGGAAGAACGCGGTCATTCCGCTGCCTCCAGAATCTCTTCACCCCGGGCCAGCTCGGCCGAGCACCGCTGCATCACGGCGCTGGCACGGGCGATCGGGTTGGTCAGGTAGAAGTCCGCGACCGGATAGGAAATCGTGCCCCCCTTGCCCTTGCCGCCTTTCGCGGCCTTGGGCAGCGGGCCGAGATCGGCCAGGCCCTCGACACCCAGCGCGGGGACCTCCGCGATCATCGCGGATTGCAGTTCGGCGAAGCTGTCGAAGCCGACCTCCACCCCCAGGGCGTCGGCCAGCGCGCGCAGGATCGTCCAGTCCTCGCGCGCGTCACCCGGCGCGAAGACCGCCTTCTCGGCGAACTGCACGCGCCCTTCGGTGTTGACGTACGTGCCGTCCTTCTCGGCATAGCTCGCGCCCGGCAGGATGATGTCGGCCGCGTGCGCGCCCTTGTCGCCGTGATGGCCGATATAGACCTTGAGGCTCTTGTCGAATGCCGACCAGTCGACCTCGTCCGCGCCGAGCGCGAGGACCACCTTGGGTTCGGCCTTCGCCACCCCGGCCATACCGCCCTTCTGCGCGTAGCCGAGCATGAGCCCGCCCATGCGCGCGGCGGCGGTGTGGAGGACGTTGAAGCCGTTCCACCCTTCCCGGCTCCAGCCCTGGGCAAGCGCGAGAGCCGGCTCGAACGCGCCCGCGGCGAGGCCGCCGGCCCCGACGATCACGGCCGGGCGTTCGGCCTTGTCGAATACCTCGGCGACTTCCGCCGGAAGATTGCCGAGAACGCTCACGTCCTCGCCCAGGAACTCGGCCGGATAAGTCGTTTCCCACTGCGGGCCGACCACGAAGACTTTCGCCCCGCGCCTGGCCGCCTTGCGCAGCCGCACGTTGACCAGCGCTGCCTCGTGCCGGACCTGGCTGCCCACGATCAGGATCGCATCGGCCGTCTCGATCCCGGCGAAGGTGGAATTGAACGCCATCGCGGCCAGGTTGTCGGCCGGGTAGTCCATCCCCGTCTGCCGCCCTTCGAGCAGGCCCGACCCCATCGCGCCGAGCAGCTTCCTGGCCGCGAACATCGTCTCGCAATCGACCAGGTCGCCGGCGATCGCCGCGATGCTCTTGCCCGGCTTGGCGCGGGCAATGGCCTTGAACGCCTCTTCCCAGGTGGCCTGTTGCAGCTTGCCGCGCTTGCGGATCCAGACCTTGTCGAGCCGGCGGCGGGTCAGGCCGTCGACCATGTAACGGCCCTTGTCCGACAGCCATTCCTCGTTGACGTCGTCGTTGATGCGGGGCAGCGCGCGCATGACCTCGCGCCCGCGGCTGTCGAGCCGGATGTTCGCGCCCACCGCGTCGCTGACGTCGATGGAAAGCGTCTTCTTCAGCTCCCACGGCCGCGCTTCGAAGGCGTAGGGGCGGCTGGTCAGCGCGCCGACCGGGCACAGGTCGATCACGTTGGCCGAAAGCTCGTGCTGGGCCGCCTGCTCGAGGTAGGTCGTGATCTGCATGTCCTCGCCGCGATAGAGCGCGCCGATCTCGTCCACCCCGGCGACCTCTTCGGAGAAGCGCACACAGCGGGTGCAGTGGATGCAGCGGGTCATGATCGTCTTGATCAGTGGGCCCATGTACTTCTCGGTCACCGCGCGCTTGTTCTCGTGATAGCGCGAGCCGCCGCGGCCATAGGCGACCGCCTGGTCCTGCAGGTCGCACTCGCCGCCCTGGTCGCAGATCGGGCAATCGAGCGGGTGGTTGATGAGCAGGAACTCCATCACGCCTTCGCGCGCGGTCTTGACCATCTGGCTGTCGGTGCGGATTTCCTGCCCCTCGGTCGCCGGCAGGGCGCAGCTCGCCTGCGGCTTGGGCGGCCCGGGCTTCACTTCGACCAGGCACATCCGGCAATTGCCGGCGATGCTGAGCCGTTCGTGATAGCAGAAACGCGGAATCTCCTTCCCCGCCAGCTCGCACGCCTGCAACACGGTCGCGCCGTCGGGGACCTCGATTTCCTGACCGTCTACGGTGACTTTAGGCATTATTCCGCGGCCTCCGCGAATTTCGCGTTGTGTTCTTCGATCCTGCGTTCCAGCTCGGGGCGGAAGTGGCGGATCAGGCCCTGGATCGGCCAGGCCGCCGCGTCGCCCAGCGCGCAGATCGTGTGCCCTTCGACCTGCTTGGTCACCTGGTGCAGCATGTCGATTTCCTCGATCGCGGCATCGCCGGTGCGCAGGCGCTCCATCACGCGCCACATCCACCCGGTGCCCTCGCGGCAGGGGGTGCACTGGCCGCAGCTCTCGTGCTTGTAGAAATAGCTGATCCGGCTGATCGCGCGGACCACGTCGGTGGACTTGTCCATCACGATCACGCCCGCCGTGCCGAGGCCCGAGCCGAGCTCCTTCAGCCCGTCGAAATCCATCGGGGCGTCCATGATCTGCTCGGCCGGCACCAGCGGCACCGACGAGCCGCCGGGGATGACGGCTAGCAGGTTGTCCCACCCGCCGCGGATGCCGCCGCAATGCTTCTCGATCAGCTCGCGGAACGGGATGCTCATCGCTTCCTCGACCACGCAGGGTTTTTCGACATGGCCGGAAATCTGGAACAGCTTGGTGCCCGCGTTGTTCTCGCGCCCGAAGCCGGAGAACCAGCTCGCGCCGCGCCGCAGGATCGTGGGGACGACGGCAATCGATTCCACGTTGTTGACCGTGGTCGGGCAGCCATAGAGGCCGGCCCCGGCCGGGAACGGCGGCTTCAGGCGCGGCTGCCCCTTCTTGCCTTCGAGGCTCTCGATCATCGCGGTTTCTTCACCGCAGATATAGGCGCCGGCGCCGCGGTGCATGAACACGTCGAAATCGTATCCGCTGCCGCTGGCGTTCTTGCCGATCAGACCGGCGTCATAGGCCTCGTCGATTGCCGCCTGCAGCGTCTCCGCCTCGCGGATGAACTCGCCGCGGATGTAGATATAGGCCGCCCGCGCGCGCATCGCGAAACCGGCGCAGAGCGCGCCTTCGATCAGCTTGTGCGGATCGTGGCGGATGATCTCGCGGTCCTTGCACGATCCGGGTTCGGATTCGTCGGCGTTGATCACCAGGAAGCTGGGCCGGCCGTCCTTGCTTTCCTTGGGCATGAACGACCACTTGAGACCGGTCGGGAACCCCGCGCCGCCGCGGCCGCGCAGGCCCGAGGCCTTGATCTCCTCGATGATCGAATCCTGCCCGCGCGCGATCAGCGACTTGGTGTCGTCCCAGTCGCCGCGCGCCTGCGCCGCCTTCAGGCCCCAGTCCTGGAAGCCGTAAAGGTTGGTGAAAATGCGATCCTTGTCAGCGAGACTCACGCGAAACCTCCCTGCGAAACGAACCAGACCGCCGCGACGACGATCAGCGCGATCGCGCCGAACTTCACCAGGCCGACGAGAACCTTCCACGCGATAAACACCAGGATCAGCGCGACGATGATGGCGACGATATCCATTACCACTCGCCCCGGTAATCGTGGTTCGCCTCGACCATTTCCTTCAGCGTGGTCGGCCCGCCGAGCGGCTCGCTGGTATGGCGGCCGGGCTCCTGCGTGCCGGTCTTGGGCTGCTCGCCCCGGGCGAGCGCGTCGAGAATGGTATCGAGCCGCTCCGGCGTCAGATCCTCGTAATTGTCGTCGTTGATCTGGACCATCGGCGCGGTCGCGCAATTGCCCATGCATTCGACCTCGGTGAGGGTCCACAGGCCGTCTTCCGACACCGCGCCCTTCTTCATGCCGCGCTTCTTGCAGGTTTCGAACAGGCCGTCGGAGCCGCGCAGCATGCAGGGCGTCGTCCCGCAGACCTGCACGTGGTACTTACCGACCGGCTTCAGGTTGTACATGAAGTAGAAGGTCGCGACCTCGAGCACGCGGATCACCGGCATGTCGAGATAGCGCGCGACGTATTCGATCACCGGCAGCGGCAGCCAGCCCTGCGTATCGGTTTCCTCGCCCACCTGGCGCTGCGCAAGGTCGAGCAGCGGCATCACGGCGGAGCGCTGTCGCCCCTCGGGATAACGCGCAATCGCCTTGTCCGCCTTCGCCTTGTATTCCGGCGTGAATTCGAACGATCCCCAGCGCTCGCGCAGCTCGGGGGTGTCGGGTGCGGGGGTGCGGTCGGCCATTAGCGGTCACACTCCCCGAAGACGACGTCGATGGCGCCGAGGATGGCGGTGGCATCGGGCAGCATGTGGCCTTTCGACATGAAATCCATTGCCTGAAGATGGCTGAAGGCCGTCGGGCGGATCTTGCAGCGATAGGGTTTGTTCGACCCGTCGCTGACCAGGTACACGCCGAATTCGCCCTTGGGGCTCTCGGTCGCGACGTAGACTTCGCCCGCGGGCACGTGGAAGCCCTCGGTATAGAGCTTGAAGTGGTGGATCAGCGCTTCCATCGACTGCTTCATCTCGCCGCGCCGGGGCGGGGAGACCTTGCCGTCGGTGCTGGCGACCGGCCCTTCGGGCATCTCGGCCAGGCACTGCTTGATGATCTTCGCGCTTTCGTAGACTTCTTTCACCCGCACCATGAACCGGTCGTAGCAGTCCGAATTGGTGCCGACGGGAATCTCGAAATCCATCCGGTCGTAGACATCGTAGGGCTGCGACTTGCGCAGATCCCACGGGATACCGGCGGCCCGGATCAGCGGGCCGGAGAAACCCCAGCGCAGCGCGTCTTCCTTGCTGACCACCGCGATATCGACGTTGCGCTGCTTGAAGATGCGGTTGTCGAGCACGAGGCTCATCGCGTCGCCGAACAGTTCGGGCAGGCGCCCCTCGACCCAGTCGCCGATGTCGGTCAGCAGCTTCAGCGGCACGTCCTGGTGGACGCCGCCGGGGCGGAACCACGCGCTGTGCATCCGCGCGCCAGAGGCCCGCTCGAAGAAGTTCATGCAGTCTTCGCGCAGCTCGAACACCCACAGGTTGGGGGTCATCGCGCCCACGTCCATCACGTGCGCGCCGATGTTCAGCATGTGGTTCGAAATGCGCGTCAGCTCCGCGAACAGGACCCGCAGGTACTGGGCGCGCAGCGGCACCTCGAGGTTGAGGAGCTTCTCGATCGCGAGGACGTAGCTGTGTTCCTGACACAGCGGCGAGCAGTAATCGAGCCGGTCGAAATAAGGCAGAGCCTGGAGGTAGGTCTTGTGCTCGATCAGTTTCTCGGTGCCGCGGTGGAGCAGGCCGACATGCGGATCGATCCGTTCGATGATCTCGCCGTCGAGCTCCATCACCATGCGCAGCACGCCGTGCGCGGCAGGGTGCTGCGGCCCGAAGTTGATCGTGTAGTTGGAGATCACCTCGCCTTCGGTGGTCGGCGAGCTCTCGGCTACGAGGCCGCTCATTCGCCCTTCTCCTTCGGCTCTGTCGCGGACTTGGTCTCGCTCGTCCCGCCTTCGCGCGCCGGGCGATCGGCACGGTCTTCGGTCGGCTCCGGAGCGGTCTCGTCGATCGCGGTATCGTCTTCGGCCGGCGGACCGGCACTGACCTTGTCGGCGGCTTCCTCGTCGGCCTTCGCCCCGGCGCCGGTCTCGCCCGGCTTGTCGGTCGTCTTCGGCTCGGCGACCGGCGGGGTGGCGGCCTTTTCGTCACCGGGCAGGACGTAGTCCGCCCCTTCCCACGGGCTCATGAAATCGAACTGGCGCAAGTCCTGCGGCAGGTCGACCGGTTCGTAGACCACGCGCTTTTCCTCCTCGGAATAGCGCAGCTCGTGGTACCCGGTGAGCGGGAAATCCTTGCGGAACGGATGCCCTTCGAACCCGTAGTCGGTGAGGATGCGGCGCAAGTCGGTGTTGCCTTCGAACAGCACGCCGTAGAGGTCGAACACCTCGCGTTCGAGCCACCCGGCATTGGGCCACAGCGTCGTCACCGTCGGCACCGGCGTCTTTTCCGAGGCGGTGACTTTCACCATGACCCGGTGATTGCGCGTGACGCTGAGCAGCATGTAGACCACTTCGAACCGCTCGGCCCGCTGGGGATAGTCGACCCCGGCGATTTCCATCAGCTGCTGGTATTCATGCTCGTCGCGCAGCAGGCGCAGCGCGTCCTCGATCGAATCGCGCTTCACGGTCAGCAGGATCTCGCCATGCTCCTCGTGCGCATCGACGAGCATCGCGCCGAGCGCCGCGGACAGCGCGTCCTTCACGCCTTCGTTGGAGGCGAACCTGGGGGCGGAATGGAGAACGGTCATTGTCGGGCAATCACCTTTCGATCGTCCCTTCGCGCCGGATCTTCCGCTGCAGCTGCATCACGCCGTACAGCAGCGCCTCCGCAGTCGGCGGGCACCCGGGGACATAGATATCGACCGGCACGATCCGGTCGCAGCCACGCACGACGGAATAGCTGTAGTGGTAGTAACCGCCGCCATTGGCGCAGCTGCCCATCGAGATGACGTATTTCGGGTCCGACATCTGGTCGTAGACCTTGCGCAGCGCCGGGGCCATCTTGTTGCACAGCGTGCCGGCGACGATCATCACGTCGCTCTGCCGCGGGCTGGCGCGCGGGGCGACGCCGAAACGCTCCATATCGTAACGCGGCATGTTGACGTGGATCATCTCGACCGCGCAGCAGGCGAGACCGAAGGTCATCCACCAGAGCGAGCCGGTGCGCGCCCACTGGAACAGCTCCTCGGTGCTGGTGACGAGGAAGCCCTTGTCGTTCACCTCGGTCTGCAGCGCGCGGAAATAGTCCGCGTCGGGCTGGCGTACCTCGCCGGGGCGGGCTGCGGGTGTGACTTGGTTCATAACTTATTCCCAATCCAGCGCGCCGGACTTCCATTCGTAGACGAAGCCGACGGTCAGGATGCCGAGGAAGATCATCATCCCGATCCACGCGGACCAGCCGAGATCGAACACCGTGACGGCCCAGGGAAACAGGAAGGCCGCCTCGAGGTCGAAGATGATGAACAGGATCGCGACGAGGTAGAATCGCACGTCGAACTGGCTGCGCGGATCCTCGAACGCGGGAAAGCCGCACTCGTACTCGCTCAGCTTCTCCGCATCGGGGTTGTGCACCCCGGTCAGGCGCGCGACGCCCATCGGCAGGAACACGAACAGGGCCGAGAGTCCCAGCGCGATGATCAGGAAGATCAGGATCGGAAGATATTGGCTCAGGTCGACCACGATTGTTCCTTGAGCGGTTTTCCCAGGGGCGATTCCCGCGAGGCGGATATTTCGCGCCCGCCTCTAGGCCCGTCGCGCGAGTGGCGCAAGGGCGCGGAAATGCGAACCTTTCGCAATAAAATGGGCCCGGCGCGGGCCGCCCGCCGGGGCGCCTATTTCATCAGGCCGCGAACCGCCTTTTCGGTCGCCGCGCCATAGGGCGGCTTGAACCCGCCGAGCTTGGCCACGTCGATCTTCGGCTGGGTATAGACGGCGCGCGCATGGCTGAACTCGCGGAAGCCCTCGACCCCGTGGTAGGCGCCGATCCCGCTGGGCCCCACGCCCCCGAACGGCAGGTCTTCCATCGAGACATGGAAGATCACGTCGTTCACCGTCACTCCGCCCGAAATCGTGCGCGTCAGCACCTCTTCGCGCTCGCCGGGGTCGCCCCCGAAGTAGTAGAGGCCGAGCGGCCGGTCGCGATCGTTGACGTAATCGATCGCCTCGCCGATCTCGCGGTATGTCCTGACCGGCAGGACAGGGCCGAAAATCTCCTCCTGCATCGCCTGCATCTCGTCGGTCACGTTGCGCAGGATCGTCAGCGGCATCTTGCGGGCATTGGTGTTCGAAAAATCTTCCTTGCCGGGATTGACCTCGATCACCTCGGCGCCCTTGTCCCGGGCATCCTCGACCATGGCCTTGAGCCGGTCGAAATGGCGATCCGTCACGACCGAGGCATAGTCGTCGTTCTCCAGCAGGGTCGGGTACATCCGGTGGACGCCCAGCTCGACCGCGGCGATCGCCGCATCCTCCTGGTCGTGCGGGACGTACATGTAATCGGGCGCGAGGCAGATCTGGCCCGCGTTCATCATCTTGCCCATCGCGATTCGTTCGCCCGCGCGCTCCAGATCGGCCCCGCGCCCGAGAAAGACCGGCGACTTGCCGCCCAGTTCCAGCGTGACCGGGCACAGGTTCCGCGCGGCGGCCTCCATCACCTTGCGTCCGGTGGCGGTCGAGCCGGTGAAGACGAGGTGATCGAAAGGCAGCGAGGAGAATTCCTGCGCCACCTCCGGCCCGCCGGTCACGAAGGCGACCTCGCGCTCGTCGAAATATTTCGCGCAGAGCTCCGCCGAAAGCGCGGACGTGCGCTCGGTGAACTCGCTCGGCTTGATCATCGCCCGGTTGCCCGCGGCCAGCACCTGCATCAACGGGCCGAAGCTCAGGTTGACCGGGAAGTTCCATGGGCTGAGGATGCCGACGACGCCCTTGGGCTCGTATCGCAGTTCCGCCTTCGCGCCGAGCAGGCCGAGCGGGAACTGCACGTGCCGTTTCTCGCTCCGCGCCCACTTTTCGAGGTGCTTCAGGCAGTACTTGCCGAAGGCGACGGTGCCGGCGATGTCGGTGATCATCGACTGGTGCGGGCTGCGATTGCCGAAATCGGCGCTCATCGCCTGGCACAGGGCATCCGCGTTCTCCTTGAGGAGCGCGATGGCCCGCCCGATCCGGTCGCGCCGCAGGTCGAGGCCTTCGGGCCTCGCCAGGGTAAAGGCCTCGCGCTGCTTCTGCAGAAGCTCGCGCAGCGCGGTCTTGTCCTGCTGGCTCATCGATATCTCTCCCAATCGTCTCGGCCCAGTCATCCGGCCCATTCGTTTCGCTTTGCCACCGAATGTCCACCACCCGGCCCCGCTTGGCAAGCGCTGCCGGGCATTTGCCTTTGCCGCAGTGCAACATTAGGTAGCACGCCGATAAGGACTTCCAGCGAAAGGCATTGTTTCCATGGCCCAGTTTTCCGCCAACGATCCCGTCGTCATCCTTTCCTACGCCCGCACGCCGATGGGCGGAATGCAGGGGGCGCTGGCACCGGTCAGCGCGACCGAGCTCGGCGCAACCGCGGTCAAGGCCTCGGTCGAGCGGGCCGGCGTGGCCGGCGACGATATCGATCGCATCTACATGGGTTGCGTCCTGCCCGCGGGCCTGGGCCAGGCCCCGGCGCGCCAGGCGGCGATCAAGGCGGGCCTGCCCAAGTCGGTCCAGGCGACCACGGTCAACAAGGTCTGCGGCAGCGGAATGCAGACCGTGATCATGAGCGCCGAAGCGCTCGCCGCCGGGACGATCGACGTGGTCGTCGCGGGCGGGATGGAAAGCATGACCAACGCCCCCTACCTGCTGAAGAAGCACCGGTCGGGCGCGCGGATCGGCCACGACACGGCTTACGACCACATGTTCCTCGACGGGCTGGAAGATGCCTACGAGGAAGGCCGGGCGATGGGCACTTTCGCCCAGTCCACCGCGAACGATTACCAGATGTCGCGCGAGGAGATGGACGATTACGCCATCGAATCGCTGCGCCGGGCCAATGCCGCAATCGACAGCGGTGCCTTCGCCGACGAGATCGTTCCGGTTTCCTTCACCACCCGCGCGGGCGAAACGGTGGTCGATACCGACGAGCAGCCCGGCCGCGGCAAGCCGGACAAGATCCCGACCCTGAAGCCCGCCTTCGCGAAAGACGGCACGATCACGGCCGCCACCTCCAGCTCGATCTCCGACGGTGCGGCCGCGGTGGTCCTCGCGCGCGAGAGCGTGGCCGCGGCGAAGGGGTTGGAGCCGGTCGCCCGGATCGTGGCCATGGCCGCCCATGCCCAGGAACCGGCGCAGTTCACGGTGGCACCGATCGGCGCGATCCAGAAGGTGCTCGACAAGGCCGGCTGGTCGGTTGACGAGGTGGACCTGTGGGAAGTGAACGAGGCCTTCGCCTGCGTCGCGATGTTCGCCATGCGCGACATCGGGATCCCGCACGACAGGATCAACATCAACGGCGGGGGAACCGCGCTGGGCCATCCGATCGGCGCCAGCGGGACGCGGATCCTGGTAACCCTGC
Organism: Pelagerythrobacter marinus; assembly: GCF_034375205.1. NCBI lineage: Bacteria > Pseudomonadati > Pseudomonadota > Alphaproteobacteria > Sphingomonadales > Erythrobacteraceae > Pelagerythrobacter > Pelagerythrobacter marinus. Next base: position 903,651 of record NZ_CP139719.1, on the reverse strand, counting down.
TGAACGCGCTCAAGCGCCAGGGCAAGAAGCGCGGCGTGGCCTCGCTCTGCATCGGGGGCGGTGAAGCCACCGCCGTCGCGGTCGAACTGGCCTGAGCCACCGGGGGACAAGCGCGCCGGTGCCGTTTGCCGCCGCGGTTCGAGCGGAGTATCATCGCCCGACCTCCACGAGATAAGGAGTTCTGGGAGATGAGAAATATCGTTCTGACCGCGGCCGTCGCGGCACTGTGCGCCTGTTCCGGACAAGGGGACGAAACGCCCGCCGACGCGCCTGCTGCCGATACCGCCGCGGCCCCTGCCGCCGGCAGCGGCACTGCCGCCCTCGCCAGCGACGATGCGGCCGGGGATTACGAGGTGACCTGGGCCGACGGCACGGTGACCACCACCACGATCAATGCCGACGGCACTTACGTCGACACGATGGACGGGGAAGAGACGGCGCGCGGCAGCTGGGTGGTCAGGGACGACCGGAACTGCCTGACGCCCGAAGGCGGGGCCGAGCTGTGCTGGACCGACAGCCCGCCGGCGGAAGACGGCAGCTGGACCGCCACCGCCGAAGACGGGACGACGGTGACCGTGGCCCGCAAGACGGCCGACGACGGGGCCTGAACGGGCCGGCGCAGGCCGCCGGCCGCCCGACTGCCAAGCCGCTCATCGCATGGGAACATCGCATGGAAGCAGGGGCGGCCGCGTACCGCCCCTCGTTTCCGGCCATCGTTCCAGCCCGTGGTTTCTGGCCTTCGTTTCTGGCCTTCGTCTCTGGCGCCCGGGCCGGCGGCCAGTGTCAGGGTTCGCCCGCGCCCCAGAGCCGTTCGGCCCTGATCCAGCCGGCCCGCCCGGCGACATCGAAGCGGCACCACCCGGCCTCGCATTCGCCGAGCTTGCCGACCACGCCGGGCTCGGCATTCCATTTCAGCTGCGCGTTGTCGGCCGGCGCCTCGCGCAGCGCGGCGAGGCCTTCGCCGACGACGATCGCCCCCCGCCTCGCGCTGAGCAGGCGGGCGACGACCCACCCCTGGGCACCGTCGGGATCGCGGATCAGCCGCCAGCCGTCGATCACGCGGACGACTTTCACCGGCAGCCCTTCGCGGCGATAGACCCACTCGATCCTGTAATTGACGCTCGGGCCGACGCGCATGTTCAGCTCGCTCGTATCGATCGTCGCCCAGTAGGGCACCTCCCGCTCCTGCCCGAAGGCGGGTGAAGCTCCGGCGATAAATGCCGCGAAAAGAACGATAAACAGCCTGTGCATGCGCGACGTCCATAAATCGTGACGGGGGCGGTCATCAAGGGACCTTGAACGCCGCTTGACCGCGAGGGCCCCGGCGTCCTAGCGCGAAGGCATGGAAAAGGCGGGATCGGACTCGAACCGGCGCGTCGCGGGCAAGCCGCGCGTGATCGTGACACGACATCTCCTTCCCTCGGTCGAAGCCCGGATGGAGGAGCTGTTCGACGTCCGGCTCAACCGCGGAGACACGCCGATGTCCCGCGACGACCTGGCCGCCGCCATGCACGAATGCGACGTGCTGGTCCCCACCGTCACGGACCGGATCGACGCGGAACTGATCGCGGGGGCCGGCGACCGGCTGGGCCTGATCGCCAGCTTCGGTGCCGGCACCGATCATATCGACCTGGCCGCCGCGGCCGCGCGCAGGATCATGGTCACCAATACCCCAGGCGTCTTCACCGACGACACCGCGGATCTCACCATGGCGCTGATCATCGGCGTGCCGCGCCGGCTGCGCGAAGGCACGGCCCTGATCCGGCGCGAGCGCTGGACCGGCTGGGCCCCCTCGGCCATGCTGGGCCGCAAGCTTGGCGGCAAGGTCCTGGGCATCGTGGGCATGGGGCGGATCGGACAGGCCGTGGCCTCGCGGGCCCGCGCCTTCGGTCTCGAAATCCGCTATCACAACCGCCACCGCCTGCCCGAGGCGGTCGAAACGATGTTCGGCGCCCGCTTCGAGGAAGATCTTGACCGCCTCCTGGCCGAAGCGGACATCGTCTCCCTGCACTGCCCGGCAACCCCGCAGACGCAGGGGCTGGTCGATGCCCGCCGCATCGCGCTGATGAAACCGGGCGCGGCCCTGATCAATACGGCGCGCGCCTCGCTGGTCGATTACGAGGCCATGATCGACGCCCTGGAAAGCGGCCACCTCGGCGGGGCCGGCCTCGACGTCTTCCCGCACGAACCGGAAGTCGATGCCCGGCTGGTCGCCCTGCCCAACGTTATCGCCCAGCCGCATATCGGCAGCGCGACAGTGGAGGGGCGGGAGGCTTCGGGCGAGAAAGTCATCGCCAATATCCGCTTCTGGGCCGACGGGCACCGACCGCCCGACCAGGTCCTCGAAGCATTGGTATGACGCCGGGAGGGTATCGATGCGCGCAGGCATGACCGCCAAGGCCCTGGCCCTCCTCGTCGTCGCCCTCGCGGCCGCGCCGGCAAGCGCGCAGGAACTGGTGCAGCTCGCCGCGAACGACGGGGGCGACACGGCCTGGATCCTGGCCGCGGCAGCGATCGCCCTGCTCGCCGCATTGCCCGGCCTTGCACTCTATTACGCCGGCCGCACGCCGCCCCATGCCGCCGCTTCGATCGCGCTCCAGGTCGGCGCGATCGCGGCCGTGGTATCGCTCGCCTGGGTCACGATCGGCTACACGCTCGCCTTCGGCCCGGTGACGCTGGGCTGGCTGGGCAACCACGCGCACTGGATGCTGGCCAACCTGGGCAACGTGCGGCCGGGCACGCTGCTGCCGGAAAGCGCCTTCGTCCTGTTCCAGATGCTTTTCCCGGTCATCGCGGCCTGCCTGATGGCTGGCAGCTGGGCCGGACGCGCACGGCTGGGATGGGTGATCGCCTTTGCCGGCCTCTGGTCGCTGCTGGTCCAAGCGCCGGTGACGCACTGGCTCTGGGGTGGCGGCTGGATCGCCAGTACGCTGGGAACGCTCGATTTCGCCGGCGGCCTGACGATGCACGTGACCGCGGGCGTCTCCGCGCTGGTCGTGGCGCTCCTGCTCGGCCGGCGCGCCGGCCTGCAGGCGGGGGACGCGTTCGACGCGCGCCCCGAACTCGTCGCCGCCGGGGCCGGCACGATGTGGATCGCGTGGCTCGTCCTCAACGGAGGGAGCGCGCTGGCCGCAACCGACGATGCGTCGAGCGCGATGCTCAACGCGCACCTCGCCGCCTGCGTCGGCGCGCTCGCCTGGCTGGGGCAGGAACGGCTGGCGACCGGCCGCACGACCGTTTCGGGATGGGCGAAGGGCGTGCTTGCCGGCCTGGCGGCCGCTACGCCGGCTTCGGGTTTCGTATCGCCGGGCGCAGCGATCGTCCTGGGCGCCCTTGCCGCCGTCGCGGGCCGCGGTGTCGCGATCCTCGTGCGCGACCGGCTGGCGATCGACGATACGCTGGGCGTATTCGCCGTCCACGGCGCAGGGGCCGCGATCGGCTCGGTACTGCTGTGCCTGTTCCTTTCCGAATCGCTGGGGGGCGTCGGTTATGCCGAGGGCATGACCATGGGCTCGCAACTGCTCGCCCAGGTCCTGGGAACCGCGGTTGTCGCGGGCTGGAGCGCGGTGGCGACCGCGATCGCGGCGCTCATGGTCAGCCTGGTCGTGCCCATGCGGGTGAGCGAGGAGGAAGAGCGGGCGGGGCTCGATGCGTCGCGCCATCGCGACCCCGCCGCCTGATCGCTCGCCCGCCGATCAATCCCCGGTCAGGATGCGATCGACCAGCTGCTTCACCGTCGGGGTGAAGTTGTTCGAATAGAACGGGTCCTGCTTGAAGCGGTAGGCCGCGTGCCCGGCGAAGGCGAGATTCTGCTGCACGTCGCCGCCGTGCGCGATATCCTGCAGCGTCTTCTGGATGCAGAAACTGCGCGGATCGGCCAGGCGCCCGGTGGTATAGTCGTCGTGGTCCTTCCACGACGAGAACCCGCAGTGCGACAGGCAGCCCATGCAGTCGGCCTGATCCTTGCGGATCTCGGCACGGCTTTCGGGCGTCACGAAGACGACCGTGTCGTCGGGGGTCTTCAACGCCTCGGTATAGCCTTCCGCCGCCCAGCCGCGGGCCCGGTCGCGATCCTTGGGCGTCACCCAGAAGTTCTTGCCCTTCACCCCGACATCGAGCTGGACCGTGTGTTCGCCGGCCTCGACCTTCGAATAGGGGACCTGCCGTTCGCTGCGGTGGATGAGATCCCACAGGAACGGGTTCTTGACCGCGGAGGAATAGAAGCCGGTGGGCGAGAACTTGTGCAGCAGCACGTCGCCCGGCTCCAGCGTGCGCAGCATGTCCTTCCACTGCTGCGGGATCGGGCTTTCTTCCGTCAGCAGCGGACGGGTGCCGAACTGGAAGGCGATCTTGCCCAGTTCGGGGTTGTCGATCCAGTTCTCCCACTCGCGCAGGAACCAGACGCCGCCGGCCATGACGATCGGCACGTCTTCCGACACGCCTTCCTTGCGCATCGTCTCGCGCAGCGCCTTGACGCGGGGATAGGGATCTTCGGGCCGGGTCGGGTCTTCGGCGTTGGAAAGGCCGTTGTGCCCGCCAGCGAGCCAGGGGTCTTCGTAGACCACGGCGGCCATCAGCTCGCTCACCTTGTGATAGCTGCGCTTCCACAGCGCGCGAAAGGCCCGGGCGGAACTGATGATCGGCAGGTAACTGACGTTGAAACGCGCCGCGATCTCGGCCAGCTTGTAGGGCATGCCCGCCCCGCAGGTGACGCCGGTGACGAGGCCGCGGGTCCGCTCCAGCACGCCTTCCAGCACCTGTTGCGCGCCGCCCATTTCCCACAGGACGTTGATGTTGATCGCGCCCTTGCCGCCGGCGACGTCGTAGGCGCGGCGCACCTGTTCCGTCGCGCCGTCGATGGCGTAGCGGATCAGCTGCTCGTGGCGCTCCTTGCGCGTAAGCTGGTCATAGACCTGCGGCACGATCTTGCCTTCGGCATCGTAGCTGTCGGCGTTGACCGCGCTGACGGTGCCGATGCCGCCGGCCGCAGCCCAGGCCCCCGAACTCATGTGATTGGTCGCCGAAACGCCCTTGCCGCCTTCGATCAGCGGCCAGACCTCGCGTCCGCCGTAAACTATCGGGCTGAGCCCCTTGAATGCCATTGAACCTGTTATCCTCGTAGCGGCCTACCGGACCGCGTTTCCATTACCCTGCCCCGCCGATCCGCGGCACGGCTTGATCTCTTCCGGTTCGGGCCTCTTAGCGGCCCGCTTGAACTGTGCATAGTACCCGGCCAGCTCCGGCGCGTCGTGAAACGTGTCGAGCTCGAACCCTACGGCCTTGAATTCGCAGGCAAGCAGCAGGGGCTCTATCCCGTGCTGGTCGGCCGGACGGTTGACGTCGACCACGATCACCCGCCCGCCTTCGCGCAGCGCCGGCCACAACCGCCACAGGAAGGCGTAGGGTTCGCGCACCTCGTGATACATGTGCACCATGAAGACGCGATCGAAGCTCGCCGGCGGCAGCTTGGGATCGTCCCCCGCCCCCAGCTTGATCGACACATTGTCGAGCCGCTGCCGCTCGACCCGCAGCGCAAGCCGGTCGAGCGCCTCGCGGTCGATATCCTGGGCGAGGACGCGCCCGTCCTCCCCGACGCGGCCCGCCAGGCGCACCGTGTAATAGCCTTCGCCCGCGCCGATGTCGGCCACGCTCATCCCCGGCGAGATCTCCGCCAGGTCCATGACCTTGCGCGCTTCGCCGACGCTGTCGCGCGCCGTCTCGGTGGAAAACTGGTTGCCGCCCAGTTCGGACACCGGCCGGTCGGGCGTGGGGAACGGCTGCGCCGTTTCCGGCCGGTCGGAATCGACCGGCTCGCAGCCTGCCAGGGCCAGCAGCGTGGCGCCGCACAGAAGAGGCAGGAGCTTCCGCATGATCCCGGGACCTAGCGCGCCGCGGCGCAGGTGGCAAAAACCTTCGGCATGGCGGACTGTCAGTCGACGTCCTCGACCTCGACCGCCTCGCCGGTGACCCGCTGCGCCAGCGCGGCCGAGATGAACGGGTCGAGCGCCCCGTCGAGCACGTCGTCGGGCGAGGTTGAGGTCACGCCCGTGCGCAGGTCCTTGACCATCTGGTAGGGCTGGAGGACGTAGCTGCGGATCTGGTGGCCCCAGCCGATGTCGCTCTTGCTCGCGTGTTCGGCGCTGGCGGCCTCCTCGCGCTTGCGCAGCTCCTCCTCGTAAAGGCGGGCGCGCAGCATGTTCATCGCCGTGTCGCGGTTCTTGTGCTGGCTGCGGTCGTTCTGGCTCGCGACCACGATGCCGCTCGGCACGTGGGTGATCCGCACGGCCGAGTCGGTCGTATTGACGTGCTGCCCGCCGGCGCCGCTGGCGCGGTAGGTGTCGATCTTGAGGTCGGCGGGATTGATCTCGATCGCGATATTGTCGTCGATCACCGGATAGACCCAGACCGAGCTGAAGCTGGTGTGCCGCCGCGCCGCGCTGTCGTAGGGGCTGATGCGGACCAGCCGGTGGACCCCGCTCTCGGTCTTCGCATAGCCATAGGCGTTCTCGCCCTTCAGCAGCAGGGTCGCGCTCTTGATCCCGGCCTGCTCGCCCGCCTGGTATTCGACGGTCTCGACCTTGAACCCGCGCCGCTCGGCCCAGCGGGCATACATGCGCAGCAGCATTTCCGCCCAGTCCTGGCTCTCGGTGCCGCCGGCCCCGGCGTGGATTTCCAGGTAGGTGTCGTTGGCATCGGCCTCGCCCGCCAGCAGGGCCTGGACCTTGTCGGCATCCGCCCTTTCGGCGAGCTTCTCCAGGCTCGCCAGGCCGTCGGCAACGACGTCGTCGTCGCCTTCCGCCTCGCCCATCTCGACGAATTCGATCGCGTCGCTCTTCTCGCTCTCGATCTCGCGCACGGTGCGCACGGCGTCCTCGAGGCGCTTCTGTTCGCGCGTGATCGCCTGCGCTTCCTTGGGGTCGTCCCACAAGGTCGGGTCCTGCACGCGCGCGCTCAGTTCGTCGAGCCGGCGCAGGGCGCGGTCCCAGTCGAGCGACTGGCGGACGAGCGCGAGCGCGGCATCGATACGGTCGATATGGGCCTGCCCCTCGGCACGCATGAATTTCTTCTCCGATCAGGAATTTGGCCGCCCGCTTAGCCGAGCGCGCCCGATTGGGAAAGGGTGCCGCCTCAATCGCCGGCGGCCAGCCTGCGCACCGCGGAGAGGGTCAGGCGAACGTGATCGCGGTAATCGGCATCCGAGTGGACGAAGGCGATACGGCCGCTGCGATCGATGACGTAGCTGACGCGCTGCGTCAGCCCGGTGTCGCGGCCCTCGCGCTGCAGCGCAACGTCGTATGCGCGCACGATCTGCGGGGTGGCGACGCCGACGGCAAAGCGATCGCGGCATTCCTCGGTCGAAAACCGCTTCAGCGTTTCCAGGTCGTCGGCCGACATGCCGATCACCGTGGCGCCGGCGGCGGAGAAAGCTTCGGACGCCTCGGCAAACTGGCGCGCTTCGAGCGTGCACCCCCTGGTGAAGGCCTTGGGGTAGAAATAGAGGATGACCGGCCCCCGGGCGAGCGCGGCGCGCAGGCTGAACGCCATCGCCTCGCCGCCGAGCGCGGCCCGGGTCGTGAATGCCGGCGCCTTCGCACCGACCGGAAGCTCGGCCGCCGCCGGCGCCGCGCAGAAAACCGCCAGGATCGCGGCGATCAGGACCTTGCGCATGTCGTCTCTCCCTGCCGGCCGGGCGCGGATCGGCGCGGCCTCAATAGATGCCGCCCTGGTCCTCGACGAAATCGGACGGCTCGTTGTGATCGCCCGCGCCGGGGCCGGCGGATTGCCCGGCCGACTGCCCGCGCCGGATCAGTTCCAGGATCTCGCGCCGCTTGGCCTCGATCGCGTCGGCCCGGGTGCGCCGCGGCGGCTCGGTATCGGGCTTGAACGCCTCCCAGATGATCGCCGCGCGCGGATCGTCGCTCGGCCAGCCGTCGAGCACGCGCTTGCCGGAACGGCGATCGATCCGCACCATGCGTATCCCCGCGGGCGCGACGAAGGGATCGTCGGACCACCGCGCCCGCGTTTTGCGGACGAAATCCTTGAACATCGGGGCCGCCGTGTTGCCGCCCTGGACCCACCCGCCCATGTTGCGCGGCTGGTCGAAGCCGAGATAGACGCCCGCCACGACCTCGGGCGAGCCGCCCACGAACCAGGCATTGGTGGGGCCCGTCGTCGTGCCCGTCTTCCCGAACAGGGGCAGGCCGAGATCGCGCAGCCGCACCGCGGTGCCGCGGGTGACGACGCCCTGCAGCATGTGAACGACCTGGTAGGCGGTGCGCGGGTCCATCACCTGCTTGCCGCTCAGCCCCGCGCGCGGCATCGGCTTCCCGTCCCATTCGGGCATGTTGCACCGGTCGCACGGCCGGCGATCCGCCCGCCAGATGACCTTGCCGCGCCGGTCCTGCACGTAATCGATCACCGTCGGCGCGTTCTGGCGCCCGTGGTTGGCCAGGGCCGCATAGGCGTTGACCATCTTGAGGACAGTCGTGTCCCCCGCCCCCAGCGCGAAGGCGGGATAAGGTTCGTAACTGCCGATGCCGACCCGTTCGAAGGTCCTGATGACCTGCGGCATGCCCGCGTCCATCGCGATATGCACCGTCATCAGGTTGCGGCTCTGCTCCAGCCCCCAGCGCATCGTGTGGACGCCGCCGCCGCCGCCGCCGAAGTTGCGGAAGCACTTTTCACCCAGGCGCGCGCCCTGGTAATAGCAGAACGTCTGGTCCGGCACCTGCGAGGCCGGCGTCATCCCGTGGTCGAGGCCGGTCGCATAGACGAAGGGCTTGATCGTCGAGCCCGGCTGGCGTTCGGCCTGGGTGGCGCGGTTGAAATCGCCCAGCCGGCTGTCGAACCCGCCCTGCATTGCCAGGACGCGCCCGGTCAGGGGGTCCATCGCCACGAAGCCGCCGGAAACTTCCGGCACCGAGCGCAGGCGATAACCGGCCCCGGCCTTCTCCACCGCCACGACGTCGCCGACCTTCAGCGCGTCGGGAAAGCCGGACAGCGGGTGGCTCTCGCCATTGGTCAGGCCGATCGTGGCCGACGATCCGCTGCGCGCCGTGACGACGCCGATCCGCCAGCCGCGGTAATTGATGCCGAGGTTGGAGGAGCGCAGCTGCGCGATCAACTCGCCGTTGTCCGGATCGATCGTCGCCACCGGTCCGGGCCAGCCCCGGTTGCCGTGATAGCGGATCATGCCGCCGCGCAGCGCGTCGCGCGCCGCCGCCTGCATTTCCGGATCGAGCGAGGTGCGCACCCACAGGCCGCCGGCATAGACGCTGTTCGGCCCGTCTTCGGCGTTCTCGCCGAAATCCTCGATCAGCTGGCGGCGCACTTCCTCGAAGAAATAGCCGGCATCGGCGGAACTGTACTGCGCCCGGCTGGGCTGCAGGCCCAGCGGCTGCGCCTGCGCCTCGGCCGCCTGCGCCTCGGTAATGAAGTCGTTGGCCGCCATCTGGTCGAGCACGAAGTTGCGCCGCGCCAGCGCCAGGTCGTGATGCTGGCTGCGCCCGTAACGCTCGGGCGCCTTGGGCAGGATCGCCAGGAACGCCATCTCGTGCAGCGCCAGCTCGCCCACGTCCTTGTCGAAATAGGCCCGCGACGCTGCCTGGACGCCGAAGCTGCGCCGCCCCAGCGGGATCTCGTTCAGGTAGAGCTCGAGGATCTGCTCCTTGGTCAGCGCGCCCTCGATCCGCCGGGCCAGGATCATTTCCTTGAGCTTGCGAGTGATCGAATACTCGTTCGACAGCAGGATGTTCTTCGCCACCTGCTGGGTGATGGTGGAACCGCCCACCGCGCGTTCGCCGGATCCCAGCTTGCTGACATAGTCGATCACGGCCCCGGTCAGGCCGCCGATGTCGATGCCGCCGTGGCTGAAGAAGGTCTTGTCCTCGGCCGCAAGGTAGGCCTCGATCAGGGTCTCGGGGAAATCGGCATATTGCAACTGCACGCGCCGCTCGCGTGCGTAGGAATGGACGATCTCCCCGTCGGCCGCGCGCACCATCGTCGGCAGCGGCGGTTCGTATTCAAGCAGCATCTCCGCATCGGGCAGCCCGCGCGCCAGCAGGGCCCAGACAGCCAGCCACAGCACCAGCAGCGCGCCCAGCGCGACCGCTCCCCAGCGGAACCAGCGCCTTTCCCGCCAGTTCGTCGCGAGCCAGTTCAGCGCGCCCGAGGCGTCGCGACGAATGCGGTAGCGAAAGTATTCGGTTGTAGAGGGTTCGGCCATGGTCGAGGCGTCTCTAGCACGCAGCTTCGGCGGAATGCCATATGGTTTAGGTGCCGGCCTGGCGGGCGAAGTAGATCCGGATCGCACGCGCCATGACGCCGGCAAAACGCTCGCGCGCCTCGGGGCTGGCGAGGCGCCGCGCGTCTTCCGGATTGGTGATGAAGCCGGCTTCGTAAAGCACGGCCGGCACGTCGGGCGCGCGCAGCACGGCCAGCGCCGCCGACCGGCGCGGGCGCGGATGGAAGACCAGTTCCCCTTCCCCCTCGCGCACGATCAGCCCGGCGAACTCGGCCGATGCCTCCTGCACCCGGCGCTGCGACAGTTCGACCAGGATCGCGCTGACATCGGCATCCTGCCCTTCGATCCGCACGCCGTTGACCCGGTCGGCCTCGTTCTCCCGTTCGGCGAAGCGCGCCGCGGCCTCGCTCGAGGCCCGGGCCGAAAGGGTATAGATGCTCGCCCCGCTCGCGCCGCTCGCTTCGCCGGCCGAATCCGCGTGGATCGACACGAACAGGTCGGCGTCGAGCCGGCGGGCGATCTCGGGCCGTTCGTCGAGCACGAGGAAACGATCGTCCTCGCGCGTCAGGGCGACCCTGACCCCGCCGTCCGCCACCAGCCTGTCGCGCAAGGCCATGGCGAGCGCCAGGGCGATGTCCTTTTCCCGGTACCCCTCGACGCTGGCGCCCGGGTCCTTCCCCCCGTGGCCGGGGTCGATCACCACCAGCGGCCGCGACCGGTCCGGCGGGCCGTGGATCGTGGGCAGGCCGACCGGGTCGCCCGCCTCGGGCAGGGCCACGCGCACCACGTAGTCGCGCCCCAGGTGCGGCACCGGGATCGACAGGCCGAGCAGGTACAGCGCCGCCAGGAAAACCGGCGGCGCCAGGAAGATCAGCCATATCTGAAGCCGCATGGACATTGCGCCCGGTTGTTAGGGTGTTGCGGGCAGGATGCGCAACATGGTTGCCGAACGAATGGCGGGATGCTAGCTCTGCAAGGCCGAAATTCCGGCCCGCCACAGCCCGACGCCGCTATCCGGCGCGGGAACCAAACGGGCCCCAGGCTCGCCGGCAGCTTCCTGCTCCGGCGCTCGCAACAGGTTGATGCAGTTCATGAGAAGCCTCTCCCCGAGCATGACCACCCCGCCACAGGCGGGCGTCGTCGCGCTGGCGGGCCAGGCGGCGCGACACAGGCGCATTCGCATGATTGCAGACACATCATTCCGGCACCGCGAAAAGGTTCGCGGCGTCCGGTTCGACATTGCCGCCCATCGCCAGGCGATCGGCGGATCCCACTTATTTGCGCAGACGATCCCGGCCGGCGACAGCCCGCCCGGACGCGCACGGAGATTTTTACATGGCAACGCGCATGCTTATCGATGCGCGCCACCCGGAAGAAACGCGGGTGGCGGTGCTCAAGGGCAACCGGATCGAGGAATTTGATTTCGAATCCGCCGAACATCGGCAAATCAAGGGCAATATCTACCTCGCCAAGGTAACCCGGGTCGAACCCAGCCTCCAGGCGGCCTTCGTCGATTTCGGCGGCAACCGGCACGGGTTCCTCGCCTTCAGCGAGATCCACCCCGACTACTACCAGATCCCGAAGGAAGACCGCGAACAGCTCCTGGCCGAAGAGGCCGAGGCTGCCGAGGAAGAAGCGCGCCTGCGCGCCGAGGAAGAGGAACGCGGCGACGTTCCGGGCGACGAGTACGACGCCGACGACGAGACCGGCGAATCGCTGGTCGAGGAATTCGCCGAGGACGGGGTCGAGGAAATCGACACGTCCGAGAAGGACAAGGTCGCCACGATCGAGGAAGGCCAGGTCGCGAATGGCGACGACGATGGCGACGACGACAGCGACGACGAGGAAGAAGGCAACGGTTCGCGCCGCGGCCGCCGGGGTCGCGGCCGCCGCCAGGGCAAGGGCCGCGCGCGGGCCAAGGAAGTGGACGAGGTCCGCGCCCGGCGCCAGGCGCTGCGCCGCCGCTACAAGATCCAGGACGTGATCCAGCGCCGGCAGGTCCTGCTGGTCCAGGTGGTCAAGGAAGAACGCGGCAACAAGGGTGCCGCGCTGACGACCTACCTCAGCCTCGCCGGCCGCTACACCGTGCTGATGCCCAATAGCAGCCACGGCGGCGGCATCTCGCGCAAGATTTCCAGCGCCAGCGATCGCAAGCGGCTGAAGCAGATCGTCGGCGATCTCAAGCTGCCGCGCACGATGGGCCTGATCGTCCGCACGGCCGGCCTCCAGCGCACCAAGACCGAGATCAAGCGCGACTTCGACTATCTCGCGCGCCTGTGGGACGAGATCCGCGAGAAGACGCTTTCCTCCAGCGCCCCCACGCTGATCCATTCGGACAGCGACCTGATCAAGCGGGCGATTCGCGACATCTACAACCGCGAGATCGAGGAAGTCGTGGTCGAGGGCGAAGCCGGCTACCGCTCGGCGAAGGAGTTCATGAAGCTCCTGATGCCCAGCCACGCCCGGCGGGTGAAGGCCTATTCCGACCCGGTCCCCCTGTTCCAGCGCTATGGCGCGGAGGACCAGCTGCGCGCGATGTACGACCCGGTCGTGCAGTTGAAGAGCGGCGGCTACCTGGTCATCAACCCGACCGAGGCGCTCGTCTCGATCGACATCAACTCCGGCCGTTCGACCAAGGAACACGGGATCGAGCAGACGGCCCTGTCCACCAACCTCGAAGCGGCCAAGGAAATCGCGCGCCAGCTGCGCCTGCGCGACATGGCCGGCCTGGTGGTGATCGACTTCATTGACATGGAGTACAACTCCAACAACCGGAAGGTCGAACGCGCGCTGAAAGACGCGCTGAAAAGCGACCGGGCGCGGATCCAGGTCGGCCGCATTTCCGGCTTCGGCCTGATGGAGATGAGCCGGCAGCGCCTGCGCACGGGCGTGCTGGAAGCGACCACCCGCGAATGCCCGCACTGCGACGGCACCGGCCTCGTCCGCACGGCATCGAGCGCGGGCCTTTCGGCCCTGCGCCTGATCGAGGACGAAGCGGCCAAGGGCAAGGGCACGGTCATCACGCTGGCCGCCAGCACCGAGGCGGCGGTCTACCTGCTCAATTCCAAGCGCGACGACCTGGTCGAGATCGAGCGCCGTTACGGCGTCACCGTCGAAGTCGTGCCCGAGGGTGAGGAGGAAGGCGCGAAGATGAGCGTCTCCAGCTCCGGGCCCAAGCCGGCGCAGGCACCGAAGTTCGAACCGATCGTCGACGACGAGGACGAGCCCGAGGCCGACGAACAGGCCGAGGACCGCGACGACGAGGACGACGACAACGGCAACCGCAAGCGCAAGCGCCGCCGCCGGGGTGGCCGCGGCCGCAACAAGGGCCGCAACGGCGACGAGGGCGGCGACGAGGGCGGCGACGACAGGGACGACGACGAAACCGCCGGCCACGAATCCACCGGTAACGGGGACGGCGACAGCGAAGGCGGCCCCGCCTCGGAAGAGGACGAGGGCAAGCCGCGCAAGCGCCGCCGCCGGGGCGGACGCCGGCGGCGCGGCGGCCGCGATCGCGAGGACGGCGATAACGCCGGCGAAGGCGAGATCGAGACGCCCGAAGCGGTCGCCGAACGCGTGAGCGAGGACATGGCCGTCGCCCCGGGCGCCGAAGCGACCGCGGACGCGCCGGACCAGCCGGCCGGGGCCGAGGAAGAACCCAAGCCGAAGAAGCGCACGCGCCGCAAGAAGGCCGAAGACGGAGAGGAGGCCGCTCCGCCGGCCAAGCGCAAGCCGCGTGCCAAGGCGAAGGCCAAGGACGCGGCGGCGGAAGAGCCGGCCGGCGACTCCCCCGCGGAAACCCCGGCGGCCGAAGCCGAGACCGAGGAGGCTCCGAAGCCCAAGCGGCGCACCCGGCGCAAGAAGGCCGAGGAGGCGCAGGCACCCGCAGCCGAAAGCGCTGGCCCCGCCAAGGCCGAAGCCGAAGCGGAGGCCGAGGCACCGGCTGAAAAGCCCAAGCGCACGCGGCGGCGCAAGAAGGCCGACGATGAACCGGCCCCGCAAGCCCCGCCTGCGGAAAGCCGCGAGGAGCCGACCTCCGCGCCCGAGACCGCCGATGCCGCCGCACCGGCAGACGAGAGCGAGGCCGAGACCGCGCCCGCCGCGCAGGAGGAAGGCAAGTCCTCCTCTCCGCGCCGCGGCTGGTGGCAGCGCACTTTCGGGCAGTAAGCCGCAACAGGCGCCGACGAAGGGGCGGAATGGCCCGCGTGTTGCGTGCACGCGGATCGTTCCGCCCCTTCTTGCCGTTCGCACCGCTGCCGCGATCCCTGCCCACCGAGCCAGTGCAAGAGGGCTCTGGCGGCGCGCCGCGTTCGCGCCTAGATGGCGGGCCTGTCCCAACCGACGAGACCCCCCGATGCCCGATTCTCCCCAGCCCCTGCGCATTCCCGACGACGCCAAGGAGCGCGTCCGCCTGCTGTTCATGGCCAAGCACGTCCTGTGGGGGGGCGGGATGCATCCCGAAGACGGCAACCACGCGATCTATCACCACGAAGTGCGCACGACGCTGGAAAGCCTCGGCCTCAACCTCCGGTTCGCGGATACGTACAAGGCGCTGTTCGAGCGGCCGGAGGTCGATTTCGTCTTCCCGCTCCTCAACCGTGGCGGCTTCGTCAACAGCGAGATGCTGATCCCGCTGCTGTGCAACATGCACCGCATTCCCTATCTCGGCGCGATGCCGTTCCTGCGCGGGATGGGCGACGACAAGTCGGTGTCGAAGCTGGCGGCCGCCCACGCCGGCGTGCCCACTGCCCCGTGGTTCTGTTATCGCCGGGGCGGCCCCGTGCTGGAAAAGGACCTGCCGCCCGCGCCCGGGGGCCGGTGGGTGATCAAGCCCAATGCCTCCTCCGCCAGCTGGGGCATCTCGGATGCCTTCGACTGGAACGGGGTGGCCAATGCCATCGCCGACATCCACGGCCAGGGCCACGACGCGATCGTGGAGCCCTACCTCGACGGTTACGACATCCAGTGCGCGTTCATCACCATCCGCGACGAGCCCGTCGCCCTGCCCATGCTGTGGTACGAGCGCGAGGACACGCAGAAGCTGTGGACCTATTACGAGAAGCGCGATCTGGTCCAGAACACCGAGAAGGCGGCGCTGAAGCGTTTCGACCATGCCGAGTTCGCCCCGCGGATCGAGGCCATGGCCCGCAAGGTCGCGCAGGAATTCGTGCCCTTCGACTATGGCCGGATCGAGTTCCGGCTGGATCTCGCCACCGGCGACGTGAATTTCATCGAGATCAATCTCAACTGCAACCTGTGGTCGGAAAAGGTCATGGCCAAGGCGGCGGCCCAGGCCGGCTTCAGCCACGGCGACCTGATCGAGACGCTCCTGGCCGAATCCTGGCGGCGCAACGCGCTGATCGCGGGCTAGCCCGCGCCGCCTGTCAGGCGACGGCTTCGCACTGGCGCAGGGCCTCCGCCACGAGCTCGAAATGCGCGGCAAAGGCCGCTTCGCAGGCAGACTGCGACAGGGGCGCGAGAGCGGCGATCTGCGGCATCGACAGGCCGAGGCGCAAGGTCCCGCCCCAGCCCCCGCAGGGCAGGCGCACGCTCCTGACCGGCTGGCCCAGCCGGATGCCCCCACGCGCGAGCCGCGCGTGCAGCGATACGGCGCCATCGAAGCTCCGCGCCGCCGGCAGGGCCGAGACGTCGAGGGTCGCCAGCGTGGCGAGGAGATCGGCGTGCGGCGCGGCGGGCTGGCCGGTGTCGGTGTCGGTGTCGGGGTCGGGGTCGGGGTCGGTGTCGGTGTCGGTGTCGGGGTCGGGGTCGGGGTCGGTGTCGGTGTCGGTGTCGGGGTCGGGGTCGGGGTCGGCGGAGCGTTCGACTTCGCGCAAGTGCAGCGGCGCGACCAGGCCCTGCCGCAGCGCACGCTGGAAGGCATCGATCACGCGCGAGACCGCATCCACCGGCAGGGCGCGGAACCGCTCCAGTTCGAACAGCGCCCCCTCCAGCCGCGTGGCCAGCCCCGGGTTGCCCTGGTCGGGCAGTGCCTCGCGCCCGTTCCAGCCTTGTGGCCATTCGGCCCGGCGGAACAGGGCATCGAACCCGGCGGGCAGCGGCGGCGCGCGGCGCACGAGGTCGGCGGGCACGAGCGCCCAGCCGCTGAACGGGACGCCGCCGGCAAACTTGGAACCGGTCATCAGCACGATCGCCCCGCGGTCCAGATAGGCCGCGACATCGCCGGGCGACAGGCGGACCTGGCACGCATCGACCACGGGCGTCATCGCCTGTCCCCAGCGAGCCAGCAGGCGGTCCAGGTCGTCGAGCGCGGGCAGGATCAGGCCGGTCTTCGATCCGTGGACGACATGGACCAGCGTGTGGCGTCCGCCGGCGCGAGCGCGCGCGATCTCCCCCTCGATGCTGGCGGCGATCTGGCCGCTGGTGCGCGCCAGCCCCCGCCCGCAGCGCACCGGGATGTCGGTCAGCGACACGGCCCCCAGCCCGGGCACGCTTTCGCCGGGTACGACGGTGCGGCCCGGCGCGGTGCGATCGTTGAAATAGCGCCCGGCCGCCGAATGGACGCACCCCCGCCCCACCTCGTCCGCGCCGAGCAGGACATTGTGGACGCCCCCGGGCGAGCGATCGATCGTCGCGGCCAGCGCCACATATTCGAGGTCGGTCCCCGACGGCGCGAAGACGACATCGACATCGCCGCCCAGCCCGAACGCGCCGCGCAGGCGCCCGCGCATGCCCTCCAGCAGGGCGCCATAGTCCCCGTCCGCCGGCCGACCCTGGCCGAGCAGGTGGCGGAAGGCATCGTGCGAGATGTCGTTGGCCGTGGACGAAGCATGGCGAAGGTGTCGCGCGGGTACGGGCCCGACATGTAGCGGTTGAGGCCGGTTTGCGGATCGAGTGCCAGCCGCTCGTCGCCGCCGCTGCAAAGCCGGGCGACCAGTTCATGGGCGCGTGGATCGTCCGCGAACTCGCGCGACATCTGGCTGGTGGCTGTTCGCATCGACGACCCGGATGGCTTTTTCGCTTGCGTGCAGACCTAACAGACCTAGGGACGCATTCCAGCGAATTTGCTGCACCGCGACATACGCCGCAGCGCAACAAGGGCAATCGTTCGTGACCGCACTGCGTCCCATGACCATCGATGCCGCGGCCCGGGAGCGGCTCCGCATCCTCTTCATCGCCAAGAACGCCCTGTGGGACGGCGAACTGCACCCCGAAGACGGCAATCACGCGCTCTATCACCGCGAGATGCGCCAGGTGCTCGAAGGCCTGGGCCTGAACCTCGTCATCGCCGACCGGTTCGAGGTGCTGTTCGAAAACCCCGAGGTCGATTTCGTCTTCCCCCTGCTCAACCGGGCCGGTTTCTTCAATTCGGAAATGCTCTGCCCGCTGCTGTGCGAGCGCAAGGGCATACCCTACCTAGGGGCCAGCCCGATCCTGCGCGGGCTGGCGGACGACAAGCACCTGGCCAAGCGGGCCGCGCGCGCGGCCGACGTGCCGACCGCGCCCTGGGCGATCTTTCGCCGCGGCGCCCCGGTGGATCTGTCCGCCGTGCCGCCGGCCACCCGCTACGTGGTGAAGCCCAATGCCTCGTCGGCCAGCTGGGGCGTCAACGATGCGACCGACCTCGCCAGCGTGGAGCGGGCCGTCGCCGATGTCCACGCGCTGGGCCACGACGCGATCGTCGAACCGTTCCTGCAAGGCAGCGACGTCGAAGTGCCGGTGATCACCGTCAGGGGGGAGCCGACGATCCTGCCGATGATGATCTTCCGCCAGGCCGATCCCTCGCACCTGCGCACCTACCGGGAGAAGCGCGATCTCGTGGACCGGAGCCAGAAATACTCGCTCGACCCGTTCGAGAACGCGGACATGGCCGCGCGGATCGCCGACCTGACGCGCAAGGCGTGGAACGAGTATCGGCCGTTCGACTATGGCCGGTTCGAATTCCGCGTGAACGAGGACACCGGCGAGATCACGTTCCTCGAGCTCAACCTCAACTGCAACCTCTGGTCGCAGAAGGTCTTCGGCCGCGCGGCGGCGCTGGCAGGCTGGAGCCAGCCCGAACTGATCGAGACCATCCTCGCCGAAAGCCTCGCGCGGCACGGGCTCATGGCCCGGTGAAGTTTGCGCCGCGCCCTTGCCAGCGCAATGCGAAGCGCTAGAGAGACTGCCGAAGCAACAGGATCGAACTATGGCGACCTTCACCCTCCCGAAGAACTCGAAGATCTCGCGCAAGGGCAATGTCCACCGGGCCGAAGGCGCCGCGCGGGTGCAGAAGTTCCGGATCTACCGGTACGATCCCGATAGCGGCGAAAACCCGCGCTACGACACGTTCGAGATCGACCTCGACGATTGCGGGCCGATGGTCCTCGACGCGCTGATCAAGATCAAGAACGAAGTCGATCCCACGCTCACCTTCCGCCGTTCCTGCCGCGAGGGGATCTGCGGTTCGTGCTCGATGAACATGAACGGCAAGAACGGCCTCGCCTGCACCACCGCGATGGAGGACCTGAAGGGCGAAATCCGGATCACCCCCCTGCCCCACATGGACGTGGTGAAGGACCTGGTGCCCGATTTCTCGCACTTCTACGCCCAGTACGCGTCGATCCGTCCGTGGCTGCAGACCGTTTCGACCACGCCCAGCGGCAAGGAACGCCTGCAGAGCCCCGAACAGCGCGAGAAGCTGGACGGCCTCTACGAATGCATCCTGTGCGCCTGCTGTTCGACCGCCTGCCCCAGCTACTGGTGGAATTCGGACAAGTTCCTCGGCCCGGCGATCCTCCTCCAGGCCTATCGCTGGCTGGCCGACAGCCGCGACGAGATGACCGGTGAGCGGCTCGACGCGCTGGAGGACCCGTTCCGGCTCTACCGCTGCCACACGATCATGAACTGCGCCAACGTGTGCCCCAAGGGGCTGAACCCCGCCAAGGCGATCGCCGAGACCAAGAAGATGCTGGTCGAGCGCCAGATCTGAGCGTGAACAGCGAATCTTCGGCGTTCGAATACCGCGAGCACCCCGACCATCCGGGCTGGCACACCTGGCGCCTGCGCGACGAGACGCGCTTCAACCCGGTCGTCATGGGCGACCTGCTGGTGCGGACCGAAGGGGACAGGTGCCGCCTGCGGATGTTCCCCGAACGGCGGCACACCAACCTGCAGGACATGATCCACGGCGCGGTGACGCTGGCGCTGATCGATATCTCGCTGTTCGCGGCGATGCGCACGCTGACCGATGGCGATGCCGGGCCGGCGGTGACGCTGGAGCTGTCGACCCAGTTCATCGGCGCGGGGAAAGTCGACGAGCCGCTCGACGCGGTGGTCGAGGTCCTGCGCGAGACCGGGCGCCTGCTGTTCCTGCGCGGTGAGGTCGTCCAGCGCGATCACCTGGTGGCCGGTTTCACCGCCCTGGTGCGCAAGGCCAGCCGCAAGTGAGCGCAATGCTCGCGCGGTACGAGGCGCTGGTCGCCGCGGGCGAACTGCGCCCCGATCCGCAGCAGCGCGAGGCATCCGAACGGCTGCAATCGCTCCAGGAAGCGCTCGAGCGGCACCGCGAGCCGGGCCTGCTCGACCGCCTGTTCGCACGCGCGCCGGCGCGACCGCGCGGCATCTACATGTGGGGCGGCGTGGGCCGCGGCAAGTCGATGCTGATGGACCTGTTCGTCGAGACGCTCGACATCGAGCATAAGCGCCGCGTCCATTTCCACGCCTTCATGCTGGAGGTCGACGCGCTGATCCGCGAGGAACGGGCGAAAGAAACCGGCGATCCCGTCGCTCCGGCAGCGGCCCGGATCGCGCAAGGGGTCCGCTGCCTGGCGTTCGACGAGATGGTGGTCAACAACACCGCCGATGCCGCGATCATGAGCCGGCTGTTCACCGCCCTGATCCGCGACGAGGGGGTCACCGTCGTCACCACCAGCAACCGCCCCCCGCGCGATCTCTACAAGGACGGCCTCAACCGTTCGCTGTTCCTGCCCTTCATCGACCTGGTGGAGGACGAGCTCGACGTCCTCGCGCTCAACGGTCCGGTCGATTACCGGCTCGACCGGCTGGGGGAGATCGACACCTGGCACACGCCGCTTGGTCCCGACGCCACGGCCCAGGTTCGCGAGGCTTTCTTCCGCCTGACCGACTACAAGCCCGAAGACGCCGCCCACGTGCCGAGCGCCGAGCTCGATCTCGGCGGCGGGCGCGCGCTCCACGTTCCCAAGAGCCTGAAGGGCTTGGCCGTGTTCAGTTTCAAGCGGCTGTGCGGCGAAAATCGCGGGGCGGCGGACTACCTGGCGATCGCGCGCGCCTATCACACGGTGATCGTCGTCGGCATTCCCGTCATGGGGCCCGACCGCCGCAACGAGGCCATCCGCTTCACCAAGCTGGTCGATGCGCTCTACGAACTGAGGGTCAAGCTGTTCGCCACCGCCGACGCGGAGCCGGATGGCCTCTACCCCGCGGGCGACGGCAGTTTCGAATTCGCCCGCACCGTCAGCCGACTGGAGGAAATGCGCAGCGCCGATTACATGGCCCTGGGGCACGGCGCGCAAGGGTAAGCCGCCCCGGGTGCGCGGGCGCTTTCAGGCGGCCCTGGCGAGGCGCGCCTGCGCCGCGACCAGGCGGCCCATGACCTTCAGGTCCTGTTCGCGCAGCTGCAGGGCGGAATCGGCCCAAAGCTCGGTAATACGATTCAGTTCCGCCAGTTCGAGATCCCAGGCGACCTTCATCGCCCGGCGCGCGTTGACCAGCCCGGCATGGCGCCGCTCCGACTTCTTGATGAAGTCGCGGCAGGCGGACAGCCCTTCGCCGTTCTCGGCCAGCTTGTGGACCAGCCCCATGTCGTACATCTGTTCCGCGGTATACGTCTCGTTCGAAACGATCAGCCGGTCGGCCATCGCCCCGCCGAGCTTGCGGCTCAACAGCGCGTGGGCACCCATTCCGGGAAACAGGCCGAACATGATCTCGGGCAGTCCGAACGTCGCCCCCCGCTCGGCAACGATGTAATCGAACGACAGCAGCGCCTCGAACCCGCCGCCGAGAGCCGCGCCCTGGACCAGCCCGACGGTCAGCATCGGGAGATCGAGCGAGGCCATGTTGCGGTGCAGGATCTTGCAGCACCGGTGCCCGTACCGGACCAGCGCCTCGCGGTCGCGCTCGCGGATCAGCCGCTGGAACAGGTCGAGGTCGCCGCCGAAACAGAAGACGCCCGGCGCCCGGCTGCCGAGCACGAGGAAGCGCAGCGGCACTTTCTCCGGCCCGAACCCCTGCTCGATATAGACCTGCCAGTTCTCGAAATCGCTCAGCATCCGGGGCGTGAAGCTGGGACGCCCCGCCGGGTTCATGTAACTCCACAGCGTCTGCGTGTCGTCTTCGTAGAAAACGTCGAGCTCGTGCAGGTTGAACAGCCCTTCCGGGATCGCCGCGTGCCGCCTGCTCTCGGTAACCAGCGGTTCCTCGCCCTCCCCCAGGGGGATGGCCGGGGTTTCCGAAGCCTCCCCGGCTTGCGTGCTGTCCAGCCGTGAACTCAACCGATCCATGTGGATCCCCCCGCTCGTCAGGCGGCATCGCTCTCTCTACCGATGGCCCGAAGGGTAATCGAAGGCCGACTCGTCTGGCAAACGATTAATTAACCATCCTTCCCGCCAGTCCCGATCTGGGCCAGTCCCTGCCCCGCGGGTGACGTCCCCGATGGGAGCGACAGCTGGCGGCTGGCGGCTGGCGGCGGTCAGCCCGAAATGCCGAGCCGGTCGAGCGACCGGTCGAGCATCAGCAATTGCCATAGCAGGCGCGAATTGTCGGCCCGGCCGGCGATATGGGCCTCGGCAATGCGCGAAAGCTGCGCGGCATCGAACCATCCGGTGCGGGCCAGGCGCGCGCCGGTGGCGATCGCCCGCGCCTCCCCCGCCAGGGGCCCGCGCAGCCACTGGGCGATCGGGGTGACGAAGCCCTGCTTGGGCCGGAACAGCACGTCGTCCGGCAGGTATCGGCCCATCGTGTGCTTGAGCAGCCACTTGCCCTGCCGCCCCCTTATCCGCTGGCGGAGGGGCAACTGGGCGGCAAATTCGATCAGCCGGTGATCCAGAAGCGGCTCGCGCGCCTCCAGGCTCACGTCCATGCTGGTGCGATCGACCTTGGTCAGGATGTCGCCGGGCAACCAGAACTTGAGATCGGCATATTGCGCCCGGTCGAGGCCGCTGCGCGCCGGGGCCGCGCGCATCGTGCGCACGAAGGCGTCTTCGGCGCGATAGCCGTCGAGCCGCCGGGCGAAGCTGTCGGCATAGAGGCGCGCGCGCATCTCCGCCGGCACGACGCCCACGGCACGCGCATATCCCTCTGCCCCGTCGCGGGCGAGCGAGAGCAGGGTCGCCTTGGCCCTGAGCGGGCGCGGCGCCCAGTCGGCCTTGGGCCAGGCGGCACCGAGCGCGCCGAACATCGGGCCGCGCAACGCGCCGGGCAGGACCGCGCGCGCCTGCTCCTCACGGGCGTGAAAGACCTGCCGCCGATAGCCGGCAAACGCCTCGTCCGCCCCGTCGCCCGAGAGGGCGACCGTCACGTGCTCGCGCGCGAGCTGGCACACGCGCCAGGTCGGCAGGGCGGACGCATCGGCAAAGGGTTCGTCGAACATCGTCGCGATCCGGTCCGCCGCCGCGAAATCGTCGGGATCGACCGAGCGGGCGTGGTGATCGGTCCCGAACAGCCGGGCGACCTTTTCCGCGTGTCGCGTCTCGTCCAGCTCGGCCACGTCGAACCCGATCGAACAGGTGCTGACCGGGTCGCGGCTCGATTCCGCCATCAGCGCGACGACCGAGGACGAATCGACCCCGCCGGAAAGAAACGCGCCCAGCGGCACGTCGGCCACCATGCGCGATCCCACCGCCTCGCGCATGTGGTGCAGCAGTTCGGCCGAAAGGTCGGCCGTGCTGCCGCTGCGCCGATGGCTGAAATCGACATCCCACCACTGCACCGGCGGCGGGGGCGGCGCCTCGTGGCGCAGGACCTGGTAGTGCCCGGCCGCGAGCTTGCCGACGCCCTTCAGGATCGAACGGTGGTCGGGGACGTAGCCCCAGGCAAGATAATCGTCGATCGCCAGCGGATCGACCTCGCGCCGCAGGAGCGGATGGGCCAGCAGGCCCTTGAGCTCGGAAGCGAAAGCCACGCTGCCATCGCTGAGCTGCGCGGTGAAAAGGGGTTTCACCCCCAGGCGGTCGCGCGCCAGCACGAGTTCCCGGCGCCGGGCGTCGTAGAGCGCGAACGCGAACATGCCGTGCAGGCGCGCAAGGCACTCGACGCCCCAGCGCGACCAGGCGGCCAGGATCACCTCGGTATCGCCATCGGTGCGGAACTGGGCGCCCTCGGCCTCCAGCTCGCGGCGAAGCTCCCGGAAATTGTAGATCTCGCCATTGAACACGATCGTCGCGCGGCCATCGGCCGAATGCATCGGCTGGGGCGAGCCGGCGATGTCGATGATCGACAGCCGGCGGTGGCCCAGCCCGATCCCAGGGCCGGTCCAGACGCCCGACCCGTCTGGTCCGCGATGGGCGAGCGCGTCCGTCATGCGCGCGACGCGCTCGGGATCGACCGGCTTGGGGGTGCCGCAATGGAAAATCCCGGCGATGCCGCACATGGCCCGGCCCTTATCGCAGGCCGGCCGCGCGGTCCATCCACGCGTCGCGTCCGCCCATCGCCGCGACGAAGCGGTCGATCGCCGCCGCGCTTTCATCGGCGGGCCTCCCTTCCACGGACAGGATCAGGGTTGCCGTCGGCTGCCGCCGCAGCAGGAGCCGGCTGGCCATCGCCTCCAGCTTGAGCCGGGCGGCGCTGCCGGTCGTGAGATCGCCCGAGCGCCAGGTCGTTTCCGCCACGCGCCGCAGGTTGCCATGGGCGAGGAGGACCGCGCCCGCGGCCTGCGGCATGCTGCGCCCCGGTTCGACCCAGCGCCAGGGCGTGTCGGGAACCAGCGCCCCCTCGCCATAAGCCGAAGCGTCGCGGGCATCGTCCTGCGCGGCATAGAGCGCGTAGAACAGATCGACTTCCTCCCCCGCCTCGCTGCGATAGCGCGCGATCAGCCGGTGCGCCGCGCCGGTCGCGCGCGGCATCCAGGGCACCTGCGGGGCATAGTCGACCCGCTCCCATCCCGGCACCTCGGGTAAGGCGAGGCGTGCGGGCACCTCGGCCTCGACGCGCGCGGCAAGCCCGGCCCAGAGCGCGAAACCGCCGGCAAGCGCGAGGACGGCGGCCAGCGCCGCGCCGGCCGGCATTGTCGCGCGGCCCAGCCGGTCGAGCAGGCGCGAACGCTCCAGCCTTTCGACATCGACGCCCGGGTCCTCCGGATCGCGGTCGAACCAGCGCCAGGTAACGCCCAGCAGGACGGCGACGACCAGCGCGAAGAATATCCAGCCGTAGAAGATGTGATCGAAGCCCTCGGCAAATTCGATCCCCTGGAACTGGGCGATGTAGATCGTGCCCCAGGCGCGCACGCCGTTGGCGAGGATCGGCAGGGCCAGCGCGAAAGCCAGGAAGGCCACGCGCCGCCCCCAGCCCCGGAAACAGGTCTGCGCGATCAAGACCCCGAGCGCCAGCATGGCGACGAGGAACTGCACGCCCGAACAGGCTTCCGCCACCTCGAACAGGCCGACGGGCGTATCGATGAAGACGCCTTCTATATGCGCCGGAACGCCGCTGACGCGCGTCAGCCAGATCACGATGTCCGCCGTGATCATCTGCAGGGCCGGCACCAGCTCGTCGCCGAAAGGCACGAGGAAGAGCATGTAGGCCAGCGGAAACAGCAGCGCCGCCGCCACGCGCGGGCCCAGCAGGGCCGGGACCGCGGCCTGCAGGGCGAGGACGGCGCCCAGCTGGCTGGCGCTGTTGACGCCCGCCAGGCGGCCCAGCAGCCACAGGAACAGTGCGCCGGCCAGCGCGGCAAGGCCCGGCCACCAGGCGCGGGGCACCAGAGCGCCGACCTGCCGGCGGCGGACCCAGGCCAGCCAGCCCACGATCAGCGGCACGAACAGGACGTGGTTATACGTGGAAACGCTCCACCACTTGCCCGCCATCGTCGCCCAGTCGGCGGCGGCGACGAGCGCCAGCGCCAGCCAGGCGAGCGCGATCCGCGCCAGCGGCTTGCGCCAGCCGGCAGGGATCGCCTCGACGAGAGCGTCCCTGCGCCAAGAGAGAGCGGCATCAGGCGGCATCGCGCTGCCTTCCGACCGGTTCGCCGGCACCCAGGATCGCCGGCAGCGGGGCGAGCATCGCCGCCCATCCCTGCTCCGCCTGGACGAAAGCGCGCGCCGCCTCGCCCATCGCCCGCGCCGCGCAGGCGTCGCCAAGCAGGGCCAGCGCCCGATGCGCGAGCGCCGCGTCGTCGTCGGCGACGGCAAAATGCGCGCCGTCCTCCGCCTCGATCCCGGTCGCCGCCTCGGGCGTCAGCACTACGGGGCGGGCCATGGCCATGGCTTCGAGTACCTTGTTCTGGATCCCGCGCGCGATCGCCAGGGGGACGAGCACCAGGTCCGCCGCGGCAAGGAAGGGGCGCACGTCGGGCACCTCGCCCCAGACACGCACGCCGGCATTCCGGTCGAGCGCGCGGACCTCCGCCGTGGGGGCACGCCCGACGACGTGGAAGGTCGCGCCGGGATGGTGCCGCCGGATCGCCGGCAGGATATGCTGCGCCGCGCGTTCGACCGCGGCGACATTGGGGGCGTAATCCATCTGCCCGGTGAAGACGACGTGCGGTCCGGCCGCGTTCGCCAGCGCCGGGTGCGGCCCGGTGCCTGCCGGATCGAAGGCCGCGGTATCGATTCCGTTGCGCAGCGCGCGGACATCGGCGGCCGCGCGATCGCCCAGCCGACTGCGGAAGAGGGCCGCTTCCGCCTCGCTGACGAGCAGCGTGGTGGCCGACCGGCGGGCGAGGCGCGCCTCCTCGCGCGACAGCAGCCGCGCCTCGCGCCGGTCGATCCAGGCGCGCGGCCCGCGCCCCTGCCGGCCGTATGCTCCGAACTTGGCCGAATCGACGTCGCACAAGTCGGTGACCACCCGCCCGCGGAAGTCGTCCGGGACGTATTGGCCCATCTGGCCGGAGAACACGAAGATCGTCGATACGGGCCGTTCCGCGATCGTGCGGGCGACCCAGCGGCGCAACCGGCGATCGTCGAAGGCCGCGAGGCTGACCGGGATGCCGCGCACCAGCGCCTCCGCCCCCGCCAGCGCCAGGCTGCGCCTGCGCCGCACGAGGCAATGGCTGGCGGCCAGCGCGGCCAGCGCGCCGCCCTGCGCCATGTCCTGCTCCGTCTCGCCGAGGCAGCCGACATGCACCGGGGCGATACGCGCAAGCGCGGCAAGAAGGTGGTGCGAACGGATCTTGTCCCCGCGATCGGGGGGGAACGGGACCCGGTGCGCGAGGAAGAGGATCTCTCCCTGCATCAGCCGAGCCCGCGCGCGATCGGCGGGCCGAGGCGGTTGGCGACCGACAGCGGAAGCCGTTTCCACAGCACGATCTTGGCCGAATAGCTGTCGTTCGTCGGGTCGATATCGCGCCGCGCGCTGCCGGGGGCCGACCAGTGGGCATATGTCAGCGGCTCGGGCGTGAAACCCCAGTTCTTCTTGTAGGCTGCCGGCCCGCTGCCCGTCTTCGACCGGCCGAAATCGAACCGCGTACAGCCGCGCCGCCGGGCGTGGAGCATCAGTTCGTAATACATCCGCTCGTTCGCGCGCAGACGCCGCGCAGCGAAAGTTCCGCCGCCCCAGTAGGGCATGACCGTGCCGCCGTGGTAGAACGAAAGCACGCTGGCGACGGGACTTTCGCCGTCGAACACGGTCAGGATGTCCCCCTCCAGCGCGTCGAGCGCGGCATCGAACAGGCTGCGCGGGAAAACCGGCGTGCCCAGGTTATGGACGCTTTGGCAGTAGACCGCGTAGTGCGCGGCGCGCTCGCGCTCCCCCCGCCCCACCCGAACGGCGAGATCGCCGGCCAGGCTCTTGCGCACTTCGGCGCGCTGCTTGCGCGGGATGGCGAGCAACTGCGCCTCGTCATCGGCGGCAAGCTCTGCCACGAAGCCGAGGTGGCGGTCGGAGCGGCTTTCCCACCCGGCGGGCACCGGCCCGCCCCGCAGCTCCACCGTCGGGCAAGAGCGGCGGCTCGCGAGTTCGCATGCAGCGGCCGCGAGACGTTGCGCCGTCTCGCCGTCTGCCGACAGGATTCCCCCGCCGACGCCGAAGCCGCTGGAAACCAGCGCCCGGCCGAAGATCGGCGAATGCACTTCGGTCAGCGGCAGCCACCCGGCTATCTGCCCCCGGCGGCGGGCGAGAATGCCCAGCGCGCGCTGCCCGGTGCCGCGCTCCACCGCGCAGAGCCAGGCCGGCCGGTGGAAGGGCGTAGCGCCCCGCTCGGCCGCGAACCCGTCGATCCGCGCCGCCTGCGCCGGATCGTGCGGATCTGCCAGGGCCAGGCCGTCGCCGGTCATGACGAAGGGGGCGTTCATGCCGCCAGCGGGACCGCGGCCTGCGCCTCGCGGCTGGCGATCTGGTCCATCCGTCCCCAGGCGAACTCGTGCACCAGCTCGCGCAGCTTCGGGGCCATGCGGGCCAGGTTGGTGTAATGGCGCAGGCGCGACTTGATCGGGGCCCCGGCCACGCGCGGCTGTTCAGGATCGATCTCCCACGGGTGGAAGTAGAACACCGCCGGTCGCCCCTCGCGCCGGTTCACCTGGCGAATGGCCCAGCGCGAAAAGCCATAGGGCAGCACGCGGAAGAACCCGCCGCCGCCGGCCGCAACCCGTCGGCCGCCCAGGATCGCGGTGGTCACCGGAATCTCGACCATGTCGGCCCCGGCCACGGGGCGGAAGGCGAAGCGGGGCGCCTCGCGCCAGCCGTAGTGGTCGTGCGCCACCGGCGCCACGCTGGAGGAATAGCGATATCCCTGTTCGGCCAGCTCGGCATGGGCCCATGGCGTGCGGGCATCGATCGAGAAGCTCGGCGCGCGGTAGCCGGTCACCGCCTGTCCCGATGCATCCTCCAGGATCTTGCGCGCGCGCACGATATCCTCGGCGAACTGCCCCCGGTCGAAAGTGAACACGCGCGCGTGGTCGAACCCGTGGCTGGCCAGTTCGTGGCCGCCCTCGACGATCCGCCGCATCAGGCCGCCGTTGCGCTGCGCGACCCAGCCGAGCGTGAAGAACGTCGCCTTGACCCCCGCTTCCGCGAACAGGTCGAGGATGCGCGCGACATTGTCCTCCACCCGCAGGGCGAGCCCGTCCCAGTCGCCGCGATCGATCACGTTCTCGAACGCGCCGACCTGGAACCAGTCCTCGACATCGACGGAAAGGCCGTTGACGATGGGTTGTCCGGCCATGGGGCGCCTCCTCAGGCCGCGACGCGGGGCGGCTGTCCGGTCTCGATCCACTCGATCAGCATCGCGAGCACTTCGCGCACCGATCGTTCCTGCTCGTCCAGCCGGCGGCCGAAGCCTTCGATCCGCTCGACCAGTTCGGCATCGCGTTCGTCGCGGCCGCTGTCGACCGATTGCGACAGCTCGATCACCGCCTGTTGCAGCTCCGCGATCTGCGCGTCGCGTTCGGCCAGCATGGCGACCAGGTCCACCGGCAGCGTCGCCGGCTCGGCCGCGGGCTCGTCCCCCGTCTCGGGCCGCGCGGCATGCTTGACCGGGCCTGCTGCCGGGGCCGGCCCCAGCTTGGGCATCGGGCTCGGCGCGGCCTCGGGGAAGGCGTTGTCGCTCTGCATTTCGTTCAGCACGGCGCGCAGCATGGCGCTGTCGATCCGCGTACGCTGCTCGACCGCACCCAGCAGCAGGAGGCGCGTGGCCACCTGGTTGACCTTGCGCGGAATGCCGCCCGCCGCCTGGTGCAGCTCGGCAAAGACGCGCTGGTCGAACTCGGGGTTGCCGTCCCAGCCGACGCACTGGAGGCGATGCTTGAGATAGGGCTCGATCTCGTCCGCGCCCATCGGTTCGAGGTGGTGGGTCGCGATCACGCGTTGGCGCAGCTGCTCCAGGTCCGGGTGTTCGGCCAGGACCTGGCGGAATTCCGGCTGGCCCAGCAGCAGGGTCTGGAGCAGCGGGTGCGAGCCGAGCTGGAAGTTCGACAGCATCCGCAGCTCTTCGAGCGCTTCGACGCTGAGGTTCTGCGATTCGTCGACCACCAGCATGCAGCGGCGGCCGCTGCGCGCCTCCTCGTGGAGGAAGGCCTCGATCGCGCCGAGCGCGCTGGCCTTGTCATGCCCCTCGATGTCGAGGCCGAAGCTCTGCGCGACGACGTGGACCAGTTCCTCCCCGTCGAGATTGCTGGTCACGACCTGGCCGACCGTCATCTGGCTGGGGTCGATCTTCTGCATCAGGTGCGCGACAAGGGTGGACTTGCCCGCCCCTACCTCGCCGGTGATGACGATGAAGCCTTCGCCCTGCGCCATGCCATATCCCAGGTAGGAGAGCGCCTTGCGATGGGTCGTGCTCTCGAAATAGAAATTGGGATCGGGCGTGAGCTGGAAGGGGCGCCCCGTCAGGCCATAGAAATCTTCGAACATCGGTATTTTACCCCTCAGAAATCGTAACGCAGGCCGAGCAGCGCGGAGGCGGACGTGTAGTTTTCGATCGTCGCCTCGCTGTCCAGGTGGTCGATCGCCACGGCCGCGCGGGCCGACAAGCGATCGGTGATGGAGCGGCGATAGGCGGCCGAAGCGCCCAGCGCGAAGACGTCGCCCTCGGCGGAAAAGCCGCTCTTGATCCAGTTGGCATAGACGTTGCCGGCGAAGCTGGCGTTGCGGCCGAGCTGGGCGTCGAGATAGTAATTCACCCAGTATGCCTCGTCGACGACGCCGTCGGCATCGGCCAGGACCGTGCCCGGCGCGGCAATGAACTTGCGCCGCTGGTACCCGGCGCCGACCCCGGTGCCGATCCGGCCCATCTGCACGCCATAGCTGGCGGCGACCCCGCGCGAACGGAACACCGACGAGCGGACCGAGCCGAGAATGCCGCCGAGGCAATTGGCGCCTTCGTCGCTGCCGACGCAGCCGGTGAAATCGCCGCTCAGCGCGTTGCGCGCGGCGCTGAATTCGGTCGGCAGGTTGGCCAGGGCATTGTTCAGCAGCCCGCCGAAGCCCGAAACCGTGTCGTAGACGGCGACGTTCACGTTGCTGCGCGCATCGGGCGCCCAGGCGAACGTGCCGTAGTAAGTGGTCGAATCGTAACGCCGGCCGACGTGCGCCTCCAGCGCGGTGCGCGTGCTGGGGCGCCACATCACGCCGACATCCCAGATCAGGCCGGACACGTCGTAGGCAATCTGCCGCGGCGCGCTCTTGTCGGTAACCAGGCGCCCGTCGTCGCCGATCACCGGGTTGCCGTCGGCATCGCGCACCGCATCGCGGCTGGAAACCTCGACATCCTCGTAACCGACCCCGCCGACGAGGGCGAGGTTGCGGCCCACCGGCACCTGCACGTCGCCGCGCACGAAGCGGTCGCGAACGCGCTGGTCGAGGTTCGACACGTCTTCCTGCACCCAGCCGCCGCCGACGCCGAGGCCGATCGGCAGGGGTTCGCCGGGCTTGGTGCCGAGATGGAAACCGGCGCTCTGCACCAGGCTGTCGTCGAACACGTCGACCGGGTCCTGCCCGGGCTCGAGCGCGATCGCGTCGGGCGCTTCCACCCGGGTGTAACCGATGCGATAGTTCGCGTTCACTTCGACGTCGCCGGCGCGAGTGTGCAGGTTCGGCCCGGCATAGGCCGAATAGATCCGGCTCTCGCTGTCGTCGCCCACGCGCGGGTTGATCGTCGTGCCCCCGTTGCCGTCCACCCGGGTGCGCGCCGCCATGGCCCCGCCCTCGACCGTCAGCGCCCGCGGAACCACGGTGGCATAGCCGCGCGCGACCCCGCTGACCGTGTCGGAATCGAGCGCATCGTCGCCGTAGCCGAAATTGCGTTCGTAGCGCAGCGAGATGGAGCCGCCGTTGTTGCGCCCCGTCACGCTGGCATCGATTCCCGCGGCGACCTGGCTGTAGGTCACGACGTCGTCGCCGGGCGAGATCTCGGCCACGAGGACCTGCGACGCCTCGATATAGGGCGCGATCGTGGCGCGGCGATCGCCGCGTCCCTCGGCAGCGTCCTCGCTGGCCGTCTGCTGGGCCATTGCCGGCGTCGCGCAGGCGATCGCCGCCAAAGCGCTGGCCGAAAGGAAATGGCTGCGTTTCATCGGGTTACTCCCCGTACCCATAGTAGGTTCCGAACTTCCGGCCGCTCGGGCTGAAATGCGCGTCGTTGAGCATGAGCTTGACGTCGGGGCAGGCCGAAAGCAGCTCGACCGCGTCTTCCAGCGCGCTCTGCGCGGTCGAATCGGCGCGCGCGACGAGGACCGCCTGGCCGACGTGCTTGGCCAGCTCGGCCGCGGGCGATGCGGCCAGGGCGGGCGGGGAATCGAAGATCAGGATGCGATGCGGCGCGCCCATGCTCAGCCGGTCGAGCACTTCGGCCGTCCGGCGGCTGGCAAGGTATTCGCTGTCCGAATTGGTCTGGTTCCCGGCCGGCAGGACCCAGAGGCCGGGAATATCGGTCCCGATCACCAGGTCTTCCGGCGCGATCCCGTCGTTCGCCAGGCAATCCATGAAGCCCGGCCCCTTGGGCAGGCCGAACGTCGACAGGATCGACGGCTTGGCAAAGTCGGCATCGATCAGCAGCACCTCGCTGTCGCGCTCGGCCGCCAGGGCAATCGCGAGATTGCTCGCGCAGAAGGTCTTGCCTTCGCCCGGATGCGGCGAGCAGATCAGCACGCGGCGCGACCGGGCCGTGCCGGCCTGGCTGGCGCTTTCCAGCAGGCGCCGCTTGACGATGCGGAATTCCTCCACCAGCGCGTTCACCGCGCCATCCGGCACGATCAGCCCCTGATCGCGCAGCAGCTCGCGATCGACCGCGAACCGCTTGCCCTGCAGGGCGACGGCGCCGACCTGGCGCTCGATCGTCAGCTGCGACGGGGGCAGCGTCGCCGGCACGCCGGCCTGACGGGCCTCGCCCCCGGATTCGACTGGCCCGGATTCGACTGGCCCGGATTCGACTGGCGGGGGTACGGCCGACGCCTGCGGCGCTGACCCGGCCTCGTCGGCCGGGGGTGCGGGCGCCTCGGTCTTTTCCTCCGCGCGCCGGCGGACCTTCGCCCGCTTCATCTTGTCTTCGGCCAGGCGATGGGGAACCGGCGCGGGCTTGAACGGATCGAAGCCGAACGCACCGCTGGCGCGTTCGAGCAGCGAGCTTTCCTTCGCCTCGTCGTCGGGAGAGGGGATCTTCTTGTGTTCGGTCATTGTCCTCTCCTCATCCCACCATGCCGCGCTGGACGAACTCGACCACCAGCAGGAGGACGCAGACGCCCGCCAGCGAAGCGCAACCGGCAGCGAACATCCGCATCCGCTTGCGCGCGAGCGCGCGCCCGGCATCGGTCAGCGTGTGCGAGATCGTGCCGATCACCGGCAGGCCCAGCGACCGCTCGAGCTTCGCCCCGGTGGCGAACGTGGAACGGATCTGGCTGAACGCGAAGGCCGCCCCCACGCCGGCACCGACGCCAACGATCAGCACGCCGATCAGCAGGATCGGCCGGTTGGGCGCAGCCGGCGCGCGCGGCGTGGACGGCGGGTCGATCACCTCGAAGCTGAATGAACTGCGCTCGCTTTCCACCTGTCCGCGCAGGCGCATTTCCTCGCGGTCCTGGAGAAGCTCGTCGTACTTGCGCTTGAGAACCTCGTAATCGCGGCTGATCCGGTTGGCCTCGGCCGCGACCGCGGGCTCGTCGGCCTGACTCGCCATCATCGCGCTGAGGTCTGCCTGGAGCGCGGCCTTGCGCGCCATCAGCGCCTGGACGTTCGCATCGCGCTCCGCCCGGATCGCGACGAGCGAGCTGTAGGCAGGGTTGACCGTGCCGCCGGCACCGGGCCCCTCGTTCGCGGCCTGGCGTTCGAGCAGGTCGATCTGCCGCTGCAGCGCGGCCACGTCGGGATGGTTGGCGGTCAGGCCGCGCGCCTGCAGGGCGGCGAGCTGCGAGCGGGCCTGGATCAGCGCGCCGCGCGCACCGCCGCCTTCGCCGGCGGTCACGATGGTCCGCGGGGTGCCCGCAATCTGACCGTTGACGGCTGCCAGCGCGCTCTGCGCCGCGGCGAGATCGGCATCGACGCCGCGCATTTCCGCCCGCAACTGCTGGAGCCGGGTCGAAAGCGTCGCGGTGCCGCCGATCAGCTCGGGATGCTCGGCCTCGAACGCCAGGCGCCGCTGTTCGGCCGCCTCCAGCTCGCGCTTGCGATCTTCCAGCTGCTGGTCGAGGAAGACGATCGTGTCGGCGACTTCGCCCCGGCTGCCGGCGATGTTCTCCTCGCGGAAGATGTCGATCATCTTCTGCACGACATCCTGCGCCAGGGCGGCGTTCTGCGCGTCCGACAGGCTCGATTCGCCGATCTGGGCGGTGATCTCGAACAGGTTGTCCTCGGTGCTGACGACCTTGACCTTCTCCGCCAGGCCGGCGACCGTGCGTTCCATCTGGGCGGGGGAGGTCACATCGGCGCCGAGGCGGGTGGACCGGACGACCTTTTCCAGGTTGACCGAACTCGCCAGCGTCTTGCGCACGCGTTCGATCTCGTCCTGGCCGGCATTGGCGATGCCGATCTGTTCGGACAGCACGTCGTCGAGCTGCACGAAGACCCGCGCTTTCGATTCGTAGGTGTTCGGAATCATCGCGACCGCCAGCCAGCCCAGCAGGCACACGCCCCAGGCCACGCCGAGGACGAGCCAGCGCCGGTGCCATGCCGAATGGAGCGCGGCCTGCAGTTCTTCGAAAACCTCGTTCATCTGCGCGGGGCCTTCCTCAGAACATGCTTTCGGGGATGATGATCACGTCGCCCGGCCGCAGCATGACGTTGGCCCGGCTGTCGCCGTCCTTCAGCAGGTCGCCCAGCCGCAGCGCATATTCGCGCTGGCGCCCGGCCTGCTTGTCGAACCGGATCAGCTTGGCGCGGTTGCCCGCGGCGAATTCGCTGAGGCCGCCGACCGCGATCATCGCGTCGAGCACCGTCATGTTCGCGCGGTAGGGGATCGAGGCCGGCTGCTCGGTCGCGCCGATGACGCGGATCTGCTGGCTGAACGTGCCGGCGAAATTGGTCACGATGACCGAGACCAGCGGTTCCTCGATATATTGCGAAAGCTGCAGGCGGATGTCTTCCGCCAGCATCGCCGGCGTCTTGCCCACTGCCGGCATGTCGGCGACCAGCGGGGTGGTGATCCGCCCGTCGGGGCGGACCTGGATCTTCTCGGCCCCCAATTCGGGGTTGCGCCAGACATGGATCGTCAGTTCGTCCAGCGGCCCGATGACATATTCCTCGCCCGGCCCTTCCTGCATGGCGACGAACGACGCGGGGGGCAGCTCGGTGCCGCCGCCACCGGCGCAGCCGGCCAGCGAGACAGCCGCCAGCGCGCTGCCGGCGAGACGAAGGGATAGTCGGTCGATGGGCATCGATGCACGTCCTTGCCTGTCGGGCGGGTATTGCGATCGACAGGCAAGGAGCGACCTCGCCTGCCGCACCCGCGGTTCACAGGCTCGCTTCCTCGCGAAAAAGGGTGAACATTACGTTAGCCTTTGTCGCCCGGCTTGCGGGCGGTCCCGGAACGGGACGGTCGTTGCGCAAAGGTTAAAACCGGTGCGCTAGACCATGACCTCGCGCGCCGGGCCCTGCCCCAGGAACTGCGCCGGGGAAGCCGTCGCGCCGTAGGCACCGGCGCAGAACACGGCCACGAGGTCGCCCACTTCGGCCCGCGGCAGGTGCGCCGCGTCGGCCAGGCGGTCGAGCGGGGTGCACAGGCACCCGACGACGCTCGCCTCCTCCTCCGGCGCAGCATCGAAACGGGTGGCGATCGCCAGCGGGTAATTGCGGCGCACGACGGTGCCGAAATTGCCCGACGCGGCAAGCTGGTGATGCAAGCCGCCATCGGTGACGAGGAAGACCTGCCCGTGGCTCACCTTCCGGTCCACGATCCGCGCCAGGTAGACGCCCGCTTCGCCGACCAGGTATCGCCCCAGCTCGATGCACAGCTCGGTCTGCGCGAGGCCGGGGGGCAGGTCCGCCAGACGCTGTTCGAGCGCGGCGCCGATCGCCTCGATGTCCAGCGGGGTGTCGCCGTGGAAATAGGGAATGCCGAAGCCGCCCCCCATGTTGAGCTTGGGCAGGTCCGCCCCGATGTCGGCGGCGAGCCGGGCGGCCAGTTGCAGGACATTGGCCTGGGTCTCGATGATCGCCTCGGCATCGAGCGCCTGGCTGCCGGTGAAGATATGCAGGCCGCACCATTGCGCGCCTTCCGCGATCAGCTCGCGCCCGAGCGCGGCCACGCGGTCCTCGTCTATGCCG
Source organism: Pelagerythrobacter marinus (assembly GCF_034375205.1). Classification (NCBI taxonomy): domain Bacteria; kingdom Pseudomonadati; phylum Pseudomonadota; class Alphaproteobacteria; order Sphingomonadales; family Erythrobacteraceae; genus Pelagerythrobacter; species Pelagerythrobacter marinus. Next base: position 868,088 of record NZ_CP139719.1, on the reverse strand, counting down.
AACGGCTTGGCCCCGCCGCCCATCTTCATCCCCGAGCCGCGCAGCTCGAACGAAGGGTTCACGCGGATCGCCAGCTTCGGCGCGACCCCCAGGCGCGCGGCAATGTCGAGCGCGCGGCGGGCCTCCCCTTCGGATTCGAGGTTGATCGTGCAGCCGGCGGCGATCGCCTGTTCGAGTTCGCGATCGCGCTTGCCCGGCCCGGCGAAACTGACCCGGTCGGCCGCGACCCCGGCTTCCTGCAGGCGGGCCAGTTCCCCGCCCGAGGCGACATCGAACCCGTCGACCAGCCCGGCCATGAAGCCCAGCAGCGGCGCGAACGGGTTGGCCTTGATCGCGTAGTGCAGCCGCAGGCGCGGCGGCATGGCGGCGCGCAGTGTCTCCACGCGCCGGGACAGGCGGTCGCGCGAATAGACGAACAGCGGCGTGTCGCCGGCCTCGGCCACGATCTCGCCGGCCTTGCGGCCGCCGATCGCCAGTTCGCCGTCGATCGCTTCGAAGCCTGCGGGAATGGGGCCGAGCGGTTTCATGCCGCCATCTCCCGCGCGATGGCCGCGCGGTCAAGCTTGCCGTTGGGATTGACCGGCAGCCGCTCGCGCCAGTGGATCGCCTGCGGCTGCATGAAAGTGGGCAGCTGTTTCGCGAGCGCGGCCGGCAGGCGCGCTTCGGCATCCTGCGCGTCGGAGGCGGCGCGCGCGACCAGGTGGACCGCCTGCCCCAGGCGGTCGTCCGGCACGCCGAGGGCCACCGCCTCGGCCACGAGGCCGGTCGCGATCGCCGCGTCTTCCACTTCCTGCGGGCTGATGCGGTTGCCCGCGCTCTTGATCATGGCATCGCGCCGGCCGACGAAATAGAGCAGGCCGTCGGCGTCGCGCCGGACCCTGTCGCCCGACCAGACCGCGGTGCCGCCGTAGCGGGAGGACGCGGGCGCCGCGCGAAACCGCTCCGCGCTGCGTTCCGGGTCCTGCCAGTATCCCTGCGCGACCAGCGGGCCGCAGTGGACAAGCTCGCCCTCCTCGCCCGGCTGCGCGACCTCGCCAGCGTCGTCGATCACGATGATCTCGGCGAAAGGGATCGCGGTGCCCATCGAGGTCGGGTGGCTTTCCACCAGCGCCGGATCGAGATAGGTCGAACGGAAGGCCTCTGTCAGCCCGTACATCGGAAAAAGCATTGCCTGCGGGAAGATACGACGCAAATCTCCCACCAGGTCGACGGTCAGCGCGCCGCCCGAATTGGTCAGGCGCCGCATCGACGCCACGGCTTCGGGTGGCCAGTCGATCTCTGCAAGCTGCACCCACAGCGGCGGCACGGCGGCCAGCGTCGTGATGCCGTGGCGCGCGCAGGCCTTCGCCACGTCGCGCGGGAAGAGGTAGTCGAGCGGAACCGCCGAGCCCCCGGCATACCAGGTGCAGAGCAGCTGGTTCTGGCCATAGTCGAAGGCCAGCGGCAGGACGGCCAGCGTCACGTCGTCGCTTGCCATCCCGAGGTAGTGCGCCACGCTGACCGCGCCCAGCCACATGTTCGCGTGGCTCAGCATAACCCCCTTGGGCCGGCCGGTCGAACCGCTGGTATAGAGGATCGCGGCGAGATCGCCGGGGTCGGCGGACGACGGCTGAAGGGCCTGCGTTACGGCGGCGACCGCGGCCAGGGCATCCCCTTCGGTCATGGTCGCGCAGGCGGCGGGCACATCGCCGTCCTCCAGCGTGCCCAGCCGCGCCGCCGTGCCAAGGAGCAGCTCGGCCCCGCTATCTGCAAGAATGTGCGCCACCTGCGCGCGCTTTAGCAGCGGGTTGACCGGAACGTGGACCAGCCCGGCCCGCGCGCAGGCCAGCGGCAGCAGGCAGGTCAGCTCCCCCTTCGCCGCCCAGCTCGCGACCCGCGCGCCCGGCGTCGGCACCTGCCCCTGCAGCCATGCCGCCATGCGGGCGACACGGGTTCTTAAGTCCTGGTAGCTAAGCGTCCCCTCGCGCAGGACGAGCGCCGGCGCATCGGCCGCGCCGCGTTCGGCGAGATGGTCGAGCGGCCTCGGGGTCGGATCGGGTGCGTCGGACATGGGTTCTTTCGAGGAGTACGTCGGGGGTGATCGCCGCCAGCTATCACGACAGGGTTAACGTCTTGCAAGGGACGATCGCGAACGCGACATGCCCGTTCGACCGGCCAGAGTGGTTCGCGCTGCTCGCCGAAAGCGGGCTCGTGCCAACGATCGCCGTGGCGGGCGACGGTGCCGCCCGGGCCGCCCTGCCGCTGACCCGGGCCAATGGCCGGCTGGAGGCGCTGCGCAACTGGTACAGCTTCACGTGGAGGCCACTGGCCGATGGCGGGGCAGACGATACCGAACGCCTGCTGGCGGCGCTTGCGGCCGACCTGCGGGGCCGGACGCACCGCGTCACCGCCTGGCCCGTGCCGGACGAGGACGGGTCGGCCAGCCTGCTCGAACGCGCTTTCCGCGCGGCCGGGTGGCACGTGCTGCGCGAACAGTGCGACCATAACCACGTGCTCGAGGTGCGCGGCCGCAGTTTCGCCGAGTACTGGGCCGACCGGCCCGGCCGGATGCGGACCACGCTGAAACGCAAGGGCAGGAAGGTCGATGTCTCGATCCGCCAGCGCTTCGACAAGGACGACTGGGCCGCTTACGAGGCGATCTATGCCCGCAGCTGGAAGCCGGAGGAAGGATCGCCCGATCTCCTGCGCCGTTTCGCCCGCCAGGAAGGCGCGGCGGGCCGGATCCGCCTGGCCATCGCCCGCCATGGCGATGTGCCCGTCGCGGCCCAGTTCTGGACCGTGGAAGGCGGCACGGCCTATATCCACAAGCTCGCCCATCTCGAGGAACACAAGGCGCTGTCGGCCGGTACGACGCTGACGGCCGCGCTGTTCGAACACGTGATCGACCGGGACAAGGTCGGCTGGGTCGATTTCGGCACCGGCAACGACCGGTACAAGGCGGACTGGATGGAGATCGTCCGCCCGCGCTTCCGCATCGACTGTCTCGACCCGCGCCGGCCGCGCGCCTGGCCGGCGCTCGCCCGGCGCCGGGCCCGCCGCCTTGCGTCGTCTGTCCGCCGGGGCTAAGGCGCCGGCCGAATTGCAGGGGAACCACGCCGGCATGAGCAGTCTCGCGCCTAGCCGCAGTGAAATCGACACCAAGCTGCGCGCCATCCTGTGCGACGTGCTTGGCCTCGACGCCACGCAAGTCGAAGGCTTCGATGCCGACACCGGCCTGTTCGGCCACCTGCCCGAACTCGATTCGATGGCGGTCGCCGGCCTCCTGACCGAGATCGAGGATCGTCTCGGCATCATCATCGAAGACGATGAAGTCGATGGCGAAATGCTGGAGACCTACGGCGGGCTGCTCGCCTTTGCCGAGGCGAAAGTCGTCGAGTCCTGACCAAACCCGTCGTCAAGACCTGGCCCTGCCCCACCGCGGGCGGCGGCACGCATGACGAAATCGCGCTGGCATTTCGCGGTGGCGACACGGCGCGCCTGCTCGTCCTGCCGGCGTTCTTCGACGAGGCGAACAAGCTGCGCCGCCTGACGGTCGAGGTCATGCGCCGCCTGGCCGACGCCGGGATCGCCACCGTCCTGCCCGACCTGCCCGGCTGCAACGAGAGCCGCCAGCCGCTGCAGGCGCAGACGCTCGACCACTGGCGACAGGCGGCCCGGGCCGCGGCGGATCATTTCGAGGCCAGCCATGCCCTGACCGTCCGCGCGGGCGCGCTCGTCGCGCCGCCGGAGATGGCCGGGTGGAACTATGCCCCGGTCGGCGGCCGGCAGGTCCTGCGCTCGATGCTGCGCGCGCGCACGATCGCCGCGCGCGAGGCGGGGATCGAGGAAACGATCGGCACGCTGGAGGAACAGGGGCGCAGCGAAGGGATCGAACTGGCCGGCTGGACGCTGGGCGCCGCGATGTTCCGCGCCCTGGAAGAGGCCGCCCCCGCGGCCGAAACCGCCCAGGTGAAGATCGCGCAAGACGCGCTGGAAGGCGGCGGCCTGTGGCTGCGGGCCGAACCGGACGAATCGGCCGCACAGGCCGATGGCATCGCCGCCGCGGTCGCGGGCGCGCTGGGGGCGGCATGAACAGGCTCCCGCTCACCTTCGCCTGCGAAGACGCGACGCTGGCCGGCACGATCGACACGGCGCCGGCCTCGGTCGGCCTGCTGATCGTCAGCGGCGGAAACGAGGTGCGCGCCGGTGCCTTCTCCGGGCAGGCGCAGCTCGCCGCGCGCATTGCGCGGGCGGGTTTCCCGGTCTTCCGCTTCGACCGCCGCGGCGTCGGCGACAGCGAGGGGGCAAACCGCGGCTTCCGTTCGAGCGGCAAGGACATTGCCGCCGCGATCGACGCCTTTCGCGCGATGGCGCCGCAGATGAACCGGGTGGTCGCGTTCGGCAACTGCGACGCGGCCAGCGCCCTGATGCTCGCCGGCGGGGCCGGTTGCGATTCGCTGGTCCTGTCGAACCCGTGGACGATCGAGGACACGCAGGACGACCTGCCGCCGGCCGGCGCGGTCCGCTCGCGCTATGCCGAAAAGCTCGCCGACCCGCGCGAGCTGGCTCGCCTCGTCACCGGCAAGGTGGATTTCCGCAAGCTCGCCCGCGGGCTCGCGCGCGCGGTCATGCCGCGCCAGGCGCCGAGTTCGCTGGCGCAGGACATGTCGGCCGGACTGGCGCGGTTCGAGGGGCCGGTCCGCATCCTGCTGGCCGAAACCGACCGTACGGCCCAGGCTTTCGCCGAACAGTGGGACGCTGGCGACGCGCGCATCGCCTATTGCAAGGGGGCAAGCCACGCCTTTGTCGAGCCGCACGCCCGCGACTGGCTCCACGAACAGCTTCTGCGCGCGCTCCGGGCCTGATCGCTCCCGGCGGTCTCAGGCCGGCTCGCGCACGAACAGGCTCGCCAGTTCGACGTGGGTGGACCAGACGAACTGGCCGACGGGCCTGGCCGCTTCGATGCGATAGCCGGCGGCGACCAGCCGCGCGGCATCGCGCGCCCAGCTCGCCGGATTGCAGCTGACATAGACGATGCGCGGAACGGAGCTGTCCGCCAGGCGCGCGACCTGTTCGCGGGCACCGGCGCGCGGGGGATCGAGCAGGACGGCATCGAACCGGTCGAGTTCGTCGGGCTGGAGGGGGTTGCGAAACAGGTCCCGGTGCATCGCGTGGACCGGCCGCCCGGCCCGCCCCGCGGCCGCCTTGCAGGCCAGGTGCGCATCGCGCGCCGCCTCCACCGCGAGCACCTTGGAAGCGGGCGAAAGCGCGAAGGCGAACGTGCCCAGCCCGGCGAAAAGATCCGCCACGAAGCGCGATCCCGCCAGCCATTCGGCGGCAATGCGGGTCAGCGCCGCCTCGCCATCGGCGGTGGCCTGCAGGAAGGCGCCGCTGGGATAATCGACCGGCACGCCGGAAAGCGTGACGGTCAGCGGCTCCGGCTCCCACACCGGCTCGGGGCCGTAACCCTGGTCGATCGTCAGGCGCGCCAGGCCGTTGTCGCGCGCGAAAGCGAGCATGGCCTCGGTTTGCTCCAGGCCTTCCATAGCGAGGCCGGAGATCGCGCAGTCCACGCCCTGGTCCACCAGGGCCAGTTCCGCTTTCGCCGCCTGCCGCCCCTTTCGCCGCGCCACCAGCTCGCGCACGGCAGGCACCAGGGCGAACAGCTCCGGCCGCAGGATATGGCATTCGCGCATGTCCACGACGCGGTGCGATCCGGCCTCGCGGAAGCCCACGGCCGGCGGCCCGCGGCGCGTCTCGGCATGGAGCGCGCAGCGCCTGCGGCTGGCCGGGGGCGAGAGATGGGGGGCAAGCAGGCGGCCCACGGCCACGCCCTGCCCCTGCGCCGCGTAAGTCACCCGCTCGCCGAGGTAGCGCGCGATCGATTCGGCGTCGCAGTGCTGCAACTGGCATCCGCCGCAGGTGCCGAAATGGCGGCAGGGCGGCTCGGCGTGATGGGGTCCGCGGGCGATTGCGCCGTCCGGCCCGACCCGGTCGCCCGGCGCCGCCAGGGGCACGTGGCGTCCATCGGCCGTCACGCCGTCGCCCTTCGCGGCGATGCGCAGAATTTCGTCTGTCTCGTTCACAGGAAGCGCGCGTAGGCGCCTTTTACCGCTTGCGCCAGTTGGTCGGCGGTAAAGGCCTGCCCCGCGATCAGCGCGGCCTCGTGATGCAGCCACACGGCCTGTTCCGCCGCAGCAAAGGCGCTCTCGCCGCTGGCCATGCGGCTCGCGGCGATTCCCGCGAGGACGTCGCCCGTCCCGGCCGTGGCCAGCCAGCTCGGACCGGGCGGGAACAGCCGCAGCGTGCCGTCGGGCGCGCAGAGGCAGGTGTCGGGGCCCTTGGCAAGGACCACGGCCTGGCTCGCCCGGGCGAGCGCGCATGCCTTCTCGCGCTTGCTCGTCCCTTCCACCCCGAAGGCCCGGCACAGGCCATCGAGCTCGCCCTCGTGCGGGGTCAGCAGCGTCTCCTGCCCGAAGACATGGCGTTCGAGCAGCGCGAGCGCATCGGCGTCGAGAACCAGCGGCAGGCCCCTTGCGAGCGCGCAGGCCAGGCGCGCTTTCGCCGTCTCGTCGCGCCCCAGCCCCGGCCCGGTGAGCAGCGCGGTGATGCGCGCATCGGCCAGCGCCTCTTCAAGCGGGCGCTCGTCCACCACGAGCGAGGGCGGGGCCGCCGGATGCGAGTGGGGGGAAAGAAGCTTCACATATCCCGCCCCGCCGTGCTGCGCCGCCCCGGCGGCGAGCAGGGTCGCGCCGGGCATGGTCCCGCCCGCCACGGCCAGCAGGCCGCGCCGGTACTTGTGGGCATCGGCGGCAGGCGCGCGCAACCGCGGGCGCGAGGAAAGCCGCGCCGACGCCTGGCCGCCATCGATGCCCGGATCGATCCCGATATCGACCAGCCGCCGCGCGCCCATCATGGCGGCGGCGGGCATCGTCCAGTGCGCGAACTTCCACGCGCCGAGCGCGATGGTCAGATCGAACGCGGGCAGGCCGGCGTTGAGTGGGACGCCGCGGTCGCTGTCGACGCCGCTGGGCACGTCCACCGCGACCAGCAGGTCGTGCCGGCGCGCCATCTGGTCCAGGAGGCAGGTGAGGTCGGGCGAGAGCGGACGGGTGAGCCCACTGCCGAACAGGCAATCCACCAGCACGGCGCCGCGCCGGCCGCTATCCGCGCCGTCCACCCGGCCGGCGAAGGCGGCCCTCGCCCTGCCCGCGGCCCCGGTGGCAGGCGGCAGCGGCGCGACCACCGCGACGTCGAGCCCCCTTTCGTGCAGGGTCCGCGCGATGACATAGCCGTCTCCGCCATTGTTTCCCGGGCCGCACAGCAATGTCACCGGGCGCCCGGCGGCCAGGCGCCAGACCCATTCCGCCGCGCCGCGCCCGGCCACCTGCATCAGGCTGTCCACGTCCCGGCCGGCATCGAGCAACGCCTGTTCCGCCGCCCGTATCCCGGCGACCGTCAGGATCGGCTCAGTCGCCGGCATCCGGCCCGTCCACGGGCTGGACGGCGAAGCGATAGCGATCACCGGCAACCGCAACTTCCAGCTTGCCCTCGCGCAGTTCCTGATCGGCCGGGTCGGCGCCGTCGTAGGGCACCAGTCCGCGACCGTCGGGCAATTGTTCGAAGCGGCGAAAACCGCCACCGGCGTGGCGCACGGTCAGCACCGTCGCCCCGCCGATCTCCGCCCGTTCCACCAGGCAGTCGGGTCCGAACCCGGCCCCCGGGCCGATCGCGCACTCGATCCGTTCCGCGCCTTCTTCGGCCTGGGCCTGGACCGGGGCCTCGGCCGACGAGCAGGCGGCCGCCAGCGCCAGCCCGGCAGCTGCGAGGAAAACCCGTGGCCTCACTTGCGAACCAGTTGCGTCACGTCGCGAACAGCGCCGCGCGCGGCGCTGGTCGTCATCGCGGCATAGGCCTGCAACGCGGTGGAAACGCGGCGCTTTCGCTTCTCGACGGGTTTCCATGCCCCTTCCCCCTTCGCATCCATCTCCGAACGCCTCGCGGCCAGTTCGGCTTCCGGCACGTCGAGATGGATGGTTCGGCCGGGAATGTCGATCACGATCGTGTCCCCGTCCCGGACGAGGCCGATCGTGCCCCCTTCCGCCGCTTCGGGCGAGGCATGGCCGATCGACAGGCCCGAGGTCCCGCCCGAGAAGCGGCCATCGGTCACCAGGGCGCAGGCCGTCCCCAGCCCCTTCGATTTCAGGTAGCTCGTCGGATAGAGCATTTCCTGCATGCCGGGCCCGCCTTTCGGCCCTTCGTACCGGATCACGACCACGTCGCCTTCGCGCACCTGGTCGGTCAGGATCGCGGTCACGGCAGCATCCTGGCTCTCGTAAACCTTGGCCGGGCCGGAGAACTTCAGGATGCTCTCGTCCACCCCGGCGGTCTTCACGATGCACCCGTCCTCGGCCAGGTTGCCGTAGAGAACGGCCAGCCCGCCATCCTGGCTGAAGGCATGTTCGGCCGAGCGGATGACCCCTTCGCGCCGGTCGAGGTCGAGCTCCTCCCACCGGCGATCCTGGCTGAACGCCGTCTGCGTCGGCACACCTCCCGGCGCGGCGCGGAAGAAATCCTGCACCGCCGGGCTGTTGGTGCGCGCGATGTCCCATGCGTCAAGCGCGTCGGCCAGGGTCGGGCTGTGGACCGTGGGCACGGCGGTGTTGAGCAGGCCGGCACGGTCGAGCTCGCCCAGGATCGCCATGATCCCGCCGGCACGGTGGACGTCTTCCATGTGGACATCGGCCTTTGCCGGCGCGACTTTCGACAGGCACGGGACATGGCGGCTGAGCCGGTCGATGTCGGCCATCGTGAAATCGAGCCCCGCCTCGTGCGCGGCGGCCAGCAGGTGCAGGACCGTATTGGTCGATCCGCCCATCGCGATGTCGAGGCTCATCGCGTTCTCGAACGCGGGCCGCCCGGCGATCGTGCGCGGCAGGACGCTGGCGTCGTCTTCCTCGTACCAGCGGCGGCACAGTTCGACGACCAGGCGGCCGGCACGCAGGAACAGCGCCTTGCGGTCGGCGTGGGTGGCCAGGGTCGATCCATTGCCGGGCAGCGACAGGCCGAGCGCCTCGGTCAGGCAGTTCATCGAATTGGCGGTGAACATGCCGCTGCACGAGCCGCAGGTCGGGCAGGCATTCTGCTCGATCGCGGTCACTTCCTCGTCCGAATAATGTTCGTCCGCCGCCGCAACCATGGCATCGACGAGATCGAGCGCCACTTCCTTGCCCTTGAGAACGACCTTGCCCGCTTCCATCGGGCCGCCGGAAACGAAGACGACCGGGATATTGATCCGCATCGCCGCCATCAGCATCCCGGGCGTGATCTTGTCGCAGTTGGAGATGCAGACCATCGCGTCGGCGCAATGGGCATTGACCATGTATTCGACGCTGTCTGCGATCAGGTCGCGGCTGGGCAGCGAATAGAGCATGCCGTCGTGGCCCATCGCGATCCCGTCATCGACGGCGATCGTGTTGAATTCCTTCGCGACGCCGCCCGCGGCCTCGATCTCGCGCGCGACCATCTGGCCCAGGTCCTTCAGGTGCACGTGACCGGGCACGAACTGGGTGAAGGAATTGACCACGGCGACGATCGGCTTGCCGAAATCGCCGTCTTTCATGCCCGTCGCGCGCCACAACCCGCGCGCGCCGGCCATGTTGCGGCCATGGGTGGATGTGCGGGAACGATAGACGGGCATGGGAGATGGCTTCCGATTGTTGCGCGTTGAGTGCAGCCGGCAAGACTAAAGCATCGGGCGCCCCGGTCGAAGGGGAAATTCTTTTGCCGGCAACAGCGCGGGCGGCCTCCCCCGGGTTGGCGCTAGTCCTGATCGAGGGCCAGCGCGGTGCGATGGGCGACATCGGCGACGATGTCGGCCCAGCGGGCCTGGTCCGCCTCGTGCGCGATCATGTCCTGCCGGATCTCGATCGTCAGGTAGGGCCGGCCACGGGCCTCTGCATGGCGGTCCATCGTCGCGTTGAGCTGCTTGCCGGAATAGGGCTGGTTGTCGCCGACCGTCAGCCCGAGGTCCGCGAACAGGCGGATCGCATGGCGCGCGGCGCGGTCGTCCCGGTTGTAGAGCAGCGCCACTTCCCACGGCCGCGCCGCGCCCCCGCTCTCGAGCGCCGGGGTAAAGCTGTGCAGCGCGATGACGAGGCCCGGCCGCGCGGCATCGAGCCATTCGCCCAGCGCGGCGTGATAGGGGCGGTGGAACCGCGCCAGCCGCCGCTCGACATCGGCACCGATATTGCCGGGGATGAGGTGGCCGTCGCTCGTCTCCGGCACGACCCCGGGCGCGTCTTCCTCGCGGTGCAGGTCGCACACGAGGCGCGAGACGCGGGCGATGTGCGCCGGGATCGCGTGACGCCGCGCCATGCGCTCGGCGACGCCTTCGACGCCGATATCGACGGCGATATGCTTGTCCAGCAGCTCCGGCGCGATCCCCAGGTCGATGTCGGCCGGGACGTGGCTGGACGCGTGATCGACGACGCAGACGATACCGCCACGAACCGGCTGGCCTACCTGGCGGAACGGGCTATCGTCGGTCATCGCAGCGCACCTTTCATCTGCCACCAGCCGGGATGGGCCGCGGCAATCCGCGCGGCGGCCTCGTCACGCGCCGCGGCCGTGTCGTAGAGGGCGAACGAGGTCGCGCCGGAGCCGGACATGCGGGTGAGGAAGCCGCCGCTATCGGCTAGGGCGTTCCAGGCAAACAGCGCCTCTTCCACGCACAGCCGTTCGAAAACGATCGGCTCCAGGTCGTTGCCGTTGCTTTCCGCGATCTCGCGCGCCGTCCTGCCCGAAAGGGGGCCCGGATCCACGCCGTCCCAGGCGGCAAAGACCGGGCCGGTAGGAACCGGAACGCGCGGGTTGAGGAGGAGGACGGGCGTGCCGGCAAGGTCGTTCTCGACCGGTTCCAGCTCGGTCCCGGTGCCGCGCCCGATGCAGGCCGCGCTGTCCACGCAGGCCGGCACGTCGGCGCCCAGGCGCGCGGCCCGCTGCGCCCAGTCGTCCGGCAGGCCGTATCGCTCGCGCACGATGCGGAACACGGCCCCCGCATCGGCGGAACCGCCGCCCAGCCCGGCGGCGACAGGCAGGTTCTTCTCCAGCGCCAGTGCCAGACCTTCGCTGCGCGGCAACACGGCCAGCGCCTTCGCGGCGATATTGCCGAACGGATCGTCCAGCGCGGGCGCGAACTCTCCGGTTACCGCCAGACTGTCGCGATCCGCCGTGCGCGCAACCAGTTCGTCGCCCGCGTCGACGAAGGCGAACAGCGTTTCCAGCTCGTGATAACCGTCCGCGCGCCGCCGTCTCACGTGGAGCGCGAGGTTGATCTTGGCATAGGCGGTTTCGCGCATCACGAGCTCCGCGGGCACCGCCCGGCCCGCCCGCCGTGCGGCGGCGCGGCCAGCGGCAGGCCGGCCATCACATGTTCGGGTAGTTCGGGCCGCCGCCGCCTTCGGGCGTGACCCATTCGATGTTCTGGTTCGGGTCCTTGATATCGCAGGTCTTGCAATGGACGCAGTTCTGCGAGTTGATCACGAACTTGGGATCGCCTTCCTCGACATCGACCCATTCGTAGACCCCGGCCGGGCAATAGCGTGCGGAGGGGCCGCCATAGACGCCCAGCTCGCTCGCCTCCTGCAAGGCCATGTCCTTCACCTTCAGGTGACAGGGCTGGTCCTCTGCATGGTTGGTATAGGAATAGGACACCGAGGTCAGGCGATCGAACGTGATCTCGCCATCGGGCTTGGGATAGTCGATCGGCCGATGCAGGTCCGCCCGGTGGGTATGCGTGTAGTCGGGCGTGTGCTTCATCGTCACCGGCAGGCCGATGCCCAGCGTGCGCATCCACATGTCGATCCCGGCCACCACGGTACCGATATCGCCGCCGAACTTCGCCACGGCGGGCTGGGCGTTCTTCACTTTCTTCAGCTCGTCGGCGATCCAGCTCGACCGCACGGCCGCGTCGTAATCGCCCAGTTCGGTCTTCTCCGCGCCGCCGCCGATCGCGGCCGCGACCGCCTCCGCCGCCAGCATCCCGCTCTTCATCGCGGTATGGCTGCCCTTGATCCGCGGCACGTTGACGAAGCCCGCGGCGCAGCCGATCAGCGCGCCGCCGGGGAACGCCAGCTTCGGTACCGACTGCCAGCCGCCCTCGTTGATCGCGCGCGCGCCGTAGGCGACGCGCTTGCCGCCTTCCAGGTACTCGCGGATCGCCGGATGCTGTTTCCAGCGCTGGAATTCCTGGAACGGCGAGACATAGGGGTTCTCGTAATCGAGCGCGGTGACGAAGCCGAGCGCGACCTGCCCGTTCGCCTGGTGATAGAGAAAGCCCCCGCCCCAGGTATCGCTTTCCGAAAGGGGCCAGCCCTGGGTGTGGATCACCCGACCCGGCACGTGCTTGTCGGGATCGATGTCCCACAGCTCCTTGATGCCCAGGCCATAGACCTGCGGCTGGCAATCGGCCTCCAGGTCGAAGCGCGCCTTCATCCGCTTGGTCAGGTTGCCGCGCGCGCCCTCGGCGAACAGGGTGTACTTCGCATGGATTTCCATGCCCGGCTGGTAATCGGGCTTGTGACTGCCATCGGCGGCGACGCCCATATCCTGCGTCACGACGCCGGCGACCGCGCCGCTATCGTCGAACAGCACGTCGGCGGCGGGGAAGCCCGGGAAGACCATCACGCCCAGCGCTTCCGCCTGTTCGCCGAGCCAGCGGGTCATGTTGCCGAGCGAACCGGTGTAGCAGCCGTCGTTGGAGAGGAAGGGGGGCATCAGCAGGTGGGGGATCGCGGTCTTGCCGCCTTTCGACAGGACCCAGTGCCAGTTGTCGGTCACCGGCACTTCCGCCATCGGGCACCCCTGCTCGCGCCAGTCGGGCAGCAGTTCGTCCAGCGCCTTCGGATCGACCACGGCGCCGGACAGAATGTGCGCGCCGATCTCGGAGCCTTTCTCCAGGACGACGACCTCGAGTGCATCGTCGATCTGCTTGAGGCGGATCGCCGCGGCCAGGCCCGCCGGCCCGCCGCCCACGATCACCACGTCGCACGGCATCGATTCGCGTTCGCTCATCCCAAAATGGTCCTTCGTTGCTTTGCTGCCCCAAGACTTGCATCATGCCTTGATTGCTGTGGCAGGGCAGGTCAAGACCGCAGCCGAGATGGCCGATCGCCCGCCCCGCCCGCTTTCCGCAGAGTTCGCCGCCGCGATCGATTGGTGGCGCGAGGCCGGCGTCGATTGCGATTTCGCCGAAGACGCTACGGATTGGCTGGCTCCGCCGGAAGAACCGGCCGGCCCGGCGCCCCCGGTCGCCGCGAAGCGGGAGGCAGAGCCGCCGCGCGAACTGGCGCCGGCCGTAAAACCGCCGCCGCGCGTCGATGTGGACAAGGCGGCCTGGCCCGGGGACCTTGCCGCGTTTCGCAAGTGGTGGCTGGCCAGCGACACGCTCGACCAGGGGGGGGCCTATCCGCGGGTCGCACCGCGCGGCGAGGCCGGCGCCCGGCTGATGATCGTGGTCAACCAGCCGGAAGAAGGGGATCGCGACCAGCTCCTTTCCGGGCCCGAAGGGGGTTTGCTGCAAGGCTTCCTGCGCGCGGCGGGGGTGCCGGAGGAGGCGACCTACCTCGCCTCGCTGCTGCCGCGCCACGATGTCGCGCCCGACTGGGACACGATCCGTTCCGCCGGTCTGGGCGAACTGCTGAAACACCATGTCGGCCTCGTCGCGCCGGAAAGGATACTTGTCCTCGGCCGCAACATTCCGCCGCTGCTCGGGCACGATATGGCGCAAGGGCCTGCAATTTTACCCGATTTCAACCATGAAGGGGCAAGCATCCCCGCGATGACGGCCGGAGGGCTCGCGGACATGCGCCGATCGGCACGGCGGCGCGAGCGGTTCTGGCGATGCTGGCTCGATTGGACTTATGGCGATACCTGACCTGACCAAGTGCCTGAGGCTTGCGACCGCGGTGGCCGCCGGCCTGGCCGCGACGATGATCGCGCCCCCCGCGGCCGCCAGCAGCAGCGCGGCCGATTATTTCCGCTCCCGCGCGATGAACCGCACCGTGCCCGAACTGCTCAGCCGTTCGGACAAGGCCTATTACGCCGACCTGTTCCAGGCGATCGACCGGCAGGACTGGTCGCGGGTCGACGCCATGCTGGCCGAGCGCGACGACGGCCCGCTGCACCACGTCGCCCGGGCGGAGTACTATCTCGCGGCGACCAGCCCCCGGGTGGAGCTGCCGGCGATCCAGGCCTGGCTGGCCCGGGGCAGCCGCCTGCCCCACGCGGAACAGATGGGCCGCCTGGGCCTGACGCGCGGCATGATGTCGGCGCCCTATCTGCCGCGCGAACAGAGCTTCGTCCGGCAGCCCTACGCCTCCAAGCGGACGCGCCCCTCGACGGTGGACGACGGCACGATGCCGGGCGAGATCCGCCGGGCGATCCTCGACCGGATCAGCAACGACGATCCCGACGGGGCCCGCCAGCTGCTCGACGGCGTCGATGCCATGCTGAGCCCCCCGGCGCGCGCCGAATGGCGCCAGCGCGTGGCCTTCAGCTATTATATCGAGAACGACGATCCGGCGGCGCTGGCCATGGCGCAGACGGTGCGCGAAGGCTCGGGTGCCTGGGTCGCCGAGGGAGACTGGGTCGCCGGGCTGGCCGCATGGCGCCTGGGCGACTGCGAAACGGCGGCCGACAACTTCGAGCGCGCAGCGCGCGGATCGACCAATCACGAACTGACCGCGGCGGCCTTCTACTGGTCGAGCCGGGCCCTGGTCCGCTGCCGCCAGCCCGAAAAGGCGGCCGAGCAGCTGCGCGGGGCGGCGAGGCTGGACGAAACGCTTTACGGGATGCTCGCCCGCGAACAGCTGGGCCAGGCCCTGCCGCAGAACCACGCCGGGGCCGACTTCGCGATGGAAGACTGGCACGCCTTGCGCGAGGTCGAGAATGTCCGCATCGCGGTCGCCCTGGCGGAAATCGGGCGCGACCGCCTGGCCGACGAGGTCCTGCGACACGAGGCGCGGATCGGCGACCCGGACAACTACGACGAACTCTCGCGCCTCGCGCGCGAACTGGGCATGCCATCCACCCAGCTGTGGATGGCGCACAACGTGCCGCGCGGCGCGCGCGCCGAACCCGCGCTGCGCTATCCCGCGCCTAAGTGGCAACCGGTCAACGGGTGGAAGGTCGATCCGGCGCTGGCCTATGCCCATACCTTGCAGGAATCGGTGTTCCGCGCCGATGCCGTCAGCCCGGCGGGCGCGCGGGGCCTGATGCAGATCATGCCCGCCGCCGCGCAGGACCATCGCGGCAAGCTGGGGGTGGCGGGAGATGCCCACGACCTGTCGCGGCCGGAAGTGAACCTCGCCTTCGGGCAGGAACACTTGCGGATGCTGCGCGATTCCAGCGCCACGGGCGGGCTGCTGCCGAAAGTCATGGCGGCATACAACGCCGGCCTTTCGCCGGTCACGCGCTGGAACAGCGAGATCCGCGACCAGGGCGACCCGCTGCTGTACATGGAAAGCATCCCCTACTGGGAAACGCGCGGCTATGTCGCGATCGTGATGCGCAATTACTGGATGTACGAGCGGCAGGCCGGCGGCGCCTCGGAAAGCCGGATCGCGCTGGCGCAGGGCATGTGGCCGACGTTTCCCGAGCTTTCGGGCGGCGGCGGCGTACGGCTGACCGCGCGCGATTGATGGCGATCGACACGCAGCGCCGCTTCATCCCGATCGCGATCGCGGTCGTCACGGTGTCCGATACGCGCACGGCGGCCGACGATACATCGGGCGATATCCTGTGCGACCGGATCGAAGGCGCGGGCCATCGCCTTGCCGCGCGCACGATCGTTCGCGACGACGCGGCGCTGATCGCGCGCCAGCTGGAAAGCTGGATCAAGGACAGCGGGATCGACGCGATCGTCTGCACCGGCGGGACCGGTCTGACCGGGCGCGACGTGACGCCCGAGGCGCTGGAACAGGTCAGGGCTTCGCACCGCGGGCGCGACATCCCCGGCTTCGGAGAGCTGTTCCGCTGGCTCAGCTATGCGTCGATCGGGACGAGCACGGTACAGAGCCGCGCCTGCGCCGTCGTGGCCGGGGGCACTTACATCTTCGCCCTGCCCGGTTCCAACGGGGCGGTGAAGGATGGGTGGGACGGCATCCTCGCCGAGCAGCTCGACAGCCGCAACCGGCCCTGCAACTTCGTCGAGCTCATGCCGCGCCTGCGCGAGAGCTGAAGCGGCGCGGCAAGGTGCGCCGGCGGGCGCCGCCGGATCGTTCCGCAGGATTGAAAACGCCCGTCGAAAACGCCCCGCTGCCGATGGCAACGGGGCGTCTTCCGCGGCCCGCGCGGGGCCGCGCCACGGCCGCAGGTGGGCGCGGCCGAAGGGGTATGCCGGTGGCGATCAGCGGCAGCGGGTGCTGCCCCGGTCGATCTCGCGGCCGAGCAGCGCGCCGCCTGCCGCGCCGAGAATCGCACCGAGCGTGCGATCCCCCCGCCCGGCGATCTCGTGCCCGATCAGGCCGCCGACCGCGCCGCCGATCAGCAGCCCGGTCGTGCCGTCGTCGCGGCGGCAGTAGTAACGGCCGTCGCGCCCGCGCCAGACGCGCGTATCGCGGCTCACCCGCTCGTAACGGTCGCGGTCGTAGCGGTGATCGCGGTCGTAGCGGTCCCGATCGTAGCGACCGCGGTCGTAACGACGGTAATCGCGATAGTCGCGATCGCGATAGCGCTCGCGCCACTGGGCATTGCCATCGCTCTCGTACAGGGCAGCGCGCTCCGCCTGGAAGGCATGGGCCGGTTCGGCTGCCTGCGCGGGCGCGGCCAGGGCCAGGCCGGGCGCCGCAATGGCGAGGGCAGCGATCTTCACGGGGGACTTGATCATCGCTTCATCCTTTCATCGTCTCGCTGAAGGCCCGGAGTGGCCAGCCGCGTGATCTGTTAAGCTTTAAGCCCCGTTTTCTGAACGCCCTGCAACGCCCGGTGCAGAAAGATCGATTTGCGATGAATCGAGCGACCATGGCCGTGCGCCGTGCCGTTGCACGGCCGCCGGGCGCGCCCTAAATCGCACCGACGATGGACAGCGCGAGCCCCCCTCCCCGCCAGTCGGGCTTCGTTGCCGGCCTTTCCGCCTATTTCATCTGGGGCTTCCTGCCGCTTTACCTGATCCTCGTGCGCGAGGTGCCGCCGTTCGAATTCGTCGGATGGCGCATCATCTGGACCCTGCCCATCTGCCTCGTGATCGTCGCCGTGCGCCGCCAGGGGCCGGAGATCATGCGCGCGTTGCGCCAGCGGCGCACGCTGGTCACGCTGCTGGCCAGCTCCACGCTCATCGGTGTCAACTGGCTGGTCTACGTCTGGGCGATCCAGAACGGCCAGGTCTACGCCGCCAGCCTGGGATATTACATCAACCCGCTGATCAACGTCCTGCTCGGCACATTCGTGCTGGGCGAACGGCTGACCGGCCGGCAATGGGCGGCGGTGGCCATCGCCGCCGCGGGCGTGGCCCTGCTGCTGGGCGGCGCGATCACCACGCTGTGGATCAGCCTGACCCTGGGGCTCAGCTTCGGGACTTACGGCCTCCTGCGGAAGCGGGTGGACGTCGGGGCCCTGCCGGGCCTGACGATCGAATCCGCGCTCCTGCTCGCGCCCGCGGTCGCGATCGCCTGGTGGTACGCCGCCTCTGCCGCAGGTTCGGCCTTCTTCCGGTCGGTCGAACTCAGCCTGGCGATCGTGCTCGGCGGCGTGGTCACCGCGGTGCCCCTGCTGCTGTTCGCTATCGCGGCGCGGCGGATGGACTATTCCACCCTGGGCTTCCTCCAGTTCCTCGCCCCAACGATCGTCTTCATCCTTGGCCTGACCGTGTTCGACCAGCCGCTTCGCCCGGTCCAGGTCGCCTGTTTCGTGCTGATCTGGACCGCGATCGCGGTCTTCGTCTGGGACATCCTCGCCCGGCGCAAGGCCGACAAGGTCCTGCAGGCCTGAGCCTCAGCCCGGCAGGGTCCAGCGCAGGCGCTCGCCCGCGTGGAAGGGGACGATCGGCGTACCGCCGGCATCGATTTCGGCCGGCACCTCCACCGGCGTCCGCCGCAAGGTAACGCGCTCCTCGTTCAGCGGCAGGCCATAGAAACGCGGCCCGTGTTCGCTGGCGAAACCCTCGAAGCGATCGAGCGCTCCCTCGTCCTCGAACACCTCGAGATAGCTTTCCAGCGCGAAAGGCGCGTTGAAGATGCCGGCGCAGC
Organism: Pelagerythrobacter marinus; assembly: GCF_034375205.1. Taxonomy (NCBI): domain Bacteria; kingdom Pseudomonadati; phylum Pseudomonadota; class Alphaproteobacteria; order Sphingomonadales; family Erythrobacteraceae; genus Pelagerythrobacter; species Pelagerythrobacter marinus. The sequence continues at coordinate 849,864 of NZ_CP139719.1, read as the reverse complement.
CACAGGCGCTTTCCTTCGCGTGGCGCGGGTGCGGCGCGCTGTCGGTGCCGAGGAAATACCGGGGCGAGCCCGATGTCGCCGCCTGGCGCAGCGCCAGGCGATGTTGTTCGCGTTTGGCCACCGGCAGGCAGTAGGCATGGGGCCGGATACCGCCCACGAGCATTGCATTGCGGTTGATGTGCAGGTGCTGCGGGGTGATCGTCGCCGCCACGTTGTCCCCCGCCGAGGCAACGAACTGGACCGCGTCGGCCGTGGTGATGTGTTCGAAGATCACCTTGAGCCCCGGAAGCGCGAGCAGCAGCGGTTCGAGCACCCGGTCGATGAAGACCTTTTCCCGGTCGAACACGTCGATCTCGGCATCGGTGACTTCGCCGTGGACGCACAACGGCATCCCGATCGACGCCATCCGTTCGAGCGCGCCGCGGATATTGGTCACGTCGGTCACCCCGTGGGCCGAATTGGTCGTGGCATTGGCCGGGTAGAGCTTGGCCGCGGTGAAAACGCCCTGCTCGAATCCCCGGGCCAGCTCGTCCGGGTCGGTGTCGTCGGTGAGATAACAGGTCATCAACGGCGTGAACCGGATGCCGGCGGGCACCGCCGCCATGATCCGTTCGCGGTACGCGGCCGCGCTTTCCACCGTGGTCACCGGGGGCGCCAGGTTGGGCATGACGATGGCGCGCGCGAACTGGCGGGCCGTATGGGCGGTGACGGCCTGCAGGACCGCCCCGTCGCGCAAGTGGACGTGCCAGTCGTCGGGCCGGCGGATGGTCAGGGATTCGGGGGTTTCGCTCATGGGGGTTCCCTTAGGCTCGCCGGGCCCTATCTGTCACCCATGACCGGAACCCGCCTGTTCGAACGCGCCGTCGTGCGCCTGGCCCCGCAGGACGACGCGGAAGACGCCGCCGCCTTCCTCCAGGGCCTTCTCACCAATGACGTCAGCGGCCCCCTGCCCGCCTATGCCGGGCTGTTGAGCGCCCAGGGCAAGGCCCTGTTCGACCTGATCGTCTGGCCCGGCGGCGAGCGCGAGATCCTGCTCGATTGCGAGGCCGACCGGGCGGAGGAACTGGTCCGGCGCCTGTCGCTCTATCGCCTGCGGCGCAGGATCGACATCGCGGTGGACGAGAACATTGCCGTTCACTGGCGCAAGCAGGTCGGCGACGGGGCCGCCGACGATCCGCGCCTCGCCGATCTCGGCCAGAGATGGATCGCGCCGGTGGCCGACGACGACGCGCCGGCGGACGACGAATGGCGCGCCCATCGCCTGTCGCTCGGCGTGGCCGAGGGGCACCGCGAACTTGGCGATATCCTGTGGCTGGAAACCAACGCGATCGAACTGAACGGCGTGAGCTTCGACAAGGGCTGCTACGTCGGGCAGGAGAACACCGCGCGGATGAACTGGCGCCAGAAGGTCAACCGGCGGCTCGTGGTCGTGCCGCTGGAGCGCTCGGAAGAAAAGCGCCGCCGCGCCGCCTATCCCGAACTGGGGCTGGCGGTGGACCACCTGCGGACCGATGCGATCGCCCCCGACCTGGTGCCGGCCTGGCTCTCGGCGAGCCTCAGTCGGGCTGACTGACCGCCTCGATCGAGCTCAGCAACATGCGCTCCGCCCGGTCGCGCGCGGCGGTTTCGGGGAGCTTGAGCGAGCGGGTGAGCGCCGACCCGATCAGCGCGTCGCCCATGGCCATCAGCACCAGGGCCAGGGTATCCTCGTGCACGCGGGCGACGTTCTCGTGCGGGCCGGCCTCTTCCGGCGCGATCTCATCCACGAGGAGATGGATCGTCTCGACCACCGGCGCCAGCGCATCCTCGTTCCCGGTCAGGATCATCCAGCTCGCCAGGGCACCGGCGCCTTCCTTGTCGAACGCGTCGAAGGCGAGGTCCACGACCTCTCGCGGAGAGCCGAGGCCGGCGCGACTGGCACGAACCGCGTCCTTGATGCTTTCGCACACCGTTTCCGCCAGGTGGCGGGCGAGTTCCTTTTGCAGCCCGGCGGCGGAGCCGAAGTGGTGGAGGAGATTGGCATGGGTGCGCCCGATGCGACCGGCGACGGCTTTCAGCGTCACCGATTGCGGGCCCGTCTCGATCAGGAGCGCCCGGGCAGCCTCCAGCGCCGACCGGCGACTTTCTTCGGGGGTGAGGCGCTTGCGGCTTGCCATGCGATTCCTTGAACAATAAAACGGTGGCCCATGAACGGGGACCAAGCCAGCGGCCTAGAGCGGCCGGGCGGCGACGACAAGTCGCCCCGCACCGGCGGAAGCGCGACGCCCGGCGATCACGCGCTGAACATCCGCGATCTGAAGTTCTGCCGCGAAGGCCGCCCGGCGCGGTGGTGGCACTCCGGCGATCCGGTTGCAACCGCCTGGTACAACTCGGTTTCGGCGAGCCTGCCCCGTGGGGAGAAGTTCTTCATCCAGGTGATGAAGTACTACGACGACAAGGTCCCGCCGCGCATGGCGGCCGAGCTGCGCGCCTTCACCCGGCAGGAATCGAACCACGCGCGCGAACACGTGGCCTTTAACAACCTGGCGCAGAGCCACGGCTACGACATCGAGAGCATCGACAAGGGGATCGAGGAAATGCTCGCCCTGACCGAAGGGCGCCCGGTCGAATTCAACCTCGCGATCACCATCGCGCTGGAGCATTTCGCCGCCTCGATCAGCCACTGCCTGCTGACCGATCCGCGCTATCTCGACGGCGTGGACGAAGAGATCGCCGAAATGTGGCGCTGGCACTCGATCGAGGAGATCGAGCACAAGGGCATTACCTATGACGTCTGGCTGCACGCGACGCGCGACTGGTCCGCCTGGAAGCGGTACCGGGTCCGCGCGCTGATCGCGCTGCTGATCACGCGCCGTTACTACAACAACCGGGTGCGCGATGCGCTCGGCCTGCTGCGGCAGGACGGGATCACCGGCCTGCGCGCCCGCTGGCGGCTGTTCCGGCACCTGTGGATCGCGCCGGGGATGATGCGGCGCATGTTCTTCGACTGGGCCAAGATACTCCTTCCCGGCTTCCATCCCTGGAAGCAGGACGACCGACCGCTGATCCGCAAGTTCGACAGCCCCTATGCCGACGCGGTGATGCCGGCCGAATAGGCCCGCTCCCAACGTTTCTTGCCGGCTCCGATGCACCAGTCCGCGCGCGGGCAGGCGTAGCTGCGCGCAGGCTATTGACATACCTGTCAGTATCGTTACTGACATTGTTGTCAGTAATCATTCCGAGTCACCCTTTGCCATGAACGCCCCCGCCTCCATCCCGCTGGACCGTGCCGCCGCTCCCACGCCCGCCGACCTGTCGATCACGATTCGCGACGAACGGTTCAATCGCGAGACCAAGCCCCGCCGCTGGTGGGCCGGCGATCCCTTCGGCACGGCCTGGCACAATGCCCTGTCCGCCACGTTCCCGCGCGGCGAGGCGTTCTTCATCGAGGCGGTGAAGGCCCATCGCGACGGCGCCGGCCCGAAGCTCGAGGCCGAGATCCGCGCCTTCGTGAAGCAGGAAATCAATCACACCCGCGAACACATCGCCTTCAACAAGCTGGCCGAAGATGCAGGCTACGACATCAAGGCGATCGACAGGCGCGTCGGCGAACTGCTCGCGCTGACCAAGGGCCGCCCGGAGATCCTCAATCTCGCCGCGACCATGGCGCTGGAGCACTATACCGCGATGATGGCGCACGAGTTTCTCGCCAACCCGCGCCACTTCGAATCGGCCGATGCCGAAGTGCGCGACATGTGGCGCTGGCACGCGGTCGAGGAGATCGAGCACAAGGGCGTGGCCTTCGACACCTGGAACCACGCCACGCGCGACTGGTCGAAATGGCGGCGTTGGAAAGTCCGCAACCTGATGATGCTGGTCGTGACCGGCCGGTTCTTCAAGAACCGGTGGGAGGATTCGCTGAACCTCCTGGCGCAGGACGGGATCACCGGGTGGAAAGCCCGCTGGGGGCTGCTGCGGTACCTGGCCGTGAGCCCGGGCATCGTGCGGCGGATATTCCCCGCCTGGCTCGCCTATTTCCGGCCCGGCTTCCACCCGTGGGACCACGACGATCGCGCCTTGATCGGCCGCTACGAAGGCGAGTTCGCCGACGCCCTGCTGCCCGCCGAGTAATCGCCCGCAGGCTCCCGCCCGTCAAAGCGGCGCACCCGCGCAAGCGCGCGGCCGTTGCGCCTTGCTAGGCCGCGCGCATGCCCGGTTCGCTCTCGCCCTCGAGGTCGAGCGCATATTCGGCCGCCAGCGCGTCCGCCCCGCGCCCGCAGCTGTGACGCGGCCGCACGGCGCCGGTCGGTGCGAAGCCGAGCTTGCGAAGCACCCTGCCGGACGCGGGATTGTCGAGGAAATGGCTCGCCACGACCCGCGAATGGCCGAGCATCCGCGCGATCTCCAGCGCGGCCCGGCCCGCTTCGGTCGCGTAGCCGCGGCCCCAGTGGGGACGGGCGATCCAGTACCCCAGCTCGGCGGCGCCATCGGCCGGGTCGATCCCGACACAGCCGATCAGTGCGGCATCGTCCGCCCGCGCGACGACGAAGCGCGGGTAATGCGGCGTCGCCGGCCGCGACACGAACTCGCGGGCATGTTGCGGGCGATAGGGCCACGGCGCACGGGCGAGATTGCGAACGACACCCTCGTCGGCGATGCCGCCCAGGATCTCGCACCAGTCCTCGGGCCATGGCGGTCTCAGGAGCAGTCTCTGGCTGCGATGGAACATCTGCGTTCTCTCCTCTTCGCCCCCGCCCCGCCCGGTAGTGCGGGTCGATGACAGTGGCATGGCGGCGGCGAAATATTCGCCGATACGAGAGGGAGATACGACAAGAGGGAGACGGGTCGGCCCCATCTCCCTCTTCGTCTGCCGGCACGTGGCGCCGGCTGGGACCGTCCCGTTTGGACGATCCCCTTATCGGATCGTCCGGTTATTCCGCGGCTTGCGCCAGCATGTCGACCGATACGTATTTGCGGCCGAGCTTGCCCGAGTGGAATCGCACCACGCCTTCGGCGAGCGCAAACAGCGTGTGGTCCTTGCCCATCCCGACGTTGGCGCCCGGATAGAACTTGGTCCCGCGCTGACGCACGATAATGTTGCCCGGGATCACGCCCTGGCTGCCGAACTTCTTCACGCCCAGGCGACGGCCAGCCGAATCGCGACCGTTACGCGACGAACCGCCTGCTTTCTTATGTGCCATCGTTCGTGATCCTTACTTCTTGGCTTCGGACTTGGCCGCAGCCTTCTTGGCCGGCGCCTTCTCGGCGGCGCCTTCCTTCTTCGGAGCGGCCTTCTTCGGAGCGGCCTTCTTCGGAGCGGCCTTCTTCGGAGCGGCCTTCTTTTCGGCCGGCTTCTTCTCGGCGGCTTCGGCCTTCTTGGCCGGCGCAGCCTTCTTCGGCGCGGCTTCGGCAGCGTCCTTCTTCGGCGCGGCCTTGGAATCGCCGACCGCGGTAATGCGCAGCAGCGTCAGCTGCTGACGGTGCCCGGCCTTGCGACGATAGTTGTGGCGGCGGCGCTTCTTGAACACCACCACCTTCTCGCCCTTCGCCTGGGCAATGATCTCGGCCGAAACGGCAACCTTCGACGCGTCGGCGATCTTGTCGCCTTCACCCGCGAGCAGGACATCGCCCAGCGTCACCGTGTCGCCGGCTTCCCCGGCGAGCTTTTCGACCGCGATCTTGTCTCCGGCGGCAACCCGATATTGCTTGCCGCCCGTGCGCACTACTGCGAACATGGTGCTTACTTCCAATCTCGTTGCTTGTGCCCCCGCCTTCGTGGAAGGGGCGCGTCCGATGCGCCGCGCATGGCGGCTCCCGGAAAGATGGGTGCCGTTAAGGGAAGCGGTCGGACAAGTCAACGGCGGAATCGGCACGAAGCGCCTTCGTCTTCCCGGTTATCTCGGCAGTTCATCGCAGGCCGGCCGCACGCCGGCAAGCCGTCGCCGGCAAGTCACCGGTGGAACTGGGCGGCGAGCGTGCTAGAGCACGAAGCATGAGGCCCGCCGCCATCCGCCCCGCCCCGACAGCCCGCGCGCCCCGCCACATCGCGGCGCTTCTGCTGGCCGCGCCGCTGGCCGCCTGCGCCGCCGGGGGCGGCGACTATCCCTCGCTCGCCATTCGCGATGCCGAACGTGTCGGCGGCAGCCTGGAGGCGCCGGAGCCGGCCGATCCGCCGCCGGCCCCCGCACCGCCCAGCGCCGAACTGCTCGCCCGCGTGGCGCAGCTGCGCGCGGAAGGCGAGAGCGCGCATTCGGCGTTCCGCGAGGCCTTGCCGACGGCGCGGCGCGCGGTCCGGGCCGCCGGCGGCGCTCCGGTCGAAACCGACCGCTATGCCGCGGCGCAAGTCGCGCTGGCCGACCTCGATTCGCATCGCAGCCGCACGGCCATTGCCCTGGGCGATCTCGACGCCCTCTATGCCCAGGCCACGCTGACGTTCGAAGCACGCGCGCCGATCGCCGCGGCCCGGGACGCGGTGACCGCCCTGGTGGGCGAGCAGGACGCAATCCTGGCCCGGCTTCGCGCGGCGCTCTAGCCCGTCGCCCAGCGGCGCAGGTCGCGTCGATCCTCGGCCCGCGGCTCGATCCAGTGCCAGCCGTCGCCGCGCTTCTCGCGCTTCCAGAACCAGGCGGCGGACTTGAGGTGGTCCATGCAGTAATCGACCGCCTCGATCGCCGCGCGGCGATGCCGCGCCGCGGCCGCGACGCAGACGATCGGCTCGCCCGGCGCCAGCCGCCCGACCCGGTGGAGGAGGACCAGTCCCATCAGCCCGAAACGGGCCAACGCGCTATCCGCCAGCGCCTCCATGCCCGGCAGGGTCAGCGGCGCGTAGTGCTGCAGTTCCAGCGCCTCGACCCCGCCGCCGGCGCGCACGCGGCCCACGAACGTGGTGATCGCCCCCGCCCCGGGGCATCGGGCCGCCAGTTCCTCGCCCGGCGCGCCGGGATCGAACGGCGCGGAGAGCAGGCGCACGTCGCGCATCGCTCAGCCCCCGCTTACCGGCGGGAGGAACGCGACCTCGTCCCCCTCCCCGGCGGACAGATCCCGCTTGTCGACCAGCAGCGTGCCGTTGATCGCCAGCTTGACGCCGGGCGCGCGGACCGCCTCGACCAGGGCGTCGCCGCCGACGCGGGCGAGATGGCGCTCCAGAGCCGGCCAGTCGCACCGCTCGCTGGTGGCGATCACGTGCTCGCCGGTGCCGGCGAGATCCGCCAGCTTGCCGAGGAAGACCATCTTCATCCGCCCGTCACCGACATGTGCCGCGGCTGCGCCGGGGCGGCGGCGGGGGCATCGATGCGGAAGTGATGACGCGCGGGCTTGATCCGCATGGCCTCGTCCAGCGCGCGATCGAGCGGCTCGTCGTCCTCGCCCGAACGCAGCGCCGCGCGCAGGTCGACGCGCTCCGCCCCGCCGAGGCAGGGATAGAGCTGCCCGGTCGCGGTGACGCGGACGCGGTTGCAGCCGTCGCAGAAATTGGCGCTCAAGGGCGTGATGAAGCCGACCCGTCCCCCGGTTTCGGCAATATCGGCATAGCGGGCCGGTCCGCCGGTCCGGTGGGCGGAGGGCGTCAGGGTCCAGCGTGCTTCGAGCGCGGCCCGGACGGTATCCAGCGGCAGGTAGCGATCGAAGCGATCCTCCTCCACCTCGCCCAGCGGCATGACCTCGATCAGGGTGATCGCATGCCCCTGGCCATGCGCCCAGGCGACGAGATCGGGGATCGCGTGATCGTTCACGCCGCGCAAGGCGACGGTGTTGATCTTGACCGAGAGGCCCGCGGCCCGCGCGGCCTCTATCCCGGCCAGGACGTCGGCCAGCCGGTCGCGCCGCGCGAGCCGGGCGAAGGTTTCCGGCTCCAGCGTGTCGAGCGACACGTTGATCCGGCGAACGCCGGCGGCGGCCAGCCCATCGGCATGGCGCGCCAGTTGCAGCCCGTTGGTCGTGAGCGTCAGTTCCTCCAGCCCCTGCCCCAGTTGCCGGCCCAGGGCACGGACGAGGTCCATGACGTCGCGCCGCACCAGCGGCTCGCCGCCGGTCAGCCGGATGCGGCGCACGCCGCGCGCGATGAAGCCAAGCGCGAGCCGGTGAAGCTCCTCCAGCGTCAGGATGTCCCGGCGCGGGAGGAACTGCATCCGTTCGGGCATGCAATAGGTGCACCGCAAGTCGCAGCGGTCGGTCACCGACAGGCGCAGGTAATCGATCCTGCGGCAGTGACCGTCGACCAGGGGCGCCTGCACGTCCATCGCGCTACCCTGCCCCATCCGGTGCGCGCTGGCCACCGCCGTCGCCTCCGCCGGCTTCTCCGGGGGGCGCCAGCGGCAGGTACTGTCCCGTCACCCCCGGCGCCTCGGCAAGATAGCGCTGCGCGGCGGCGAGGCTGGCGGAGCCGGGGGACGCGACGGCGTTGACCCGGCGCGGCGCGTGCTTTCGCGCCAGCGCGGCCACCGCGGCGCGGCGCCAGCCGCCATGCGCGTGATCGGCCGGGGCGAACACCAGCAGCAGGTCCTCGCCCGAAGCCAGGATCTCTTCGGCAAAGGGCAGCCAGTGCTGGTGGAATACGGCCGCCGCCGCCAGGGGATCGCCGGGCAGGTCGTCGACCGCGATCACCTTCATCCGCGCCGCTCGCGCGTCAGGGTGATACCGATCCGCTCCCCCGCTTCGGCGATGGCGAGCTTGACGATCTTGACCGTCACCGCCTCGACCCGGTCGTCCTGGAGGAACAGCGTTTCGCAGATGTGGTCCGCGACCGCTTCGATCAGCTTGAAATGGACGCCGGGAGGCAGAGCCTCGGTGGCGGCGAACTTGAGGTCCATGTAGTTCTTGCTCGCATCGAGCGGGGTGTCGGGGGCGTAGTGCGGCGCGCACTTCAGCCGGGCCTGGATCGTGATTCGCAGCGGCTGCGGCTTGCCCGTCTCTTCCGAGTAGATCCCGGTCAGGACATCGTGTTCGAGATCGGCGACTTCGAGGATCAGCGAATCGGCCATTTCCAGCGCTTAGCCCTTATTCGACCAGCGTGCGAAGATCGCGGTGGGGAGGAGGCGGGGATCTTTGCCTTCTTCGCGCAGCGAAAGGTCGCCGTGTTGGATCTGCCCCGGCAGGTCCTTCAGCGCCGAGGCAAGCAGTCCGCCCAGCGCCAGGCTGCTCATCCGCACGGCATAGACGGTCAGGAACAGGAACCGGCTGCGATCGTCGAGCAGGCGGCGGCAGTCGGCGACGAGGCCCGGCAGGCCTTCCTCCAGCCGCCAGACTTCGCCGCCCGGCCCGCGCCCGAACTTGGGCGGATCGAGGATGATCCCGTCGTAGCGCCGCCCGCGCCGCACCTCGCGCGCGGCGAACTTCGCCGCGTCGTCCACCAGCCAGCGCACCGGCCGGTCCTCCAGCCCCGAAAGCGCCGCGTTGGCCCGCGCCTGGGCGACCGACTTCTTCGACGCATCGACATGGGCAACCCGCCCGAACCGGCTGAGCGCGAGCGTGCCGACCCCGGTATAGCCGAACAGGTTGAGCAGCTCCGCATCGTCCCGCCCATCGAGCTGGTCGCCCATCCAGCGCCAGACCGGCGCCATGTCGGGAAAGAAGCCGAGGTGGCGGAACGGCGTGCACTGCGCGGTGAAACGCACGCCTTCCCACGCCAGCGGCCAGCCTTCGCGCGGCACGTCCTGCGCGAACTGCCAGCGCCCGCCGCCATCCTCGTCCGAGCCGGGCACGAATTCGCCGTGCGCCTGCCAGCCGGCATCGCGCGGGGCCCACATCGCCTGGGGTTCGGGGCGCACGAAGCGCCAGGGGCCGTAGCGTTCGAGCTTGCGCCCGTGGCCGCTATCGACGAGGCCGTAGTCGTCCCAGCCCTCCCCCGCCATGACCAGCGGCTGTTCGACCAGCTGCGCCATCAGCGCGGCGTCGCGTGGGCGGCGACATGGGCCGCGATCGCATCGTATTCGCCGGGCAGCTCGACCATCCGCTCCTCGCGCTCGAACAGTTCGCCCACCCGCGCGGGCAAGGCCGGGCGGAAACCGGTCGCGCGCTCGACCGCGTCGCGGAACTTGGCCGGGTGCGCGGTGGCAAGGGTGACGATCGGCACATCGGCCGGCAGGTCCTGCTGCCGCTGCGCGGCGTGGAGGCCGATCGCGGTGTGCGGATCGATCGTCTGGCCGCCGCGGTCCCAGGCCCAGCGGATCGCCTGGGCCATGTCGTCGGCATCGGCCCGCGCGCTGGCGAACAGCGCCGCCGCACCCTGGCGCTGGGCATTGGTGAGCCGCATCGACCGGGTCGCTTCGAACCCCTTCATCTGTTCGGCCAGCGCCGCCCCGTCGCGCCCGCCGGCATCGAACAGCAGGCGTTCGAAGTTCGAACTGACCTGGATATCCATCGAAGGCGCCGCGGTGGGCGTCACCTCGCCCGCCGAATAGTCGCCGTCCGCCAGCGCGCGGTGGAGGATGTCGTTGACATTGGTGGCGACCACCAGCCGTTCGATCGGCAAGCCCATGCGCGCGGCGACGTAGCCGGCGAAGACATCGCCGAAATTGCCCGTCGGGACGGAGAAGGCGACCTTGCGCCCCGGGGCGCCGAACTGCAGCGCGGCGGCGAAGTAATAGACCACTTGCGCCATCAGGCGCGCCCAGTTGATCGAATTGACCGCCCCCAGCGCGAACCGGCCGGACAGCGCCGGGTCGGCGAACATGCGCTTCACCATCGCCTGGGCATCGTCGAAGCTGCCGTCGATCGCGATATTGTGGACGTTGGGCGCCAGCACCGTCGTCATCTGCCGGCGCTGGACGTCGCTGACGCGCCCTTTCGGATGGAGCATGAAGATCTCCACCCCCTCGCGCCCCGCGACCGCGTCGATCGCGGCCGACCCGGTATCGCCGCTGGTCGCGCCGACGATCGTCAGGTGCCCGCCCTTGCGGCCGAGGAATTCCTCGAACAGCAGGCCCAGCAATTGCAGCGCGACGTCCTTGAACGCCAGCGTCGGCCCGTGGAACAGTTCGAGCAGCCAGTGGCGCTGGTCGAGCTGGACCAGCGGCGTCACCGCATCGTGCGCGAAGCGGCCATAGGCTTCCTCGCACAGCGCCAGCAGCCGGTCGGCGGACAGGCTGCCGCCGACGAAAGGCTGCATGATCCGCGCCGCCAGGACCGGGTAAGGCAGCCCGGCGAGCGCCGCGATCTCCGCGCGCGAGAGCCGCGGCCATTCGCGCGGGAGGTAGAGCCCGCCGTCGCCGGCGAGGCCGGCCAGGGTGACCCCTTCGAAATCGAGCGCCGGGGCGCTGCCGCGGGTAGAGACATATTCCATCAGGGCGAAGCGACTAGCCGCGCCCCGCACGCCCCGCAAGCAACAGAGCCTAGGCCGCGCCGTGGGTTTGCTTCTTTCCGCCCGCCGCCGAGGTATCGGCGCGCGCTTCGCCGGCCCCCTCCAGCCCGCGCTTCAGGCGGCCGAGCCCGGCGGCGGCGGCGGCCGCGTGGGGCCCGATCCAGCGTTCGTGGATCGCCTGGATCGGCATGGCGTCGAGGTGATTGAACCGCTCGCGTCCCTTGCGCACCGCGACCACCAGCCCGGCCCGTTCGAGCACGCGCAGGTGCATCATCACCGTGGTCCGGTCGATCGCGGGAAAGGCGGCGCACAATTGCTTGGTGGTCAGCGGCCGCAGCTTCAGCGCGTCGCAGATCTCGCGCCGCACGCGGTTGGCCAGGGCCTTGAAAACACGGTCGAGCTCGTCTTCGTTTGACATGTTATGTTTTTATAACATAATTGGCCGCGACTCAAGAGGAGCGTCGATCATGCAGGTGAATTTCAGGGTCTCGGGCCGGATCGCGAAGCCGGTGGACGAAGTGTTCGAAGCGGTCGCCGATCCCGGCCAGCTGTCGCGCTTCTTCACCACCGGCGGGGCGCAGGGCCGGCTGGGAACCGGGGCCACCGTGATGTGGGAATTCGCCGACGTTCCCGGCGCCTTCCCGGTCGAGGTGGTCGAGGTTGTGCCGAACGAGAAGATCGTCCTGGAATGGGCCGCGCAGGAAGCCGAGAGCGGCGAGATCGGCGCCAGGCTGCACGATGCCGATTACCGGACCACGGTGACCATGCTGTTCAAGCCGACCGGCGACGGGCGCACGCTGGTCGAGATCGCCGAGGAAGGCTGGCGCGACACGCCGGGCGGATGGCGCAGTTCGTACAACAATTGCGAAGGGTGGACCGGGATGCTGGCCGCGATGAAGGCCTGGCTGGAACACGGGATCAACTTGCGCGAAGGTTTCTACAAGTAGCTTTACGAGGGAGATTGCCGATGCCCAGGTCCGTCCTGCCTTTCCTGATGTTCCAGGGCGACGCCGAGGCGGCGCTGGAATTCTACCGCGCCACGATCCCCGGCGCCGAAGTGGATCGGGTGGAGCGCTACGGCGAAGGCGAACAGGTGCCCGCCGGCCGGTTCAAGAGCGCGCGCCTGACGCTGGCCGGGCAGGAGATCATGGTGCTCGACAGCCCGCCGGTCCACGATTTCACGTTCACCCCGTCGTTCTCGTTCCATGTCGAATGCGCGGACGAGGACGAAGTCCGCACCCTCGCCGAAGCCCTGGCGCAGGACGGGGCGACGATGATGCCGGTCGGAAACTACGGCTTCAGCCGGCTCTTCGCCTGGGTCAGCGACCATTTCGGCGTCTCGTGGCAGCTCAACTGCGCGTAAGGCCTTCGGCTGGTTCGGGCGCGGCGCCCCGCCCTCAGGCGCCGCGCCAGCGGCGGCGCCCCGCCCTCATGCGCCGCGCCAGCGGCGGCGCAGCGCGAGCCAGTAGATCGCCAGCGCGGTGACCGCGAAGAAGAACCACTGCCCGGCGTAGGCGAGGTGGTTGTTGGGCACCATCGCCGGGTCGGGCGGCGCCAGCGGGGCCAGCCCGGCGACCGGGCGGCCGGCGACCAGCCGCGGCCCGGGGGCGATGACCCCTTCGACCGTGCCGCCCTGCCATTCGGGCGCGACCGGGCGTTCGGACCATCCGATCGCGATATCCGCCTCGCGCCCGCCGCCGATCGCGCAGCGGGCGATGTGGGCCCAGCCCTTGCGACCGTCGGCCGCGGTGCCCGCGCGGCTGGACAGCGCGAGCACGCGCCGGCAATCGAGCTGCGCGTGGCGGAACAGGTGCCGCTGCGCCGCCTGCGCGTCGGCCGGCCAGGGAACCGCGGCCAACATCGTGCGCGCGCCCTCGTAGCGTGCGAGCAGCGCCTCTTTCTGCCGCATCCGGTCGAGCTGCCAGAACCCGAGCGCGACCATCGTCGCGACCGCCGCCAGCACCAGGATCGTCGGCAGGACCGGGACCTTGCGGGTCATGGCGCGCGCCCGCCCGCCTCGCGCGCGGCATTGCGATACTCGGCCCCGATCAGCCAGGCTTTCGCGACGCGCAGGCCGAAGACCACCGCCAGCGCGGTGATCGGCACCCACAGCAGGACATGGACCCAGAACGGCGGCTGCACCGCCAGTTCCAGCCAGATCGCCAGCCCGGTTATCAGCGCGCCGATCGCCAGCGTCAGGAAGGCCGCGGGCCCGTCGCCCACGTTGAACCGCTCGTAATCGAGGCCGCAGGCGCGGCACCGCCGGTCGAACCGGATGCCGCGCGCGAACAGCGTCTTGCCCGCGCAACGCGGGCACAGACCGAAAAGGGCAGCCGCGGCGGTGCCGGGCTGCCCCTTTTCCGTGCCTGGCTCGCGCCCGTCCATCAATGGACCGGTGCGCCCCAGCTGCCCCAGATATAGACGGTGACGAACAGGAACAGCCACACGACGTCGACGAAGTGCCAGTACCACGCGGCCGCTTCGAAACCGAAGTGCTGGCGCGGGGTGAAGTGCCCCTTGTAGGTGCGCACGAGGCAGACGATCAGGAAGATCGTGCCGACCAGGACGTGGAACCCGTGGAAGCCGGTCGCCATGTAGAAGGCCGAGCTGTAGGTGTTGCCGCCGAAGGCGAACGGGGCGTGCATGTATTCGTAGGCCTGGATGCAGCTGAACAGCACGCCCAGCAGGATCGTCAGCCATAGGCCCTTCTTCAGCCCTTCGCGGTCGCCGTGGATCAGCGAGTGGTGCGCCCAGGTGACCGTGGTGCCCGAACACAGCAGGATCAGCGTGTTGAGCAGCGGCAGGTCGAACGGGTTCATCACCGCCTCGATCGCGACCGGCGGGAACTGGCCGCCGACGACTTCGGAAATCTCGCTCGGGAACAGGGCGAAATCGAACCAGCTCCAGAACCAGCCGACGAAGAACATCACTTCCGACGCGATGAACAGGATCATGCCGTAGCGCATGTGAAGCTGCACCACCGGCGTGTGATCGCCGGCCTGCGCCTCTTTCACGATATTGCCGAACCAGCTGAAGAACGTGGCGATCAGGCCGGCAATGCCGAGGCCGACGACGACCTGCCAGTTCGCCATTTCGTGCATGTAGAGCACCATCCCGCTGGTGAAGACCAGCGCCGACAGCGAGCCGATCAGCGGCCAGATGTCGGGGGGAAGAATGTGGTAATCGTGGTTCTTGGTTCCGGCCATTGATCGCAGGTCCTGTCTAAACGGTTGCGCGGCCCTTAATCGGCGGCGCGGCTTTGGTCCAGTCCTAGGGTGTGTCCGCCGAGGCGGGTTCGGATTTGCGGTGGAAGGTATAGCTCAGCGTGATCTGTTCCACGCCTTGCGCGTTGGGATCGTCCATGATCGCCGGATCGACGAAGAACAGCACCGGCATGCGCACTTCCTCCCCCGGCTGCAGCGTCTGCTCGGTGAAGCAGAAGCACTGGATCTTGTTGAAATACTTGCCCGTCTGCTCGGGCTCGACGTTGAAGGTGGCGGTGCCGGTGATCGGTTCGGCGCTGTCGTTGCGCGCGACGAAGAAGGCCATGTCGCGCTCCCCGATCTGGACCGTCTCGGTCACCTTCTCGGGCGCGAAGGTCCAGGGCATCGAGTGCGATGTGGTCGCGTCGAACCGGACCGAGATCGTGCGCGCGCCGGCGCTCTGCGCCATGCGCGCGGCGAGGTCCGCCTCCGCCTCGGTCGCGCGCTGGGTCGTGCCGCCGAAACCGGTGACCTGGCAGAAAAGCTGGTAGAGCGGGACCGCGGCATAGCCGAGGCCGACCATGCCCGCGGCGGCGAGGAAGCTCAGCATCCCCACCCGCATGTTCCTGCGCTGGAGAGTGGCGCTCGTCATCGGTCAGTCCCCCATCTTGACGAAGGTGAGGACGTAGAACAGCACGACGAAGAAACCGAGCACCACCGCGAGCGCCAGGTTGCGGCCCTTGCGCCGCCGCTTGAACTCTTCCTGCTCTTCGGGTGTCATGCGATCCATCCTTGGTTTTGCGCCACGCGGTCGGCCACCAGCGCGGCGAACAGCACGAACAGGTACAGCACGCTGTATCCGAACAGGCGTTTTTCCGGCCGCATCGGGTCGCCCTCGCCCGATTCGCGCAGGGCCACCGGCAGCGAGAACAGCACGAACAACGCGGTCAGCGCCGCCGCCGCGCCGCCATAGATCACGCCCGTGCCGCCGATCAACCACGGCGCCATCGCCAGCGGCACCAGCAGCAGCGAATAGGCGAGGATCTGGCGCCGGGTCGAACGCTCGCCCCTGACCACCGGCATCATCGGGATGCCGACCTTGGCGTAATCGGACTGCACGAACAGCGCCAGCGCCCAGAAATGCGGGGGCGTCCACATGAAGATGATCGCGAACAGCAGGATCGGCATGGCCGTGATCTCGCCGGTCACCGCGACCCAGCCGATCATCGGCGGAAAGGCCCCCGCCCCGCCGCCGATCACGATGTTCTGCGGCGTGCGCGGTTTCAGCCAGACAGTATAGACGAGCGCGTAGTAGACGATCGAAAGCGCGAGGATCGCGGCCGAGAGCCAGTTCACCGCCAGCCCCATCAGCAGGACCGAGCCGACCGACAGCGCGACGCCGAAATCGCGCGCGTCGGTGCGGCGCAGGCGCCCGGCGGGGATCGGGCGGCGCGCGGTGCGCTTCATCCCGGCGTCGAGATCCGCCTCCCACCACTGGTTCAGCGTCGCCGCCCCGCCCGCGCCGAGCGCGATGCACAGGACCGCGACGAAGCCGATCACGGGGTGGACCGCGCCCGGCGCCGCCAGCAGGCCGCAGAGCCCGGTGAAGATCACCAGGCTCATCACGCGCGGCTTGGTCAGCGCGAAGAAATCGCGCCAGTCGGCCGCCGGCATTCGGGTCGTGGTCGCGGTCATCTCTTTCTCCCGCCCCCGGCGGAGCGGAGGGCGAACGCGGTGCAGCGCATCGTCGCCGGCCCCGCCTTGCACCCTGCCGGTCGCGTGCCCCTCCCACCCGGTGGGAGGGGCAGCCGCGTCAGGCAGTGGCCGGGCGGTGATCGTGGTAGTCGTGATGCTCCTCGATCACCGGCAGCGTTTCGAACTGGTGATAGGGCGGCGGGCTGGACAGCGTCCATTCCAGCGTCGTCGCGCCTTCACCCCAGTAGTTCGCCGGTGCCCGGCGCCCGGCGATGAAGGCGTAGGCGATGTTCGCGAAGAACACGAGCATCGAGGCCGCCATGATCGCGTAGCCGGCCGACGAGATGTGGTTCCAGTAGGCATAGGCCTCGGTGAAGTCCGGATAGCGGCGCGGCATGCCGTTCAGCCCGAGGAAGTGCTGCGGGAAGAAGATCACGTTCACGCCGATGAAGAAGATCCAGAAGTGGATGTGCGCCAGCAGCTCGCTGTGCATCCGGCCGCTCATCTTCGGGAACCAGTAGTAGAACCCGGCGAAGAGCGAGAAGACCGCGCCCATCGACAGCACGTAGTGGAAGTGCGCGACCACGAAGTAGGTGTCGTGCACCACGTCGTCGATGCCGCCGTTGGCGAGATAGACGCCGGTCACGCCGCCCACGGTGAACAGGAAGATGAAGCCCAGCGCCCAGACCATCGGGCTCTTGAACTCCAGGCTGCCGCCCCACATCGTGGCGATCCAGCTGAAGATCTTCACCCCGGTCGGGACCGCGATCACCATCGTCGCGGCGGTGAAGTACATCTTCGTGTTCACGTCGAGGCCCACGGTATACATGTGGTGCGCCCAGACGACGAAGCCGACCACGCCGATCGCGACCATGGCATAGGCCATGCCGAGATAACCGAACACCGGCTTGCGGCTGAAGGTGGCGATGATCTGGCTGACCATACCGAAGCCCGGCAGGATCATGATGTAGACTTCCGGGTGCCCGAAGAACCAGAACAGGTGCTGGTAGAGCAGCGGATCGCCGCCGCCGCTGGGGTCGAAGAAGGTCGTGCCGAAATTGCGGTCGGTCAGCAGCATCGTGATCGCCGCGGCCAGCACCGGCAGCGCCAGCAGCAGCAGGAAGGCGGTGACCAGCACCGACCACACGAACAGCGGCATCTTGTGCAGGGTCATGCCCGGCGCGCGCATGTTGAAGATCGTGGTGATGAAGTTGGTCGCGCCCAGGATCGAGCCGGCACCCGCGAGGTGGAGCGAGAAGATCGCGAAGTCCACCGCCGGGCCGTCGTGCCCGTAAGTCGCCAGCGGGGCATAGACCGTCCAGCCGGTGCCCGCACCGTAGCCCGCGGCCGTGCCCGGCACGAAGGCGGAGAAGAGCAGCGAACAGAAACCGGCGACCGTCAGCCAGAACGAGATGTTGTTCATCCGCGGGAACGCCATGTCCGGCGCGCCGATCATCAGCGGCACGAACCAGTTGCCGAAACCGCCGATCATCGCCGGCATGACCATGAAGAAGACCATGATCAGGCCGTGCGCGGTGATCAGCACGTTCCACATGTGCAGGTTGGCGTCGAAGTTCGCCTCCCCGCCCATCAGGTCGACCCAGTAACCCAGGACCTGGATGCCCGGTTCGGCCAGCTCGGCGCGCATGATGCCCGAGATCGCGCCGCCCAGGATGCCCGCGACGATCGCGAAGATCAGGTAGAGCGTGCCGATGTCCTTGTGGTTGGTCGACATGAACCAACGGGCAAAGAAGCCGGGCTTGTGATCGGCATCGTGATGCGCGTCTTCGGTGTGGGCCTGGAAGCCTTCAGCGGTAGTAGCCATGGTCGCGTTTCTCTTCGACGTGGATCAGTTGGTCGCGGCGGCCGGATCGGCAGCCTCGGCGTCGGCGGCTTCACCCGCCTCTAAAGTCGCTGCCGCATCGCCGGCCGCGGCGGCCGCATCGGGCTCGTCGCCGCCGACCGTGCCGCCCGGCTGGGTGCGGACCCAGGCTTCCCACTGGTCGCGCGGGAGCGCCTCGATCGCGATCGGCATGTAACCGTGCCGCGCACCGCACAGCTCGGAGCACTGGCCGTAATAGATGCCCGGCTCCTCGATCGTCAGCAGGCGCTCGTTCAGGCGGCCCGGAACGGCGTCGATCTTGAACCACAGCGAAGGCACGGCGAAGGCATGGATGACGTCGGCGGCCGTGGTCTGGATGCGCAGCGGCGTATCGACCGGCACGACCATGCGGTTATCGACCTCGAGCTGGGCCGGGAAGCCCTTCGCCCGTGCCTCGTCCTCGGGCATCATGTTGGAAATCACCTCGAACCCGCCGTTGTCGGGATAGGCGTAGCCCCAGTACCACTGGTAACCGATAACCTTGATCGTCACCGCGTCTTCCGGCGGCGATTCGTACTGCTTGGTCAGCAGCGAGATCGACGGGATCGCGATGGCGACCAGGATCAGGACCGGGACGAGCGTCCACACGACCTCGATCGTGGTGTTGTGCGTCGTCTTCGAAGGGGTCGGGTTGGCACCGCGGCGATAGTGCACGATGACCCAGATCAGCAGCGCGAGGACGATTAAGCTGATTACGCCCATGACCCACAGCAGGCCGACGTGGAGGCCGGTGGCCGTCTTGCCGATCGGCGAATACTGTTCCTGCACGTCGAGCGCGCCGGGCGTCGGCTGCCCCTTGATCCACTCGGGGCCGAGCGGCTCGTAGCCGCCGGCGGCATCCGCCGCGTCCGTTTCGCCGGCCGCGTCGGCCGTGACGTCCGCCGCCGCGCCAGCGTCCACCGTTTCGGCCGCCACCGGCGCTTCGGTCGCGGCCTGTGCATGGGCCGCCTGGGGCGCGAGGGCCAGCAGGATAGCTGCCCAGAGGATGGTTGCGAACCGCGCTGCCCGCGTGGGCCAATCACCGAATTTCATCTGTCCGACGCTTTCCGTTCTTGTCGTTGCCGTTCTTATCGCTGAAGACCACATGCGCAGCCGCGAAAACCCCGTCGGGGGACAGGTCTGCGCGGGCCTATACGCGCGCTTGCCCCCCGTCTCAAGCGCTTCTAGGAGAAAAATCCCCAACCGGCCAGAACGGCCGGAATCTGCCACGGACGGGACAGCAAGCCGAGATGACCGAAGACGAAGTGCTCCACGAATTCCGCGCGAGCGAGGCCCTGCTCGAAGGGCATTTCAAGCTCTCCTCCGGCCGGCACAGCGCCTATTACCTCCAGTGCGCGCGCGTCCTGGCCGACCCGATGCGCGCGAGCCGCCTCGCCGCCGCGCTGGCGGCGAAGATGCCGCGCGACTTGCGCGCCGCGGTGGACAAGGTCGTCTCCCCCGCGATGGGCGGGATCATCATCGGGCACGAGATGGGCCGCGCGCTGGGCAAGGAGGCGATCTTCCTCGAACGGCCCGAAGGAACCTTCGAACTGCGCCGCGGCTTCCGCCTCGAGCCGGGGGAAAAAGTGCTGGTGGTGGAAGACGTCGTGACCACCGGCCTTTCCTCGCGCGAGGCGATGAAGGCCGTTGCGGCGGCCGGCGCCGACGTCATCGCCCTCGTCTCGCTGGTCGATCGCCGCGCGGGCGACGTCGCCTTCGACGTGCCCTATCACGCGCTGCTGGACATTACCTTCCCCACTTATGCCGAAGACGAGATCCCGTCCGAGCTGGCGGCCGTGCCGGTGACCAAGCCGGGCAGCCGCAAGTAGGATGGCCGCGCCGCTGCGCCTGGGGGTCAATATCGACCACGTCGCCACGATCCGCAACGCGCGCGGGGGCGACCATCCCGATCCCGTGCGCGCGGCGGAAATCGTCGCCCGGGTGGGCGGCGACGGCATCACCGCCCACTTGCGCGAGGATCGCCGCCATATCCGCGACGAGGACCTGGCCCGGATCCAGGCCGCGACCGAACTGCCGCTGAACCTGGAAATGGCCGCGACCGAGGAAATGCTGGAAATCGCGCTGCGCCACCGCCCGCACGCGGCCTGCATCGTCCCCGAGAAACGCGAGGAGCGCACGACCGAGGGCGGGCTCGACGCCGCGGGCCTGCACAACCAGCTCGCCCCGGTGGTCGCGCGGCTGGCCGACGCCGGCATCCGCGTGAGCCTGTTCATCGAGGCGAACGAACGCCAGCTCGACGCCGCGCTGCGCCTCGGCGCGCCGGTGGTGGAATTCCACACCGGCGAATATGCCCACGCCACCGGCGAGGACCGCGCGCGCGAGCTGAAGCGGATCGCCGACATGGCGGCGCTGGCGGCGAAGAACGGGATCGAGCCCCATGCCGGCCACGGGCTGACATACGACAATGTCCAGCCGATCGCCGCGATCCCCCAGCTGGCGGAGCTGAACATCGGCCATTACCTGGTGGGCGAAGCGGTCTTCGTCGGGCTGGAACAGGCCGTGCGCACGATGCGCGAGCTGATGGACGCGGCGCGGTGATGGCGGGTGCGATGCGCCCTCCCCCTCCCCTTCAGGGGAGAGGGTCGGGGAGAGGAGGATGTTCTGTTGTCATGCACCGGGGCACCAGAGCCTTCTTGCCAGTCTTGTTCGCCCCTTTCCCTCCGCGGCTTCGCCGCTCCCCCTTCTCCCCTTCAGGGGAGATGGCAAGATGATCATCGGCATGGGATCGGACCTGACGAACATGGATCGGATCGCCGCCTCGCTGGAGCGGTGGGGCGAGAAGTTCGAGCGGCGCTGTTTCACCGATGTCGAACGGGCCAAGGCGGCCCGGCGCCCCTATACCCGCACCGGCACGTTCGCGAAGCGGTGGGCGGCGAAGGAAGCTTTCGCCAAGGCGGTCGGCACCGGGTTCAGCCGCGGCGTGTTCCACAAGGACATCGGCGTCGTGAACGCCCCCTCGGGCGCGCCGACCCTGGCGCTGACCGGCGGCGCGGCCGCGCGGCTTGCGGAAATGACGCCGCCCGGCCATGAGGCGTTCATTCATCTTACCCTAACCGACGACCACCCATGGGCCCAGGCCTTCGTCATCATCGAGGCTCGCCCGCTATGAACAGCGCATCATCCACCGTGACCGAGACGAGCGAGAAACCGAAGAAGGACGGGATCGACTGGCTTTCGGAAATCCGGGGGCTGGCGCTAATGCTGCTGGCGGTGCTGGGCTTTCACAGCTTCATCGCCAAGCCGTTCTACATCCCCAGCGAATCGATGCTGCCCAACCTGCTGGTGGGCGACCGGCTGGTGGTCAGCAAGTATCCCTACGGCTGGAGCTGGGCCTCGATCTCGTTCCACCTGATGCCGCGCGGCGACTGGCGGATCTGGCCCGGGACGCCCGAATACGGCGACATCGTGATCCCCGTGCACCCGGTCCGCGACGAGGATTACATCAAGCGCGTGGTCGGCCTGCCGGGCGACACGTTCGAGGTGCGCGGCGGGCAGATCGTGCTCGACGGCACCCCGGTTCCGCAGGAAGTCGAGCCGCCGCTGCGAATCCCGCTCGACGCCAACATGCAGTGCGATTTCGGCACCGATCCGCGCACCGGGCTGCCGCTCGACTACACCGCCGTGCTGGCCGACGGGACGCAAGTGTGCGAACCGCCGACCCTGCGCGAGACGATGCCCAACGGCGCGACCTACCTGGTGATCGATCACAAGCGCCAGGAACTCGACGATTTCGGGCCGATCGTGATCCCCGACGGGCACGTCATGGTGATGGGCGACAACCGCGACCATTCCTCCGACAGCCGGGCCTACGACCCGAGCGGGCTGATGGGCCCGGTGCCGCTGGAAAACATCGGCGGCCGGGCGGAATTCATCACCTTCTCGCTCGACGGCACGACCGGCTTCAACCCGCTTTCCTGGTTCACGTCCTTGCGCGGCGACCGCGCCTGGAGCACACTGCGTCCCGCAATCGCCGACAGGGGCCCCGAGAGTGAGCGAAACTGACGAAGCGCACGGCGCGCCGCCGGAACGAATGGGCAGGAGCCCGGCTCACATCAGAAACCCCGAATTGCGGTTCGAGGCGATGCGCGCGCTCGTCTGGGCCGCGGTGGCGGGGCTGTTCGTCCTCGCCGTCTATATCTCGCAATCGCTGCTGGTGATCTTCGGCGCGATGGTCTTCGCGACCATGATCGACGGCGGCACGCGGCTGCTCGGCCGCTATCTCGCGATCGCGCGGGGCTGGCGCGTGGCGATCGTGATCGTGGCGATGATCGCCTTCTTCGTGTGGCTCGGCTATTTCGCCGGCTCGCAGATCTCGCAGCAGGCGGCGGAATTCCCGGCCATCATCGGCGAACAGATCGGTCGCCTGCTCGGCCTGCTGCGCGAACAGGGGTTCGCGATCCAGCAGGACGACGTGCAGGATGTCGCCGCCAGCCTCGTCAGCGGGGTCGGCACGGTGACCCGCGCGATCGGCGGCATCTTCGGCGGCTTCGCGACGATCCTGCTGATCCTGATCATCGGCATCTACATCGCGATCGACCCCAACCTCTACGAACGCGGGGTCGCCTGGATGGTCCCGGCGCACCAGCGCAAGGTCTTCCACGAAACGCTGGAGACGATGTCGTTCACCCTGCGCCGCCTGCTCGCCGGGCGCCTGGTGGGCATGTTCGCGGAAGGGATATTCACCTGGGCCCTGCTCGCCTATGGCGGGCAGATCATCGGGATCGGGCCGGTGCCGATGGCCGCGCTGCTGGGGCTGCTGACCGGCCTGCTGGCCTTCATCCCCAACATCGGCGCGCTGATTTCCGGGGCGCTGATGGTGCTGGTCGGCTTTTCCGGCGGCACCGACATGGGGCTCTACACGATCTTCGTCTACCTGCTGGTGCAGAACTTCGACGGCTACGTGCTGATCCCGATGATCGCCAAGAAAACCGTCGATCTCGCGCCCGCGCTGGTCCTGGGCGCGCAGCTGATCTTCGGCGTCATGTTCGGCATTCTCGGCCTTGCGCTGGCAGACCCGCTGCTGGCCATGATCAAGGTCGGGCTCGAACGGCGCGCGGCGCGCCTGGACAACGAAACATCTGCCGAGGCGGAGGACTGATGGCCCGCAAGTTCCTCTATTTCATCGCCATACTGATCGTTCTGGCGATCGCGGCGATGTTCGCGCTGCGGTTCTTCTGGGACGACCTGGCCGAGGTCGCCTATGTCCCCAGCACCGCGTTCGTCGAACAGGCGCCGCTGGAAACCAACGCCTACCAGGACCCGGCCATGTGGCTCTCGCGCCCGGGCATCGGGCTGGACGACGCCGCCCGCTGGCAGCCGGCCAAGCAGGGCGAAGGCCGACAGCTGCCCACCGGGGGGGACGAGGCGCCGGGCGATTTCGCGGTCTTCTTCGTCCACCCGACCAGCTATCTCGACCGGTCGCGCTGGAACGCGCCGCTCGACGACGCGGAATCGCAGCGGATCGCCCGCATCTACGTGCGCGGCATGGCCAGCCCGTTCAACCGCGCGAGCGAGATCTGGGCCCCGCGCTATCGCCAGGCGACCTTCGGCGCTTTCCTGACCGATTCGGAAGAGGCGCGCCAAGCGCTCGACGCCGCCTATGCCGACGTGAAGCAAGCGTTCGAGTTCTTCCTCGCCAGCGTCGACGCGGACACGCCGATCGTTCTCGCCGGGCACAGCCAGGGCACGCTTCACCTGCTGCGCCTGCTGCGCGAGGAACTGGCCGACAGCCCGGTGAAGGGGCGCGTCGCCGCGATCTACGCGGTCGGCTGGCCGATCTCGGTCGAACACGACCTGCCCGCGCTCGGCTTCCCCGCCTGCGCCACGCCCGCGCAGGCCGGGTGCCTGATGAGCTGGTCTTCCTTCGCCGAGCCGGCCGACCCGAGCCGCGTGATCGAGGCCTATAGCCAGTCCCCCGGGTTCGACGGCACCCCGCGCGGCGACAGCGAGATCCTGTGCACCAACCCGCTGACCGGCGGGATCGGCGGCGACGCGCCGGCGGAAGCGAACCTGGGCACGCTGATCCCGGAAGCCGACTATTCCAGCGGGATGCTGGTGCCCGGCGCGGTCCCGGCACGCTGCGGCGAACGGGGCCTGCTGCTGATCGGCGATCCGCCCGAAGTGGGCAGCGCGGTCCTGCCGGGCAACAACTACCACGTCTACGACATCCCGCTGTTCTGGGAAAACGTGAAGCAGGACGTCAGCCGGCGCGTCGCGGCATGGTCGAACCGGCCCTGATCACCGAAAGCAGCCACGCCTTCGCGGCCGCCCTGCCGGCGGGCGGGCCGCTGATGGCGCTGGACCTGGGCACCAAGACGATCGGCACGGCCATCTGCGACGCCGGGTGGCAGTTCGCGACCGCGGGCAAGACGTTGCCGCGCGGCAAGTTCGGGCGCGACCTCCAGGCCCTGGCCGTGCTCGCCCGCGAGCGCGCGATCCGGGGCGTCGTGATCGGCCTGCCGCGCAACATGGACGGGACCGAGGGGCCGCGCGCCCAGTCGAGCCGCGCCTATGCCCGCAACCTGGCCGAAGGGCTGCGCCTGCCCGTGCTGCTGTGGGACGAACGCTGGTCCACCGCGAGCGCGGAGCGCGACATGATCGGCCAGGACATGAGCCGCCGCAAGCGCGCCGAACGCATCGACAGCCACGCCGCCGCGATCATCCTGCAAGGGGCGATCGACGCGCTGACGGGCGGCGCGTTCTAGCCTGCCGCAACGGCCGCGCGCCGGCGCGCCGCCTCCGCCCGCACCAGCCGGCTGCCCGCGCCTTCCGCCTCGCGCCAGACGCGCTCGGCCCCCTCGGCCGATCCAGCCGATGCGGCGCGCGCCGCGAAACTGGCCAGCCGCAGGCGATCGCTCGGGTGGCCGTGCCCGATCCACCGGGCCAGCTCGACCGCCTCCCCGCTGCCCAGCCCGACCGCGAGGTGCAGGAAGGCCTCGCTCGCGCCCGGGTTCAGCACGCGGTCGATCCGGTCCTCCTCCAGGTCGAAGGCGTACTGGTCGAACCAGGCCGCGGCGGGATCGGCGGCGACCACGTTGAGCGAGACCGACAGGCTCGCCGGCGGCAACTGGCGGTGGACGTCGCGGTGCGCGCGGTAGTGGAGCAGCCGGCCGGGCGACAGCGCGCTGCGTTCGACGAACCGCAGCCCGGCCCGTTCCCCGCGCCAGCCGGAGAGCGCGGCATGATCGTATTCGTAGTAGTCGCTGCGATAGCCGGGGCCGAAATAGCCGACCGTGAGAAAATCGAAATTGTGATCGTGCGGCAGGTCGTAGACGAAGCTGTGCCGGCCGCTGGTGCGGCAGGCATGGTCGCCGGCCGCGGGCCAGATGTTGGCGCGCAGGAAATGCCCCGCCTGCGTGCCGGACAGCATGATCGCCTGGGGACCGTAGCCGCCCGCCCCCGCGTCCTCGTCGCCGCGCGTCGAGAGCCGTTCCACCAGCAGGTCGCCGAGGAAATCGCGGTTGCGGCCGAGCCGCGCGAGCCACCCGGCCGCGTGGTGCAGGCTGGCTTCGTCGCGCGGGTCGAAACCGCGCGCGCACAGCGCGTCGCGCGCTTCCTCCAGCGAACAGGGCGCGCCGGCCGGCGCGGTCAGCGCGCGGGGCACCGATCCCCTCCCCCCTCGCCCTCCGCCGCGGCCAGGACCGGGTGGCGGGCAAGCAGGTCGTCGCGCAGCGCCGCCGCCGGGCCGGCCAGCGGGTCGGCCGGGTCGCGGGCGATCCGGGCGAGCGCGGAGAACCCGGCGCCGCTGTCGAGCGCCAGGCATTCGCGCAGCGCCTGCCAGCGCGCGCTGTCGCTGCCGCTGCGCGCGGCATCGAGCATCAGCGGCAGCGCGTCCGCGCGCGCCATCCTGCCCAGCAGGGCCAGCGCCAGCTCGCGCCGGCTTTCGCGCGCCGTGCCTGCCGCCCGGTGGAGCAGGGCCCCGTCGGACAGGCGATATTCGCGGCTTTCGCCGGGCACGCGCGCCACCCGCGTCAGCCGCAGCAGGACCACGCTGCGCTGCACCTGGCGCACGATCTTGGTCGCCCGCGCGCCCGCGAAATCCATCCGCGTCCCGGGCGCGAGCGCGACGTCGGCAAGCGCCAGCCCGGCCCCGCCCCGCGTGGGCGCGGCGAGCGTCACCCGCTGCGCCCGGCCGCGTCCGGCAAGGCATATCTCGTGCCGATGCGAATCGGTGAAGCACACGCTGCGCGGGGCGAGCCGGGTCGCGGCGGGATCGTAACCGATCAGCGACAGCGTGGCGCGGCCGGCGCGCGCCAGCTGGAGCAGGGCCACCCCCTCGCCTGCCTGGTGCCGGAACGGAAGCTGCGCCAGCGGGTGGCGACGCAGCACGCCCGCCACCCGCGCGAGCAGCGGATCGACGAATGCATTCGCCGCTTCGCGCGCCTCGACCAGGGCGGCGAGCGCCGGATAGCGCGCGAGCGCCCCGCCTTCGCCATAGGCTGCCAGCTCGGCGCAGGCCGCCGCGACCGCCGGCTCGCGCCGCCACGCGGCAAGGGCCCGCTCGATCGCCGCCTGCGCCGGCCGCCCGGCCGCCGGATCGCCGCGCAGGGCCGCGATCGCCGGATCGATCCGCATGTCCGCGCCGGTCAGACGAGAATGTCGGGCAGATTCCGGGTCGTTTCGTAGAGGTAGATCATGATGATGACCGCGCGGTCGTCCGTCGCCGCGTTCGCCGCGTCGGACAGGCTGCCGAACATGCCGGCCGCGGTGTCGAGCACCGGGAGCGATTCGAGGTCGATTTTCGGAAAGTCCATTGTCTCGCGAGTCCCCCTCGTTCCTGTTTTCGCGGCGTCTCTTCGTCGCGTCGGGCCGTTTTCATGCTGCCGTCGGCGCGCCCCGTCCGGCCCGCCTGCCCCGCCTAGCGAAGGCCGGCGATTCGAAGCGTGAGGAGATTGCAATGTTCGGGCAGCGCCCTAGAGCGTGGGGCATGGCCGACGACCTGCCACCGTTCGATCCCGCCACCGCGGCCCCGTTCATGCTCGGGCGCGGCCATCCCGGCTGGCTGGGCCTGCGCTATGTCGCCCACGGCGCGGACTGGGTGGAGCTGGCCCTGCCCTGGCGCGAGGACCTGCTGGGGGAAACCGGCAGCGGCGTGCTCGCCACCGGGCCGATCGTCAGCCTGATGGACATGGCCTCGGGCATGGCGATCTGGACCGCTACGGGGGAATTCGGCGCGATCGCCACGCTCGACCTGCGTGTCGACTACATGCGCCCCGCGCGCGAGGGCGCGGCGGTCAACGGGCGCGCCGAATGCTACCGCGTGACCCGCTCCGCCGCGTTCGTGCGCGGCGTCGCGCACGATGGCGACGCGGGCGACCCGGTGGCGCACGTGGCCGGCGTGTTCATGTCCATTCCGTGGAGGAAACGGTGAGCCGCGACCCCGACATCGCCGCGCTGGAGCGCGACCTGCCCGCCTATGCCCGGTCGCTGGGCATCGTGATCGAGGCGATGGAAGACGGCAGCCCGGTGCTGGCGATCCCGTTCGGCGAGATCGTGGAGGGGCGGCCGACCGTGTTCCACGGCGGGGCGACCAGCGGCCTGCTGGAAAACGCCGGCTATGCCGCCTTGCGCGCCGAGCTGGCCCGCGCGGGGCGCGAACACCGGCTGAAACCGATCAACGTCACCGTCCAGTTCCTCAGCGCCGCGAAGAGCAAGCCGACCTATGCCCGCGGCCGCGTGCTGCGGCTGGGGCGGCGCAACGCGAATATCGAGGTCGAGGCCTGGCAGGACGATCGCACGCGCCCGGTGGCGACGGCGGTGATGAACGTGCTGATGGGCGGCACCGGGCCGGACGCCGCCGGCTAGCGCGCCCGCGCCGTCAGGCAGCGACGGTGCCGGCGCGCCGCGGCGGTTCGTGGAACAGGCTCAGCTTTTCGCTCACCAGCCGGTTCCGGCCACCGTTCTTCGCCTCGTAGAGCAGGCGGTCGGTCGCCGAATAGAGATCGGAAAAGGCGATCCCCGTCAGCCCGCGGGGCAGCTCCATCAGGCCCATGCTGGCGGTGACGATGCCGTGCAGGCCCGGCACGTCGGCCGCGATCCGCCGCGGGATCGCCTGGCGCCGCGATTCCGCCCGCTCGCGGGCATGGGCGCCGCGCAGCAGCAGGACGAATTCCTCGCCCCCCATTCGCACCGCGAGGCAATCGTCGTCGGGGGCGAGCGCGCGCGCCGTGGCGCAGAGCGCGGCATCGCCCAGCGCGTGGCCGTGGCGATCGTTCACCCGCTTGAAGTGATCGAGGTCGAGCACCGCCATCGCGCAGAAGCCGTCGGCCACCAGCTCGCTGAAGCGCGATTCGATCGCGCGCCGGTTCATCAGCCCGGTCAGGTCGTCGCGCTGGGCCAGGCGGCTGTAGTTCTGCGCCCGTTTCTGCGCGCTGTCGCGCTCGTCGCGCATCTGCACGGTCGTGCGCTCGTAAGCGATCGAGAGCGCGAAGACCCCGCTGGCGGACGTGTGGATCACCGCGACCACGAGATGCGAGGGCAAGGTCCCGTCGAGCGGAAGGTAGGTCGTGAAGCTGTCGAGGAAGGCGAGCCCCTCGATCACGCGCGACACGAACGAGGCGGCCATGATCGCATAGGCGGCGGCAAGGCCGTAGCTGGAAAGCGAGCCCGGCTCGCGCGCGCGCCAGAACTGCCCGGCGATGACCCCGGCCTGGGTGGCGAGGATCAGGTTGATCGCGGCGAAGACCGTCCCCGCGCCGAGCGACAGCGGGGGCGCGAACAGCAGCGCCGCGAAGCAGGCCGGCGCCCAGACCGCGATCCAGGTCGTCGGGCTGGCGCTGAACAGGCGCGCGGCGCGCCAGCGCAGGCCGAAGCCCAGGACCAGCAGGGCATTGGGCAGGACCGCCCAGTCGGGCGCGATCCGCGGGACGAAAATATAGAGCACCAGCGCGGACGCGAGCACGAGGTTGGCGGCGATCCACGCCGGCCAGCATGCCTCCCCCCGGCGCCGCGCCCAGGCGGCGAGGAAGCCGAACGCCATGACCAGCATGACGATCGCGTTGACCCAGAATAGCGTGTTTACGTCCAACCGACCTTCACGCGCCCCCGCGGCGCACGCCCCCCGTCCCCTGCATGGTTCGGCCAGCTAGCGCGATAATCCTAAGAAATGCCCAACCGCGCGCTTGCGGGCCATCAGCAGACCTCGGCGGTGTTGCGGGGGATCGGCCCCGGGGGCACGCGCGCCGGGTGGCGATGGAACGGATCCCCGGCCAGGCGGTGGCGATCGCCATAGGCCCGCCGCAGCACCGCCGCCAGCCGCGGATCGTAGGCCTCCAGGTCGCCGTGGTTCAGGATGCGGCGCCCGTCGAACACCGCCAGGCGGTTGGAATCGAACCAGAACTGCGTCCCTTCGGCCCAGTATTCCTGCACCGTCGTGCTGGCATATTCGTCCTTCCACAACCCCTCGCGCAGGGCCGCGGCATAGGCGCTCTCCACCTCGCGGTAGAGCGCGGGGTCGGCGATACGCACGGCATCGAGCACGTTGTGGGCGAATTCGTGGACCAGGATCGTCTCGCCGTAGTACCGGCTGGTCTGCCAGCCGAGGATATCCTCTTCCGCGGCGACCGCGTGCCGCCCGCCGATCCCGCGCACCCGCGCGTTCCAGTAGGCGCGATCGCTCAACCGCCCGATGCGCGCCTCGTAATGCTTGCGCTCGCACCGGGTGAGGCGCGGGTCGTCGCGCGAGGGGCGGGTCCAGTGGGCGTTTTCCGGCAGGTCGGTGATCGCCTCCTCCCGGGCCAGGATCGCGAGGCGATAGCCTTCCCGCGCCAGCACGGCGTGCAAGTCGGGGCGATGGGCGAGCATGTCCTCGACGATCCGCGCGGCCCGTTCCAGCGTCGCGGGCGCGACCTTGCGCGAAGCGACGATCGCGATCCCGCCCGCATCGACGTAGCGGGCATAGAACGGGTCGAGCCCGAGGTGCGCGGGCGGCCCCGCCTCCCCGCCCGCACATGCGGCGAGCAGCAACGCCGCCAGCGCGCAGGCACCCACCCGGGCGAGGAAAGGCCGCGTCATCCCGGCCGGCCCCTAGTCCAGCCCGAACAGGCGCCGCGCGTTGCCGTACCGGATCTTCGCGGCGTCCTCCTCCGCCAGGTCGAGCGCATCGAGCGCCGCCAGCGTGCGGCCGAGCGAGAACTGCGGGAAATCGGACCCGAGCAGGAGACGGTCGATCCCGACATTGCGCATGGTCCAGACGAATTCCTCCTCCAGCGGGGAATCGGCTGCCAGCAGGACCGTGGCCGAGATGTCGAAATAGATGTTGTCGGCGAACAGCCCGGCCGCCGTCCGCGCGAGGGCGAGGATGTTCCAGGCCCGGAAGTCGAGCCCGCCCATGTGCGCGAAGACGAAGCGCGTGCCCGGATGGGCGAGCGCGAGGTTGAACAGGTGCACCGTGTCGTTCGGCACGATCCCGGCGTTGTCGACCAGGACCACCAGCCCGCGCGCGCCCGCGCGTTCGACGAGCGCGCCGACGCGCGGATCGGCAAGGTCGAAACCTTGGGTATGGGGGTGGATTTTCAGGACCTTGAAGCCGAAGGCTGCCACGCGGTCGAGCTCGGCCAGCGCGGCCTCGCCGTCATGGGGGTGGACGGTCGCGATCGGCACCATGCGCGGATTGGCCGCGGCGAGGCGCGCCAGCGCGTCGTGCGCCGTGCGCGCGCCCTCGATATCGCCGGCGCGCGCCTGGTTCGGCCCGCCGAACCACATCGCCCCGAAGCCGGCGGCCTCGACCCCGTCCCGCGCGTTCTGCGCGCGGTATTCGGCCAGCGAGGATGCCCCGTCGTGCAGGTGGACGTGGACGTCGAACACGTCCTCGCGCGCGAGGGCCGGCGCGGCGCCGAGCGAGAGCGCGATCGCGGCGGGGAGAAGCCGTTTCGACATCGTCGCCCCGCCGCCGTGGGCCATCCTAGTAGACCCGCTTCTTCGGCTTGATGTACGCGACATCGTCGGTCAGCGTGTATTCGTGCACCGGGCGATAGTCGATCCTGACCTCGCCGCTGCCCGACCCGCGGGCCCCGCCGCCCCAGCCGTCGAACCAGGCGACCGTGTGCTTCATCCACTCGGCGTCGTTGCGATCGGGGAAATCCTCGTGCGCGTGGGCGCCGCGGCTTTCCTTGCGATTTTCGGCCGAGGCGATGGTGACATTGGCCTGGGCCATCAGGTTGTCGAGCTCGAGCGTTTCGACGAGGTCGCTGTTCCAGATCAGCGAACGGTCGGAAACGTGGATATCCTCCATCCGCCGGTTCACCTGCTTCAGCAGCTCGACCCCTTCGGACAGCAGCTTGCTGTCGCGGAAGACGGCCGCGTGCTTCTGCATGTTCTTCTGCATTTCCGACCGGATCTGCGCGGTCGGCGAGCCGCCGCCGGCGTGGCGGAAATGGTCGAGCCGGGTGAGCGCGAGGTCCGCGCTGTCGGCCGGCAGCTCGTCGTGGCTGGTGCCCGGCTTGATCAGTTCTTTCAGCCTGTGCCCGGTCGCGCGGCCGAAGACCACGAGGTCGATCAGCGAGTTCGAGCCGAGGCGGTTTGCGCCGTGGACCGAGACGCAGGCCGCCTCGCCCACCGCGAACAGGCCCGGGACCACGGTTTCCGGATCGCCGTCCGGCCCGATGGTCACGACTTCGCCGTGATAGTTACAGGGAATGCCGCCCATGTTGTAATGCACGGTCGGCGTCACCGGCAGCGGCTGGCGCGTCAGGTCGACCCCGGCGAAGATCTTGCCGCTTTCGGTAATGCCGGGCAGCCGCTCCGCCAGGACCTTGGGATCGATGTGGTCGAGGTGGAGGAAGATATGGTCCTTCTCCGGCCCGACGCCGCGCCCTTCGCGCATTTCCAGCGCCATCGAGCGCGACACGACGTCGCGGCTGGCAAGGTCCTTCGCACTCGGGGCGTAACGTTCCATGAAACGCTCGCCTTCCGAGTTCGTCAGGTAGCCGCCCTCGCCCCGCGCGCCCTCGGTGATGAGCACGCCCGCGCCGTAGATGCCGGTGGGGTGGAACTGGACGAATTCCATGTCCTGCAGCGGCAGACCCGCGCGCAGGACCATGCCGCCGCCGTCGCCGGTGCAGGTATGCGCGCTGGTCGCGGTGTAATAGCACCGGCCATAGCCGCCGGTCGCCAGCACGACCGCCTTGGCGCGGAAGCGGTGGATCGTCCCGTCGTCGAGGCACATCGCGATCACGCCGCGGCACTGCGGCACGCCGCTGGAATCGTTTTCCATGATCAGGTCGAGCGCGAAATACTCGATGAAGAAGTCCGCGTCGTACTTCAGGCTCTGCTGGTAGAGCGCGTGGAGCATCGCGTGGCCGGTGCGGTCGGCGGCCGCGCAGGTGCGCTGGACCGGCGGGCCTTCGCCCATGTTCTGCATGTGGCCGCCGAACGGGCGCTGGTAGATCGTGCCGTTCTCGTTCCGGCTGAAGGGAACGCCGGCATGTTCGAGTTCGTAAACCGCCTGCGGCGCCTCGCGCACCATGTATTCGATCGCGTCCTGGTCGCCGAGCCAGTCGGACCCCTTGACGGTATCGTACATGTGCCACGACCAGTGATCGGGCGTGTTGTTGCCCAGGCTGGCGGCGATCCCGCCTTGCGCGGCGACGGTGTGGCTGCGGGTGGGGAAGACCTTGGTGATGCAGGCCGTCTTCAGGCCCGCTTCGGCCGCGCCCATCGTGGCGCGCAGGCCCGATCCACCCGCGCCCACGACGACCACGTCGTAAGTATGGTCGACGATCGCGTAGGCCGGGCCGGTCTTGCCGTTGCTGGCGGTCTGGGGGGCGGGATTGGCCATCAGGCGGTCCCTCCCAGCGCGAGGCGGGCGACGCAGAACAGGCCGAAGCCGGCCCCGGCCACGGCCGCGAGGTTGAGCGCGGCGATCGCCGCGAACTTGTTGCCCGGGGTGTGGACGTAATCCTCGATCATCACCTGCAGGCCCAGCCGCGCGTGCCAGAACGTGCTGACGATCAGCAGCGCCATCGCGGTCGCCGGCACCGGCGCGGCGAGATAGCTGCTGACCGTGGCGTGGGTCAGGTCGGGGAGCAGCAGGATCGAGCCCGCCAGCCACAGCACCAGCACGAGGTTGCCGATCGCGGTGAAGCGCTGCAGCAGCCAGTGATGCACCCCCTCGTGCGCGGAGCCGAGCCCGCGCACGCGCCCGATCGAGGTTCCATTACCCATCGTTCAATTCCTCAGAGAAGCAGAAGTGCGGCCCAGAACGCCGCCGTCAGCACGATGCCGATGATCGGCGAGGCGGTGGACCAGGCCTTGTTGGTGTCGATTTCGTATCCCGCGCCGATGTCGAGCACGAAGTGGCGCAGACCCGAGGTCATGTGGTTGAAGAAGGCCCACGACAGGCCGACCAGCACGACGTAGCCGAACCACGAGGTGGCAACGGCGGTGAAAGTCGCATAGGCCGCCGGCCCGCTCGCCAGCGCCCCCAGCCACCACAGCAGGACGCCGAGGCCGACCAGGGCCATCCCGTCGCCGGTGACGCGATGGAGGATCGAGGTCAGCATGTGCGGGCCCCATTTCCAGATGCTTAGATGCGGTGAAAGCGGTCTTTCGGCCATGACGTTTGTCCGGTTGTCCTTGGAATTGCGTCTTCCCTTAGCGCAATGACGATGCGAGACAAGGCGGGCGGCTATCTCTTTTGTTCGTCCCGCCCAATATTCGGGCATGGCGCAAAGCGCCGGCGCGCGGCGCGGGGATGACGGATCGATGGCGATAATCTACGGGACACGGATGCCCAATATCCTCGTCACCGGCTCCAGCCGCGGCATCGGCGCCGCAATCCGCGAACTCCTCGAAACGCGCAACGTCCGTGTGATCGGCCACGGCAGTGCCAGTCATGACGAACAGACCATTGGTGCCGATCTCTCTCAGCCCTCCGCGCCGCAGATGCTGTGGGAAGAGGCGCGGTCGCGCGCGGGCGGCGAAATCGACGTCCTCGTCAACAACGCCGGGCTGTTCGCCGCCAACCCGATCGACGGATCGGACATCGAGTGGCTCGACGCGTGGGAAGACACCTTGCGGATCAACCTGACCGCGGCCGCGCAGCTGGCGCGTTTCGCGGTCCGCCACTGGCTGGAACGCGGCGTGCCGGGGCGGATCGTCCACGTCGCCAGCCGCGCCGGCCATCGCGGCGATTCGCCGGCGCACTGGCACTATGCCGCGGCCAAGGGCGGGATGCTGGCGCTGCACAAGACGATCGCGCGCGCCTATGCCGGCCGCGGCATCCTCAGCTTCGGCATCGCGCCCGGTTTCACCGACACCTCGATGGCGGGCGACTACCTGGAAAGCCGGGGCGGGCCCGGCCTCCTTGCCGATATCCCGCTGGGCCGCGTGGCGGAGCCGGAGGAGATCGCCCGGATCGCGGTCTTCTGCGCGCTCGACGCCCCCGAAAGCATGACCGGCGCGACGCTCGACGCCAACGGGGCCAGCCATGTCCGATAGCTGGAAGCTGACGGCTTTCGCCGGCAAGGCGGCGGTCCGGGATGCGCTGGCCGCGCAGGAAGAGGCCGCCGACTGGGACCACGAGATCGTGATTGCCGGCTTCGAAGTGGCCGACGACCGGCCCGACGACTGGCGGCTCGACGCCTATTTCCCGCGCGAACCCGACGCGGCGGACCGGGCGGCAATCGCGGCGCTTTTCAACGGCAAGGCCCCGCGCATGACGGTAGAAAAGCTGCCCGAAACCGACTGGGTGACCGAAAGCCAGCGCGGGCTGGACCCGATCCGCGCGGGGCGGTTCCATGTCCACACCCCCGACCATGCGCCCAGCCGCGCGCCGGGCGTGGTCAACTTCGCGATCCCCGCCAGCCAGGCCTTCGGCACCGGCCAGCACGAAACGACGGCCGGCTGCCTCGCCATGCTCGATGCGATGAAACGGCGCGGGACGGCCGTGCGCAACTGCGCCGACATCGGCACCGGCACCGGCCTGCTCGCCTTCGCCGCACTCGCCCTCTGGCCCCGCGCGCTCGCCACCGCGAGCGACATCGACCCGGCCTGCGTCGGCGTGGTCGAGCATAACGCCGCGGCCAATGGCATCGCGCTCGGCGGCGGTGCGGGCGCGCTGGCGATGACGGTGGCCGACGGGATGGACGGCGCCCTGCTGCGCGCGCGGGCGCCCTACGACCTGCTGATCGCCAATATCCTGGCCGGGCCGCTGGTCGCGCTCGCGCCCGATTTCGCGCGCGCCATGGTGCCCCGGGGCAACCTGTTGCTGGCCGGCCTGCTGCAGGGGCAGGAAGATGCCGTGCGCCGCGCCTGTCGCCGGGCCGGCTTCCGCCTGGCCGCGCGCATGGTCAACGGCGACTGGTCGATCCTGTGGCTGCGCAAGCGCCCGCGATCCTGAAGCGCATGGCGCGCCGGGCGGGCCGCGCGCTCGCCTGGCTCGCCCTGGCCGCCGGGCTGTTCATGGCGGCGGCCTGGATCGGCTCGTCGATCCCGCGCAACGGCGACTGGCGCGAACCGGGCCGCGGGATCGCGATCATGGTCGAAACCAACGGCGTCCACACGGCGATCGTCATGCCGCTGGTCAACGCGCAGAAGGACTGGCGGGCCGAGTTTCCCGCCGCCGACCTGCCCTCCGGCGCGGCGGACCGGCCCTATACCCACGTCTCCGTCAGTTGGGGGGAGCGGGAAGTGTTCCTCCACACCCCGACCTGGGCCGACCTGTCGCCGGGAACTGCACTCGGCGCGGTAGTTGGCGGCGACGGCCTGCTCCACGTCGCGCACTATGTCCGCCCCGCGCCGGACGAGAATGCCCGCGTCCTGCACCTGCGCCCCGCGGAATACGCCCGCCTGGTGCGCCGGATCGAAAGCCAGGTCCTGCCGCCCGCCCGCCGCGCGGTCCATCGCGGCTATACCGACTGGGACGTGTTCTACGATGCGCCCGGCACCTATCACCTCGGCAATACCTGCAACCAGTGGACCAGCGACACCCTCGCCGCCGCCGGGGTCCGCACCGGCTGGTGGACGCCCTACGCCGGCGGGGTGATGAAGTGGGTGGACTGAGCCGCCCTACCCCGCCTCCGCGACGATCTGCGCCCACTGGGCCTCGTCGATCACCTCGACCCCCAGTTCGGCCGCCTTCTTCAGCTTGCTGCCCGCGCCGGGGCCCGCGACGAGGAGGTCGGTCTTCGCGCTGACCGTGCCGGCGGCCTTGGCGCCGAGCCGCTCGGCCTGGGCCTTGGCCTCGTCGCGGCTCATCGTTTCCAGCTTGCCGGTGAAGACCACCGTCTTGCCCGAGACGGAGCTTTCCTTCGTCTCGACCTCGTAGCGCGGGGGATCGAGTTCGCGCAGCAGATCGTCGAACACCGCGCGGTTGTGCTTCTCGTGGAAGAAATCGGCCAGCGCGAAGCCGACGGCGGTCCCGATCCCGTCGGCGCGGACTTCGAGGATGTCCTTGATCGCCTCGACCATGCGCGCGTTGAACTTGCCTTCGGACTCGTCCTCGCCGCGCGGGTTTTCCTCGCGGTAGGCGTGGATCTGCGCCGCCTTGTCCGGCAGGCGGGCGATCTCGCCCAGCCCCTTCATCAGGTCGCGCGCGGTGACCGCGCCGACGTGGCGGATGCCGAGGCCGAACAGCAGCCGCGCCGCGTCGGGCGCGCGCTTGGCCTCGATGCTCGCCAGCAGGTTCTCGACCGACTTGTCCTTCCACCCTTCCAGCGCCAGGATCGCCTCGCGCCGGTGCTTCAGGCGGAAGATGTCTGCCGGACTTTCGAGCCAGCCGAGCGCGAAGAACTGGTCGATCGTCTTCTCGCCCAGCCCTTCGATATCGAGCGCGCCGCGGCTGACGAAGTGCTTGAGCCGCTCGGTCCGCTGCGCCGGGCAGACGAGGCCGCCGGTGCAGCGGACATCGACTTCGCCCTCCTCCGCCACGGCCTCGCTGCCGCATTCGGGGCAGTGGCCGGGGAAGCAATAGGGATCGCGCTGTGCATCGCGGGTCAGGTTCTCGACCACTTGCGGAATCACGTCGCCGGCACGCTGGACCTTGATCCGGTCGCCCGGTCGCACGCCGAGGCGCGCGATTTCATCGCGGTTGTGCAGCGTGACATTGGTCACCGTCACCCCGCCGACGAGCACGGGCGCGAGGCGGCCCACCGGCGTCAGCTTGCCGGTGCGCCCGACCTGGATGTCGATCGCCTCCAGCGTGGTTTCGGCCTGTTCGGCCGGGAACTTGTGCGCGAGCGCCCAGCGCGGCGCCTTGGCGACGAAGCCGAGCCGTTCTTGCCAGTCGAGCCGGTCCACCTTGTAGACGACGCCGTCGATCTCGTAGCCGAGCGCGCCGCGCCCCTCACCGATCGCGCGGTAATGGGCAAGCATCGCCTCCAGCGTCTCGCACCGGACGAGGTCGGGGCTGATCGGCAGGCCCCATTCGCCGATCCGCTGCATCACGGCGAACTGCGTCTCGCCCGGCACCGCGCTGGCCGCGCCCCAGCCGTGGGCCCAGAACCGCAGCGGGCGGCTGGCGGTGACGCTGGCGTCCTTCTGCCGCAGCGAGCCCGCCGCCGCGTTGCGCGGGTTGGCGAACTGGCGCACTTTGGCGGGATCGAAAGCCTCGCCCTTCGCCTCGGCCGCGTTGCGCGCTTCCTCCATCAGGCGGGCGTTGAGCGCCACGAAGGCCTCGCGCTCCATGTAGACTTCGCCGCGCACCTCGAACACCTCGGGCACGTCGCCGGTCAACTCGGCCGGAATGTCGGGGATATGGGCGACGTTTGCGGTCACGTCCTCGCCCACCTGCCCGTCGCCGCGCGTTGCCGCGCGCACGAGGACGCCGTTCTCGTAGCGCAGCGAGCACGATAGCCCGTCGATCTTGTCCTCGGCGGTGAAGGCAACCGGCTCGTCCTCGCCCAGTGCCAGGAAGCGCCGCACGCGGGCGACGAAATCGGCCACTTCCTCGTCGGCGAAGGCATTGTCGAGGCTCATCATCCGAACCTCGTGCGTGACCTTGGACAGCGGCGAGGCGGCGACCGCGTGGCCGACCGCGCGCGACGGCGAATCGGAGCGGACGAGATGGGGAAACTGCGCCTCCAGCTCCGCATTGCGGCGCACGAGCGCGTCGTATTCCTGGTCGGTGATCTCGGGCGCGTCCTCGGCGTGGTAGAGCCGGTCGTGCCGCGCGATCTGCTTCGCCAGCCGCATCAGCTCGTTGGCGGCCTCGGCTTCGGTCATCTCGCTCATCGTCCCCGCAGCACCTCCAGCATCGCCGGCTCGTTGGCGCGATAGGCCTCGGCGCCCGGGGTCAGGATATCGAAATGGCTGGCCTGCGGATTCTCGCGGATCTGCAGCCGCGTGCCGCCGGCGCGGATCGCGGCCTGGACCGCGGGCGGCGCGGCGGGCAGCACGGCCTGGACGAACAGCAGATCCTCCAGCGCGAGCGGCCCGGCGCCGAGCGCGCCATAGCGATCCGGGTGCGCCGCCGGGTCCCCGCCGATGAACGGATCGACCGCGGAAAATTCGCACAAGGCGTCGAAGGCCGCCCGCTCCGCCCCGACATCGGCCGGGCCGTCGAGCACGATCGCCGCGCGCACCGCCAGCGGCTCGCGCGGGCCGAGCGGGCCGCCTGTCCCCTGCCGCGCGGCCAGCCACTGCGCCGGCAGCGCGCCGGCCGAGTGGCCGACGAGCGTGATCCGCGCGGGATCGACCGGGTGATCGGCGACCACGCGGTCCACCAGTTCGCCCGCCGCGGCCCAGTCGGCAAACGAACCGGGCCAGCCGCCGCCGTCGCCCACTTCGCGGTAATCGACGTTGAGCGTGGCAATGCCGAGGTCCTGCCACCGGGTCGCGAGCGGCGCCATGTAGGCCTGGTTGGCGATCCCCGCCTTCCAGCAGCCGCCGTGGAAGATCACCGCCAGCGGAAACGGCCCCTCCCCTTCCGGCAGGCGCAGCTCGGCAAAGCCGCGCGGGTGGTCGGCATAGCGCAACACGGCGTCGGGCCGCGACGGCGCGAGGTGCGCGTCGGCGCCGAACCTGTCGCCGCTGGCCACAGGAACGGACGCGCCGGGCGCGCCGCCGGGGGCCGGCTGGCACCCTGCCGCCATCAGCAATGCACCTGCGAGAACGGCATGCCTCACACCCCCTCCAGCAGGCGGTCGGCCTGGGCGCGGGCTTCGGGCGTGACTTCGGCGCCGGACAGCATCCGGGCGATTTCTTCCTGCCGCTCTTCTTGGTCGAGCAGGCGGACGGAGGTTTTCGTGACCGTGCCCTCGCTCGACTTGGCGATCAGGTAATGCGTGCGCCCGCGCGCGGCGACTTGCGGGCTGTGGGTGACGGCCAGCAACTGCCCGTCGCCCGCCAGCCGGGCCAGCCGTTCGCCGATCGCGCTGGCGACCGCGCCGCCGACGCCGCGATCGATCTCGTCGAAGATCACCGTCGCCGCCCCGCCCTGTTCGGCCAGTGCGACCTTGAGCGCGAGGATGAAGCGCGACAGTTCGCCCCCGCTGGCAATCTTGGCCAGCGGCGCGAAGTCGGCACCGGGATTGGTCGCGATCAGGAATTCCACGCTGTCGCTGCCGTGCGGCCCCCAGCGTTCTTCCGCCAGCGGCTCGACCGCGGTGCGAAAGCGCGCGGCATCCAGCTTCAGCGGGGCGAGTTCGCCCGCCACCGCCGCGTCCAGCCGGGCCGCGGCCTCCACGCGCCTGTCGTGCAGCGCCCGGGCCCGCTCGGCATAGAGCCGGCCGGCCTCCTTCGCGGCTTCCTCCAGCGCGTCCAGTTCCGCCTCGCCCCCTTCGATCTTGTCCAGCGCGGCGCGGAACTCGCGCATCTTCGCGGGCAGTTCGTCGACTTCGCAGCGGTGCTTGCGCGCCAGCGCGCGCAGGTCGAACAGGCGCGTTTCGGCCGCCTCCAGCGCGGCCGGATCGTGGACCAGCGCCTCGGCCGCTTCCTCCAGCTTCGCCTCGGCCTCCCCCGCCTCGATCACCGCGCGGTCGAGCGCGGCCAGCGCCTCGCCGAGCAGCGGGTGTTCAGGCGCGATCCGGTCGAGCCGGCGCGCCGCCACCCGCAGCGCCGCGAGCGGCGATTCGGAGCCGTCCCACAAGTGGCGCAGTTCCTCCAGGTCGCCCGACAGGCGTTCGCCCTTCTGCATCGCCGCGCGGGCTTCGGCGAGACGCGCCTCTTCCCCCGCCTGCGGCTCCAGCGCGGTCAGTTCGGCGAGATGGGCGAGCAGCAGGTCCTGGTCCTCGCGGGCCCGGGCGATCGCGTCGCGCGCGGCCTGGAGGCGGTCTTCCGCTGCGCGCCAGGCGTCCCAGGCGGCGGCCAGCGCGGCCGTGTCCGCCCCGGCGTAGCGATCGAGCAGGGCGCGGTGGCCGCGCGGGTTCACCAGCCCGCGATCGTCGTGCTGGCCGTGCAGTTCGACCAGCGCGGGCGCGATCCGGCGCAACAGGGCGACGCTGGCCGGCTGATCGTTGACGAAGGCCTTGCTGCCCCCGTCCGCCCGCACCTGGCGGCGGATCATCAGCGGTTCGCCCGGTTCGGGCACGATGTCCGCCTCGTCCAGCGCCTCGGCCACGGGCGCGGGGAGCCGGGCGAATTCGAAACTGGCGGTCACGCTCGCGCGGTCGGCGCCGGCGCGCACCAGCATGGTTTCCGCCCGGTTGCCCAGGACCAGGCCGAGCGCGTCGAGCAGGATCGACTTGCCCGCTCCCGTCTCGCCCGTCAGCACGCCGAGGCCGCGCCCGAAATCGAGATCGAGCGCCTCGATCAGCACGACGTTGCGGATGGAAAGGCGGGTCAGCATGTCTGACCCGATTCCCTAGCCGGAATGGGGGGGCGCGTCACCAATCCGGGTGCCGCTTGCGAACAGTTGCGCGATCAGGAGGCGCGAACGTTCGCCGCGTGGTCCTGCACCAGCTCGAACGCCTTTTCGTACCACTCGCTGCCCGGGTAGTTCGTGCCCAGGACCGCGG
Source organism: Pelagerythrobacter marinus (assembly GCF_034375205.1). Classification (NCBI taxonomy): domain Bacteria; kingdom Pseudomonadati; phylum Pseudomonadota; class Alphaproteobacteria; order Sphingomonadales; family Erythrobacteraceae; genus Pelagerythrobacter; species Pelagerythrobacter marinus. The sequence goes on along the minus strand of NZ_CP139719.1, from coordinate 808,917 downwards.
CGTACTTCACCGCCTCTTCCGGAATGCCCAGCGCCAGGCTGGTCTCGGTCAGGCGATAGAGCGCCTCGGGCGCGTGGCTGGTCGTCTGGTAGTTCTCGACCACGTTCTGGAATCGGATCTGCGCCGCCAGCCACTTGCCGCTGCGTTCATAGAAACGGCCGATCTCCATCTCCTTGCCCGCGAGGTGATCGTTGACCAGGTCGAGCTTGAGCCGCGCGTCGGAAGCATAGGCGGTCTGCGGGAACCGGCGAACGACCTCGTTCAGCGCGGTGCGCGCCTGTTCGGTGATCGCCTGGTCGCGGTGGACGTCGCTGATCTGCTCGTAATAGCTGAGCGCGATCAGGTAATAGGCGTAAGGCGCGTCCTTGTTGCCCGGGTGGATCGAGAGGAAGCGCTGCGCGCTCTGGATCGCCTTGTTGTAATCGCGCGCGACGTAATAGCTGAAGCTGCTCATCAGCTGGGCGCGGCGGGCCCAGGGCGAATAGGGGTGCTGGCGTTCCACCTCGTCGAACAGGGCGGCGGCGAACTTGGCATTGCCGGCATCGAGCCGCCGCTTCGCCTCGGTATAGAGCGTCTCGACATCGCGCGCGACATAGGCCGTGTCCTGCGGGCCGGACGTGCGCCCCGCGCAGCCGGCGGTGAGAAGGGCGGCCGCCGAGGCGGTAACGGCGAGTGCGAGCTTGAGCGGCGAGCGCGGGCGAGTGATCATGGACCGGGCCTATAACCCCGCCCTCGCTGAACGCCAAGTGAAGTTGGCGCAGGCCGCCGGCATCGCGCCCGCCCCGCTCGCGCGAGGCCGCCGCCCCGGCGCTCATGCGCTCATGCGGTCAGGCGGTCAGGCGGTCAGGCGGTCAGGCGGTCAGGCGGTCAGGCCGGGGTCATGCCCTCGGGCGCGTCCCACAGCAGGTGGCGGTTTTCCAGCATGACGAGGTTGTTGGCGCGGATGACCTCGCCCTTCGTGCGATAGCCGAGCAGCTGCTCTTCCGGGGTATCGGGATTGAAGGTCATCACCCGGATCTCCTCCGAGGTGAAGTCGCTCAGCCCGCGGGCCCGTTCGACCCCCTCGCTGTCGTAGAGATGCAGCACGTCGCCGCGGGTGAAATCGCCGTCCATCGCCAGGATGTCCTCGCGCCGGATCGAGCGCTTTTCCGTCACCAGCTCGTCGGCCAGTTCCTTCGATATCTCGATGCTGCCGGCCATCTGCAGGCGGTTGGCGATCCAGCTGTCCTTGCCCGACAGCGGGTTCGGGTGCGGCAGGCACTTGGTGCAGCGCCGTTCGCCGCTGAGCACGGCGGACAGCGGACGCTCGTGCTCGCCATTGGCGATATAGGTCGTGCAGCCCGCTTCCTGCGCCATGTTGGCGGCCTTGAGCTTGGTCGTCATGCCGCCGGTGCCGAGCGTGCTCTTGCCGGTCGTCGCCTCCATATATTCGCCGACGTCGCCGACTTCCTCCACCAGCTTTGCCTCGGGGTCGTCGGGATTGCGATCATAGAGCCCTTCCACGCACGTGAGGATCACGAAGTCCTTGGCCCCGACCATCTGCGCCACTTTGGCGGCCAGGCGGTCGTTGTCGCCGACGCGGATTTCCTCGGTCGTGATCGAATCGTTCTCGTTCACGATCGGGACCACCCCGGCTTCGAGCAGGCGGTGGACGGTATTGCGGGTGTTGAGGAACCGCCGGTGATCCTCGAAATCGCCCAGCGTCAGCAGGACCTGCGCGATCTCGAAACCGTATTCATGGCCGACCTGCTTGTACGCGTTGAGCAGCAGCGGCATCCCGCAGGCGGCGGCGGCCTGCTTGTCGCTGACCCCGGCGGTTTCCGGCGTTTCGCCGACCGTCTTCAGGCCCAGCGCGACCGCGCCGGAGGAACAGAGGATGACGTTGTATCCCTCGCTGCGCAGCTGCGCCACGTCCTCCAGCAGCCGCTGGATGAAACTGAAGCGGGGGGTGAGCAGGTCGGAATTGGCGAGGAGAGCGGAACCAATCTTGACGACGATGCTTCGATTCTCGGCCACGACAAAAATCCATTTCTTGCAATTTGCGCGTCGCTATCTAGGTAGGATTTGTGCAACGCACAACCGCCTGAAGGCCAAAAAAGTTTATACTTGGCCATTCGCCGGGCAACGCACCTTATAGATAGAATCTATATCGAAAAGACGAGTTGAATTTTACTTAACTTATCGAGGGGTTAATTTTGAGTCAGAGAAGCATCCTCATGATCGGCTGCGGCAAGATGGGCGGGGCCTTGCTCGAACACTGGATGTCCGGTGGCGATGACTTTACAATAGTTGACCCTGCTCTCGAACAAGTTCCCGCCCCCGCCCGGCTGGTGGCCGATGCCGGCGAGCTCGGCGATGCCAGCTTCGATGTCATCGTGGTCGCGATCAAGCCGCAGATGATCGACGACATCCTGCCCGCCCACGCCAGCCGCCTGGCGCCGGGCGGCTATGTCCTTTCGATCGCCGCCGGCTGCGCCGCGGCGCGGATCTCGCGCGCGATGAACGGCGCGCCGGTCGTGCGCGTCATGCCCAACCTGCCCGCCGCCGTCGGCCAGGGGGTCAGCGGCATCTGCCCCGACCCCGCCGTGACCGAAGAGCAACGCGCCCATGCCGAGGCGATGATGGCCCGCACCGGCACCGCCATCACGGTGGACGCGGAAGACAAGCTCGACCGTGTCACCGCGGTCGCCGGATCGGGCCCGGGCTACGTGTTCGAGATCGCGCGCACTTACGTCGCCGCCGCGCAGGAACTGGGCTTTTCCGCGCAGGAGGCGCGGGCCATGGTGCTCGGCACGATGGCCGGCACGGTCGCAATGGCCCAGGCCGACGAGGCCGGCGACCTCGAGGCGCTGCGCAATTCGGTGACCAGCAAGGGCGGAACCACGGCCGCGGGGCTGGACGCCCTGAACGGCGACGATACGCTTACCCGCCTGATGCGCTCCACCCTGCAGGCGGCCTACGACCGGGCGGTGGAGCTGCGCTGAAGCCGCGGTTCCCGCCCCTAACGAGACGAGGATTACCATGAACGACCAGACACTCGACCCGCAGATCCACATCCAGGAACTCGGCCGGCGCGCGCGCGAGGCCGCCCGCGGCCTCCTGTCCGCCAGCACCGAGGCGAAGAACACCGCCCTGCGCGAAGCGGCCAAGGCCCTGCGCGCCGGCACGGCCGCGCTGCTGGAGGCGAACGCGGCCGATGTCGCCAGCGTCGAGGGCAAGAAGCCCGAAAGCTTCGTCGATCGCCTGCGCCTGACCGAAGACCGGATCGAGGGCATGGCCACCGCGCTGGAGGAAATCGCCGAGCTGCCCGACCCGGTCGGGCGCAAGCTGGCCGAGTTCGACCGGCCGAACGGGCTGAAGATCGAACGCGTCGCCGTGCCGATCGGGGTTATCGGCATGATCTACGAATCGCGTCCCAACGTCGGCGCCGACGCCAGCGCGCTGTGCCTGAAGTCGGGCAACGCGGTGATCCTGCGCGGGGGATCGGAAAGCCGCCATTCGACGCGCGAGATCGTGGCCGCGATGCGCGCGGGGCTGAAGGCCGCCGGCCTGCCCGAAGACGCCGTGCAGACCGTGCAGACGACCGATCGCGACGCCGTGGCGGCCCTGCTCAAGGCCGACCAGTTCGTCGACCTCGTGATCCCGCGCGGCGGGCGCGGCCTGGTCGAGCTGGTGCGCGACCAGGCGAGCGTGCCGACGCTGTTGCACCTCGACGGCAATTGCCACAGCTACGTCCACGAGGCAGCCGACATCGACGAGGCGGTGAAGGTGATCCGCAATGCCAAGCTGCGCCGCACCGGCATCTGCGGGGCGACCGAAAGCATCGTGATCGATCGCAAGATCGCCGACCGGGTCGTGCCCAGGCTCGCCGACGCGATGGCGGCGGACTGCGAGCTGCGCGGCGACGAGGCGGCCGTCGCGCTCGACGACCGGATCAAGCCCGCGAGCGAGGAGGACTGGGATACCGAGTACCTCGACCCGATCGCCAGCGTGAAGATCGTCGATGGCCTCGACGAAGGGATCGCCTGGGTCGATACCCATTCCAGCCACCATACCGACGCGATCCTGACCGAGGACGCGGAGGCCGCGCGCCGGTTCATGACCGCGATCGACAGCGCGGTCGTGATGCACAATGCCTCGACCCAGTTTTCCGACGGGGGCGAGTTCGGCATGGGGGCGGAGATCGGGATCGCCACCGGCAAGATGCATGCCCGCGGCCCGGTGGGGCTGGAGCAGCTGACCAGCTTCAAGTACCTCGTCCACGGCGACGGCCAGACGCGCCCCTGATCGCCGGGCCTGATGGCCGGGCCTGATCGCCGGGCCCGATCGCCGGGCCCGATCGCCGGACCCGACCATCGGGCCTGGCCACGGACCCGGTCGCCCGCCCTCCCCCGCGCCGCCCGTGTTCGCGTCCGGCGGCATCGCGGGGCGCGGGTGCCGGTGCAATTGCCTTCGGCGGGCAATCGGGGTATGGGCGGCTTCCTGCCCCGGTTCCGGCGGAGCGCAAGGCTTCGCCCGCCGGGGCACCGTTGTTTTTGCGCGCTAGGAATTCCCCATGCCCCGTCGCCGCCAGATCTACGAAGGCAAGGCCAAGATCCTCTACGAAGGACCCGAACCGGGCACGCTGATCCAGTATTTCAAGGATGACGCGACCGCCTTCAACGCCCAGAAGAAGGGCACGATCAACGGCAAGGGCGTGATCAACAATCGCATCAGCGAATATGTCTTCCTGCGCCTGGGCCATATCGGCATCCCGACCCATTTCATCCGCCGCCTGAACATGCGCGAACAGCTGGTGCGGCAGGTGGAGATCGTCCCGATCGAGGTCGTCGTGCGCAACGTCGCGGCCGGCAGCATTTCCAAGCGCCTCGGGATCGAGGAAGGCGAGCCGCTGCCCCACACGCTGATCGAATACTATTACAAGGACGACGGCCTCGGCGATCCGCTGATCGCGGAAGAGCACATCGCCTGCTTCAACTGGGCATCGAACGAGGAAATGCAGGATATCGCCAGCATGGCGATCCGCATCAACGATTTCCTCTGCGGCATGTTCGCCGCGATCAATATCCGGCTGGTCGATTTCAAGCTGGAATTCGGCCGCATCTGGGACGGCGATTACAGCCGCCTGATCCTGGCGGACGAGATCAGCCCCGACGGCTGCCGCCTGTGGGACATGACCACGGGCGAGAAGCTGGACAAGGACCGGTTCCGCCGCGACCTGGGGGGCGAGGAAGACGCCTACCAGGAAGTCGCGCGGCGGCTGGGCCTGCTGCAGAACGAGGACAACGGCCCGGGCGAGGTCTTCGACCTCAACGCCCACCGCGGCAAGTTGCGCAGCCCGATCAAGCCGAAGAAGTAAGGCCTCGCTCAGACCACGTAGCGCAGGGCCATCCCGCTGGCGGCGATCGTGTCGTCGCATTCCGGGACGTGGTCGCCGTCCACCTGCACCGGGCTGACGCAGCGGTCAAACACGACCTTGCGCACGGTGCGGATCTCCGCCAGCCCGAGCCGGTCGAGCGGCAGGCGCAGCATCGCCGCGCCGGTCAGCGCCGCGGTACCGATCCGGGTCGAGCGATGGAGCGTGACGAGCTCCACCGAATCCGCCGCCAGCCCGGCCCGCGGGCTCAGCCGGAAAGGCCCGGCATAGAACGCCCCGTGCGAGGCGATCACCCCCTCCGCCGAGCAGGCAAACGGCGTCCCGTCGGCCAGTTCCCCGCTGATATCGACCGGTTCGCGCGGCCAGCGCGCCAGCTGCCGCATCGCCGCCGCGACATAGGCATAGCGCCCGATCCGGCGCTTGAGCGGCGCGGAGACTTGCGCCACGGCATGGCTGTCGGGCCCGATGCTGAGGCAGGCGACGATCGGCGTCCGGCCCAGCGTGTAGAGCGGCGCGCGGAGCCAGCTCTCGGGGCCGCGATCCCAGGCCGCGGCGACCTGGGCCGCCAGGGCATCGGCACGCCGGGCATAGCCCAGTTCGCGCGCGACCAGGTTGATCGTCCCCGCCGGCGCGATGCACAGCGGCACCTCGCCGGCCGCGGGGCCCAGCGCCTGCACGGTATCGCGCAGCGTGCCGTCGCCCCCGTGGACGCAGACGAGGTCGGCGGCGCCCGAAAGGCGGGCCCCGTCGCGCGCGCTGGGCATGGCCGACACTTCCATCCCGCGCGCGGCGAAGGCGGCGGCCAGGGCATCGAGCCGCGCCTGCCGGAAGCTGCCTGCCGCGGGGTTGTAAACCAGGTCGATCTTCATCGCCCGCCGCCTAGCAGCGCCAGGTTGTGAAATGCTCAAGAAATCGGCGACTTGCTCGCGCGCGGTACAGCCCCGGCCAGGGCGCGGGCCGGTGCGAGGGGCGACTTGCCCCGGGCGCGCGGAAACGCCATAGGCTGCGCGCGAGTCCCGATCTCGCAGCGAAAGGCGCCCCGCCCATGAAAGTCCGCATCCATGTCAGCCTCAAGCCGGGCGTGCTCGATCCGCAGGGTCGCGCGGTCCACCATGCCCTCGAAGGGCTCGGCTTTTCGGGGGTCGAGGACGTGCGCGTCGGCCGCCTGATCGAGCTGGAGGTGGCCGACGATACGACCGAGGGGCAGCTGGAGGACATGTGCCGCAAGCTCCTGGCCAACACGGTGATCGAGAACTTCCGGATCGAAACGATGGAGACCGCGTGATGGCGTTCCGCGGCGCGGTCATCACCTTCCCCGGCTCCAACTGCGACCGGGACATGGCCGTCGCGCTCGAGAAAGTGTCGGGCGTGCCGGCGCTGCGCGTGTGGCACGGCGATGCCGAACTGCCCGACGCGGTCGATTTCGTCGCCGTGCCGGGCGGCTTTTCCTACGGCGATTACCTGCGCTGCGGCGCGATCGCCAGCCGCAGCCCGATCATGCGTGCGGTGATCGCCGCCGCCGAACGCGGCGTGCCCGTGCTGGGCGTGTGCAACGGCTTCCAGGTCCTGACCGAGAGCGGCCTGCTGCCCGGCGCGCTGATGCGCAACGCGCAGCTGAACTTCATCTGCCGCACCGCGCCGCTGCGGGTGGAGAACAACCGGTCGCTGTTCACCGCCGGTTACGACCAGGGGCAGGAAATCGCCCTGCCCGTCGCCCACCACGACGGGAACTACTTCGCCGACGAGGACACGCTCGACCGGCTCGAGGGCGAAGGGCGCGTCGCCTTCCGCTATCTCGACACCTGCAACGGATCGCGCCGCGACATCGCCGGCATTCTCAACGCGCGCGGCAACGTGCTGGGCCTGATGCCCCATCCCGAACGCGCGATCGAGGTCGATCACGGCGGCACCGACGGGCGCGTGCTGTTCGAAAGCGCGGTGAAGGGCCTCGTCGCCGCCTGACCGGTCAGGCGATCAGCGGCTCCCGCTGGCGGAACAGGGCATGGACCTCTTCCGCCGGCATCGGCCGGCCGAAGTGGAATCCCTGGATCTTGTCGCATCCCAGCGAACGGACGAGTTCGGCCTGCTCGGGGCTTTCGACCCCTTCGGCAGTGGTCGTCATTTCCAGGCTGCGCGCCATCGCGATGACCGCGCGCACGATCGCCAGGCTTTCCTGGTTCCCCTCGGCCGCGCCGTCGACGAAGGTGCGATCGACCTTGATCGTGGAGAACTGCAGCTTGCGCAGGTAGCCGAGCGAGGAATAGCCGGTGCCGAAATCGTCGAGCGCGACGGTGCAGCCCAGCGCCATGACCTGTTCCAGCGAATTGCGCGCCACGTCGGGGTCGCGCAGGAAGATGCTCTCGGTCACCTCGATCTCCAGCCGGTGGGCGTCGAGCCCGCTGGCCGACAGCGCGTTGACGACCGTGGCCGGGAAATCGCGTTCGAGCAGCTGTTCGGGCGAGACGTTCACCGCCACGCGCACGTCGCGCGGCCAGCGCGCTGCCTCGCGGCAGGCCTGTTCCAGCACCCAGGCGCCGATCGGCACGATCAGCCGGGTGTCTTCCGCCAGGGGGATGAACTTGCCCGGACTGATCGACCCGTGCTCCGCGCTGTTCCAGCGCATCAGCGCCTCGAAGCTGACCAGCGTTTCGTCCTGCGCGTTCACCACCGGCTGGAAATTCAGCGACAGCTCGCCGTCGGCCAGCGCACGCCGCAGGGCGACTTCCAGGACGCGCCGTTCCTCCGCCGTGGCGTGGAGGCGCGGTTCGTAGCGGTAGTGGCCGCTGCCCCCCTCTTCCTTGGCGCGATAGAGCGCCAGGTCCGCGTTGCGCATCAGGTCTTCCACCGTCTTGCCGTCGCGCGGGCCGAAGGCGGAGCCGACGCTGGCCCCGATGTAGAGCGTGTGGCGGTCGATCTCGTAAGGCTGCGAAAGCCGCTCGATCACCTGCCGCGCGACCGTCTCGACCCGCTGCGAGTCGCTGGCGTCGCGGATCACGATGGCGAACTCGTCGCCGCCCAGCCGGCCGCACAGGGCGTTCTCGTCCATCAGTTCCTTCAGCCGGCGCGAGACTTGCGCCAGCAGGCGGTCGCCGACCAGGTGGCCGAGCGAATCGTTGACCGCCTTGAACCGGTCGAGATCGACCATCAGGAAAGCGCACCGGGTCCGCCACTGGCGCGCGTATTGCAGCGCATCGCCCAGCGCCTCGGTCAGCATCAGGCGGTTGGGCAGGCCGGTCAGCGTGTCGTAGCGCGCGAGGTAGGCGATCTTCTCCGACGATTCGCGCTGCTCGGTCACGTCGGAGCCGACCCCGCGGAAACCGGTGAAGACGTCGCCGTCGAATAGCGGCGTGCCCGAAAGCTCCCACCAGCGTGTCTGCTTGCCGATCGCGACCTTGACCAGGAGATTGGAGAAGCTCTCGCGCCGCTTCATCCGGTCGGCCAGGTCGTGCAGGCTCTGCGGGAAGTTGGCGTCGTTCCACGCTTCGCCGGCCAGGACCTGGAGGAAGGACTGGCCTTCCAGCTCCTCCGGCTTCCTGCCCAGCGCGAACGAGAAGCGCGGCGATGCACCGCGGATGCGGCGCGCGGCGTCGATCTGCCACAGCCAGTCGGCCTCGTTCTCCTCGAACTCGCGCAGGAGGAGCGAGACGACCTCGCTCTTTTCCTGGCTGTTGTTCTGGGCGATCCGCGCGACGAGATAGATCCGCGCGATCGCGATCGTGCCGTAGCCGACGACGAGCAGGAAGAAGACGACCAGGCTCATCAACTGATACGCCCGCTCGATCGCCAGGATCGTCAGCATCCCGGCCCCGGTCAGCGCGCCGAAGACGATCGTGCTGAGCGGTGCGCCCGAAACGATCAGCGCGGCACCGGCGATCAGCGTGCCGATCGCCGCGATCATGATGTAGCGGTCGGTCGATTCGAGGTACCCGGTGAACAGGACCACGGCCATGGCCCAGGCCACGCCCAGCATTCCCGCGCGCAAGGCGTGCCTGTGCATTTCGCCCGGCGCGACCCGGCGCGTGTCGGCATCGATCAGCGCGCCGTCGCGCACGACGACATAGGCGAGCAGGACGCCCAGCAGCGCCACCCAGGCGGCGAGCAGCGGGGTCGGAACCCGGCCATAGGCGGTCCAGGCGACCATCGCGGCGACGAAGACGTGGCCGAAGGCGCGGGCGCGCCAGACGCTGGCCACGCGGGCCAGCTGCATCCCGCGCAGGCGATTCCAGTCGGCACCCGTGCCGCCCCGGAACCCCAGGACGGACAGGACGGACAGTGTCGACGGGTCGACGCGCTCTTCCAGTTTGCTTCCGCTCACCCCTCCCCGCCTAGGGCGGAAAGGTTAGGACCGGGTAAAACGCCGATACAATTCAACGCCCTGCCTGTTGTGAGACAATAAAGTTCTTCCATTCTTGCACGCAAATCTGCGGCTCTCAGCCGACCCTCTGACAAAATAGTTCTTCCATTTCGTCTTCTCAATGAGGCCACAGCGGCAATCCAACTCCTGCTACAGCCAATTTGAGACAATAAAGTTCTTCCATTTTCCGTGTGGCGATAAGCGTCGTTTTTATATAACGTTCATATACTTGCTTGCGCTCTCTCACAAGGTGAGCGCTCGCAAAGCCGGCTTCTGCTCCCCCTCTGAACTATGAGAACGAGCAAGAGAGACCCAGCATCCAAATCCGGGCCTGTTGCGTCTTCTCTCTGGCCTATAGACGGTCCTGCAAACTCTTTATCGCGGGATCCGCGACAGCCGCCGCCACCACATCCGCGATTGAACTCTCGATGATTGGCCGCTCGTCCGGCTCGAACTAGTCTTTATCACTTGTCGCCAAGGCAGGGCTCATCGAACTCACCGACGATGATCAGGCGGTGATGTTCGGCATGCCGGTCGAAGCAGTGGCCAACCTCCGCAGCGAGAACGGCGAGCAAGCGATGCTGCAAATGGCTGTAGCTGTAGCTGTGGCTGTGGCTGTCGCGGGGGCGCGGCAAGCGGGCGTTCGGCTAGTCCCAGCGATTAGATTGGCGAATGCTGATGCGCTGCCAGCTTCCAACCCTGCTCCCGGCGCACGTAAGTCGAGCCGATCAGAGCAGAGTATGGCTCGCCGTCGGCGCGCGTGACGTCGGCGCGGTAGCTGATGATGACCACATCACCGGATACTTGAAGAAACTGACGATCCGAGATCCTGAGGTCCCGCCACCTGTTCGAAGGTGTTGCCGTCGCCGCGACATCTTTGCGCGAGTGAACGCCGTGCATCTCGCCTGCCTGCGGGAAGACTAGCAGGCATTGCTCATCGACGTGCGCGAGAAAGTGCTCTTCGCCCCCGAGCCAGAACCCTTCTTCGACGGTATAGAGAATGTCCTTAAGCGCCACCGCTGTTCCTCCGTTATGCATGACGAGAACACATGCGTCAGGGCGCTCGTTCCGAGGGAGCACCACTGCCGCGAAGACAGATGAAGCTCTCGCTCTCACGTGATGTTCTGTCAGCGATGCAAACAAGCTCATGCTCAATAGCCTTGTGCATTTTTCAGAGGACCGCGCTGCCAGTAATGCGCGCCGTTAAGCGTTTGCTCGATACAAGGCGGGCACTATGCGCGCCTTCGGTTGTAGATGTTGGACAGGCCGCACCAAGGACCAGGGAGCTATGAATGCCTGAAGAGAACGAACTGAACGCCGTCGAGCTTGCGACCGAGATCACGATTGCCTGGCTCGGCAATCAGAACAACCAGGTCTCAGCAGACGAAGTCCCGGCATTCCTGCGGTCAATCCACCGGACGGTGACCGAGCTTGCCAGCGGGGCGGGAACATCCGGCGACGAACAGAAAACGGAAGAGTTCACGCCCGCCGTCTCGGTGCGCAAATCCCTCGCTTCCAAAGACCACATCATCTCGATGATAGACGGCAAGCCGTACAAGACGCTGCGCCGGCATCTGTCGACGCATGGCCTCACCCCTGAGGAGTATCGGCAGCGCTACAACCTTAAGCCCGATTATCCGATGGTGGCGGAGAGCTACTCGGCCAAGCGCAGCGAAATGGCGAAGAAGATCGGCCTCGGCCAGAAGGGGCGTGCCGCCAAGTCTGCGACTACGTTTAGCTCGGCAAAGAGGCGCGGAGGCACGGCCAAGACCGCGTAAGCACTCATCGCTAAACCGATCTCAACACTCCCGTGGCGCCGAAGCGCCACGGGGGCCCCGCGTCAGCGGTACTCCGGGGGCTCAGCTGGACCCTCGGCTAGCATGGGACAAAGCCGATATCATCCTTGTCAAGAAGCGCTACAGCGCCTTCTTTCGCACCGGTCTAGATGAAGTGCTCGATCGCCATGGTATTGGCGAGCTCGTTTTAGCCGGGGCGAACACCCACGCTTGCGTGCGCACCTCTGCAATCGACGCGTACCAGCGCGATCTGAGAGTGATCCTGGCGAGCGATTGCCTGAGCAGCTACGACGAAGGACATGCGGCCGATTCCCTCCGCTACATCGCGGGCAATATCGGACGAGTTCTGACGAATGACGAAATCCGGTAGCACCTTAGCTGCCGGTCATCTAACGTTTAGGCTTGGGGTCTTCTGACCGTGATGGCTATCCAGGGGCCTTGGCCGCCTTCGTACCCGCCGCCGATGTAGTCCACGACCGATACTAGCTCCCAAGGTCCAGACGCGGCGTAGGCGTCGATCAGCGTCCTTCGATCGGGGTAATTGAAGTAGCGTCCGAGAATATCGCGCCCCGGAATGCCGCCGCCCTTGTAGCTGGCGAAATGCAGGCCGCCGGGTTTCAGCGCGGCGAAGACAAGCTTGAGGACATCGTTGAGCCTGGGAAGCGGAACATGAAGCAGGCTGGCGCTGGCCCACACGGCGTCATAGGCGCTTATCTCGGAAAGTTCGTCGAACCGCATCGTCGTTACAGGTCGGCCGAGCCGTTCCTCGGCTTTGGCTGCCATCGCCGGTGATCCATCGGTTGGATGAACGTCGAAGCCGTGTAGAAGCATGGCCTCGGCGTCCCTCCCGCCCCCACACCCCAGCTCGAGGACGCGGGCTCCTTCGGGAAGCGCTCGGATAAAATCGTCGAGCCATCGGCTGACACCGCCTTTGCCGCTCGCCACATAGTCGGGCGCTTCGATGTCATAGAAGTCCAGCGTTGCCGGATCAGAGTATCTGGCGTGATCAACGGGCCGCGGCATGGCGTTCTGTCTAGCGCGCCTGTGATCGCGATCAATGGCCGTATCGTTTGCCCTCGAGCGAACTCTTCAACAGTCATAGATCATGCCGGTCTCAAGCGGTGCTTCCTATTGTATGCGTGATGCTCTGATTTGAGGGCACGCCGCTGCTGCACGCCTGGTGGCAGAAAAATCGAGGGCAATATGGATTGGTCTTCAAGCTTCGCGAAACAGGCCTGCGCATTGGCGCTCAAGCTGCTTCTCCTCACCGCCCTCTCCGGTTGCTCCGAAGATGGCAAGGCAGTCATAGATCCACGAGAATCTCCAAAAGTCGATGTTCAGGGTTCCCACCCAGCGATCGATCCCAAACTGGCTGACAAATTTCGGGATCTAGCTCCCGCAGATTGGGCGCTCCGCGAAACGCATGAAGCAGCGGCGCTATACGATGTGCGACTTGCGAGCAGCTCTGGTGGCAAACCCATCGTGGTCCGCGGAGCTGTCCTGCTTGATGGCCGCTTCGAGCGATACCTGAGTCCGATGACCTTCTCCCCTTCCGTTATTGCCAGGGAGCGAGAGGAATTCGGGGCTGTCCCTGAGGAATATCCGAAGGTCGATGGATTCCAGGCGGTCGTCGACTCGAACTCGCTGGGTTTCGACGCGAACCGCGGTATCCACAGACGATCCATCAAATACTTCAACCGCGATCAGGGCGTATTCTGTCGCGGGACAAGCCCCGGCTTTCTGAAGTGCCTCTGGGGCAATCCACAAGCCCGGCTGGTCCTCGATTTCCATTCAGATCATGCGGTGGCCGCTCTGGAATACCTCAAGCAGAATGTATTCGCCGAGTAGCAAATGACTCGAGGCGTGGCATGGTCCCGCTTTTGCGCCGGTTGCTATCTAGCAGGTGCTGGAACTTGGAATCTAAGACGCTGACGTTCAGCGGCGTTCGCGATTCGGCGAGTCCCGCCGACGAAGCGGACGCTCTGTTGCCCAGTTCGCCTCGTCGAAAACCGACCCTACGTTACGCAGAAACATCGGGGACTGGTATGAGGATGTCCGAGACAAGCTTAGCACAAGTTGGGTGAGAATGGGTGAATTCGCTTTTCTACAATCGCGAGAAAAAGCGGACAGAACTTGTGCGACACTCAACGGAAGCCGCTATCCATCCGCATGCCAAAACTCGCGCGCCTCGGCTGGCATTTTCCCCAAAGCGGCGCTGAGCCGCTCCTTGTCTACGTGCTGCCACAGCGTTGCCGCCGTGGCGGCAATGCAACCAGGCTGCGCTAGTTGATGGTCGCGATGGTAGGCCATCACCTCTGCATCGAGTGCAGCTCGGCTCGCAAAGGGTAGCGTTTGATCCAGCATATGCCAGTCCTGCACAAAAACCGAACGCAGAAGAGGGGGTAGCGCCCGGGCGAAGCGGAGCGCGTCTCTCGCTTCCAGACGACGGCGGAAGGTATCGAAAACGCCCAACAGAACGCCCCACGCCTGATGAGTCGTCTGAAGTTCAAGCGCCTCGCGTAGATCAACCATGAAGCGGTCAAAATCGGCACTTGCCTGCCTATAATCTATCGGCACCGTCATGTGTCGGTAAATGACGGGTCCGGGAAACAGCTGCAAGCCGGGACCGCGACCTATTATGCGCGTGTCCGAACCGGCAACTTCCGAGCCCGCCGCACATTTAGCGGCAGCAAAAGCGGCGGACCATCAGTGCTGGATCCGCCGACATAGCTGACACTCGCCGGCACAAAATGAACACGCCCGCCATAGGTGATCGGGAATGTGTTCTCGCACCCGTCTTCATGAGAGATCGACTGATCCCACATAACTCCCGCATCTTGAATCCCTTCGGCAGTGACTACGCCGACGAAAACGTGACGAACGCAGTCGGCACCCCACTGCGGATTGGCGCTAAACAGAACTTGTCCGCCAGACATGCTTGTCTTGACGCCATAGGAATAGGAACATCCAGGCAGCACGAAAATGCACAGGATAAGGCTAGCGGTTCGCAGCACTCGGTTAAGTTGTCACCGATAGCCAACATCAGCAATCAGATCGTTAGCAACTGGTCCGTTCTCAGGAACGCTGCTCTCGGCAGGCTGTTCACGAACTGGGTGGAAGGCGGACAGCGAACTCGCGCCTTATGGCGCTGCGGAATCGGCCTGCCGCTCTGATCTAATCGCCAATAGAGACGGAACAAAAAACGCGACAATGACAACCAGAAATACAACAAGGAAGCTGTCATGATCGAGATAGTCGAACCAGTATACGACGCCCAATCCTAGAAGCACGCTCGCTTCGGCAAGGCCTAATAGACGTAGCGTGGTCAATTGCGCTCCCTTAGGCCACCCATCGTAGGATCGAGAGTGCCACGAAGCCAGAATGGTCGCAATTGTCGTCGTGAGCGGACTGGCCTCTTCCCAAACTAACGACCCGCTGAGCCGACATTGCACACGGCGGACCATCAGCTGGCCGGAGCCGCCGACATAGCCGCCGTTCGTGTCACTTGGTCGACCCCCCGAAACCGGACGTTGGTTCACGCGGCGGATAATGCCGTATTGAGGGGCGGAAGCCAATCTTCCGCCTTCAGCCTGTGCAACGCCGAAAGCGGCCGTCCGCGGGGGCTGCTAGCGGGACCTCCTCATCTCAGTCATCCCAGGGGTAGTGTTCGCCGTCATAATCGCGATTGCGCTCGCGCCACCTTTTCTCCGCCTCTCGCCACTCCTTGGCGGCTTCGAGGCGCCGCTCCCCATCGAGCTTCGCGAGCTCTCGGTCGCATTCGGCAGCTTTTTGATTGAAGTCCCTGCGGCTCTTGGCTTCATGGAGCTTCTTGTCGCAATCCTCCAATTTCTCCCAACGTTTCTCGCGGTAATTCTCGCGATAGTCGCCCGGGTCTGCGCTCACGGCAGCCGAAGCCGCTATCAGCATGGCAGCATAGGGACCGAAAACTCGAACTAGCATGGCCGTTCTCCTCGTTCCGCTCTTCTCACCGAAGCGACCTGAACCGCATTTGAAGACCAAATCCCTTGAATGATACAAATATCCTTGTAGTATCGCATTCATGAACGACGACTCCGCCGTCCACGCCTTATCCGGTCTCGCACACGGCGACCGCCTGTCCGCCTTTCGGATGCTGGTCCGCGCAGGACCAAGCGGCATGCCATCGGGCGAAATCGCGGCAGCACTTTCGATCCCGCCGACACGGATGAGCTTCCATCTCTCGGCGCTCGAACGTGCAGGCCTGCTGCGCTCCTGGCGCGATGGTCGGCACGTCCTCTATGCGGCAAGCTACGACCAGATGCGCCAGTTGCTCGCCTTTCTCACCGAGGACTGCTGCTCCGGCAATCCGGAAATCTGCGGCGACCTCGGCGAGATCGCATCCCAATGCCTGCCGGAGACCGCGCGTTGACCGTCACGATCTACCACAACCCTGCTTGCGGAACCTCGCGCAACACGCTGGCGATGATCCGCCAGTCCGGCGAGGAGCCAACCGTCATCGAATACCTGACGACGCCCCCTTCGCGCGAGGAGCTGGCTCGCTTGATCGAAGCGATGGAGATCACGCCGCGCGACCTACTGCGTCAGAAAGTTACGCCGTATGCCGAGCTCGGCCTCGACGATCCCTCGCTTTCCGATGACGCCCTTCTCGACGCCATGGTGGCGCACCCGATCCTGATCAACCGCCCGATCGTGGTGACGGATAGAGGAGCGGCGTTATGCCGACCGTCTGAAAAAGTGTTCGATCTTCTCGCCACTCCGATCGCTTCGTTTACCAAAGAGGACGGCGAGGTCGTGACGTGTCCGGAGGCAAAGGCGTGACGGGTCCGATGTCCCTCGACTTGCCGAATATCGATCCTGCACAACTCCGCCCGATCGACACCCTGGCACTGGCGGGGCCCGACGGACCGGCACACCCGCCGCGGATCCTGATCCTCTACGGGTCGCTCCGGCAGAGATCGTACTCGCGCCTCCTGTCGGAGGAGGCGGCGCGCCTTCTGCGCTGGTTCGGCTGCGAAGTCCGCACGTTCGACCCGCAGGGGCTGCCGCTCCCCGATGCGGTCGAACCAGATCATCCCAAGATTGCTGAACTGCGCGAGCTTGCTGCCTGGTCGGAGGGCATGGTGTGGGTTAGCCCGGAGCGTCACGGCGCGATGACCGGCATTATGAAGGCGCAAATCGACTGGATTCCGCTTAGCCTGGGCGCCACGCGTCCAACGCAGGGCAAGACCCTCGCGGTCATGCAGGTGTCCGGCGGTTCGCAGAGCTTCAACGCGGTGAACCAGATGCGTATTCTCGGCCGCTGGATGCGGATGGTGACGATCCCCAACCAGTCCTCCGTGCCCAAGGCGTTTCTCGAGTTCGACGAGGCGGGGCGGATGAAGCCCTCTGCGCTGTACGAGCGCGTCGTTGACGTGTGCGAGGAACTGGTGAAGTTCACGTGGCTCGTGCGCGGCCGGTCCACCTACCTGACGGACCGCTACTCCGAGCGCGTGGAAAACGCGGAGGAGCTGTCCCGCCGCGTGAACCAGCGCTCCATCTGACTCTCGCCGGAGCCTGTCAT
This sequence comes from Pelagerythrobacter marinus, assembly GCF_034375205.1. Lineage (NCBI taxonomy): Bacteria > Pseudomonadati > Pseudomonadota > Alphaproteobacteria > Sphingomonadales > Erythrobacteraceae > Pelagerythrobacter > Pelagerythrobacter marinus. Next base: position 791,830 of record NZ_CP139719.1, on the reverse strand, counting down.
GCTCGCTCTCGCGATCTTCGTCGCAACCCTGGTGTTCGTGATCTGGCAACCGCGAGGGCTCGGCATCGGCTGGTCGGCGCTTGCCGGAGCTTTGGTTGCCCTTCTCACCGGTGTTGTCGACTGGGGCGACGTCGGTACGGTTTGGCATATCGTATGGGACGCGACGTTCACTTTCGTTGCCCTGATCGTCATATCGCTGATCCTGGATGAAGCCGGATTCTTCGGTTGGGCCGCGCTTCACGTCGCACGCTGGGGCGGCGGCAGCGGGCGGCGGCTCTTCCCGCTGATCGTATTACTCGGAGCTGCGATCGCGGCGGTCTTCGCCAACGACGGCGCGGCACTTCTCCTTACCCCGATCGTGCTCGCCATCCTCCTGCGCCTCGATTTCCCGCCGAAGGCCACGCTCGCATTCACCATCGCTTGCGGGTTCGTCGCCGACACGACGTCGCTTCCGCTCGTTGTGTCCAATCTGGTGAACATCGTCAGCGCGAATTACTTCGGCATCTCCTTCGGCCGCTACGCCGCGGTCATGGTGCCGGTGAACCTCGCTTCGCTGGCTGCAACGCTGCTCGTCCTCTGGCTGTGGTTCCGCCGGGACATTCCTGCGTCGTACCCTGTCGATGCGCTTGAGGAGCCGCGAGATGCGGTCCGCGATCCAGCAGTGTTCCGGGCCGCGTTCCCGCTGCTCGGCATGCTTCTCCTTGCCTATTTCGTCACAGGGCCGATGGGCGTTCCGACGGCCTTCGTGACCGGAGCAGCAGCTCTCGTCCTGACCGCGATCGCCGGCCGCTGGATCGTCGGCGGACGGGGCGCGGTGGTTCCGCTCGGCGAGGTTCTGCGCTGTGCGCCGTGGCAGATTGTCCTCTTCTCGATCGGCATGTATCTTATCGTCTATGGCCTCGGGGATGCCGGCCTGACGGATATTGCCGCCGCCGTCCTGCACTGGCTGGCTACACAAGGAACGTTCATCGCGGCGCTCGGAACCGGCGTGGTCGCCGCCGTGCTCGCGTCGATCATGAACAACATGCCCGCAACGCTGGTCGGCGCGCTTGCCATCGATCAGGCCGAGGTGCCTGCGCTCACAAAAGAGCTGATGGTCTACGCGAATATCGTCGGCAACGATCTAGGACCGAAGTTCACCCCCATCGGTTCGCTTGCCACCTTGCTCTGGCTTCATGTCCTCGCCGGCAAGGGCCAGCGTATCACCTGGGGCGCGTACATGAAGGTCGGCTTGATCCTGACGCCGCCAGTGCTCCTCATCACCCTCGTCGCCCTGTGGGCGTGGGTGCCGTTCGCTCCCTAGTCAGCAGGCGATCATGGACCCGCAGCGCCAGAACTGCTGCCCCACATGAACAGTGTCACGGCCGACGAACTGTTTAAGAAACGGACACTTTCAGACGATATAGGAATGAGGGGCGGTGCTGTGCCTAGGAGCTTCCGCAAGCGCACGACGGAATCGCTGCCGTTCGCAATGCACGGCCTTATGTCAGGTGCCTCCGACAAAGCCGCCATTCCCGGCCTCGGATTAGCTCCCCAAGAGCTGCCATACATTCAAGTACGCACCGACACCAACAACTGGGTCGACAGCGGAACGGCCGCTTCCAAGCGTCGGCACCTAGAGGCGGAGACCAGCGCCCGCCGTAGGCCAACCACTCGGCAGCTCCAATTTGACTAGCCAAGAGCGCTTGCATAGCTCGCGCGGCTCACGATCCTCGATCGCGCCTCGAAGTGTCCCGCGCACGGCCTCAATCCTGGATCAGCATCGGACACCGGGTTCTCCACGCCCCCCGCCAGTTGCTGACGGACCAGACCCACATAGGACAGGCGCGCCAACGGTTTGCGCTTATGAGAGCGGACCAGATTGCCTGTCAGTCCTTCCTACTCGAGGGGGCACATCGCAGTCCCGACCCGGTTCTTCACTTGTTACGCAGATTTTCCAGGCCTTTCACTGCACCGAGCTTCTGGCTCGGCTGAGAGGCGTTCGTCTTCGGCTTCTCCGCCTTCGGCTTGCGAGCTTCGCGGTTCGATCTTCTTTGGCCTTTGGCCATGTTGTTTCCTTCTTTTTTGATTGAAGTACGCCCAGTGTCGATCGCGAAAGCCGGGTCCCCGTCAGTCGACGATCGCTCGCGCGGCATGGGCCCGCAGAACGGCCACGGCTTGGCGGCACCGCGCTTCTTGACGAGAGCCGCCCGCTTCCACGAGGATCGCACCTTCGCTAACGGACAAGCGCCACCGCCAATCCCCGCCCGCAAACTGACTGGCGGTCCTGCCGACGCTGTCGGTGCGGAACACGGAAAAGCGGCACAGGTGGGTATCGCTAGGGTCGGCGCATGCGGAATCATCGTTCGACGCGAAGTCGCTGGGGTCTCGACTCAGAAAATGATCGCCGGCTGCGGATCGGCCGACCGAACAAACTCCGCCCGCGCAACGATTGTCGTGAAATCCCATGTCAGATCTCCGCAGCAGGACGAAGCGTCATGCGGCCGAGCGTGGCCTCCACGCTGGCACAGCCGGCAGCGCTTTCCGTCGCGAGATCGAGCGGTCGAGCGCCTAGTTCAGCGTTATCGCTATTGAGGAAGTCGATGGCCTTCTCGCGACCGAGGAGGACGAGAGCGAGCTGTGTTATCTGGCCCTGCCGGCGCGCCTTGTCGGGCTCCAGCCTTGGAGCGCGCGACCGGTGGAACCGCGTCGTCATCACAGGCCTCGCAGCGTTCGCTTCGGCCGGGCCGCTCACGAGATGTAGCCCTGACGGTGGCGGAGCGGGGCCGACAGCAGGCAGCCTTCTAGTGCTGCGCGCGCCTCCCAGATCGGAGCTGCAGCCGCGCCAATCGCACGTTGTATGCAGCCGATGCGACCCGCTACATGCGAAGCACCAGTTTCATGCTCGTGTCGCGCGCCCGCCGAAGTCGCTTGCGAAGCTTCCATCAACAGCAACTGGTGGTCGTAATAGAGCTGGTTCAGATCCACGATCGTCTCCCTGGTCGTAAGCGGGAGCATGTCGCGTCTCTCAGCCGCAGGCGCCTACATGAGCGTTTTGCCTGCGATGTTGCATATGTGGGCCCGATGGCGGCGGATTGTAAGGTGCTGGCCGATGGTGCTTGAAAAAAGAGATCGCTGAAGTCGCAAACTCACAGGGTGTCGGTGCTTTGCGGCGATTTTCTTCGCTCGCCTTCCTGCGGCAGAGAGCGACCATGGAGCCGGGCAAACGATGCCTCGTCCATGGGGCGGGCGTCAGGCCAACGGAATGACTCCTAGGGGACTCTTGGTGATCAGGCCCACACCGGCCGCATGCGTCACCGGTCGATGCGAGCAGACAACCACTTGCATCGCGATCGATCATCCCCACCTTGCCGGGATCGCACCCCGGTTTCGAGCAACGTGCGACTGAGAGTTTGGCAACTCCCGCTCCTGCGGAGATACGCCGTGACCAACCAGTCCCCCCGAACTACTGCCCACATTACCGGCTTTTCCGCGGCTGCGGCTGAAGTAAGCCAAGCTGGCCAGACCGATGCGCGCAGAGCTGGCACGTCCGAAGAGCGCAAGATCCTTGCTCTGGAGATGATTGCCGATCAACTTGCCCTGATCCACGCCGATTTATGCTCGATTGACGATTTCGCACGTGCCGACGCGGCCAGCTGCTGCTCGGCTCCCGACAGTCTGGAAGACGCAGAGCAGGATCGGTGGGACAACGAGGGCGGCCGCTCGACCGACGAATTGGCCGAGGACGACGGCGTTATCCGTTCCATGGAGCAGCACTATGCAGTTGGTGGGTATCGCTACACGAACTTGCAGCATGCGATAGCGGAAGCGAAGCGAGCAAGAGGCACTGCAGCGTCAGGCGAATAGGTATTGCCGGAACAAAGGATCATGCCGCAGCTTGAAGCTCCGAAATGCTCCTGACGATCAGGCACACGACAATCTATCGGTACAGCAAACCCGTCGTTCTGCTCCCGCATCGCCTGATGCTGACGCCCAGAAGCAGTCACCACCTCAATCTGCGCAGCACTCGGGTGAGTACCTCGCCGGCGGCGGACATTGAATGGTCGCAGGACGTTTACGGAAACGTGATCGCGACGGCGGTTTTCGCCGAGCCCGGCGACGAACTGACCGTCTCGGGAGATATGGTGGTCGACCAGGGAGCGCCGGCCTGGCCAGTTTTCAAAGTGGCACCGCATGCGCACAGCTTTCCGTTCGGATATTCTGAGACTGCGCGATCCGCCTTGGGCGAGCTGCTAGAGCCTGAATATGACGACCCAGCGGGACAGCTCGATGCTTGGGTCAGAAGCATCGTGGCAGGCGAGCCGACCGATACCCTGTCTTTGTTGCAGGACCTCAGTAACGCCGTTCGCATCTTGGCCGCATATGTAAAGCGAGATGACGAAGGGACACAGTCGCCGCTTGAGACGTTGGGCGCTGAAACCGGCTCTTGCAGAGATTTGGCGACGCTGTTCATCGATGCTGCGCGCCACCTCGGCGTCGGCGCTCGTGCCGTGTCAGGTTATCTGTACGATCACGTTCCGGCAGACGCCGCAGACGAGGGTCAACATGGTGCCACTCACGCTTGGGCGGAGGTCTATTTACCCTGCGCGGGATGGATCGCCTTCGATCCGACGAACGGCCGGATGGGAGAAGCGCAGCTCGTGCCGGTCGCAACTGCCCGTAGCATAACGCAGATAAGGCCGGTGGAAGGAACCTTCGTGGGCGCACCGGAAGACTTCCTCAGCCTGGAAGTGGATGTCGTCGTTTCCAATGGCGGGGCTATATGATGGCTTAAGTGACAACGTGAACGCATTGGCTTCGCCGTCCGATGGAGCGCAGCACGCAGGCAAATCCTGCCGTTCGGACCAACGTCTGGCTATCTCGAAAAGTTGGAACACCTGGTTTGACGGCCGGTGTGGAAGCGATCCAAAGGCGATCAGCGGGACGCTTGAGTCTCGTGCTGGATAGCGCGGAAAGTTGCGATGCGATTTGTTCCGTCAGACCGATGTCGAGTGCGCTAGCCTGTACAAGCCGTTATTGCGCCTTGCTCCTCTCTGCGGGTTTTCCAGACATTAAAGCGAGGAACGCACTAGTGATCCGCTGAAAAGATCGCCTTATGAGCGACTCGTCGATCTATTGTAATTATTTTTCGTCCTACTATATAGGTGTTGCCTGACGTTGTTTGTGGCGGATTATGATTGCTGCAATCAGCGCAGAAGCGCGAGATCGGCTCCCAATTTTCTTTCATTCACGATGGCTCCGCAACGGAATACGTCCGTGCGGATAGTTTTTCGTACGCAGGAATATGGATTGGCGAAGGGCGGACTCATTTCGAAGGAAGGCGATCGACGAGGTCCTGCCCCGATGGCGCTTCGTCGTCACACTCGACAGTGAGCATCGCTTCATCGCCTACACGGCAGGAAAATGCGTCGTGACCGTAGTGACCGGTCGTTGACGACCGCGTACATGTAGAGAGGACGCCCACGATCCGAACAAGGGTCGGATCGCCGTTCGCGAACGCACACCCGGGCAAGCCTCGGACGTGCTCGCAAGCGCGGATACAGGGGCGCTGACACTTTAAGAAGGCGGCGGCGAAGAGCCGGCCGATTACCAAGACAATGAACCACACGATTGCGCGCGGCACGCCGCGCCCCAAACTTTCGCTGCGCTACGGCGCGGCGCATCCGCGAGCGTCGACGGAACACACGCCCGTCGCCGCGGCCATCCCCGCCATCGATCTGCGACGTATCGTCGCGACCATGGTCGATTGACACGCATATCACCCCCAGCGGCCATGCATCAGCATCCCGCCCGCAGGAGAATTGGCATGGACCTGAACCTGGAATATGCTGCGCACCAGAGTGCGCTCATGAGCGCCGATGTCGCCGGCAACGACGACAATCGGGTCGCAAAGCTCGCACGGGCCACCCGCATCGCAGGGCGCATCAGCGATATCCAACATGGGCTGGGCGCAGCGGCAGCATGTGCTTAAAGCAAGGCACAATTTGTCAATTTGGCACGAACCGACTCGGGTTCCGAAGCGGCCGTCAATGCCGCCAGGAACTGCTATACAAATCCTGCTCTCGTTGAATTTCGACGGGTATCGACGCCTGGCGCGAAAACCGGGTCATTTCGGTTTTCGCACCGTGAGTACGACGACACCCCTTCAATTGACGACGTGATGCACGGCCCGGCTCGCAATTTCGCGGGCCGAACCTAACCGTTTCTCGAAAGGAAGCGACTATGACTACTGGTACCGTAAAATTTTTCAATGGCGACAAGGGCTATGGGTTCATCCAGCCCGACGATGGCTCCGCCGATAGCTTCGTGCATATTTCCGCTGTCCAGGCGGCAGGTATGACGACGCTCGATAAGGAGCAGCGCCTCAACTACGAAGTCGAGACCGGCCGCGACGGCAAGGCCAGCGCGGTCAACCTTTCGTCCGTGGACTGAACGAATTGATGCTCCGGGCTGCCCATCGGGTGGTCCGGGGCTTTCAATTTCTACATCGAAGGAAGATCGACCATGTCACAGAATTACGATTTTCAGATTGCACGCGCGGACGACGCGGCGGCCGAGGCGGCAGGCGCTCTACTCGACAATGTGAAGCAACGCGCACTCCGATCCGAAGCGGCTTGGCGCGAAATGGCCGAGCGGACCCGTAAGATGGACGACGAGCGCGAAAAAGCGCGCGTCGAACGCGAACGACGTAGCTCTGGATTGAATGAAATCGACGCAGGCACTCTCGGGACTAACCGCTGACAGCCCCCTCAGTATTTACCGTGACTTGTGATTCTTGGCATTCGAATATCGCGTTCGCGCACGTTGAGCATATGGATAGCTATCGCCGACGAAGCGGACGTTCATGTCGCTTCAGTCTGAGCTCGAAACCGGACATCATTCCGAGCGGCACGATTTGACGGCTCCAGGGCCGGAAACCGACTGGCATCTGTGGACGCCCCCAAAGAAGCAAGGGGTAAATTCGAGTATTGGCGTAGTCGGGTGCTGCCATCTGTCCGGCCTCTTGATGCAGCGCCTTGCTGCGGGCCCGTATGGGAGTTCGCGGATCGGATTCATATCAGCTTTGCGCGCTCGTAAGGCGCTCTGCCATTCCCTGGTTTTCCGATCCGGTCTCGCCGACCGTTTTGCCATACTCTCCTTCGACCGCCTACGCCTCCCGGCGACCTCTGACGCCAGTCCCGGCTTTACGCCGCGACCGGTGCCGGAGCCCTGTAATCTTCCTCCTTGGTCAGCAGCGCCCAGACCGTGCGCGCCATCTTGTTGGCAAGCGCCACCGAGACCAGCATACGCGGCTTTCTCGCTAACATGCCTTCGAGCCACGAGCCTGCCGGCGCACCCCTGCGCGATGCCTGCCGGACGACCGAACTTCCGCCGATGATCAGCAGCCGCCTTATGGTTCGCTCACCCATCTTCGAGATCGATCCGAGCCGCTGCTTGCCGCCGGTCGAGTGCTGCCGCGGTGTCAAACCAAGCCATGCGGCAAAGTCGCGGCCCTTGGCGAAGGTTTCGATCGGCGGTGCTAGTGCGATAATGGCTGTCGCGGCGACCGGGCCGATGCCGGGGATAATCATCAGCCTGCGGGCCGCCTCGTCTGCCTTCGCCCGGCGTTCGATCTCGCGGTCGAGATCGGCGATCTGCGCATCGAGCCGGTAGAGATGATCGACCATCACCTTGAACATATCGCGCGCCGCTTCGGGCAGGGACGATGCCATTTCCTCTTCGTCGAGCAGATCGGCCAGCATCAGCACCTGCGCCCGGCCGCGAGGCGCGGCCCAGCCATATTCCGTCAGATGACCGCGCAGCGCGTTGATGAGCTGCGTGCGCTGGCGAACCAGTAGATCGCGGGTGCGGAACACCATGCCGGCGGCCTGTTGCTCCTCGGTCTTGATCGCCACGAAGCGCATACCTGGCCGCTGCGCGGCCTCGCAGATCGCCTCGGCATCGACCGCATCGTTCTTCTGCCGCTTCACGAAAGGCTTCACATATGCCGGCGGTATCAGCCGCACGTCATGACCCAAATGGGTCAACTGCCGCGCCCAGTGATGAGCCCCGCCGCATGCTTCCAGTGCAATCGTGCACGCCGGCTGCGCCGCGAAGAAGTCCAGCAGCTTGGCCCGCGTGAGCCTACGACTGAAAACCATCCGGCCCGTTCCATCCGCCCCATGCGCATGGAAAACAGTCTTAGCGATATCCAACCCGATCGTGGTAACCTCTGACATGGACGCCTCCTTCAAGTGGTGTTCAACACCTCCACTCTGGCACATCGATGCCGCCGGGGGGCGTCCACCCATCAGCTGCTTTCAGTGCGAGAAACTGGGAAAGCTGCCTCTCAAGTGGGCGAAGGTTTCTAGATTTTACTAGTCAGCAGTTCGTTTCCATTAGCATGAATACGGGCCTGCAAGCTCAATCACCCGTCTCTGCTACTCCCACGAGATCACGCCGTCCGCGGAACGCCAGCTCGCTGGCCGGATCATTTTCTCATGGGCGATTCGGACTGACCTTATCTCCGCCTCGATCTCGCGCCGCCAATGCGCGAGGAAATCGAACAGCACCGGAAAATCCGGTGCTGCATCGTATTCCTGCCAGGCATAAATCTGCAGGAGCGAGGGGTGATCCGGCATGAAATAGCAGATTTCTGCCGTGGTCAGCCCGTATCCTTCCAACTGAACCAGGAAAGCGCGGTCGGTCATTGCAGTGTGGGCTGGCTGTCTGGGCCGTCGAGCGAGCGCAATGCCGCGAATACATCGTCAACGGAAACGGGAGCTTTGAGTTCGGGAGGCTGGCGCATTGCAGGATGATTTTCGACGGCATGCCGATCGGACGCCCAGGAAGCCAGGATGGCTCGCTTCACTTCGGGTTCAAGCGAGGAATGATGCGCTACATCGAACGGATGCAGGTAGCGCGCGAATGGTTGCGACATAGGAACACCCTCCTTTCTGCCTTGCCGCTGATCACTCACTGTGGATCGCTCCGCTCACCATATTTTGTGATGCCATTTCAGACCGTCAAGACCCTGATAAGGCGTACGGAAAGTGCCCATTGGCAGTCGCAATCGGCGAGTGCCAAAAAATTTGGTTTGGACCTCTTGAAGCCGTTATCAGCAAAACTAGATCGCGCACTGCCTCCTGCCGATCATCCGGGGGAGGCGCTGTCAGTCATTTCGCTTTGTAATGGAGGTTATGCATGCATTTCCGACCTTTGCACGATCGCGTGCTGGTTCGCCGCATCGAGGCTGAAGAAAAGACGGCCGGCGGCATTATCATCCCCGACACCGCCAAGGAAAAGCCGATGGAAGGCGAAGTCGTCGCCGTGGGCCCTGGTGCGCGTGACGATTCCGGGAAGCTGGTGGAACCCGCCGTCAAGGCAGGCGACCGGGTCCTGTTCGGCAAGTGGTCCGGCACCGAAGTGCGGATTGATGGCGAGGACCTGCTCATCATGAAGGAGAGCGACATTCTCGGCATCATCGAAACCACCGCCCAACTCAAGAAGGCGGCGTAAGCAATCAACCCAATCTTCAGTTCAATCGAAAGAAGAGAAAGGAGCAGGCCAAAATGGCTGCGAAGGAAGTAAAGTTTGCGTCTGACGCGCGTGATCGCATGCTGCGCGGCGTGGATACGCTTGCAAATGCGGTCAAGGTAACTCTCGGCCCGAAGGGGCGCAACGTGGTGATCGAGAAGAGTTTCGGCGCTCCCCGCATCACCAAGGATGGCGTCACCGTTGCCAAGGAAATCGAACTCAAGGACAAGTTCGAAAACATGGGCGCGCAGATGCTGCGCGAAGTCGCCAGCAAGCAGAACGACAAGGCGGGTGACGGCACGACCACCGCCACCGTTCTGGCCCAAGCCATCGTGCGCGAAGGAGCCAAGGCGGTTGCTGCCGGCATGAACCCGATGGACCTGAAGCGCGGTATCGACCTCGCCGTCGGCACCGTGGTCAAGGACCTCGAAAGCCATGCTAAGAAGGTGTCGGCCAACAGCGAGATCGCGCAGGTCGCAACCATTTCCGCCAATGGCGACGAAACCGTCGGCCGCATCCTTGCCGAAGCGATGGAGAAGGTCGGCAATGAAGGCGTGATCACGGTCGAGGAAGCCAAGAGCCTAGAGACTGAGCTCGAAACGGTCGAGGGCATGCAGTTCGACCGCGGCTACCTCTCGCCCTATTTCGTGACCAATGCCGAAAAGCTGAAGGTGGAACTCGAGGATCCGTACATCCTCATTCACGAGAAGAAGCTGTCGAACCTGCAGGCGATGATTCCGCTGCTCGAACAGGTCGTGCAGTCGGGCAAGCCGTTGCTCATCATTGCGGAGGACGTCGAAGGTGAAGCCCTTGCTACCCTTGTGGTCAACAAGTTGCGCGGTGGCCTGAAGGTCGCGGCTGTCAAGGCGCCCGGCTTCGGCGATCGCCGCAAGGCCATGCTTGAGGATATCGCCATCCTCACCGCCGGCAATGTGGTGAGCGAGGAACTCGGCACCAAGCTCGAGAACGTCACGATCGGCATGCTCGGCCGGGCGAAGAAGGTCATCATCGACAAGGACAACACTACCATCGTCGATGGTGCCGGCAACAAAGCCGACATTGATGCCCGGGTCAGCCAGATCCGTGCCCAGATCGAGACCACGACCAGCGACTACGACCGCGAAAAGCTGCAGGAACGCGTGGCGAAGCTCGCCGGCGGCGTCGCCGTCATCCGCGTCGGCGGTGCCACCGAGGTCGAGGTCAAGGAGCGCAAGGACCGCGTCGACGACGCGCTGCACGCAACCCGTGCGGCTGTCGAGGAAGGCATTCTGCCGGGTGGCGGTATCGCCCTGCTGCGTGCGCTGAAAGCGCTCGACGGCCTCAAGGCTGCCAACGACGACCAGCAATCGGGCATCGACATTGTCCGTCGCGCGCTGCGTGCTCCAGCCCGCCAAATCGCCGAGAACGCAGGCGAGGACGGTGCTTACATCGTCGGCAAGCTGCTCGAAGGTGACGACTACAATCATGGCTTCAACGCCGCGACCGGCGAATACGAAGACCTGGTGAAGTCGGGTGTCATCGATCCGGCAAAGGTGGTGCGCACAGCGCTGCAGGATGCGGCTTCGGTCGCCTCGCTGCTAATCACCACCGAGGCGCTGGTGGCCGAACTGCCCAAGGAAGAATCGCCTGCCCCGATGCCGGCGATGGACTTCTAACAGGCTGTGGAGAGCGCGGGATCACGCTGCGCTCTCCCATCCTTCAGCGCACGGCAGTGCTGCTTAGGTGCCTGCACACGCCGTTCGGAACAAGGCAGGCTCCGAAAACGGCGACATCAGAAAATCGGTCTAATGAGAGAGGAGGAGATGATGACCGACAGGTATCTGGAGTACCTTTCACGCGAACATGCGCGGCTGGAGGACGAAATCCGGCTGGAAAGCAAACGCCCCCGGCCTGACGAAGTTCTGATTGCCCGCCTGAAGAAGCTCAAACTGGCGCTCAAGGACCAGATGCAAAGCTGGGATTCCAATCACGCGAGCAGCGATCGGCTGACCGCGTAAACGGACTGGATCCTACCATATTCTCTCTTGGAAGAGGGCCAGGCGCACCTCTATCGGTGCGCCTGGCTTCCCTTTCAAAGCACTGAAAAAACGACAACAAATTTTTAACGGGTCTTGAAACCGATTGCGCGCTTCCTCATTTTGTCAGTGCCGGATGCCATAACGGGTCTGGTTGGACAGAGGGCGTCGGCTCTTGGTTCCCGGCGCCTCTCATGCCCAGATTGCTCAATAAGGAGGATTTGGAAATGAGAACTGCATTTGATTTGACCCCCTATCGCCGCTCGACGGTAGGCTTCGATCGGCTCTTCGATGCGCTCGAGAACAGCTTCCGCGCTGAGACGCAGGACAGCTACCCACCCTTCGACATCGCCCGCACCGGCGAGGACAGCTACCGGATCACTCTGGCGGTTGCCGGCTTCCGTCCGGACGAAATCGACATCACTGCACAGCAGAACCAGCTCGTCATCTCCGGACAGAAGACCGAAAAGGACGAAGAAGGTGTCGAATTCGTTCACCGCGGTATCGCTGCCCGCGCGTTCGAGCGCCGGTTCCAGCTGGCCGATTACGTCGAAGTGCGCGATGCGAACTATGAACACGGCATGTTGACGATCTCGCTCCAGCGGATCGTCCCGGAATCGCTCAAGCCGCGCAAGATCGCCATCGAAAGCCGCGAGCATGTCAATGACGACACGCCGCAGCTGACCGAAGACAAGGCGGCCTAAGCCTCAATCACCGGGCAGATCCTCGGCGGGGTGGGTGCAATCACACCTGCCCCGCTTGCAAGGGCTTTGCCTAAACCAGTCGGAAAATAGGAGGAACGTCGAGATGGCAATTCGCGATCTCATTCCCTGGAAAAGCCAGGGCCAGGACATCGCTCCCCGGCAGGAGGAGCGGGTCGACCATCCGGTGATGTCGCTTCACCGGGATATCAATCGCTTGTTCGACGACATGTTTCGCGGGTTTTCCATGCCCTCGCTGCCGTCCATCGGACGCAGCCTTGGCAGGCCGCGTGTCGAATTGTCGGAGAACGACAGGGAAATCCGGGTCACGGCCGAGCTGCCGGGCATGGAGGAAAGGGACATCGAAATCAGCCTCGACGATCATCAGCTGGTGATCCGGGGTGAGAAGAAGTCCGAGATCAGCGACGAGGAACGCGGCTATTCCGAACGCAGCTACGGCCGCTTCGAGCGCCACATCGGTCTTCCCTCGCAGATTGACGAAAACAAGGTCGAGGCCGCTTTCCGCAACGGTGTTCTGACTGTTAGAATTCTGCGTACCTCAGAAGCGGCAAAAGGCCGCAAGACGATCCCGATCAACGCCAGTTAATTGCAGCCAAGAGGGCCGGTCCTGCCCATGGGACCGGCCCTTCTTTGTGCATCAACTTCCCGGTTCGAGTTCGAGCCTGACCGTTCGCACCTCTCCGCCGCGCATCAACGTCAGTTCAACGCTTTGCCCGACCCGAAAGTCGTCAAGGCGAGCGAGCAGGTCGCCGACCCGCGAAACAGGTTTGCCGTTCATAGCGGTAACGATGTCCCCGGGAACCACGCCGCGCCTTGTGCGCTGCGCTGCGACCAGACCGGCGCGCTCGGCTACCGACCCGGGATCGACCCGCAGGACAAAAACACCCTCGATCCCTGAAGCGCGCTTGAGCCGGTCGTTGATATTGTCGTCGCTTTCGAGGCCAAGGCTGGGCCGCGTATAGCGCCCCTCGGAAATGAGCTGCGGCACAACGCGCATCACCGTGTCGACCGGCACAGCAAAGCCGATTCCTGCCGATGCCCCGGAGGGACTGTATATCGCGGTATTGATCCCGATTAGTCGGCCAGCGGAGTCGAGTAGCGGGCCACCCGAATTTCCCGGATTGATTGCGGCATCGGTCTGGATCAGGTGCCGAATGTCGGGGCCGTTTTCGTTCGGCAGCGAACGATCCAGTGCCGAGACAATGCCCTTGGTCAAGGTCCAGTCCAGGCCGAACGGATTTCCGATCGCGAAGACATTCTGTCCGACCTGCAGGTCGCTGCTCGTGCCTATGGGCACCCGGGCAGGCGCAGTGAAGCCTGCACCGCCAATTTTTAGGACAGCAAGGTCGTGTTGTGGGCTCACACCGACCAGAGTGGCGGAAAACTGGCGACCGTCGGCAAGCTGTATTTGTGCTTGGGATGCACCCTCGATGACATGGAAATTGGTCACAATATGGCCGGCTCCATCCCATACGAGACCGGAGCCAGATCCGCGCGGCACGCTGTAGACATTACGTGTCCAGAAATCGGCAACTCGCTGCCGTGTCGATATGAAGACAACGGACTCTCGGGCATTGCGGAACAGGTCGATAGTGGCGCGTTCATCTCCGCCAAGGTCTCCGCGCGGAGTGACCATGCGTGGCTCGGCCACTGGACCCAATTGGCTGAAGAGTAACGATGCTGTTGCAGCTAGAAGCAGGGCGTTCATTATGATCAAAACCACTATCCACGGACGCGAATTTGACATTGGCTTCGTCAACGTTTGTCTCATCGCGGATAAATAGCGCCGGTTGTGCCGGGATCAACGCAATGCCTCGTCATTATTCGATCGACAAGAATGTCGGCAAACCAACCATAATCGGACATTGGTGGTGCGCATAACCAGGGCAAAGCTGCCTGTCCGCTTTCAGGCATCGTTTGGGAGAGCCTGAATGTCCGACATGGGGCGCGTGGCTGCCATCGGACATGGCCGCGACGAAGGGCAGCTATACGCAAACTGCGCCCTAAGACCTGCCGTTCCGGAGTGTCCGACGAAACCGTCGGTCGCAGAGCTCACCATGCTTGGCTGAACGAAGAGCGGCTTTCGGCTTCTCCTGTCCAAATCCGGACAGTCTACAGCGTCCGACATTGCAGCCATGTCGAGCAGGCTTAGTCGCCGTCCCCCTCGGGCGATCGGCGGCAAGATTCAACGATCGATAGGGCGCGAAGCTGCCTTGGGGCCGCGACGACCAGAGGCAGGCGCAACCTAAGCACAACAGGAAGGCCGGACCGCCGATCCTGCAGCGTGTGCGTCTCCGTGCTCTTCGTGGATCATGCGACCGTGTCCAAGGAGCCGGAGACGGGTCGGAGCGGTAGAGAGAACAGGCGTTCCGCTTGCACCAAATTAACGCGCGGCCCACCATGACGTCAGTCCGCAGGTCCGATTATTCCCACCGGTACGGCTCAAGAAGGTCTGGAGCACAGGTTCAGGCGGCGATAAGCTGATGGCCGGGTAGCGCGTATCCGCCATGCCCTGCACCACGTTCAAACACGGCCATGCTTGACTGGAAGAGGTACTGGGGCAATCATCGATGCACCTAAATCGAAAAGCTTTCTTCGTGATCGAGCTTGTGCTTATCGCTGCGCTGGTGGCGTTCATGTACTTTGGTGTGCTTTGCGCGTTTACCGGCATGGTAGCGAAGGCGTGGCACTGGGTAGCGAGTTGAACATGCTGTGCCGTGGTTCGGCTCTACGCTTTCGAGTCAGAATTTCTTCCGCACCATTAGTCGCACGGTTCGACCAAGGGGATCGATCTCGTCGCGGCTGTATCCGGAGGGAATGCTGCCATCATCCAACGTTACCCGGCGATAGCCATTAAAGAGATTTCGCACGTCGAACGAAATCTTGAGGCCCTCTATCAACGCGCTTCCTGCCGAGTTGCCGAGCAGGCGATCGGGTTCGATGAACATCGAGAGATTAAGCACGAGCGGCAGCTCGGAGAGGAAACGATCGTCGCCGGCGCGAACTCGGGTCGCACTGCTCCAGTTTCCATTCAAACTTGCACCAATCCCGGCCTTTCCTACGGTTGTCTGCACCGACACGTTGTGTCGCGATTGACCACCGTTGCTGAGCTGATCGATAGGCGGGACGCCAGGCCGGGTGAGTAGTTCGCTCTTTAGCTGCCAGCGATGATTGACCGCGAGACTGAACTGCAGCGGATCGGCATCGGGTGTGCTGCGCCGGCCTTGGCCGAAGCGCAATGCAATACCTGTCGTCAACGCGGAGTCGGTATCGTGGGCAATGTTGATGGCGCGCGCATCGACCGCAACGAGCCGTCCTTGCGCATCGCGTGTCACGCGTTCCGGAAACGCCGCCTCGATAACCGGGGTCAGCTCGGGAAACGACGCCACGTCCCCCTTCGCGATATGCTTTCGGTAGCCGATCTTGAGCGACAGCGTCTGATCGTCGAACGGCCTTATCAGGGCGCTCAAGTCCAGGCTCTGCCGGCTGCCGCGGTCGAGCTCGGGGTTGCCTCCGGTGATCCAGATCGGTTCTGCGATCTCCTGACGGGTGTAATCGAAGATCCGGTTGACCGTCGTAACGATCGGAGCGTCGAGCTGATCGAACGAGGGCGCGGTCTGGGCATATTCGAACGAGCCGCGCAGACGAAGGATCGAAATGAGCGACCAGGTCATGTCGCCGCCGAACCGCGTCTGCGCCCGTGTGTTGGTCATCGCCTGCCCCTTGAAGGACAGGTCGAGGGTTAGGTCGCCCAATGGTCCGATCGCGGATCCATCGCGGGCGGAAATCGGCAGACTAAGAGACATCTGACCGTTCAGTTGATCCCGAGCCGAATTATTTACCGAGATGAGTTCCTCGCCGCCGTCGTTCTGCCGGCTTCGCGTCCGATTATGGCTAGCGTTGGCAGTCACGCTCAGAACGACCGGGCCGGCGGGCAGACCGACAATATTCTTCCGGATGTTGAGCCGGGCGCTCAGATTCTCTCCGCGTGTGCGATTGCGGTTAGAGAGCAGCAGGCCGTCGTCCCACGGGCCGTATGGATTGAAGTCGGACTCGGCATCATCGATCAACTGCTGGATGTGTTCGACGTCGATCCCGCTCTCGAGGAGGTTGTCCGCCCAGTTGCGCGAATAGCTTGTCGCTAGGCTCGTTCGCCAGTCTCCGATTCTGCCATTCAGCGTCAGCGATGCGCTCAGCGATTCCGAGCTATTGTCGGTGCGCAGCGCGCGCTTACCGGAGAACGGACGCGTGAGGACAATGTCGTTGGCGAAAGGCGACGAAGGATGGCCGGCGGGAATGACGATCGATGCCATCGGGAGGCCGCGCAAACCCTCGCTGCTGCTGCTGTTGGCGCTGAGGTTCAACGATGCGGAGAAGGCGCCCAGCGGGCGCGTAATGCCGACACTGAGCGAGGCATTGCGCCGGCTCGATCGCAGGGTTTCGAAGGCGTCGGGATCGACCGGATGACGAAGGCCTGCGGTTGCGACGAAGTCCTCGAGTGTCGGCAAACCTGACCCTATGTCGCCGGGCATAGCCGCGACGGTGACGTGTTCTCCCACCGCAAAGCTCAGGGCGGGATCGATCTCCCCGCCTCCAGCGCGCCGGATATAGCCGACGCTGTCGAAAGCTCCGTCTTGCGCGGGAATATCCCTCGCGTCCTTACGCAGGGCGCTGTCACGGCCGATCCTGGCTTGGACATTCCAGCGGGTTTCGCCGCTAATTGCGGTACGCCCGAGAGAAAGATCGCCGCCATACTGGCCGCCGGCAGTGGCGAACTCCACGCCGGCGTCGGCGCTTAGCATCGAGAAGTGCTTCTTGAGCACCAGGTTGACGACGCGCTTGCCGGTCGGCTCACCATAATGTGCGGCGGCCTCAGGCTTCAACACCGTGAGGCGGTTTAGCGCTTCAGCAGGATAGGAAAGAATCGAGCGCTCGAAGCCGACTGGTTCGCCGTTGATGAGGATGACCGGCTCTTCTCCGCTCGGGTCGATAAAGGGAGCCAGACGATCCAGCAATTCCTGTATGCTGTCGGCGTCCTGGCTGGCAATTTCGGCTTCATCGAACTCAGTCTCGGCGGCAACCTCCGCCTCGCCCCGACGGCGGTCGGCGGTGACGATAATGTCGCCGGGGTCGCCAAGTGGGTCGGACGCGATGCCGCTAACATCCGGCTGAGCGGTTCCTTGCGAAACCCACCCCGCCTCGACGCCCCCCATAATCGCGTGAGCATGGGCCGAGGACGCAAGGGCCGCCGTGCCCAGCAACGACGCAACAAAAACTCGGTTCAGCGCAAGCACATTGTGACCGCTCATCTGATCATTATGTCTGGCTAGTGCTGGCAGCGGTTCGCCGCTGGCGACCGGAAAAGGCCGCACCGTTACAGCGGTGCGGCCAGTAGCTTTCCGTCGACGGGTGGATGCCTCGATTGGTTCTGTACTAATCGAGGCGTCCACCAACCAATTCGAACGATCGTCACATCATCAAGGTACGACGTTGATATCGGGGGTTGTCGACAGATTGGCCAGGACGACGCAATCGGGATCGACGGGCGAGTTGAACTGGATCGTCGACGGTCCCGAGCCGTTGTTGATGACCGTGAACGGAAGCGGGCCAGCGTCGGAACACACGGGAGTGCCGGCAAGGCGAACGACGAGATTGTAAAGGCTCCCCGTGCCGCCGGTGCCGGTGGACGTATCGATCTCGAAGGTAGCGCCGCCATCGACGGTCAGGAGCGGGCAGTTGCCCGGCCCCGTATTGGTCCCCCGGTGATGGTACCGCCATCGGCGACGCCGCCGCCGACGTCGGGTCCGGTGGTACCGCTCAGCGTCAGAGTGCAGGATAGCGATGTCGCACCCTTGGTAAGCTGTGCCGGGCCAATCGCATCGAAATTCGTGTTTGCGGGCGAGATGTGTTGTGCAAGCGCCGGGGTCGCGGCCATGCTGCCAGCGGCGAGCGCCCCAATGCAGACAAGTGTAAGCCTTTTCATTGCATTTCTCCTCTTAATTTCGGCGTTCGCCGATTTTAGAATTGATCGCGGTCGAGTAACAAACCCCGATCAACTACCACTCCACTGAGAGTGATCTGTGAGAACTCCGTTCCGGCTTGGTCGCCGGGAAATGAGGCTGCCGTTCGGCAAGAAGGCCATCAGCCGCTGCGCGACCGACGGCATTTGCACAGCCGGGAGAGATAGGCTGCGTCCTTGCATGCTCAGAAACTCTTGGTGACACTAAATCCGACTAGCCGCGGGTCCAGGGTGAAGACATTGGTCGTCAAACCACTATCATCGCTGTTGATGAACGCGTCCGTGATGGGCGTATTGTCGAACAGGTTCTTGACATACAATTGGAACGCTAGGCCATCGACGGGCCGCTCAAGTACGATCGACAGGTTGGTATTATCCCAGGCCCGCAGCCGGTCGATCGCGGTGTTGTAGACGCGTGCCCAACTCTTGCCTTGGCGATAGTAGTCACCGCGCAGCGTGAGCTCCCAATCATCGACTGGAATGGTGTATTGCGCGCCGATGTTGAAGGTCCAGTGCGGCGAATTCGGCAACTCGTTCCCACCGAGATCGGCGTAGAAGCCGCGTCCCTGATTGGGTCCATCCACGGCGGGGTCGTAGGTCACACCGTAGATGATCGAGTTGAAGCTTCCCGGCATGTAGTTGCCATTGTATGACGCGCCGCACAGCGGGCTTAGGATCGCCATCGCGTTGAGATCGTTGAACAGCGGACTGCTGACCAGCGTCTCGACGATTTCCCGAGGCGCGATGCAGTTCGATGCAAGCTGGATCCAGGGCTTGACCAGAACCCAGTCGGGATTCCCCTGCGTCCGGTTCATGACATCAATCGACTGCATGCCGTTGGCGATGCGACTGTCCAAGTACCCGAGGTTGGCGTTGATCCGGAAGCGCGGGGCGGGCTGCCAGACTGCCTCCAGTTCGGCCCCCCAGATTTCGGCATCGTAGTTTTCGTTGAGCGCCAGCCGGTCTACGATCTGCGAGACCTGATAATCCTCGTAATCATAATAGAACGCGTTGGCGTTAAGCGTTAGACTGCCATCGGCAAAAGTATTCTTCATGCCTATTTCGAATGCATCGACGCTCTCGGGCCGGAAGGTTTCGGGTTGCGGGAAGAACTGCAGCCGCTCGGGATTTGCGTCGATGCTGGGAGGGTTGGCCCCGCCCCCTTTGTATCCGCGTGCGTAGGAGGCGTACAACAAGGTGTCGTTGGTGAAGGACAGGTCGGGCTGCCAGTCGACGACCATCCGCCCCGTCAGTCGTCCCCACTTCTGAACGATGTCAGGTGAAACCCGGTAACCTTGACTGACATAGCCGCTGCCGAATATGCCGGGCGCAAGAAGCAGCTGACTCTTGATCGGGGTCGCTGTCTTCTTGTCCCTCGTATAGCGCAGCCCGGCCGTCACCTTCAGCGTATCGCTGGCCTGCCAGTATAGCTCACCGAACGCGGCGAGAGACTCCGTTTTGGCAAGGTTTCGGCTGCGGAAGTAGTTGTGGCCGTCGCCGTTAATCTGATCGAGCGGGTTGGGGTCGACATATACGCAGTTGCTCGGATCGGCGAGCTCAGCACAGTCTTGAACTACGCCACCGAAGTTTCCGTTGCCGAATGTGCCCTGCGCGAGGGCCGTGAACAGGTTGTTGAAGACAAAGTAATCTTCATCGATTTTGAAATGGAGGTAGTTTGCCCCGACGCTAAAGTTCACCGGCCCCGCGTAGGCCGACTGCAACCGAAATTCCTGATACCATTGCTTGCTGTGAGACCGGACCATATCGACACCGAGAATGGCGCTTGATGGGCCAAGCTGCGGGTCGGTGAAAATTCCTCCGGGGGACAAACCGTCGGTGGGAAGAGGGTTACCAAACAGATCCCTCAGATCACGGGAGTCGTTGAAGACGGGCCCGGAGTTGAAGCGATTGTAGTCCTGCGTGGAGAAGTAGTAATCCTTGCTGTAAGCGGTCTGGGAGAACAGGGTAAGGTCACGGTTCAGATCGAATTCTATGTTCAGCTGATAAACGTCGTTCTTCGCCCGGAAGGTTGGGTCATAGGCCGTGGCAATCTCGCGCAGATCGCGGGATTGCGTGATTCCGGCATATGGATCGACGGGATCTATTAACCCGATCGCGGGTGAACCAAACGGGGCTCCGGGAACAAAACCGAGCTGAACGGTCCACGAGGCAGCGTTGACGTAGGGTAGCGACAGACCGTTTGGCACGCCGTAAGCATCGTCGTCGTAAAGTGATCCCGGCAGGCAACCCTGGCTAAGCTCACCGCGCGTAAGCGCAAGATCGGTGATGTCGCGCCCGACCATCGTCGGTCCGGGGTCTGTATGGCACAGCTGCTTACCTGTCCGCGAGCGGTCGTCGTCCTCCTCGAAATGCTCCCACACCGCGTTGACGCGGAGGCGGTCGCTTGGCTCCCAGGCCGCAGTGAGGCGCGTGGACCAAAGGTCGCGGCCATTCACGCGCTGGCCGGTCACTGTGTTGAAATCAAAGCCGTCACGTTTGGTCAGTGCGCCGGCGGCCCGGAGAGCGAAGGTTTCGCCGACCGGCACATTGACCATCGCACTCATCCGGCGCGTCTTGTAATTGCCCACCTCGGCCTTGACCCGGCCATCGAACTCGCCGAATTCGGGCTTCGCCGTGATCATGTTGACGACGCCGCCGGTTGCGTTGCGGCCATAGAGCGTGCCTTGCGGCCCACGCAGCACTTCGACGCGCTCCACATCGAAATATTCCTGCTCGAAAAGTCGGTTGCGAATGAGAGGCGTGTTATTGAAGCTGATTGCAACGGCCGGGTCGGACGTGACTGACAGCGCCTTGGTGCCCACCCCGCGGATCGAGAAATTGTAGCTCGCGAAATTGGTCTTCGAGAACGCGACGTTGGGAACGGCACGCATCAGTTCAGACCCACCTTCAATCTTCTGCTCGTCGAGATCCGCGCTCGTGAGTGCCGTAACTGCGATAGGTACGTCCTGGATCGATTCTTCGCGCTTCTGCGCGGTGACGATGATTTCGGCCGGTGCTGCCGCGACAGGACGGGGAGCGGCGCTCGGTGGGGAAGCGGGCTGCGATTGCGCTTGCGTGACCACGAAAACACGACCGTCGCGCCGATAGGTCAGTCCCGTGCCTTTCAGCAATGCCCGCAAAGCAGCCTCAGGGCCGGCCCGGTCGCTGAAACCCGGCGTCCGCTTGCCGCGGACAAGCCCAACATCGGCCATGATCGTCATGCCGTTCTGTACGCCGAAATCGCGCAACGCGCTTTCAAGCGATTGCGCCGGAATATTATAGGTAATAAGATTCTCGCCCGCCTGTGCGGGCATTGCTGTAGCGGCCAATCCTACAACGGCCACGCTGCTCAAAAGAACTTGCTGCAGCGCAGATGCACCAAAATGCATGTATCCCTCTCCCATGTTATTTTTTTGTATGTTGGGAGTTGCCCCCCAAGGTATTCGATGTGGATTGCCCTAACACTTCATAGGACGCAAAATATGCGAGACAGGGGGGTCGCCGGCCGACATTTTTTCGGAAATCCTCGCCTGCCGTAGGGGAACCTCAGAAAGAATTTTTTTAGTAGACACAGATTTCGACCCCCCTAGCCGCCGGTTTGCGCGTCTATTCCTTTAAGTGCCAATGCATCGGGGTCATCGGTGGAAACTTAGAATGAACGGGAAGTTTGGCGAGCACTGTCGGATCCGGCCTCTCGGGAGCGTTCGCTGACGATGGCGTCGGTACAGCCACGGCCAGATTACGGCGCCTGGATGACAGCGTACGGACCAGGTCTTCGCCGCTATTTTCGGCGCCGCGTTCCCGATCAGGATGTCGATGATCTGGTGCAGGATGTTTTCGCCCGGCTCCAGTCCGCCCAGGCAAATGACGCGATCGAGAATGTTGAAGGCTACCTGTTCAGAACCGCGCACAATGTGCTGGTCAGCCGCTATCGAGAGCAGGCAGCGCGCATCAGCCTGCTGCATGGAGATTGGGACGAGGGCCACGATCCCGCCGATCCGCTTTCCCCCGAACGCATCGCGATCGGACGAGAGGAATACCAACGCGTGCTCACAGCAATCCGCGATCTGCCCCCGCGGACGCGCGAAGCCTTCGAACTGCACCGGTTCGAGAACCTGACCTATCAGGCGATCGCCGAGCGAATGTCCATTTCCAGAGAATCCGTGAAAGACCTCATGCACCGCGCACTTGTCCGCATCGCCGAAGATCGGGAGACCCACCGATGACCGGCGCGCAAGCCAGCGGTTGCGCCAAGCTTCGATCCGAAGCGGCAGACTGGTACAACGAGCGCCTCGCAGGCGATATGACGGCGGAGGACGAAGTTCGTTTCCGCGACTGGATCCGCCAATCCGACGCGCACCGCGGCGCCTATGAGGCGATCGACCGAGCGTGGTATGTCGCCAGCACCGCGGCGCCTGATCTTGTCCCGCTGGAGAATCCCCTGCCGGCCCGCGCCGGGTCGAGCCGTTCGAAGGTTTTCGCTGCGGCTGCGTCGATCCTGCTCGTCGGAGGCATCGGATGGCTGTCCCTGGGCGACCTCCCGTTTGGCGAGCGTGATCATCCGGCGCAGGCTTTCCAGACCGACACCGGGCAACGTGCCACTATCACGCTTCCCGACGGATCGGTCGTAAAGCTCGATTCCGAAACCGACATGCGCTTCTCGGATCTGCCCGATGAGCGCCGCGTGCAGCTGCTCCGCGGCCGCGCCTATTTCGAGGTTGCAAGCGACCGATCGAGGCCATTCATCGTCCATGCCGCCGGCAAGACCGTGCGTGCGATCGGAACGGCCTTCGAAGTCAGCATGGATCGCGGGGAGCTGACGGTCGTCCTGGCCGAAGGAAAGGTCAGGGTCGAGGACGCGACCGATAACGGAAGCGGCACCGGCACCGATATGACTCCGGGACGCCAGCTCGTGATCGATACCGATCGGCGCTGGACACTGACCAGCGCCGACGTGGCGAAGGAAACCGGCTGGACCGAAGGCCGCCTCATTTTCATGCACGATCCGCTGTCGGAGGCCGTCGCCGAGATGAATCGGTACTCGACGAGAAAGTTGACTTTCAGGGATGGGATGATCCCTGACCGGGAGATCGTCGGCGTGTTTTCAGCGGGCGATGTCGACGGCTTTATCAAAGCGCTGGAACTCAATGGGATAGCAAAGCAGGAATCTTCCACAAATGACGAGATCATCTTAGTCGAACCCTGATGAGCGTCATCGCCAGGCGCTGCGCGCCCTGAAGCCACCGATCGATGTGCCCTTCGTCTCAGGGTCTTCGAAGATCGGAATGCGCATGTCGGATCTCCCTCTCCCCGAGGGACCACCTGGGGTCGATGCCGACACTAACCTCTCCAAGGATCGGCATCGGCTCTCCTTTGCTAGTCGCCACGATGACGGGGTGTGAGCAGCCTTCTGATCGCCGGAGCGGCGATCCTGCGAAGCGGAAGATCCCTGAGAAACCCTCGCGCTATGGCGGCGACGCGGTAGAGGAACTTTCGATCAAGGAACGCATGTGATGGAATAACGCTCTCGGTGGCCGGATTTTCGTAACAAGTTTAGCTTAATGATCGTCAAGAGGGGGAAGTGTCATGATCCTGTCGAAACTGCGCGCATTGGCCTGCACGCTCCTTGTTTGTGCTGCGCCGTCTGTGGTCAGCGCACAGGACTTTACTGTCGAAGCCAATGGGGCTCGCGCCCAAGATCGTTGGGGTGGCGAGTTCGGTGTCGGTTACAATCTGCACATAGGCCCCGTGACCGTTCGGCCAATCGGAGGGGTTTTTCTCCATGCCAGCGACAACGATCGCTTTCGCAGCGAGACGATCAGCGACGGGCGAGAGGTTTGTCGCGACCATTCCAATGGACAATTTGCGGACAAGTCCAACTGCAACGACCTTGCCGCCAAG
The DNA here is from genome assembly GCF_034375205.1 of Pelagerythrobacter marinus. NCBI lineage: Bacteria > Pseudomonadati > Pseudomonadota > Alphaproteobacteria > Sphingomonadales > Erythrobacteraceae > Pelagerythrobacter > Pelagerythrobacter marinus. Next base: position 767,657 of record NZ_CP139719.1, on the reverse strand, counting down.
CTCTACGGCAAGATCGAAGGCACTCTGACGGTCCTTGCAGTCGAAGTGGGCGCCGGCGCTCGCTTTAGCGGAGATCGCACCCGCGCCTATGGGACGGCGGCAATGAATGTCCTGCCTAAGGTCAAGATCAAGGGGAATCTCGGCGATCGCTACGGCGCGATCGGGCTTATGGCGACGTTCTAAAAATCTGATGGGAGAGGATTTGCATGAAAGCGTTGATTGGCGCGCTCGCGTTGTCGGTGGTCAGTCTCACAGGTGGGGCAGCACCGATTTGTTCGACTGCTTGGGCCGGTGAGGCATGCTGCAAGGTATGTAAGAAGGGAAAAGCTTGCGGCGATAGCTGCATCAGCCGGGAGAAGACTTGCCATAAGGGCAAAGGCTGCGCATGCGACGGCTGACAAGCCCCGCGAACGGCTTCTGAGCACGGCCCAATAGCCAGGGTGGACACCTCCCGTTCGGGTGGTGCAGTGCTCCGGTAGCGGTCCCCGCCGCTAACGCCTGTCACTATAGGCCGAGGTGGCAACCCGCACTACACACTCAAACGATGCGTATCTCGTCGTCATTGTACGGCCCAAAACCCAAATCGGCCTCGTTTGGAGCCATGTAGATGCCACCCCTCGCGGCATCAAGAAAACGACGTAGGGTCAGCAGGTCATCCAGCGCGCCGCTCATCACAAGGCTCATGGGTGGTCGACCGGCAAATACCGGAGCGTTATGCGGCTGAGCCAACCAGCAGATGCGCTCGTCTTCCCCGGCGAACAGCACGCAAAGCGCGGCATAAATACCGAGGGTTGCAGAAATCCGGTTCAGTACATCGGCGCTGAGGGTAAGGTCGCCATGCTCTCGCGCCTTCTTGCACCACCTGCGATATGTCGAAGGCGCCGGCCCGCCAAGAACCACACGTTGCTCGTGTTCGCTCAGGCTCCAGAGCTTTGCGATGTTGAGAAAGGTCCGCAGACCCGGACCGCTAAGCCTGCGCCGATTGGCCGGCGCGAAGCGCTCAGGGTCTACTTGGGGTGGTGCTTGCTCGGACATGCTGTCACTCCACGCATAGACAATTCAGTTTCGCCCTGGGCCGCCCATCTCCAAGCCCGCCGGGACAGTGAGCGGAGGCATCAGGAATGGACTCCCGCATCGACAGCGTCGATGTAGCGATGCACCCAATCGGCATGGCCCTCCTGCACTAGTTGCATGGCCGTGAGGACAGCAAGCCCGGGATCGGCTCGGCAGAGTACCAGGCATAAGCAAGCTCGCAGGAGCCGAAGCGGGTTCGACTCGAGCCGGGATTTCAGCCATCTGCGCTTTCTCTTCCTGGGTCATGAGAACTCTCCCGGGCACTTGCTCTCCGGCTTCTGGAGCAGCTCCTGCTCGAGGCGCCTCACAGTCATTGGATCGACGCGCATTGCCCTTGCTTTCCCGCGGAGACTAAGCCCGCTGGCGGCAGCTTGCCTCAAGAAGCGCCCTGCTTCCGGTCCGAACTGACGAATGCGAGGCCTGCCGATCGCCCCGTCCGAATGGCGGGTCCTGCTGTAGGAGTAGCCGCAGGAGCAGGTAAAATGACCATGCAGCTTTCCGCGGTCGCGAACCAGTCTCTGCCGGATCACGACCGGCTTCTCGAAATGCTCCGCCAGCGGGTTGAGACAGAGCCAGGGCGGCCGTCCGAACGGCCTTTCGACCTCCGGCACTTGCTCCAGCGCAGTTCGAAGGACGAGATGCTGCGCCGGCGGCGCCAGCTTGCGTCTGTTGCGCAGCAGGTCCGTCACCCAGTTCGGGCCCTCGTCAGTGCCGAGCGACAGCCCCGGTATCATCTCGAGCGTCTCGCCCCAGTAGTCGCTCACGAGCTGCTGTATTCGCGAAGCTCGCAAGTGCTGCGTGCCTCTCAGCAGGCCGCGATCGGCGAGCATATGCCGGTAGTGCTGGTATTGTCCGGCCGGCCCATTCGGTTCCGGTGGCGCATCGAGAAGAGCCCGGCTCAGACGCGCTAGCTCGACCAGTTTCGGTGGCGGTGGTTTGCCGTTAGAACGGCATGACAGATCTCCGCTTTGCATTTCGGCAGCCTCGTCCGGAGACATCAACGAATGCCGTTTCCGCGGGTTCAGCTCGGCCGAGGATCTGTACAGCCACGTCCCGTGTTCGGCACAGACGAGAACGCCCGGTAGCTGCTGCCAGCGCAGCCACCACGCCTCGCCGGCCCGGTCCAGCACATCGGCGACGCAGTCCCGGCAGAATTGCAGGCTCCCGGGCATCGGCACCGGAAACGTGGACAGGCCAAGCGTGAACTGCAGCGAGGCGCCCTGCCCCTTCATCTGCCGCAGCGCCCTCTCCCGAACCGTCTGGCTCGCGAACGCGGTGTGATAGCCATAGGTCGTGGTCGAATGGATCAGCTGGTCGAGCTGCTCGTCGGGCCAACCAAAGCGCTCGGCAACAGCTGCAAGATCGCAGGGTAGGTGACACAGGGCCACGAACTGCCGCCTGCCGGCAATCGCCCGCGCGAAGCTCGCGTAAGGAGGTCTGCCCAGATAGCGGTGCAACCGCACGAGCATGCTGTAGAAGGTCTCGCCAGGATAGGGCTCGGGCAACCAGTCCATCGCTCAAGCTTCCGGCCAGATGCCGGTCAGCCCGGCTCCGCGTATAGCCTCGAGCGGCGTCAGGCCTCGCCCGGCCGCTTCTGCAACAAGCTTCCTGAGATCGCGATCCTCGAGGATGGCGGGGTCGAAAGCCACCTCGTCCTTGCGCTTCGATTTCCTGCCCCTGATGAGCTTCCGGACGTGCTCGAAGAACCCCAGCGGGTCCTGCCGAGCGTCGTGGCCCTGCGCGCGGACCTTGTCGATCAGTTGCAGGATCAGGTCGTCGCCCAGACCTTCCGTCTGCAACTTCGACCAGATCAGCTGGTAATGGTCGCCCTCACGCACCGCGATCTTCGGCGAAACGGCGCCGCCGGTATCGATCGGCTGCTGCATCTTGTGTTCCATTAGCTGCTCCAGCGCTCCCCAGTAGCTGCGATCGAAGGCATGAAGGTCGTCGAAGCGCCTGAGGCTGGAGCTGTCACCAAGGCAAAGCGCCTCGATCATGGGGCGTACCGGCGCGAAATCGGCCTCGGCAACGCCGCGTACAAACGCCGGCGTGATCACCTCATCGCGGCCGCCGCCAACCTCGCTGCGATAGATCAGCCGCAGCTGGACCGAGACGTAGAGTTTCACCAGCAGATCGAGAATGCCGCCGGTGCACTCGAAAAACGTCTCCGCCAGCTCCTCGTCGAGTTCGGTCGCGGTCTGGGTCCATTGGAACCGCCAGAGCTGCTCGAGTAGGGATCGCCACTCGCGGTCCTGCGGGCGCGGCATCCAGACCGCACACGCAGGGCCAACCGACCTACGTGCCATGCGCCCCGTCTTCTGGACCTGACCAAGCACGGACAGCGTGCCCGCGAGCAGCACAGGTATCGCCAGCTGGTTCGTGAGCCGCGTCAGGAAAGTCATCAGCTGATGCTCTTCGCCCGTGTGACGGCCGATATGCTGGATCTCGTCGATGACCAGAATGCCGACGCCGTGCCAGGCAGCGGCAAGCGCCATGCGGTTCATCAAATCGTCGTCGGACGCCCTGCGCGGTGCGAGCAGCGCGCCATAATCGGTGCTGCCTGCGAGCCGGGTCAGTTCATCGAAGAACTGCAGGCAGAGGCTTCGGATAGATCCACGCTCCGGGCATTCGAGTTTGATCCAGACGACCTGCCGCGGCAGGTTGGGCAGATCGGCCGCTTGCGGATAGCGCTTCAGCATCTGCTCGATGGTGCGGGTCTTGCCCATACCCGGGGCGCCGATGAGGAACCCGCTGCCCGCGCCGCTGTCACAGCCGAGCGGCCGCGCCGGCAGGAGAAGGTCTTTCTTGCCGCGCTTCGCGAGCGCTGCCTGTCGCCGGATGAACTGGCCGCGCGACGGGTCCCGTCCCTCGTAGCCGGACCTCAGGAGCATATCGATGCCCTCCCCGAAGCGGACATGCCGCGCCGCCGGGATGAACAGCTGCCTGAGGCGCAAGACGCAGTAGCGGCGCTCGACATGGCGCAGTGTCCGCTCGGCATCGGAGTGATGCGGCCTGCTGCCGATCTGGCGCGCCAGTTCGTTCATGGTCGCCAGCGGTGGGAGGACATCGAGATAGGGGTTCGCCGGCTGAGGAAGCGACATCAGTCGATCTCCCCCTCACCGAGATCGTCGATCTGCCGATTGGAACCCAGCAAGGGCCGATCCGCAGACACGTGCTGACCGATCCGTTCGCGCAGCTCCTGCTTGGCTTCGAACCGCCGCGCGGTGCGCTCCGCGGCTTTGTTGGCACGGGCATTTTTCAGGTCTCGAGGGCGCAGATCGCTAAGGCGCTCCTGCGCCGCGCCCTCAACGATGAATTGCACCCGGTTGCGGAACTCGGCGTGGTTGAGGACCTGGTCGAGGCGCCGCCCCTGCTCGGCAATACGCCCCTGCCGCCGCGATGCGTGGAGCTCGTCGAACGAGAAACCAGCATAAGCCTGGCTGAACGGTGTCAGGACCGCCTGCAGCGGCTCCTTTTCGCCGGGGATATGCAGGTACACCGCATCGACCAGCCACGGGTGCCATGACAGTTTGAGCTTCCGAAGAGTGCCAGGCGCGTCGACCGCCTCGAACCAGCACTCGGTTTCGGCGCGTTCACAGGTGTAGAACAGGCCATCGAAGCGGATGCCCTGGTTGGTGATCGTTCCCGTTCCCTCCGGCATCAGGGCAATCGCAAGCTCGGCGGTCTCGAACCGCTGGAGGGCGACCCGCCCCGTGCGCATGCACCAGTCCCACATCGCCGAGGCGATGGGCGGCACTCCGTCAGCGATCATCGCGCGCGATCGCCGGAATTTCTTCAGCTCCCGGTCGTTGAGATACAGGATGCAGGCAAGGACCACCTGCGTGACCTCGTCCAGATTCAGGATGGATTCGAGGCGGGGGTCGTCCTCACCGCGCTTGCCGGAGTCCTCGTCACGCGAGCCGGGCACCTCGCCGCGGAATGCGCAATTGATGAGATCGAAGCGCTTTTCGCCGACACCCTTGAGGTCACCTCGGTAGGGGGCCGTGTTCTCTACGATAAGGCCCGATTTTTCGACAAAGCTGCTCGCCTTGTCGCCTTTGGCTTCGCCGCGATCGAACAGGTAGCGCATTGGCGCCATTCCGCTTACCGGCCAGCGCCAGGGCTCGACCACGAGGCCATATCGGCGGCACAGTTCGACCTTGTCTTCTACGCTACCCAGGATCGCCATGGCGGCCGACTGCCAGCACGCTTCTTCGAGGCTGATCCAGAACCCGAGGATCAGGGCGGTGAACTCGTCGACGACGATGTAAAGCACCGGTGTTCCGAGGAACGCAGTTCGGTCGTGGCGTGCGACGAGATTAGTGTCGAGCTTCGTCGCATCGATGATGAACCTGCCGCCAGCGAGGTTGTTGTCCTGCGCCGCGTATGACAGCCGCGCACGCGAGCGCATCGCGAACTTGGCGTCACCAAGCCTGGCCTTCGCGTCCGATTTCGCGCGGTTCTGCTTGCCGTACCAATGGCGGAACTGGCGCTCGGTCGGCAGCCGAACATCCTCGTCGACCACGAAGGTGACAGGCAGGCCGGTCTCCTCGTCCAGAACGCAGCGTGTGGAAAGCCTCTCGAGCGCGCGCCTGAACGTCTCGGCGAGAGTGATGTGACGGGACTTTTTGTAGTAGCGGTTGGTGCAGGTCTCGAACGCCTTGATCATTTCTGCCGAAAGCGCAGGCGCCCGCGCGATGCCTTCGGCAGGCTTGCGGCCCCGCGGGCCGCCCGCAGGCTTGTCTTTGCCCGGCGCGCCGCATGTCTCGAAGCGCGGCATCAGCGCGTAGATCGTCATGCCGCCCCGCCAGTAGCGGTAGAGAGCGCTATGAACGGTCTTGCTGCAGATGCCGTTCTCTCGCGCGGCGCTTGCCACCAGCCTGCTGCGGCGTGAGGAGATGAAGATCTGCTCCCCGTTTGCAATCAGCGATCTGACGATCGCCAGGTGCCGATCGGCGCGCGTCTGCTGAGCCTCGGAGCAGGCGGTGTTGGGCGGCGCGTTGAACTCCTTGCCATCGAGCGGCTCGATCCTGCCCTTCTCGACGCCCAGCGCGAGAGCCGGGAGCGAATGCTCAGCTATGACCGTCCGCGGCGCCTTCAGATCCAAGAGATAGGCGCGCTCGTCGAACACGCCGACGATGCGAAAAATCCCCTGTTTGGGGATGCGCAGGATCTCGCGGACGAAAATCATCGCCGAGCGGCCGCGAACTCGAAATCGCTGGCCCTGAGATCCGGCGAGAACTCCTTCGTCATATCGAAGACGATCACGCGGGTGGCGCACAAGTGCCGAACGCAGGCTACGAACTGTCGTTCGAACAGCTTGCCGTCGGCTTCCGCCTTGCGGGCAAGGTGCGATATCGGACGATCGCTCCCCGCGCGCAGCCGATCGGCCGTGAAGGTCAGCGCATCCTCCCAGAACGCCTGTCCCTCACGAGGATCGAGCGCGTTCGACGAGAGAAACAGCCGGATATTGGCGCACCGCACCCGGTCGAGATCACGGTCGGTGACAAGGCGCCATTCGACACCCTCCCGCTCCCAGTACCGCCGCTCGATCTCCAGCTTTTCCGCGGTGCGCGCGACCGCTTTACCGCGTTTTGGATTGCGGATGTCGAACTCGCTCGCGCTCTTCACCGCCCGTGCGTGACGCGTCCTGCCACGGCCTCTTCGCATCTCGAAAACGAAGTCGCTCGACATCACCGCCGGCTCTTTCGTGCCCGGAACGATCGGATGCCGGATGCCGAGTTCGGCGGCGATACCTTGCGTCGAATGCAGCGGCAGTGGGTACTGCTCGCGGATCTCGCCGACAGCCTCGTTCCACTCGAGTTCTGTCAGCAGGCGCGTCTCGAGATCGCTCAGGAGGTGCCTTACGGCACCTCCGTGCAGGATCCGTGATGACCGCCCTTTCGACGGCACATCATGCACCCGCAGATGCGGCTCATGCGTGCGGGAAGCGGCTGTACGCCGTCCGCTCTTCCGGCTTGCATTTCTTTGCGCCACGGCACAACCTCAAGTATCGACTCGACACGCATTAGGTTACTACACACGCATGCTAGAGTCGAGTCGATTCAGCTTGAGGTATACAACACATCTGTTCAGAGGCGTTTTCAGGATGAGACCTGACGTTACACCGACAATTACTAGAATCAGTTTTCAGGATGCGAAGATGGCAAACTTCGAGGTGTTTTTGACCAATCACACGAGCCTGAAAGTCGAGCTTCACTACAGAAGCCTCGACGATCTCAGCCTGGACTTGATGGGCAAGCACCGGCCACTGATCGGCGCTCTCCTGCAGCCTGGCGAGGATGGCTTGCGCCGGAAGATCCTGATCCATCCGGCCAAGGTGGCCTGCGTCGTCGAGCTCGACTGAGCTTCTAATACCGGCTGCCTGCCTTCTGAATGGATGGGGCGGGCAATCTCCGCGACCCGGTTCGGTGGTGAAGGATGCGGATGATGGCCAAGATCGAGACCGCGGCCGACGACGTCGCGGACTACCTCAACACCGCCGAGGATGTCATCGCATACATCGATGCATACCGCGAGGACGGTTCGCCTGAGGAAACACGGCGGCAATGTGCGCTGTCGCTCGTACCGGTGGCATTTCAGAGTTGGCCGAACGGACCGCCGTCTCAAGCGCCAGCCTTGCCGAAGCGCTTGGCGCAACCGCAACTCCGTCCTTCGACGGTATACGGAGCATCATGCACGCGCTTGGTTTGCGGTTGACGGCCCAAGTTGTAGAATAGGAACCCGCCGACGCGTGATCATCGGCGTCGGCGCTCAGCCGAATGGCCGCACGATATGCAAGCGGCGCCGACCGGGTCTCAGAGAACCCCAGTCGTAATCACGCAACCGCCGCCTTGGGCACGACAGCTTCGTGCAATGTGCCTTCCCGGCCTCGTAAGCGCCCTAAAAGCGCAACGCCTGAGGACCGGCATATCCGCTTTGCTTTAGGGCCTCATACGGATCGAGCTTGCCGGACATGACGGCGCGGAGGTCTGTCGGCTTCCACTTCGCATCGAGGCGACCGGCGTTCCTCGACTTGCGGATTTCCTTCACGTGCTCGTCGATTTGCTTCTGTACAAAGGTGATCAGAGCCAGAGTTCGGCGGTTGGACTGCTGGTGGCTGTCCCACGCGGCAGCAATGCTATCCTCGACCTTCTGGGGCGGGAAATGAGCATCCTGCAGAATTTGTCGCATCACGATGTTCGACGCAGCCTCTAGACGCTCCGCCCGCTTCTTGCGCGTTTCCTCATCGAGAACGATAGCCTCGATCTCGTCCTGCTCTCTTTCCTTTTCCTGCCTCTCCTCATCGGCTTGTCGCAACGCTTCCGCATGCTTGATTTGCCGGTACGCGCGATCCTTGGCAGCCAGGTCTGCTGCTGGAGACAGGTACTCAGGGTAGCTCAAGCGCGCGAGCGGATCTTCCGAAGCCAAGGCCGTCAACGGCCCGGCCAACGGCATCAGGACCTCGTTGGCGAATTGCTCCAACTCAACCTGCGCAGCTTCGCGATCATCAAATTCAGCTATCCTGAAGTGGGCCCTCGTCAGCGCTTTAACCAAGCCAGGAAGGCCCTGTGTATACCGATAGAGCACCTCTGGGAGAGTCGCGGGCCCCTCGATCGAGACCGATGCAGTTGCGGGCCAAACTGCATCTACGAACGACGCCCACTCCGTGTCGTTTGGAAAACGGTCCCAAACGGTCGGACTGGCACACCGCTTCTGTAGTTCGCTGTGCTGCTCTAGCAATGCGATCACGGAGGGTGTGCCGAGCAGCACAACCGGAATCCCTCCGTCGACAAGAGAGAGGATCAGCCGCAGGATGCCGAGCCTCTCCTTCTCCCGGATACCCGTCAGTGCCTGGAGGTCGTCGAAGACTACGCAGCCCAGGCCATAAGCCCGCGCAAGTTCGACGATCCTGGGTGGCATCGTCTCCTCAGCAACGGTCGCGTGAGCAAACGCGTGGACCAGATCGTCCCGACCCAAAGTCTTTTCAAAGTCAGAGAAGAGCCGCGAACAAAGCCCACGGAGCGTTGCCTCAGTAGCGCAAGAGATCGCCAGATACGGAACTTGCTGCCAGCTGCCATCGACAGAAGACTGCCTTCTCTCATTCAGCAGCTTGAACACCCTTGCGACCGTCTCGGTCTTACCTGTGCCTGGGAGACCGATCAGCACTTCAATCTCAGCTGGTCTCAGGTCAGGGAAAATGGGATGCTGCAATCGAAACTGCACCTTTCGCCCATGCGCCGAGGCACTTATCGGCTCTTCACGGAAATCGCAGGACAAATAATCCCGATACCTGAAGCTTTTAGCGATCGTCAGCAGTAATCTCTTGGCAAACTTCTCTTGAGGAGGAAAGGCATAGAAGCCGGCCTCAGTTTGCTGGACGGATGCGATAGAGCTGTGACTGCTAGCGGCAATTCCCTCGCCAACCTCACCGGACAACAACTGCCGGAGATTTGGCTCAGTCCTAAGGCTATCAACTTGGGCGACGAAGGATTTTGGTCCATTCATGATCAAATCTCAGCGTGCGCTTCGTAGCCGCTACGGCGCTTGTCCACTTCAGCCCGCCGGACCTCCTGTTCTTCCTTCAGTTCTTGATCGCCCGTGATCTTGCTTTCCTGGATAGCCGTGTTCAGGAGCGGTGTCGGGCTCTGAACTTTTGCTCGGGCAATGAGCTGTTTGTCGAGCTCAGCCATTCTTGCATGGGCGTCTGCCATGGATTTCTCGGCAAGCTTCGCCTGGCGGCGACGTTCCTTCAGGTCCTCTTGCGCTTCTGCAAAGGTTTTGCCCTTGAATGCATCGTAACCGGCCGCCAGCCGGCATAGTTCGAAGCTCCCATCGCCACGGTGCCGCCAAATTTGGTTCGTGTTCTCGGGGTCGTACGAAATGGTGACCGTACATGTTTTCTCATAGTGCCATGGCGTCGTTTCCCGGTGTTCCAAACTGACAAATGCCAGCCCTCGAAACTTGATGCCTTCTTTGGTCGAGGTGGCCTTCTTCTTCAGCAGGAGCGCGATATCCAGTTGCTGGTAAGTCACCTTGCGCAACTCGCTTCGCCCATTCTCAAGCGCCCAATTCCACATCTGCAGCGGAATAGGCTGAATCCCGGCCTCACTCATTCCATGGTGGAAGTGGTGCTTGGACAGAAGATTGTAGTTGTTGAGATAGATGATGCGGCTGATGATCACAGCGGTGAGTTCATCGATGTTCAGCTTGGCCAGCTTCCTATGATCTCTGTCGCCCTTCTCGACATAGTTTTTCGACACCATCCCCGGAATCGTGTCGCGCATGTAGGAGTGGATCATGTCGAACCGCTTCTCGACTGTTCCCTTGAGATCCCCGCGGTAGGGGGCGGTATTCTCCACCGTTACCCCGGTCATCTCTACGAAATCCGTAGCGTCGTAGCTTTCAAACTCCCCGCGATCGGCAAGAATTCTGGCAGGCATCAGGCCCTCGACTGGCCACTCAGCAGCACTGATGTCGAGGCCGTAGCGCGCGCAGAAGTCGACCTTGTTCTCGACGACATTGCGCAGTGCCAAACATGCACCGGACCAGGATGGCTCCTCGAAACCTAGGTACATCCCGACGATCATTTTTGAGTAGACATCGACCACAAGATAGAGCGTGGGCCGCCCCGCGAGCTTGCGCCGATTGCTTTTCGCGACGCAGTAACAATCCAGCTTGGTTGCGTCGACTTCGAAGCGGCTCCCCACCCCGGCGAGTGAGACGCTTGCCGATCCTAGGATCGGGCGGTGGGCTTTGGCATAAGCCGTCGCCCCGAGCCGAGCTGCCTCATCCGACTGCCTTCGCCGTGAACGCTCGTACCAATATCGGTATTGTCTGAAGGTCGGCACCGGCAGCCTTCCCTCAAACTCCGGAACATTTTCGACCAGAGCGCAAAGCTCCTCGTCATGAGGGGCCTGGAACTCAAGCTCCCTCCTGATGCGAAAGTAGGTCCTGCGAAGAGAACCCCGCTCGATCTTGCGGTAGTACTTGTTGGTCAGCGTTTCGAAGGTCTTGAGCGTCTTGGCTGTGATGGGGGCCGCTCTTTCAACCTCGTCGCTCTCGGGCCTACGTCCCAACGGGCTGTTCTTCGGATTCCGGCGTTCTCCTGGATTGCCGCAATTGTGGTAACTCGGGATCAGAGCATTGGCCGTCATGCCGTGCATCCAGAAGCGGCGCAGCCATACCTGCACCGTTCTCGGGGACTTACCTAGTTCGCTTGCCCGCTTCACGACTGCTTGAGCACGAAACTTCCGGTCGAAGATCGCAGGAGTGAGGTCGAGGAGTGGCTTGATGGCCTCATACGCCCGGTCGCGGCGCTCGAGCGCCGAGCCCTTGGCCTCGCCCGGGTGCAGTTTCGGGTCATAAAGGTTGTCGGGCTTCTGCTCGATTACCTCGTCGAGGAGCCACTGCCGAAGAAGTGACTGCGACCCCCGCCAGAACTGAGTCCGCTTCTCCTGAATCTCGAACAGAATGACATCGTCGCCTTCGGTCCAGACAACACGGGCTTGAGTACCCTTTTTGATCTTGGCAGCTTCGAGCGCCTCGATACTGTGCAGTCGCGGCGCGGTCTCCTGCGAAGCGCCTGACCCGCGCCTGGACCTGCGGAACTCGACTATCTCGCGCATGAACAGCATCAGTGCGCTCCCACCACGTCAGCGCCCGGAGTGGATTGTGCGAAGCGAGTGAAAGAAAAGAGACGCGTACTCTCATCGAACCTCGTCTTCAGGTCGAACGCGATACGGCGTTCACGGCAAAGCCACGCCACCGTTCGCAGCAGGTCCGATAGAGACTTGAACTCCTGCAGCCTGCCGTGGTCGCTATAAACTTCCTCGATAGCAAGCGGACCAAGCTTCGGATTTGTCAGGCAGGCGATGACCCGCTCCTCCCATCCCGGATGCAAGCCCGGCAAATCGGGTGGCGGCACTGTGCGGAAGAGTTCGATGTTCTTCGTGCGCTCTTGGGAAAGGTCCGCTTCAGTGACAAGGAACCACTCCACACCACGACTTGACCAGAAGCGGCGTTCGAGCTCAAGCTTGTTTAGCGTTCGCCACACACCCGTGTCTTTGGGCTTCTTCTTCTGCTCTTCGGTGAGTGTCACCGCGCTCAGCGGCTTGACCGCAATCGCACGCAGCTTCTCCGAGCCGCTCTCATCGGTGTATCGGACGACCAAATCGGTTGTGAACACGCCGGGACTGCCATCGGCTAGCAGTGGATGCGCAATGCCCATCTCCTTGGCGATCGCCTCGGTTTCCCTGACGTTTGGTGGATCGCTGTCGAAATCGGCCAGAGCAACTTGCTCATATACGTCGAGGACCGCCGGGGACCATGATGCTTCCGTGACCACGGCGGCCTCGAACTCCGACATGAGATGCATCACCCGGCCGTTGTAGTTCATCCGCGATACCTTGCCCGTCGAGGGCACGTCGTGGATGGTCAGGTAAGGCGCGTATCTCTCGGCCTCGATATTACCCCTGCCCTTCTTCAGTCGATCGTCGACCTGAGTATTCTTCTTGAGCCGGCTTCGTTTTGCCATCGGTGCCAACAGACCTTTCTGAGACGCCGCGGATGCGACCTGAGGGGGCCGGCTAGGAAGATAGTTTTAAGAGTCCCTTTATCCGACCATGCTCGTCGCACCTCAGCGCGAGCGAGCCACTCGTCGGACTACCAATCATGCGCCCAACGGCACCGGCAGCAGCGGACTGAAATCTTGGGCGCCTTCACCCGAAATTAGGGTTCAGATCCCTAGCCGACGTGAGAACGCAAAAAGGGAAGGTGAGCATGCGAGAATCTTCGGCCGCGCGGGTTGCAATGAAATTGGTCCAAGCTTCGGATTTTGCAGACAGCAAAGATGGCGAAACACTTAGGCCCAACCTGCCAGGGAATGAGACCCGTGCCGATAGCTCGAATGCAGATATTCCATCCGATCTCGATTGCGACCTCTCACTGCTGGCGAGCTACGGAATTCGAAAGGTTACTTGTGCAGAAGATGCAAAGGCAATTGCACGAACTATAGACAGAGAGGATCTTCCGCCGACTGAAGACCGCGTCGAGCTCGTAAAGCTTCTGAGGAAATACGAAGAGTTGGAACCTCTGCACTCCACACTACGAAACTGGATTCAACTGATTCCGGCCGACAAACCGGTCCCAACCGATCTGGCGATCCGAGGAGCCGAGAGTTTTCGTGAGCAACGATATCCCTCTGAAGCGGTCACCCTAATTGATCGCGCGCTACGCTGGGCCAACCACGAAACCAACTCTGTCGGGATTCTTCATACACAACGAGCCGCGAACTTACTCAACATCTTTGAAATCCATGGAACTCTGCGCGCAAGAGCCGAAGCTTGGAAGAGCATCAAGGAAGCTCAAAGGATCCAAGAAACGCCTCATCTGATTAGAGTCAAAAGACGTTATGGAGCATTGTGGGCGAAGAAGCGGCGAGCCGCGTCGTAGGCACCACACCGATCGCTCGGCACCAAGCGACCCAGTCCTGACTGCAGGTACTGAGTACTGAAACGGCGAGTGCCCGTTCCCGTCTCTTATTGCTTGGTCGATCTTGACCCGGTGCCAGCGGTCTTCCGCGGCGCGGCTGAGCTCTTTGCCTGCGCCTTCTGCCCCGGCTTCCTACCTCGCTTCTGCCCAGGCTTGCGGCCAAGGCCGATCTTCTTTGCGAGATCGCGGCGCTTCTCCGCATAGTCCGGTGCGACCATCGGGTAATCCGAAGGCAAGCCCCAGCGCGCGCGGTACTCGTCGGGCGTCATGCCGTGGTCGGTCATCAGGTGACGCTTAAGCATCTTCATCTTCTTGCCGTCTTCGAGGCAGATGATGTAGTCCTTCTTCACCGAGGAGCGTATCGATACCGCCGGCTCCGGCTGCGTATCTTCTTTCTGCTCCTTCCCGAGCCCGGCAAGTGCTTGGTGAACATTGGAAATCAGGTCCGCAATCTGCTCTGCCGAGACGCTGTTGTTGCTGACATGAGCCGCAACAATGTCTGCTGTGAGCGAGATGAGGTTTTCAGTGCGGACGTTTTCGTCAGCCGCGGGGGAACATTCTTTGGTCATACTGAATATCAACTCTCTTCCTGCTCTGGATTGTACTGGCGGCGACCAAACGTCTATTCTCATCGATTGTATGGCGCAATGCTTATGGACCGCTCGAGGGGGGCGATATATGAAAGTCGGCTCAGTAGCGGCTTTGGCGGCATTAGTCTTTTCGAGCCCACTCTCGGCTCTGCTATCGGATACCCCCGCCAATCGGCCGCCCCTCTTAGCCCCGCTAAGCACGGCCAGTGATTATCCCCCATGCCGACTACCACGCTAGTCCGGACCTCACGCGATACTGTACGATGGCGACCGCCGCCGCCTCACATAAGGTGACTGCCCTACGCAGCCCTCCACCCAATCTTGTCCATTCCAGTGCGCTGACATATCCATCGCCAGGGGGGTGTTGGGTATGCAACTTCAACTGAACCGCTTTACCGCGGCGCGCAGCTTTCGATCGACTTCTGACTTCGCCCGGTTCGCGAAGAACGAAGGTGCTCTATTTCGCGCACTCCAGGAGGAGAGCCCGAATGACTTTAGCACCTGGGCGAACACTATGGCCACCAGTTGGCAGAGTGCCGAACGAGCAGCGAGCAATGGAAGTGAGCAAGCCGAGATCCAAAGAACCCTCGATCAGCATCCGGTCGTCCCGTTCAACTCTCCCCTAATCCGGCATCTGCAGCAGTCCGTAGAAGCAGGACGTCTTGCAACAGCGCGAGAGCTGGCCTCGTTTCTCAAAGGTGACAAAGAGAACGTCAACGCCGGCAATACGAAAGTTTCGTTGATAGCTGCGTACGCCGAATTCGGTGCGATCTTGGCGCTGGAGGGCAAGTTCAGCCGAGCCTATCAGTCGAGCGCATTCGAAGATCTGCTCACACAACACGAGCAGCGGATTGGGGAAGTTCTCGAGGCTGACTTCGCTGAGCTTGAGGAGAAGCGCGAGAGCTTTGCAGCGTTGGTCGCAAGCGCGACCGAGGAATTCGAGCGGCTCAGAAACGCCGAGGCCGAGGCAGTCTCGGCACGGGCCGCACAATGGGAGGAGACACACAACGAGTATATCGAACAGCTACAGATATTGACGGCAGTGAAGCTTTGGAGACGCCGCGCCAAGGTCCACCGGACCAGCTCCCTTGAGGCGCGATCGAATGCAAAATGGTTCGGCGGGTTCGGTCTCCTTGGTCTCCTAATCTGGATCTTTGGTGGTTATGCCGCAGCAGCATGGATGTTTGACGATACGGCTGCGCGGATCGCATCTTATACAGCCGGCTCAATCGCGACGTTCACCCTATACGTCTGGGGCCTGCGCGTGCTGATCCGCACCATGCTTTCTCAGGAGCATCTCGCGACTGACGCTTCGGCCCGATCGGCCTTAGCACATACATATCTGGCACTATCGAAGCAGAACCTCGCACAAGAGGAAGACCGCGCGATAGTGCTTACCGCACTTTTCGCGCCAGTATCGGACGGTCTTGTGAAGGATGACGGGATGCCCGCCCTCACACCGCAAGCGATGGCGATTCAGCGCCTGACCGGATCTTGACGCAGGACTCGACCTGAGATGTCGAATTGATGGGAATGAGGGTCGTCATCGATACCAACAGGCTGCAAAGCGAAGAGCTTCGCCTGTTCCTGAGCGGGGACCGGGACAATCTCGCAGTCCTACCCGAACACACCGTCACGGAAATCTTCAAGCCGAACTCCGTCGATGCGGTAGTGACATCGTTCTCCGTATTGGGCGCCTTTCCAAAGCAAGTCATGCTTCTGCACAGCAATAGGAACGTGGCACTGATTAGTCCCCGAGGCGGTGCGCTGGCTAACCGGCTGATTGATCGGAAGACCAC
Organism: Pelagerythrobacter marinus; assembly: GCF_034375205.1. Taxonomy (NCBI): domain Bacteria; kingdom Pseudomonadati; phylum Pseudomonadota; class Alphaproteobacteria; order Sphingomonadales; family Erythrobacteraceae; genus Pelagerythrobacter; species Pelagerythrobacter marinus. The sequence goes on along the minus strand of NZ_CP139719.1, from coordinate 751,702 downwards.
CCGCGAGCTACCCAAGTTCTTCGAAGTGTTGACCAAAGCGGCGGCAGGGTGCGAGGGATACCGTCGCCAGCTAGACCAGAGACGAACATGGGCACTTGAACGAGAACAGATGATTCAAGAATCTTTCGGCGACCAGAGCGAGTCCCTTGCCGACCTCGCCGCCATGTTCACCGACCACGAACTTCGGCAAATACGTTCTGGCAAACCCATCAGTGCGCGCGCCCTACAGACGATACTTCAAGTAACTGATGGAGCGGCTAACCAGGTCCACTTCCAGCGAACGGGATATGCGCTGCACCCGCCACCGTACCTCTACTACCAGTTCACTTGGCGCTACGCCTTGTGCCACGTCATCCAGCTTATGAACCTACTCCAGAAGGGAGCTACTCGACGCGCCCCTGCGAAGGCCCGCAATGACCACTTCGATAACGTGTTCGCCACCTATGGGACCTACTTCAACGGCCTCATGACTGATGATCGGGGGCCGCTCCAAACGCAGCACATTGCGCGGATAGTTCTCGGGGATCTCGGTGTTCGGCTCACCAACGACTACGTGGACAGCAAATACATCCTAAGTTTGCTCGATAAGGCTGCGGACGAGGCTTCGCGCTAATAGAAGCCGAAGAGCCATCCAGAGACAGATGCCCGCGGACCACGCGAATCTTCTTCGCTCCATCAACAAATGCCCTGGCAGTAAGGTAGCGAGAATGCTGCATTGCTTGACGATATAGGCACGCTAAATCCCTAATCTACTTATCAAACACGTCCTGCACCGCGCCGCTACCGTGGCACCACCCCTGCCGAAACGATCAAACCCGGACTTGAGAGATTTGAAACCACCACCGCCCCAAGGACCTCAATTCGAAGCATTGATGTCCGAAATCGATCGCAAGCTGACGATGGATGGTATTGATATTCCCGCGCGCTCGCTGCACGCCGCGCGTGAAGTCTCGATGCGCTTCGATCTTCACATGCCACTCGGCGGAGATCCGGCCCGGATGCCGCCTGATCTCCGGGAAAACGCCGAACTGAGCGAAGCCATCCACAAGTGGTACCAGGACAATTATGGCGACCGCCTCAACGAGGATCCCTGTCCGGGCCATAGCGTGCTTCTGCTCGACGGGGACCTGTACACTCTTCGCGTGCCGCGTCTCTTTGGAAGTGTAGAATTCGTCGTCACGCGCGAGTGGCTTCCCGAGCCGGGAATTTCGAGAGCGCCAGTAACCGCCAACATCGTCCAGCTTATCGCGGACATGACGCCTTCGAGGGCCGCACGGTTGTCCGATGAAGCGCTCCGCCACATCGCCGAAGGTTTCGAGCGGGCATTGCCCGCGTCATACGCCCTGGAATCGACAGACCATGCGCTGATGTACTCTGCGCGGGGCGATGTCGACGTCGCCGTTCGAAGCCTGATGGAGCCCGGCGAGAGGTTCGGGGCGTCGAAGTGGGCATCCCTGCAAGCGACCGAGAAAGTGCTCAAGGCGGCGATTGAACTCGAAGGCGCGCAGTTCGAGTTCACCCACAATCTTGCGAAGCTGCAAACCGTCCTTGCGGATGCGGGCATCACGATCGATGCAGACAAGCAGATCGCTTCCATCCAATGCACCCCGGGTATCCGCTACGGCGAGGAAGCCTGCAGCCGGGACGAGGCGCTTGCCGCGCATCACGCTCAGCTCGATCTGGTCAATCTTCTCTATAGAGCCGGCGCGAAGTTCGAACTCGGCATAGGGAACTGAAATCATAAAGCTAAAGCGCAACTTATGGGCCGCGACCTGTCCGTCCGGTTCTAAGCGAGAAAACAGGCAACACCTGCCGTTCTGTCGAATCAATGGCCCGGCCAGCAACCGCCGATAAAAGCGGTCGCTCCCGGGCCAAAAATCGTCCGTCGAAACCAGCCATACGTTCACGCAGGTTCACCTTCGAAGTCACGATATGAGAAAAGCGCTGTGCAGCCCGGCAGGCGGTGGTGGACGAAGTTGCCGACAGAGCATGATTGCCACGACCTCCAGCGTTGACGAGCGGCACCGACGGCACCCGCGAGGCCGAGCGTTATTGCGGCTCAACCTGTCCAAAGCGGCTCCTTGGCACACACGCCAAGCTGTTGGACGAACAGATGCGTCGGCGTCCGGGTGGAGGATCGTCGGCTTGATGGCTGCCCGCTTCTTGGTATCAGGCGAGCCGCACCGAAATACCGCCGTCGACGACCATGGCGGAGCCGGTGACGAAGGTTGCTCGATCAGATAACAGGAACAAGGCCGCCTCGGCGATTTCCGCAGGTGCGGCCATCCTCTTCATTGGATGCAGGCTCGCGATGAAGGCCAATGCCTCGGGATTGCCTTCGCCGCCCGCCGGCGTCACCGTTCCACCGGGGAGGAGGGCATTAACGCGGATTCCGGCTTCTGCGTGATCTGACGCAAGCGATTTCACCAGGCCAATAATTCCCGCCTTCGAGGCCGCATACGCGGCCATTCCAGATAGACCACCATTGCTGACGCCTACAAAAGAGGAAGTGAACACGAGTGCTCCTCGTCCCCGGTGCAGCAGCGCCGGAATCTGAGCCTTCGCAGCATAAAATGCGCTCGTCAGATTGGTGGCGATCACGTCATTCCAATTCTCCACAGACATTTCAGAAGCTGGCAGCATGTCCCCCACAATCCCTGCATTGTTGAAGGCGCCGTCCAATCCGCCAAAGTCCTTCTGGGCCAAGCCGACCAACGCGTCTGCATAGTCAGGATCCGTGACGTCTCCCGGCACAGCCACGGCTCTTGCGCCTTGTCGACGAGCCTCAGCCGCAACCCGCTCGAGTTCCGAACTGCGCCGAGCTCCGAGTACGAGATTGGCGCCGGCACGGGCGAACAGCGTGGCTGCGGTGGCCCCAATTCCGCTGCTGGCGCCGGTAATGATGATGGTCTTATTCTCGAGGTCCATGCTAACGCTCCCTTGGTGAACTGGGAGCGACGTACCCATGTCGAGAAGGGCATGCGTCTCGAATCTTGCGCCTAAACCTGGACGGGGCAGGCGGCGAGATTGCCGTAACGCAGGACGATGTCACGAGCCGCCGATATAGCCGGCGTTTGATGACCCATTCGAGGTGCCCGAAGGCTGGCTTCCAGTCAGAAGCCGACTTCCCGTTTCCGACAATGCATCGAAGTCAGCACTGGATCGGCGGTTCGAGCGCAAGATGCGGGATGTGGTCCTGAGGGTGCGTGCCTATTGCTGCTGCCATGGAATCGATCAACCACCGCATTGCAATGTACGACTACGCTGGTCTCGCGCAGAGCCTTGATGCGCACGGTTGGGCCCGTGTACCAGGCCTCCTCACCTCCCACGAATGTGAGGCAATCGCCTCGCTATACTCGAGCGTCGAGCACTTTCGCAGCCAGGTGCACATGGCCCGGCATGGCTTTGGCAGGGGGGAGTACCGGTACTTTAAGTATCCGCTACCACCGTTCATCACAGAGCTGCGGAGGGGCTTTTATCCTTACCTCGCCCCCATCGCCAATCGTTGGCACGAGCGCATGCATATCGACGTGCGTTTCCCCCTCCATCATGAGGATTTTCTGAAACGCTGCCATGCGGCAGGACAACTGAGGCCCACACCGCTTCTGCTTCGCTACGGTCCAGGAGACTTCAATTGTCTTCACCAGGACCTCTACGGCGAGCACGTATTCCCGCTGCAAATGACAATTCTACTGTCGGACCCCGCAACCGAATTCTCGGGCGGAGAATTCGTCCTGACCGAACAGCGCCCGCGCAAGCAGTCCCGGGTCGAAGTCCTGCCGCTCACGAAGGGCGATGCGGTGATATTCGCCGTCAATGCGCGGCCGATGGCGGGCAGCAAAGCTGACTACCGGGTAAAGGTCCGCCACGGCGTCAGTACCCTGCGCCGTGGACTGCGCCATAGCCTTGGGATCATATTTCACGATGCAACTTGATGGCGCCGTTTCCGATTTGTTTGCCGGCGCTCGCAAACGCGTGCCGCTGGACTGCGGGGCGTGGTTGCTCGGCGGCTGCGCCCTTCATGAGGCGCCGGTCCTGTTCTCCATGATTAGGGGGATAGCCGAGCAAGCGCCGTTTCGTCACCTCGAGACGCCGGGCGGAAGACGCATGTCGGTGGCCATGACGAATGCGGCAGCGCCGGCTGGGTCAGCGACCGCCAAGGATACCGCTATACGGACAGGGACCCGTTGTCGGGAAGAACCTGGCCATCGATGCCGCCATTGTTTTCGGCTCTGGCGCGCCGTGCCGCGGAGGTGGCGGGTTACAGTGGCTTTGCGCCTGACGCCTGTCTCATCAATCGCTATGCGCGCGGCACCCGCCTCACACTTCATCAAGATCGCAACGAGGCTAACCTCGATTCACCGATCGTCTCGGTATCACTCGGGGTAGCGGCAACCTTCCTCTGGGGAGGTCAGAGGCGCAGCGATAGAATTCGCAGGCACTCGCTTCACCACGGCGATGTTGTAGTTTGGGGAGGACCCGCGCGGATGGCCTTTCATGGCGTCGACACGATCGCCAAAAGCAATCACGATGTTACGGGCGAACTGCGGTTCAATCTGACTTTCCGAGCCACGTGAACATGGCGCGTCGCAGGTGAAGTATTCTTTCGCCGCTGCCGCCGACATACCTGTCATTCTCAAGCTCCGATCGCCCCCGTCAAAACCGGGCGTCCGTTCATTCGCGCTAGCCGACAGTTGAATGGGGTATCAGGGGGCACTTGCGGCACGTTCAGCGGCGAAGTTGGGATGGGAGTCGAACACTGGGAGTGTCCGGCGCCGTGGGAGCCATGCCTTGGCCGCGGTGTTCGGAGTGCATGAGAAATTGCTCAATGACGCTATGCATATGGGCCTGTGCCCTGCTGACACTCACGGCTTCATGCGACGATCCCGAAGTGGTCCGCAACGAACTTCCGATCACTTATGATTATGCGCTAGACCTACCGCCGGAGTTCGTGCGGCAGGACGTCATGGGCATCGATAGTAAGGTCGAGGAGTTCCGCTCGGCAGACGCGATCGTCGGCACCGACTTCGGCCACCACAGTGCACCGCCTAGCTGCACCGAATCAAACAAGTCCTGCGAAATACACAGCGAGCAGATCGCGGGACGAGATGCGCTGGTTGGGCTCTATCGACATGGCCCGAACGAGCGCCCTAGCGAATCTAAGCCTTTCAGGGTCTTCGTGCATGTGCGGGTAGACGAACGCCAGGGGCTGGCGCTGAACCTCTTCGCCCGGTGCGACACACAGCGGGCCTGTAACGCAGCGCTTGGCCATTTTCGGCGAGTTCGTCTGCTTCGTACCAATCCGCCACCCGCGAGAAGGGCGCCCCCACCGCCACCTCCACGCGCTATGGCGCCTGTCGAGCCCGGTTGAGGATTGTCCTGGTCCAGCGCAGCGGTGACGGCTGCCGCCGACATAGCCGTCATTCCCAGCTTCGGATCAACTCGCTAAAAGCTGCCCTTCATTCACACACTCGCCAATGACGGCAGCGGGGCCGTTAGCGGGCTGTCCGCTTCGCGGCCGTCCTGCTCGATAAGCGGGCGGTCTGGTTATCGAGTCAACAACAGACAGTCTTGGCCTTCACCGGACTGAATCCTGGTGAGGACTCGGCTACCGAGCCTTGCAACGACGGCCGGCCGTTCGCATAACGTTCTGTCTCAGAGGCTGACAGGGGAGACGGAATTGAAGCGCCTGGTTTTTTGTTTCGACGGCACTTGGAACAAGTTGCTTCCCGACGTCGCGACCAACGTGGTGCTAACGGCCGCAAGCATCGGCCGGATCGACCCCGAAGGCGTCCCCCAAGTGATTCACTATGACGAGGGAGTTGGCACCGGTGATCTCGACGAGCTTCGTGGCGGCATGTTCGGCCACGGGCTCATCGACAATGTGCGCGAGGCATATCGCTTCCTCGTGTTCAACTATGATCCCGGGGACGAGATCTACGTCTTCGGCTTCTCCCGCGGCGCTTTCAGCGCTCGCACGTTCATCGGCTTCATTAGGCACGTGGGCCCCCTGCACCGTCTTCATGCAGGTCGCATCGACGAGGCGATCGAACTCTACCGCGACCGCCTCGAGGGCAAGGATGGCTCGGCGGATGCTATGCGTCGTTTTCGGTCGATGTATTCTGACAAGGTCTGCATCGGTCAAGCCGACGAGGATTGGCGCTGTGCCAACAAGCCCGGCTACGAGGCGGGCGCCGCGCCGGTTATGACGATAAAGTTCTTGGGTGTATGGGATACGGTCGGCGCAATGGGGATTCCCGAGGTTATCCCTGGAAGCGACTGGTTCAACCGCGAATACGACTATCATGATCCGTCGCTCGACGCGTTCGTCGAATCTGCGCGGCACGCCGTCGCCATCGATGAGCGGCGGGAGTTCTTTCCAGTGATCCTCTTCGACGATGTCGAGCAGCTGAACTCTGACCGTGGTTTCGCCAGTGACGATCCGCAGGCCCCCTATCAGGAGCACTGGTTTCCCGGCACGCATGGCTCGGTCGGCGGAGGTGGGGATATCCGCGGCCTGTCGGACGATGCACTGGCGTGGGTGCTTTCGGGCGCAAAGCGCGCCGGTCTCAAGCTGGATACCGCTATCGGGACGCGTATCCACGGTTTCCGCCCTGATCCCTTCGCCCCCTTAGTCAACGAGGCCGATCCGGATTGGAGCTTCACGCAGATACTTAAGGAGGACCGCGAGGGACCCGAGCACCTGTGGCAGCTGTCGCACAGCGCGATCCGCCGTTGGCGCACCCCGGCGGAAAGGCTTGGAGGGGAGCCGTACCGTCCCTCGGCCCTCGAGCAGGTGCGGAGTGAGCTGGACGCTTTGGGTCCGTGGTCGTTCGAACCGCCCACAGGTCTGATCGCTACGGAGAAGGTGCGAGTTGGCGACACGCTGAGTGCCTACGCTAAGAAGCACTACGGCGATGCCGAATTATGGCCGGCAATCTACGACGCCAACCTGGATACCATCGCGGACGCGGACGAGATCTTCCCCGGACAGGAGGTCCGGATTCCTCGGCGTTGTGTTTCTAGCTGAGCCGCTCGCGGTCGCGAAGCGCGGACCCCCTCAATTGGGCCGCGAACGGACTGTCAGCTTTTGATCGGCGCAGCCGCAGAGCGGACAACCGACAGTTTTGCACGATCTCGCAAGCTCTGCCTTACTCACCTTGGACTCGCGTTCAGCATCTACGGAGTATCTAGCTTTCCGCGGAGGAAGGCATGGTCCTTTTACTTCAGGTTCGAAGATCGGTTTGAAGGCAGTTAATCTGCAAGCCTTCGCTTGGTCTCTGCACGAGCTTCCGCAATTTGCTTTTTTACCTCCTCCAGATTTTCGAGGGAAACCTGAGCGCGCTGAGGTGGCAGATTGTCGAGATCGAGGTTCATCCGCATGATGAAATAATAGGCGAGCGAGAGGCGCATCTCGATCGAGCGGCAGTTCCCCTTCATGCCGTAGTCGCGCCGGATCGCGGCTGCCTGTTCCTCGCTAAGGCCAGGATGAGGACAGAGCCGCAAGGTGGTGATCGTATTCCATTCGATATCGTCAGCGACATCGTAGTCCGCCGCTTCCGACTTCCCGATCTTCTGTACCCGGGTGATAACGAAATCCCGGAAATCTCCCCGGTCGCAGGCCCATGCGCGCATATGCCAACGGTAACCGTCGAAAGCTAAGGCATGCGGTGCGACCATCCGCCACCGGGTGTTGGTCAGCGATTGATAGAGGACATTGATCGCTTCTTTTTGTCGGATCGCTCTAAGTATCACCCGCAGCATCTTAGGTTCGACATGCCGGACGATATCCGGAGCCATTGCGACCGGAGGAACAGTTTTAAACCACAGATCCTCCCGCGGGAGGGCGCCGACCATCCAAGCGCGAAGCTGCAACAACAGCCTGTCGGCTGAAGCCTTGAAGAAGCTCGGCTTCAAATCGGGCGCGGGGACGAATGCCTTGATTGTGGCGTCGTAAACCAGATTGTCGCCGGTCTGCTCGCGGTAGTTGCGCAAATCGATCGAGGCCTGCGGCGTGGAGATATCAAACCGGTCTTCGAGATCGCTCCGATTGAGGAGGCCTTCCCAGAACAGCTTCCATTCGATGAATTCGAACCGCCGGGTCAACGTCCATGATCTGCGGTCATCATCCTCTGTCATTTTTTACCCCTAGCGAAACTTGACGGGTCTAATCGCTATACCCATATAGTCTCATGACTCGTCAATCTGTCGCTTGCTACGCTGCGGAGCCTCCATTTGACAGGTCAAATTCAAACGGCCTGCCGCGCGTGGGCCATCGTCGGGCGCAAGCGAAAGGCCGGATAATGACTGCTTCGATCGTATTCTTCCCCGTCGGCAATGGCGACATGACGCTGGTGACGCTCGACAACGATCAGAAGCTCCTGATCGACCTTCACGCTCGCAAGGCTGCCGACAACGACGATGATGATGCGCCCGACGTTATGTCCGATTTGCGTGAGCGGCTTACGCGTGACGCCAAGGGGCGCATGTTCGTTGACGGCTTTCTGCTCAGCCACCCTGACAAGGACCATATCACCGGACTTGAAACGCACTTCCACCTGGGCCCGCCCGAGGACTGGGACGAGGATGAGGACAAGATCCTGATTCGTGAGATGTGGTCGTCACCCGTGATCTTCCGCCGGGCCTGTAAGAGCCACACGCTTTGCTCCGATGCGAAGGCTTGGGCAAAGGAGGCGCGCCGACGAGTCGCGCTCTACCGCGAAAACGGCGTGATTGGTGGTGAAGGCAACCGCATCCAGATCATGGGGGAAGACGAGGACGGCAAGACCGATGACATCCTAGGCATCGTCGTGAAAACGACCGAGATCGTTGCAAAGCTCAACGAGAGCCGGTCGGGCGCCTTCGAAGGCCGACTGCTTGCCCCATTGCCGCAGGGCGATGATGAGGACACCGAAGAGCTGCTGGCGAAGAACCGCTCGTCCGTCATCATCAGGTTTTCGATTCGCGGTGACGGGATCCTCGACAAGTGTTGCTTCCTGTCCGGCGGTGACGCCGAAGTGGCGGTCTGGGAACGGCTGTGGGAGGATCTCGGCGACGACAGTGCAGATTGGTTCGAGTACGATATCCTGCAGGCGCCGCACCACTGTTCGTGGCACAGCCTGAGCTACGACAGTTGGTCCGATCTGGGCGAGGACGCGAAGGTGTGCGAGGCGGCGCGCAGCGCTCTCGGTCAGATTCGCAAGGGCGCGATCGTGGTGGCGAGCTCGAAGACCATCGATCCTGATGACGCCGATCCACCCAGCGACCGCGCAAAAAGGGAATACATCTCGATCGTCGACGGAAAGAGCGATCGCTTCGTATGCGTGGCCGATATCTGGGACGCCGAGGAGCACACGCTCGAATACCAGATCGCCGCCAGCGGCATCACCAAAACGGTGAAGAGCGTCGCCAAGGCGGCCGCTGCCGCCATGGGAATCGGTGCCACTGCGAGTCAGGCCCGCGCGCACGGATAGAACGATGGCGGCCGATGATCACACCAGCGCCGCCGAGCATGTCCTGCGGGTAGCCCTTCAGCATTCGGAATGCGTCGGCGGCGTGGTCCTGGAGCCCGATGGCGGGCTCGAACGCGTCCGTCTCGACATGAACGTCGAGATGCCGCTCGACATGAAGGCGGACGGCATCAGCACAAGCGGGGTGCTGACCCGCGAACCCGCGGTGCTCAAGCTCCCCGGCAATTGGCCGTGGCAATCGCCTCGCTTCTATCTGCGCAAGGATTTCCCGCGTCACTTTCCGCATCTGATGCCGTTCTCGATACCGCCACGTCCGTGCCTGGTAGATGGCGATCAGGACGAGTTTTTCCTGCAGTTCGGGCTCGTCGACTATGGTGTATTCCATCTGATTGACCAACTGGCGATCTGGTTGCGCAAGGCGGCGCTCAACGATCTGATCGATGCCGACCAAGGCTGGGAGCCAATGCTGCGGCGCGACTACCGCGACATCGTCGAACTCGACGCGGAGCGACTGCGGTCTCTGGTCAATCGGAGAGGCGGGTGGGCCGTCTGGAAAAGCGAATATTACCGCAGAGGCGATCCGGACGGCCGGCTTGGTGTCGGCGCGGAGGCGTGGCTCTCGAGCGATGGCGAGCGAACGCCGCTGATGCACAAGGAGGGCGATAAGACGTTCACCGCGCGCCCGACGCGCGCCAACATCCGGATGGGGAACACCGTGGTCGCTGTGATCTGGCCGGACAAGAATCCCGATGGCACCCCCTTCATCCATTCGACCTACATGCCGGAGGACGTGGAGACGCTAGGGCAGCTACGCGCCCGCGCCGAAGAGTTCGGTTGCGCACGCGGGTTCAGTGCGTTCATTACCAATCTCGAACGCAGCTTTTCCGGCATGTATCTCGACAGCCCGATCCCCGTCGGCGTGGTTCTCTGCGCCCGCAGGCCGATCCACCTCATCGGCACGTCGTCCGATATCGAACTCTTGCCTTACGTGGTCGAGATCCGCGCGGGTTCCGGCCGGCAGTCGCTCTTCGCGCAAGGGTATGACGAGCCGGTCTCTCCGGCCGCGCATTACCAGTCGCTGAGCGCGCCTTTGCTCCGTTCGCTCTCGGGATCGCCCGAACGCCCTCCGCTTGTCATGCTCGGCTGCGGCAGCGTCGGCTCCAAACTCGCGCTTCATGCCGCGCGCAGCGGACAGGATATCGCCTGCGTCAGCGATCGATCGAGCCTTCATCCGCACAATATGGCGCGGCATGCTCTTGGACCGTCACATATCCCGAGAAGCAAGGCCGAGGCTCTTGCCAAAGAGCTCGAAGGGTTCGGCTCCAAGCCCGCGGTGCATACGGGCGATCTTGGCTTGGATCTGCGCGACACGACGGCCGTCAAGACACTGTTGCCGAAGCGAGCCGGTGCCATCATCAACACCACCGCATCATTGTCGGTGCGCGAAGCCCTGGTCGATGCTGCCGGGCCTGGCTATCGAGCACGCTTCATCGAAGCCGCGCTCTTCGGCCGCGGTCGTGGGGCCTTCCTACTTGCCGACGGACTACAACATAATCCGAGCAACGCCGACCTCATGGCCGAAATGTACGCCATGATGGGAAAAACGCGTGCCAGCAAGCTGCTGTTCGACCCGGCTGAAGGGCTCGCCGAAATACAGATTGGACAGGGATGCGGCTCGCTAACGATGCAGATAAGTGACGCGCGGCTATCGGCCATGACTGCCAGCCTAGCGTTGGAGATCGATAGCCTGCTCGCGGAATCGGTAGCCGATGGTCGGATTGTTTTGGGCATCATGGACGATGATAACCCGACGACCGACTGGTCCCGGCAAAATGTGCCGCCATTCGAAACGGTCGATATCACCGGCACCGATGGCTGGCAGCTGCGGCTATCGCAGCGGGTGGCCGCTCGGATCCGTGAAGAAGCGGCGTCCTACCCGACCGTCGAAACCGGGGGCGTTATGATCGGCTGCACGAGCGCGCGCCTGAAGACCGTGACTGTCGTCGACCTTTTGGAGGCACCGCAGGACAGCACTCGGAGTGCGACGCTCTTCGTGCTTGGTACCGTGGGCCTCCATGCTGCGATCGAGGCGCGTCACGAAGATAGCGGAAAGACGCTGTTCGATGTTGGTACCTGGCATAGCCACCTTGAGGATGCTGGACCATCGTCAATGGACTGGAATACCGCGGCCGAGCTGGCCGCCGAGCGCACACCGCCATCGATCCTGCTCATTGTCACGCCGAGACGCGTCCATGCTCTTGCGTCTTCGAAGGAGTCGGACTGATGGCCGAAGGTAAGTCGCTCAAGGAGCGGAACGCGTGGCTGATTCGGGCGGCAATGATCGGGCATACCCTTGCTTTTGTTTGGGTTGCGGCTGAACCGACAAGGTTGATGTCAGTCGACCGAGCCAATCTTGCCGAGCGTTTGGAGGCGGCTGCGGCGCCAAGTACTGCTGCTCTCGGGCTTATTGTAATCGCTTCGCTTCTGCTGCTTGGACTGGTTCCCCCCAATTGGAGAGATCGGCTCATTCACTGGCGCTGGAACGACCCGCTGCCTGGGTCACGAGCCTTTTCTAAGATCGGACCCGAAAGCGGGAATGTCGATATGCGACGGCTAAGGAAGGAATATGGGCCTTTGCCGCGCGCAGGGGAAAAACAGAACACGCTTTTCTACCGCATCTATCGTGATCACCGCGACGATTTAGGGGTGTTGGATGCACACGGACGATATCTGGCGGCGCGTGATGTCGGAACCATAACCGCTTTGCTGATGATCGCCCTGCCGTGGCTTGCGTGGTGGGCTTCGGGCGATGGGCCGTTAAGCCTTGCCTACGGGATTAGCCTCTTCGCGGTTTACGCGCTCTGCGTCGTCGCTGCCAAAAATTACAGCATGCGAATGGTTCAGAATGTTCTCGCTGCAGCAACCTCAGCACCTGAAATCCGGTGAAGAGTGTCTCACTGCTCCGTTTTGAGGACCGGGTTGCTGACCCGCCCGGTCATTAATCGGAATGAATGGCAGGTCTCAGGTCTAAGCCGTCTCGCCTAGAACGGCGACAAGTGGGCGCGTAGTTGTCGTTGCATTTTGAGGCGTTGAACGGCAGCTATCTGCGAACCGCGCCCCGTAACCTGCCGTTCCGGAATGTCCAACCTAGCGGTCGCTTACGGGCTACCTGAACGATCGTCCGCTTAGCGCCTGCCCCGGCATGATTCCGGACAGTCCCCCTCGTCCAACATTGCGGCCATTCCAGCGACAAGCGAGCAACACAGATGCAGAGCGCACAGCACCTGCTTAGAGTCGGAAACGCAGCAAGATCCATGCGCTTGGAGTGAGAACAGCGCTGATCAGAACTCGCTCTGAGCCACGAACCGCACCGATTTCAGATTTCGGTAACCATCACAAGGCGAGGGTTCACTCGCCAAAAATGGCAGTTTCCTGCGGGACACAGGCATTTCGGAGCGGAAGAACTTTATTGTCTCCAGCGCCAAAAATGGAAAAACTTTATTGGAAACGGAAGAACTCTTTTGTCTTCCTACATGCCAGCGCCGTCCCGTCCGGGTCACTCGACGGTGACGGACTTTGCCAGGTTGCGCGGCTGATCGACGTCGGTGCCCTTCACGCAGGCCGTGTGATAGGCCAGCAGCTGCACCGGCACGGCATAGACCAGCGGCGCGATCAGCGGGTGGACCCGCGGCATCTCGATCGTCGCGATGCAGCCCTCGCCCGCTTCGCGCAGCCCCTCGGCATCGGAAATCAGCACGACCTGCCCCCCGCGCGCGCGCACTTCCTGCATGTTCGAAACGGTCTTCTCGAACAGCGGGCCCGAGGGCGCAAGCACGATCACCGGCACGGCCTCGTCGATCAGCGCGATCGGGCCGTGCTTCATTTCGCCCGAGGCATAGCCTTCGGCGTGGATATAGCTGATTTCCTTCAGCTTCAGCGCCCCTTCCAGCGCGAGCGGGTAGTCGGGCCCGCGCCCGAGGTAGAGCACGTCGCGCGCCGGCGCGATCAGGTGCGCCATCGCCGCGATATCCTCGTCATGGTCGAGCGCGGCGTTGAGCGCGGCCGGGGCTTCGAGCAGGTGGCGCACGACCTCCTCCTCCTCCGCCCGGTCCATCTGCCCCTTCTTCACCGCCAGGTGCGCCGCCAGCGCGGCGAGGACGGCCAGCTGGCAGGTGAAGGCCTTGGTGCTGGCAACGCCGATTTCGGGCCCGGCATGGGTCGGCAGGAGCAGGTCCGCCTCGCGCGCCATCGAACTGGTCGGCACGTTCACGACCACGCCGATCGTCTGCCCTTCGGCCTTGCAGTGGCGCAGTGCGGCCAGCGTGTCGGCCGTTTCCCCGCTCTGCGAGATGAACAGCGCCAGCCCGCCATCCTCCAGCACCGGCTGGCGATAACGGAACTCGCTCGCGACATCGATGTCCACCGGCACCCGGGCGAAGGTCTCGAACCAGTACTTGGCGACCATGGCGGCATAGAAAGAGGTGCCGCAGGCCACGATCGTGATGCGCTTCACCGTCGAGAGGTCGAAATCGATCTGCGGCAGGGCGACCGAGTTGTTCGCCTGGTGGACGTAGCTGCGCAGCGTCTGGGCGACGACCGTCGGCTGTTCGAAGATCTCCTTCTGCATGAAGTGGCGATAGTTGCCCTTCTCCGCCGCCGCGGCGGTCGCCCCCGAATGGGTGATCTCGCGCTCCACCGGCACGTTCTGCGCGTCGTAGACTTGCGCCCCGTCGCGCCGCACGACGACCCAGTCGCCTTCCTCGAGATAGGCGATCTTCTGCGTCAGCGGGGCCAGCGCCAGCGCGTCGGAGCCGAGATAGGTTTCCCCCTCGCCATAGCCGACCACGAGGGGCGAGCCGAGCCGCGCGCCGATCAGCATGTCGGGGTGATCGCGGAAGGCGATCGCCAGCGCGAAGGCGCCGCGCAGCTTGGGCAGGACGGCCTTCACCGCGTCTTCGGGCGTGGCCCCGCCCTCGATCTCCTCCGACACGAGGTGGGCGACCACTTCGCTGTCGGTCTCGCTCTCCAGCGTGCGGCCGCGCGCGATCAGCTCGTCGCGCAAGGGGCGGAAGTTCTCGATGATGCCGTTGTGCACCAGCGCGACCTGCCCGGTCGCGTGGGGATGGGCATTGCTGGCGGTGGGCGCGCCGTGGGTCGCCCAGCGGGTATGGGCTATGCCGATCGTGCCCGAGGCCGGGTCGCGCTCCAGCTCGGCCACGAGGTTGGCCAGCTTGCCTTTGGCCCGCCGGCGCACGAGCGAACCGTCGCGCACCGTGCACACGCCCGCGCTGTCGTAGCCGCGATATTCCATCCGCTTCAGGCCGTCGACCAGCCGGTCAGCCACTTCTTCCTTGCCGACGATGCCGATAATTCCACACATGAACTGGTTACCCCGGGTTGTGGTTGGCGGGCGGAGCGCCCGAAGCGGTTTGCCGCCTGCTCGCGGGAAAAGGCGCGCGCGTCAATCCGCTTGGCGGGCCGGTGGCTGCACGCCCGGCGGGGTGCGCCACCAGAGCAACAGGCCCGCGCCGATGATCACGGCGGCCCCGGCAATCGTCGCGGCATCGGGCACGTCGCCGAAGACGAGCCAGCCCAGGGCCGAGGCGACGATCATCTGGACATAGGTCATCGGCGCGACCGTCGAGGCGCCGGCGCGCGTCGTGCCCAGGTAGATGAGCCAGTGGGCGATGCTGGCCGTTACCGCCACCAGCGCGCAGCGCGCGATCACGCTCCAGTGCGGCGGCCCGATCCGCAGCGCCTCGATCCCCGCGGCGTGTCCGCCGAGCGCGGCCAGCGCCAGGATCGGTGCCGCGACCGAAACGATGAAGACCTGCATCGACAGGATGCTGCCCTGCCCGGAGGACGCGCGATTGGCGATCACCATCAGGCTGAAGAACGCGGCGGCACCCAGCGGCAGGAGGGCCACGGCCCCGACTTCGGCGAGGTTGGGCCGCAGGACCAGCAGCACGCCGCCGAGCGCGATCAGCGAGGCGACCCAGACCACCGGCCGGACCCGCTCCCCAAGCAGCGGCCCGGCGAGCAGCGCGGTGAAGATCGGCGCGACGAAAGTCAGCGCCATCGTCTCGGCCAGCGGGAGGACGAAGACGGCGGAGAAGAAGCACAAGGTCACCCCCGCCAGGCATGCGCCCCGCGCGACCTGGAGCCACGGGTGCGATGGCCGGAAGGCGCGCGGCCCCTGGCCGAGCAGGAGGATCAGCGAGAGGCCGGCGGCCCCGAATGCCAGCCGCAGGGCCGCCACCGCCACCGGCGACCACATGCCCGCCATCGTCTTGACCACCGCGTCGCCGAGCGAGAGCATGGTGAAGCCGGCAAGCGCGCAAACGATGCCCGTGCGTTCGGCCTGTCGCATCTGGCGGCAATCCCACCCTGGCTGGCCCGCGCCGCGGCCAAGGGTCCGTCGCGGCAGCGGCAGGCCTGCATCGTCGCCGGTGTCGATGGTTTACCGCAAGTTAAAACTTGCCCCCTAGGCCCGGGGCGAGTTCACGCGACCGGGAAGGCGTTCTTCATGTCCATCGCCGCGGCGGCAGATCGCGCCGCCCCTGCCGAGACTAGCCCGCAGGCCAGCGCGCGCTGGCCGCTGTGCGGCGCGCTGGCGACAGTCGCGCTGGCGGCGCCGCTGTTCGCGCTCGGCGGCTGGCTGGCGCTGGACAGCCACCCGGCGATCCTGTTCTACGCCGTCCCGATCGTGGCTGCCGAACTGGCGGTGATCGCGCTGGCAATCGCCGACGGCTTCGACATGCGCGCCGCCCTCGCCCGGCTGGCGCCCGCCACCCGCGCGGGCGCGGCGGGCTGGCTCGTCGCGATCGCGCTGGCCAATCTCGCTATCGCGGCGCGGCCCGGTGCCGCGCTGCCCCTGATGCTGACAAGCGTGGTCCATGCCCTGTTCGGCCTCGCGCTGTGGGCCATGCTCGGCTCTGCCTGGGCGCACCGGCGCAAGTCCTTCCTGCTCGCCGCCTGCGCGGGCGCCGCGCTCTACGGCGCGGTCTTCACCGCGATCGTCGCGGCCGAGTTCGGCAACCCCGGCTTCAACTGGGTCGGGGTCGGCATCGGCATTACCAATATCCGCCAGCTCGGCTTCTACGGCGTGCCGCTGGCCGCGATCGCCCTCGCCCTGTCGTGCGGGGCGCGCGGCCGCGGTGCGGCGCTGGCGACGGTGGGCGGGGCCTTCGGCTTCTGGCTCACGATCGTCAGCGGCAGCCGCGTCGCCCTGGCGGCGGGCCTGCTGGCCATGGCCGTCGTCGCCGTCCTCCTGCCGAAAGGGCAACGCCGCGGGTTGGCCGTGCGCGTGCTGGCCGCGCTCGCCGTCGCGGTGCCGGCCTCGTACCTGCTCGTCCCGCACGAGGCATGGGGGCTCGACCGCATCCTCAGCCGCGGGCTCTCGGGCGACGGGATCTACCATTACACGTCGGGCCGCACGGCTATCTGGCGCGAGACCTGGGCCGCGATCGTCGAACGGCCCCTGCTCGGCCATGGCGAGGGCCAGTTCCGCGCGCAAGTCGAAGCGGGGATGGGCGCGATCAACCACCCGCACAACGCCCTTCTCCAGTTCCTCTACCAATGGGGAGTGGCCGGCACGGGCGCGCTCGCGCTGATGCTGTGGGGCACGGGCCTGAACCTGCTGCGCTTGGCGCGGCGGGCCGGCGACGGCGAACGGGCCGCGGCCGTCGCGCTGACCGGGCTGGTCGCGATCGCGATGCTCGAAGGGGCGCTCTATCACGCCTACCCGGTCATGATCGTGGTGACGTGCCTGGCCCTGCTCAACACGGGGCGACCCGAAGGGCACCGCACGGGGGCGGCGCCTTAGCAAAATAATTAACTTTCCCAATTATTCACCACGTTGAGAGGGGCCATCGTCACCATGCGCCGGCGGCTCTTTCGGATGATTTGAAACCAAGGGGTCACGCAATGAGCGCATTCGGCAGGAAGAACGGTCCAGGCGGAATGGCGCCCGGCAGCCGCCCGTCGTTCGGCGTGGCCCGGCCCATGAAAGGCGGCGAGGCGGCGCGCCCCGCCCCGCCTCCCGGCGGCGAACAGTTCCCGCCCCTGCCGGGCGAGGAAGCCCCTGCCCCCAGCGAACCGGCAGCCCCGAACAAGGCCGACGCGATGACGCGCCTGGCGGATCGCGCCAACGCGATCCACGAACAGGCCGAGATCGGCGGCTTCGAGGCGAGCGTCCACAAGATCAAGGAACAGGTCCTGCCGCGGCTGCTCGAACGGGTCGATCCCGAGGCGGCGGCGACCCTGACCAAGGACGAGCTTTCCGAAGAGTTCCGCCCGATCATCATGGAAGTGCTGGCCGAGCTCAAGGTCACGCTGAACCGCCGCGAACAGTTCGCGCTGGAAAAGGTGCTGATCGACGAGCTGCTCGGCTTCGGCCCGCTGGAGGAGCTGCTGAACGATCCCGATGTCTCCGACATCATGGTCAACGGCCCGGACCAGACCTACATCGAGAAGAAGGGCAAGCTGGTCGTCGCGCCGATCAAGTTCCGCGACGAACAGCACCTGTTCCAGATCGCGCAGCGGATCGTGAACCAGGTCGGCCGCCGCGTCGACCAGACCACGCCGCTGGCCGACGCCCGCCTGAAGGACGGCAGCCGCGTCAACGTGATCGTCCCGCCGCTGAGCCTGCGCGGCACCGCGATCTCGATCCGCAAGTTCTCCGAGAAGCCGATCACCCTCGACATGCTCAAGGAATTCGGCTCGATGTCCGACAAGATGTGCACCGCGCTGAAGATCGCGGGCGCGTGCCGGATGAACGTCGTCATTTCCGGCGGTACCGGTTCGGGCAAGACGACGATGCTGAACGCGCTGTCGAAGATGATCGACCCGGGCGAACGCGTGCTGACGATCGAGGACGCGGCCGAGCTTCGCCTGCAGCAGCCGCACTGGCTGCCGCTGGAAACGCGCCCGCCGAACCTGGAAGGCCAGGGCGCGATCACGATCGGCGACCTGGTCAAGAACGCGCTGCGTATGCGCCCCGACCGGATCATCCTGGGCGAGATCCGCGGCGCGGAATGTTTCGACCTGCTCGCGGCCATGAACACCGGCCACGACGGTTCAATGTGCACGCTTCACGCCAACAGCCCGCGCGAATGCCTGGGCCGCATGGAAAACATGATCATGATGGGCGACATCAAGATCCCGAAGGAGGCCATCAGCCGCCAGATCGCGGAAAGCGTGGACCTGATCGTCCAGGTCAAGCGCCTGCGCGATGGCTCGCGCCGGACGACCAACATCACCGAGGTGATCGGGATGGAAGGCGACGTGATCGTCACCCAGGAACTGTTCAAGTTCGAATACATGGACGAAACCGAGGACGGCAAGATCCTGGGCGAGTTCCGCAGTTCGGGCCTGCGCCCCTATACGCTGGAAAAGGCGCGCCAGTTCGGTTTCGACCAGGCCTATCTCGAGGCCTGCCTCTGACCCCCTGCCGGCCCCGCGCCCGCCGGCAAGGCGGCGCGGCGGGGCCTGCCCCCGATCAGAACCGGAACGCGGCGCCGAGGCGGAAATTGCGCCCGGGCTCGCGCACGCCCGAAACGATGCCGTAATCGGGGATCGCGCTGTAATCGGCCACGCTGGCGTGGGCGATATAGGCCTCGTCGAACAGGTTGTAGACCGCGGCCAGCAGCTCGAAACGGTCGCTGCCCAGCGGCTGCCAGCGGGCGAAAAGGTCCAGCGTGGTATAGCCCGGCTTGTCGATGAACTCGGTCGCGGGCACGTATCCCAGCTCGACGTCGCGGAACAGGACCTCGAGATCCTCGACCCGCTCGAACCGGGTCAGGCTCGCTTCGAAACCCAGCGCGGGCGAAGGATCGAACGTCGCGCTGACGTTCCACTGGTCGCCCAGCGTATTGCCGAGCGCCAGGTGTTCGTAGCCGTTGACCGGGCGACCGTTCAGCTCCGGATCGTAGTGGTTGTAGAACCCGCTGATCCCGAACGCCCCGCGGCGATAGCCGGCTCGCAGCTCGAACCCTTCCGAACGGAACGTGCCGACGTTCTCGAAATAGACGCCGTCCTGCGGGAACGGCCCGCGATAGAGCTGATCGAAGACGACGTCCTCGATCTCCATCGCGTAATAGGCGGCAGAGGCATGGAAGCCGCCGCGATCGTAGGCGAGACCGACCTCGAGATTGCCGACCGTCTCCGGCTGCAGGCCGGGCTGGAGGATCGCGCGGCCCGGGCGATGTTCGAGGGTGAAGGCATCGCCGATCTCCTTGCCGCGGAAGGCCTCGGCATAGCCGGCATTGGCGGTCAGCCCGGGCAGGATCTCCAGATCGGCGCCGACATTGAACGAGACGCCGCTGCTGCTCGTACCCTCGCCGTAAGTCTCGATGTCGAGCGTGTAGTAGTCGTAACGGGCCCCGAAGCTCAGGAGCAGCGGATCGGCCACCTGCCAGCGGTCCTGGACATAGACGCCGACCAGTTCGCCGCTTTCGCCGAAGCGGCCGATGTCCGGGTCCCAGGCCCAGGGCTGCCAGGTCGCCGGCTCGGCGAGGTAGGCGCTCGCGACCGAATCGTTGCGATATGCGACCCCGCCGACGATGTCGTGCGCGCCCACCGCGGCGCCGATCCGCAGGTCGCCGCCCCAGTTCTCGATCTCCGCACCGTAGAGGCCCCAGCGGTCGAACCGGTCGAGCTCGAATTCGGCCCGGGTCCAGTAACCCACCAGTTCCAGCCCCACCGGGCCGCCATCGTCGAAGCGGTAATTGCCGATCACCGTTCGCCGGCTCGCCTCGGCCGGGAACAGGTCGTCGCCTTCCATCACCGGCCAGTTGGGCCGCGCGCCGAACTCGCCCTCTTCCTCCCGCTGCTCATAGCTGAAAGAGAAGCCATGGCCGCCGCCGACATCGCCGCCCAGCTTGACGAAGGCGACGTTCTGCTCCGCCCCGCTGCCCGGAACCCGCTCGCCATGGCCGTCGCGATAGGGATCACGGTCCTGGTGGACGTAGGCGGCGACGATCCCGACGTCGCCGGCCAGCCGCCCGAAGGCCGTACCCGAAAGCTTGTAGCCATCGTTGGAGAACCAGCCGGCCTTGACGATCGCGCCCACGTCGCGCCCCGGCTCCAGCAGGTCGGCGGCATCGCGCGTGCGGAAGCGGATCGCCCCGCCGATCGCGCCGAAGCCCGCGGTGGCCTCGCCCGCGCCGGTCTGCACCTCGACCCGCTCGAGCAGTTCCGGTTCGATCGACACGCGCCCGACGTGGTGGAACAGCGTCCCCTGGACCTGCGCGCCGTCGATCGAGACGTTGAGCTGCGAATCCTCGAGCCCGCGAACGTAGATCTTCTGCGCTATGCCGATCGCGCCCCCGACCGAGACCGAGGGGGTGCTGCGGAACAGGTCGGCGAGATCGTTGGCCTGGGTCAGCTGGACATCGTCGCGGGTGATCGCCGAATCGGTCAGCCTGCCGACCACGACGATCGGGGCCGCGGCAGGCGCGCCCTCGGCGGGTGCGGCGGCTGCGGCGGCTGCGTCCTGCCGGGTATCGCCGGCCTGCGCGGCATCGGGCTGCGGCGTGGACTGGGCAGCGGCGGCGGAGGGAAGGACGATCGCGGCGGCGGCGAGAAGGCTCGCCTTGGACTGGGACATGGGAACCTCGCTTCGGCATCGACGACAGGCCGGATGCGGCCATCGCCGTCCCGCTAATGCGAATGCTTATCAATGGCAAGCGCGATATGCCGCTTTTCCGGCGTGCGCGGCTTTCGCTTCCACGCCGGCCAGCTGCGCCCTCAGTATCCGCTGGCCTGCCCGTCCTTCCGCATCTCGGTCGCGCCGGTGTAAACGCCGCTTTCCGGATCGCGCGCGATCGCCTGGTACCCGCCGAAGGGAATCCCGGTCCGTTCGATCTCGACCTTGTGGCCCATGGCCCGCAGCGCCTCGACCGTGGCGGCGGGGATTCCCGGTTCCACGAACAGCGTGCCCAGGTCGTCCACCGCCATGCTGTGGGCGGCGCTGCCGGCCAGCGCGTCGGTCGGCTGCCGGCCGCCGTCGTGCATCAGGCGCGCCGCGTCGCCGGCTTCCTGCAGGTTCATCCCGAAATCGACCAGGTTGACCAGGACCTGGACGTGCCCCTGCGGCTGCATCCCGCCGCCCATCAGGCCGAAGCTCATGAAAGGCTTGCCGTCCTTCTTCACGAAGGCGGGGATGATCGTGTGGAACGGCCTTTTTGCCGGGGCATAGGCATTGGGATGTTCCGGATCGAGGCTGAACAGCTCGCCGCGGTCCTGGAACATGAAGCCCAGCCCGTCGGCGACGAGCCCGCCGCCCATCCCGCGATAGTTCGACTGGATCAGGCTGACCATCATCCCGTCCCTGTCCGCCACGGTCAGGTAGGTCGTGTCTCCCGGCCCCTCCAGCTGCGGAGCGACCAGGTCGCCCGCGGCAAAGGCCGGCGTGGCCCGTTCGGGATCGATCAGCGCGAACCGCGCCCGCCCGTACTCCTCGCTCAGCAGCTCGGCCGGCGCCGCCGCGAAATCGGGATCGGCGTAGAAGCGCGCGACATCGGCGAAAGCGAGCCGCTTGGCCTCGGTGATGTAGTGCAACACTTGTGCCGAACCGCGTTCCCACTGCGCCAGGTCCACGTTCTTGAGGATGTTGACCATCTGCAGCGCGGCATAGCCTTGCGAGTTCGGCGGCAATTCGCACAGCTCGTACCCGTCGCGGTAGGCGACGCAGGCGACATCGACCCATTCGCTCTCGTGCGCGGCAAAGTCGGCCAGGGTGAACGCGCTGCCCTGCCGGCGCAGGTAATCGACCATGATGCGCGCGGTCTCGCCCTCGTAGAACTCGTCGCGCCCGCCCGCGGCAATACGCTCCAGCGTGTCGGCCAGGTCGGGGTTGCGGAAGATCTCGCCCGGCGCGGGCGGGCCGTCGGCGAACCAGGTCGCCCGGGCATTGGCGAAATCGAACGGGTGCTCTTCCTGCCGCGCCTCGTAGCTCCTCAGCGCGCGGGCCAGGTACATCGCGATGACCGGCGCGACCGGGTGCCCTTCGCGCGCGTAACGGATCGCGGGCGCTAGGTTGTCGGCCATCGGCAGCTTGCCGAACCGATCATGCAGCGCGAACCAGGCGTCGACGGTGCCGGGAACGGTCACCGGCAGGGGGCCGACCGGCGGGATCGACGTCGCCCCTTCGCCCAGCCGGGCCCTCAGCTGCTCCAGCGTCTGGCCCGCCGGCGAACGGCCCGAGCCGTTGATGCCGTGCAGGCGCCCGGTCGCGGGGTCGTAGACGATCGCGAACAGGTCGCCGCCGATCCCGTTGCCGGTCGGCTCCATCAGGCCGAGCGCGGCATTGGCCGCGATCGCAGCGTCGACCGCGCTGCCCCCGGCCTTGAGAATATCGAGCGCGACCTGCGTCGCCAGCGGATGCGCGGTGGCCGCCATCCCCTCGCGCGCGACGACCGGGCTGCGGCTCCAGTCCGCCCCCACCGGCCGCGCGCCCGGCCCGATCCCCTGCGTCGCCGCGGCCGTCGTGTCGGCGACATTGGCCGCGTCCTCCGCCGCCACCGGACAAGCCGCCAGGACGCAGGCACCCATCAATGAAATCAACCGCATGAACGCGCTCCCTTCTCCGCAATCGCAAGAGCGCTAGGCCACCCCGCCCGCCGACGAAAGGGGGACAGGCCAAAAAAGACCGGGGGCGGCCGGGCTGCTATCGGGGCCTGCCCGGCCGTCCGGTCCGCGCGAAGAGCAGGCGACGTGCATTCGCGCAGGCGGAAAAACCGCCCGCGCGTGATCGCGGATCAGCAGCGGGCGACCAGCGAGACCTGCCGCTCCGCGCCTTCTCCTGAGCCGGCGAGCACGGCTTCGGCGCGAATGAGCGGGCCCCATTCCTGCACGATCGGCCCGGCGGGACGGCCGCGATCGGTCCATTGGCCGCCGATGTTCATCCGGGTGGCGGACCAGTTGGTATTGTCGCGGATCACGCTGATGGTCTGCACGTGATCGGCCCGGGCGAGGACGAGCGTGAGGCCCACCTCCTCGATCAGGAGGCGCGCGGGTACGCCGTCGGTCGGCGTCATCGCGCAGTCGGCGATCGGATGAACCGTCGTCTCGCCGCCGAAGGTCAGCTGCGCGGTGCCGGCTTCGGGCGCGGTGGTCGAGGCAAGCGTCAGGGCAAGGGTAAGGACAGTGGTAAGCATGGGGGTTCTCCTGCTGGCCTGGTGGGAAGGCCGGCTACGGCTGGGCCGGGCACTCGCCGGCGAGGCGGAAGCCGGCGGTATCGCCGCCGACGCCCACTTTCCCGCGGGCCGTGAGCTGTCCGTCGGCCCCGAGGTCCATGGCCCAGCCATCCGCCGGCCCGCCCCGGTTGCTGACGTCGTAGCCGTCGCTGCGCGACAGCGTGGCGGAGATCGTCCCGCCGGCGCGGCGCATATCGATCTCCAGCCGGCTGCCCGGGTTGGTCTCGAAGACCACGCCCAGGCCCGCC
Source organism: Pelagerythrobacter marinus (assembly GCF_034375205.1). Lineage (NCBI taxonomy): Bacteria > Pseudomonadati > Pseudomonadota > Alphaproteobacteria > Sphingomonadales > Erythrobacteraceae > Pelagerythrobacter > Pelagerythrobacter marinus. Next base: position 727,786 of record NZ_CP139719.1, on the reverse strand, counting down.
AGGCCGCCGCCGCGGTCGAAATCGCAGCGCGTGATCGTGGCGGGAACGGTCGGATTGGTGCCGACCTCCAGCGTGATCTCCCCTTGTGCGGTGACGGTGATCTCGCGGGCGGGCTCGGCGCGCCGCGACGGCTGCGTTTCCGGGCGGTCGCCAGCCGTGGAGCCGGCCCCCAGCGCGGGGCGATCGGGCATCCAGGGCGAAGGTTCTTCCTGCCCGGCCACGGCATCGAGGACGAATTCCAGCCGCAGCTCCTCCGCCAGGTGCCGTCCGTCCTTCGCGCGCAGCCCGGTCCCGACCACCGCCGCATATGCCCGGCCCGCGACCGGGTTGCGCGGCCTGACCGAGACGATCGTGCCCGAGGGGCTGAGCGAGACTTTCGCTGCGACGGCCGTGCCGTCCATCTCGAGCCGCACGGCATCGAGCGAGGCGGGATCGAGCGCGACGTTGAAGGCCGCGCCGGCAGGGCTGTCGAACGCGCCCGCCCCCGTCTCGCCCGACGGCCAGCTGGCAAGCGGTTCGAGCGGAACGCTCAGCTGCACCGGCAGCATCGTCGTGCGTTCCGCCACCCCGTCGTGGGCGACGATCGCGAAGGCAGCGCGCGGGCCAGGGCTCAGCGTGAGCGGATCGGGGGTGTAGCGGGTATCCGAAAGGAAGTGCGCGAGCGTGGACCACTCCCTGCCATCGGGCGAATAGCGGACGGAATATGTCGTGGCCTCCGCCGGGCCCGCCCCGGCCGTCCACTCGAGAGCTTCGCCCGCGCGGTAGCTGGAACCGGGGGCGTGGGACGTCACGCTCGGGCTGTCCAGCTGGCCCGATGCGCGCAGCTCGCCGATGACCTCGGCCCCGTTGACAAGCGCGATCCGGGCCGGTTCGCCCGACAGCGCCAGGGTGACCGCGAAAGGCCAGACGGGCTCGTCCGATGTCGGTGGGCCGACCTTGGCCCGCGCCAGCACGGAACCGGCGGCATCCTCCACGCGCAGTTCGAACGGTCCGTCGCCCGACAGCGGGTCGCGCGGCCCGGGCACGCCGACCGTGGGGAGGAACTGCGCCTTCGTGCCGTCGCTGAGGCCGGAGACCAGGATAAAGCGCCGATCGCCGTCCGCGCCGTCGAATGTCACGCTGGTGGCGATACCGTCGGCAGAGCCGCGGCCTTGGGCAAGCGGATTTCCGCCGAGCGCCGATAGCGAACCGGTATGCGCGCCGGCGTTGCGCAGGATCGCCGGCACGCGCTTCACCAGCCAATCGTACTGGTCGCCATCGATCCAGTATTCCCTCCGGTGATCGTAGGCGCAGGGGAACATCAGGTTGCGCATCGGGGTGCGCGACTGCGCATTGCCATATTCGGAGGATTTCTGCCAGCCGGTCGTACCGTCGAGCGCGATGCGCATGCCGTCGATCCCCGGCGCTTTCCTGTCCCGGTAGGCGTCGCACACTTCCGCCCGGTGCTCGCGGCCTTCCACATAGGGCGTGTGCGGAAGCGCGAAGACATGGCCGAACTCATGCTCGATCAGCGGGGCGGTGACGATTCCCGGGACGACCCCATCGGGCAGCGGGCCGCTGCTCATGACGATCATGTTCCGGTTCTCCCGGTTCGCCAATCGGAGTGCTGCCAGGTCAGGCGCGGGCAGATGGGCCTTGGCCGTCTCACCCGGCCTGGCGATCAGCGTCGAAGGCTGATCGAACGGCGCATAGGTTTTCCCGGCCCCTCCGAGACTGGGGGGATGGTAGGAGACGATGACATGAGCGACCGATCGCGCGGAGACATGCTCGTGAAACAGTCTGAACAGCGCCATCATGTCGCCCGCATTCTCGTCGCACAGTTCCCTGTCGAAGATCCTGGGTAGTTCACAGATGGTGCGCGCGATATTGTAGCTTCCCTGAAAACGCCCCACCACGCGAGCGATCGGAAAAACCTGGTTCATGTACGTCTGCTGCTGCTGCGCGGCCAACAGCGCGTAGTGGCGGGTTCGATCGTCGGCGCCTTGCGACCACTCGGCATGTTCGGCGAGGTAATAGTCGAACACGAGGAGGTCGCTGTGTTCGGCAGCGTACTGCATGGTGTGATCCACTTTCGCCGGTTCGGGATCGGCGGTTTCCGGATAGGGGTTTGCCGGCTTGACCTTGGCGGTGAAGTGCATCGGCAGCGAGCCCGAGGTCGGCGTCCAGTCGAACAGGTTCAGGGCGTGCTTTCCCAGCCGGCGTTCTTCGTCCGAAATCAGGTCCGGACGGCGCGCCCGTTCGGCAATTTCGGGAAAGACGGTGTTGTCGTCGAGATCGGTGATCTCGGCCACGACAGGATAGTTCAGCACCTGCCAGGCGGGATCGATGTCGTCGCGTTCCTCCCATTCGACGAAGATCCGTCCGGCGGCGGGCTTGTCCTTTATCAGGGGCGCGTCGCGGGAAACCTGGTGGATCTCGAGCCGCAGCTCGTCGGGTTCGACCAGGGTGGAGATGGACATCCGGTAATCGCCGGCGAGCATTTCCTCCTCCAGCCCGCGAAGGCCCTCTTCCCCCGACATGACCTCGATGTCGTAGACCGTCCCGCTCAGTAGCGGCTCGACCGGCCTGACCCGCACCCGGTCGGGCGCGACGAGGGCAAGGTCGGTGGCAACGAAGATCGGCCCCCCGCCCGCGTTGCGGGTGGTCATGAAGACCGTGGTTTCATCGAGGGTCGTCGTTTCGATCGGGGCGTCGAACTCGATGTAGAAGTCCGCGCCTTCGAGAACCACGTTCTCGCGCCCGCTTTCGGGCACGGTCTCGACGACCTGGAGAAACTCCTTCTCTTCGCACAGCGTGAGATCGAAGAGATCCTCGGTCGCCGGCGTTCGCTCGAGAGTGAAAGTCGCCTCCAGGTGCAGTTCTTCCAGCCTGCCTTCGCGCTGCCGCTCGTAATCGAAGGTCTGGCCCGCCACCGGGGTGACGACCGAAACGAACCTGCCCGAAAGGTGCAGCGTGAAGCTGTCCTGCGTCCACTGCGTGACGATCGTCGCAGGGTTCGCCGCTTCCGCCCCGTAGACGGGGAATACCCGCATGTCGGGGCGACCTGTCGCGGCCAGCCGGTTGTCGAACGACACGGTGGCGAACCGCGCGCGGGCCTCCCTCGCCTCCAGCCCGTGAACCGCGTCTATCCGCCGTCCCGAAGGGCCGCAGGGGATCGTCCCGATGTGTATTTCCGAGAAGGTGTCGCCGGTCCGGTGGCGGTGATCGTGCAGGACGATCCCGAAATAGCTGCTGTCGCGATAGCCCCTGCGAACGAAGACGGCCTGGCCCGCCATCTCGCCGTCCGCTTGCGAAACCGAGCTGCCGGACACCCGGCCCGACCACGACCCGACGAGGCGGTCGCCGAAGCGCACGTCGTAGCTGTCGCGGTAAGGCGAATTGGGATCGCGCGCCTGCGCCTGGGCCGGCGAAGCGGCTGCGAACAACTGGAACAGCAGCCCGCAGGCCAGCACCAGGGCCGCGAGGCCGTGTCTGTGCAATCCCGGCATCAATCGCTCTCCATCATTCTCGTTCGGTCGGCCCGGCAGGCGCCGCGATCAAGCGCTTTCGCGCAGCGCTGTGTCGAACGTCCCCTCGACGGCGACGCAATCGTTCCTGTCCGGCTCCGAGAAGAAATCGGCTTTCCGGCAAAGGTTGGCGGAGTAACGGCCGCTGGCCGAGGCGGCGCCTTGCTCGAACGACACCGCGTCGAGCACGACCTGCGGCGCCGACGCGCTCCCCTCGCTGTGATAGAACGGCCCGTCCGTGCCGCCCGGCCAGTAGGAGATCGTGGCCCCGGTAACCGGCGCGGAGGAATCGCTGCCGGCCAGCGTGAACTCGACGGCGAGCACGTTGTGCATGAACCCGTCCGCCGCGGGGTCGTGCGCCTGGATCTTCACGCTCTTCACCGCGCCCAGGTCGCGAAACTCGGCCGTGGAGGACCCGTGGGCCGCGCTGTCCACCGTTTCCCCGCGATAGGCCACGTCGCCGATCGTGGCCTTGAGTTCGCCGATCCCCGGCTGCCGGGCCGCGGCGCCTTCGCTGTCCGCCGCAGGCTCATCCCCCGGCTCCGATCCGGGCGAGCAGGCGGCAACCATGCCCAGCGCGATCGCACAAAGAACGGGGGCGGAGAGTTTCAAAGGCAAAGTCATGAGAGAAGCTCCTTGGTATGGCCGGCGGGATCAGGGAAAGGACCAGCCATCGTGTTCGATGCGGAAGATGCGCAAGGGCGCGCCGGGCTGCGCGGGATCGGCGCGCAGCCGGAACACCGCGGTGTGGCGCCGGCCGAAGTTGACGATCTCCACGTTCACGGTGACCATTCCGCGAAACATCGGCTGGTCCGCGTCCGCGGTCGGTTCGCCATAGCTGCCGTCGAAATCCTGCGCGCCGAACAGCGGATCGGCCTGGAGCGGGCGCGAACGCATCGCGGCCACGACATCGGCGGCGAAATAGGCCGGCGCATTGCGGGGATCGAGGGGATGACTGGCGGCGGCGGCACCGGGGCCGCCGCTGGCGTAGAGGCGGCGCACGAGGTTCACCGCCTCGGCGATCATCGCGTCACCGACCGGCGCCGGGGCGGCCGCGTCCGGGCCGTCGGGCACGAGGTAGCGCTGGCGAACCCAGCCGGCCTTCGACAGGTCCGCCGAACGCATCAGGCACCAGCTGGGCGGCAGTTCCTCGCGCTGGGCCCGGGTCAGTTTCTCCTGCACCCCGGCGATCAGCAGCGGCACGCAGGTCACCTGGCGCAGGTCGCGCGCATCGTGCGCGAAGCTGTCGATCACCGGATAGCCGGTTCCCGGCCCGACGCGCGCATTGAGTACGTCGTCCGCCGCGACACCGGTCACGCGCCAGGCATCGGGCCCGTGCCCGTCGATTTCGGCGTTCGCCGGGAAAGGGGCGCATGCCAGCCCCGTCGCGGCCAGCCGCAACAGCCACCCGCGCGCGGTCATTGCCCCAGTTCCCGCGTGCTGATCGCGCCGACGGCGTCGATGGTCGCGACGGCCGGGCGCGCACTTATCCCATCGCCCGGCAGGTTCTTCAGCCGGACATGGGAAAAGGCGGCGTAGGGGCCGAAGCCCGCCGCGTCGATATCGACGCCCCCCCGCGGCCCGTGAACGCTGCCGACCGGCTCCCACGTCTTTCCATCGACGCCGACTTCGACCGACAGGCGCGAATGCGCGTCGCCGGTGAAGATCCACAGATCGCTCGCATCGTCGCCGCTGCCGGTGAGGACATTGTCGGTGAAGCGCACGACCATCTCGCCCCCGGGCGCCAGCGCGACGACAGGGCAATCCCCGCGCGCCGCGCACGGGGCGCCGCCCGCGCCATCGGGTGCGCCCAGGACATTGCCCTGGCCCTGCACCGCGCGCGAGAGCCCGCGGCGATCGCCCGGCCGGTAGGTCACCACCGCGTCGGCAAACGACCGCTCGCCCATCGGGAAGCGGATCTCGCGATCGCCGCCGATGCCGGGGTAGGCCTTCGGCCCGCTCTCGCGGCGCACGATTTCCGGTTCTTCCCCCCTGCTCCGGGCCGCCTTGATGCACGTCGCATCGCCGAGCGCGCAACGGGTGACCTTGCGCGCCTCGCGGTCCACTTTGCCCTCGATCTCCCCTTCGACGGCACGCTCGGCGCGATCGAGGAGACGGTCGAAAAACTGCGCTTGCGCGGGCGTGGCGATCGCCGCCACCGCGATGGGCGCAAGCAGACGGATGGATAGGCGCATGGCGTCGTACTCCCTGGAAAGTCCGGCCGGCCTCGCCGCGCCGGGGTGCGACGTCGCGATCGCTCGCCCCGGAACGGAAAAGGGCCGGCGTGCTATTGCTGCTCGACGGCCGCCTCGATCGCGTCGAGGTCGAGGCTCTCGACCGCCTGCTTGAGATCGTCGATGTGGACCCCGCGGCCTTCGGCCGAGACCATGACCCGGTCGGCCACCAGCACGTTGTATTCGCTGCGCCGCGTCGCGCTGTCCCATTTCTCGCCGGTCATGCGGCCGTTGACCTTGCCCAGCCGTTCGTAACCGGTCGCGGTCTGGCGATCGCGCTGGACGTTGAGGCTGGCCGTGACCGCGGAAATCCCGCCCATCGGCGCCACGTCCACCAGGTCCAGCCGGGCCGTGGCGTCGCCGCTGCCGTAGCGCGCCTCGGCCGAGGAGCCGAGCCCGGCACCGAGCGAGGCGTGCTCGATCTCGGCCAGGGGCAGACCGGCGAGGGTCTTGGGCAGGATCGCGGCCAGCGACTCGGCCGAAAGCGCGCCCGATGCCGAGGCCACCGGGCTCTTCAGCGCGGCTTCGGCGCTCTCGGCGATCGAGCCGCCTGCGCCCTGCGGGTCGAGGCCGGCGCCCGCCGCGCCGCCATTGTCCTCGAGCATCTCGATCAGCCCGCCCAGCCCGGGATCGGGGGTGACCGACGGGTCGGGTACCGGGCGCACGACGTTCGCCAGCGCGCCGAGGACCAGCCCGACCACGATCATGGCCGCGACCAGCACCGCGGTGAAGACGAGCGCCTTCTCGCGCGGCACGTCCATCAGCACCGGCAGGCCGCGGTAGAGCAGGTAGAGGCTGTAGAGCCCCAGGATCGCGAGGAACGACAGCATCGGGACGAGGTGGACAATGCCGACGACCCAGGCCGCGGTGGCCGCATAGGCCACGACCTTGAACGCCCTGGTCCAGTGGGCCGTGCCGCCGAACCGGGGCGCCAGCAGGTTGACCACCCAGGCGAAGACGAAGAGGCCGGCCAGCGTCAGAACATATTGCACCAGCGCGGAAGAAAGCGCCGCGCCGAAGGTGGGACGATAGGTCATCCCCAGCACGGAAATGCCGAACAGGAGGGAGCCGATCATCGCCGCAAGCGCCGGGACGGCCGCGAGCGGCACGACGTAGCGGGTGAAGACCGCGCCCACGCCATCCGGTTCCCCGGCAATCCGTTGCCACTCGGTGCCCGGCGCGGCCAGGATGTTCCTGACCCGCGCCGCCAGCTTTGCACGGCCTTCGGCGCTTGCCCAGGCCTCCACCGATCGGTCGCCGGCACCCATCGGACCGGTCGCGGGCGGCATCGTCCCGTCGTCTCCGGCATTGGTCTTCGTCATCGCGTTTCCCCATTCGCATCGCGCCCGATCGCCGGTGCCGCGCGCCGTCGTGCGCGCGAATGCCCGGCGCCGGGCAAATGCCCCCGCGCCCCGATCCGGGCCGCGAGGTTCCGGGGGGCGGAATAGGTCGCCGCGGGTCGCGGCGGAAATAGTGCAGATGCCCTATGCCGGGCGGCGACGCTCAGCGATTGTCGCGGCCGACGAGCGCTGCAAGCTCGGTCTTGTTCGAAACGCCGAGCTTCTCGTAGACGCGCGCAAGCTGGTTGCGGACCGTCGAAGGCGACGATCCCAGCCGGCGGGCCACCGCCTTGTGCGTCAGGCCCGAGCCGAAGAGCCGGGCGACTTCCCGCTCGCGCGGGGACAGGCGCTCGAGCGCGGGGGTCGCGACCAGGTGGACGAAGTAATTGCGCCCGAAGGGGACCATCTTCGCCTGCAGCGCCACCCCGCCCCACCGGCCCTCCCGGTGCAGCGCCTGGACCACGTCGGCCGGCAGCCCCCCGCTCCCCGGCCCCCATTCCTGCATCGCCAGTTCGACAAACGGCCCTTCGACCGAGATCACCGCGCCATCGGGATCGACGAGGCCCATCGCCTCGCAGGGCAGGTCGCCGCGCGCCTGCCCCAGGTCGCGACTGATGCGTAGCGCCTGGGAGAAATGCGGCATCAGGACCTGCTTGAGGCCGCGCTCCGCGTCGGAAAAGGCGCGCGGGCGATCGTCGGCGCACAGACCGACGAAACTGACATAGCCGTCGGACCGCTCGGCCACGATCGTCGCCATCATGTGCGAGGCATCGAACCTGCGCCAATGCTCGTTATAGGCGAGGCTTTCGCGATAGCCGGGGACGTCGTCGAAGCGGGCCGTGGTCCCGAGCTTTTCGAGCGTGAGATCGCAGAAACCGTCCTGGTGCGCGACCGCCTCCCACTCGCCCAGGATGGCATGGCTCTGGTCGAGAACCGAAAGATCGTTGACGAGGCGCCCCTCGGCCTGCCCCCCGCCCCAGACGGCGAAGTCGAACGGCACGATGTCCTGCAGGCGCCTGAGAACGCGTATCCTCAGCTCGCTGGGCGAATATTCGGCGGCGTCATGGTACAATTCCAGCAGAAAATCCGCCATGTTCCAGGCGGCCCCTTGCCCGATTGCTGCCCCTTGCATCGAAACCCCTCGCGTTCCCCGTTTCAACGACTCCGCCCCGTCTACACGACATCGGCGCCGATGGGAAAAGCCAACGCGCCCGGCAGCCGCCCGCCCCGTCGCCATGGTGGCCGACCGCAGGCGAGGCGTATCGCTCCGGCAGTTGACGCTCCGCAGCCGCCGTCATAGGCCCGGCATCCACGGCCGGGCACGCCCATCGGGGCCCCGGGCACCCGTATCGACAGGGGAACAAATGCAACCGGTCACCCTCTACGGCGCGCCGCATTCGCTCTACACGGGCAAGACGCGGGCATACCTTCGCAAACAGGGCATCCCCTATGTCGAGCGTGCCGCGGATAGCCGGTTTCGAGCCGAGATCGTCCCGAAGATCGGTCGCGGAATCATACCCGTCGTCGAACTTCCCGACGGCACCATCGTGCAAGACACCGTCGATATCCTGGACCATTTCGAACGGGCCGGCGCCAGGATCAGTGCCTATCCCCCCGGGCCGCGACAGCGGATCCTGGCGCACGTGGCGGAGCTGTATGCCGTGGTCGGCCTCACCCGCCATGCCATGCATTACCGCTGGAGCCATGCCGACCGGCAGGACCGTTTCCTGCAGGATGCCTTCACGGCAGGATCGGGGGCGGACCAGGCAGCCAAGGTGATGGCTCGCATGCAGTCCTATCTGCCGATGTTGGGCGTCACCCCGGCTACCGTCCCTGCGATCGAGGCTTCCTACCTCGAACTGCTCGACCTGCTGGAGGCGCATTTCGCCCAGCACCCCTACCTGTTCGGGGGAGCGCCCTCGCTGGGTGATTACGGACTGCTGGGCCCGCTGTTCGCGCACCTTGGCCGCGACCCGGTTCCCGCGGACCTGATGAAGCGACGTGCGCCGAAGGTCTATCGCTGGGTTGAACGGATGAATGCGCCGGACCCGGATATTCCGGAATTCGGGGACTACGCGGCGACCTACCTCGCCGGGGACGCGATTCCCGAGACGCTCGAGCCGGTATACCGCCACATGGCGTCCGAACTGTTTCCCGAACTTGCCGACAAGCTGGCCATGCTGCGCCAGTTCGTCGCCGACGCCGACCCGCAAGAGGGTGCGCCGGTCACCGAGAGGCCGCACCGGCGCATCATCGGTTCGGTCGCAACCGTGTTTCGCGGGATCGCGTTCGAAAGCGGCGTGCAGCCTTACGTGCTCTACCTGTGGCAGCGGGTCACCGATGCTTTCGAACAGCTCGAGCCCCCGTCGGCGGCAGCTACGCGCGAGTGGCTGGATAACGCAGGCCTCGCCCCGCTGCTTGACCTTCACCGTCCGATCCGCGTGGAACGCAACCAGCACCTCGAAGTATGGGGCAGGAAGCTCTAGGACGGGGACGTTGCGCAGATAGCGGCGAACCGAGGATCGACCTCGGCCAAGTCTAGAACGCGATCGCGGCTTCCAGCCTTGCACGCGTGATGAAGCACCTTCTCCATGGCGACGACGATGGGCTCCAGGGCCTTCTCGACGCCGAACTTCGCGATCGTATCGGCGCAAGCTTCATGGGGTACACGTGGCACGACAGCGTTCCGGAACAAAAGGCGTTTGGGCATCGCGGAAATCGGCCCACCGACAATGAGGCCCACGATGATAACTTTGGCGCGGCCTACAGCCTCAACATATCCGCGCTCGACTATGCCCGGTTTGTTCGCTTCCTCATCGAAGAGCATGCCGCCGGTAGCCCCGCGGCCACTGAAATGCTCGCAATCCAGACGTCGCTGCCGGCAGAAGAAGGTGAGCTGCATCGTAGCCTGGGCTTCCCTGTAAAAAGGACGGATCGCGGCGTGCGCTACTATCACTCCGGCAACAACGGCGACTTTCGCGCCTATGTGCATCTCCACGCCGACCAGGGCGATGGCATCGTTCTGCTCAGCAATAGCGATCGGTTTTTTCAATTCCAGCCTGGCTCAGCGGATCGTCGTGTTTCTCAGAGATGCATGGTTTCGGGTTTGAGGAAAGCCACGACGAATGCGCAATGGCGAATGCCCCGCCTCGGACGCATGAGCCTTGATGCGAACTCGGTAATCGGCTTGGCACACAGCCTTGTCGACCGAAAGATCGCCGGCTGACTGGGTCGAACGCTCCTCGCTCACCCAGTCGCGAAAGGCCGATCGGAAGCCGTGCACCGTGTAAGGCTCCTTCATCTCGCGCAGGAGCTTGGTCAGCGTCATGTCCGACATCGGCTTGAAACCGTGCATCCCGGGAAAGACCAGCGGACAGTTGCGGATGCGCAGCTCCGCGCAGCGCTTGATGATCCGCGCGGCCCTCGCGCATAGCGGCACGACATGTTCGCGGCCGGCCTTCATCTTCTGCGCAGGGATCGTCCAGAGACCGGCTGACAAGTCGAATTCGTCGAACTCGGCATGGCGCACCTCGCCCGAGCGCGCCGCGGTCAGGATCGCGAACTCCAGCGCCAGCCGGCTGTAGCTCTCGCGCTCGCGAAGGCGCGGTACGAACGCCGGCACCCGCGAGTAGGGCATGGCCGCAAAATGCCCTTCCTTCTTCGGCTGGCGCGGCAATCCCTTGGCGATCGCCCGCATCGGCGTCTCGTCGGTGCGGGACGATCTCGGCAAGCAAGCCCAGGAAACTCCTAGACTTTTCTGGAAATCACCGGATCGCGAGGAAAAGGCGCGGTGGCGGAGAGGGAGGGATTCGAACCCTCGGTACCCGTAAGGGCACAACGGTTTTCGAGACCGCCCCGTTCGACCACTCCGGCACCTCTCCGCACGAGAATGCGCTGTGGAGGCAGGGCCTCCGGCCGCGTCGGGAGCGCGCCGGTTAGCGGAGCGGCCATGGCTTGCCAAGCCCCAAGTTGGAAGATGGCGGGGGATGGCGCGCCGGGCATGCTTGTTTCGCCGAAGCGAAATCCTATATTTCCCGGCGCAATGGAACGTTCGCAGTTCTTTTCCGCCCAGGCGGGCCGTTTTATCGAAATGCCGCGACATGCCCGTGCCCGTTTCGGCATCGGCGACGTCGTGCGCCACCGCATGTTCGATTTCCGCGGCGTCGTGTTCGATGTCGACCCGGTCTTTTCCAACAGCGAGGAATGGTACGAGGCCATCCCCGAGGATATCCGGCCGCGGCGCGACCAGCCGTTCTATCACCTCCTCGCCGAGAACGAGGATTCGTCCTACGTCGCCTATGTCAGCCAGCAGAACCTGCTGCCCGACGCGCAGGGCGGCCCGGTGGACCATCCGAACGTCACCGAACTGTTCGAGGATTTCCGCAACGGCCGCTACAAGATGCGGCGTTCGCTGACGCACTGATCGGCGGGCCCGACCGCGCGGGCGAAACCGGCGCGGTCAGTCCTTCAGCTTCCAGCCCGAGCGCAGCACGCGGTAGCAGAAATAGGCCAGCGCGAGGTTGAGCAGGCCGAGGCCGATCGCGCTCTGCACGATGGCCGCGTCGCTGTTGCCGATGTCGCTTTCCCCCAAGAAGCCGTAGCGAAAGCCCGAAATCACGTAGAAGAACGGGTTGGCGCGGCTGATCGCCTGGAATACGGGCGCGAGATTGTCGATCACGTAGAACGTGCCCGAAAGCAGGGCGAGCGGCGCGACCACGAAATTGGTGATCGCGGCGTTGTGATCGAACTTTTCCGCCCAGATCGAGGTCAGCAGCCCCATCAGGGCCAGCATCGCCGCCCCCATCAGGCCGAACCAGACCACGGCCCAGGCGTGCTCCACCGCCAGGCTGACGCCGGGGTAGAACGCCATGGCCAGGGCCACGGCACCGCCGACCATGACCGCGCGGGTCACGGCCGCGCCGACGATGCCGGCCATCAGCTCCCCTTCCGACAGGGGCGGCATGAGCAGATCGATGATCGTGCCCTGGATCTTGCCGCCCAGCAGGGTGAAGCTGGCATTGGCGAAGGCGTTCTGCATCATGCCCATCACGATCAGGCCCGGCGCGACGAAGGTCGCGAAGGGCACGCCCAGGACTTCGCGGCCCGAACGGCCGAGCGCGACGCTGAAGATGACGAGGAACAGGAGCGTGGTGACCGCCGGGGCCCAGACCGTTTGCGTCTGGACCTTGAGAAATCGGCGAACCTCCTTCATATAGAGGCTCCACAGTCCGATGCGGTTGATCCCGTCGAACACGGGCACTCCGCGAGGCGGAAACCGGCGAGCTTCGCCGGCATTTTCCTCCACGAAGGAAATGCCCCCATCGTCGGGCGAACTGGCGGGTGTGCGGGCTTGATCGGCCATTTTGGGCCGACTAGTGCTCGTGGCTTCCGCTGGCAAGCCGCGCCCCATGGAATTTGTTGCGAATGGAATTCGAATGAGCTGGACCGACGAACGGATCGCCACGCTGAAGAAGATGTGGGAAGGCGGCGCCACTGCCAGCCAGATCGCCGACGAACTCGGCGGCGTGAGCCGCAACGCCGTGATCGGCAAGGCGCACCGCCTGGGGCTGAAATCGCGCCCCTCCCCGGTGAAAGCCAACGAACCGAAGAAAGCCGACAAGGCGCCTGCCGCCAAGGCTGCGCCGAAGAAGGCCCCCGCCGCGCCGCGCCCGGCCGCCAAGGCGGCCGATGCGCCCAAGCCGGCACCCGCGCCGCGCGCCGCACCCGCCGGACAGGGCGGCAACGCGTCGCAGCCCCTGCCGAACACGGGGACGGACTTGCCCAAGATCGTCTCCGTCGGCCCGGGCGGCTTCCTGCGCCAGGGGCCGGGCGACCAGCAGGCGCCGATCCCGCCGGCCCCGCCGCGCCGCCTGGTGCCGGCCAAGCCGAGCCCGGAGATCGCCGACAAGACCAGCCTGCTCGATCTCAGCGACAAGGTCTGCCGCTGGCCGATGGGCCACCCGGGGGAACCCGATTTCCATTTCTGCGGAGAGCCGGTGAACCCCGGCTTCCCCTATTGCGTCGAACATTGCGGCCGCGCCTACCAGGCGCAGTTGCCCCGGGGTGCGCGCCGTCCCCCGCCCCCGCTGCCCTTCGGCGGCCCGCGGGTCCGCTGACGTTCGCGGGCAGGCCGTGGACGCGCGCCGCGTGACGGGCTGACGGGCGCGGCGCGGATGGCCCGGCTTGCCGCCTCGCTGCTCGCCTTGCTGCTGGCCGCCTGCGCGCCGCCGCAGGAACGCGGCCCGGTCGTGCTCGCCGCGGCCAGCCTGCAAGGCGCGCTCGACGAAGTGGCCGCGCAATGGGCGGCGGCGGGCCATCCGCGGCCCGTCCTGTCCTATGCCGGGTCCCATGCCATCGCCCGCCAGGTAGAAGCCGGCGCGCCGGCCGATATCGTCGTCCTCGCCGACGGCGCATGGATCGATCACCTGCGCCGCGGCGGGCACCTGGGCGCGGACGAACCGCGCGACCTGGCCTCCAACACGCTCGTCGTCGTTCATCCGGGCAGGCGGCCACCCGCCGACGTCGCGCGCGATGGCGCCGGGGGCATGTCGGTCGCCGGGGCGCTCGGCCAGGGAAGCGTCGCGATCGGCGATCCGCAGGCCGTGCCCGCCGGCCGCTATGCCCGCGCCGCGCTGGAGACGCTGGGCCTGTGGACCGCGACCGCGCCCCGCGCGATCGCAACCGACAATGTCCGGGCGGCGCTGGCGCTGGCCGAACGGGGCGAAGTCGACGCGGCGATCGTCTATGCCAGCGATGCCGCCGCCTCGCGCAAGGTCCGCGCGGCCGCGCGGGTGCCGGCCGGCGCCCATCCCCCGATCCGCTATCCGGCCGCTGTCCTCGCGCGCGCTGGGCATCCCGATGCCGGGCCATTCCTCGATCATTTGGTGTCGCCCGCGGCGCGGCAGGTGTTCCTGCGCCACGGCTTCGCCCCGCTCCCGAGGGAGGACTGAGCCATGCTCTCGCCCGCGGAATGGGAGGTGATCGGCCTGTCGCTGCGTGTCAGCCTGGTGGCGATGGCGGCCACGCTGCCGCTGGCCTATGCCCTCGCCTGGCTGCTCGCGCGGCGACGGTTCCCCGGCAAGGTGCTGCTCGACGCGCTGGTTCACCTGCCGCTCGTCATCCCGCCGGTGGTCACCGGCTGGCTGCTGCTGCTGGCCTTCGGGCGCAACGGGCCGGTCGGCGCCCTGCTGGACCGCGCCTTCGGCCTCTCGCTCGCCTTCCACTGGACCGGGGCCGCGCTGGCGGCGGGCGTCATGGCCCTGCCGCTGATGGTGCGCGCAATGCGCCTGTCGATCGAGGCGGTGGACCGCCGCCTGGTCGCCGCCGCGCGCACCTTGGGGGCGAGCCGCTGGCGCGCCTTCCGCACGATCACCCTGCCGCTCAGCCTGCCGGGGATCCTCGCCGGGCTCGTGCTCGGCTTTGCCCGTTCGGTGGGGGAATTCGGCGCGACGATCACGTTTGCCGCGAACATTCCGGGCGAAACGCGCACCCTGCCGCTGGCAATCTATACCCTGTTGCAGACCCCGGGCGGGGAAGCCGCGGTCACCCGCCTCGCGCTGATCGCGGTGCTGCTCTCGCTCGCGGCGCTGATGGCCAGCGAATGGCTCGTGCGCCGGTCAGCCGGGAGGCAGGCCCATGTCGTTTGACCTCGCGCTGACCTATCGCGCGGGCGAGCGCGAACGCGAGGTGACGATCGCGACGCCGGCCCGCATCCTCGCGGTCACCGGCCCTTCCGGCGCGGGGAAGACCTCGCTGCTCGACTGCCTGGCCGGGCTGCGGCGGCCGCTGGCCGGGCGCGCCGCGATCGGGGGTCGCGCGATCTTCGACGCCGGGGCCGGTATCGACCTGCCGCCCGAGGGGCGCCGCGCAGGCTATGTCTTCCAGGACATGCGGCTCTTCCCCCACCTCACCGTGCGGCGCAACCTGGCCTATGGCGTGCCGGGCGGCCGGAGGGCGGCCGCCCTGCCCGCCGACTGGCCGGGGTTCGGGGAAGTCGCGCGCCTGCTGGACCTCGGCCCGCTGCTCGATCGCCGGCCGGCGACCCTTTCCGGCGGCGAGGCGCGGCGCGTCGCGATCGGCCGCGCGATCCTGTCGCGCCCGGCCTTCCTCCTGCTCGACGAGCCGCTGGCGTCGCTCGATCCCGCGCGGGCAGAGCGGACGATGGCGATGATCGAGCGCATCGTGGCCCGGATCACCGTGCCGGCCGTGCTGGTGAGCCACGAGGAGCGCGAGGTGGAGCGGCTGGCCGGCGCGGTCCTCCCGCTCGCGTGACATGGGTGGCGGGGGGCGCGGGGAGCGACTAGATCATGGCCCCGGACCAGCCATACGGGAGAATAGCCGATGCCGCTTTCGCTTCACGCCGCCTTCGTCCCCAGCGCCCTGCAGATGCTCGGCACCGCCAGGGGGCTCGTCGACAAGGCGGAGGCCTGGTCCGGCGAGAAGGGATGCAGCCACGGCGAAGTGATCGGCGGGCGCCTGATCGAGGACATGCTCGCCTTCGATTACCAGGTGAAGAGCGTCGCCGTGCACACGAAGGGCGCGATCGAAGGCGTGCGCGCGGGCCTGTTCAGCCCCGACATGACGACGCCGCCCGACAGCTTCGACGGGTTGCGCGACATGCTGGACGGCGCTCTCGCCGCGCTGGAAGCGGTGGGCGAGCCGGAGATGGAGGAATGGATCGGGCGCCCGATGCGGTTCGAGATCCGCGACTTCGCCCTCGATTTCAAAGCGGAGGATTTCCTGCTGAGCTTTAGCCAGCCGAACTTCTATTTCCACGCCGCGACCGCTTACGACATCCTGCGGATGAAGGGGGTCGAGGTGGGCAAGCGCGACTTCCTCGGCCGGATGCGGCTGGCCGCGGGCTGATCGGCCGGGGCCGTCAGCCGGGACGCCGGGCGAACCAGATCGTGTGGCGCGGCCCCTTGTTGTTGGGCCGCGCGCGGACGGTCCGCTCCTCGACCGCGAAGCCCGCGTCCCTGAGGCGGCGCGTGAACTTGTGATCGGGCGCGGCCGACCAGACGGCCAGCATCCCGCCCGTGGCCAGGGCATCGCGCAGGCGGGCAATTCCGGTGCGGGTATAGAGTCGCTCGTTCCCCTCGCGCACGATGCCGTCGGGGCCGTTGTCCACATCGAGCAGGATCGCGTCGTAACGGGCCGTCGTACCGTCCACCGCGTCGTCCACCAGGGCCGCGACGTCGGCGATCGCCACTTCGCCGCGCGGATCGTCCAGGCAATCGCCGGTCAGCTGCGCCAGGGGTCCGCGCGCCCAGTCGAGGATCTCCGGCACGACTTCCGCGACGACGACGCGCCCGCCGGCGGGCAGCGCGGCGAGCGCGGCGCGGAAGGTGAAGCCCATGCCATAGCCGCCGATCAGCACGCGCGGGGCCGGCGCGGCGACCTGTTCCAGCGTCAGGCGGGCGAGCTGTTCCTCCGAATAGCGCATGCGCGTTCCCATCAGCTCGTCGCGGCCGAGCATGATGACGAAATCGCGCCCGTGGCCGACCAGGGTCAGCGTGTCGCCGCCGGGAATGCGCGCGGTGGCAAGTGTCTCGCGGGGCAACATGGGCAAGTCTCCATGAATGGCGAAAAGGGGCCGCGATCGTCTCGCGGCCCCTTTCCTCGTTTTCCGTCTTCGCCCGGTCCCCAAGGCAGGGAACCGCGCGACGGGGATCAGTCCTTCAGGAAGTCGGGGACGTGGCTTTCGCCGCCACCCTCTCCGCCACCTTCGCCGCCCCGGTCGCGGCGCGGGCCGCGATCGCGGCCGCCGCCGCGGCCGCCGCGACGGTCGCCGCCACGGCCACCGCGATCGCCCCGGTCACCGCGCGGTTCGCGGGGCGGACGGGTGTCCTCCAGCTCCTCGCCGGTTTCCTGGTCGACCACGCGCATCGACAGGCGGACCTTGCCGCGCTGGTCGATCTCGAGGACCTTGACCTTCACTTCCTGCCCTTCGGACACGACGTCGGTCGGCTTCTCGACCCGCTCGTTCTTCATCTCGGAGACGTGGACGAGGCCGTCCTTGCCGCCCATGAAGTTCACGAAGGCGCCGAAATCGACGATGTTGACGACCTTGCCGGTGTAGATCTTGCCCACTTCCGGCTCCTCGACGATGCCGAGGATCCAGTTCTTCGCCGCCTCGATCTCGTCGAGGTTGGAAGAGCTGATCTTGATCACGCCCTCGTCGTCGATGTCCACCTTGGCGCCGGTTTCGGCCACGATCTCGCGGATCACCTTGCCGCCGGTGCCGATGACGTCGCGGATCTTCGACTTGTCGATCTGCATCGTCTCGATCCGCGGCGCGTGCTTCGACACGTCGGTGCGGGCGGAGCCCAGCGCCTTCGTCATCTCCGACAGGATGTGCGCGCGGCCGGCCTTGGCCTGCTCCAGCGCGGTCTTCATGATTTCCTGCGTGATGCCGGCGATCTTGATGTCCATCTGGAGCGAGGTGATGCCCGCTTCGGAGCCGGCGACCTTGAAGTCCATGTCGCCCAGGTGATCCTCGTCGCCCAGGATGTCGCTGAGCACGGCGAAGTCGTCGCCTTCGAGGATCAGGCCCATCGCGATGCCCGAAACCGGGCGCTCGATCGGAACGCCGGCGTCCATCATCGCCAGGCAGCCGCCGCAGACGGTGGCCATCGAGCTGGAGCCGTTGGACTCGGTGATGTCCGACAGCACGCGGATCGTGTAGGGGAAGTCCTCGTGCTTGGGCAGGACGGGGTGCAGCGCGCGCCAGGCCAGCTTGCCGTGGCCGATCTCGCGCCGGCCGGTAAAGCCGAAGCGGCCCACTTCACCCACCGAATAGGGTGGGAAGTTGTAGTGCAGCATGAAGTGGCTGTACGAAAGGCCTTCCAGCCCGTCGATCATCTGCTCGGCGTCCTTGGTGCCCAGCGTCGTGGTGCAGATCGCCTGCGTCTCGCCGCGGGTGAACAGCGCCGAACCGTGGGTGCGCGGCAGGAGGCCGACGGTCGCCTCGATCGGGCGGACCTGGTCCACCTTGCGGCCGTCGATCCGGGTGCCTTCCTTGAGGATCGCGCCGCGGACGATTTCCGCCTCGAGCTTCTTGGTCAGCTTGATCGCGGTCATCAGCTGCTGCCCGTCGAATTCGTCCGACGAGTAGTGCGCCTTGACCTTCTCGCGCGCGGCATTGAGCATGTCCGAACGGTCGGACTTGCTCGTCGTCTTGTAGGCTTTCGCGATGTCGTCGCCGATCATGGCGCGGATCGCGTCCTTCATCTCGCCGTGGTCTTCCCGGGCGGGCAGTTCCCACGGTTCCTTGGCGGCCTGTTCGGCCAGGTCGATGATCGCGCCGATGACCTTCTTCGATTCCTCGTGCGCGAACATGACCGCGCCGAGCATCTCGTCCTCGGTCAGTTCCTTGGCCTCGGATTCGACCATCATCACCGCGTCCTGCGTCGCGGCGACGACCAGGTCGAGGCGGCCTTCGTCGTCGAGCGCGGCGGCCTGGCTCGGGTTCAGCTCGTACTCGCCATTGCGGAAGCCGACGCGCGCGGCGCCGATCGGGCCCATGAAGGGCACGCCCGAGATGGTGAGCGCGGCCGAGGCGGCGATCATCGCGACGATATCGGGCTCGGTCTCGCCGTCATAGGACAGGACCTGGGCGATAACGTTGATTTCGTTGTAGAATCCTTCGGGGAAGAGCGGGCGGACGGGCCGGTCGATCAGGCGGCTGGTCAGCGTTTCCTTCTCGGTCGGGCGCGCCTCGCGCTTGAAGAAGCCGCCCGGGATGCGCCCCGCGGCAGAGAACTTCTCCTGGTAGTGGACGGTAAGGGGGAAAAAATCCTGCCCTTCCTTGACCGACTTGGCGGCGGTCACGGCGCAAAGCACCACGGTTTCGCCGTAGGTCGCCAGAACGGCGCCATCGGCCTGTCGGGCAATACGCCCGGTTTCCAGAGTGAGGGTCTTTCCGCCCCACTCCAGCGATACGGTTTTCGTGTCGAACATGCGTTTTCCTTCGACCCGCCGGCCCTATTGCCTGGCGGGGTTTGCTGCCGGGGATTCCGTCCCGGTCCGGTGCGGGGCGTTCATTCGTGCCCCAAAAGGCGATGCCCGTCGAATTACGAGCCGCGCCCCCATTTCCCTGTCTTCCCGCGGGGGGGAAGGGTCTTGCCACCTGCCCCGGGCGGGCGGTGGATGCGAAACGGCCCGCCGAAGCGGGCCGAAGCATTCTTCGTTACTTGCGCAGACCCAGCTTCTGGATCAGGGCGTTGTACCGCTCGACATCCTTCTTCTTGAGATAGGCGAGCAGGCTGCGCCGCTTGTTGACCATTGTCAGCAGGCCGCGGCGCGAATGGTTGTCCTTGTGGTGATCCTTGAAGTGTTCGGTCAGGTTGCGAATACGCTCGGTAAGGATCGCGACCTGCACCTCGGGGCTGCCCGTGTCGCTGTTGCCACGGGCGTTGTCCTTGATGATTTCCGTCTTCTTCTCGGCGGTAACCGACATTCGTATCACTCCGCGGTATCGGGGATGTTGAAACCCCTGACGACTTTCGCCGTCCCCGCCGTCACTTCCATCAGCGCGACCGGCACGCCGCCGGATTTCGCGAGCAGGAGCCCGTCGGGATGGGGCATTCCGGAAAGGACCCGGCCCTGGCGGACCGCCTGCGCGCTTTCCGGATCGAGATCGTGGGCCGGGATACCGTCCAGCCCCGCCTCCAGCGGCAGGAGAAGGTCTTCAAGCCGCGCGCCCTTACCGATTTCGTTCAGCTTGTCCAGCGAAATCGCCTGATCCTGCGCGAACGGGCCGGCCTTCACGCGCCTCAAGTACGTGACGTGTCCCACCGTGCCAAGGGCGTGCGCGATGTCCCGTGCAAGGCTGCGGACGTACGTGCCTTTCGAAACGTGGGCGACCAGGGTGACGCTGTCGGCCAGTTCCAGCGGCGCGCGCGGATCGAACGGGTCGGGGCGCCCGGCCTCGGCCGCGAAGGCCGAACGCGGCGCGGCCTCCTCGCGCCCGTTCGCCAGCGACAGCGCGTGGACCGTGACCGTGCGCGTCTTCATCTCCACCGTCTCGCCCGCACGCGCGCGGTCGTAGGCGCGGCGGCCATCGACTTTCACCGCCGAATAGGCGGGCGGAACCTGCTCGATCTCGCCGGTGAAATGCTCGAGGATCGCCGCCACCGCGGCGATCGGCGGCCGGCGGCCCGACCGCGCGGTCACCTCCCCTTCGACGTCGAGCGTGTCGGTTTCCTCCCCGAAGGCGATCGTGAACTCGTAGACCTTGCTGGCATCGAGCATTCGCCCGGCCAGCTTGGTCGCCTCGCCCAGCGCGATCGGCAGGACGCCTTCCGCGAGCGGATCGAGCGTGCCGCCGTGGCCGACCTTGGTTTTCGCATGGCCGCCCTCGCGCAAGTTGCGCTTGACCGCGCCGACCGCCTGGGTCGAACCGAGGCCGCGCGGCTTGTCGAGGATCAGCCAGCCCGAGGCCGGATGGCTGCCCGCGCGGTCAGCCACCGGCGATCCACAGCGCGAGCATCAGGTATTTCTCGCGCAGCCACTCGACCGGGGGCAGGACGACGTTCTCGATCACCCCGCTATCGGGGAAGGCCCAGGTGATCGCGATCAGCGCGATCAGCAGGAACATGCCGATCTGCTGCAGCCGCGCATATTGCGCCGCCATCGAGCGCGGCAGCAGCCCCTCGACGATATGCGACCCGTCGAAAGGCGGGATCGGCAGGAGGTTGAACAGCGCGAGGAAGATGTTGATGACGATGAAATAGTTGAGGCCGGTGACCAGCCATTCCATTGCACCGGCCGGCGGCGCGACGAGCGAGGCCGCGACCAGCCCCAGCACGACCGCGCCCACGGCGGCGAGCACCAGGTTCGTCCCCGGCCCCGCCGCGGCCACCGCCATCATGCCGTAACGCGGGTTGTCCAGCCGGTCCTTGCGCACCGGGACCGGCTTGGCCCAGCCGAACACCGGGCCGCCGAACAGCGCCAGCGCGCCCGGCACGATCAGCGTGCCGACCGGGTCCACGTGGCGGATGGGGTTCAGCGACAGGCGCCGCTGCTCCTTCGCCGTCGGATCGCCCAGCGCCAGCGCGGTCCAGCCATGCGCGACCTCGTGAAAGACGATCGCGACGATCAGGCACGGGATCAGGATCGCGGCGAGGATCAGGGTTTCGGTCATGGCGGGCTAGATAGGGGCTGCGACGGCCAGGGCCAAGCGCGTCGGGCTGGCGCTCACGCGGCCAGCGCCTGCGAGAAGTGGCGGCGGCACAGCGCGACGTAGCGATCGTTGCCGCCGATTTCCGTCTGCGCGCCCTGCCGCACCGCCCCGCCCCCGGCATCGACCCGCAGGTTCATCGTCGCCTTGCGGCCGCAATGGCACACGGCTTTCAGCTCGATCAGGGCATCGGCGATCCCCAGCAGGACGGCCGATCCCGGGAAGAGCTCGCCCTGGAAATCGGTCCGCAGGCCGTAACAGAGCACGGGAATGCCCGCCTCGTCCGCCAGGCGCGCGCATTGCCAGACCTGTTCGCGGGTCAGGAACTGCGCCTCGTCCACCAGCACGCAGCCGACCGGTTCGGCGCGGTGCGCGGCGGTCACGCGCTGCCACAAGTCGGTCTGCGCGTCGTAGCGGTGGGCGTCCGCGCCCAGCCCGATCCGGCTTTCGATCGCCTGCTGCCCGCCGCGGTCGTCGAGCGCGGCGGTCCACAACATCGTGTGCATCCCGCGCTCGCGATAGTTGAAATCGGCCTGCAGCAGGGTGGTCGATTTCCCCGCGTTCATGCTGGCGTAGTAGAAATAGAGCTTGGCCATGCCCGCTCGCTAGGCCGCCGCCGCCCGCCTGCCAATCGCGCGGCCGCGATTGCTCACAGTTCGAGCACCCAGTTCTCGCTCCGCTCCGGCTTGCCGAAATCGTCGTGCTCATGTTCGCTGACCATCCGGTAGCCTTCGGAGGCATAGAGGCGGCGCGCGCTTTCCAGCACCGCGTGGGTCCACAGCACGATCCGGCGATAGCCGGCCTCGCGCGCGAAATCGCTGCACCGGCGCACCAGGGCGCGCCCGATACCGGTGCCGCGCGCCTCTTCCTCGACATAGAGCAACCGCAGCCGCGCGGTCGCGGCATCCTCCTCCACCAGGAAGACCGAGCCGAGCATCCGCCCGTCGCGCTCCGCGATCCAGCACTGTTCGCGCCCGGGCCGGAAATCGCGCAGGAAGGCGGCGGTGATCTCGCCGATCAGCGCCTCCATCCCGCGATCCCAGCCGTAAGCCCGGTGATAGAACATCGCCTGCCGCGCGGTGACGAGGCCCATGTCGCCGACCTCGAACGGCCGCAGGCGCCATTCGCCCGCACCGCCGGGAAAGAGCAGCGCCCCGGCTTCGCCCAGCCGGGCGCCCAGTTCGCGCGCCCGGTCGTCGCCCAGCGGGCGGATCAGGCGCGCCGCCCGGGCCGCCGTCTCGCGGTCGAGCGCGGTGAAGGCCGCCTGCCCGGCCTCGGTCAGCACCAGCGGCCGCTGGCGCGCATCGTCCCCCCGCCCCCGCTCCACGTGGCCGCGATCGATCATGCGGCGAACGATCCGGCTGAGATAGCCGGGATCGAGCCGCAGCGTGGCCGCGATATCGCGCGCGAGCACCGGCTGGCGCTGCGCGATCTCGTACAGCACGCGCGCCTCGACCAGCGACATCTCGCTGCCCATGTAGCGCGGTTCGAGCAGGCCCATGATCTGCGAGAAACCGCGGTTGAAGGCCCTGAGGCGGACGACGGCCTCGTCGATCGGCGAAAGTTCGGGGGAAGCCATGGCGCGATCGTGCCGATATTAGTTGCCATCGTCAACTAATATCGGCCGGCGTGCTGGGGACCGCGCCGGTTAATCGGGGCGACATCGCCGCGCGGCGATGCTAGCGATCGGCGGAAGAGAGCGAGCAAGAGGATCGAGCAGTGGCAGACAACGCGGCAACCACCCCGGCGCAGAAGGGCATTCTCGGCTGGATCGAGCGAAGCGGCAACAAGCTGCCCGATCCGGTGTTCCTGTTCTTCTGGCTGATCGCGGGCCTCGTCGCGATCTCGGCGATCGCCAGCCTGCTCGGCTGGTCGGCGCTCCACCCGACCGAGATGGACGAGGCGACCGGGCAGGCGCGGGTGATCGCCGCCACCAGCCTGCTCTCGCCCGAGAACATCCGCCGGCTGTGGGTCGAAATGCCCGCGACATTCACCCACTTCCATCCGCTCGGCTATGTCCTGGTGGTCATGCTGGGGGCCGGCGTCGCCGAACGGGCCGGGCTGTTCGGGACGGCGATGCGCGCGGGCGTGCGCAACGCGCCGACGTTCCTGCTCACCCCGATCGTGGCGCTGGTGGGCATGATCGGCAACCTCGCCGCCGATGCGGCCTACGTCGTGCTGATCCCGCTCGCCGGGATCATCTTCCACGCCGCGGGCCGGCACCCGGTGGCCGGGATCGCGGCCGCTTTCGCCGGCGTTTCGGGCGGCTTTTCGGCCAACCTCCTGCCCGGGCAGCTCGACGCGCTGCTGTTCGGCATTACCGAGGCTTCGGTCGAAACCGTGTTCGGCGATTTCACCGCCAACATTGCCGGCAACTGGTATTTCATCGCCGCGATGACGGGCGTCTTCCTGCCGGTGATCTGGTACGTCACCGATCGCGTGATCGAACCGCGCCTGGGCCCGTGGAATGCGGCCATGGCCGGACAGGGTGTCTCGCCCGAACAGCGCGGCGAGGCAGCCCCGGCCGTGAGCGACGAAGGCGATCGCGAGCTGACCGCGCCCGAGCGCCGGGGCCTGCGCATGGCCGGCCTCGCCGTGCTGTTCGTGGTCGGCCTGTGGCTGTTCTTCACCCTCGGCCCGGGCACCCCGCTGATCGACGAGACCGCCACGCCCGAAGCGCGGCTGACGCCGTTCTACCAGAGCCTGGTGGCCGGGTTCTTCCTCCTGTTCCTGCTGGCAGGCTGGGCCTACGGCAAGGCGGCCGGGACGATCGACGATCACCGCGGGCTGGTGAAAATGATGGCCGGCGCGATGGAAGACCTCGCCTATTACCTCGTCCTCGCCTTCGCGGCGGCGCACTTCGTCGCGATGTTCGCCTGGTCGAACCTGGGCCTGATCCTCGCGGTCAACGGGGCCGACTTCCTCGGCAACTCGGGCCTGCCCTCGTGGGCCCTGCTCGGCGCGATCGTCGTCGTCGCGGCCGTGCTCAACATCTTCGTCGGCTCGGCCAGCGCGAAATGGGCGCTTCTCGCCCCGGTGCTGGTGCCGATGCTGATGCTGCTGGGGATCTCGCCCGAGATGGCGACCGCCGCCTACCGCGTGGGCGACGGGGCGACGAACATCATCACCCCGCTGATGGTCTATTTCCCGCTGATCCTGATTTTCTGCCAGCGCTGGCAGAAGGATTTCGGGCTCGGCAGCCTGGCCGCGACGATGCTGCCCTATTCGATCGGGCTGCTGCTGGCCGGCCTGGCCATGACGATCGGCTGGGTCATGCTCGACCTGCCGCTGGGGCCGGGCGCGGGCGTCTTCATCGAAAGCCCGGCGACGATCCAGCCGACCGGCCCGGCGATCGCGGAGTAAGGGACCAGGGCGCGCCCGGCCCGCCGGCCGGACGCCCCCTGGGTCAGTCGTCGCTTTCGTCGAGGTCGCGCGCGACTTTCGGGTCGTTCAGCAGGCGCTCGATCCGCGCGGCCTCGTCGAAGCTCTCGTCGGGCTGGAACTGCAGCCGGGGCGCGAACTTGAGGCCGAGGCGCCTGGCCACCTCGCGCTGGAAGAAGGCGGTATTGGTCCGCAGCGCCTTGAGCACGGCAGCCTCGTCCTCGCCCAGCAGGGGCTTCACGTAAGCCTTGGCATTGCGCAAGTCGGGCGTCATCCGCACTTCGGTGACGCTGACCGAATGCGCGGTCAGCACCTCGTCGTGCGCCTCCCCGCGCGCGAGCAGTTCGGACAGGATATGCCGCACCCGCTCGCCCACCTTGAGCACGCGGACCGATTGCTGTTCGGGGGTCGATTGCTTTCCGGCCATGTCAGTCGCCTGTCATCCTCTATTCCCACCCTTCCATCCAGCGATGGAGCACCTTTTCCGCGCGATCGGCCAGCGTCGGGCCGAACCGCGCCGCGTCGGCCCGGATCGTGCACGGATCGCCGCCGCTCGCCAGCAGCTCGGCGCTATGCCCGACCAGCCATGCCTCGACGATCTCCGCGGCATCGGCTTCGAGATGGCATTGCAGGCCCAGCACCCGCGAGCCGATGGCGAAGGCCTGGTGCGGGCAACGTTCGCTCGCGGCGAGCAGCGTCGCGCCTTCGGGCACCTCGAACTGGTCGCCGTGCCAGTGCAGCACCGGCCACCCTTCCAGGCACTGCAGCGGCGAGGCCGCGCCCGCATCGGTCAGCGTGAGCGGGCCGAAGCCGATTTCCTTTTCCGCCATCGGCGAAACGCCCGCCCCCAGCGCCCGGGCCAGGAGCTGCGCGCCCAGGCAGATGCCCAGCAGCGGCCGCCTCGACGCGAGCCGCCGTTCGATCAGCGCCACCTCGCCGGCCAGGAACGGATAATGCGCGTCGTCGAAGGCGCCGATCGGCGCGCCGAGCACGACCAGGAGATCGGGCTCGGCCGCATCGATCGATCCGAGATCGGCCCGGGCCGGATCGCGATAGGCGATTTCGAACCCGCGCCGTTCCAGCGCGCCGTGCCACACGCCGAGATGCTCGAAGCCCAGGTGGCGTATGGCGAGAACCGACGGCATACCTTACCCCCTGCGACGATCGACCCGGCGGCGCGGGCGGGCGACGCCGCGCCCGCCCCTGGCGTTACAGGGTCCGTTCGCGCTCTTCCACTTCGAACACCTCGAGCTGGTCGCCCGGCTTGATGTCGTTCGTGTCGGCCAGGACGACGCCGCATTCGAGGCCCGCGCGGACTTCGTCCACGTCGTCCTTGAAGCGCCGCAGCGAGGCGATGGTGGTCGCGCTGACGATGACATCCTCGCGCGTGAGGCGCGCGTGGAGCCCCTTGCGGATGACGCCTTCCTCGACCAGCAGGCCGGCCGCCTTGTCCTTCTTGCCCGAACGGAACACTTCCTTGACCGCGGCCCGGCCGACGACGGTTTCGATCCGCTCCGGCCCCAGTTCGCCCGCCATCTCCTTCGCGATTTCCTCGGTCAGGTGATAGATGACGTCGTAGTACATCATCCGCACGTCATCGCGCTTCACCAATTCGCGCGCCTTGGCATTGGGGCGCACGTTGAAGCCGATGATCGGCGCCTTCGACGCGGCCGCGAGTTGAACGTCGCTCTCGGTAATCGCGCCGACGCCGGCGTGGAGCACGCGGACCTTGATCTCGTCGTTCGAGAGGTTGTGCAGCGCCGAGTTGATCGCCTCCACGCTGCCCTGCACGTCCGCCTTGACCAGGACCGGGTACTCGATGACGTTCGACTGGAGGTTGTTGAACATCGTGTCGAAGCTGGTCGGGGCGAGCGCGGTGCGCTTCTCGGTCGCCTTCTCCTGGCGATACTGGCTCACCTCGCGGGCGCGCTGCTCGTTCTCGACCACGGTCAGCTGGTCGCCCGCCATCGGCACGCCGCCGAGGCCGAGGACCTCGACCGGCATCGAGGGGCCGGCTTCCTTGATCTGCTTGCCCTGGTCGTTGACGATCGCGCGCACGCGGCCGCTCTCGGTCCCGACCACGAACGTGTCGCCCCGCTTCAGCGTGCCGCGGGTGACGAGTACGGTCGCGACCGGGCCGCGGCCCTTGTCGAGCTGCGCCTCGATCACCGTCGCATCGGCCGGGCGGTCGGGGTTCGCCTTCAGCTCCAGCAGTTCGGCCTGGAGCGCGATCTTTTCCAGCAGCTCGTCGAGCCCGGTGCCCTTGAGCGCCGAGATCTCCACGTCCTGCACGTCGCCCGACAGGGCCTCGACGATCACCTCGTGCTCCAGCAGGCGCTCGCGCACGCGCTGGGGATTGGCGTCTTCCTTGTCCACCTTGTTGATCGCGACGATCATCGGGACGCCGGCGGCCTTGGTGTGATTGATGGCCTCGACCGTCTGCGGCATGATCCCGTCGTCGGCGGCCACGACCAGCACGACGATGTCGGTCACGTTGGCGCCGCGCGCGCGCATTTCGGTGAACGCGGCGTGGCCCGGCGTGTCGAGGAAGGTGATTGCGTCACCGCCCTTGGTCTTCACCTGGTAACTGCCGATGTGCTGCGTGATGCCGCCGGCTTCGCCGCGCACGACATTGGTCCCGCGCAGCGCGTCGAGCAGGCTGGTCTTGCCGTGATCGACATGGCCCATGATGGTGACCACCGGCGGGCGCGGCTTCAGCGTCTCTTCCGGGTCCTTGTCGGAACTGGTGTCGATATCGACATCGCTTTCCGAAACGCGCTTGATGTTGTGGCCGAACTCCTCGACCAGCAGCTCCGCCGTGTCCTGGTCGATCGTCTGGTTGACGGTGACCATCATGCCCATATTGAACAGGGCCTTCACCAGGTCGGCGCCCTTTTCGGCCATGCGGTTGGCGAGTTCCTGGACGGTGATCGCCTCGGGCACGACGACGTCGCGCGACTGCTTCTCGCGCGGCTTCGACGGGCCGCCCTGGAGGCGGCGCTCCTTCTCGCGCGCACGCTTGAGCGCGGCGAGCGAACGCGCGCGGCGCCCCTCGTCCTCGTTCAGCGCCTTGGTCACCGTCAGGCGGCCCGAGCGGCGCTTCTCCGAACGTTCGGTGCCGGCGCGCTTGTCGTCCTTCTTCTTCTTTTCGGGCTTCTTCGGTTCGGGCCGGGCGACCGGGGTGAAGCGGCGCGGGGCCGGTGCGGCAGGCGCCTTGGCCGCGCCGCCGGCCGGGGCCGGGGCATCGGCGGCGGGGGCATCGGCGGCGGGGGCCGGCTCGGCTTCCTTCGCCTCTTCCTTCGTCTCGGCAGCTTTCTGCGCGGCTTCCTGCTCCGCGCGCTCGGCCGCCTTGCGCTTTTCCTCGGCGCGCTGCTTTTCCTCTTCGGCCGCCTTGCGGGCCGCCTCTTCCTCGCGCCGGCGGGCCTCTTCGGCCAGGCGCAGGCGCTCTTCCTCCGCCTCGCGCTGGAGACGCGCGACGCGTTCCTGCGGCGTTTCACCCGGCGGGGCGGCCTTCTTCGGCGCAGGCTTCTTCTCCGCCGCGGGCGGCGGCGGGGGAGGCGGCGGCGGGGGAGGCGGCGGCGGGGGCGGCGCGGCCTCGCCCGGCTTGACGAGCTTGCGGCGGCGCTTGACCTCGACCGCGACCTTGTTGGTCCGCCCGTGGCTGAAGGTCTGCTTGACCTCGCCCGCGTCCACCGACCGTTTCAGGCCGAGCGGCTTGCGGGGGCGTTTGTCGTCACTGTCGCTCATAAAACTCGTCTATCCTTCAATCTCGATATGCTCGTCCCCGGGTGCGACCGTGGACCCCGGCGCCCCGGGCAAGCCCGGCGCACCGTCATGTTCGGCGGGTGCAAGGCCCCTGAAATGCAGCAGGCGCGCCAGGATCGAGCCGATCCGATCGGCCGCGGCAGCGTCGGCCAGCGCCAGGTGGACAACATTGTCGCGGCCCAATGCCACAGACAGCGCCGCCCGGTCCAGTGGCAAGCGAATGCCCCTCTCCCCGCTACCTTCGGCATCGCGCCCGACCCGCCAGGCCTGGTCGAGCTTTCGCGACCCGTCCTCGCTGGCGTCGGCAGCATGGAGCAGCAGCGCGACCCGTCCGGCGCGCGCGTGTTCGGCAATGCGGTCGGACCCCAAGATAAGGTGTCCGCCGCGCATTTCGAGTCCCAGCCGGTCGAGCAGGACCCGCTCCAGCGCGGCATCGATCCTGTCGGGCAGGTCCGCCGGCACGGTCAGCGCCGCGCCCCGGAACGCGCGCGCCAGCGCGCCGCGCAGGCGGCCGCCGGCGATCGCCTGTTCCAGCGCCGCGCGCGGAACGCCAATCCAGGCCCCCCGCCCCGGCGCGCGCGCCAGCGGATCGGGCAGGACCTGGCCGTCGGGCGCGATCGCCAGGCGCACCAGCGCGTGGCGCGCGCCGTGCTCCCCGGAGAGGATGCAGCGCCGCTCCGGCGCGGAACGGTCCGCGCCGCCGGCTCCGGCGATGTCGGGCGTCAGGCGCTCATTGTTCGGAGTCCGCATCGGCGGCCTCCTCGGTGGCGGGCTCTTCGGCCGGGGCGGCCGATTCCTCGTTCTCGACCTCCGGCGCGGCGGGTTCCTCGTCCTCGAACCAGTGCGCGCGCGCGGCCATGATGATCTCGTTGCCCTGCTCTTCGCTCAGGCCGTATTCGCCCAGCACGCCGCCCTTGTCCTGCTCGCGCGCGGAAGGGCGCCGCATCGGCGGACCGTCGGCATTGTTGCGGCGGCGCGGGGCCTCGCGCTTCTTCTGGATCAGCTCGTCGGTGGCGAGATCGGCCAGGTCGTCGAGCGTCTTGATCCCCGCCTTGCCCAGCGTGACCAGCATGGCCTCGGTCAGGTGCGGCAGCTCGGCCAGGTCGTCCTCGACGCCCAGCTCGCGGCGCTCGGCGCGGGCCGCTTCCTCGTGCCGCTCGATCGCCTCGAGCGCACGGCTCTGCAGTTCCTCGGCCAGCTCCTCGTCGAAGCCCTCGATCGAGGCCAGCTCGGCCAGCTCGACATAGGCGACCTCGTCCAGCTCGGCGAAGCCTTCGGCGACGAGCAGCTGCGAAAGCGTCTCGTCCACGTCGAGCTCTTCCTCGAACATCTTGGAGCGTTCGGCGAATTCCTTCTGCCGCTTCTCCGAGGCCTCTTCCTCGGTCATGATATCGATCTGGTGCCCGGTGAGCTGGCTCGCCAGGCGCACGTTCTGGCCGCGGCGGCCGATCGCCAGGCTCAGCTGGTCGTCGGGCACGACGACCTCGATCCGCCCCTCGTCCTCGTCGAGGACGACGCGGCTGACCGTGGCGGGCTGGAGGCCGTTGACGACGAACGTCGCGGTGTCCTCGCTCCAGGGAATGATGTCGATCTTCTCGCCCTGCAGTTCCTGCACGACCGCCTGGACGCGGCTGCCCTTCATGCCGACGCAGGCGCCGACCGGGTCGATCGAGCTGTCATGGCTGATCACGCCGATCTTGGCGCGGCTGCCCGGGTCGCGGGCGGCGGCCTTGATCTCGATGATGCCATCGTAGATCTCGGGCACTTCCTGCGCGAACAGCTTCTTCATGAAGTCGGGATGCGCGCGGCTGAGGAAGATCTGCGGGCCGCGGTTGTTGCGTTCGACCTTGGTGATCAGCGCGCGCACGCGCTCGCCGACGCGCGCGGCCTCGCGCGGGATCTGCTGGTCGCGGCGGATGACGCCCTCGGCCCGGCCGAGGTTGACGATCACGTGGCCGAATTCGACCGACTTGATCACGCCGGTGATGACTTCGCCCGCGCGGTCCTTGAATTCCTCGTACTGGCGCTCGCGCTCCGCATCGCGGACCTTCTGGAAGATCACCTGCTTCGCGCTCTGCGCGTCGATGCGGCCGAGGTCGACCGGCGGCAGCGGATCGACGATGAAGTCGCCCAGCTTGGCATCCTGGTCCAGCTTCTGCGCCTGGGCCAGGTCGACCTGCTTGAAGTAGTCCTCGACTTCCTCGACCACCTCGACCACGCGCCACAGGCGCAGGTCGCCGGTCTGCGGGTCGAGCTTGGCCCGGATGTCGTTCTCCGCGCCGTACCGGTTGCGCGCGCTCTTCTGGATCGCCTCTTCCATCGCCTCGATGACGATCGCCTTGTCGATCATCTTCTCGGAGGCGACTGCATTCGCGATCGCGAGCAGCTCGGCCTTGTTGGCGGAAATTGCACTGGCCATCAGTCGTCAGCCTTCTCTTTGCTTTCGTCTTGCGGGATTTCTTCGATTTCGTCCGCCCCCGACGCGTCGAGCGGGCGGGTCGCGGCGATCAGCTCGTCGGTCAGGACCAGCTTGGCCGAATGGATTGCCTCCAGCGGCACCGCCACGCGGCCCGCCTTGCGGTCGTCGATCAGGGCCTTGCCCCCTTCGAACCCGGCCAGCGGCCCGCGCAAGTTGCGGTGGCCGTCGACCTTCTCGGCCAGGGCGATCTTCGCCTCGTGGCCGACCCATTGGGAAAAGTCCTTCGCCCGGGTCAGCGGCCGGTCGATCCCGGGCGAACTGACCTCGAGGTGATAGGCGCCTTCGACCAGGACTTCGCCCTCGTCCTCCAGCGCGTCGAGCCGGTCGGAGATGCGGCGCGAGAGCGCGGCGCACTGGTCGAGCACGAGCTGTCCGGTCGCCGGGTCCTCGGCCATGACCTGGAGCGCCTGCCCGCCCTCGCCGGCTTCGGAAGCGACCATCTTCACGCGCACCAGCTCGAAACCGAGCGCGCGCGCTTCGGGTTCGATGATCTGTGCCAGGCGCACGAGGTCTGCCATTCGCTCTCCGTTCTGCACGACGCTTGCGACACGGCTTCCGGGTGCCGGCCCCTCGCGGCGCCAGCCCCTCCAGTGTCGCGACAATGTCGGGATGAAGGGGCAGATAGACGCGGCGCCCGCCTTTTGCAACTCGATTCGACATTGCGCCCGCGCGCGCGTTTGACAGGCCCCGTGCAAGGTGACAGCTTCCGGGAATGGCAACCGGACATTTCCGACACCTCGGGGGACAGCTTCTCGCGGGCATCTAGCCCCGGGACGGGTGCGTGCATGCCCCGGCCCCGGGGCCAGGCCTGCATCTTCCCATTATCCGGCGCCGCTTCGCGCCCAGCGAAAGTCTCGATCCATGACCTCCACGAAGGCCGCCGTGCGGCCACCCATCACGCTCGCCGAAAGCGAAGCGGACACCCTCGCAGACCTGGCCCTGGCGATGCAGGGCCGGCAACCCGAAGTCAGCCGCCTCCTGCTGGAAGAGATCGACCGGGCGCGGACCGTTCCCGCGGGCCGGGTGCCGCGCGATGTCGTCACGATGGGCTCCACCGTCGTGTTCGTGGTGCGCGAAACCGGCGAGCGGAGGACGATCACGCTCGTCTATCCCGGCGAGGCGGACATTTCGCAGGGGCGCCTGTCGATCCTCACCCCGGTCGGCGCCGGCCTGCTCGGCCTGCGCGTGGGACAGGAAATCAGCTGGCCGGACCGCAGCGGAGAGGACCGCCTGCTGGCGATCGAAAGCGTCGATCGCCCGGGCTGACTAGTCGCCCGCGCCGGCACGCTCGCCCAGCCCGTGCTTGCGGATGCAGTGGCGCAGCTGGTCGTATGTCAGGCCCAGCGCCTTGGCCGTCTGCCGCTGGTTCCAGCGATGCCGGCCCAGCGCGTGTTCGACGATGCGCCGTTCGTGGGCATCGACCTCGGCGCGCAAGTCGTCGATCGCGTCGAGATCGGTGCCCGCCGCGGCCGATGCCGGGGCGGATGCCGGGGCGCCCTGCCCCTTGCCTTTACCCTGGCCCTGGCCCTGCCCCAGACCATCGCGCTCCGCCCGCCGGGTCGCCGGCTCGAACGGCTTCCACGGGCTGTCGAAGGGGTCGAACTGGACATGGCCGATCGGCTCCTGCCAGTCTTCCCACCGGTAAACCGCGCGCTCGACCACGTTGCGCAGTTCGCGCACGTTGCCCGGCCAGGGATAGTCCTCCAGCTGGCGTGCGACGTGGTCGGCGAAGCCGGGCCAGCCGTCCCAGTGAAGCTCGGCCGCCATGCGCCGGCCGAAATACTCGGCCAGGACCTCGACGTCGCCCTCGCGCACGCGCAGCGGCGGCAGGGTGATGACCTCGAAGCTCAGCCGGTCGAGCAGGTCGGCGCGGAACTCGCCCCGCTCGGCCAGCGCGGGCAGGTCCTCGTTGGTCGCGGCGACGATCCGCACGTCCACCCGCACCGGGCGGCTCGCGCCGATCCGGGTGACTTCGCCATATTCGACCGCGCGCAGCAGCCGTTCCTGCGCCGCCATCGACAGCGTGCCCAGTTCGTCGAGAAACAACGTGCCTTTGTCGGCTTCCTCGAACCGTCCCGGCCGCGCCCTGGTAGCCCCGGTGAAGGCCCCCGCCTCGTGGCCGAACAGCTCCGCCTCGATCAGCGTTTCGGGCAGGGCGGCGCAGTTCATGGTGACGAGCGGTTCGTCCCACCGGGTGGACAGGCGATGGAGACGTTCGGCGATGAGTTCCTTGCCCGTGCCGCGTTCGCCGATCACCAGCACCGGCCGGCGCATCGGGGCCGCGCGGCTGGCGCGCTCGACCGCGTCGAGAAAGGCGCCGGACTGGCCGATGAACTGGTTTTCGCGATCCACGACCCAACCTATAGTGAATTTCGCCGATAGTTGGCAAGATACGCCGATCAGATTTTTCGCGCTATCTTGCAATCCATTGATAAAACGTCACTTTCCGAAACTGGCACACCCCTTGCTGAATGGTGAACGAAACCGATCCAGGGAGGACCCACACGATGTACGACCGCCGCTTCTTCCAGAGCAAGCTGGGACAGGCTTCCATCGCCAGCATTGCCGCGATGGCCCTGTTCGTGGCGCTCAGCGGCCAGATGCAGGCGACGCCGGCAATGGCCGCGACGATCGGCTGCGAACAGGTTGAGCTGGCGTGAGCAAGCCGACCGATCTCGATACCGGCAGGTCCACCCCCCTTGGGCCGGAGCGCGACACCCCCCAGTCCCCGCGCGCTTCGGCCCATAACCGCCCCTCGCGCCTCGACGAGGAGGTCGAGCGCCTGCGCACCAGCCCCACCCCGACGCAGGGCCGCCCCACGCGCGAACGCACCACCAGCGAGCGCCCGACCCAGGGCCGCTCGCACGCCCGGGCCGGCGGCGGCTGGTCGGGCGACTTCAATTTCAACGGAGCACCTTTGATGGGCATATTCAGCCGTACCCGCGATATCATCGCCGCCAATTTCAACGACATGCTCGACAAGGCCGACGACCCGGCCAAGATGATCCGCATGATCATCCTCGAGATGGAGGAAACCCTGGTCGAAGTCCGCGCCAGCGCGGCGCGCACGATCGCCGACCAGAAGGAGATGCATCGCCACACGGTCAAGCTCGAACGGCTCCAGGCCGACTGGGCGGAGAAGGCGCAGCTCGCGCTCAGCAAGGATCGCGAGGACCTGGCCCGCGCCGCCCTGGTCGAGAAGAAGAAGGCGGCCGACATGGCCGAGCAGCTGAAGCAGGAAATCGCCGTGCTCGACGATGCCCTGCGCGCTTACGAGCAGGATATCGCCAAGCTGCAGCATCGCCTGCGCGAGGCCCGCAGCCGCCAGACCGCGATCGCCGCGCGCCTCGAAAGCGCGGAGAACCGCGTCAAGCTGCGCACGCTGATGAGCACCGAGCGCACCGACGAGGCATTGAGCCGCTTCGACCAGCTCGAACGCCGGGTCGATTACGCCGAGGGCCGCGCCGACGCGCTTTCGCTGTCCGACGACAGCGGCCAGCTCTCGCTCGCCGACGAGATCGCCGCCCTCGAAGGGTCGGACAAGGTCGACGAGGAACTGGAAGCGATGAAGCGCGCGCTGGGCAAGAAGGCCGGCGGCAGCGACGCCGGAAAGGAGGACTGATCGATGGAAGAACTGATCATCATTCCCGCGATCTTCATCGCGCTGCCGTGGATCATCCTCCACTATATCACCAAGTGGAAAACATCCGCCACGATCACCAGCGACGACGAGGCGCTGCTGGAAGAACTCTACAGCCTCGCCAAGCGGCTCGACGAGCGGATGGACACGGTCGAGCGCCTGGTCGCCAGCGACAACCCCGATTTCAAGCCCGCCCGGCTGGTCCACGACCGCGAGATCGACAACGAGAAACTGCGCGAGCTGGATCGCCTGCTCGCCGAGAAGAAGGGAGCCCACCAGTGAACAGCCCGCGCACCACGCTTTACCGCGACAAGCAGAACGCCAAGTTGATGGGGGTCTGCTCGGGCATTGCCGACTACACCGGCGTCAATGCCTTCTGGGTCCGGCTGGGCTTCCTGGGCCTGACCTTCTTCGCCGGCGGCATGACGATCCCGTTCTACTTCCTCGCCGGCATCCTGCTGAACAAGAAGCCGCCGCACCTCTACGTCGATCGCGAGGAGCAGCAGTACTGGCAGCGCGTGCGGCAGAGCCCGAAGCGCACCGCGCGCGAGATCCGCGCCCGGATGCGCGACATCGATCGCCGCCTGGCCGAGGTCGAGACGTACTACGTCTCTTCCAACCCGCGCCTCACCGCCGAGATCGAGCGGCTGCGCTGAACCGCGAAGGGGAAAAGGACAATGGACGTAGCAGTACTGGGCGTGATGATCCCGATCATCGCACTGATGATCCCGATCGTCGCCATCTGGTCGCGGCACCAGCAGAAGATGGCCGAGATGAACGCGAAGTCGACCGCCGAGATGACGGCTGAAAAGGCCGCGCAATATACCGGCCAGATCAAGGACCTGGAGGAACGGGTCCGGGTGCTCGAACGGATCGTGACCGACCGCGGATACGACGTGTCGACCCAGATCGAGGCGCTGCGCGACCAGCACCGCGTCGAGAGCGAAGGCGCCGGCGTCCCGCTCGACCTCGCCCGGAAGGAGAAGGCGTAATGGAATTCATGACCGAAACCGCCGTGATCGGCGCGGTGATCGCGCTGTCGCTGGGCTGGGTCGCCAATACCTGGATCCGGGTCAAGAACGGCTACCCGCTGGAGAACAGCTGGGGCAAGGCGGTCTACCCGAAGAACGACCAGGCGGTCGAACGGGTCAAGCTGCTGACGCAGGAGAACGCCGAGCTGCGGGCCGAGCTGGGATCGATCAAGGACCGGCTGGCCAATGTCGAGCGGATCGTCACCGACAGCGGCTATGGCCTGACCCACGAGATCGAGCGCCTGCGCCACGACCAGGCGAAGGACAAGGTCCAGTGAGCCTGCCCGAAGCGATCGCCTTCTGCGCGCTGATCGTCGGCTTCATCGTCGCCGCCGGCATCGTCCTCAGCGCTTACGAGAGCCGGATGAAGCACCGCAGCAAGGAACTGGAACTGCAAGTGCGCCTGGCCGAGGCGAAAGGGCGCCAGCGCTCCGATGCCGAGATCGGCCGGATGGAGGAACGGCTCCAGGTGCTCGAACGGATCGCGACCGACCGCAGCCCCGACCTCGCGCGCGAGATCGACGCGCTGCGCCTCGCCGACGAGAGGGAGCAAGTGCAATGAGCTTCTGGACCGCCGCGGTCGTCATCGTCGCCATCTGGGGCATCGTCCAGGTCATGAACGCGCGGCGCGAACGCGGCCCTGGCCGGGACCGCCCGGCCGACGGCGCCGAGGCCGGCGAGGCGACCGGGGCCGGTGCCACCGACGCGGAGACCCGGCGCGAGATAGAGGACCTGCGCGAGCGGATCCGCGTGCTGGAGAAGATCACCGTGGACGGGCGCGAGGCGCGCGCGATCGCCGACGAGATCGAGCGCCTGCGCGACAAGTAGCGACGGCCGCGGGAACGGGGCCGCAGGACAAGAGGGAAAGGAGCATTGCCCATGAGCGACCAGATCGTCATCGCCGCCGCAGCGCTCGTCGCCATCGGCATCGTCGCCCTCGCCGCGCTGCGCGGCTGGCAGGGCTGGCTTTCGCTCAAGGAACGCGAACTGGACCGCGCCGGCCGCCGCCCGCCGCCGGAGATCGAGGGCGGCGCGCAACTGGGCGCAGCGCGGATCGAGATCGCGGACCTGAAGGAACGCATCCGCAAGCTGGAAGCCATTGCCAGCGGGGTCGATCTCTGACGCCGGGCACGGGGCGCTTGCGGGCCTGGAGCGGCCCTGGGCCGGCAAGCCGGGGCGAAGGCCCTTTGCGTTTTCGCGCCGCGGCCCCTACCTGCCGCCCATGCGAACGCTCGACGACATCCGCGAAGAATACGAGTTCCTCGAAGGCGACGAACGCTATCGCCTGCTGATCGAGCTGGGGCGCGAGCTGGAGCCGATGCCCGAGGCGCTGAAAACCGATGCCACGCTGGTGCGCGGCTGCTCGGCCGCGGTCTGGGTCTATCCCACGGCCGAGGGCGAGCGCCTGCATTTCCTCGCCGACAGCAATGCCGCGATCACCAAGGGGATCGTCGCGCTCGTGATCGCGGCGGTGCAGGACCGGCCCGCGCGCGAGGTGGCGGAGATGGACATTGCCGCCGCGCTGGCCCCGTTCGACCTGAAGAACCAGCTGAGTTCCAACCGCACGCAAGGGGTGCCGAACATGATCGCGCTGGTGCGCGATCACGCCGCGCGGATCGCGGCGGGCTGACCGGCGGCGGAACCGCAGGCGCGCGAGAACGCTGTCAGGTAAACGGCCCGCGCGGCCGGCACGCCCCGCCCGGCGGGACGCGGCCGCGCAGGCCCCGGACAGCCCGGGCAGCCCGGACAGCCTGAATAGCAAGGAGCGTTCATTCATGCCGATCATCATTCTTATCGCCACCATCCTGCTGCCGCCGCTGGGCGTGGCGCTGAAGCATGGGCTGAACAAGGATTTCCTGATAAACCTGATCCTGACGATCATCCTGTTCGTCCCCGGCCTGATCCACGCGATCTACGTCAACTACGTGCGCTAGGATCGCGCCGGCGGCCCCGGCGGGCGGGCACATCGGGTTCAAGGGGGGAATCGTGCGCCGGATCTATCTCGCCGCAGGCATCGTCGCGGTTGCGCTGGGCGCGCTCGGCGCTTTCCTGCCGCTGATGCCGACCGTCCCCTTCCTCCTGCTCGCGGTCTATTGCTTCGCGCGCAGCAACCCGGAATGGGAACGCCGGATTCTCGATCACCCGCACTGGGGGCCGCAGATCCGCGACTGGCGCGAAAGGCGCGCGATCAGCCGCCGCGCGAAGACGATGGCGATCGGGGCGATGACCGTCGGCGCGGTCTTCACCTGGTACACGCTGGGCCACCCGTGGTACTGGATCTCGATCGCGATCCTCGTCACCTGCGGCACCTGGATCGCCACGCGGAACGAGTGATCGCGCGGGGCAACGCGCGCCGCGTTTTCCTACATCGTATCAATCTGCCAGACCGGCGGGCATGACCGCCCATCGCGCCCCGTTGGATTCGCCGCATCGGCGCCGGCCCTGCTGCGCGCTGGCCCCAATGCAGGCGCCGAAGGTCACGCGCGGCGGCGCGGCGAAAGGTCACGGCCAGCGTCGCGGCGTGCCGTGCAAGCCGCTGGTTTACCGGCGGATTTCACGGAAAGTCACGCTTTCGACACGCGCGCCATGCGTAACATGCCGGTGCGACCTTCGGCGCGCGCGATCAGGCGCCGGCGCTGTCGCGCACGACGGCGATCCCCGCCTCGCGCTGGGCCTTCAGTTCCGCTTTCAAGCGGGCCGGGTCGCGCGCGAAGACGAAGCCGAAGCTGACCCCGCCTTCCTTCCCCACCGTCGCGTGGTGCAGCTTGTGCGCCTGCACCAGCCGCCGGGCATAGCCGCTGCGCGGGACCCAGCGGAAATAGCGCTGGTGAACCAGCCCGTCGTGCACCAGCGTGTAGATCGCGCCGTAAGCGAGAATGCCCAGCCCGATCCAGGTCGCGGGCGGCCAGGCCCCCTCGCCCATGATCCACGGGCTGCCGAGCGCGAACATCGCAATGCTCATCCCCGCGCCGACGAGGGCGAAGAGGTCGTTCTTCTCCAGCACGTTGCCGTGCGGTTCGTGGTGGTCGCGGTGCCAGGCCCAGGCGAAGCCGTGCATCACGTACTTGTGGCTCGCCCAGGCGACGCCTTCCATCGCGACGATGGTGGCGAATACGATCAGGACGGCTGCGATCACGCTCATGGCGCGATCCCTTATACGCTATTGCTCGCGCGGGAAGAAGAACCGTGCCACCTCTTCGCCGATCCGCGCGGGGCGCAGCGTCTCGGCATCGATGCAGCACCAGCTCGACTTCACTTCGGCGAGCACTTCCTCCCCCCGGTGAATGACGGTGGAGTAGAACGCGCGCGCGCCCTTGATGCTTTCGAGCACGGTGCGCGCGATCACGTCGTCTTCGAGGAAGGCGGGCTTGCGATAGGTGATCTCGTGCTTGAGCGCGACCCACGCCTTGCTCGCCACCTCGTCCGCCGGGGCGAGCTTGCGCCAGTGCGCGAGGACGGCATCCTGCACCCAGTTGAGATAGCGCGCGTTGTTGACGTGGCCCATGAAGTCGATGTCTTCGGGCGCGACCTTGATCGGAAAGGCAAAGGGTTTTGCTGACATGCCTGTAAGCTACCAGAAAAGCGTTGCGATTGCATTGCAAATCTCGCCCCGGTCGGGCCGCCTCCCGCAAGCCTTGATCGCGGCCAAGTTTTCCCATCTTGCCGCCCCCGGGCAGGGGGCATAGCCCGGTCCCATGGCAAGCGCCCCCCGCACGATGTACGAGAAGATCTGGGACGCCCACGTCGTGGAAACGCGCGACGACGGGACCAGCCTGGTCTTCATCGATCGCCACCTCGTCCACGAGGTCACCAGCCCCCAGGCATTCGAATCGCTGCGCGCCAGCGGCCGCACGGTTCGCCGGCCGGACCTGACGCTGGCCGTGCCCGACCACAACGTGCCGACCACGGCGCGGGTCGATGCGGCGGGCCGGCGCCTGCCGATCGCCGACCCGCAGAGCGCGGCCCAGCTCGCCGCGCTGGAGCGCAATGCCCCCGATTTCGGCATTCGCCACATCGGCGCGACCGCGCCCGAACAGGGCATCGTCCACGTCGTCGGCCCCGAACAGGGCTTCTCGCTGCCCGGGGCCACGATCGTCTGCGGCGACAGCCACACTGCCGCGCACGGCGGGATCGGCGCGCTTGCGTTCGGCATCGGCACGAGCGAGGTCGAACACGTGCTCGCCACGCAGACCCTGCTGCTGCGCAAGTCGAAGACGATGGAAGTCCGGGTCGAGGGCGCGCTGGGCCCCGGCGTCACGCCGAAGGACCTGATCCTGCACGTGATCGGGGTGATCGGCACCGCGGGCGGCACCGGCCATGTGATCGAGTATCGCGGCCGCGTGTTCGAGGAGATGAGCGTCGAAGGCCGCCTGACGGTCTGCAACATGAGCATCGAGGGCGGCGCGCGCGCCGGCCTGATCGCGCCGGACGAGGTGACTTTCGCCTACCTCGAAGGCCGGCCCTATGCCCCGCGCGGGGCGGACTGGGACCGCGCGCTCGCCTGGTGGCGCACGCTGCGGACCGACGAGGGGGCCGCGTTCGACAAGTCGGTGACCATCGATGCCGCCGATATCGAGCCCACGGTGACCTGGGGCACGAGCCCGGAAGACGTCGTCCCGATCGGCGGACGCGTGCCGGCGCCGGAGAGCTTCGCCGATCCGGCCAAGCAGGAGGCCGCGCGCAAGTCGCTCGCCTACATGGGGCTGGAACCGGGCCAGCGGCTGGCCGACGTCGCGATCGAGAACGTCTTCATCGGCAGCTGCACCAACAGCCGGATCGAGGACTTGCGCGCCGCGGCCGAGGTCCTGCGCGGCCGGCACAAGGCGCCCGGCGTGAAGTGGGCGATCGTCGTGCCCGGATCGGGGCTGGTCAAGCGCCAGGCGGAGGCGGAGGGGCTGGACAGGGTCTTCACCGCGGCGGGCCTCGAATGGCGCGAACCGGGCTGTTCCGCCTGCCTCGCGATGAACCCGGACAAGGTGCCGGCGGGCGAACGCTGCGCCAGCACGAGCAACCGCAACTTCGTCGGCCGCCAGGGGCCGGGCGCGCGCACCCACCTGGTCAGCCCCGCGATGGCCGCCGCCGCGGCGGTGACCGGGCGCCTGGCGGACGTGCGCGAACTGGCGTGATCGGCCACTGCCTCTGCCGCCGCGTGCGGATCGAGGTGCCCGACCCGCCGGACCGGGTCGGGATCTGCAACTGCCGCCTGTGCCGCGGTTCGGGCGCGGCCTGGGGCTACTACGATCCGGCGGCGGTGCGCGTGGACGGCGCGGTCGCGGACTACAGGCGCGAGGATCTCGACGATCCCTGGCTCGTCCTCCACTTCTGCCCGCGCTGCGGATCGGCCACGCATTACACCGCCAGTGCCGCGCACGCGCTGGACCGGATCGGCGTCAACACCCGGCTGTTCGTTCAGGACGAGCTGGACGGAGTGGAAGTCACCTACCAGGACGGGCGCTGCGTGTTCGAAGCGGACGACGCGTTCATCGAGACGGGGACCGGCCGCATCGGCGACGGCAAGGCGTTTTGACGCGCAAGGCCGCCTTCGCCCCGCTCGCCGCGCCCGATGCGCGCCTGCTGATCCTGGGCAGCCTGCCGGGCGAGGCCTCGCTCGCCGCGCGCCGTTACTACGCCCACCCGCGCAACCGGTTCTGGCACCTCGTCGGCAAGGCGATCGGGGTGGACCTGGTATCGCGCGGCTACGAGGAGCGGCTGGCCGCGCTCAAGGCGCACCGGATCGCGCTGTGGGACACGGTCGCCTCCGCCCGGCGCAGCGGCAGCCTCGATTCCGCGATCCGCGAGGCGGAGCACGCCCCGCTGGCCGCCCTCGTCGCCACCCTACCCGACTTGCGCGCCGTGGCCTTCAACGGGCGCAAGAGCGCCGCGATCGGGCGGCCCCAACTGGCCGGCCGGGCCGGGCTGGCGCTCGTCGACCTGCCTTCCTCGTCCCCCGCCCATGCCGCCATGCCCCTGGCCGAGAAAGAGCGCCTTTGGGGACGGCTAGCGGATTTCCTCGGGTGACCCCTTGCCAAGATTCGGGCAGCCGCGCATGGGATAGGGCATGACCAGGAAGCTCCCCTCATCGCTTGGCGGAAAGGCCGCGCTCGCCGGCGCGATCGGCTCCGCCGCCGTGGCCGCCGCGCTGCTTTATGCGTCCAAGCGCAAGGCGAAGAACACGCCGACCCAGCCCGGGCCGATCCCCTCCGGCGAAAAGCCGGAAACCGACTGATGGAGCCGGTCTCGACCATCGAGGGCCGCGCGATCCCGCTCGGCACCAAGAATGTCGATACCGACGTCATCATCCCGGCGCACTGGCTGAAGACGGTCACGCGCGAAGGGCTTGGCAAGGGCGCGTTCGAATCGCTGCGCGGCCAGCCGGGCAACCCGTTCGACGATCCCGACTTCGCCGGCGCGCCGATCCTGATTGCGGGCGACAACTTCGGCTGCGGGTCGAGCCGCGAACATGCCGCCTGGGCGCTGCTCGACCTCGGCATCCGGGCGGTGATCGCGCCCAGCTTCTCCGACATCTTCGCCGGCAACGCGTTCAAGAACGGAATCCTTGCAGTCTCCCTCCCCCAGGAACAGGTCGATCGCCTGCTGGAGGTCGCGCGCACCGATCCGGTGTCGCTCGACCTCGAGAACCAGACCGTGACGACCCCTTTCCAGGACCGCTTCACCTTCGAAATCGACGCCTTCCGCAAGCATTGCCTGCTGGAGGGGCTCGACGAAGTGGGCCTGACGCTGGAACGCGGCGACGCGATCGCCGCCTACGAGAAACGCCAGGCGCGCGACATGCCCTGGCTCGCAGAACCTAGGGAGAATGCCGCATGAAAGCTCTTCGCACCCACGCCGTCGGAGGCCCGGAAACGCTGACGCTCGACGAAGTCGAGGTGCCCGCGCCCGGCCCGGGCGAAGTGCTGGTCGACGTGAAGGCCTGCGCGATCAACTTCCCCGACACGCTGATGATCCGCGACCTCTACCAGTTCAAGCCGGAGCGGCCCTATGCCCCCGGGGGCGAGATCGCCGGGGTCGTCGCCGCGCTGGGCGACGGGGTGGAAGGCTGGCAGGTCGGCGACCGGGTCCTGGCCGGGATCGGCAACGGCGGCCTGGCGGAGAAAGTCTGCGTTCAGGCCGGGCGCATGTTCAAGGTGCCCGAAGGCGTGCCGTTCGAAAAGGCCGCCTCGCTGATGATGACTTACGGCACGACGATCCACGGCCTGAAGGATCGTGGGCACATCAAGGAAGGCGACGTGCTGCTGATCCTTGGCGCGGCGGGCGGGGTCGGCCTGTCGGCAATCGAGCTGGGCAAGGCCTTCGGCGCGCGCGTGATCGCCGCCGTCTCGAGCGAGGAGAAGGGCGAAGTCGCGCGCAAGGCCGGGGCGGACGACGTGGTGATCTATCCCCGCGGGGAGATGGACAAGGCGGCCAGCAAGGAACTGGCCGGCAAGTTCAAGGCCGCCTGCGGCCCCGAAGGCGCGAACATCGTCTACGACATCGTCGGCGGGCAATATTCGGAACCGGCGCTGCGCGCGATCGCGTGGGAGGGGCGCTTCCTCGTGGTCGGCTTCCCGGCGGG
Source organism: Pelagerythrobacter marinus (assembly GCF_034375205.1). Lineage (NCBI taxonomy): Bacteria > Pseudomonadati > Pseudomonadota > Alphaproteobacteria > Sphingomonadales > Erythrobacteraceae > Pelagerythrobacter > Pelagerythrobacter marinus. The sequence continues at coordinate 684,658 of NZ_CP139719.1, read as the reverse complement.
AATCGCGAAGATGCCGCTCAACCTGACCCTGCTGAAATCGTGCGATATCTGCGGCGTGTTCTGGGGCGCCTTCACTGCGCGCGAGCCGGAGCGGTTCCGCGCCCAGGCGGACGAGCTGTTCGAACTGCTGCAGGCGGGCAAGATCGATCCGCTGATCTCCGAGACCTTCCCGCTGGAGCGCGGGGGCGAGGCGATCGCGAGGCTGGAAAACCGCCAGGCCGTGGGCAAGCTGGTCGTGACGATGGACTGACGCGGGATTTCCCGCGCGGCGGGGCGCGATTGTGCGCTTGCCCCGCGCGGGGCCTGCCTCTATCCCGTCGCCAGAACCCACCCCTCTCGAGAGGACTGCATGACCGACTTCAAGGATCGCGAGCGCGCGGAAGAAGCCAAGTTCGCGATGGACGAGGAAACCGCCTTCCGCGTCGCCGCCCGGCGCAACCGGCTGCTGGGCGAATGGGCCGCCGGGCTGATGGGCCTGACCGCCGAGGAAGCCGACGCCTACAAGAAGGCCGTCGTCCAGGCCGATTTCGAGGAAGCGGGCGACGAGGACGTGATCCGCAAGCTCCTGGGCGATCTCACCGCCGCCGACTGCAACGTCAGCGAAGCCGACATCCGGGCCAAGCTGGACGAAAAGACGGTCGAGGCGAAGCGCCAGCTGATGAGCGAGAGCTGATCGCGCCATGCCGATGTCCGGCCCGGAAATCGAAGGCATGATCAAGGCCGCGCTGCCCGGCGCGGAAGTGGTCATGACCGACCTCGCCGGCGACGGGGACCACTGGGCCGCGCGCGTCGTCGCCCCTCAGTTCGCGGGCAAGACCCGGGTGCAGCAGCACAAGATGGTCTACGACGCGCTCGGCGGGAAGATGGGCGGCGTGCTTCACGCCTTGCAACTCACGACCGAAGTGCCCACCTGACGTTCACGACACGATACCTGAACGGAAAGTCTCCATGGCCGATATCAACGAACGCATCACCGACATCGTCGGCAAGAACGACGTGGTGCTCTTCATGAAGGGAACGCCGCTGTTCCCGCAGTGCGGCTTTTCCAGCCGCGCGGTCGCGATCCTCGACCACTGCGGCGTCGCCTTCGAGGGCGTCGATGTCCTGCAGGACATGGAAATCCGGCAGGGAATCAAGGCCTATTCGGACTGGCCCACGATCCCGCAGCTTTACGTGAAGGGCGAATTCGTCGGCGGTAGCGACATCATGATGGAGATGTTCGAAGCCGGCGAACTGCAGCAGATGCTCGACGACAAGCAGGTCGCCAAGGCCTGACCGTCCGCCCCATGCGATGAAAATGGCCCGCCCGGCACTGCCGGCGCGGGCCATTTTTGCTGGGTTCGGGGAGGCGGCGCCGGGAGACTGGATGCGCCGCCTCTGTTCGAAGACCGCTTTGGGTACGCGCCGCGCTGCATTGTTCGTGCCAGGCGTGCCATCGCGCGGGAATCCGCGCGATACGAAGGTAAAGGGGCGTTAACGCCGCGCGCCGGTTGTAAAGGAAACCGACAGGCGATTCACCCTTGGCAGCGGACGGCGCGCGCTCCACACTGGCAGCGATGAACGATACGCCCAACGGCATTCCCGCCGCCACCGTCGTGGTCTTCCGCAAGGGGCCGGAAGGCTCGCCGCCCGAACTGCTGATGGTCATCCGTTCGCGCACGATGAGCTTCGCCGGCGGGGCCGCCGTGTTCCCCGGCGGCCGCGTGGACGATGCCGACCGCGCACTGGCCGCAACCCTGCCCGAGGTCGACGACACGGACGAGGCTGCCCACCGGATCGCCGCGATCCGCGAAACGCTGGAGGAAACCGGCCTCGCGATCGGGTTCGCGGGCCGGATCGATGGCGCGCGCGCGCGCGAGGCACGGCGCATCCTGCTCGACGCCGGCTCGCTCGCCCCGGTGCTCGACGCCACCGGCTGGACGCTCGACCTGGGCGCGATCGTGCCCTTCGCCCGCTGGTTCCCGCGCAACGAGCGTCTGCCGCGCATCTTCGACACGCGCTTCTACCTAGCGGACCTCGGCACCGGCGAAGTCGACGTGGCGGTCGACGAAACCGAGAACACGCGCCTGTTCTGGACCACGGCCGCCGATGCCCTCGCCGCCGCCGACCGGGGGGATCTGACGGTGATCTTCCCCACGCGCCGCAACCTTGAGCGGCTGGCCCGGTTCGCCGATTTCGACGCCGCGCTGCGCGATTGCGCCGCCTTCCCCCAGCAGACCATCACGCCCTTCGTGGAAGAGCGCGACGGGGCGCGCTGGATCTGCATCCCCGAGAATCTCGGCTACCCGGTGACGGCAGAGCCGCTCGACGGGGTCCGGCGCAGCTAGGCCGGCGTTTCGGCGCGGCCGGGGTTTTCGCGCGCGTCGTCGAGGCCCGCCCCGCGCAGGAAGAACTCGGTCCGCTCGGCGATCCGCTCCGCACCGGGCCGGGCCATCACGCCGTGGCTGATCGCGTCGTTCTGGAGGTCGCTGATGATCAGGCCAAGGAATATCTCCGACAGGACCTCGGGCGGGCCGGACATCGCGACGCCGGCGTCCGCCCACTCCACGAACACGTCCTCCAGCGCCTTGCGCGTGTGCATGGCGGTCGTTTCGAAGAATCGCCGGGCGAAATCGACGTCGTCGATACTGCGCGCGATGACCATCCGCACGAGCGCGACGTCATCAGGTTCGAGAAACCGCTCGTAGAGCGCGCCCGCCAGCTCGCGCAGCATCGCCGGGGGCGACCGGTGGCGCGCGGCGACCTCGCGGATCACGCATTCGCCGGAGGCGGCCTTTTCGAAGACGACCGCGTCCAGCAGTCCTTCCTTGTTGCCGAACAGCTTGTAGACGGTGGCGAGCGACCCGCCGGCGCGATCGACGATCTGGCCCAGCGTCGTACGCTCGTAACCCTGTTCGATGAAGAGCGCGCGCGCCGCGTCGACGATCGCGCGCCGCCGGCGATCGAGGCGATCGCATTCGAATTCGTAATTCATTCCGCAAGGCTCCACGATTCCGGGTTGCATGACAATCGTGTAATGCCTATTACACCTTCGCACCTGCACAAAAGCTGACCGAAAGCCCCTCCATGAAGCGCCTTGTTACCGGCCTCTTCGCTTGCGCCCTCCTTTCCGCCTGCTCGGGCATCGAGGAACCGCCCGCCCCGCCCGCCGTGCCGGTCAAGACGGTGACGGTCGAATCGCGCCCGATCCCCAATGTCATCGAGCTGCCGGGCCGGGTCGAACCGGTCCGCGTGGCCGAGGTCCGTGCGCGTGTAACCGGTATCGTGCAGAAACGCCTCTACGAGGAAGGCACCGATGTCGTCGCCGGGCAGCCGCTGTTCCGGATCGACCCGCGCGAGTTGCGCGCCGCCTATGCCCAGACCGAGGCGAGCCTCGCCCGGGCGCGGGCGACGGCCGCCAATGCCCGCGCGGTGGTGGAGCGCTATCGCCCGCTGGTGGAGGAAAACGCCATCAGTCGGCAGGAATACGACGCCGCCCTGGCCGCCGCGCGCGAGGCGGAGGCCAACGTCGCGCAGATCCGCGCCCAGCTCCAGGCCTCTTCGCTGCAACTGGGATATACCACCGTGCGCGCGCCGATTTCCGGCCGCGCGGGCCGCGCCCAGGTGACCGAAGGCGCGCTGGTGACGCAGGGCGGAGGCACGCTGATGACGCGGATCGAGCAGATCTCGCCCGTCTACGTCAGCTTCGCGCAGGCGGCGAGCGAGGTCATCGCGCTGCGGCGCGCCGTCGCCGCAGGCGAGGTGGACCTGGGCGAGGACGACCGGATCGAGGTGCGCCTGTCCTTCAGCGACGGCACCGAGTACGCGATCCCCGGCCACATCGATTTCCTGGCCTTCTCGGTCGACGAGGAGACCGGCACGGTCGAACTGCGGGCCGAGTTCGCCAACCCGTCGGGGCTGCTCCTGCCGGGCGAGTTCGTCCGCGCTCGGATCTTCGCCGGCCAGGTGAACGAAGGCATTGCCGTCCCGCAACGCGCGGTGACGCTGGGCGAGAACGGCAGCTCCGTCTTTGTCGTCGATCGCGAGGGCAACGCCGCGCTGCGACCCGTACAGCTCGGCGCGATGGTGGACGGGCTGTGGATCGTCGAGAGCGGGCTGCAGCCAGGCGACAAGGTGATCGTCAGCAACCTGCAGAAACTGCGCCCCGGCGCGCCGGTGACCGTCGCCAACGCGCCTTCCGCGAAGCCTGTCGCCCCCGCCGCGGCCGAGACCCCCGCTGCCGGTGCGCGCTGAGCCATGGCCCAGTTCTTCATCAATCGCCCGATCTTCGCCTGGGTCGTCGCCCTGGGGATCCTGCTGGCCGGCCTGATCGCGCTGCGCGCCCTGCCGGTCGAGCAATATCCTGACGTCGCCCCGCCCTCGCTGGCGATCAACGTCGTCTATCCCGGCGCCGACGCGGAGACGCTGGAAGACAACGTCACCCAGGTGATCGAACAGCAGCTCAACGGCGTCGAGGGCTTCCTCTACATGTCGTCGTCGAGCCAGTCGAACGGCACCGCGACGATCACCGTCACGTTCGAGGCCGGGACCGATATCGACATCGCCCAGACCGAGGTCCAGAACCGCCTGTCCACGGTCGAGGCGCGGCTGCCCGAGGAAGTCCGCCGCCAGGGCATCACCGTGCGCCAGGCCGACGATACCTTCCTGATGATCGTCGCGCTCACATCGCCCAGCGGCGCGCTCGACAGCACCGATCTGGGCAATATCGCCACCAACCAGGTGATCGACGAGCTGCGCCGCGTGCCCGGGGTCGGCGACGTCATGCTGTTCGGATCGGGCTATGCAATGCGCATCTGGCTCGATCCCGATGCGCTCGCGTCCTACAACCTCTCCCCCGGCGCAGTGCTGGCGGCGATCCGCGAACAGAACAGCCAGACCGCGGGCGGCGCGATCGGCGCGCAGCCGATCGTCGACGGGCAGCAGATCAATGCCACGATCTCGACCGAGGGCCGCTTCTCCACGCCCGAGGAGTTCGAGAACATCATCCTGCGGGCCAGTAGCGGCGCGGCCGTCGTCCGCCTGGGCGAAGTCGCCCGGGTCGAACTGGGCGCACAGACATATGCCAGCTCGACGGAACTCAACGGCAAGCCGATGGCCGGCATGGCGGTGCAGCTCGCCACCGGCGCCAATGCGCTGGAAGCTGCCAGGGGCGTGAAGGAACGCCTGGCGGAACTCGACGCCACCCTGCCCGGCGATGCCACCTGGTCGATCCCCTATGACACCACGCCGTTCGTCGAGGCATCGATCGAGGAAGTGGCCAAGACGCTGATAGAGGCGATGATCCTCGTCTTCCTCGTCATGTTCCTGTTCCTGCAGAACTGGCGCGCGACGTTGATCCCGACGCTCGTCGTGCCGATCGCCCTCGCCGGGGCCTGCCTCGGCCTGTGGCTGTTCGGTTTCTCGATCAACGTCCTTTCGCTGTTCGGCATGGTCCTGGCGATCGGCATCCTGGTCGACGACGCGATCGTCGTGATCGAGAACGTCGAGCGGATCATGCGCGAGGAAGGCCTGCCGCCGCTGGAGGCGACGCGCAAGGCGATGGGGCAGATAACCGGCGCGATCATCGGGATCACGCTGGTGCTCGTGGCGGTCTTCGTGCCGATGGCCTTCTTCCCCGGCTCGACCGGCGGGATCTACCGCCAGTTCTCGGTCACGCTGGCGATCGCGATCTTCTTCTCGGCCGTGCTGGCCCTGTCGCTGACCCCGGCGCTCTGCGCGACGTTCCTGAAGCCGATGGCGCACGGGCACGACGCGGAGCCGGACGAAGCCCCGGGCGAGCTGCCGCCCGGCTGGCGCGGGCATGCCGAACGCGGCCGCCGCGCGCTGGCGCGGTTCTTCGCCCGGTTCAATCGCTGGTTCGCCGAGATGACCGAGAAGTACGGGCGGGCCAACGATCGCATCCTGTCGCGTCCGATGCGTGCCTTCGCCGTCTTCCTCGCCCTCGGGGCGGTCACCGTGCTGCTGTTCATGCGGATGCCGGGCGCCTTCCTGCCGACCGAGGACCAGGGATTCCTGATCACCGCCGTCCAGGCACCGCCGGGCGCGACGCAGGAGCGCACCGACGAGGCGCTGGAGCCGATCACCGATTTCTGGCTCGGCCGGGACGAGGTCGAAAGCCATGTCGTCGTGCGCGGTTTCAGCTTCTTCGGCCAGGGGCAGAACAACGCGATCATGTTCTCCAGCTTCAAGCCCTGGGACGAGCGCACCGCGCCGGGAAGCAGTGCCGAGGCCATGCTGGGCGAGGCCATGGGCACTTTCGCGCAGATCGACGGGGCCATGGCCTTCGTGATCCAGCCCCCTTCCATCCAGTCGCTCGGCAACGCGAGCGGCTTCACCATGAAGCTGCAGGACCGCGGCGGGCTGGGGCGCGAGGCGCTGACCGCCGCGCGCGACCAGTTGCTGGGCATGGCTTCGCAAAACCCGGCGATCGCCAACCTGCGCCCCGAAGACCAGGGGCCCAGCCCCGAGCTGGAAGTGAACATCGACCGGGTGCAGGCGCGCGCGCTGGGTCTTTCGCTGGCAGAAGTGAACGCGGCCCTCTCGATTACGTTCGGTTCCGCCTATGCCAACGATTTCAACCGCGACGGGCGCGTGCTGCAAGTGCTCGTCCAGGCCGATGCGCCCCACCGCATGACGCCGGAAGACGTCCTTGCGCTGCGCATCCCGAACCAGCAGGGCGAGATGGTGCCTTTCAGCGCCTTTGCCGATGTCGAGTGGTCGGCCGGCCCGGCCAGCCTTTCGCGCTACAACGGCTACCCGGCCATGACCCTGTCCGGCATGGCTGCGCCGGGCCGGTCCTCCGGCGCCGCGCTGGAGGAGATGGAGCGCCTCGCCAGCCAGCTTCCCCAGGGCATCGGCTACGAATGGACCGGCATCTCGTTCGAGGAGAAGCAGGCCGGCGGCCAGATCGGGCTCCTGCTCGGCCTGTCGGTGGTGATCGTGTTCCTCGTGCTGGCCGCGCTTTACGAAAGCTGGGCCGTGCCGCTGGCGATCCTGCTGATCGTGCCGATGGGCGTTCTGGGCGCCGTGCTCTTCTCTATGGCGCGGGGGCTGTCGGCCGATATCTATTTCAACGTCGGCCTGATCACGATCATCGGTCTCGCGGCCAAGAACGCGATCCTGATCGCCGAGTTCGCGATCGAGGAGGAAGAACGCGGCATGCGCCGGATCGATGCGGTCAAGGCTGCGGCGCGGCTGCGCCTGCGCCCGATCATCATGACTTCGCTGGCCTTCACGATGGGCATGGTGCCGCTGGCGCTGGCCAGCGGTGCGGGCGCGGCGAGCCGGATCGCCGTGGGCACCGGCGTCATGGGGGGGATGATCGCCGCCACCGTCCTGGGGATCTTCCTGATCCCGATGCTTTACCTGCTGATCCGGCGGAACATCAGCCGCAAGCAGCCGGTAGCCGCGGGCCACCTGGACGACACGCCACCGCCGGGAACCGCCGAGGAGCCTGCCCGATGAAACGCCTCGCCGCCCTCGTGCTGGTGCCGGCCGCGCTGGCCGGCTGCACCAGCCTCGCCCCCGAGCACACCCGGCCGCAGGCGGCCGTCGCCCCTGCCTACGACGCGGGCCTGCGCCCCGACGGCGCGGTCGTGGCATCGCAGCTGTCCTATCGCGACTGGTTCGTCGATCCGCGGCTGAACGCGCTGATCGCCGCCGCGCTGGAGAACAATCGCGATCTCGTGGCGGCCACCGCGCGGATCGAACAGGCCCGCGCGCGCTACCGGATCGAGGATAGCCGCAAGCTGCCCGCCGTCGTCGCCGATGCCAGCGGCACCCGCGCGCGCCAGGCCGTCGCGACCGGCGACGGCGCACTGACCAGCGTGACCGACAACCGGTTCCAGGTCGGGGTCGGCGTCAGCGCGTTCGAACTCGATTTCTGGGGCCGCGTGGCCAGCCAGAGCGAGGCCGCCCGCGCCGAATACCTGGCCACGGTGGCGGCGCAGCGCGCCTTCTACCTCGCGCTGATTGCCGACACGGCCAGCACTTATTTCGAGATCGTCGAGACCGAGGAACAGGTGGCGCTGGCCGAAGCGACCGCCGAAACCCGCCGCGAATCGCTGCGCATCGCAAGGCTGAGGCTGGATTCGGGGGTCACCTCCGCCCTCCCCTACCGCCAGGCGGAAACGCTGCTGACCCAGGCCGAGCAGCAGCTGTCGGCCGAGCGGCTTGCGCTCGCCCGCCTGCGCAACCAGTTGCTGGTCCTGGTCGGCGGACGCGAACCGGCGGACCTGCCGCCGGCGCTACCGCTGGCGGAACAGGACAACGGCTGGCGCCTGGCGGCCGGGCTGCCGTCCGACCTCCTGCTCGCCCGGCCCGACATCGTCGCCGCCGAAGAACGCCTGCGCGCGGCGCGGGCCAATATCGGCGCGGCGCGCGCGGCGTTCTTCCCGACCATCTCGCTCACCGGCAGTGCGGGCCTTGCCTCCACCAGTCTCGACGGGCTGTTCGGCTCCGACGGGTTCGGGTGGAGTTTCGGGCCCTCGATCAGCCTGCCGATCTTCGACTGGGGCGCGCGCGAGGCGAACCTCGACCTGGCGCGCGCGCTGGAGGTGGAAGAAGTCGCGAACTACGATCGCGCGGTCCAGACGGCCTTTCGCGAAGTGGCCGATGCGCTCGCCGGGCGCCGGTACCTGGCCGAACAGGTCGAAACGCTGGAGCGGGCGCTTGCGGCGCAGGAGCGGATCGCGCGCATCGCGCGGCTGCGCTATCGCGAAGGGGTGGCCGACTACCTCGAGGTGCTCGACGCCGAACGCAACCTGTTCACCGCGCGCCAGCAATTGCTCGCCACTCGCCGCGCCGCGCTGCAGAACCGGGCGACCCTGTTCGTCGCGCTGGGCGGCGGGTTCGAGCAGGCGGACCGCTAGGCCGCGATCTCGCCCAGCCGGCGGCGCACGGCGGAAAGATCGCGGTCGAACAGGGCGGCCTGCTCCCGCGCGGCGGCGCCGTCGAGGCGCAGCAGGTACGAAGGGTGCGTGGTGATCCACAGCTCGCTCCCGTCGTCGAGGTCGATCGGTGCGCCGCGCGCCCGCGCGATGCTGACCGTGCGGCCCAGGATGGCGCGGGCGGCGCTGGCGCCGAGGGCGAGGACGAGGCGCGGCTTGACCACCTCCCGCTCGGCCTCCAGCCACCAGCGGCAGGTATCGATTTCCTTCGCCCCCGGTGTCTGGTGGATGCGGCGCTTGCCGCGCAGCGTGTGCTTGAAGTGCTTGACCGCGTTGGTGAGATAGGCCCGCTCGCGCGAAAGGCCGGCCGACGCCATGTGCCGATCGAGCAGCTGGCCGGCCGGCCCCACGAAGGGGCGCCCCGCGCGCTCTTCGCAATCGCCCGGCTGCTCGCCCACGATCATCAGCCTGGCCGCGCCGGGGCCTTCGCCGCGAACGGCGCGCCCGTCCTGGCAACCGATCGGACATGCCCGGCAACCCTCGATCGCGGCGCCGATGGCATCCAGGCTCCGCGGCCGCCCTTCGAAAGCCGGCCCGCCCGAAGCGATCATCTGCGCCTCGCGCGCCTGGGCCCCGGCGACCAGGTCGGGGATGATCGACGCTTCGGGCAGGTTCTTCCAGTACTTGCGCGGCATCTCGCTGGTCATGGCCCTGGTCTTCAGCCGGGCCGGATTGAAGATCGACGCGTAATAGGTCCGCCAGAGATCCTCCATCGCATCGCCCGAAGGCGCGTCGCCGCGCTGCGCGGGCGGCCCCTCCACCAGCGTCTCGCCGTCCCAGTGCAGCGATCCCCTGGGCGTGAGGATCGACCAGGCCATCCCGGCGAACCGTCGCTGGAAAAAGCCGGCATTGGCGCGCACGATGTGGTGATCGGGTTCGAACCAGGCGACGTACCTCTCGCCCTCTCCGGCCTCGCGCGGTGCAATTCGCCGGAACCGCACGAAGGCATGCATCTTGTGGCTGTCGCGCCGCACCGCCTTGTCCAGCTCCGCCAGTTGGCGGACGTCACTGTCGGCCTTGTCCTCCAGCAGGCGGTCGTGTTCCTGCATCCGCCAGAGCAGGCGATAGAGCAGTGCGAAGCGCGCGGGGTCCGAATGGAGCGCGGCATTGCCCGCCAGTTGCAGGAAACGGCGACTGGCGCGCACCTCGCGCACGGGCGCGGGTGGCGCCGGCGGCAGGGCCTGGGCAGCAAACAGGTCGCCCGGCGCGCCGGGCTCGATCCAGCTCACATCCTCGGGCGGAATAGCGCACTGGATCAGCAGGCGCGCCCTGTCCCGCCAGAACGCGAAATCGTCCGGCCGCGGCAGCGCGACGGCATAGCGGGCGCGGGCAGCGGCCGGTGTCGGCATCATGCCGCGAACAGTTCCAGCTGCTCGGCCCGCGGCGCGAGCAGCGATCGCAGGTCCGCCCGGTCGGTCAGCCGCGTGGGCCGCCAGTCGGCGGTGCAGATAAACGGGCGGACTTTGGCCAGCGACACGGTCAGCCGCGCGACATCCTCGAGCCGGAGCGTCCGGTGCCGGCGCGCGGCAACGATCCGGTCGACCGCCGTTACCCCCAGCCCCGGCACGCGATAGAGCAGTTCGCGCGGGGCACGATTGACGTCGAGCGGGAAAGTCTCCCGGAACTTGAGCGCCCAGGCCAGCTTGGGATCGATGTCCAGCGGCAGGTTGCCCTTGTCGTCGGTCGCCTCCGCCACCTCCGCTGCCCGGAAGCCGTAGAAGCGGATCAGCCAGTCGGACTGGTAGAGACGATGTTCGCGCACCAGCGGCGGTCGCTTGAGGGGGAGGACCGCGCTGGCATCGGGGATGGGACTGAACGCGGAGTAATAGACTCGCCGCAACCCGAACTGCGTGTAGAGCCCGCTCGCCCGGCGCACGATATCGGCATCGCTCGCCCGGTCGGCACCGACGATCATCTGCGTGGACTGGCCGGCCGGGGCGAACCGCGGCGCATGGCGGAACCGCCGGCGCGAATCCCTGGCCGCCGCGATGTCGGTGCTGGTGCGGTTCATCGCGCCTTCGATCTGCCGCGCGTCCTTGTCGGGGGCGAGCCGCGCAAGGCCGCGATCGGTCGGCAGTTCGACATTGATCGAGACGCGGTCAGCGAACAGGCCCGCCCGGTGCACGAGCTCGGCATCGGCCTCGGGAATGGTCTTGAGGTGGATGTAGCCCCTGAACTCGTGCTCCTCGCGCAGGATGCGCGCGCATTCGACCATCTGCTCCATCGTGTGGTTGGAGCTTTTCACGATGCCGGAAGAAAGGAACAGCCCCTCGATATAGTTGCGGCGATAGAAGCTGATCGTCAGGTCGGCCACTTCCTGCGGGGTGAAGCGCGCCCGGCGCGTGTTGCTGCTCTTGCGATTGACGCAGTAATGACAATCGAAAATGCAGTGATTGGTCAGCAGGATCTTGAGCAGGGAGATACACCGGCCGTCGGGGGCATAGGCATGGCAGATCCCCATCCCCTCGGTCGAACCGATCCCCTTCCCGCCCAGCGAATTGCGCCGGGCCGTTCCGGACGACGCGCACGAGGCGTCGTACTTGGCCGCATCGGCAAGGATGGCGAGCCGATCCATGATCGAGGAACTGGACATATGTTCTCCATATGTTCGCCCCGCGGAAGAGTCCAGTCCAATCGAACCGCTTGAAAACCAATGCTTCCTTGTCGCGCCCCACCCTCGCGGAAGGCTCGGCGATACGCCCGGGAAGTGGGAAATGGCGCGCCCGGCAGGACTCGAACCTGCTGCCTCAAGATTAGAAGTCTCGCGCTCTATCCAGATGAGCTACGGGCGCGCGCGGTGGAGCCATAGCGCGCTTTTCCAGTCGCGCAAATCGCGATAGGCACCCGGCATGGCCAACGTCGTGCAACGCATCGAAACCGGCAGGCAACCGCCGCCGGCCTTCCGTTATTACGACCTGGTCATGGCCGCGTTCGTCGCGATCCTGCTGCTTTCCAACATCATCGGCGCGGCGAAACCGTCGTATGTCACGCTGCCCGGGGGGACCGAGTGGTCGTTCGGCGCCGGGGTGCTCTTCTTCCCCATCAGCTACATCATCGGCGACATCCTGACCGAGGTCTATGGTTATGCCCGCGCGCGGCGTGTGATCTGGACGGGCTTTGCCGCGCTCGCTTTCATGGCCGTCATGGCCTGGGTGGTCGTCGCCCTGCCGCCGGCAGCGGGCTGGAACGGGCAGGAAGCCTACGAACTGGTGTTCGGCAATTCGTGGCGGATCGTCCTCGCCTCGATGGCGGCCTTCTGGGCCGGCGAGTTCGCCAACAGCTTCGTGCTCGCGCGGATGAAGGTGTGGACCCGCGGCAAGGCCCTGTGGGCGCGCACGATCGGCTCCACCGTGGTCGGCCAGGGGCTCGACAGCCTGATCTTCTATCCCCTCGCCTTCTGGGGCCTCGCGGGATGGCCGGTCGAACTGATCTGGCAGGTCGTCCTGTCGCAATGGCTGATCAAGACCGCGTGGGAAGCCTTGCTGACGCCGGTCACCTATCTCGCGATCGGTGCCCTCAAGCGCCGCGAGGGGGTCGACGTCTACGATACCGGGACCGATTTTTCGCCTTTCGCCCGCAGTCGCCGCGATCGCCGGCCCGGCGCAGCCTAGGCGATCGCCGGCCGCGCGGGACCGGGATGAAAAAGGGCCGGACCCGCAGGCCCGGCCCTCCCTCCCCCAAGCGAAAGACCGTGGTCAGAAACGCGCCCCCACCGCGATCCCGTAACGCCGCGGATCGAGCGTGAAGATATTGGTGAAATTGCCCGAAGAGGCATCGGTCACGTAGAGGCCCGTGGTCGAATTGCTGTCGAAGATGTTCTGCACGAACCCGCGCACGAACCATCCCTGGTCCGGCCCGTTGAGCTGGATCTGCGCGTTGGCCTGCACGAACGGTTCGATCCGGTTGACCGCGCCGTTGAAGACATTGCCATATTGCGTCCCCGTCATCGCGACGTCGAACCGGGGGACAAGCGACATGCCGTTGGCGAACTCGGCCGTGTACTGGACGCCGACCGAGGCCTTGAACTCGGGCGCCTGCGGCAGCTTGTTGCCGCGCAGGTTCACTTCCACGCCGGGGCTCAGCACCTCGAAGCCGGCCGGCGCATTGTCCTGCAGGACCGAGCAGATGCTGAACGCGCCGGTCGAGGCTATGCCGCTGTCCGACGGGAAAGGCGACGGGCCCTGAAGCCCCAGGCCGGTGTTGACCGCGGTGACGAACGCGGCCGCCGCGCCCGGCGCCGGGCCCGTGACCGCGCACAGCGAGGCGTTGGAAATGTCCTTGATGATGACCGCGTTCGGATCGCCGCCCCCCGGATCGCGCGGGTTGGAGAAGAACTGGTCGCCGGCCACCTTCGTATTGAGGTAGCTGAGGTTCATGTTGATCAGCCACTGCGGCGAGGGGCGCAGGATCGATTCGAACTCCAGCCCCCAGATGTCGGCGTCGATCGTGTCGTTGACCGAAGTGCGCGCGACGATGCGGCTGAGCTGCAGGTCCTTGTACTTGTAATAGAACGCCGTCAGATTCGCCTGCAGGGTGCCGTTGAGGAAGGTGTTCTTCGACCCGATCTCGAACGCATCGATCTGTTCCGGCTCGAAGCTCTCGCTCACGTCGAACACGGGCGACAGCGGCGGGTTGATCCCGCCCGACTTGTAGCCGCGCGAGTACGAGGCATAGAGCTTGTTGTCGGGCGAGATTTCGTAATCGAGCACCGCGCGTCCGGTGATCTCGTCGAAGGAGACCTCGCGCCTTTGCAACAGCTGGTTCCCGTCGGTGCCCGGATCGGCATCGAAACTGCCGACGTAAGGCGAATCGAACGGGTCCCCGTCGTTTGAGAACGGATTGAGGAAGCTCGCGAACGTGGTGCGCGCGACCACTTCCTTGCTGTCGTCGTTGTAGCGCAGCCCGGCGGTCAGGCTCAGGCGATCGGTTATGTCGTAATAGACCTCCCCGAAAATGCCGAAGCTCTTGAGTTTGAAGTACTGCGTGTTGTTCCGGTACATCGACGTCGCGAGGTAGGACGGCGGCAGCGCCGCGCCCATGGCCGAGAAGGTCCCGAGGATGCCCGTCGCATAGTCGAGGCCGAAGGCGTTGACGTAGTAGCTGTTCTCCGAAACCTCGGACTCGGCGTAGATCCCGCCGAGCAGGAAGTTGAACGGCCCGTCGAAATCGCTGCTGAGGATCGCCTCGGCAGACCAGGCCTTCTGGTCCTGGTTCGAACGGTCGTAGGACAGCGGGACGTCGCCGCAGATCGCGTTGCCCTCGAACGCGCCCTGGCTGCCCATGTCGTTGTCCGACGTGCACAGCTGGCCGTTCGGGCCGCCCGGGATCAGCGCCTGCGCGATCGGGGCGAAATAGGCCGACGACCCGGGGAAGATGACGTCGTTGGCGGCGAAGAACGCCAGCTGGTTCAGCGCGGCCGCGTAGCTCGTCCGGTCGAGCACGCCGAGGTTGTAGTCCTGGCGCGAATCGACCGAGGTTTCCTGGTAGAGACCGGTCAGCGACAGGTTCATCGTGCCGAACCGCTGCTCCAAGTGCGCCTGGAGCTGCAGCTCGTCGGCGAAATACTCGGGGGTGACCGGCGTGTTGACGACCCGCACGTCATCCGGCTCGTCGAAGTTGGCGAAGCCGTCCGGGCCGTAAAGGCTGCCCAGGCCGAAACCGGGCGGGAGCCCCTGGATCGCGTAGAGCTCTTCGGAGGCAAGCACGCCGGCCAGGGTCGAATTGGCGTTGGTGCTGTCGAAATCGCGCCGCGCGTTGAGGCAGCCGAGCACGCCGGTCGGGTCGCGCTGGCAGGTCTGCTTCTGGATGCGCAGGCGATTGTCGTTCTCGCGGAAGTAGTATCCCATCAGGTCCAGCGTCGTGTCCGGCCCCGGTTCGAACCTCAGCGAGCCGCGCACCGCGTACATGTCGCGGTCGTCGATCCGCGACCCGTCGTAGAGGTTGCGGGTATAGCCGTCGCGATTGAGATAGAACCCGGCCACCCGCAGGCCCAGGACCTGGCCGATCGGCACGTTGACCATGCCCTTGGCCTTGATGCTGTCGTAATTGCCGTATTCCAGCTCGGCCGCGGCGCCGAAGCCCGACAGGTCGGGCTTGGCGGTGACGACGTTGACCACGCCCGATGTCGCGTTGCGCCCGAACAGCGTGCCCTGCGGCCCGCGCAGGACTTCGACCCGTTCGAGGTCGAAATACTCCGTCTCGAACAGGCGGGTGCCGAACAGCGGGGAGCCGTTGGTGTGGATCGCGGTCGCGCTGTCGCAGGTCACGCCGACGCACAAGTCGCCGATCCCGCGAATGGTGAAACTGGAGGACGTGAAGTTGCTCTTGGTGAACGAGACGTTGGGCAATGTCAGTTGCAGGTCGCTCGCGTTCTCGATCTGCTGCGCCTCCAGCGCCTCGGAAGTGAACGCGCTGACCGCGATCGGGACTTCCTGCAGGCTCTGGTCCTGTCGTTGCGCGGTCACCACGATTACCGGCCCGCTGGTCGCGACCGGGCTTTCGCCACTATCGGTTTCCTGCGCGGTAACGGGAAATGCGAGCCCGCCGGCACAAATGCCGGCAAGCAGGGTTGCCTTCACCCTCATTCGTCCTCTCCTCGTGTCCAGTCGTCTGATGCGACTTAAACTGGAAGGAAAGTATTTCATTACCCGCGCACTTGGCAATAGGCTTGCCCTTGGGAAGCCTGGGGCAATCAGGATATTTCCGCATACGATTGCATCTTGCCCGGACGCAAAGGCCAGTATTCCCCTACGTCATTGCGCCCCGGCCGGGACTTTCTCCAAGGCGCGATTTATTTGCAACGAGCGGGTGAAAACCGGGCGAAAGGGCGCCCGGCGGGGTCAGACGAGGCTCGCCGTTCGGGCAATCTGCGCAATCCCGCGCTTGCCGTCGGTCCCGCGGCCGAGCTGCACGATCACGTCGATGACCGAGGCGGCATAGGCGATCGTGTCGCTGCGGGTGAGGCCGATGCCGGTCTGCATCACCATCAGGGCAAGCTGTTCCAGCGCGCCGCGCAGGCTGTTGGCGTGGATGGTCGAGAAGCTGCCCGGGTGCCCGGTATTGATCGCACGCAGGAAGCTGACGCTTTCGGCCCCGCGCAGTTCGCCCAGCACGACCCGGTCGGGCCGCAGGCGCAGCGCCGCCTGGAGCAGTTCGTTGGCCGTGACTTTGGCTTCGCCCAGCTCGCCCTTGACGGCGACGAGGCCGACCCCGTTCGCGCCCGGCAGCTTCAGCTCGGGCGTGTCCTCGACCAGGACGACGCGTTCCCGGCGCGGAATCTCGCCCAGCATGGCATTGAGGAAAGTGGTCTTGCCCGTGCTCGTGCCGCCGGAAATCAGGATCGTGCGCCGCTGGCGAATGGCCTCCCGCAAGTAGGCGATCGGCTCGGCCTGGGGGTCGGGCATCGCCGGCTGCGCGGGCGGTGCCAGGGGGCCGGTGTCGTAGGCGTCGAGCGGCAGGTCGAGCCGGCGGTGGCGGCGGATCGCCATGGCCCAGTGGCGGCGCGTGGCAGGCGGCCCGCAGAATTGCACGCGCGCACCGTCGGGCAATGTCGCGCCCAGCAACGGGTGTTCGCGATTGATGCCCTGGTGGCTGACCCGGGCGACCTGCTCTGCCAGGCGCTGGACCAGCGTATCGTCGATATGCGGGGTCTCGACCCGCTGCATTCCCGGCATCGCGGCATCTTCCACCCAGACTTCGCCCGGGCGGTTGACGAGGATCTCGGTCACCGTGTCCCGGTCGAGCCACTCGCGGAAAGGCGCGAGGTAGGCGTCGAGGTAGACGCTGCGTTCCCCGGCGCCTTCGCCGCGAAGCGGATGGATGTCGGCCGCCATCGCCCGCCTACCTGACCGCGGGGACCTGGCTGAAATCCAGGTCGCGCGCGGTGAAGACGCGGATCGGCTCGCCCTGGCGCACGCGGATCGTCGGGCCGATCTGGCTGTCCTGCTGGGCCGCCACGCCGGCTGCCGACTGCCCTGCCCCGCCCAGAACGACGGAAGCCCCGCCGGTGCCGATCGCGGACAGCCCGCCCACGACCGAAAGCAGGAGAGCCGATCCGAAACGCTGGAAGAAGCGATTGTCCACTTCGCCCTGCAGGCCGGTGGTCCCGTCGAAACCGATCGCCGGCGACGCGAGGTTTACCGAGGCGCCGTCGGGCCGGATGAGGCGCGTCCAGATCACGTAGGCGCGCTTCTGCCCGCCCTGCACGCCCGACTGGTACTGGCCGATCAGGCGGCTGCTGCGGGGCACGAGCACGCGCGTGCCGTCGAAACTGCGCACGTCCTGGCTCACCACGGCGCGGACGAAACCGGGCACGTTGGTATCGATCGCGGTTTCCAGGACGGCCGGGATCAGCGTGCCCTGCGTCACCGTGGTGCGCGGGTTCGCCATCGCCTTCGCCTGGGCCGGCGCGCCGCCGACCCCGCCGATGCGGCTCGCGAAGTCCGACGCCGAGTTGCCGGTCGCGGCGCCCGCGCCCTCGCCCGCGGTCGGGGCGGCCGGCCCGGCCGCGGCCGCCGGAAGAGCGCTGGAATCGAACACGACCGTCGGGCTGGCATAGGGATTGCCCGCAGGGGCCGGCGCGGCGCCCGGCTGGGCGGCAAGGACCGGCGCCGGGGCGGGATCGGGCTGCGGCGCGGGCACGGCGGGCGCAAGGGCGGCGGCTTCCGCAGGCTGCGGGGCGGCCGGCTGGGCCGGTTCGGCGGCCGGCTGCTGCCCGCCGACACCTTCCGGCTCCGCCATGCGGGTCGAATCCATGCCGATGAACGTCGCCGCCCCCAGCAGGGCGACGATCGCCACCCCGGCGACGAGGCCGAGCGAATCCGACTTGCCCTTGCGCTGGGTGACGGCGGGGAAGGCATTGCGGCTGGCGAGGTCGATGACCTCGGCCGATTCCTGTTCCCGCGGGTCGATGTCGTTCGCGGCACCGCCCTGCTTGCGGGCGGGCAGTCGCATGGCGAGGCGCATCACCTGTTCTCCCTTGCCTGGGCCAGCGCGGCCTGCCCGCGCGCCCGTTCGGGCCGTGGCGGCCCGGCATTGGTCAGCACCGCGCTGTCATCCCCCGATCGCAGGACGATCTCGCGCGGGACGCCGTCCACGACGATCGTGTCGCCGCGCACGGTGAAGTTGACCGGCCCTTCCGTCCCCTCGTGGTCTTTCACGAGAATCGCCGGCACTGCGCGGCCGGCGGGCCAGGTCAGGAAAGTGGCGTTCCCGTCGTCGTAAGTGCGCTCGGGCAGGAGGGTCGTATCGCCCTGCCCGGTCCAGGCGAAGTTCAGTTCGGCCGGGTCGACCACCGCATAGGGATCGTTCGCCGCCGCCATCTCGACGGCATTCGGCCTTTCGGCCAGCATCGGCGGTTCTTCCTCCGGCTCTTCGGGATAAGTGAACTTCAGCACGTAGAGCGGCCGCGCGCGGGGGCTGGCGACGAGATCGAACAGATAGGTGCGCCTGTTGGTCACCACCGTCATGTTGGTCTTGGCCGTCGGGGCAAGCGGCTTGACGAACAGCAGGTTCGCGCGCTTGTTCGGGGTCACCTGCCAGGCTTCCGAATCCCCGATCGCGACGTTTTCGATCAGCTCGTCCTCGCCGAACTGGATCGTGGCCTGGACTTTCGTGCGCCCTTCGATCGTGACGACCCGCGCGGGGTCGTAGAGCATTTCGACCAGGCGCGCATCGCCCGCCGATGCGGGCGCACAAACCATGGCGAGCGCCAGCGCGGTGAGAGCCACGCGTTTCATTTCGACTTCTCCGAAATACGTTTCTGCGGTGCACGGAAGCGGCTGCCGATGCCGCTCGTGCGCGAAAGCGAGGGGCTGAGCGGTTGCGTCTGTCCCCCTGCAGGCGATGCCACGAGCCGCGTCTCGCGCCTCGTCGTGGCCGCCGGCCCGGGATCGTTGGCCGGTACCCCGGCCCCGGCCGGCGCAAGGGCGAGGCGGCGCTGCCCGCCCTGCGACGGTGCCTGCGCTGCAGCGGCCTGCACTGCCGGGGCGGCGGCGGGTTGCGGCGCGGCGGACGCGGCGGACCGCTCGCCCCGCTCCGGCGCGTCGTCCCGGACGAGGCCGAAAACCCGCCAGCCCGAAACCATCGTGCCCGCGACCTTGATGACCATGATCATCAGCGCGACGTGGACCGCGCCGATCAGGAAGAAGGCCACGGCCGCCTGCGGATCGACCTGCCCCGGCGTGGCCGAGAGGGTGGCGAGGATCGGCACCGCAAGTTCCAGCATGACCCCGCCGCCCAGGACCGCGAAAAGCGGCGTGAGCGCGAGCATGACCACGCCCTTCAGCCATCCGGTGAACAGGCCGCGTGTGCCGTTGAAAAGCGCCATGACGACGAAGACGGGCCCAAGGGCGACCAGCACCGCCAGCCCGATGCGCGCGGTGACCAGGACGCCCACGGTCCCCAGCAAGAACAGCATCGCCCCCAGCCACAGGATTCCCGCGGGGGAGAAGGCGCCGATATCTTCCTGCCCCTGGGTCGCCTGCTGCACGGCGATGAACACGACGTCGATCTTCTGCGCGAAGACTTCCGTCGCCGAGCCGTCGGTCCCGGCCAGCACGCTGGCCAGCCAGTCCGGGGCGCCGATGGCGAGGTTCCACACCACGCTCTGGTAAGCGACCCAGCTGGTCGCGAACGTGACCACCAGGCCCAGCGTGACCATGCGCGGCGTCAGCGACCTGACGCCGAGGTTCGTGCGGCCGAGCAGGAGGGCGATCGCGAACAGCGCGACGAACAGCGTCAGAGCGATCGTCAGGACCGGGGTCAGCGCGCCGCCCGGCGCGAAGAGGCGGCCGAAAGCCTGCGCGGTGAATTCCCCCGCCGTGCAGTCGACCGCGCGCAGGGCCGCCGCGACGCCGCTGCCGGCATCCGCGGCGGCGGTCTGGCAGGCCGCGCTCATTCCGCGGCGAGGCGGAAGGGCATGTCGCCCTGCGCCATCTCGTCGTCGTCGCCCCCGTTGCCGCCGGGCCATCCGTGGCCGGTGAGCGCCGGGAACCATTCGGCCGGGTCGTCGCCGACCGCGGCGCGCAGGAGGTCGAGCCGCCGGACCGAACTTTCGCGGCCCGACAGGATCGTCAGCACTTCGGGCGCGCCCGACAGGTCCAGCCGCACGACCACGCTCGCGTCGCTCTGGCGCACGAGGAAGCAGCGGCTATGCGCCGGCAGGCTGCGGATCAGGGCCAGTTCGTGACCGGTCAGGCCGAAGCCGTCGCAGTAATCCTCTGCCCGGGCGCGCGAATTGGGCATGAACACCATGGTCGCGGTCTGCTCCACCAATGCGGTGGAAATGCGGCTTTCCAGCGCATCGCGCGCGCTCTGCGTTGCGAACCCGACCAGGGCGTTGCGCTTCCGTAGCGTTTTCAGCCAGTCGCGAATACGGGCGGCGAAGACCGGATCGTCGAGCGCCTTCCAGCCTTCGTCGATCAGGATCATCGTCGGCTTGCCGTCCAGCCGCTCCTCGATCCGGTGGAACAGGTACATCATGACCGGGGTGCGCAGCCTGGGATTTTCCAGCAGCGCGGTCATGTCGAAGCCGAGCACGCGGCTGGCGAGATCCAGCCGGTCCTCCGCATTGTCGAACAGCCAGCCATGTTCGCCCTCGCCGATCCAGGCCGAAAGCCGGTCGGCCAGGTCGCCCGCCTGGGGCCGGCGCGCGCCCGACAGCAGCTCGCGGAAATGGCGCAGGCGGCGCAGCGAGGGATCGTTGCCATAGGCGGCATCGACCGCCTGGCTGACCGTCGCCAGCTCTTCCGGCCCCTCGGCGTTGAGCAGGACGCCCAGCCAGTCGCGCAGGAAGGCCCGGTTCCCCGCGCTATCGGGCAGCGCGAGCGGGTTGAAACCGGTCGGCTCGCCCGCGGTGATCCGGTCGTAGCGCCCGCCGATCCCGCGAATGAACAGCTCTCCGCCGCGGTCCTTGTCGAACAGGATCGTGCGCGGCTTGAACTTCTGCGCCTGCGCGGCGAGGAAATTCATCACCACGGTCTTGCCCGAGCCCGAGGGCCCGATGACCGAGAAATTGCCCAGGTCGCCGTTGTGGAAGTTGAAGAAGAACGGCGTGGAGCTGGTCGTCTGGAGCAGCGTCACCGCCTCGCCCCAGTGATTGCCCTGGGCCTGGCCGAGCGCCATGCCGTGCAGCGAACCGAAACTCGCCATGTTGGCCGAGGAAATCATCGCCCGGCGCACGATATACTGTTCGTTGCCCGGGAACTGGGCCCAGAAGGCCGGTTCCAGGTTGGTATCCTCGCGCACGGCGATCGCGCCGGTATCGGCGAGCGCCGCGGCGCACGATGCCGTCGCCTCGTCCAGCCGGGCGAGATCGCGCTCGCGCACCAGGACGGTCAGGTGATGGTCGCCAAAGCCGACCGCCCCGTTGCCCAGGGCATCGCGCGCGGCGAGCATGTCCGCCCGCTCGGCCGCGGCTTCCTCGTCCGCCGAGCGCAGGCGGCGCAGGGCCAGGTCCATCCGCTCGCGCGCCGTCTGCCGTTCGGCCGGGGCGTAGCTTTCCGACACGATCATCTCGCACGGCAGGCGCAGCAGCGAATCGAGCAGCCCGGGCGACGTCGCGTCGGGATATTCCTTGAGGCTCAGCATCGCCGCGAAGTCGGGCGCGCCCGAACCGCGCAGTTCCATCGCGTCGAGGCCGAAGCTCGCGCGGCGATAGGGCAGCATGTGGCCGATGTCGGCATCGTCGTGCGGCCGGCGCACCGGGCGCATCTCGCCGTTGTAGAGCGCGCTGAGCAGTTCGAGCAGTTCGTTGTTGGTCTTGCCCTGGGCGCTTTCGTAGTCGCCCAGGACGGCGGCGCCATAAGCCTGCAGCGCCGCGACCAGGCCGGTGATCGCCGCCTTCAGCGCGCGCACGTCCTTCGGATCGGCCTCGATCTCCTTGCGTCCCTTGCGGCTCCACATCTTGCCCATGCGCTCTGCCAGGCCGGCCTTGCCCCGCGCGGGGCGCCGGATCAGCGTCACGAACTGGTCGTTCACGAACAGCGCGCCCGAGCCGAGCCGTTCCTTCCACCGGGCATCGATATGGCGGCTGAGCGGGTCGTCGAACTCGGCCTCAAGCTCGATCTCGACCCGCCGGCGCACCACGTGATGGTACATGACAAAGCGCGCATCGAGGGTCGAACGCAGAACGACCTCGCGCGTCGCAGCATGGGCGTTGAGCGCGTCGCTGTCCTCGGTCTCGAACAGCAGGCCCGGGACCTGGAGCGCCGTCATCACCGATCCGTCGCGCAGCAGCGCGGTGCTCTCGTCGATCAGGCGGGCATAGGGCAGGCGGTCGCCGGCGCGCGCTTCCTTGGCGCTCCAGGCGGCGGCTCCGATCCACTTGCTCATAGTTGCATCGACCCTTTCCAGGCGCTCACGCCGCGTAGCTGTTGCAGCCCCAGCGCTTGAAATTGCGGACCCGCGGACACTTGCTGACTTTCGTGATCCACAGGTCGAACACGCGCGGTTCGCGCAGGCAGGCGAAATAGCCGACCCCGTGAATGACCAGCGCGGCCGGCAGCGCGAGGAAACTGCCCGTGATCAGGAACAGCTCGGTCGTCACCGCCGCGTTGATGATGAAATAGTTGTACGTCACGCCCGCGAACATCTGCGGCCGCGTCAGCGCGCGATGGACGGGGTGGCGGACGAGCTGGTCCACCTCAGCCCCCGGCAGCCTGCTGGATGCCGGCGACGATCGAGGCCGCGCCGAACAGGATGAAGCACCCGATGATGACAGTGGCCCCGAAACGCCAGTTCATCCGGCCGGTCAGCATGAGGAAGCCGACAGCGGCCACCGCCATGACCGCGACCGCGGTCGCGACATTGCCGAGCAGCGTGCCCTGGAGCCAGCCGAGCGCGGCCACGATCGGGCCGGAGCCCTGCGGATCGGCCACCCGCTGGGCCATGGCGGCGCCCGGGGTGGCGAACAGGGTCAGGGCAAGAATACGGGTAAGCGATCGCATCGGCTGTCAGTCCTCGCGGGAATGGTTGGAAAGGCGGCCCATTATGGCCGCCACGTAATTGCGGGTTTCGCGGATGTTCGGGATGCCGCGGGCGCGCTCGACCCGCCCGGGCCCGGCGTTGTAGGCGGCCAGCGCTTTCTCCAGGTCGCCATCGAACCGGTCGAGCTGCGCGCGCAGATAGCGCGCCCCGCCCTCCAGGTTGGCAAACGGATCTTCGGGATCGACGCCCAGTTCGCGCGCGGTGCCGGGCATGAGCTGGGCCAGGCCGCGCGCGCCGGCGGGCGATACCGCATCGGGACGCCAGCGGCTTTCCTGCCAGACGAGCGCCTCGATCAACGCCGGGCTCAGGTCGAAGCGGCGCGCCAGTTCGTGGACCTTCTGCGCGTAATGCGGCGGGATCGCCGCCGAATGGCGCGCGGGATCGGCCACCGCCTCGGCCGGCAGGGCATAGTCTGCCGACAGGGCAACCATGTCGGCCGCTTCAACACCGGGCAAAGCCACTTCGTCGCCGGACGCCGCGCCCACCAGGGCCCCGGCGATCCAGCGTGCGCCCTGCGCATCGATTTCCATGACGTCCGCCCGTGCCGGGCCGGCCGTCCACGCCAGGCAAGCCGCGAGGGCGAGCAGTGGCGACCGCTTGAGAATCATCGAACCCTCCGTCCGCCTCCCTTGCGCACCGTACATGACAGGCTGGTGACAGCAAGTTGGATAGAATCGGACCAATGCGTCACGCGCCGCAGTCGGCTGGGGCGCAATCTATCCGATCTGTGGCGGAGGGGCCACGGGGGATTCTCGCTGCATCCGCCGCCGTCCGGGCGGATGCCGCCGGATCAGCGCATCGTGACCCGGCTTGCCGGGGCGAATTCGCCCTGTTCCAGCATTCGCAGGGCGCGGCGCGCAAGATCGCGCGAATCGACCCAGTCGCCGCCGGCGACCTCGAGGCGCAAGCCGGTCTCGCTCCGCGCGGCGGCGCGGAACATCGCACGCGCATCCTCTTCGCGGCCCGCGCGCGCGTAGGCGATGCCGAGGTTGATCAGCCGGGCCGGATCGTCCGACTCGATCGCGGATTCCTCGAGGACCTCAATCGCCGCCTCGTTCCGGTTGGCGACGAGCTCGTCATAGCCGACTTCCGGCGCAACGCCCGCCTGCGTGGACATCAGCAGGCCGGCAATCACTGAACCTATAGCCATTGTAACTCTCCCAATTTCGTCAGTTCACGCAGGGCATAATGCGCCTCGCGACGGTGGGCTGCAACTAAAATGTCATACTGTCATTGATCGGTAATCTTTTACTCCCCCGCCGCCGACTTTGTCATATTTGTCATAATGCAGTCATATTAGCTGGCACCAACTAAATCCGGTATCCTGCAAAGAAAGTGTCACGCCACGGTCCTAGTTCGCGGCTCGCGATATCGAATTCGCGACCAATCGATTCTCGGTTTTTTGAGGGGACCGCTCGCTGTGAAAACCATCCAACGATCCATCGTTCTCGGCTGCGGCCTGGCCATCCTGGCCGGCTGCGGTGCCGACGAAATCTCGTCGCCGGGCACCGGCGGCAACGTCATCATCAACCCGCCGGCGTCGCCTCCCCCGCCTCCGCCGCCCCCGCCGCCCCCGCCCGCGACCGTTTCGCCGGCGGCAGGCTGCCCGACGATCGCCGACCCGCAGGGGCTTACCGATGGCGGCACGATCAGCGGCCCGACCGGCGAATATCGCATCTGCGAGCTGCCCGCGCGCTTCAATGCTTCCTCGACCCTGCCCTATGTCGAGGGGCTGCTCTACTACATGAACGGCCGGGTCGACGTGGGCACCGATGGCGGCCCGACCGCCTCGGACGCCGATACCGACGTGACGCTGACGATCGAACCGGGCGCGATGTTCTACGCCAGCGGTTCCTCGTTCCTCATGGTCAACCGCGGCAACCAGATCAACGCCGTCGGCACCGAGGAAATGCCGATCATCTTCACCAGCCGCGACAACGTGCTGGGCCTGAACAACAACAACTCGTCGGGCCAGTGGGGCGGCGTGGTCCTGGCCGGCCGTGCGCCCGTGACCGACTGCGCGGCACCGGGCGCGACCCCGGGCACCATCGGCTGCGAACGCCAGGTCGAGGGCGCGGCCCAGCCGGCGCTGTTCGGCGGCGCGACCGAAGACGACAGCTCGGGCACGATGCGCTACGTCCAGATCCGCTATTCGGGCTTCGTCCTGTCGGGTGACAACGAGCTGCAGTCGCTGACCACCGGCGGCACCGGCACGGGCACCCAGCTGAGCCACATCATGAGCTACAACAGCTCCGACGACGGCGTGGAGTTCTTCGGCGGCCACGTTAACCTGAAGAACCTGATCGTGGTCGGTTCGGAAGACGACGCGCTCGACACCGACACCGGCGTCAAGGCCAACATGCAGTACGTGATCGCGATCAGCCGCGCGAATGCCGGCGACACGATTATCGAAGCGGACTCGTCGAACGCCAACATCGAGAACACCCCGCGCCAGAACACGCAGATCTCGAACGCGACATTCATCTACAACGGTGCCGCGCGCGATCAGGCGATCCGCATTCGCGGCGGCGCGGACTACGCGATCGTGAACTCGGTGCTGGTCGACTCGACCGGTTCGACCCCGTGCATCCGCATCGACGACACCGAAACGACCCGCGCGGCCAACGCCGGTCTCGACGACGTCGGGCCGCCGGTGTTCAATTCGTTCGTGATGGATTGCGCCAATGGCTTCCGCGACGGCAGCAACGGCGTATCGGCCGCCGATTCCCAGGCGATCTTCGACGCCGGATCGAACAACAACGCCAGCTTCACCAGCACGCTCGCGATGACTTTCGTGAACGGCACGAATGAAAGCGGCGTGACGGCGTTCGATCCCACCGCGCTGTCGAGCTTCTTCGACAACGTCAACTACATCGGCGCGGTGCGCGACGATGCCGACACCTGGTACGCCGGCTGGACCTGCAACTCGGCCACCGCGGACTTCGGCACCAACACCGGCGATTGCACCTCGCTGCCGATCTACTGATCGGATGAACGACGGGGGAGGCGCCTCGCTGCACGGCGGGCCGCCTCCCCGCCCATTTTCGGGCCCTTGGCCCGCCGCGAGATTTTCGGACTTCTAGACGAAGGGGGCTCCCATCATGTCCACCGGCAAGCAGTTGGCGGGGCTGCTTTTGCTCACCACCGCACTCACCTTCCCCGGCGCCGCACTGGCGCAGGGCACTGTCTCTTCGCCCGGAACGGGCGCCGAAGGGGCACCGGATGCCGAAGGCGGCAGCGCCCCGGCGAACGAGGCCGAGGGGCCGGAGGAAGCGGAAATCTCCATTCCCGGCGGCGGGGGCGAGATCATCGTCACCGGCCGGCGCACGCGCGACGTGACGCGCAGCTCGACCCAGGTCGTTTCCGTCCTGACCAGCGAGCAGATCGCGCGGACCGGCGAAGGCGACATTGCCGGCGCGCTGGGCCGGGTCACCGGCCTTTCGGTGCAGGGACAGGGCTTCGTCTACGTCCGCGGCCTCGGCGATCGCTATTCGCTCGCGCTGCTGAACGGCCTCCCCCTCCCCAGCCCGCAGCCGCTGAGCCGCGTGGTCCCGCTGGACATCTTCCCGACCGACGTGGTCGCATCCAGCCTGGTGCAGAAGACCTATTCGGCCAATTTCCCGGGCGAGTTCGGCGGCGGCGTGATCAACCTCACCACCCGCGCCATCCCCGACGAAAGCTTCCTGGAAATCAGCGCCGGGATCAGCGGCGACGAACAGACCACATTTTCCACCGGTAACGACTATTACGGTTCGGATTTCGACTGGTTCGGCTTCGACGACGGAACGCGCGATGCACCGCCCGCGCTGCGGCAGTTCTTCGACAGCGGCCTGCGGATGAGCGACCTCGAGGTCGACCAGCAGGCGATTGCCAAGCAGCTGGGCAACCCCAACCTCGTCGTCACCCAGAAAGTGGAGGAGCTGCCGGTCAACTGGTCTGCCGGGCTGACGGCCGGCACCTCGTTCCCCGTCTTCGCCGACGGGCAGTTCGGCGTGATCGCGACCGCGGGTATCAGCAACAAGTGGCGCAACCGCTCGATCATCGCGCAGACCGCGATCAATGCGGACCTCGATCTCGACACCGATTTCCGCGACTTCGTCACCGACAACCGCATTCTGGTCAACGGCCTGCTCGGGTTCGGGCTCGAGCTGGGCGATCATCGCTTCCGCTGGACCAACCTCTACATCCGCGACACGCTGAAGCAGACGCGGCATTCGCTGGGCGACGACTTGCAGGACGGCGATACCGAGTTCGTCCAGGACACCGCGTGGTACGAACGCCAGCTGATCGACAGCCAGCTGGTGGCGGAGCTGGAATTCGGCAATCTCGACGTGGACCTGCGCGGCGGATACGCGCAGACCCGGCGCGAGGCGCCCTACGAATACAGCTTCACTTATGTCCGCACGAACAACGAGAACGATCCCCTCGGCGACATCTTCGTCAACGTCCTCGATCGCCAGCGCGGCAGCGCCTCGGTCGCGTTCTCGAACCTGAAGGAAGAGCTCTGGTACGGCGGGATCGATCTCGGCTACGCGCTGACCGATTGGCTGCGCCTGACGGCCGGCTACGCCTACACCGATACCGATCGCTACTCCGAACGACGCGAGTTCCTGTTCGATGCCGACTCCGGCTTCGAGGATGCGGTCGGCGCGCTGCGGCCGGACCTGCTGCTGGGCGACGCGATCATCGAGTACTACGATATCGGCCTGATCGAGACGACCCAGTCCGACCCGGCCTTCGCGGCGGGCCTCGAGATCCACGCCGGCTATCTCCAGTCGCGCCTCAACCCGGTCGAAGGGCTGACCATCGACCTCGGCGTGCGCTACGAGGACGCGACCCAGCGGGTCGACCCGGTGGAAGTCTTCGCCACCCCGACCAATTCGGGCAGCTCGACCCTGCTGGCGAACGATTACTACCTGCCGGCCGGGACGATCACCTGGGAACTGACCGATGCCCTCCAGGCGCGGATCAGCGGTTCGAAGACGATCGCGCGCCCGCAGTTCCGCGAGCTGATCTTCCAGACCTATTACGACCCGGAAACGAGCCGCCGCTTCAACGGCAACCCGTTCCTCGTCGATAGCGAGCTGGAAAACTACGAGGCCCGGCTCGAATATTACTTCGGGCGCGGCAACCGGGTTTCGCTGGCCGGGTTCTACAAGCAGATCGACAACCCGATCGAGATCTACTCGTCGTTCTCCGACAACGTGCAGGTCGCCAGCTTCGCCAATGCGCCCCGCGCGACGCTGAAGGGGGCGGAGCTGGAATTCCAGTACAACCACGACCTGCTCGACTGGGGCGGCTGGTTCGAAACCAAGCGGCTCGTGGCGGTGGCCAACTACACGTTCACCGATTCCGAGATCGAGGTGGGCGACGACGACACGACGCAGATCTTCCCGGGGGGCGAAAGGCCGGCGACCGACTATTTCCGCGACGGCGTGCCGCTGACGGGCCAGTCGGACCACCTGCTGAACCTGCAGTTCGGCCTCGAGGATCTCGACCGGTTGCAGCAGTTTACCGTGCTGTTCTCCTACGCCAGCGAGCGGGTGACGGCGCGCGGCACCGGCAACCTGCCGGACATCGTCGAAGACCCGGGCTTGCGCGTCGATTTCGTCTATCGCCAGGACCTGAACCTGTTCCGCCTGCCGGTCGAACTCAAGCTGGAAGCGCGCAACATCTTCGGCCGCGACCACTACGAGTACCAGTCGAACGGCACCAACCGGATCGAGATCAACACCTACGAGGTAGGCCAGAGCTACGCGCTGTCGCTTTCGACCGAGTTCTGACCCGCCCGGCTTCTCCACCCACTAAAAGGCCGCCTCCCCCCGGGGGGCGGCCTTTCTTGTTGCTTCGGAACATGGCGCGCCGCGGCGGCGGGCGGCCGGCGTGTCAGGGCGCGTCGTAGACGTAGCCGAGCGAGCGGACCGTGCGCAGCGGGTTGTCTGCGCCGGCCGAACGCAGCGCCCGGCGGAGCCGGCCGATCCAGACATCGACCGTGCGCTCGTCGATCGGCGGCTCCAGCTTGCCCAGCCCGGCAATCAGTTCGCCGCGCGACATGACCTGGTTGGGGTTTTCCGCGAAGAAACGCAGCAGCCGGAACTCGTTGGGCCGCAGCTGGATCGGGGTGCCGCCCCAACGCGCCTGCAGCGCGGCGAGATCGATCGTCAGGTCGCCCACCTCGAGCCGCTGGGTCGAGTGCCGGCGTTGCTGGTGCGACTGGAGGGCAAGCACCCGGTCGAGCACGACCCTTCGGTCGAGCGGGCCGACCATGTAATCGTCCGCCCCGGCACGCAGGGCGCGGCGGCGGTCGTCGATATCGTCGCTTTCGAGCACCATCGTGACGTGGGCATCCGCCGTGCGCGGATCGGCGCGCAGCCGGCGGCACATCTCCAGCCCGGCGAGGTCGTCCATCACCCAGTCGACGAAAGCCCACATCGGCCCTTCGACCAGTTGCCGCGGCCCTTCGGGGTGGAGGCGCGCGAAAACGAAGCGAGTGCCGTCATGCTCCAGCTCCTCGATCGTGTCGGCGATCTTTGCGGTCAGGAAAATGTTGATGACGCCCACGCCCGGCTCGCCCCTTTGCCCTAGTCGGTGGCAAGACGTGCCGCGCTCTTGTGACGGGTTGGTGACAGATCCTTGTCGATTCTCGCCCGGAAGCGGAGGAGCGGAACCGGGCCTTCGGGCGAGCGTGCGCCCTCCCGGTTCGCCAGCCGCAATCACATCGGCGTGTCGTGGGAGCCTTGCAGAATCACATTTCAATGTTTATCGACATTGTCATGTCTGAACTGAGCGCCAAATCGATCAAGCAGAAGATCCAGGACCTGGTATCTTCGGGCAGCATGTCGCGGGCCGGAATCGCCCGCGCGGCCGGCCTTCATCCCAATACCCTGCGCGATTGCGGCGATGCGGGCTGGAACCCGACCTCCGAAACGCTCGACAAGCTGGCAGCCTTCCTGCACGAGAACGACGATCGACCGGTCCTCGCCACGATCGAGGAGATCATCGACGAGGCGCGCAACGGGCGCATGTTCATCCTCGTGGACGACGAGGACCGGGAAAACGAAGGCGATCTCGTCATCCCCGCCCAGATGACCACTCCGGCGGCAATCAACTTCATGGCCAGCCACGGCAAGGGCCTGATCTGCCTCTCGCTCGACCGCAAGCGGGTCGAACGCCTCGGACTCGAGCCGATGAGCCGGAACAACCGCGAATCGATGCAGACCGCCTTCACCGTCTCGATCGAGGCGCGCGAAGGGGTGACGACCGGCATTTCCGCCGCCGACCGGGCGCGCACGATCGCGGTGGCGATCGATGCCGGCAAGGGGCCGGAAGACATCGTCAGCCCCGGCCACGTCTTCCCGCTGGTCGCGCGCGACGGCGGCGTCCTGGTGCGGGCCGGCCATACCGAGGCCGCGGTGGACATCTCCCGGCTCGCCGGCCTCAACCCCTCGGGCGTGATCTGCGAGATCATGAACGAAGACGGCACGATGGCGCGGATGGACGACCTGATCGCCTTCGCCCGCCGCCACGACCTGAAGATCGGGACGATCCGCGATCTCATCGCCTATCGCCTGCGGAACGATCACCTGGTGGAACAGGTCAGCGAAAGCACGCTGCAATCCGACTATGGCGGCGAATGGCGCGCGATGACCTATCGCAGCAAGGTTTCCGGCGCGACCCACGTGGTATTGCAGAAAGGGCATGTCGATCCCGAGCAGCCGACACTGGTGCGGATGCACGCGATCTCGATCTTCGACGACGTCCTGGGCCAGTCGGGCGCGCGCAAGCGTCAGCTGCAACGCTCGATGGCCGCGATCGGGGAGCGCGGTTCGGGCCTGATCGTGGTCATCATGCCCGACCGGCCGGAAATGCTGCAGGCCGAAATCGGCCGCCACCCGCACCCCGATGGCGAACTGCGCGATTACGGCATCGGCGCACAGATTCTGGTCGATCGCGGGGTGAGCGAGATGGTCCTGATGTCCGACAGCGAGCGGACTGTCGTGGGCCTCGAAGGATATGGCCTGAAGGTCGTCGGGCGCGAACCGATCCCCGGCTGAGGCGCCGGCAGCTCCGCCCCGGGGCGCCGATGGCGCACGCCGGGGCGGCGCGCGGCGTCACATCGAACGCGCGATCAGCATTTTCATGATCTCGTTCGACCCGCCGAAGATCCGGGTGACCCGGCTGTCGCGGAACATCTTCGCGATCGGATATTCGTTGATATAGCCCCAGCCGCCGTGGAGCTGGAGGCACTTGTCCACCACTTCGCCCTGCAGTTCGGTCAGCCAGTACTTGGCGATCGAGGCCGTCGTCACGTCCAGCTCGCCCCGCAGCAGCTTGGCGATGCAATCGTTGAGGAAGACCTTGGCCGCCGTGCCGCGCGCCTTGAGATCGGCGAGCACGAACTGCGTGTTCTGGAAATCCCAGATCGTCTGGCCGAAGGCCTTGCGCTGCTTGACGTATTCGACCGTGGTGTCGAGCGCCTTCTCGATCGTGCTCATCGCGCCGACCGCGATCACCAGCCGTTCCTGCGGCAATTCGCCCATCAGCTGGTAGAAGCCGCGCCCTTCCTGGCCGCCCAGGACGTTGTCCGCCGGGACGAAGACGTCGTCGAAGAACAGCTCGCTGGTGTCGGCGGCGTCCATGCCGACCTTGTCGAGCTTCTTGCCGCGGCGGAAACCCTCCGCCCCCTCGGTCTCCAGGCACATGAGGCTGATGCCCTTGGCCCGCTCGTTCGGATCGGTCTTGGCGACGACGACGATGAAGTTGGCCAGCTGTCCGCTGGAAATGAACGTCTTGGCCCCGTTGATCCGGTATCCGTTGCCGTCCTTGACCGCAGTCGTCGCGACGTTCTGCAGGTCGGACCCGACGCCCGGCTCCGTCATCGCGATCGCGCTGATCAGTTCGCCCGAGACGAGCCGCGGCAGCCAGCGCTTCTTCTGCTCCTCGGTCCCGTGGCGGACGATGTAGGGCAGGATGATGACGTTATGGAGCGAACTGGCGAAGCCATCGACTTCCTTTGCCGCCTGCTGGTCGAGCACGACGAGGTCGTGGCGGAAATCGCCGCCGTGCCCCCCGTATTCCTCCGGCACGGTCATCCCCAGGATGCCGGCCGCGCCGGCTTCCTGCCAGAACTCGCGATCGACCTGGCCATTCTCGCGCCAGCTCTCGACCCGCTTGGCCGGGGCGTGCTGTTCGAAGAACTTGCCGACCGCATCGCGGAAGACGGCGATCTCCTCGTCCTGCATGAATTCGGGATCGGGAACGTCGATTACGGGCATTGGGGGTTTCTCCTCTCGAAACGGTCAGGCGACGGTGCCGCTGTCGCGCAGGCCAGCGATTTCCCCGGCATCGAGGCCGAGCGATTGCAGGATAGCGTCGCTGTCGTCGCCCGGCAGGGGCGCGGGCGGCGGGGTGGCCGGCGCGGTGTGCGAATAACGCGGCGCGGGGGCGGGCTGGATGTCGCCGCCTACCTCTACGAAAGCCTCGCGTGCGACGTTGTGGGGATGACGGGCCGCCTCGCTCATGCTCAGGACGGGGGCATAGCAGATGTCGGTATGTTCCATCAGCGCGTCCCATTCGTCGCGCGTCTTTGTCTTGAACAGCGCGGCCAGCTTGTCCTTCAGCGCGCCCCAGCGCGCGCGGTCGTGCTGGGCATCGAACTCGGGATCGTTCTCCAGCCCGGCGATGCGGCGCAGCTCGGCGTAGAACTGCGGCTCGATGCTGCCGATCGAAACGTACTTGCCGTCGCGCGTTTCGTACGTGTCGTAGAAGTGCGCCCCGGTATCGAGCATGTTGGCGCCGAGATCTTCCGACCAGACGCCCATGTTCTTCATCCCGTGGATCATCGCCATCAGCACGGCCGTGCCGTCGGTCATCGCGGCATCGATCACCTGCCCCTGCCCGCCGCGCGCCACGTTCAACAGGGCGCTGACCATGCCGAAGGCGAGCATCATGCCCCCGCCCCCGAAATCGCCGACCATGTTGATCGGCGGGGTCGGCTTGCCGCCCGCGCGCCCGAAATGGGCCAGCGCACCGGCGAGCGCGATGTAATTGATGTCGTGCCCGGCATAGGGGGCGTAGGGGCCGGTCTGGCCCCAGCCGGTCATCCGACCGTAGACGAGCTTCGGATTGTCGCCCAGCAGCTCGTCCGGTCCCAGGCCCAGGCGTTCCATCACGCCGGGACGGAAACCCTCGATCAGCCCGTCCGCGCTCGCGCACAGCCGCCGCGCCAGGGCGACGCCCTCCGCGCTCTTGAGGTCGATTGCGACCGAGTTACGCCCGCGGGCCAACACGTCCTTGCTCGTCACCGGCTGCGAGCCGCCGCGCGAGCCGCTGGCGCGGTCGATGCGGATCACTTCGGCGCCGTGGTCGGCCAGCATCATGCCGCAGAACGGCCCCGGGCCGATGCCTGCGAACTCCACGATGCGCAGCCCGTTCAGCGGGCCGGCCATCCTACTTGCCCTTCCAGTTGGGCTTGCGCTTCTCGGCAAAGGCGGCGGCGCCTTCGCGCGCATCCTCGCTGACGAAGACCGGGCCGATCAGCGCGCCCTGCCGATCATAGCGCTCTTCCATCGGCCAGGCGCGCGATTCGCGCACGATCTGCTTCGAAACGCGCACGGCCAGCGGGCCGTTGGCGGCGATCCGCGCCGCCAGTTCGAGCGCGGCGTCGAGCGCGCTGCCATCGGCGACGCGGTTGATCAGGCCCAGTTCGTATGCGCGCGCGGCATCGATGAAATCGCCGGTCAGCGCCAGTTCCATCGCGATCCGTTCGGGGATCTGGTCGGGCAGCATCATCACCCCGCCGGCGGCCGCGACCAGCCCGCGCTTCACCTCGGGAATGCCGAATTGCGCCCCGGCGCTGGCAACCACCAGGTCGCAGGCGATCATCAGCTCCAGCCCGCCGGCAAGCGCATAACCTTCGACCGCGGCGATCAGCGGCTTCCTGGGCGGAGCCTGGACGACGCCGCCGAAGCCGCGCCCCTCGATCATCGGCGACTCGCCGCGCAGGAAACCCTTGAGATCCATGCCGGAGCAGAAGGTCCCGCCCGCACCCGTCAGCACGCCGACCCGCAGGTCGTCCTCCGCATCCAGCCGGTCCATCGCCGCGGCGATCCCTTCGGCCGCGGCCTTGTTCATCGCGTTCTTCGCATCGGGCCGGTTGATGGTGACGATCAGTACGCCGTCGCGCACCTCGGTCAGGATCTCCTCGCTCATCCTCTCACTCCATTTCTTATCGAAACTGTTCTTGTGCCCTTGCTGACCAAGCCTTACGCATGCGTCAACCCGATTCCGATAAGAGAGGAGAGTTTGCCGCGATGCCAGAGGCCTATATCATCGATGCGGTGCGGACCCCGCGCGGCGTCGGCAAAGTCGGCAAGGGCGCGCTGGCGCACATGCATCCGCAGCACCTGGCCGCGACCGTGCTGGAAGCGATCGCGCAGCGCAATTCGCTCGACACGAAAGACGTCGACGACGTGATCTGGTCCACCAGCACGCAGAAGGGCAAGCAGGGCGGCGATCTGGGCCGCATGGCCGCGCTCGACGCAGGGTACGACGTGACCAGTTCGGGCATGACGCTCGACCGGTTCTGCGGCGGCGGGATCACCAGCGTGAACCTCGCCGCGGCGCAGGTGATGAGCGGGATGGCCGACCTCGTTGTCGCCGGCGGCACCGAGATGATGAGCTACACCGCAAGCTCGATGCAGGAGGAGATGCAGGCCGGGATCATGCCGCTGGGCATGGGGTCGGGCAACGACCGGCTGCGCCAGGTCCATCCGCAGAGCCACCAGGGGGTGTGCGGCGATGCCATCGCGACGATCGAAGGGTTCACCCGCGAGGAGCTCGACGCGCTCGCCCTGCGCAGCCAGCGCAATGCAGCGCGCGCGATCGAAGAGGGGCGGTTCGACAAGTCGCTGGTTGCGGTGACCGATGCCGACGGTAACGTCGTGCTGGAGCGGGAGGAATTTCCCCGTCCGCAGACGACGGCCGAAGGGCTGGCAGAGCTAAAGCCCAGCTTCGAGAAGATCGCCCGGACCCCGCTCGACGCGCAGGGGACGACGTTCGCCGGCCTGATCAACCAGAAATATCCCGATCTCGAAATCCGTCATTTCCACCACGCGGGCAACAGCTCCGGCGTGGTCGATGGCGCGGCGGCAGTGCTGCTGGCGGGCAAGGACTATGCCCGGGCCCACGGGCTGAAGCCGCGCGCGCGGATCGTCGCAACCGCGAACCAGGGCGACGATCCGACCCTGATGCTCAACGCGCCGGTTCCCGCGGCGAAGAAGGTCCTCGCCAAGGCGGGCCTTGCCAAGGACGACATCGACCTGTGGGAAATCAACGAGGCGTTTGCCGTCGTCGCGGCCAAGTTCATCCGCGATCTCGACCTTCCGGAAGACAAGGTGAACGTCAACGGCGGGGCGATCGCGCTGGGCCACCCGATCGGCGCGACCGGTTCGATCCTGATCGGCACCGCGCTGGACGAACTGGAGCGGATCGGCGGCCGCTATGCGCTCGTCACCATGTGCGCCGCCGGCGGCATGGCCCCTGCCATCGTGATCGAACGGGTCGACGACTTCGTGGATTGAGGATAGCGCAAGGCCCATGGACCTGATCGGACCCGTATCGCGCAGCTACATCTCGCAGCGCACGAAGCTTCACTACGCCGACTGGGGCAACCCGGAGGCACCGCCGCTGATCCTGCTTCACGGCGGGCGCGATCACTGCCGCAGCTGGGACTGGACGGCCAAGGCGCTGCGCGAAGACTGGCACGTCATCTGCCCCGACTTGCGCGGGCACGGCGACAGCGGGTGGAGCCGGACCGGTTATTACCCGGTCATGGGCTATGTCTTCGACCTGGCCCAGCTCGTGCTGCTCAACGACCTGGCCCCAGTCACCATCGTCGCCCATTCGCTGGGCGGCAATGTCGCGCTGCGTTTCACCGGCCTTTACCCCGACAAGGTCCGCAAGATCGTCGCCATCGAGGGGCTCGGCCCCTCGCCCGAACGGCAGGCCGAACGCGACGCGCTGGGGCCGGAGGCGATCTGGGGCGAATATTTCGACAAGAAACGCGACGCCGCCGCGCGCCAGCCGCGGCGCTATGCGACGTTCGACGATGCCCTGGCGCGAATGCACGAGGCGAACAGCTACCTGTCGAAGGAACAGGCGCTTCACCTGACGCAGCACGCGGTGATGCGCAACGAGGACGGGACCTTCAGCTGGAAGTTCGATCCGCACCTCCACGCCTGGCCGCCCGAAGACATGCCCTACCCGCAGATCGAGGCGCTGTGGCAGCGGATCGAGTGCCCGACGCGCCTGATCTACGGCAACGACAGCTGGGCTTCGAACCCGGAGAAGGACGGGCGCATCCGGCATTTCCGCAACGCCGCCGTCAGCGCCTACGACAACGCCGGGCACTGGGTCCACCACGACCGTTTCCCCGATTTCCTGGAGGAACTGCGCGCGTTCCTGTGATCGCGCGCAAATAGCCCATGGACCTGAGCCCTTACGACAGCGAGGATTTCCCCGAGATCCGCGAAGGCGTGCGCCGCCTGTGCGCGCAGTTTCCCGGCGAATACTGGCGGCGGCTGGACGCCGCGCGCGAATACCCGAGCGAATTCGTCGCCGCGCTGACCGAGGCGGGCTGGCTGTCGGTCCTGATCCCGGAGGAATACGGCGGTTCGGGCCTGGGCCTTTCGGCGGCCGCGGCGATCCTCGAAACGATCCAGGCCGAAGGGTGCAACGGCGGCGCATGCCACGCGCAGATGTACATCATGGGCACGATCCTGCGGCACGGATCGGAAGAACAGAAACGCGAATACCTGCCCCGGATCGCCAGCGGGGAGCTGCGCCTGCAAGCCTTCGGCGTTACGGAGCCGACCAGCGGCACCGACACCACCGCGCTGCGCACGACCGCGGTGCGCGATGGGGACGAATATGTCGTCAACGGGCAGAAGATCTGGACCAGCCGGGCCGAACATTCGGACCTGATGCTGCTGCTGGCGCGCACGACCCCGCGCGAACAGGCGGCGAAGAAGACCGACGGCCTTTCCACCTTCATCGTCGACATGCGCGAAGTGGCGGGCAAGTCGCTGACCATCCGCCCCGTCCGTACGATGATGAACCACGCCACGACCGAGGTGTTCTTCGACAACATGCGCATCCCGGCAAGCGCGCTGGTCGGCGAAGAAGGCAAGGGCTTCCGCTATATACTGTCGGGCATGAACGCCGAACGCTCGCTGATCGCGGCCGAATGCGTCGGCGATGCCAAGTGGTTCATCCGCAAGGCCGCGGCCTATGCCGGGGAACGCCGGGTGTTCGGCCGCGCGATCGGCGCGAACCAGGGCGTCGCCTTCCCCATCGCCCGCGCTTACGCCAACATGCGCGCGGCGGAACTGATGGTGCACGAGGCCGCCCGCCTCTACGAAGCGGGCAAGCCGATGGGGGCGGAAGCCAACATGGCCAAGATGCTCGCCGCCGATGCATCGGTGGAGGCGGGCAATGCCTGCATCCAGACGCACGGCGGGTTCGGCTTCGCCGAGGAATACGACATCGAGCGCAAGTTCCGCGAGACGCGCCTCTACCAGGTCGCGCCGATCTCCACCAACCTGATCCTGTCCTATCTCGCCGAGCACGTCCTCGGCATGCCGCGCAGCTATTGATCCGCACCCCGCGGAACCGCCTCCTCCCGCGCTCATTACCCTAACCGGGGGCGCGTGACGCGGGCGCCGATGGCCGCCGCGCAGGCGCGCGAACCTCCCGGGCAAGGAGGATGCGAACGATGGACGCCACCACCACTGCCGGGCACCGCGGCTGGCCGCGCTGGCCCGCGATCGTGCTGGGCATCCTGCTCGCCCTTGTCGGGCTGGCGCTCTTCGCCGGCGGCGCCTGGCTCGCCGCGCTGGGCGGTTCGATCTACTACCTGCTGGCGGGGCTCGCGGTCGCCGCCAGCGGTATCCTGATCGCGCGCGGCCGGATCGCCGGCGTCGCGCTCTACGTGCTGGTCTTCCTCGCTACCGTTGCCTGGGCGCTGTGGGAAACGGGCCTCGACGCGTGGGCCCTGGTACCGCGCATCGTCGGCCCGGCAGTGCTGCTGCTGCTCGTCGTCCTCGTCGCGCCGCTCATGCACCGCCGCCCGTTCGGTTGGCTCGGCGCCGGCGGACTCGCGGCCGTCGCGCTTGCCCTGGTGGCGGGCGGGTTCTTCCTCGTCGCCCAGTCGGGCGAAAGGACCGTGCGCGCCCTGCCCGCGGCCGACTTCGCCGGCAGCGGGGAATTTCCCGCCGCCGGCGCCGAATGGACCGCCTATGGCGGCACGGCCGAGGCGCAGCGTTATTCCACCCTCGCCCAGATCACGCCGGAAAACGTCGACCGGCTCGAACGCGCATGGGTCGCCCACACGCGCGACCTGCCCGCCGACATGAACGACAACAGCTATGGCGCCGAAACGACCCCGCTCAAGATCGGAGACCGGCTGTTCCTGTGTTCCGCCACCAATATCCTGATCGCGCTCGACGCGGCGACCGGGCGCGAGATCTGGCGCCACGATCCCGGCGTCTCGGAAGACTGGATCCCCTATACCGCCGCCTGCCGCGGGGTCGCCTATCACCGGGCCGACGGCGGCGACCCGGCGGCACCCTGCGCCAGCCGGGTGATCCAGGGCACGCTCGATGCCCGGATCATGGCGGTGGACGCGCGCACCGGCCGGCCCTGCGCCGGCTTCGGCGACGGCGGATCGGTCGATATCACGCAGGGGATGGGGCCGGTCGTGCCCGGCATGGTTTCGATCACCTCGCCCCCTGTCATCGTGCGCGGCAATATCGTGACCGGCCACCAGGTGCTCGACGGGCAGAAGCTCGATGCCCCCTCGGGCGTCATCCAGGCATTCGACGTCGAGACCGGGGAGCTGGCCTGGGCCTGGGACATGAACGCGCCCGAACGAACCGGCCGCCCCGAAGGCGACGGCATGTACAGCCGCGGCACGCCGAACATGTGGACGATGGCCTCTGCCGACGAGGAACTGGGCCTCGTCTACCTGCCGATGGGCAATTCGGCCGGCGACTACTACAGCACCGGCCGCAGCGAGGCGGAGAACCGTTACGCCACCGCGCTGGTGGCGCTCGATGCCGAAACGGGGCGCCCGCGGTGGCATTTCCAGACGGTCTACAAGGACGTTTGGGATTACGACCTCGGCTCGCAGCCGACGCTGATCGATCTTCCGGGCGGGGTTCCCGCAGTCGTCCTCGCCAGCAAGCAGGGCGATATCTACGTCCTCGATCGGCGCACCGGCGAACTGCTGACCGAGGCCGAGGAACGACCCGTGCCCCAGGGCGGAGTGGAGCCGGCCGAACGGACGGCGACCCAGCCGTTTTCGCTGTTCCACACGCTGGCCCGGCCGCGGCTGGAGGAACGCGACATGTGGGGCATGTCGCCGCTCGACCAGCTCGCCTGCCGCATCCAGTTCCGCCGCGCGGCCTACGACGGGATATACACGCCCCCCACCGCCAGCCGGCGCTGGATCCAGTACCCGGGCTATAACGGCGGGTCCGACTGGGGCGGAATCGCGATCGACCCGGTGCGCGGCGTGATCGTGGCCAATTACAACGACATGCCCAATTACAACCGGCTCGTGCCGCGCGACGAGGCGAATGCGAAGGGCTGGACCCCGCGCGGCTCGGCCCGCGGCGGGGCGATGGGCGGCGGCGCGGAAGGCGCGGGCGACCCGCAGATGGGCGCGCCTTACGCGATCGACGTCAACGCCGGGTGGCGCCTGCCCTTCACCGGCCTGCTGTGCAAGGAACCGCCCTATGGCGGCATCCGCGCGATCGATCTGCGCACGGGCGAAACGATCTGGGACCGGCCGTTCGGCACCGCGCGCCGCAACGGGCCTTTCGGCATCCCTTCGATGCTGCCGCTCGATATCGGGACGCCCAACAATGGCGGCAGCGTGGTCACCGCCAGCGGACTGGTCTTCATCGCCGCGACGACCGACAACCTGTTTCGCGCCATCGACCTGCGAACGGGGGAGACGCTGTGGCAGGACGTCCTGCCGGCGGGCGGCCAGGCCACCCCGATCACTTACGCGGCGAACGGCCGGCAATACGTGGTCGTCATGGCCGGCGGGCACCATTTCATGGAAACGCCGGTGGGCGATGAACTGATCGCCTATGCCCTTCCGGCCGAATAGAGCCGCGACGGGCCGGGCCGCATGACGCTGACGACCGCGCTCCTCCTCGCCCTCCTGCCGGCGGCGGGCAACCTGGCCGGCTTCGGCCTTGCGGAATGGCGCAAGCCGCCGCCCTGGCTGACCGGCGCGGCGCTGCACATGGCGGCGGGGATCGCGACCGCCGTCGCGGCGATCGAGCTGGTGCCCCGCGCGCAGGATCGGGCAGCGATCTGGATACTGGCCATCGCCATCGTCGTCGGCGCGCTCGTTTCCGTCCTGCTCGTCCGGCTCAGCCGCCGCGTGCGCGGCGGCGGGCAGGGTTCAGGCGCCTTCGTCTGGGGCGCCTATACCGCGATCGCGGTCGACATGTTCACCGACGGGTTGATGACCGGGGGCGGGAGCGCGGTCGCCGCCGATCTCGGCCTCCTGCTCGCCGCATCGCAGGTCCTCGGCAACCTGCCCGGGGGTTTCGCGATCGCGGCGGCGCTGCGATCGGGCAATGTCGCCGGGCGCAAGCGGCTGTTCGCCGCCCTCGCCTTCCCCCTCGCCCCCCTGTCGGGTGCGCTGGCCGGGTTCCTCGTGCTCGACGGGGCGAGCGCCGCGCTTTCGGGCTTCGTCCTCGCGCTCTTCGCCGGGCTGCTGCTGACCGCGACGATCGAGGACCTGGTGCCCGAGGCCGATGCCCCCGGCACCTCGCGCAAGCTTTCCAGCCCGGCCTTTGCCGCCGGCTTCGTTCTGCTGATGCTGATGTCCGCCTATCTCGGGGCCTGAACCGTGCCCGACCTGACCAGCCTGCCGGTCGTCTGGCTTGCAGCCCTGTTTATCGCCGGGGCCGCCACCGTATGGTTCGCCGGCGCGCGGCTGGCCCGCTATGCGGACGAGGTCTCGCAACGCTCGGGGATAGAGCAGGCCGTGATCGGCGTGCTCCTGCTGGGCGCGGTCACTTCGCTGCCCGAGATCTCGACCACGACGGTCGCCACGCTGTCGGGCAACCCGGCGATGGCGGTCAACAACCTGCTGGGCGGGATCGCTTTCCAGGTCGTGGTGATCGCGCTGGCCGACCTGTTCGTGGGCAAGGGTGCGCTGACCAGCATGGTCCCGGGCACGCGCACGATCCTCAATGCCGGGATCAGCATCGTCCTGCTGGTCCTGGCCGCGATCGGGGTGATGATCGGCGACTGGGAACTGCCGCTGGGCAGCGTCGGCTTCTTCCCGGTGCTGATCGCGGCGGTCTATGTCCTCAGCCTCTCGCAACTGAACCGCGAGGTTGCGGCGGGCGGCTGGGTCCCGGCGACCGAGGCGCGCGTCGAGCAGGAGGCGATCGAGCGGCCCGCGATCGGCAACATGCGGCTGGCGCTGGCGATTGCCTTGGCCGCAGCGGCGATCTTCGCAGGGGGCACGGTGGTGACGCTCGCCGCCGAAGGCCTGGCCGAACAGACCGGCACCGATACCGGCATCATGGGGCTGACCCTGCTGGCGCTGGCCACTTCGCTTCCCGAGCTGAGCACCGCCATTGCCGCGGTGCGCCTGCGCCGGGCGGAACTGGCGATCGGCGACATCCTGGGCGGCAACATGTTCGACGTCGTCCTGATCCTGCTGGTGGACATGCTCGATCCCGGGCCGCCCGTGCTGCAGCAGGTGGACCGCGCATCGATGACAGCGGCGCTGATCGGGGTGCTGCTGACCGCGCTGATCATGATCGGCCTGGTCGAACGGCGCGACAAGGCGAAGCTGCGCATGGGGTACGACAGCATTGCCGTCCTGGTCGTCTATGTCTCGGGAATGGCCGCGATCCTGGGCGGGATCGTTTCGGCCTAGGCCATCAGGGCGGGCAGGAAATCATAGACGACGCCCGCGGCCGCCAGCACGATCGCGAGGCCGGCGACCGACACCGCGCCTTCGACCTTGCGCCAGCGCCACAGCGCGGCCAGCGCGCCGAGCGAGGCCAGCGTCAGCGCGGCGACCAGCCACAGCACGATCCGCTGGCCGGGAAAGATCGAACTGATCGACCAGGCGACCATGAAATGCGCCGCCCAGATCGCGAAGGCGCCGCCCAGCACGACCCAGTCCAGCCGGTTGAAGAATTGCGGGTTCATCGCGCCGTCACCCCGGTATCGTCCGCATGAGCAGGCTCAGCGCAAGCCCCTGCGCGGCCGCGAAGAACAGGAACCGGCCGACCACGTCCATCGTGACATTGGCCGGCGTCGTCAGCAGGCCGCGGCCGCTCCGCAGGCCGAGGTAGAGCGCCATGACGACGCCCACCGCCGCGAGGCAGGCCTGGTAGGCCAGCATCGCGAAGACCGTCGCCCCTTGCGCGCTGTCGGCAGGGGCGAGGCCGGCGGCCTGCCAGCCGGTCATGTCGAGATAGAGCGCCCCGACGATCAGTGCCGCGCTGGCCGTCGCGGTCAGCCATGGCCCCTGCCCCGGAAAGACGCCGGCTTCGTGGCGAGACAGGAGGTAGCGGGCGAGGCGCGCCGCGATCATTGCGCCGGCGAGCAGCGCCGCGACCAGCGCCGTCTGGCCAAGCGGCGGGGCGTCAATCCACACCTCGGGATGAATGCCGTAGAGATAGAGATAGCTGAAACCGCCCATGACGGCGATCATGCCCATGACGACCATCAGCGTGTTGAGCGCCCACCAGCCATGACCGCGCGGGCCGGTCACCGAAATGGGGACGACGATGCCCGCGCCGATGTCAGCCTCTTTCTGGGCGATCGGCCGGTCGGTCTCCCACAGCCAGCGCAGCACGCAGACCGTCGCGACCACCCCGCTGAACCAGGCGAAGGCATAGGCCTGGACCGTCAGCGAGAGGAAGAAGAACGCCGTGAACGCGGCGGCGCCGATTGGCCAGGGCGACGGCCCGGGCATGAGCTGGAGATACTGCGGCTCGGCGTTGACGGGGGACGTGATGATCGTTTCGCGCAGGCCGGTCGCGCTGTTGGGCAGGAAATAGCGCCCCTCGGCCACGTCGTCGCAGATCGCCGGATCGTCCCACAGCGGCTCCCGGCTGCGGACGAGCGGGATCGAGCGGGTCGAATACATCCCGGTCGGCAGCCATTCCAGCGTGCCCCCGCCATAGACGTTGCCGGCGTCGTGATCGGTGGTGAACC
Organism: Pelagerythrobacter marinus; assembly: GCF_034375205.1. Classification (NCBI taxonomy): domain Bacteria; kingdom Pseudomonadati; phylum Pseudomonadota; class Alphaproteobacteria; order Sphingomonadales; family Erythrobacteraceae; genus Pelagerythrobacter; species Pelagerythrobacter marinus. The sequence goes on along the minus strand of NZ_CP139719.1, from coordinate 641,459 downwards.
GGAAATTGCGCGCCAGGTCGAGCAGGAACAGCAGGACCCCGGCCGCGATGGTGAAGGCGCCAATGGTGGAAACGAGGTTCAGCAGGTCCAGCCCCCGGTCGGGCAGGTAGGTATAGACCCGGCGCGGCATCCCCATGAAGCCGGTCAGGTGCATCGGCAGGAAGGTGACGTGCAGCCCGGTGAACATCAGCCAGAAGACCCACCGCCCGAGCCTTTCGGACAGCGGATTGCGGCTGGTCATCCCGTTCCAGTAATAGAACGCGGCGAACATCGGGAAGACCATCCCGCCCAGCAGCACGTAGTGAAGGTGGGCGACGATGAAATAGGTATCGTGGACCTGCCAGTCGAACGGGACCATGCCGACCATCACGCCCGTCAGCCCGCCCATCACGAATATCAGGACCGAACCGACGATGAACAGCGCGGGCACCGACCAGCGTATCCGGCCCGCCGCAAGCGTCGCGATCCAGCAGAACACCTGGATGCCCGCCGGCAGGCTGACCGCCATGCTCGCCGCGCTGAAATAGCCGGCCGATACCCGCGGCATGTCGGTGGTGAACATGTGGTGCGCCCAGACGCCGAAGCTGATGAACCCGGTCGCCACCAGGGCGAGCACGTTCAGGCGGTATCCCACAAGCGGGGTGCGCGCGACGGTGGCGACCATCATGCTCATCAGCCCGGCCGCGGGCAGGAAGATGATGTAGACTTCCGGGTGCCCGAAGAACCAGAACAGGTGCTGCCACAGCAGCGGGTCCCCCCCGCGCGCGGGATCGAAGAAAGGCCAGTTGAACGCCCGCTCCAGCTCCAGCAGCAGGGTGCCGAGGATCACGCTGGGAAAGGCGATCACGATCATCACCGCGAAGACCAGCATGGCCCAGGCGAACATCGGCATCCGGTCGAGCGTCATGCCCGGCGCGCGCGTGCGCAGGACGCCGACGATGATCTCGATCGCGCCGGCAATCGCGCTGATCTCGATAAAGCCGATCCCCAGCAGCCAGAAATCGGTGTTGATCCCCGGGCTGTAGGCGATCGAGGTCAGCGGGGGGTACATGAACCACCCGCCATCGGGCGCCAGCCCGACGAAGAGCGAGGCGAAGAAACAGAGCCCGCCGACGAAATAGGCCCAGAAGGCATAGGCGGAAAGCCGCGGAAAGGGCAGGTCGCGCGCGGCCAGCATCTGCGGCAGCAGCATGATCCCGATCGCCTCCACCATCGGCACCGCGAACAGGAACATCATCACCGTGCCGTGCATGGTGAAGAACTGGTTGTAGGTTTCCTGCGGCAGGAATTCCTGCAGCGGCGCCGCCAGTTGCACCCGCATCCCCAGCGCGAGGATCCCGGCGAGGAGGAAGAACAGGAACGCCGTCGCGACGTAGAAGAAGCCGACGTAATTGTTGTTGACGACGGTCAGCAGGCCCCAGCCCTTGGGATTGTCCCAGATCCGCTCCAGTTCCTCCACCTCGCCGTCCGGGCGCGGCCGATGCGTGGGGAAGAGCCGGTAGAGATCGTGGTCGAAGCCGGTTTCGGACTTCATTTCTGCTGCTCGAGCCAGATCGCGATGTCTTCCAGCTCCTCGGCCGAAAGCATGTCGTAACTGGGCATCCGGTTGCCCGGCTTGATCGACTGGCTGTCCCCGATCCAACCGATCAGGGTGCCGCGATTGTTGGGCAGGATGCCGGCGCCCAGCGTCTGGCGGCTCCCGACATGGGTCAGGTCCGGCCCGGCGAGGCCGTTGGCCGGCGTGCCCGCGACGCGGTGGCAGGCCGCGCAGCCGCTGTCCATGAACAGGCGGCGGCCCGCCCCGCCGCCGGGCGCGCTCGCCGCCTGGCGACGCGCCTTGGCCGCCAGCCATCGGCGGAAATCGTCCTGCCCGTGCGCGATCGCGACGAAGCCCATCAGGGCATGGGGGCCCCCGCAATATTCGGCGCAGACCCCGCCGAACCGCCCCGGCCGGTCGGCCTGGACGCGCAGCAGCGTCGTGCGCCCGGGGATCATGTCCTTCTTGCCCGAAAGGTGCGGCACCCAGAAACTGTGGATCACGTCGGCGGATTGCAGTTCCAGCACGACAGGCTCGCCCACCGGGAGATGCAGCTCGTTCGCGTCGGCCACCAGGACGTTGCCGTCTTCATCGAGGTACTCGACGCGGAACCACCACATCTCCGCGGTTACGCGAACGCGCATCTCATCGCCGGTAATGCCCTCGGTCAGCGAGGCGGTGAGCGCGAGGCCCCAGACGAGCAGCGCGGTCAGGACGACGCCGGGAAAAGCAACCCCGCCGATCCACACGGTTCGCTCCCCGCCCAGCTTGCGCTTGAGCGCGTCCGGCCCGCGCAGCGCCACCCACAGCGCGGCGACGACGATCGCGGTCACCGCCACGCCCATGCCCAGCAGCACCCAGGCCAGCGTGGTCACGCTCTCGGCATAGGGCCCGGCCGGATCGAACACCGGCGGCGGCCAGCCCCAGAGCGCCTCAATCATCGTCGATTCCATAGAGATAGGCGGCCACGGCATGGGCCTCCTCGGAAGAGATCGGCATGGCCGGCATCGTCGATCCGGGCTTTGCCGCCGGGGCGTTGCGCACGAAGCGGGCGAGGTTTGCCGGGGTGTTCGGCAGGTAGCCTGCGATCGGCCCTACCCCGTCGAACCCGGCGAGCGAGGGGCCGGTCCGCCCCTCGGGCCAGTCGATTCCCGGTATCTCGTGACAGGCCGCGCAGCCGGCGCGCTCGATCACGTCGCGCCCCTTGTCGCGCAGGCCGGCATCGAACGTATAGCGCGAGGCCGGTGGCTGCTTGCACGCCGCCAGTCCCAGCGCGCAGCCCAGGGCGGCCGCGTGTCCGAAGATTTGCCCCACAGCTTTCATGCCACGCCGCCCCGCATGCCTATGGGAACCGCGCCGCCCCGTGCATGTTCCCGAAGGGCATGGTTTTCACGCAGAACAGGGGCTTCGCCAGGTCGATCCTGATCCCGGCCGCGGCGGTGGCCCTGGCCGGCTGCGACAACGGCACGCCGCCGCCCAGCGCGTTCGAGGCGAACGGCGAGGTCCTGGCGCTGAGCGGCGGAGCGGCCGGACCGGCCGGGGCCTGCGTGACCTGCCACGGGCTCGACGGCGGGGGCGACGGCGCGCTGACGCCCCGGCTCGCCGGGCTCGACGCCGGCTATATCGTCCGGCAACTGGAGTTTTACGACGCGGGCCTGCGGCGCGATCCGCACATGCAGTGGATAGCCGGCAGCCTCGACAACGATGCCCGCGTCATGCTCGGCGAATACTACGCGGCCCTGCCTCCGCCGGGGGCGGAGAGCGCGGACGCCGCCGACCCGCCCCCCGCGGCCGCCTGTGCGCCGCCGATCGTCGCGCTCTACCACCGGGGCGACCCGGCGCGCGGCCTGCCTTCCTGCGCCAGCTGCCACGGCGACGACGGCCGCGGCCGGGGCCACGGCAACCCGCCGCTTGCCGGCCAGCCGGCCCGCTATCTCGAACGGCAGCTCCGCCACTGGCGCGACGGCAAGCGCTACGGCGACCCGCAGGGGGTGATGACCGCGATCAGTCGGCGTCTGGACGAGAGCGAGATGGCTGCTCTCTCGGACTATAGCGCGCGCCTGACGGGTGGCCGAAATCGTCCGGGACTTCGGGCAGCATGCCCTCGAACACATCGTCCCGGTCCCAGAAATGGTGCTTGATCGCGGCGGCGGCATGGGCCGGGACGAGCAGGGTCAGCGCGACGATCCCGATCACGTGGACGTCCTCCGCGATGTCGAGCAGGCGATATTGCCATTCGACGCTGAGCGTGTGGAAAGGCATCGCGGGCACCGGTATCAGCGCGGCGAGGTATAGCGGCCGCGCCGGCTGGATCGCCGACCACATGATCCACCCCGACAGCGGCACGATCACGAACAGGGCATAGAAGGCCGCGTGGATCGCGTGCGCCGTGTCGGACCGCCAGCCGGGTTCGTCCGCGTCGTTGATCGGCCCCGGCACCATCAGTCGCCAGGCGAGGCGCAGCGCGCCGAACAGCAGCAGCGTGAGGCCGATCTGGCTGTGATCGGCATAGGCTTCCAGCTTCTCCGCCCCGACGAGGTTGCGCTGCATCATCCAGCCGGTGAACAGCTGGTAGAGGACGACCGCGGCCATGATCCAGTGAAAGGCGACCCCCACGGGCGTGTACTTGCCGCGGCTGCGATACCGCTCCGCCCAGTCGCGCAGCGCCTCGATCACCGGGCCGGCTCTGCGGTGAAGGAACGGTGCAGGATGGCCAGCGCGCAGAGCAGATAGACGGCGGAGGCAGGCGCCCACATGATGATCCCGGCGATCTGCTGGTCCTCCATCGGCGAAAGGCCCCAGGGTTGCGTCGTCAGCCAGTGGGGGGCGTAATAGGCGCGGCCGGCGAATGTCAGGATCGCGCCGAGCAGGCCCATCTGCACCATCGTTGCCAGCAGCGACAGCACGGCGGCGCCGGCTTCCGCCCGGAGGACCCGCGCCCACCACAGGGCCGCGCTGGCGGTGATCGAAAGCTGCATGGCCCAGAAGACGCCGTCGCTCGAAAGCGCCGCGGAATAGGCGGCGGGCAGGTGCCAGGCCCAGAAGACCAGCGCCTGCACCGCGGTCCAGGCCGCGAGCGACCCGGGCACCCGGCGCACGTCGAACGCGGCGACGAGGAGCGGGGCGAGCAGGGTCGCAAGCAGGACATGGTGCACGACCCGCGCGGTGAACAGCGCGGAGCCCAAAGCGCAGAGCGGCGAGACGAACAGCAAGAGCACGACCGCGCCCGCGGCAATGGCCGGGACGCGCCGGGCCGGGTCGCGGCCATGGCGGTGCCACCAGGCACCGGCGAGCAGCGCCAGCACGCCCATCAGCAGCGGATCGGGATTCCAGCTTTCCCACCACGCATCGGGCAGCGGCGCAACGCCGCAATAGGGATGCCACGCGGGAGGATCGACAGCCATCGCCCTGATGAACGCACGGGGAGCCCGGTGGGTCCGGGCGAATTTTTCCGGGCACGCACGAAAAAGGGAGCGGCCGGGGCCAGGCCCCGACCGCCCCCGGCCGCGCAAGAAGAGGGGGGCTGGTTCGTGCGGCTCAGTCCTCGGTGACGGTTGCCGAACCGGCGCCCTGCGCGATCACCAGGGCATCGGCCCCGGCGGCAAGATTGCCGGCCGGAATAGCCAGGTCCTGCCCGCGCGCCTCGACGATCACCTGCTCGACCCGCCCGCGCGAATCGCTGACGATCTGGCGCACCTTGCCGACGGCCGCACCGTTGGAGGCGACGACCGGCATTCCCGGCGCGATCGCGAAAGCGCCCTGCCCGGCCGCAGCCGCGCTGCCGGCGGCGGCGAACATGCTGCCGAGGCCATTGGCCGAACCTTCGCCCGCGGCAGACCCGCTGCCTTCGGCCGAGCCGGCGGCACTCGCCGCGCCGGCGGCCTGGCCGGCGAGCGAACCGGCGCGATCGCGCGCCGCGCCGGCGGCGGGAATCGTTACGTTGCGCACGGTGGACACGGTACCGCGGGCCCGCGCCGCGCCTTCGCCGGCGATGGCACGCACGCCGTCGGTCCCGATCAGCTGCGCTTCGGCGCTGCCCGAACCGGACGCCCGGCCTTCACCCGATGCCGAGCCCTGGCCGGAAACGAGCGGCGTTTCGACGAGGTCGCTGGCCGCGGCCGTCACGCCGGTATCGATCGAACGTTCGGCCGACACGCGGCCCGAACGGCGATCGACGTTCTGGCTGCCCCGCGTGCGGGCCTCGCCCCGGGCTTCGCCGCGCGCTTCGCCGCGAACGGTCGAACGCAGGGTTTCGCGCGGGAGGCTGCGGACGCTGTCGAGGGGCGAACCGATGGAGCCGGTCACCTGGCCGATGCCGCTGCCCGAAAGCAACTGCGCCTGGGCCTGGGGAACGGCGATGAACGAGAGTGCCGATGCGGCAAGAAGAAGCTTTTTCATGATGACTTCCTTTCCTGGTCGGCAGGCGCGGCATGAACATTTGCGCCCGCTTCGAACAGGAAACGGATGGTCGGCGCGGTTTAATCCGTCACCGCGCGAAAAAAATCGTCAGTGCCCGCGGCAATCGGCGCACAGGAGGCCGCGGCCGAAGACCTCGTCGCGGCCCTTGCGCCCCAGGTCGATCGCTTCCCGGTCGAGCACCGCGCGCCACCGGCCGCCCTGCCCCAGCGCCCGCGCCACCCGCGCGGCGGCGAGCGGGGTGGCGAACGAGGTACCGCGCAGGCGGACGCGCTTGCCTCTGGCATCGAGGCCGAAGACATCGGCCCCGGGGGCCGCATAGTCGAGGTCGAGCGCGCGGCCCGCCTCGATCAGCGCGCGCCGGCGGCGATCCACCGCGGTCACCGACACGACCCCGTCGTAACTCGCCGGATAGGCGAGCGGTGCAGCCGGCCCGCCATTGCCGACGGCGGCGACGACGACCATGCCCTTCGACTGGGCCGCGGCGACGGCCCGGCGGAGCACCGGGTTCCGGGGCCCGACCAGGCTGATCACGGCGACCCGCGTGCCGCGGGCCGAAAGCCAGCCCAGCGCCCGTGCGATGGCGAGGGCATTGCCGCCGGCCTTGTCGGTGCCATAGACGTCCGCGACCCGGATCGGCCCCGCGCCGGCCGACGCCAGCAGCGAAGCGACCGCGCTGCCATGGTGGCTGGCGATCGGCGCGCCTTCCGCGAACCCGCGGACCTGCGCGACCGGCACGGCCTTGCCCGGTGCCCCGTCGATCACCCCGACCGGGACGCCCGCCCCCGCGCCGGCAGCGGCCGCTGCCCGGGCGGCGAGCGGCAACGCCGACCCCGCACCGCCGGGCGCGATGGCAGGGCCACCGGCCGCGACCTCACCCGACTGGAAATGCAGGCTGTCGGCGGAAACGGTCGCGCCGGGCAGCAGGGCCGCGAGCGCGCGTTCCGCCTCGGCCAGTTCGCTGCCCTCCGGGGTCCGCAGGCGGGCAAAGGCAATGTCCAGGCCCTCGATCGTCCCGGTTTCGAGAACGCCGTATCCGCTCCCGCGGGCCAGGTCGAGCATGGCCTTGTCGGCATCGAGGACCAGCAATTCGCCCCGGCGCGCAGGATCGCCCCGGGCATCGCGTTCGACCAGGCGATCGTTGCGCCGCACGAAACGGTCGATCTCCCGCAGGCGGTCCTGCGCCAGCCGCGCCGCCAGCCGGCTGCCACGGTCGATCTGCCTGTCCAGCTCGCTGGTGACCGGGCCGACGATCTCCCCCACCCGCGGCACTTGCACGCCGGGCAGGGCGACCTGGGCCGCGAGCGGCCCGGATACCACGGCGATGGCCGCGAAAATGAGGAAAATCCTGCGCATTGGCTGTAAACTATCTCCCGGACTGGATTAAGCATGGATGAAACGGCCCGCCCCGAACGTTTAATCCACGGAAGGCAGAGACACTGAGCGCATCGTTCGACAAGGACTTGCTGGACCTGCTGCCCCGGTTGCGCCGATTTGCCACCGGGCTGGCCGGCACCCCTGCGGATGGTGACGATCTCTGCCAGATGACGCTCGAGCGCGCGCTGGCCAATCGTCACAAGTGGCGGGAAGGCACGCGGCTCGACAGCTGGGTGTATCGCATCATGCGCAATGTCTGGATCGACGAGGGGCGCGCCGCGACACGGCGCAGGCAGACCTTCGTGGCCGACGAGGCCGGCCTGGCCGTGGGCGCCGAGGGGGCGCAGGAACCGGCGGTGGAACTGTCGATGGTGGACCGCGCGATGCAGTCGCTCCCCCTCGACCAGCGCGAGGCCGTGCTGCTGGTGATGGTCGAAGGCTATGCCTACAAGGAAGCGGCCGAGATCGTCGGCTGCCCGGTGGGAACGCTGAATTCGCGCCTCGTGCGCGGCCGCGACGCCTTGCTCGAATTGCTGGGAGAGGCCCAATGACCGTTTCGCGCGATGAACTGGCCGCCTTTGCCGATGGCGAATTGCCGGCGGGGCGCGCCGCCGAAGTCGCTGCCGCGATCGAGGCCGATCCCGCCCTCGCCCGCGAGGTGGAGGCACACCGCGCCTTGCGCGCGCGGCTCGCCGGCCATTTCGCGCCGATTTCGCAAGAGCCCGTGCCCGATCGCCTGGCGGACATGCTCCGCCCGGGCGCGGCGGCGGAGCCGGACGGGGTCGTGGACTTCGCGGCCGAGCGCGAGCGGCGCCAGCCGCGCCCGCCGGTCCCGCGCTGGCGCTGGGTCGTCGGCCCGGCCCTGGCCGCCTCGCTCGCCCTCGTGGTCCTCTTCCCGCGCGGCGACGGCGGTTCCGCGCCCTATGCGGGCGACCGGCTCGCCTCGGTGCTCGACCGGACGCTGGTGGCCGAGCAGGCGCCCGGCGCCGACACGCGCATCCTGCTCAGCTTCCGCGACGGGGACGGCGAGTTCTGCCGCGCCTTCAGCGGCACCGGGGGCAGCGGCATTGCCTGCAGGGACGAGCGCGGCTGGCGGATCGAGACGCAGGGCGAAGGATCGGCCGGCACGCAGACCGAATACCGGATGGCCGGCGCGGACGAAGCCTCGGTGCTGGCCCGCGCGCAGGAGATGGCCAGCGGGCCCGCGCTCGATGCAGGCGAAGAGGCGGCGGCGCGGGCGCAGGGCTGGCGCTAGGCCGGCCTCGCCGGCGCGAGCTGCCGGGCGCGAACAGGGCACGAAAAAGGGAAGGACCGGCCTTGCCGGTCCTTCCCCTCCTCGCGCGACGCCGCAGCGCGCGGCGATCAGCCTTCGATATAGACGGTTCCCTGGCGATAGCCGCGCTTCGCCATATCATGGATATAGTCTTCGCGTTCGTGCTTCAGTTCGCGCGCATATTCCTCCCACGCGTCGCGCCGGTCCTCGAGGTCGCTGGCCCGGCGAAGGTCGCTCGCCAGTTCCTTCTGCGCCTCGGTGATATCGAGGCGGTAATCGAACCAGAGGTTGTTTTCGATCCCGGCGATCGGCGCGGTCAGGATCCGCGCTTCCTCTGCGCGGGCCAGCTGTTCTTCGGCCAGGACCGGCATGGCCGCGGTCGCGGCGCCGGCGGTGCCGAGGGCGATGGCTGCGAGAACGATCTTGGTATTCATCGGCAAGGTCTCCTTCCAGATGCGGCCGCTGCGCGCGGCCGCTCGGGAGGGAAACGGACGAGGTCCCGCCCCTAATCCATCGCCGGCGGAAGTTTTTCGAAAGGCAGCCCCCCGCACCCTCGTCCCCGCACCCTCGTCCCCCCTTGGGCATCGGGCACGGCGGCCAGGGGCGGATGCCGGTCGAGGTGCCGCAGCTTGTCGGGATTGCGCATGACGTAGATCGCCGCGATCCGGCCATCCTCGATCTCGAGCGCGGTCGTCTGCAGCTCGCCGTCGCTCTCGCGCGTGACGAACCCCGGCAGGCCATTGATCATGCCCGTTTCGAGCAGGGTCGAAGGCCGCCTGGCGAGCAGCGCCGCGAGCGATCGAAGCAGTTGCAGCACGCGCCGGTGGCCGGTCACCGGAACGACCGCGGCCGGGCGCCGGCCGCCGCCATCGGCGTGGAGCGTTACGTCGCTGGCGAGCAAGGCGCCGAGCGCGGCCGTATCACCGCTGCGCGAAGCGGCGAAGAATGCCTGCGCCAGCGCCAGGCCCTGCTCGCGATCCACCGCATAGCGCGGCCGGGCCTGCCGGACGTGGGCCCGCGCCCGGGCGGCCAGCTGGCGGCAGGCGGCTTCCTCCCGCCCCAGCGTCTCGGCTATCTCGCCATAGGCCTGCCCGAACACGTCGTGCAGCAGGAAGGCCGCGCGCTCGAGCGGCGAGAGCCGTTCCAGCGCGAGCATCAGCGGCAGGGTGACATCCTCGGGCTCTTCGGGGTCCAGCACCGGGTCGGGCAGCCACGGGCCGATATAGGTCTCGCGCCGCCGCCGTGCCGATTTCAACTGGTCGAGGCACAGGCGCGTCACCGTGCGCCGCAGGAACGGCCCGGGCGCGCGCACCGCGGCGCGATCGGTCGCCAGCCAGCGAAGGAAACATTCCTGCACCGCGTCTTCCGCGTCGGCGACCGAACCGAGCATGCGATAGGCGATCCGTAGCAGCATGGGCCGCAGCGGGCCGAAAGCGGCCTCTGCGTCGTCAGGCACGGTGGGGTCGCGTTCGCCGGCCTCCATCAGGCCGGCGCCTTTGCATCGGCCGGTTCGAACCACAGCCCGAAGCCAACGGCGATCCGGTTCCATCCGTTGATCACGTTGATCATCAGCGTCAGGTGAACCTGTTCCTCCTGCGAAAAGTGTGCCGCGAGATCGGCGTAAGCGGCGGCATGGCCATGGTCGTGCGAAAGCCGCGTCAGCGCATCGGTCCACGCCAGGGCGGCACGTTCGCGGGCGGTATAGCACGGAGCTTCCTGCCAGGCCGCGAGAAGGTGCAGCCGCTGCGCGCTCTCGCCTCTCGCGCGGGCTTCGATCGTGTGCATGTTGATGCAGTTGGCGCAGCCGTTGATCTGCGACGCGCGCACCTTGACCAGGTCCACGATCGCCGGCTCCAGGCTGTCCACGACGGCCTCGGACATCGCGGTCCAGGTCTTCATCAGCCGCGGGGCGGCGGCATAGGGATTGAGCTTCACGGTCGTCATTGCAAGGTCTCCTTCATCGGGTCGCTTGCAAGACGACGCAGGACCGCCCGGCGTGACATGGCGGGAAGATTTTTCGCCCTCTCGCCGGGCCGGAAGGGCTGCCCCATGCGAAAAGGGGAGACCGCAGGCGGCCTCCCCTCCCTCGCTGTCAGAAACGCACGCCCAGGCCCAGCAGGACCTGGTGCCGGTCCGTATCCATGTCCAGCGCCAGTTCCTCGTCCTCGTCGAGGACGTAGGTACCGTCGCCGAAATCGGTGTAGGTATATTCCAGCTTGGCATAGACGCCCGCGGAAATGCCCAGTTCGAACCCCGCCCCGGCGTGATAGCCGTCGCGCGTGTCGGAAAAGCGCAGCACTTCGCCCGGTTCGTCCTCTTCGTTATCGGTCACGTCGGCATCGTAGCTCGCCTTGAACTTGCCGTTCGAATAGCCGCCCTTGGCATAGATCAGCGCCGACTTGCCGATCGGCACCCCGGCCCGCAGGCCGAGCGTGAAGGTGCGGTCGAGCTCTCCGCAGGCAAGGTCGTCCTCGAACACCTCGGAGCACATGGCATTGTCGGAAAAGTCGATCCCGCCATAGGCACCGACCAGGAAGCTGCGGCCGAGCTGGGCGTCATAGCCGATTTCACCGCCGAACGACGGGCGATCGTCGTCGGCCGAGGCGAGGACGAACTCGTCGCCTTCCTCGTCTTCATCCTCGTCGGGGTTGGGGGCGATCGTGTCCACGCTGCCGGTTTCCCACCCGATGCGCCCCTCGACCCGGAAGCCCGAGAGATCCTGCGCTTGGACGGAGGTGCTCGCGAGGGTCAATCCAGCGGCACCGATCAATACGATGACCTTCATTTCATTTCCTTTCCAGACATGGCGAGGCCGTCGGCCCGGCACGCGGACGCCGCCCCCGCCGGGGCGCCCGCGCTGTTCGTCGCCGGACCTGGTCCTCGCCCGCCATGACGGAGCCGCCGAGCGCCAGCCTTGGCCCGGCGCGGCTTCGGTCGGCAGGGCCCCAGGTGGATGGGAAGGCCCCCGCGGGCGATGCACGGGGGAAAAATGGCCGCCGCATTAACCAGCTTTTTCCCATTGCCGGCGCATGACGGTGAGCGACGCGACAAGAGGAAAGCGATGACCGCAGCCTATATCCTGGGCATCAACATGGTAATCGCGGGCATCTTCGCCATCGCCTTCGGCGTGGTGGCGACGATGAACCGCAATGCCAGCGGTGCCCGGTGGCTGTCGGCCGGCTATGCGACCGGGATCTTCACGGTCCTGCTCGAATTCGCGATTCCGTGGCAGGCCAACGCCCTGCCGGTCGCAGTGGCGATCTTCCTCGTCTATCTCCTCACCCTGACGTTCTGCGTCATCGGGGTCGCCCGGCACTACGCCGTGACCAGCCACGCGAAGTACCTCGGCGCCATCTGGCTGGTCAGCCTCCTCGCGCTGCCGGTAACCTTCACGCTGCCTTACGGCACGCTGGAGCGCGGCTTCCTCTACCAGTTGCCCTATTTCGCCATGCAGGTGCTGGGCTGCTTCGTCATCGTCCGTTCCGGCCGGCGGGAACCGCTGGACCTCCTGCTCATCGCCCTCAGCCTGCTCGCTGCCTTCACCTACCTGTCGAAACCCATGATCGGCTGGGCGGTCGGCATGGCCAGCGCATCGCAAGGTTACATGGCGAGCACGTATGCGGCGATCTCGCAGATGCTCGGCGCGATCACCCTCGTCTCGCTCGCGCTGGTCCTGCTGCTGGTGATGATGCGCGATGCGACGGCCGAAATGGTCGCGCGGTCGGAAACCGATGTCCTGTCGGGCATCCTCAACCGCCGCGGGTTCGACGCCCATGCCGAGAAAGCGCTCGCCGCGGCCCGCGAGCAGGCCGAGTCCGTCACCCTGGTCGCGGCCGACATCGACCACTTCAAGACCGTCAACGACACTTACGGCCACGCGATCGGCGACGCCGTGATCGCCCGCTTCGCGCAGCTGCTCAAGACGGCCGCCGGCGAAGGGGCCGTGGTCGGCCGGCTGGGCGGCGAGGAATTCGCCGTTCTCCTGGCCGGCAGCAACCTGGCCGAAGGCCGCCGGTTTGCAGAAAGCGTGCGCGAACGCTTCTGCGCCGCGCCCCTGGCCGAACTGGGGATCGATCGCACGATCACCGCCTCGTTCGGGGTGGCCCAGCTGACCCTGGCGGACAACCTGTTCGACCTCGCCCGCCGCGCCGATTCCGCGCTCTACCGGGCCAAGCGTTCGGGGCGCAACCAGGTCAGCCTGGCGCTCGGCGAACTGACCCCCAAGCCCCCCTCCCCGCGCACGGCACTGGCTTGACCTGCTGGCCCGGCGTGATGCCGGCACCCGGTCAGGACCGCGGCTCCCGGTCGGTAACGCCCACGATGCCCCTGTCGACGAGACGGGCGAACTCGCCCGAGTCCAGCCCACCGAGATCCGTCAGTACCCGCTCGGTGTCGGCGCCGAGCGGGCGGGCCGGGCGCGGTTGCTGTCGATCGCAGGCGGGCAAGGTCGCCATGGCGCCGGGCACGGCGTAGGTTTCTCCGCTCGGCTGGGCGATCTCGGAGAAAAGCGGGTTGGCCCCGACGGTCTCCGGATCGCGAACGGCCTGTTCCATCCGCCGATAGGGCCCCCAGCAGCAGCCCGCTGCCTCCAGCGCCCGCGCCAGTTCCTCGCCGTCGCGCCGGGCCACTGCCTGCTCGACGAGGGGGAACAAGGCGTCGCGGTGACGGAACCGCTCGCCCTCGTCGGTGGCGAAAGAGGTGTCGCGCGCTTTCTCGATGGCCGCCACGCCTTCGCCGATGCCGAGTACCGAGACCAGCCCGGTCCACTGGCGCGGCGTGATGGCCATCAGCATGAAACGCTGCCCGTCGCGCGTGGTGAAATCGCGCCCGAACGCGCCGAACACGTCGTTCCCGTAGCGCTTGCGATCGCCCCCGTGCAGCGTTTCCGCGAGCTGGCCGAGATTGGCGATCGTGGCGATGCCGACGTCGGCCAGGGGCACGCGAACTTCCTGCCCCTCCCCGGTACGCTCGCGGTGCCGCAGCGCCGCGAGGGTCGCGAAGGCGGCGTAGGCGCCGGTCAGCAGGTCCCACGCGGGAAGGACCGCGTTCACAGGTTCGTCGCCGAGGCTTTCCGGCCCGGTGATGAAGGGAATGCCGAGGGCCGAGGCGACCGTGTAGTCGAGCGCCGGCCCGCCGTCGGCCCGCCCCATCACGCGGGTCAGGACCAGGTCGCGCCGCAGGGCGGACAGGTTGTCCCACGACAGGAAGCCGTTGACCGGGAAGTTGGTCAGGAAGACACCGCCCTGCTCGCCCGGGGCCGTGGCCAGGCGCGCCAGCAGCTCGCGCCCCTCGGGGCCCGAAAGGTCGAGCGCGACCGAGAGCTTCCCCTTGTTCAATCCTTCCCAGTAATAGCTTCCGCCGCCGGGCGCCTGGGGCCAGCGGCGAAAATCCGGCCCGCCGCCGATCTGGTCCACCCGGATGACTTCCGCGCCCATCTGCGCGAGGTAAAGGCCCGCGGTGGGACAGGCCACGAACGACGAAGCCTCCACCACGCGCATTCCCGACAGCAACGAATACATTTGGCGACCTGCTCCTCTCTCTAGCGCGCGGCGATCGATGCCGCCTCGCGCACAGCCCACCCCAAGGGGGGTAGGGGCCTAAATCTCAACTTCCATCGAAGGTCGGTTTGCGTCGCTCGAGAAAGGCGGAAACCGCCTCTTCATGATCGCGCGTCTCGTGGACGGCCGCCTGATAAGCCGCCGACAGGTTCAGCACCGTGGCAAGCGAGGCGTCCTGCGCCTCGCGCAGGAGGCGCTTGGTCAGGCGCACTGCGCGCGGCGGATTGGCGGCGATCTCGGCCGCGATAGCTTGCGCCGCGGCGATCAGTTCGTCGGTCTCGACGACCCGGCTTACCAGTCCCCAGTCGAGCGCGGTCTCCGCATCTATGGCCCGGCCGGTCAGCGCCATCTCGGTCGCGCGCGACCACCCCACGACCCGGGGCAGCAGCCAGGCCCCGCCATCGCCCGGCACCAGGCCCACCCGCACGAAGCTTTCCGCGAAGACCGCGGCGCTGGAACAGATCCGGATATCGCACATGCAGGCGAGATCGCAGCCCGCGCCGATGGCGGGGCCGTTCACCGCGGCAATCACCGGCACTTCCAGCGCCTGGAAGGCCAGCGGCAGGCGCTGAATACCGTCGCGATAGTTGCGGACCGTTTCGGCCGGATGATTCCCGCGCAGCCCCTTGCCCGGAGCCATCTTCGACAGGTCGCCCCCGGAGGAGAACGCCGTGCCGGCCCCGGTCAGGATCACCGCTCGCACGTCGGTATCGCGATCGGCCTGCGCCAGTGCGTCGAGGAGCGCATCGATCACGTCGTTGCCCGAGATGGGGTTGCGCGCTTCCGGCAGGTTCAGGGTGATCGTCGTCACCCCCTCGCCGCGCTCCACCCTTACCTGATCCATGTCCCTCTCCCGCCATTCACGGCAAGGCGTATTGCGGGCGGAAGCGCGACGCAAGGTGAAGCGCCTGCGCTAATTGGCGGGTGGATCACACCTCGCCCGGTTGCATTTGCGCGAGCGGTTTCTCCCGTCAGTGAAAATCGCGCGAGCGGGGGAGGATGCGCATGTTGCGGGGGTGCTGCGGGTGGACGAATTCGTCCGCGCGCGAGAGTTGCGTCGTGGCCTGGTGAGCTTCCGACAGGCGCGCGAGCTCTGCCGTGCGGTCGTGGATGCGGCTGGCCATCAGGTGGATCACCCCTTCGCGGCTTTTCTGCAATTCGCCTTCCACCAGCATCAGGCGCGCGGCCATTACCTCGCGCCGGAACCGTTCGAACAGGCGGGCCCAGATCACGATATTGGCTATGCCGCCTTCGTCTTCGAGCGTGGCGAAGATGGCGTTCCCCTTGCCGGGACGCTGGCGCACCAGCACGACGCCGGCCACTTTCACGCGGACCCCGTTGCGGCAATCGGCCAGGGCCGCGCATGGCAGGGCCCCTTCGCGGTCGAACACCGGGCGCAGGAATGCCATCGGGTGGCCTTTCAGCGAGAGGCGGGTGGTCTGGTAATCGGCCGCGACTTCTTCCGACAGGGGCATGGCCGGCAGGGCGGCAGGCGGCTCTTCCCCCAGTTCGCGCGCACGGGCCGCCGCGAACAGGGGCAATTCGTCGGGCGGCATGCGCCGCGCCTCCCACAAGGCCTCGCGCCGGTCGAGGCCGATGGATCCCAGTGCATCGGCATCGGCCAGCAGGCGCAATGCGCGTTGCGGCAGGCATGTCTTGCGCGCCAGCTCCTCCATGTCGGCACAGGGGGCGGCGCGGACGATCGCCCGGGCCCATTCCTCGCGCAGGCCGGTGACCTGCCGCAGCCCCAGGCGCAGCGCGAACGCCCCGCCGGGGGCCGGTTCCAGCGTGCAGTCCCAGTCGCTGTGGTTGATATCGACCGGGCGCACTTCGACCCCGTGTTCGCGCGCGTCGCGCACGATCTGGGCCGGGGCATAGAATCCCATCGGCTGCGAATTGAGCAGCGCGGCCGCGAAGGCGGCGGGATAGCGGCACTTGATATAGGCGGACACCCAGACGAGACGGGCGAAAGCCAGCGCGTGGCTTTCGGGAAAGCCGTAGCTGCCGAACCCTTCGATCTGGCGGAAACAGCGGTGGGCGAAATCGCGCTGGTAACCGCGCGCGACCATGCCTTCGACCAGCTTGCTTTCGAAGTTCTCCATCGTTCCCAGGTTGCGGAACGTGGCCATCGCCCGGCGCAGCTTGTTCGCTTCGGACGGAGTGAACCCGGCCGCGACGATGGCCAGCTTCATCGCCTGTTCCTGGAACAGCGGCACGCCGTTGGTCCGCCCCAGCAGGCCACGCAGTTCATCCGGGTCGTGCGGCGGAGCGGGAGAGGGATATTCGACTTTCTCGATCCCCTGGCGGCGACGCAGGTAGGGGTGGACCATGTCCCCCTGGATCGGGCCGGGGCGCACGATCGCCACCTGGATCACCAGGTCGTAGAATTCCTTCGGTCGCAGCCGGGGCAGCATGTTCATCTGCGCCCGGCTTTCGACCTGGAACACCCCGATGCTGTCGCCGCGCCGGAGCATGGCGAAGACATCGGGCGCATCGCCGGGCACGCTGTCGAGCCGGTATTGCCGGCCCAGGTGGGTTTCGATCAGGGCGAAGGCCTTGCGGATGCAGGTCAGCATGCCCAGCGCCAGGACATCGACCTTCATCAGGCCGAGCGCGTCGATATCGTCCTTGTCCCATTCGATGAACGTGCGGTCTTCCATCGCCGCGTTGTGGATCGGCACCGTCTCGTCCAGCCGGTCCTGCGTCAGCACGAAGCCGCCGACGTGCTGCGACAGGTGCCGCGGGAAGTGCAGTATCCGCTCGACGAAGGCATTGACCCGCGCGATCGCCGGGTTGTCCGGGTCCAGCCCCGCCTCGGCACAGCGCTGTCGGTCGTAGGTGGAGGCGTAGCTGCCCCAGACCGTGCTCGCGAGGCGCGCGGTAACGTCCTCGCTCAGGCCCAGGGCCTTGCCCACTTCGCGCGCGGCGCTGCGCGGGCGGTAATGGATCACCGTGGCCGCGATCCCCGCCCGGTGCCGCCCGTAACGCTTGTAGATATACTGCATCACCTCTTCGCGCCGTTCGTGCTCGAAATCGACGTCGATATCGGGCGGCTCCTTGCGTTCGGGCGAAATGAAGCGGGAAAAGAGCAGGTTGTGCTCCGCCGGATCGACCGCGGTTATGCCGAGCACGAAACAGACCGCCGAATTGGCCGCCGACCCGCGCCCCTGGCACAGGATCCCCTCGCCTTGCGCGAAGCGGACGATGTCGTGCACGGTCAGGAAATAGGGCGCGTAGCGGGCGGCCGCGATAATGCCCAGTTCCTCGTTCAGCAGGGCCGCCAGCCTTGCCGGCACCCCTTCGGGCCAGCGGGCGCGCGCCTCGGTCCAGACGAGTTCCTCGAGCCATTCCTGCGGGGTGAAACCGGGCGGCACCGGCTCGTGCGGATATTCATATCGCAACTGGTCGAGCGTGAAATCCACCCCGGCGACGAAGTCCTGCGTCGCCGCGAGCGCCTCGGGCGCGGCGGAAAAGAGGCGTGCCATTTCCTCCGCCGGCTTGAGATGCCGTTCAACGTTGACGGCAAGCCGGCGCCCGGCCGCCTGGACGGTCGTCTTCTCGCGGATCGCGGTCATCACGTCGTGCAGCGGCCGCACGTCCGGATCGGCATAGAGCGCATCGTTGAGCGCGATCAGGGGCACGCCGGTGCGGGCGGACTGTTCGCGCAGACCGGCCAGGCGGCGCGCGTCGCGGCCCCGGCGCAGCATGGTCGCGCCCAGCCAGACCCGCTGCGGGGCCGCGGCCGCCAGCCGCCCCAGCAAGGCGTCGCCCGCCGGGGGCAGGACGATGAGCTGCAGGTCTTCGAGGAAGGCGAACAGGTCCGTCTCGTACAACAGGCAGGCGCCTTTCGCGGCCCGCAGGTTGCCGGTGGTCAGCAGGCGCGTCAGCCGCCCCCAGCCGCGGCGCGAAACGGGATAGGCCACGATATCCGGCGTCTCGTCCGCGAAGACCAGGCGGGCCCCCACCAGCAGGCGGAAGGGGGGGAGCGCCACCCCTTCCTCCCCCGCCTTTTCGAACGCGTCGCGCAAGGCGACATGGGCGCGCACGACCCCGGCCACGGTGTTGCGATCGGCAATGCCGATACCCGCATGACCCAGTTCGAGGGCGCGGGCGACCATGTCCGAAGGCGGGCTGGCCCCGCGCAGGAAGGAAAAATTCGTCGCCGCCGCCAGCTCGACATAGGAAGGCCGCGGGCCGGTCATGCGAACAGGCCGTGCAGGTACCACTGCGGATGGTCGCTCTCGCTGGCGTAGAGACCGTGGCGGAACAGCCAGAATCGCTGCCCCATCTCGTCCTCCACCCGATAGTAATCGCGGGTCGGGCCGCGTCCTTCCGGGTGTTTCCACCACGGGTAGGCGATCCGTTCGGGCCCCTCGTGCCGCACCACGCGATGATGCTTTCCGCGCCAGACGAAGCGGCGCGGGGGACCATCGGGCACTTCGGCCACGACCCCCACCGGCCGGGGCGGATCGTAGAGGAACAGCGGCCGCAACGGCGGTTCGCCGGGTTCCGGCCGGGGCCAGGCGGCCGGACCGCTTTCGGGCGGCACGGGGCGGGCCGCATATTCGGGCAGGTGCTCGTCGCGCGGGTGGAAGCGGCGGATGCGGTCGGGGCCGAAGCGGACCGCCAGCCGGTCGAGCAAGGGGGCGAGGTCGGGCTGCGCCTCGCCCCCTTCTCCGCAGGCGAGGTCGCGCTGCTCGTTCTCCAGCCGCTCGGCCAGGGGCACGGCCATGCGCGCCATGTCGTAACCGAACCCCGGGTCGAGCGGGTCGGACAGCGATTCCAGGCGTTCGGAGAACAGCCGGCGGATCGCCGGCGGATCGCGCAGGGGGCGGCCGCAGGCCACCGTCAGGCGGGCGACGTGGCCATCGGTGCGGAACAGGGCGACGTCGAACCGGCGCCCCCCTTCCCCGCGCCGGGCAAGCACGCTTTCGAGGCGCTGCGCCAGCCCCTCGATCACGTCGAGCAGCGGCGCCACGCTCGCCAGCGGTTCGGCAAAGCGGCGTTCGGCACGGATCGCCCCTGCCGGCCGGTGGGGCGTGATCCGCCGGTCTTCCTCCCCCAGCAGGCGCGCCAGCCGCACGGGCAGTTCCCGGCCGAAGCGCGCGGCCAGCGGTGCGCGGGGCCGGGCCGCGAGCGCGCCGATCGTGCGCAGGCCTGCGCGGCGCAGCGCCAGGTCGGCTTCCGCGCCCAGGGCCAGCGCGGCGACGGGAAGATCCGCCAGTTCATCCATGCCGAAACGGGCGAGGGCCAGCGCGGCATCGGGTGTCGGGCCATGGGCCGCCCTGCCCCCCAGACCCATCCGGGCAAGATGCGCGAGGGCATCGCGCGCGATCGTTTCGCGCGTCCAGCCCTGGCCTTCGAAACAGCCCGTCAGGTCGAGCACGAGGGCATCTTCCCCGTCGGGGGCCACCATCGGGGTATAGCGTTCGCACGCCTCCACCGCCCGCATCAGCATGGCACCGTCGCCCGCGGGATCGTGGGGGAAGGCCGGCAGGTGCGGCACGAGGGCCCGCGCATCGGCCAAGGCCATGCCCGGGCGCAGCCCCTGGGCCGCCGCTTCCGCCGAAAGCGCGACGATGCGAAGCGCACCCCGGTGCTTGTCGATGATGGCGAAGGCCGTTTCAGGCGGCGCGACGCGCCCGGCGATCCTCCGTTCTGCCGGCAGGAACGGCAGGTGGATCGCCATATATCGGCGTTCGGAAGACAGCTTGTTCACGGTTCCATTCCAGTTGCACGTGGAGGCCTTCCGCCCCTCCGCGCTGGCGCAGCAGTTGCAGGTCGAAGACCGGGTGCCCCGGGGCATTGGCAGGCAGCGCGCGCGAGGGGGCGGCCGATACCTGCCAGCGGGTGTGCGCCGCGCTGGGCACGGGCCGGGCATCGCCCCGCACGATCAGCGCCATCGTTCCGCTGCGTTCCGCGGCCAGGGCCAGCCGGCGCGAGGCGGTAAGATCGAGCGCCCGGCAGCGTCCGCGCAGTTCCAGCACCACGGCCCCCGCCCCGCCATGCCGGAGGCTTTCCACCCCTGCCACCAGCAGGTCGGCCGGGTCTGCCAGTTCCAGCAGCAGGAGAGCGGCCGGATCGATTCCCAGTTCGGCCAGGCCGGGCGCATGGGGCCCGTCCTTTCGCCGGCCGCCGCGGGCCCGCAACCACATGAGCGAACGGCCCTGGCCGCAATTGCGCATGCCGGCCAGCAGGGCCAGCGCCATTGCCGGCCCCGGCGGGCTGCCGGACGGGGCATAGAATTCATGCAGGCCGTCGCGCCGCAGGCCGCCTTTCAGCCAGCGATCCACCTCTGGCACATCGAGCCCGATCACGCCGCGGCCTTTCGGCACGGGCGCGGACAGGGCCCTGGAGCCCAGGCACAGGATCGGCGAATCGGTCATATGTTCCCATTATGTTCCTATTCGCCGGATATGCAAGGCAGGGCGGGCCAGGACATATCCTCTTCTCTCACGGGGGCATCGGCAGGTAACTGTTCCGGAAACGGAGAGGAGCGCCAATTTTAAATTGCGCGATTATGAATCACTGATAGCTTCTCCAATGAAGAAATTGAGATCAATAACTAACTTGAGTTAGTCGGCCAGACTAACGCACACCCGCATTGTCTCAATTCTAGTAACGAATCCCGGCATAGAGGGAGTCGACAATGCCAGCAGAGCTTTACGACAAGTCATCCGGCGAGGTTCGGATAGTCGAACTGGACGCCATAAACCTGGATGGCCCTACTGTCGTAAAGCTACCGCTCGAGCGCGAGGATCTCGTCGGCGCCACGCGCGAGGGGAACGATCTCGTCCTGCGTCTCGCCAATGGCGAGGAAATCCGGATCGCCGACTTCTACGCCTTCGCCGAAGACGCCAGCGAGATCGTCCTGCAGGAGGCGGACGGATCGCTCTGGCTCGTCGAGCCGGACACGATCCTTGCCTATGAACCGCTCGGCCAGGTCGACGATCTTACCCAGCTGGCCGCCGGATCGACCGGAGGGGGCGGCGGGACCGGCGCCCTCCTGCCGATCACCGGCCTCCTCGGCGCCGCCGGCCTCGCCGCGGCAGCAGCCGGCGGCGGTGGCGGTGGCGGCGGCGACGACACCGATGCCGATGCTGACGCTGATGCAGACGCCGACGCCGACGCCGACGCTGACGCCGATGCAGATGCTGACGCAGACGCGGATGCTGACGCAGATGCGGACGCTGACGCCGATGCCGACGCGGTCGTGTCGACCTGGGTGCCCTCGGCGACGGCGAAGGCGTAGGTTTCGCTGAACGTCCCGACGGCCAGGACGTAGGAGGTGCTGTCGCTGTCGGTCGCACCCTGACGGCAGACAGCATCGCGACCGTGCTCAGCGACGTCGAGTTCACGCTTCAGCGCGAGCGGCCCGACGGTTCGTTCGAAGATGTCGCCAGCACTTCGGGCGGCGGGCTACTCGACCTGCTGACGCTCGACATCCTGGCCGACAACCAGGTGCGCGTCAGCGCCGACGACCTGGCGCCGGGCAACTACCGGGTGGTTTACGAAGGGGGCGGCCTGCTCTCGGCCGGCATCACCCTCACCCTCGATGCGGAGTTCCGCACGACCACGGCGGACGGCGACCCGGTGACCGGCAATGTCCTGGCCAACGATGTCATCGTCTCGGGCAGCGAGACGCTGGAGATCGACACCGGGGGCGGGACGTTCGTGACCGTCACCGACGGGCTCGTCGTCGCCGGAACTTATGGCACGCTGGTGATCAATGCCGACGGCAGTTACACCTATACGCCCAGCGACGATGCCAACGGCGTGGGCGAGACCGAGGTCTTCACCTACCGCCTCGTCAATGCCGACGGCAGCAGCGATAGCGCGACCCTGACGATCGAACTGGTCGCGGCCGATACGACCCCGCCCGAT
The DNA here is from genome assembly GCF_034375205.1 of Pelagerythrobacter marinus. Lineage (NCBI taxonomy): Bacteria > Pseudomonadati > Pseudomonadota > Alphaproteobacteria > Sphingomonadales > Erythrobacteraceae > Pelagerythrobacter > Pelagerythrobacter marinus. Next base: position 619,414 of record NZ_CP139719.1, on the reverse strand, counting down.
GCGCCCACTGCCGACGTCGACGATGCCACCGGCACCACGGTGACCGGCACGGCGGAGGCGGGCGCGACGATCACCGTCTACGCGCCCGATGGCATCACCGTCCTCGGCACGGGCACGGCCGATGCGGGCGGCAGCTACAGCGTCACCATCCCCGCCCAGACAAACGGCGAGGACCTGCTGGTCACGGCGACCGATGCAGCCGGCAACGAATCCACCCCGACGATGGCCGAGGCGCCCGACCTGACGCCGCCCGATGCGCCCACTGCTGACGTCGACGATGCCACCGGCACCACGGTGACCGGCACGGCAGAGGCGGGCGCGACGATCACCGTCTACGCGCCCGATGGCATCACCGTCCTCGGCACGGGCACGGCCGATGCGGGCGGCAGCTACAGCGTCACCATCCCCGCCCAGACCAACGGCGAGGATCTGCTGGTCACGGCGACCGATGCCGCCGGCAACGAATCGGGCACCACCCCGGTGCAAGCGCCCGACCTGACGCCGCCCGATGCGCCGACCGCCGACGTCGACGATGCCACCGGCACGACGGTGACCGGCACGGCGGAGGCGGGCGCGACGATCACCGTCCATGCACCCGACGGCATTACCGTCCTGGGCACGGGCACGGCCGATGCGGGCGGCAGCTACAGCGTCACCATTCCCGCCCAGACCGACGGCGAACTGCTCCAGGTCACGGCGACCGATGCCGCGGGCAACGTCTCCGCCGCGACCACGGCGACGGCGCCCGACCTGCTCGTCGCGGTGGACAACGAGGCAACCCTGTTCCTCGACGTCACGCCCGAAACGTCGGACCAGCCGCTGCAGAGCGCCACGGTGGGAGCCCTGCTCGATCTCGGCGTGGCAGGCGATACCGTCGATGTCTCCGTGCTGGGCGGGTCGAATTTCCTCACTTTCGCCGTCTCGGAGAATGCCACACGGCAGGTCAGCGTCGACGGCGAAGGCGCTGCGCTCCTGGATCTCAGCCTGTTCGGAGATTCGGACTTCGACCTCGTCGTCTACCGCGTGGAAGACGGCAGCAGCACGGGAACCCGGGTCTATACCGCCACGGACTGGCTCGTCGGGAGCGGGGGGATACTGGGCGCCAACTGGACCGCAGCCGAACTCGCCCTGCCCGAGTTCAGCGGCGGCGCGACATACTACGTCACGATCGGCAATGCCGGCGGCCTGCTCGATGCTTCGCTGCTCAACGACCTGTCAATCAGGTCCACTTCGGACCAGATCACCGAATACGAGCCGCCGGCCACGGTCAGCGGAACGGTCGCGGGCAACGTCATCCTCGACGCAGGGATCGGCGGCACCGACGTGGCCCCGGCCGGAACCGTCGTTTCGGAAGTCAACGGCACGGCGATTGCCGCCGGGGGCACCGCGATCGTGGGCACATACGGAACGCTGACGGTCAATCCCGACGGCAGCTATTCCTACGTGGCCGACACGAGCTTCACCGGCGCTTACGGCGATACCGACAGCTTCCTCTACACGCTCGTGTCCCCGGGCGGCGACACCGAGACCGCGACCCTGACCGTAACGCTCGACTTCGCGGGCCCACCGGACGGCGCGGCAGCGTTCGCGGCGTCGAGCGCGATGGAGCCGGATGTCGTGCCGCTGGGCGACTTCGGCCTGATGGACGCCGGGCTCGACGGTTCGGTCGGATCGCCGATGCCGGGATCGTTCGAGATCTCGAGCCAGCTCACGATGGAAGACAACGGCAGCCTGGCAACGATCCTCGATCGCTACTTGCTCGAGATCGGAGAGGAAGCGGCACCCCGCATCGCGGCCGGCGAGGATAACGGTAGCGCGACCGGCGGGGCCGACGCGGGGGCCGGCACGGGAGGGGCCGCCGATCCCCTGGGTTACCTCGACACCAGGCTCGACGACGACCTCGAGAACGGCGGATTTTCGGCAGTATAGGGAGCAGGCCTCTGACAGCGCGATCCAGGACACGGGTCCATCCCCGGCGGCGCCTTCGCCACAGATCGAGAGAGGGTGCGTGATCCGCGGAAGAACCTGGTCCACATCCGGATGGTTTTCGGCCGCCGCCCTGGCCTGCACGCTCGGGGTGTCCCCCGTTCTTGCAGCTTCTTCCCCGGACGAGCCCGGGGCTCTCACCATCGAAGCGGCCGCGCGAGAGGCCGTGGCCTGGCATCCCTCGGTCGAGGAGGCGGAGGCCGACCTTGCCGCCCGCGCCGAGGAGATCGACGTCGCCCGCGCCGGGTACCGGCCGAGCGTGGAAGCGGGCATAGGCAGCGGCTACGACAGTTTCGGCCCCAGCCGGTGGCGCCCGCGGGCCAACTTGTCGGTGACCCAGATGGTCCACGATTTCGGCAAGGTCCGCAGCGCCGTTTCCGCTGCGCGGGCCGGCACCCGGGCGGGCGAGGCGCGCCTGCTGATCGCCGTCGACGCCCTGGTGCGCGACACCGCCTACGCGGTGATCGAGCTGCAGCGCACGGCCGCCCTGCTCGCGATCGCGCTGGAGCAGCGCGAAAGCGTGCGCAGCATCAGCCGGCTGGTGCAATTGCGCTTCGAACGCGGCGCCGCGACCAAGGCAGACCTGCTGCAGGCCGACGCGCGGGTCCATTCCGCCCAGGCCACGATCGAACAGATCGAGGCGCAGCGCGAACGCTGGCAGACCACCCTCGCCCACCTGCTCGGCCGCGACCGCGCCCCGCCCGTCTCGCGCGGGTTTCCCCCCGCCCTCGCCCAGGCCTGCCGGCGCGGCGCCCCCGACTGGTCGGCGATTCCCGCGATCGACGAAGCGCGCGCCGAACGCGAAAGGGCCCGCGCCGAACTCGCCAGGGCGAAGGCCGAACGGATGCCCACGGTCTCGCTCGCGGTCGGGGGATCGACCGACATCCACGATCCCTTCGGCGATCGCGAGGATTACAATTTCGGGATCACCGTCTCGACCTCGCTCTACAACGGCGGGGCCAACCGGGCGCGGGCGCGCGGTGCCGCCCATGCCCTGGCCGCGGCGGACGCGGCCGAGGCGCGCGTGCGCAACGACGTCAGCCGCCTGCTGGACGAGGCGCGGCGCCAGGTCGCCAGCTTCGACCGGGTGATCGACACGCTCGTCTTCCGCGAGGCGTCGATGCGCGAGACGGGCAAGCTCTATCGCCTGCAATACCTGGAGATGGGCACCAAGACGCTGGTGGACCTGCTCAATGCCGAACAGGAACTGCACCAGGTGCGTTTCGACCTCGCGAATACCAGGCACGACCTGCGCCGCCTCCAGATCGATTGCCTGGTCACCTCGGGCGCGGCGCGCGAGGCCTTCGGCCTCGACCTCGCCGGCCGGCAGGAGACGATCGGATGACCGGCGCGCGCGATCCCGACGGGGCCTTCGACGCCCAGGCCTGGATCGATGCCATGCGCCAGGTCGCGCACCAGTATCGTCTGCAGGTCTCGGCCGAAACCGCCCGGCTGTCGGATCGCTGGCAGAAGGAGGAGGGGCGCGAACGCCGCATCCGCACGATCGCGCGCCATGCCGGTCTGCAGGTGAGCTTCGCCCGGCCCGGCGCGCAGGCGCTCTCGAGCTGGCGGCTGCCCGTCATCGCCGAACTGGCCGACGGCACGCTGGCCGTGGTGACGGCGATCGATGCCGAGGGGGTGGCGAGCCTGGCGATGACCGGCGAACGCGGGTTGCAACAGCGCATGGCCCGCGACGAACTGGTCGCCGCCAGCACCGTGTTCGTCGTCCCCCGGCCCGCCAGCGCCGTGCCCGATGCGCGGGTGGACACTTATATCCGGCCTTACGAGGAACACTGGCTTCGCCGCATCCTGCTGCGCGACCGGCGGATGTACGGCAGCGTCGTCGTCGCCTCGCTGGTCACCAATTCGCTCGCGCTGGCCGGGGTCCTGTTCTCGATGCAAGTTTACGACCGGGTCGTGCCGGCCGAATCCTTCCCCACGCTCTACGTCCTGTTCGCCGGGGTGATCGGGGCGATCGCCTTCGGCTTCGCGCTGACGCGCCTTCGCACGACGATCATCGACGTGCTGGGCCGCCGGGCGGACCTGCGCATATCGGACCGGGTCTTCGGCCATGCCCTGCGCGTGCGCAATGCCGACCGGCCGGCCTCGACCGGCACGTTCATCGCCCAGCTGCGCGACCTCGAGCAAGTGCGCGAACTGCTGACTTCGACCACGGTCGCCGCGATTGCCGACATCCCGTTCTTCCTCCTGTTCCTGGCCGTGTTCTGGTTCATCGCCGGGCCGCTCGCTCTCGTGCCGCTGTGCGCGATGGCGCTGCTGATCGTGCCCGGCTGGCTCGCCCAGCGGAAGCTGAGGGCCCATGCGACCGAGGCGATGCGCGAATCCTCGCTGCGCAACGCCCTGCTGGTCGAGGCCGTGCAGCGGAGCGAGGATATCAAGACGCTCCAGGCCGAAGAGCCTCTCCAGCGCCGGTGGAACGAATACAACGCCGTCGCCAGCGAAGCCCAGCTGAAGGTCCGCAGCCTGACGGGCGGCCTCACCGCCTGGGCGCAGAACATTCAGAACGCGGTCTATGCCACGATCGTGTTCTTCGGCGCGCCGATGGTGATCGCCGGGGACATGACCACCGGCGCGCTGGTCGGCGCCTCGATCCTGGGTTCGCGGATGATGGGGCCGATCGGCCAGGTCACCCAGGTTCTCAACCGCCTGCAGCAGGCACGCATCGGCATCCAGGGGGTGGACCAGATCATGGCCCTGCCGGTCGATGCGCCCGATGCCGAACAGCGCCTGCAGGCGCCCGCCATCCGCGGCGAGTTCGCCCTGCGCGCGGCCAAGTTCGCCTATGGCGAGGATACCGGGCCGCCCGCGCTGACCGTGCCCGAACTGGATATCGGCGCGGGCGAGAAAGTGGCCCTGCTGGGGCGCAACGGGGCCGGCAAGTCCACCCTGCTCCAGGCCCTGTCCGGCCTCCTGCCCCCCGTTTCGGGGGAGGTGCTGGTCGATGGCCTCGCCCTTCACCAGGTCGATCCGGCCGACGTGCGCCGCGATATCGGCCTGCTGGGCCAGAACAGCCGCCTGTTTCACGGCACCTTGCGCGACAACCTGACGCTGGGCGCGCCCGACGCCAGCGACGCGGAGATCGCGGCCGCGCTCGACATGGTGGGGGCCGGCGATTTCGTCCGGCGCACCCAGGCGGGCCTCGATTACGTGGTTCAGGAAGGCGGCGCGGGCCTGTCGGGCGGGCAGACCCAGGCCCTGCTGCTCGCGCGCCTGTTGCTGCGCGAACCCTCGGTCGTCCTGCTCGACGAACCGACCGCGGCGATGGACGAGGCGGCGGAACGACACTTCATCGAACGCTTCGGCCGCTGGAGCCGCAACCGCACGGTCGTGATCGCGACGCACCGGATGCGCGCGCTCGAGCTGGTGGACCGGATCGTCGTGCTGCACAACGGGCTGGTCACGCTGGACCAGCCGAAACAGGCCGCGCTTGCCCGGATGATCGGCCCGGGCGGGGCGAAGGGGAAAGCGGCATGAGCGCGCTTGCGGCCACCGACGACGACTGGCTCTTCGGCGAAGCGGGCGATCCGCGCCTGCAGCTGTCGAACCGGCTGGTCTGGACGCTGTGCAGCCTGTTCGCCGCGATCGTCGCCTGGGCGTGGTTCGCGACGCTGGACGAAGTGGCGACCGGCAGCGGGCGCGTCGTCCCGACGATGCGCGAACAGGTGATCGAATCGCTGGAAGGCGGCATCCTCGCCCGCCTGCACGTGAAGCAGGACGATATCGTCGAGGCCGGCCAGGTCCTGGCCCAGCTCGACCCCACGCAGGCCAGTTCCACTTTCGAGGAGAGCGCGGCCAAGTATCGCGCCGCCCTGGCCGCTTCGGCCCGTCTCGAGGCCGAAGTCGGCCGCGGCGCGCTGACCTTCCCGGCCGAGCTGGACGATTTCCCCGACCTCAAACGGGCGGAGCGCCGCCTCTACGACACGCGCCGCGCCAGCCTGAACGAATCGATCCGCCTGATCGACCAGTCGATCGCCCTGATCCGGCGCGAGGTCGCGATCGGGGAATCGCTGATCGAGGTCGGCGCGGCCAGCAATGTCGAGGTGATCCGCCTGCGCCGGCAATTGTCGGAACTGGAACTGAAGAAGGCGGACCTGCGATCGCAATACCTGGTCGAGGCGCGCCAGCAGCTGGCCAAGGCGAACGAGGAGGTCGAGGCGCTGGCGCCGATCGTGCGCGGCCGGTCGGACACGCTGGAACGGCTCACCTTGCGTTCCCCGGTCAAGGGCATCGTCAAGAGCATCCAGGTTTCGACCGTCGGCGGCGTGGTTCCGCCGAACGGGCGGCTGATGGAAATCATCCCGCTGGAAGACCAGCTGATGATCGAGGCGCGCATGTCCCCGCGCGACATCGCCTTCATCCATCCGGGCCAGCGCGCGACGGTGAAAGTCACTGCCTACGACTATTCCATCTACGGCGGGCTCGACGGCGAGGTGGCGACGATCTCGCCCGATACGATCCGCGACGAGGTCAACCCGGAGATCCACTATTACCGCGTGTTCATCCGCACCAGCGCCAATGCCCTCGTCAACGATGCGGGGGAACGGTTCCCGATCGGGCCCGGCATGATCACCACGGTGGACATCCACACGGGGCAGAAAACGGTGCTGCAATACCTGATGAAACCGATCAACCGTGCGCGGGAGGCCTTGCGCGAGCGATGAAGACCGACCTGTCCGGCCGCCTCGACCGCTTGCGCGCCGCCGCGCCGGCCATTGCCCCGGTGCGGGTGGAAGGGGCGCGGCTGGTCGTCCTGTTCTTCTCTTTCACCGATGGTTCGCGGCGCGCCGAAACGATCACCGCCACCGGGGCCACGCTGGACGAGGCCTGGGCGGCCGGGTCCGCGCAAGTCGCCGCCGCCGGGGCCGGGCACGACTGGCTGCGCGTGGACTGGGTCGACGCGGTCGAGCGGCGCACCTGGGCGGAGCTGAAAGCGGCCCTGCCCAATATCAAGCGGAACTATTTCCGCCTGGGCATCGCGCTCGACCCGCAGTTCCGCCATGCCTTCCTCGAAACCGAGCTCAACGCCAATGCCATGCTCTACGGCGGCAACCGCCAGCCCGGCGGGACGTTGAACGCAGCGAATTTCCGCCGCTACGCCGCGCTGCGGCACGGCCTCGAAGCAGTCGCCTTCGCCGAGGCGGAGCCGGTCTGGCTGTTCACCACGCGCGGCCTGTTCGCCGGCGACGACGGGAAGGTCCATCCGCTGAGCGGCGCCGGGCTGGATGCCGGGCGCCGGACCGTCGGGGAGCTGTCGCCGGAAAACGTCGGCGAGCTGATCGCGGCGGGCAGCCGGTACCTTGCCACGCAAGTGGGCGACGACGGCAGGTTCCACTACGGCTGGCACCCGTGCTTCGACCGCCCGATCCGCGCCTATAACGCGCTGCGCCACGCGAGCACCGTCTATGCCATGCTCGAAGCCTGGGAAGTCACCGGTGACGAGGGACTGGGACAGGCGATCGACCGCGCGCGCGGCTTCCTCGTGCGCGAGCTGATACGGCCCGGCAGGGCGGCCGGCGGCGAGGAGGCGGCCTTCCTCCTCGACGTCGGCAACGAGATCAAGCTGGGCGGCAACGCGGTCGCGATCCTCGCCCTGCTCAAGCACCACGAATTGACGGGAGACGCCGGAAGCCTCGCGCTGGCCTGCCGGCTCGGCCGCGGCATATTGCACATGCAGGACGGCGCGACGCGCAGTTTCAGCCATGTCCTCGCCTATCCATCGCTGGCCGAGAAAGAGCGTTTCCGCATCATCTATTACGATGGCGAGGCGGCGTTTGCGCTGATGCGCCTTCACGACGCCTCCGGCGAAGCGCGCTGGCTGGAGGCGGTTGAGCGCGCCTTCGAACATTTCATCGGGCAGGAACACTGGAAGGCGCACGATCACTGGCTGGGCTATGCCGTGAACGAACTGACCCGCCACCGTCCGGAAGAACGCTATTACCGCTTCGGCCTGGACAATGTCCGCGATCACCTGGGCTTCGTGCTCGAGCGCATCACGACCTTTCCCACGCTGCTCGAGCTGATGACCGCCGCCGAAAGCATGATCGCGCGGCTGCGGGGCGATCCGTCGCGCCGCCACCTGCTCGATTCGATCGACCTGGGCCGCTTCCACCGCGCGCTCGACCACCGCGCCCGCTACCTGCTCAACGGCCATTTCTGGCCCGAACTGGCAATGTTCTATGCCCGGCCGCGCAAGATCGCGGGCAGCTTCTTCATCCGGCACCACGCCTTCCGCATCCGGATCGACGACGTCGAACACTACCTGTCGGGCCTCGTCGCCTATCGCCGCCTGCTGCTGGCGCGCGCGGGGAAGGACGGGGCGAGGCATCGCCCGCCCGCGACCGAGGGCCGCCACTGGCGCCCCGCCGACCTGACCCGCGCGACCGGCGGCCGCTGGCTCCAGGCGCCGCGCGGCGACTGGTCGGCCAGCGGGCTGTGCATCGCCGCGCCGACGTTCCGCGAAGACGACATCGTCGCCCTGCGCTCCCCCGAAGGCAAGCCGGGCGGGGTTCCGCAGGCCGCCGCGGCGCAGCTGGCAGGCAAGGCCGCGGCCCTCGTCTGCGACGATCCGGGCCTGCTGCCGAAGGACGGGCCGCCCGCCCTCGTGGTCGAAAGCGCGGGGGACGCCGTGCTCGACCTGGGACGCTACGCCCGCGAGCGGATGCAAGGCAAGGTGATCGGGGTAACCGGCAGCGCGGGCAAGACCAGCACCGTCGCCATGCTCGCGCACGTGCTCGAGGCGTTCGGCCCGGTCGGGCGCACGCGGCACAACGCCAACCTGCCGCACGGCATCGCCTGGAACCTGGCCTCGATCCCGTGGGACACGCCCCACGCCGTGCTGGAGCTCGCGATCGGGCGGATGGCGCAGAATTCGCGCCTGGCGCGGCCCGACGTCGCGATCTTCACCAATGTCCTGCCCGCCCACCTCGAGTTCCACCGCGACCTGGCGACGATCGCCCGGCGGAAGAGCGCGATCTTTTCCGGCATGAGCCCCGGCGGGGTCGCGGTGCTCAATCGCGACATGGCCGAATGGGAACGGGTCCACCTGGCCGCGCGCGGCCGGGGCCTGCAAGTCATCCATTTCGGAACGTCGGAGGACTGCGACGTCCGGCTGATCGACCACGATCCGGCGACCGGCCGGGCCCGGGCCGAAGTGCACGGGCAGGCGGTGACGTTCACCCTCGGCGCTTCGGGCCGGCACATGGCGATCAACGCGCTGGCCGTCGTGGCCACGCTGGTCGCGCTCGACCGGCCGCTGGCCGCCGCCTTGCCGCAACTCGCCTCGTTCCATGCGCTCGCAGGGCGCGGACGCGAATTTGCAGCCCGGATCAACGGGGGCGAAGTCCTCGTGCTCGACGAGGCTTACAACGCCAATCCCGGGTCGATGGAGGCCGCGCTATCGCTCCTCGCCTCCAAGCGGCAGGCGCGGCGGCGGATCGCGGTGCTCGGCGAAATGGCCGAGCTGGGACCGGATGCCGCGCGCTATCACACCGCGCTCAGCGAACGGATCGCCGCCGCGCCGATCGACAAGGTCTTCGCACTGGGCCCGCTCTACGACGAGTTCTGGGCTCGCCTGCCGGAAAGCTGCAAGGCGGCCCATCCGCAAACGCTCGACGAACTGAAAAACGGTCTTCTTCGGGAACTGAACGCGGGGGACGCCGTTCTCGTCAAGGGGTCGCACAGCACTTGTTTGCACAAGATCGTGAACGAACTTCGTCTTGATACTTCATGAAGTAAATAAGTCCCAAAACTTAATCTGCGTTAATACTTTGTTGGGATACGGGGTTCAAATTCACGACATGGCTGAAATAGACATCAAATCCACCCTTCGGCATGATGTTTCTGTTTCCCCGACCGCCCGCCGAACGCTACGATCGCTGTCGGGCTCCGGGCGGGAGCAGCCGCCGGTCGACGGCGAACTGCTGGAGCTGGCCCGCCGGATCATGAAGGCGCGCAGCCGGATCGGCGACTTCGTTCCCCACAATCTGTTGAAGGACTGGGCCTGGGACATCCTTTTCGAGCTCTTCGTGAACGGAGAGGAAGGCGGGATCGTCTACGTCAAGCACCTGATGCTCAGCTGCAATACCACCCCCACGTCCGCCATGCGGATCATCGACCGGCTCGACGATGCGAACCTGCTCCGGCGCGAAGTGGACGAGCTGGATCATCGCAGGGTGATCGTCAGTCTTACCCCGCACGGCCGCAAGTTCATCCTGGCGCTGCTCGAGACCATCGGCGAGCGGGACGAGGAAGAAAGCGGCCACCGGGGGAACCTGGCCCCGCGCCCCTACCGCCCGCGGGGTTGACCGGCCGGGGCAAGTCCCGGCTCGGCCCGCCGATCGCACCGCGCACCGGCCGGGCCCGGCGCCGGAGCCCGCCTGCGAGGAATTCTTTCGGAACGGCCGGCGGCCCTCCGGTTTCCTCTAGGTAATCGGGATTTCGCAACGGAGCGCGCCGATGGCTGAGACGGTATCCGAAATACCTGCGATCGCTGCCCTGCCCTACCCCTGGGATGCGCTTGCCCTCGCGGCAGGCGCATCGCTGGTCGCGCTGGGGCTGCACTGGCTGGCCTTCCGCATGATGCGACGGCTCGCGCGGCGCAGCGACAGCGGATCGGACGATGTCCTGCTGCGCAAGCTGGCCCAGCCGACCCGCGTCGCGGTGGTCGCGCTGGCGCTGATCGTCGTCGCGCGCGAGTTTCCGCGGCTGGAGCAGGTATGGCAGAAAGTCGCCAGCTTCGTGATGCCGGCCCTCGTCGGCTGGATCGCCTTCGCCATACTCCACGCCCTCGTCGAAACGATGAAGATGCGGGCGGACATCGACGTCGCCGACAATCTCGCCGCCCGGCGCCGGCGGACCAAGCTGACGATGTTCAGCCGTATCGCGACGTTCGTGATCGTGTTCATCACCGTCGGCCTGATCCTGCTTTCGATCCCCGGCATCCGCGAGATCGGGGTGACGCTGATCGCCTCGGCCGGGCTGGCCGGCCTGGCGGTCGGCGCCGCGGCCCAGCCGGCGCTGAAATCGCTGATCGCCGGCGTCCAGATGGCCCTGACCGAGCCGATCAATATCGACGACGTGGTGATCGTCGACGGCGAGTGGGGACGGATCGAGGAAATCCGCACGACATATGTCGTGGTGAAGATCTGGGACGAGCGCCGGCTGATCGTGCCCACCTCGCATTTCCTGGAGGAAACCTTCCAGAACTGGACCAAGAAGACCGCCCAGCTTCTCGGCACGGTGGTCCTCTATCTCGATCCGGCCGCCAGAATCGGCCCGATCCGCGCCGAGTTCGAACGCCAGATCAAGGCCAACGAGCGGTGGGACGGGCGGGTCCAGGTCGCGCAGGTGACCGAGACTCACCGCGACGCGATCGAACTGCGCCTGCTGATGAGCGCGGCGGATTCGGGCACCTTGTTCGACCTGCGGTGCGACATTCGCGAGGGGATGCTCGAATGGATCGCAGGCAACTGCCCCGGCGCCTTCGCCCGCCTGCGACTGGCCGGCGGCGACCCGATCGAGCTCGAACTCGCCCGCCGCAGCGCGGCCTGACCGGCCGCTCCCCGCACGCGTGGCGCCGAACAAGGTTGCGCCGGACGCGGCCTCGCGGCGCGCGTCCGGCGCCCCGCGGGCCGTTTGAGGCGGCCAGCGGCTCAGGAGCCGTCAACTCGCGCGGGCGCGGACCATGATCGTGCGGCTGTCGACCCGGACCGGCTCCAGCCCTTCCTCGCGCAGGAGGCGATCGAGCGCCTGCTCCACGGTCATGCGTCCGCGAACGGGCTGCGCCATCGCCCGGTCGATACGCGGGTCGTTATAGACGATGTTGAGCCCGGACGCGCGCGCGATGGCGCGCAGCGTGGTTTCCATGCGGCCGCGCGGGATGTCGAACTCCAGCGCGGTGTGCAAACGCGGCAGGGCGGTGTTGGCCGCGACCCTGGCCGGCCGCCTGTCGTCGGCGGGCGCGGCGGCGCGGGGCCCCTGGGCCACCGGCTCGCAGCGATCGTCGGCCGGGTCGCAAGCCCCCTCGCCATAGCCGGTCACGCGGACTTCGATGATCGAGGGCGTCGTCGCCGCATTGCTGCGCCGCACCGCCTCCAGCGTTTCCTTCAGCGCGGCGCCGCCCTGCAGCGCCTTGGCCCCGGCATCGTCGACGTCGAGCGAGGTCGGCGGCGCGGCCGGCGCTTCGGGAAGCCCCGTGGTGCGCCCGATGACGTCGATGTTGTCGGCACCGAGGATCTCGATCGCGAAGACGTTGAGATTGCCCGACACCCGGATCCCCGCATCGCCGGCATCGATGATGCCGTGATTGGCCACCAGGTCGATGTCGGCCGGCGCGACCCCCGCGGTGGTCGCCAGCGTGCCGATCCCGGCCCCGGTCGGCAGCCCTGCGGGCGAACGCGTGAGGTTCGCGATATCGTCCACCGCGCGGTCGTAATAAGGCGGGCTGAGCGAGGTCTTCGCGCCGTTCCCCGCGGCGATGTTGCCGTAGGAGGACCACATCATGATATTGCCGCCCTGGGTCGTGAGCACGCGCGACTGGTTCACGTCGGTATCGCCGTGGGTGAGGATGTTCACTTCGCCGCCGCCCTGGGTGACGACACCGGCGCGCAGGGCATCGCCCTGGATGTTGCCCTCCGACGGCTGGCCGGTCTGTTCCGCGCTGGCGGCGGCACTGGCCAGCCGGAAGAAACCGCCGGGCACGACGACCGAGACGTTTCCGCCATTGTTCGACAGGACGCGGCTGGCGAAAGTTTCGAAATTGCCTTCCCAGCGCAGCGCCCCTCGCCTTCGGCAGCCTCTTTCTCCGCCCCGGGATAGAGCGTGCCGATGGCGGTATAGCCGCGCCCCACCGACCCCTGCCGCTCGCTGTCGGGATCGTTCGCCTCGCGGCTGGCCGTGCGCAGTTCCAGGAACAGGACCGAGCGGTAGAAGGGTGCCTTATAAACGGTGTCCAGCCCTTCCCAATATTCGAGCGCTTCGGGCAGATATTCGCGCTGTTCGCTTGCGCTTTCCAGCGGGGCCAGGCCCTGAAGCCCGCGCACGTAGTTGACCAGTCCCTCGCGCCGTTCGGGCACGAAGAAAGCCCCGTCGAGTCCCTGTTCCGTCGCTTCGGCGGCGGAATAGCGGGGGACGAGCGCATCGAACGGCGTTTCCTTGCCCGCCGGCAACCGCACCCAGTAATCCCAGGCCTGGTCAAGGTAAGCCCGCTGCGCCGCCTCGTCTGCAAGCGGCTCCAGGCCCTGGAGCGAACGGACATAGTTGACGAAGCCGCCGGCGAGGCCGCCGTCGACCAGTTCCACGCCCGAGCCGTTGCCGCGGGCATAGAAACGATCGAACAGGTAGATCGGCAACTGCTCCCCATCGCCCGCCTCGGCGAGCAGGTAGTCCTCCATCGCGCCGATGTTGGCCGGATCGAAATAGGCGGATTCGAAATCCGCGTAGGCGGGCTGTTCGTTGTAGCCGACGCTGATCGCGATGTCGGCCGCCTTCATGTTCGGATCCAGCGGAACGTTGACGTAGCCGCCGAACCCGCCTCGCGCGACGTCGTAGAGGATATCGGTCGTGATCCCTTCGGAATTGCTCGGGATCCACAAGTCGCCCCCGGCCTCGATCTCGAGCGCACCGGGCCCGCGAACGTGGAGCTGGCTGCCGTAGCCGAGATAGATATCGCCGGTCTCGTGGAAGGTGCCGAAGTAAATCCCGCCGCCCGCGGTCACCTGGCTGACATCGCCCGGATTGTTGTGCTGGACGATGGCATTGGGGAAATAGACGTCCCCGCCCGCCTTCATCCACAACTGCTCGGTCGAGGTGATCCCGCCGATGGTGACCAGATCGCCTTCCGCGGCGTAGATCCGGCTGGGCACCAGGTCGCCTTCGTGCAGCATCAGGTGGCGTTCGTCCAGGAGGCCGTAGATGTCCTGGTAATAGGAATCGACCCAATAGACCCCGTCGTCCTTGATCTGGCTCATCATGTAGATGCCCAGCAAGGTGGAGCGATAGTTGTTCTGGTGGGTGGCAAGCCGCCACGCGTGATCCCGCTCAGACCGGCCATCGATCGGCACCGCATCCTCGAACCGGTCGTAGTGGCCGATCCGCACATTGCCGCGCGCCAGGATGTCGAGGTTGCCGTGCTGGGCCGGGGTCATCCGAAAGCCGCCCTCGACGTTCACGTCACCGCCGGCGGCGATCATCGAGACGGTACCCGCCCAGATCTGTCCGCCGTCGAACGGCGGTGCATTGATGCCGTCGTTCGCGTTCAGGTAATAGGGCATACCCGCCGCATTGTGCATCGCCGCCGAAACGATGTTGTAATCGTTGTTCCAGGCGCTGATGTCTCCGCCGGCCGAGTAGAAGGCAACCGACGCATCGGCGCCGCCATAGGCGGCCTCCACGTGAAGGTCGCCCGCAGCCTCGACCCGCAAGGTGCCCGCTTCCCCGGCATCGAAGAAGGCGTGGAGCGGGTATCCGCGCAGCACATCGGTCGGGTCGCGATCCCAGTGGCAGCGGTCGTTGGTGATGCTGCAGTCGGCATAGGGCGCCTGCGGATCGCCGGTGAAGAAATCGTCGCTATAGGTTTTCACTTCGCTGCCCGCGACGATGCTGCCCCCGCTGGTGACGATACCCTGGCCGGTGGCCTGATAGATTCCGCCGGCGATATCGCCACCCGCCCGGACCGCAAGATCGTGCGCGGCGACCGTCAGGTTGTGAATGGCGCCGCCGGCATCGATGCTGGCCCGGCCATCGGTCACGATATCGGTCACGACCGTCTTCGCCACTGCATCGTGCGCGGCGATGTCGCGCCCCACGGCGATCAGGATATCGCCGCCCGCGCCGCTCGTGCGGATCGACGAGGGGCGCTGTTCCAGCACCAGGTCCCGCGCGGCGGCAACGATCACGCTGCCCGCAACCACCGAGTATCCGACCGGATCGTACGTCTGCACTTTGCCGCGATAGTATTCGGCCTCCCCACCGTAACGCTGCCCCATGATCCAGGGATGGTGCGCGCGCGCGTAGATGTCCGTATCGGCATAGTCGCTTGCGCCATCGGCATAGCGCACCAGCTGCTTCTCGCCGCTATCGTCGAAGTAATAGTAGAAGCCGGTGGCGAAATCGCGGTCGAGCTCGGCACCGAGCGAACCGTCGGCATTGACGTATCGCAGCTCGGATTCCTGCCCGTTGACGCGCAGGTAATAAGGCGCCGCCGCAACCGGGCTCGTCGGTACGTCCAGGACGACATCGCGGAAGATCTCGGGATAGTCCCTGCCAAGGAAGCGCACCAGTCGCTGGAAAGCCTCCCTGCCGGTGGCATTCCCGTCGTGATAGCCGGTGGGGCCGTAACCGATGGCGCGATATTCGGCCTTGTCCGCATCGGCGATGCTGTCGATGAACCGGGCATCGATCAGCGCTTCGAGATTCTGGACGGCGGCCTGCGCTATCGCCTGGCGGAATCGCTCAATGTCTCGGCCGGCCTGTTCGAACTGCGCAAGCCCTATTTCACCCTCGACGCCGGCGACCGGTTCGGCCCCTTGGGCGAAACGCGCAACCGCGGGGCGGAATTTTCGCTCGCGGGCGCGGTCACCCCGCGGCTGAACGTCGTCGCGGGGGTCGTCGTGCTCGAACCGCGGGTGACCGGGATCGAGGACGCGCAGACCCCGATCGGCTCGCGCCCGGTCGGCCTGCCGGCGCGATCGGCCGAGCTCAATCTCGACTGGCGCACGCCGTTCGAAGGCCTCTCGCTCGATGCCGGCATCTCCCACGACGGCGCCGTTCCCGCGCGGGTGGACAATGCCGTGTGGATCCCGGCGCGCACGATCGTGAACCTCGGCGCCCGCTATCGCTTCCGGATCGCCGGGCGCGATACGACGCTGCGCGTCCAGGCGCTCAATATCGGGGACGTCTACGGTTTCGCGCTGAGGGGGGCCGGCGCCTACGCGCCGATCGCGGGGCGCAGGGTCTCGGCCTACCTGACGATCGATCTCTGATCGGGCGAAGGGCGGGCATCCGCCGCCAGCCCGCGGGCCTTGCATCGCGAGGCCCGAACGCATACCCATAATGATATGTTGTAACCTTACTGAACAAGCGACGAGCAATGGACGTTCAAACCCTTCCCCGCATGATCGATGGCCCTGCCCCGGCCGCGCTTCGCGCGATTCAACGCCCCGAATGCCAGCTCGCGATCTGGCGCCGCGAGCCGCCTTTCGCGATCGGCGAATGGCTGGCCGGCGAACCGGGCGATGTCCGCCTGACGACCGCGCTGCCGGATCTCGCACGCAGGGTGGATGGCGCGCTGGGCGAAGCGGGCTTTGCCGGTGGCGCGCCGCGCCAGGCGCTGGTCGACGACGTGGCCGACATGGCCGAGCATTTCGCGGCGCTCGCCGGCACCCGCGCCGTGGAGGTGCGGCTGTCGGTGGTGGAGACGAATTCGTGCCGCAAGTTCCACGCCGACTGGGTCACGATGCGCCTTATCACGACCTATACCGGGGCCGGCACGCAATGGGTGACGCCCGCCGACGCGGAGCGGATCGCCGCCGGGCAGGAGCCATTGGCGATCCGCGCGCTCGCCCCCGGCGACGTGGGGATCTTCAGGGGGCGCCTGGCCGCGGGCCGCCCCGCCGTCCACCGGTCGCCTCCGATCGCGGGGACCGGGATGCGCCGGCTCCTTCTGGTCATCGATCCTGCCGGGGAGGCGGACTAAAACGGCGCAGGCCGGGGGCACGGCGCCGCGCCCGCGCTTGCGCGAGAAGGCGCAGGGGGAACGCCGCCGGGCGGGCTGGACCATCGCGCCAGAACCGTTACCAATAGACGCGAGGATGGGAGGAACACGATGAAACATGCCCTGGCCGCCGGCCTGATTGCCCTGGCGACGCCGGCTTTCGCGGCACCGGCTTTCGCTGCCCCGGATCCCGCTTCACGGGGCGAGGCCGATAGCGAGGCAGAAGCCGCCGCGCCCAAGCCGGCGGCGGTCGTGGCCGACGGCATCCCGCCCGTCCCGCAGGAACTGGTCGAGGCGACCCGTCCCTATTTCGAATACCGCACGGCCAGCTTCTCCGAATGGGATCCGGAAACGCGGGCCATGTTCGTCGCGACCCGGTTCGGCGACACGACCCAGCTCCACCGCGTGGCCGCGCCCGGGGCCGCGCGTTCGCAGCTCACTTTCGAAGCGGAGCCGATCCGCGGCGTCTCGGTCTCCCCGGGGGCCGGCGACGTCAAGCTGGTTTCCAAGGACATCGGCGGCAACGAGTTCTACCAGATCTATCGCCTCGTGGACGGCCGGCTGGAGCTGCTGACCGACGGCACGAGCCGCAACGGACTGGGCGCGTGGATGGACGACGGGTCGATGGTCGCCTTCAGCTCGACCCGGCGCAACGGGCGCGACACCGACCTTTACCTGATGGACCCGCGCGACCCGTCCACCACGCGGATGCTCGCGCAGCGCGAGGGCGGCGGCTGGTTCGTCGCCGACTTCACCCCCGATGGCGGGACCGCACTGGTCGGCAACTATATCTCGGTCACCGAGATGGAGCTTTACGAGGTGGACGTCGCCAGCGGCGCGATCGAGCGGCTGACGCCCGAAGGCACGCCGGTCGCCTTCAGCGGATTGCAATACGCGCCCGACGGCCGCCTCTGGGTGGCGAGCGACCACGGGGCCGAGTTCAAGCGCCTCGGCATCTTCGACCGCGAAACCGCCCGGTTCGAACCCCTGGTGGAGGAACCCTGGGACATCGTCGGCTTCGACATTTCGGAAGACGGCGGGACCATCGCCTACGAGGTCAACGCCGCCGGGCAGTCGCAGCTGAAGCTCTACGACGTCCCCACCGGCGAGGTGCGCGAGGTTGCCCTGCCCCCCGGGACCGTCGGCGGGATCGAGTTCGCGCCCTGGGGGGAACTGGGCTTCACCCTCGTCTCCAACCGCGGCGCGGCCGATGCCTACAGCGTCGATCCGGCCACGCTGGAGCTGACCCGCTGGACCACCAGCGAGATGGGCGGGCTCGACCCCGAGGCGAACGTCCTGCCGAGCCTGGTCGAGATCGAGAGCTTCGACGGCGAGGCGATGTCCGGCTTCCTCTACATGCCCGACCCGGCCCGCCATCCGGGGCCGCGGC
The DNA here is from genome assembly GCF_034375205.1 of Pelagerythrobacter marinus. Lineage (NCBI taxonomy): Bacteria > Pseudomonadati > Pseudomonadota > Alphaproteobacteria > Sphingomonadales > Erythrobacteraceae > Pelagerythrobacter > Pelagerythrobacter marinus. The sequence continues at coordinate 601,307 of NZ_CP139719.1, read as the reverse complement.
CCTTGCTGGTCAATATCCACGGGGGGCCCGAAGGCCAGTCCACCGCCACTTTCCTGGGGCGGAACAACTACCTGATCAACGAGCTGGGCATCGCGATATTCTATCCCAACGTGCGCGGATCGACCGGCTTCGGCAAGCGGTTCGTCGGCCTCGACAACGGCCCCTTCCGGCGCGAGGATTCGGTGCGCGACATCGGCGCCTTCCTCGATCGGCTGGAGCAGGACCCGCGGATCGACGCGCAGCGCATCGGCGTGACCGGCGGATCGTATGGCGGGTACATGTGCTACGCCAGCGCGATCGCCTATGGCGACCGGCTGCGGGGCGCGAACTGCATCGTCGCGATTTCCGATTTCGTGACGTTCCTCGAGAACACGCAGGATTACCGGCGCGACCTTCGCCGGGTCGAATATGGCGACGAGCGCGATCCGCGGCAGCGCGCCAAGCTGAAGGAAATCAGCCCGCTGACGCGCGCCGACCAGATCCGCATCCCCCTGATGGTGGCAACCGGGGCGAACGACCCGCGCGTGCCGGCGTCGGAGGCCGACCAGATCATCGCCGCCGTGCGCGCCAACGGGCGCGAGGCCTGGCATTTCCTCGCGCAGAACGAGGGGCATGGTTTCGCGAAGAAGGAAAACGCCGATTACTTCCTGTGGTCGAGCATCCTGTTCTGGCAGCGCCACCTGCTCGACTGAACGCGCGCCCGGATGCCCGTGAAACCGAAGATGAAAGGACCAGGCACCATGTCGATGGGCAAGTTCGTCGCGGGGTTCGCCCTGTTCACCCTGCCGATGGCGGCGCTGGCGCAGGACGGCGACGCGCCGGCCCGGGCACGCGAAGACGCGGCCTCGCAGGCCGCCGCCCCCCTGTCCGGCGCGGCGATGGGCAGCGAGCGGACGGGGCCGGAACAGCGCTTCACCGGGGAAGACCTGTTCGATATCGCGATCGCCGCCGATCCGGAGATCAGCCCCGACGGGCGCCATATCGCCTATGTCCGGCGGACCAACGACATCATGACCGATCGCGCGGTCAGCGCGATCTGGCTGATCGACACCCGGACCGGGCGCGAAACCCCGCTCGCCGGGCGCGCCGGCGATGCCTTCAGCCCGCGCTGGTCGCCCGATGGCCGGCGCATCGCCTATGCCTCGACCGAAGGCGGCGGCGCGCAACTGTGGGTCCAGTGGCTGGACGGGGGCGAGGCAGTGCGCCTGACCGGCCTGCCGACCAGCCCGTCGCACATCGCCTGGTCGCCCGACGGGCAATCGATCGCCTATACGATGCTGGTCAAGGACAGCGGCCCCAGCCTCGGCGCGGCCCCCGCCAACCGGCCCGAGGGCGCCGAATGGGCGGAACCGCTCGAGATCCACGACCTGCTGACCTATCGCGCCGACGGTCAGGGCTATGTCGAACCCGGGTTCGAGAAGATCTTCCTCGTGCCCGCGACCGGCGGCGCGCCGCGCCAGCTGACGTTCGGCCGCTACCATGACAGCGGCCCGCTGAGCTGGTCGCCCGACGGCGCGACGATCTATTTCGGCGCCAATCGCCGCCCCGACTGGGAAGACGACCCGCTGGAAAGCGAGATCCACGCGCTCGACGTCGCGAGCGGGGCGATCGCCCGCCTGACGGATCGCAACGGGCCCGATCACTCCCCCGCCGTTTCGCCCGACGGGGGAAAGATCGCCTATCTCGGGTTCGACGACGCGCTGCGCGCTTACGAGGATAACGACCTCTACGTGATGAACCGCGACGGCTCGGGCCGGCGCAACCTGACGGCGGACTGGGGCTACAGCCCGGCAGGCATCGCCTGGGACGCGGACGGGCGCGCGATCTACGCGCAGTACGACATAAGCGGCGAGACGCGCGTCGCGCGCATCGGCCTCGACGGTTCGGTCCGCGACGTCGTGCACGGCCTGTCCGGCGGGGGGCTCGACCGGCCCTATACCGGCGGCAGCTTCTCGGTGGCCGATAACGACGCGATCGCCTTCACCGGCGGCACCGCGACCCGGCCGGCCGAAGTCCAGCTCCACCGCGGGGGCGAGGCGCGCATCCTGACCGATCTCAACCGGTCGCTGAGGGCGGTGAAGACGTTCGGCGAGGTGCGGCGCATCGCCACCCGGTCGAGCCACGACGGGATCGAGATCGAAGGCTGGCTGACCCTGCCGCCCGGCTATGTCGAGGGGCAGCGCGTGCCGCTGATCCTGGAAATCCACGGCGGACCGTTCGCGGCCTACGGCCCGCATTTCGCAACCGACAACCAGCTCTATGCCGCGGCCGGATACGCGGTTCTCTCGGCCAATCCGCGCGGTTCCACCAGCTACGGGGAGGACTTCGCCAACCTGATCGACAAGGCTTACCCCGGCAACGACTATCACGACCTCATGTCGATCGTCGATCGCGCGATCGCGCTGGGGATCGCCGATCCCGATCGCCTGTTCGTGACCGGCGGTTCGGGCGGCGGCGTGCTGACCAGCTGGATCGTCGGCAAGACGAACAGGTTCAAGGCCGCGGCGACGCAGAAACCGGTCATCAACTGGACCACCCAGGCCCTGACCGCGGACGGGCCGGCCTTCTTCGGGCGGTACTGGCTCGGCGCGCAGCCGTGGGAAGACCCGGAAACCTACTGGCGGCTGTCACCCCTGTCGCTGGTGGGCGAGGTCGAGACCCCGACGCTGGTCGTCGTCGGCAGCGAGGATTACCGCACCCCGGTCAGCGAGTCGGAGCAGTACTATACCGCCCTGCGCCTGCGCGGGGTGCCGACCGCGCTGGTCAAGGTGCCCGGCGCGAGCCACGGGGGCATTGCCGCCCGTCCTTCGCAATCGGCGGCCAAGGCCTCGGCCATCCTCGCCTGGTTCGAACGCCACGCCCAGGGCTGGTCGCGCGAAGACGCCGCGCAGGCGCCGTGAGCCGCCGGCGGTTCAGGCGCGGGCCTTGCGCCCGGCCAGCGCCGCCAGGGCCCCGACCATGACGAGACCGCCGAGCGCGGCGCCCTTGTTCCGCACGAGCGTGCTGAAGGCGCTGAAATGGCGGCCGCGCTGGCGCCCCTCGACCGCGCCGTCGTCGCCCGCCGGGCGATGGAGGTTGCCGGCCCGTTCGGGCACCGGCACCTCGCGGTCCACGAGCTTGTCGGCCATCGTCGCCGCGATCTTGTCGAACAGGTGGGGAAAGGCGACCGACCCCAGGATCTGCAGCTTGCCGGCCCCGCCCACGACCACGTCGCGCCGCGAATGCTGCGCGGCATCGACGATCGCGCGCGCCACGACTTCGGGCGCATAGACGGGGTTCGGCAGGCGCGCCCGGTACCCGGTCGTGTTGCGCGCATGTTGCGGGAACGGGGTGCCGATCGCGCTCGGCTGGATCAGGGTGACCGAAATCGGTTCCTCGTTCATCTGCAGTTCGATGCGGAAGGAATCGGTAAAGCCCTTCACCGCGTGCTTCGACGCGTTGTAGGAAGCCAGGATCGGCCCCGGCAGGTCCGAGTTGATCGAGCCGACGTTGATGATCGCACCGCCTTCGCCGGCATCGCGGAAATGGCGCGCCGCGATCGTCGAGCCATGGACGACGCCCCAGTAATTGGTCTCGAAGATCTTGCGATGGTCTTCCATCTCGAGGTCGAGGACCTGGGCATAGACGCCGACCCCGGCATTGTTCACCCAGGTATCGATCCGGCCGAAGCGTTCGACGGCCTTGTCGGCCAGGCGCTGCATGTCGCCTTCGTCGCCCACGTCCACGACCGCGTAGTCGGCCGTTCCGCCGCGCGCCTCGATCTCGCGGCAGACCTCCTTCAGCGCCTCTTCGTCGCGGGCCGCGAGCATGACCCTCGCCCCCCGCGCGGCCGCCATCTCGGCAGTGCAGAGGCCGTGGCCGGACGTGGCCCCGGTGATGACCATGACCTGGTCCTCGATCGGCTTGAGTTCGGGCGTTCGTTTCAACATCGCTACCTCGCATCGTTGCGCGTTACGGCGAATCTACGATGCGGCCGGGGCGCATGTTCCGCGAAACCGGCCCGGCCGCCCCGGCGCGCGGCAGGGCGCCCCTAGATCACGGCCAGCTGACGGTTGGTCAGCGTGCCGCCGTACTGCCGCTGCAACCGCACCTTGCGTTCGAGGTCGTCGATGATCGCGCCGCTGAAATCGACGCCGCTCAGATCCTCCATGAAGCTGACCCCGCCCGGGGTATCGACGTTCAGTTCCATCATCTTGTCGCCCGCGACGTCGAGCCCGGCGAGGTACATCCCGTCGTCGATCAGCTTGGGGCCGACGATCTCGGCGATCGTCAGGGCATCCTCGTCCGGCGCCATCATCTCCACGCTGCCGCCGGCGGAAATGTTGGAACGGTGATCGTCGGTCTCGCTGAAGCGGCGCAGGCAGGCATATGTGCCATCGACCTTCAGCGGACGGCCGTTGAGCGTGATCATCCGCAGGTCGCCGTCCTTGGCCGCGGGCAGGTATTCCTGCACGATCGCGTAGCCGTCGCGGGTCACCGCCTCGGTGATCTGGCTGAGGTTGTGGCCGCTCTTCTTGTCGATCATGAACACGCCCTGCCCGCCGGAGCCTTGCAGCGGCTTGATCACCCCGCGCCCGTCGTGGGCGTCGAGGAACCGGCGCACTTCGTCCAGTTCGCGGGTGATCGTCGTCTGCGGGCGGACGCTTTCGGGAAAACCCTGGAAATAGGTCTTGTTGACCGCGTCGGTCAGGTGGCGCGGATCGTTGAGCACGATCGTCGGCCCGAGCGAGGCGAGCTGGGCGAACAGGAGGCTCGAGGCCGGGGCCCAGGCGCGCGAGGTCAGCTCCTCCGCCGGGTCGCTGCGCAGCATCAGGATGTCGTAATCGCCGAGGCGGATCCGGGTGCGTTCGCGCTCCGGGTCCTGCAAGTGGGCGAGGTAGGTCGTGTCGTCCTTGAACTTGGCCACCTTGCTCAGGGTCGCCATCGCGCAGATGCCTTCCTCCCAGTCGTAGATGAAGTCGCCCAGCCCGATCAGCGCGACCTCGTGCCCGCGCGCGACCGCCCGGCGGGCGAGCCGGATCGTCGTGTAGTTGTCCTGTTCGGTCGCGACATCGTTGACCACGAAGGCGAGCTTGATCGTAGGCGTCGTCATTGCGGCGGGTTTTCCTGGTACAGTTGATGAAGTTCGAGAGAGCGGGCCTGCGCCAGCCGGCGGCGAGGGGCGTCGTCGGTGGCGACCGAGGGCAGGAGCGCCGGGGGGCGGACGACGCCGTCCGCCATCAGTTTTTCGAGGCTGGGCAGCTGGTGGAGCGCGAACTTGCCAAGAAAGAGGATCGCGAAATCTCCCCCGCGCCGAAGATAGGCGAGCAGTTCGGCCAGCCCCTTGAGGTAGAGCGCGTCCTTGGTCAGCCCGCCGCCGCGCTTGGCACGCACGGTCGTGTCGAAGGCGTCGGCCGGCTCGATCCCGTGTTCTTCCACCAGGCAGGCGTAGATTTCCGGGCCCATGGCCTCTTCCACCGCCATGTGCGCCGCGACCACGCGCGCAGCGAGGATCCGCAACCGGTCGGCCGGGAGGTAGCCGGCGAGATATTCGCCGAGAACCGCCAGGCCTTCCTGCAGGACGTCGTAATCGGCGAGCCCGCCCGCCAGCGTCCGCAGCGGCTGGTGCGCGCCGTTGTGACGGGTCACGGCATGGGTGCCGATCTCGTGCGCGAGCAGCGGCCGGACCCGGTGGCGCGAGGTGCGGTAATCGAAGGCGACGTGGAAATCGCCGTTATCGACGTACATCGAGGTTCCCGGGGTCGGATCGACGATCACCTCGCAGCGGAAGTCGGGTGCCGCCTGCCGGTAGTGCGCGACCGTGGCGCGCGCCGCGCGGCAGACCGTCTCGACATCGGTATCCTCGGCATCCTTGGGCAGGATCGGGACGGCATCGAGCAGGTCGAGCGCGGTCGTCAGCAGCCGTTCGCTGACCGGGCCGAACAGGTCGATGCTGGCCAGGATGAAACCCGCCTTGTCGCGCATCCGCACCAGCTCGATCTGGCGGTCCAGCTCGCGCTGCTTTTCCAGCAGGAGCGCCTCGATCCGCGGGTCGTCGATCTCGCGCACGGGCAGCGCGAACAGTTGCTCGCGCAGCGAAGGGGCCTCGTCCTCCAGCCCGTCGCTGAAACGGCTGTCGGGCATTGTCCTGAACCCCGAGGCGACGAACCCTTCCCAGATCTCGTCCACGTTCACCGGGGTCAGGCGCTGCAGCCAGTCGATCCGGCGGTCCATCGCCGCCAGCGCCCGATCGACCTCGCGCGTCGCGCCGCAGACCGCCCCGCCCCGGCCCTCGCCCGCGTCGGCCGGGGAACACTCGCCTGCCGCCCGCTGCATCACGCCGAAGGCCGGCCGGGATTGTCGGCCAGCCAGTCCCGCGCGCGCGCCACCGCCGCCTGGAACCCCTCGCGCAGGTCCTGCAGGGCCAGGACGTCCGCCGTCCCGTCCCATTCGTCCATGAACATCTTCTTGTATTCGAGCGTGATCACGCAGGCCCTGTCGCCGTACGTCGCGTGGAGCCATTCGGGGAAATGGCCGCCGTCTTCCCAGCGCACGTTGGTCCGCACGTCGGGCGTGCGCCCGGCGACCGGGCGCGAACGCAGCGCCGCGGCGAAGGCATCGTGCAGGCCGCCGAAGACCTCGCGATCGAGGGTCGTGGCGCCCAGGTCGATATCGGGGTTTTCCGCCGGGTCGGCCGGCGCGCCGTCGGGGCCCGAGCGGCGATGGTTGTAGCTGTGCAGGTCGAGCACGAGGATCCGGCCGTGCTGCGCGATCATCGCCTCGACCCGCTCGGCGATCAGCGCGTAGAACTCGCGGTGCAGCGCGCGCGATTCCTCGCGCAGCCCCTCGGGCAGGTCGCTCGACCAGACCTTGAGGCCCCAGGTATCCTCCGGATCGACGGTCACCGCCTTTTCGACCGGGCGATTGAGATCGAATTCGAAACGCGACCGGTTGCCGCGGACGATCGTGTCGCCGGCGGGCAGGAGGAGATCGGTCAGCGGGTCTTCCTCGCGCAGCCGCTCTTCCTCCGCGATCGCGAGCCAGGGGCGCAGCTCCGGGCGGATCGTGTGGCCGGCATGGATCGCGGTGACCATCACCGGGCCGGGCTGGATCACCAGGTCCCAGGGCGGCGTTTCGACCGCCGGGGCTTCGGCGCCCTTCCCGGCGCCGCCGGTGTCGCTATCGGGCTTGCGGTCGGCGGAAGGTTCGATGTCGTGCTGGTACATGCCCAACGAACGGGACGGGCCCCAACCTGTTCCGGCACCCGGCCCCCGGCACCCGGCCACGGCACCCGGGCGGGAACGGATCGCGCGCGGCGATCTTGATCAAGGCGATGGCGGATTTCGCAGCTGTCCCCAGCCAATGGCCCGGCGACCGGCCCGATCACCGAGCCGATCACCGGTCGCACGCGCGGCCCGGCGGGAATGCCGGCGCGCCGGGCCCGGCATGACGCCCCCCTCGGCCCGGTCGTGGACCGTGCGCGATGCCGCGCGCACCTCGCTCGAGAGTGCGGCGGCGGGCGGCGCGACCTGGCTCGTCATGACCCGGCTCGCGCTGCCGCACGAATCCTGGGCCATCATCTCCGCGCTCTACGTCGTCAGCCAGAGCACCGACGGCACGTGGCGTTCGGCCATTGCGCGGGTCGCCGGGACGCTGGCCGGCACGGCGATCGGGGCCGCCAGCGTCTGGCTGCTGGGCGGCGAGGACACGACCGCGCTTCGCGTCGCCCTCGCCGCGCTGGCCGCCAGCGCGATGACCAGCTTCCGCCCCGGCTGGCGCTTCGGCATCGTCGCGGCCACGATCGTCGCCCTCGAACAGGGCGAAGTGGCCGCCGGCGGCACGCTGGACCGCGTGCTCGCGATCCTCGTCGGAACGACGACCGGGCTGCTGGCGGCGTTCCTCGTCTGGCCCGAGAGCGCGGTCCGGCGCGCGCGCCGGGCGATCGCGCAGGCCCTGCGATCGTGCAACGAACTGCTCGACGCGGGCCTCGACATCGCGATGGGCGCGCACGGCGAACTGGCCGACATCCACCGCCGTTTCCTGCGCCAGGCCGCGATCGCGCGGGCCGCCGCGGGCAGCGTCCGCCGCGGCGGCCAGCGCCAGGCCCTGTGCCGCCAGGTCGAGACACTCGAACGGCTCTGGCACATGCTGATCGTGATCGACCGGCTGGCGACGCAGGACTGGGGCCTCGCCGCCGAGCGATCGGAGCAGTTGTCGCGCGTGCTGCCCGCCGTGCGCCGGCAGGCGGCCCAGGCGCTCGACGACATGCAGGACCCGTCGAAAACGGCCCCCGACCTCGACGCTCTCGACCACAGCGTCGAGGAGATCGCCCGGCTCGCGCGCGGCGACGGCGGCGGGCGCGAGGACGGCGGCGATCCGTCCGCCCTCGGCGCGCTGGCCTTCGCGCTGGTCGAAACGTGCAAGCACTTGCGCGAACTGCACGCGTTGAGGACGCCGGGCGAGGACCGGCCCCGCGCCGGCGGCGGGAGCGGCGCGGACTAGTCGGCCGCCTCGCCCCCGGCATCCACCGGCAGGATCGCCACCGGGTAGGCCCGCTCGCTGCGGAAGATCCGCTCCGCCAGCGCCGAGACGTCGTCGGCGGTCATCTCGCGGTAGGCCTGCTCGCGCGCACGGAACCTGGCGAGGCCGACCCCGTCGGTCTGCGCATCGCCGAGGACGTTCATCCAGTACGCGTTGTTCTGCAGCGAACTGGCCAGGTCCTCGATCAGCGGCTGGATCGCGCGCTTGAACTCGTCCGCCTCGACCCCTTCGGCGGCAAGCCGCGCGCCCACTTTCTCGGTCTCTGCGATCACGTCGAACGCGGCATCGGGCGCGGTCGTGACATGGGCGAAGATGTAACCGTATCCCTCCGCCTCGTCGCTCGCTTCCACGCCGACGCCGGGCGAATAGGTGCTGCCCAGTTCCTCGCGCAGGACGTCGGTCAGGCGGTTGCGCAGGATGCTGCGAAGCGCCTCGAGCCGGTAGACGGTGACCGGGTCGAACCCGTCGGGGCCGGGCCAGTAGACGCGGGCGAGCGCCTGGTCGGCAACGCCGGAATGGCGCAGCACGACCGGTTCGGCGGGGCGATCGGGGAACGCGAGGTCGCGCGCGCCGGGATAGTCGCCGGGCCGGTCCGCGCGTTCGGGAAGCGCGCCGAACGTGCGGGCGACCTGGTCGACGACGGCCTGCTTTTCCACGTCGCCCACCACGGTGACTTCGATCAGCCCTTCGCGAAGCTGCGGATCGAGCCATTGCCGCGCCTCTTCGAGCGTCGGCGTCATGAACGATTCGAGGTCGCCGTAGCCGTAGCGCTCGTCTCCCGAGCGGACGAGCCGCGGGATTTCCTTGTTCGCGATCGAGATCGGCGTGGAATCGTGCGTCGGGTACCAGGCCCTGATCTGGTCGCGGTACCGGTCGGCAATGGTCTGGCGATAGGACGGCGCCAGCGCATAGGCGGCCATCAGGTTCATCTGGTCGGCGAGGTCTGCGGCATCGGTCGCGCCGAGGATCTCGATCGCGTCCTCGCCCACGCGCAGCATCGGTCGCGCCCCGAGGCGGCGGCCGGCGAAGATCGTCCGCAGGTCTTCGCTCGTATGCGGCCCGACGCCGCTGCGCCCGAGCAGGTTCACGGCCAGCCGCCGCAGCCCCTCGTCGGCCCCCTGCGGCATCGAGAAGAACCCGTCGCCGATCCTGACCTGGACGTAGATCGTCCCGGCATCGAAATCGGTCTGCTTGAAGTTGAGCCGCACGTTGTTGGCGAACTTCACCAGGTGCGCATCGGCATCCTCGACATGGCGATCCTCGACCACGGTGCCGGGGCCGCCGAAGTCGGTGAAGGCGAAATCGCCGATCTCGCGTTCGGCCGGGGCGCTGACCGGCAGCGTCCGCGCCTGCGCGAGCGCCTGCGAGACCTGCGCCTCGACATCGTCCAGCTCGAGCGCGGTCGAAAGGTAGATCGCGGGCTTGTCGTAAGCGCGCCATGCCCGGCGGAAGGCGGCCTCGACATCGGCCGGAGTCAGGCCCTCGGCAAACGTCTCGAACGCGGCGAGGTTCGCCTGGGGCGAGGTGAACACGCGCTCGCTGTCGAAGGCATCGACCAGCGCCTTGGCATGGTTGTACCCGCGCGAGGCATAGGTCTTGCGCGTGTCCGCCCGCTCGACCGCGGTTTCGAGGCTGCGCCGCCGGCGGGCCAGCTGCTCGTCCAGTTCCGCCTGCGTGAAGCCGAATTCCAGCGCGCGGCGGATCTCCACGTCGGCGGCGGCAAGGCTTTCCTGCCACTTGCCCTCCTCGCTGCGGACGCGCACCGCGACCCCGTCGACGATGTCGCGCTGCGAATAGCTGGCGAGCGAGCCTGCAAGGAACGGCGCCTCGCCTTCATCGACCATCCGGCTGAGCCGGCGCGAGACGATGCTGTTGCCGAGGTCGCGCAGGAAATTGGCCCGCCGCCGCGCGAGCGTGTCGGGCCCCTGTTCGTAGGGGTAGAGCGAGGCGAGCGTGACGTAAGTCAGCACCTCCGGATCCTGGTAGTATCCGATCCGGCCCGGCTCGATCGTCGCGGGGACCAGCGGCCGCGCGCTTCCGGCCGGCGGCGCCGGGCGCCAGTCGCCGAAATGGCTTTCGATCTTCGCGATCGCGACCGCCGGATCGACGTCGCCGACGAAGACGATGAAGGTGTTCTCCGGCCGGTAGTAGTCGCGGTAGAAGCGGACGAACTCCTCGCGCGGCATCGAGGCGATCGTCTCGTCCACGCCGATCGGCAGCCGATCGACCCGCCCGCTGCCATGGGTGAAGAAGGCCAGGTTGTCGACCGCGGAACGGAAGCCGACCGAATCGCGCGCGCTTTTCTCCGACGCGATCACGCCGCGTTCGCGTTCGATCGCCTCGGCATCGAGCAGGAGGTTGCTCGCGGTCTCGCGCATCAGGAAGAAAGCTTCCTCGATCACCTCGTCGCTCACCGTCGGCAGGTTCAGCTTGTAGACCGTCTGGTCGAAGCCGGTGCTGGCATTGGTATCGGCGCCGAACGCCAGACCGTGCCGTTCCAGCCGCTTGACCATTTCCCCCTCGGGCACGTTGCGCGACCCGTTGAACGCCATGTGTTCCAGGAAATGGGCGATGCCGCGCTGCTCCTCGGTCTCGTTCCAGGAACCGGTGTCGATCCGCATCCGCAGCGCGGCCACGCCCTTGGGCGTCTGGTTGCGCATCACGGCATAGCGCAGCCCGTTGTCGAGCCGGCCGTAGATGACCCGGGGATCGGCCTCGAGGTCGCTCGCCTCCTGCGGGAATGCGGCCTCGGCCCCGGCCGGGGCGGCCTGCTGCTGTTCGCGCGCGCCGGCGGCCCCGGCGGTGAGGGTGAGCGCCGCCGCGGCGATCGCGAGGGCGGATGCGGTCTTGCGAAGCTTGCTGTTCACGGGTGAATTTTCCTTCAGATGTGGTCGCGGCCCGCCCGAAGGCGGGCCGGCAGGGGCCAGGCGGCTCAGAAGCGCGCCCGGATCCCCGCGGTGATCGTCCTGCCCCCGGTGAACTGGAAGCTGTCGGGGTAGAAGAAGTCGGCCGAACCGTCGTTGAACTGCGAGCTGATCGCGCTGCGCAGGCTGGGTTCGTCGGCATCGCGCAGCAGGTCGTCGCCCTGCAGGTAGACGGTCAGCCCGCCGAACGAGACCGGGATTTCGTAGCTGAGCCGGAGGTCCAGCGTCGCGTAGTCCGGCTCGATCGTGTCGAGACCGTGCACCTCGAACGACTTCACCGAGGCATCCTGGTAGGTATAGATCAGGCGCCCCTCGAACCCGCCGCTCTGGTAATTGAGCGACGCGTTGTAGACCCAGGCCGCCTGGTCGGCGAGCGCGCGGTCGATCGAGAAGGTTTCCGATTCCCCGGCATCGTTGCGGCCGAGGACCAGCGTCGGGAAATCGCCCTTGGTATAGGTCAGGTTGCCCAGGACGCCGAAGTTGCCGAGGAAGCCGGGCAGGAAATCGAGCTGCCGGATAAGCTCGAGTTCGAAACCGTAGATCTTGCCGCCTTCGCCGTTCTGCGGGCGATTGCGCAGGAACTGCGTATCGTCGTTGAACGCGACCAGTTCGGGCCGGGCGGTCGCGAGATCGCCGAAATAGTCGAGCACTTCCTGGCGAACGCTGGTGTCGTCGGCGTCGTTGAAATAGACATTGGTGAAGTTGTTGGAAGTCTTCTTGTAGAAGACGCCCGCCCGCACCAGCCCCGGCGTGTCGCGGAAATAGTACGCGACATCGAATTCGTAGTTGTCGGTCTTCGTCGGCTTGAGATCGGGATTCGCCTCGCGCAGGATGACCCGGTTCTGCGTCGGCCGCAGGTCGATATAGATCGCGCGCGGCCGCCGGATCAGGCGCAGGCTGGGGTTCACCGTGGTCTTGTTGTAGCTGAGCCGCGCGACGATATTGTCCGCCGGGCGATAGTTCAGCAGGGCGCTGGGCGTCCAGGTGGTCTGCGTACCCGCGAGTTCGCTGAACTCGACCAGGCCGGCCCCGACGAAAGTATCGCGCGGTTCCACCACGTTGTCCGCCGTGCGGACGGACGGCGCCGAAAGCGTGGTGCCCGAACGGCGGACGCGTTCCATCCGCACGCCGCCGATCAGGTCGAACCGGCCGAACTCCACCTTGCCTTCGACATAGGCCGCGAGGCGCTCCTCCTCCGTCCGCGCGGGCGTCAGCGCGTCGGGGTTGAGGATCGGGTCGAGATCGCGGGTATCGGTATAGTTGAACCGCGCCTCGTCGAACGGGGTCGAGGGATCGTCCTGCGCCAGGCTGGGCAGGACCTCGAAGATCCGGTCGACCGAGCTGCCGAGCAGGAAGGGCAGCGTCAGCCCGCCGGCGCCGATGTCGCCGAGGGCGAGGTTGCCCGCCAGCCCGGAGCCGAAGTAATCGATTCCCGTCTCCTTGCCGAAGATGCGGTAATAGCTCTCGATCGAGGCCAGGCTGCCGACCGAGGTGCTGGCGAACAGGTCGTCGGCGCTCTTGCGCGAGCTGCTGTCGTACTTCGCGCCGACCTCGATATAGTCGAGGATGCCCGACTGGGAGAGATAGCGCGCACTGCCTTCGAGTAGGTAGGATTCGGTCGGGCTGTTGGTGATCGTCCGCGTGGCGGAGGTCAGGTTGTACTCGCCCGGCGCGTTGAGCAGCTCGCTCCCGAACGCGGTCAGCGACGGCACGGGCAGGCCGTTGGGCAGGAAGACGAACGCACCGTCGACGTAGCGCGACCCGCCCGCGCCGTCGGGATGGATCACCGCGCTATCGGGGTCGATGATCAGGTCGAGATCGGTCTGGGTATTGCCCAGCGCGCTGAGATTGGCGTTGTTCGATTTCGACCGGGCGAAGGCGTAGCCGGCCTTGTACCGGAAATCCCACCGGTCGAGCTGGGTCGTGCCGCGCAGGCTCAGCGTGTTCTGGGTCGTGCGGATATCCTTGCGGTTCAGCGCGAGGTTCGGGCGCAGCGATGCGAGCACCTGCCGGCGGCGCACTTCGCCGCCGAGTTCCTCGATCGGCATGTCCACCGCCGTGGCAAGGAACGAGGCGGTCGTGCGCGCGATATCGGTGAGCTGGTCCACCTGGATCCGCTGCGCGTCGAAGCGCAGCGTGGTCGTGTCGCTCACCTCCCAGGCCGCGTTGAACGAGACGGTGAGGTTGTCCTCCTCGCGCGAGCGGCGCAGGTAGCTGGTGCCGTTGACCAGGCGGCCCGACAGCGCCTCGTCGAAGGGAAACTTCATGCTTTCGGGCACGTAGAAGATGTAATTGTACCCCTCCGGCAGCACGGGGGGCAGGTAATCGCTGACATTGGCGTTGTAGTTGAGCCGGTCGGTCTTGCGATACTGGACGGTCGCGGCCACGCCGAAGCTCGGCGTCAGCTTCTTGGCCAGGACGGCGTTGACCTGGTATTCCTCGCCGAAATCGCGATCGAACCCGGTTTCACCCTCGAGCCCGAGCGAGAACTGGAAATCGCCGTAGTCGAGGCCCGACTTGGTCTCGATTTCCACCAGGCCGCCCGAACCGTTCGCCTCGTGACTGGGCAGGAGCGACTTGTGGATCGTCACCTGCGAGATGTTGTCGGCGAGGAAGCCGCTGAGGTCGATCGTGCGCTCGAACCCGGTGCCCTGCAGTTCCAGCCCGTTGAGCTGGATGTTGATCGCCTCCGAACTGAAGCCGCGAACCGTGATCCGCGACCCCTCGCCGCTGTCGTCGCCGCGGCCGAAGGCCACGCCGGGAACGCGCCGGAGCGCCTCCGAAACCGTCTCCGCCGGGAAGCTGCCGAGCAGGTCGGCGGACACGACGGTCGAGTTGTTGGGCGCGTTCAGCTGCTGGTTCAGCGCCTTGGCCAGGCTGCCGCGAAAGCCCCGGACCACGATCTGTTCGGCCTCCCGCCCCAGCGCGATCGCGAAGCTGCGGCGCTGGTCCGGGTCCGCCGGCACCATCACCGTCTGCGGCGGCTGGCCGAGGTACTCGACCCAGACCTCCCGCTCTCCGCCAGGGACGGCGGGGAAGTGGAAACGCCCGTCCTGGTCGGCAATCGCCTCCAGCGAAGTGCCGACGATGGTCAGCCGCGCGCCGGGAAGCCCGGCGCCCGATGCGGCGTTGATCACGCGCCCGCCGAAGGCGGAGGCGCGGCCCGTGTCACCCTGCCCGGCCGAAGTGCGCGCGGGCACCTGGAGGGCGAAGACGTTGCGCGAGACCTCGCGATGGACCAGCCCCGTCCCGCGCAGCAGCCGTTCCAGCGCCTGCGAGATCGTGAACCGGCCCTTGGCCCCGGCCGACTTGCGGCCCTTCACCAGGTCCGGCGCATAGAGGATGTCCGCGCCCGACTGGCTGGCGAACTGTTTCAGCGCGGCGTCCAGCCTCTGCGCCTCGATATCGACGGTCACCGCCGTTTCGGCCGCCACCTCGGCAGTTTCCTGCCCGCTGGCGGGTGCCGCCGTCGCGATCGCCAGTCCTGCTGCGCCCGCCAGCAGAACGCCGTGAATGATCCCCTGTTGCATCGTGTCTTGCCCCCACAGTCTTCACCAGATCGCCGCCCGTTTCGGGTCGGCGAAAGGGTAAGACGCGCCACCGGGCATCTGCCTCAACAAAAACGTCACAAAATGTTGCGGCCGAAGGCGGCCGATACCCGCCCGGAGCCACCAACCCTATCTTTTCGCGGAACTTTCGGGCTGGGCGCGCAGGACGATCGCGCCCTCCTCCTCGTCGACCGAACTCGTGATCGGCAGGGCCACCGACAGCGCCCGTGCAAAGGTTTCGGCCGAGCCGGTCCGGAACGCGCCGCTCACGCGCATGTCCGCCAGCTCGGCATCGCCCAGCGTGATCTTGCGCGCGGTATAGCGATTGAGATCGGCAACGACATCGCCCAGGCGATCGTCGTCGAACACCAGCCGGCCCGATCGCCAGCCGAGCGCCTTGGCCTCGTCCAGCGCGGAGACCTGGAAGGCGGGCGCATCGTCGCGCGAGACGAGCTGCTGGCCGGCCGCGAGCCGCGCCGAACGGACCGCCGGCCCCGGCGCGCCGGGCGGCGCGTCCAGCCGGTCCACCTGCACCGCCCCCTCGATCAGCGACACGACGACTTCCCCCGCCCGCTTGCGGACGGAGAACACGGTGCCCAGCGCAATGACGCGTTCGTCGTCCGCGGTGACGACGAAGGGCCGGCCGGGGTCGCGTTCGACCTCGAACAGGGCCTCTCCGCGCAAGAGGCGCAGCGCGCGCCGCTGGGGGCCGAAATCGACCTCGACCAGGGTATCGGTGTTGAGCTCGAGCGTGGACCCGTCGGGCAGGTCGATCCGCGACCGCTCGCCCACCGCGCTGCGATAACGCTGCGCGAACCGGCCCTGTCCCGGGCCGGCCTCGGCCGGGCCGGCGGCGGGCGCGTCCGCCGCGGCGACCTGCGCCCCCTCGCGCCCCGCGTCCCGGCCCGTCCAGTACGACAGCGCGGCGAGGCCGACCGCGACCATCAGCGCGATGCTGGCGGCCAGGGGGACCAGCCAGGCCGGCCGGGATCGCTCCGGCTCGGCGGCCAGCGCCTCGAGGCGCATCTGCATGATCGCGGGGTCGCCGGCCAGCTCGCCGAGCGCCGACCACTCCCCGGCGTAGCGGGTAAAGGCCGCCTCGTTGCGGCTGTCGGCGTCGCGCCACTCGCAGAACCTGCGCCAGTCCGCGTCGGAGCAGTCTTCCGCCTGCAGCCGGGCAAGCCATTCGGCGGCGCGCTGCTCGGGCGCGGCGCCGTCGGCTCCTTCTCTCGGCTCAGTCGTGACCATCGGTCTTTCCCATACGCTCGACCACGTGCCTGATCGCGGACATCATGTGCTTTTCGACCGAGCTGGCCGAAATGCCCAGACGCCGGGCGATCTCGCGATACTTGTACCCTTCGAAGCGGTGCAGGAGGAATACCGTGCGCGTGCGCTCGGGAAGCTCCTCCAGCGCGGCGCGCAAGGCCCTGACCGCCTGCTTACCCTGTAGGACGCGGTCGGGCGAAAGTTCCTCAACCTGATCTTTGTTGTCCAGCGCATATTGCCGGGTGAAGGCATCGCGGGTCATCGCCCGGCGCGCCCGGTCGCGCAGCAGGTTGGCCGCGACCTGGAACACGTAGGCCTGGGGATTTTCGGGCCGCTTGCCCTCCTCCAGCGTGCAGAGCCGGCAGAAGACCTCCTGCACGTGATCGTCGACTTCCTCCAGCGAATCGAGCCTGCGCGCGAAGAAGGCGCGCAGCGGCAGCCGGTAACTGCGGAAGAGATCCTCGTCCTCCCGGCCCGCCCCGCTGGCCCCGAGCCCGGCATTCACGGGCGCTCCCCCGGTCAATGGCTGTCTCCCGATCCCCGATCCACCGCCAGGGCATAGCGACTGCCGGCACGACAGGGAACCGCCCGATGGGCCGGGATCGTCTTCGCCGGCCCGGCGCCGCATCTGGATGGACGGCCCGGTTGGATGAACGGCCCGGTTGGATGGACGGCCCGTGGCGGAGGGGATGAGACTGGCGTCGAACGTTCTCCACCCAGTAAGGTAATAAAATAACATCATTGGGGCGAAATGGTGTGATCTGACACACGTTAGCCTGCCCCCTGAAAGATCGTACTCTCTTAAGAAGACTTCCGTGCCAGAATCAGCACAATCTGTAATAGATCGACACGAAACTCTGGCGGATCGACGTTTGGGGCCTCAACGGAGATCGAAGTTCCGCGAGTCCCTTGCTTACCACCCGGTCCAACCCCTCGACCGATGAGAGAGGATCTACGACAGCGGTAGACTTACTCTACTGGAACCGCAGGTCATTCACCACATTTGAATGCCACTCGAACCGTATCGGCCGCGTCACAATTTCTCTACGGATCTCAATATGTTGTGTCGAGCTTAGACCGTGAGCGGGCGTCATACTTGCCAGCGACCCAATGGCGAATGTACTCGTGATGTTCCGACCAGTCTCTCCACGTTTCGGCGGCCCAAACCCGTACTTTGTCTGCGTGTTGGCAACCGCCTGAGAACGGCGCAATGTCGGCAGCCGTGAGAGTGAACCGATTTGGTGGGCGGAGACCCACCAGTGTCGCCTTGTGCCTGGCGAGCCCCAGCATCACGTCATTCGTTTCTCTGGGGGGAAGTGGATAGGTCAGCTGTATGTAAAGCCGTGCAAGGTGGAGCCCGACGGACTGGATTTGCCGGCGATCACGACCGTCACCTGGGTGCTGAACGGCGTAGGTGTCAACTGTGAGTCGGTGAATTCCACGAAGCAACGGCGTACTGTACTCGGCTGCTAAAATCCGGGTGAATTCGGCGAAACAGGCTGGCGACGACGACATATAGGCATGCGTCGGACCCTCGGATTCACCTAGTTCGGCCCCGCAACCGGGACAACGCGATATCGTCATCTCATATCAGTCCTCACTTCAGAACTATTCGACGCATGATACTTGTGCTTCAAAGATCGATTTGGGTTCAATCCGGCTCTTCGATGTACTTTTCAGGGCCAGTTGGGGGCGGGTCCGAGAGGTACTGGTCTCCGCGCGACGCAATGGTCATGTTGAAATCTCAAACGCTGCACGCGTGACAGCGAGTTCTGGCGCACAAATGCTCAAGCCTGCTTCTGTAACTTCTACACCTGCGCGACCGGCCAGTTCCTTGCCCATTCAGCAGGAACAGAAAAGGCAACCCCCTCGGCATCATCGGGAGCATAAAGCTCTCGATAGTCAAGGACCAGGAGGCCGGTCTTTCGAAAAAGAAGGAGCCAGTCTTCCATGGTACGATTGAACTCGATTCCTCCGGGATCAAACTCAGCATATGTCCAGTCCGTACAGTTGAGGCCCCTGTACGGCCGGTGGAAGTGCGCCTCGCAAGGACGACCGTCAGAAGGGGTCGCGACCCAAACCATCGGATGGTTCCCAATGAAAGCGAGGGTGCCGCCGGGCCGTAACAACCGGACTGCTTCTGGTATCCAGAGGTCAGGGTCACACCAGATCGCGGCGCCGTACTCAGAAACCGCGAAGTCGAAGAGCGACGCCTCCAGCGGAACGCTTTCGGCACTTGCTTCGATGAAGGCAATCTCCGCACCATGTTGTTTGGCCAGACGACGTGCCGTGGCGAGTTGCTCCGCCGAGATGTCGATGGCGGTAACCCTCGCACCGCGCCGGGTCATCCACCCTGAAACGTATGCCGTGCCGCAACCAAGCTCGATGGCTTTCATCCCTGTCATGTCTGCGGGAAGCAGATTGAGAGATTCATCGGTTTCGCCCCAGAATCCCCAGTTAGGCGGGGAATTCCACTGCCGTTCGCCAATTTCCACCCAGTGTCGGGCGACGCTGTTCCAGTAGTCGCGATTCGTTCTTACGTGGTCCGACGTCAATTTCCTCACCTCCCCGCCACATTCGAAAAGTTCAACGATTTTTAATGAGTCCAATCACGAAAGTCAATAGTATTCAGGTTCATGAATGCGCAGATAACATTCTGGCCATACCAATCAAAACTACTCCTGCACTATACTATAGGAGTGCTTTGACGCGCGGGCGAAGGAAATCAGATACCGCCGTGGCGACCACTACATACCCCAGAAGGACGAGTATTTGAATCAGCATTAATATGAGAGCGAGCGCACAGAACGGATGGAGATCGGTGACGCAGGAGATACGAATTGAGGCAGAATGACCGCAAAGAACGCCATCGCCTTCGGATTGGAAGCCTGTATTGCGAGTCCATTCTTGAATGAATGGCAATCGCTGCCCGATGCATGCCGGTGATCACCTGTGTCACGAGGATCCGATGTTTTTCGATGGACGCTGCCTGTTCGGGCAGTGCGGCGCCGCTCAGTCTCATCTTCGGCGCCAGGGCGTGGGCATTGGCGATGTCTTTCTCTTTTTTGGCCTCTTCGCCGATGAAATGTCTGGTGGACGCCATCATCGCCTCTATGGCTACATGCGCGTGGACAGCATTATCGAGGGCGACGCCTTGCGCTCCAGCCATAACGCGATCCAGGCTGCACCTCGGCCGCATCCGCACACCATGGGCGATTGGAACGCCAACAACTGTCTCTATGTTGGCCCAGGTAGGCTTGCGGCCCACGCTGATCCGCGCCTTCGTCTCACGACCCATGGTGGTCCACTTCGTCTGTGGGATGTGCCGCCATGGTTGGCCAAGACCGGGCTCAGCTATCACGGAAGGGCGGAACGCTGGCACGAAGGTGGCCAATTGGAAATCGTGTCGCGCGGCCAGGAGTTCGTCGCGGATATCGGTGATCGAGAACAACCCCGCCGTTGGCTCGACGACATAATTGGGGTGCTCGAGGGATGACGCGTATCTATCGCTACATCCTCCAGACCGATACCGGAATGGCGCCCTGCATCCATGGTGGGCGTCTCACGCTCGCGACGTGCAAACCCAGGATTCGGTCGAGCGCCAAGCCCGGCGACTGGGTGCTTGGCTTCTACCCGCGCCCTTTCGAGCGGGGGCTTCTCGCTTGGGCTGGCAGAATCGCCCGAAAGGCCGAGATCGGGGACTACGAACGCGAATTCCGTGGCCGTCCCGACGCTGTCTATCGCCAGAGGAAGGACGGGACCTTCAAGCGGTTGCGGCCCGACTATCATCCCGGCGCGACCGAAATTCGCAAGGACCTCTCCGCGCCGGCGCTCATCTTCGACGAGAGGACGACCTGGTATTTCGGTGACGAGCCAGGATCGTTGCCGGATCATCTGCTGCATCTTGCCGCTGGAGGTCAGGGGCATCGCGTAAACGGTGTCCGAGATGGCGATCCTGCCATGTTGCTGGCGTGGCTGGCCGATACGTACCCACCAGGAATTATCGGGAAGCCCAGACACCCGTTTGCGGCTCGGCGATTGTCGCGAAGGTGCTAGAAGACCGCCGCACCCTCCGACTTTCCGAAAAACATGTTCAAGGCCTCAATGATCTGTGGGCGGAGCTTCCATTGAAAGTCAGTGGTCTCGATCAGCTCTCCGGCCACGTCTGGTTCGGTCGCCAATACCATGGTCCACACTGGCGTGCCATCTTCGCGCTTGGGAGGGGCCCATTCCAGTTCCTGCGACAGTTCGTAGCCAAGATTGCCGTAATGAAGGTTGGCAGCCGAATAGTCGGTCCAGCCCGCTGCCTTCGCCAGCTCAGTGGCGGTCATCAAGTATCCCGGCGCGCCGAGATGCGCCTCAAGCATGGCGAGATGGTGTCGAGGCAAGGGCTCGAGGGTCTTCAGGGCGTTGAAATATGCGTTGACGGAAGGGGCACCAGTACTCTGACGAACTGCATTCTCCGCGGTCATGGCGTTATCGATCGCCTGCTGGGCCGAAAGAATGGCTTGTTGCCTGTCAACGCCATGAAAGACATCGCCGACAGTATTCTTTCCGCGAAATATTCTCGCCTGCCATTGATCGTTCACACACGCCGACCGAATGATGTGCCGGCGGTACGTGAGAGATTCCGTTTTCAACGCCACGGCTTGCCTTCCTGATTAGCCTGAGCTTATTTCTCTGCTTCGCAGCCAGAGTTTTCGCGGATGCGCCAGCATTTCGTCTCTGAGTTCTGCTCGACCACCCCTTCAGCTTCCATCAATGCAAGAACGGTCCGGGAAATATGCCCTTCGTGGCCGACGTGCCCTGAATATATGCCGAGCGATCGGCCGATCTGGGCGTTCTTCAAGCCGGATGCGGGCGCTTCGGTCAGCAGCAGGTAGATCGCCTCCCGCAGCTTCGCCATAGCGTCCTGTGCCAGTACATAAGGATATGCCATTTTCCTGCGTCTGCCTTTCGGGTGCCTATTGTGCCTTGGGTTTGAAGCGATCGAATTCCCTGGGAAGCAGGTTCACGATGTGCGCTGCATCCAGATCGAAAAGATTCCAGGTGACATCCAGCTGCTGTCGCACCTTGGCCAGCCGTCGAGGCGTACCGGCCGTCTTGCCGCCCGCTCCTCGCTTCAGCCCGTTCTTGCCATCATCGAAATAGAGTTGACGGGCCGCTCTCTGGAATTCCATGCTGAACATGTCCTGCTGACTTGTCAGCTGTTCGCGTATTTCAGGCAGAACCGAGGGGTGGGCGCACAGCAGGTGATCAGCGGCATCGCCGAGGCTTCCCAGCAGGACCACCGGCATCCGGACCAGATGGCGCTGGGCCTTCTGCCAGTCTCCAGGGCTACTCGGATACCAGCGATGGATTTCCTTTGGCTTCCTGTCGCCTTCAGAATTTTTCGGGAACACAACGTCACGCAGTATAAATGTCAGCCAGGCCCAGATGCCGGCTCTGGGCAGTACATGCGTCCACTCGGAACCCAGTGACTGAAGCACTCGAGCAGCCAACTCTTTCGAAGTCGCGGCAGGGGCATCGCTGATCGATTTGGTACCCGAGACCGGCAGTGCAAATTGCGGATCGACGGGATTGATGGCGCTCTCCGGCAGTTCTCCCTCAAAGATACGCTTGAAGGCGATCAGCCCCATCGGCGTGAATTCGTAGATGGCTGGATATTCTGTCATTCGGCATCTCCCGGCTGAGTTGCCTGAAGCAGCTGGTCTGCCAGGTTGTGACGAGAGCAGAACGAATCCAGAAGACGTTCGATGTAGTTCTGCCTCTCGTCCTTCTCTTCGGGATCGGTCGGCGGATTGTCACCGGGCATGATGGAATCGGCCCATTTCAGCCAGTCCTCGACCCAAGGCAGATCGTCGGAATATTCTCCACGCAGGATTTCCTCGAAGACCTGCTTCACGACGCTGGGAAGCACTGCGCCGACAAAAACGGGATCGTTGCGGGCCCACATCGCGGCATTTGCTATACGCTTGTCCACCTTGACCAACGGATAGTCCGATTCCCGGATTTCGAGCTTCCATGACTGGGGAGCCGTATCATCCGCGAGGAACAGCAGGATGCCTTTGCTGCTTTCCTGCTCCTTGTGGTCATTCTTCTTCAGCGTCCAGTTGTCAGTGCTGGCGAGCAGCAGTCCCATGGCCTTCGTGCCCGGATCGGCTATTCGGAGCTGACAACTCGGCGCGACAAAGCCCTGAGATTGCAGCTCCCGGCTGCTGCTCATCTTGCCAATCGTTCCAAGGTCAACGATCTCGACCCGCTTGTTCTCGACGAGACGCAAGGAAACCCGTGCATTCTGTGGGAATTGCTTGAATGCGTCGGGACTGACCAAGGTCATGGTCACCAGCGGCTTGCCGCCGATCTCGGCCAGCGAGACCCTCACGACCGATTTGCTGAGCTGGCGTCTCCCGGTGAGCCTAATCCGCCGACGCATTGCTCTCGGTCCTTATGCGTATGTCGAGTTCACGGCGAGTGTCGAAGCCTCTGACTTCGATCATGCTGCCGGACACCCAGTCCTGAATTCGCAGACGATTGTCCGTGAAACTGGGCGTGCAGTTTTCCGAAAGGATTTCCAGATCCTCGAACCGGAAATCATACTCGCTCCATGGCGGCTTGCCCGACCCATCCGCATAGGCAACCGTGACATCCGCCAAGGCCGGAAACTTTGTGTAGTCGACATTGGAATTGAGGCGAAAGCCATCTTCAAGTGCGTCTACCGTTACCGCACTTGCATTGGCCGGCGGCGGGTCGACAACAGTGGGAGGATCCGGATTCGGATCCTTCTCGTTGGGCTTCGGCACTTTCTTCTTCGGACTGGACGGGTCCGGCACGGAAAAATATCCCTCCCACACCGAAGTGTCCGGCTCTGCACTTTCTTCGGTCAAGAACTCGCGAAGATTGTCCGGAAGCGATTTGACCAGCCGCTTCACGTGTATTCCATCAAAGCCGGCATCGGCGAGCTTCGTCCGAACCTCCTTGGATTCAAGCAGGTCGAGATGCGCCTTGCCTTCACAGAAATTGAGATATTGAGCCAGCGGCTCCTGATCGATCAGCATGACGAGATCAATGTCAGCGGGCCGCCGGCTGCGAACATCCGGCAGACTCATCCCTTCCCGAAAAAGGCGGTCCAACGGCATCTTGCCATAGGGCGTCGGCGCAGCAACAATCGTCAGGCCGACCTTTGTGGTCTGACCAGACTTGGTCATCGGGAAAGTGAGTTCGAAGGCGATCGTCTCGCCGTTGGCGAGCTTCTCTCGATAGCGTTCTGCATCGGGCAGTTCCCGGTGATCGGCCAACTTTGCCTTGGCATCCGGCAGCTGGATGGCCGACTTTGAACCGGCAAGACCAGCATCGATCATTGCAAGATAACGGCTGGTCCCGCCCTTGACTGGCTTCGACTTGATGTGTTGCGACACACAGGGCGCAACCTGCTTGATTGTATCCTTGTCGAGGCGATCTACACCCACCTCGACGACCAAGGTTCCATTCAGAATTGCCGGAGCGAAATGATCTATCGCAGCGGCAAGAATGCCGTCCTCATCCAGTTCGTCGTGAGGGAACGGGATGACGAGGGAAAGCCCTGTCAGATTGGCATCCTGGGGGTAAGGCGAGAGCCGGAATGCATCGACCAGCGATGCGTGAAAATCAGCTCCATCGTGCAGCCTGTATATCGAGTTTTCTTCGCTTTCGGCAAGATATGCATGAGTGGATTTGAAGTCCGATCCATATTGATCGGCCTTCAGTACAGACATGCCACATGCGGCGAGGGCCTTGTCGTCGAAGCGCCGGGTCAGCCCAATGACGGTGTGCATCTGTGAGGCGATCAGAAAGGTCACCCGCCCAATACCTCTGCCTCCCCGTCCGGTGCCGGTCTTGTTCGAAAGGCCGAAGTTCAGCCAATACCCCCAGAAATCGCCTTTTCGATCCTTCAGATCGCCAAGCAGACCCTTGGTGTTCGAATCCTCGACCAGGATCCATTTGATCCGCTCACTGGCCCAGCCTGTTGGTACAGGCAGGTTGGCTCGTTGACGGTGCTCCATTGCCTGCCTGAGGAAGGCCCCGCGCTTTCCAAGACGATCTTCATGAAAGGAGAAGCGGATCACGACCGGCTTTGTCATGTCGAGCCGGGCATCGAGACTGTTCTGGATGGCCTCTCGGACGAACGTTTCCGAATAGGGATAGTCGACGCGGTCGAACATCTCGCTGTCGAGCCCCTGATTTATAGGCGTGCCTCCGACCGAAGGCCATATCCAGGACCAGCCACTCATGCTTGAACTCCACACTCAGATCTGAAGATGCCGCTCACGCCTACAGCCGGAACTCGCCGCCGCTGCCCTCGCTTTCCTTCGAAAAGCGCGCCTTGGCACCTTCGAGGCCCTTCTGCAGGGCGCCGAAGATCTTTCGGATATCAGCTTCGCTGAATTCATAGGCCGACCTGTTGGACAGATTGCCAATCAGCTGAATGTCCTTCAGCGCCTTGTTGACTCTTGCCTCCGCAAGTTCGACGAACTTTTGACGCTTGTCGCGCATAGAACCTCACATTATCACAATATACTGGAAATGTGTCACGATTCGCGCTTCGCGTCAATCCACCCGATTACATTCCAAAAATATTGCGAGAATGTGCAGAACGTGCGCCGATCGAGGCAGTCGCGCTTATGCAAGCAAGTTCCTGAGAATGTTCGCAATCTGACGAGCAAGGAGTGGTGGAACAGCGTTTCCGACCTGGACAAACTGCTGGGTCCGGTTGCCCTCGAAAAAGTAGTTGTCGGGGAACGTCTGCAAACGTGCCGCCTCCCTGACGGTCAGACTGCGACACTGAGTCGGGTCGGGGTGAATGAAGTAGTGCCCATCCTTGGATATGTGGCTGGTGATGGTGCTGGAGGGCGCGTTCCAGCGCTGCACCCGGAAGCGATCCGCGAACTTGCCTGAGTCCCAATTCCCATGTGCAGGGGCCAGTTGAGCGGGGTATTCATCCGCCTTGGGAGAACGTTCAAAGTGCTCGGCAAACACCGCGGCAAAGGCATATCGCGCGAGGTCGCTTTCCATGTGCCCGCGGGTTTCGTGATTGGGGAGTTCT
Source organism: Pelagerythrobacter marinus (assembly GCF_034375205.1). NCBI lineage: Bacteria > Pseudomonadati > Pseudomonadota > Alphaproteobacteria > Sphingomonadales > Erythrobacteraceae > Pelagerythrobacter > Pelagerythrobacter marinus. Next base: position 575,967 of record NZ_CP139719.1, on the reverse strand, counting down.
CGCAGTTCCGGATCACTCAGCCAAGCCCCCAGCCGGTTGTCCGATACCGACGTCATCTGCCTGCTGGACCGCGGCGGAAGCTCCTCGATTTCCTGGAGATCGCGCGCGTGACCGGTCAATGTGTCGGCAACGCGGTTCAGCCAGGTGCCTTCATTGCGGCAGGCGGAGGCGGCCGCTCGATAGGCCGCGATGACAGTCTTGCGCCACGCTTCGGGGCCGTCTTCGGTACGGCTGAGACCGCTGCGAAGTTTCGGCATGCCGGACAGGACCGACGATACCGTCGCCTGAGTGGCGACGGGTTCCAGCGTATGTCCGGAGAGCATCCCGCTGTCGTCACTCGATATTTGGTCGGAGCGAATGCCCAGAAGAATCACGCGGTGGCGGCTCTGGGGTATGCCATAGTCTTCGCACCGAATGATATGGCCGCCGTGGCGCCCCTTGCCACCTGCAACCAGAGGGATGAGCGTGTAGCTGTCGGGACTGCCTCCCGCAGAACGCAGGTCGGACAATACCAGATCGAAGATGCCTTTGCCTTCGACCCTGGAAGACAGCATCCCCTTCACATTCTCCATCACGAAGGCGACCGGCCTCAGCTTCCCGATGATCCGGATATATTCACGATAGAGGAAGTGACGATGATCCTCGGCGGGATCATACCCCTTGATGCCGCGATTGCGGGCGCGACCAACAAGCGAATAGGCTTGGCAGGGAGGCCCCCCGATCAGGATCGCTTCGTTTCCAGCCGCTTCGCGAATTTCGTCAAGCACCGGATCCAGTACGGCTGTCGCCGATTCCGTGCCCAGTTCCAGCGCCATGGTTTCACGAACCGCTGCAGCCCATTCGGCTGCATGTTGCGCGATCAGGTCATCTCTCGAGATCCGGCCGGCAATATAGTCATAATAGGCCTGCGGAATTTCGTCGAACTGCCGAACAAAACTGCGGAGACGTAATGTAGCGAATGCCGAGGACTCTTTCTCGACAGAAAGCGCAATGTCAAAAATTCGGTTTCCCGCTTCATCTCGCAGCGAAGAAAAACCCTCCGCCAGACCTCCCGGCCCCGCAAACAGATCAACAGTCTTGAAACTTCTGGTCATCCGCCCGACAATTCCTTTCATGGTTCAACCACATACCAGGACCGGCCGAACTAGCCAGGTGAATTCGTGATGGCCGACGTTGTCGACCAGGCAACGCGGTCCAGAATGATGGCCGGGATCCAGGGGCGAAACACGAAGCCCGAACTCGTCCTTCGAAAGGCGCTGCATGCAAGGGGCCTGAGATACCGGCTTCACTTCAAGGGACTGCCGGGGAGGCCCGATCTGGTCTTCCCGAAATTTCGGGCAGTCGTGTTCGTCCATGGATGTTTCTGGCATCGTCACGAAGGCTGCCGGTTCACGACCACGCCCGCCACTCGACCGGAGTTCTGGGCGCAGAAATTCGAACAGAATGTACTCAGGGATCAAAGGACGCTTGCCGCTCTCGAGCAGTCCGGATGGCGAACCGCGATCGTGTGGGAATGCGCAATCAAGGAATATGGCAGCGAACAGGTCGGTGACAAGATCAGCCAATGGTTGGCCGAGGGCCACGGATCATTGGTTGTTCCTGATTGACACGCCTAGCCGAGCTCGGGGCCATAGACGGAGAAATCCGAAAACTCCCGGCGCAATCGAAGAAGCGGACGCTGCATCGTTTCCAATGAGGACTGCCGTCAACATAGCGACCGTTCCCGCATGAGTATCGACCCGATTCATCGTTCTGCGAATGGGCGGTTCGGGTCACTTCATGAAGATCCGATTCAGCCAATCGAACAAGCGAAGGAGATGTTGGCGAAGTAACCGTAGGTCAACAACCGCATCGCAATTTGCTAATGGCAGAGTGCTTCGTGTCCAAGGGCAAGGACTTGATGCATTAGGATGGTCAGGGCATTCCCGGAGTTCGAGAACCGGCCGACGAAGGGGGGGAATCATGTCCGATCTTGAAGTTGATGCATAGCGTCCTCACTAACGGGTGGCCGCAGCTCTGCCTGCTGGCCGAAACTATCCGAGGCCTATTCCAACCGGGGCTCGCAAAGCTGGTGCGCCGTATCGTTGCGCGGCACCTGCGCGGCAACCCCGAGTTTCGCACCCATCGCTATCCGCGCCTCATGCGGCTTGCGATGTGGATCGTTCGTCACCCCATCCGCGCGTTGGCGATTGTCGCGCTTCTCTATGCCTTCGCCGTCCTGTCCACCCTTTTCGATCGGTTATCCAGCTTCACGCTCGCCACCGATAAGCAAGCGAGCGTCCGCGATTTCTGGACTGTCAACATCGCCGTACTCGCGGTGCAGGCCGCACTGGTCGGGCTGGTCTTCCCCCTCGTCATCGCCTTTGTAGGGCTGCTCAATCGAGGGCGCGCTTCGTTCGCCTCCCGCCTCACGATCTACATCGAGTCGTCGAGCGCGATCTTCGTCGGCGTAAGCTCGTTGCTGCTGTGTGTAGCGATCGCCGCACAACTCCCGTTCGCCGCGAAGATGGGCGATGCGGGCGCCGCGGTGACACTGCTCAACCTCGCCTGGTTTGCGATCAATGTCGGCGCGCTCGCCTATTTCGTGCTGCGGACGATTGCCTTCCTGCACCCGGAACGACGCGCGCCAATCATGCGAGCCTATGTTGCCAATGTGATCTGGCCGCGCGAGCTGACCGGAACCGTCACCGCCAACCGATGGGCCAATGTCGCTGGCTATGGCTATCTTCCGGCCGGGGACGAGACCGACCCGTTCGCAACGGGCGAGCGCGCCCGCACGTGGTATTCCGCGCTCTGGGACGGCGGTGAGCCTCGTGTCAGTCGCCGTTTGCGTCGGAAGATGCGGCTGGTCGACGTGCGCCTCGCGATACTGGCGCCCATCGTTCGCGCATGGCTGGCGCAGGCGCGCGGGTCGGATGGCGGACAGGTCCACGACTTCGTCATCCCGCTGCAGCCCGGCCAGGACTATGAAGGTGATCAGGTGCTCGCCCGCGCAACGCTTCCACTGGGTCCGGTGGCGCGCTGGGCGGTCCGGGCATCGCTCAGGTTCCGCAGGGCGCCCGCCGAGGACGGCGCCATCAGCGAAACCGGCGCGATCCTGCGCGAGATGATCGCCGACCTCATCGCCCTCATCGATACCCGTCAGGCTGACGAGTTTGCCGATCAGCTCGGCGAGGTGATCGCGTTCCATGCCTTTCTCTATCGGCTCGCGCAGCTCTCCGACGAGGACATCAGCTACGCGCAGCTCGAATCCGGACAGAGCTTGTTCGGCAGGGCACTCGCCGAGGAATGGGCACGCGCCTACCGTGACATGATCCGCCGCGCCGTCGAGCGCCTGCCAGACGAGGCCGAGTTCATGGGCCGGATCGCCCATGCACCTGCCCATATCTACAGGCGCGTGGCAAGCGAGGTGACGCCCAAGGCGCTGCAGCCGATACTGTGGATGGCGCAGAGCATTGCCTACCGACTGATCGACTGGGCGCTGGGAGAGCATCGCGCGGAAACGCCGCCCGGCGCGGGCGGCAAGCGTGCCTACGCGCTGTCGCGCCAAGAGGAGACTTATGCGCGTGCTTGGCGTGAACTGGTCGCTGGTTGGGAACGCCTGCTCCAGGTCATCGCTGCGGCGCCAGACCGGCGCGAACGCGGGGGTCGGAAATGGGACGACCTCACGCGTATTGCGGAAAGTGTAGGCGCGCATCTGCAGGCCACGACGCAAATGACAGCGCGCGCCGTCTGGCTGGGCGATACGCTCGCGACAAGCTGGACCTGCGACCTGATGCTTCACTGGCGGATACAGGCCGAGCGCGCGTGGGACACGCGCGGCGCCTATTGGCGCGTGCGGTCCGAGGGGCTGACGCTCGAAACGCTGGAACTTGATTGGTCACGGGTCGAGGACTTACCGCTGACGCAGAGCGGCGACACTCTTGCCGCGCCAGTGGTGTTCGGCGCGATCATGCACAATGCCTGGCGCGATCATGTCGTCGTCCTCGCCAGCCTGTTCATCCATTGGGCGATCCATGCCGGGGCCGCAGAAACAGCGACGCGGGCTGCACGCATGTTGCTGCATGGCGAACCGCACGATCGCGGCGACGCCGGCGTTCATGACGATGGAGGCATGTCAGGCGCGGACATCCTGATATCAGCGCTCAGGATCACAGGGTCGGGCGAGCGTTTCGCTGAACACAGTTATGCCGGACGCATGGACCATCTACTCGAAGGTCTCGGCCAGCTCGGGGATTCGCCTTGGGTTTCGATGCGTATATACAGCTCGAGCGGCGGTCTCTCCTTCGAGGCGTTGCCGGAAGCGCAGGCGATCGCGATCATGGCGACGACGCAGGGATCACAGGCGATCGACGGCGATCTACGCCGCCTTCTTACCCTATCCGACGACGAGGCGCTGCGGCGCCGGGAGAGCTATCTCAGGTCCTTGATAGCCGCGTTCGAAGGGATCGACGCCGACAGGCATGGAAATTTGCTAGGCGCATTGGTCGGTCCGGACGATGGGCCGGCGTTCGACGTGCGGCGCGACCACGCCCGACAGCTTGTCGAACAGTCGCTCGGCGTGCTGACCGGCCATCGCGACCAAGCCATAGTTGACGCGCAGATCGATCCTGCGCGCGTCGGCGCGGTGGCCGCCGCCGCGGGCTCCCAAGCATTCACGCCAACCGCATTCCCCCGCCATTTGTTCGCGGAGATCGTGCCGACGACTGCCGTTTTAACCAATTTCACGCTACGCGCTGGCGGCCTCAGCAAAGGCGCCTATACCGACCCTCCAATGGCGCAGGCGGTCGTCAACGAAGAGGAATGGTGGCGAGACGCCATGTCGGGCCAGGTTGCGGCCGTGGTCTGGTGGGATGTCGTGTGCAAGGCGGACTTTCAGGAGATTGAAGGTCGAACGGCGGACGAGTTCTGGAACGCGGTGCGCGACGGCAGCGCCCGGATTCGGGAGGCCGGCCATGATCCGCTTCTGGTGATCGGCAATGTGACCGACCCTCAATGGCTGCTCGACTGGCTCTGGCCGCATCGCCAGGGCAGTGCGCCCAAGCCGGCGGACTTGGTCATCACGCGCGAGGAAGGCCAAGTCGAAGGCTACGAGTTCACAATGAACGACACGCCAGTCTATCGGGCGCAGACCGCCTACGGCGCGGCTTATCTGCTCCCCGCTCAGTTGCTGCGCCGGCTGCGCTACCATGACTATGGCGACGGCCTGCCGGTTTCGCTCCGGTTCGAGCCGGATGCTGAGAATCCCTGGCGCGGCACCATGCACGCGAGCTTCCAGCGCGAGGTCGAATTGGGCGACGTTGAGGCCTATCGAATACGGTGGACGGATGCACTCGACCCATCAAGATCTGGTAATGGCACGCAGATGGCTAATACTCCGGAGACGCTACCCACTCGCAGCAGAAGAACGTCGAAGGAATCACGGGGTCGTGATGCCACTGGATGATCAATAATAGCCGTAGATGCTGTTCCATTACATCACAAGTAGAACAAAGACGCACGGATGTCCGCCTTTTTCGGGCTTCTAGATTGATCCTCCGACGACCGAATGGGCGCGTGACTGCCGGCAGCCCGAGCCAACATAGCTGTCGTTCCCCAACTGCAATGGAGCTGTCAAAACCTGACCTACATTCACTTTTGGCCAAAGACGGTAATAGATCAAGCACTGCCAGCAGCTCGTCTTCAATCAGAAAGCTTGTACAGGCTTCCACCGAATTCAGCGTGAGTGTAGGTTGGGTTGTATGAGCCGAGCTGATAGCGCCGAAATCAAGGGCGACCTTTTCCGTGTCATCCATATCGACGAAGAGTCCGGGACAGTTTTCGTCAGGTACGCCGATGGAAGAACGGCTCGTCTGACCAATATCGAACTAGGTACATTGGAGAAGAATGACGTTATTCTGTCCAATAACGAAGGCTGGGTAATCGTCCCTGAAGAGGTCTGGCCTCGGTCTCTTCTCACCTCAGTTGTCAGAACGATTCTGGATGACGGAACCATCCTCGGAGAGTCCGGGAACGCCCTTCTGGTCTTAGGAAATCCGAGCAATTTGGAGGTGAAGCCGGACTTTACCGTCGAAATCGATAGTTCGACGTCAGCAATCAACCGCGTGGTTGCACAGGAGCCACTCCGGGTACGTCAACACCCCGCAGACGAACAAATTTCGCCAGGTTCATTTTTGGTCCGGCCTCAAAGTGATGGTTTGACGTTCGATGATTTTGGCGGGTACCGAGATGTGGTCATTCGAGCAAAGGAACTCATTGAGACCCAGCTCGAACGTCATGCCGAACTCGAAGCCATTGGAGCTCGTCCCGTCAAGGGCATACTTTTCACAGGCCCCCCTGGAACCGGGAAAACACATCTGGCGCGGATCATCGCGAATCAAGCTGGTGCGAATTTTTACGACATAAGCGGTCCATCGATCGTCAGCAAATGGGTTGGAGATACCGAAGATTTGGGGGTGTATCCCCTTAGCATACGTGAATCGGCGGTTCACTCTGTGTTAGAGCCGAAGGCTCTAAATCGGGACAGAACGTGCGCCACACCTTTGACTCTTGCGACCTCCTAGCGATAGCTAACGCTTCCAAAGTATCGGGGGCGTCATGGAAGTTCGAGTTCCGGCACAATTCACCTACCATTTCGAAGGTCGCGCCAGCATCAGCGAAGTCGCCAAGGCTCTTGTCGCCCAAGAGAAGCTTTTTGGCGAAGCGATACTTGTCCTTGAGGCCTGCTTTCCGCAGATTGATGTGGAACCGGTGGCGGTCGTGGTCCGCCACATCAGCCAAGACAGCCCTTTACGATACCGCATCGAAGGGATGCTTCTTGCTGCGGTCCAAGAAGGACTGATCGCCGATATGCCAGTGGATCTCATCCAATCCGTTTTCGGCTACGACGTCCATGATTCATACGACTCGTTCGTGAGCGTCTTGATCTTGATTATTGGCCTTTGGGGCGCAGAGAAGGTTATCCAGCGTCTCAAGCGCGCCAAGGAGGACTTTGACGAGCGTAAGCTCGAAGCGCGCGAGCAAGCTCTTGCAAAGGAGCGACACAAGCTGACTGAGGAGGCCGCGCGCCGCGTTAACATTCCAGAGGATCAGTTAACCGAAGCGATGACCGCAGTATTGACTAAGCGGCCTGCCACGATTGGCAACCAGGCGATGGATTTTTTGAACCCCGCCCGGCGGCACAAAGCCAACTCGCTTAGCACTGCCGGCGGTGAGCAAATTGGAAAGGAGGCGCTGGAAGCCCTCCCTTCCGACGTTGAGATTGCTCAGGCGAAGCCGCCGACGCAAACCGAACCTCACGAGGGTGTCACGGTGAAGTTTTTTGCGCATGATCGGGAGAACCCGAAAAAGTGGGCCGCCTCGATCGCGGAGGTCGCGGAAGGCCGAAAAGCCCTGCATCTTGCGCCGGACATCGACGCCGAAAAATTATTCACACGTGACAAGGTGAAGGCCGACGTGCTGGTTACCTCTGTTTTAGACGCGGAGGGCGACTATCAGCCTAGCGTCTACTATCTAGCGAGGGTCTATGACGAACAACCTGCGTAAGGCTCTAAAGGAAGGCAAGCTCGACCAGTTCATCGCCGAACACAAAGGCGAGACTGGCGATCAAGTCGAGTTAGAGCGGGTTATCCGTTCAATGGCCGGAACGTCGAAAGAAGCTCCGGAAGCATCGTCTCCGGACGATTCCGACGATTGAAGCGATATTCAAACTCTTTGACGTAGCTATTCAGGTGCTTGGGGCTCACGCTGGTATGCGTGCCGTTGATCGAGCATTTCAGGTGCCGCCAAAAGTTCTCGATGCCGTTCACTGAAACCGTGTCGCCAAGCCGCCAATCGTAATAGGCATATTCTTCCGCACTGTGGTTCACGCGGGCATGGCGATAGCCGTGATCGGCAAGGTTCGCATAGCTGCGCAGTTCGTCAGTATGGACGTTGCCGCCGATCTGGACGTTCGTCGTAATAAACGGCTCCAGAGTGGCGCGGCGCTGGTTCTTGACGACTTGGACAACAATCTCGCCGTTGCGCTCCAGAGCGCCCACTACAACCGTCTTAGCGGCGCTGCCGCGATTGTGCTTGCCCTTCTTCACGCCGCCCATGAGTGTTTCGTCAATCTCTACGCTGGTGCCCGGCCCGCCAATCGGACGGTCGCCGTCAACATCGGCCATGTGTTCGCGGATCAGCTTCGCCATGCGCCATGCCGTCTTGTAGGTGACGCCTAGCTGGCGCTCCAATTCCTTGCCCGAAACGCCGTAGCGCGTCGTGGTGAAGAGGTGAATGGCATAGAACCAGAGTTGCAGGGGCGTCCGCGTCTTTTCGAACGGAGTGCCCACAGTCGGGTGCAGGTGATGCCCGCACCACTGGCAGGAATAGGCTCGCTCCGCCTTGATGCGATACCAGTTGGAAGGGCGCTCGCATGACGGGCAAGTGAAGCCCTGCCCAAAGCGAACCTCAAAGAGATGCTGGAGACAGGTTTCGTCGTCCGGAAACTTGCGGAAGAAGGCGGCGGTTGTGAGGGGCTTCGTGGTCATGCCCCATTATATACACTAATGGTCTACGTATGGCAAGGGGATAAACCCAAGATTTGCTCCGTAAAATCTTCGATCACGCAAAAAACTCGGACTCGGGAAAGTCGATCATTTTCTTTGACGAGATAGACAGTATTGCGGAAAGCCGAACAGGAGACTCCCACGAAGCATCCCGTCGACTTGTAGCGCAGTTTCTGACTCTGATGGATGGTTTCGATTCCAGCAAAAATGCGACGGTCGTCATAGCCGACACAAACAGAGCCGACGCTCTCGACCCAGCCCTCACCCGGCCTGGCCGCTTCGACTGGGAGATCGAGTTTGGACTTCCAACCATTCTGGATCGTCTTGAAATTCTTCGAATCGGCGCCCGTAGAATCCAATGCTCGGAAGACCTCCCCCTCGTCGATATCGCTATAAGGTCGCACGATTGGTCGGCTGCTCGCCTGACGTCAATCTGGACGGAAGCCGCCATGATCGCCGCATCAGATAGACGCTCGCGGATCGCTGGCGAAGATATGGCCCAAGCTTACGAACGCGTTGCGCGCCGACCCGATCGAAAAATGGAAAGCCGGTCGTAGATGATTAGTTTCAAGCGTAAATTCCCCTGGATAGGGCGTAAAAACGTTGAACTTGGCAAAGGTCCGGAAGAAGCATCGGAACCTTTGAGAGAGTTTGTTTACCTGGACGAAGTCAGCCTTGGTAGTCTTTTAGCTTCGCAGAAAGGCGAGATCACCGAGAACATCACGTCGCAGATGGGAAATGATAAAATCTCAGACACCGGCGGAAAAATTTCAACAAACAGCCCGGTTTTACCTTCTGCCGAGATCAGCTCCCGATTTCAAACCACTAATAGCAGTGCCCTGCAAACACTGCGGAAGGCTACTGCTCAATCGCTTTTCCGCGAACTGCATAAGCTGCCCAAGCTCCGGAAAATACAGCCGATAGAAGCTATCGAAGTGGCAGACTCACTCGAGGATCTATTTTCGGGTAAATTCTCCAAGGCAATTCACAATGCTGGAGATTTGGCGAGAGGCGATCTGGTCGAGTTCAAGGTCAAATTGTCGGCGTCGTGGATCTTTCAGATCAGCTCCATGATAGCTGAGTTTTTCGAAATGTTTGATGAAAGTCCAATGCTTTTCATGGATCACGTTAAATTTAAGGATCTGTATCAAGCTAAGAATGCCAATAAAATAGTCAGTAAGCTACTGGCTGGCCTAATACCGGTAGACGGAGTAGTATCAGACTATCTGGTAATTGAGCGCGGTGCAGAAAAATTTATAGTTCACAAGGGTGTCGCCGGAAACTTGAACGGTGATTTTTCACTCTTGAGAATCGTTGGCGTTACAGAGCATCTAGGCTACTGGAAAGATATTCGCAGAATATTGTTCGCCGACAACGAGTTCACTATATTATGCAGGCTATCAAAGAATGGCATTCAAAACGATTGGAACCCGATAAAGGTCGCAGATATTTTCAAGGAGCTGGCTCCAGATTTAGCCAAGCAGATCGAGGTCGCCAGCCGGACTGCGATGTTGCAATCGACCAGCGGTCGAAGTGAAGAAAGCATGGACCCAGCAACCGCAAAGCTGACTTTTGCCTTGGCCAAGTACCAGGATAAGTTGCTTGGGCAAATCGATCATGGCCTCACCAGTGACCAGCTCTCCGAGTTGGATCGGGCGATCGCCAGCCTTGCTGTCGACGGTTTTACCGCTGAGGGGCAAAGGTCGGCGTTCGCATCCGTCAGGGCGATGATCGAAGACCGCACTGGTCTGACAATCGAGTCGTCCGCCGATTTGGAACTGCGTGAGAACATTCGAAACAGCTTGGAAATCCCACTGTTCCCGCAGCCATCTCAAGAGAGGCGACACTTGACTGGACCGGATAATCTTGAAGCCCAAATGGAAGAAGCAAACCTTCTCGACGTCGAAGTGGTCGCAATATACTGGTGAGTTCGTGGAAGGCAGCTTTGCGACAACGCGCTGCAGAATGGAATTTTCTGCGACCAAAAATTCGATGTCTCGAAATCCTGATCTAGGTTCGTATAACGGAAAAGGGCAAACACTTACCTAGATCGAAGCCGGGACCTAATCAGAACTGCTTTTGTTCTGACGAAATAATGGGCGACGCTATATCAATAGAGGAACGCAATTGACCAGCGAAGCGGCCCCCGCACCTAAAAAGAGCGCGGGTGGGCGGGCAACCGAAGCCGGAATGGACTTCCAAGCCGAGGTCGGCACTTGGCTCGCTGCGCATCTACTCGCGCGCGTGCCGGTCGGCGGGCGCTTCGGTCTCGCAAATGTGCCGCTGCCGACCACAATCCAGCTCGAAACCGGCGACGGGCTCGACGACATCCGGCTGGATCAGGATGACGCCAGCCGCATCGACCTCCAGAGTAAGACTAGCGCGGGTCTTGCGAAAAGCCCCAAGAGTCCACTGGGCAAGACGATCAGCCAGCTAGCGCGGCTGATGATCGATGCCCGCGATGCCGGGACCGCGATCGATCCGGTCAAGGCGCGTGCGGTACTGGCGGTGGCTGCCGACGCACCGCGGTCGCTCGACGCGCTCGAACGCGGGTGCCGCGCGTTCGACCTCGGCGGAACCTGGACCACGACCAAGGCCGGGCGGTCGTTGGCCGAGCGCGACGCACTCGACCTGTTCGAAACCCATGCTCGGCGCGCGTGGGCGATGCTTTCCGCGACGCCGCCGACCGACGACGATCTGGCGATGATGGCGCGCCTGTTCCGCGTCGTGCGCTTCTCGATGAACGAGGGCGAAAACAATTGGCGCGAAGCATCGCGGCTCATTGGCGGCCGGCTCTACGGGTCGGAAGCCGCCGGCGACGCGCCGCTGCGCGATCTCAAGTCCATCATCCGCGGCATGATCGGCAGCGGCGCGCCCGCGGACCGGGCCGGATTGCTGCGCGAGCTTCGTCGGCTGGGCCATAATGACGTCGGCGCGGCGGACTATACGGCCGATCTTGGCCGCTTGTCGGCGGCAACCGACGATGAGCTTGCGCGGCTCGCCGGTCACACCCGCCTGCCGATTGCCGGCGGCATCCCGATCGCGCGGGCGAGTGATGGTCCGCTCAGCGCGGCAGTCGACTCCGGCGCGCTCATCGTTATCGGCGAACCTGGTGCTGGCAAGACCGGGGCGCTGGTCGCGCTGGCGCAGGCGCGCCGTGCGGCCGGCGATACGGTCGTGTTTCTGTCGGTCGATCGCTTTCCGGGTGTCGCCATCGCCGCCGATCTTCAGTCCGAGCTGGGACTGGAGCATCCACTGGTCGAGGTGCTGGACGCGGCTCCCGGTTCGGGCGCCAAGCTCCTCATTATCGATGCCCTCGACGCCGCGCGCGGCGGACCCGCCGAAGGCGTGTTCGCGCAGTTGATCGAAACCCTTCGCGCCTCGGGCACGGACTGGGCCGTCATTGCGTCGATCCGCACGTTCGACCTGCGCAATGGGCGCCGGTTTCGTGACGCCATGCCGGGATCGCCGCCCGATCCGGCCTTTGCCGAACCCGGTCTGGGCAATGTTCGGCACTTTCAGGTGCCGCGCCTCGCGGACGAGGATCTCGATGCGGCCGGTGGCGCCGCCGCCGATCTCGGGAGCCTGCTTGGCGCCGCGCCCGTCAAGCTGCGCGATCTGCTCCGCAATGTCTTCAACCTTTCGCTCGCCGCGCAATTGCTCGCCGATGGCGCTAGCCCCGACAGTATCCGCACCGTCGCCACGCAGTCCGACCTGATCGATGCCTATGAAGATCGCCGGCTTGCCGGCACCACCCTGCATGCGGCCGCGGCGGCGACGGTCGGCACGATGGTCAGCCGGCGCCGGCTCGCCGTGCGCAAGGTCGTCGTCGGGCACGATCAGCTCGACGCCGTGATCCAGACCGGCGTGCTCACCGATACCGGCGACCTTGTCAGCTTCGCCCACCATGTCCTGTTCGACCATGTCGCCGGCCGCTTCTTCCTCGAATGGGACGATCCAGCTCGTCTGATCGGACAGCTCGGCGGCGACAGCTCGATCGCGCTGATGCTTGCGCCGGCCCTGCGCTTTGCGATCGAGCGGCTGTGGCGCCAGGATGCCGATGGCAAAGCGCAGGTCTGGCGGCTCGTCGCCGACATCTATGCCGATCCTGCAGTCGATCCGGTGCTCGCCAACGTCGCCCTGCGGACAGCGATCGATCGCGTCGCGACGGCCGCCGATATTGCGGGGCTGGTAGCCTTGATTGCGGAGCGCCCGACCGACGAAGCGCTGGCGACGATGCTGTCCAGGCTCGCCCGGTTTGTCGGGCTTGCGGTCGACTTGGCCGGTAGCGTGGTGGCAAGCGAGGCGATCGCTTGGGCACACATCGCCGATGCGGCAATCGCCACCGGATCGCGCGATCTGTCTGATGCGACGCGCTTCCTGCTCCATACGCTGTTCGAAAAGGCCGACCTCGCCGAAACCGAGTTGCTTGAGGTGTTCGGGCGCGCGTCGCGGGCGCTGCTCGCCTTTGCCTGGGCGGCCGATCCGCCGATGCAGCAGACTTCGACCAGTGCGATCCGTTTTGTCGGGAAAAGCTTCGCCTCCGATCCCCCCGCATCGCGCGCGTTGCTCGACCGAATTCTGCGCGAACCGCATTTCTCGGCCAATGCCGATCGCGAAGCCCGCTGGCTCTCCGAACAGATCATTCCAATCGCTCGGACCGATCCCGACTTCGCGATCGAAATATACCGCATGCTCTATTCGTCCAACATAACCGACGACAGTACCTCCCACTTCGGCGGGCAGGTGAGCCGCATCATGCCGCTCTCGTCGAACCGCCGGCAGGATTATCAGAGCTGTCGCTATGATCTCGGCCGGCGCGTAACCCGGCTGCTGGAACTGTCGGTGTCGCTCGGCACGCGTGCAATCGTCGAAGCGGCGCTCGGCGACACCGACCGTGCGATGCCGCTCGGCGATGATCGCGAACGGGTGGCGATCGAAGACCGCGCGCCATTCGATCTTTTGGGCCGCGACTATACGTTTGACGCGTGGGACGACCCTGAGGGCCGTCACGGCACCCAAGACGACGACGTTCTGGCGCACCTGGTCGCACACCTGCGGGGCTGCGCGCCCGAGGCGTTCGCCACGACGGTCGAGGCGGCCGCGAGCGATTATGCGGGACCGGCCATATGGACGCGGATCTTGGGCGTTGGCGCCGAGCGCGTGGATGAGGTCGGCGACCTGCTTTGGCCGTTCGCCAGCAACGTCACGATCCTGGCGCACGAAGACATCGTCCGCGAAGCGGTGCGGTTCTTGGCGGCGGTCTATCGCTCGCGCACTCTAGATGAGCGTGCGGCGTTCGAAGCGCAAGCGCTGCGATCTGATCTTTTCAGCGACGAGGACGAGCAACGCTGGTGGCGGCGCACGCTGAGCCGCTGGCTGTCGCTGGTCGATGCGGAAGCGATTGCCACCGAGGCAATGCGCGCCTTCCGCGATGAACTGGACGCGGCTGGAGACCTCGCCGGTAATCCGCCGACCCGGTCGATGACGGTAAGCTGGGGATCCTCGCGCGGTATCACGCGCAGCCTGCTCGCGGGCGAAGGCGTCGACGTCGACGAGGGGATCGACGCGCAGATGCTAGCCCTATCCGAGGCGCTTTACGAGAAGGTGCAGGCGACCCCGTCCGCCAGTGAAGGTGCCGCGTTCGCAGAGCTGTGGGCTGCGGCTGTCGAGACGCTCGCATTCTGGGATGCCAATGCCGCTGCTCTGGACGCCAAGGTCGAGCAACCGGTTTGGGGGCATATCAGCAATGCGGTCGAGCGCATCGCGGGCGCGGCGGCCTACGCGCCGGGCGTCGACGGCATGCCGTCGATGGAGCAGCTACTCGCCGTGCTCCGCCGTTTGTGGGCGAGCCGCTTTCCGGAGACCAAGGAGAGTGGCGACGAGAATTCGAGCCTGAGCTGGGGCAATTGGGAAGTCCGCGTCTATGCGGCCGACGCCTATGTCTCGCTCGCCGATCGCTTTGGCGAAGCCCATGGCGAGATCGTCGAGATGTTCGACGCGATCCTCGCCGACCCCGTGCCGCAGGTCCGTTTGCAGGCCGCGCAGAGCCTACAAGTGTTGAGCCGTATCGCACTTCCGAAGATGTGGGAGCTGGCCGAGCGTATTGCCCGCGACGAGCCGCACACCGGCGTTCTGAGTTCTTTCCTGCACTACGTCATTCCGCGCTTCACCTGGCACGATGTCGAGAAGTGCAAGTCGATCATCGAGATCGTTCGCGCCCGTCGCGAGACGATCGAGCGCGACGACAAGCCGGGGCGCGACAAGGTCGCCGAGCAGCTCGGCGGCGTGACCGCGCAACTCTGGTGTTGGCAGGAAGAGACGGCCGCGCTTGATTGGCTGACCGCTTGGGCCGCCGATCCGAGCGCGCATCGCGAATATTTCACCTCGTTCCTGTCGATGCTGCGCGGCGCGTTCTTTACCCGCTATGCGAGTGACGAGAAACGCGATGTGGGTCTGTCCGATCGGTCGCAGCAGGCAGCCATGATCATATTAGAGGCCTGTTCGGCTGCAGCGGCCGCCAGCCATGCCGCCGTGACGCAGGGTCAGGTCGAGGACGACGCGCGCGATACTGCCGTTGCGACCTATCGAGCCGCAGAGTCGATCATCGGGCATCTGATGAACCAGCTCTATTTCGGCTCGGGTGCGCATACCGACAATCGCGAAGCCGCGGTGGGTCTGATGTCGGCGGAAACGATGCGGCAGTTCCTCGACGACTATCGCCCAATGTTGGCACTTTTGGAGGCATCGCATGAGCCGTCGACGCACCACCACCTTGTCGAACTCTATGAATTCTTGATCCCGGGTGATCCCGCCGGTGTATTTGACGCGCTGCATGCGTTGTTGACCGGGTCGGCGGCGCGCGAAGGCTATCATCACGAAAGCCTGGCGGCTCCAGTCATCGTGCGGATGGTGACTCGCTATATCGCCGATCATCGCTCGATCTTCGAGGACGACAATCGCCGTGCCGCGCTTGTCGAAATCCTACGCCTGTTCTCCGACGTCGGCTGGTCCGACGCGTTGAGGCTCCTCTACGACCTGCCCGATCTGCTGCGCTGACAGCGATCCGACCGTTCCAAGGGAAACGTGCTTATGTGGTAGGACCTCGTGACATCCCAGTTGGCGCGAACATCTGCTTTCGCGAGCGCCCTTTTCCGCATCTGATGGTCGACATTGTGGCACGTTGCTGAGGATGATATCGTTGGATTGGAACGGCAGCTTTTTTCGTTTTGCGCTCCAAAGACTGCGGTGGCTAAGCCGTCTCATCTCCATTTCCGACATCCTCAATCAATTCAGGGATTGCCGACGAGAGAATCTGTATCCTCGTGCCCAGCTCCCGAAGAGTTACCGCAGCGGCTTTCGCGTGGTCCGGTGACAAGCTTCTCGACTGTCCTTCGACCGCCAATACCGCCGCGTCCTCGGCGGCGACGGTGATGAGATAGAACAATCGACGGATAACCGCGTGGCGTGTTTCGGTGTCTTCGGACATGCGCCAACGAAGCCCTGGGCCATTGACGAAGTCCAGACGCAGCTTTCCCAGCATGTACGCAATTCCATTCGACTTCGCGGTCGAACGAAGCATTGCTGTCATCATGAATCGCGGCCGGCTGGACGGCCGCCGCCCCGACGGGTCGACCGGCGGGGCCGTGGGTGGTGGGAGCGACGCGGTGCCGCCTCCCGCACAGGAGACACCCACCATGACCATCAAGCTCAACGACCTGCAGCTCATTCTGCTCTCGACCGCCAGCAACCGGGAAGATGGTAATCTGCTGCCCGCGCCGGAGAGCGTCACCACCGATCCGGATCGCGTGAAGACGGCGATCGCCGCATTGGTTCGCCGGAAGTTGGCAATGAAATCGAACGATCACATCGTCATCACCGACGCGGGCCGGGCAGCGATCTGGGCAGATGAGGTAGCAATGCCAGAGTCGGCCGACAGTGCAACCGACATCAAGGATGGCAATACCGAGCCTCCTGCCGAACCGGCCTCCCCCTCGGCGCGGGCCGGAACCAAGGTGGCGCTGCTCATGGATCTGCTATCCCGGGAGGGCGGAGCAACGCTTGACAACCTGACCGGTGCTACCGGCTGGCTGCCGCACACAGTGCGCGCCACGCTCAGCGGCCTGCGGAAGAAGGGGCACACCATCGCCAGCGAGAAGGCGGGCGGGGTCCGCACGTGGCGGATCGTCGGTTGATGACGAAGCCGGGGGTTCTCGACGCGCGGCTGGAGGAGTTTGAGGCGATGAATCTCGAGCAGTTGCGTGACGCGTGGCGGAGGCAGCTTCGCACCACGCCACCCAGGGTCAGCGCCGGTCTGCTTCGGCTGGCGCTGGCTCATGCAGCCCAAGAAAAAGCATTAGGTGGGCTGCCAAACGCAACCCGGCGACGCCTGCGCGAGACCGCTAGCACCGGTCGGCCGTTGCCATCCATCCTGCCCGGCATGCGGCTGGCGCGGGTCTGGCAGGGAACAACCCACATCGTCACAATGGGGGAGGACGGCGTCATCCGCTGGAACGATCGGGAATGGCGCAGCCTCAGCCAAGTGGCCCGCGCCATCACCGGCACCAACTGGTCCGGCCCCGCTTTCTTCGGCTTCCGGGGCAAGCGAGGCGCCGCGTCATGAAGCCGGTGCGCTGTGCGATCTACACGCGCAAGTCGAGCGAGGAGGGTCTGGAGCAGGACTTCAACTCGCTCGACGCGCAGTTCGCCGCCTGCTCCGCTTACATCGCCAGTCAGGCGAGCGAGGGCTGGACGCTCATCAACGCGCGTTACGATGATGGCGGTATCTCGGGTGGCACGCTGGAGCGGCCGGCGCTCCAGCGGCTCCTCACCGACATTGCTGCCGGACGGATCGACATTGTCGTGGTCTACAAGGTTGACCGGCTGACGCGCTCGCTGCTCGATTTCGCGAAGCTGGTCGAGGCCTTCGACAAGGCAGGCACGAGCTTCGTGTCAGTCACCCAGTCGTTCAACACAACCACCAGCATGGGACGCCTCACGCTCAACATGCTGCTATCCTTCGCCCAGTTCGAGCGCGAGGTGACCGCCGAGCGCATCCGCGACAAACTCGCCGCCTCGAAGCAGCGGGGTATGTGGATGGGCGGCACACCGCCGCTCGGATATCGTCCGGATGGGCGCAGCCTCGCCATCGCCGAAGATCATGCCGGGATCATCCGTTCGATCTTCCGGACCTATCTCGACTTCGGCAACGTCCGGCTGCTGCAGGATCGGCTGGAGGTCGATGGCATCGTCAAGCCGAGGCGGACAACCAAGGCTGGCCGCCCTTACGGCGGCGGCCCGTTCAGCCGGGGTGAACTCTATGCCATCCTCGGCAACCCAATCTATATCGGCCGCATCCGGCACGGGAAGACTACCTATGCCGGCCTGCATCCGGCTATCATCGAACAGGAGGTGTGGGATGCGGTTCAGAAGCAGTTGAAGGAGAACGGCCGGGGAACACGATCGAGTCCCCGCGTTCGGCATCCCAGCATCCTCGCCGGCAAGCTGTTCGATGACCGTGATGAACCGCTGATCGCAGTCCACGCCAACAAGGGCAAGGTCCGCTATCGCTACTATGTCAGCCGATCGCTCCAGCACAACGGCGATGCCCGGAAGACCGGCGGCGTGCGTCTACCTGCCCGCGAGATCGAGACCCTGGTGATCGAACAGCTATGGCGTGCCGTCAGTGATCCAATCGCATTGGATGGCTTGTCGCCATCATCACCGGTTAGCCGGGATGTTTCGAGGCTGGTCGAAAAGGCGCGGGAGCTGGCCACACTGCTGCGCAACGGTCGGGGTGGCTTGGTCCAGACGCTGGTCGGAGACATTGTCGATCGTATCGAAATCACGCTTTCCGAAGTGCGTATTAGGTTGGACCCCATGGGCCTCAGCCGTCATCTCGGGATGACGATCGATACGCAATCGTCTGCGCTCCTCATTACCACGCCAGCGACTCTGAAGCGGTCAGGACGGGGCATGCGGATGATCCTCGAGACTGGCGAGGCAGCGACTAGCCGGGAGCCGGACGCCCGGCTGATCGGCGCCATCGCCAAGGCGTATCGCTGGTGGAACCGTCTTCTCGAACAACCGAATCTCACCATCACCGACCTTGCTCAATCCGAAGGCGTTACCTCATCCTACATGACTAGGGTCATCCGGCTTGCTTTCCTTGATCCGACGATCATCACCAGGATTGTCGAGGGCAAGGCGCCCGCCGGCATCGACACCAAGCGCCTGACCCAGGCCGATGCGATCTCGATCGCCTGGAGCGAACAGCGGCAAAAGCTCGGCTTTTCGTCCCGCCATTAAGCTCGGCGATCCGCCTGCGTTTGCTCCCTCCCCGCATAACCAATCCCGTACCACGCAAAGGCGCCGCTGAGAAAAGGCGCCGAAAAGCGCGGAAAGCGCTGGGCATGCCCGGCTCTCTCGGTGACGAGAGTGACCCGAAAAGCCGGCATTATCGGGCAATGGCACGCGATATTATCAAGCTATTACAATAGGTTAAATGTAGGTGGCGGAGCGGGTGGGATTCGAACCCACGATACGGGGTTACCGTATACACACTTTCCAGGCGTGCGCCTTCGACCACTCGGCCACCGCTCCGCATGCCCGACGGGCAGAGGCGGGCACCTAGCGGGCGAAAGGGGGCAAGGCAAGGCATGGCGCCTCCGGCTTGCGACGAGAGGTTGCCGGGCGCGGCCGCGGGCCATGCGCGCGGCGGAGAATCGTGGTAAGGGAATCGGCGACGGCGGCGCTGCGCGGATCGGCATTCCCGGCGAACGCCGCCGCAGAAGCCCCTTTCCGCCCCCGAAAACGCGTGGAAAGGGGCTTTTGCTTGGCCGCCGCCGCTGGCAAGCTCCCCCGATGAAGACCGCCGCCATCGCGCTGGGCGCCGCCGCGCTCGCACTCGCCCTTCCCGTCGCCGCGCAGGATGCCGCGCAGAACGGGGCAGAGCCGCCGCCCGGCCCGGGCGGGATCGTCGCCGCGGCCGACCCTGCCGAATGGATCGCGATCGCGCCCGAAGACCTGCTGGTGATGACGCTCGCCCCCGGGGCGGACGGGGCAGAGCGCAAGGTCGTGATCCAGCTCATGCCGCCGCCGTTCTCGCAAGGCTGGGTGGAGAATATCCGCACCCTCGCCCGCGCCGGCTGGTACGACGGGATCGCCGTCACCCGGGTGCAGGACAACTACGTCGTCCAGTGGGGCGATCCCCATGCGGAGGACGAAGCCAAGGCGAAGCCGCTGCCGGACGGGCTGCGGGTGATGGGGGCCCAGGAGTTCGAGGTCGACGGGTTGGTCGCGGATTTCCCACCCCCCGCCTATACTCCGACGGCGTTCACCGACCTGACGGGCGAAGAGCCGGACGAGGAACAGGACGAGGCCGATCAGGTATTCCAAGAGTTGACACAGGCTCTGGACAGGCGTGGTGCGATGGAGGCGGAACGAGCCGCAGCCGTCGACGCATCTCTTGCGGCCATGAGCGTTTCGCCCGATGGCCCGGGGTCCCCCCAGGAAAAGATCGCGATGATCTCCATCGAAACGACGTCGACGCCCCGGGCGCCCGAGGGCTGGCACCAGCGGGACAGCTACGCGCAGTGGACCGAAATCTGGCATGGTTGGCCGCTGGCGAATCGCTCGGTCGTGCAATGGTTCGACCACGAGGATAACGAAGTCCCCGATCCCATGCTTGCACGCCACGAAGCGAGGAAGCTCGGACTGTACCAGGTTGTCGAGGAATCCTGGTTCTGGCCCGTCCACTGTTACGGCATGGTCGGTGTCGGACGCGGGTACTCGCCCGATACCGGCTCGGGCGCCGAGCTTTACACCGTGATCGGCCATGCGCCGCGCCATCTCGACCGCAATATCGCGCTGGTCGGGCGGGTGGTCGAGGGAATCGAGCACCTTTCCAGCCTGCCGCGCGGGACCGGGCCGCTGGGCTTCTACGAAGACCCGGCGCAGCACGTCCCGATCCGCTCGATCCGCGTCGCGAGCGACCTGCCCGAAGCCGAGCGACCGCGCTTCGAATACCTGGCGAGCGAGAGCGAAACGTTCGCCCGCTATGCCGAGGCCCGGGCCAACCGGCGCGACCCGTTCTTCATCGTCCCCGCCGGCGGCGCCGACGTCTGCAACATTCCGGTGCCGGTCCGGCGGGTGGCGGAAGACGGCTGAAGCGCCGGCCCGCACCGGCCACCCAGGGTATACCCTGCCGTTGGCTGCCGGGTGGGGCTGCCGGGTGGGGGTGCCGGGTGGGGGTGCGGGCCGGCGCCGCTTCAGCCTTGCCGAAAACGCCTCTTTCTAGATCCGCTCCGCCTGGGCCACGGCGTCGCTGGCGCGCAGGGCGCTGAGGATGCGGGTCAGGTGGGCGAGGTCCTGCACCTCCAGGTCCAGCTCGTAGGACTGGAACGGCGTGTCGCGCTGCACCTGGTCGAGCGCGACGACATTGGCGAGGTTCTGCGCGAAGATCGCCGCCATGTCGGCCAGGGTGCCCGGCCGGTCGTAGAGGATGACCCTGAGCCGGCCGACCGCCCCGGCGGAGCGCCGGCCCCACGACAGGTCGAGCCAGTCGGCATCGATCCCGCTCGCCAGTTCGAAACAGTCGATCGCGTGGACTTCCACCCCCTCCCCCGGCTTGCGCAGGCCGACGATGCGGTCGCCCGGGATCGGGTGGCAGCAGGTGGCGAGGTGGAAGCCGACCCCCGGGGTCAGCCCGCGGATCGAGATCGCGCGCTCGCGCTTCGGCCAGCCGGCATCCTCTGCCATTTCGGCGGTGCAGCCGGGCACGAGGGCTTCCATCACCTCGCGATCGTCGAGCTTGGCCGAACCGATCGCGTACATCAGGTCTTCCTCGTCCTCCAGCTCCAGCCGGGCGACCGCGTCGCGGATCGCCTTCTTGCCGATCTTGGCCGGGACGCGGGCGGCGATCTCGTCGAACAGCTTGCTGCCGATTTCCGCCACTTCGGCGCGTTCCTTCAGCCGCACCGCGCGACGGACCGCGGCGCGCGCCTTGCCGGTGACGACGAAGCCGAGCCAGGAAAGCTGCGGTTCGGCGTTCTTGCCCTTGATGATTTCCACCACGTCGCCGTTTTCCAGCTGCGTGCGCAGCGGCATGTGGCGGCCGTTGATCTTCGCGCCGACCGTCTGCGCGCCGAGGTCGGTGTGGACCGCGAAGGCAAAATCGACCGCGGTCGCGCCGATCGGCAGCTGGAACAGCGCGCCCTTGGGCGTGAAGGCGAAGATGCGATCCTGGTAGATCGCCATGCGCGTGTGTTCGAGCAGCTCCTCCGCATCGTGGCTGGCATCGACGATCTCGATCAGGTCGCGCAGCCAGCCCACCTGCCCGTCGGGGCGGTCGCCCTGCTTGTAGGCCCAGTGCGCGGCCAGGCCGAACTCGTTGGTGCGGTGCATCGCGCGGGTGCGGATCTGCACTTCGACCCGCATCGAGTTTTCATAGATCAGCGAGGTGTGGATCGAACGGTAACCGTTGGTCTTGGGGGTGGAGATATAGTCCTTGAACTTGCCCGGGATGAACTGCCACGTCGTGTGCAGCACGCCCATCGCGGCGTAGCAATCGGCCTCGCTCTCGCAGATCACGCGGAAGGCCATGATGTCGCTGACCTGTTCGAACGGCAGGTGCCGCTCCGCCATCTTGCGCCAGATCGAATAGGGGTGCTTCTCGCGGCCCGAAACCTCGACCTGCAGCCCGGCTTCGGCCAGCGCCTGCTTGATCGTCAGCGCGATCGCATCGACCTGCCCCCCGCCCTCCCGGCGGATCTGTTCGAGCCGGCCG
Source organism: Pelagerythrobacter marinus (assembly GCF_034375205.1). Classification (NCBI taxonomy): domain Bacteria; kingdom Pseudomonadati; phylum Pseudomonadota; class Alphaproteobacteria; order Sphingomonadales; family Erythrobacteraceae; genus Pelagerythrobacter; species Pelagerythrobacter marinus. The sequence continues at coordinate 553,635 of NZ_CP139719.1, read as the reverse complement.
GTGATCGTGCGATAGGCCTCCGGCTCGAGCTGCTCGAACGCCAGCAGCTGCATCTCGCGCATGTATTCGTACATCCCGACCCGCTCCGCCAGCGGGGCGTAGATATCCATCGTCTCGCGCGCGATGCGGCGGCGTTTTTCAGGGCTCTTGATGAAATGGAGCGTGCGCATGTTGTGCAGCCGGTCGCCCAGCTTGACCAGCAGGACGCGGATGTCCTCGCTCATCGCCAGCAGGAACTTGCGCAGGTTTTCCGCCGCGCGCTCGTTCTCGGGCATGGCCTCGATCTTCGAAAGCTTGGTCACCCCGTCGACCAGCCGCGCGACTTCCTGGCCGAAGTTCGCCTCGATATCGTCGATCGTCGCCAGCGTGTCCTCGACCGTGTCGTGCAGCAGCGCGGTGACGATCGTTTCCTGGTCGAGCTGCAGGTCGGTCATCAGCCCGGCGACTTCGACCGGGTGGCTGAAATAGGGATCGCCGCTGGCGCGTTTCTGCGTCCCGTGTTTCTGCACGGTATAGACATAGGCGCGGTTGAGCAGCGCCTCGTCGGCGTCGGGGTCGTATTCCTTGACCCGTTCCACAAGTTCGTACTGGCGCAGCATCGCGCCAACGATGTGAGGATTACGCGGGTCGCCGCAAGTGTTTTCGTGTGAGCGCAGTGGATTGCGATTCCGGGCGACAGGCGTTATAACACCGGTATGAACGCGACGCTCAAGATCACCCGCATCGGCAATTCCGCCGGAATCATCCTGCCGAAGGAGGTGCTCGCGCATCTCGAGGCGGAAATCGGTGCCGATGTTGCGGTTGTGACCACGCCTCGCGGCATTGAACTGAGCCGGCCAGACGACGATTTCGAAACGCAAATGGCAACTGCGCGCGAAGTGATGATGCGGCGCAAGCGCGCGCTTCGCGAACTCGCAAAATAGGCTGATGGCAGGTCAACCGACGTGGGTTGCGATGGCTGTCGCGCAGGCTGCACACGCTGAGCAACTTGCAGAGCACGGCGGCGGTGAAGGAGTGCGCGACCTTCAGTTGCTCGAAAGCGCAATGGCTCGGCCGCGAAACCTCGCTACTTACGGCCAACCCGATATCGCAGCTCTAGCGGCAGCCTATGCCTATGGAATTGCGCGCAACCATCCGTTCGTCGACGGGGACAAGAGAACGGCAGCGGTCGTAAGCGAAACCTTTCTCGCTCTGAATGGGTATGCGCTCAATGCGACCGATGCGGAACTCGTAGTCGCATTTCTCGCACTTGCAGCAGGCGAACTCGCCGAGGAAGAATTGGCGGACTGGTTCCGAGAGCGGGTGGTCACCGGCTGAACGTCGCCTTCTGCAAAGTTGCACCGCGCGCAACCGTTGTTTCCCGGAAGCGCGATATACGCCGCCGGCTATCTTCGCTATGTCTTCCAGCCGCGATGTTGCAGGAACTCGACGCCATCCTCCTCGCGAGGATCCAGTTCGCCTTCACGGTGAGTTTCCACTTCATTTTCCCGGCCTTCTCGATCGGGCTCGCGAGCTATCTCGCGGTGCTGGAAGGGCTGTGGCTGAAGACCGGCGAGCAGCGATACCACGACCTGTTCAAATACTGGGTGAAGATCTTCGCGGTCGCCTTCGCGATGGGCGTCGTCTCGGGCATCGTCATGTCCTACCAGTTCGGCACCAACTGGGCGGTCTTTTCCGACAAGGCCGGGCCGGTGATCGGGCCGCTGATGGCCTACGAGGTGCTGACCGCATTCTTCCTCGAGGCCGGGTTCCTCGGCGTCATGCTGTTCGGGATGGAGAAAGTGGGGCGCAAGCTGCACTTCGCCGCGACCTGCATGGTCGCGCTGGGCACGTTCATCTCCGCCTTCTGGATCCTCAGCGTCAATTCGTGGATGCACACCCCGACCGGCTTCGTGATGGGCGACAACGGGCAGTTCCTGCCGGGCGAGAGCTGGTGGGACATCGTGTTCAACCCCAGCTTCCCCTATCGCCTGGTGCACACGGTGATCGCCGCCTACCTCACCACCGCGTTTGCCGTGGGCGGGGTCGGCGCCTGGCACCTGCTGAAGGACCGCACCAACGCCCATGCCCGGACGATGTTCTCGATGGCGATGTGGATGGCCGCGCTGGTCGCGCCGGTGCAGATCTTTGCCGGCGACATGCACGGGCTGAACACGCTGGAGCACCAGCCGGCCAAGGTCATGGCGATGGAGGGGCATTACCGGAGCCACCCCGAGGGCGCGCCGCTGATCCTGTTCGGCATTCCCGACAGCGAGGCGGAAACGGTCCGCTACGCGATCGAGATACCCAAGGCATCCTCGCTGATCCTCAAGCACGACCTCGACGCGCCGCTCGCCGGGCTCGACACGATTCCCGAGGAAGACCGGCCCCCGGTGGGGATCGTGTTCTGGTCGTTCCGGGTCATGGTCGGGATCGGCTTCGCCATGCTGGGCATCGGGCTGTGGAGCCTGATCGCGCGCTGGCGGGGCAGGCTCTACGACTGGCGCTGGCTCCACCGCGGCGCGCTGGCGATGGCGCCTTCGGGCTTCGTCGCGGTGCTCGCCGGGTGGATCACGACGGAGGTCGGGCGCCAACCCTGGACCGTCTACGGCCTGCTGCGCACCGCCGACAGCGCCAGCCCGCTCGACGCGCCGGCGGTGGCGACGTCGCTGGTCGCTTTCGTCGTCGTCTATTTCGCGGTCTTCGGCGCGGGGACCTGGTACATCCTGAAACTGATGGCGAAATCGCCGCACCCGGGCGAACGCGGGGTCAAGATCGGCGAGCGCGGGCCGATCCGCACCGCCGGCATTACCCCCGGGCCGACGCAGAACCCGGGCGATCCCGACAGCCTGCCGCGCAACCGGAAGGAGGCCGAGTGATGGACCTGCCGCTGATCTGGGCCTTCATTATCGCCTTCGCCGTCTTCGCCTATGTCGTGATGGACGGGTTCGACCTCGGCATCGGCGTGCTCTTCCCCGGCTTCGCGGTCGGGGAGGAACGCGACAGCGCGATGAACTCGATCGCGCCGGTGTGGGACGGGAACGAGACCTGGCTGGTCCTGGGCGGCGGCGGCCTGTTCGCCGCCTTCCCGCTCGCCTATGCGGTCGTCCTGCCGGCGACGTACCCGCTGATCATCGCCATGCTGCTGGGCCTGGTCTTCCGGGGCGTCGCGTTCGAGTTCCGCTGGCGCGACCCGGCGCACCGCGCGTTCTGGGACCTTGCCTTCACCGGCGGCTCGCTGCTCGCCGCGATGACGCAGGGGATGATCCTCGGCGCGCTGCTCCAGGGGATCGAGATCGACGGGCGCAATTATGCCGGGAGCTGGTGGAACTGGCTGACGCCCTATACCCTGCTGACCGGGCTGGGCACGGTGGCCGGCTATGCCCTGCTCGGCAGCACCTGGCTGGTATGGAAGCTGGAAGGCCCGGCGCAGGACCATGCCCGGCGCATGGCCTTTCGCGCCGCGATCGCGACCCTTGCCATGCTCGCCGCGGTCAGCCTCTATACCGTCTTCCTCGACGCGCAGTATTTCGACCGCTGGTTCTCGATGCCCAGCGTGCTGTTCGCGGCCAATGTCCCGCTGCTGACCGCGATCATCGCCTTCCTGCTGTTCCGCGGGCTGGCGAAGGGGTGGGAAGTCGCGCCCTTCTGGCTCAGCCTGGGATTGTTCCTGCTCGGCATGGCGGGGCTCGGCCTGTCGATGTATCCCTATATCGTGCCCGACCAGATCACGATCTGGGACGCCGCCGCGCCCGACAGCAGCCAGGCCTTCATGCTGGTGGGCGTGGCGATCACCCTGCCGCTGATCCTGGCCTATACCGGCTGGGCCTACTGGGTCTTCCGCGGCAAGGTCGGGCACGAGGGATATCATTGATGGATGACCCGGGGCGCGAGGCGGAGCGGCGGCCGCTGTGGCAGCGGCTGGCCTGGCTCGCGGCGATCTGGATCGCCAGCGTCGCCGTGCTGGGCGCGGTCGCCTGGGTGCTGAGGTTGTGGATCGCCTGATCCGGGAACCTGCTTGGCCGGTCGGCGGGCGAAGCGCGGGAGCGCGGCCACACCCCGTCCTCCGGCGGCGAACCCGGATCGATCACGCCTGGCACTCGGATCGCGCGGCCGGTGCGACACGCCAGGGGCGTGTACGCGCGGGGCGGGCGGTTGGCGGTATTGTCTTCGCGAGCGACCGACGGGCGCGCAAGCCGGCGTGAGGTGCGCCGGCCCGGCCCGCTTGCCTCCCCGCCGCCACGGCCGGAGGCCCGGTTCGATCCTGCGGTCCCGGGCGGGCGGGCAAGAGCGGCCAGGACTCGCCAGAAGTCCGCCCTCGCCCCGTGGCTGATCGGCCACGCCAGCGGGCGATGCAGGCTGCCCCCGGGGCCGGCCCGCTTCGATGCAGGCCGGCATGGGTGGGCAGGACGCGCACCGCCATCATCCCTGTCCCGGCTTCCGGCGGAAGGGAGCGAGCTTCCGGCTCCTGTGCAGGTACGCACCCGCAGCCGATTTGCGTCGCACGCCAGCCGCACCGGCCGCGCCGCCGTGACGGGAAGGCAAAGGCCGGCCCGCCCGGCGGAATAGAGGCCTGCGCGCCGTCGACAAGACGCCGGGCCCCGATCCTCGTTCGCCCGGCGCTGAGGTCCACCGGGCGACGGGCTAGATAACCGATATGGTTTGAAATGTCAAGATTGACGTGCCACATACGCTCGCGCGGGCCGGGCGAAGCGCCGCGCGCTTGCCGGGCCGCGGCGGCCGCGGCACAAGCGCGGCATGAGCATGGCGCACGACGACAGGATGGACGACGGCAGCGGGGGAGGCAGCGGCGACCGGCCCGTCCTGGCCCCGATGGGCGGCGCGGACGTGGCCGAGGCGCTGGCGATCCAGGCGCGGATCTACCCGCCCGCGCTGGTCGAGAGCGAGGCGGTCTTTCGCGACCGGATCGCGCTGCCGGGCGGGTTCTGCCTCGCCGCGCGGATCGCGGGCCGGCTGGCCGGCTACCTCCTCGCCTATCGCTGGCGCGCGGGTTCGCCGCCGCCGATCGGCGCGCTGGCGGGCGGCGCGCCGGCGGATGGCGGGGCCCTGCGCGAAGTGCTGTTCATCCACGATCTCGCGGTGGACCCGGCCGGCCGCGGGCTGCGCCTCGGCACCCGGATGGTCGAACGCGCGCTTGCCGCCGCGGCGGACGCGGGCCTGCGCGAGGCGCAGCTGGTCGCGGTCGAGGGGGCGCACCGCTACTGGCAGCGGATGGGCTTTACCCAGCCGGAGCCGACCGGCGCGCTGCGCGCCAAACTGGCGAGCTACGGCCCGCAGGCCCGGTGGATGACGCGCCCGATCTCCCCCGGCGGCGGCCGCTGAGCGCGGCCCGCGCGCCCGGCGGGGCGGCGATCACTCCTCCCAGCCGAGCACCCGGTCCACGCTGCCGCGCGTCACGGCGTGGTAGCCGGGGCGGGTTTCGGCGTAGATGCGCCGGGCGATCGCCTGGCCCCAGTCGCCTTCGCCCATCAGAGTGACGAACAGCGGGCGGACGAACTTGGCCCGGCCGACTTCGGCGAGGAAGCTTTCCGCCTGCGGCACGGCGGGCGCGTAGCGATTGGCGAGCGCGAGATCGAGCCACAGGAACAGTTCCTCGTTGTTGCCGGTCGCGGCGAGGCCGAGCTGCCGGTCGAGCGCGGCGAGCTGCTGCGCCGTGCGTTCGCGTGGCACCTGGCGCAGGAACCGCTGGCGCTCGGCCGAAGTCCAGCCGCGCCAGGTCGCGGCCGCGGGGATCGTCGCTTGCCCCGCATAGGCAGCCGACGCGGCATCGACCGCGGCGAAGGCCGCCGGGTCGGGCTTCGCCACGTTCGCGGGCAGGCCGGGTTCGAAGATCCATTCGCGCAGCATCAGCCGCTCCGCCTCCGCCGCATTGCGCGCGAGGTTGGTGCGCATGTCCTCGTAGATCATGTTCGAGGTCGCCGGCTGGAAGGCGTGGTTGTCGAACCACTGGCGCAGCCAGGCGTCGAAGCGTTCGCGCCCCACCTCGCGCTCCAGCGTGCGCAGGAAGGCCGCGCCCTTGTTGTAGACGATCGCGCTGCCCGCGCTGTCGGTCCCTTCCGGGTGGTGCAGCGCGGTGCCGGGCGCGTCGCGCCCGACCTCCTCCAGCGTATCGAGGATCGCCATGTAATCGAGCGCGACCTCCTGCCGGGCGCGCTTCTCGCCGTAGATCGCCTCGACGATCCGGTTCTCGAAATACGACGTGACGCCTTCGTTCAGCCAGCCGTCGCCCCAGACGGCATTGGTCACCAGGTTGCCCGACCACGAATGGGCCAGCTCGTGCGCGACCAGCCCGGTCAGGCTGCGGTCGCCGGCGATGAAGGTCGGGGTCAGGAACGTCATGACCGGATTTTCCATCCCGCCATAGGGGAAGGCCGGGGGCAGGACGATCATGTCGTAGCGGCCCCAGCGGTAAGGGCCGTAAAGCTCCTCCGCCGCTTCCACCATGTCCTCGGTATCGGCGACCTCGTGGTGCGCGCGGTCGAGCACCTCGGGCTCCGCCCAGACGCCGGTGCGCGGGCCGATCGCGCGGAAATCGATGTCGCCCGCGGCGATCGCGATCAGGTAGGGCGGGACCGGCTTGTCCATCACGAAGGTGAAGGCGCGGCGCCCGTTACCGAGCGCCTCGGGCTCGCCCTGCGCGACGCCCGACATGACCACGTCGAGCGGTTCGGGCGCGGTGATCCGCGCGCGCCAGGTCTGGCGGATGCCGGGGCTGTCCTGGGTCGGGATCCAGCTGCGGTTGAGGATCGCCTGCCCCTGGCTGAACAGGAACGGATGCTCGCCCCCCGCGGTCTGTTCGGGCGCGAGCCACTGCAGCGCGTTCGCCTGCGGATTGGCGGCGTAGTGGATCACGACCTGCCGCGCCTGCCCCTCGTCGGTGCGAAGCGAGACGGTGACCGGCTCCCCTTTCCCCTCGACCCGGTCGCCGACCTCGAAGGCCAGCGCCCGGCCCTGCCCGTCGGTGACCCGGTCGATCACCAGGCCATTGCTGTCGAGCACGATTTCCCCGGCATCCGCGCGCGCGAGCACGTCCAGCGTGGCGGTGCCGGCGACGCGCTTGCGCTCGAAATCGAGTGCCAGGTCGAGATCGACGTGCGTGACCCGCGCGACCTGCGGCCGGGCGAACGTGGCGCTGTCCACCGCGTCGGGCGTGGTCAGGATCGGCGCCACCAGCCGCTCAGCCTGCGCGGCGGCGGGGGCCTGCGCCTCCAGCGTCGGGGTGCAGGCGGCGGTGGACACGGTGGCAAGCAGCAGGGGCAGCGCGAAACGCATGGGGGAAACTCCGGCCTGGGGGGATGGAAACGATGGCGGCGGGGTTAGTCCATTTCCATCGGCCACGGCAAGCCGCCCGGCGCTCAGCCGGTTCGCGCGCGCAAGGCCGCGAGGAAGGGGGAAGGTTCGTCCAGCCGCAGGCCGATCGTGGTCACGCGACGCGGCGGGCCAAACATCGTTTCGCGCGCAAGGGGCCGCGCGAGGTGCAGGACCGCGTTCGGGGTGGAGAGGATCGACAGGTCGAGAACGCCCTTCCCTTCCGGCTTGCAGCCCGTCCAGCCGCCCTCGACGCGAGCGATCGCCTCGTAAGGCACGAAGATCTCGACCACGAAGCCCGACCGCACGAGAACGCCGGAACCGAGCAGCAGGACCGGCCGCAGCCGCAGGCTCTTGAGGAAGGCCACGACAAACAGCAGCCCCCAGGCCCCGAGCGCGAACAGGATCCAGGCGGCCAGGGTGTTGAGCTGCATCACGACGAAATGGACGACCGCGATCTCCAGCACCTGGAGAACGGCCAGGGCCGCGATCACCGGGACGGCATAGCCGTGGCAGGCGAAACCCTGGGCGTTGTCGGGGCAGTGCGGCGCGCGGTTCCAGGCGAACAGCGCGATCCCCAGCATCTCGGCCTCGCGCCGCACCACCCGGAGCAGCCCGGGCGGAAGGATCGCCCCGGCGGCGGCGCCCAGGCGCTGCGCCGCAGTGCCCGCCGCCGCGCGGTAGGCGGAAAGCGCAAGGGCCGCCTTCCAGCCGCAGAACGCCAGCACCGTCAGCGCCATCGCCGCGCGCAGGGCCGCGACATCGAGCAGGGCGCTGCGAACCGGCCCGGCCGATACGAGCGGCACGATCACGCAGGCCAGGGCCGCCGCGGTCAGGACGAAACCCGCCCCGGGCCGGCAGCGGGGCGCGCGAAGGATCAGCGTGAAGCCGATCGCCTCGCAGCAGAGCCACAGGAACAGCGCGGCGTAAGGCAGGGGGTTGGCCGCCGCCCACTCGCCATGGCTGAAGACTCGCCCGGCGAGGACGACCGCGAAGGGCAGGAGGAGGATCGCAGCGCGCGCGGGCACCCGGGGGATGCCGCGGGAAAGGTCCGGCGCGATCGATCCGCTCATGCCCCGATCATAGGCCCGGGGCCGGGCGGGCACAATCGCGGATCGCGCGGCGCCGGATCGCCCCGCCGCGGGCTCAGCGCCAGACGGCCTGCGGCGGCAGGCTCATCAGGATCGCGTCGATATTGCCGCCGGTCTTGAGGCCGAACAGCGTGCCGCGGTCGTAGACGAGGTTGAATTCGGCATAGCGGCCGCGCCATTCGAGCTGGGCCTGGCGGTCCGCCTCGGTAAAAGGCTCGTCCATGCGCCGGCGCACGATCCGCGGGAACACGTGGAGGAAGGCGCTGCCGACATCGCGGGTGAAGGCGAAATGGCGTTCCCAGGCCGCGGCCTCGCCGCCCTCCTCGCCGTCCTGCGCCGAACATTCGAGGTGGTCGTAGAAAATCCCGCCGACCCCGCGATGCACCCCGCGGTGGGGGATGAAGAAGTAATCGTCGGCCCACTTGCTGAACTGTTCGTAATAGGTCGGGTTGTGCGCGGCGCAGGCGGCGCGCAGCGCGGCGTGGAATTCCTCCGTGTCTTCCGCCCGCGGAAGCGGGGGGTTCAGGTCCGCCCCGCCGCCGAACCAGGCCTTGGCCGTGGTCAGGAACCGGGTGTTCATGTGCACGGCCGGGACATGCGGGTTGGCCATGTGCGCGACCAGGCTGATCCCGGTCGCGGTGAAGGCGGGGTTTTCCTCCGCCCCGTGGATCGTGCGCGCGAACTCGGGCGCGAAAGTGCCGTGGACGGTGGAGACGTTCACGCCGACTTTCTCGAACACCTTGCCTTTCATCACCCCGCGCACGCCGCCGCCGGGGTTGTCGTTCCCCTCCTCCTGCCGCTGCCAGGGAACGTATTCGAACGCGGCCTGCGACCCGGCCTCGCGCTCGATCGCCTCGAACTCGGCGCAGATGCGATTCCGCAGGTCCTCGAACCAGTCCTTCGCGCGGGCGGTGTGGGGCGTCCAGTCGGTCATCGCCCCGACCCTTGCCAAGCGCGGCGGCGTGGGGCAAGAGCGGACCATGGTTCCCCTTTCGTTCGCAGGCGAGGAATTTGCCCTCACGCGCGCCAACGCGCTCTACTGGCCGCGCGAGCGGGCGCTGCTGGTGGCCGACCTGCACCTTGAAAAGGCGAGCTTCTACGCCCGGCACGGGCAGATGCTGCCGCCTTACGACAGCCGCGAGACGCTGGAACGCGTCGCGCTGGCGATCCGCGAGACCGGTGCCCGGCGCGTCTATACCCTGGGCGACAATTTCCACGACAGCCAGGGCAGCACCCGGCTGGAAGATCACGCGGCGGGAATGCTCGCCGCGCTGACCCGCGCGACCGACTGGGTCTGGATCACCGGCAACCACGACCCGGCGATGGAAGCGCGCAGCGGCGGCACGATCGCGCAGGAGCTGGAAATCGCCGGGATCGTCCTGCGCCACCAGGCCCGCGCGGGCGAGACGCGGGCCGAGCTGTCGGGCCACTATCACCCGCGCCTGCAGGTCACCGTGCGCGAACGGCACATCCGCCGCCCCTGCGCGGTCCTGTCCGAAGGGGGCGAAGGCGGCGGCGGGCGGATGATCCTGCCCGCATTCGGCGCGCTGACCGGGGGCATGAACGCGGCCGATCCGGCGATCCGCGCGGCGATGCAGCCGGCCCGGCGGATCGACGCCGTCCTGCCGCTGCGCGGGCGGCTGGCGCGCTTCCCGCTGTGGCGCCAGGCGGCCTAGCCGCGCCTCGCGCCAAGGCCCCTAGCGAATCCCGGCGTTTCGGCTTACATGGGGCGCTTCGACAACGGCAAACACCAGGAGACTGCCCCATAGCCCGTCCACCCCGGCGCTCATTCCAACCGCCCGTGAAGAGCGGCCCGCGCTTTGACAAGATGATCCAGTCCGACAAGGTTCGCGTGATCGATCACGAGGGCGAAAACCTCGGCGTGATGTACACCCGCGAAGCGATCGAGCAGGCCGCCGACGTCGGCCTGAACCTTGTCGAGGTTTCGCCCAACGCCGACCCGCCGGTGTGCAAGTTCCTCGACGTGGGCAAGTACCGGTACGAGGCGCAGAAGAAGGCGAATGCCGCGCGCAAGACGCAAAAGACGCAGGATATCAAAGAGATAAAGATGCGTCCCAACATCGATGACCACGATTACGATGTGAAGATGCGCAACGTGAACAAGTTCATCGAGAACGGCGACAAGGTGAAGGTCACCCTGCGTTTCCGCGGGCGCGAGATGGCGCACCAGCAGCTCGGCATGAACCTGCTCCGCCGCGTCCAGGAAGACGTGGAGGAAATCGCCAAGGTCGAGGCTTTCCCCCGCCTCGAAGGGCGCCAGATGCTGATGGTGCTGGCACCGAAATAGGCGCGCCGCCGCCGCTCCCGGCCGGGCCGGGGCGGCGCGGGAGGATGCCTTCTATTCGATCCGGAAATCGAGAATCGTGAAGCGCGCGGGCGCGGTCGCATAGACGCCGTGCCCGCGGCCGCCGCGCGAACCGAAGACGAAGCCGACCCGCGCCGCGTTGTCGAGCGCATCGGCAAAGGCCCCGGGCGCGGTGTGGCTCGTGGCCCCGAGCACGGCGACCCAGTTCGCATCGAGCGGCACGCGCACTTCGTGCGTGCCCGGCGTCACCGGCCCCATCATCCCCTCCGGCGCATACCAGCGATAGGTGGCATAGCGGCCGCGCGCCTTCCAGTTGTCGCCACGGCGCTGGAAATAGAGCGACAGCGTCGCCTTGCGTTCCGGATGCTCCTGCGGGTGGAAGCGCACGCCGCGCTCCCCATCGATCCGGTAACGCAGGACGATTTCCCGCGCCCCGGTCAGCGGGCCGGTCGGCCGCGTGACGTAATGGACATGGCCGGCGCGCGCATCGGGCCAGGGAAAGTCGAAATAGGCCGTGTCCCCCGCCTGCACCGCGCGCGCGGGCATTCCCGGCGACCGGCTGCGCCCCTTGTAGAAGGGGCCGATTTCCCAGCCTTCCGCCCGCTGGCGCACCAGTTCGGCGAACTGGGCCCCGGCGGGGGTGGGAACGAGCGCGGCCAGCGGCAGGATGGCGAGCGTTGCGGCAATGGCAATCGTGCGGATCATGCCGCCGGGCATAGCAGGCGGGGGTTTAGCATTGCCTGAACGCGCACCTGCCATTCCCCGACCGCCTGCCCTCCTGCCCCGCCTGCTCGGGCAAGGTCGCCCCTTGCCGGAACGCGACGACCGGTCGCGGTGCCAGATTGCGGTTGCGCCCGCGCCGCGCGCCCTGCACTCTGCCGGCAACGGGATGGCGCCCCGGCAAGGGGCCACGAGGAACGGGAGCTGGGGGTTTTGAGCGCAGGGCGTATCGGGCTGGCCGTGGGTGCCGCGGCCCTGGCGGGGAGCGTGTTCGCGCCCCTGCCCGGCGGAATGCCGCGCGAGGCGATGATCGTCGCCGGGCTGGTCGTGCTGATGGCGGCCTGGTGGATGACCGAGGCGATCCCGCTGACCGCGACCGCGCTGATGCCCTTCGTCGTCCTGCCGCTGGCCGGGATCATGACCGCAAAGGAAGCGGCCAGCGCCTATTACGAGCCGATCCTGTTCCTCCTGCTGGGCGGGGCCTTCATCGCGCTGGCGATCGAACGCACCGGCCTGCACCGGCGGCTGAGCCTCGCGATCCTGAAAAGCGTGGGCGGCAGCGGCCGCGGCGGCGCGGGGCGCCTGCTGCTGGCCTTCATGGTCAGCGCCGCCCTGCTCTCGATGCTGATATCGAACACCTCGACCGCGCTGATCATGATGCCGATGGCGCTGGCCGTGCTCGCCGGCGGGGGCCTTCCGGGCGAAGACCGCGAGGGGCTGGCCGGCGCGCTGCCGATGGGGATCGCCTTCGCCGCCAGCATCGGCGGACTGGGCACGATCGTCGGATCGCCGACCAACGGGATCGCGGTCGCGCTGGTCGACACGATGACGGGGACGCGGATCACCTTCGCGCAATGGATGCTCTACGGCGTGCCGGTCGTCCTGCTGGGCGTGCCGCTGGCCGCGTGGATCGTCGGCCGGGTGCAGAAAGTCGCCGATCACCCGTTCGACATCGCCGCCGCGCGCGCCGCGATCGACGACCGCGCGCTCTGGACCGCGGCGGAAAGGCGGCTGGTCCCGGTCATCGCGATCACTTTCCTCGCCTGGCTGACGCAGCTGCTGGTCGCGCCGCTGCTGCCGCCGGGATCGTGGACCGACGGGACCATCGCGATCATCGCCGCGCTGGCGCTGTTCGTCCTGCCCGACGGGACCGGGCGGCCGATGCTGCTGTGGAAGGAAGCCGACCGCGCGCCCTGGGGCGTCATCATGATGTTCGGCGGCGGGCTGGCGCTGGCCGCCGGGATGCAGGCATCGGGCCTGGCCGACTGGCTGGGCCAGGCGCTGCTGCCGCTGGAGGCGCTGCCGCTGGTGGCGATCGCGCTGGCCATCGTCGCGCTGGTCGTGCTGGTGACCGAGTTCGCCAGCAATGTCGCGACCGCGAGCGCGATCGTCCCGGTCGTCGCCAGCCTCGTGGTCGCGCTGGGGGCCGATCCGGTCCTGCTGGCCATGCCCGCCGCGCTGGCGGCCAGTTGGGGCTTCATGCTGCCCGCGGGCACCGGCCCCAACGCGATCGCCTGGTCCACCGGGCACATCCGCATCACCCGCATGGTCGGCGCCGGCGTGCTGCTGGATATTGCCGGGATCTTCCTGATCGTCGCCTGCGTATGGGGAATGGCCGCGATCGTCGGCTGAGCGCCTGCCCATGCGAGTTGAAACCGCGCAGGCGCGGCGGTATTCGCGGCGATGTTATCGGCACCGGGCGGAGATGCGTTCCTGCGGAGGTTAGGAACGGGCGCCGCGCGGTCGCCATTTCGGCTCCTGCCTTCCTGGGAGCGTGACGCAAGGAAGGACATTCCCATGCCCGACGCAATCGATTCGACCGACAAGCCCACCCCGCGCCGCAACCCGAAGCCGGAACCGACGCGGATCGACGGCCGCCAGCTGAAGCCCAGCACCCTGATGATGGGCCACGGTTACGACCCGGCCCTGTCCGAAGGTTCGCTGAAGCCGCCGATCTTCCTCACCAGCACGTTCGCCTTCGAAAGCGCGGCCGCGGGCAAGCGCCATTTCGAAGGGATCACCGGCCTGCGCCCGGGCGGGGCGGAAGGCCTCGTCTATTCGCGCTTCAACGGCCCCAACCAGGAAATCCTGGAAGACCGGCTGGCGATCTGGGACGGGGCGGAAGACGCGCTGTCGTTCTCCAGCGGGATGACCGCGATCTGCATCCTCATGCTTGCCTATGTCTCGGCCGGCGACGTGATCGTCCATTCGGGCCCGCTCTACGCCGCGAGCGAGGGCTTCGTGGCGAAAGTCCTGTCGCGCTTCGGCGTCACCTACGTCGATTTCCCCGCCGGTGCCACGCGCGAGGAACTGGACGACGTGCTCGCCCGCGCGAAGGCCCAGGCCGATGAACAGGGCGGCAAGGTAGCGATGATCTACCTCGAGAGCCCGGGCAACCCGACCAATGCCCTGGTCGATATCGAGGCGGTGCGCGACGCGCGCGATGCCGCGCTGGACGGCGACGTGACGCCGATCGCGATCGACAACACGTTCCTCGGCCCGCTGTGGCAGCGCCCGCTCGACAACGGGGCGGACATCGTCGCCTATTCGCTGACCAAGTACGTCGGCGGCCATTCGGATCTCGTCGCCGGCAGCGTGGCCGGGGCGAAGCGCTGGATGGACCCGGTCCGGGCCCTGCGAAACACGATGGGCGGGATCGCCGATCCCAACACCGCGTGGATGCTGCTGCGCTCGCTCGAAACGGTCGAACTGCGGATGCAGCGCGCGGGCGAGAACGCGGCGAAAGTCTGCGAATTCCTCGCCGGGCATCCGAAAGTCGTCGGGCTCGGTTATCTCGGCATGATCAAGGACGCGCGGCAGAAGGACATCTACCAGCGGCACTGCTTCGGCGCGGGATCGACCTTCTCGCTGTTCATCGAGGGGGGCGAGGCCGAATGCTTCCGCTTCCTCGACGCGCTGAAAGTCGCCAAGCTCGCGGTCAGCCTGGGCGGGACCGAAACGCTCGCCAGCCACCCGGCCTCGATGACGCACCTCTCGGTGCCCGAAGGACGCCGGGCGGAACTGGGCATTTCGGACAACCTCGTGCGGATCTCGATCGGGATCGAGGATGCGGACGACCTGATCCGCGACTTCGACCAGGCGCTGGAAGCCGTCTGATGGTCCAGGTCGGTTTTCTCGCCTGCGCCGATACCCTGCCCGGCGACGGGCCGCGGCGCGGCGACGCATTCGAGCACGATCTCGAGGTCGCGGCGCTGCGCCCGGCCCTCGCCGCGCGAGGGATGGAACTGGTGGAGATCGACTGGCGCGCGCCGGTCGAACGCTTCGCCGGGATCGATGCGGTCCTGCTGGGCACGGCCTGGGACTACCAGGACCGCGCCGACGCGTTCCTCGCCCGGCTGGAAGACCTCGAGGCGCGTGGGCTGGCGGTCCACAACCCGCCGGCGGCCGTGCGCTGGAACCTCGACAAGCGTTACCTGCGCGAACTCGAGGCGGCCGGCGCCATGACCGTGCCGACGCTCTGGCACGACGATGCCGGCCGGGCCGAAGTGGCCGCGGCGATGGACGCGCTCCAAACCGACCGGGTGGTGGTGAAGCGGCGGATCGGCGCCGGCGGGCTGGGCCAGCACAGCTTTACCCGCGACACCCTGCCCGAAGATGGGTGGACGATGGGCCGCGCGGCGATGATCCAGCCGTTCCTGCCCGCGATCCTGGAGGAAGGCGAGTTCACCTTCGTCTTCGTCGGCGGACAGTTCTCCCACGCGGTCAACAAGCGCGCGGCCGCGGGCGAATACCGGATCCAGTCGCTCTATGGCGGGACGGAGACGCCCTATGCCCCGGGGGCCGACGATCTCGCGCACGCGGCGGCGGTGGTCGCCGCCCTGCCCTTCGACGACCTGCTCTACGCCCGGATCGACATGGTGCGCCTGCCCTCGGGCGAACTGGCGGTGATGGAGGCGGAGCTGATCGAGCCCTACCTCTATCCCGAGCAGGGGCCCGAGCTGGGCGAGCGAATGGCCGCCGCGCTGGCGGCGCGGATGGAGCGGCCTGCCGCCTGACCGCAGGCCCGCGCAAGCGCGCGGCGCGCGGCCGGACGGCGGCCTAGCCCTTCCACTCGCGGCGTTCTTCCGCCTTGCGCAGCACCTCGTAGGCGACCTGGAGCGCCTGGAACCGGCGCGCGGCCTCGGCATCGCCGGGCTTGACGTCGGGGTGCACTTCCTTGGCGCGGTTGCGGTAGGCCTTCTTGATCGCGGCGAAATCGGCGTCGGCCTCCAGGCCCAGCAGGTCGAGCGCGCGCATTTCGTCGGCCGAGCGCGAACCGTCGCCGCTGCCGCTCCAGCCATAGTGCTGCGCCTCGGCATAGCCGGCGTTCTCCGCCCGCTCCGCCTTGGCGCGCGCTTCCTTCTCGGCCTTGTCCAGCCCTTCGAAATAGTCCCACTTGGAATTGTATTCGGCAGCGTGGCGCTGGCAGAAATACCACCGGTCGGGGCTGTTGGGCGCCTTGGGCGCAGGGCAGTCGCCCGGCTCCTCGCACCCGTGGCGGTCGCACAGGCGCACGGTCGTCGCCTCGCGCGCGGAGCCATATCCGCGCCAGCGGGGAAACCCCCAGTCGAGGGATCGGCGGGCGCGGCTCATGCCGGGCCCCGGAAAGACGTTCGTCGAATGGTCATCGCTGCCAGTCTAGGCATGGTTGCACCGGGTGGGAAGCGCGGGGGACACGGGGGACGCGGCATTTTTTGCTGCAATGCAACAAACCGTTCATCTGCGCCCGGCTAGGGCGCGGGCCGAGCCGGCGATCCGGCCGCCGCCGACACGATCGAGGAGCCTTGCGAACGATGAGCCGCCAGTTGACCTTTTCCGCCGTGGTGAGCGTGCTGGTCATGGCCCTGTTCGCGATGGCCAGCACCCCCGGCCCGCTTGCCGCCCCGCACCGGGACGCCGGGCCAGACGCGGCCGGTTTCGCGACCGGTTTCGCGACCGCGGGCGCGATCCAGCCGGCCATCGCGCAGTAAGCCGATCCGGCCGCGCCGCGATGCACCGGTATGCCGATGCCGCGGGCGCGACCGAGCCGGGCCTCAGTTGACGACGACGCTGACCGCGCGGCGGTTCTGCGCCCAGGCCGCCTCGTTCGAACCGAGCGCGACCGGGCGTTCCTTGCCGTAGGAAACCGTGCGGATGCGGCTGGCCGCCACCCCCAGGCTGACGAGGTAGTTCTTGGCCGCGTTGGCGCGCCGTTCGCCCAGCGCGAGGTTGTACTCGCGCGTGCCGCGTTCGTCGGCGTGCCCTTCGATCGTGATCGAGATGTTCGGGTGCTGCGCCAGGTATTGCGCCTGGGTCTGCAGCGCGGCCATGTCGGCGCTGTCGATGTTGTAACGGTCCGTGTCGAAATAGATCACGTTCTGGCCGTTCACCGCGTTTTCGAAATGGGCCTGCGTGCCCAGGACCGGGCCGGCCGGCTGGGTCGGGCCGGTCGGCGCGCTGGTCGTCGGCGCCGGTTCGGGCGGCAGCGATTCGGGCGGTTCCTTCTTGCAGGCGGCCAGTGCCGCGGTGCCGGCGAGAAGGGCGACGGTTGCAAAGCGTAGTTTCATCGGCGTTTCCTCATGCCAAGATTGGGTTGCGACCCCAACGACCCGTCAAAGGGTGACACAGCAAAGAATGCACTCAGGGAAGAATCGGTCCCCAGGCCGGGTCCGACGCGTCCACCGGCGTCGGCAGTCTCCTTTCGTTGCGGCCGGTGAGATCCACCTGCCAGAGCGACGTCCGCCCCGAACCGCGCTCGGTGCGGAAGAACTGGATGATGCGGCCGTTCGGGCTCCAGGTCGGCGCCTCGTCCTGCCAGCCGTTCGTCAGCGTCCGCAGGTTGCGGCCTTCCGGGCTCATCACCGCGATGTTGAAATCGCCGGCGATGCGGGTGAAGGCGATCTGGTCGCCGCGCGGGCTCCATTCCGGCGTCGCCGCGCGCCCGCCGAAGAACGTCAGCCGCCGCTGGTTCGAACCGTCGGCGTTCATCACGTAGACCTGCTGCGATCCCGAACGGTCGCTTTCGAACACGATCCTGCTGCCGTCGGGCGAATAGGACCCGCCGATGTCGATCCCCGGCGCATTGGTCAGCCGCACGCTGGGCCCGCCTTCGGCCGAAACGCGGTAGATGTCGGTATTGCCGCCGACCGCCATCGAATAGAGGATCCAGCGCCCGTCGGGGCTCCAGCGCGGGGCGAAAGTCGGGTTGCTGTTCTCGGTCACCAGCGTCTGCCGGCCCGAGCCGATGTCGTAGACGTAGATCCGCGGGTTGCCATCGACGTAGGAGAGATAGAGCAGCCTGCGATAATCGGGCGAATAGCGCGGTGTCAGCGCGGTCGAACGGCCGGTGGTGATGAAGCGGTGGTTCGCCCCGTCCGAATCCATGATCGCGAGGCGCTTGACCCGGTTATGCTTGGGGCCCGTCTCGGCGATATAGGCGATCCGGCTGTCGAAGAACGGGTCTTCGCCCGAAAGGCGCGAATAGACGAGATCGGCGCACTTGTGCGCCGCGCGCCGCCAGTCCGCCGGCGGGACGACCCAGCCTTCGCGCACCAGCTCGCTCTTCAACGCCATGTCGTAGAGATAGCAGCCGACCACCAGCTTGCCGTCGCCGCGCGCGCGGACATAGCCGTGGACGAGCATTTCCGCCCCCCGGCTGGACCAGGTCGGCCAGTTGGGCGCGGTGATCTGGGTGAAGGTCGGCTGGGGCAATGCATCGGGCCCGACCGGGCGGAACAGCCCGTTGTTCTTCAGGTCGTTATAGACCACCCGCGCCAGTTCCCTGCCCAGCGCGGCCGTGCCCGAGGCATTGGCCGGCGTCGGCGCGTCGCGATCGGTCGCGAAAATCGGGATGGCAATGCCGAGATCCTGCCACTCGCTTTCGTCGGTGACGGTGAAGGTCAGGCCGCCTTCCTCCGCCTCGGCATGTTCGATCGTCTCCACTTGCCCGCCGGTGGGCACGGGCGTTCCGAGATCGCTGGCCGAGGGGGTCGGCGGGGCATCCTGCGCCGCCGCGGGCGCGGCGGCAAGGGCGAGCGTGAAAAGGGCAAGGATCGGTTTCATCGCGAAAGGTTCCTGTCGAATCTGGCGCCGTCGATGGATTTCCAGGCGTTGTAGTATTCGGGCGGCAAGTCGAACGGCGCCGCGAGCTGGACCGCGCGGATCGCGCGTTCGGCGTGGAGCGCCTTCTGCGGCCGGTTGGCCGCCGTTTCGCCCGACTGGCTTACTACGCGCGGGGTGCCCGCAAGGCTCCCGTCCTCGTTGAGGCGGAAGGAAAGAACCGTGACCAGCCGGTCCGCGTCCACCCCCTGCGGCGCCGACCAGTGCGGCTTGATCTGGCGGGTGATGGCCTGGATCAGCGACGCCTTGGCGCTGGCGCCGATCCGGCTGGCGGGAATGCGGGTTTCCTCGGTCGTCGTGCTCGATCCTGCGCCGCCCAGGAAATCGCTGCCGATCCGGCTGCCGCCGCTGCGCTGCGGCTCGCTGCGTTCGGGCGGGCTTTCGCGCCGGGGCTGTTCGCGGGGGGGCCGCTCACGGGACGGCCGCTCGCGCGCGGGTGGAGCCTCGGCCCGCGGCTGGGGGCGTTCGGGCGGGGTCGGGCGCTCCAGTTCCGCCGGGCGCGGGATTTCGAGCGGCGGCGCGGGCACCGGCAGCTCGCTCAGCCTCGGCGCGATCGCCGCGCGGCTTTCCGCCACCGGGTCGGGCGCGACCGACACCGGGCCGACGTCTTCGGCCAGGCTCACGACCATGCGTTCGGGGATCGGCGGCGGGTCCGATGCGCGCGGCTGGACCAGCAGCACGGCGACCAGCGCGGCGTGCAGCACGACGGCAAGGCCGAGGCCGATCTTCTCGTCGCGGGTCAGGGCGAAGCTTGCCATTTCGGACCAGCTATGGGGCCGAAACTGAACCGTGGGTGACCAGCGCGATGCGGTTGCAGCCGGCCCGGTTCAGTTCCCCCATAACCGCCATGACGCGCCCGTAATCGAGCGCGCGATCGGCGCGCAGGGTCATCTGCCGTCCCGCCCCGACGCCGCAGCCCAGGTTGGCCAGCCGGTCGGGCAGCTCGCCCGGGGCGAGCGGGCTGTCGTCGAGGTAGATCGTGCCGTCGCCGGTGATCGAGACGGTCACTTCCTGCCGGTCCTGCGGCAGGGCATTGGCCCGGCTGTCGGGCAGGTCCACCGGCACGCCGGCGGTCAGCATCGGGGCGGTGACCATGAAGATGATCAGCAGCACCAGCATGACGTCGACCAGCGGGGTGACGTTGATTTCCGCCATCGGCGCGCGGCGGCTGCCCCGCGCGCGCCGCCCCGGGCGAACGAGCCCCATCGCCATTACATCCGCTCCAGTTCGCGGCTCAGGCTGGCGTGGAAGCGGTCGGCGAACCGCTGCAGGTGCGCCTCGAACGCGTTCACCGCGTGGCTGAAGCGGTTATAGGCGATGACCGCCGGGATCGCCGCGAAGAGGCCGATCGCGGTGGCGAAAAGCGCCTCCGAAATGCCGGGGGCGACGACCGCGAGCGAGCTCGATTCCTGCGCCCCGATCTGGAAGAAGCTGTTCATGATACCCCAGACCGTGCCGAACAGGCCGACGAAGGGCGCGACCGACCCGACCGTGGCGAGGAAGTTCAGCCGGCGGGCGAGATCGTCCGCCTCTTCGGCCACCTGGCCTTCCATCGCCAGCGCGACCCGGCCGCGAAGGCCCTCTCGGTCCTTGACCCCGCCCTTGGTCGAGCGGCGCCATTCGGCCATCCCGGCCCCGGCGATCCGCGCGATCGGCACGTTGCGCTTGGCATGTTGCTGCATGAACCCGTCGAAATCGTCGGTGCGCCAGAAATCGGCCTCGAACGCGTCAGCCCGGCGGCGCACGCCGGCCATGCGCATGGAGAAGGAGACGATGATCATCCAGGTCCAGATGGAGGCGGCGAGCAGCCCGACCATGACGAGCTGGACCACGATGTCGGCATCGAGGAACAGTTGCACCGGGTCGAGCCGGTTCGGCGCTGCCGCCGCGAGTTGCGATAGGATCATTGCGGTTCTTCTTCGCTGGAGAGGAGGGACTTGAAAGCTTCCTGCCACGCGCGCGGCTGGCGCCGGGGCCGGCCGTCGGGGGCGACGAAGCCGACCCTCAGGTCGGCCTCGGCCAGCAGCTCGTCGCCGCGCAGCGCGCGCTGGTGCATGCGACAGCTCGCGGCGCGCAGCTGGGTGCATTGGGTCTCGATCACGATGTCGTCGTCCAGCCGGGCCGGGCGCAGGTATCGGATCGAGAGGTCGGCCACCGCATAGGCGCCTTCGCCCGATTCGACCGCGGCGCGCTGGTCGATGTCCAGCCGGCGCAGCAGGTCGGACCGCGCGCGTTCGAACCAGCGCAGGTAATTGGCGTGATAGGCGACCTGCGACAGGTCGGTATCCTCGTAATAGACGCGCACGGCGTAGAGGTGCCGGGTGCCGTCGATCAGGCCGTCGGGCGGGGTGGGACGCAGCGTCATCGTGGCGCGCGCCTTAGCGGATCGCGGACTCGCCAAGCAAACGAAACTGTCAGCCGTGGCTATTTCGCGATCATCCGCCCCAGCGGCTCGCCGCCGAAGACATGGACGTGAAGGTGGGGCACTTCCTGCCCGCCGTGCCGGCCGAGGTTGGCGAGCAGGCGATAGCCGGGCTCCACCAGCCCCTTGTCCCGCGCGACCTTGCCCACCGCGCGCACGAAACCGGCGATCTCGGCATCGCTCGCGCGCTGGCTGAAATCGTCCCAGCTGACGTACTTGCCCTTGGGGATCACCAGCGTGTGGACCGCCGCCTGGGGGGCGATGTCCTCGAAGGCATAGGCCCATTCGTCCTCGTAGACCCTGGTCGAGGGGATTTCCCCGCGCAGGATCTTCGCGAAGATATTGTCGTCGTCGTAAGGCTGGGTCGCGTCGATCGGCATCATTCGCTCCTGGAAGCTTTTTCGTCGAGGCCCGAGACCCCCTCGCGCCGGTCGAGTTCGGCCAGGACGTCGGCCAGGGCGATATCGCGCGCGGAGAGCAGGACCAGGAGGTGGAACAGGACGTCGGCCGCCTCGCCCACCAGTTCCTCGCGCGAGCCGGAAAGGGCCGCGACGGCCGCTTCGACGCCTTCCTCCCCCACCTTGCGCGCGATCACCGGCAGGCCGCGATCGTGCAGGCGGGCGACGTAGCTGGCATCGGGATCGGCGTTGCGCCGCCGGGCGATCGTGCGTTCGAGACGGGCCAGTGCATCCATGCGGCCATGCCATGCGGATGGCGCGCCGCGCGGTCAATCCCGCGCGGGCGATCGGGGGCCGGTTTGCACCGGGCTGCAAGCTTGAAAAGCGGCCTTGACCGGGCCAGCGTCCGGGCGAGCCTAGCCCGCGGCCCCTACCCGGCGTCGGCGGCCCCTCGCCCCGCCCCGGCCGCCGCGCGCGGCCTGGGCCGCGAGGCGATCGAGCAGGTCGGCCAGTTCGCGATCGTGGACCTCGGCCTCCGCCCGCGAGAGCTTGAGCGCGGCGCCGCTGGTCGAATCCTCCAGCGCCCGCGCGGTGGCATGGGCGGTGTCGATCGAAGCAAGCTTGGCCTGGAGCGCCTTGCGAACGGCGCCCACGATCGCGAGGTCGAGCAGCGGCCCGGGGGCGATCGTCCGCGTGTCGCGCTCCGCATCGTCGAGAATGCCCGCCATCCACAGGTTGTCCGGCCCGGAATGCTTGCCGCCGGTCATGAACAGGCGATCGGCGCACATCCCCGCGACCGATGCCAGTTCGCTGAGCACGAGTTGCAGGCCCGCGTCCTCGGCATGTTCGGCGACGCCGGGAAGACGCCGGTAAAGTTGCCGCGCACCGGCGGCGATGTCCCACATGCAAAGCTGCAGGAACTGGTCGAGATCTTCGGGCGAAGACATGCAACAAGGAATGGAAACGGGCACCGAACGTTCCCGTTTTTTCATGGCCGCCGAACATATATTGCACGCCGCCGGCGCGCCGCGGCTGGCCTGTTGCAGGGTTTTTCGATCCCGTCCTGTCCCGGCCACGCTTCGTCGCATCGGGCAGCGGCCGCCGGCCCAGGCCCGGAACGGATCGTGCCGCTCTCGCCTCTCTTGGTCAGACAGGAGACGATCGACATGACTGACAGCAAGCGACAGATCGCCGGGGCGGCGGCCGGCCTCGGCCTCGCGGTCGGCGGGCTCGTCCTCGGCCTGCGCGCCCACCGGCGCCGCCAGGGCAGCGACCGCGCCCCGGGCTATACCGCCCGCCACGTCCACGGCCCGCTGGACATTGCAGGCCGGTCGGTGACCATCCGCCGGCCCCGCAACGAACTCTACGCCTTCTGGCGTTCCTTCCCCAACCTCGTGGACGTGATGGAAAACGTCGAGCGGATCGTCGTGAAGGAAGACGACGCGAAGCGTTCGGTCTGGACGATCAAGGCCCCGGGCGGGACCACGGTCGATGTCGAGACCGAGGTGGTCGAGGACACGCAGGACGAACGGATCGCCTGGCGATCGGTCGAAGGCTCCGACATCGAGACGCAGGGCGAGGTTTCCTTTGCCGACGCCCCCGGCGACCGCGGCACCCGCGTCACCCTGGTCGTCGCCTACGACCCGCCGGGCGGAAAGGCGGGCAAGGCGATCGCCAAGCTCTTCATGCGCGAACCGCAAGTGCAGGCGCGCCACGATCTCAAGCGGTTCAAGATGCTGATGGAAACGGGCGAGATCGCCACGTCCGCATCGCGCAAGGAAAACACCCGCGCAGCCGAGAAGGAGAAGGCGGCATGAAGGCACTGACCTGGCATGGAACCAAGGACGTGCGCGTCGAAAGCGTGCGCGATCCGGAAATCGTCAACCCGCGCGACGCGATCGTCGAAGTGACCGCGACCGCGATCTGCGGTTCGGACCTCCACCTCTACGACGGGGTCATTCCCGGCATGAAGGCGGGCGACGTTCTCGGCCACGAGTTCATGGGCGTGGTGGTCGATACCGGCAGCAAGTCCACGCTGAAGAAGGGGCAGCGCGTCGTCGTGCCCTTCACCATCAGTTGCGGCGGGTGCTTCCACTGCGCGGTGCAGCAGTATTCGGCCTGCGAGAATTCCAACCCGGCGGAAAAGCAGGACATGTCGGCCACGCTCTACGGCCACCCGATGAGCGGGCTGTTCGGCTATTCGCACCTGACGGGCGGCTATTCGGGCGGGCAGGCGGAATATGTCCGCGTGCCCTTTTCCGACGTCGGCCCGATCGCGGTGCCCGATCACCTGGAGGACGAGAAGGTCCTGTTCCTTTCCGACATCCTGCCCACCGGCTGGATGGCGGCGGAGAACGCGCAGATCCAGCCGGACGACACGGTCGCGGTCTGGGGCTGCGGCCCCGTCGGCCTGTTCGCGATCCAGTCCGCCATCGTCATGGGCGCGGCGAAAGTCATCGCGATCGACCACTACCCGCACCGGCTGGAGCTGGCGCGCGAGCTGGGGGCGGAAACGATCGACTTCCGTTCCACCGACGTGCGCGAGGCGCTGCTGGAAATGTCGGGCGGGATCGGCGTCGACGCGGTGATCGACGCGGTCGGGATGGAGGCGCACGGCTTCGCCGTCGACAACATGCTCGACATTGCCAAGCAGACCGTCGGCATCGGCGCGGACCGCGCGCGCGTGATCAAGCAGGCGCTCCTCGCCGTGCGCCCCGGCGGGCGCGTCTCGATCCCCGGCGTCTATGGCGGGATGACGGACAAGTTCCCGCTCGGCGCGCTGATGGAAAAGGGGCTGCAGGTCCGCTCGGGCCAGACCCACGTGCAGAAATACACCGGCGAGCTGCTCGACAAGATCGAGGACGGCACGCTCGATACGACTTTTCTCATCAGCCACCGGCTGCCGCTGGAGCAGGCGGCCGACGGCTACAGGAACTTCAAGGAACAACAGGACACCTGGACCAAGGTCGTGCTGAAGCCCGGGATGGAGCACTGACGATGGCGGACAGGATCGAACGGCTGGCCGGCTTCGTCCTCGTCACCGGCGCTTCCAGCGGGATCGGGCTGGAACTGGCGCGGCTCGCCGCGCGCGACGGGTGCAGCCTGCTGCTCGCGGCGGACCGGCCGCTCGACGAGGCGGAAGCCGCCGCGCGCGACGCGGGGGCGCCCTCGGTCGAAACGGTGCAGGCCGACCTCGCCACGCGCGAGGGCCTGCAACAGCTGATGGCCGCGATCGGGGATCGCGAGATGGACGTGCTGATCGCCAATGCCGGGCACGGGCTGGGCCGGGCCTTCGTCGAACAGGACTGGGCCGACATTGCCCACGTGATCCACACCAATGTCACGGGAACGACCTGGCTGCTGCACGCGATCGGGCGGAAGATGGTGGCCCGCAACGCCGGCCGGATCCTCGTGACCGGGTCGATCGCCGGGCACATCCCCGGCGCCTACCAGCTCGTCTACAACAGCACGAAAAGCTACATCGACTATTTCTGCTTCGGCCTTCGCAACGAGCTGAAGCACACCGACGTCGCGGTCACCTGCCTGATGCCGGGGCCGACCGACACGCGCTTCTTCGCCCGCGCGGGGATGGAGAACACCGACGTCGGGCAGGACGACGACAAGGCCGACCCGGCCAAGGTCGCGCAGGACGGATACGAGGCGCTGCTGGGCGGCGACGCGCACACGGTCAGCGGATTCATGAACAAGGTGCAGGATACATTCGCGGGGATCATCCCCGATACCGTGCTGGCGCAGATGCACCGCCGGATGGCGGAGCCACAGGGCCCGGACCGATGACCGCTGCCCCCTGACCGATCCGGCCATTTTTCCCGCCACCAGCGGGTCGCCCCCCCAAAGCCCACGAGCGGAGAGCAAGATGAGCGACGATTTCAAGCTGTCGAAAGGCGGCGCCAACCACCAGGAGCCGCGCGGCGACGACGACGTGATGACCACCGCGCAGGGCGCGCCGGTGGCCGACGACCAGAACTGGCTGACCGCCGGCGCGCGCGGGCCGCAACTGGTCGAGGACCAGGTCGCGCGCGAGAAGATCTTCCATTTCGACCACGAGCGTATTCCCGAGCGCGTGGTCCACGCCCGCGGATACGGGGTTCACGGCCATTTCGAGCTGAAGAAGGCGATCCCCGAGTATTCGCGCGCGGCGATCTTCAACGAGGTCGGGGTCAAGACGCCCACCTTTACGCGCTTCTCCACCGTCGCGGGGAACAAGGGTTCGCCCGACCTGGCGCGCGACGTGCGCGGCTTCGCGACCAAGTTCTATACCAAAGAAGGCAACTGGGACCTGGTCGGCAACAATATCCCGGTCTTCTTCATCCAGGACGCGATCAAGTTCCCCGACCTGATCCACGCCGCCAAGCCTGCGCCCGACCGCGGGTTCCCCCAGGCACAGACCGCGCACGACAATTTCTGGGACTTCATCTCGCTCTCCCCCGAATCGATGAACATGGTCATGTGGATCATGTCCGACCGGACGATCCCGCGCTCCTTCCGCTTCATGGAAGGTTTCGGCGTGCACACGTTCCGCCTCGTCAACGAAAAGGGCGACGCGCATTTCGTCAAGTTCCACTGGAAGCCGCGGCTGGGGCTGCAATCGGTGATCTGGAACGAGGCGCTGAAGGTCAACGGGATGGACCCGGACTTCCATCGCCGCGACATGTGGGACGCGATCGAGGCGGGCGATTTCCCGCAATGGGACCTGGGCATCCAGGTGTTCGACGAGGAATTCGCCGAGCAGTTCGAATTCGACGTGCTCGACGCGACCAAGATCATTCCCGAGGAGCAGGTCCCGGTCGAGATCATCGGCACGCTGACGCTCGATGCCAATGTCGACAACTTCTTCGCCGAGACCGAACAGGTCGCCTTCTGCACGCAGAACATCGTGCCCGGCATCGATTTCACCGAGGACCCGCTGCTGCAAGGACGCAACTTCTCCTACCTCGACACGCAGCTGAAGCGGCTCGGCAGCCCGAACTTCACCCATATCCCGATCAACGCGCCCAAATGCCCGGTGCGCCATTTCCAGCAGGACGGGCACATGGCGATGACCAATCCCAAGGGTCGTGCCAATTACGAGCCGAACAGCTGGGGCGATACCGACAAGCCGAACGAGGGCCGCGGCCCGCGCGCCTGCCCGGAGCGCGGCTTCACGTCCTACCCCGCGGACGTGGGCGGGCCGAAGGTCCGCGTGCGGAGCGAGACCTTCGCCGATCACTACAGCCAGGCGCGCCAGTTCTACGTCTCGCAGACTCCGGTCGAGCAGACGCACATGGCCAATGCGCTGACCTTCGAACTGTCGAAGGTGGAACGCATGGATATCCGCAAGCGCATGATCGGCCACCTGCGCCATATCGACGAGGGGCTGGCGCAGGAGGTGGCCGACGGCATCGGCCTGGACCAGTTGCCCGAGAAAGTGCCGGCCGCGCGCGAACCGATCACCGACCTGCCCGAGAGCCCCGCGCTGTCGATCGTCAGGAACGGCCCCGACAGCTTCAAGGGACGCAAGCTGGGCATCTACATCGCCGAAGGCGCCGATGCCGATGTCGTCGCGGCCTTGAAGCAGGCGGCGCAGGATGCTGGCGGCATGGTGGAAATCGTCGCCCCGCACGTCGCCGGGGCCAGGCTGTCCGACGGCAGCATGATGGAAGCCGACGAGAAGATCGATGGCGGCCCCTCGGTCGCCTATGACGCGGTGGCCGTGGTGATGAGCGAGGAATCGGCCCGCCGCTACAACACCGACAAGCCGAGCGTCGATTTCGTCAACGATGCCTTCGCCCACGCCAAGTTCGTCGCCTATGTCCCGTCCGTCCAGCCGCTGTTCGAAACGGCCGGGGTGTGGAACTGGATGGACGACGGTTTCGTCGATGTCTCATCGGGCGAGAAGGCAGCGAAGGCCTTCATCGAGAAGTGCGGCCAGCTGCGGTTCTGGGACCGCGAGAGCGTCAAGCAGGATTGAGCGCGCGGCGGCGGCCGACTTCGATCGCGCCGAGATGGCCGAGCGTTTCGGCCGCCAGCGCCTGGCCGGCCGCGATCGCGCGGTCGCGGTCGGCGCCGATCAGCCGGGCGTGGAGGTAGCCGGCATTGAAGGCGTCGCCCGCGCCGCTCGAATCCACCACGCGCACCGGCGCAACCGGGAAAGCCTGCGCGCAGTCCGGCCCGGAATGGAAACAGCCGCGCTCCCCCGCCTTGACGATCACCTCGTCGCAGCCCGCGGCGTGCCAGCGCGCGGCGATCGCCGGCTCGTCCGCCGCGTCGGCGAACAGCTCCCGCTCGTCGACGTTGGTCGGCAGGCCGATGGTCGCCGCCCCCGCCGCCGCCAGCGAGGCCGCCTGCGCCTGGCCGGCATCGGGCCAGAGGCGCGGGCGGTAATTGCTGTCGTATGCGACCGCCCGCCCCGCCGCCTTGCGCGCGCGTGCCAGGCCGAGCAGCGCCTCGCGCCCGGCATCGCCGATCACCGCGAGCGAGATCAGGCTGAAATAGACGAGGTCGCAGTCCTGCGCCGCCGCCAACGTGCGCTCCATGCCGGGTAGCGCGAACATCTCGCGCGCGGCGCTGGCGTCGCGCCAGTAGAGGAAGCTGCGCTCCCCCGCCGCGTCGAGATGGATTGCGTAGATGCCGGGCGAACGGTCGGGATGGCGGTGGACGTGGGTGACGTCGATCCCCTCCTCTGCCCAGGCCCGGACGAGCGCGTCGCTGACCGGGTCGGTCCCGACCGCAGTGACATAGGCCACGTCGAGGCCGCGCCGGGCCAGGTGGATCGCGGTGTTCAGCGTATCCCCGCCATACCGCAGCCCGGTGCCCCCGTGGCTGTGGTATTCCAGCATGGCCTCGCCGACGATGAACGTCTTCATCCCGTCCGTTCCCCAGCCTTCCCGCTCAGGAGAAGAACGTGCCGCCGTTGATGTCGATGTTCGCGCCGGTGACGAAGGCCGCCTCGTCGCTGGCGAGCCAGGCGACGGTGGTGGCGACTTCTTCCGAGTTGCCCTGGCGGCGCAGCGGGGTGGCCGCGGCGACGTTGGCGCGCACTTCGTCCTTGGTGAAGGTGTCGTGGAACGTCGTCGCGATCATGCCCGGGCACAGCGCGTTGACGCGAATGCCCTTCGGCCCCAGTTCCTTCGCCATGGCGCGGGTGAAGGTCATCACCGCGCCTTTCGAGGTGGCATAGGCGCAGGCGCCGGGCCCGCCGCCGTCGCGCCCGGCCTGGGAGGCGAAGTTCACGATCGCCCCGCCTTCGCCCATGTGCGGCACCGCCGCCTTGGTAACGAGGAAGGCCGACGTCGCGTTCAATTGCATGACGTGGTTGAAGAAATCCTCGTCCATCGCGTCGAGCGGGCGACGTTCGACCATCCCGCCGGCGACGTTGACGACGATGTCGATCGCCCCGCCGAAGGCTTCGCGCGTCTGCGCGACCATGGCATCGACCTCGGCCGCCACGGTCACGTCGGCGCGCACTTTCATGGCTTCGCCGCCGGCCTGGCGGATCGTCTCGACCACCGCGTCTGCCGCCGCCTCGTCGGAGCGGTAGTTGACCGCCACCCGCGCGCCGCACTTGCCCAGCTCGATGGCCACCGCCTGGCCGATGTCGCGGCTCGCGCCGGTCACGATGGCCACCTTGTTCGTCAGATCCGTCATGTTTCGATTAGCCTTTCACGAAGGGGTAACGGCGCTGGGCCGCCCCGTTTTGGGATTGAGGGGTTTGATCCGCGGGCACAGGAAGAAGACCGATGCCACGGTCAGGATCGCCAGCGCCGCGCCGACCGCGAAGGCGGGGGCGTAGCTGTCGGCGGTGATGATCGGGATCAGGAAGTTCAGCCCGACCACCGCGAGCTTGGCCGCGGTCCCGGCATAGCCGGCCAGGGTGCCGACCGACTTGCCCGAATAGAAATCGCTCGGCAGCGTCTGGATATTGCCGACCGCCGTCTGGAAGCCGAACAGGATCGCCGCCATCAGCAGGACCGCGGCCAGCGGGGTCGAGGCCTGGATCGTGAGCAGGAGCGAGACGAGCATGATCGCCCCGCCCAGCGCGATCACGCTCTTGCGGGTGCGGTTGACCGACCAGCCGGCCTTGATCCGGTTCTGCGCCAGGATGCCGCCGAACCAGGCGCCGAACATCGCGCCGACATAGGGCACCCAGCCGTAGAGCCCGATTTCGGCGACTCCGAAGCCGTAAGTCTCGGCCAGGTAGAGCGGCAGCCAGCCGACGAAGAGCCACCAGATCGGATCGAGGAAGAACGAGGCGAGGATCACGCCCCAGCTTTCCTTGCGCGACAGGATTTCCCCGGCCGAAGGCGCGTAAGTGACGACTTCGTTGGTTTCCAGGTCGCGCTGGCCGGTCAGGATATAGTCGCGCTCTTCCGCGCTCAGCCAGGGATGCGCCTCGGGCCCGGTCTTGTAGACGATCAGCCAAGGCACCAGCCAGAGGAAGCCGAGCGCGCCGATCGCGATGAAGGTCGCCTGCCACGATTCGAGGAAGACGAAGAGATAGGCGACGACCGGGGCCGAGACGATCCCGCCGATCGCGGCGCCCGAATTGAAGATCCCCTGCGCCAGTGCGCGCTCGCGGATCGGGAACCATTCGGCATTGGCCTTGGTCGCGCCGGGCCAGTTGCCGGCCTCGGACACGCCCAGCAGCGCGCGAAACAGCGCGAAGCTGAACAGGCCGCGGGCGAAGGCATGGAGGATCGTCGCCGCCGACCAGACGACGATCGACAGGACGAAGCCCAGCCGGGTGCCGATCCAGTCGAAGATCTTGCCGAACAGCGTCTGGCCGAAGGCATAGGCGAACGTGAAGACGTTGAGGATGATCGCATAGTCGAGCTTGCTCATCCCCAGGTCCTGCGAGATCTCGGGCCAGAGCAGGCCGAGCGCACCGCGGTCGATGTAATTGATCACGGTGGCCACGGCGACGAGCGCGACGATGGTCCAGCGGAAGCGGTTGCGAAGCATGGTCAGCCCTCCTCGCCCAGGAAATCGGCACGCGCCGGGTTGAAGGTGTCGAGCAGGCAGCCCGCTTCGAGGCAGAGGGCCCCGTGGTCGAGGAACGGCGCGACGTAGAAGCCGTCGCCGGCCTCCAGCTCGCGCTCTTCGCCGTCGATCGTCACGCGGAAGCGGCCGCTCTCGACGTAGGAAGACTGGCTGTGCGGATGCGAATGGACCCGGCCGATGGCGCCCTGTTCGAACCATACCCGGCAGACCATGAGATCGGGGCCATGGCCCAGGATCTGGCGGCGGATGCCGGGATCGACCTGTTCGATCGCGGTTTCGGCCGCCGGGGTGAAGGCCGGCGAGCGGCGCTGGATATCCCGGTGCATGTCAGTTTCCTCCCCGCCCGATCTCGACGATCGCGGCAAATCCCGACCAGGCGATCTCGCGCCCGTCGACCGTCGCGCTGTGGCGCGCGCCCGGATCGGTGTCGTGCGAAACGGCCAGCGCGACCTGCCCGCCGTCCTTCAGCGTCAGCACGACGATGTCCTTCCCGCCCTGCCGCTCGTGACGCATGGCGGCCACGCGGCTGCGGCTGGCGACGGTCTGTTCCGCCGCCCCGTCGTAGCGGCCGTGGCTTTCCAGCAGGGTGGCGAAAGTCGTCCCGCCCGCGCTCTCGCGGCGCAGCAGGACCAGCGGCTCGCGGCGCAAGTTGAAATCGGGATCGTTGGCCCCGACCTGGCCCAGGACCGCGCGGGTCGCGCCGTCGGTGGCGAAGCGATAGGTGTAGAAACGCCCGTCGAGCAGCCAGGTCAGCGCGCCGTCGCCCGCCGCCGGCGTGGCCTCCGCATCGACCCAGACATGCTGGTAGCCGTGGCCTTCGCCCAGCACCGGGCGCGCGGCGACGTGGCTTTCGACCGGGAAGCCCAGTTCGATCACCGCGCCCTGGTAATGCAGCGGCAGGTCGTAGGAATGCGTGCCCTCGCTCTCCGCGGTGACGAGATCGAACACCACCGGGCTTTCCAGCCCCGGCACATCGGCCATCACCAGCGTGCGGACGATGCCCACCCCCGGATAGGCGCCATCGACGCGGGCGCTGGAAACCTGCAGGCCGGGTTCGACCGAGAAATGGAGCTGTTCGGGCGCGACCGCGCTGGCCGGCCTGACCTTGCCGTCGAAGTGGCTGCGCCCGTCCACGACCAGCGCGTTGTGCGCCAGGGTCTGCTTGGCCCAGGTCTCGTTCTCGGGCAGGTAGCGTCCGCCCTCCTTGGCCTCGATATTGAGGAACCGCGCCGCGCCGTAATCGCGCACGATCTCGTGCCCGTTGTCGTAAAGCTGCCAGCTGAGCTTGTCGAAATGGCCGTGGCCCATGCCCTGCGACGAATTCTTGGCCACCAGCGCGGTGTGCCGCGGCCCCTCGCCTTCGCGCAGGATCGCGACCGCCCCCTGCTCGCCCTCCGGCCCGTCGCGCAGCAGCATGGAGCGGAACGGAAACGGCTCCGCCCGCCCGGCGGCCAGATCGGCCGCGACCATCCGCCCCGCCCGGGTCAGGACCGTGCGATCCTGCATCCGCGCGATCGAGAGAAGGCTCGGGTCGCGGGTCTGGGCATAGGCGATGGCGATGCCGTGGTAGAGTTCCTCGGTCCGCAGGCTCTTGTCCTTCAGCGCATCGTTGAAGGGGAAGAAATAGCCGCCGTATGTCAGCTGGATCGTCGTCCGCAGGGCCTTGAGGAGAATGCCGTCGCGATGTTCGAAGATGCGCCGCTGCGGATCGTTGCGCGCGATCGCGTCGGCGAAGACCATGAACGGCATCAGGGCATAGCGCTGGTAATAGGGGCCTTCGGCGTAATAGCCGTCGGGGGAGAAGAGCAGCTCGGTCTGGCGCAGGAACCCGGCCTGGCCGCTCTTGTCCGAACCCAGCAGCGCGCGCTCGACGAGGTCGCGGTCCCCCAGCAGGTAACCGGTCATCCCGACGCCGGCGGTCGCCCAGGTCGCGTGGTTGTGGATACGGTCGAACGTGGCCTGCGATTCGACCGAGAGGAAATGCGCGGCGCGGCGGAAGACCTGGCTGTCGATCCGCTCGCGGTCGGCGGCGCTCAGCCCGTCGCGGATCTCGGCATAGCCCTGCACCGCGTGGACCAGCCAGACCGCGTCGTTGAGCACCTGCCAGAACAGGCGGCCCGCGTTCTGGTTGCTGCGCGCCGGGTGATCGCCGAGCGTGGGATAGAGATCGGCATAGGCGAGCAGCATCGCGCGCACGTAGTCGGCATAGGCCTGGTCCCCGGTGATCCGGTAAAGCTGCCCCGACAGCAGGATCGCGCGGTAATTGCGCTTGTGCTGCTCGTGCGTGTAGCCGCCGCCCGGGTCGCGCGGCTGCGGCACAACCACGCCGGCTTCCATCATCCCGGCGACGAAAGCGCGCGCCCGCGCGAACTCGTCGGCATAGAGCGGCGGCAGGTCCGCCGCGGGCGTCGCCGGCGCCGATGCCGCCTGCTCCGGCGCGACGGGCGCCTGGGCGTGGGCCGGCGCGGCGGGAAGGGCCAGCGCCAGCGCGCTCGCCGGCACCGCCGCCAGCAGGGCGGCGCGTCTGGTCAAGTGGTTCACAGGCTTTCCTCCGGGATCGTTTCATTGTCGCG
Source organism: Pelagerythrobacter marinus (assembly GCF_034375205.1). Classification (NCBI taxonomy): domain Bacteria; kingdom Pseudomonadati; phylum Pseudomonadota; class Alphaproteobacteria; order Sphingomonadales; family Erythrobacteraceae; genus Pelagerythrobacter; species Pelagerythrobacter marinus. The sequence goes on along the minus strand of NZ_CP139719.1, from coordinate 520,699 downwards.
CAGTTCGGCCCGCGGCTCGCCCGGGAAGACCAGCTCGCGCACGACCGGCGGCGGCGTCTGCGCAAAGCGGTTGCCGACGATCGCGGTCGCCGGCGTCCCCACCGTGTGCTCGACCACAGGCGGGGCCGCGTTCTCGAAGCTGTTACCCGCGAGCGAGGCGACCTGGACGCCGTGGAGATGGATCGACGCGCCCTGCCCCGCCCCGGTGCGGCCGACATTGCGGAAGGTATTGCCGGAAACGGTGACGATCGGGCCGAACGTGCTCTCGTCGGTGCCGCCGCGATAGACGGCCGCCGCGGGGCCGCCGACGTCGGCGAACGTGCTATCCGCGATGTCGAGATACTCGACGTTGTAGCGGCCGAAATCGTCGGTTTCGGCCTGGGCGGAGACGATCGCCCCGGTGATGTCGGCGAAGATGCTGTCGCGGATAGTCACGCGGTCGGCCAGCGCGCCCTTGCCGATCGCGAGCACGGCGAAGGACTTGTTGACCACGAGATCGCGGACCGTCACCGCGTCCAGCTCGACGCGGAAGTTCGCCTTGAGCGGGAAGGCGCTGGTGCGGATCACCGCATTGCCGACCGAATCGGGGGCCAGCGCGCCGTCGATCACCAGGTTGGCGAGGCGCAGGTTGCCGCCCTCGCGCAGCTCGACCAGCGACGGGCGGGTGAAGCGGACGATCGCGCTTTCGCGTCCGTCGGCACCGGCGATCGCCTCGGGTCCGCGGATGGTCAGCATCTCGTCCACCGCGATCACGCGGTTGGCGATGTGGACGCCCGGCTCCAGCAGCAGGACGTCGCCCGGCGCGGCCGAGGCCACCGCGCGGGCCAGCGTGTCCTCCCCCGGAGCGACGCGGGTGACGGTGCCGGAAAAGCCGAAGTCTGCCTGCGCGCCGGGTTTCGGATACCAGTCCACCCCGACGTCCGAGAGCGCGATCCGCGCCAGGTCGCGCGGGGCGCCCACGTCGACCAGCGCCGGATCGACCGGGTAGAGCAGGCCGTTGGCGGCCCGCTCCATCCGGGCCTGCACCTCGCGCAAGTGCGCGGCGGCGCTGTGCACCTCGCCGCGGACGACCGCGTTGCGATCGAAGGCAATGCCCGAGATGTCCGAATCGACCTCGACGAAAGTGCCCTCGCCCGCCCCGCCGAGCAGGTTGCCGGCGAAGACCGAGTTGACCGGCGCGGCCGAACGCTCCTCGTCGGCGCCCGCGCCCAGCGTGATGCGGGCGCTGTCGATCACCGTGTTGCGCTCGATCCGCGCGTTGTCGACCTGGACGTAGCGGTTGACCGGCGAATTGGGCACGCCGCTCATCACCGTCAGCGCGCTGGCGAAACCGCTGCCGCGCAGCCCCTCCATGTAATTGAAGCGCACCGTCTGGTTCCGGTTGATCACGCGGATGCCGCCGGTGTGGTCCTTGCCCCCGCCGAGGAAGACGTTGCGTTCCACCAGCGTGTCGTCGCCGTGGCGCAAGGTCAGCGCACCGCGCGAATTGAGGAAAAGGTTGCCGCGATAGACATTGCCGTTCGACTTGTTCGAGATGATCTCCACCTCGCCGTCGCACCGGTCGAACACGTTGTTCTCGACGATCGTGCCCGAACGGAACATCGAGTACTTGCTCGTCCCGATGCGGATCGTCTCCCCGCCGTTGGAGCCGAGCACCGGGCGCGGCCCGAAGTAGTTGTGATCGATGCGGTGGCCGTTCTCGCGGCTTTCGGGCGCGTCGAGCCGCACCGCCAGCGTCACGCCCTGGTTGGTCTTGCCGACCAGGTGGTTGTGATCGAAGCGGTTGTTCCGGCCGTAGATTCCCACCCAGTAATCGGATTCGAACCGGTCGGGCTTGTTGAAACGGTCGATCACGACCTGGGTCACGCGGCTGTTGCGCGCGAGGTCGTCCTTCGTCCGACGAAACGAGATCACTTCGCCGCGCGGGCTGTATCCGTCGCGGAAGACCAGGCCGGAGACGACGACGTGCTCGCCGCCGATGCGAAGGCTCGATTGCCCGGTGAGGAACACCGTGCCAGGCCGCTCGGCGACGACCGCGATCGGTTCATCCGCCGTGCCGCGGCCGGTCACCACCATGTCGAAATCGCGCCATTCGCCGCTGGCGAGGACGATGACGTCGCCCGCCTCGACGCGCGACAGCGCCGCGGCATAGCCCTCCTGGTCGCGCACCAGGTGGCGCTCCGCCTTCAGCGGACTCGCGGCCGCAACGGCTAGCAATAGCCACAGACCGACCCGTCCAAGCATCATCGTCCCCTCGCCCGTTCTTATTGGGTGCGACTATAGGGGTGGCGACGATACTGTCAATCAATCTGGCATAGGAGCGTCAGATTTTTCTGTAATACCAATTTGTCTAGCTCATCCGGGCGGCCACGAGGAAGCGCTCGCGGCTCTGCGACGCCTTCTGCTGGACCTCCTCCAGCGCCATGCGCTCGGTCGCGTCGAGCATGGCATTGATCAGGCGGTGGAAATGCTCGCGCATCGCGGCCCGCGCCGCCGCCGCGTCGCGATCGCGCAGCGCCTCGAAGACCGCGCGATGTTCGGCCGTGCGCGATTCGGCATCGTCCACGCAGACCGCCTCGTAAGTCGCCTTCACGTCGGGCAGGTCCTCGCGCATGCGCCACAAGGTGCGAATGGTATGGACCAGCGCGGCGTTGTTGGACGCCTCGGCAATGGTCTGGTGGAACAGCGCGTCGGCCTCGTTCGCGGCATCGTGATCGCCGGTCCGCATCTGCTCGATCAGTTCCTCCAGCCGCGCGACGCCTTCCTCGGTGATATTGTGCGCGGCGAGCGCGGCCGCCTCGGATTCGACCAGCAGGCGCGCCTCGGTCACTTCGAACGCGCTCGCCTTGGGCAGGGGCGCGTGGGCCGCCGGCTGCGCCTCGCTGACGTAGACGCCCGACCCGGTCTTGATCTCCAGCCGTCCGACGGCCTGGAGCGCGATCTCCGCCTCGCGGATCGTCACCCTGCTCACCCCGAGCCGCTCGGCCAGTTCCCGCTCCCCGGGCAGGCGCGTTCCGGGCGGGAACGCACCCTCGTCGATCAACTGGGCGATCTGTTCCGCCACCGATTGGAAGAGCCTTTTCCCGGCCATATCAACGCATCCCGTTATTGCCTGCACACTCTACTGTACCGATTTCTTAAACAATGCCTAGCGTCTATGCCAGTTTGCTTGCAGCGAGCGCCGTGATCGGCCGCGCCGAGCACGCTTTTCGGGCCGGCCCGCGCCCTGCGCCCGACAGGGCGGCGCGCTCACCATTTCGATGATCGTCGAAATTTCTGTTGACCGCTCTTGCCGCTGCTATTATTTCGACAATTATGGAAATGACACCTGACAGGATGGTGGCCGCCCTCGGGGCCCTCGCGCATGAACACCGGCTCGCGCTGTTCCGCCTGCTGGTCCAGGCGGGGGAAGACGGGATGCCGGCGGGCGCGATCGCGCAGGCGCTGGACCTGCCGAATTCCTCGCTGTCGTTCCACCTCGCCCACCTCACCCGCGCGGGCCTGATCGCCCAGCGCCGGCAGGGCCGATCGCTGATCTACAGCGCCGACTACCCGGCGATGAACGCGCTGGTCGGCTACTTGCTCGAAAACTGCTGCGGGGGCGCCGGCTGTGCTCCCGACACCGACGCGGCGCCCGTGCGCCGCCCCCTCGCTGAAAGGAAAACCGCATGAAGCGCCTGCACATCCATGTCGGAGTGGACGATCTCGACCGGTCGATCGGCTTCTATTCTACCCTTTTCGGGGCCGAGCCCACGCTCACGCGCGACGACTACGCGAAATGGATGCTCGACGATCCGCGCGTCAACTTCGCGATTTCGTCGGGCAATGCGCACAAGGGGGTCGAGCATCTCGGCATCCAGGTCGAGGACGCGCAGGAACTGGGCGAGGTCTTCGCCCGGCTGAAGGCGGCCGACCGCCCGCTCGTCGAGGAAGGGCAGACGACCTGCTGCTATGCCCGGTCGGAAAAATCCTGGATCGCCGATCCGCAAGGGGTGATGTGGGAAGCTTTCCTGACCACCGGCGAATCCACCGTCTATGGCGACACGCCGGACCTGGCCGCCCTCTCGCCCGGCGCGGCGGACGGGGCCTGCTGCGCCCCCGCGCTCACCCCCGACGCGCCGCGGTGCTGCGCGTGACGGTCGCGATCTATCACAACCCGGCCTGCGGCACGTCGCGCAACGCGCTCGCGCTGATCCGCGCCACCGGGGTCGAACCGCAGGTGATCGAATACCTGCAGACCCCGCCGGGCCGCGCGGAGCTGGAGCGCCTGATTGCCCGGATGGGCATTGCCCCGCGCGCGCTGCTGCGACGGAAAGGCACCCCCTACGACGAGCTGGGCCTCGACGACGAAACGCTGGACGACGGCGCGCTGGTCGAGGCGATGCTCGCCCATCCGATCCTGATCAACCGGCCGATCGTCACCACGCCGGCCGCGGCGCTGCTGTGCCGTCCTTCGGAGCGGGTCCTCGAGCTGCTCGGCCCGCTGCCGCGCGATTTCACCAAGGAAGACGGCGAGATCGTCAGGGCCCGCCCGGCCTGAGCGCGGCGCGCCGCCATTCCATCGCCAGGCACCATCACTTCATCACGGGAACGCACACCGATGGCCTCGATCGCCGATAACCGCCCTGCCGCCGAAGCGCTCGGTACGTTCGAACGCTGGCTCTCGCTCTGGGTCGCGCTCGCCATCGGCGCGGGGATCGCGCTCGGCAATCTCGCGCCCGGGCTGTTCGCCAGCCTCGCCGCGTTCGAATATGCCTCGGTCAACCTCGTCGTCGCGGTGCTGATCTGGGCGATGATCTACCCGATGATGGTGGCGGTGGATTTCGCCAGCCTGCGCGATCTCGGACAACGGCCCAAGGGGCTGGTGCTGACGGTGATCGTCAACTGGCTGGTCAAGCCGTTCACGATGGCCGCGCTGGCGGTGCTGTTCTTCGAGGTGGTCTTCGCCGATCTCATCGCGCCCGGCGACGCCCGGCAGTATATCGCCGGGCTGATCCTGCTGGGCGCGGCGCCGTGCACGGCGATGGTCTTCGTCTGGTCGCAGCTGACCCGCGGCGACCCGGCCTATACCCTGGTGCAGGTCTCGGTGAACGACGTCATCATGGTGTTCGCCTTCGCCCCGATCGTGGCGCTCCTGCTCGGCGTGGCGGAGATCGCCGTGCCGTGGCAGACGCTGCTGCTGGCGACGGGCCTCTACGTCGTGCTCCCGCTGGTCGCCGGCGCGCTCACCCGCCGCTGCCTGGTGCGCCGGGCGGAGGGCGACGACGCGGCGGTGACGCGGTTCGTCGCGCGGCTGAAGCCGCTGTCCATTCTCGGCCTGCTGCTCACCGTGGTCCTGCTGTTCGGGTTCCAGGCGCAGGTGATCGTCGCGCGGCCGCTGCTGATCGCGCTGATTGCCGTGCCGATCGTGATCCAGAGCTACGGCATCTTCGCCCTCGCCTATCTCGCCGCGCGCGCCTGGCGGATCCCGCACCCGATCGCCGCGCCCTGCGCGCTGATCGGAACCTCGAACTTCTTCGAGCTGGCGGTGGCGGTGGCGATCGGCCTGTTCGGGCTGGGCAGCGGCGCGGCGTTGGCGACGGTGGTGGGCGTCCTGGTCGAAGTGCCGGTCATGCTCTCGCTGGTCGCGATCGCCAACCGGACAAGGGCCGGCTTCGCGCCCTGACCGCCCCTGCGGGGCGGCCGGCGCGGCGGGTCAGTCGCAATAGCGGGCGTATTCCTGCGCGTATCGCTGGTTGAGGAAGGCCTTGTCCTCGGCGGAGGCTTTCTCGACCAGGTCCGGCAGCCAGCTGTCTTCTTCCTGGTAGATATGTTGCTGAACCGCGCTGCACACGTGGTCGAGCTTCTCGCGCCACTCCTCGCCCATCGGGTCCATCCGTTCGAGCTTGGCAAGCTGCACCTTGGTCATCGCGTGTTCTTCATAGGCCATGGCCGCATGGGTCTTGCCGCTATCCTCGGACACGACCGGATAGACGATCGCTTCCTCCGCCATGGCATGGCCGGTGAGCTCCTTCGCCAGCGCGCGCACGGCCTCGCGGCGCCCGGCGGCGTCATGGGCGGTGCGGGCCTGGTCGAACAGGCTCTCGATCCGCTCGTGCTGCTGCACGATCATCGCCAGCCACTCTTCACCCGCGGCCAGCCCCTGGATCTTGCGCCGGGCCTCGGCGCGCTGATCGTCGGTCGCGGCGGGGGTCACGGCGGCGGCGATCTTGTCGAGAAATGACATGTCGGTTTCCTTTCGCGAGATGCGGGGACATGTCGGCTCGACGCGGCGGACGCACCGCCCGTTCCCGGCCCCGGCGGATCGCTGCGCCCGATTGCGACGAGAGGTGGCCGGCCTGCGACCGGATGGCCCGCTGCGCGCCGCGGGGAACCCTCGCGACGCCAACCTATTGATTGAGCACGCCCTCGATCGATCAGGAAACCAGTGGAGCGCAGGCAAATGAAACATCGCAAGTTGATCGGCCTCGTCATTGCAGCCGGTGCCGTGATCGCCGGCCTGGCCCTGTTCGGGCCGCTCGGCGAATGGCTGGCCGACGACGATTCGCAGCCTTCGGCGGCGGGCGAATTCGGCTCGGTCGTTTCGGTCAGCGACGTCGAGATCGCCCTTCCGCAGGAAGCAGGCGGCGCGGCAGCGATCTACTTCACCGCCACCAATCGCGGCGATCGCGGAGTCTATATCTCGGAAGTGCTCGTCGAGCACGGCAGCCGTGCCCAGTTCTTCGACCTCGAACGGCAGGTGCCCGACCAGACGGCCAATATCGACATTCCCGCCGGCGAGACCGTGCAACTGGAACCGGGGGATCCGGTCGCGCTGCTGACCGATTACGACGCAACCATCGTCCCCGGCGCGCAAGTCGACGTCCGGTTCGACTTCGGCACCGGGACGCCGGTGACGGTGCCGGCCACGGTGATCGCCGCGCGGGCCGACACGGGCGTCGACCGGCGACAGGACGTGAATGACGAGTGACGCCCGCCGGCAATGACCGGCACAGCGTTGGGTAGAGGAGAGAAGCAATGAGCGACGACGCCAGGCATACCCAGGCGATGCCGCCGAAAGGCGCGCCGAGCGGCGAATCCGCGCGAGGCGAGCGCGACGATCGTCCCGCCGAATCCCGGCGGACGGGGGGCAGCGACGACGGCGCGCCCTACCCCGGTCCGCGCGGCGGCAAGGCCCGATCCGATGGCGAGGGCTTTGCCGACGGCTTCCAGTCGCACGGCGGGCAGTCGGTCAACAGCTATCACGGCACCGGACAGCTGGGCCGCGACAAGCAGGGCGGCGGCAACCGCAACGCCGGCTCACGCGAAAACGACGGCGGGGCGGACAAGCGCTCCGAAGACTGAACCCGCGGCGCGCACGCTGCGATGGGCCGGCACGCGAGGGCGCACACCGCGAAAGGTTCGGTCCCACCGTGGACGAGGGACGAGCTGCGGCGCGCAAGGCCGGCGAATTCCGAGCAAGGGAATGTGGTAAGGTTGGTTGCGGGGGTTGGATTTGAACCAACGACCTTCAGGTTATGAGCCTGACGAGCTACCGGACTGCTCCACCCCGCGGCACCGATTTTTCTGCGTCCTTCGGAGACGCAAAAAGGGCCTCGAAGGCCCTCCTTGATCCGGACCCTGAGGCCCGTTGACTTGTGAATGGGTTTATATCCGCGTGCCCGCCGGCTGCAATGCCTGGCGACGACCTACTCTCCCAACGCTTGAGCGTTAGTACCATCGGCGCTGTCCGGTTTCACGGCCGAGTTCGAGATGGGATCGGGTGGGTCACGGACGCTAAGGTCACCAAGCAATGAAGCAGGCGGACCGTGAACGATCGAAGGCATTGCTTCGAACGAACACGTTGCGGGTTTAAATCGATGCACCCTTTATTAGGGTATCAGGGCGTTATCCGGCCGTAGATATCCTCCACATCGAGGACAGCCTTGCAGGACTGTCGTTGATGGTGGGATTCAACAAGCGCGAACAGAACTATTAGGACCGGTTAGCTCCACGCATTACTGCGCTTCCACACCCGGCCTATCAACGTGATGGTCTATCACGGTTCGATGATTGCTTATCTTGAGGGAGGCTTCCCGCTTAGATGCTTTCAGCGGTTATCCCGTCCATACATAGCTACCCTGCTGCACCGCTGGCGCGATGACAGGTACACCAGAGGTATGTTCACCCCGGTCCTCTCGTACTAGGGGCAACTCCTCTCAACAATCGACGCCCACGGCAGATAGGGACCAAACTGTCTCGCGACGTTCTGAACCCAGCTCACGTACCACTTTAATTGGCGAACAGCCAAACCCTTGGGACCTGCTCCAGCCCCAGGATGTGATGAGCCGACATCGAGGTGCCAAACGATTCCGTCGATATGAGCTCTTGGGAATCATCAGCCTGTTATCCCCGGCGTACCTTTTATCCGTTGAGCGATGGCCCTTCCACGAGGGACCACCGGATCACTATGACCGACTTTCGTCTCTGCTCGACTCGTCAGTCTCGCAGTCAGGCAGGCTTATGCCATTGCACTCTTGCAGCCGGTTTCCAACCGGCCTGAGCCTACCATCGCGCGCCTCCGTTACTCTTTAGGAGGCGACCGCCCCAGTCAAACTACCCGCCACAGAGGGTCCCTACACCGGCTAACGGTGCGAGGTTAGACATCAGAAAACAACAGGGTGGTATTTCACCTATGGCTCCACACCAGCTGGCGCCGGTGCTTCAAAGCCTCCCACCTATGCTACACAGTTATTTCCTAATGCCACTCTGAAGCTGCAGTAAAGGTGCACGGGGTCTTTCCGTCTAACCGCGGGTACTCCGCATCTTCACGGAGAATTCAATTTCGCTGAGCATATCCTGGAGACAGTGGGGAAGTCGTTACGCCATTCGTGCAGGTCGGAACTTACCCGACAAGGAATTTCGCTACCTTAGGACCGTTATAGTTACGGCCGCCGTTTACTCGGGCTTCAATTCGGAGCTTGCACTCCTCCTCTTAACCTTCGAGCACCGGGCAGGCGTCACACCCTATACGTCGTCTTGAAACCGACTTAGCAGAGTGCTGTGTTTTTGCTAAACAGTCGCTACCCCCTGGCCTGTGCCCCCCGCTACTGCTTGCGCAATAACGGGGCCTCCTTCTTCCGAAGGTACGGAGGCAATTTGCCGAGTTCCTTCAGGATACTTCTCTCAAGCGCCTTGGTATACTCTACCTGACCACCTGTGTCGGTTTCGGGTACGGTCTATACGGAGAGGCTATTTCCTGGAACCGCTTGGCTGCCCGACCAATCCAATAAGGTCGAACAACTTCCACGATCCGTCACACATCTCCAGGCCCACGAATATTAACGTGGTTCCCATCGACTACCCCCTTCGGGCTCGTCTTAGGGGCCGGCTCACCCTGCGCCGATTAGCGTTGCGCAGGAACCCTTGGTCTTTCGGCGAGAGGGCATCTCACCCTCTTTGTCGCTACTCATGTCAGCATTCGCACTTCCGATACGTCCACCGTCGGTTACCCTTCGGCTTCACTCGCTTACGGAACGCTCCGCTACCGCTCATAGTAAACTATGAACCCTAAGCTTCGGTGCGTATCTTTAGCCCCGTTACATCTTCGCCGCAGGAACCCTTATTTAGACCAGTGAGCTGTTACGCTTTCTTTAAAGGATGGCTGCTTCTAAGCCAACCTCCTGGTTGTTTTGGGATTCCCACATGCTTTCCCACTTAGATACGACTTGGGGACCTTAGCTGTAGGTTAGGGCTGTTTCCCTTTTGACGACGGACCTTAGCACCCGCCGTCTGTCTGCCGGACAAGACTCGATGGTATTCGGAGTTTGGTTAGGTTTGGTACCGCTCGCGCAGCCCTAGCCCATCCAGTGCTCTACCCCCATCGGCATACATCCGACGCTCTACCTCAATAGATTTCGCGGAGAACCAGCTATTTCCCGGCTTGATTGGCCTTTCACCCCTAAACACAACTCATCCGAGCATTTTTCAACATGCAACGGTTCGGCCCTCCAGTGCGTGTTACCGCACCTTCAGCCTGGTCATGCCTAGATCGCCGGGGTTCGGGTCTAATTCATCATACTCGGTCGCCCTATTCAGACTCGCTTTCGCTGCGCCTACACCTAACGGCTTAAGCTTGCATGATAAATTAAGTCACTGACCCATTATGCAAGAGGTACGCTGTCACCCCCTATGGGGCTCCAACTGCTTGTAAGCATCCGGTTTCAGGTACTGTTTCACTCCCCTAATCGGGGTGCTTTTCACCTTTCCCTCACGGTACTGTGTTCGCTATCGGTCATGTACGAGTATTTAGGCTTGGAGGGTGGTCCCCCCATGTTCAGACAGGATTACACGTGTCCCGCCCTACTCGAGTCCTTCATCATCACTTTCGCATACGGGGCTGTCACCCGCTATGGCCACTCTTTCCAAAGTGTTCTGCTAGTTGAAATGAAGGCACTGGCCTGGTCCCGGTTCGCTCGCCACTACTACGGGAATCTCTGTTGATGTCTTTTCCTCCGGGTACTGAGATGTTTCAGTTCCCCGGGTTCGCTTCACCAAAGCTATATATTCACTTCGGTGATACCCTATCCACCTCTTTCCGAGTGCCCCGAAGGGCAATCGAAAGGAAATGGTGAGGGTGGGTTTCCCCATTCGGAAATCGCCGGATCAAAGCTTGCTCACAGCTCCCCGACGCTTATCGCAGCGTGCCACGTCCTTCATC
>NZ_CP139719.1:0-507500 GCF_034375205.1 Pelagerythrobacter marinus | reverse complement strand
GGTGGAAACCGTCAGCGCCGCGTCGGTGAGAGGCCATCTAGGTGGGGTTCGGGATTCGGTCAACGCCTTTTTGCAATTTTGTTTCGTTTTTTCGCGAAACCCGCAGAAATCCGCGGTTTTCGAAGCCAACTTTCTCGCCGGGCCGAGCGCGCCTCCGGGCCGAATCCGACGCCGGACGCCCCGATTCAGCGATTCAGACCCGAATCCGCCCCCTCGCCCGGCACCGATTCCGGTCGAATCCGGCCGGCGCCCGGCCCGAATCCCTTTCCGTGCCGCCCCGCACAGCGAATCTTCACCTTTCGCGGTTAACGCCGCGCTCGTGAAAGAGATTAAGCATTCGATGACCGGGGGCGACGCCGCGTTCGCCGACCGCGTGCGGCGCGCGCTCGCGTGGCGCTGGGGCACGCAAGTGCTCGCACAGATCATAACCTGGACATCCACCATCCTGGTCGTGCGCCTGCTTTCCCCCACCGACTACGGCCTGTTCGCCATGGCGCAGACCGTCATCACCGCGCTCGCCTTCCTCAATGGGCAGAGCTTCGCCACTTCGCTGATCCAGGCGGACAAGGTGGACGAGCGCCGGATCGGCCAGGTCTTCGCCCTGCTGCTGATGCTGAACGGCGGGCTGGCCGCGGTCCAGTTCCTCATGGCCCCGCTCGCCGCCGACTATTACGACGAGCCGCTGATTGCCGACATGCTGCGCATACAGGCGCTCATTTTCCTGACGATTCCCTTCTCCGCCCTGCCGCAGGAACTGCTGGCGCGGCGAATCGAGTTTCGCAGCCAGGGCCTGGTCAACCTGGTCTGCGCCGTCGTCGGCGCGACCACCGCGCTTACCCTGGCCTGGTACGGTTTCGGCGTCTGGGCGCTGGTCTATGCCCCGATCGCCATGTTCACGACCCGCGCGATCGGCCTGACCCTGGCCGCGCGAATCCTCGTCAGGCCGGTCTTCGACCTGCGCGGCGCGGGCGACCTGATCTCTTTCGGCGGGGCGCTGACGCTGTGCCAGCTGTTCTGGATCGTGCAGAGCCAGAGCGACATCGTGATCGCCGGCCGCGCGCTGGAGACCCACGATCTCGGTCTTTATTCCGAGGCGCTGTTCCTGACCCTGATCGTCACCGGCCGGTTCCTGCCCCCGATCAACGAGGTCGCCTTCCCCGCCTATGCCGAACTGCACAAGGCCGGGCGCGCGCTCGCCCCCTATTTCCTGCGCAACGCGCGGATGGTCCTGCTGGTCGTCGCGCCCGTATATGTCGGCCTGTCGCTCACCGCGGAGCCGGCGATCCTCACCCTGTTCGGCAGCAAGTGGGCCGAAATGGCGCCATTCGTATCGGGCCTCGCGCTGGCCATGCCGTTCTTCGCGCTGCAGATCATCTGTTCGCCCACGACCAATGCTATCGGGCGCCCGCGCATATATCTGACGACGGCCTTCTGCGGCGCGCTGATCTTCCCCGCGCTGTTCCTGGCCGGGATCCGTTTCGGGCCGCTCGGCCTCGTCTATGCCTGGTGGATCGCGGCGCCGATGCTGCTCGCTGTCACCCTGGCGCTGACCCTGCCCGCGATCGGCGCGCGCCTGCGCGATCTCGTGGCGGCGATCGCCCCGGTCGCCGCGGCCTGCGGCGTGATGGCCGCGGTGGTGATCGCGGCATCGCCGCTCGCCGCCGATTGGTACCCGGTCGCGCAGCTGGCATTGCTCGGCTTCGTCGGCGCGGCTGCCTATGCGCTCGTGCTCTGGTTCGTCTGGCCCCATGTCGTGCGCGACGCCTGGGCCATGTTGCGCCAGCGCCCCGCGCCGGGGGAGGAGCAGCCCGCCGCGGCCGAGCCGGCCGTCGCCGGTTCGCCGAACGGCTGATCGCGCGCGCCCCGGCCCGCGCCCGCCATCGGCGGTGCCGTGAGCAGGCGGGCGCGATTAGGCCGCTCACCCCGTCTATGGTATATTGCCCCACTTCGTGGGGAGAATGCGATGCCGTTCCCGATGCTGCCCGCGGCCGCGCTGCTGCAGATCGCCGCGCCCGAGCCGATCCAGACCCCGCCGCCGATCGCGGAGCCCGACACGGCGGAGACTTCCGCCGCCCTGCTCGACCGGATCGCCGCCGCCGGGGGCGAGACGATCGAAAGCCGCACCGACTATTATCAGCGCATGACCGTGCCGGTCACGATCGAGGGCCAGGGGCCGTTCCGGTTCATGATCGACACCGGCGCGCAGGCGACCGTGGTGACCCACGGGCTGAAGACCCGGCTCGGCCTGCCTTCGCTGGGCAGCGCCACCGTCGTCGGGATGGCCAGCGCGCGCGAGGTCGAACTGGTCGAGCTGAACGGGCTGGAATTCGCCGCGCGGACATTCGACGACATCCATGCCCCCCTGCTGGAGGCGCGGCACGTCGGCGCGGACGGGATCCTGGGGCTCGACAGCCTGCAGGACCTGCGCGTCCTGATCGATTTCCGCGAGAACACGATCGCGGTCGACGATGCCGAGGCGCTGGGCGGCAATCGCGGTTACGAGATCATCGTCCGCGCGCGGCGCAAGCTGGGCCGGCTGATCATCGCCAATGCCCGGATCGACGGGATCCGCACCGCGGTGATCATCGACACCGGCGCGCAGGGCAACCTCGGCAACCTGGCCCTGCAGAAGCGCCTGCGCGCGAGGAAGCGCGACGAAGTCCGCACGACCGACGTTCACGGGGCGGAACTGGTGGGCAAGCTCGACTTCGTCGAATCGCTCAGGATCGACAAGTTCCAGCTGGCCAATGTCCCGGTCGCCTTTGCCGACGGGCCCGCTTTCGCCGCGCTGGGGCTGGCCGACCGGCCGGCGCTGGTCCTGGGAATGCGCGACCTGCGCCTGTTCGACCGCGTGGCAATCGATTTCGAGGCGCGGACCGTGCTGTTCGACGTGCCGCGCGGGGTGGCCACCCGCTCGCGTTACCAGCACGGCCGATTCTAGGCCGCCGGCCCGCCCCGCCATTGCGCTGTCGCGGGGGGATGGCCACATAGCGCGCGATGCCGCGCGACACCCCTTCCCCGGCCACCGGGCCCGCCGATGGCTGGGCGACCATTCGCCGCTTCCTTCCCTATCTATGGCCCCGGGACAACCCGGCGCTGCGGCGGCGGATCGTCGGCGCGCTGGTGCTGGTCCTGCTGGCCAAGGGAACGACGCTGGCCCTTCCCTATGCCTACAAGCGGGCGGTCGATGCGATGACCACGCCGGCGAACGAGGTCGCGATGGTCGCGATCGCCTTCGTCCTCGCCTATGCCGCCGGCCGCTTTGCCAGCGTCGTGTTCGACAACTTGCGCAACGTGGTCTTCGAACGCGTCGGCCAGGAGGCGACTCGCCACCTGGCGGAGGATACTTTCGCCCGGCTGCATCGCCTTTCGCTGCGTTTCCACCTCTCGCGCCGCACGGGCGAAGTCACCAAGACGGTCGAGCGCGGGACCAAGAGCATCGATTCGATGCTCTATTTCCTGCTGTTCAATATCGCCCCGACCGTGATCGAGCTGATCGCGGTGGCGGTGATCTTCTACCTGAATTTCGGCTGGGGCCTCGTCCTCGCGACGGCGCTGACCGTTGCGGCCTATGTCGCGGTGACCCGCTGGATCACCGAGTGGCGCGCGCGCCTGCGCAAGGAGATGAACGATCTCGACGGCCAGGCCCTGTCGCGCGCGGTCGATTCGCTGCTGAACTACGAAACGGTGAAATACTTCGGGGCCGAGGGGCGCGAGCGCGAGCGCTACGGGCAGGCGGCGCGGGCCTATGCCGAGGCGGCGATCCGCAGCGAGAACTCGCTCGGCCTGCTCAACGTCTCGCAGGCACTGATCACCAACCTGCTGATGGGCGGAGCCATGGCCTATACCGTCTGGGGCTGGAGCCAGGGCGAACTGACCACGGGCGACCTCGTCTTCGTCAACACCTACCTCGCCCAGCTCTTCCGCCCGCTCGACCTGCTCGGCTGGGTCTACCGCACCGTGCGCCAGGGGCTGATCGACATGGCGGCGATGTTCGAACTGATCGACACCCCGGCCGAAGTGGAGGACGCGCCCGGCGCGCCCGCCCTCGTCGTGCGCCGGCCCGGCGTCGCGTTCGAGAACGTCGTCTTCGGCTACGAGCCGGGGCGGACGATCCTGCAGGGGCTGAGCTTCGCGGTGCCGGCCGGGGCGCACGTGGCGATCGTCGGGCCTTCGGGCGCGGGCAAGTCCACGATCGCGCGTCTTCTCTTCCGGTTCTACGATCCCCGGTCCGGCCGGGTGACGATCGACGGGCAGGACATCGCGCAAGTGACACAGGCCAGCCTGCGCGCCGCAATCGGGATCGTCCCGCAGGACAGCGTGCTGTTCAACGACACGATCGGGTACAACATCGGCTATGGCCGCGCCGAAGCGACGCCCGAGGCGATCGAGGCGGCCGCGCGCGGTGCCGCGATCTGGCCGTTCATCGAAAGGCTGCCGGCGGGCCTCGACACCGAAGTCGGCGAACGCGGCCTGAAGCTTTCCGGCGGCGAGAAGCAGCGGGTCGCCATCGCGCGCACGCTGGTGAAGGATCCGCCGATCCTGCTGCTGGACGAGGCGACGAGCGCGCTCGATTCGCGCACCGAGCAGGATATCCTCGCCACCCTGCACCGCGTGAGCCGCGACCGCACGACGATCTTGATCGCCCACCGCCTCTCGACCATCGCCGGCGCGGACGAGATCCTCGTTATGGACCGGGGCCGCCTGGCGGAGCGCGGCAGCCATCCCGCGCTCCTGCGTGCAGGCGGGCTCTATGCGGAAATGTGGCGGCGCCAGCAGGCGGAAAAGGCAGCACCGGCGGGCCAATCCGGCTGAGGCCGGGGCACGTTGCGGGGCAGCGCCGGGTTGCACCGCGCGCCACTATCGGTCAGGGGCCTTGCTGCATCGCAGCATCGCCGCCCCCGCGCGGCCAGTTACGGACCCATGCCAATGATTTCCACCGCCGCGCTCAAGCGCGATTGGTTCGCCCAGCCGCGCGCAGACATTCTCGCCGGGATCGTCGTCGCCCTCGCCCTTATTCCCGAGGCGATCGGTTTCTCGATCATCGCCGGGGTCGATCCGCGCGTCGGTCTCTACGCCTCGGTCGCGATTGCCATGGTGATCGCCTTCACCGGCGGGCGTCCCGGCATGATCTCGGCCGCGACCGCGGCTGTGGCCGTGGTGGTCGTGCCGCTGGTGCGCGATCACGGGGTGGAATACCTGTTCGCCGCGACGATCCTGATGGGCATCTTCCAGGGCATCGCCGCGCTCCTGCGGCTGGACCTGCTGATGCAGTTCGTCTCGCGTTCGGTCATCACCGGCTTCGTCAACGCGCTGGCGATCCTGATCTTCATGGCGCAGCTGCCGCAGCTCGATCCCACAGCCGACGGAATCGGCTGGATGACCTACGCCATGGTCGCCGCCGCGCTGGCGATGATCTACCTCATCCCCAAGATCTTTACCGCCGTGCCCAGCCCGCTGATCGCGATCATCGTGCTCACCGCGCTGTCGATCTGGATCGATGCGCCGGTCAACACGGTGTCCGACATGGGCGAACTGCCCGAGGGCCTGCCCTATTTCGCGCTGCCCGACGTTCCGCTGACCTGGGAAACGCTGGCGATCATCGCGCCCTATTCGGCGACGATGGCGGCGGTCGGCCTGCTCGAATCGCTGCTCACCGCGCAGATCGTCGACGACATGACGCATACCGGAAGCAACAAGCGCCGCGAGAGCGGTGGCCAGGGCGTGGCCAACATCGTCGCCGCATTCTTCGGCGGCATGGGCGGCTGCGCGATGATCGGCCAGTCGGTCATCAACGTCGCCAGCGGCGGGCGCGGACGCCTGTCGACCTTCACCGCGGGCCTGGCGCTGCTGATCCTGCTGGCCGTGCTGGGCGATCTCGTCGGCCAGGTGCCGATGCCGGCGCTGGTCGCGATCATGATCATGGTCTCGATCGGGACGTTCAGCTGGAACTCGATCCCCAATATCGGAAAGCACCCGTGGCAGAGCTCGGTCGTGATGCTGGCGACCGTGGCGGTCGTCGTCGCCACGCACAATCTCGCGCTGGGCGTGCTGGCGGGCGTAATCCTGTCGGGCGTGTTCTTCACCCACAAGGTGATGACGATGTTCGAGGTCGTGCGCGAACGCGACGGCGAAACCGCGGTCTATCGCGCAAAAGGGCAGATCTTCTATGCCAGCGTCGAGCGCTTCGAGGCCGCGCTGGGCCCCGAGAGCCTGCAGCCCGATCCCGCCGACCACGTGATCATCGACGTGTCGAAAGCGCATTTCTGGGACATCAGCGCGGTCGGCGCGCTCGACAAGGTGGTGGAGCGGATGCGCCGCAACGGTCGCAGCGTGAAAGTCGTCGGCCTCAACCGCGCGAGCGCCGACCTGGTCGACAAGTTCGCGCTGACCGACAAGACCGGCGTGGAGATAGGCCTCGCGCCGCATCCCTGAGGAAATAGCCGCAGGAACGCCGTCCCAGCCGCTACTTCAGCGACGCCGCCAGTTTGCGCAGCACGTCCATTGCCTCATCGGCGCGGGCGGAAGGCACGAAGGCGTGATCGTGATGCAACGCCGCGACCACGTTGCAGGCTATGCCCGCTTCGGCCAGCGCACCCGACACGGCGGCGGTCAGGCCGACGCCTTCGAGGTCGGAATGCACCATCAGCGTGATGCGCGCGAAGTCAGGGCCTTCGATGCCCAGCTCTTCGGCCAGGGCGGCGGGGACGATCGCGGTTACGCCCTCATCCTCGCGGAAGGTGCCGATGGCCGTGCCGAGCAATTGCGGGGCGGTGTCCGGGCTGACGAGAACGAAGCGCCAGATGCGCGGGTCGAGCCGGGGCTGCATGGCGGCGATCATCGCGCGGCCATCGCGCACCCGGCCCGCCATCACAGGATATATTTGCTGAGGTCCGCATCGCCGGCGAGGTCTTCCAGCCGTTCGCGGACATAGGCGGCATCGATCGTCACAGTTTCGCCGCCGTGTTCCTCCGCCTCGAAGCTCAGTTCCTCCAGCAGCTTTTCCATCACCGTCTGCAGGCGCCGCGCGCCGATGTTCTCGACACTCTCGTTCACTTGCGCAGCGATGCGGGCGATTTCCTGCACCGCGTCCTCGCCCAGTTCGAGCGTGACCTGCTCGGTTCCCAGCAGCGCCTTGTACTGCGCGACGAGGTTGGCCCGCGTTTCGCTGAGAATGCGGACGAAGTCCTCCTCGGTCAGCGCGCGCAGCTCGACGCGGATCGGCAGGCGGCCCTGCAATTCGGGCAGCATGTCGGACGGCTTGGCGACGTGGAACGCGCCCGATGCGATGAACAGGACATGGTCGGTCTTCATCGGCCCGTACTTGGTCGAAACCGTCGTCCCTTCGATCAGGGGCAGGAGATCGCGCTGCACGCCCTCGCGGCTGACCGATCCGCCGCGCACGTCGCTGACCGCGATCTTGTCGATCTCGTCGAGGAACACGATGCCGTTCGTCTCGGCATTTTCCAGCGCGACCCGGGCGACGTCGTCCTGGTCCATCCGGCGTTCGGCTTCCTCCTCGACCAGCTTGTCCCACGCGTCGGGAACCTTGAGCTTGCGCCGCTTGAGGTTCTGCTTGCCCATCGCCTTGCCGAGCATGTCGGACAAGTTGATCATCCCGACATTGCCGCCCATGCCGCCCAGGTCGAACGGCATCTGCGGCGCTTCCTCGACCTCGATCTCGACCTCGACGTCGTTCATCGCGTTCTGGACGATCCGTTCGCGGAACGATTCGCGCGTCGCCTCGCTGGCGTTTTCGCCCACCAGGGCCTTCAGCAGGCGATCCATCGCCGCCTTCGACGCTGCCTCGCGCACGGCCTCGCGCCGGCGATCCTTCTCCAGCCGGATCGCTTCTTCCACCAGGTCGCGCGCGATCTGCTCTACGTCGCGGCCGACATAGCCGACCTCGGTGAACTTGGTCGCCTCGACCTTCACGAACGGGGCATCGGCCAGCCGGGCGAGGCGCCGGCTGATCTCGGTCTTGCCGCAGCCGGTGGGGCCGATCATCAGGATGTTCTTGGGCGTCACCTCATCGCGCAGGTCGGGCGAGAGACGCTGGCGGCGCCAGCGGTTGCGCAGGGCCACGGCCACGGCGCGCTTGGCGTCCTTCTGGCCGATGATGTGCTCGTCCAGCGCGGCGACGATCGCCTTGGGGGTCAGTGCTTCGGTCATGGAATTCAACAATCCGGTCAGGCGGGATCAGACGGTTTCGACCGTCACGTTTCCGTTGGTGAACACGCAGATATCGGCCGCGACGGCCATCGCCTTGCGGGCGATCGCCTCGGCATCGTCTTCATAGGCGTCGAGCGCGCGCGCGGCGGCAAGCGCATAGTTGCCGCCTGAACCGATCGCCGCGATCCCGGCGTCGGGTTCCAGCACGTCGCCATTGCCGGTCAACACCAGCAGGGCATCCTTGTCGGCGACGATCATCAGGGCTTCGAGATTGCGCAGGTACTTGTCGGTGCGCCAGTCCTTGGCCAGTTCCACCGCGGCGCGCATCAGTTGCCCGCTATACTGCTCCAGCTTCTTTTCCAGCCGTTCGAACAGGGTGAAGGCATCGGCCGTGGCGCCGGCGAAACCGGCGACGACCGCGTCGTCCTTGCCGATCCGGCGGACCTTGCGCGCATTGGGCTTCATCACGGTGTTGCCCATGGAGACCTGCCCGTCCCCGGCGATCACCGTCCGGCCGCCTTTCCTGACACCGATGATGGTGGTTCCGTGCCACTGGATCAGGCCGTGGCTCGCCGCGTTGTCGCTCATGCCGGGCGATATGGGGTGGGTGCCGCGCCGGTCAAGCGACGCGCCCCCTCAGGTGCCCGGGCCGCCGCCGCCGACCCCGGCCGCGCCGACCTGGCCGATATTGCCGAACAGGTCCTCGAAGAAACCGCGCTCGCGCCCCAGCGTCGGCGTCTCGTCGCCGTCGGGATCGAGGTAGACGACTTTCTCCAGCCCCGACTGTTCGGCCGCCACGACATTGCCGCCGGCATCGAAAGAGACGGCCAGCACCGAGTGTTCGCGGATCGTCGGGCTGACGAAGGGCCGGCGCCCGGTGACGCTGGAGACATAGTACCAGGTCGTCTGGCCGAACTGGCTGGTGAACGTCGGGCGGCCCAGCGTCGCGGCGACCGACTGCTGGTTGTCGATCCCCGGCTGGATCGCGCTGACGAGGACCGGGTCCTGGATATAGCCGCGGTTTTCGCGGATCGCGCTGCACCCGCTCGCCGCCAGCGCCGCCGCCATGACAGCTGCCGCGCCGAGAACCTTGCCTGCCTTCATCGAGAAACCTTCCGAATTCGTCGCCCGCACCTTTGCCAGCCGCGGAGAAACCCTCTATCGGCGCGAGCCTTACGGCGATGCGCGCGCGCTTGCAACTTTGCCGCGCGCAGGCACTGGGCGCGGCGGGTTGAATTGCCGCTGAACATTCGGGCAGGCAGCACGGGCAATGTCATTTCTTGCAGGAATTTTCGGGCGGCGACGCGATCCGCGGGACGCTCTCGTCCCCCTCTGGCGCGCCGTGGTCGCGGCCGCGCGACAACCGGAATGGTATGCCGAATGCGGCGTGGCCGACAGCGAGGAAGGCCGCTTCGACATGCTCAGCGCGATCATGGCCGCGGTGATCGTGCGGATGGAGCGCGACGGGCACCTCCATCCGCAGACCGCGCTGCTGACCGAGCTTTTCGTCGAGGATATCGAGGCGCAGCTGCGCCAGCAGGGGATCGGCGATCCGACCCTGGGCAAGCGCATGGGCAAGCTGATGAGCGCGCTGGGCGGCCGGATCGGCGCCTATCGCCCCGGCCTGTCCGCCGGCGACGAGGCGGCCCTGGCGAGCGCGGCGGAGCGGAACGTGACCTTCGCCGGCACCGCGCGCGGCGAATGCGTGGCGCGGCGGCTGGCGGCGTTCCATCGCCGCCTCCAGCAGACCCCCGACGACCGCCTGCTGGCGGGGGAGATCGGACGATGAGCGACAGCGAGATGTCCCGCGTCGTGCCGCTGCGCCAGGCTGACGGCCAGTCGATGACGGTCGAGGCAAGCGCGCAGGAACGCGCCGCGCTGGCGCGCCGTTTCGCGATCGTTTCGGTCGACAGCCTCTCGGCCGACGTCGCGCTCGAGCGCGAGGGGAGCGAGGTCGCCGTGTCCGGCCGGCTCGCGGCCGAGATCGTGCAGACCTGCGGCGTTTCGGGGGAGGATTTTCCCGTCCGGATCGAGGAGCCGATCGCGCTGCGTTTCGTCCCCGAGGTCGTTCGCAGCGTCCCCGATGAAGAAATCGAGCTGGAAGAGGCCGAGCTGGACGAGATCGAGTATTCGGGCGACGCCTTCGACCTGGGCGAAGCGATCGCGCAGACGCTCGGCCTCGCGATCGATCCCTATGCCGAGGGGCCCAATGCCGATGCCGCTCGCAGGGAAGCGGGGATCATCTCGGACGAGGCGCCTTCCGGCCCGCTGGCCGACGCGCTGCGCAAGCTGCGCGACGGCTGAATTTAACAGCCGGGCTCCGGCGCCCCGTCAGAACGGGATATCGTCGTCGAGATCGTCGTAGTTGGCGCCGCCACGCGATCCCGCGCCGCCCTGGCCCCCGCCGCCCTGGCCGCCACCGCCCGGGCCGCCGCCACCCTGGTTCCAGCCGCCGTCGTTGCCGCCGCCGCCCTGGTTCCAGCCGCCGGCACCGCCGCCGCCACGCTGGCCGCCGCCACCGCCGCCGGGCGCGCCGTCGAGCATTGTCAGCGTGCCGTTGAAGCCGCGCAGGACGACTTCGGTCGAATAGCGATCCTGCCCGTTCTGGTCCTGCCACTTGCGGGTCTGCAGCTGGCCTTCGACATAGACCTTGGACCCTTTGCGCAGGTAGTTCTTTGCGACGTTGATCAGCCCTTCGGAAAAGATCGCGACGCTATGCCACTCGGTCCGTTCCTGGCGCTCGCCGGTATTGCGATCCTTCCACTGTTCGCTGGTCGCAATGCGCAAGTTGCACACCGCGCCGCCGTTCTGGAACTCGCGCACTTCGGGATCGGCGCCGAGATTGCCGATCAGCATGACTTTGTTGAGGCTGCCCGCCATTGGAATCGCTTTCCTCTCGATTTCGTGGGCAGGGGCTTAGCCAATGGCTCGGGAGCGCGCCACCCCGGGGCCGCGCCAAACTGAAGATAGTTTTCGCACCGTGCCGCGCGCCGGCTACGGTTCAGCGCAGCTCCGCCCCGCGCGCCGCCTCGGGCATCAGGATGCGGGCGAGCGCGGGCGAATCCTCGCCATAGCTCTGCCAGTGAGTCAGCTTGCCGCCTTCGGCCCGGGCCCGCCAGAGCGTATCGTGCGAGAGCCGTTCCTCGCGCGCGGAGGCCCGCCCTTTGAGCAGGACGTCGCCTTCGTGCATGACGATCTTCATGTCGTGCAGCTTGTAGTCCGGATCCAGTTCGAAGAGGCGGCGCGTCGCGGTCGCGAAATTGCGGCGCCCTTCGATCCATTCGCCCCGGCTGTCGACGTAGCGGACATGCTCGTCCAGCAGGGCATCGACCCTGTCGGCATCGCGCGCATTGAGCGCGTCGACGTAGAGCTTGACCACCTTGACCGGCTCCGGCGTGTTCCATTCGAACATGGTTCGACCTTCCCGCACCGCCCGTTTTCGGCCGGATCCCTTAAACGGCCGTCAGGCGATACGGGCGCGACCCTACCACGCCCGGTCGAGTCGCGCCTAATGTCGAGTGCCAGGCCGTGGCCCGGGCGGGGTCAGCCGACGATTTCGTCTTCGTCGAAGAAGAAGTCGATCTCGATCTTCGCGTTCTCGTCGCTGTCGGACCCGTGGACCGAGTTCGCCTCGATGCTTTCGGCGAACGTCTTGCGGATCGTGCCCTCGGCCGCGTCGGCCGGGTTGGTCGCGCCCATGACGTCGCGGTTGCGCTTGACCGCGTCCACGCCTTCGAGGACCTGGACCACGACCGGGCCGCTGGTCATGAACTCGACCAGTTCGCCGAAGAAGGGGCGTTCCTTGTGCACGGCGTAGAAGCCCTCGGCCTGTTCGCGCGTCATGCGGATGCGCTTGGACGCGACGACGCGCAGGCCGGCGTCTTCCAGCATCTTGGTGACCGCGCCGGTCAGGTTGCGGCGGGTGGCGTCGGGCTTGATGATCGAAAAGGTGCGGGTGACCGCCATGGGGTGTTCCTTCGGTGTCTGAAGAATGCGGGAAACGTGCGGCGGCCCACTAGCCGCGGCTCGCCCCTGCTGCAAGCCCGCTTGGCCGGCGGCTCAGTCGAACGCCTCGCCCACCATCAGCTGGGCGGTGGTCGGCCCGTCGGCGGAAGGCGTGGCGGTAAAGCTGAACGGCGAGCCGTCGGACGCCTTGCCGCCGATCATCCGCATCGAATCGGTCGTCATGTCGAGTGTCAGGTCCACCCCGGCGCCCTCCGCCTGGCGGCGGTAGAAGGCGATCATCGCCTCCGGCGCGGCATCGGCCTCCATCGTCAGCAGGGCGCCTTTCGATCCCGGTTCCTCGAACACCGTGTTGGCCGTGACCTGCGCGCCGGGGTAGACGGTGAACCCGTCCGGCAGGTCCACCGGCACGTCCGCGCCCGATCGCATCGTGGCGGTGCCGTCGGCGGTTTCCATCCGCGCCGAAACGCCCTCCCCCGCGGTATCGACCGCATATGTCCCCGATTCGCCACCCTGCGCGCCGGGCACGGGATCGCTGCCGCAGGCGGGCAGCAGCGGCAGGAACGCGACGATCGCCAGTCTCTTCATGGCCATTCTCCCCGGTCGGGAGGAGCCTAGGCCCCGCGCGGCAAAGATCAACGCCTGCGGACCCACTTGCCCGCCTCCAGCTCGTGGAACTCGCGCGTCACGTCGTCGCGGTCGTCGAACCGGCGCCAGACCTCGCGCGCGGCGGCGCGACCCGCCTCGTCGAAGAACAGGAGGACGCGATCGAAGTCCTCGGCCTCCGCCCGCCACACCCCGTCGGCCAGCGCGGCCACGCGCGCGCCGTTATCCGCGCGGCAGGCCTGCGACAGCAACACCGGCTGGTGCGCGGCATGGGGCTGGTCCGCGCGGCCATTGGCGAGGAAATCGTCGGGCGCGTGTTCCCACAGCGCGCCGCCGACCCGGCCGAGCAGGTCGGCATCCTCGGCCACGATCAGCAGCCGCTGCCCCTGCCGCATCGCGGCGCGCGCGATCAGCGGCAGGACGCGTTCGACAGGCTGGCCCGGCGCAAGATAGAACCCGACGCGCAAGGCCACCCGGCCCGCCTCAACCTTCGAGCGTGCTGCGCACGAAGCGGTCGATCAGCCGCGCGCCATAGCCGGTTGCGCCCTTGTCCCAGGTCGCGCCGGGCTTGTCCGCCCAGACCATGCCGGCGACGTCGCAGTGCGCCCAGGCCACGCCCTTGTCGATGAAGCGCTGGAGGAACTGCGCCGCCGTGATCGAGCCGGCGGGACGCGGGCCGACGTTCTTCATGTCGGCGATCTGGCTGTCGATCAGCTTGTCGTAGGCCGGGTCGAGCGGCATGCGCCACAGCTTGTCGCCGCTGGTCCGGCCCGCGGCCAGCAGGTCTTCGGCGAGGCTGTCGTCGTTGGCGAAGACGCCGGCGTGTTCGCTGCCGAGCGAGATCACCATGGCCCCGGTCAGAGTCGCGAAATCGACGATCCGCCGGGGGGAGAATTCCTTCTGCGCCCAGTGCAGCGCGTCACACAGGACCAGCCGCCCTTCGGCATCGGTATTGAGCACCTCGATCGTCTGGCCCGACATCGAGGTGAGGATGTCGCCCGGGCGGATCGCGTTGCCATCGGGCATGTTCTCGACCAGGCCGACGACGCCGACGACATTGGCCTTCGCCTTGCGCCGCGCGATCGCGAGCATTCCGCCGACGACCGCGCCCGCGCCGCCCATGTCCCACTTCATGTCTTCCATGCCCGCCCCGGGCTTGAGCGAGATGCCGCCGGTGTCGAAGGTGACGCCCTTGCCGACGAAGACCGTCGGCGCCTCGTCCCCGCCGCCGTTCCAGCGGATCGCCAGGAGGCGCGACGGCTGGGCCGAGCCCTGCCCAACGCCGAGCAGCGCGCCCATGCCGAGGCGCCCCATCTCGTCCTCGTCCAGCACGATCAGCTCGGCGCCGGTATCGGCGAAGGCCGCCTGGCATTTCTCGACGAAGCTGACCGGATAGACCTTGTTCGGCGGCTCGGTCACCAGTTCGCGGGTGAACTCGACCCCGTCGGCCAGCGCGCTCTCGACCGACCAGGCCGCCTCGCTGCCCTCGGCCGCGCCGACCACGACGATCTTCTCGAGCGAGCGCTTCTGCTCGTCCTTCAGCCGCGTGCGATAGGCATCGTGCCGCCAGGCGCGCAGGCGCAGGCCCAGCAGCACGGCGGCGACGTCCTGCGCGCGAAGCCCGCTGCCCGACAGGTCGAGCGCGAGCGTGCTTTCGCCCGAGGTCAGATAGCGCGCGGCGAGCGCGGCCCCGGCCTTTTCCAGGTTGGCCGTGCGGCCTTCGGCCCCGGGTTCGCCCGCCCCGGCCAGCGCCACGCGCACGACCGTGCCGCCGCGTTCCACGAACCCTTCGAACAGTTCGCCCGCCCGGCCCTTGAAGCGCGCCGAACGCGCCCCTTCGGCGAGCGGCGCCTCGATCCCGTCGGGCAGGCCGTCCTTGTCGGCGACGAGCGCGATCAGCCGGGTTCCGGCCGGGAGACTGGGGGAAAACTCGAAATTCATGAAAACTCCAGGAATTTGCTGTGCGCGCCCGTTCTGGCGCCTGGCTGCACCGGGCCATCGGGGCGAATTGCGATGGCGATTGCGATTAGGCGCGACCGGTGCAATAGGCAAGCCATGCTCCCCGCCGTGCCGACCGCCCCGCAAGCCGAGAAACGCCGCTTGCCGCGGGCTGCGTGGCTGGCGGGCGCGGCGCTGGCCGGGCTCGCCGCGATGCCCGCCGCCCGGGCGCAGGACGGGCCGCCCCCTGCCCCGCCCCCGGGCGGGGAAGCGCAGGATGGGACCCCGGGGGCAGGCCCCGATGCGGCCGCAGACGACCTGCTCCGCACCCCCGCGCCGCCGGCCCCTGCATCGCCCCCGGCCGGGCAGGACGGCCCTGGACCCGACGCGCCGACCGGGCCGAACGAGATCGCGTTCGAGACCGACACCCTGTCCTACGATTCCACCGGCGACGTCGTGACCGCCAGCGGCAATGTCGTGCTGCGCAGCGCCGACCGGTCGGTGCGCGCGGACGAGGTCACGTGGAACCGCGCGACCGGGCAGATCGTCGGCCGCGGCAACGTGCGCTTCGTCGACGAGGAGGGCAATCAGCTCTACACCTCGCGCATCGAGCTGACCGACGAGTTCGAGGCCGGCGCGATGGAAGACCTGCTGCTGGCCCTGCGCGAAGGCGGGCGGCTGGCGGCCGAAGCCGGCGCGCGCGGCGACGACGGCACCGTGATCCTGTCGCGCGCCGCCTATACCGCCTGTGCGGTCGAGGATGCCGCCGGATGCCCGAAGGACCCGAGCTGGCGCGTCACCGCCGACCGGGTGGTCTACGACCCGGCCGACAACCGCGTGCGCTTTACCGGCGCATACCTGGAGATCTTCGGCGCGCGCCTGCTTCCCCTGCCGGGGCTCGCGATCCGCACCGACGGGCGCGCGGTGTCCGGCTTCCTCGTGCCCGACCTGCGGGTTTCCGAATCGAACGGCGTCGAAGTCAGCGGCAGCTATTACTGGCGGGTCGCGGACAACAAGGACCTGACGCTGGGCGCGCATGTCTTTACCGAGGCCCCGCCGATGGCATCGGCGCAGTGGCGGCACCTGACCGGCAGCGGCGCCTACCAGATCACCGGCTACGCCACCCACAGCAGCCGCATATCCGACTTCACCGGCGCCGCCGTTTCGGAAAGCGACCCGCGCGGATACCTGTTCGCCAACGGCCGGTTCCAGTTCGATCCGCACTGGAGCCTGACCGGCTCGCTGCGCCTCGCCAGCGACCGCACATTCCTGCGCCGGTACGACATCAGCCGCGACGACCGCTTGCGCTCGACTTTCGACGTGGAGCGGATCGACGACGATTCCTACCTCTCGATCGCCGGCTGGGCGACCCAGACCCTGCGCATCGGCGTGCCGCAGGGCGAAGTGCCGGTGGCCCTGCCGGTGATCGACTATCGCCGCCGCCTGGCCGATCCGGCGGGGCTGGGCGGCACGCTGGAGTTTCAGCTCAACTCGCTCGCGATAATGCGCGACGAGGGCCAGGATACCCGGCGCGCCTTCGCCGGCGCGCGGTGGGACCTGAAACGGATCACCGGGCTGGGCCAGGTCGTGACCCTGACCGGGATGGTGCGCGGCGACGTCTATCACAGCGACGAGAACGCGCTGACCGAAACCGCCGTCTATCGCGGCAACCCGGGCTGGGAAACGCGCGGCATCGCGGTCGCCGCGATCGACGTCGAATGGCCTTTCGTGGGCGAGCTTCTGGGCGGCACGCAGGTCTTCACCCCGCGGGTGCAGTTCGCCGCCAGCCCGCCGATCCGCAACCTCGACGTCCCGAACGAGGATTCGCGCGCGATCGACCTGGAGGATTCCAACCTCTTCGCGCTCAACCGCTTTCCCGGGTACGACCGGGTCGAGGACGGGGCGCGGGTCACCTACGGGTTCGACTGGGAACTGCAGGTCCCCGACTGGCGCGTACGCACGACCGTGGGCCAGACCTACCGGTTCGACAAGGATCCGGGCGTCTTCATCGACGGCACCGGCCTCAGCGAACGGGTGTCGGACTTCGTCGGCCGGACCGAAGTGCGCTTTCGCGATTTCCTCAGCTTCACGCACCGCTTCCGGCTCGACAAGGACAACTTCGCCGTGCGCCGGAACGAGCTGGACGCCAGCATCGGCAGCAAGCGGACATATGCCGAGATCGGGTACCTGCGGCTCGACCGCGACATTGCCGAGGAGATCGAGGATCTCCAGGACCGCGAGGAACTGCGCCTCGCGACCCGGATCGCCTTCGCGCGCTACTGGTCGATCTTCGGCGCGGGCGTGTTCAACCTGACCGACCGGCAGGAAGACCCGACGCTGACCTCGGACGGCTTCGACCCGGTGCGGACCCGGCTGGGCATCGCCTACGAGGACGACTGCCTCGAACTCGGCGTGACCTGGCGGCGCGACTATACCGACGCCGGCGATGCCCGGCGCGGCGACACGTTCCAGTTCTATTTCGCGCTGCGCAACCTCGGCTTCCGCTAGGCCGACCATCGCGATTGGCACTGCGGCGCAAGTGCGCTATCCGGCCGGTCACTCAGCTTCGGTTAAGTCGCCCGCTGCGACAGGCCGGGGCCAATGCAGGCGCCGCAGCGCGCCGTAACGGGATGTACACGTGATCGAATTCAGGTTTTCCAGGTTGCTTGCCGGGCTTGCCGCGCTGACCCTTTCCGGCACGCCGCTCGCGCTCCACGCGCAGACCGCGGCGTCGAGCGCGCTCGACATTCCCGAAGACGCATCGCTGCTGCAGGAAAGCGATCCCAACGTCCGCACGGCCACTGCCGTGGTGAACGGCACGGTCATCACCCGGACCGACATCGAACAGCGGCTGGCCCTGCTGCTCGCCTCCGCCAACCTGCCGCCCGAACAGATGCAGGCGGCGCGGATGCGGATCTTCCGCAACCTGATCGACGAGACGCTGCAGATCCAGGCGGCCGAGGCGCAGGAAATGCCCGTCACCGACCAGGAGGTGGAGGCCCGCTACGTCGATATCGCCCGGCGCAACGGGCAGGAAGCGGCCGGGATGGACGAGGCGCTGCGCGCCATGGGCTCCTCCCCCGCCTCGCTCAAGCGGCAGATCCGGGCCGAGCTGGCCTGGCAGCGGCTGCTGAGCCGGAACGTCGCGCCCTTTGTCAACGTCTCGGCCGAGGAAGTGAAGGAAGTGCTCGCCCGGCTCGAGGCCGATCGGGGCAAGGAAGAATACAGGCTGGGCGAAATCTACCTCGCCGCCACGCCCGCCAACCGCGAGGCGGTGCGCCAGAACGCGCTGCGGATCGTCGAACAGCTGCGCCGCGGCGCCGATTTCTCGGTCTATGCGCGCCAGTTTTCCGAGGCGACGACCGCCGCCAACGGGGGCGACCTCGGCTTCGTGCGGCTGGAAACCCTGCCCGCCGAAATGGCCACCGTCGCGCGCGAGATGCAGCCGGGCCAGCTGGTCGGCCCGTTCGAGATCCCCGGCGGGTTCGAAATCCTCTACCTGATCGACAAGCGCACGATCGGCATGCCCGATCCGCGCAACGCGATCCTCAGCCTGAAGCAGATCTCGATCACGTTCCCCCCGGGGGTGAGCGAGGCCCAGGCCGGCGCGCGGGTCGAACAGTTCACCACCGCCGTGCGCAACTTGAGCCGGTGCGACGATGCGGAGCGCGTCGCGGCAGAGATCGACGCCGAAGTCGTGACCAACAACGGGATGCGGCTGGGCCAGCTGCCCGAACCGCTCCAGCCCGCCCTGCTCGAACTCCAGGTGGGGCAGACGACGCCGCCGTTCGGCTCGATCGAGGAAGGCGTGCGCGTGCTGATGCTGTGCGGCCGCCAGGACCCCCAGGCCGACGGCGGCCCGACGTTCGACCGGATCATGGCGCAGATCGAGGACGACCGCATCGCCAAGCGCGCGCAGAGCTATCTCCGCGACCTGCGCAACGACGCCTACATCGAGTACAATTGACCGGTCCGCGTCCCGGCCCGCTGGCAATCTCGCTGGGCGACCCGGCGGGTATCGGGCCCGAACTGATCGCCGAAGCCTGGCGCCGGCGCGCCGGGGCGGACCTGCCGCCGTTCGCCGTGACCGGCGGGGCCGAGGCCCTGCGCGCGGCCGCAGCCTCGCGCGGGATCGCCCTGCCCGTCCAGCCGATCGCCGACCTGGCCGAAGCGCCCGGCGTCTTTGCCCGCGCCCTGCCCGTGCTGGGCGCGGCGGACGGGGACTGGGCGCCCGGCTCGCCCTCGGCCGAAGGGGCGCGGCTGGCGTTCGATTCGCTGGCCGCGGCGACCCGGCTCGCGGCCGAGGGACAGGCCGCGGCGGTGGTGACCGCCCCGGTCGCGAAAGGCTGGCTGGCACGGGTCGGCTTCGACCATCCGGGGCAGACCGAATATGTTGCCGCCGCCTGCGGCTTGGCCCCGGGCGACGCCGTGATGATGCTGGCCGGGCCGAACCTGCGCGCGGTGCCGCTCACCGTGCATGTCCCGCTCTCCGAAGTGCCCGCCAGCCTCTCGCAGGACCTGATCGTGCGCCGCGCGCGGATCGTGGCCGCGGCGCTGGCGCGCGATTTCGGCCTCGCGCAGCCGCGGCTGGCCGTGGCGGGCCTCAACCCCCATGCCGGGGAAGAGGGGCGCTTCGGCGACGAGGAAACGACGATCATCGCCCCCGCGGTGGCGCAGCTGCGCGACGAGGGGATCGAGGTCACCGGGCCGCACCCGGCCGATGCCCTGTTCACCCCGCGCGCCCGCGCCCGCTACGACGCGGCGCTGTGCATGTACCACGACCAGGCGCTGATCCCGCTCAAGGCGCTCGATTTCGACGAAGGGGTCAACGTCACGCTGGGCCTGCCGCTGGTACGCACGAGTCCCGATCACGGGACCGCGTTCGACATCGCGGGCAAGGGGCTGGCCGATCCCGGCGCGATGATCGCCGCGATCGCCATGGCCGGCGCCTGCGCCGCCCGGCGCGCGGGGGCCCGGGCCCGGTCATGAGCGCCCCGCCAGCCTCGCCGCCGCCCCCGCCGCCCCTGCCCCCGCTGCGCGAGGTGATCGCGCGCCACGGGCTCAGCGCGTCGAAGGCGCTGGGGCAGAATTTCCTCTTCGACGCGCAGTTGCTGGGCCGGATCGCGGCGATCCCGGGGCCGCTGGACGGCAGGGCCGTGCTGGAGATCGGCCCTGGCCCCGGCGGGCTGACCCGCGCGCTGCTGGCGGCCGGGGCACGCGTCACCGCGATCGAGATGGATCGCCGCTGCCTGCCCGCGCTGGACGAACTGGCGCAGGCCCACCCCGGCCGCCTTCGCGTGGTCGAAGGCGACGCGATGCGGATCGATCACGACGCGCAAATGGGCGAGCCTTACGCGGTTGTCGCCAACCTGCCTTACAACGTCGGCACCGCGCTGCTGGTGCGCTGGCTGGGCGCGGCGGCCTGGCCCCCGCGCTGGCGCAGCCTCACGCTGATGTTCCAGCAGGAAGTCGCCCAGCGGATCGTCGCCCGGCCGGACAGCGCGGCCTACGGGCGGCTGGCGGTGCTGGCCCAGTGGCGCAGCACGGCGCGGCTGGCCATGAAGGTCCACCGCAGCGCGTTCACCCCGCCGCCCAAGGTCATGAGCGCGATCGTCCACCTCGAGCCCGCAGCCATGCCGGAAGGGGTATCGCCGCGCGTCCTGGAACGGGTGACCGAGGCCGCCTTCGGCCAGCGGCGCAAGATGCTGCGCCAGAGCCTGAAGGGCCTGCCCGGCGCGATCGAGGCGCTGGACGCGATCGGGATCGATCCCCGGCGCCGGGCCGAGACCCTCGCGGTGGAGGAATTCGTCGCGCTCGCGCGCGGGCTTTCGTAATGCGCGGCAGCCGCGCGGGGCAGGCCTGCGCCCGCCCCGCGCGCCCGGTCACAGGCCGTCCACGCTCTTGCTGACGAGGATGTTCACCGCCACGCGACGGTTCTGCGCCTTGCCTTCCGGCGTCGAGTTGTCGGCCAGGGGATCGGCCTCCGCCATGCCGGTCGGGGTCAGCATCCGGTAAGGCGCCCAGCCGCAGGCCTGCTGCAGGTGGTTGACCACCCGGCTGGCCCGCCGTTCGCTGAGCTGCTGGTTGAATTCCTGGCTGCCGGTCGAATCGGTATAGCCGACCACCAGCATCAGCGCGTTGTCGGTCGCTTCCGCCTGGGCGGCGGTGGCGCACAGGTCCGCCTTGGCCCGTTCCGACAGGCGGGCCTTGCCCACGTCGAAATGAACGTTGGTCGTGCCCTTGATGTTGTACTTGTCGATATCGCCCATGCGGCCGCGCAGGGCCTCGGTCGCGGCGGCCTGCTCGGCGAAGCCCTGGGCCGTGCCGCTGCGGATCATCGAGGCGATGCGCAGGTCCTTCTGCTTCAGCGCGACCTTGCTGGCGATCAGCCCCTCGCCCCATTCGACCGTCTCGACCGAAACGGGCAGTCCGTTGAGCAGGGCATCGGGGCCGAGACTGTCGCGGTCGAGGCCGAGGAAGCCGCCGCGGGCGCGGATCTCGGTCGCCTGGCCGACCGCCACCACCGTGCGCGTCCCGTCTTCGGCGGTGACCTGCACCCGGTCGCCGTCGCGCGCGGAAATGACGCCCTCGATCTCGGGCCCTTCGGGAAGGCCGGCGAGATCGGCCGGAAGCGAGCCGTAGACGGTCGTGACGTATTCGCCCTCCGGCGCGTCGTGCGGCTGCGCGTGGACGGCGCCCGACGCCGATACCGCAAGCATCGCCAGCAGGAAGCGGCCCCTGGGCCTTCTGGAATTCGGATTCATGTACGCTACTCCTTGATCTGCACCGGCCGGCCTGCGCGAGCCCGACCGTCGAGACCCCCCTTGTTCTTCGGGCGCCGGCAGCGGGCAGCGCATGGTCCGCCCCCGCCGGTGCCGGGGACAGGGCTGTTCAGCCCGGCCTTGCCGGCCGATGAACGCCGTGCATCCGCGGCGCCCGACACGGGCGGCCCGGGCGCGAGGTGCGATGAACCGTTGCCCTGCCCCCCGCGGGGCGCGAAGGCGCGCGAATGGTCAGCCGCGCTTGGCCACCGCGCGCCAGTGGTGCAGCAGCGGCTCGGTATAGCCGCTCGGCTGCTCGACGCCCTTGAACACGAGGTCGCAGGCCGCGCGGAAGGCGGGGCCGTCCTCGTTCCCCGTCAGCGGGACATAGGCGGGGTCGCCGGCGTTCTGGGCATCGACCTTGGCCGCCATGCGGCGCAGGCTGTCCATCACCTGTTCGCGCGTGCAGACGCCGTGGAGCAACCAGTTGGCCATGTGCTGGCTGGAAATGCGCAGGGTCGCGCGGTCTTCCATCAGGCCGACATCGTGGATGTCGGGCACTTTCGAACAGCCGACCCCCTGGTCGATCCAGCGCACGACATAGCCGAGCAGCCCCTGCGCGTTGTTGTCCAGTTCCTCGCGCACTTCCTCGTCCGACCAGTTCGCGCCCTCGGCGAGCGGGATCGTCAGCAGGGCGTCGAGGCCCGGCGCCCCGCCCAGTTCGCGCTGGACCGCGAAGACATCCTTGCGGTGATAGTGCAGCGCGTGGAGCGTGGCCGCGGTCGGGCTGGGCACCCAGGCGGTGTTGGCCCCGGCTTCCAGGTGGCCGATCTTCTGTTCCATCATGTCGGCCATCATGTCGGGCGCGGCCCACATGCCCTTGCCGATCTGCGCCTTGCCCGAAAGCCCGCAGGCCAGCCCGATCGCGACATTGCGCCTTTCATAGGCATCGAGCCAGGCGCTGGCCTTCATCGCGCCCTTGCGGATCATCGGCCCGGCCTGCATCGAGGTGTGGATCTCGTCCCCCGTACGGTCGAGGAAGCCGGTGTTGATGAACACGATCCGGTCCTTCACCGCGTGGATGCAGGCCGCCAGGTTGGCGCTGGTGCGCCGTTCCTCGTCCATAACGCCGACCTTGATCGTGTGCCGCCCGAGGCCCAGGAGATCCTCGACCGCGTCGAACAGGTCGTTGGTGAACGCGCACTCCTCCGGCCCGTGCATCTTGGGCTTGACGATATAGATGCTGCCGGTGCGGCTGTTGCCGAAGCGCGTGTGCCCGCCGACGTCGAGCGCGCCGATCGCCGCGGTGAAGACCGCGTCCATGATCCCTTCGGGCATCTCCTCCCCGCCCGGCAGGGCGATGGCCGGGCTGGTCATCAGGTGGCCCACGTTGCGCACGAACAGCAGGCTGCGCCCCGGCAGGCTCCGCTCGTTGCCGTCGGGAGCGGTAAAGGCGACGTCGCCGGCGAGAGCCCGGGTGACGCGCCGCCCGCCCTTCTCGAACGATTCGCTCAGGTCGCCGCGGATCACGCCCAGCCAGTTGCGATAGGCCAGCGCCTTGTCCTCGCCATCGACCGCCGCGACCGAATCCTCGCAGTCGCAGATCGTCGTCAGCGCGGATTCGAGCATCACGTCGGCTATCCCGGCGCGGTCGTCGCGCCCGACCGGGTGGTCGCGGTCGATCACGACCTCAATATGCAGGCCGTTGTTGACGAACAGCGGCCCGCGCCCCGTGCGCCCCGCGTATTGCGCCGGGTCCGCCAGCGCGATCTCGTCCGAAAGGTCGGTCACCTCGCTCCAGCTGCCGGCGGCGAGCGGCACCGCCTGGTCGAGGAACTGCCGCACGCGGGCGATCACCGCCGCACCGCGTTCCGCGTCGTAGCCGCCGGGCCGCGGCGGTGGCGCGTCGAGCGCGTCGGTGCCGTAGAAGGCATCGTAGAGGCTGCCCCAGCGCGCATTGGCCGCGTTGAGCAGGAAACGGGCGTTGAGCACCGGCACGACCAGCTGCGGGCCGGCCATCGTCGCGATCTCCGCATCGACGTCGCGCGTGCCGATGGTGAACGCCCCGGGCTCTTCCACCAGGTAGCCGATGTCGTGCAGGAACGCGCGATAGGCCGCCGCGTCGTGCGGCCGGCCCCGGCGTTCGCGGTGCCAGGCGTCGATCTGCGCCTGCAGTTCCTCGCGCCGTTGCAGGAGCGCGCGGTTGCGCGGCGCGAAGCGTTCGGCAATCGCGGCGAAGCCGCGCCAGAAGGCCCCGGCATCCCGCCCCAGCACGGGCAGGACATCGTCTTCCAGCAATGTCGCAAGCGCAGGGTGGACCTGCAATCCGGCACGTTCGATCTTGTCGCTCATTCGTCCTCACTCGTTACTGGCCGCACGAAAACACTACGTGCGCGATCATGGCAGTATCCCGGGGAGGAGGACAGGACGCGCTATGGCCAAGCCGGGGGCGGATTGCAACGCCGCGGTGGCACGGGGGTGGACGGGCGGCCGCGCGCGGCTAGAATCGCACTTATCCAGACCGCGCCGGCCGCTACGGGTTCTGCCGGGCGGAGAATCACGCTAGGCCAGGTTGCGAATGAAACCGGATTTCGACAGCAATGCCGCGCGCGAGGCGATCGATGCCGACGCCATGCTTGCCCAGGTGCAGGCGTGGAGCGCGATCAACACCGGCACCGCCAACCTCGACGGGCTGGCACGCCAGGCCGACGCCCTGGCGGAGGCTTTCGCCGAGCTTCCGGGAGAGATCGAACTGGTCGATCCCGCGCCGGTGACCGCGATCGACGCCGCGGGCGCGGAAGTGGAACGGGCCTTCGGGCGGCACCTCGTCCTGCGCGTACGGCCGCAGGCGCCGCGCCGGCTGCTCCTGACCGGGCACATGGACACGGTCTTCCCGGCCGACCACCCGTTCCAGGACCAGCGCTGGCTGGACGAGGAAACGCTGAACGGCCCCGGCCTTGCCGACATGAAGGGGGGCATTGCCGTCATCCTCCACGCGCTGACCGCGTTCGAACGCACGGCCGCGGCGGAGCAGGTCGGCTACGACGTGCTGATCAACTCGGACGAGGAAACCGGCTCGCTCGCCTCCGCGCCGCTGATCGAGCAACTGGCGCGGGGCAAATATGCCGCGCTGACCTACGAACCCTCGGCCCTGCCCGACGGCACGCTGGCCCATGCGCGCGGCGGCAGCGGCAACTATTCGCTGACCGTCGGCGGCCGCTCGGCCCACGCCGGCCGCAACCCGCAGGACGGGCGCAACGCGATCGTCGCCGCGGCGGCGCTGGTCCTGGGGCTGAAGCGGCTCCAGGCCGAGGATTGCCCGGTCAACCCCGCGCGGATCGATGGCGGATCGGCGAACAACGTCGTGCCCGACCACGCGATCGTGCGCTTCAACATCCGCCCGCGCAGCCCCGATGCCGCCGAGCGGTTCGAAAGCGGGCTGGTCGCCCTCGTCGGCGAGGTGCAGCAGGCCCACGAAGTGGCCGTCAGCCGCCATGGCGGGATCACCCGCCCGCCCAAGCCGGTGGACCGGCGGGCGCAGAAGCTGTTCGACCTCGTGCGCGATTGCGGCGCCGCGCTGGGCCAGGACATCGCCTGGCAATCGACCGGCGGCGTGTGCGACGGCAACAATATCGCCGCCACCGGGGTGCCGGTGGTGGACACGATGGGCGTGCGCGGCGGCGCCATCCATTCGCCCGACGAGTTCCTGATCGTACCCTCACTGGCGGAACGGGCCGCGCTGAGCGCGCTCGTCCTGCACAGGCTTGCCACTGGAGATCACGTTTGACTTTCGCCCTGCGCGCCGCGCGCGCCGACGACCTTGAGCCGATCTACGAAATGGCCAAGCTGACCGGCGGCGGCTTCACCAACCTGCCTCCCGACCGCGACGCCCTCTCGGCCAAGCTCGCCCGGGCCGAGGCCGCCTTCGCCCGCAAGGACGACGAGCTGGGCGACGACCAGTTCGTGCTGGTGCTGGAAGACACCGCCGGCGGCGCGGTGCGCGGCACCTGCCAGCTGTTCAGCCAGGTCGGCCAGCAATGGCCGTTCTATTCCTATCGCCTGACCACGCTGACCCAGCATTCGCAGGAACTGAACCGGACCGTGCGGGCCGAGCTGCTGAGCCTCGTCACCGACCTGGAGGGATGCAGCGAAGTCGGCGGGCTGTTCCTCCACCCGGGGGAGCGGGCCGGCGGGCTCGGCCTGCTGCTCGCGCGCAGCCGTTACCTGTTCATCGCCATGCACCGGCGGCGCTTCGCCGACCGGGTCCTGGCCGAGCTGCGCGGGATCATCGACGATCGCGGCGGGTCGCCGTTCTGGAACGGGGTCGCCGGGCGGTTCTTCGGCATGAGCTTCCAGGAAGCGGACTATTTCAACGCGATCAACGGCAACCAGTTCATCGCCGACCTGATGCCCAAGCACCCGGTCTATGTCGCCATGCTCGACGACGATGCGCGCAGCGTGATCGGCCTGCCGCATCCGTCGGGGCGGGCGGCGATGAAGATGCTGGAGAAGGAAGGCTTCGCCTACGAAGGCTACGTCGACATCTTCGACGGCGGGCCGACGATGACGGCGCGCACCGACCAGGTGAAAAGCGTCGCCGCCGCGCATCCGCACGCGGTCGAACGGTGCGATCTCGACTACGGCGAACGCGCGATCCTGGCGACCGGGGAACTGGAGGGCTTCCGCGCCGCCTACGGAATGCGCGAGATCACGCCCGAAGGCACGCTGGCGATCGACGAGGCCGCCGCCGCGGCGCTGCAGGTATCGCCGGGCGACGAGGTCTGGAGCGTTCCGCGATGAGCCGAACGCAGGGGCGCCCCGCATGGCACTGACCGAGATCAACTTCGACGGCATCGTCGGGCCCAGCCACAACTACGCCGGGCTGAGCCTGGGCAATATCGCCAGCGCGAGCCACAAGGGCGATCCGTCCTATCCGCGCGCCGCGGCGCTGCAGGGGCTGGCCAAGATGCGCGGCAATCTCGCGCGCGGGCTGGCCCAGGGCTTCCTCCTTCCCCTCCCCCGCCCGAACGGCGCGCTGCTGGAGCGGCTGGCGGTGGACGAGACGGCCGATCGCGCGCTCCTGGCGGCGGCCTGGTCGGCCAGTTCGATGTGGACCGCCAACGCGGCCACCGTCAGCCCCGCGCCCGACACGGCGGACGGGCGCTGCCACCTGACCCCGGCCAACCTCGCGACGATGCTCCACCGCGCGCAGGAGTGGCGCGACACGCGCCGCCAGCTGGAAATCGCCTTCGCCGACCGCGCGCATTTCGCGGTCCACGACGCGGTGCCGGCCAGCTTCGGCGACGAGGGCGCGGCCAACCACATGCGCTTTTGCGAAGGCCATGGCGCCCCCGGGGTCGAGGTGTTCGTCTATGGCCGCCCGGGCGGCCGCTTCCCCGCGCGCCAGCACGAACAGGCGAGCCTGGCGGTCGCGCGCCTCCACCGGCTCGACCCGCAGCGGACCGTCTTCATCGAGCAGAATCCCGAGGCGATCGAGGCCGGGGCTTTCCACAACGACGTGGTCGCCGTCGCCAACGAGCGGGTCCTGTTCTGCCACGAGAAAGCCTTCGCCGACCAGGCCGGCGCCTGCGACGCGATCCGCCGCCGCTTCCCGGCGCTGGAAGTGGTCGAGGTGCCCGCGGCCGAAGTCTCGCTGGCCGAGGCGATCCGGACATACCTGTTCAACGCCCAGCTCGTGACCCTGCCCGAAGGCGAAATGGCGCTCGTCGTGCCCGAGGAATGCCGCGAAAGCGCCGCCGTCTGGGGCTGGTGCGAACGGATGCTGGCCGGCAACGGGCCGATCCGCCAGGTGATCCCGGTGGACGTGCGCCAGTCGATGGCCAATGGCGGCGGCCCCGCCTGCCTGCGCCTGCGCGTGGTGGCCGACCCGGCGACGATCGACCCGCGTTTCCTGCTCGACGAGGCGCGCGCCGACCTGATCGAGCGCACGATCGCCGCCGCCTGGCCCGAACAGATCGACCCGGCGGACATCGGCTCCGCCACCCTCGCCCAGCAGGTTCGCGCGGCGCGCGCGGCCCTGCTCGACGCGCTCGATCTTACGGAGCTTCCCTGAACGGCACAGCCTGGCAAGGCGGACTGGACGGCCCGGGCGCGAGCGATAGAAACTGGCAGGCCGGTTAACCCTTGGCCCGCGCGGCAACCGGGGGCCGGGAACGCGATCGGCGCGGCCGGCGTTAACGGTCGTGACAAGTCCAGAGGAATTCGATGCTTCGCAAGTTGGCCCGGCTGTTCGTGATCAAGACCCGGTTCGAGGCCTACGTGATCATCTATGCCCTCGCGCTCGGCGCGACGGCGCGCGGCTCGGCCTATCTCGCGCAATATCCGGGCTGGGGCGGCAAGGCCCTGTTCCTCGCCTGCACCGGCGCGGTCTTCCTGGCCGGAGCCAAGATCCTCGACGCCCTGCGGTACGAGCGCGAGCGGCGCGAGGCGGCGCAGCGGACCCGCTGACGGGCAGCCCCTGACAGCGCGCAGCCGCCTACGTATCGCGGCGCACCACTCGGGCAGCCGCGAAAGCGACATGCCGGAACCGGCAAAAGGGATGGCAGGAAAGGGGAAAGGATGGGGGATTCTGTTGCCAGGCTCCCCCGGGCCCCCGGTATCCGTTCTGTTGACCGGTCGGTCCAACCGCGCTCTTAGCTTTGTAAATTCAGGCCGCTAGGCCGTCACATTACGCAGCGAGAGCAAGTGCTTCGTTGTCGTTGGCACTTATGAGTTTTGAGCCTTTAACGGGTTACTCAGCCCGGGCGAAAACAGTGTCTTTCAACACACGTCGATCCTGGTTCGGCCCCGTCAGCAAGCGCCTGCTGGCAGGCGTTTCCTGGTGGAGCCGCCGGGTACTGCCCCCGGGTCCGTTGTGCCTATTGCACACCGCACTTTATCGCCATAGCCGACCGAAACCGGCACGTCCCTATATAGGCAGGCCGACGTGAATGTGAAGTGAGCGGATCGCTCCCCCGCGCCGGGCCGCTGCACACGGCCCGGACCAACCCGGCCTCGTGCCGGGCGCGGGATGGCGGTCAGCCGCGTTTCTTCAGCTCGTCGCGGATTTCCTTGAGCAGGTCCAGCTCGGTCGGCCCGGTGGGCTTTTCCTCGGGCGGCTTCTTCTCGAACTCGGCCATCACGCGGTTGGCGTAGCGGACCAGCAGGAAGATGATGAAAGCCAGGATCACGAAATTGATCGCCGCCGTCACCAGCGCGCCATAGCCGATCATCGCGGCGCCCGCCTCTTTCAGCGCGGCGTAGTCGCTGGTCGATCCTTCGTACCCCTCGGGCGTGGACAGGAGGATGAAATAGCTGGAGAAGTCCACGCCGCCGAAGATCCAGCCGACCAGCGGCATGATCACGTCTTCGGTCAGCGAGGTCACGATCGTGCCGAAGGCTCCGGCGATGATCACGGCCACGGCAAGGTCGATCACGTTGCCCTTTGCAATGAAAGCCTTGAATTCCGTGAGCATGGACAAGCTGCCTCCTCGAACGATTGGTCCCGTCCCCGGTCTGTGCCAGCTTGGCGCGGTCCTGCCAAGCCCGCCGGCCCCGCTTGAAAAGCCCCGGCGGTGTGCTATCTGCGCAATACAGATTGCCGCGGCGCACGGTGCGCCCGCGCAAGGGGAGCTTTACTCGATGAACTGGAAATCCGTCCGGCGTTTTTCGCTCGTTGCCCTCGCCTCGCTCGGCCTGGCGGCCTGCGGGATCAACTCGGTCCCCGCGGCCGAAGAAAACGCCAAGGCCAAGTGGGCCGACGTCCAGGCCGCGTTCCAGGAACGCGCGAACCTGATCCCCAACCTGGAACAGATCGTCCTGTCTTCCGCCGAGCAGGAGCGCGAGACGTTCAACCAGGTGATCGAGGCGCGCGCCTCGGCCACCCGGCCCGAGATCCAGGTCGACGGTGCCGACCTGAGCAACCCGGAAGCCATGGCCCAGTACCAGCAGGCGCAGAGCCAGCTCGGCAGCGCGCTCAGCCGCCTGCTCGTATCGGTCGAACGCTATCCCGAACTGCGCAGCCAGGAAAACTTCGGCCGTTTCATGACCCAGATCGAAGGGCAGGAAAACCGCATCCGCGTGGCCATCCGCGATTACAACGAGGCGGTGCGCCAGTATAACACCACGATCCGCACGTTCCCCGACACGATCGGCGCCAATCTGATCCACGGGGCGGGACCGATGGTTCCGTACGAGGCGGTGAGCGAAGGCGCCGAAGTCGCGCCGACGCTGAACATGCGCGCCGGCGGCAACGGTGCCGCCGCGGGTGCCGGGGCGAACGACAACGCCGCCGACCAGCCCGCCGCCGCGGCCGCCAACTGAACACCGGCCAAGTGACCGGCCCGCAACCGAACGCCCTGCCCGCGCGCGGTGGGGCCTCGCCCGCGCTGCGCGGGGCGCTGTGCCTGCTGCTGGCCCTGGCCGGTGCGCTCGCGCTCGCGCTGCCCGCCGGCGCGCAGGATTTCCCCGAGCGCGGGACCGCGCCGGTCGTCGATGCGGCCAATATCATCGACCCCGCGACCGAGGCGGAGCTGACCGAGGCGCTCGACGCCTTCGAACAGCGCACCCAGCGCCAGTTTGCCATCGCCACGATCCCCGATCTGCAGGGATACGACATCGCCGACTACGGCTATCGCCTCGGGCGCGAATGGGGCCTGGGCGACGCGGAGAACAACGACGGCATCATCCTGATCGTGGCCCCCAACGAACGGCGGATGCGGATCGAGGTCGGCTATGGCCTCGAAGGGGTGATCCCCGATGGCCTGGCGTTCGAATACATCGAGGAAATGAAGCCGTTCTTCCGCGACGGCGACTATTCGGCCGGCATCGCGCTGGGCGCGCAGCGGATCATGGACCAGCTGGAACTGCCCCCGGAAGAGGCCGCGCGGGTCGCCGCCGAGGCGGAGCAGTCGCGCGAGAGCGAGGGCGGCTTTCCCTTCGGCGCACTGATCTGGCTCGCCTTCGTGTTCATGTTCTTCGTCCTGCCGATGCTGGGCGGCGGCCGGCGCCGGCGCTATCGCCGCGGCGTGGGCGGTGTCGTGGGGGACATCGTCCTGTGGGAAGCGGGCAAGGCGATCGCGCGCGGCCTGTCCGACGACGGCTGGGGCGGCGGCGGCGGTTTCGGCGGCGGGGGCGGCGGCTTCGGCGGTTTTTCCGGCGGCGGCGGCAGTTTCGGGGGCGGCGGCGCCTCGGGGGGATGGTAGGCGATGGGATATCTTGACGCCGATGGACATCGCACCGTCACCGACGCGGTCGCGGCGGCCGAGTTGGAAACCTCCGGCGAAATCGTGACCGTGATCGGCGACCGGTCGGACGATTATAACGACATCGCCCTGCTCTGGGCCATCGCCGCCGCCTTTACCGCGATGAGCGTGCTGGCTCTGTTTCCCGAGGTCTTCCTCGGCCTGATCGACGCGCTGATGGGCGGGTGGACGCACGAGTGGACCCCGGGCGAGCTGTTCGGCATCGCGACCGCCGTCGGCCTGGCGAAATTCGCCGCGGTCTGGGCGATCCAGCTGTGGCAGCCGCTCAAGTTCGCGCTCGTCCCCGGCCCGGTGAAGAGCGCGCGGGTCCACGCCAAGGCGGTCAAGCTGTTCAAGGTCGGCGCCGAACGGCGCACCCACGGGCGGACCGGGGTGCTGATCTACCTCTCGATGCGCGAACACCGCGCGGAAATCGTCGCCGACCAGCCGATCGCGGAAAAGGTCCCGGCCGATGTCTGGGGCGAGGCGATGGCCGACATGCTGGCCGAAATCCGCAAGGGCTGCGTCGCCGAAGGCATGGCCGCCGGGGTGCGCGACGTCGGCAGGGTCCTGTCGGGCCACTTCCCCCGCGCCGAAGACGACCGGAACGAACTGCCCGACCGGCTGATCGAGGTCTGATGACCGCCGACCGGGACGCGCCTGAAGAGATCGTCTGGCAGGGCAAGTACATCGTCGCGCGCAAGCGCGGCCGGTGGGAATACGTCTCGCGCGCGCGGGGCATCCGCGCGGCGGTGATCCTCGCGATCGAGGACGGGCACGTCCTGCTGGTCGAGCAGTATCGCGTCCCCCTCGGCCGGGTGTGCCTCGAACTGCCGGCCGGGCTGGTCGGCGACGACGCCGGGTGCGAGGACGAGGCGGTCGAGACGGCCGCGATCCGCGAGCTGGAAGAGGAAACCGGCTACCGCGCCGCGCGGGTGGAGGAACTGGGCGAATTCCACTCCTCGCCCGGGATGGTCAGCGAGAGCTTCACGCTCCTGCGCGCGCACGGCCTGCGCCGCACCGGCCCGGGCGGCGGCACCGATGGCGAGGATATCACCGTCCACCGGGTGCCGCTGGCCGAAGTGGCCGCGTTCGTCGCCGCGCGCCGCGCGCTGGGCCACGCGGTGGACGTGCGTATCGCCCTCTTGCTGACGGGCGCAATCCTGGGGGAGAGCTGACATGGCGGGAAGATGTGCGGGCAAGCTGGCGCTGGTCACGGGCGCGGCGCAGGGGCTGGGCGCAGCCCATGCCCGGCGGCTGGCGGAAGAAGGCGCGCGGGTGCTGTGCACCGATATCAACGGCGAAGGCGCCGCGGCCACGGCGGAAGCGATCGTGCACGACCTGGGCGCGGGGGCCGCGTTTTCCTGCGCCCACGACGTGACCGATCCCGACCAGTGGGACCGCGCCCTCGCCACCGCGCGCAGCGAACTGGGGGGCCTCAACGTCCTGGTCAACAACGCCGGGATCGGCGTCGGCGGCAATATCGAGAGCTGCGATTTCGAGGACTGGCGGCGCTGCTTCGCGGTGAACGTCGATTCGATCTTCCACGGTTGCCAGAAGGCCCTGCCGCTGATGCGCGACCATGCGCCGGGTTCGATCGTGAACATTTCCAGCATCGCCGGCCTGATCGCGAGCGACACGATGCCGGCCTACAACGCCAGCAAGGCGGCGGTGTGGATGCTGACCAAGTCGATCGCGTTGCACTGCGCGAAGAACAACATGGGCATTCGCTGCAATTCGATTCACCCGACCTTCGTCGACACGCCGATCCTCGATGGAACGGCGCGCCAGCACGATCTGGACAAGGATGTCCTGCTGGAGAAGCTGGCGCGGCAGATCCCGCTCAGGTTCGTCGGCGAGCCGGGCGATATCGCCAATGCCGTGGTTTACCTGGCGAGCGAGGAAAGCCGGTTCATGACGGGGGCCGAGATCAAGCTGGACGGCGGTATCTCGGCGATGTGACGGGCCCCGCCGGGAGGCCCGTCAATCGGCGATCAGCGCGATCGCGAGGTAGACCAGGATCAGCGATCCGAACCCGACCAGCGTGCCGACGGCGAAGCCGATGCGGACCAGGTTGGCGTCGATCCCGAAGTGGTTGGCGATCCCGCCGCAGACCCCGAACAGCTTGGCATTGGCCTTG
This sequence comes from Pelagerythrobacter marinus, assembly GCF_034375205.1. Lineage (NCBI taxonomy): Bacteria > Pseudomonadati > Pseudomonadota > Alphaproteobacteria > Sphingomonadales > Erythrobacteraceae > Pelagerythrobacter > Pelagerythrobacter marinus. The sequence continues at coordinate 474,678 of NZ_CP139719.1, read as the reverse complement.
TCGAGGCGGAAGCTGCTGTCGGGCGTCACGGCGGGCTTTTCCTGCTGGCGGTCGAGCCGGCTCACACCAGGATACCCGCGGGGCTGGCCGGAACGATCGCGGCGGCGAAGAAGACGGCCGACACGGCGAGGGCCGAAACGGCGGCGAAGACGCGGTTGCTCATGTCGTTGAACGTTTGCATGGTGATATTTCCCTTCCTGGATCTGTGTCCGTGAGCCAATCCCGCGAACGCTCCCTGCTTTGCACGGGGCGTGCCAGTTTCGAAAAACGGCGGAAATCCGCCATTTCTTCGTCGGCTCGCTAGGTTCACGCGATATTCATTCCCGCTATTTGGGAAATGACGCCAACTTTCGGCATCGCCTGAATCCGGTGGTCTTGCAAACACCGTCTCGCTATCGCCGCGATCTCGATGGCGCTCGATCTCATCTCCCTTTCCGACTTCCGCAATCACGCGCACAGCGAGCTGTCGGGAACCGCGCATTTCAACCTGCTCACCGGAGAAAACGGGGCGGGCAAGACCAATGTTCTCGAAGCGCTTTCGCTGCTGGCCCCCGGCCGCGGCCTGCGCCGCGCCCCGCTGGCGGAACTGGCGCGGGGCGGCGGGAGCGGCGGCTTCGCCATCGGGGCCTCGCTCCGCGACGGATCGGGCGAGCCGGTGCGGCTGGGCACCTTCGTGCGCGCCGATCGGCCGAACCGCCGGCTGGTCCAGGTCAACGGTGCGGAAGCGAGCGCGGCGAGCCTGGCCGAGTGGCTGGCGATCGGCTGGCTCACGCCGGCGATGGATCGTCTCTTCACCGACAGCGCCGGCGGGCGGCGGCGTTTCGTCGATCGCCTGGCGCTCGCGCTGGAACCCGCCCATGCCCGCCACGCCGCGCGCTACGAGGCCGCGCTGCGCGAACGCAACCGCCTGCTGGCGGACGATGCGCCGCCCGATCCGGTCTGGCTGGACGGGGTCGAGCGGCAACTGGCCGAGCACGGCAGCGCCCTCGCCCAGGCGCGCGGGCGCACGATCGCGGCGATCGCGCGGGCCCTGGCCGATTTCCCCGACGAACCTTTCGCCCGCCCCGCGCTCGCCCATGCGGCCGGCGGCCCGACCGGAGAAAGCGATCTCGCCGCCGCGCTGCGCGATAGCCGCCGCCGCGACCGCCAGGCCGGGCGGACCCTCGTCGGCCCGCATCGCGACGACCTGGACGTGGTCATGGCGGGCAAGGGTGCCCCGGCCGCGATCTGTTCGACCGGCGAACAGAAGGCGATGCTGATCGCGATCACGCTGGCCCATGCCGAGCTGGCGGCGCGCGGACGACCGGGCCTGCTCCTGCTCGACGAAGTCGCCGCGCACCTCGACCCCTTGCGGCGCGAGGCGCTGTTCGAGCGGCTGCGCGCGGGCGGAGCGCAAGTCTGGCTGACCGGGACGGAGCCGGCCCCGTTCGCCGCGATCGCGGGCGAAGCCGCCATGTGGACGGTCGAGGGCGGCACGGTGACCCGCCGCTAGGGCGGCCGCACGGCTACCGGGCCGGCTGCAGTTCCCGCTCTGGCTCTGGCTCCGGCTCTGGCAGGGCCGCGACAACCTGGTCGGCGGTCGCCGCCACCAGCGCCTCGATCCCCTCGGCCGTGGGATGGATGCGGTCGTCCTGGATCAACTCCGGCCGGTCGTAGACCGGCTCGAGGAAGAACGGCACCAGCTCGGCCCCGTATTCCTCCGCCAGCGCGGGATAGAGCGCGTCGAACGCGGCCTGGTACTCCGGCCCGTAGTTGGGCGGCGCGCGCATGCCCATCAGCAGGACGGGGATGTCCCGATCGCGCAGGATCTCCAGCATCCGGGCCAGGTTCGCCCGGGTTTCCTGCGGCTGCAACTGGCGCAGCAGGTCGTTGCCGCCCAGTTCCAGGATCACCAGGTCGGGCGCGCGTTCCTGCGCGTCGAGCGTGAAGGCGAGCCGCTGCAGACCTGCCGCGGTCGTGTCGCCCGAGACGCCGGCATTGGCGACGCGGGCATCGATCCCCCGGGCGCGCAAGGCGTTCTCCAGCCGCGCGGGATAGCTTTCGTCCGCGTCGAGGTTGTAGCCGGCGAACAGGCTGTTCCCGAACGCCAGAATGCGCCGTTCCGGCCCGGTCACCGGGGCGGCTTCCTGCGCGGCTTCTTCCCACGGGGCACTGTCGTGCCGCGGCGGCTCGCCGCTGCCGCAACCGGCCAGCAGGGCGGCGAGAAGGATCGACGAAAGGGCGAGACGCATCGGCAAGGCTCCTTGTTCCTCGCCCCTGCCTATGCCATCGCCACGGCGTGACAAGCCCTCCTCTCGCCATTTCGGCACGCAACCTCACCCTCACCCTCGGCCAGTCCGGCGCCCCGGTCGAGATCCTGCGCGGGATCGACCTCGATATCCGGGGCGGCGAAGTCGTCGCGCTGCTCGGCCCGTCGGGCTCGGGCAAGAGCTCGCTGATGGCCGTCCTCTCGGGCCTCGAACGCGCGAGCGGCGGCACGTTGCAGGTCGCCGGGCAGGATTTCGCCACGATGGACGAGGATTCGCTCGCGCTCGCGCGGCGCGGCCACATCGGGATCGTGCTCCAGGCCTTCCATCTCCTGCCGACGATGACCGCGCTCGAGAACGTCGCCACCCCGATGGAACTGGCCGGCGAAAGCGACGTCAGGGCCCGCGCCCGAGCCGAGCTGGAGGCGGTGGGCCTCGGCCACCGGCTCGACCACTATCCGCAGCAGCTTTCGGGCGGGGAACAGCAACGCGTGGCGATCGCGCGCGCCACCGCGCCGCGCCCGCGGCTGATCTTCGCCGACGAGCCGACCGGCAACCTCGACCTCGCGACCGGACACGGCATCATCGACCTGCTTTTCGCCCGTCGCGCCGATACCGGGGCGACCCTGCTGGTGATCACCCACGACCCGGAACTGGCCGAGCGGTGCGAGCGCGTCGTCACGATCGAGGACGGCCGGATCGCGAGCGACACCGGTGGCTGACTCGCTACCCCTCTCCGCGGCCTGGCGGATTGCCCGGCGCGATCTCAACGCGCGGTTCAGGGGCCTGCGCCTGCTGCTGGTCTGCCTGTTCCTGGGCACCGGCGCGCTGGCCGCGATCGGCACGCTGACCGGCGCGATCGAGCGCGAGCTGGCCGATCGCGGGCAGGTCCTGCTCGGGGGCGACCTGGAGATCGAGGTCTGGCAGCGCGACCTCCTCCCCGAAGAGAAGACCGCGCTCGCCGAATATGGCCGGATCTCGGGCGGGACGCGGCTCCAGGCAATGGCCAGCGCGGGTGGGAACGCCGCGCCGGTGGAACTGAAGGCGGTGGACGAGGCCTGGCCGCTCTACGGCCGCCTGACCCTGGAGGGCGGGCGCACGGCCGGGGCCCCGGCACCGGGCGAGGCCTGGCTGGCGCCGGGCGCGCTCGACCGCCTGGGCATCGCGGTGGGCGACAGCTTTCGCATCGGCACCGTGGAACTGGTCGCCGCCGGGGTGATCGCGGATGAGCCCGATCGCCTGTCCGAAGGGTTCCAGCTGGGCCCCACCGTCATCGTGGCCGAGGACCTGCCGCGCGCCGCCGGCCTGCTGGCCCCGGGGGCCATGTACCAGTCGAAGTATCGGGTCGCCTTTTCGCCCGACCGCGATCCGGAAGCGGTGGAGGAGGCGCTGGAAGCGCGCTTCCCCGAGGCCGGCTTCGATCTCCGCACCCGCGATCGCGCCTCGCCCGGGGCCGACCGCTTCGTCGGGCGGATGGGCGAATTTCTCACCCTCGTCGGCCTCGCCGCGCTGGTGATCGCCGGGATCGGCATCGGCGGCGGGGTCACATCGTACCTCGACGCGCGCCGCGCGAGCATCGCGACGCTGAAGGTGCTCGGCGCGACCAGCCGCGACATCGCCCGCATCTACGCGCTCCAGGTCGGCGCGGCGGCCGTGGTCGGCAGCGGGCTGGGCCTTCTCGCCGGCCTGCTGGTCACGCCGCTCCTCTCGGCCGCCTTGCAGGATCTCCTGCCGGTGCGCGGCGGCTTCGTCCTCGCACCGGGCGCGCTCCTGCTCGCCGCCGGGTACGGGCTGCTGGTGGCGCTGGTATTCGCGGCCCCGCCGCTGCTGCGCGCCCGGCGGTTCCCCGCGATGGCGCTGATGCGCGCGCGCGTGGCGCCCCTGGCCCACGACACCGCCGCCCTGCGCTGGGTCGCGGCCGGCCTCGCGGGGATCGTCGCGCTCGTCCTCCTGACCTCGCGCGATCCGCTGCTCGCGGCGATGTTCCTCGCCGGCGCGGCCGCCACGCTGGGCGCCCTGGCCCTGCTCGGGCGAGCGATAGCGCGGCTCGCCGCGCGCCTGCCGCGCCCCGCCAGCCCGCTGCTGCGCAACGCCATTGCCAACCTGCACCGGCCCGGTTCGTCCACCGGCGCGCTCGTCACCGCGCTCGGCTTCGGCCTCTCGGCCTTCGTCCTGCTCGCCGGGATACAGACCGCGATCGGCGGCAATATCGATCGGCGCGTGCCGCAGCAGGCGCCCGACTACTTCGTGCTCGACATTCCGCGCGACCGCGCGGCGCAGTTCGAAACGCTGGTCGAAAGCGAGCATCCGGGCGCGGCGATCCGCATGGTCCCGGCGCTGCGCGGCTCCGTCCTCGCCTATGGTCCGCGCGATTCGATGATCCGCGTGGCGGACCTGGAGGAAATCCCCGACGGGGCGTGGGGCCTTCGGGGCGAGCGCGGGCTGACATATGCCGACCGGGTGCCGCCGGGCAACACGCTGGTCGAAGGCGAATGGTGGGGGCCGATGTGGGCCGGCGAACCGCTGGTCTCGGTGGACGAGGAACTGGCCGAGGCCGCCGGGATCGCCGTGGGCGACTATATCACCGTCGGCGTGCTGGGGGTGGAGCGCACCGCGCGCGTGGCCAACCTGCGCCGGATCGACTGGGAAAGCATGGGCTTCAACTATGTCTTCGTGTTCAGCCCTAACGTGCTGCAGGACGCGCCGCACAATCTCGCCGCGACGATAGAGCTGCCGCCCGGCGCGCCTGCTGCCGCCCTGCTGCAACGGCTGGTGCGCGAATTCCCCTCCAGCTCGGTGATCGAGGTCGGGCAGGTGCTGTCGCAGGCGCGCACGATCCTGGGCCAGGTCGGCATCGCCACCTTCGCCGCCGCCTCGGTCGCGGTGCTCGCGGGGCTGGCCGTGCTGATCGGCGCGATTGCCGCGGCACGCGCGGCACGGACATACGACACCGTGATCCTGCGCGTTCTGGGCGCCAGCCGGCGGCAGGTCCTGGCCATGCAGCTTGTCGAATACGGGCTGCTGGCGCTGGCATTGGCCATCGTCGCCTTCGCGCTCGGCTCGGCGCTGGCCTGGCTGGTCGTGACCCGCCTGTTCGAATTCGACTGGCTGCCCGACTGGGGGGCCATGCTCGCCGTTCTCGGGGCCGGCGTCGTGGTCGTAATCGTCTTCGCCCTGGCCGGTTCGCTACCGCTGCTGCGGGCGAAGCCGGCGCGGGCCCTGCGCGCGCTCTAGCGCTTCCCCGCCCCGGCAGACGGAACCTGCACACAGGAAAGGGGCCGCCCGGCACAGGCGGCCCCTTCGTTTATCTTCGTCCGGCCCCGTCGGGCGGGCGGTGTCAGAACTTGAACCGCACCGTGCCGCCGTAAGTGCGCGGCTGGTTGGGATAGCCCGAGACCGTCCCCGCCTGCGCGACGCCGTCGAAAATCTGCGTCATGTAACGCTGGTTCGTGAGGTTGCGGACGAAGCCGCTGATTTCCAGCCCCATGTCGAGCGCCAGCGTGAGCGAGGCGTTGACCTGGTTCACTTCGCGCCGGAACAGGCGCGCCATGGCGATGCCCGCTTCGTTGCTGCCGAAGCCGGTCAGGCCGTCGGTGATCTGCGTATTGCTCTCGTGGTAATAGTCGAGCCGGCCGATCAGGGCATTGCCCGACACGCCGAATTCGTGCGTGTAAGTGGCCGACGTGGCGAGCGTCCATTCCGGGATCCCGGCCGGGCGCGCGCCCGACAGGTCGCCCAGGGTCGAGTTGGGGAAGCTGTCGTACTTCGGATCGAGGTAGGTCAGCGCGAACGTGAACACCAGCGGATCGGCCGGCTGGATCATCGAATCGAACTCGAACCCGCGGGTGGACTGTTCGCCCGCGTTGGCCAGCGCGAACCCCGTGCCGGTGAAGACGTTCGACTGGAAGCCTTCCAGCGTCTGGTCGAACAGCGCCATGTTGAAGCGCAGGCCCGGGAAATCGCCCTTGAGGCCGATTTCGTAGACTTCCGCCTCTTCCGGCCCGGCAAAGCGCGTGCCGGTGGTGAGGTTCGGCACGGCCAGGCCAGCATCGCGGATCGGCGACGACGGCGCGAGGATCGTGCTGCCATAGGGCCCGGGCGTGTAATCGGCGGGCAGCGGGCGGCTGTCGCGCGAGAGGTTGACCGAAGACGCCTTGAAGCCCGTCGCATAAGTGACATAGGCGTTCAGCCGGTCGGTCACGTCGAACGCGGCGCGCAGCGTGTAGCTGAAATCGTCGTCGCGCGTGCGGCCCGGCTCGACCGCGTTGGGCACGTCGAGGAACGGCGGCAGGAACTGCAGCGGCTGCAGCGCCAGCAGCGGATTCGTCGCCGGGTTGCTCGCCCCGGCGGCAATCGCCTGGAACGCGGCCGGATTGGCCTGCTGGAAGGCGGCAATGGTCGCGCCGTCCACGCTGCCCGGCGGCACGCCCAGCGCGTTCGCGATCTGCCCCACGATCACCACGTCCACCAGGTTCACGTTCGCCAGCGGATCGAGCGAATCCTGCTCGAGCGTGAAATCCTTCTTGTCCTTGGTGTAATTGAACCCGGCGGTCAGCGTCAGGCCGTCGAACGGCTCGAAATCGACCGTGCCGAAGATCGACCAGGCCTCGTTATCGAGCGTGAAATACTCGCGGGTGGAGGGGCCTTCGGCGAAGATCGAACCCTGCGTGAAGCCGAGCTGGCTTTCGACGAAGCCGAGCGTGCCGGGCGTTCCGCTTCCGGCCAGGAGATCGAAGAACGGCCGCGCGTCGGGCCCGTTGCTGAGGCCGCTGTGCTGTTCGACCTGTTCGTTGAAATAGAACGCGCCGAGCAGGAAGTTCACCGGCCCGTCGAAATCGGACGCGATGCGGAATTCCTGGGTGAAGGTGTCGTAGGCCTGGTCGCGCATTTCGCTGACCACGTCGGCGCTGGAGAAATCGACGTCCTGCTGGCTCAGCGAACGCAGCTCGCGGTAGGCGGTGATCGAGGTCAGCGTCAGCGCGCCAAGCTCGAGATCGGCCTGGAGCGAGCCGCCGTAGTTCTCGATCTCGTTGACCGGCAGGGTGTTGAGATAAGTCCGATCGGAAAACAGGTTCTCCGGATCGATCTGCCCGCCCACCGCGAACAGCAGCGGCACCGTCGGCCCGGCCACGACATTGCCGGCGAAGCAGCACAGCTCGTCGATCTTGGCATAGTCGCCGATCGCGCGGATGCGCAGCGGGCCGCCGTTTTCGAACAGCAGCTGCCCGCGCACCGAGTAGCGGTCGCGCTCGTTGATCTTCTCGTCGAGGTTGACGACATCGACATAGCCGTCGCGCTTGTTCAGGCTGCCGTCGAGCGAGAAGGCGATGCTGTCGCTGATCGGGCCGGTGATGTCGCCCTTCAGCACGATCTGGTCGAAATTGCCGTAAGTCGCGCTGACCGATCCGCCGAAGTCGAACTGCGGCGCGCGCGTCACGACCGAGATGACACCGGCGGAGGCGTTCTTGCCGAACAGCGTCGACTGCGGCCCGCGCAGGACCTCGACCCGCGAGACGTTGGCGATATCGGCGATCTGCCCGGCCGAGCGCGAGCGGAAGACGCCGTCGATGAACACGCCGACCGACGGTTCGATACCCGCGTTGTTTGCGCCGTTGCCGAAACCGCGGATGATGAAGGTCGTGTTGGCCGAGCTTTGCAGCTGGCTGACGCGCAGCGAAGGCGCCACCGTCTGCAGGTCGATCAGGTCGCGGATCTCCGCCCGCTCCAGCGTTTCGCCGGACGTGACGCTGACCGAAACCGGGGTTTCCTGGAGGGTCATCTCGCGCTTCGTCGCGGTCACCACGATCGGTTCGCCGGCGGACATCGGGGCGGCCACCTCGCCCGTTTCCCCGGCCGGGTCGGCTGCCGTTTCCGGTGCCTCCTGCGCAAACGCCGACACCGGCAGGGCAACGCCGGCCACACCTGCAAACAGGGCCGAGCGAACGGAAGCTGAAAAGCGCATCGAGTTTCCTCTCCAAAAAACCATTATCGGCGCGAGCTCGTGAAGGGGGGCCCCGCCTGGCTCCCGCGAATAGGTTCTCTTTCCGAACCTCTCAAGCGCGCCGTGGCGCCCTTCCCCATCCGGGAACGGGCGATGTGCCTTTCGAGTCACAGGTGCCGTTACGGCAAGGCGAGGGGGCGGCAGGCAGGCCGCGCGAACCGCCGCGAATCCTCGCGGCAGGGCAGGCCGCGCTCTCCCGAAGCTAGGCGAAAACCTCCGGCGTTGCTGGCCCCTTGGGATCCTCTCCGAACCGATTCGGCCCCGGAGTGCCGGGCAGCAGCATCAGCACGAGGTAGGCTATGCTGGCGAGGATGCCGATGAGCGGAATCGCGCCCGCGACGATGAAGCCCAGAAACCACCAGCCCGACATGTCCCGATCGTGCAAGCGGCGTACATTGACCGCGATGTTCGGGATCAACGTTGCCAGCCACCACAGCGGCAGGAGCAGGCCGATGCCGGACAACAGCCCGCCATAGACGGTCATCGCCCCCGCGCTATCGTCGAAAGTCGAGAGGTCAGGCCTGCCGAACCCGAAGACCAGCGCCGTGATGGCCGCGAGCACGATCGCATTGAGCAACGCGAACATCCAGTATTCCAGGCGCCGCGAGCGGCCCGAGAAATCGAAGTAGCGCTTCAGCGGCAAGATCATCCAGTTCATCGACAAGTCCCCCATCCGCGAAAGTGGCCCCCGTTCGGCCCTTCCCGACCGCGCGAATGAACCACAAGCCTCCGCCGCCAGCAACGCCAATTGTCATCGGGCGGGCCGCCCCCGCTTGCCCCGGGCCCCGTGCTCGTCTACGGCGCGCGCGTTTATTGCGCTGCACCATCGTCGCGCGCCAGCACCGAACCGAAAGCTCCGAAAGATGTCCGAACGTCTCCGCAACGTGGCGATTATCGCCCACGTCGACCATGGCAAGACCACCCTTGTCGACCAGCTCTTCCGCCAGTCCGGCACGTTCCGCGACAACCAGCGGGTCGACGAGCGGGCGATGGATTCCAACGACCTGGAAAAGGAACGCGGAATCACGATCCTGGCCAAGTGCACCTCGGTCGAATGGTCGGGCGGCGACGGGGAAGCGACCCGGATCAACATCGTCGATACCCCGGGCCACGCCGACTTCGGCGCCGAGGTGGAACGCATCCTGTCGATGGTCGATGGGGTGATCCTGCTGGTCGATTCGGCCGAAGGCGCGATGCCGCAGACCAAGTTCGTCACCGGCAAGGCGCTGGCGCTGGGCCTGAGGCCGATCGTCGTCGTGAACAAGATCGACCGCCCCGACGGCCGCCCGCAGGAAGTGCTGGACGAAGTGTTCGACCTGTTCGTCAGCCTCGACGCCAACGACGAACAGCTCGACTTTCCCGTTCTCTACGCCTCGGGCCGCGACGGCTACGCGAGCGAGGACCAGGCCGCGCGCGAGGGCACGCTGGAACCGCTGTTCGAGCGGATCGTGAACCACGTGCCGGCGCCGGGCCTCGACGACAGCGGGCCGTTCACCTTCCTCGCCACCCTGCTCGATCGCGACAACTTCATGGGCCGCGTGCTGACGGGGCGCGTCCAGTCGGGCACGGTGAACGTCAACGACCCGATCCACGCGCTCGACGCCGACGGCAACGTGATCGAGACGGGCCGCGCGACCAAGCTGCTCGCCTTCCGCGGGCTCGACCGCGTGCCGGTGGACAGCGCGCGGGCCGGCGATATCGTGGCGCTGGCCGGACTGGAGAAGGCGACCGTCGCCAATACCCTGGCCGATCCCGCGGTGAAGGAACCGATCGCCGCGCAGCCGATCGACCCGCCGACCCTGGCCATGCGCTTCGCCGTCAACGACAGCCCGCTGGCCGGGCGCGAGGGCAGCAAGGTCACCAGCCGCATGATCCGCGACCGCCTGCTGCGCGAAGCCGAAACCAATGTCGCGATCCGCGTGACCGAGAGCGACGACAAGGACAGTTTCGAGGTTGCCGGCCGCGGCGAATTGCAGCTGGGCGTGCTGATCGAGACGATGCGGCGCGAGGGCTTCGAACTGGGCATCAGCCGCCCGCGCGTGCTGTTCCGCGAGGAAGGCGGCCAGCGCCAGGAGCCCTACGAAACGGTCGTGATCGACGTCGACGACGAACACTCCGGCACGGTCGTCGAGAAGATGCAGCGGCGCAAGGCCGACCTGACCGAGATGCGGCCGAGCGGCCAGGGCAAGACGCGCATCACCTTCTCCGCGCCGAGCCGCGGGCTGATCGGCTACCACGGCGAATTCCTGTCGGACACGCGCGGAACGGGGATCATGAACCGCCTGTTCGAGAAGTACGACGTCTACAAGGGGCCGATCGAAGGCCGGATCAACGGCGTGCTCATCTCCAACTGCGCGGGCGAGGCGGTCGGCTACGCGCTGAACGCGCTGGAGGAGCGCGGCGAGCTGTTCATTGCGCCCCAGGCCAAGGTCTACGAAGGGATGATCATCGGCGAGAATGCCAAGCCGGAAGATCTCGAGGTCAACCCGCTCAAGTCCAAGCAGCTCACCAATTTCCGCTCGACCGGGAAGGACGACGCGATCCGGCTGAGCCCGCCGCGCAGGATGAGCCTGGAACAGGCGATCGCCTATATCGACGACGACGAGATGGTCGAGGTCACCCCGCAGTCGATCCGTCTGCGCAAGGCGATCCTCGACCCGCACGAGCGCAAGAAGGCGAAACGGCGCGCGGAAGCCTGACGCCGGGCCGGCACATGGCGGCGATCACGTCGCCATGTGCAGTTCCCCCAGCGCCAGCGCGGCATAGAGCGCCGCGCCGCCGAAGAACGGCAGGAAGTAGCTCTGGCGTTCTTCCGGCAGCTCTTCCTTGAGCACGACCAGCACGATCGCGCCCCCGACGAAGGCGAACAGCCCGCCGATCGCCAGCGAGGCGAGCGTCAGGACGACGCCAGTGGCCCAGCCAGCCAGGGTCGCGAGGGCGAGCGCGCAGCGCCCCCGCCGGTCGTAAAGCTCCACGTGGTGGCGCCGCACGCCGTAATCGGCGGTGACGAAATGGAGCATCATCGCCACGAAGTAGAGGGCCAGCCCGGCGAGGCTGTCGTCCTCGCGGTGGTTTAGGAGATAGGCGATGACGAAGATCAGCAGGCCGCTGGCGGCGATGTGCAGGCGGAACATCGCCTTCTCGGGCCGGTCGCGCCCTTCCTCCTCCCGCCGTGAGTCGCGCGAGGTGACGATGGCCCGCTCCATCCCGTAGAACAGGATCATCCCGGCCAGCGCCAGCGTGTAGACCACCGCCTCCGCCAGCGGCGCGGCGAGGCCCGTCGCCCGTTCGAACGTCGCGGCATGGGCGCCGATCTCGGGCATGATGTGCAGGAAGACGTAACCGACGGCGACCCCGCCGGCGAAACTCAGCCAGCGGCTGCGCGGGACCGCGTCGAGAAACCGCAGGTGGCCGACGAACAGGTGCACCGCGCAAAAGCCCAGGGCCATGGCGAACGAGACGGCGGCGAGAACGGGATCGCTGGTCATCGCGCGCCCCTTGTGGACCTTTCGCGACCGGATCGGCAACCGTCCGGCCCGCCCCCTTTTTGCCCGGGCGACCGGAATTGCGCGAACACGCCATATTGTTTCGGATACCGGCGGCGCCGCCTAACATTCCGGCTGCGCCGGCCGGAGGGCGCTCGATCGGTCGCGAATTTCCCACTGCCGGTAGCCATCGCCGCGCTTGCTTGTTACCCCCCTGCCCCATGCAGACAGGGACCCTCGTATCGCTCGCCGCCTATTTCATCCTGATGCTGGGCATCGGGCTCTATGCGTGGCGCAAGTCGACCGACACATCGGAAGCCTATCTCCTCGGCGGCCGGCAGCTCCACCCGGCCGTTGCCGCGCTCAGCGCCGGCGCATCGGACATGTCGGGCTGGCTCCTGCTCGGCCTGCCCGGCGCGCTCTATGCCGCCGGCCTGGTCGAGGCATGGATCGGCATCGGCCTGTTTGTCGGCGCCCTCGTGAACTGGATCGTCGTCGCGCCGCGACTGCGCAAGCAGACCGTGCAATATGGCAATGCCCTGACGATCCCCGAATTCCTGGCCAACCGCTTCCCCGACCAGGCGACCGCGCTGCGGGTCGTCTCGGCGATCATCATCGTCGTCTTCTTCACCGTCTATACCGCCGCCGGCCTCGTCGGCGGGGGCAAGCTGTTCGTGACCAGCTTCGCCGGCCTGTTCGGCGATACGGGGATGAGCGATTACATGTTCGGCATCCTGCTGACCGCCGGGGTCGTGCTCGCCTACACGATGGTCGGCGGTTTCCTGGCCGTCAGCCTGACCGATTTCGTCCAGGGCTGCATCATGGTCGTCGCGCTGGTCATCATGCCGCTGGTCGTCATGTTCGGCCCGGGCGGCAGCGCCGGCGAATCGCTGACGCAGGTCCAGCCCGGCTTCCTCGATATCGGTTACGGCCTCACTTTCCTCGGCTTCCTCTCGGCGGTCACCTGGGGGCTCGGCTATTTCGGGCAGCCGCACATCATCGTGCGCTTCATGGCCGTGCGCAGCCTCAAGGACGTGGCCGTCGCGCGCAACATCGGCATGGGCTGGATGTTCGTGTGCCTGATCGGCGCGATCGGCGTCGGACTGGCCGGCCGCGCCTATGTCGCGCGCAACGGGCTGGCCGTGGAGGACCCGGAGACGATCTTCATCGTCCTTGCCAACCTGCTGTTCCACCCGCTCGTGACCGGCTTCCTCCTCGCCGCCCTGCTCGCCGCGATCATGAGCACGATCAGTTCGCAGCTGCTCGTCTCGTCGAGTTCGCTGACCGAGGATTTCTATCGCCTGTTCCTGCGCAAGAAGGCGAGCGAGCGCGAGATCGTGAACGTCGGCCGGGCTGCCGTCCTGCTGGTCGCGCTGGCGGCAATGGTCATCGCCTCCGACCCCGAAAGCAAGGTCCTGGGCCTGGTGTCCAATGCCTGGGCGGGCTTCGGCGCAGCCTTCGGGCCGCTGATCATCCTGTCGCTGACCTGGAACCGGATGACCGGCGCGGGCGCGGTCGCCGGGTTGGTGGTCGGCGCCGGGGTCGTGGGCCTGTGGATCGCGATGGGCTGGAATGCCGGCTTCCTCGGCGGCGAAGGCATCTACGAGATCATTCCCGGCTTCATCGCCGCCTGGCTGGCGATCTGGGGCGTCAGCCTGGCGACGGTCCCGCCGCAGCGGGCCGTGCCGGCCGAGTAACCTGCCGCGCCCTCGGCGCCGGGGAACAGGGCGCGGGGAAGCGGGGCGCCGCGGAAAGGCGCCATTAACCGGAGCGCCTGCAAGAAGGGCGCGATGTTTCGCGCGCTCGCCTCAGCTCTCGCCATGCTGGCGCTGGCCGGGTGCCAGCTCCTGCCCGAAGGCGACCGCGGCCGCGGCCCCCGCCCCCCGGCGGAAAGCGGGGGCGGGACGGTTTCCAACAACGCGCTGGCGCGCCAGTGCCTGGCCGAGTTGGGCGCGACGGGCGCAGCCTTCACCCCGCTGCCAGACCGCTACGCCGGACCGGGCTGCTCGCTCCTCAACACGGTCGAGCTTAGCCGCCTCGCGGGGGACCGGGGGAGTTTCTCGATCAGCAACCTCGGCCCGGTCGCCTGTCCCACGGCCCAGGCCTTCGCCGCATGGGCGCGCTACGGCGTCGATCGCGCCGCGCGCGTCTATCTCGGCAGCCCGGTGGTGCGGATCGAGACGATGGGCAGCTATGCCTGCCGCAACGTCGCCGGGAGCGGGCGGCGATCCGCCCATGCCACGGCCGAGGCGATCGATATCGGGGCCTTCCACCTCGCCGACGGACGCCGGATCAGCGTACTGCACGACTGGGACGGCGGCACCGCTGCCGAACGCGAGTTCCTGCGTGTCGTGCAGCGCAGCGCCTGCAAGCGGTTCCGCACCGTCCTGGGGCCGGAATACAACGCCGCGCACCGCGATCACTTCCATCTTGAACGGGGCGGCGACGGCGGCTTCTGCCGCTGAGCGGTCAGCCGTCGGCGTCGAGGCGGATGCGAACCGCCTCGGCCGGGTGGCGGGCGCCGAGCTTGGCCATCATGTTGGCGCGGTGGATCTCGACCGTGCGCGGGCTGATGCGCAGCGTCTGCGCGATCGCCTTGTTGCTCTGCCCGCGCGTGAGCCATTCGAGCACCTCGCGCTCGCGCCGGGTCAGCGTGCCCACCCGCTTGCGCGCCTCGATCAGGCGGCGCTGCGCCGCCAGGTGCTCGCCCGCCTCGTCGCCGAGCCGGCCCAGCAACTCGTGGAAGCTGTTCTCGCTCGCCGGCAGGGCCAGGAAATCGAGCGCCCCGGCGCGGATCGCGCGGACGACCTGCCCCACGTCCGGCTCCGGCGCGGTGGCGATCACCGGCAGACCGATCGCCTTGTTCCGCAAGGCCGCGATCGCGCCGCCGATGTTTCCGGCCCCGTCGCAGCGGACCAGCGCGAGGCCGCCGGCCGGGCAGTATTCGCCCAGTTCGCCGAGCGAGGCATAGACTTCCGCGTGGTGCCCCGCCGCCAGCGCCAGCCGCGCGAGTGCCGCGCGCTGGCGCACGTCCGGCTCCACGACATGGAAAGTCTCCGCCCCGTCCATGGATGCAAGGGATGGCGGGAAGTCGGGGCAAGCGCAGGCGGGACTATCTCCATTGTGCAGGTTTTTCGTCCCTCGCCCTGCATCGACCGACCCGCCGCCACCCGCCTGCGCCGGATCGCCCCCCGGCCGCGGCGATGGCTCCGGAACGGAGGCAGCTAGTCGTCGTCGGGGGCGTAGAAGCTGTAATCGGGCAGCGAGTGGAAGGCTTCGCGCAAGGCATCGCCCCAGCGCGACGATATCGCCTGGAAATAGGCGTCGTCATGGGTGATCCGGCGCGTATGCGTCGCGTCGAACCCGTCGCGCGCGATGACCATGAGGTCGAGCGGCAGCCCGACCGAGAGGTTGGCCTTGAGCGTCGAATCGAACGACACGGTCAGCAGCTTCACCGCGTCCTCGAAGCTCATCTCGCGGTCGTAGCCGCGGATCAGGATCGGCCGCCCGTACTTGGTTTCCCCGATCTGGAAGAACGGCGTGTCGAAGCTCGCCTCGATGAAATTGCCTTCGGGGTAGATCAGGAACAGGCGCGGCTCCATTCCCTTGATCTGCCCGGCGAGGATGATCGAGGCGGTGAACCGCCCCCGCCCGCGGTCGCCATTGGCGAGCTGGCGTTCCTCGATCGTCGAGCGCAGGAGATGGCCGATCTCGGTCGCGACCTGGAACATGCTCGGCGCCTCGAGCAGGGAATTGCGCCGTTCGCTCGGCGCCTTGGTCCGCTCTTCCAGCTGGCTGATCACGGCCTGGGTCGTGGCGAGATTGCCCGCGGTCATCACTGCCAGCATCCGTTCCCCGGGGACGCGCCAGTGGAACATCTTGCGAAAGACCGAGATATTGTCGACGCCCGAATTGGTCCGGGTGTCGCTCATCAG
Source organism: Pelagerythrobacter marinus (assembly GCF_034375205.1). NCBI lineage: Bacteria > Pseudomonadati > Pseudomonadota > Alphaproteobacteria > Sphingomonadales > Erythrobacteraceae > Pelagerythrobacter > Pelagerythrobacter marinus. Next base: position 459,011 of record NZ_CP139719.1, on the reverse strand, counting down.
GACGAGGCCCTTGTCGAGCACCATGCCCACGCAATAGGTCATTACTGGTCCACCTGCTGTTGTTCCACCGCGACATCGACGTGGAGGTCCTCGCTGGCAACGCCAAAGCTGATCCCGGTGACGGGCGCCGCGTCGCGATAGTCGAGGCCCGTCGCAACCCGCACATAGCGCGGATCGGGGCTGATCCCGTTGGAAATGTCGAACCCGACCCAGCCCAGCCCCTCCACGTGCGCCTCTGCCCAGGCGTGGGTCGCCTCCTGATCGACCCGGTCGTTCATCATCAGGTAGCCGCTGACATAGCGCGCCGGGATCTTCGCCGCGCGCGCGGCGCCGATGAAGATATGGGCGTGGTCCTGGCAGACCCCGCGCCCGGCGGCGGCCGCTTCCTCTGCCGTCGTGCCGACCCCGGTGGCCCCGGTGCGATATTCGACCCGGCCGCGGATGCGCTGCAGCAGGGCGTGCAGGAAATCGAGCCGCGCCCCCGGTGCACAATCGAGGTCGCCCACCAGGCCCTGCACCGCATCGCCGGGACGGGTCAGCCGCGTCTGGGCGAGAAAGCTCCACAGCGGCAAGTGGCCCGAGTGCCTGCCGATCACCCCGGCGTTGTCCTGCGTGTCGACGGTGCCCGAACAGCTGACGACGACTTCGCGCGCGCCCTGTTCCACCGCGACCAGCGTGACGGTGTTGAAATGCTGATCGTCGTATTCGAGCTGCGGCACCGCGTTCTCGTAAGTCATCGACCAGTCGAGAATGTCCTGCCCCTGGGTCGCCTTCGGCGTCAGGCGCAGCCGCTGCAGCGCGTGGACCACCGGCTCGGCAAAGGCATATCGGGTCGTATGGCGGATCGAAAGGCGCATCGGTCAGCTCAGGAACCGGTAGTCTTCGGCAATGGCGCGCGCGATCGCATGGTTCGCCTCCATGAATTCCAAAAGGAACTCGTGCAGCCCCTGTTCGAAGATCCCCTCGATCGTCAGCTCGCCCAGCCGCGTCGCCTGGGCGCGCATCTGGGCATTGCTGTCCCCCTCGCGGCCATGCATGCGCGCCAGTGCCGCCAGCTCCTCGCGCAGGGCGGAGTGGCAGAACGCGAGGCTGCGCGGGAAGCGATCGTCGAGCACCAGGAACTCGACGATCTGGCGCGCCTCGATCCGCCCGGCGTTGAGCCAGCGGAAGGCCCGGTCGCCCGATACCGACCGCAGGACCTGGTCCCACTGCCCGGTGTCGAGGCTGGTCCCGACGTAGGAAAGCGAGGGCAGGAGCAGGTAGTATTTCATGTCGAGGATACGCGCGACGCAATCGGCACGCTCCACGAAAGTGCCTGCGCGCGCGAAATGGAACCCCTCGTTCCGCAGCATCGAGCCGGTGATCGCGCCGTGGACCGCGGTGCCCGCGCGGCGGATGATCTGGACCGCCTCGCCCACGCTGCTCTGCGCCACCGGCCGCGCGAGCAGGCGGGAGATCTCCATCCAGCTTTCGTTGATCGCTTCCCACAGCTCGCCGCTGATCGCATTGCGCACCGCCCGCGCGTTGGTCCGCGCCGCGCCGATCATCGCCAGCACGCTGGAGGCATTGTCCGGATCGCGCAGCAGGTAGTTCCAGGCCTGGTGGCCGGTATAGGTGCCGTGCTTCGCCTCGTAACCGGCGCGCTGGCCGAATGCCTCGATGACGGAGCGCCATTCCTCCTCCGCCGTGGCCACGTCGCGGGTCAGCGCCATGTGGAACCCGGCCTCCAGCAGGCGCGCGGTATTCTCCGCCCGCTCGAGATAGCGGCACATCCAGAACAGGCCGTGCGCGGTCCGGCCTAGCAAGGGCACCTCCTGTCCATCAGTCCTTCAACACCCAGGTATCCTTCGTGCCGCCGCCCTGGCTCGAATTGACCACCAGCGAGCCCTTGCGCATCGCCACCCGCGTCAGGCCGCCGGGCACGATCTCGATCCCGTCGGGCGAAACGAGAACGAACGGGCGCAAGTCCACGTGCCGGGGGGCAAGGCCGCTGCGGCTGAAGATCGGGCAGGTCGAAAGCGACAGCGTCGGCTGGGCGATGTAGTTTTCCGGCCGCGCCTCCAGCTTGCGCCGGAACCGCGCCAGTTCGCGCCGCGAGGCGGCCGGGCCGATCAGCATCCCGTAACCGCCCGAACCGTGGACTTCCTTGACCACCAGGTCGGCCAGGTTGTCGAGCACGTAGGCCAGGCTTTCGCGGTCCGCGCAGCGCCAGGTCTCGACATTGGGCAGCAGCGGCTTCTCGCCGGTATAGAATTCCACGATCTCGGGCATGAAGCTGTAGATCGCCTTGTCGTCGGCGACGCCGGTGCCGGGCGCATTGGCGATCGTGATCCCGCCCGCGCGATAGACGTCCATGATCCCCGGCACGCCGAGGATCGAATCCGGGTTGAACGTCAGCGGGTCGAGGTATTCGTCGTCCACCCGGCGATAGAGCACGTCCACCGGCTCGTAGCCGCGGGTGGTCCGCATCGCCACGCGCCCGTCGGTAACGCGCAGGTCGCTGCCCTCGACCAGCTCGGCCCCCATCTGGTCGGCAAGGAAGGCGTGTTCGTAATAGGCGCTGTTGTAGATGCCCGGCGTCAGCACCGCGACCGTCGGCCGGCCCGAGGTGCCCGAAGGCGCGCAAGCGGCAAGGCTCTTGGCGAGGCGGCGCGGATAGTCCGATACCGGGCAGACCGGGATCCGCGTGAACAGCTCGGGGAACATGGCCATCATCGTCTCGCGGTTCTGGAGCATGTAGCTGACGCCCGAAGGGGTCCGCGCATTGTCTTCCAGCACGTAGAACTCGTCGGGCCCGGTGCGGACCAGGTCGATCCCGACGACATGGGTATAGACCCCGCCCGGCGGGGTGAAGCCGACCATGTTCGGCAGCCAGGCCGCGTTGTCGCGCAGCACACGCTGGGGAATGCGCCCGGCGCGCACGATTTCCTGCCGGTGGTAGAGATCGTGGATGAAAGCGTTGAGGGCGCTGACGCGCTGTTCGATGCCCCGCGTCAGGCGGCGCCATTCGGCGGCCGTGATGATCCGCGGCACCATGTCGAAGGGGATCAGCCGTTCCTCGGCCTCGTCCTCGCCATAGACGTTGAAGGTGATGCCGGTGCGGCGGAACGCGATCTCGGCATCGCGATGCTTGCCCATCAGGAAACGCGATTCCTGGTCCTCGTACCAGTTCAGGTAATCGCGATAGGCCGGCCGTACGGCGCCGTCGCCGGCCCGCATCTCGTCGAAAGTCGCGTCAGGCGCGTACATGAACCCCCTTGCCACGAATTCCTGGCGCAGCATGGGCCGGCCGGTCGCACTTCGTGCCCAAAGAAAGGTTCAGGCCCGGTCCAGTTCCCGCAACACGGCGTGGATCGATTCGGGCGCGTAGGTGAACCCCATGTGCGTGCAGCGCAGGGCCACCGCGCGATCGCGCTCGCACCCGCGCCCGCAGGCGCTGCGGGGGCTGACGATCCCGTCGCGCGGGCTCCACAGCGCCACGGTGGGCACGGGCGGTTTCTCGCAGATGTCGGTTTCGATCGGCGGCTGGTCGACCCGGTGGCCGGTCACGAACTGGTACACCCGCCAGGCATGGTTGGCGCGCGGGTTGCCGGAAAAGGGCGACCCCATGGTGATGACCTTGGCCACGCGGTCGGGGTGGCGCTTGGCGATCTCGCGCGCGAACAGGCCGCCCAGGCTCCAGCCGACCAGGTAGACGTCGCGGCCATAGCGTTCGTGCACTTCGACCAGGCGCCGTTCGAGGTAGCGGATATTGGCCTCTGTCGGCCCGAAATTGACGCCCAGGCCCCAGCGCTTGACCTTGTGCCCGGCGCGTTCGAGCAGGCCGGCCATGTAGCGCATGCGGATCGGATGGGTCGCGAAGCCGGGCAGGAGCATGACCGTGCGCACATGCGCGGCGGCGGGAATGTCGATCCGGCGGAAAGGCCGGCGAAACGGCTCGACCAGGTGCGACAGCTCGCCCAGCAGGTATCGCAGCCTCGGCCCGCCGCGCGCATCGGCGGCCGGCTCGCTGGCCAGCTCCCAGCGTTCCAGCAGCTCTTCGCGCGAACTGGGCAAGTGCTCGAAAGAGGACGGGGCGGGAGAACTGGCCATGCGATCGCTATACCCTTTTCGGGCTAACGGCCGCTGAACGCCCCCGTTCCGGCGCGTGGCCGGCTTCATGGTCGGCCCGCGCACCTGCGCCCGTTACGGACAGTCGCCGACCCGTTCGGATTCGACTTCCATCGTCATGCGCATCTCGCCGCCGGGGATGGCGGCGGCTTCCTGGCGGATTTCCATCCGCATCCGGCTGGATTCGGGCGCCACCGTGCCGTCGATCGTCATCTGCGCGTTGACCCCGCCCGGCCCGGTGCAGGTCAGCGCGGCATCGAGATCGCTTCCGTCCGCCTCGAAGCTGGAGAAATCGCAGCTGACCCCGCGATCGCCCTCGCCCAGGTCGCGCACGACCCGGCGGAACCCCTCGTCCGCCTGTTCGCGCGTGACGCACTGGGTATGCTCTTCCCCGCGCAGGCCGGCCGCCATCTCGCGCATGCGCGCGGCCTGTTCGGGCGGGATGCCGGGAATGTCGAATTCCACGATCTCCGCCGTACTGCGATAGAGGCCGGGCCGCGGCTTGGTCAGCTTGTCGGCCGCCGCGATGACTTCTTCCGCCGTTTTCGGTTCGTCCGGCTCGCTGCTGCAAGCCGCCAGCGCCAGCGCGCCCCCCGCAATCATGACAAACGCACGCATTCGATCGCTCCCTCTCGATGTCCCCGAGCGGTGACACTGCTACCAAGCGGGCCGCGCGCTGCCAACCGCTTGCCGCGGGCGGGATGCAGGCCCATATTCGCCGCCATGGCCGAACTCGTCATCCGCCGGGGCCTCGAAGAGCCGGACACTTCGGGCAGCTTCACCCCGCACAAGCCGCAGCGCCCCGAAAAGAGCATGGGCGGGCGCAAGTTCGAACTCGTGTCCGACTATCGCCCCGCGGGCGACCAGCCGGCCGCGATCCGCGAACTTGCCGAGGCCGCGAAGGAAGGGGAGCGGACCCAGGTCCTGCTGGGCGTGACCGGTTCGGGCAAGACCTTCACGATGGCCAAGGTGATCGAGGAACTGCAGCGCCCGGCGCTGATCCTCGCGCCGAACAAGATCCTCGCCGCGCAGCTTTATGGCGAGTTCAAGAGCTTCTTTCCCAACAACGCGGTCGAGTATTTCGTCAGCTATTACGACTATTACCAGCCGGAGGCCTACGTCCCGCGGTCGGATACCTATATCGAGAAGGAAAGCTCGGTAAACGAGGCGATCGACCGGATGCGCCACTCTGCCACGCGCGCCCTGCTGGAGCGGGACGACGTGGTGATCGTCGCGTCGGTTTCCTGCCTCTACGGCATCGGTTCGGTCGAGACTTACTCGGCCATGATCTTCGACATCAAGAAAGGCGAGACGGTCGACCAGCGCGAGCTGATCCGCAAGCTCGTGGCCCTGCAGTACAAGCGCAACGATGCCGCTTTCGCGCGCGGCAACTTCCGCGTGCGGGGCGACAGTCTGGAAATCTTCCCCAGCCACTACGAGGACATGGCCTGGCGGGTCAGCTTCTTCGGCGACGAGATCGAGGAAATCAGCGAGTTCGATCCGCTCACCGGTGCCAAGGGCACCCGGCTCGACAAGGTGCGCGTCTATGCCAACTCGCACTACGTCACGCCCGGCCCGACGATGAAGCAGGCGAGCGAGGCGATCCGCTTCGAACTGACCGAGCGGCTGAAGGAACTGCACGAGGAAGGCCGCCTGCTCGAAGCCCAGCGGCTGGAACAGCGGACCAATTTCGACCTGGAGATGATCGCCGCCACCGGTTCGTGCGCGGGGATCGAGAACTACAGCCGCTTCCTGACCGGGCGCCTGCCGGGCGAACCGCCGCCGACCCTGTTCGAATACCTGCCCGAAAATGCGCTGCTGTTCGTCGACGAAAGCCACCAGACGGTGCCGCAGATCGGCGCAATGGCGCGCGGCGACCACCGGCGCAAGCTGACCCTGGCCGAATACGGGTTCCGCCTGCCCAGCTGCATCGACAACCGCCCCTTGCGCTTCAACGAATGGGACGCGATGCGCCCGCAGACCATCGCCGTCTCGGCCACGCCCGGCGGGTGGGAGATGGAACAGACCGGGGGCGTCTTCGCCGAACAGGTTATCCGCCCGACCGGCCTGATCGATCCCCCGGTCGAAATCCGCCCGGTGGAAGACCAGGTGCAGGATTGCATCGCCGAGGCCAAGGCCACCGCGCAGAAAGGTTACCGCACGCTGGTGACCACGCTGACCAAGCGCATGGCGGAGGACCTGACCGAGTTCATGCACGAACAGGGCGTCAAGGTCCGCTACATGCACTCCGACGTCGAAACGCTCGAGCGGATCGAGCTGATCCGCGACTTGCGCCTCGGCGTCTACGACGTGCTGGTGGGGATCAACCTGCTGCGCGAGGGGCTCGACATTCCCGAGTGCGGGCTGGTCGCGATCCTCGATGCCGACAAGGAAGGCTTCCTGCGTTCGGAGACTTCGCTGATCCAGACGATCGGCCGCGCCGCGCGCAACGTCGATGGGCGCGTGATCCTCTATGCCGATCGCGTGACCGGATCGATGGAACGGGCAATGGCCGAGACCGAGCGCCGGCGCGAGAAACAGCGCGCCTATAACGAGGAACACGGCATTACCCCGCAGACGATCCGGCGCGAGATCGCCGATATCGTCGCCCACACGGCGTCGAAGGACGGCGTCACCGTGGGCCTCGAGGCGGAGGACGGGCGTAACAACCTCGTCGGCCACAACCTGCGCGCCTATATCGAGGACCTGGAGAAGAAGATGCGCGCCGCGGCGGCCGATCTCGAGTTCGAGGAAGCCGGCCGGCTGCGCGACGAGATCAGGCGGCTCGAGAACGACGAGCTGGGGCTGGACGACAGCGAGAAGAAGGCCCCGCGCGTCGGGCGCAGCAACGAGGGGAAGCCGGGGACGCGCAAGCTGCGTTACGGCAAGACCCAGCGCAAGTGGGGCAAATAGGCGGAACGACTGGCCCGCGCGCACCGTTGCCGGTGCAGGAGGTGCCCGATGAAACATGTCATTCCCGCCCTGGCCGCCCCTGCGCTGGCCCTGGCCCTTGCCGCGTGCGGCGACGCCGACCGCGGCGACGAGACCACCCTCGCCGAAAGCGACCCGATCGCTGCCGGCGATGGCGCGACGCCGCCCGCTCCGCCGCAGGGCGCGCGCGACGACACCGACCCCGCCATGGGCCCCACGGCCGCGCCCGGGGGCTGGACCACCAAGACGATGGCCGGCGCGCCGGCGGCCCTGTTCGGTCCGCCCGATAGCGAGGCCGCCTTCTCGGTCCGCTGCGAAGACGGCACGCTCGTGCTCTCGCGCTCGGTCCTGCTGCCCGAGGGCGAAGCGTCGATGACCGTCGCCGCCGGGGGCGAGACGCGCACGCTCGCGGCGTCATCTTCGCCCGACCCGATGCCTTCGGTCACCGCCCGCCTGCCGGGCGCCGACCCCTTCATCGGCCAGCTGGCCGACGCGACGGGTGCGATCTCGGTCACCGTGGGCGGCGAACGGACGCTGGAGGTGCCCTCGGCCCCGGCCTTTCGGCAGGTCGTCGGCGGCTGCATGGCCAGCTGACGCGCCGCGCGCGGCTGGGGAAAGGGCCCGGCCGCACCGGCAGCGGCGATTTACCTTGCACGGCGGGTTTGCCATAGGGCGGACATGAAACGTCGTATCCTGCCCGCATTCGCCCTCTTCGCCGTGCTCGCCGCCCCGCTTGCCGGGGCACCCGCCCGGGCGGCCGAACCCGCAGACAGGGAAGCCGGCGACGGGCAGGCCGAAGCCTACGAGGCCAATTCGGCCAGTCGCACTTTCACCGGCACGTTCGGCGGGCGCAGCCTGCGCTATACCGCGACGGTCGAGGAGCAAGTGCTGAAGGGCGATGACGGCACGCCCAAGGCGGCGATCGTCACGACCGCCTACGTCGCCGAGCCGCGCGACCCGGCCCGCCCGGTCACTTTCCTGTTCAACGGCGGCCCCGGCTCCGGCTCGGTATGGTTGCAGATGGGCGCCTTCGGCCCGCAGCGGGTCGCGATCCCGTCCGACGCGCGCGACGACGGCGCGCCCCCCTTCCCCATCGTGCACAACCCGGATTCGATCCTCGACGTCACCGATCTCGTCTTCATCGACCCGGTCGGCACCGGTTTCAGCCACACGATCGGCGATACGAAGGGCGAGGAATACTGGGGCGTGACCAAGGACGCCAAGTCGGTGGCCGCGGTGATCCGCAAGTGGATCAGCGACAACGGCCGCTGGAACAGCCCCAAGTTCCTCGGCGGGGAAAGCTACGGCACGACCCGCTCGGCCGCGGTCGTGCACGAGCTGGAGGGGGGATACAACGACGTGTCGCTCAACGGCGTGATCCTGATTTCCGCCGTGCTCGATTTCGGTGCCGGGGCGGAGACCCAGGGCGCGGAGCTGGGCTATATCACCACGCTGCCGACAATGGCGGCGACCGCGCTCTACCACGGCAAGGCAACCGCCCCCTCGGTCGAAGGGTTCGTCGAGGAAGCCCGCCAGTTCGCGATCGGCCCTTACGCGGCCTTCCTCCTGAAAGGCCAGAACGCCGATGCCGCCGAACGCGCCGCGGTGCGGGCCCAGCTGGCGCGCTTCACCGGGCTTTCGGAAGACTTCCTCGACCGGGCGGACCTGCGCGTGACCTCGGGCCGGTTCTACAAGGAACTGCTGCGCGACCGCGGGCTGACGGTGGGCCGGCTCGACAGCCGCTATACCGGCGTCGACTACGACAATGCGGGCGAAACGCCCGACAACGATCCCAGCTTCTACGGGATCGACGGCGGCTATGCGGCCGCGATCAATCACTTCATGCGCGAGACGATCGGCTATCGCACCGATCGCGACTACGTGACGATCGGCAATGTCGGGCCGTGGGACTGGCGCCTGCCCGGCGGGCGCGACACCAATGCCTATCTCAACGTCGCGCCTTACCTCGGCAAGGCGATGCGCGAGAACGCCGACATGCGGATCCTCGTCGCGCAGGGATGGTACGATTTCGCCACCCCGTTCTTCGCCGCCGAATATGCCCTGACGCGGACCGGTTTCCCGCAGGACCGGATCGAGTGGCAATATTACGATTCCGGCCACATGATGTACATTCGCGACGAGGATCGGCGCAAGCTGTCGGACGATGTCCGGGCCTTCATCCGCGCGCGGTGACGCGGTGACGTTCCGGCCGGCCCTTGGCGCCGCCCTGGTCCTGCTCGCGGGCTGCAAGCCCCCGGCGACCGACGACTACGTCGAACGCGTCGCGCTGGACGAAACGCGCGCCCGCGCCAGCGACCCGCTTCCTTCGCCCGATGTCGAGGGCGCGCTCTGGGCCGAAACCGGCCAGGCGGGGCGCCTCGTCTACGGCAAGCCGGGCGAGGCGCCGCTGCTCGCCCTCGCCTGCGAACAGGGGGCCGGTGCCGCGCGGATCCGCGTGACCCGGTTCGTGTCCGCAGACCCGAAGGCGAAGGCGGTCCTGGCTCTCGTCGGCAACGGCCACGCCGCGCGCATCCCGGTCGATGCCACGTGGAACGGGCGCGCGTGGCTGTGGGAAGGGCACATCGCGGCCGACGACCCGGCCATCGGGGTGCTGACGGGCCCGCGCCGGATCGAGGCGACGGTGCCCGCCGGCGGGACGGTGGAAATCAATCCCAGCCCGCGCCCGCGGCACCTGGTGGAAGTGTGCGCGGGCCAGCGCGCGCCTGGCGACCCGGTACCGCCCGAGCCAGGCTGACGAGCGCCTCCGGCCCCAGGACCTGCGGCAGTTGCCGCCCTTCCTCGCCCGGGTCGTACCACAGGTAGAGCGGCACCCCGGCCGCGCCGTGATCGGAAAGGAACTGCGTGATCGCAGGGTCGCGCCGGGTCCAGTCGCCGCGCAAGGTCACGACGCCCGCGGCGGCGAAGGCCTCGCGCGTGGCCTCGCGCTCTATCGCGACGCTTTCGTTGACCTTGCAGCTGACGCACCAGTCGGCGGTGAACCAGACGAAGACCGGCTGTCCGCCGGCCCGCGCGCGCGCCAGCGCCTCTTCGCTGAAAGGCTCGGGATCGAGAAGGCTCTCGGCCGCTTCGACTTCCTCGCTCGCGAGCCGCGGGAGAAAGGCGATCGCGCCGATCGCCAGCATCAGCGCCGCGGCGAGGCCCGCCTGGCGGCCTGCGCCCTGCCTGCGCCCGGCAAGCGCGAGGAAGAGGACCAGGATCGCCGCCATCGCCGCGGCGGCCCAGCCCAGTTGCGGGCCGCCGAGCCGGAACGCGAGCCACAGCAGCGCGAGCGCGGTCAGGCCCATCGGCACGGCCATGACCCGGCGGAAGGTTTCCATCCACGGGCCGGGTCGCGGCAGCAGCCGGCGCAGCGCCGGGACGAGGCCGATCGCGAGGAAGGGCAGCGCGAGCCCGAGGCCGAGCGCGGCGAACAGGACGAGCGCCTCCAGCGGGGGCAGGACCAGCGCGGCCCCCAGCGCGGCCGCCATGAACGGGCCCGTGCAGGGCGTGGCGACGAAAGCCGCCAGCAGCCCGGTCGCGAAGGCACCGGCCGGTTCGCCCCGCCGGGTCAGCGCGATCGAAGGCAAGGCGAACAGCCCGGCAAGATTTGCGGTGATCGCGCTCGCCAGTGCCAGCAGCGCGATCACGACGGCCGGTTCCTGCAACTGGAACGCCCAGCCGACCGCCTCGCCGGCCGAACGCAGCGCGAGCAGCACGCCGCCCAGCGCGACGCAGGCGAGCAGGGCGCCGGCGGTATAGGCGATCCCTTCGCGCCGCGCCTCGGCCTGGCTCTCCCCCGCCCGCGCCAGGCTCAGCGCCTTGAGGCTCAGGATCGGGAACACGCAGGGCATGACGTTGAGCAGCAGGCCGCCCGCCAGCGCACCCAGGACCAGCAGCCAGAGCGCCGGCGTCTCCTGGACCGCGACCGGCTTGCCCGCGCTCGGCACCGCGCCCGGCACCGCGGTGAAGCGCACCCCCACCTCGCGCGAGAAGGCCAGGATGCCGTCGAGCCGGGAAGGCGCCGGTTCGCGCACGATTTCCGCCGGCAGGTTCAGCTGGTCCAGCGGCACTTCCGCCACCAGCAGGTCGCCGTCGCGATAGAACGTCTGCTCGCGCGCGTAGGCCGGCCGCCGGCCCTTGCCCAGCTCGCGCTCCTCGATGAACAGGTGCGGGCTGGACAGGGTCATGTCGGCAGGCAGGGGGATGCCGATGCGCAGGCGGCGATCCTCGATCGCGAAGTTCGCCCGGCTGTCGAGCATCGGCGCGATCGCCGCGCGCCAGCGCACGAAGCGCGGATCGCCGCCGCCGGCCTCCGGCGGGTCCAGCGTCAGCTCGGCGCGCTGCGGGACGCAGAGCTTGTCGGTGCAGGCAAGATAGTCGGCCGTCACGCCGATCGGGCCGATCTCCGACAGGTCCGCCCCGCGCGGCACGCGGATCGGCACGAGGACCGCATAGGACCCTTCGTAGACGTGGTTCATCAGCCCGCCGATCACCAGCCGGCGCGGCACCGGGTATTGCGGCTCGCCCGCCGACCATCCGCGGGGGAGGTCCCAGGCGAGCTCCATCCCCAGCCCGGCATCGCCGGGGTTCGACCAGTACCCGTGCCATTCGGGCGACCGGGGGGTGAAATGAAGCGCCAGCATCCATTCGCCGCCCGCGACCGGGGGGCCTTCGGCCGCCAGGGCGGCACGGATGTTCTCGTCGCCGATCTCGGGCTGGGCCGCCGCGCGGCCCGGGGTGAACAGGGCCAGCACGGCCAGCAGTGCCAGCACGGCCCAAGCGAACCGGCGGCCCGCCCCGCCCATTGTCCTTGCCTCGATCACGCGCATGGCCCTAGGACGGAGAAAGGATTACCGCAACGAGAAGGCGATGGACGACACCCGCGACCTGTTGATCCTGGGCGGCGGCCTGGTGGGCATGACCCTGGCGCTGGCCGCGGCGCGGCAGGGCCTGTCGAGCCACGTGGTCGATCGCGCCGATCCGGCCGAGCTGACCGCCGAGGGTTTCGACGGACGGGCGAGCGCGATCTCGACCGCGAGCTGGAACCTGTTCCGCAACATCGGCCTCGCCCCCGCGCTGGAGCCGTATGGCTGCCCGATCGAGGCGATCGCGGTGACCGACCAGCTCAGGCCCGGGCGAATCGACTTCCGCCCCGAGGCGCACGAAGGTTCGCTGGGCCGGATGTTCGCCAACCGCACGCTGCGGCTCGCGCTGTTCGAGGCGGCGACGCAGGAACCGCTGATTGCCTGGCATTCGCGGGCCGAAGTGGTCGCGCGCGACAGGGGCGAGCACGCCGTTTCCGCCCGCCTCGCCGACGGACGCACGCTGCGCGCCGCGCTGATGGTCGGCGCGGAAGGGCGCATGTCGCCCACGCGCGAGGCCGCCGGGCTGGCGATCGCGAACTGGCGTTACGGCCACAGGGCGATCATCGCCGGCCTCGAACATGCCGACCCGCACCGGGGGGTGGCATGGGAAATCTTCTACCCCGCCGGCCCTTTCGCCCTGCTGCCGATGCGCAGCGGCGATGCCGCGCACCGCAGCGCGCTGGTCTGGACCGTGGACGAGAAGGACGCCGCCGGCACGCTCAAGCTGTCCGACCGGGCCTTCCGCGCGGAAGTGGAAAAGCGCATGGGCGGCGTGCTCGGCGGCGTGCGTGCGGTCGGGCCGCGATCGTCGTTTCCGCTCGGCTTCCATCACACCGCCCGGATCACCGCGCACCGCCTGGCCCTGGCCGGCGATTCGGCGCACGGCATCCACCCGATCGCCGGGCAGGGCCTCAACCTCGGCCTGCGCGACGTGGGCGCCCTGGTCGAAGTCCTGGCCGAAGGCGCGCGCCTCGGCCTGGAGCCGGGCGATGCCCAGATGCTCGCCCGCTACGAGCGCTGGCGCGGGCTCGATTCGTTCATGGTTGCGCTCGCCACCGACGGGCTGACCCGCCTTTTCGGCGTCCCCGGCCGCACGGCCTCGCTCGTCCGCCGCGCCGGGATGGCGGGCGTCCAGCGCCTGCCCGCGCTCAAGCACTGGTTCATGGACGAGGCGCGCGGCGTTTCGGGCGACGTGCCCGAACTGATGCGCGGGTGACTTATTCCCCCTCGGCGGGATTTTCCGCCGGGCTGGGCTGTTCGATCTGGTTGCCCGACCCGTCGCGCAGGCGCCGCGGCTCCAGCACGGCGGAAGTCTCGATCAGGTCGAGCGCCTGGCGCGCCGCGACATAGCGTTCGGCGTCGGCGATCCACCGCTGCGCCTGGGCGGCGCCGGGCATCTTGCCGACTTCCTCGATCGCCTTGTTCACCCGCCCGCTCTCGAGGAAGAACCGCGCACGTTCGATCCGCCGCCGCGGCTGGGGCGAGGGGGTGGTTTCGCGCCGGATGACGAACAGCTCGCTCAACTCGTGGCCGATCCGTTCGATCAACGGGGCATCGCGCGCCTCGGTCAGTTGCGGCGCCAGCCCTTCCAGCCGCGCGACGAGCACGTCGAGCGTGACAGGGTTGCGCGAAAACTCGATGATCGTGTTGACCGCGTTGGGCTTGGCATCGCCGAAGCGCAGCCGCAGCTGGTCGGCGAGATAGCCCAGTTCGGCCCCGCGATCGAGCGCGCGGCGCGTGGCGAAGGCGATCAGCAGCCCTTCGGCGCGCGCGGCATTGCCGGCCGCGGCCTGGGCCTGGAGATCGAGCCGGGCGAGCCGCTGCTCGGCCGCGGCCAGCCGCTGGTCGAGCCCGCCTTGCTGTTCGGCCACCTGCTCGACCCGCTGGTCCGCACCGCCGGCGGCCGCGGTCGCCGCGGGCGACGGGCTGGCGACCGGCGCCGGCGCGGGATCGCCGGCCGCCGCAATCGGCTCGGCCACAGGCTGCGCGGGCAGGGGATCGCCACCCATCCCGAAGTCGGCGCCCGAACGCCAGGCGAAATAGCCGACGATCAGCGCGCCGAGGAGGAAGGCCGCCGCGGCAACTGCCAGAATGGGCTTGAGTGATCCGCTCGACCGGGTCTGGTTCGGGTATCTGTCCATCGAAATCCGTTCTGCTACCCGCAGTTCGTTGCAGGTGCCGCCCCGTGCGGGTCAATGGCACATGTCGCGCGCCAATGCCAGCAGCGCGGCATCGCTCGGCTCCGCCGCGACGCCGAGCGCGCGCCAGCCCCCGCCGGCGAGGTCCGCGATCCGCGGCGCCAGGGCGGCCAGGGCGACCGCGCCGCGGTCGATACCGCGCCGGTCGCATTCGGCGGCGAAATGACGCGCCGCCTCCCCCGAATGCAGCAGGACGAGCGCGCCCGCGCGCAGCCGCCCGGCCAGTTCCGGCGGGACGGGGCAATGGGCGATCTCGTAGACCACGCGCGTTGCGATCGACAGCCCGGCGACCGGCGCCAGCGCGCGGTGCCGGCGCCCGGCCAGCCGCAGCAGGCGCAGCGGCGCGCGCTCGCGCAGGCCCTCCACCACCGCCTGGAGGCCGCCGGTGCCGACCGTGTCCACCGCCAGCCCGGCCTCGCGCGCGGTCGCGGCGGTCGCCGCGCCGACGACGTGCGCGGGCCGCCCGCGCCAGCCGGCGAGCGCCGGCCCGGCATGGCGAACGGCATTCGCGCTGCCGAGCAGGAGGCCGTCGAACCGCGCGGCCTCGGGCGCGTCCCAGGCCACCGGGGCCACTTGTGCGAGCGGATGGCCGTGTACCTCCAGGCCCGCAGCGCGGGCGGCGGCAAGGCTCGCGCCCAGGCCCGGTTCGGGCCGGATCACGACCACCGGCAGGCTCATCGCGGCGTGGCCGAACCTTCCGGCGGCCCGGCAAAATGCGGGGCGATACCCGGCGTCGCCCGCGCCAGCAGGTCGGCAGCGAGCGCGGCGGGAGCGCCCGGCGCGCCGGGCGTGACACGGCATTCCCCCTCGACCCGCTCGTTGCCGTCGGGGCTGAACAGGACGGCGCGCAGGACGATGGCCTCCCCCTCGTGCCGCGACAGCGCGGCGACCGGGCTGTGGCAGGTCGCGCCCAGCGCCGCGAGCAAGGCACGTTCGGCCAGCACGCTTGCCCGCGAAGGGGCGTGATCGACCGCGGCGAGCAGCGCGCGCACGGCGGCATCGCCCGCGCGGCACTCGATCCCGATCGCCCCCTGCGCCGGTGCCGGCAGCCAGTCGGTCGCCGGCAGCGGCGTGCCCACCCCTTCTTCGCCCAGGCGGCCCAGTCCGGCGGCGGCGAGCAGCGTCACCTCGGCTTCCCCCGAAGCCAGCCGGGCAAGCCGGGTGGCGACATTGCCGCGGAACGTCACCACCGCGCAATCGGGCCGGTGGTGGAGCATCTGCGCCGCCCGGCGCGGCGCGCTGGTGCCGACGCGCGCCCCGCGCGGGATCTCGGCCAGGCTGGCCGCGCCGACCAGGACGTCGCGCACGTCGGCGCGCGGCAGGATCGCGGCAATCGCCAGGGCTTGCGGCCGCACCGTTTCCACGTCCTTCATCGAATGGACCGCCCCGTCGATCCGCCCCTCGCCCAGCCAGGCGTCGAGTTCCTTGGTCCACA
This sequence comes from Pelagerythrobacter marinus, assembly GCF_034375205.1. Lineage (NCBI taxonomy): Bacteria > Pseudomonadati > Pseudomonadota > Alphaproteobacteria > Sphingomonadales > Erythrobacteraceae > Pelagerythrobacter > Pelagerythrobacter marinus. Next base: position 443,472 of record NZ_CP139719.1, on the reverse strand, counting down.
GCGCCTTGCCGCCGATTTCGGCCAGGGGCCGGTCCTGCACCTTGTCGCCGCTGGCGCGCACGGGAACGAGCTCGACCGCGCTTTCGGGCCACCCGTGCGCCGCGCACAGACGGGCCCGCGCCTCGCGCGCCTGGGCCATGGCAAGCGGCGACTGACGGGTTCCGAGGCGAAGCTTTGGCTGGTCGGTCATGGGCGATGCTTGCCCTAGCGGGCCAATTTGTTCAGGGAAAGCGGCATGGGGATCGTGCTTGGCATCGAATCGAGCTGCGACGAGACCGCGGCCGCCCTCGTCACCACCGACAGGCGGATCGTGGCGCAGCGCATCGCGTCGCAGGACGCGGAGCACGCGCCGTTCGGCGGCGTCGTGCCGGAAATCGCCGCGCGCGCCCATGCCGACCGCCTGGCCCCGATGGTCGAGGCGGTCATGCGCGAAGGCGGGCTGGAGCTTCACGAGCTCGACGCGATCGCGGCGACCGCCGGCCCCGGGCTGATCGGCGGCGTCATGGTCGGGCTGGTCACGGCCAAGGCGCTGGCCATGGCCGGCGAGGTGCCGCTGATCGCGGTCAACCACCTCGAAGGGCATGCGCTCTCCCCCCGGCTGGCCGATCCGTCGCTGGCGTTTCCCTATGCCCTCCTGCTGGTTTCGGGCGGGCATTGCCAGATCCTGCGGGTCGAGGGCCTGGGCCGTTACCGCCGGCTGGCGACGACGATCGACGATGCCCTTGGGGAAGCGTTCGACAAGACCGCCAAGATCCTCGGCCTCGGCTTCCCCGGCGGCCCGGCGGTAGAGCGGCTGGCCCGCGAGGGCGATCCGCGCGCCGTGCCCCTGCCGCGCCCGCTGGTCGGCAGCGGCGAACCCCATTTCAGTTTCGCCGGGCTGAAGAGCGCCGTGCTGCGGGCCCGCGAAAGCGGCCGCTACCGCGATGCCGACATTGCCGCCAGCTTCCAGCAGGCCGCGCTCGATTGCGTGGTCGATCGCCTGGCGCTGGCGCTCGATGCCATGGAGCCGGTGCCCTCGCTCGTGGTCGCGGGCGGGGTCGCGGCCAATCGCGCGATCCGCGGCGCGCTGGAAGACCTCGCGGAAGGGCGCGGCCTGCGGTTCGTCGCCCCGCCGCCCGCGCTGTGCACCGATAACGCGGCGATGATCGCCTGGGCCGGCTGCGAACGGATCGGCCAGTCCGATCCGCTCGACATCGCGGCCCGCCCGCGCTGGCCGCTCGATCCCGGGGCCGAGCCGGTGCGCGGCGCGGGGTACAAGGCATGAGCGCGCGCGAGGGGGCGATCGGCGTCGTCGGCGCGGGCGCCTGGGGCACCGCGCTGGCGCAGATGCTGGCCTCCGACGGGCGCGACGTCCTCCTCTGGGCGCGCGAGAGCGACCTCGTCCGCGAAGTCAACGAAAGCCGCCGCAACCCGCTCTACCTTCCCGCGGCCGAACTGGCCCCGACGATCCGCGCGACCGAGGCGCTGGGCGACCTGGCGGCCTGCGCCACGATCCTGGCCGTGACCCCGGCGCAGCATCTCGGCGCGGTCCTCGGCGGGCTGGAGGCCGCCCCGCGCGATCTCGTCCTGTGCAGCAAGGGGATCGAGGCGGGCACAGGGCGCCTGATGAACGCCGTCGCTTCGCAGGCCGTGCCGGGCAGCGAGATCGCGGTCCTTTCCGGCCCGACGTTCGCCCACGAGGTCGCCGCCGGCCTGCCCACCGCGGTCACCCTCGCCTGCGGCGGGGGTGAGGCGCAGTGGGACCGGCTGGCCCCCGCGATCGCGCGGCCTTCGTTCCGCCCCTATTATTCCGACGACCTCGTCGGCGCGGAGATCGGCGGCGCGGTCAAGAACGTGCTCGCCATTGCCTGCGGCGTAGTCGACGGGCTGGCGCTGGGCCAGAACGCGCGCGCGGCCCTGATCGCGCGCGGCTATGCCGAAATGCTCCGCTTCGGCGAAGCGCTCGGCGCGCGGCCGGAAACGCTCGCCGGCCTGTGCGGGCTGGGCGACCTGGTGCTGACCTGTTCGTCCACCTCGAGCCGCAATTTCTCGCTCGGCAAGGCGCTCGGCGAAGGGCAATCGGCCGCGAGCCTGATGGCCGACCGGCGGACCGTGGCCGAGGGCGCCCATACTGCCCCCGTCCTGACCGAGCTGGCCATGCGGCACGGGGTCGCCATGCCGATCGTCGCGGCGGTCTATCGCCTGCTCGGCGGGGCGCCCGCGCGCGAGATCGTCAGCGAATTGCTCGCCCGGCCGCTGCGGTCCGAGCAGGACCCGGCGCAGGACGACCCGGCGTGAGCGAGACCGCGCAACAGGGCGACATCGCCGCGCTGGCCAAGGGCGGACGAACCAATTTTTTCGGCTTCCTCCTGCGGCTGGCGGCGCGCCTGCCGTTCCTGTTCATCGCCGGGCGCCTCTACGGCGCGGAAGAGCTGGGCCGCTTCGCCTCCGCCCTCGTCGTCGTGGAACTGCTCGCGCTGGTCTGCTCGATGGGGGAGAAGCGCGGCCTGGCGCAGCGCCTGTCCGAAGGCGAAGGCATTCGCCCCGCGAACCTGGTGTTCGACGGGCTCCTGCTCGCCCTGCTCCTTTCCTGCGGCGCGGCGGTGTTCCTGTGGTTCGTGCCGGCCCCGATGTTCCCGGCCGGCGAATACGGCCTGCTCGACAAGCTCCTCGTCACCGCGATCCCCGCCTATGCCCTGACCGAGATCCTGCTGGCGGCCCAGGCCTATCGCTATGACATCGCGACCACGGTGCGCGCGCGCGCGATCGTGGAGCCGTGGACGATCTCGATCATGGCCGGCGTATTCTATTTCCTCGTTCCCGAGGCGGGCCTGTCGCTGGCCTATATCGCCTCGATCTACGCCGGGCTGGCGGCGGCGGCCTGGCCCTTCGCGCGGACATACGGCCTGCCGCGCGGCTGGCGCCCCAACCTGCCCGACATGTGGCGCATGTCCACCCGCGCCTTCCCGCTGGCGACGGCCGACGCGATCGAGTGGGGAACGCGCCGGCTCGACATCTTCATCCTCGGCCTTTTCGCCGCCCCGGCCGCGGTCGGCATCTATTACGTCGCGCAGCAGGTCGCGAGCCTGCCGCAGAAGCTCAAGACCAGCTTCGAGCCGATCCTCGGCCCGGTGATCACCCGCAACCTGAAGGAGAACAATCTCCCCGCGATCGCGAAACAGGTGTGCCAGGTCGGCTTCTGGATCGTCGCCGCGCAAGCGGGCATCGCGCTGGCGCTGGGCGTTCCGGGGGAAGCGGTCATGGGCCTCGTCGGGCCCAATTTCGTCGGCGGCACCGGCGCGCTGTCGTTCCTGCTCGCGGCCGAAGTGGTCGCGGCCACCGCCGTCGTGTCGGAAGCGGCGCTGGTCTATGTCGCGCGCAAGCGCAACCTCGCCATCTCGCTCGCCACGATCGCCCTGCAGGGCGCGCTTACCGTGGCCGCGATCCTGGCGGTCGAGCGGATGGACCTCGGCGAACCCTACAAGGCGGCTGCGGCCGCGATATCGCTGATGATCGCGCTGGGCGTGGCCTCGCTGGTCAAGGCCTGGCTCCTCTCGCGCATCCTGGGCGAACGGGTGAACAACTGGCGCTGGGCGCTCGTCTGGGCGGCCGCGCCGGCGATCGCCGTCGGATACCTGGCCACGCGAATGCCCGAATGGGCGGAACTGATCTTCGGCATCCCGCTGATCCTGCTGACATATGGCTGGGTGATCTGGCGCAAGGGCTTCGGCCCGGAAGACCGCGTGCTGTTCCGCCGCAATGTCGAGGGTGCCGGGGGCGAGGCGCAGGCCTGACCGGGCAGGTGCGCGGCACGGCCGCGATTGCGCCGGCGGCGGGCAGTGATTAAGGCACTGGAACGATGCCGTTTCGCCCGATCATCGCCATTGTCGCCGGCGCGCTGGCAACCGCCGCCATGGCGCTCGCCGGGGCGACGATGTCGGCCCACGAGATCCAGGCGGGCCTGGAACGGCAGGCGGCCGCGGCGATCGCCCGGAACGGCGGGACCGGCGTGACCGCCCATTTCACATCGCCTTCGGGCTGGCCCTCGCGCCACCCGGTGCTGGAAAGCCGGGGCGGGCTGGACGAAGGGACGCGGGCCGAGGTCGCCCGCGCGGTCGCGGAGATTCCCGGGATCGGCGGGGTGCGCTGGGCCGACGGCGAGGCGCGGGCCCAGGTCGAGGGGATCGAGTATACCCCGATGCATTGCCAGGAAGACGTCGATGCACTGCTGCGCGCGCGGACGGTGCGGTTCGAACAGTCGCGCAGCACGATCGACCGGGCGAGCCAGCAATTGCTCGACGAAGTCGCCGCCGCGCTGCGCCCGTGCCTGGGCAGCATCATCGCGATCACCGGCCATACCGACAGTTCCGGGACCGAGCCGGGCAACCTTGCGCTTTCGCGCGAACGGGCCGAGGCGGTTCGCCAGGCGCTGATCGCGCGCGGCATCCCGGGCGACGGGCTGCGCGCGCGGGGCGTCGGTTCCAGCGAGCCGGTGGAAGGGCTCGCGCCTGCCGACCCGGCCAACCGCCGGATCGAGTTTTCCGTCATCGCGACCGAGCCGCTGGAAATCGCGCCGGTCGATGTCCCGGGGGCGCGCTGATGGCAATCTGGTTCGAATTGATGGTGATGCTGCTGGTCACATATGCTCTCGGCCTGGGGGTCGGCTGGCTGTTGTGGGGCCGGGTATCGAGGGACATGGGAGAATGATCGCATGATGCAGATTGTGCAGACCTGGTGGCCGCTTTTCGTCGCGGCGCTCTTGCTGGGCATCGTCGTGGCCTGGTGGATCTTCCGGCCCGGGCGCAGCGCCCGCGTGGTCGATCGCAGCGGGGCGGACGTACTCGACGAAGGGGCGGCGCCCGCCGCGCGCAACCAGGCGCTCATCGACGCCCCGCCCGCCGCGGCGGCCCAGCCACCGGTGGTCCCGCCGGGCGTCGCCGGAACCGGCACGGCGGTCGCCGCCGCGGTCGAGGCACAGCAGGCGAAAGCCGCGCCCGACGCGGCCGAGGAAGCCCCCGCCGCCGGAAGCAGCGCACCGCCCCCGCCCGCTCCGGCCCCTGAAGCGAAACCCGCGGCCCCCGCCGGCACCGCGACCCCCGACACCGCGACCACCACCGCAGCGGGCGCGGACGATCTCACCCGGATCAAGGGCGTCGGCCGCAAGCTGGACGAGCTTCTGCGCTCGCTCGGCGTCACCGGCCTGGCCCAGATCGCGGCGTGGGACGATGCCGAGATCGACCGCGTCGATGCGCAGCTGGGCCGGTTCCAGGGCCGCATCCGGCGCGACAACTGGGTCGAGCAGGCGCGGCTACTTTCCGCCGGCGACATGCGCGGTTACGAGGACAAGTTCGGCAAGCTGTGAGCCGTGTTCCCGGGCAATCCCGGGAACATTTTCCCTGTCTGAGATTTAATCGATTAAATGTAATCGTAATTTCAACAGGTTCGCCATGTCTGATCATGTTCGTATTCTCGTCGCCGAAGACGAATTCATCGTCGCCTTCGACTTGTGCGATACGGTGAAGGAAGCCGGCTTCGAGGTCGAAGGCCCGCATTCCGAGATTTCGACCGCCATGCTGGCGGTGCAGAAATCGCGCCCCGACCTCGCCATCCTCGACGTTCGCCTGGAAGACGGCGACAGCTTCAAGCTGGCCGAAACCCTGATGGCGGAGGACGTTCCCGTCATCTTCCACTCGGGCCAGTTCAGCCCGGACGAGGTGCGTCGGCGCTTCCCCTCGGCCATCGCCTGCGCGAAGCCCTGCCCGCCCACTGTCATGCTGGACAAGGTGCGCGAGGCGCTGTCGGTCCATTGATGCGGCCGGCAGGCGGCGGCCTGTGCTTTCGCCGCCCCAAGGATTTCTCCGCGACGCAGCCTCGCCGCAGCCGCCCGCGCAAGGTGCGCGGGCTTGTCGTGTTTGCCCAAGCCTGCAAAAGGTGAGGAGACAGTTACAGGAGAAACCATGGCCGGAATGGTGCCGTTCAACTGGCAGGACCCGCTCGACCTCGACAGCCAGCTGAGCGAGGACGAACGCATGATCCGCGACGCCGCCCGCGGCTTCGCGCAGGGCGAGCTTCAGCCGCGCGTGCAGCAGGCGTTTCGGCAAGAGGCCGATGCGCCCGAGCTCTTCCCCCTGATGGGCCGGGCCGGCCTGCTGGGCGCGACGATCCCCGAGGAATTCGGCGGCGCCGGCGCGGGCTATGTCGCCTATGGCCTGATCGCGCGCGAGATCGAACGGGTCGATTCCGGCTATCGCTCGATGGCCTCGGTCCAGTCGAGCCTCGTCATGTACCCGATCCACGCCTACGGCACCCCGGAACAACGGCGCAAGTACCTGCCCGGCCTGGCCAGCGGCGAGTTGATCGGCTGCTTCGGCCTGACCGAGCCCGACGCCGGCTCCGATCCCGGCGCGATGAAGACATATGCGAAGAAGGACGGCGACGGCTATTCGCTGTCGGGTTCGAAGACCTGGATTTCCAACGCCCCCTTCGCCGACGTCTTCGTCGTCTGGGCCAGGAGCGAGGCCCATGGCGGCGCGATCCGCGGCTTCGTGCTGGAAAAGGGCATGGCCGGGCTGTCCGCGCCGAAGATCGAAGGGAAGCTGAGCCTGCGCGCATCGACCACCGGCATGGTGGTGATGGACGAGGTGAAGGTCGGCGCCGACGCGCTCCTGCCCGACGTCGAAGGGCTGAAGGGGCCGTTCGGCTGCCTCAACCGCGCGCGCTACGGGATCTCCTGGGGCGCGATGGGCGCGGCGGAATTCTGCCTCGAGGCGGCGCGCCAGTACGGCCTCGATCGCCACCAGTTCGGCGTGCCACTGGCCTCGAAGCAGCTTTACCAGCTGAAGCTGGCCAACATGACCAGCGAGATCGCCCTCGGCCTCCAGGCCAGCCTGCGCGTCGGCCGCCTGATGGACGAAGGCCGCTTCGCGCCCGAGATGATTTCCATCGTCAAGCGCAACAATGTCGGCAAGGCGCTGGAGATCGCCCGCGCCGCGCGCGACATGCACGGCGGCAACGGCATTTCCGACGAGTACCAGGTGATCCGGCACATGGTGAACCTGGAAACGGTCAACACCTACGAGGGGACGCACGATGTCCACGCGCTGATCCTCGGCCGGGCGATCACGGGGATTGCGGCGTTCTGATGAAGCTCCACGGATACTATCGCAGCTCGACCAGCTATCGCCTGCGGATCGCGCTCAACCTGAAGCGGATCGATTACGAGTACGTGCCGGTCAACCTGCTGGCGGGCGAGCAGGCGGGTGATGCCTACAAGGCACGCAACCCCTTCGCCAGCGTGCCCCTGCTGGAGGCGGACGGGCGCGACCGGGCGCAGTCGATGGCGCAGCTGGAATGGCTGGACGAGGCCTATCCCCAGCGCCCCCTCCTGCCCGCCGACACCGAACGGCGTTTCACCGTGCGCGAGCTTGCCTATGCGATCGCGACCGAAACGCACGCGCCGAACAATCTCCAGGTGCTCAAGTACCTGAAGGCCAGTTTCGGCGCTTCGCAGGAACAGGTCGATACCTGGTACCGGCACTGGCTCTCGCGCACCTTCGCCCCGGTCGAGGCGCGGCTGGAGCAGCTCGGCACCGGCGATTTCCTGTTCGACGGCCCCGGCCTGTTCGAGGTCGTCCTCCTCCCGCAGATCTACAACGCGCGCCGCTTCGCGCTCGACCTGTCGGCCATGCCGCGGATCGAGCGGATCGAGGCGGCGTGCCTCGCGCTCGAACCCTTCCAGCGCGCCCATCCCGACAACCAGCCGGACAACCCGGAAAAAGGACAGGACACATGAAGCTCGCAAGCCTCAACGACGGAACCCGCGACGGCAAGCTCGTCGTCGTTTCGCGCGATATCACCCGCTGCTGCGCGGCCGACAATATCGCCCCGACGATGCAATATGCGCTCGACAACTGGGCCGAAGTCGCGCCCAAGCTCGAAGTGCTCTACCGCGATGTGGAGCACGAGGCGGTCCCGTGCGAGCGGTTCCACGAGCGCGACGCCCATTCGCCGCTGCCGCGCGCGTACCAGTGGGCGGACGGTTCGGCCTACATCAATCACGTCGAACTGGTGCGCAAGGCGCGCGGGGCCGAAGTGCCCGAGAGCTTCTATCACGATCCGCTGATGTACCAGGGCGGCTCCGACGATTTCCTTCCCCCGCGGGCGGACATCCCGCTGAAGGACACCGCGTGGGGCTGCGACATGGAAGGCGAAGTCGCCTGCATCGTCGACGACGTCCCGATGGGCGTTTCCGCCGAGGACGCGGCCGGGCACATCAAGCTGCTGATGCTGGTCAACGACGTTTCGCTGCGCGGGCTGATCCCGGGCGAGCTGGCCAAGGGCTTCGGCTTCTTCCAGTCCAAGCCGGCGACGGCCTTCAGCCCGGTCGCGGTGACGCCGGACGAGCTGGGCGACGCCTGGCAGGGCAACGTGGTTCATCGTCCGCTGATGGTGGATTACAACGGCCAGCCCTTCGGCCGCGCCGATGCCGGCCAGGACGCGACCTTCAGCCTGGCAGAGCTGGTCGCCCACGCGGCCAGGACGCGCAACCTGGGCGCGGGCGCGATCATCGGCTCGGGCACAGTGTCCAACCAGGGCCCCGAAGGCGATCCGGGCAAGCCGGTGTCCGAAGGCGGCAAGGGCTATTCCTGCATTGCCGAGATCCGCATGATCGAGACGATCGCCCAGGGCGAGGCGAAGACGCCGTTCATGTCGCCGGGGGACAAGGTCGCGATCTGGATGGAGGACGAGGCCGGCCATTCGATCTTCGGCAAGATCGAACAGGAAGTGGTCCAGGCCTGACCGGTCCGACGTACCGGTAGAAGGGACGCTCCCGGCAACGGGGGCGTCCCCGGGCAAAAAAGATGGCCATGCCGCCCGGCCGGAGGGGACCGGACGGCATGGCCGGCCCACGTCAAACGTGGGCTGGGGGGGGCCTCAGAATCCCATGCGGATCGTGCCCCGCAGGGTGAAGCCGACATCATCATGACGTTCCTCGGCACCGGCTTCACCCGAGATGGTGAAGGCTTCGTCGCCGCCGAGCGCACGCAGGCGGGCGAACCAGCCGTTGGCGCCCTGCTCCGCCTGGAGCGTGAACGGGTCCCCACCTTCGAAATGCGCGGTCGTGTCGCCCAGCGAGCCGCCGACGATCTCGCGCCAGCCGCCCTCGCCCTCGATCCGGAACCACGTCCGGTCGCGCGCGCGCATGCCCTTGAAATCGACCCCCAGCGTCAGGCCGCCGTTCACGGCGAACTCGTCGCTGGTGCGCTCGGCCACGGTCAGGTTCAGCCCCTCGCCGCCGGTATCGGTATATCCGTCTTCCTTCAGCCGGACGTAATCGACGCTTACCGCCGGGCGGAAGAAGAAGAACTGGCTGCCCCCTTCGAACGATGCGCCGGCCATGAAGCTGGTGACGGTGCCATCCCATTCGCGCTCGATATCGCGCGAGACGACCTCCTCGCCCAGCTTGGCGTCGAAGTGGCGCGTGCCGTCGAAATCGACCATGCCGATGCCGGCCCGGGCGAAAGTCTGCAGGCCGCCCCACTTGCCGACCCAGTGGGCCGCGACCTCGTAAGTGCCCGAATGGACCGCGCTCGTGTCGCCGGTGTCGTGGCGGTTCCACAGGTATGTGATCGTGCCGCCGAAGCGGCCCAGCCCGGTCGCGATCTCGGCACCGGCGGCGAAGCCGAGGCCGCTCTGGTCGTAGGCGGCCGTTTCGCCCTGGTCCTTCTGCGAGCCCCAGCCGCCGGCATCGAAGATCAGGTGGATCCTGGATGACGGTTCGATCGGCCCGTGCGGATCGGCGAGGAAGCGCGCCATCGTGCGGGTGCCCAGGCTGACCCCTTCGAACGCGCCGCCGGCGTGGTCGGGCAGCATCAGCGTCACCGTTTCGCGGAAGGCATTGCCCTCGGTGATGTTGAGGAAGACGCCGGCGATCTCCTCGTCGCCGCCCAGGGCATCGAGGATCGCGTCGTACGCTGCCGCCTGCGACCGGTTGAGCCCCAGTTCGCTCACGGTCTTGCGGCCGATTTCCACCGCCAGCTCGTTGGCCGCCTCGTCCGCGTCGATCGTCGCCTTGTACATGAACGGCAGCAGCGAGCTGTCGCCGGTCAGTTCGTCGCCCACCTGCAAGTCGCCGGCGGTCAGGACGACATAGCGCCCTTCGGCATCGTTGATGTCGGCCAGGCGGAAGCGCAGCTTCGCCTCGTCGTCGAAGGCAGCCGTGCCGGCGACGTCGATCAGCGTCCCCTCGCCCGCGTCCTTGTCCAGCGTGACGTCGAGGATCGCGCCCGAGGCCATGTCGAGCGAGGCGATCGCCGTCGGGCGGGAAAGCGCGAGCGTGCCGCCATCGACCCGGACCGCGAGACCGGCCGCGTTGGTCAGCGTGCCGCTGAAGCGCGCCGAGCCGGCCAGCGTCAGTTCGTCCGCGCCGCCGCCGAAATCGACCGAACCGTCGAACGCCGACTTGCCGGCCAGGCTCATCGTGTCGGCGCCGCCGCCGAACACGACCGCGCCGGACTGCTCCGCGTCGCCGGACAGGGCGAGGCTGTTGTCGCCTGCACCGAAAGTCACGTTGCCTTCCACCGTGCCGTCGGCGATCTCGAAGCTGTCGTCGCCGCCGCCGAACAGTACGTCGCCGGTGATCGAGGGGGCATCCTTGTTCGCCGCGACCTCGGTCTGCCGCACGGTCGCGCCGGTGGTATTGGCCGAGAGGTCGATCGCCATGTTGCGGTCCGAATCCTCGTCCGCCCCGCTGGCCGAGATCGCCCCGCTGTTTTCCACCAGCGCAACGCCGCCGCTGCGGTCCACGATCGCAATCGCGGTGCCGTCGTCGCCCGAGACGGCAGCCTTGATCGTCCCGCTGTTGCGGATCGTGTCGACATTGCCGCCTTCGTCCACGACCACTGCGATCGCGCGCGATTCCTCTTCCTTGCCGGCGCTGGCGTTGATCGTGCCGGAATTGCGGATCTCGGGCACGGTCGCATCGGCCCCGATCCGCAGCGCGGTCGCCTCCGCCGCGCCGACCGCCTTGGCCGCGACGGTGCCGGAAATGGCCATGCCATTGGCAATATCGACCGCGCCGCCGCGGCCGCCGATCACCAGGCCGTTGCCGTCGATATCGGCATAGACGCCGGAGCCGCCGACTTCGCCTTCGATGATCAGGCCGAAATCGTTGCCGCTGGCCGCGACGGGGCCGATCGCGATGTCGCGGTCCTCGGCACCGATCACCATGGCCGGCGCTTCGCCGGCCGACACGATCTTGGCCGTGCCTTCCTTGTCGTCGTCGATCCCGTCGCCGTCTTCGTCGTCGTTGCCCGAATCGCTGTCCTTCGGCGCCGCGGCAAGGACGATGCCGCCCGTCACGTCGCCTTCGACGACGAGTGCGGACCCGCCCTGCAGCATGTCGTCATCGTCGAGCTTGGACGCGTCGGACGGGGGCGAGGGATAGCGATAGCCGCTGGACGAAATCTCCCCCTGGACGACCATCGCCCCGTCGACGTCGCCGTCGAAGTGCGCGCCCACGGTGCCTTCGCCGCGCACGGTGACCTTGCCCGCCAGGCGCACGTCGCCGTCGATGTCCTGCGTGCGGACGCCGACCGAATCGGTGCCGATGACAGTGGTTTCGCCGTCGTGCGTGAAATCGCCGGCCAGCGCGCCGCCCAGCACGATGCCGGCCGACTGGTTGCCCTCGACCACGATCTCGCCGCTGTTCACGATATTGCCGGTGTGGGCGCCCAGGGTACGGATGCCCGCGCGCCCGGTGCCGACGGCAAACGGTCCGTCGGGATCGCCGTCGTTATCGATGTCTTCCGCGGTATAGGTTTCGTCGATCGTGATCGTGCCCGCGTTGACGATGTCGCCGCTGGTTCCCGCTTCGGCGGCGATGCCGGTCGCGCCGTCGGCATTGGTGATCTCGATCGTGCCTTCGTTGGTGACCGCGTGATCGCTGTCCATCGTGACCGCGGTGCCCCCCGAGACCACGACCGAGCCGTCTTCGTCGATGCGGATCGAATCGGGCGATCCGTCCTTGATCGTCGACGTGCGCACCGGCTCGGTGCGTTCGTCCGAGATCACGGTCTGGGCGGCGAGCGGCGTGGCGACTGCGGCAAGCGCAGTGGTCGCGAACAGGTAACGGTTCATGGGTCCTCCGGTCAGTTATCGACCGCAAGACGGAGACGGCCCGCCCGAACCTTGGCGCGCAGGCGATTTTTTCGGCGCGGCCGGTTCGGCGCGGCTAGAACGCCAGGTCCAGCCCCAGCCGGACCGTGCGCGGGCGCAGCGGCGTGATCTGTTCGCGCCCGACCTCGAAGGGCGTGCCGAGCGCGAAGCGGTTGCCCTCCGCGTCGAGGATGTTGGTCACCCCCAGCGACAGCCCGATCCGTTCGCGCCCGACGCGCACGGTCAGCGCGCTGTCGAGATAGTCGCCCTGCTCCTCGCCCAGCTCGGGCCCTATGCCGAGCCGCGACTTGCCGACGTAGCGGGCCCAGCCCTGCGCCGTCAGCACGAGGCCGTCGCCCAGCGGGCGCTGGTAATCGAACCCGGCGCGCGCGTTGACCCGGGCGATGTTGGGGACTTGCCCGATCTCGGTGGAGGCCAGGGTGCGCGGGCTGTCGATCCGGCTGTGGTTCCACGACAGCCCGCCTTCGAGCCGCAGCCCGCGGGCCACCGCCACGCCGCCCGAAACGGTCGCCGTCCAGACCTGCCCGTCGCCGATATTGGCGGTCGTCGGCAGGCCCAGCGGGTCGATGAAATCGGCCTGGATGTCGCGCCAGCGGGTGAAGGCGAGGCTGGTCGCGAGGTCGAAGGGGCCCGATCCCTGCCGCCCATGGCGCGCGCCGAGTTCGAAGGTCGCGGTCCGGTCGCTGCGGAAACGGCGGACGAACTCGCCGTCGATCGCCAGGCCGCCGGGGCGGAACCCTTCCTGGTACTTGATGTAGAACGAGGTATCGGCCAGCGCGCTCGCGGTCAGCGAGAGCGAGGGCAGGAAGACCGTCTCGTGCCGCTCCGCCGTCACTTCCGCACGCATCAGGGCCAGCATGCGATCGACGTCCTCGCCCTCGCCGCCCAGTTCGGACCGGGTCACGCGGCCGCCCGCCGTGGCGACCAGCCCGGCGCGCAGGCGATAGCTGGCCTCGCCATACAGCGTCACCTCGTCCACGCTGTTGCGGACGCCGGTGCTCGTCACCAGCGCCTCGGCCGCCTCGAAGCTGCGCGTCAGGCGCGTGCGGTTATGGGTGAAGCTCGCGCCCAGGACCCAGCCGAAACGGTCCTCCATCGGCTGCCACAGACGCGTCTCGTTCGCGATCATGCGCGAATCGTTGTGCTGCACGAACAGCCGCGTCGGATCGTCGGGACGCGTCGCGTCGTAACGTTCCTCCAGCTCCTGGTGCACCACGCCGGTGGACGACCGCAGCCGGATCGCGCCGAGTTCGCCGGTCACGACCAGCTGCCCCTGGACATACCCGGCGTCGAAGCCCTCGGTCACCCGGGCGGAACGGGTCAGGTCCTCGCCCTCGCGGTCGGCATACTGGCTGTCCGCCCCCTCGGTCCGCTGGCCCAGGCCGATCAGGTCCACCGTCCACCCGCCGCCGGCGTCGAGCCGGGCGAAGGCCCGCCCGCCGTATATCCGCGTGCGGTTCACGTCGCTTTCGCCCAGCAGGGGCTTGTCGATATAGCCGCCCTGCGTTTCCGCGTCGAAGACCAGCCGCAGAGTCGCCCGCTCGCCCGCGAGCGGCAGGTTGGCGACTGCGCCCAGGTCCGCCCCGGGCGCGCCGTGCTGCGTCGCCGAACCGCCGATCCCGCCCGAGAGGCTGGTGACGCCCGGCTCCGGCTCATTGGGCACGAGGCGGATGATACCGCCCAGCGACCCGGCACCATAAAGCGTGCCCTGCGGTCCCTCCAGAACTTCCACTTTCTCCATGTCCGACAGGCGCAGGTCGGGGTCGGGCGAATTGTAGCTGAGCCGCAAGTCGCCGAAATACTGGCCCACGGTCGCCTGGGTCGGGCCGGTGAAGCTCGAATCGGCGATCCCGCGGATGAACAGCTTGTTGCGCCCGCTGCCGAGATAGGTCGAGGTGACGCTGGCGACGCGGTCGGCGATGCGGTCCGTCCCGACCGGCCCGCCGAGCGAAAGCGAACTGCCGTCGAGGATCGTGATCTGCCCGGCATAGTCGCGCAGGCGCATGTCGCGCTTGCTGGCCTGGACGATGATCGGCGTCTTGCCGATTCCCGGCGGGGGCTGCGCAACCGGGGCCGCCCGGCGCGCCGGCGGGCGGGCGGGCGTGCGCCGCGCTTGCGCCGGGCGGGGATCGGGGACGAGGCGCCACCCGGACCCGCCCGCGGTCACCGGACGGGCGCCGATCGCCCGCGCGAGGCGGCGCACGGCCTCGCCGGCAGTGTAATGCCCGCGGATCGCCGGCACGCTGCGGGCCGCAAGGTCGGGTTCGGCGATGACGATGCTGGTGCCCGTCTGCCGCGCGATCGCCGCCGCCGCCTCGCCCGCGCGCCCGGCCGGTGCGTCGATGCGCTGCTCCTGCGCCTGTGTGGCGGTGGCGGCGAGCAGGGCAGCCAGGGCTATCGGCAGGCAGGTTCGCATCGTCAGCGGCTATCGATCGTCCAGCCATCCCCTTCGCGCCGGACGACGACGCCGAACAGGGGCCCGAGGGAAGCCGGGTCCTGCGCCAGCGGCGCCAGCGCGACGCTGCCGCTTGCACGGCGACCGGCCACGGCCGGCGCGGCGGTGAAGGCAATCCCCGTGCTGCCCGAAAGCTCGCGCGCGACCTCGGCCAGGGAAGCATCGTCGAAAGTCAGGTGCCCGGTGCTCCATTCGCCGATCCGCGCGATCGGGGCGGTGCCCCGGCGATAGTCGTGGCCGCCGTCGGCCACGCTCAACGTGTCGCCGGGTTCGAGTCGGGCGAGCTTGCGCGCCGGGTTGACCAGGACGACCCCTTCCGAAACCGCCACGCTGGTGGCCCCGCCGGCGCGCGCCACGTCGAACACGGTCCCGGCATCGACCAGGGTGTGTTCGCCGACGGAGACGGTGAACGGGTCGCTTTCGTCGTGGCGCACGGTGAACAGGGCCCGGCCCTGCTCCAGCGCGGCGAAGCGCGGCCGGTCGCGGTCGAGCGCGATCCGCGTACCCCCACCGAGCGCGATCTCGCTGCCGTCCGCGAGCGGCACGACCATGGTTTCGCCGGGCGCGGTCTCGACCACGTAGCCGGACCCGCGGAGCTGGAGGAAACCGACCATCGCGACCAGGACCACCGTGGCCGCCAGCGCCAGCCAGCGCCAGCGCCGGCCCCCGCCTGCGGCGCCCGCTCCCGCCGATGCCGCGGCGGCTGCGGCATCTTGCGGCGCGGGCGGCTCGCCCGGCCGCGCGTCGTCGTTGACCGCCGGCGCGGCGTGCCCGGCCTCGGCCGCATCGGCGACGGCGGCCATTGCCCGGTCGTAGGCGCGCGCGCGGCCCGGGTCGCCCTCCAGCCAGGCGGTGAAGGCATCCCAGTCCGCGAACGCGGGGTCGCCGGTTTTCACGGCCCAGGCAATTGCTTCGTCGGTCATCCGGTCATCTTGCCCCATGGCGAGCCCCTTTCGCTGACAAGACGGAGCCGTTCGCCTCAATCCTCATCGAGCCGCTCCCTGATCTCCAGGACGGCGCGATAGGCGCGCCTCAGGTCGCTTTCCACCGTGCTCAGGCTGACGCCGAACTCGCGCGCCACCGCCTTCTGCGGAACGCCGTCGATCCGGTGGCGGCGAAAGATCGCCGCCGGCCGTTCGCCCAGCGCGTCGAGCGCGGCGGCGACCATGCGCGCGTGCTGGCGCGCGATCACCACCCGCTCTCCCGACGGGGCGTCGGACACGCCGGGCACGGTCGCTCCGGTCGCCTCGCTCCAGGCCCGCTCGCGCTTGCGCGCCTGGTTCTCGGAGCGATAGCGATCGATCATCACGAGGTTCGCCGTGCGGTAGAGATAGGCCAGCGGCGCGGCAACCGGCCCCGGCCGCGCGGCCGAGACCTTCAGCCAGACCTCGTGCAGCAGGTCCTCCGCCGCTTCGCCGGCCCCGCGCGCGCGCAGGAATCGCAACAGGCGCTCGCGATGGGCGAGGAAGGCGGCTTGGAGACCGTCGGGCGCAGGGGTGCTGGTCACGGCAATACCTTGGGCGGCGCGCGATACGGCAAAACCGGCGCGGTGGGAAGACGGAGACGTTCGCGCCGCCCCTTGCCCGCCACCGCGCCGGCACCCGGGCAGCGCACCCGCCTTGTGCTGTTTCAAATATCGGGTATGTTGATTCGCGCACGACCCGGCAAACGGGCGGCCTTTGGGGACGAGAGCGATGGCCTGGGATTTCGAAACCGAACCCGAGTTTCAGGAGAAGCTCGACTGGATGGCGGATTTCATCCGCGACAAGGTCGAGCCGCTCGGCCTGCTGGGCATTCACCCCTACGACGTGAAGAACCCGCGCCGCAATGCGCTGGTCCGCCCGTTGCAGGAGGAGGTGAAGGCCCGCGACCTGTGGGCCTGCCACCTCGGCCCGGAGCTGGGCGGCCAGGGCTACGGCCAGGTCCGCCTGGGCCTGATGAACGAGATCATCGGCGGCGCCAGCTTCGCCCCGATCGTTTTCGGATGCCAGGCGCCCGACACCGGGAACGCGGAGATCATCGCCCATTTCGGGACCGCCGAACAGAAGGAACGGTATCTTCGTCCCCTGCTCGCCAACGAGATCGTTTCCGCCTTTTCGATGACCGAGCCGCAGGGCGGGTCCGACCCCACGGGCTTCGTCACCCGGGCCGAGAAGGACGGCGATCACTGGGTCATCAACGGCGAGAAGTGGTTTTCCACCAACGGCAAATGGGCCGAGTTCCTGATCGTCATGGCCGTCACCGATCCCGACGCGCCGCGCCATGAACGGATGAGCATGTTCATCGTGCCCGCGGACACGCCGGGGGTGGAGATCGTGCGCAACGTCGGCGTCTATGGCCAGCAGGACGGCAGCGAGAGCTACATCCGCTATACCGACGCGCGCGTGCCAGCCGATCACCTGCTGGGCGAACGCGGCGGCGCCTTCGCGATCTCGCAGACCCGGCTGGGCGGCGGGCGCGTCCACCACGCGATGCGCACGGTCGGCAACTGCCGCCGCCTGCTCGACCTGATGAGCCGCCGCGCGGTCAGCCGCCGGACCCGCACCGGGACGATCGCCGATTACCAGGCGGTCCAGATGCAGATCGCCGACAGCTATATCGAGCTGGAGCAGTTCCGCCTGTTCGTTCTGAAGACCGCGTGGGCGATCGACAGCCACCGCGATTACCGCAAGGTCCGCAAGGACATCGCCGCGATCAAGGCGCTGATGCCCAGGGTCTATCACGACATTGCCGCGCGCTGCATCCACATCCACGGGTCGCTGGGCGTCTCCAACGAGATGCCCTTTGCCGGCAACCTGGTGGCGGCGATGGTCATGGGGATCGCCGACGGCCCGACCGAAGTGCACAAGGTCACCGTCGCCAGGCAGCACCTGCGCGCCTATCGCGACGTGGCCGACCCGGTCTTCCCCGATTACTCGCTGCCCAGCCGCCGGGCGGCCGCGCGCGCGCTCCACGACCCGGTGGAGGAACTGGCCGAGGCGGCGGAGGCCCTCGCGTGAACGCCAGCCGGGCCGCTCCCGACTCGGGCCCTGACGCTGGCCCTGACTCCGGCCCTGACTCTGGCCCCGCCCCGGTCGCCGCCTCCGGGCCGGAGAGCGCAGGGGCGCCGCCGCTGAGCCTTCCCACGCGCCTCAGCTACGGCATGGGTGCGATGGCCAACGGCATCAAGGGCGCCACCTTCTCCAGCTACCTGATGCTCTATTTCAACCAGGTCGTGGGCGTGCCGGCGGCGATCGTCGGCACCGCGCTGGCCTGCACCCTCCTGGTCGATGCGATCGTCGATCCCTTCCTCGGCCGCTGGGCCGACGTCACCCGCTCGCGCTGGGGCCGCAGGCACCCGTTCATGTATGCCGCGGCGATCCCGACCACGGTGTTCTTCTTCCTCACCTGGTTCCCGCCCGACGGGCTCAGCCACGTCCAGCTGGGCCTGTGGATCTTCGCCTTTGCCGCCGCCACCCGGGCCGCGATCAGCGCGTTCGAGATCAACGCTTCTGCCATGGCGCCCGAACTGAGCGGCGACTACACGGAGCGCACCCGGCTGTTCTCGCTGCGCTACTGGTTCGGCTATGCCGGCGCCTACGGCTTCACCGCGTTCTCGCTCGCCTTCATCTTCGTCGAGAGCGAGGCCTATCCGCGCGGCCAGCTCAATCCTGAAAGCTACGTCAACTTCGCCGCGCTGGGCGCGGGCCTGATCTTCCTCGCGATCCTGGTCTGCGCCGCCGGGACGCACAACCGGGTTCCGTGGATGCGCCAGGCGGACGGGCAGGCCGGCGACCCGGCGATGCCGCTGCGCGAACACTTGCGCGAAATGCTCGCCGCCTTTCGCAACCGCGCCTTCCTGGCGATCTTCGGCTTCGGCGTGTTCAAGTATACCGCGATCGGTCTCTACAGCGCGACCACGCTCTATTTCGGGACTTACCTGTTCAAGCTCGACACGGCCCAGCTCGCGCTGCTCACGCTCGACAGCTTCGTGGCCGCGACGCTGGCGGCGCCGCTGGCCCCGATCTTCTCCCGCTGGTTCGGCAAGCGGACGAGTTCGATGGTCTTCGCCGTTCTGGGCGTGTCGATCGGCCTCAGCCCGCTGCTGCTCAGCCTGTTCGGCCTGTTCTTCGTCCCCGGCGACGCGCTGCTCGTGCCAGTGCTCTTCGCGATCGGGGCGATCTACGGCGCGATGGTCGCGATCTCGCTGATCAACACCAGCGCAATGCTCGCCGACGTGGTGGAAGACAGCGCGGTCGAAACCGGGCGGCACACGGCCGGGACGTTCTTTTCCGCCTCCAGCTTCATGCAGCAGTGTTCGAACGCGCTGGGCATCTTCGTCGCCGGACAGGTCCTCGCGCTGGCCGAGTTTCCCGAGCGGGCAGACCCCGATACGGTCCCCCGCCCGGTGGTGGAAAGCCTGCTGATCCACTATATCCCGACCTCGATCGGGCTCTGGACGATTGGCGCGCTGATCCTGCTGTTCTATCCGATCACCCGCGCCCGGCACGAACGCAACGTCGAGATCCTTCGCGCCCGCGAGGCCGAGGCGCGCGAGAGGGAACAACGCGACGCGGCCCTGGGTGGGCCGGCGCGATAACACGTGAGGAGAATTGAATGGCGACCCAGCCCGACGTGACAGCCCCAGGCGCGGACGACGCCTTCCGCGAGGAGGTGCGCCAGTTCCTGGCCGAGAACTTCCCGCCCGAGCTCAAGGGCAAGGGAAATGCGCTCGCCAGTGTCGAAGGGCCGACGCAGGAAAGCGACGCCCAGCGCAAGTGGCGCGAGGCGATGGGCGAACGCGGCTGGGGCACGCCCACCTGGCCGCGCGAATACGGCGGCGGCGGGCTGACCCGGCGCCAGGCCCGGATCCTGGACGAGGAAATGGCCCGCGCCGGCGCCTACAACCCGATCGGGGGCATGGGGGTGATGATGTTCGGCCCCACCCTGCTCGAATACGGCAGCGAGGCGCAGAAGAAGGAACACATCCCGCCCATCTGCCGGGGGGAAATCCGCTGGTGCCAGGGCTATAGCGAACCCAATGCCGGATCGGACCTCGCCAACCTGCAGACCACGGCGGAGGACAAGGGCGATCACTACCTGGTCAACGGGCAGAAGACCTGGACCAGCGGCGGCCAGTGGGCCGACAAGTGCTTCTGCCTCGTGCGGACCGACAAGAGCGACAAGCATCGCGGGATCAGCTTCCTTCTGATCGACATGGACGCGCCGGGCGTCGAAGTCCGCCCGATCCAGATGATCAGCGGGATGAGCCCGTTCTGCGAGACGTTCTTCACCGACGTGAAAGTGCCCAAGGAGAACCTCGTCGGCGAGGAAGGCCAGGGCTGGACCATCGGCAAGCGCCTGCTCCAGCACGAGCGGACCAATCTTTCGGGCGGCGGCAGCCTGGCCCGGATGATGGGGGCAAGCCTTTCGGACCTGGCGAAGAAATACGTCGAGACCGACGCCGACGGCGCGATCGCCGACAAGGTCCTGCGCGACCGGATCGCCGATTTCGAGATCCGCTGGAACGCCTTCCTCCTCACCGCCCGGCGCGCGGCCGAGGAAAGCAAGGCCGCCGGCGGCGTCTCCGAGATCAGCTCGGTGCTCAAGAAACTGGGCACCAAGCTGGGGCAGGAACGGGCCGAGCTGACGATCGAGATCATGGGCCTGCAAGGGCTCGGCTGGGAAGGCGAGGGCTTTTCCGAGGCCGAGCTGGCCGGGGTTCGCGCCTGGCTCTTCGGCAAGGCGACGACGATCTACGGCGGTTCGACCGAGATCCAGAACAACATCATCGCCAAGCGCGTGCTTGGCATGCTCGACCACCAGTAAGGGGCGCGAAGAATCATGGCGGTTCTCAACGAAGAACAGGAAATGCTGCGCGACATGGCGCGCGAATGGGCCACCAACGAAAGCCCGGTGGCGGCTTTCCGCAAGATCCGCGCGAGCGGCGATCCCGAGGCGTTCGACCGCGATGCCTACGGCGCGATGGCGCAGATGGGCTGGAGCGGGATCATCGTGCCGGAAGAGCACGGCGGGTCCGATTTCGGCTGGCTTTCGGCCGGGCTGGTGGTGGAGGAACTGGGCAAGACCCTGACCGCGAGCCCGCTGATCGCCACGACCCTGGCGGCGGCGGCCATCGTGCTGGGCGGCAGCGACGAGCAGAAGGCGAAATGGCTTCCGCGCCTCGCCGCCGGCGAGACGATCGGCACCCTCGCGATCGACGAGGGGCCGCGGCACGATCCGGCGAAGCTGTCGGCCAGCGTGGCGGGCGGCAAGCTCTCGGGCACCAAGGCCTTCGTGCACGAGGCGCACGGCGCCGACCTGTTCGTGGTCGCCGCGGCGGACGGCCTCTACCTGGTCGAGAAAGGCGACGGCGTATCGCTCGCCACGCGCAAGCTGGCCGACCAGCGCAGCCATGCCGAAGTCACCTTCGACGGCGCGCCGGCGGAAAAGCTGGAGAACGGGGGCGACAGCCTGCTTGGCGACGTGCTCGACCGGGCGCGCATCCTCACCGCCTGCGAAATGCTCGGCATGGCCCAGGCAGTGTTCGACATGACGCTCGACTACCTGAAGCAGCGCGTCCAGTTCAACCAGGTGCTCGCCACGTTCCAGGCGCTGCAGCATCGCATGGCCGACCTGTTCGGCGACCTCGCGATGATGCGCTCCGCGGTCGAGGGCGGGCTCCAGGCGCTGGACAGCGGCTTCGGCGTAACGCGCGCGGCGACCATCGCCAAGGCGGAGGCGAAC
This sequence comes from Pelagerythrobacter marinus, assembly GCF_034375205.1. Taxonomy (NCBI): domain Bacteria; kingdom Pseudomonadati; phylum Pseudomonadota; class Alphaproteobacteria; order Sphingomonadales; family Erythrobacteraceae; genus Pelagerythrobacter; species Pelagerythrobacter marinus. The sequence continues at coordinate 422,135 of NZ_CP139719.1, read as the reverse complement.
CGCGTGCTCCACGCGATGAGCCGCGAGGGGATCCAGCTGCACGGCGGGATCGGGATGACCGACGAATACGACGTCGGCTTCTACCTCAAGCGCGCCCGCGTGCTGGAGGCGAGCTGGGGCAGCACCGCCTACTTGCGCGACCGCTTCGCCGGGACGAGCGGCTACTGACCCCTTGGGGCCGGAGCGCGATAGCGAAGACGACGATGCATCGGCCGGCGCCCGGGAACGGGCGCTGGCCGATCACGCCCGGTTCGTCGATGCGAACCTGAAACGGAATTTCCGCGCCAATTTCATCCACGGCGTGCTGGGGATGACGGGATTCCGCCTGATCTATGCCCCGACGATCATCCCCGCCTACCTGATGCTGCTGACCGGCAGCGCGGCTGCGGTCGGGCTCGGCACCGCGCTGCTCCAGCTGGGCGCGACGATCAGCCCGATCGCCAGCGGGGCCCGGATCGAACATCGCAGCCATATCCTGCCCTATGCGATCAGGGTCGGCTCGCTGATGCGGCTCATGGTCCTGCTGCTCGCGCTGGCGGGCTGGCTGCTGACGGGGGACCTGCTGGTCCTGGCCACCTTCGCCTGTTTCCTGCTGCTGGGGTTCTTCTCCGGCGCGCAGCGGGTCGCCTTCCAGATGCTGATGGGCAAGCTGATCCCCATCCGCAAGCGCGGGCGCCTGCAGGGATACCGCAATTTCGCCGGCGGGCTGATCGCCGCGATCCTGGCCTGGGTCGCCGGCAACTGGTTCATCGCCGACCGGTGGCTGGGCAACGGATATGCCACGACCTTCCTGTTCGCCTTCGTCCTCACCAGCGCGGGCCTGGTCGTGCTCAAGACCATGATCCGCGAGCCCGCCGCGCCGCTCGCACGCCCGCAGATGCCGATGCGCGAACGGGTCAGGGAGTTTCCCCAGCTCCTGGCCGATCGCGATTTCGCCCATTTCCTGGGCGTTCAGAGCCTGGCGACGATGGCCCGCGTCGGCGCGCCGTTCTGGACCGTCTATGCCGGCAGCCTGCTCGGCCTCGACGGGGCGCTGATCGGCGGGCTCAGCTTCGTCTTCCTCGGTTCCGACACGATATCCAACATCGCCTGGGGGCCGATGGGCGACCGGCTGGGTTTTCGCATCGTCTATGCGCTCTCGCTCGCCTGCTCGATCGCCGGTGTCGCGCTGCTGGTCGCGGCCGAGAGCGCACCGCCGATCTATGCCGCCTTCATGCTGCTCGGCTTCGGCCAGTCGGGGTGGATGCTGGCCGCGACCACGATGGTGTTGGAATTCGGCACGCCGCAGGACACGCCGATGCGGCTCGCCTTCGCGACCACGGTCGAAGGGGCGATCGCCGCCGGCGGGCCGGTCGCGGCCGGCCTGCTGGTCGCGATCTGGGGCTTCACCCCGCTGTTCGCGCTGGTCTTCGTGGCGCTGGCGGCGGCGCTGGCGCTCCTGCTGCTGCGGGTGCGCGAACCGCGCCGGATCGGCTGATCAGTCGACCGGGGCGAGCAGGCCCTGCGACAGGGTCGAGGCATATGTCTTCAGCGCCAGGCCCGGATCGCCGAAGCGATCCGCCCAGTTGCGCGCCTCGTAAGCGCCGTTGAGGGTGGACATGATCACCTGGCTCGCGACCAGCGGGTCGATCGGGCGGACCGAGCCGTCGGCGACGCCGTCGATCAGCATCCCGGCGAAACGCCGCGCGAGGCGGTTGGACCGGGTCACGACATCGGCCTTGTGATCGCTGTCGAGCGCCTGGAGCGCCGTCGTGCGCAGCAGGGGCATGGCGTCGAAAAGCTGCACCTGGAGCAGTTCGTCCAGAACGCTCGCGAGCCGCGTCCAGTAATCGGCGTCGATCGTCTGCCCGGCCATCTGCACCGCGGAAAGCCGGTCGTAGCTGCGCTGGAAGCACGCGAGGACGAGGTCGTCCTTGGCATCGTGGTGGTGGTAGAAGCTGCCTTTCGTCACGTTCAGCGCGCGGGCGATGCGGTTGACCGAGGCCCCGCGATAGCCGCGCTGGTTGATCATGACCGTCGCCGCGCGCAGGAACTCGTCGTTCTGGCTCGGCTTCGCATCCTCGCGCGTGCGCCATCCGCCGTCGTCCAGCGCGCGCGGCTGCCACGCGCCACGGCGGGCGGGAATGCCATGGGCGAGAATGTCGAACATCCGCTCGCTCACACGCGGGAAATCCAGCGTCGAATAGCGCAGCGACCACACGGGCCACCACATCACCGCCTCCAGCAGGACATGGGCCCGCGCGGAGAACAGCGCGCGCGCGCGATCGCTTTGCGGTTCGCCGAAAAATCCGCGCACGCGGTTCACGATCTCGCGATACCGGGCGAGAAGCGGGGCCTGGGCCGCCGGGTCGAGCGTGCGGATTTCGGACAGCGCGGTCAGCAGGCCCTTCTCCCCCCGGCGGATGCGGGTGCGTAGCGCGACGTGTTCGTCGATATAGCGGCGCAGGCGGGCGGCCGGGTCCGGTTCGGCCAGGGCCTCGGTCGCCATCCGCTCCATCAGGTCCAGCGTCGCCTCGTAAACCGCGACGACGAGCTGTTCCTTGCGCGAGAAGTAGTACGTGATGCTGGTCGCGTTGAGGCCGATCGCGCGCGCAACGTCGGACAGGGTCGTCGCCTTGACCCCCACTTCGTTGATCAGGACCGAGGCGGCGTGGATGATCGCCTGGCGCTTTTCGCCGAACCGCCTCGTTTCCGCACTCTTGCTTGCCATCGGCTCCCCCGTTTCAGGCGCGTTACATCAGCCGGGATGAAACTGCCAAGCGGGCAGGCTGGCTATTCCCCCTCGAACAGGGCGCCCAGGTCCTTCTTCAGGATCTTGCCGTTGGCATTGCGCGGCAGCGTGTCCTCGACGAAGGCGATCCGCACCGGCACCTTGAACTTTGCCAGGCGCGCGGCGACCCAGGCCTGCAGCTCGCTTTCGCTGGCGCTGCTGCCGGGGGCGAGGTGGACGACGGCAGCCGGCTCTTCACCCAGTTGCGGATGGGGCAGCCCGATCAGCGCGGCGTCGGTCACGGCCGGGTGGTCGTAGAGCACGTTTTCCACCTCGGACGAATAGATGTTCTCCCCGCCGCGGATGATCATGTCCTTCGCCCGGTCGACGATGTAGCAGAAGCCTTCCTCGTCCAGCCGCGCGAGGTCGCCGGTCCGCACCCAGCCGTCGACGAACGTCGCGGCGGTCGCTTCGGGATTGTTCCAGTACCCCTTCACCACCATCGGGCCGCGCGCCCACAGCTCGCCCACTTCGCCGGGCGGCAGCTCGCGTTCGCCGTCCTCGCTCATGATCTTCAGGTCGGCCACGGCCACCGGCGGACCGCAGCTGTCGGGGCGGTTCAGATAGTCCTCGCTCGAATGGCCGGTGACGGTGGCCATCGTCTCGGTCATCCCCCAGCCATTGCCGGGAAGCGCGCCGAAGACCTCGCGGATCTTGCGCACCAGCTCGGGCGCGGCGGGCGCGCCGCCATAGGCGATCGCCTCGATGCTCGACAGGTCGTAGTCCTTGCGCGCCGGGTGTTCGATCAGCTGCCAGGCGATCGTCGGCACCCCGCCGGTGACGTGGACTTTCTCGCGCTCGATGATCTCGAAGGCCTTTATCGGGTCCCACTTGTGCATGAAGATCAGCGTGTTGCCCGCCGCGAGGTTGCCCATCAGCCCGGCCGAACAGGCGGTGACGTGGAACAGCGGGATCACGGTCAGCCCGACCTTGGGCGTCGGCTCGGGGATCTCCTCGCCCCGGCGCAGCACGGCGCAGGCCGCGTTGTAACCGCTGGACAGGATATTGGTGCACAAGTTGCGATGCGTGCCCAGCGCGCCCTTGGGATTGCCGGTCGTGCCGCTGGTGTAGAAGATCGTCGCGTCGTCTTCGGGCGCGATGTCCACCTCGGGCAGTTCGGCCGCCGGCAGGCCGGCATAGTCGTGCGGGGTGCCGATCACGTCCTCCAGCCGCGCGGCGCCCTCGGGCGCGGCGGCGCTGCGCGAGACCAGCACGCTTTCCAGTTCGGGGCACTCGCCGCGATGCGGCGCGATCCGTTCCCACCGCTCCGCGTCGCAGATCAGCAGCCGCGTGCCCGAGTTGGACAGGCCATAGGCCAGCTCCGGCCCGGTCCACCACGCGTTCAGCGGCACGCAGATCGCGCCGATCGTGGTCGCCGCGAAGAAGGCCACCGGCCATTCGGGCAGGTTGCGCATGGCCAGTGCGACCCGGTCCCCCTTGCCCACGCCGCGTGCGCGCAGCGCCTGGGCCAGCGTGGCCACCGCCCGGAACCAGGCGTCGTAGGTAACCCGCTCGTCCTCGTAGATCAGGAACTCGCGGTCGCCATACATGCGCCCGACCAGTGCGATCGCGCGCAGGCTGGGCGGGGCGTTCTTCCACACGCGCGTCGGCACGCCGCGAATGTCCACCGTTTCCATCTCGAACCGCTGGCCCGGCGCGGTCAGGATGTCGCGGCACCGTTCGCGCGTGATCGCGGGCCAGCCCGCGGGCGGGGTCCAGCCGATGGCCGCGGCGAGATCGCTTGCCTGTGTCGCCATGATCAAAGCACCTCGAACAGGCCGGCGGCGCCCATGCCCCCGCCGACGCACATCGTTACAACCACGTGGCGGACGCCGCGCCGGCGCCCCTCGATCAGCGCATGGCCGACGCAGCGGGCCCCGGTCATGCCGAAGGGATGGCCGATCGCGATCGAGCCGCCGTTGACGTTCAGCCGTTCGTCGGGAATGCCCAGCCTGTCGCGGCAATAGAGGACCTGGACCGCGAAGGCCTCGTTCAGTTCCCACAGGCCGATGTCGTCGATCGACAGGCCGAACCGGTCGAGCAGCCGGGGAATCGCGAAGACCGGGCCGATTCCCATCTCGTCGGGCTTGGCCCCGGCCACCGCCATGCCGACATAGCGGCCGAGCGGCTCCAGCCCGCGCGCGCTGGCGAGCCCCGCCTCCATCAGGACCGAAGCGGCCGACCCGTCCGAAAGCTGGCTGGCATTGCCGGCGGTAACCGTATGCCCTTCGCCCATCACCGGCTGCAGGCGGGCGAGCCCTTCCAGCGTGGTGTCGGGCCGGTTGCAATCGTCCATCGCGATCGTGACCTCGCGCTGGCTGACCTCGCCGGTTTCCCTGTCGGTCACGTTCATCGTCGCCGTCACCGGCACGATTTCATCGTCGAACCGGCCGGCTTGCTGCGCGGCGGCGGTGCGCTGCTGCGACCGGAGCGCGTATTCGTCCTGCGCCTCGCGCGCGATGCCATAACGTTCCGCGACCACTTCGGCCGTGCCGATCATCGGCATGTAGATATCGGGATGCATCTTCAGCAGGTCTTCGTCGCGCTGCGTGTTCTGCTGGCCGGAGCGGATCGAGGTGATCGATTCGACCCCGCCGGCGACACAGACGTCCATTCGGTCGACGATGATCTGCTTGGCCGCGGTCGCGATCGCCATCAGGCCGGAGGAACACTGGCGGTCGATCGTCATCCCCGCCACTTCCACCGGCAGGCCGGCGCGCAGCGCCACCTGGCGCCCCATGTTGAAGCCCTGTTGCCCCTGCTGGTTGGCGGCGCCCATGATCACGTCGTCGATCTCTTCGCGCGCGATCCCGGCCCGTTCGACCGCGGCGGCGACCGACCACGAGCCAAGCTCGACCGCGTGGGTAGCGTTGAAGGCGCCGCGCATGGCCTTGGCCAGGGGCGTGCGGGCGGTGGACACGATCACGGCGTCGCGCATTTCGGGCAGGTTCCTCTCGTCGTTCGCCTATGCGATTTCTTGTTTGGCGCTTGTGCGATTCTTGTCGCACGATTTATGCAGATGCCGCGCGCGCTGGCAAGGCGGAACGCGGATTTTCTGAATGTGAGGTATGAGGGTTCAAAAGCGCGCTGAATTGTCTATCGTCGATTGTCAGAAGAAAAGGTATGCCCCGCCCAGGGGCGCGGGAGAGAGCATGATCGAACTGGCCGACGCAGGGGAACTGGGCTTCGACGCGGAGCGCCTGGCCCGGATCGACGGCTTCCTGCAGGAACGCTACATCGATACGGGGCGCCTGCCCTGCGCGCAGATCCTGGTCGCGCGCGAGGGGCGCCCGGTGCACTACGCCCATTTCGGCACCCTGCGCGAAGACGGCACCCCGATGCGCGAGGACGCCCTGTTCCGCATCGCCAGCATGACCAAGCCGGTGACCTCGATCGCCTTCATGCAACTGGTCGAGCAATGCCGCGTCGCGCTGGAAGACCCGGTGACGCGCGTTTTCCCCGAATTCGCCGATCTTGCCGTCTATGCAGGCGGCGGCGGTTCCGTGCCCTTCGCGCCGGGCACGCCCGCCCCGCCGATGCGCTTCGTCGACCTGCTCACCCACATGTCGGGCTTCACCTACGGGCTGCAGAACCGCACCAATATCGATGCGCTCTACCGCGAAGAGAACCTCGATTTCGCGCGCGACCACCTCGATTCGGATGCCTACGTGGCAAAGCTCGCGCGCCTGCCGCTCGAATTCGCCCCCGGGACCGGCTGGAACTACTCGGTATCGACCGACGTGCTGGGCATCGCGGTCGAACGGCTGAGCGGAATGCGGCTGGGCGATTACCTGGCCGAACACGTCTTCGGCCCGCTGGGCATGACCGACACCGCCTTCGGCGCGGGCGACGCGGGGGCGGATCGGCTGGCGGACGCCTATGCCTATCGCCCGGGCAAGCCGCCGCGCATGGTCGATGCCGGGGCGACCAGCCGGCTCAACCGGCCCGGCACGTTCGACAGCGGCGGCGGCGGCCTCGTCGGCACGATCGCCGATTACCAGCGGTTCGCGACCATGCTGGCGAACGGCGGCGCGCTCGACGGCGCGCGGATCGTCTCGCCCAAGACCCTGCACCTGATGCGGACCAACCACCTGCCCGGCGGCGCCGACCTGACGCAGGTGTCGCGCAGCCTCTTTTCCGAATCGCACAATGCCGGCACCGGTTTCGGCCTCGGCTTCGCCATGGTGATCGACCCCGCGCGCACGCTGATGCCGGCGAGCGAGGGCGAGTTCTACTGGGGCGGCGCCTATTCGACCGCCTTCTTCGTCGACCCGGTGGAGGATGTGACCATGGTCTTCATGACGCAGCTCTACCCCTCGTCCGCCTATCCTATTCGCCGCCAGCTCAAGACGCTGATCTACGCGGCCCTGACACACAGCAAAGTCTGAAGGAGAACCCGATCCATGACATCGCCCATTCGCACCGAGCGGCACGACAACGTGCTCGTGATCGTTTCCGACAATCCCCCGGTCAACGCGCTGGGCCAGGCCGTCCGCGCCGGCCTCGCCGCCGGGATAGAGGAAGCGCTGGCCGATGACGCGGTCGAGGCGGTCGTGATCCGCTGCGACGGGCGCACGTTCTTCGCCGGGGCCGACATCACCGAATTCGGCAAGCCGCCGCAGGGACCGAGCCTGCCCGAGGCGCTCGACAAGCTGGAGGCGAGCGACAAGCCGGTCGTCGCCGCGATCCACGGCACGGCGCTGGGCGGCGGGTGCGAAGTCGCCCTCGCCTGCCATTACCGGGTCGCGGTGCCGAGCGCGAAGCTGGGCCTGCCCGAGGTCAAGCTGGGCCTGATCCCCGGCGCGGCGGGCACCCAGCGCCTGCCCCGCCTGGTCGGTGCGGAAGCCGCCCTGCCGCTGGTCGCGGTCGGCAACCCGATTCCGGCCGGCAAGGCCCAGGCGATCGGGCTGGTGGACGAAATCGTCGGGGAAGACAGCCTGGAAGCCGACGCGATCGCCTTCGCCAAGGCTCGCATCGGCCAGCCGGTGCCCCGCACGTCGGAAGGCACCGCCAACCAGGACGGGGTCAAGAACCCGGCGATCTTCGACGAGTTCCGGCAGAAGAACGCGCGCAAGATGCGCGGCTTCGATGCCCCCAATGCCGCGATCGAGGCGGTCCGCGCGGCGGGCGAGCTGCCCTATGCCGAAGGGGTGCAGAAGGAACGCGAACTGTTCATGAAGCTGATGGGCGGCACCCAGTCGAAGGCCATGCGCCATTACTTCTTCGCCGAGCGGGCGGCGAACAAGATCGACGACGTGCCGGCCGACACCCCGCTGATCCCGGTGAAGAAGGTCGGCGTCATCGGCGCCGGGACGATGGGCGGCGGGATCGCGATGAATTTTCTGTCCGCCGGCATCCCGGTCACGATCCTGGAAATGAAGCAGGAAGCGCTCGACCGCGGCACCGGGGTCATGCGCCGCAACTATGAAAACACTGCGAAGCGCGGGCGGATGACCGCCGAACAGGTGGAAGCCGCGATGGGCCTGCTGACGCCGACGCTCGACTACGCCGACCTCGCCGACTGCGACCTGGTGATCGAGGCGGTCTATGAAAGCATGGACGTGAAGAAGGATGTCTTCGGCAAGCTTGACGAGGTGGTGAAAGAAGGCGCGATCCTGGCGTCGAACACCAGCTATCTCGATATCGACGAGATCGCGACCGCGACGAAGCGCCCCGGCTATGTCATCGGCCTGCATTTCTTCAGCCCGGCGAACGTGATGAAGCTGCTGGAAATCGTCCGCGGCGCGAAGACGCGCGACGACGTTCTGGCGACCGCGATGAAGCTGTCGCGCAAGATCGGCAAGGTCGCCGCCGTTTCGGGCGTCTGCCCGGGCTTCATCGGCAACCGCATGCTGTCCAAGCGGCAGGAACAGGCGAACCAGCTGATCATGGAAGGCGCCGATTACTGGGAAGTGGACGAGGTCCTGCTCGATTTCGGCTTCCCGATGGGGCCGTTCCAGATGGGCGACCTGGCGGGGATCGACATCGGCTGGCACCGCGATCCGAGCAAGGTGACCACCGTGCGCGAGGCGCTCTGCGCCGTCGGGCGGTTCGGCCAGAAGGCGGGCAAGGGCTTCTACGATTACGACGAGGCGCGCAATCGCACCCCGCCGGACGAGGTCAAGGCGATCATCGCCGACTTCGCGCAGAAGGAAGGGCACGAGCAGCGCGAGATATCGAAGGACGAGATCCGCGAACGCCTGCTCTACCCGATGGTCAACGAAGGGGCGAAGATCCTCGACGAGAAGATGGCGCAGCGCGCCAGCGACATCGATGTCGTCTGGATCAACGGCTACGGCTGGCCGCTCTATACCGGCGGGCCGATGTTCTGGGCCGACACGATAGGGCTCGACACCGTGGTCGCCGGGCTGGAGAAGCACGGCCTTCCGGTCAGCGACTACCTGCGCGGCAAGGCGGAACGGGGCGAAAGCTTCACCGGCTAGACCGCCCGCCCGCCGCCACCCGCGGCATTCTTGCGGCACCGCCCGGCCCCGGCCGGCGGTGCCGCTTTCGCATCCGGCCGCTGCATCGCACATTGTTCGAACACGCGGTATGAGTGGCATAGTGCAACTGGAAACCGGGCCGCGGCGGCTCCGCACGCGCGGGCTGCGATCACCCCTGTTCCGCCTTCGGTATGGTTCGGAACGGCAGATTTCCGCCGCGTTATGGCCGTAGACGACTCCGCACGAATCCTCATTCGGAATAAGGGTTTGACGAAACATTCGCACGAAAGGCGCGCCGGCGAACCGCGTTCCATTCCACGAATCGCTTGACATAGGACCCGTGAAATACTCCACTTTCGATGACCGGGTATGCATCGCCAAGAGAATGCAGCCCGTCATGGAGAGGAGAGGATCATGAGGACACGAGCCTTCAGGCACGCGTGCGCCCTGCCGGCACTGGCAACGGCGCTCGTCGCGACACCCGCACTGGCGCAGCAAGGCGCGCCCCCGCCGGACGGCCCCGCCCCCGGCACCCCGGCCCAGGCCGCCGCCGGCAGCGGCAATCCCGTCATCGTCGTCACCGGATCGCTGATCCGCGGCACGCCCGAGGACGCCGCGCTCCCGGTCGAGGTCATCTCGCAGGAGGAGCTGCTCGACCAGGGCTCGCCCACCGCGCTCGACCTGATCAAGAACCTGCCCGGCTCCAGCGGGGTGCTGGGCGATTCCAACCAGTTCGATTCCCGCTCGCAGGGGGGCGAGGGGATCGCGACGGTCAACTTGCGCGGGCTCGGCCCGTCGCGCACGCTGATCCTGCTCAACGGCAAGCGGCTGGCCAATTCGCCGATCGGGGTGCCCGCGGTCGATGCCAACCTCCTGCCCTCGGCCGCGATCGGCCGGATCGAGGTGCTGAAGGACGGCGCCGCCGCGACCTACGGTTCCGACGCGATCGGCGGGGTGGTGAACTTCATCACCAACAACCAGCTCGACGGCCTCGTGCTCAGCGGCGACTATCGCTTCATCGACGGGTCGGACGGCGACTGGACCGCCTCGGCCGCCTTCGGCCACCAGGGCGACGGGCTGCGCGTCCTGGCGAGCTTCGGTTACCAGCACCGCTCGCCGCTGGCGGCGGTCGACCGCGATTTCGCCGTCCGGCCCTATGCCGACAACCCGGCCGGCGGCTTCACCCAGGGCGGCAACCCCAGCGCCTTCCTGCCCTTCGCGTTCTACCCGGGCACGTTCGTCGGACTGACCGCCGGCTTCCAGGTCGATCGCGGGTGCGACGACCTGGGCGGCGTGCCGGTCCACGATTCGGCGCCGACCGATATCGACAGCGCGACCCGCTGCGCAACCCAGTACACGCCGTTCGACCTGCTGGTCGAACGCGAAGACCGCTGGCAGGCCTACCTCGAAGCGGAAGTGGAATTGACCGACACGCTCAGCGTCGAGGTCAGCGGCCTGCTGGGCAATACGCGGGTTTCGGCCAATACGTCGCCCAGCTATATCCTGCTCAACACCCCGACCCCGGGGCTGGCCAACCCGATCGGGTCGCAGTTCTGGGTTCCGCCGAACAATCCCGGCCTGATCGCCTATCGCGCGGCCAACCCGGACCAGTTCCCTTCCGGCGCGAACAGCGCGCTGCTGGCGGCGGGCGTGTTCCGCACCGCCCTCCTGGGCGGCAACCCGCTGTTCGCCGACCAGAACGGGATCGACGGCGCCGCGCCGGTCACTCGCGACAGCGAATCGACCCGCTTCACCGCGACCCTGCGCGGCGAGCACAGCGACGCGTTCAACTGGCAGTTGAGCGGGACGTACCATCGCTACACCCGCGAATCGACCGGCTTCGACACGATCATCGACCGGGTGCAGCTGGCCCTGCGCGGCCTCGGCGGCGAGGACTGCGACCCGCTGACCGGCACGCCCGGCGTGGGGCCGTGCATGTTCTACAACCCGTTTTCGAACGCGATCGACCGTCACCCGGTCACCGGGGCGACCAATCCGGGCTACAACGCCGCGGTCGCCAACGATCCGGCGGTCTTCGACTACTTCACCAAGAAATCGAGCAGCCGGATAGAAAACGCGCTCAAGGTGGCGGACTTCGTGGTCAGCGGCCTTACCGGGATCGCGCTGGGCGGCGGCAATGCCATCGGCTACGCCATCGGCGCGCAATACCGGCAGAACGACTACAGCGCGCGCTACGGGATCTACAACAATCTCGACGTCTATCCCTGCCCGGCCTCGCTCGATTTCGGGGTCGATACCTGTCCGCGGCCGATCGGCCTGTTCGGCTTCCTCGGGTCCGACCAGCCCAACGCCAGTTCGCAGGACGTGCGGGCCCTGTTCGCCGAATTGCAGATCCCGATCGGCGAGCGCGTCGATATCCAGCTCGCCGCGCGGTACGAGGATTACGGCGGGGCGGTCGGCTCCACGTTCGATCCCAAGGCCAGCGCGCGCGTGCAGGTGACCGACTGGCTGGCACTGCGCGGATCGTACCAGACGACCTTCCGCGCCCCGCCCTCCAACCTCTTGACCGAGGGCGACTACGTCACCTCGCTGCAGTTCGTCGGCGGTTCTTTCCGCGCGGTCCAGGTCAACGACAACCCGGCCCTGACCCCCGAAAGCGCGGAAAGCTACGGCGGCGGCGTGCTGGTCGATCTCGGCCGCTTCCGGGCCAGCGTCGATTACTGGCGTTACGACTTCGCCGACGACATCGCTGCCGAGCCGGTTTCGGGCCTGCTCAACGCGGTGTTCGATTCCACGCTGGGATCGAACACCCCGGGGACCGCGCCGGCCGACTGCTCGAGCCCGCTGGCCGATCGCTTCACGTTCTCCGGCGGCCCGGCCGGCGGCGGCTGCGGCGCGCTGGCGCCGACCCTGGCCGACGTGACCACGATCGACACGTTCTACGCCAATGGTGCCGGGCTCCGCACGTCGGGCATCGATTTCCAGGCGAACTATCGCGGCGATTTCGGCGCGCGGGGAACCTGGGGCCTGGGCCTCACCGGCAGCTATGTCATCGATTACGAAACCAACGATTTCTTCATCGGCGACGAGCTGATCCAGCCCGGCTTTTCCGCGGTGGGCAAGCTCAATTACCAGACGACGGCCTATCCGCTGCCCGAATGGAAACTGAACGGCCATGCCGACATCGGCTGGGGGCGGCACAATGCCCGCCTGACGGTGACCCACATCAAGGGCTACGTCGACCAGCGCCAGCAGCCGGGGGACCGCGGCTACCGCATCCCCGATTTCACGACGCTGGATTTCACGCTGCGGCTGGGCCTGCCGATGGATACGGACCTGACCCTGTCGGTGCTGAACCTGCTCGACAAGGACCCGGGCTTCGCCGCGCTCGATTACAACTACGATCCGTTCACGGCGAACCCGCTGGGCCGCAATTTCAAGGTCGGCCTGCGCAAGGCGTTCTGACCGGGGCCGGGGCGGCTTTCACGAGCTGCCCCGAAACCGGGGCCCGTCGTTTCCAGTGCCGGGTATGGGGCCGCGGCGCCCACGCGCCTTTTCGCCCGGGCGGGCCGGTGCGCGCGGGCGTTCGGCCCGGCCGACAAAACTGCCGGTTGCAATATGCGACGCAAATGCGCATCGATCGGGCAGAAACGATCGCTGGGGGTGGATTTGGAATATCGGGTACGCGCAGACAACGGCGAGGAAGGCAGCCGGCTGGAAGAGATCCTGCAGCCCGCGCCGGGGAGCGAAGGCAGCTGGATCGGCGCGCCGGGGCCGAAGATGGGCCCGCGCCTGTTCGGCGGCCAGGCGGTGGCGCAGGCGCTGATGGCGGCCTCCCTCGAAGAGGATTCGGGCCGGCTCGCCCATTCGCTGCACTGCTATTTCCTCAAGCCCGGGATGGCCGACGAGCCGGTCGAATACCGGGTGACCCACCTCACCGCGGGGCGCAGCTTCGCCGCCCGGCGGGTGGAGGCCTGGCAGGGCGCCTTGTGCATCTTTTCCATGATCGCCTCGTTCCACCGGCCCGAACCGGGGTTCCGCCATGCCGACGAGTGCCCCTATCCGCTCGATGTCGAGGCCGCGCGCGCCGCGCTGGCCGAATGGCGCGCGCGGGGCGACGACGGGGCCGAGCCGCCGCTCGCCCGCCGGCTGCAGCGGCGCCCGATCGAGATCGTGCCGATCGACCCGGGATCGGTCTTCGGCGGGGCGGCCCGCGCGCCGCGGGCGGCGTGGTGGATGCGCCGGCGGAGGCCGTCGGGGGCGGGGCCGGAGATGCAGCGCGCGCTGCTCGCCTATGCCTCCGACATGCTGTTCATGCGCAATGCCATGCTGCCCCACGCGATCCAGCCGGGCAGCCACGACGTCCAGGCCACCAGCCTCGACCACGCGCTGTGGTTCCACGAGACGCCCGATTTCGACCGCTGGCACCTGTTCGCCAGCGAAAGCCCCTGGGCCGGCGGCGCGCGGGGGCTGAGCCGGGGGCATTTCTATGCCGAGGACGGGCGGATGATCGCCACCGCGCAGCAGGAAAACCTGATGCGCCCGCAAGGCGAGGCGCTCGAACGCCTCGCGCAGCAGGAAGCGGGCGCGCCGCCGCCTGCCTGACCGGGCGCACCCGGCGGGCCACACGAGACAGGAAGCGAAGAGAGGAACCGCGATGTCGCTATTCGACCTTACCGGCAAAGTCGCCGTCATCACCGGATCGAGCCGCGGGATCGGCCGCGCCATTGCCGAGGAACTGGCCGCCCACGGCGCGAAAGTCGTGATCTCCAGCCGCAACCAGGAAAGCTGCGACGAAGTGGCCGCGGCCATCGACGCGCAGCACGGCGCGGGGACCGCGCTGGCGCTCGCCGCGAGCATTTCGGACAAGGCCCAGCTGGAAGACCTGTTCGCCCGCACGCGCGAACGCCTCGGCCCGGTCGATATCCTGGTGTGCAACGCGGCGAGCAACCCGCACTACGGTTCGCTCGACGCGATCGACGACGAACAGTTCCGCAAGGTGCTCGACAACAATATCCTGTCGAACCACTGGCTGATCCAGCTCGCCCTGCCCGACATGCGGGCGAAGGGCGACGGTGCGGTGATCGTGATCAGTTCGATCGGGGGGCTGCGCGGATCGCCGACGATCGGCGCCTACAACGTGTCCAAGGCGGCGGACTTCCAGCTCGTGCGCAACTACGCGGTCGAGAACGGCGAGCATGGCGTTCGCGTCAACGCGATCGCCCCGGGGCTGGTGAAGACCGACTTCGCCCGCGCGCTGTGGGAAAATCCCAAGGCCCTGGCCGCGACCGAGGCGCGCCTGCCCATGCGCCGGATCGGCGAGCCGCGCGACATCGCCGGGGCCGCGGTCTACCTCGCCGCCCCCGCCGCGCGCTGGACCACCGGCCAGATGATCGTGGTCGACGGGGGGGCGACGATATGAGCGGCCGGCTGGAAGGCAAAGTCGCGGTGGTCACCGGCGCGGCCTCGGGCATTGGCCGGGCGAGCGCGCTGCTCTTCGCCCGCGAGGGCGCGCGCGTCGTCGCCTTCGATCGGGCCGAGGGCGTTCACGAAACGGCCGAGGCGGTGCGCGCCGGCGGCGGGCAGGCCCTGGCCAGAACGGGCGACGCCGGCAGCGAGGACGACATTGCGGCGCTGGTCGCCGCCGCCGGGGCCGAGTTCGGCGCGCTGCACCTGTTCTTCGCCAATGCCGGGATCACCGGCGGCGTACGCGGCGGGTTCTTCGATGCATCGCCCGACGGCTGGGCCGAGGTGCTGCGCGTCAACCTGATCGGCCCGTTCCTGGCGGTGAAGCACGCCGCCCCCGCGATCCGCGACGCCGGCGGGGGCGCGATCGCCTGCACCGCGTCGGTCGCGGGCCTGCGGTCGGGCGCCGGGCCGGCACAGTATTCGGCGAGCAAGGCCGGGGTGATCAACCTGGTGCAGACGGCGGCGCAGCAGCTCGCCGGCACCGGGGTGCGGATCAACGCGGTCCTTCCCGGCCTGACCGAGACCGGCATGACCCGCCCGCTCTACGACAGTGCGCGCGCGGCGGGGAAGGAAGGGCGCATCGGGCAGCTCAACCCGCTGCTGCGCGGAGGCGAGCCGGAAGAGATCGCGGCGGCCGCACTGTTCCTGCTTTCGGACGAGGCCAGCTACGTCAACGGGCAGGCGCTGGCCGTGGACGGCGGGCTGTCGAGCTCGCACCCGACCTCGCGCCCGCCCGGCGACCCGAACCGACCCAGCTCCTGAGGAACCTGGGCCGCGTCGTGCGGGGACGGCGACAACCGGCCTAGAGCCCGGCGGCGACCGCGATCCAGTAAGTCGCCCCGGCGAAGACGTAAGCGAGCGCGAAGAGGTAGCCGACCATGAACATCGGCCATTTCCAGCCGTTCGTCTCGCGCCGGGCGACCGCGATGGTCGAAAGGCACTGCGGCGCGAAGACGAACCAGGCGAGGAAGGCGAGCGCGGTCGGCAGGCTCCAGCGCGCGGCCACTTCCTCCTCCAGCGCCATCGCGGTCTGCTCCTCGTCTTCGGAGGCCACCGCATATGTCGTCGCGAGCGAGGAGACCGCCACTTCGCGCGCGGCCATCGCCGGCACCAGCGCCAGCGCCATCTCGCGGTTGAAGCCGATCGGCTCGACCACGGCGTGGACCCCGGTCGCGATCGTGCCCGCGAACGATGCCTCCACCTGGCTTTCGCCCGGGTCGGCCTTGGGGAACGTCAGCAGGACCCACAGCGCGATCGTGGCGACGAAGATGATCGTGCCGGCCCGCCGCAGGAACACCCAGGCGCGTTGCCACAGCCCGATCGCGAGATCGCGCAGGCGCGGCATCTGGTAACGCGGCATTTCCATGATGAAGCCGCTCGCCGCGCCCTGCGCCACCGTGCGGCGCAGCAGGAGGGCAGCCGCCATCGCGCCGAAGATCCCGGCGACGTAGAGCGCGAAGAGCACGAGCCCCTGCAGCCCCACGCCCGGCCCGACCGTGGTGTTGGGGATCACCGCCGCGATGATCAGGGCATAGACCGGCAGGCGCGCCGAACAGGTCATCAGCGGGGCGACGAGGATCGTCGTCAGCCGGTCTTGCGGATCGGCGATGCTGCGCGTCGCCATGATCCCCGGAATCGCGCAGGCGAAGCTCGACAGCAGGGGGATGAAGCTCTTGCCCGACAGGCCCACGCGGGCCATCAGCCGGTCCATGATATAGGCCGCCCGCGCCATGTAGCCGCTCGCCTCCATCACCAGGATGAAGGCGAAGAGGATCACGATCTGCGGCAGGAAGACGACCACCGACCCGACCCCGGCCAGCACCCCCTCGGTCACCAGGTCGCGCAGGAAACCGCCCGGGAAAGTGGCGACGACCCATTCGGAAACCGCGGCCACGCCGGCTTCCAGCCCGTCGGCGAAGGGCGTCGCCCAGGCGAAGACGGCCTGGAACATGACGAACAGCAGCGCGAAGAGGATCGGCACGCCGAGCCAGGGATGGAGCAGGACCTTGTCGAGCCCGGCGTGGAGCCGGCGCCGGGCGGTTTCGGAAAGCACCGCCGCACGCGCCATGTGCCGCGCGGCCAGGCGCCTTTCGGGCAGGGTCATGTCCTGCCGGGCCCGGGCAGCTTCGCCGGCCTCGCCCCCGCCGGCCCCGCCCTCATCGGCCCCGCGATCGCCGGCGCGCGCGATCGCCGCGGCCAGTTCGTCCAGCCCGCGGCGGCGCACGGCGACCGTGGGGATCACCGGTACGCCCAGCGCCTGCGACAGGGCCGCGGGGTCGAGCGTCAGCCCGTCGCGTTCGGCGAGATCGACCATGTTCAGCGCCACGACCGTCGGCCGGCCGAGCGCGATCACTTCCTGCGCGAAGACGAGGTGCTGTTCGAGGTTGGCCGCGTCGAGCACGAGCACGAGGACTTCGGGCAGGGCCTCCCCCTCGAACTCGCCGTGGACGACCTTGCGCGTCACTTCCTCGTCGGGGCTGGCGGCGTCGAACGAATAGGAACCGGGCAGGTCGATCACTTCGACCGGCTCGCCCGAGGGCAGGATCAGCCGCCCCGCCTTGCGCTCCACGGTCACGCCCGGATAGTTGGCGATCTTCTGGCGCGCGCCGGTCAGCGCGTTGAACAGCGCGCTCTTGCCCGCGTTGGGATTGCCGACCAGCGCGGCCGTGCGCTGGCGGCTCATGCCCGTTCCACCTGCATCGCGGCGGCATGGGCGCGGCGCAGGGCGACCGTCATCCGGCCGACCGTCACCGCCAGCGGATCGCCCCCGCCGAACATCCCGCGATGGGCCAGCGACACGCTGGCCCCTTCGTCGAGGCCCATGGCCCGCAGGCGCTTGGCATCCTCGGGGGCGAGGCTGGCCCAGTCCACCGCGACGACGGTCGCACGCTGGCCGCGATCGAGCTGGTCGAGCGTCATGCTGCGCGCGCTATGGGATGCAGGCGCACTTTGCAACGCATTATCAATAGGGCGGTCAACGCGCCGGGTAACGCAGGCGGCCGAGGAAGCGGGCGACGTTGAACCCATCGCGCTCGCCCCCGCCCAGCAGGCGGGCCTTGGCCTTTTCGAACCGCATGATCCCGGCGATCCGGCGATCGAGGAAGGCGCGCGTCTCACGCTTGCCCTCGCTCTCGTCGTCGACGAAGACGCTCAGCGTCGCGCCGTAGATCGCGCCCAGCATCGTGCGCTTGGTATAGTGGTTGTAATCGGTCGCGGTGTCGCCCGCGCGGCGCCACATGATGTCCGCCGTGCGCCAGCCGAGCTGCAGCGCGCGGGCCGCGTTCTGCGGCATCGCCAGCACCGCCAGCGCGCGGCGCAGCGCCTCTTCCCGCCCGCGCATCGCGTCGAGCCGGGCGAGCACGAGGCCGGCGATCCGGTCGCGGATCTTCATTTCGGCGAGGCGTTCGGCGGGCAGCGCGGCGATCATCGCCAGGTCCACCGATTCTATCCACGCCGCGATCATGTCCATCGCCCCGCCGGGATAGGCGAGCGCGGCCACGTCCGGGTCCACCCCCTCGATCTCCGCCGCGGCGCGCACCGCCGCCTCGCTCCAGCCATCGAACACGACCGCGTCGGCCACGGCCGGGGCCAGCGTGAGGCGCAGCTCGTCCAGAGTCGGGTCTTCGGGCAGCGGGGGCGTCGGGCCGGTCATCGCGCGCGCCTCAGAACCGCGGCCCGTAGGTGGCGCCGCCGTCGTCGCCGCGACGGGCATCGGCATCGGCGATCGCCTTCGCGATCCGCGGGTCGGTGCCGGGCATCGCGGCATAGTCTCGCGCGGAGCGGCCGGAATTGTCGGTCCGGTCGGGGCTCGCGCCGTTCTCCAGCAGGGTTTCGACCATCGCCGTGTCGCGCCGGTGGATCGCCACGATCAGCGGCGTCTCGCCGGTGGCGTTGGTCTCGTCGACCCGCGCGCCGGCCTCGATCAGTTCCTTCGCCCCTTCGACGAAACCGAGGCTGACCGCGAGCGAGAGCGGGCTGTTGCCGCGCTTGTCGCGCACGTTCGGATTGGCGCCTTTCTGCGTCAGGAACCGGATCCACACCGCGTCGCGCCGCTCGGTCACGATATGCAGCGCGCTTTCGCCGCTGGTGATGTCGCGCGCGTTGACGACGACCGATCCGGGCTGGCTCAGCGCCTCGGTCACCGCAGTCCCGTCGCGGTCGCGCACGGCCTTCAGGAACTCGTAGCCTTCCGACATCATCTGGGCCGCGGCGGGCGCCGTGAAGAGCGCGGCCGCGAGGCCGGTGGTCGCGATCGCCTTGCGCAAGAGGGCGCGGGCCATGCCTGTCCTACCTTTCATCGCGTTTCGTCCGTGCGGGCCGCCACGTCTGGGCGGGGCCGCGATCCGGGGGCATGGCGCCCCCTTGCCGAACGGCGATTAGCAGAGCATGAAGCGGCGCGCCATGCCTCTCCCCATCATGCCCTCCCTCCGCCGCGCGGCCCTCGCCCTTGCCGGGACGCTCGCGCTGACCGCCTGCGACAGCCAGCCCACGCTCGAATCGGCCCCGCTCCACGGCGCGGCGATCGGCGGGCCTTTCGCGCTCACCGGACAGGACGGCGCGGTCCATCGCTGGGCGGATTACGAGGGGCAGTGGCGGATCGTCTATTTCGGCTATACCTACTGCCCCGACATCTGCCCCACCGATGTCCAGCGCCTGTCGCAGGGGCTGATGCAGTTCGAAGACGCCAACCCGCAGCGCGGGGCCGGGGTCCAGCCGATCTTCATCACGATCGACCCGGCGCGCGACACGCCCGACACGCTGGCCCAGTTCGCTTCCAACTTCCACCCGCGGCTGGTCGCGCTGACCGGCAGCGAGGACGAGATCGCGCAGACCGCCAGGGCCTTCGGCGTCTATTTCTCGCGCGGGCGCGAAGGCGAAGGCGGCGCCTACGACATGAATCATTCGAACATCGCCTATCTCTTCGCCCCCGACGGCGCGCCGGTGGCGATCCTGCCGACATCGGAAGGCGCGGATGCGATTGCCGCGGAACTGGACCGGTGGGTGCGCTGAGGGACCGTTTCTGGGAACTGCCGCTGGCGGATCTCTCGCGCGAGGAGTGGGAAAGCCTGTGCGACGGCTGCGGCCGCTGCTGCCTGCACAAGATCGAGGATGCCGACAGCGGCGAGATCGCCGATACCAATGTCGCCTGCAAGCTTCTCGACACCGATACCGCGCGCTGCAGCGACTATCGCCATCGCAAGGCCTACGTGCCCGATTGCCTGCGCCTGACGCTGAAGATCGTGGACGAGGTCGAATGGCTGCCCGAAACCTGCGCCTACCGCCGCCGGGCGGCGGGCCGGCCGCTGCCCGAATGGCACCACCTGCTGACCGGCGACCGCGAGGCGGTGCACCGCGCCGGGGCCTCGGTCGCCGGACGGGTCATCAGCGAGCGCGAGGCCGGGCCGCTCGAACACCATATCGTGGACTGGGACGCGCCGTGATCGACTGGCTCCGCCGCGAACCGCGCGAGGCGCCCGAGATCGCGCTGGGCGAGCGGCGCCTGCCGGTGATCGTCGTGCGCCACCCGCGCGCCCGGCGCATGACGCTGCGCCTCGCGCCCGCGGGCGACGCGGTGCGCGTCACCCTGCCGCGCTGGGGCCGGACGGCCGAGGCGCTGGCCTTCGCCCGCTCGCGCGCCGAATGGCTGGCGGCGCAACTGGCCAAGGTCCCCGCCCCCGATCCGCCGCGCCCCGGCGGCCGCCTGCCCTACCGCGGGCGGGCGCTGGCGATCGCCTGGTCGGCCGAGGGCCCGCGCGGGCCGCATCTCGTCGACGAGACGATCGCCGTCGGCGGGCCGCAGCGGCACCTCGCCGCGCGCCTCGCCCGCTGGCTGGAGGGGGAAGGCCTGCGCCTGATGGCGGCGGACCTGGCCGATTTTGCCGCCGCCGCCGGTGTGCCGCGGCCCGCGCTGCGCCTGTCGCGCGCGCGGCGGCGCTGGGGCAGCTGCGCCAGCGACGGGACGGTGCGGATCAACTGGCGGCTGGTCATGGCGCCCGACGCGGTGCGCCGCTCGGTCGTCGCGCACGAAGTCGCCCACTTGCTCCATTTCGACCACGGGCCGGCGTTCAAGGCGGCGCTCGAACGGATCTACGACGGCGATCTCGCCGCCGCCGACCGCTGGCTGAACGAGCGCGGCCGCACGCTCTACGCCCCGTTCGGCTGACCGATCGCGGCGCGCGCGATCGCGGCACTGGCACTCGGGCCGGCGAACGCCTATCTTGGCGCCATGCGACTTATCAGCCGCCTCAATCCCGCCGAAGGCGTCGGCGACTTCTGGGCCTATATCCGCCGTCCGCAGCCCTATCGCTGGCCGATCCTCGGCCTGTCGATGCTGATGACCGGCAGCCTGCTGTTCTGGGTGATGCAGGAACGGTACTACCTGCCGCCCGAACGGCCCGAGGTCACGTACATCACCACTTTCGCGCCGGGGCGCACCGACGAGGAGATCGCCGCCTCCAACCGCGCCAACCAGGAACGGCAGGAGGCGCTGGCGGCCGAGCGGGCCGAGCGCGAGGAGCTGCGGCGCGAGATCTACCGCACGTTCGGCCGCGCGGCGGGGATGGACGTCGAGCGGATCGAGCGCGAGGCCGCCGAGGAACGCGCGCGCGAGGAAGCGGCCGAGGCCGCCCGCCGCGCGGCGATGGCCGGCGATTCGATTGCCGAACGCGCCGAATAAGGCCGGCGCGCCCGAGCGGGCAGACGATGCCCGCTGGCTGGCGGCGGCCGCCCGGCTGGCCGCGCGCGGCCGCCCGCTGAGCCGGCCCAACCCGGCAGTCGGGTGCCTGGTCGTGCGCGACGGAATCGTCGTCGGGCGCGGCTGGACCCGCCCCGGCGGCCGCCCCCATGCCGAGGCGGTGGCGCTGGCCGAGGCGGGCGAGTCCGCGCGCGGGGCGAGCGTCTATGTCACGCTGGAACCCTGCGCCCATCGCGCCGGGCGCGGTCCGGCCTGTTCGGACCTGCTGGTCGAGGCGCGTCCCGCGCGGGTCGTGGTGGGCCAGCGCGACCCGGACGAGCGCACGCGCGGGCGCGGGATCGAGCGGCTCGGCGCGGCCGGGATCGCGGTCGCCCTGCACGATTGCCCGGCCTCCCGCGCGAGCCTCGCCGGCTATCTCGCGCAGGCCGAACATGGCCGCCCGCACGTCACCCTCAAGCTCGCCACCTCGCTCGACGGGGCGATCGCCACCGCCGGCGGGGAGAGCCGCTGGATCACCGGGCCGGCCGCGCGCGCCCATGTCCATTCGCGCCGCGCGATGGCCGACGCGATCCTGGTCGGCGGCGGGACCTGGCGCGCCGACGCCCCGCGGCTCGACGTGCGCCTGCCGGGGCTGGAAGCGCGCAGCCCGCGCCGCCTCGTCCTCTCGCGCAGTATCGCCGCGCCGGGGGTCGAGACCCTGCCCGCGCCCGCGGCGATCGCGGGGCTGGAGGCGGTGCAGTACCTCTACGTCGAAGGCGGGGCCGGGGCCGCGGCGGCCTTCCTCGCCGCCGACCTGGTCGACCGGATCGAGCTCTACCGCGCGCCGATCGTCGTCGGCGGGGGCGCGGGGGCGATCGGCGACATCGGCCTCGCCTCGCTCGCCGCCGCGCACGGCCGCTGGCGCCTCGCCGAACGCCGGCAGCTTGGCAGCGACACGTTCGAAGCCTATCGGCGGCAGGGGCAAGGCCAGCCGCAAGACGGGGATTAGCGACAATGTTCACCGGTATAGTCAGCGCCATCGGCACGATCGAGGATGTCCGCGAAGGCGGCGACCTGCGGCTGAAAGTGGCCTGCCCCTACGACCCGGCGCAGGTCGCGATCGGGGCATCGATCGCCTGTTCGGGCGTCTGCCTGACGGTTGTCGAGCGCGGGGGCGAGCCGGGCAAGGCCTGGTTCGCGGTGGACGTTTCGGGCGAAACCGTCTCGCGCACGGTGCCCGGCATGTGGAGCGAGGGCCGCCGCCTCAACCTGGAAACCGCGCTGCGGCTGGGCGACGAGCTGGGCGGCCACATCGTCACCGGACACGTCGACACCGTCGGCGAAGTCCGGCTGGCGCGCGCGGAAGGCGGATCGACGCTGATCGCGATCCGCACCAGCGCCGCCTTCGCACCCTTCGTCGCGCCCAAGGGATCGATCACCGTCGACGGCGTCTCGCTGACCGTCAACGACGTGCGCGACCGCGACGACGGGGCCTGCGATTTCCTGCTCAACGTGATTCCGCACACGGCCGAAGTGACCACGCTCGGCGCGCTTGGCGAAGGGGACCAGGTCAACCTCGAGATCGACGTGCTCGCGCGCTATCTCAAGCGGATGCAGAGCCTCCAGCGCTAACGCGCCGCGAACTTCTCCGAACCCGGCTTCCCCGCACACGCCCCCTCCGCACCGGCCGCGGGCGCGGCCTCGCGGGTTTGCGCCCGGTCGCGCCGCCCCCGGACCGACTTCGCTTGACGATACAGTATATCATTGCCTATCGGGCCCGCGCAGGCCGCAACGCGCGTTCGCCGCGCGGCCTTCCTACGGACAAGGGGTTACCGACAGCATGACATTCCCGATTTCCTCCCCCGCACGCGGGCGCTGGCTGGCCACGGCCGCCGCGATCGCGCTGCTTGCCCCGGCGAGCGCCCTGGCCGCGGACACGACCGAAGATGCGGACGCGGATACGGCTGAAGAAACGGCTGAAGAAGCGGCCACCGGAACCGCCGGGGCCCGCACCGCGCGCGCCGATATCGTCGTCACCGGCCGTTCGCTCGGCAGCGACCAGGCGACCCAGCCGCTGCCGGTCCAGGTCCTGTCGGGCGACGAACTGGCCCACCGCCGGCGCGGCACGCTGGGCGAAACGCTGGACGGGTTGCCGGGCGTGCACATGGACAATTTCGGCGCCGGCGCCTCGCGCCCCGTCATTCGCGGGCAGACGATGCCGCGGATCGCGATCCTGACCGACGGGGCCGACCTGTTCGACGTCGCCTCCGTCTCCCCCGACCACGCGATCGTGACCGATCCGCTCCTGCTCGACGCGATCGAGATCCAGCGCGGCCCTGCCGCGATCCGTTACGGCGGCAGCGCGGTCAACGGCGCGATCAACCTGATCGACGGCAAAGTGCCCAAGGCCCTGCCCGATGGCGGCATCGCCGGCGCGTACGAATTGCGTTACGGCACCGGCGACCAGGAAATGACCACCGCCGGGCGCGTCACCGCGGCCATCGGCCCGATCGCCTTCCACGCCGAAGGCTCCTATTCCGACCGCGAGAACTACGAGGTGCCCGACGCCTTCGGAACCGACAGGCTGCGCGATTCCTTCGGCGAAAGTTCGAGCTATGCCTTCGGTGCCTCGTGGATCACCGACAGCGGCTATATCGGTGCGTCCTACACCCGCAACGAGGCCGAATACGGCCTGCCGGGACACAGCCATCTGAACGGCGTGTGCCATACCCACGGCCGCGACCTGCACTGCGCCGCGCACGGCGATTACGAGGACCCGTTCGGTTCGCCCGACGACCACACCGCCTATATCGACCTGAAAAGCGAGCGCGTGGACCTGCGCGGCGATTTCGCCGACCTGCTGCCCGGCATCGCCAATATCCGCCTGCGCGGTTCGTACACCGATTATGTCCATTCGGAGATCGACGGGCCGGCCCTGTTCAGCCGCTACACGAACGAGGTCTGGGATGGCCGGATCGAGCTGACGCACAAGCCACTGTTCGGTTTCACCGGCACGCTGGGCCTGCAATATACCGACGGAACTTTCTCCGGCCTCAACGTCAGCGACCTTCACCAGGTCGGACCGGGGCCCGACGACGCCCTGGCAATCGGCTTTCTGCCACCGTTCGAATACGTCACCGAGAATATCGGACTGTTTCTTGTCGAAAGGCGATCCTTCGGCCCGGTCGACATCGAACTGGCAGCGCGCAAGGACTGGCGCGAGATAACGCTTCCGACGCCGGAACTTTACTTCTGGGTCGACCCGGAGCGTGAAGCGATCTTTGACCGCATTTTCGAGCCCCTTTACGGGCCCGACTGGAAAAACGTCATGCGCGAACGCCGGATCGAGGCCTATCACGAGGACAGCCCGGATTCGCAGCACAACCCGTTCTCGGCCTCGATCGGGGCGACGTGGAACATCGCGAACGGCTATTCCGCGGCGCTGTCGCTGGCCCGCACCGAACGCGCGCCCAATGTCCGCGAGCTCTATGCCTATGGCAACAACCTCGCGACCAACAGCTACGAGGTGGGCCTGGCGCAAAGTTCGCGCGCGTCGATGTATTTCCCCGAATCGCGCACCGACGTCATGGAAACCGCGAAGACGGTCAACCTCACCTTCCGCAAGGCGGGCGGCCCGCTGGAATTCGAAGTGGGCCTGTTCCACCAGGACGTGGACGATTACATCTTCGCCCGGCTGGTGGAGACCGAGACCGAAACCGGCGTCCCGCACCACTACCTGCTCTACACCGCGTCCGATGCCAGCTTCACCGGTATCGACGGGCAGGTCAGCTATGCCTTTTCGCCCGAAGTGCGCGTCACCGTGTTCGGCGACTATGTCGGCACCGACCTGACGAGCGAGGAGGTGGACGTCGACCTCGATGCGTCGGACGACAACCTGCCCCGCATCCCCCCGGGCCGGCTGGGCGCGCGGCTCGACCTCGCGGGCGGCCCGCTCAGCGCCGATATCGAGTATTACCACACGTTCGCGCAGGAAAAGGTCGCGCTCTACGAAACGCCGACCGATGGCTACGGCATGCTCAACGCCACGTTCGCCTATCGCTTCGAAATTCCGGGCGGCGGCGAGCTGGAAGTCTATGCCCGCGGCACCAACCTGACGAACCAGCTTGCCTATGTGCACACCTCGTTCGTCAAGGACCAGTCGCCGCTGCGCGGGCGCAGCGTCGTGCTGGGGCTGCGGCACAGCTTCTGATGGCTGACGGTGGGCGGCGCGGCAGGGGGCCGCGTCGTCCGCCGCCATCGGTGTCGCGCCCTGCCTCGCGGTCGAGGTTGCGGTCGAGGCGCGAAAACACTTTCCTACAGGCGGGCGCCTGTGCCTTATCCTGCGGGATGAAGCGTTATTTCCCTTCCCCGCCGCGCCGCTGGGTTCGCCCGCGCGGGCGCATTCCACTGTTCCACGCGGTGCCCACGCGCCAGCGCGCCGATGGCTGGACGCCCGAGCGGCAGGCGCGTTTCATCGGATTCCTGGCGGAAACCCGCTCGGTGACCGAGGCGGCCCGGCGCGTTTCGATGGCGCGCGAAACCGCCTATCGCCTGCGCGAGCGGCCCTGTGCCGAAAGTTTCGCGCGTGCCTGGGACGCCGCGCTGGGCAGGCCGGCGGGGGCGCAGGCGCGCGGAAAGTCACACCCGACCGCGGCGCCCGGAAAGAGGCCGCGAAAGGTCACGAACGAGGAACTCGGCTGGCGCGTCGGGACCGGGCTGTGGCAAGTGCGGATCTACCGCGGGCGGTTCGTCGGGCTGATGCGAAAACCCGACAATAGCGCGCTCTTGCGGCTGCTCGCGCGGCTCGACCGGGCGCGGGCCGACCCGTCGTGACGGCCGGCCCGCGCGCGAAAGGTCACGCGTTCAAGTGCCGCGTCGAGCGTAACGGCCGGCGGGCGGCGCGCGCCGCCGCGTCAGCCGGTCACGTCGGCCAGGGCCTTCACGAACTTGTCGATATTGCCCTGGTGCAGGCCGGCGACGTTGATCCGGCCCGATCCGGCCATGTAGATCGCGTGCTCTTTCCGCAGCCGCTCGACCTGCTCCTTCGTCACCGGGAGGGTGGAGAACAGGCCGTTCTGGTGCGCCAGCGGGGCGAGGTCCACCGAACCGGCGGTGCCGGCGGCGGCGAGCGATTCGCGCACTTCGCGCATCCGCGCGCGCATCGTTTCCAGCTCGTCCAGCCACAGCCGGGTCAGCCCGTCGTCGCGCAGGACCACGCGCACCGCCGCGCCGCCGTGATCGGGCGGCATCGACCACGAAGCGCGCGCGAGCGCGTTGAGGTTCGACTGGATCGCCGGGAGCTGGCCGGCATCGGCGGCGAGGACGTAAAGCGCGCCGACCCGGTCGCGGTACATGCCGAAGTTCTTGTCGCAGCTATAGGCGACCAGCGCCTCGGGCACGGCGGCGAGCACCCGGCGCAGGCCATAGGCGTCTTCCTCGATCCCCTGCCCCAGCCCCTGGTAGGCGAGATCGAGGATCGGCAGCGCCGCGCCCTCGGCGAACGCCTCGGCGATCGCGTCCCATTCCTCGGGCGAATAGTCGATCCCGGTCGGGTTGTGGCAGCAGCCGTGGACCAGCACGGCATCGCCCGCCTTCGCCCCGCGAATCACCGACAGCAGGGCGTCGGCATCGGCCGTGCCGTCGGCCCGGGCATGGGGGAACGTCGCCGTCTCGACCCCGACGTCGGCCAGGATCTGCGCGTGGTTGGGCCACGAGGGCGTGCCCAGGTGGACCCGGCCCACGCCCGCGCGGCGCGCCAGCGCCACGGCCAGCCGCACGCCCCCGGTGCCGCCCGGGGTCTGCATCCCGGCCAGGCGGCCGCCCATCGCCGCGTCCTTGCCGAAGGCATAGGGCATCAGCGCGTGGACGAAGCCCATGTCGCCTTCGGGGCCGAGGTAGGACTTCGAATCCTGCTCCTCGACCAGGCGCGCCTCGGCCTGCTTGATCGCGGCGAAGACCGGGGTGTCGCCCTGCCCGGTGCGATAGACGCCCACGCCGAGGTCGATCTTGTCGCTCCGCTCGTCGTCGGCATAGAGCTTGATCAGCGCGAGCAGCGCGTCGGGCGATTGGGGTTCGAGTCTGTCGAGCATGGCCAGCGCCATGCCCAGACGCGCGCGGGGCCGCAACAGGAAATCCCGCTACGGCCCCGGGGGAACGGCGCAGATTTTCTAATCGCGCGCCTAGAAGGGCAACCAGCGCTGCTTCTTGGAGAACTTCATGTACCCGGCGTTGACCCCCAGCCGCAGCCCGGCGCCGACGCGGATCGGGATCAGCACGACGTCGCCCTTGCGCAGGTAGGAGGCGGTGAGGCCGCCGACGACGTAGGCCTGCCCCTCGCCCGCGGGGTAGCGTTCGTAGAGCTCCTCGCTGTCGTAGAGGTTGTAGACGAGGACGAAGGTATTGCCCGCGTTGGCGCCCACGTCGAACCCGATCGACGGGCCGGTCCAGTAGACCGGGCGCTGGCCCTCGACCTTGTGGTAGAGCGTGCCCGAGCCGTAGCGCGCGCCGACCACGAAGGCTCCGCCCGCCTCGCGCCCGACGATATAGGCATTGGGTTCGCCCTGCTTCTCCAGCAGGTCCTCGATCATCCGCGCCACGCCCTCGGCCCCCTTGCCGAAGACCCCTTCGGCCGCGCCGATCAGGTCGTCTTCCTTGTAGGTGTCGCTGGCGGCGGCGACTTGCGGGCTTCCGGCCCGGGCCGCCGGGGACACAGGGCCGATGCCCGGGGCCGTTGCGGCGGCGGGGGCGGTGGCGGCCGACGGGTCCGACCATGCCGGGGCCACCGGCGCATCGGCCGGCGGGGTCGGCGAATAGGTAACCGCGTCGTCGCCGGGCCCGGTCGCGGCCGTATCGGGCGTGGGCTGCGGTTCGGCATAGACCGGCTGGTCGCCGGGCCGTTCCATCAGGTCCCCGTCGATGGCGGTATCGGGATCGAACGTCTCGATCGTCTGCGCGGCGAGCGGCGCCGCGGCAAGTGCGGCGGCCCCGGCCAGCGCCGCGAACGTGCCGCGGATTGTGGCGATGATCTGCATGGGCCCCTCCTGGCTCGAAATGCGGGCCCGCGACGCGGACCTGTCCACGCGCGAACAGAATCCTTCGCGGCTGAAGCGGCAATGAACCGGCGACGAAGCGAATCGAAAACACGGCGAAACGAGTCGGAACGGGCCTTCGCACGCCCCGCGGCCACGCGCCGCGACAGGCGGCTTGCAGGGGCAGGCCCGGGCCGTTATAGCGCGCCCCTCGCACGGCCCCCGGGCATGCGGAGACGTGGGTGAGTGGCTGAAACCAGCTCCCTGCTAAGGAGCCATACCTGGTAACGGGTATCGAGGGTTCGAATCCCTCCGTCTCCGCCACCGGGCCGGCCCTTCCCCCCTCCTCATCGCGGCTCCCGTCGCTTCAGGCGCTTGCCGGGCGGTGGTCGCTTGCTGCGCGGTCGAGACGCTGGAGGAAGTCCCTCGCCGACCGGTCGAGCTCGCCGACATTGCGGACCAGCGTGGCAGAGGCCGACTTGAGATCGGTCGAAAGCCGCTGCGTCAGCCGGGCGCTGCGGGCCAGCTCGTCGCTTCGCGCCGCCATCTGCCCGGTCTCCGCCGCCGCCTGGCGGGCGTTGACCTCGATATCGGCCGAAAGCACCCGCTGCCGGTCGACGTCGTGGCTGATCGCGGTCGCGGCGGCGGCCAGTTCGCGCACCGAGAGGCTGATCTGCGAGAAGTGGCTTGCCGCGTCGTGCGACCCGTCGCGGAGACGGTTGAGCAGGGCCTCGATCTCGCCGGTCGCGTCCGCCGCCTGGCGCGCCAGGGTCTTCACTTCCTGCGCCACGACGGCGAACCCGCGCCCGCTCTCGCCGCCGCGCACGGCCTCGATCGTGGCGTTCAGGGCCAGCATGTTGGTCTGGTCGGCAACTTCGGTGATCGCGCGGGTGACGTCGCCGATATCGGCAGAGTACTCGGCGAGCCGGGTGACCGAGTGCCCGCCGGACTGCGACTGCCCCTGCGCCTCGTTGGCCAGGGTGTCCTGCTGCGAGGCGGTGACCGCGATGCTGGCGATCGAGGACGAAAGGTCCGCGATGTGGTCGGCGACGAAGGCCACCGCCCTGGAGGCCGCGGCGGCCGCCTGCGCCGCCCCGTCGGCGCCGCTGCCGGTGTCGCGCGCGACCCGGTCCAGTTCCTTCGTCGTCTCGTCGAGCACGCCGGCGGTCGTCGCCACCGCCGCCGTCACGCGCGAGACGGTGTCCTCGAACGCCTGCCCGATCTCGGCCAGTTCCGCGCGCCGCCCTTCCGCCTGCGCGCGTTCGAGCGCCTCGCGCCGCGCGCGTTCGCTGCGGCTCGCCGCCAGCGCTTCCTGCGCCTTCCCGCGCGCGAGCGCCGACTGCACGAGCGTGCGGGTCAGGCTGCGCGCGATCGCGCCGAGGATGGCGGCCTGGAGGACGACCGCGAGCGCGTGGACGAGCACGCGCGGGATGCCGCCCCCGCCGGAAAAGACCCAGGCGGGCGCGATCATCGCCAGGAGGAGGTGATGCAGCGCGATCGCCGCCGCGGCGGCCATGATCGGCCGCAAGTCGCACAGCACGGTCAGGCTCGCCAGCGCGACGAAGAAGTACATGTGCATGTCGATCTGCCATTCCGACCCACGCGTGGCGTAGAGCAGCAGGGCCGGTTGCGAAGCGGCCATCAGGCCCACCGCGAGCCGGGCCACGGCGTCGGAGCGGCGCTGCAGCGCGAGGATGCTGGGCGGGACGTTGACGAGAGCGCTCGCCAACAGCGCCTGCCATGCATAGTCGCCCGACCACAGCGCCACGAGCAGGAACGCGAAGCTCGCCGCCCACCCGGCCAGCGTCAGCCACCGCACCCCGCGTTCGCGCAGCGTGCGCAGCTCCTCCGTCACCACCGCGCTCATGCCGAACACCCCATGTCCGGCACGCCGAGGACGAGCACGCCCTTGCCGCCCACGCGGTCCCAGATCGAGCGGCGCGGACCGCGCAGCACGAGCGAGCCGGGAATCGGCCCGGCGGCGATCAGGCGGGTCGAGCGGTCGCCGAGCGCTGCGACCAGCGAGCGCGAGCCCTCCTCGGTCAGGGGAACGAGCAGCATCTCCCCTTCGGCGGGCGGGGCGAGGATCACCGCGAGAACGACGACCGGGATCCACACCGGCATCGTCACGACAGAAAGGATGCGCGGCACGGCACCGGCAGGAAGGAGGCGCGATCGGGTCATGCCCGCCCCTTGCGGCGATATGGTTTAACCGCGGTTAACTCTGGCCGCGCCGCGGGCGCATCTTTCGTCCCGGCGCGGACCGCCGCGGACGCGGGCGCGCCTAGCGCGCTAGCCGGCCGCGCAGGTCGGCGAGGTCCCGCGCCAGCCTTTCGCGGTCGGTCCCGTCCTTGAGATTGCGATCGATCCGCCGGGCGAGATCGCCCAGTTCGCCGTCTCCGAAATGGGCCGCCACCCCGGCCATGACATGCAGCTGCTCGCGCAGTTCGCGGCCCTGCTCGCTATCGGCCAGGCGCCCTTCGTCGAGCGATTCGACCAAGGCTCGCAAGTCCGCCTTGCGCCGCTCGTACATCCGGCGGGCATCGTCGATGTCCTGCCCTTCGCCATTCTCGGCGGGCGCGGACGCGCCGTCGTCGCGCACCAGCCATTTTTCGAGCGACCGGCCGAGCCGCTCGATCGAGATCGGCTTGGCCAGGTGGTCCTGCATCCCGGCCTCGAGGCACTGTTCCACGTCGTCGGCATAGGCATTGGCGGTGATCGCGATGATCGGCAGTTCCTCCCCTGAGACGCCGCGCGCGCGCAGCAGGCGCGTCGCCTCGAGCCCGTCCATCCCGGGCATCTGCATGTCCATCAGCACCGCATCGAACAGCTGCCCGCGGGCCTTCGCCCCCTCGACCTGCTCGACCGCCTCCTTCCCGTCCTCGGCAACCTCGACCGCGACGCCGAGGCGCGCGAGCATGGCGATCACCAGCTTGCGGTTGATCTCCGCGTCTTCGGCCAGGAGCACCCGGCGGCCGGCCAGCGTCCGCCGGAAGGAGGCCGCGTCCTTCGCCGCCGGCTCGGGCGCGACGCCCGCGTCGCACCTGACAAGCGGAAGGCGCAGTTCGAACGTCGAGCCGCGGCCGAGCGCGCTGCGGGCGACCAGTTCACCGTCCATCAGCTCGGCCAGCTGGCGCGCGATGGCGAGGCCCAGCCCGGTTCCGGTGCCGGCCGCCGTGCCCGGCGCCTGTCCATCGAGCTGCGTGAACTCCTCGAAGATATAGGCCAGCTTATCCTGCGCGATCCCCGGCCCGGTGTCGATCACCCGGATGACGACCACGCCGTCTTCCTCGCACGCCTCGATCCGGACCGACCCGCTTTCGGTGAACTTGATCGCGTTGCCGACGAGGTTGAGAATGATCTGCCGCACGCGCAGCTTGTCGCCCACCCCTTCGGGCAGGTCGGGCGCGATGTCGGTTTCGAGCGCCAGGCCCTTGGCCCGGGCATTGGGTTCGAACAGGCGCACGCTGCTGCGCACGAGGTGCCCGAAATCGACCGATTCGCGCGACAGCTGCATCCGCCCCGCCTCGATCTTGGAAAGGTCGAGCAATTCGTTGAGCAGGCGCAGCATCGCCTTGCCCGAATCCGAGATCATGCGGACATATTCGCGGTGCTCGTCGGCGAGGTCGCTTTCGAGCAGGAGATCGGCAAAGCCGATCACCCCGTTCATCGGGGTGCGGATCTCGTGGCTCATGTTGGCGAGGAAGTGCGCCTTGGCCTGCGATGCACGCTCCGCCTCGTCGCGCGACCGGCGCAGGCGTTCCTCCGCCATCACGGTCTGGGTAATGTCCTTGAACACGCCGAAGACGGTGATGACTTCGCCCGTGGGCGAGGTTTCGGCATGGCCGACGCTGGCCACGTGGCGGATCTCCCCATCGGGACGCACGATGCGCGCGCGGAACTGGAAATCCTTCCCTTCGGCAAAGGCCTTCTCGACCATCTCGGTCACCATCGGCCGGTCTTCTTCGTGATAGAAGTCGATCCCCTGCTCGACGTTAGGGACGAAATCGTTGGGCATTCCATGGATGCGATAGACCTGGTCCGACCAGATCAGCGTCCCTTCCTGCACGTCGACGCGCCAGTGGCCGATATTGGCGATCTTCTCCGCCATCTGCAGCAGCCGGTTGTTCTCGCGCAGCTGGGCGTTGCGCTCCGTATCGCGCAGCTTGTCGCGCCGCCGCGCGCCGATGTCGCGCACGACGCCGACGAAATCGCGCAGTTCGCCCGCGTCCGTGTGGCGGGCGGTGAAGTTCGCTTCCAGCCAGACGTAGTGCCCGTCGGCATGGCGATGGCGATAAGTCGAAAGCACGCTCGGCACCTTGCCCTGGAGCAGCTTCTCGCTTGCTTCCATCGTCGCGGCGCGATCGTCGGGATGGATGCCGTTGATCGGCGACTGGCCGATCATCTCCTCCGGCCGATACCCAAGAAGCCACTGGCACGCGGGGCTGATATAGCGGCGGACCCGGTCGGGGCCGACGACGACGACCATGTCGGGCACGGCATCGGCCAGGCCGGCGAAGATCCCGTCTTCGACCGCGGGGCTCGGCATGGCCGGGGCGACGGCGGAAGGCGGCGCGTCCTCCCGCGCCCGGTCCGCAGCGGCGCGCGAACGCAGCCAGACGGCCGCCACCGCACCCATGACGACCATCCCCAGAACGAGGCCCAGCAGGACCGAGAGAACGTCCATAGCGATGATAACCCTGCTCAACGTGTCGTGCGACGGGGGCTGCCCAACGGGTATGCAAGAAAGCCGATCCGGGCACAATCCCGCCCCTCGCGCGCTATACACTGCACGTCGCGCACCTGCGGAAAGTTCGCCCCACTGGCTTGAACTTGGCCGATAGTTTTGCGCTTCTGTCGTGTGAACGACGCCGGCCAGCGCCGGCAGGATGCAAAGCGAGCCAGGGCATTTCCATGACGAGACACGCATTCCTGGGGGCCGTCGCGGCAGCGGCCATGGCGGCGTCGGCCGCGGCGTCGGCACAAGTCGGGGCGCCAATCGCCCCGACTGTGGCGGCCGCCACCGACGAGCCGGCCCCGTCCGTCGCGCGCACGATCACGCTGCGTGAACTCGGTTTCGAAAGCGGCTTCGAAATCGCCGGCCTTTCGGGCGCGCGCGACCTCTATTTCCCGGTACCCGCAGGCGCGGAAGTGGAAGAGCTGCGGCTGGTCCTGCCCTATCGCGCCGATTCCGCTTTCGGCAGCCGGCGATCGGTGGCGATAGAGATCGGCGGACGCACCCAGTATACTGCCGCCCTGCCGCAAGGCCCGTCGCAGGGGGTGATCGACATCCCGGTCGATCCCGCGCTCGCGGACCGGGGCTACCTCGCGGCGCGGATCATCTACTCGGGCGCGATTACCGAGGATCGCTGCGTCGACCAGCGCCTTTCCGGCGCCTATCTCGCCTTTGCCGGCGACGGCGGGCTGCAAGCCCGGTTCGACGGCGGCAGCCTGCGGCGCGTCTCCACGCTGGCGGCGGCCATGCCTGCCGCGCTCGACCTGTCGCTGCCCGACGGGGCCAGCGCCCGACAGGCCGCCGCCGCCCTCACGCTGATGCTCGGCGGCGGCGATGCGCGCCTTGCCGGATCGCCGCCGCGCGGGGGCACGCAGGGGAACGGCTGGCAGGTCGCGCGCGTCGGCTTCGCCGGGCCGGCGGCGCCGGCAATGGCGGTGCGAATGGACGGAGGACGGCCGGCGCTCGACCTGGGCGGAGAGGACCCGGTCGCCGGAGCCCGCCTGTTGCGCAGCGACTGGAAAGCCGTCGCCGCCGCGCCCAGCCTCGCCGCTGCGGGGCGCGATGCGCGCAGCGCAGCGCGCGGCCTGACGATCGCCGACCTCGGCGCCGACACTTCGGTGCAGGCCATTTCCGATCGGGGCGAGTGGAACGTGCCCATTCACGCCTCGGCCATTCCGGCCGGACAGCGCATGACCGGCCTCGTGCTCGACGTCGCCGTGGCCGAGGACGGCGGCGCCTCGCCGCCGGTCATCGCGGTGCTGTTCAACGGCGTCCTGCTCGCCAGCGCCGAGGCGGAGGAAGACGGCCGGACGCAAATCGCGGTCGACCTGCCCGATGGCCTGGCGAACACGCAGAACAGCCTGGATGTCAGCGTCGTCCGGCAGACCGCGAGCGGCGACTGCAAGTACGCGCCGCAGGGATACCCGGCGCAACTCCTGCCTTCGAGCCGAATCGAACTCGGCCCCGCCGAAGCGCCGGACGATTTCTCCGACCTGCCATCCGCTCTGAATGACGGGTTCACGCTGGTCATGCCCGATGCCGCCGCCCTCGGTCCGGCGGCCGCACTGCTGGGTCCGCTCGTCAGCGGCGAAGGCGCGGTCGGCGTTTCCTACGACGCCATCCCCGACGCGGGGCCGGTGGTCTATGTCGGCGCGCAGGCCCCTGCAGGCACCGAGCCGATCGTGCGGTTCGACCGGGGCGCGATCGCCATCGCGGGCGAGGACGGCCGGACCATCCTCGACCGCGAGGCGATCGAGAACCTGACCACGGTGCAGATTCTGGAACAGGGTGGCCGCCCGGTCCTGTGGATACGCCCCGGGGCCGACTTCGCCGCGCTCGGCGCCAGTGAGGAACCGCCGGTGCTTGGATATGGCAATGCCGCCTTCCTCGCCGGCGACCAGATCGCGTTCGCGTTCCACGACGCGCGCGAGCGGCTGATCGACATCCGCTACCCCGATGAAAGCTCCTTCGCCCAGTTCCTCCAGCGCTACCGCCTATGGTTGATCGGCTTCGGCTGGGTCCTGCTGACGCTTGGCTTCGTCTACCTGCTGCGCCGGGTGATTGCGTCGAACAAGGCCAAGGGCTGACGGTGGCCCGGTTCGTCTCGGCCGACAGCTGGACCGGCGACTACCTCGCCGAGCGCAACCTCGTCACGCCGCGGCAGCTGAACGAGGCCAGCGAGCTGGCGGCGCAGTGGGGTTCGAACCTGGTCGATGTCATGTTGACCAGGAACTGGATCGAGGCCGACGAATACTACGCCGCGCTGGCCGAGCGCTTCGGCGTCGAGCAGGTGGACCTGGAGAAGGAGCCGCCCGACCCCGCGCTGCTGGAGGAAGGGGAAGTCGCCCGCTACATGCGCGAGCTGACCGTGCCCTGGCGCGAAACCGGCGGGGTGGTGACGATCGTGACCGCGCGCCCCGGGCCCGATGTCGTTCTCTATGCCCGGCGCAAGTGGGGCAGCGGCGTCAGGATCGGGATCGCCCCCAAGAAAGACATCCAGCGCGCGGTGCAGAAGGTCTTTTCAGACCGCTATCTCGATGCGGCGGTGTTCGACCTCGCGAACCACGATCCCGTGATGTCGGCGCAAACGGTCTTCACTCCGGTCCAACTGGTCGTCGCCTGGGGCCTGGTGACCGCGATCGCGGCCGGGCTGGCGCTGGCGCCGATCGCCACGCTGATCGCGATCAACCTGGTGATGACGCTGTTCTACCTCGGCAACTTCGTCTTCAAGAGCGTGCTGATCTGGTATGGCGGCAAGAACCAGCACGCGAGCGAACGCCAGCTCGACGCCGCGGTCAGCCTGCTGCGCGACGAGGACCTGCCGATCTACACCGTGCTGGTGCCGATGTTCCGCGAGCCGGACGTCCTGCCGATCCTCGCCAACGCGCTGCGCGAACTCGACTATCCGACCAGCCGGCTCGACATCAAGATCGTGCTGGAGGAAGGCGACCGGCTGACGATCGACGCGGCGACGGCGCTGGGGCTGGAGGACATCTTCGAGATCATCCTCGTCCCGCCCTCGCAGCCGCAGACCAAGCCCAAGGCATGCAATTACGCGCTGCAGTTCGCGCGCGGAGAATATCTCGTCATCTACGATGCCGAGGACAAGCCCGAGCCGGACCAGCTGAAGAAAGTGGTCGTCACCTTCGATCGCGCGCCCGAGAACGTCGCCTGCGTCCAGTGCCGGCTGAACTATTTCAATCGCGACGAGAACTGGCTCACGCGGTTGTTCACGCTCGACTATTCGCTGTGGTTCGATCTCATGCTGCCCGGGCTGGAAAAGCTCAAGGTGCCGATCCCGCTCGGCGGGACGTCGAACCACTTCAAGATGGACGTGCTGCGCGAATTGCGCGCCTGGGACCCTTTCAATGTGACGGAGGATGCCGACCTGGGAATCCGGCTGACGCAGAAGGGATACGAAGTGCGGCTTGCCGCCTCGACCACGTTCGAGGAAGCCAATGTCTCGCAGAGCAACTGGATCCGGCAGCGCTCGCGCTGGATCAAGGGCTATATGCAAACTTTCCTCGTGCACACGCGCCGGCCGCTGCACCTGGTGAAGACGATCGGCCCGCTGGGCGTTTTGGGCTTCGTTTTCTTCATCGGCGGCACCATGCTGTCGGGCCTGCTGAACCCGCTGTTCTGGCTGATCTTCGCGCTCTGGCTGGTGACCGAAACGGGCGTGTTCGACCCGCTCTTCCCCCCGGTCCTGCTCTACCTGTCGCTGTTCAACCTTCTGGCCGGGAACGGGCTGTTCATCTTCGTGATGATGCTGGCTCCCTTCCGGCGGAATTGGCTCTCGCTCGCGCCCTACAGCCTCACGGTGATCTGGTACTGGGTGCTGATGTCTGTGGCGGCATGGAAAGGCGCGTGGCAGCTGATCACCAAGCCGTTCTATTGGGAAAAGACCGAACACGGCCTGTCGAAGCACACGGCATCGGAAGTCAGCAAGGCGCAGGCCGGGCAGCTCGCCGGATGACGGCGCGCAGGGCGGCCCCCTACCTGGTCCCGCTGGCCCTGGCCGCGGCGGTCCTGGCCTTCGCGCTGGTCCTCCACGCCCGCGGCTACGTCTCGGCGAGCAACCTCGACCTGCACGGGCGCACGCTGTTGAGCCTGGGGGGCATGATCCGTTTCGAGAACGTCGTCACGGCTTTCCCGCCCCTGCCCTATATCGCTGCGATCGCCGTCAGCTATCTCTTCCCCCAGGCGGGAACGGCGGGCTTGGCGACGCTGAGCGCGGCCATGGCGGGGCTGCTCGTCGTCGCCTGGTTCGCCGCCTTTCGGGCCAATGGCCTGTCGCTTGCCGAAGCAGCCGCGGCGAGCGCCGCGCTGGGCCTCAACCCCGTGTTCCTGCGCGCCGCGACCGAAGGAGCCGGGTTCATGGCGATACACTGGGGGCTGTGGCTGACCGCGCTCGGGACGTTCAGCCTGCGCCGCGGCGAACGCGTCAACGACCTGATGCTGGTGTCGCTGGGGCTGGCGCTGATGGCGTTCGCCCACCCCTTCGGGCTTCTGCTCGTCTTCGCCAGCCTGCCCTTCCTGGCGCTGGTCATGCCCGCCGACCGCTTGCGCAACGCGCCCGTCCCGATGTACCTGATGCTGCTGTTTCCGGTGGCCTTCAGCCTCCTCGCCTTCATGTACGTCAACTGGGTCTTCCTGGGGAACCCGGCCGCGTTCGTCGACACGATCAGCCGCGAGGCGGCGGGCCTGGGCGCGCGCCTGCCCGGGGGCGAAAGCTCCGGCTGGCGATCTTTCGCCCTTTCGATCATCGGGGTCTTCGCGGTCGGCCCGGTGCTGATGGCATTCTTCTTCGCCGCACGCGGCCGCGCGCCCTTGCGCTACGCCGTCCTCGCGATAGTCGCCACGCTTTTGGCGGGCATGGTTCTGGCGCTGGCCATCGGCCTGCTCCCGTCGGCCGCGCTGGCCGCCAGTCTGGCGATCACCGGCGCCGCGGCCTGCGTTGCCCGCTGGCCGGCGGGCCGCCTCGACCGGGTCGAGCTGAACCTGCTTTCCGCCGGCCTGCTCGGCGGGGCGATCCTGGTCCTTGCCGACCGGGCACCCGAGAACCAGCGCTGGAAGGCGGCGATAGCGGACAGGCCGGCCGGCTACGGCGATCCCGAAGTGGCGGAACTGGCCCGTGCCCTGGCAGGCAAGGACGATGTCCTGTTCGATGCGGAGGCCGTCCCGGCGGTCATCGCCCTGCGCGGCGATGCGCGGGGAATCCGCAGCAGCGGAACCGAGGCATTCCGCCTTGCCTCGCTGCGCAACCGGACCGAGGCGCAGGTCCTTGTCGTCCGCAACAGCGCGTCAGGCCTCGGCAGCGACCGCGTTGGCCGGATATTCCCTACACTCTATGATAACGGTGCGGCGGGATACCGGCTGATCTACGACGGAGACCGCTGGCGCGTGTACGAGATGAACGACGAGGTCGGGCCATGACGCAGAACGGGCGATCGCGAATTCTGGTCGTGGACGACGTTCCCGAAAGCGCACTGATCACGAAGTCGCTGCTGGCGAAGGGCAACTTCCACGACATCGACATTGCCCGCGGCGGACACGAGGCGCTGCGCAAGTGCGGCATTCCGGAGGCGGGGGAGAGCGATCTGCAGGTGGCCGGCGGCGAGGTGGACTACAGCCTCGTCATCCTCGACATCATGATGCCCGATATCGACGGGCTGGAAGTCTGCGCGCGGATGCGCCTCTCGCCGCGCACGCGCTACCTGCCGATCCTGATGCTGACGGCGACCAACGATACCGAGCTGCTCAACCAGGCCTACATGGCCGGGGCGGACGATTTCCTGACCAAGCCGATCGACGAGATCAGGCTGCTGGCGCGCGTGCGTACGCTCCTGCGGATCCAGCGCGAACGCGAGCGCCGGGCGCTGCGGGAAGAGGACCTGAAGGTTCAGAACGCGGCCCTGCGCCAGGGCCAGGCGGGCATGAGCCTGATCGATCCGCAGACCGAGCTGCTCAAGCGCCGGATCCTCGATCTCGTCATCTCCGACTGCCGGGCGCAGGATCGCCCGGCGGCGATCGGCCTGCTCCAGGTCGTCGACTTCGAAGCTTACGCCGCGCTCCACGGAGAGGCGGCAGCACGGCGCCTGTCGCAGGACCTGGCCCGGCGGTTCCAGGCCATCCCCGCCCCGCTGAACATGCTGGTGGTCGCGAACGGGCCCGGCTCCTTCATGCTGATCCACCCCGGCGCCCCGCAGGCGCAGGCGCTGGAAGCTTGGAACCGCCGGGCCTGCGCGGCGGTTGAAGAAGCGCAGATCGCCCACGGCAACTCGATCCAGTCCGAACACGTCACGC
This sequence comes from Pelagerythrobacter marinus, assembly GCF_034375205.1. NCBI lineage: Bacteria > Pseudomonadati > Pseudomonadota > Alphaproteobacteria > Sphingomonadales > Erythrobacteraceae > Pelagerythrobacter > Pelagerythrobacter marinus. Next base: position 382,750 of record NZ_CP139719.1, on the reverse strand, counting down.
TTTGGGCGAAGGCGGCCTGGGCCGGGCCGCACGAACTGGCGCTGACCGCAGACGCCCTCGTCGATACGACCCGACAAGCACTCCTGGAGCGACAATGACCGGTAGATCCAACGCCTTCGCCATCGCCTTCGCCGGCATGTTCGCCCTCGCCCCGGCCGCGGCCGCGCAGGACCTTCCGCCCCCGGCGGCGGAGCAGGCGGACAAGGGGCAGGTCATCGCCACGTTCTACTATTCCAGCAGCGCGCGCGGCTTCGACGCGGACGGCGAGAGCATCGACATCGCCGATTACCAGAAGGTCGAGCTCTACCTGCTGTCCGAGTACGAGATCGCCCCCGATCTCACGCTCATCTTCAAGCCGAGCCTGCGCGACGTCTCGGTCGAAGGCGGGGAGGACGACAGCGGGCTGGGCTATACCGACATCGGCGGCCGGTACCGCTTCGCCGACAGCGAAGAGGGCTGGTTGGCGCTGGAAACAACCGTGCGCATCCCGGGTGTCTCGCGCGACGACAAGCTGGCCCAGGTCGGCAGCACCGATACCGAGTACGACCTGCGCCTGCGCGGCTTTCACAATCTCCGCTTGGGGGGGGACAGCGGCTTCATCGACGGGCAGGCCAGCTATCGCCTGCGCGACGGCGATCCGCCGAACGAGTTCCACGCCGACCTGACGCTGGGCTATCGCCCGCGACCGAACGTCCTGCTGATGGTGCAGTCGCTTAACACGATCAGCGACGGCGCGGGCGGGGGCATCTTCGACGAATACCGCTATCACAATCTCCAGCTTTCCGGCGTCGTCGATGTGGCCCCCGCGGTCGCGCTGCAGGCAGGCCTGCTGGGCACGATCGCAGGCGAGAACGCACTGCGCGAGCGCGGTTTCTTCGGCGGGGTGTGGATTTCCTTCTGACCGCTATCTGCCGGCGAGAAGGCCCTGCGCCGGCTTGTTCTGGATCGTGAAATCGGTATCGGCTGGGCCGCCGCCCGCCGGATCGCTCAGCCAGCGCCAGACCAGCGCCGTCTCGATGCCGCCTCCGCGCGCCACGTCCAGCCACAGGCGCAGGACGTCGCGCTGCAGGGCCGGGTCCGGCGCTGCCGCGCGCTCTTCGGCGCTTTCCCAGGGCCTGGCGGTCGCCCCCTCGGCAGAACGCAGGCCGATCTCGCCCAGCCAGGCCGCCTTCCCATGGCGCTCTGCAAGCGAGCGCAATGCGCCGACCTGCGCCGTCATCGCCCGGCGCCAAGCCTGCCGCTGCGTCGGCCGGCCGAGCGCGGGATAGGCCGAGAGCGCGACGATATCGAGCCGGTCCCAGAACCCGATCCGCTGCGCCTCCTGTGCGTTGTGCGCGACATACATCAGCCGGCCCGGAAACGCCTCGCGCACGCGCGCGATCATGTCGTGCCATTCGGCGCGCGCGCTCGTCTGCGCCAGCTCCGTCCCAACGCTCAGCACCTGCGCCCCACCCTCACGCGCGGTATCGGCGCAGTCCAGCAGCGCGCGTTCATAGGCCGCGAACCATTGGCGCCAGGCCTCTTCGCGATCGAATGCGATGCTCCCAGCCCAGTTCCCGGGAACCCAGACATGCGGCTTGACCACGATCTCCAGCCCGACGCGCGCGGCCTCGGCCATGCCGAGCCGCAGGCGTTCGGCCGGCAGCGCGGCGCCGCGCACCAGCGCCGGATCACCGGGATGCGACTGCCAGAAGAAAGGCACCAGCGCGACCACGCGCGCGCCCGCCCGGGCGAGGCGTTCGAAACTGGCCCGGGCGGCCCCGCTTCCGAAGTGCGCGGACGCCGTCTCGATCATGTTGACGCCGGTTTTCATTGCCGGCCGGCCCGCGGCCGAAAGGCGTGCGACCGCGCCGGTCGCGAGGCCCACTGCGGCAGCCGCGGCGATGACGTCGCGCCGCCGGGGGCCCGCCCCATGCCACGATCTGCCGCTATCGCCCCGATCCACGCTCGCCTTCCTTCGCCGCTCCCCCCTCTATCGGCGGTTTCGGCGCGGACCGCCAGCGGGCAGGGGGTCAGGCGTTCACATGTCGCAGCGGGCCGCCTTTCGCGCTGGCGTGGTGGCGGGCGGTGATGCGCCGGTCGAAAGGCCGCTCCAGCACGGTGGAGACGGCGACGTGCTCGGCCCGCATCGCGTCCGGCGTCAGGGTGACGAGGGCATAGCCCTTGTTGTCCTGGTCGCAGAAGACGACTTCCTCGTTCGCCGCGGCCAGCGCGCGGCCGATCCCGGGCAGGATCGATCCGTAGGACGGGCTGGAGATCGCCGTGCAGCCGACCTCGATCCCCGTCAGCCGGCCGGCGGTATCGTGCAGGTTGTTGCTCCAGGCGGCATGGCTGTCGCCCGACAGGACGAGCGGCCGTGCCCCGGCCCGGGCGAAGAGGTCGTAGAGCCGCTCGCGCGCATGGGGGTAGCCATCCCAGCTGTCGAGGTTGAACGGCACCCCGGCGCGATAGCCGACCAGCGCCTCGTCGATCCGCGCGCGAAACTGTTCCGGCATCCGGGCCCGCATGGCGGCATAGGCCTCGGCCCCCAGGCTCGCCTCCAGATCCGGCCCGGCGACCCGCGCCATTACCACCTGATTGCCGATCACCTGCCACGGCTTGCCGGCCTCGACCGAGGCGGCGAGGACGCCTTCCAGCCACTCGCTCTGCCCGCGGCCCAGCAGCTCGCGTTCGGGGCGGTCGCGTTCGGCCAGCACGGCCTCGACCCGGTCGGCCTGAGGCAGTTCCCCCTTGGGCGCGACCTGCCTGTCGCGCGCGAGCAACCGGGTCTCGACCATCGCCAGCGTGGCGAGATCGCCGAATTCGAAGCTGCGGAAGATCGCCTCGTGCGCGCGGAGCGGATCGGGATCGCGAATGGGCATCCATTCGAAATAGGCCTGCATGGCCACCGCCTTGCGCCCGGCCCAGTCGCCCTCCGTCTCCGGCTGGTGGTTCTGCGCGCCGCCGATCCATCCGTCGTTGGTGACCTCGTGATCGTCCCACACGCAGATGAAGGCGGCGCGCGCATGGGCGGCCTGGAGATCGGGGTCCGATTTCACCTGGGCGTGGCGCCGGCGATAGTCGGCCAGGGTCACGATCTCGTGCGGGGGATCGGGCAGGCGCCCCAGCCGCTCGCCGATCTCGGCGCCGTAGCCCGCTTCGCCGTATTCGTAGATGTAGTCGCCCAGGTGCACGACCGCATCGAGCCGGGGCAGCGCCGCCATGTCGGCATAGGCGTTGAACAGTCCGCCGGGATAGAGCTGGCACGAGGCGACCGCGAGGACCACCTGGTCCACCGCGCCCGCCGGCAGGGTGCGGAAGCGCCCCGTCGGCGAGCGCGTCCCGTCGGCCGCCTCGAACCAGTAATGGTACTCCGCCCCGGGTCGCAGCGAAGCGACCTCCACTTTCGCCGTATGGTCGGCCGCGGCGCGCGCCCAGACCTCGCCGCCTGCGACGGGGGAAGCATCAGGCGCAGTCGCAACGTGCCAGCGCAAGGCGATGTCGCCGGCGAAGCCTTCCTCCGCCGTCGCGCGGGTCCAGATCACCGCGCCGTCCTGCGCCGGGTCGCCGCTGGCAACCCCGTGCACGAAACGCACCCGGGCGGGCGCCTGGCGCGCGATGGTCGCGGACGGCAGGGTCAGCGCGCTGCCCGCGCCCAGCAGCCTCAGGACATTGCGGCGATCGATCGACATGGCTCAGCCTCCCCTCAGAAAAGTCGCGCGGTCAGCTCGATGCCGTAGAAGCGCGGCTCGGCCGGAATGAACGTCGGGTAGCCGAAGGCTCCGCCGGTATTGCCGGCGTCCAGCAGGTAATCCTCGTTCGTGGCATTGCGGATGAAGCCCGCGATCTCGAACCGGTCCCGCGCGAAGGCAATGCCCGCACGGGCATTCAGCAAGGTGACCGACCCTTGCGACGTGACCGGGTTGTTCGGCAGCTCGAAATAGATCCTGCTGCGATGGGTCACGCTGGGGGTCGCGAAGAACCGCGCCCCTTCGCCGATCGGCGCGTCGATCGTGAAGCCGGCCGCGGCCTGCCACTTGGGCTGGAGGCGAAAGCGCGCGCCCGAATAGGCGTCCGCCAGCGCCGAGTCTTCGTCCACCTTGGCGTCGATATAGGCGCCGTTGGCAAACAGGCTCAGCCACGGTGCCGCCTGGACGGCCAGCTCCGCCTCGATCCCGAGGTTCGAAGCCGATCCGGCGCTTTCGGTGCGGGTCGTGCCGTCATCCTGGATCACGCTGACCTGGAAGCCGGAATAGTCAAGGTAATAGGCACCGAGCGAGGCCGAGACCGGGCCCCTGCTCAGCTTCGCGCCCAGCTCGTAGTTCCACACGACTTCTTCGGGCACGAGCTGGTAATTGGGCACCGCTATCCCGTTCTCGTCGCGCGTCGCGCCCAGTTGCACGACCGCGGAACGGCGCCCCTTCGAGACGGTGGCGTAGAAGTTGAGATCCGGGCTCGCGCGATAGAGCGCGTTGAAACGCGGGAGAACGTCGAAGAAGTCCTCGCGGGCCGTGAAGGTCCGCCCGTTGGTGTCGGTCTGGCCGGGGATCAGCGACGGCCCGCCGGTCAGGACCGAGGGAGCGACCTCGGCGAAATAGCCCGATTGGCGGTCTTCCCACAGCAGGCGCACGCCGGCGGTCAGCTCGAGCGCGCGGGTCGCGATCCAGGTGGCATCGGCAAAGACGGAATAGCTGTCGTTCTGTCCCTGGTTCTCGAACACCGACTGATAGGGCAGCTGGGCGACCTGCCCGCCGGTGAGCAGGCCGGTCACCTGTTCGGCCGGCACGCTGCCATCGGGGGCGACGCAGGCGATGTCGGGCACGACCCCGGCGGCGCATTGCAGGAAGATCCCTTCCTCCGACGAGAAGGGGACGTTCTGCCGCCCGTCTTCGGTAAAGACGTTCCAGCCGAACGATCCGCGCAGGTCCATGCCCGAATAGGAGAAGCGGCCTTCATGGCTGAACTGCCACCCCTCGGCGATCTCGGCGAACTCGAGGAACCAGGCCGCCGAACCGTCGGCATCGAACGTCTCGAGGCTGTCGAACTCGCGGTATCCGTTGACCGTGGTGAAGGCCCAGTCGTCGGCGAACCGGTATTCGGCCGTCAGGTTCAGGTCGTAGATTTCGCGGTCGAGGCCCAGCTGGTCCTTGCCCAGCACCTCGCGCGAGAACGGCGATCCGCCGAGGTTGGCCGGGCCGAAGGGGTCGGCCGGCCCCGCCTCGGTCGGGAAATTGCCCGAGATGAACGGCGTGCCGCCGTTGCGCTGGCGATCGAAGGTGCCGACGAGGTCGATCGTGAAATCCGGCCCGGGCCGCACACGCAGCGAGCCGCGCAGGCCGAGGTTGTCGAGCGCGTAGAGCTCGTCCTCCTGCGAGGCGCTGAGGTTCTCGACATAGCCGTCGCGCCGCTTCCATTCGAAGGCGATGCGGCCCGCCACCTGGTCGCTGCCCGCGTTCAGGTAGCCGGTGAGCAGGGTATAGTCGTAATTGCCGTAACCGCCGGTCAGCTCGGCCGACAGGCCCGGCTCGGGCCGCGCGGGCACGATGCTGATCGCGCCCACCGCCGATGCGGTGCCGAACAGCGTGGCCTGCGGGCCCTTGATCACCTCGACCCGGTCGAGGTCGTAGATCGACTGGTAGCTCCCGCGCGAGCGCGAGATATCGACGCCGTTGTAATAGAGCGTGACGCGCGGCCCCTGCTGGGCGGAACCGGAATCGGAGGTGACCCCGCGGATCACGATGCCCGGGTTGTTCGCGCTCTGCTCCTGCACGTTGAGGCCGGGGATGTAGTTCGACAGCTCGTCGAGATCGCCGACGCCCAGTTCCTCGATCCGGTCGCCGCGCAGCGCGGAAATGGTGATCGGCACGTCCTGCGCGCGCTGTTCGATCTTCTGCGCGGTGACGACGATCTGGTTGCCCGCCTGCGCGGCCCCGTCGCTGCCGGCCTGACCCCCGGCTTCCTCGGCCATGGCCGGAACGGCGGCCAGGGCGGTGGACAGGAAAATGGCGCGTGCGCTTGCATAACGAATGTTCATGGCGGCTCCCGAATGTTGCGTTCGGGATGGGCAGCTAGGTCCGCCGTGTGACGCGCCCGCGGCTGTTCGGTTGCAAAATCGTGAACCGGCCGCGGGCGGCGAATATCAGGACGTCGCGGCCGCCCCCCGGTCCCCCGGCTCCGCGCGCGGGAGACGGACGGCCCGCACGCCACCTTCGGGGCCGCCGCCGCAGAAGAAGCGGCCTTCGCCATCGGAATCGAGGCCGGAGACGACGGCGCCGCGCGGCATCTCCAGGCATTCGAGCACCGCGCCGGAACGTGGATCGACGCGCCGCAGGTCGCTCCGCTCGTCCTCCCAGGTGCCGTGCCAGAGCTCCGCGCCGACCCAGCAGACCCCGGTCACGAAGCGATCCGATTCGATCGTGCCGAGGATTTCGCCGGTGTCGGGATCGACCCGGTGGATCTTCTTCCCGCGGTGCTTGCCGACCCACAGCGAGCCTTCGGCCCAGGCGAGGCCCGAGGCGCCGTCGTCGCCGGGGGTGGGAATCTCGCGCACGATCTCCCCGCTGGACGGGTCGATCTTGCGGATCATCAGCTCGGCGATCTGGTACAGGTAAGTGCCGTCGAACGTCGTTCCCGCGTCGGCGAGCGTGGGCAGCTCCGCCCCGATCTCGCCGGTTTCCGGGTCGAAGGCCCGCAGGCCCTGCGCCGATGCGAACCAGACGCGCATGCCGTCGAATGCGACCCCGGCGACATTGTCCGCGCCGGGAAAGGGGCCGTAATGGCCGACGATATCTGCCTTGCTCTGTGTCATGCCCGACTGCCTAGCCCAGCCCCAGCGAACCCGGGAGTAACAAGCCTGTCGGGAAACCGGGCGCCTTGCGGATGACCCAGCGGCGGCCGCGTCCGCGCCCGAACGGTTCCGCCTCGCCGTCGTGCGCGAGCCTTTCCAGCGCGCGCTGGACCGTGCGGGCGCTGACGCCCAGCGCGAGCGCGAGGGCGGAGCTGGACCAGGCCTCCCCGTCGGCCAGCAGGGCCAGGACATCGCCGTGCCGGTGTTCGCGCAGCGGCGCGAGGACCACCGGCTCCCGTCCGCCCCGCGGTGCAAGGGCGAACCCGCGCGCCGTCGCCCGCACGTCCGCCAGATCGCCCAGCGCGCGCCGCAAGCGGCCCACCTCGACCCTCAACCGCGCGCGGTGGCTCTCGTCGGCATGGCGCGCACGACAGGCGCGCAGCAGCAGATCTTCGCGCGAGACATCGGCCGGCCAGGCCTCCGCCAGCGCGCGCACCAGGGCAAAGAGCACTGGCCGGCTCGCCAGGGGGACGACGGTCGCCCCGCCGCGGACGGCATGGCGACAGGCATCGACCACCACCACCGCGCCGGAACCGAACAGCGCCTCCACTTCGGCCAGCGCGAGGGGGTGTCGCCGATCGCGCGCGATCCTGCAGGCGGCCGGTTGCCCGAAGGCATCGCGCGCCCGGTCGACTTCCGCCTGGAGCGCGGGAATCGCGAGGTGGCGGGCGATGCGATCGGCCTCGTCCAGCGCCTCGCGCGCGGGCGCCGCGCGTATCCGCCGCATCGCGATGCCTGCCCTCACCAGCCAGTACCCGACGCGCGAGACGGCGGGCAGGCAGCCGGGATCGACGCCGTCGATAGCCTGCTCCGCCTGCCCGATCCGGCCGATCAGCAGCAGGCGGCGGGCGGCAAGCGCCCCGGCATGGGCGGCATTGCGCGTGTCGCCGCGCGATTCGAGCGTCGCCCTGGCCCGGGCCAGCCGATCCGCCGGGCCGGCAAGATCGCGCGAGACGAGCGCGATCTCGGCCTCGGCCACGGCGCACCGGGCCTGCGCGACCGCTTCCCGCGATCCGAAGGCGCGCCCCGCCTTGCGCAACAGCGCGCGCGCCCGGGCAAGGTCGCCGAGCTGGGCCATGCCCATCCCCCGCAGGGCCAGCGCGGGCGGATCGTCGCGCAGGCTCACCCGCTTCAGCGCGGAGAGCGGGTCCCCTTCCCCCAAGGAGCGCGCGGCAGCGGCGATCTGCGAGTCCATCCTAATCCCGTCACACTTGTCACTCTCGGCCCGGCGCTCCGCCGGTTAGCCCGGGCGAGGCAAAGGCATGCCGATCGCGGCAGTGTCGGCAGGCAGGGGCAAAAGCGCAAGCGCCGCGAATGCGCGGCCCGCTCGCGCCGCTGCCGGTCGATGCCCGCACGCGCCCGCCGGATAACCGACAGGAGAACCACGATGACTGAATTCACCGTAACCGGCTTTCGCCAGGTGCCCCCGTTCGCGCGCGGGATCGTGCGCGACCTGCGCGTGCGCTGGGCCCTGGAAGAGGCGGGCCTGCCTTACGAAGTCGACCTGGTGGACCCATCGGAACGCAAGGCCCCGGCCTACCTGCGCAAGCAGCCGTTCGGCATGGTTCCCGCCGCGACCATCGACGGGGCGGCCCTGTTCGAATCGGGTGCGATCGTCCAGCTCGTCGCCGAAGAGAGCGAAGCCCTCATGCCGACGGAGACGGCCCCGCGGCGCGAGGTCGTCGTGTGGATGCATGCCGCCCTCAATACGCTCGAGCCGCCGCTGGACGCGCTCTTTGCCCTCGACATGCTGCACGGCGGGGAAAGCTGGGCACCGGCGCGCCGCCCCGGCCTGGTCGAGACGGTTCGCGACCGGCTGGCGGTGGTGGCGGGGCGGCTGGAAGGGCGCGCGTATCTCGTCGATCGCTTCAGCGCGGCGGATATCCTGATGGCGAGCGTCCTGCGGCTGGCGGGCCATACCGACTTGTGCTCGGCCGATCCCGTGCTCGGGCCCTATCTCGCGCGGTGCGAGGGGCGGCCGGCGTTTCGCGCAGCGCTGGACAGCCAGCTCGCCGACTATGCCCGGCACGAGCCGGCGGGCACCTGACAATGGCCGGAATCCAGCGCGTGCGGCCGCGGCACCCGGGGCGAGTCAGCGGAACCGCCCCCAAATGTCCACGGCCCGATCGGAAGGGAGAGACGCGATGAAAGGACTTAGCACGATGAAAGGACGAAGCACCATGAAAGGACGAAGCACGATGGAACGCCCCGTGTGGCCCGTCGTGCTGGCCGGCGGCGCAATGGCCCTCGCCCCCGCCGCCGAGGCGCAGTCGCGCGACCCCGCGCAATTGCTGCTGCGCGCCGATGCCAACGGCGACGGCCGCGTCACGCGGGAGGAGTTCACTGCCGGCAAGGCCCGGCTGTTCGACCGGCTCGACAGGAACCGCGACGGCGCCCTCGACAGCAGCGACCGCGGTCGCCGCGGGCTGCTCCGCCGCCGGTCGGGCGAACGGATCAGGCAGCTGATCGACGCGATGGACGAGGATGGCAGCGGCAAGGTCGAACGCCAAGAATTCGCTTATGGCCGGGCGCGCGTGTTCGACATGGCCGACGGCAACCGCGACGGCGTGGTCGATCGCGAGGAACTCGCCGCATTCCGAAAGCGCGCGGAAGAGCGGCGCCACCAACGCTAGAAACCCTTCCGCAAGCGTCCAGCGTGCCGGCCGCGGCTCCCGGGCCGGCACGCTGGTTCTCGCCTTCGGCCTCAGGCAGCGGGCACTGGGCACCGGGCACCGGGCCACCACCCTGAACGCTGGACCGGCCAGACCGAACGCGAACCAGGGGCGCGGCGCCGGGGTCGACCCGTCCGAGGACCGATACGAACAGTGGCCAGTTGACCGGCCGGGGCGGGCGCGCCGGCTGGGTGGATGACAAGCGCGGGCGGGGGCGATAAGGGGCGCGGTCGATGACGCAGTTGCGCGCCTTGATTCGACGGCATCGCCACCTGGCGATCGTGCTGCTCGTCGCCGCGTTCTGCTTCAAGATCGCCGTTCCCGCCGGGATGATGGTCTCCGCCGCGCCCGACCGGGTGCTGACCGTCACGATCTGCACCGGCGGGCTGGACCAGGGCCAGACGGTGGACATCGTCGTGCCGGGCGCGGGACAGGGCCACGCGGACGACGCCGGGGCCGGCGATCACTGCGCCTTCACCGGGCTTTCCAAGGCGGCGCTCGGCGGCGCGGACTCGGTCCTGCTCGCCGCCGCCTTCGCCTTCATCCTCGTGCTCGGCCTCGCGCCGCGCACCGGCGCGCCGCTCGCGCGCATTCCCTATCTCCGCCCGCCGCTGCGCGCGCCCCCGGCAGCCGCCTGACGATCTGAACCGATCCTTCCTGGCGATCCGGCCGCGCACGAAGCGCATGGCCGGGCTGTGCGGAGCAATAGTGACATGACCAAGCATCTTGGCCGCCTGCGCGGGCGGCATCGGGTATCCGGCCGTGCCGGGCCCGTTCGTAACCACTGGGCGGCAGCCGCCCTCCTTGCCCTTTCGATCCCGCTCGCCGGCTGCGGCGCGGACCCTGCCGATGAACCGCCGGGCGAGGCACCGGGCGCGGCCGTCGTGGCCGTGCAGGCCGCCTGGTCGCGCGAGACCGCGCCCGGACAGGACGCGGGCGGCGCCTTCCTGACGCTGGACAACCGCGGCGCGGAGCCCGACCGGCTGCTGGGCGGCAGCACCCCCATCGCCGAGGATGTCCAGGTGCACAGCGTCGACATGGCCGGCGGCGTCATGCGGATGCGCGAGATCGCCGGCGGGCTGCCGATCCCCGCGGGCGGCACGGTAACGCTGGAACCCGGCGGCTATCACATCATGCTGATGGGCCTGCGCGAGCCGCTGCGGCAGGGGGCCGAAGTGCCCCTGACGCTGACGTTCGAGCGCGCCGGCGCGGTCACGGTCGCGCTCGACGTCCGCCCGATCGGGGCCGAGGGGCCGTGGGAGGCGCACGATGACTGACCGCCCCGCGCAGCCCGGCGGCTGGCTGAGGCACCTGCGCCGCGCGCTCTGGCTGGCGGTGTTCGCAGCCGCCGGCATCGCCCTCTATGCAGCGACCAACCGGCCCGAGGGCCCAACGGTATCGAGCGACTTCGCCGACAGCGTCGGCGGGCCGTTCACGCTGACCGCCGCTGACGGTTCGACCGTGACCGAGCGGACGCTGGCCGGCAGGCCCTTCGCGATCTTCTTCGGTTTCACCCGCTGCCCGGACGTCTGCCCGACGACCCTCGCCCGGCTGGCCCGGCTTCGCGAGCGGATGGGGGACGGGGGCGACGAGTTCGAGATCGTCTTCGTCTCGGTCGACCCGGAGATCGACCGGCCGGAGGACATCGGCAACTACGTCGCGCTGTTCGACACGCCCATCATGGGCCTGACGGGCACGCCGGAGCAGGTCGAGGCGATCACGCAGGCCTACCACGTGTTCTACGAGAAGGTGCCGATCGATGGCGGCGGCTATACCGTCGATCACTCGGCCTCGGTCTTCCTGATGGACCGCGACGGCCGCCTGCAATCGATCATCGACCATCACGAGGATCCCGACAGCGCGCTCGCCAAGCTCGAGCGGCTCGTCGCCTGATCCTCGCTCCCTTTCTTCCAGGATAGCCGAACCATGACCATTTCACGCATTACCCTCGCGGCATCGCTCGCCTGCTTCGCCCTGCCCGCCCACGCCGAAACCGCCACCGAAACCGCGACCGCGGAAGGCGCCGGGGGGGCCGAGGGCCGCACGATCATCGTCACCGGCGCCCGCGCGGCCGACGCGGCGCAGGACCGCGCCGACGCCACGCCCGGGGGCACCGACGTCGTCACGCACGAGGATTACGCCGACAAGTCGCCCGTCTCGCTGCGCGACGTGATCGCCTTCTCGCCCGGCGTCTATCTCCAGCCGCGCTACGGCCAGGAAGTGCGCATCTCGATCCGCGGTTCCGGCCTCTCGCGCGGGTACCACATGCGCGGGATCACGCTGTTGCAGGACGGGGTGCCGATCAACCTCGCCGACGACAACGGCGACTTCCAGGAACTGGACCCGATCTTCTTCGACCACCTTGAGGTCTATCGTGGGGCGAATGCGCTGCGCTTCGGCTCGGGCACGCTGGGCGGCGCGATCAACGGGGTGACGCCGACCGGCGAGACGGCCGGCGGCCTCTACCTGCGCGCCGATGCCGGCAGCTTCGACACCGTTCGCGCGCTCGCCTCCGCCGGGCTCGAGGCCGGGGCGGGCGATGCCTGGGCCGCAGTCGCCTTCGACCGGTCGGACGGCGACCGCGACCATGCCGCGCGCCGATCGTTCCGCTTCCACGGCAATGCCGGGATCGGCCTGGCCGAGCGGGTCGAGACGCGCTTCTACGCCAGCGTCAACAACATCAACCAGGAACTGCCCGGCGCGCTGGACCTCGAAACGGTGCGCACGGCGCCGGAGACGGGCAACTTCGCCGGCGACATGGCGCGCGACATCGATTCGCTGCGCCTGCAGAACCGCACCCGCCTGCGCCTCGACGGGGGACAGGTCGATGCCGGCGTGTTCGTGAATGCCAAGTCGCTCTACCACCCGATCTTCCAGGTCGTGGACCAGGAATCGCTCGACCGGGGAGTCTATGCGCGCTTCGACTACGCGGCCGGTCGCTTCGCCCTGACCCTGGGCGGGGAGGCGCGTTTCGGCGACACCCGGTCCAAGCGCTTCGTCAACCTCGAGGGCGAGCGCGGCGATCTGACCTTCGATGCCGACCAGGACGCGCGCAGCGCCAGCGTCTACGGCGAAGTCCGCTATCGCCCGCTCGACGCGCTGCAACTGATCGCCGGCGGGGTCTATGCCGACGGCTACCGCCGGCAGCACTTGCGCTACAACGCCTTCATGGGCGGCGCGGTCGATGTCACCGGGCGGGCGGACTACGACGCGTTCTCCCCCCGCTTCGGCCTGCTCTACGAGCCGGCGCCGGGCGTCCAGGTCTTCGCCAACTACAGCCGCTCGGTCGAGTTTCCCGGCTTCATCGAACTGGCCCAGATCGCCGGCTTCGTCGATCTCGACCCGCAGCGCGCCTGGACGCTGGAGGCCGGCACGCGCGGCCGGCGCGGGATCGTGCAGTGGGATCTCAGCCTCTACCGCGCCGACCTGGAGGGCGAACTGCTGCAGTTCGACATCGGGCCCGACATCCCCGCCGCCACCTTCAACGCGGGCGAGACGCGGCACCAGGGGATCGAGGCGGCGCTGTCGCTCGATCTCGCGCCCTGGGCCCGGCTGCGGCAGATCTACCAGTACAGCGACTTTCGCTTCATCGACGATGCGCAGTACGGCGACAACCGCCTGCCCGTGGTGCCCGAGCACCTCTACCGCGCGGAGCTGCGCCTCGGCACCGATGCCCTGCACCTGGCCCCCAGCGTCGAATGGGTCCCGCGCGGGGCCTGGGCCGACTATACCAACAGCCTGCGAGTGGACAGCTATGCCCTCGTCGGCCTGACCGCCGGCGCGACCGTGGCCGAGGGGATCGACCTGTTCCTCGATGCGCGCAACCTGCTGGGCGAGACGGCGGTGGGAGACATCAGCGCGGCGATCACCGCGACGCCCGCGTCCGCGATCTTCTACCCGGTCGAGCGCCGCGCCGTCTTCGGCGGCCTTCGCGCGCGGTTCTAGGGGGGAGGCGACGATGGCCGATCCGGCGCTCTATCGCAGGGTATGGCGATGGCATTTCTATGCCGGCCTGCTCGTCCTGCCCTTCGTCCTCCTCCTCTCGGTCACGGGCGCGATCTACCTGTTCAAGCCCCAGATCGACCGGTGGGAGGAACGGGCCTATCACGGCCCGGCCGGCGGGGCGCCGGTCTCGCCCGACGCGCAGCTCGCCGCCGCGCTCGCCGCGCACCCGGGAAGCCGCTTCGTCCACTATCGCCTGCCCGAACGGGCCGGCGACGCGGCGATGGTCAGGCTCACCCTCCCCTCCGGCGAAGCGGCGGAGGTCTTCGTGTCCCCCGCCGGCGACGTGCTCGGCACGCTGGCGCCGGAGGGGCGCATCTCGCCCACCGTGGCACGGCTGCACGGCTCGCTGCTGATGGGCACCTGGGGCGACCGGCTGGTCGAACTGGCCGCGAGCTGGACGATCGTGCTGATCGTCAGCGGCCTCTACCTGTGGTGGCCGCGCCCCTTCCGCGCGGCGGGCACGCTGTGGCCCCGGCTCTCGCTGCGCGGGCGGCCCTTGCTGCGCGACATCCACCGGGTGACCGGCTTCTGGATCGCGGGGCTGGTGCTGGTCATGCTCGCCAGCGGGCTGCCCTGGGCCGGGGTCTGGGGCAGCGCGTTCAAGTGGGCGCGGGCGGAGCTGGGCCTGGTCGAAGGGCCGCAGGAGTGGAAGATCGGCAGCGGGGCCGCCCCCGCCCAGGCTCACGACCATGCCCACGGCCCCGCGGCCCCCGCGGCGAAGGTGCCCGCGGCGACGGGGGCCGCGCCCGGGGGCACCCTGCCCCTCTCCGCCTTCGTCGCGCGGGCCCGGGAGGAGCGGCTGGCCTTCCCCGCTCTCGTCCTGCCGCCCCATGCGCCGCAGGCCTTCGGCCCGCCGACCGGCAACGAGTGGACGGCCACTTCGATGACGCAGAACCGGCCGCGCGCGCTGACGGTGACTTACGATCCCGCGACCGGGGCGGAGACCGGGCGCCGCGGCTTTGCCGACAAGCACCCGATCGACCGCGCGGTCGGCTATGGCATCGCCTGGCACGAAGGGCAGCTGTTCGGCCTTCCCAACCAGCTGATCGGGCTGGCGACGGCGATCGCGCTGATCGCGGTCAGCCTGCTCGGCGCGTGGATGTGGTGGAAGCGCCGCCCGCGCGGCCAGCTCGCCGCGCCGCCACGGGTCGAACACCGCGCCGGCTGGGGCCTGCGGGCACTGGTGATCGCCCTCGCGATCCTCCTGCCGCTGTTCGCCCTCTCGCTCGTGGCGGTCCTGATACTCGACCGCGCGACGACCGCCTGGCGCGTGAAGCGAAGGGTCGCCAGCGCGTGACGCATAACACACGTATCGAAAGCGTGACCTTGCGAGAAAAGCCTCGCCTTTCCCGCAGGTTACACAGCCCCCGGCGCGAACCGATGTGACCTTCGGGCCGATACCGGACCGGGACCGGCGCCCCCGTGTGACCTTCGGGCCGGGCGGACGACAAAGCGGATAGCCAACGATGCGAAAGACCGATTGCACAAGGGCTAGCAAGCGCGCGGCCCTGTAGGAAAGCGGTTTGCGCGCCCGCCGCCCGCCGGGTCGTCGCCGGCGATGGGCAGCGATCTGGACATAGGTGATGACACCGGTTACCTTTCGCGAAAAACGGGGAGGAACGACTTGTCGAAACTGCTTTCACTGCGATCGGGGCTCGTCGCGGCGGCGCTGGCCGCGCTGCATCCGGGGCCGGAGGCCCAGGCCCAGGGCCGGATCGAGATCGCGCCGGACCAGCGCCATCTGCAGACCGAAGACGGCAAGCCGTTCTTCTACCTCGGCGACACGGCCTGGGCCCTGTTCCATCGGCTTACCCGCGAAGAGGCCGAACGCTATCTTCGCGATCGCGCCGACAAGGGCTTCAACGTCATCCAGGCGGTGGCCCTGGCCGAACTGAGGGGG
The DNA here is from genome assembly GCF_034375205.1 of Pelagerythrobacter marinus. NCBI lineage: Bacteria > Pseudomonadati > Pseudomonadota > Alphaproteobacteria > Sphingomonadales > Erythrobacteraceae > Pelagerythrobacter > Pelagerythrobacter marinus. The sequence continues at coordinate 367,347 of NZ_CP139719.1, read as the reverse complement.
CTGGACGAGCCGAACGCCTATGGCGAGCTGCCGCTGCTGAACCGCGACCCGGCGACCCCGAACGAGGCCTACTTCGCCCATGTCGACCACGTCATCGCGCGGGCCAATGCCCTGGGGCTGACGGTCGGCCTCCTGCCATCGTGGGGCCGTTACTGGCGCGATGGCGATTCGCAGATTTTCACGCCCGAGAACGCCCGGGCCTACGGGCGCTTCCTCGGCCGGCGATACCGCGACGCGGGCATCATCTGGATACTGGGCGGGGATTCGAACGTGCGATCCGCCAACGAGCGTTCGATCATCGATGCCATGGCGAAAGGCATTGCCGAGGGCGACGGCGGACGGAACCTCGTCACCTTCCATCCGCGCGGTCCCGGCCTGTCGTCGGCCCAGGTGCGCAATGCCCCGTGGCTGGATTTCTACATGAACCAATCCTCGCACGCGGCGCGCGATTTCGATACGGGCCTCTACGTCGAAAACGACCTGGCGCTGCGCCCGAGGCGCCCGGTCATCGACGGGGAACCCCGTTACGAAGGTATCCCGGTAGGATTCTACAACCGGGGCCATGACCCGCGGCTGCGGTTCGACGACGACGACGTGCGACAGGCGGCGTGGTGGTCGGTGATGGCTGGCGCGGCCGGACATACCTACGGCAACAACAACGTCTGGCAGATGTGGGCCCCGGGCCGCGAACCCGCGATCGGCGCGAACCGGCCCTGGCACGATGCGATCGAAGACCCCGGCGCGCGCCAGATGGGCCTGCTCCGCCGCTTCATGGAAGAACACCGGTTTCACCTGCTCGAGCCGCGACAGGACCTGATCCTGGACGGCCCGATGCATGGCCCTGCCAAGCTGCGCGCTGCACGCGCGGCCGACGGGTCGAGGATCATCGTCTATTCGCCCCGGGGCGAACCGTTCACCCTCGACCTCGGCGAACTGGAAGGCGGCATGCACACGCAGACCTGGTTCGATCCGCGCTATGGGGCGAAGTACCCGTTCCGCACCGAACAGAGCCAGGGCATCCAGGGGTTCGTGCCGCCGTCCAGCGGCGAAGGGGAGGACTGGGTCCTGGTTCTCGAAGCCGAGACCGAGCGAGAGGGATCGCCCTAGCCCCCCCGCCCCGGGCCGCCCCGGGCCGCCCCGCGCCAGCGCCGGCACCGGGGGCGACACGCCTTCACGCCCCCTTTTCTTTTGCGGCAAAGGGGCTAGCACCGCGGCCATGGATCGCGCTTCGATCGTGCATGAGAACTTCCTGCGCCGGGTGGCCGCGGGGGACCTTCCGCAGGGGCGGGCGCCGGGCGGGCCGCTGGAGCCGCAGGCGGCGGTGCAGCTCTATCGTTCGGGGTGCCTGACGCGCGCGCTCGATATCGTCAGCCGGCGGATGCAGGCGGCGGGCGAAGGGTTCTATACCATCGGTTCTTCCGGCCACGAGGGGATGGCGGCGGTCGCCGCCGCGCTGCGGCCCAGCGACATGGCCTTCCTCCATTACCGCGATGCCGCGTTCCAGATAGAGCGCGCCAACCAGGTGCCCGGCCAGTCGATCCTGTGGGACATGCTGCTGAGCTTCGCCTGTTCGCGCGAAGACCCGATCTCGGGCGGGCGGCACAAGGTCCTGGGCTCGAAGGCGCTCAATATCCCGCCGCAGACGTCGACCATTGCCAGCCACCTGCCCAAGGCGGTCGGCGCGGCCTATTCGATCGGCCCGGCCCGCCGCGTAAGGCCCGAGCACCAGGCCCTGCCCGACGACGCCATCGTCATGTGCAGTTTCGGCGATGCCAGCGCCAACCACTCGACCGCGCAGGGGGCGATCAACACCAGTTGCTGGACCGCGTTCCAGAACGTGCCGATGCCGCTGCTGTGGGTGTGCGAGGATAACGGGATCGGCATTTCGACCAGGACCCCGGCGGGCTGGATCGCCGCCAGTTTCGCGAACCGCCCCGGCCTCGGCTATTTCGCCTGCGACGGGCTCGACATCTACGACACATATGCCACCGCCCGCGCGGCGGCGGAATATGTCCGCACGCGGCGCAAGCCGGCCTTCCTCCATGTCCGCACCGTGCGCCTCTACGGCCATGCCGGGGCCGACATGCCGACGACCTACATGGCCCGGCACGAGGTCGAGGCCGAGGAAGCGAACGACCCGCTGCTCCACTCGGTCCGCCTGCTGGACGCGGCGGGCGCGCTGTCCCCGGCCGAGGCGCTGGCGATCTACGAGGAGACGCTGGAACGGGTCGAGCGCGTGCGGGCCGAGGCGGTCACCCGCCCGCGGCTGGAAACGGCGGGCGAGGTCATGGCCAGCCTGGTCCCGCCCGCGCGCACGAACGCGCCCGGCAACGGCCCTTCGGCCGAAGCGCGCGCGGACGCCTTCGGGGCCGACCTGAAGGCGATGGAAAGCCCCCAGATCATGAGCCGCCTGATCAACTGGGCGCTGACCGACCTGATGCTGGAACACCGCGAGATCGCGCTGATGGGGGAAGACATCTGCGCCAAGGGCGGCGTCTATGGCGTGACGCAGAAACTGGGCCAGCGCTTCGGCCGGGCGCGGGTGATCGATACCCTGCTCGATGAACAGTCGATCCTCGGCCTCGGCCTCGGGATGGCGCACAACGGCTTCCTGCCGATCCCGGAAATCCAGTTCCTCGCCTATTACCACAACGCCGAAGACCAGATCCGCGGCGAAGGGGCGACGCTGCCGTTCTTTTCGGACGGGCAATACACCAACCCGATGGTCGTGCGGATCGCCGGCCTCGGGTATCAGAAGGGGTTCGGCGGGCACTTCCACAACGACAATTCCTTCGCCGCGCTGCGCGACGTGCCGGGCGTGATCCTGTGCTGCCCCTCCAACGGGGCCGACGCGGCCAGGCTGCTGCGCGAATGCGTGCGGCTGGCGCGGGAGGAACAGCGGCTGGTCGTGTTCCTCGAACCGATCGCGCTCTACCCGATGCGCGACCTGCACGAGCCGGGCGACGGCCTGTGGCTGCGCCGCTATCCCGCCCCGGACGAACGGATCGCGCTGGGCGAAGTGACCACCCACGGCGACGGGCGCGATCTCGCCATCGTCAGCTATGCCAACGGCCTGCACCTCTCGCTCCAGGCGCAGAAGCGGCTGGCGGAGTCGGGAATCGCGAGCCGGGTGATCGACCTGCACTGGCTCAATCCCCTGCCCGCCGATGCCCTGATCGACGCGATCGGCGATGCCGCGCGGGTCCTGGTGGTGGACGAGACGCGGCGCACCGGCGGCCTGGCCGAAGCGCTGATGGCGCTGATGGCCGAACGCGGCGGCAGGCCGCATGCGCGCTATTGTGCGGAGGACAGCTTCATCCCCACCGGCCCGGCCTATGCCGCGACGATGCCGGGCGTGGAGGGGATCGTCGCCGCGGCGCGGGCGCTGACGGGGGACGCGGCATGAGCCGGCGCAGGACCGCCGTGGTCGTGTGCCCGGGCCGCGGCACCTACAACAAGGCGGAGCTGGGCTATCTCGCCCGCCATTTCCCCGATGCCCGCCTGCTGGCGGCCTTCGACGCGCAACGCGAGGCGGCCGGGCAGGACAGCCTGAGCGCGCTCGACGGGGCGGAGCGGTTCAGCCTCGCGCGCCATACCCGCGGCGACAATGCCTCCGCCCTGATCTACGCCGCGACGCTGGGCGATTTTCTCGCGATCGACCGCGACCGGGTGGAGATCGTCGCCGTCACCGGCAATTCGATGGGCTGGTATTCGGCGCTCGCCTGCGCCGGGGCGACATCGCCCGAAGACGGTTTCGCCATCGCCAACACGATGGGCACGCTGATGCAGGAGGCGCTGATCGGCGGCCAGCTGGTCCACCCCTTCCTGGGCGAGGACTGGCGGCCCGACCCGGCGCGCAAGGCGCAATTGCTGGCCATGGTGGCGGAGATCGGCGCGCGCGCGGGCCACACACTGGCGCTGTCGATCGATCTGGGCGGAATGCTGGTGCTGGCCGGCAACGCCGCCGGGCTGGAAGCGTTCGAACGCGCGGTCGAGCCGGTCGACGGGCGTTTCCCGATGCGGCTGGGCAATCACGCGGCCTTCCACACCGCCTTGCAGGAACCGGTGGCGGCGCGCGGGCGCGCGGCGCTGGGCCCCGGCCTGTTCGCCCAGCCCGCACTGCCGATGATCGACGGGCGCGGGGCGATCTGGTGGCCCGGCGCGACCGATGCGGGGGCGCTGCGCGACTATACCCTGGGCCACCAGGTCACGCGCAGTTACGACTTCACCCGCGCGATCACCGTCGCCGCGCGCGAATTCGCGCCCGACATGTTCATCGTCACCGGCCCGGGCACGACGCTGGGCGGCGCGGTGGCGCAGTCGCTGGTGCTCGCCGGCTGGCGCGGCATGGGCGACAAGGCCGCGTTCAAGGCGCGGCAGGGGGAAGAGCCGCTGCTGGTGTCGATGGGGCTTGCCGAACAGCGCCCGCTCGCCGCCGGTCAGTAACCCCAGCGCAGGCCCGCCCACAGCGTGCGCGGCGCGCCGAGATCGATATTGCCGCCCGAGCTGCGCGTCACCACCGTTTCGTCCGTCAGGTTCTCGCCCCGCAGGACCAGCGCGAGCCGGCCGGTCAGCGGCACCTGGGCATAGGCGCCCAGCGTGGTCGCCGCGGGCAGGACCTCGCTCTCGCGGTCGTCTTCGAACTGCGCGCCGACGTGGCGCAGCGAGGCGCCGAGGACCCAGCCGGGCGCGGGGGTCCAGGCGAGCGAGGCGCCGGCGGCCCAGCGCGGGGTCTGCGCCGGGCGATTGCCGTCGAGATCGGCCGAGGGGCCGCGCCCTTCGACTGCGGCATCGGTATAGGCGACCGTCGCGTCGAGCCGCAGGTCGCCGCGCGTTACCGCCAGCCCGCCTTCGACCCCGCGCGCCTCGATCGCGGGCAGGTTGCGCCGCTGGCGCAGGTTGGGGGCCAGGGTGACATTGGCGATCGCCCCTTCGACCCGGTTGTCGAAGGCGGTCAGCGCGATCTCGATCCCTTCGGCCGGGGCCAGGTCGATCCCCGCCTCGAACCCCTCCAGCCGCTCGTTGTCGAGCGCGGCATTGGCCTGCGTCACCACCGGGAAGACGACAAAGGGGCGGTAAAGCTCGTTCAGCGTCGGCTGGCGCAGCCCGGTATAGGCCGCCGCGCGCAGGCGCAGGCGCGGATCGGCGGCATAGGTCGCGCCGGCGCGCCAGCCCAGGGTCCAGTCCGCACGGTCGGGCGCGATCGTTTCTTCCACCACCGCGCCGGCCGCGTCGCGCGCGCGGTAGAACCCGTCGGACACCGTCGTCCGGTCGAGCCGCAGGCCGCCGGTCAGCACGAGGCCGGGGGCCGCGGTCCAGTCGTTTTCCGCGAACAGGCCGAGATCGCTGTTGGTCCCGCCCGCGCGGCGCCGTTCGGTCAGCGCGCCGGAGAAGGCGCTATAGGCTTCTTCCTGCAACTCGCCCGAGGCGCGGCGATAGTCGAGCCCCAGCCGCAGGACATGGTCCCGCCCCATCGGCGGGCGCAGTTCGAACTTGCCGCCAAGGCCGGTGGACGGGGTCTTGCGCTGATCCAGCACGCGGGTGAAGCGGCTGGAGCTGATCACGACGTTGGAGAAATTGCGCGCCTGGACATAGCCGAGCGCCTCGAACTGCCAGGCCCCCCGGCCCACGATCCGCAGGCTCGCATCCTGCCCCTCGCTCGACGAATCGGCCCCGTCGAAGCGCAATGTGCGATCGTCGCGGAAGACCAGCATCCGCGCCTGCAGCTCGACCGCCTCCCCCAGCGGCGCGCCCCCGCGCAGCGCGGCGGACCACGAATCGAACGCCGCGCGCGCGGTGGCGGGAACGCGCTGGTCGGCAGGCGTGGTGTAGAACCCCTTGCCCCGGTCCCACCGCGCATCGGCGACGACGAAGCCCGCGCCCAGTTCGCGCGCGAGGCCGAGGCTCGCCTCCGTCTCCCCCCGATCGTTGGCGAGCAGCGAGGCGGATAGCGGCGCGAGCGCGCGCGGGTCGGCGCTCTCCAGCTCGATCCGCCCGGCCAACGCGCCCGCGCCGAACGGGCCGGACCCGCCGCCGCGCGCGACGCGCACTGCGCCGAGGCGGTCCGGCGCGATCGCGCTGAGCGGGATGTAGCCGAAGAAGGGATCGGCCATCGGCACCCCGTCGAGCGTGACGAGCGCGCGGCTGGTCGCGTTGCCGCCCAGCGCGCGCAAGGTCACCCCCTGGGCAGAGGGGTTGGAGGAGCGGCTGTCCGACCGGCGATACTGCTGGAAGCCGGCGACCGCGCCCAGCACGTCCTCGATCCGGCCCGAAGGCGCGGCGAGGATCTGCGCGCGGCCGATTTCCAGGCTGTCGTAGGCCGGCGCGGCGGGCGTGGGATCGAGGCCGAAGCCGTGGACCACGATCTCGCGCCGCCTTGCCCGTTCATCCGGCCCGGTCCCATCCGACGCAGCGGGCGCGGATTCGGCCTCTTGCGGATCGGGCGCCTCCTGCGCGGACGCGGGCCAGGCGACGGGGAGCGAACAGAGGGCGGCGAGCGCGGCGGTGCGAACGGAAATGGTAACGGGCATGGGGCGGGCCCCTAGCCGATCGCGCGGGCCCAGTCAGTTTCAAATTGCCATCGGGACTCGCCAATCGCGACGGGATGATTTACGTTCGCGTCAAGAGGAGAGAGGATGCCATGCTAGCAACACCGCCGGACCACGAGGTCCTGATCGTCGGTGCCGGAATCTCCGGCATCGGCATGGCCGCGCACCTGGAAATGCACTGTCCGCAGCGCAGCTACGCGATCGTCGAGCGGCGCGCGAACCTGGGCGGCACCTGGGACCTGTTCCGCTACCCCGGCATCCGCTCCGACAGCGACATGCACACGCTGGGCTTCAACTTCGAACCATGGAAGCACGAGAAATCGATCGCCGATGCCCCGGCGATCCTCGATTACCTGAACCGGATCGTGGACGAGCGCGGCATTCGCGATCACATCCGCTTCGGCCACCGCGTCGTCGCCGCCGACTGGCGCGGGGACGAGGCGCGCTGGCACGTCGAGATCGCGCTCGACGACGGCACGACCACGCGGATGACGGCGCGCTTCCTCTACCTCGGTTCGGGCTACTACGATTACGACCAGCCTTACGATCCCGGGTTCGATTTCGGCGAGTTCGAGGGCCGGGTGGTCCATCCCCAGTTCTGGCCCGACGATCTCGATTACGATGGCAAGCGCGTGGTCGTGATCGGATCGGGCGCGACCGCGGTCACGCTGGTCCCGGCGATGGCGAAGCGCGCGGGGCACGTCACGATGCTGCAGCGCACGCCGACCTGGATGTTCTCGCGCCCGGCGAAGGACGCGGTCGCCAATTTCCTGCGCCGGGTCCTGCCCGAAGAGCTGGCCTATCGCATCACCCGGTGGAAGAACATCAAGATGCAGGACATCGGCTTTCGCCGCGCGCGCACGCGGCCCGAGAAGGTCAAGCAGTTCCTGCACAAGCGGATCGCCAGGGTCTTCGGCGACGCGCCTTACGACCCGGCCGACTTCACCCCGCCCTATAATCCGTGGGACCAGCGCCTGTGCCTGGTGCCCGACAACGATCTGTTCGAAGCGATGAAGCGCGGCGATGCCGCGATCCGCACCGGGCGCATCGCGCGCTTCGTGAAAGGCGGGGTGGAACTGGAAGACGGCGAAGTCCTGCCGGCCGACGTGGTCGTGACCGCGACCGGCCTGCGCCTGGCGATCGCGGGCAAGATCGCCTTCAGCCAGGACGGCGCGCCGGTCGATTTCGCGCAGCGGTTCTATTACAAGGGATGCATGTTCTCGAACCTGCCCAACCTGGCGGTGGTGTTCGGTTATCTCAACGCCAGCTGGACGCTGCGGGCGGACCTCAATTCCGAATATGTCTGCCGCCTGCTGAACGAGATGGAGCGGCGCGGGGCCGATGTCGCGGTGCCGGTGCTGACCGCCGCGGACGAGGCCGCGCTGGAGGAAGACGACATCTTCGATTTCTCTTCCGGCTATATCCAGCGTTCGAAACACATCATGCCGCGCAACGCGGTCGCCTATCCTTGGCGGCTGAACCAGGAATACGTCACCGACCGCAAGCGCATGGCGCAAGACCCGGTGGACGACGGGATCATCGCCTTCGGCCGCGCGGGGAACGACCTGGCCGGCGCGCGCGAACGGCAGCTGGAGGCGGCCGAATAGGCCGCGCGGGGCCCTTGGGGCTGGCACAGCGACGGGCAATCGAATACCCCCGCGGGCCATGAGCGAGCGCATCTATACCGCCGGGCTGGTCGTGATCGGCGACGAGATCCTCTCGGGCCGCACCCACGACCGCAATATCGCGCAAGTCGCCTCGTGGCTGCAGGTCCAGGGCATTCGCCTGGCCGAAGTGCGCGTCGTGCCCGACGTGATCGAACGGATCGTCGAGGCGGTCGATGCCCTGCGCACGGCGAACGATTACCTGTTCACCACCGGCGGGATCGGCCCGACGCACGACGACATCACCGTCGATGCGATCGCCGCCGCGCTGGGCGTGCCGGTCGTGATCCACCCCCAGGCGCGCGCGATCCTCGAACGCTATTACGCCGACAAGGGCGGGCTGACCGAAGGGCGGCTGCGCATGGCGCGCGTGCCCGAAGGGGCGGAGCTGATCCCCAACCGCATGTCGGGCGCGCCGGGCATCGCGATCGGCAATATCCGCATGATGGCGGGCGTGCCGCACATCGCCGCGCAGATGCTCGATTCGCTGACCGGCACGCTGGAAGGCGGGGCCCCGCTGCTGAGCGAGACGGTCGGCGGCTATATCCCCGAAAGCGAAGTCGCCGTGCTTCTGCGCGAGGTCGAGAAGGCGCACGAGAACTGCCAGATCGGCAGCTACCCCTTCTTTCGCGAAGGGCGGGTCGGGGCGAACTTCGTGATCCGTTCGACCGACGCCGACGCGCTGCAAAGCTGCCTGCACACGCTGTGCGAAGGGCTGGGCGAACTGGGCTTCGATTTCACCCCGGGCGGCATCTAACCGCGTTTTAACCCCGATCCCCTATTGCGCCGCGCATGACCGCGGTTTTCATCACGATCGACACCGAATATGCCGCCAGCCTGGCCGCGCGCGGGCGGGCGGAGAACTTCGCGCGCTCGATCGCCTGCGAAACGCCCTCGGGCCCGGCGGGCCTGTTCTACAAGATGGCCCTGATGGACCGCCACGGGCTGAAGGGGGTGTTCTTCGTCGACCCGATGCCCGCGCTCCTCTGGGGGCAGGAGGCGATATCCGACATCGTCGGCCCGATCGTCGCGGCCGGGCACGAGGTCCAGCTCCACTGCCACACCGAATGGCTCGCGCTCGCGGGCGCGAACAATCGCTTCGGCGCGACCGGGCAGAACATCGCCGATTTCCCGTTCGAACGGCAATGCGCGATCCTCGACTAGGCGCGCGGCGTGCTGGTCGCCGCGGGCGCGCCGGCGCCGGTCGCCTTTCGCGCCGGCAATTACGGCGCCAACGACGATACCCTGCGCGCGCTCGCCCACCTGGGCCTGCACTACGACAGCAGCCACACGCCCGGGATCGCGGGCGGGGCCTGCCGGATCTCGCTCGGCCGCGACGATCGCCGCCCGGTGCGCCATTGCGGGGTGACGGAAGTTCCGGTGGGCTGCATCCGCACGTTCGGCGGCGGCCTGCGCCATGCCCAGGTGACCGCGATCTCCGCGCGCGAGATGCTCGCCGCGATCCGCCACGCGCGCGATCACGGCCTGTCGAGCTTCACCATGGTCTCGCACAGTTTCGAGCTGCTGTGCCGCGCGCGGGCGCGGGTCAACCGGGTCGTGCGCCACCGTTTCGAACGCCTGTGCCGCGGGATCGCCGCGATGGAGGGGGTCGAAAGCGGCACTTACGCCAGCCATCCGCCGCGTCCCTCCGCCCGGCAGGAACCGCGCCCCGTCCTGCCCGCCGCCGGGCTGCGCGAGGGGCTGCGCCTGGCCGAACAGTTCGTGTCCAACCGGCTTTACGGCGCGCGCTGATGCTGCGCGAGACCCCGGTGCGCTTCGTCGTCGGTTCGCGCCAGCTGCTGGCCGTGCCGCGGCGGCTGATGGTGGTCGGCCACCGGCTGGACCGGCTCGTCGCGGGCGAGGCGGCGCCCCTGCCCCCGCTGGCGGACGACGCCGACGGCTACCGCGTCCTCTCGGCCCCGGCGGCGACGGTCGCGGGCACGATCGCGGCCCATCGCGACATGATCCCGGGCGGCGTACAGCATTACCGCCGGCACTACATCGCGATGGAGGGCGGGTTCGAACGCTACATGGCCGGTTTCTCGGGCAAGACGCGTTCCACCCTGCGGCGCAAGCTGCGCAAGTTCGCGGCGGACGACGGCGGCACGCTGGACCTGCGCGAATATCGCGGGGCCGACGGGTTCGACCGGTTCATCGCCGCCGCGCTGCCGCTCTCGCGCAAGACCTACCAGGGCCGCCATCTCGACGCCGGGCTGCCCGAAGACGCCGATCGCCTGGCCGCGCTGCGCGCCGCGGCGGGCGAGGACCGGCTGCGCTGCTTCCTGCTCCATCGCGCCGGCCGCCCGTCGAGCTACCTGTGCCTGCCGGTCGAGGGGCGCACGCTGGTCTATGCCTGGCTCGGCTACGACCCGGCCGACGCGCCGCTTTCGCCCGGCACCGTGCTGCAGCTCGCCGCGCTCGAACGGCTCTTCGCCGAGGAACGCTTCGCCTATTTCGATTTCACCGAGGGGGAAGGCGCGCACAAGGCGCTGTTCGGCACCGCCTCGGTGGAAGCCGCGAGCTTCCTGCTCCTGCGCCGGCAGGCTTCCAACCGCCTGCTGCTGGGCGCGCTCGAGGCGTTCGACCGCTCGGTCGCGCGGGCCAGGGCGCTCGCCCGGCGCAGCGGCGCGCTGTCGGGCGCGCGGCGCCTGCTCAAGCGCTAGCGCGCGCCTGCCCGGGGCCGGGCGTCGGGGCCACGGCTAGAGATCGACCGTCCGGTCCTGCTTGTCCTCCAGGTCTTCGCGCAGTTCGCGCGCGCCGCGTTCGGACCGGGCGACCGTGCCGCGGCTCGCCTGGCGGTTCCGCGCCCAGACGTAGATCGCCACGGCGAGGAGAAGGATCGGGCCCGCGACGAGGGCAACGGCCCAGAAATTACCCATGGGTTTGCTCCTTGAAAGCTCTTCCCCCGGGCAACGCGCGAGCGGGGCAATCTTTCCGCCCCGGCCGGCCGGGCGGCGCCCGGCGCGAACGCGAACGGCCCCGCCCGAACGAAAAAGGGCCGGGAAGATATCCTCTTCCCGGCCCCTTTTGCGTGGCAGTCCGAAGGATCAGGCGCCTTCGACTTCGCCCAGGTCGAGCTTGAGGCCCGGGCCCATCGTGCTGGTCAGCGAGACCTTGCGCACGTACTTGCCCTTGGCGCCGCTCGGCTTGGCCTTCACGACCGCGTCGGTCAGCGCCTTGAAGTTCTTCTTCAGGTCCTCGTCGTTGAACGACAGCTTGCCGATGCCGCTATGGATGATGCCCTGCTTCTCGACGCGGAATTCGACCTGGCCGCCCTTGGCGTCCTTCACGGCCTGTTCCACGTTCGGGGTGACGGTGCCCAGCTTCGGGTTCGGCATCAGGCCCTTGGGGCCCAGGATCTTGCCGAGACGGCCGACGACGCCCATCATGTCCGGCGTGGCGATCACGCGGTCATAGTCGAGGTTGCCGTTCTGCATGTCTTCCATCAGGTCCTCGGCACCGACCTTGTCGGCCCCGGCGGCGGTCGCCTTCTCGGCATTGTCGCCGCGCGCGAAGACCGCGACCTTGACGTCCTTGCCCGTGCCCGAAGGCAGCGAGACCATGCCGCGCACCATCTGGTCCGCGTGGCGCGGATCGACGCCGAGGTTCATCGCGACTTCGACCGTTTCGTCGAACTTCTTGCTGGCGAACTGGCGCAGCGTGGCCAGCGCCTCGTCGACGCCGTAGAGCTTTTCCGAATCGAGTTCGGCCAGCGTCTTCTGCTTCTTGGTCAGCTTTGCCATCGGATCAGCCCTCCACCACTTCGAGGCCCATCGAACGCGCGGAGCCTTCGATGATCTTGGTCGCCTGATCGATGTCGTTCGCGTTCAGGTCCTTCATCTTCGTTTCGGCGATCTCCGCCAGCTGCGAGCGCTTGATCGTACCGGCCGAGACCTTGCCCGGCTCCTTCGAACCCGACTTGAGCTTGGCCGCGCGCTTGATCAGGAAGCTGGCGGGCGGAGTCTTGGTGACGAAGCTGAACGAGCGATCCGCGTAGACCGTGATGATGGTCGGGATCGGCATGTTCTTTTCGAGATCCTGCGTCGCGGCGTTGAACGCCTTGCAGAATTCCATGATGTTGACGCCGCGCTGACCCAGCGCGGGGCCGATCGGCGGGCTGGGGTTGGCAACGCCAGCCGGCACCTGCAGCTTGATATAGCCGTCGATTTTCTTGGCCACGTATGGCCTCCTTTCTCACTGTCGCCCCGGCCCGGGGCCGAAGCTCATGGTAAGCGGTCAGGCAGCCTGCCCAGCTTGCTGGAAAATGCAGGCCTTCCGCACGGATTTCCCCCTGCCCCGGGGAATCGGGACGGGCGGGAAGGCGCGCCGATAGGCGCAAACGCTTCGAAATTCAACTCATCGATGCATGGCCGGCGCGGGGGCAGCCCCGCGCCCGATCACTTGACCAGTTCGACCTGTTCGAAATCGAGCTCCACCGGGGTGGCGCGGCCGAAGATCGAGACGCTGACCTTGACCTTCTGCTTGTCGAAATCGAGCTCTTCCACCACGCCGTTGAAGCTGGCGAAGGGGCCGTCGAGCACCTTGACCTGGTCGCCGATCTCGTAATCGACGCTGATGTCGCGCTTGGGCGCGGACTTGGCTTCCTCGACCCCGCCGAAATAGCGCGCGGCCTCTTTCTCCGAAATCGGCTGCGGCTTGTTGTTCGAGCCGAGGAATCCGGTCACCTTCGGGGTGTTCTTGACCAGGTGATAGACATCGTCGGTCATCTTCAGCTTGGCGAGGACGTAGCCGGGCATGAACTTGCGTTCGACCTGGACCTTCTTGCCGCGCTTCAGCTCGGTCACCGTCTCGGTCGGGACCTGCACTTCCTCGACCGCCTCGGACAGGCCCAGCCGCTCGGCCTCGGCGATGATCGCATCGCGCACCTTGTTCTCGAAGCCGGAATAGGCGTGAATGATGTACCAGCGAGCCATTGTGATCCTTAAGTCCAGTCGTGTTGTGCCCGTATCAGGCCCCGTATCGGGCCCCAGTATCGGGCCCCAGTATCAAGCCAGCGTCAGCAGCCAGCGCACGACCGCGCCGAAAGCCGAATCGATCCCGAGGAAGAAGAGCGACAGGAGCACGACCATGATGCCCACGAAGATCGCGGTGCGGACCGTCTCCTCGCGAGTCGGCCACACGACCTTGCTGCCTTCGCTGCGGACCTGGCGGATGAATTCACCGGGGGTCGTCTTGGCCATCTGTGCTCGTATCCCGTTGCAAAACCTGTCGTGCCTTCCGGGATGGGGCCATCGCCGCCCCGGTTCAAGTCCGGGAGGGGCTGTCGTGGGCTCCGATGTCGGAAAGCATCGCCGCATTTAGGCCGCGCGCCGGGCAAAAGCAAGGCACAGGAAAATGCGCGCGGGCGGTTGCAAACGAAACTTGGGGCTGGTCTTGCGTGCCGCGCGCTACTAGCGTGCCCGGTTATTCCAAGTTGACGGATCTAGGGGGAATATCGCGAATGGCAACGGGCCAGGCATCCACGCTGGGCGAACGACTGGTGCAACCGGTCACCAATGTTTCCGACTTCATCTGGGGCGGCACGTGGAACGGGGAACAGCTGATTCCCATCCCGCCGCTGGCCGTGATCCTGCTGGGCATCGGCCTGTGGATCATGGTCGGCCTGCGTTTCTATCCGATCGTCAAGCTGGGGGCCGCGATTCGCGGCCTTTTTGCTGGCCGCAAGGGGTCTGGTTCGGGCGAGATCAGCCCCTTCGCCGCGCTTTCCACCGCGCTTTCGGGCCAGGTCGGCACCGGCAACCTGGCCGGCGTCGCCACCGCGATCGCGCTCGGCGGGCCGGGCGCGGTGTTCTGGATGTGGGTCACGGCGCTGTTCGGCATGGCGCTCGCCTTCGCCGAGGGCAGCCTCGCCATCCGTTACCGCGAGACGACGTCCGACGGGGTCCAGCGCGGCGGCCCGATGAGCTACATCATGCTCGGCCTCGGCCCCAAGTGGACCTGGCTGGCGATCGTCTTCTGCCTCGGCACGCTGTTCTCTGCGCTGGTGACGGGCAACTCGATCCAGGCGAACGAGGTCGCCAGCGGCCTCAACGAACTGTTCGGCTTCGAACGCTGGCTGGGCGGCCTGATCGTCGCGATCGCGGTGTTCGTGGTGATCATCGGCGGCATCAAGTCGATCGGCAGCGTGGCGGAAAAGATCGTGCCCTTCATGGCCGCCACCTACCTGGTCATGGCGATCACCGCGCTGATCCTGAACTTCGGCGACCTGCCCGAGACGTTCGGCCGGATCTTCGCCGGCGCGTTCAATTTCCAGAGCGCCAGCGGCGGTTTCGCCGGGGCCGCGATCATCCTGGCGATCCGCGCCGGCGTGGCGCGCGGGCTGTTCTCGAACGAGGCGGGCCAGGGCTCGACCCCGATCGCCCACGCCGTGGCCCAGACCGACGACCCGGAACAACAGGGCCGCATGGCCATGCTGGGCACGTTCATCGACACGATCGTGATCTGCACGATGACGGCGCTGGTGATCCTGACCGTCCAGGGCGACTTCACCTACCAGGGCCAGCCGGTCGATCACGTCTGGCAGTCGGACCTGGGGACGACGGCCATGTCGGGCTTCGTCACCACCTCGGGCGCCTTCGCCGCGGCCTTCCCGTTCGAAATCGCCTCGATCCCGCTGGGCACGCTGGTGGCCAGCACGGCGCTGATCCTGTTCGTCTTCACGACCCTGCTGACCTGGTCGTATTACGGCGAGCGCGCGATCACCTTCATCTACGACCGGTTCCCCGGCTCGACCCGCGGCGGGGAGAAGGCGCTGCACATCGGCTGGCGCGTGATCTGGTGCGTGGCCATCTTCATCGGCGCGACCCAGCCTTCGCAGCTGGTCTGGCGGCTGGGCGACATCTCGAACGCGACGATGGTCCTGCCCAACCTGCTCGCGCTGACGCTGCTGTCGGGCGTGGTCTTCAAGCTCGCGCGCGGCGAACGCAACGCAGGGCGCGATTTCCGCCGCGAAACGCCGGAGGAGCCGGAAGAGTACTGACCGGCCCGGTCGCGGCGCGGGCCGCGAACGTGAAAAGGGGGCCGGCTGCCAGTGGCGGCCGGCCCCCTTCGCGTTTGCGGTAAGTCAGCGAAGCCCGAACAGGCGGGCGAAGAATCCGGGCTCCTCCATCGGCTGGATCGGCCCGTGGGTCATGTATCGCAGCGAGGCGTCGCGGTGCGGGCGGGGCTGGACCCACCCGTCGGGACGGCTGCTGCGGAAGGAATAGCTCGACATGGGATTACCTCCATGAACTGACATCTTCCCTCCGTCCGTCCCGTGTAATGCCCGCTTCGCCGCATGGTTCCCGCAAAGTTCACCAAATGCGGCCCCGCTGCCCAACCGGCGCGCGGCAACATGGTTCCGCCGCGGCGCGCGGCGATGTTCGGGTGGGACCGGTGGATGGCCGGGGACGCGGGGGGCTGACGCACCCTCGCCGCCTGGTTCGGTCAGGCCTGCGGGCCCGGGGCGGGGGCGGGCGCGGAGGTCGTTTCGTCCGCTTCGTGCTGGTCGGCGGCCCATTCGGCCATGGCGTCGAGCACCGGCCGCAGGCTGCGCCCCCTGGCGGTGAGCGAATAGTCCACCCGCGGGGGAATCTCGCCGTAGTCGCGGCGCGCGACCAGCCCGTCGCGCTCCATTTCCTTCAGCGTCTTCGACAGCGTGCGATGGGTGATCCCGCCCAGCCTGCGCTGCAAGGCGTTGAAGCGCAGCGGCCCGTCGAGCAGCCAGAAGATGACCATCGGCCGCCACTTGCCCGACAGGAATTCCAGCGTCCGTTCCGCCGGGCAGCGCCAGCCGTCGGCCGGCGCGCCGGAGCCGGTTTGGCCGCGGGCGGATGCAGTATCCATCGGGATCGTACTTGTTGCCATGTCAGTGCAGCTCTATCTTGCCTGCAGGACGAAGGCAATGCCCCCGGGGCGGGGCCGACCAATACGCCCCCTTGTGAAAGGCAGTGACATGAAGACACTCGATACGATCCTGCGCAACGACAGCGCCCACTGGGTCGGCGACGGTTTCCCGGTCCGCTCGCTGTTCAGCTATCACGGCGATACGGCCGCGATCAGCCCGTTCCTCCTGTTCGACTATGCCGGGCCGTGGAACTTCGAGCCGGTCGAGGGCCGCCCGCGCGGCGTGGGCCAGCATCCGCACAAGGGGTTTGAGACGGTGACCATCGTCTATGACGGCGAAGTCAGCCACCGCGATTCCACCGGCGGCGGCGGCACGATCGGCGCGGGCGAGGTGCAGTGGATGACGGCCGGTTCGGGCGTGCTGCACGAAGAGTTCCATTCCCCCGGCTATTCGAAGACCGGCGGGCCGTTCCGCATGGTGCAGCTGTGGGTCAACCTGCCGGCGAAGGACAAGCTGGTGCCCGCGCGGTACCAGGCGATCACGCGCGACACGATCCCCGAAGTCGCGTTCGACGGCGGCCGCGCGCGGATCATCGCCGGCACCTTCGGCGAGGTGGAGGGACCGGCGCAGACCTTCACCCCGATCAACCTGTGGGACGTGCAGCTCGACGCGGGCGCCACGGCCACCCTGCCCCTGCCCGATGGGCACACGACGATGATCGCGGTGCTTTCCGGCCATGTCACGATCGATGGCGAGGGCGTGGGCGAGGCCGAGATCGCGCGCCTCTCGCGCAGCGGCGACGCGGCGCGCATCGCCGCCAACGGCGACAGCATCGTGCTGGTCATGACCGGCGAACCGATCGACGAACCGGTCGTCGGCCATGGCCCCTTCGTGATGAACACCGAGGGCGAGATCCGCGAGGCGATCGCCGCGTTCAACGCGGGCAAGTTCGGAACCCTCGCGCCGGCCGGATAGGGCCGACGGGAGAACGAGGGCAACGGCACGGAAGGGGCGGGCGCCGCGGCGGCCGCCCCGTTTCCCGTCTCGCGTCAGCCGCTTGCGGCCAGGCCCGGGCAGCGCGCGGCGTCGCCCGCGCCCACCCCTGCTTCCGGCCCCGCCTCCGGCCCCGCATCCGGCCCCGCTTCGGGCCGGCACGTCCGCACGGTCATCCCCACGATCCGCCCGGTCAGCGCGGCCAGCCGCCCGGCCTCGTGCGCGGTGAGCGCGGCGGTGTCGATCGTCACGCGCATTCGCGCGCCCTCCACCGCGACCGTCATCGCCGCCGGAGCGAAGCCGAGACGGGCATGGATGTCGACGACCCGCGCCAGCAGCGCGGTATCGGCCGGGCATTCGAGGACCATGCGTCGCGCGCGGTCAGGCGGCGACCGGCCGGACATCGCCCGCGCGCCGCTCCAGCCGCCGGCGCGCCAGCAGGTCCGCCGCGCGATGCGGGGCCAGCCCGTGCTCCTGCGCGTGGTCGAGCACCGCGGCAAGGCGCTGCCCCGTCTCGCGCACCCGCCGCTCGGCCTGCGCGCTGTCCCACCCCAGGTATTCGGCGCAGACGTTGACGATGCCCCCGGCGTTGACGACGTAGTCGGGCGCATAGAGCACGCCGCGGCGCGCCAGCGCATCGCCGTCTTCCGCGCGCGCCAGGACGTTGTTGGCCGAGCCGCAGACGACCCGCGCCCGCAGCCGCCCCACCCCCGCGCCGTCGAGCACGCCGCCCATCGCGCAGGGCGCGAAGACATCGGCCCTGGCGGAAAGGATCGCGCGCGGGCTGGCGATTTCTGCCCCGTATCGGCAGGCGATCTGCGCCGCGACGTCGGAACGCGTCTCCGCCACGATCAGCCGGGCCCCGGCCTCGTGCAGGAGCCGGCACAGCGCCGCGCCGGTATGGCCCAGCCCCTGGACCGCGACCGTGACCCCGGACAGGTCGCCGCCGAACGCGCGGCGCACCGCCTCCTGCATCGAGAGGAACACGCCCAGCGCGGTCCACGGCGAAGGGTCGCCGCCGGGCCGCCCTTCCTGCTGGGTCAGGCCGGCCACGTGGCGCGTCTGCCGGCGCACGGCCTCCATGTCCTCGACCCCCGTGCCGACATCCTCCGCCGTCACGTACGAACCGCCGAGCTCGGCGACCGCGCGGCCGAACGCCTCGAACAGGGCGCGCCGGTCGAACGGTTCGGCGGGCAGGTTGATGACCGACTTCCCCCCGCCCAGCGGCAGGTCCGCCATCGCGTTCTTGAACGCCATCCCTTCCGCCAGGCGCAGCGCGTCGCGCGTCATCGCCCGGCTGTCGGGGTAACGCCATGCGCGGCACCCGCCGGCCGCCGGGCCGAGCACGGTGGAATGGAGAACGATCACGCCGTCGAGGCCGCTCGCCTCGTCTTTCACGAGATGGACGGCCTCGGGCACGCCGGCGGTGGATTGGGTCTGCTCGCTCATCGGGAAACTCCTGCCTGCCGGGCAGCATCTGCCCCAGCTTGCGCGAAATTTCCTGTCTGATTGGCGCGAAAGTACCGCGTGAGAGAAAAGTATTTTCGATTCCGGCGCAGAACCGGGTCAATCTTGCCCCGCGGGCGCTAGAGCGGCAGCGCGGTCGTCGTCTTGATCTCCGACAGGGCGACGGTCGAGTGGACTTCCTGCACCCCGGGCACTTGCGAGAGGCGGTTGAAGAAGAACGCCTCGTAAGCCTCGATGTCGGGGGCGACGATCCGCAGCAGGAAATCGACGTTGCCCATCAGGACATAGCATTCGAGCACTTCGGGAAAGCTTCGGATCGCCTCGGCGAACTCGTCGAGGTTCGCCCGCCCGTGGGCGTTGAGCTTGACCTGGGCGAAGATATGCGCGTTGAGCCCGACCTTGCGCCGATCGACCAGCGCGACCTTGCGGGTGATGAACCCGTCGCGCTCCAGCCGGTCGATCCGGCGCCAGCAGGGCGAGACCGACAGGCCGACCCGCTCGGCCACCGCGGCGGTCGAGAGCGAGACGTCCTCCTGCAGGATCCGCAGGATCTTCTTCTCGTACCGGTCGAGACTGTCGCCGCCGGGCGCCGTCATGGCGATAACCTTCCCTCCTGCCCCGCTCCCTCCGCCGCGCGGAGGACACGGATCACGTTGCCGCTCGTCATCTTCTCGATCTGCGCCGGCGTATAGCCGGCCTCTTGCGAACCTTCTGCGTACATTGCTGAATGAGAAAATGGTGCCAGAAGAGGCATCACATTCGAACTTCTTTTCCGTTTAATTTCTGATGTTTAGATATTTCGGTCAAGCTGAAAAGCCCGCAAAAGGCCCGCAAAATCCCTCTAATGTATTGGTTCGATGCCTTTTTTAGGACTCGGAATTTCAATTTCAAACTTGACCGCGGAGTAGGTCGTTATCCGCTTTGCGCTCCAATCTCCGCTATTCTACGGGCTGCGCGCTCTGCCCGGAAGCAGTCATCCGTTCGGTTTACTTTAAATCATCGATATTCGTTCCAGCTTCTCTTCTTTTTGGCCGATAGTCTGGGAGGGGAGGATTTGATGTAATTCCCTCAACCTGAATATCTTCTATTTTTTCACTGAGAGGAGCAAGTTCGCGACTAAGCTCGCGAAGGTCCGTTTCACCTTCAACCAAAGAATCTTCGACCGCCGGAATGCCACTCCTTATCTGGGAAAGTTTGTTTTCAGCGTTCTGCACGCCCTCCCTGAATTGGCGAAGGCGTCGTTGCGCGATAGCAGAAGCGCTCCGCCCTGAGATCCGCCGATCTGCATCTCGAAGATTATTTCCCCATCCACCAACCCTGTGCCCTAAGTCTAACAATCTTCCTTTTGTTGAGGCCAATCGTTCGTCCCAACCTTCGGCGTCCGATGCGAGTGCGGCCGTCGTGACTCGAAGCCGGACAAGATCGGAGGTGATCACCCGTTGCTTTTCTGGCTCCAGTCCTTCGTTCAGAGCGCGAATGCTATTTGCCACGGTCTCTACAGTGGCGGTCGCATCCCTCCCCAATAGTCCGGTTTCGTCCGCGGCGGGAATGATCTTTTTTCCTGACTTGTCGGTGTAAATGCCCTGACGACCCCGTCGGCCCTCGAGCACGAGCGCAGCCTCTCCAGTTATCAGATCCGTGCTGATTGTCGCTTCAAGGCCGTGGACTTTCGCCGCAGAAGGATCGAGAGTCAGAACAACGACCACGTTTTCCGGTTCATTTTCCGCCAGACGGACCGATGTTACCTGTCCCACAGGGACTCCCGATAGTGTTACAGTCGATCCCGACTGAAGGCCTTCCACGGAGCGATCAAACTTGATCTGATATGTTTCCTGATTTGGTCTGGGATCGATTAGCCACATCGCGAAAGCGATGGTCGTAAGCATCAGAATGCCAACGATCCACGCCACTAGGGAGAAGTTTGCGTTAGTTTCCATCTAGCACGCCGCCAGCGGTTTGTTCGTCCGGCAGAGGGCCGGTGCAATGAAAGTTCGCGTCCCGCATGCTCCATTCGGTTGTCCGCTATAGAACATGACCGAGGTTCGTCCCCTGGCGCAATCGCCACGAGCGGGGCATCCGGGCGCGTCGAATGTGTTTTGGTTTTGAGATCGGCCTAGTCCCAACACGGGCGTGATGCCGCCCCGCCCGTGGCGACCGAATATTGCTATGACTTGCGCAAGCCGCGTCCGGTCACTCAAGCGCGAAGGCGTCATGTCTTCCAGGCCGCTGCTGGAGGATGTGATTTCAAGTCTCCTGGCGATGTCCGTCTGGTTCAGGGCAGGAGCTCTGATCAACTGCGCCAACACACGCCACTGCGTACGATTGAGGCTCAGCGGCTGTGCTCGGTCATCGAATGCCTTGCGCGCGGCGCGGCTGATCTGGTCCATCATGAAGATCGCTCGATCATCGTGGGTGATGACATTGTCGAGTGCGAGAGTGCCCTCATCTTCTGGCATGAGACATTCCTATCGATCGGAGAAAAATAGTAAAGGACTTTCGCATTTTGTTTTGGCCGCTATATCGCTCGCGCAGCGGCTCAAACGATGGCGAGGAGCGAAATAATCATGGCGGACGAGACAGCAGGGGCTAGCGATGAAGGCGCACGTCCGACGGGGTTGTCCAGTCCGCGGGTCCGGCTGGGTCTGCTGATCGCCGGCATTCTGGTCCTGCTCGCCGGGAGCTACTGGTATTACAATCATCAGACGTACGGCAGATTCCAGCAGTCCACCGACAACGCTTATATTGCCGCCGACAGCGTCATCATCTCCCCCAAAATTGCGGGCTACGTCGAGCGCGTATTAGTGACGGAGAATCAAACGGTCGCGTCGGGCGATGCGCTTGTCCAGCTGGACGTGCGAGATTATCGTGCCCAAACGAACCAGGTCGAAGCCCAGATCGCCGCGTCGCTCGCCGGAGCAGATACGGTACGCGCCCAGCAACAAGAGCAGGACGCGGCAATTGCCCAGGCCCGTGCACAGCTCGCAGCGGCATCTGCACAGGCTGGTCTCGCTGCTGAGCAGGTTGTCCGGTACCGCCCCCTTGCCGCTTCGGGAGCGGAGCCGCGCGAGAGGCTCGATCAGCTGGAGGCCCAGGCCAGAGAAGCGCAGGCTCAAGTCGCGGCAGCGCGCGCCGCGCTCACGGCGGCACAGCGCCGACAGAACACGCTTAGCGAGCAGATAGACCAGGCCAATTCGCAAGCCAACGCCGCTCGTGCGCAACTCGAGGCCGCCCGTCTGAACCTGTCATCGACCACGCTCCAGGCCAGTATTTCCGGGCGGGTGGGTGACCTCACGGTCCGACCTGGACAATTTGTCCAGCCTGGCCAACGCCTTATGAGCCTCGTACCGACCGACCGCCTCTACGTGACAGCAAATTTCAAGGAAACGCAGCTCGGACTTGTCCGCCCGGGGCAACCCGTCACCTTGGAAATCGACGCGCTGCCGGACCTCGAGCTATCAGGAAGAGTGCAGAGCATCGCGCCGGGTACCGGGGCAGAATTCTCAATCCTTCCGCCACAGAACGCGACGGGTAATTTCACCAAGATCGTTCAGCGCGTCCCGGTGCGCATATCCATTCAGGCTTCGCCCGAGATCCTGCGTCTGCTGGTGCCGGGCATGTCTGTTGTCGCGAGTGTCGATACGCGCGCCGCTAGAGACCAACTCGATTCGATCCGCAACGCGGCCGGAGACTGACCGATGGCAGGCGCCGCTGCAGCGGTTTCGCCGCCGGTCGAAAAGGCCGATGCTACGGCCTGGATCGCCGTAGCCGCCGGTGCGCTGGGGGCGATGCTGGCAACGCTTGACATCTCGATCGTCAATTCGGCGCTGCCGACGATCCAGGGGGAAATCGGCGCGACCGGAACCGAAGGCACCTGGATCGCGACAGCCTTCCTTGTTGCCGAGATCATCATCATCCCTCTGAGCGCGTGGCTGGAAAGACTGCTCGGCCTTCGCACGCTGCTCATCGTCGCGGTTTCTGCCTTCACGGCCTTTTCGGTGTTGTGCGGCATTGCCACCGATCTGACGACGATGATCATCGGTCGCACCGGTCAAGGGTTCATGGGCGGCGCGCTTATTCCAACCGCCATGACCATCGTCGCAAAGCGACTGCCTCCATCGCAACAGCCGATTGGCATGGCGCTCTTCGGAATGACCGTGGTTCTTGGGCCGGTAATGGGCCCGTTGGTGGGGGGCTGGCTTACCGAGAACCTGAGCTGGCACTACGCCTTCTTCGTCAACGTGCCCGTCTGCGCGTTGCTCCTTGCTTTACTATTCATCGGGCTACCCCATGAAAAGCCCGACTGGGTTTACCTGCGCGAGGCTGATTGGGCGGGAATAGCTGGTATGATCCTTGGGTTGGGTGGGCTGACCATCGTTCTGGAAGAAGGCCACCGTGAGGAGTGGTTCGATTCCACGCTGATCGTCCAGCTCACACTGATGACGGTCGTGGGTTTTGCACTTCTGACCTACGGACAGCTTTACGCGCGCAAACCCGTGCTCAAATTGCGCCTGATGCTCAGCAGGCAGTTTGCCAGCGTCGTGGTGATGGCACTGGCGCTTGGCATGGTCATGTATGGCTCGACCTACGTGATCCCGCAATTTCTCGCGATAATTTCCGATTATAATGCCTTGCAGACCGGACTTGTGATCTTCTGGATGGGCGTTCCGGCTTTCCTGTTGATGCCCGTTCTCCCGTTCATGATCCGCAGGATTCACATCCGCATTGCGGTCGGCGCGGGCATGTTCATCATGGCGCTAAGCTGTTTCGTCAGCATAAATCTGACAGCGGAATCGGGAGGTGGAGTGTTCACCGAAAGCCAGTTCCTGCGTGGCATCGGCATGATCCTCACGATGATGTTCCTCAACCAGGCGACGGTAGCTTCGGTTGCCAAGGAGGATGCCGGCGATGCTTCCGGGATCTTCAACGCGGCGCGAAACCTCGGGGGCTCGTTCGCGCTCGCGGGGCTTGCCTCGTTCCAGGATCAGCGCCTGTGGCATCATAGTCGACGCATGGAAGAAACCCTCAACGCCAACAGCCCCCGGCTACAGGAATACCTGGACGGCATGACGGCGTCGCTGGGCAGCCCACAGGCCGCGCTGGAGATGCTTTCCGGCATCATTCAGCGCGATGCGTTCGTGATGACCTACAACGATGTCTTTTTCGCCATGGGCGCGATTACCCTGGTCACGGTGCCGCTGGTACTGTTCCTCAAGCCTCTCCCGAAGAACTTATCCCTTTCGATGCACTGAGAACTCTATGCGCAAGACCCTAACCCTCCTCGCTCCCATGGCGCTCCTCGCGGGTTGCATGTCCGGTCCCGACTATGCCGGTCCCCCGCAACTTGCGACCGCCGCAGGCAATGCGTTCGTACGCGCCGGCCCCGAAATCGATCCGTTTGCGCCGATTGCCGGCGACTGGTGGACGCTGCTCGGCGATCCGGTTCTCAATGAACTGGAGGCGCGCGCGCTGGTCGGCAATCCGGGCGTGGCCGCGGCGCGCGCTCGCATCGAACAGGCAAGGGCTTCTCTCCGCCAGGAGCGCGCCAACCGGCTACCCGCCGTGGCTGCGCAGGCGACTGCGGTCCAGGCGAATATCCCAGGGCTAGATATCGGCAGCGGCCCGCCCCCGGGATCGCCCGGCGCTCCTGCAGACACCGAAGAGCAGGACAGCCTCAGCGTCTACAACGTCGGGCTCAATGCAAACTGGGAGATCGATTTCGCTGGGGGGCAGGCACGGCGTGTCGAGGCCATTAACGCTCAGGCTGCGGCCTCGGTGGCGAACGCCGAGGATGCGAAAGTCCAGCTCGCCGCCGAAATCGCGCGGGCGTATGTGAGCCTGCGAGAAGCGCAAGGGCGGCTCGAGCTTGTCCAGCGAGAGCGCGACTTGCAGCAGCAAATTCTCGAATTGACCTATCAGCGCTATACACAGGGCGCTCTCGCGCTGTTCCCGGTCGGTAACGCGAACGCCGAGCTCGAACTGCTCAAGTCGCAGATCGCGGAAGCTCAAGCGGACATCGATGTATTCAAAGACACGCTCGCGGTGCTGACGGGCGAAGCGCCCGGCGCACTCGACGGGCTCCTGGCGGCTCAGGCCGAAATTCCGCTTCCCCCCGAACGGGTCGCGGTGGGCGATCCCGCAGCGCTAATAGCGCGGCGGCCGGATGTTCGAGCCGCCGAACGCATGCTGGCCGCGGCGAATGCGCGCATTGGCGTGGCAGAGGCTGCTCGCTTCCCCAAGATTTCCTTCATGGGGATTCTCGGTTTGGGCGGATCGGAGCCCGACGACATCCTGGACCCGGGCAACTTATCGGCAATCGCTTTGCCGCGGCTGCAGTGGAACCTGCTTGATTCCGGCCGCACGGCAGCATCGATCGATCAGGCCGAGAGTGCGCGCGACGAGGCCGAAGCGCGCTATCTTGAAGTGGTCCTGGGCGCACTACGCGACGCCGAACAATCGCTTGCTCGGTTCGGGCAACAAAGAGCCAACGTAGCCGCGCTGGCGCAGATCAGTCGGCAGGCCGACACGGCTGCGGAGCTTAACGAGCAACGCCGCGCCGCGGGGGTAATCTCGCAAGGCGAACTCGACACTTCGATCCGCAAGCGCGAACAGGCCAGAGCAAATCTCGATCGGGCGATCGCCGCCATGACAAATGGCTGGATCGCGATCCAGAAGTCGCTTGGGTTGGGATGGGTCGAATTGTCTCGCGACAATCGCACGTCGGTTGAGCCAGCTCCGGTCGATCGAAAATCAGTTATGAAACCTGAACAGAGTTAGGATAAGTTTTCTCAGAAGTCTGCCCCGCAGCCCCTTCCAACTTTTCCTAACGCGTCAGCACCTCGTGCACTGCGACCCAATCTTGGATCATAGGGGTCAGCATGTTTCCGCCTTTCGCAGAGTGCGTTTGCCAGTATCACCATCGGATATCCCGATTGCACTATTCGGTGACTCTTCATTGTCGTTTCTATGTAAGGCCTTAAGCTTTCCGCGAGCATCTCGTAGCGACATCAACGAGCGATCGTACAGGCATTTCGAGTGCAGCTCGCATTTGGCCGGTTCGATGACCGCCTCGTCGGTAGGCTTACGAGGCGGTCATCGAGCATTACGCCGCTCTGGAAAAGCTATAAAGTCATGGGTCGAAATACGAACTAGCTGGCACTGTCCTTTCGGGTCGTTGGGAGGACCACCGATCTCCCCGCCAACACGATCTGGACCTGTTAGAAACTGAACCCCAAAGCAACACCATATCTACGAGGATCCAAAGTGTAGATATTGGTAAAATTCCCCGAGGATGCGTCGGTCAAGTACAATCCTGTCACCGAGCTGCTGTCGAAAATGTTCTGAACAAATCCGCGCACGAACCAACGCTCATCCGCACTGTTCAACTGCACGATCGCGTTGGCTTGCACGAATGGCTCGATCCGGTTGACCCTGCCGTTAAAGATATTGCCGTATTGCTCACCAGTCAGCGCTACGTCCACGCGAGGAACCAGAGTCATGCCATTGTCGAAAGTGGCGGTGTACTGCACACCCATCGAAACCTTCATTTCGGGGGCCTGCGGCAACTTGTTCCCTTTTAAGTTGACCTCTACGCCAGGGCTTAATACCGCAAGGCCGCTGCCCGCCGGAACGGCTCCGGCCAAGACATCGCAAATGCTGAATGCGCCGCTTGACGCAAGATTGCCGTCATTAGGAAATTCTTCGGGACCACGAAGACCCAGAGCTGCGTTCACTCCGGCGACGAATGCGTCGGCCACGCCGGGGGCTGGCCCGGTTACGGCACAATTAGCACCGTTGCTGATATCCTTGATGATGACGGCATCAGGATCGCCGCCACCCGGGTCGCGCGGATTGGAGAAGAACTGGTCGCCGGCAACTTCCGCGTTGAGATAACTGAACGTCAAGTTGACAAGCCAATCGGGATCGGGCCGGATAACGGACTCTAGTTCCACACCCCAGATATCGGCATCGATAGTATCATTAACTGAGGTACGGGCGACGATGCGGCTAAGCTGCAACCCGCTATACTTATAGTAGAATGCAGTAGCGTTTAATTGCAGTGCGCCATTCGCAAAGGTATTTTTCGATCCGATTTCAAATGCGTCGATGGTTTCTGATCCGAAGCTTTCAGCCACATCGAAAACGGGCGAAAGGGGCGGGTTGATACCCCCGGATTTATAGCCCCTAGCATAAGATGCGTAAATCGAATTGTCAGGCGTAACTTCGTAGTCGAGCACCGCACGCCCGGTTATTTCATCGAAACCTACTTCTCTAAATTGCGTCAGCTGCTCACCTGGCGTACCAGGATCGGCATCAAAAAGACCAGAGGGACCGGTTAAGGGAGTGATCGGGCTGTCGAACGGCTCCCCGTCATTCGCGTAAGGATTGAGGAAGCTAATCAAGGTCGTGCGCGCAGTCACGTCTTTCTTGTCGTCGTTATACCGCAAACCTCCGGTGAAGGTCAGACGCTCGGTCAGGTCGACGTAGATCTCCCCGAACACACCGAAGCTCTCAAGATTAGCCTCGAGAGAATTGTTGCGGTACATGGATGTTGCGAAGTAGGATGGCGGTGCACCGCCTGCCAAAGTACCAAACGATCCCAGAATGGCACTGGCGTAGTCAAGCGCGAATGAGTTTACATAGTAACTGTTGTCGGTAGTCTTGGACTTTGCATAGATCCCTCCGAGCAGGAAATTGAATGCTCCGTCGAAATCACTGGAAAGGAGGATTTCGCCGCTCCAGGATTCGCGTTGCTCTGAAGACCTGTCGAAGGATAGCGGCGTTTCGCCGCACAATACATTACCTTCGAACGCGCCCCTGTTCCCATCATCGTTATCGGAGGTGCACAATAAGCCCCCTGGGCCATTGGGGATGAGAGCCTCCACAATCGGGGTAAAATACGCCGACGAACCTGGCACGAACGCCGGTGCAGGTGCGGGGAGGCCGGTAGGCAAACCGTTGGCCGCGAAGCCGGACAACACGTTCAAGGCCGTAGCAAAGCCGGTACGATCCTGAATGCCCAGAAAGTAGTCCTGCCGGGAATCGACTTCGGTGTCCTGATAAAGACCGGTTGCAGTCAGTGTCATAGCTCCGATGCGCTGCTCGAGACGGGCCTGTAGCTGCACTTCATCGGCAAAATAGAATGGAGTATACGCCGTGTTTACCGTGCGCACATCGTCGGGCTTATCGAATCCTGCAAATGCATCGGGGCCGTACAGGCTTCCCAATCCCAGTACTGAGGGAATTCCCTGAATAGCGAAGAACTCTTGCGAACTGAGCGTTGCGCCGACTGTGGAATTGGCATTGGTGATGTCAAAGTCGCGGCGATTGTTCAGACAACCCAGCACGCCGAGCGGGTCACGCTGGCAGGCCTGCTTTTGATTACGTAAACGGGTGTCATCTTCCCTGAAATAATATGCCATGAAGTCGAGAGTGGTATCGGCACCGGGTTCAAAACGAAGAGAACCACGAACAGCGTACATGTCTCGGTCGTCGACATCCGAATTGTCGAAAAGGTTTGTGGTGTAACCGTCGCGATTCAGAAAGAATCCGGCTACCCGAATGCCGATAGAATCGCCGATCGGGACATTGACCATCCCTTCGGCCTTGATGCTGTTGTAATTCCCATACTCGAACTCTCCGGCCGCGCCGAAAGAACCGAGGTCAGGCTTGGCTGTCACAAGGTTGACAACACCCGAGGTAGCGTTGCGGCCGAAGAGGGTGCCCTGCGGCCCCCGTAGGACCTCAATTCGCTCAAGGTCAAAATATTCTGTTTCGAACAGCCGGGTACCAAAAAGAGGGGAACCATTGATATGGATAGCCGTCGCTGCGTCACACGTCACACCAACACAAAGATCGCCGATACCACGGATGGTGAAGGACGACCCGGTGAAGTTGCCCTTCGAAAATGAGACGTTCGGGAGCGTCAATTGAAGGTCAGCAGCGTTCTCGATCTGCTGGCTTTCGAGAGCCGTAGCATCGAAGGCACTGACCGCGATCGGCACCTCTTGCAGACTTTGAGATTGGCGTTGGGCCGTCACGATGATTACGGATCCTTGGGGTTCCGCCTCATCAGTTGTGGAATCCTGCGCTAAAGCCATCTGCGGCCAAGCCAAGATGGCCGAAGTGGCGAGCACCATCGCTCTCAGTGTCATATAGCATCCCTTCCCATCTCTTCAGTGCGACGATAATTGGCTCCGCCGCTTACTGCAAAATGGGGCGACCTCGAGGGTCGCCCCTTAGTCTGTGGAGAGGAGAGGGAGAGAATTAGCCCAATCCCCGTCCATGGGCATATACATCCGCGTGATATTAGTAAAGCGCCTTATCTTTTGACCCCATGGGCCACGATCCAGATCGCACGCGGAGTGAACGTTTGCTAAAGATCAGCAATGGTTGGCGTGCTAAGCGAGTTGCTCCCGATAAAGCTTTTGCCCCAGCTGGCATCGAGACCAACGAAGCGTTCGCCGTGCCGACGGCGACAATAGTTCGGATATAGTACAAGATGAATATGGACGCCCTTTGCCCCCATCTCGCTGGCCTCTGACCAGGAACCAGCCTCTTAGTATGGGGGATCTCAGAGGCTCCAAAAGGCCAGTACCGCCCGTAGCGCAGCGACGAACGCGAGCGGCTGATCCAGCATGAGATGATGGCGTGCATCGGGCACTGCAACAATTGGTATCTTTCCCCCTCCCAGTTCCCGGATATAGCGGGCGGAATCGCGATCAAAGAGCTGACTTTTCTCGCCGTACACAATCGCTTTGCGCCCGGGCGCATCGACCAGCCTCTGGCCTACTGTCAGCCATTCGTCGGGCTTGTTGCTGCGCCGGAACACTTCGGGAGAAAACTTCCATGTCCACTCCTCGCCATCGCGGCGGAGAGAGTGATAGGCCATGTAATCCATCAGGAACGGCTCACCAACTGCCTGCGGCGGCGACAGGATATACCTCTCGCGCGCCGCTTCGTAGGTGGGGTAGCGTCGCACCGGTTTGTCAGGATTACCCGACCCGGGGCTCGATCTGCCCATGGTCCAGTATTTCTCCAGCTTTTCGGGCCGCATCACCATGAGATCGCAGACAATAACGCCGGCGAAGGCATCCGGCGATTGGGAAACGGCGGTCAGCGCTGCACCCGAGCCGAAGCTATGGGCGATGATCGTCGGTCTGCTTCCATCCGCAAACAAATCGAGCGCTTCGCTGATCTCGACGAATTCCTTTCCCCGCGCAGCTATATCGGCCACGCCGCGCATCTCGCTATCGCCCATACCGGCCAGATCGAACGCCACCACGTCGTAGTCTTCGGCAAGGTACGGTGCGATGAAGGCAAAGCAGCGGGCATGGGCGAGAAAACCGTGAGTCATGAGCAATTTGGGCCGGTCACGCTTGCCCCAGCGAAGATAATGCACCCGCGCGCCACCAACCTCTACGAAGCCTTCCTCACGGGGCACGCTCAGCGCCCAGGCGAACCATTCGGGTATATCCGCCCCGTCGCCGGCCCATACGGGATCGATATCTGCTGACCCGTCGTGGATTGGTTTCATTTCATTCATTTCGGCGCAGTCTCCATACCGGATAGTGTATTCCTGATAAAACCACGATAATCGTGCCGTGCGACATCGTGGCATAGATCGGCGTAACCAGATACGCTGGGGAAATTGATCAGTTGTCGGGGTTTGCCGGGAATATTGGCGCCCATGTACCACGATTCAGCCTTGGGGAAGAGCGTCATCGACCCTACTTGGGCGACCATATCGGTCCAGCTTCGCTCGGCCAGCGCATCGGCTTCGAAAAGGCCGATCCTGTTATCGCGCAGCCAGATCAGGAAATCGCAGATCCAGTCACCCTGGATTTCGGCGCTTGTCGGACCGTTGGAAAAGCCTGAAGGGCTGAGCGGGCCGTAGGCGAACAGCATGTTCGGAAATTGGGCGACGGCCATGCCTAGATAGGCTTTGATCTCGCTCTTCCATGCTTCTGCCAGCCCCAGCCCACCGCGGCCGGTGATGTTCATGTCGATGAGCCCGCCACGACCGGCATCGAAGCCGGTCGCGAAGACAATGAGATCGCACGGGATCATGCCAGTGGCTGTTTCTATCCCGGCCTCGGTGACGCGAGTGATCGCGGTGTCGTTCAGATCGACCAGCGTCACATTGTCTTGTGCGAAGATCTCGTAATAATTCTGTTCGAGCGATGGTCGCTTGGTCCCGAAGGGATGTGGCGGCTCATCGGGAGCGAGCTTCTCGGCAATGGTCGGGTCGCAGATCCGCTCGCGCACCTTGTCACGCCAGAACTCGTAGGCGTGGCGATTGGCGTCCTCGTTCGTCAGTATGTCAGCGAAATTATGATACCAGAAGCGCAACCCTCCTCGCTGCCACAAATCCTCGAAATGCGTAGTCCGCTCTTCCTCGGTCACAGCCAGGGCCGAGATGTCCAGCGATTGGCATTCGAAACCGCCACTTGTCGTAAGCCTTTTCTGGAAGACAGCGGGATATTCGGATTTTTCGCGAAGCTGACGATCAGCGTCCAGTTTTTCCTGCCGCATGGGAAGGGCGAGAATCGGGGTTCGCTGAAAAAGCGTCAGCTGCTCCGCGCAGCTTGCCGCCTCCTGCGCCACCTGTACGCCGCTGGCACCCGTGCCGATCAGGGCGATCCGGCGGCCAGAAAGGTCGATGCCTTCCTGCGGCCAGCGGGCGGTATGGCACCAGTCGCCTTCGAAATCGCTAAGACCCGGGATATCGGGAATGTAGGGTTTCGAGGCGAACCCCAGGGCCGGCAAAAGGAAACGCGCGCTTACTTTCCCGCCTTCGTCGAGCTTCAATCGCCAGTAGGCGGTGTCTTCATCGAACTGCGCGCTTTCGACCCGTGTTTTCATTCGCATTGCCGGCCAGAGGTCGAGCGTATCGCAGACGTGGAGGAAATAGGCGCGCAGTTCCTCCCAGCCTGGAAATCGTTCGCTCCACGTCCAGCTTTTCCATACTTCCGCAATGGAAAATTCGTAAAGTGGAACCTGGGAATCGACCCGTGCTCCCGGGTAGCGGTTCCAGTACCAGATTCCCCCCGGCTGCTCCGCTGCGTCTACCAGCAGAACGTCGAACCCCGCCTGACGCAGCTTGTAAAGCAGGTATATTCCGCTGAACCCGGCCCCGACGATTACGACATCATAGTCAGGAGGGGGCAAATGGCTCACGAGGCCCCGGCACCCGCTTTCGCGATCTCTTTGGCCGTAGTATAATCCGCCTTGCCGTTTGACGCGCGCAAGGCGGTTTGCGTTGGGCAAATCGCCTTGGGTGTTTTGTAGCCTGCCAATTGTTCCCGCACGTGATCCTTGATCGCTTGCGCGTCGAAGTCCGCATCCTGGGTCAAATGCACCACAGCGGTCACCGCTTCGCCCCATTTTTCGTCAGGCACCCCGACGACAAGCGCGTCGGCAATGGCGGGATGGGTTTTGAGCACTTCCTCCACCTCCTCGGGGTAAACCTTTTCACCTGCGGTGTTGATGCAGACGCTGCCGCGGCCCAGCAAGGTCAGGCTTCCATCGGATTCCACCCGGCACCAGTCGCCCGGGATGGAGTAACGCACGCCATCGATCGTCCTGAAAGTCTTGGCCGACTTTTCCGGGTCCTTGTAGTATCCTGTGGGGATTGCGCCCTTGCGGGCAATAAAGCCGGGCACGCCGCTCCCCGCCTCGACCTTCCGGTCGTTCTCGTCGAATACGTCGCAAAATTCCCCGATCCCGAATTTCGCGGTGTTGGTGCCGCCCTGTGCGGTCGTCACCGACAAGCCGTAGCCCAGCCCTTCCGAAGCGCCAAAACTGTCCATGAGGATGACCTGGGGGATATGTTTGCACAGGCCCGCCTTTACCTGTTTACTCCACATGACGCCGGACGAGATGATCGAAATCAGGCTGCTCGTGTCCCAGCGCTTCGGGTGGGCGTCCAGCGCCTGCAGCATGGGTTTGGCAAAAGCGTCACCGACAATGGCGATGCTCTGCACCTTGTGCTGGTCCACCGCATCCCACAATTCTTCCGCGTCGAAGGATGGATCGGACAGCGTGACGATGGCCCCGCCCGACATGAGCGTGCCGATAGCAGTAATGAACCCGGTTCCATGCATCAGCGGGCACGCCGGCAAAGTGATGCGTGCAAGCTCGCCCTGCTTCACCAGGGCCACCATTTCCTCCATGGTCTGGGGAACCGGACCCAGCAGCTTTTGCGCGTCGAGCTGAGCCTTGCGCATATCATCGTGTCGCCACATCACGCCCTTGGGCATGCCGGTGGTACCGCCTGTATATATGAACAGCAGGTCATCGGGAGAACGCTCGATATCGAGAGGCGCGCCGTTACCTTCTACAAGTTTTTCGTAAGGAAGCGCGAAGGAAGCGATCTGCGAAGCATCGCCGATTTCTACAAATGTATGAACCTTGGTCAACCGTTCCTTCAGTTCAAGAATGCAGTCGCGGAACTCGGAACTGTAAACAATTACCTCGCTATCGGAATCGTCGAAGATGTAGAAAACCTCCTCGGGACGGTAACGATAATTGATGTTCACGTGCGTGAGGCGGCCCTTGAAGCATGCGGCCATCAATTCCCCGTATTCGGAACGGTTGCGCATGTAGAAGGCTATCTTCGCCCCGTCGCCTGCACCTTGCGCGCGCAGATTGCGCGCCAAATTGTTCGAACGCTTCGACATTTCGGGCCAGGTAATGATCCGGTCGCCGTTAATCAGCGCCGGAGCATCTTCCGGGACCGCAGGTTCGATTGCATCAAGGATGTCGCCAAGGTTCCAGTCGATCACGTATTAATTCCTCTCTCCTTGGTGGCCACGATTTTGTCGGTAGCGTGCGCCTAATTCATCGTCTCATGCGACCTGCGTCCACCCCTGCAAGGCCGCTGCTTCGGCCCGGACCGCTTCGGGACCTCCCAGAACCTGGCGGTCGAAACCGATTCGCTTGAACCAGAAATGCAGACCTAGGAGATCGGTAAAACCCATCCCCCCATGCACCTCGGTTGAGGTTCGGGCGACAAAACGGTGGACTTCGCCCGTATGTGATTTGGCATGGCATGCCACCAGCGAAGCCTCGTCGGGCGTCGCATCGAACGCATGGGCGGCATACCAGACCAGCGAACGGCATGGTTCATGGCGGGCAGCCATTTCCGCGCACATATGCTTGACCGCCTGGAAGCTGCCGATCACTCGTCCGAACTGTTCGCGCTGCCCGGCATAGTCGACCGCTTTTTCGATCATAGCCTGGCCCGCACCGAGGCTATCGGCGGCTAGGAGCACCCGGCCGGCGTCCCGCAGGCGCCTGACTGTGGCCCCACCATCGTCCGCGAGAGCCTCGCCCGCTACGCCAGAAAACCGCAGCTCCCCTACGCTCCGGGTCCGGTCGATCGTTTTGAGAGCAACCTTCTCCAGACCCGCAGCATCGCCAGCTACGAAGTGCATACGACCGGCGGTATCGGCTACCAGAAACGCGTCGGCTTCCAGGAAGTCGAGCGCGAACAAAGCCGTTCCGTCGAGCTTTGCGCCGTCGAAGTCCACGCCTGCCCGGTCCCGGATCTCCACCGTTTCCGCGATCGCGACGGCGATTTGCGCCTCGCCCTTCGCTATCCTCGGCAGCCAGTGCGCCTTCAACTCCTCGCTACCGCCCTGTGCCAGCGCAAGGGGTGCCAGTACATGGGCACCGATAAAAGGCACCGGCGCGACGGCATAGCCGAGCTGCTCGGCCACAGCGGCGGCATCGAGCATTGTCATCCCGAGCCCGTCATGTTGCTCGGGAACCATCATTCCCCAAATGCCGATTTCGCCCAGCGCCGAACGCACGTTGTCGCTGAAGGGAACCGAGCCCTCCGCGCATTCGCGCACATGATCGAGCGGACAAGTATCAGCAAGAGTGCGGCTGATCGCGTCGCAGAGCATCTCCTGGTCTTGCGAAAGTCCGAAATCCATCAGGCGGCTCCCTTATTCTGCCCGCTTGCAACGGCCGTCGCCTGTTCGGCCGCGGGAGGCGTTGCGAACTTGGGTTCGCGCGGCATTTCCAGCCCGCGTTCGGCGATGATGTTCTTCTGGATCTGGGCGGTGCCTCCACCGATGATCAGACCAAGCTGGAACATGTAGTTCCACTGCCAGGCACCGTCTTCGCGCTCGCGCTCGCTTCCGTGATAGAGTATGCCCATCTCGCCCATTGCGTCGATCGCGAGCGCGGAAATCTGATGGGCGAGCTCACAGCTCTGCAGCTTCACGACAAGTTTCGCCATGCCGCCGGCATCCCCCCTAAGGCTGTTCGACAGGATGCGCATGCCGTTGAATTTCATCGCCGCGACTTCGGCTTGCAATGCAACCAGCCGGTCACGCAGAACGGCGTTGTCCATTGCGCAACCCTGGCCGATGCGTTCTTTTTGCATCAGCCTGACCAGCGCCTGGAGCCGGTTTTCCAGTGCATCGGGGTCGCCCAGCATGCCACGTTCATGGCCCAGTGTGGCATTGGCCACGTACCACCCCTGCCCGCGCTGCCCGACGATCTGGTCCAGGGGAACCCGCACGTCGGTAAAGAACGTTTCATTGAACTCGGCGTGACCGGTCATGGTCTTGAGTGGTCGGACCTCGATCCCTGGTGTGTCCATCGAGAAGATCAAGTAGGAGATGCCGCCGTGCTTGGGCGCGTCCGGTTCGGTCCGAACAAGGCAAAAGATCATGTCCGCCTGCTTGGCCGTGCTGGTCCAGATCTTCTGTCCGTTGATGACAAAGTCGCCATTTTCGACGCGGGCGCTGGTCTTGAGCGCGGCGAGGTCCGATCCCGCTCCAGGTTCCGAATATCCCTGACACCAGATTATCTCGCCATTAAGGGTCGGCTCGATCCATTGCTGTTTCTGGGCTTCGGTTCCGAGTTCCAGCAGCGTGGGAACGAGCATGGAAATGCCCTGGTTCGCAAGGCCTGCGGGGATGCCAGCGCGCGAAAATTCCTCGGCAATGATCCGCGATTTCAGGATGTCCGGCTCGGCTCCGTATCCGCCGTATTCCTTGGGAATCGTACGCGCCGTGTAACCATGCAGGATCAACAGCTTTTGCCATTCGACGGCTTCGGGGGAAGGGCGCGCGGCACGGCCTTGGCCATCGGGTGCGCGGTGACCGTGGGTTTGCAGGAACTGGCGCACTTCCTCGCGAAACGCGTCATACTGGGGTCCGTAGTCGAGATCCATCTTGGTCTATCCTTCTGCGCGCGCGATCGCGACGGGTCGGAATACTGGCAGGCGAAAATCTTCGGAGATCGGCTCGAAATCCAGCGTGACCGGCAGATCGAGCTCAAGCTCGTCGAGCGCGCAATCGACCAGCCGGGTTGCCATGCGCACTCCCTCCTCCAGTTCCACCACCGCAGCGATGAAGGGAATCTCGCCGGCGAAGGCGGGATGCAGTGCCTGATGGGTCACCGTCCAGGAAAACAGCGTGCCATTGCCGGTGCTACGCTCCCACGACCATTCAGGAGAACCGCATCGGGCGCACATATAGCGCGGCAAATGCCGAAAACTGCCGCATCCTTCGCACTGCTGGAAGTAAAGGTTGCCGTCCTGACACCGGTTCCAGAATTCCTGCTCCACCGGATCCTGCGGGCGCGGCTTTGGCTTGGCTGGTGCGGCCTGCGCCGAGGGGCGCATCTTGGGCGGCAGATCTTTCTCGTCGCTCACGCAAACCTCCTCAAAATCGCTATACTGCCGTCACCCAGATCGCCCCAGCCGGTCACCAGGCCGGTCTGGGCGCCTTCGACCTGCCGCTCCCCACAATCGTGGCGCAACTGACGCACCGCCTCGACGACATGGTTCAGTCCCCAAATATGGGCCTCGCTCAGCAGGCCGCCATGGGTGTTGACGGGATAGCGCCCGCCCAGCTCGATCTGGCCATTCGCGACGAACTCTGCCTGTCCACCTGGTTCGCAATAGCCCAGGGCCTCCAGCTGCAGGAGAACCACGTAGGTGAAGCAGTCGTAGATCTGCAGAAAATCCATGTCTTCGCGATCGACCCCCGCCATTTCGAACGCGCGCGGCGCGGCGTAGCTCAGGCCGATCTTGAAGGGGTCGGGACGCGAAGGGATATCGTCGGCGGGGTAAGGATGCCCTTCAGCCGCACCGGCGATGCTCACGGGAACATGCGGCATGTCCCTGGCGCGGTCCATTCGCGAAACCACGACTGCGCATGCCCCGTCAGTCTCCAGACAGCAATCGTAGAGGCGAAAGGGTTCGGATATCCAGCGCGCGGAATGGTAGGTTTCGGCATCCAGTTCCCGGCCATGAGTGAAGGCCTGCGGATTCATCTGCGCATGGCGACGGCACGCCAGTGCAACGGCCGCCATCGCTTCCGGGCCGATATCGTAAATTCGGGAGTGCCGGGTGGCGAGCCAGGCATACATCTGCACCGGCAGGAACACGCCATACGGAATGTAATAGCCTTGGATCGTATTCGTCAGGGTGTTCATGTTCATCGGCCGCGTCGGCGGTGCGCCAGGCTTGGGCCGCAAGGCGGAATAACCGTTCCACCCGAGCGTCACCAGCACATGGTCGCATAAGCCGCTGGCAATTGCCATCGCGGCGTTCTGGAGTGCCGTGGTAGGGCTCGCCCCGCCCATGTGGACCGTAGAGGCATAGCGCAGAACTTCGATACCGAGGTTAGCCGCCATCTCTTCCGAGGTGGTGTAGATCGGCGGAGGAACCATGCCGTCGATATCCGACGGCTTCAGCCCTGCATCTGCTATGGCTTTGCGCGATGCTTCCAGCATCATGTCGACCGCGG
The DNA here is from genome assembly GCF_034375205.1 of Pelagerythrobacter marinus. Classification (NCBI taxonomy): domain Bacteria; kingdom Pseudomonadati; phylum Pseudomonadota; class Alphaproteobacteria; order Sphingomonadales; family Erythrobacteraceae; genus Pelagerythrobacter; species Pelagerythrobacter marinus. The sequence continues at coordinate 330,059 of NZ_CP139719.1, read as the reverse complement.
TTTTCTCGGTGCCTTTCACGAAAGCGGTTTCGCCCACTCCGGTGATGGCCGATTTGTCGCTTAAGCTCATGCCTGCCTGACCGCCTGGTAATCGCGTTCGAGCTGTTCGGAAAGAGCGCGCACCCTCTGATAGGTCTCCGGCGGACGCAGTCGCAACTCGCGGCGGGCATCCTCCAACGGACGATCGAGATTTTCTTCCCAGTAGAAGGTGGTCAGATCGGCTGCAGCCCGGCCCCGGCGCCACGCTTCAAATGCAGCGCGCGCCACTGGCAACTTGGCAGCTTCCAGTTTCATCTTGGGAATGCCGACGCCCACGATGAAAGCGATCCCGTGATTATAGAATTGCGCGTTTCCGAAGGACAGCACGCACAATTCGCCCAGTGCGTCCCTGCCGTATCCGGTGACGACGTGAAACAGGTCATGCGAATCGCGAAGGCGCCGACGATAGAGGGAAACATCGGGGTCGCCGAAGTCCTCCAGACCTCCGGCCTCGCTGGCTTCCGCCAGACCTTCTGCTGTCAGACCCTCCCCGTAAACAAAATCGAGGTAGGCTCGGCCAAGCGTGCCAGACGCACAGGTCGCAAGGCGTTTGCGATCGCACAAGGTTTCAAGCAGGTCGGCCCGGTCGGAAGCGATGCGCCGCCCATCGCTCGACTTCATGAAGAGATTGAAATTCCGATAATAGGAATTGCCCGACAATGCCTTGACGATACGGAACACCTGCGCCGTATCCTCCTTGTCTGCAATCAGCTGCCTCATCGCCCCCAGCGCCTTCAGCGGCTCTACGGGGCGGCGCAATTCATGACCTTTGGCGTAAGCCATCTTCTTGCCTCCTGCGCTTCACTTGTAGGTACCGGCGGACGCCAACGCCTTCTCGGCTCCATCGACCAGGTCGCGCATCACTTCGGCGGCAGGTCGGATCGAATCGATCAGGCCGATGCCTTGCCCCGCGAAGCCGGGGATGACATCCTTGCGCTCTGCCTTGATCCCGGAGGCCATGACCGGGCCGGAGATCATCGACTGATAGGGCATCGGCAGAGGTTCCTTTCCGGCCTGCACCCAGGCGTCGGCCCATTTGTTACGGATCATGCGCGCCGGTTTGCCGGTAAGCGATCGACTAACGACCGTATCGGCATCGCCGCTTTCGGTGATCGCCTCTTTCTGGAAGCGCTCGATGCCCGCTTCCTCGGTCGCGAGAAATGCCGTGCCGACCCACGCGCCCTCTGCCCCCAGCATCATCGCAGCGGCAACACCCCGGCCATCCGAGATACCGCCGGCCCCAAGGACAGGAACACGATCGCCAACGGCGTCGACCACCTGGGGAATCAAGGAAATAGTCCCGATCGGCGAGTTGTGACCTCCGCCATCGTGCCCTTGCGCGACGATCATGTCGATGCCCGACCCGACGACCTGTTCGGCGTGCTTGACCTTGCCGATCACCGCCATGACCTTGGTGCCATTGGCATGGAGCCGATCCATCCACGGTTCAGGATTGCCAAGGCCGGCAGCATAAACCGGCACCTTTTCCTCGATCACCACTTCCATCTGCGCCTCAAAGAATTCCTTCGAGAACAACTGCGGGCCGCCCTTGCCCATTTCAGGCGCGCCCGCCGCCCGCATGGCGGCGGCAGCATCGACCTCCGGAAGCTCTTCACGATCCATGAAGTCGCGCGCGAACTGCTGATATTCACCCATCAGATCCATGGGATTTTGGGGTGCAGCACCGCTTTGAGGGGCAGAGCCGCGCCTGACCGACGCGGGGAGCAGCGTATCGACACCGAAAGGTTTGTCGGTCAATTCCCGGGTCTGGCGAATCCAGTCACGCAACTGATCGGGCGAACACGCCGCGGCACCCAGGACCCCGAGCCCGCCGGCATTCGAAACCGCAGCCGCCAGCGCCGGAACGCTCGCTCCGCCCATCCCGGCAAGCAGGATCGGGTACCGGATCCCCAGCATTTCGCATATTCGGCTCTTCAACGCCATTCTTCCTCTCCAGCCACTTGCCTAAACGCACACTCAAACTATTGAAAATTCTACAGCTGCCCCCATCGCACCCGCTGCGAGACCAGCTCGGGACTGCGCTCCGAAAGATAGACGGCAGAGCCGGCCACCAACCGGCTCATTGCTTGACGGGCCGCGGCGCTGTCGCCAGTCCGCACTGCCTCGAGCACCCGCACCAGAAACTTCATCTGCACCGCCCGTTCCTGTGCCGAATATCCCAGCGAATGGGAAAACTCGCGGGTCAACAGATGCATCGCAGAGGTCAGCAAACCGAACAGCGGATTGCCGCTCGCCCAACCCAACAAGTCGTGAAATCTGCGATTAAGTTCCTCGAATTGATCAGAGGCTTCATGATGCCTCAATTCCGCCAGACACCCTGCCAACGCGCTGAGATCAGCGGTAGTTGCACGCTGGGCTGCATACCCTGCGACATCGGGAGCAATTGCTTCGCGCAATTCAAGCAAACCACGCAAATCGGCTTCCATGAAATGCAGAATCAATGACAAACTGCTTGCAAAATCGCCGGTCTGCGGACGGGCTACGACGGGACCTCCACCACGGCCGAGCTGGAGATGGATGACCCCTTGCAATTCCAGGAACCGCAAAGCCTCCCGCAAAGTTGCGCGCGCAACCTCGTAACGCGCGAGCATTTCATCCTCGCGCGGAAGCCTGTCACCCGGGTTATGGCGACCCGCCTCGATGTCCCGCACGATGCTTTGCGCAAGAGAAAGGGCACGCTTGGCCTTCTTCACCGCTGGCATCCGCCACTCATCAGCACACCCGCACCTCTCGAATAAACAGTATAAGGATATTAGCCAACCTTCGCTGGATCGGCACACTATCCGATGGGATTGGTGTCTGCAAGGGACTAAAAGAGTATACGATTTATTGACTGCACGAGATTTCTCGCTTATGGAGGACTGAAGGCCGATCAGGCCTGAGATGTAGAAGGAATAGTTCTTATGGACAGCCAGATCGCCGAGCCGGATGCCGCGGCGAGGATCGCGTCAATTCCGATCGAGGAAATCGACGTGGCCCGGCCAAGCCTGTTTCAGAACGATACCATCGGTCTATTTTTTGACAGGTTGCGCGCCGAAGAACCTGTGCACTACTGCCGCGAGAGCTATGTCGGCCCTTACTGGTCCATTACCAAGTTCGACGACATCATGGCGGTGGACACCAATCATAAGGTCTTCTCTTCGGAAGCGAAGCTAGGCGGAATTGCAATCCAGGACATGCATTCGGTGGAAGGCGCGCTCGAACTTGAAATGTTCATAGCGATGGACCCGCCCAAGCACGATCAGCAGCGCAAGGCGGTGACTCCGGCAGTGGCTCCGTCCAACCTGCAACTGCTCGAGCCGATCATCCGCAAGCGCGCGGGAGAGATTCTCGATGAACTCCCGATTGGCGAAGATTTCGACTGGGTGGATAAGGTTGCGATCGAGTTGACGACGATGACGCTGGCAACCTTGTTTGATTTCCCTTGGGAGGAGCGGCGCAAGCTGACGCGCTGGTCCGATGTAGCAACTGCGGCACCTGAAACCGGGATCGTCGAATCCTACGAGGCGCGGCGCGAAGAACTCATCGGTTGCGCGATGTATTTCAAGACTCTGTGGGACGAACGGATAAACGAGGAGCCGAAGAACGACCTCATCTCGATGATGGCTCATTCTCCCGCCACGCGCGACATGCCGTTCCTCGAGTTTCTCGGCAATCTTATGCTGCTGATCGTCGGTGGAAACGACACAACACGCAATTCCATCAGCGGCGGCGTGCTCGCCTTGAACCAAAGCCCGGACGAGTACGCGAAACTCGACGCGGATCCTTCGCTCATTAGCAAAATGGTTCCGGAAATCATCCGTTGGCAGACCCCCCTCACTCATATGCGCCGCACCGCGCTGGAAGATTGGGAGATCGGCGGCAAACAGATCAAGAAGGGCGACAAGGTGGTGATGTGGTACCTGTCAGGCAACCGCGACGAGAGTGCTATCGAGCGCGCGGACCAGTTCATCATCGACCGCAAAAATCCGCGCCATCACCTCTCATTCGGCTATGGCATTCACCGCTGCATGGGAAACCGGCTCGCGGAACTGCAGCTGCGGATCATCTGGGAAGAAATTCACAAGCGCTTTTCCCGGGTCGAGGTTACAGGTGAACCAGAGCGTCTTTTTTCAAACCTCGTCCGCGGAATCACCAGGCTGCCGGTGCGGCTCCGCGCCCGCTGACTCTCGAGATCGAAATGCGGAGTTCAAGATGATCAAAATTACGTTCGTGGCTAGCGATGGTGAGCGACGGGAGGTCGAAATAGAAGAAGGCGAGACAGCCAGGGAAGCGGCGCTATACAATGACGTGCCGGGTATCGATGGCGATTGCGGAGGGGTATGTGCTTGCGCGACCTGTCATGTGCATGTCGATCCCGAATGGATCGACAAGGTGGGTCGGCTTATGCATGATGGAATGGAGGCCGACCTCTTGCAGTTCGCCGAAGGCACCACTGAATACAGTCGCCTTGCCTGCCAGATTCCGATGAAGCCGATGCTGGATGGATTGGTTCTTCACCTACCCGAACAACAATACTGACGGAGGGATTTTCGTCCCCGTAGCCTACATTCTTATCTGTCTTTCCTCGATTCTTTGAGAAAACGCCCATGGCCACACAAATTGAGCCCGCAACCCAGACCGACGAAAACGCCTTCCGCGCGGAAGTGCAGCAGTTTCTGGCGGACAATTTTCCCGCCGAACTCAAGGGCCAGTCCAACGCACTAGCCGGCGTGGACGGCCCCACCAACGAAACGCCGACGCAGACCAAGTGGCGCGAAGCCGTGGGCGCGCGCGGCTGGGGCACCCCCACCTGGCCGAAGGAATACGGCGGCGGCGGCCTCACCAAGGCGCAGGCGAAGATCATCGACCAAGAATTCGCCAAGGCGGGTGCCTACAACCCGATCGGCGGCATGGGCGTCATGATGTTCGGCCCGACGCTGCTCGAATACGGCAACGAGGCACAGAAGCAGGAGCATATTCCGCCGATCTGCCGCGGCGAAATCCGCTGGTGCCAGGGCTATTCGGAACCCAATGCCGGTTCCGACCTCGCCAACCTCCAGACCTTTGCCGAGGACAAGGGGGACCACTACCTCGTCAACGGCCAGAAGACCTGGACCAGCGGCGGCCAATGGGCCGACAAGTGCTTTGCAATTGTGCGAACCGACAAGAGCGACAAGCACAGGGGCATCAGCTTCATGCTGATCGACATGGACACGCCCGGTGTCGAGGTTCGCCCGATCACCATGATCAGCGGGACCAGCCCGTTCTGCGAAACCTTTTTCACCGACGTGAAGGTGCCCAAGGAAAACCTCGTCGGCGAGGAAGGCCAGGGCTGGACCATCGGCAAGCGCCTGCTGCAGCACGAGCGCACCAACATCTCGGGCGGCGGCAGCCTCGCCCGTCTGATGGGCCAGAGCCTTGGCGATATCGCCAAGAAGTACCAGCCGACGGGCGCCGACGGCGAACTCGCCGATGCGGTGCTGCGCGACAAGATCGCCGATTTCGAGATCCGCTGGAACAGCTTCCTGCTCACTGCGCGCCGCGCGATGGAGGAAAGCAAGGCGGCTGGCGGCGTCTCCGAAATCAGCTCGGTGCTCAAGAAGCTCGGCACCAAGCTGAGCCAGGAACGCAGCGAATTGCTGATCGAAATCCGCGGCCTGCAGGGCCTCGGCTGGGAAGGCGACGGCTTTTCGGACGGGGAGCTCGAGGCCGTGCGGGCGTGGCTCTTCGGCAAGGCGACCACGATCTACGGCGGCTCGACCGAAATCCAGAACAACATCATCGCCAAGCGCGTGCTCGGCATGCTCGACCACCAGTAAGAGAGGGGAGCAAGGACAATGGCCGTTCTCAACGAAGAACAGGAAATGCTGCGCGACATGGCGCGCGAATGGACCGTCAACGAAAGCCCGGTCACCGAATTCCGCAAGGTCCGCGCCAGCGGCGAGCCCGAAGCCTTCAACCGCGACGCCTATGCGACGATGGCGCAGATGGGCTGGGCCGGGGTCATCATCCCCGAAGAGCACGGCGGTTCGGACTTCGGCTTCCTGTCCGCGGGCCTCGTCGTCGAGGAGCTCGGCAAGACGCTCACCGCGAGCCCGCTGGTGATGAACACCGTCGCGGCGAGCGCGATCGTTCTGGGCGGCAGCGACGAGCAGAAGGCAAAGTGGCTGCCCAGGCTGGCGAGCGGCGAGGCCATCGCCACCCTCGCCATCGACGAAGGGCCGAGCCACGATCCTGCGAAGATCGAGACCAGTGTGTCCGACGGCAAGCTGAGCGGCACCAAGGCCTTCGTCCATGAAGCGCATGGCGCGGACCTGTTCGTCGTTGCGGCCAAGGACGGGCTCTACCTGGTCGAGAAAGGCGACGGCGTCGCGCTCACCACCCGCAAGCTGACCGACCAGCGCAGCCATGCCGACGTCACCTTCGACGGCGCGGCGGCGGAGAGGCTCGCCAATGGCGGTGACAGCCTGCTCGATGACGTGCTCGACCGCGCGCGCGTGCTCACGGCGGCCGAAATGCTCGGCATGGCGCAGCAAGTGTTCGACGACACGCTCGACTATCTGAAGCAGCGCGTGCAGTTCAACCAGGTGCTGGCGAGCTTCCAGGCGCTGCAGCACCGCATGGCGGACCTCTTTGCCGACCTCGCGCAGATGCGTTCGGCGGTCGAGGCGGGCCTCCAGGCCGTCGACGGCGGCTTCGGCGTCGCGCGTGCGGCGACCATTGCCAAGGCGGAGGCCAACCGCGTGATGCACAAGATGGCGAACGAAGGCATCCAGCTCCACGGCGGCATCGGCATGACCGACGAATACGACGTCGGCTTCTACCTCAAGCGCGCCCGCGTGCTCGAAGCGAGCTTCGGTTCGTCGAGCTGGTTAAAGGACCGTTTTTCCAAGCTTTCTGGCTACTAGAAACCTGCATGTAGTAACCTGCATGGCATTTTTGCCACATGCTTGTCGACAATGTGAAATAATCCGTCAATTCATCTACCAAGTCTTGAAATTAAACGCGCTTATCGGCATCGTTTCTAACATCGACTAGTGCCTAGGATGGGGCACATTCTTAGAGGAGAGGCACATGAAAAGATTTCCATCACGCCACCATTGCGCCCTTGGTGCATTGGCAGCGGCACTTGCCTTCACACCGACAGCCGCCTTCGCCCAGGATGTTGGCGAACCCGATGCGGATCTGGTTGAAGGGGCCGATGTCGAAGACCAAAACGTAATCATTGTTACCGCGCAAGGGCGATCGCAGGTCTTGGCGGATGTTCCAGTCGCCGTGTCAGCTGTTTCCGGAGAAACCCTCCAGAATTCGGGCGCCAGCGACATACGTGAGCTGAACCAGGTTGCACCGTCCCTGCTGGTGTCTTCCACCGGCAACGAAGCTAACGGTTCCGCGCGTATTCGCGGTATCGGCACGGTCGGCGACAACCCTGGTCTGGAAAGTTCGGTCGCGGTTTTCGTCGATGGAGTCTATCGCTCTCGTTCGGGAAGCGCCCTGAGTGAGCTCGGCCCTATCGACAGGGTCGAGATACTTCGCGGTCCCCAAGGTACTTTGGGCGGGCGGAACTCGTCGGCAGGCCTGATCAATATCTATACCGCACCGCCCGAGTTCGATTTCAGCGCATACGGGGCCTTCACTTATGGCAACTATGATGCGATCCGCGTCGAAGGCGGCATAAACGCTCCGCTTGGCGACAGAGTAGCTGCGCGCGTTGACGGCGTGTATTTTGAGCGCGACGGCTTCTACAACGATATTACCAATCGTGGGACGATCAACAATCGCGATCGTTATCTGGTCCGCGGTCAGCTCCTGTTCGAACCTAACGACGACCTGTCCATTCGCCTTGTCGGGGATTATTCCAAAAAGGACGAAGCGTGCTGTGCCGCGACGTTCGTCCAGCCCGAGTTTGCTCCGCTTGCACGGATCAGCGCTGGATTTGATCCCTTTACGAGGCCATCGGATGGGGCCGCCCTGACGAGTACCGCAAATCCGATCGTTCCCGTGTTGCTTGCGCTTGGGCAGGATCCGCGTGCCCTCACCCAAGACACATTCAACCGCGACCTGTACCCTACGCCAGGCAGAAGCTATGAAGGCGAAACCGAAGACTACGGTATTTCGGCTGAGATCAATTGGGATTTCGGGAACGTCACGTTGACGTCTATCACGGGCTACCGTGAATATGCCAACAGCCAGGGATCTGACACCGATTACACTACTGTCGATATTCTCTACCGCGCTCCGACCGAGAATGCTCTTGCTCGAGACTTTGAAACATTCACTCAGGAACTGCGCCTTACCGGTGAGGCCTTCGATGGCAAACTGGATTGGTTGATCGGCGCGTATTACGCCAATGAAGAACTGCAGGTGCGTGATAATCTGCGGTTTGGCACCCAGTACGGCAATTTCGTAGCGTGCCGCATCGCGATCGCGATCAATCCGGCTTTGGTCAATCCGGGGGCTTCCAATTGCCTGGGTGCCAACGTGGCGGCATTGGACGGTACGCTGACCGGAAGCCCGGCATTCGGCGCTGCAACCCCGGCGATCCTCGCAGGTATCAACAACCTTGCAAGCATCAGCGATTTGGGAACGGTCAGCGAGGTCTACAATCAGACGAGTGAGAACTTCGCGTTCTTCACGCATAATATCTTTGCGATCACGGATACGCTCGATTTGACGCTGGGGCTTCGTTATACGAACGAAACCAAGGACTTCGACGCAACTTTCCGCAACGACAACACGGTTTGTCCGACAAACCGCAATCTGCTCGGAGGCTTTCTGGGTGTTCCGACTTTGGCACCTCTGGCCGGTGGTATCATCAGCCTTTCCTGCCAAGGCAATTCGACATCGGAGCTCGATGGAGTTTCTCTCGAAGACTCGCGCGAAGAAGAGGAGTTTACCGGCACGGCTATCCTGAGCTGGAAGCCAACTCCCGATCTGCTAGTCTACGGTTCGTATTCACGCGGCTACAAGGCGGGCGGTTTCAACCTCGACAGGTCTGCACTGTCAAATCCGCTTGCGTTCGATCCGGCCAATATCTCGGCAGCCGCGCTGCAGTTCGATGAAGAAACAGTCGATGCATATGAGATCGGCCTCAAATACTCGACACGCGAGTTCGGGGTTAGCATTGCAGGCTTCCGGCAAGAGTTCAGTAACTTCCAGTTGAACACGTTCAATGGGGCGTTCTACATCGTGCAGACGGTCAATAGTTGCGATAGCGATCTCGGCGGGGCCGACAGGGACGCAAGCGCGACAACCGGAGCATGCTCTTCCGATGAAGTTGCACCAGGTGTGATCGCTCAAGGTGTCGAGATCGAAACCTATCTACGGCCCGCTCGTGATTTGGATATTACCCTTGGCGTCACCTATTCTTATACGAGCTTTGAAGACAATCTTATCGGGGACGATACCGGGGTACCGCTCGACCCCGCACTACGCTTGCTGCCAGGCGACAACCTGTCGAATGCACCAGAGATCGTGGCAACATCGTCGCTTACGTGGACGCCGCCAATCGGCGACAGTGGGCTCGAAGGCCTGGTCTTCGTGAACGCTCGTATGGCTGGTGATTACAACACCGGTTCCGACCTGATCTTCGGCAAGGAACAGGACAGCTTCGTCGTAGTGAACGGGCGTGTGGGTCTAACCAATATTGCGGATCGCTTCGCGATCGAGGGATGGGTCAATAATTTGTTTGACGTTGGGTATACGCAGGTGGCCTTCAACACGCCTTTCGTGGCTCCGCAACAAACGTTCTCCGCTTTTCTTGCGGAACCGCGGACTTACGGCATCACCGTGCGCGGCAAGTTTTGAACTTACTCGCTAATTGCAAGAGGGTTCGGCGCTTCGCTGTGTCGAGCCCTCTTTTTCGAACTTTTATTTGCTCACGACTAGGTGGCGTCCGAACAAAAGTTCCGTGTGCTCAATATCGTCGATGATGTGATAGGGAGAGGCCGGCAGCGGTGTTCGCTGCATGAATCCCTCTTTGCAGGGACTGACGTGACCCCCAGCTTTCGCCCAGCTGGGATTAGGGCCTAGTAGCGGCATTGTTGCGCATGAGCGCGGCTGAAGCAATGGGCTGGGTAGCGGTGCCCGTAGGGCGTAGCGAGGCAGGCCATTGGTTATTCAGTCGGGCGGCGAACGCCGCCGAGCTTGCGTAGCCGAGGGCTGAGTGTGGTCGCTCCCGAATGTAATCTTCAACCCCAACCCGAGATCTCGACGTGGCATGCGCGAGGCTGAGGAACAGCGTTTCGTTGAGCAGCTCGTCGCGCATGCGGCCGTTTGAGTAGCCCCTAGTTTTCTAGACGCCTTCGGCTTTCAAAATCTGCTGCCGTTCGAACTCGACGGGTGACAGCATCCCGTTCCTGACATGTTTGCGCACCGGGTTGTAGAACATCTCGATGTAATCGAACACGTCCTGCCGGGCTTCCTCGCGAGTTTTGTAGGTACGGCGCCGGATGCGCTCACGCTTGAGCGAGGAGAAGAAGCTCTCGGCCACGGCATTATCGTGGCAGTTGCCCCGTCGGCTCATCGAGTGCTCAAGATTGTGAGCCCGGATGAAGGCGGCCCAGTCTATGCTGGTGAACTGCGAGCCTTGGTCCGAGTGGATCAGCACCCGTTGCTTCGGTTTACGCCGCCATACCGCCATGTGCAGTGCCTGCAGCACCACATCGGTGGTCTGGCGGCTTTGGATCGACCAACCCACCACACGGCGGGAGTACAGGTCGATCACCACTGCCAGATAGGCAAAGCCTGCCAGGGTGCGGATGTAGGTGATGTCTGTTACCCAGACCCGGTCCGGCGCAGCCACGTCGAACTGGCGATCCAGAGTGTTGTCGACCACCAGGGACGGCTTGCCACCATGGCTGCCCGGCCTGCGCTTGTAGCCGATCTGTGCCTTGATGCCCGCCAGCCTGGTCAACCGGGCAACGCGGTTCGCGCAGCAGGTCTCGCCGTGATCAAGCAGGTCATCGTGCAGCTTGCGGTAGCCATAGACCTTGCCGCTGTCGTTCCACGCTTGCCGCAGCAGCTCCGTCTGCCGGGCATCTTCCCGGGCCCGCTGGCTCAGCGGGCTCTTCTGCCAAGCATAGTAGCCACTCGGCTGCACAGCGAGGCACCGGCACATTGCCCGCACGCCGAAACGATCGCGATGCTCGGCAATGAACGCGTACCTCACTTTGCATCTCGGGCGAAGTACGCGGTGGCTTTTTTAGGATGTCGCGCTCCTCCGTCACCCGGGCCAACTCGCGCTTCAACTGGCGGATCTCGGCATCCTTGCTCGCATCGCTAGACACTTGCCTGCCCAGCTGTCGCTTCCACGCATACAGCGAGTGCTGGCTGACACCGAGCCGCTGCGAAACCTCGGCTACCGGATATCCACGCTCGGTGATCTGGGCCACCGCATCGCGCTTGAACTCATCACTGAAGTTGGGCTTCCCCATCGTCGCCTCCTGTCCTCAAAATTAGGATAGAAGGCGTCCAGAAATCTAGGGGCTACTCATCCACCGCGGATTCGGCAGAGCCAGGACCGGTGCTGGCGCTCTGGTTCGCATAGCCCGCTTGCGGCCGCGTCGCCACCTGACTGCTAGTCTCTCTTACTGATATAGGCGCTGGGTCTTCTTCCGGTTGATCATGATCCCCTCCCGACGCAGCAGGAAATGCAGGCGGCGGCAGCCGAACCAGCGACGCTGGTTGGCCAGTTCGCGCAGCTTTTCGCGAAGCTCAGCGTCAACGTCCCGCGTGGAACGGTACCGCACACCCTTGCGATCGGTATCGATGACCCGGCACGCCCGCCGCTCGCTCATCCCATGGCAGTCCCGGAGATGAGCCACAGCTTCGCGCTTCGCGCCCGGCGGCAGAATTTTTTGCCAGGAGATCCTTCAGCGCCGCTTTGTCCAGCATTGCATCGGCCAGCAGACGCTTCAACCTCGCGTTGTCGCTTTCGAGTTCCTTCAGCCGCCGAGCCTCCGAAACCTCGAGCCCGCCATACTTCGACTTCCAGTTGTAGATCGTCGCTTCCGCTATACCATATCGACGGGCCAAATAGGCGGTCTTCGCTCCAGCTTCGGCCTCCTTAAGCAAGCCAATGATCTGCTTTTCGGTGAACCTCAGTCACTTCGTCTCGTCCGTCCTTCCAACAGGGCCGGTCTCTCGTCCAGATCGGAGGAAAATCAGGGGGCCACATCACACTCGGCCACAGCCTCACAGCTTCACTCAATGCAGGCGTTTCGTCCAACGTTTGCATTGCCTTACGATGGCACCCCTCATTTCGCGCGGACTACTGCGAAGCTTCAGATCGTTGTTTCAAACGCCAGCGAAATGGCAAGCCCTCGTAAGACATAGCCTGCCTTGACCGTATATTTCAGCTTGGAGGCGCTATCGAGATTAATGAGACGTCCATCATTCCTTGCTGCAATAGCTGAGTCGAGATGCGGCTCCTCCGCCCTCACCCGAGAGGCGATAATAGGGACGGAACTATTTTCACCTATCATAAATTTAGTGTCGCGCCCGGGGAGCTACCCTTCCGACTTCGGTCGGCGGCCACACAACTTTTCACGATCGCCACCACCTCGTCTAGGCACCCAAGTATCTCTCGGGGTACTGCACGGCAAAGTCCGACTGGGATTGCGCGAAATCATCTGCCAGGTCTGCCCCAAATGGGCGCGAAGATTAGCAACTGGTCCTTGTCCCGCGACTGCGGGCATATGTTCGTCAAAATCCCACCACAATTCTCGGTCGCTGATTTCGTGCGCCAGGCCAAGGGGCGCTCCTCGCGCAAAATCCAGCAGGAGTTCGAAAACATGCGCAAGCGCTACTCGGAACAGCGCTTTTGACAACGCGATTACCTCTCGACCACCTCCGGCAACTTCACCCAATGACATCTTCAAGCGCTATTTTGACCGGCGTACCCACAAAAATGGCTTCAGCCCCTCCGCTTGAAGCTACGGGCGTCAGCCGGTCAGTCATTCAGAGCGGACTACTGAGCGTGACCACGGTTGCCGGCCATTTCGATCCCCCAGCAACGACTGCTGAATCGCTGTCATCCCGAGGTAAGGAACATAATTTGAAATGCTTTATTATAATCAGTAAGATCTTCCCTGGGTTCGGATCGCGAAAGAACGTTTAGGCCAATTATCTGACCAAGAGCCATAGTAGCAATTCGACGTGCATCGACTTCGCTTTTTCCAAGTTCGATGTAGGCATCTGCAATTAACCGAATCCGTTCTTGATCGACACGTTGGGTTGTTTTTGATGCCGCTTCAGAAACCCGGGCCCATTCTTGCAGGGCCCGCTCAACCGGTCCACCAGGGACATCGTACCTTTGATTAAATGCTAAACTGAAAAAATATCTTAGACGATCAATAGGATCGCTGAAACTGCGATTGGCGGCACGACCAATTATCCTTGTTGCAGTTTCGTACCAATATGAGAGGGCATCATTCAAAAGTGCGTCTCTTCCTTTAAAATGCCAATAAAAACTACCCTTTGTAACATTCAAATCTTTAGCAAGGGATTCTATTTGAATATTAGCGACACCCACCTCGCCAATGGTTTTGAGGGTGTGTTTTAGCCATGCGTCCTTCGATAGTTGCTTAGAATCGCCACTCTTACCCTTATCGTTAAGCATATATGTCCCAATATCTAATCTCGTGCCCAGCCAAGGTTGCATGATATCCGCTGGTTCGATAGGTAAGATTACACCCAAAACGCGTTTTCGTGCAGGAGATAAACTTTAAAGCAACGCGTCGACTCACCCCACTTTGCGACGACTGCGACGAAGTCCGGTGCATTTCTAGTATTGCGCAGAATGAGCTAAGATTGCGTGAACAAGTGAATTGTTGAGGTCCGCCCGATTTGGGGCCCAGATCCCCTGTATGGTTGAGATGAGAGTAACCACTCGGCGAAGAGGGGGCACTTGCGCAATTTTTCCCATATGGTCCTTTCTGAGGCTCGAAGTTGCCGTTCTGCCTTTGTGTACCCAGTCTGTTTCAATATCCGACGGCTTTTGATCAGCTCACGAGGTCGCCTTGCCAGAGCTATGGGCAACATGGGGGCTGGCAACGGTTGGCCACTGATAGCCCGGTTGGTTTATTGGGTCCACGTGAGATAAATCAAGACGAAACGAGCTCGTTGGCGGCATACTATCGAATCGCAGGAGACTTGAAACGACTCCTGGAAACACCAACGCAATTTTTTGGAGGGATCACGCCCCGCCTTTTGTGATCATCTTTCATGAAGGTAGCTGACGAGACCCCCGGCTGTCCCCCAGTTGGGATTAGAGCCATTCGGTTGCTTATACTCCTACCGAACCTTGGACCACGCGGGCCTGGAGTTTTCCACCTGGCTCAGGTCCGGTGGGTTGGTCGCACCGGCTGAGTTTGGCAGCAAGATCGGAGGGATATTCCAGATCGCGCTGTGCGGTCGCTCTTCGTCGTAGTGTCTACGTTACGCCTCCAGCTTTTCGCAAGCACCTTGCACAGCCTTCGCTGGTTTCCGGCCTCGTCGTGGTTGAGGATGCGGTCGCCCCCGCTCAGGAGCCCAGGCTCGAACGGCTTATCGATGCGGCACCGCTCTCGCCCAGCAACAGGAAGCGGTGCGCGTTCAAGCATTCACCCGTTGCTTGCTGTTGAACGCTTCGATGAACACGTTATCTGCGGGCTTACCAGGGCGAAAGAAGTCCAAGGTAACACCGCGCTGGTAAGCCCTCCGATCCATGTCTCGCGAGATGAACTCGCTGCCATTGTCCACCCGTATCGTCTTTGGATAGTCGATCTTCTGGCAAGCCTTTTCAGGCGTTGCGACCACATCTTCCCCCGGTAGCTGAACCGCGGATCGATCACAGGTGACAGACGCGAAAACGTGTCGACTACCGTCAGGATGCGCAGTTTGCGACCAGTCGCAAGCTGGTTTTGAACAAAGAACATCGCCCACACATCGTTCGGCCGGATCGCCATCGATCGATCCTCCCGCAGCTTGGCCTTCACCCGACGCTTGGACCTCTCGTTCCTGAGCTGAAGACTTAACTCCTTGTAAAGGCGATAGGCCTTCTTCATGTTCACGCCCCAACCGTGGTGGCGAAGAATGTAGTACACGCGCCGATAGCCGTAGCGGACATGCGTCTCGCAGGTCTCCCTGATACGCTCCTTCAAAAAATGACGGATCGTTGCGGCGGAACCAGTAGTGATAGGTCGAAGGATCGAAGTGCAGTATGGCACATGCTCTGCGGATCGTCACCTGCAAGTCCTGCCGAACCTCGTCGTTGATCTCGCGCTCTCGATCCGGCCTCAGAGCTTACGCTTGATGACATCCTGATGCATCGCACGATAGAGCGTCAGGTCTGAGACGATCTGCTTCAACTGCCGATTCTCGTCCTTGACCTCGCGCAGCCTCCGCACCTCCGACGGCAAAAGTCCGGCGTACTTCTTCTTCCAATTGAAGTACGTCGTCCGGCTTATTCCGCCTTGCGGCAGATCTCCGCCACCGGCGTCCCTTCCTCACCCTGCTTGATGACGAACGCCTTCTGCGCGTCCGTCAACTCCGATGCCTTCATGCCATAACTCCTCGGCCAGCCAAGGATATCTACGGCAGAAAAGTCTAACCGCGAATGGTCCAGGATTCAGGTGGCAGAGTAGCCCGTGCCTGGATCGAGCCGCTGCCTTGGGCGAGGACTACAATCGGGAGAGAACGCAACTGTTCTGGTGTACGCAAATCCGGCGGCGTTCGGCGCAGAACTGATAACGCAACAGCTATTCCCGCAACGCCCAACTGGCTCCGCTAAGGCGCCCAACACTTCAACCGAACACATGCGCAACGAAGCGGTTTGACTTTGATTTTTTCCCGAGCAAATTTTGGGAGCTACGTTAATCAGCATCCGGTGTATCAAATGCCGAGACAACCGTTGCGCGGCCAACCGCGTTATCGGACGGATTCAAACGAGCCAGGTTGAGTGCAGGTCAACGGGCCGACCGGCCCCGGGTATCCGGGGATCAGCCATTTCATGCTCGCCACCGGAATATGTCGCTTCGACCATTTCTTGGTTGAGGCTTTCGTTCACCTTCGCCCCATTCAACACCTTTGCGTTCAATTATAATTATCCCTAATACTTTGATATCAGTCATCGATTGGGAGAAAACGATGTAGCCATTCACAATAGTCGTCGTGAGTTTTCACTTTTTCTCACCTCTCAGAACCGATATGAGATTCTTCAGCGGCGTCTCAGAGTCAACCAGCGCCTCGACCGCGACTTCTGCCCTTGCCTCCACTAGCTTAAGGCCTTGGACGTAGTCTTTCATCGCATTTACACAGTCGAGTGCGATGACCTTACCCCGTTTTAGGTAGATCACCGAAAAGCTTCGTTTGAACGGATCACCGCGTAGAACGGTCTTGTCATGGCCTGCAGATAGGCCAGCCGTCTGTAGCCTCAAGTCGTATTGATTGGACCAAAACCAAGGGGTCGCTAAATAAGGAACTTGGCTTCCGCACAGGTTTTTCGCAACTGTATTTGCCATCCCACCGGCGTTTTGCACACTCTCAATCCGGATCATCTTACCATCGGCAAAACTGTTGGCTTGAAGGGCGACATCGCCGATGGCGTGGACATGCGGCAGACTTGTACGGCAATACTCGTCGACGGCCACGCCATTAGGCGTATCGGCGCCAGCTGCGGAAAGTTGCTCGACGACGGGAACAATGCCTATGCCGACGATGACCATGTCGCAGTGGATAACTTCACCATTATCCAACTTCACGCCGGTGGCTTTGGTACCATCCCCTTGAATGCAGTCGACCACTGTATTGAGTCGAACCTGCACACCGTGCACTCTGTGCTGTGCCTCGAAGAACCGGGAAATCGCTTCGCACGCGACGCGGGCCAATACGCGTTCCATTGCTTCGAGTAACACGACAGTGCAGCCAAGTTTGCGTAGCACGGCTGCCGCTTCTAGTCCGATATAGCCGCCGCCGATCACCACGACCCGCCTCGCTCCGTTACCGAGTTGGCCCGTGATTGCGTCAACATCCCCCTTGTCGCGCACGGAGTGGATGCCTTGGAGGTCAGCGCCTTCGCAAGTTAGCTTGCGTGGTGAGCCGCCCGCGGCCCACACCAACTCTCCATAACCAAACGTTCGGCCATCCTGCAACGCAACGGTGCGAGCATCGGCATCAACCGCGACGACTTCACTACCAAGCATCAGGCGCACCTGCTTGTCTTTCCAAAAGCTGACGGGGCGAATCAGGATGCGTTCGAACTCTTTCTCACGCGCGAGATATTCCTTAGATAGAGGTGGTCGTTCGTAGGGTGGTTCTTTGTCTCGCCCCAACATGGCTATGGTGCCTTCAAAGCCATTCTGGCGGAGCGCCAGCGCAGTCTGGGCGCCACCGTGCCCAGTACCAACAATCAGCACGTCGAAACGATCAATCAACGCCGGTCCTCCTCAATGATTGGGACGCTCGATCCCGTCTGATGCTCAAATTTCGGCATCTGGCAAAACAGCCGAGAAGTCTCGGTGCAATTGCCGGAGCTGTGGGGCTCGTCGTTTCGGTCATAGTTCATGGATGGGGCGCTTTCTGGTATTACCAGCCCCGCCTGGTCCGGACATGTAGCGCCCCTACAGCAATCACGGCAATGCGTGAGTAGACCGCCTACTCCAATGACGTGACCCCAATCGAGGTGATGCTGGAGAGTACAGCTTGACTTTAATTCAGCGTTCCCTCCAGCCGTCAGGTTAGAATCTTAATTCTACACTTGCACCTATTTCGCGTGGGCGCTCATAAATGATGTATGCCCCGAGCGGACCCGGTGAGATCTGTTGAGCCACCGCTTCATTCGTAAGGTTCTTGGAGTAAACCCGGAATGTCAGATCATCATCTGGGCTAATCCAGCCGATCTCGGCTGAAAGCAGTTCATATGAATCCTGACCGAAAATGTTGAGGTAGTCGTAATAAACCTCACTCGAATGAAACAGGTTGCCGCCGATAAATGCTTCACCCTGAAACGCATCGAAAGTGTAGCGACCACCCAGCGTCAAAGTGAATTCTGGCGTACGGACAAGTTGATTTCCTGATGCGTCAGCCGAGGCAACCATGTTTCCCCCACCGGGCTGAGGAATGAACACCTGCGCACTTTCAAATTCATCGTAGGTGGCATGCGTGTAAGCCAGGGCAGCTCTCAGATTGAGGCCTCGCGTGGGCTCTGCTGAAAGTTCAAGCTCACCGCCGTAGATTTCCGCGCTTGCAGCATTCTGAAGAACGAAGGAATTGTCCGCCGCCCGCGCGGTAACTTGCAGATTGTCATAGGTATAATAGAAGGTCGCAAGGTTTGCGCGTAGCCATGGGAATGGATCGGATTTGATGCCGAATTCCAGTGCTTCGATGGTTTCGGGTTCGACAGCAACGCTGGAAGCGCTGAACGTGTTAAACGTGCCGCTCTTAAAGCCTGTCCCATAGGTCGCATAAAGGTTCAGGTCAGGTGAAGCTTCATACTGGACAGCCACCCGATAGGTAAACTTATCGAAATCTTCTTCTGCATCGGAGAAGAGCTGATTCCCGTTAATCCGTTGAGAAAACTTTCGTGTTTCAGTGGTGAACCGCCCGCCCAGAGTTACCGAAAGCCTTGGTGCCAACTCATAGGTTCCTTCGGCGAATACCGCTATCGAAGAGTTCTTGACTTCAGGTTCAATCGTGATCGGCGTAACAGGGGTCGCCGTATCCTGGCGATTTATTAATATGAGCGGCTGCTCGCCCTCAAGCTGGTAGTAATAAACGCCGGCAGTCCAACTTAACGGACTGGCATTGTCCGAAATCAGACGAAGTTCCTGCGTGAATGTGTCGGGCTTTACCCGCATGTTCGTTTCACCAAGGAGGATGTTGGTGGCATCGGAATCTGCGATCTGATGGACGCGCGTCTTCATATAAGAACTAGTCGATTCAAGCATAACTCCGCCCAGATCAATCTGCCCCTTCAGCGCAAGATCGAGACGGGTGAATTCCGACAAGCCCGGTGTTCCAAAGGCGAAGTTCGAGATTTCCCAAGGCTCGTCAGAGATGATCGCTCCGGCGAATTGTGCGCCACGGGTGTTGCCTTCAAAAGGCTGGGCGGTCGCCGCAGTTTCTTCGTGCGTATCGACGTAGGCAACCGTCAGAACGAACTCAGCATCGTCGCTAGGTTGAAACAACAGCTTGGATCTGATGGAAGCAATTTCGGTATCGCCGACTGTGCCGCCGCTGACCAAGTCAGTCGCGTATCCATCTTGATTTCGGTACAGTACCGCCAGATCGGCAGCGATCGAGTCTGTCAACCCGCCGGTTGCATAGGCGCGGATGTCGAAATTGTTCGAGTCTTCGCGCAGTCGGCCCCAGCTTCCCCTTACCCAGGCCCGTGGCGCGAACTGCGGATCCGGCGTCACGACGTTAACCAAACCGCCGGTCGCATTACGACCGAATACCGTACCTTGCGGTCCGCGCAATACCTCTACCCGCGAAACTTCGACGAGATCAATCTGTGTCGAATAAGGATCGCCTTGGTACACCCCATCGACATACACGGCGACGTTCGATTCATCACCCACTGAGGTGCCGCTGGATCCTACGCCACGGATACTGGGCTGCATCACGCTCTGATTGCGCCCGCCATTGAATCCGGGCACAAGCTGGTTGAGTGAACGGACCTGCTCGACGCCGGATGTCGTCAGCGCTTCGGTAGAAACTGCCGTCACCGCGACTGGCACTTCCTGCAGGCTTTCCTCACGGCGAGTGGCGGTAACGATAATCGTCCCATTGCCTTCCTCAGCCTGTGCCTCGGTCGCTCCTGCGAACTCGCCCGCTTGATCCTCAGATGCACCCTGCGCAAAAGCTGCGGCCGGGCAGAGCAAAACCGGCAGCGCAGCCACCGTTGTTAAAAAGTATACTTTCATAAAACCTCCCCAATTTGGCATAATAAAATTAGCAATCTATTCCTGTATTACTTTGCAGTAATTTTATTGCCTTGCTTCCTCAAAAAATCTCTAGCCAGTTTCTCGAGCCTCTTTTTGTCCGGCTTGCGTGCGGGCGTCTTTGGAAGCTCGTCAAGCAAGACGATTGCTCGCGGAATCTTGTAGTTGGTCAGGTGCTCGGCGCAGTGATTTAGGAGTGTCTTTTCAGTAATCCCGGCCCCCTGGTCGATTGCTACAAAAGCAAAGGGCACTTCACCCTTGCGATCGTCAGGCACTGAGATTACAGCCACATCCGTGACCTCCGGAACTTGGGAAATTACTTCCTCGATCTCGCTGGGATAGACATTAAATCCCGCAACAATGAGCATGTCTTTCTTGCGGTCGACGACTGTCAGAAAACCATCCGAAGTCAAACATCCGATGTCCCCGGTGGGGAGCCATCCGTCATCTGCACATGGTGGAAGGCCCATGTATTGCTCAATGACACGTTCTCCGCGGATCAAAATTTCACCGTTCTCATTCGGATCCAGCCGCTTGCCACTTCCATCGAGCGCAGCAATGGCCACCTCGATACCGGGCAATGGGAGGCCAGCAGTGCCGTACTTGTGCGAGCCGTCGAGTGGTTGCGCCGTCAGTGGGCCGCCTTCTGTCATGCCAAATGCCTCGAGTATCGGAAGGCCGGTCTTGGCCTCCCAACGCAGAAGGGTTTGCCGAGAGAATACCGAACCGCCGCCAGGGCACAGCCACAGCGCAGATAAGTCGGCATCAGGGGCTGCAAGGAGTCCCTGATAGATAGCCGCCGGACCACCGCTGAAGACGCTGACCCTGTGCTTTTCCATCAGACCTGCCGTGACGTCTGGCTGGAAGCGCGGAACGATTACGAGGGGAGCGCGCCCATAAACAGGATTGAAGCACCCCATGTGCAGGCCCCAGACATGGCTGACGGGGGCAACATTAAGCCAGACTTCTTCGTATAGGCGAGTAGGCCAAGCGGTTTGCATTGCCTTGATGCAGCTCATTTCCGAGCTTTGAGAGCGCCGGACACCCTTCGGTGCGCCCGTCGATCCACCCGTAAACATGATTATACAGGGGCTTTCGCCCGTTATTTCGAGTCCCGGCCGCTCTGGCGGCGTTTCCAGCAACTGCTCGATCGCAATGCCGCCCTCGCCCACGATCGCTAGTGGTTTACCAATGCTGCCGGCGGTGGCACCGGCGACCGTGGCGTTCTGTCCACCCGCCAGAACGAGATCGGGCTCCGCAATCCCGAACAACACTCCAAGTTCGCGCGGCGTATATTCGGCATTGACCATCGAAATCTCGGCACCAGCGCTCAATGCAGCGAAAATGGCGACGTTTGCCTCGATAGAATTCGGGATGGAAATCGCGACACGGCCTGATGGCGGGACAATCTCGCCAATGCGCGCAGCGAGACCTGCAACCGCAGAACCGTACTGCTCGTATGAGAGTTTTCGATCTCCCTCAATCAGTGCCAGCTTTTCAGGACAAGCTTCTACCGCGTCCCAGAACATGGTCACGACATCACTATATTCTTCGCGCAGGAAAGCTCGATCGCCTTCACTGAGACGACGAAGTATCTCGGTTCTGGTTTTCGACATCTGCATAAATACCATTTCGCCGGAAACTGTGTTAAGGATTTTGCGGCCAAGAAATACGGCTAGCGAGGATTTCAATTGCGACGGAGAAATGCGCGTATTTGGTCCAGAAACTGATGCTCACGCTCTAGCTGGACCCAGTGGCCGCATTGACCATAGACATGCATCTCGGAGCGCTTGAGGTGTTCGTGCATTCGCACTGCAACATGCAATGGAATCATCTTGTCTTCGCGGCCGTGCAGAATCAGCGTTGGCGCATCGATAGCTTTCAACTGCTCCAGCGGAATGCCCTTGACGATTCGTGGACCTTTCGATGCTTGATCAGCGCCAGGCTGCAGCTTGCGGATTGTCTCTTTCCCGCTGGCGATTTCCGCCACACGCAGGCGCGCGGCCACTGCCTCGTCGGTAACTATTGACGGATCGTATGGGAATGCCTTCATCATAGCGCGCATGGCGTCCATGCTGGGCTCGAAGGATCGGCTGTCCGCCAATCCCTGCGTCTGCTCAAACTCACCAGCCGGTGTGCCCATAAGAATAAGCGAGCGCACCTTGTCGGAATGAAAAGCCATCATTCCCAGCGCGAGGGCACCACCGAAGCTGTTGCCGACCAGCGTTACGCGGTCGAGGCCAAGGGCTTCTATAAAGCCCGCCAGATGCCGCGTCCACAGTTTGATGCCCGGCTTCTCTCCTTCAGGCAGTTGGCTAAAGCCGAAGCCCACGATGTCGGGGGCCAGAACCCTGTGCGTTTCCCCAAGTTTTGGCAGGATTCCTCGCCAGTTTTGCCAGGCGGTCACGCCCGGACCCGAACCGTGAAGGAGGATGACGGGGTCACCTTCTCCACAATCGTGATAATTTGTCTGGATACCGTCGACGTCTATCGACAACCCGATATCGGGAAGCTCCGTATTACCGGGCATACCTCTCTCCAAAGCAGCATTTCGCCAAATTCTTCTTCCTTGTCTGTTGCGAGGGACCTTGGAAGATGTCAATACGCTGGAGTATGGATGGTTGATCTGAAATAGACAAAAAACCAGAGGGTGAGAATTGATGGGAAAACTTTCGGGCCAAACAGCGTTAATCACTGGCGCGGCTTCAGGTATCGGCAAGGCAGTGGCGATACGTCTCGTCGAGGAAGGAGCGAATGTAGTTGCGTTGGATCGCAATGCCGACGCTCTCGCGGATTTGTCGGATCACTTGGGGGATCGGTGCTCTGTCCTCGCGGGAGATTGCACAGAGGCTGCGATCTGCGAAGCGGGCGTCGAACTTGCGCAGGAAAAATTCGGAAAACTGGACACCACGATAGCGAACGCCGGCGTTTACGACTGGTACAAGCGTATAGATCGCATGAAAATGGAAGACGTGGAGGCAGCGTTCGAGGAATTGTTCCGAATTAATGTGCTGTCGACTTTGCTCTTGGCGCGAGCTTCCGCAGATGCGTTGCGGAAATCCACGGGCTCTCTGATAGTGACCTGCTCCAATGCTAGTTTCAGAGCTGGCGGCGGTGGCACATTGTACACTGCCAGCAAGTTCGCACTGCGGGGCATAGTTTATCAACTTGCTTATGAATGGGCGCCGCAAATCCGCGTTAACGGCGTTGCTCCTGGCGGGACTGTCACGGGCCTTTCGGGATTGGACACACTGGAGAGCGCATCGCGTCGTCTCGATTCCGAACAGCGCACAGTTGAAATGGTGGCGAAGGCATCGCCACTGGCAAGGGCGGCAGAGGCGGAAGATCATGCCGGATGCTATGTGCTTCTCGCGTCACCTAGAGATGGAGTAAACCTAAATGGAACGATCCTGGTCAGCGATGGCGGATTGATCTCGCGAATGGGTTAGGCCGAGCACTTCAAGTCTTGTTACTTCGCTTCTCGCGAACCTCGTCCCCTGGCATTCGCAAAACATCGGAAACTGCCTCTGCCGCTTCAACGATGCGCGGAAAAAGCGTCAGCAAATCCTGTTCCGCTTTCTCGGGATCAACGTCGTTGCAGACCTCGGTGACTGACACCGCCGCCAACAGGCCGGTCCTGCCCCGTATCGGCACCGCGAGGCAGCGCAGCTCTGGATACATCTCCCCTCGATCTATCGCCCATCCCTGTCGGCGTACGCCGTTGATTTCTTGTCTCAGGTCATCGACATCGAATATTGTGTTGTCCGTAAGAGGAACGAAATCGCCCAAGGCAAGATAGTCTTCAAGCCTGTCCCGTTCCAGTTGAGCAAGCAGGGCCTTGCCAATCGCTGTGCAGTAAGCCTCGAGCTCGATCTCCTCCCGAGAAGGAGACCGTCGGCACCCGGATTCGGCCTTGACCAAATAGCGTACAAGATTGTCACGAAAGACGCCCAGATGCACCGTACGCCTGCAAGTCTTGGCGAGGTCTGCCATAATGGGCCGGGTTGCAGTGGTAATAATCGAATCGATATCCGCACGTACCGCTATTTCCACGCTGGCGATGCCGAGAGCGTATAATCCTCGACGTTGCCGGATTACAAATTTGCGCTCGACCAACGGCCTCAAGAGCCGGTGAGCTGTAGAAACGGGAATGCCGGTATGTTCGCAGATTTCCCTTACCGTCTTGGGCGCCGACGAAAGGCAACCGATCAGGTCGAGTATTCGCTCGACAACCGATGTGCTGGATGCATCGTTCATCTTGTCGCTCCTCTCACAGAGTGAGGCTCTAGGCCTCAATTGCCGCCGGTCAAGCTTGGCAGGGTGCCAAACGATAGCGCACAGACACAAACATAGATTGAAGACGCCGTTTTCGAACCGTGCCGGATTCGCTGACTGCTCAGATTGGACGGGCGGTGAATTGCTCGATGGTGGCCAGGAGACGAGATCGGCAAAAGATACAAGGGCGTTTCGATGCGCACGTTTGGGAGAATTTAAGGCAATGCCACTCGAAAGTTCAATAATATCTTCCCTGGGTGATGAACTCTACGGCGCACTGATCAAGGGCCGAACGGTTTCCAATCTGCGGGATCGCCATCCGGAGATAGATATTGTCGACGCCTATCGCGTCCAGGAACGAATGGTCGCGCGCCGTCTGGAAGCTGGCGAAAAGATCATCGGCAAAAAGATCGGCGTTACTTCCAAAGTGGTGCAGGAAATGATCGGGGTGTTCGAGCCTGATTTCGGACAATTGACCGATCGAATGCTGGTTCCCGATTGCGCTACGGTAGATCACAAATCACTCATCCAACCCAAGGCAGAAGGCGAAATTGCGTTCATCCTGCAACATGATCTCAACGGGCCTGGCGTGACCGCCGCCGATGTACTGGAGGCGACCGAATATGTCACTGCCTGTTTCGAGATCGTCGATAGCCGCATTCAAGACTGGGATATCAGAATTCAGGATACAGTCGCGGATAACGCCTCGTGCGGAATATTCGCGATAGGGACCGAGCGGGTCGATCCCCGTGAGATCGATCTGGCAAAAGTGGCCATGACAATCGAGTGTAATGGAGTCGAGGTTGCGAGCGGGATCGGCGCCGCTGTTCAGGGTTCCCCTCTTAACTCTGTCGCCTGGCTGGCCAATACGCTTGGCGAGCTTGGAATGCCGTTCAGGGCGGGCGAAATAATCCTTTCCGGAGCACTTGGTCCGATGATCGACATATCCAGCGGTGACACGCTGCAACTTAACCTCAGCGACGGGCTTGGGTCCTGTCGCATGATTTTTTCTTAGCCAATCGCGTGCTTCGGCAAGGATAGCAGCGAGGTGACAGACCTCGGCGCACTCTAGTGACAAAGTAAGGATGCTCGGATGGACAAAATTAAATGCGCAATAATCGGGCCGGGGAATATCGGCACCGATCTGCTTTACAAACTGCTTCGTTCCGAAGTTCTCGAACCCGTTTGGATGGTGGGTATTGAGGCCGGATCCGAAGGTCTGGCCCGCGCGAAGGAACTGGGCCTCAAGACCACTGCTGAAGGGGTTGACGGGCTGGTGCCTCACGCGATCGAGGATGGAGTGAGCATCGCGTTTGATGCGACTTCGGCCTATGTCCACGCCGAAAACAGCCGCAAGCTGAACGAGCTGGGCATTCTTATGATCGACCTGACGCCCGCCGCCCTTGGCCCGCTTTGCGTTCCCCCGGTGAATCTCAAGGATCTGGCAGGCCGTAAGGCAATGAACGTCAACATGGTCACATGCGCGGGTCAGGCCACGATTCCGATGGTCGCCGCCATCAGCAATGTTCAAAGCGTGGATTACGCCGAGATAATCGCAACGGTCGCGTCGAAGTCGATCGGAGTGGGTACTCGGAAGAATATCGACGAGTTCACGCGCACCACTTCTGCGGCAGTCGCGAAAGTGGGAGGTGCAGCGCAAGGCAAGGCTATCGTGGTCGTCAATCCGGCCGAGCCTCCGCTGATGATGCGTGACACCGTCTATTGCGAAACAGTCGACGAGCCGGATCAGGAAGCGATCACCGCATCCGTGCACGAGATGATTTCTGCTGTGCAACAATATGTCCCCGGCTACCAATTGAAGAACGGGCCAATTTTCGAGGGGCGCAAAGTCTCGATCTTTCTGGAAGTGCAGGGACTTGGCGATTTTCTCCCCAAATATGCAGGAAATCTGGACATCATGACTGCCGCTGCAGCGCGCACGGCCGAAATGTTTGCACAAGACATCCTTGATGGCCGACTTGAACTCTCACCATTGAAGGAGAACGCATGATGACACTCGAAGAACAGGTTAGGGGTAAAAAGCTCAAGCTGCATGATATGTGTCTGCGCGACGGCATGCATTCCATGCGGCATCAGATCACGCTGGATCAGATGGTCGATATCGCTTCCGGGCTTGATGACGCAGGGGTGCCGTTGATCCAGGTCACTCACGGTGACGGGTTGGGAGGATCATCCCTGAATTACGGTCGCGGACTCCATTCGGATAGCGAATATATCTCGGCAGTGGCCAAGGTAGTGAAAAAGGCGACTATCTCGGTACTCCATGTTCCGGGCATTGGCACTCTGGATGAGTTGCGGATGGCCGCCGATTGCGGGGCAGGATGTGTTCATGTCGCCTCGCATTGCACCGAAGCCGACGTTACCGAACAGCACATTGGCCTGGGACGGGAACTTGGGCTTGATACAGTCGGCTTTCTCATGATGGCGCATATGACGCCGCCCGAGCACCTGGTTGAGCAGGCGCTGTTGATGGAAGGGTATGGAGCAACAACAATCTACTGTGTTGATTCGGCAGGTTACATGCTGCCTGATGAAGTTACCGATCGCATCACCATCCTTCGCACAGCTTTGCAGGACGAAACCGAGATCGGATTTCACGCTCATCACAATCTCGGGATGGGAGTCGCCAATTCGCTGGCTGCTGTAGCCGCGGGCGCGGACCGCATCGACGGTTCGGCTGCCGGATTGGGTGCTGGCGCTGGCAATACACCCCTCGAACTGATGGCTGCCGTCGGAGAGCGATTGGGCATCGAAACCGGGGTGGATCTGTTTAAGCTGATGGACGTAGCAGAGGATCGGGTTTTGCCGATCATGCCTCAGCCGCCCCGTGCGGACAGGGATTCCATAACGCTCGGTTTTGCAGGGGTCTACTCAACCTTCCTGTATCAGGCCAAAGAAGCCGAACGTAAGTACGGCTTGTCTGCACGTGATATCTTGATGGAATTGGCTCGCAAGAAAATGATCGGGGGTCAGGAGGACATGATCGAAGACACCGCGCTCTCGATGGCCAAGGAACGCGATCTGGTTTGACGGCGATTCAAGCACTTCAAAACAGAACGAAGTTACGAAAGGCGTTGCTGTCGCTCCTTGTCGGGAGGCCAAATTGGACGAGAAGTCCTCGGACCCACGCGACAGGGAGCGGACAACCTCATCACCGCAGGCTTTGCTAAGAACTCTGCCTGGGGTCGTATCCTGCCGACCATTTGGCAAAGGCTCCGACCCGCCAAAATCGCGAACTCCCTGATTATCGGCGCTATATCGACTGTCACCTCATTGAAACCAAGTCTCGTTTTCTCTCCCGAAAGGGCAGACCGGCCATAGCGAAGCAATCCACACTATCTTGCGCTGCCGATCCTGACATTGCGGAATTGTCAAGGCCGTGGGGTGTTCCGATCAGCTGCGGTGCCAGAAACGACACCTGCTTCTCTACATCGTTCCGAGCCACTTTTCCCGCACGGTGGCAGCCGCCAAGAGGCCGTCAGCAACAGCGGCAAGAGTACTTTCGGGCAACCTACGCCGCCAGGCCTATGCAACAGATTCGGCCCAGTTGCGGGCAAGCAGAAGGGCCTTCACACAATCAAAGGAACGTATTGATGTTCTTTGCTTGCAAGACAGTTTCCTGCAAGATGACCTTCCTGCGCGCCAGTTGGAGCAGACCTTCTGAGTTCCGCCTGATTGTATCGACGCGTCTGGCTTTTAGTTCCATTTCATCGTCTTCAGTCCGATGACGATGGTTGAGGATCACAGAATGGACCGTCCACTCGTTAGAATCTTCAGTAGGTAAGACCTCGATATTGCCGATCAGGTGAAAATGCCTGGTGGGTGGATCTTCGGCCCATGCCGACGGCTGCTTGGCGCGTGCCACGCGGATCTTGAGATATTCGAGGCCGTCGTCGAAATAGGCCATTCGTTCGGAACTGAACTTCGCCTCATCCTTTCGATAGCGGGCCTGCACTCCTGGTACCCAATAATGGATATCGTCCGTCAGCAATTCTAGCCATTCATCATATTGCTCGTTATCGAGCAAACGGGCTTCTCGATACAGAAACTGCTGTATCTCCAAAAGTAACTCGGCTGACACAGAGCAGTGATCGCGCCGGGTGGTTTGTTCGAGAGTCTTCACATTTACCTCTGAATATTTCTAACGGACAGGAACGTCGGCCCAGGTTTCTGCACCCATCAGATCTGCCCAGCGCTGGTAGAAGGCCCGTTGGTTCGCTTCATTGATCTGGCTTTGATAAACATTGCCGCGCAGTTCCTCGTGTTCGATTTTCGAATCGAGGCCCATCCCGAAGTGAAGCTGTTGCTGCCGGGTCACCACGCCTACATTGACCGCCGTGCAATTCTCGAAGTTCTCGCCGTCATCCATTTCGAACACACCCGCCGGAGAAAAGGTTAACATTACCCCGCGGCGATATTCTTCCTTGAGTTCTTCCGGGGCATTTGCGTTCAGGAACACCCAGGTGTGAAGTTCCGTGCTCCTTGGACCCTTGGGGTTCCATGTCCGAAAAGTGTTGTGACCTGCCAGGAAGGAAAGATTGGGAAAGACGTTAGCGGAGCTTAGAGCGCCTACCATCCTGCTGCGAACCTTCCCCAGACGTTCGGCAAATTTCGCCTCCTGCTCACGCAGATAGTCGATAATCGGCGGTGAATTGAGCGTTGCCGCGTTCCCAATGAAATCCAGTCCAAACTCCCAGCCGTGGCCGTTCGCATTGGCATGATAAGAACGGTCAGGTCGCATGGTCGGCTGTTTTCCGAACATTGCGATCAAGGCTGAGCTATGCGTCCAGGGAGCGTGATACGAGTCGCCCACGAAGTTCTCTGCCGGGAATTTCCAATTGCATTTGAGCCGAGATTTGATGTTGCCATCGATAAACTCGATACCACCTTCGTCATTGTCGAGGATCACATCTAGATACCAGCGAAATTCGCCTAGATATTCCTCAAGCGACGGGGCCTCCGGGTCGAAGCAGGCGAAATGCATCCCCTTATAGCTTTCGACACGCGCCTTGTGCAGGCCAAGCTTGGACTTATCGAGGTTCGATTTTCCACTATAGGACTGCGGGCGACTGACATTCTTCAAGCTACCGTCGAGACCGTAGGACCAGCCATGAAAATTGCATGTGAACCGCCGGGAGTTGCCCGCCTCTGCAAAGCACACGCGATTACCTCGATGCGTACAGGAGTTGAGAAAGGTGTGGATCTTGCCGTCTTCGCCACGCGACACGATGACCGCATCTTCACCGATTGTCGTCGTTAGAAAATCGCCAACATTGGGCAATTGCGTGTCATGCGCGACAAAAATCCAGCATCGCGCAAAAATCCGTTCAAGCTCCAGGTTGTAGATAGATTCGTCCCAGAAGATCCGGCGGTCAATATTTCCCGCTTCGGCGTCGACGAGTTCCTCGATGCCCGCAGCCAATTTTGCATTACTATCCGGCTTCAAGAGCGATTCAGTCATGTCATTCTCCAGCTATTCGAACCCGACCCGTTCAGGCGGGCAGTATCTCCGCAAAGCCGAGGCCGGTAACGCCGCCATCCCAGGCTTCGTAAGCGAGCACTTCGCCTCGGCCCGCCGGCAGAGCACCCATCACTGCAAGAAAATGACGAATCTCCATTCCACCGTTGCCGCCTTCGCGCATTATTTCCTCGTCTGTCATTGAAAGGAGAGGGGTCGCATCGCCGGAAACGATGCAGTCGAGGACCTTCCGATCAAACTCGGAATTGATGCGCCCCATTTCTCCGGTGCCCACCCAGTGGCTGATCCCTCCGCTGCCGATCAACACTACGGATTCGTCTACGGGCATTTTCGCAATGGCATCGCCAATCATTCGTCCGAAATCATATGCCCTTTGGAGACGAACATACGGCGCTACGCCACTCGCCATATAAACGGGAACCGTCTTGACCGACCCGTCGGCCGGAAGGGCAAGCTGGGCGGGCACCCCGATTGCATGATCCACCCCCAAGTCGCGCGCCACAGACACGTCGAAGCCGCTTTGATGGGCATGGCCGACCAAATACTCTGCGAAACCCGGATCGCTGGCGATCGGTGAATCTCCAACACCGGGCAACCGGTCAATGGGACCATGAAGCTCGCCTGTCGGGATAAGAAACTGTGGCAGACAGCGAGGGCCGAAGAGAATATAATGGTCCGCGCCGAAGATGATCGCCTTCGTCGCGCCGGACTTGCTTACTTTGTCGCGAATTTCCGAATAAGCGCCAATCAGGTGGTCGCGCTCTTTCTTCTTTGGGTTCACAAACAACAATGGATCATGCGGCATGATGAAGCCGCCGACTATTTCGGCCATCTTGAAACTCTCCTAAAGATAGACGGGTAAGCGCTTCGCTGCCGCCGGCCTCTCACTTCATTCGCTTACCGTCTCGAGCTGTGACGTCAGCGTCGGAACGCGGGACAGATAATCCGGCATCGATTGCGGTCCGTTTACGCTTGTCCAGAAGCCCATCAGAAGCATCGGGTTAATGCCGTACTCGAAGAGTCCCTCGGCATTCATGGACAAGACCATGTCGCGTTCTAGCTCGCTGAGGGCGTACTTCTCTGCGAAAGCTGTGGCATCCTCGCGAAACGCTGCGCGGGAATTCCGTTTGGTACTCACGTCGTAAAACAGTTGCTCGACGGCTCCAAAACTCATCTGTCACGTCCCTTCCGGCACCTCAGATATCGTTCAATCGGATCTTCGGGTCGAAAAGTCAAT
The DNA here is from genome assembly GCF_034375205.1 of Pelagerythrobacter marinus. Taxonomy (NCBI): domain Bacteria; kingdom Pseudomonadati; phylum Pseudomonadota; class Alphaproteobacteria; order Sphingomonadales; family Erythrobacteraceae; genus Pelagerythrobacter; species Pelagerythrobacter marinus. The sequence continues at coordinate 299,083 of NZ_CP139719.1, read as the reverse complement.
ACGCAAGAGTATGGTTTTGCCTTCGAGGTCGCTGAGCCGGCCCAATCAGACCGTTTGCTGCTACATGGCAATCACGACTTTACCTACCGTTCCGCGAGAGCGCAGCGACTCCATTGCTGAAACGAGTTCATCCATTTGATACACATCCCGAATTAGGGGGCGAATTTCGCCTCTGGCACATTGATTAACCAGCTTCTGCTGTATGGTGCGAATCGCTTCCGGCGAGCGGTCGAAGCTCCAGTATACACCGTGCACACTGGCGGACTTAACCAGCATGTAGTTCGCCTTGAGCGCCTGAACCGTCCCACCGGCAAAGCCGCATACTAACAGCCTGCCCTCCCATGCCAGAAGACGCAGACTCTGTTCCGAAGTTTCGCCGCCGACCGGATCCATGACGATATCGACCCCATCTGGTGCCAGAGCTCTTACTCGCTCGGACCAGTCAGATTGACGATAATCGATCACATGATCAGCCCCATTCTCTTTAGCGATTCGCCGCTTGTCTTCGTCGCCTGCCGTGGCAACGATGCGAGCTCCCGCTGCTTTTGCAAGCTGAGTGGCAGCGATGCCCAATCCGCCTGCCGCCGCATGGATTAGGACCGTATCTCCCTTCTTGAGATTACCCTTTTCGAAAAGGGCGACATGGGCAGTGGTGTAGGAAACCGGAAGCGCGGCGGCCACCGAGGCTGGTAAGTCTCCTATCGCCATCAGACGGTCAGAAGCGACGCCACAATATTGTGCAAAGGCACCACTGCGGACCTGACATGCGACCTTGTCACCGGGAGAGAATCGAGAACCCGGGATTGCCTCGACGACCGTTCCCGCCAACTCGTTGCCTGGCACAAACGGCGGTTTTATCCGATCCTGATATTTTCCTGCAATCGCGATTTCGTCCGCAAAATTCAGACCTGCAGCGTCAATCTTGACCAGAGTGTCCGCCCGATTCTCTTGCCCTTCCCCCAGCTTCGGCATGGCAGTTTGTCCTAAGACCATCTCCTCCGGATTGCCATATTTCCTGACGATCCAAGCCTTCATGGTTTCCAACTCAAACTCCCGTGTCCGCAAATTACCATTCGCATAGGTATGGAGATTGCGGCAAGACTGCAATTGGGGCATAAAAGCAATGGCTCGCATGAATTTCCGAGCCTTTTCCCCTCTGGCCTAAAAACCGGCCGCACTGAGTGGTCCGCACCGATTGTTTCTACAAGTCTGCTTCTGGCACCAATACGGTCCGCTGGTGGAACGTGGCGGAACGGGATGGCAGCCGTGGCGGTGTCACGCCTTCCCTGGAACAAGGCCGATAGTGAAACGAGCTGTGAGACCCGGCGGTGCTGTATCAAGGTCAAGCAGTAGTCATTCGCTTATACAGGTATCATTCGCCGGATCTGTCCGATGCGCCATCGTCGAAGCGAGAGACTGAGATGATTACCTTGCACCTCCCAGAAGGAGCAGATTGTATAGCGTGAGTTCTGACGCCGCGCGCTGCAACCGGGGGATTCCTTTGCATGCTCTTTCGGAAGCTGCGCCTGATCCATTTTGAGGCTGGCATTCCCCTTGCGCTAGCGATATTGGCTCGGCTCGCCGACACCGATCCCGCGGCACAGATCCGCGATCGTTCCGCCCTGCACCCGAACAATCTCCACTACTCGCAGCTTAGCGATGTTTTCTTTCAGATGGTGCTTCCTCACCATTCCGTCACTCTCTTAACCAATTCAAAAATAGAAATCGGGCCAATTAGAAGAGTGCAGATCAGCTAACATGCCGGTAGTCGCAGTAGATCAGCGTCACTTTAATTTCGTGGATGTTCTGGTTCATCTCGGTCCTTGGAGCTTGTTTGCTCGGCTTCTCTTAGGTCTAATGATGCTGCTGCTAGACCTATCTGGCCCAACGCTCGCTGTTTCATTGCGATAACAGGACAGAGACTGAAAGGCGATTCCTGAGTTCCGACCGGAATATTTTCGAACGAACATCCTGCAAGACAGCAATAAACCCTAATAAGCCAGGCGCATAGCTAGGTGACACGGTTTGCGACGGGGCTACAAAACGATGGTAGCCGGTCCCCTCTTGCCGAGACGATCGATCGTCTCGGCGTTATTCATCCTATAACCTCGCTTGCCGGGCCGTAGCCTGCATCCTCCGGGATGGTCAGGATATTCTTGCCATCTCGCTGCAAGACCCACGGCAGGACAGGCACGATCGTGCGCGCCTGCGCGCGATCTACGCAGTCCGTAGCACTGTTCGCCTTGGACAACAGTTCCAGGTTCAGTCGGGTCGGGAAAATGACCGTGCGCTCGCCCGATTGCCCCATCTCCAGAGCACGATTTGGTGACAGCCATTCGGCATCTACCGTCTCATAGCCATCGCACGCGGCAATTTGGCGTTCCGGGGCTCGAGCGACGTAGAACCAGGTGTCGAACCGCTTCTTCATGAAGACCGGGGTAATCCACCGGGCAAAATCGGTGAGGCTATCGAGCCGCAAGATCACATCGGACTCCCGGACGACATCGAGGAACGATCTTTCCCCCTGTTCGACTGCCCGGCGGCTGTCCGGGTCACAGGCCCCTTCGAAAGGGCTGCCATCGCGGTTGACCGCCAGCAAAATGCCAGCCTCCTCGTAAGCTTCGCGGATCGCAGCGATCTTTAAAATTCTCTGGGTCGTATCGACCTGATCCCGCCCGTCGCAGTAAGCGGCCCATTCCTCCAGAGAATCATCGGAGTGGGGTTTCCCGCCGGGGAAGACCAGTGCGCCAGATGCGAAGTCTATCTGATGATGTCGCTTCACCATGAGAACCTGAAACTCCGGTTCATCCCGCACCAACAGCATGGTGGCGGCAGGCACCGCCTCGGCTGGTTTCTGTTCGGTCATTTCCACTCTTCTCCCTTGATGTAGCCAATATCGGTGCCGGGCGGCCGTGATCTAAGCGTTCAACGCGTATGGTCTTATCAGTTCCATCTAGGAATGAGTGCTATTCCCGCGAAAGCCAGAACAATGCCTGCCAGTAACAACGATTGGTCGGCCAGCAATGCGGCAGAGACGATCAATGCGGCGACCACCGGACCCTTGACGGGGGTGCTGCGGTCCTCTTCCCGCGTCAGATGGTTCAGGCTGGCTGGGTCGATGGACACCTGAATCGTACCTGATCGAGCGACCGAGGCAACGTTCTCGATTAGCTCGGGCAGCGATGCCGAGAAATCAAGCAGCCCACTGCGGACCTTGGCCAAATGATCCCGCGCGGCTCCGATCGAAAATCGCTCGGCAAACAATTGCATCACGATCGGCTTCGTTTCTTCGGCGATATTGTAGTCCGGCGCCAAAGAGCGAACGAAGCCTTCTGCGGTCAGCAGGGTGCGCAGCAAAATAGCGAGGTCGGGCGGCAATACGAGGCGATACTCGCGCAACAATCCGAAAACCCGATCGAAGATTGCCGAGAATTCAATCCCCGCAAGAGCTGTGCCGCGAAATTCCTCGATCAGCTCATCCAGATCCATCGCCAATTGCGCGCGGTCCACGAGTGGATTGCCTGCCCAGTCAAGCAGCAGATCGGCCACCTTGTCTATCTGATCGTTCGCGATAGCAAAAATCAGGCGGACGATTTCCTGACGCCGCGCGCCGCTGAGAAAGCCGACCGAGCCGAAATCGATGAAGCCTACCTGGTTCCCTTCCATCCAGAAGACGTTGCCGGGATGCGGGTCGCCATGAAACTCTCCGTTGAGAAGGATCATCCGTAGCACCGCATCGGCATAGCGCTTCGCGAACCGGGCATTATCTCCCTGACCAGTTGCCGGGGGCCGCGACGCAGGCTTTCCGACCAGGGCTTCCTGCACATTGATCGTCATGCCTGTAAGTTGCCAGTGGATCGCGGGGGTCTTCACCCCAAGCATCTCCAGATAACCGCCAATCCGTTCACAAGCGCGTGCTTCTGCCGCCAGGTCCATCTCCCGCGCTAAATTCTTGGCGAATGTCTGGAGGAACTGCACGGGTCGATAGCGGGCAATGTCGCTTGACCGACGCTCGGCGAGGCCCGCGAGCCGTGTCAACAGCCTCATGTCCGCCTCGATCCTGGGCGCCATGCCGGGTCGGCGGACTTTCACGATAGTCTCGCTTCCGTCCAGCAGGGTTGCGACATAAGTCTGCGCGATAGAGGCTGAGGCGATCGGGTTTCTCTCGAAAGCGGCGAATTCACATTCCCAGTCGCTGCCCCAAGCCGATACAATCACCGGTTCGATCTTATCGAACGGCAGCGGTTCCACCTGGTCGTGGAGAGTGCCGAACGCGGAAATCCAGGGTTGTGTAAACAGATCGCTTCTGGTCGCCAGGAGCTGGCCAAGCTTTATTCCGACAGGGCCGACATCGCGCAACAGCGCCACCACCGATGCAGGACGCAAGTCCTCGGTATCTGGCTCCTTCTCCGAAACCGGCATAACGCCAAATAAGCTTCCGAGATTTTTCAGACCGTGCCGGGCGAAAATCTGACCGAGTTCTGCTAGCCGCGTCAGTTCACCGACACTGTTTTCCAGATCATGCTTCATCGGCTTTCTTCGCAAGTGTCAGCCTGCTTCTGATTCTCCGCAACTTTTCGAAGCATCGTACGCAGGAGGTCGATTTCAGGCGCAGACATTTCCTTCCAGAGAATTTCGTGGAGTCGATCAGCCGCTTCGCGCAGTTCTGGCCAGATGGTTCTTACTTGCTCGGTGAGGTGGAGGTTCCAAACTCTTCGATCGTGCGCCGCCCGCTCTCGCTCGATCAAACCTTTTTCAACCAAAACTGCGACAGCCTGTCCTATCGTCGCCGATTCAAGCTCAAGCAGGCGAGAAATCTCGGTCTGTGTTAGCGTAGGTTCCCTCAACAAGGACGCGATGATCCGCCATTGTGTTTGATTGAGGTCGAGCCCCACGATCAGAGCGTCGAACGTCCGCCGAGCGGTCCTGTTCACCTCTTCTAGCAAATATAGAATGTCATCCTTTTCGTTGGGGGCGTAATCACGTATCTCATCTTTCGACATATGCTTATCCATCGCGCTATCTTGGAAGGCTCGCGCAAGCCTGGCGTGTTCAAGCTCAGCGTCGACCATATTCGCTAGCAGTGCCGCCATGCAAACACTCGCTGATTTCACGCTACAGCAGAAATTGAATCCGAGGGTCGCTCGAGCTGATAAGGTACCGAACGGCGCTGGGTAAGTGCGAGGGCTCCGGCCACCTCGCCTGCCACGACTGCCGGGATCTTATGATCGCATGCGCTCGGCGTCCCTCATCTGAGCATAAGTCCCCCCTGAAGGGCAACGTGGGGTGCGAATGCGGGGCGCGGGCTCGATTTCGAGTGATTATGGCTCGCTGCCCAGATTGTCATGCATCTTGGCCAGCGATCCGCGTAAGCGTTCCAGTTCCCCAAAACGGATCCCCCCGAGCAAGCGAGCATGCACCGCATCAGCTTCTACTCGCATCTTGGGAAGTAGCTCGATCGCGGCAGGGCGTAAATGAACCCGCCAAACGCGCCTGTCGTTCTTCGCGCTGCGTCTTTCTACCAGCTCAAGTTCTTCCAGGCGATCAATAGTCCGGCCGATGCTAGCGCGCTCTAGTTCCAGTTCCCGAGCCAGCTCTGTCTGGGTCATGCCTGGGCTCCGAAAGAGATAAGCCAATGCACGCCATTGCGTCCGCGTGAGCCCGAATTGTTCAACCGAAGAATCGACGGTCCTGCGCAAACGCCGGGTCACTTCCTCCATAAGAAAGAACAGCCGATCGGTATCGGTGAGGAAACTTGCCCCCTTTGTATCCGGGTCATAGTCCGTCGTGGCCGCCATCCTGGGCAACCTACCATAACCGATCAGGAAATAAAGCCGTTTACTGTAAACCGATTTACAATATAGAGGTTGCGGTATGCAGTCGCAAACTTTCCATATCGGGGGAGATGGTGGCATCTCCATAGCAGCCGAAGCGACCGGAAATGCCGATGCTTTACCGGTCTTGCTCGCGCATGGGGGCGGCCAGACCCGTCACGCATGGAAACGTGTCACAGCCGATCTCGCCAATGCGGGATTCCGTGCGATCACAATTGATATGCGCGGTCACGGCGACAGCGAATGGTCTGCCGAGGGCGCTTACGAAACGCGCGACTTCGCTTCAGATCTCGTTGCGATTGCTTCAAAAATAGACCGCAAGCCAGCGCTCGTCGGGGCCTCCCTTGGCGGGCTGGCCGGACTGATCGCCGAAGGACACCTTGCGCCGGGCCGCTTCGCGTCGCTCACTCTCGTCGACATCGCGCCGCGTATGGAAACGGGGGGCGTTATGCGCGTAGTCGGCTTTATGGAGGAGCACGTGGAGACCGGTTTCTCTTCACCCGACGAAGCGGCAGAGGTCATCGCGCGTTACATGCCACATCGCCGCAAGCGCGGAGCCGGCAAGGGTTTACGGCGCTATCTGCGAGAGAAGGAAGACGGCCGCTACTACTGGCATTGGGATCCGGCCTTTATCCGCAACATTACGCTAGCCAAGCGAAGCGATCCGGCTCATCAGGAACGCCAATTTGATGCGCTGAACGATGCAGCCAGCAGGCTTTCGCTGCCATTGCATATTATTCGCGGCGGATCGAGCGATCTGGTCTCCGAAGACGCGGTCGCGCAATTGCTCGAACTTGCTCCACACGCTGAATACACCGACATCGCAGAGGCAACACATATGGTGGTTGGCGATGCCAACGATGCCTTTTCGGCAGTGATACTCGATTTTCTCAAGCGTAATCACAGTGCGCAGGGAGCCGTTACATGACCGATAATCCGACAAGGATCGATCCTAAGCGCCTCGAAGAGATCCTGCAGATTGCCCCGTTTCACCGGTGGCTTGGCCTCACTTTACGGTCATGTTCGAGCGAGCAGCTTGAACTGGAGATGCCTTGGCGCGACGAGATCGTGTCAAACCCGGCAATCGGTTCAGCGCATGGCGGCGTGCTCGCCTCTCTGATCGATTTAACCGGGCTCTACACCTTATTGTCGCAAGGTACAGGGGCCAAGGCGACCGCCGATCTGAGGGTCGACTACCACCGCCCGGCAACCTCGGGACCACTCGTAGCATCGGGCAAAATAATCAAGATCGGTAAAACTATCTCGGTCGCTGAAACACGTGTATACGGTCCTACTGGCAACCTTTTGGCTAGCGGCCGCGGTGCCTACGTATGCTAGCAGCGTTATCCTAATGGAACTAACTGCAGGGCGAAAATTAGCAGGTCTGTTCCTCGAAGACCTGCAAAATAGTCCCACGACTTTCAGAGCGATTTGCGTCACGATAGCCGCCTTCCAATGAGTGACGTGACCCCCTGATTTTCCCCCAGCTGGGATTAGAGCCGAGCCGCGTTGTTGCGTATGAGCGAGGTTGAAGCAATGGGCTGCGCAGCGGAGCCCGTAGGGCGTGGCGAAGCAGGCCATTGCTTATCTAGTTCGGCGGCGAACGCCGCCGGTGTCGCGTAGCCAAGGGATGAGGGCGGTCTCTCTCGGTTGTAGTCTTCCACCCATACGGCGATCTCGACGCGGGCATGGGCCAGGCTGATGAACAGGGTCTCGTTCAGCAGTTCGTCGCGCATGCGGCCGTTGAAGCTCTCCACGTAGCCGTTCTGCATCGGTCTGCCCGGAGCGATGTAATGCCACTCCACGCCAATCTCCTCGCACCATGCCAGCACGGCATTGCTGGTGAGCTCCGTGCCGTTGTCGCTGACGATCATGCCGGGCTTCCCACGCCGTTCGATCAGCGCGGTCAGCTCGCGAACGACGCGGCGACCAGAGATCGACGTGTCCGGCACCGCTGCCAGGCACTCCCTGGTCACGTCAACGACCACGTTGAGCACGCGGAACCGTCTTCCTGACGCCATCTGATCGTGCACGAAGTCGAGGCTCCAGCGCTGGTTCGGCAGGGCAAGCACCGGAGCAGGCGCTCTGGTCCCGACAGCCCGCCGACGACTGCGCCGTCGGCTGACAGCCAGCCCTTCCTCCTGATAGAGCCGCTGGGTCTTCTTGCGATTGATCATCACGCCCTCCCGGCGTAGCAGGATATGCAGGCGGCGATAACCGAACCGCCGACGCTGGTTGGCCAGCTCGCGCAGCTTCTCACGGAGCTGGGCATCATCGTCCTGCGTGGAACGGTAACGCACGCTCTTGCGATCGGCATCTATGACTCGGCACGCCCGCCGTTCGCTCATCCCGTGACAGGTCTGGAGATGAGCCACAGCTTCCCGCTTCGCGGCGGGCGTCAGAACCCTTTTGCCAGGAGATCCTTCAGCGCTGCCTGGTCGAGCATCGAATCGGCCAGCAACCGCTTGAGCTTCGCGTTCTCGCTCTCGAGCGCTCGCAGGCGTCGAGCCTCGGACACCTCCAGCCCGCCGATAATCTGGTCTTCTGAAAACCTCGTTCTCTTCATCTCGTCCGTCCTTCCATCAGGGCCGGACGCTAATCGAGAATGGAGGAAAATCAGGGGTCACGTCAGCGCTCCGCGCCGCGCTTTAACTCGTCATTAGTATTTGACCGTCCCATCCTCGCCTTCTGTCCTCAAAACTAGGGAAGAAAGCGTCCACAAATCTAGGGCTATTGGTCACGTAGGATGAGTCGGTCGCCGAGTTCCTTCACGATCCGACATCGTTTTTGACCTTTCCAAGGCTCGTAATAAGGGTATGCCGAATATCTTTCTTCGAGATTTTGCCGGTGGCAGTGTGCGGCAACTTATCAACGACAACCAGGTGGTCAGGTACGTGCCATTTGGAAGTCTTGCCTTCGTATTGGGCCCTCATGTCATCGTAGCTGAAAGTCGCGCCAGGCTTCAGGACCACCACCAGGGCCGGGCGTTCGTCCCAGCGGCTATCCGGCACAGCGACGATGGCAGCCTCTTTGATCGCGGGATGATCTTGAGCGATGTTTTCGAGCTCGATGGATGATATCCACTCACCCCCAGACTTTATCAAATCCTTGTTGCGATCCACAATCTGTATGAAGCTATCTTTGTCAATGGTCACGACATCGCCGGTATCGAACCAGCCTGGGTGCTGCTCGTGAGTATCTGCGTCCTCGGCGTTGAAATATTGCGCGGCTACCCACGGACCGCGAACGAGCAAGGAGCCGATGCTTTTGCCATCGTGTGTTACCTCATGTCCGTCTTTGTCGGCAACGCGAAATTCCATCCCGAACTGTGGACGCCCTTGCTTGCATTGCAACGCCAAACGATCCGCCTCCGGTAAGGCGAGTTGATGGGGCTTTAGCGCTGCGGAAAGGCCCAAAGGGCTGGTCTCTGTCATTCCCCAGGCTTGGCGCACCTCAACGCCTTTGGACTGGAAACGTTTGATCATGTTGGCTGGTACAGCCGATCCGCCGATTACCACACGCTTTAGAGAGCCAAAACGTCTCCTTCAGCTCACAAAACGTGCCCATCATGCCTGTCGAGGGATCGATCATGATCGAGGGCATTCTTGTCGATCATGCAGCGGCAGAGAAAATGCTAAAATGTACGCGGCAGCATCGCCCGTTAGAAGCTGGGGGGCTGGTACTAGGGCTGCGCAAGGGTCTTTACCTTCATGTGACTGAGATCACCCGACCATTGCCATGGGATCGACAAAGTTCGACGCGCTTCCAGCGCTCACCTAAGGGACACAGAATAGCTGCACTAAGGCGGTGGCGTAAATCCGGCGGAAAGATGGACTGGATTGGCGAATGGCACAGCCATCCCGAATTTTCTCTTTCGCCTTCATCCATCGATATACGCAATTGGTATGACATCGTTAGACAGCGCAAAGCAGAGATGATTTTCCCTATCTGCGACGGTCGAGAAACCGCCTTCTACCTTCAGTGTTGGGGTGATCGGGGCAAGGTCTTGCTCCGGCAAGTCGAGAAAGATGCGCTTGGCACTTTTTACCGCACCCCGGCTGCTATCAAGCGTCAGCTGCGCGAAACAGGGAACGAGGCTTATGGGCCAACCGTCGAGTTGCCTTAACCTAACAGGCGAGCGCAACCACACTTTGCCCTGCTTCTGCGAACATCCGATTCGTGCACGAGCATTGGTAGGGCAACCCGCGAGCCGCAATTGAAACCAAACGATCACAACAACCCGAGATCCTGAGCCTAACAGTAGTAACTCCCGCACAAACGGAAGTGCGCAACGACGAAAGATGAATCTCTTTCCTAAGGTTTAGAGCTGGCAACAAAATCTGGGATGAAACGGCAGCATTCCGTGTCGGGCTTGCCAATAGAAGCCAGTCCGCTACCGGCCCTATTCTGTTGAAAAGCTCTGCTTGCAGTAAGGCTAAGTCGCTGATTCAGTGTGCCCCCCGTTAGCGCCTATGGCACAGATTTGAGGTTGTGAAGTAAGGAGGATTTGGGCTTCGTCGTAGTGACGAAGGAACGAAGATGAAGCCAAGATCCTCCAATGCAAAATCGACTGCCGAGCTGGTGATCAAGGATATCCGCCGCAAGACCCGCCGACACTTTTCGGTCGAGGACAAAATCCGCATCGTGCTCGATGGCCTGCGCGGCGATGACTCCATTGCCGAGCTATGTCGCCGCGAAGAGATTGCGCAGAGCCTGTATTAAACCTAGTCCAAGGGGTTCATGGAGGCTAGCAAGCGCAGGCTCGCTGGCGATACGGCACGTACCGCGACCACAGAAGAGGTGAAGGATCTGCGCCGTGAGGCCCGCGATCTGAAGGAGTGCGTGGCCGATCTCACTTTGGAGAGCCGGCTGCTCAAAAAAAGCATCATCGCGGATGGGGACGACGACGCATGAGGTATCCCGCATCAGAGAAGCTGGAGATCATCAGGATCGTGGAGCAGTCGCATCTCCCGGCCAAACGCACGCTGGACCAGCTTAGCGTGGCACGGCGGACCTTCTACCGCTGGTAGGATCGCTTCCTCGAAGGCGGGCCGGAGGCGCTGGCAGACAGGCCATCCACGCCAAGCCGGGTGTGGAACCGTATTGTGCCCGAGCTGCAGGACCAGATCGTCGAGATGGTGCTCGAGCAGACCGAGCTGTCACCGCGTGAGTTGGCCGTCCGCTTCACCGACGAGAAGCGTTACTTCGTGTCCGAAGCTACGGTTTACCGGCTCTTGAAGGCCCATGACCTGATCAGCAGCCCGGCCTACACGGTTATCAAAGCGGCAGAGGCGTTCCATACAAGGACCACACGTCCAAATGAGATGTGGCAGACCGATTTTACCTACTTCAAGATCATCGGTTGGGGTTGGGTCTACCTATCCACCGTGCTCGACGATTACTCGCGCTACATCATTGCCTGGAAGCTCTGCACCACTATGTGTGCCGAGGATGTGACTGACACGCTCGACATGGCGCTGGTCGCTTCAGGCTGCGATCATGCCAATGTGCTACACAGGCCGCGCCTGCTCAGCGACAATGGCCCGAGCTACATCGCCGGAGAACTGGCGGAATACATCGAGGCGAACCAGATGAGCCATGTGCGCGGCGCACCACCGGTAACAGCGTGGGCTGTAGACTGGAGTTCGTTCGACCTGAGGCCGGTCGGATTACGACTTCTTACCAGTCGTCGAAACTTTGAATTTTGCTCAGATTGGAAACCTCATTCAAGTGCGTTTCCAAGTGATGGCGTTCCTCATCCCAAACCGCAAACAGATATTCTGCGCCAGGATTCTCAATGTTGTTTAATTCGAAATCGTACACATCGAGAAACAATTGCTCGTAGTACTTAGAGAGACGATTCTCCATGCTGGTGAATGTCACGTATAGCTGGGCATTCTTCGACCATTTTTTTCTGACGTGGCTATCAACGCGAAGCTCAGCAAACCCTTTCCCGACATACACGCATAACATCGTGTAATTGCCATGGTCGTCGCAGGCGTCATAGTCTACCCACAGGTGATAGAGGCCTGTCTGACCACGGAGGAATTTAAGATAGAGCTTGTACGTTATGTTCCCAATACGGAGTTCGTCGTCGACCGGCAGTTCCGCACAAAATGCGCTCTCGTTCACCAACTCATGGGCAGAAATTGGCTGGCTTAGTTCTAAGAGCGCTATTTGATCGAACGCATCGTACTCTTGATTTTGACACGGGAAATCTTGTTCGATGCACTTTGTCATGATCGGCTCGACCTACTCAATATTGTATGTTCCTTAATAGGCGCCGGTGGCTTCCGAAAGCAGCTCGGTTCTTGCAGCGACGAGCGCTCCCAATACTCGAGGGTATCGGGCCGACTGCTTCGATCCGGCGACCGCGCAAAGGATGCCTTTGACTGCCCCTGTCGATGGCACGTCCGCCTCCAACCAGTCAGCTCCAGACCAATAAGCGGTCACTTCAGGCGGTCCGAAATCCAGGCTTCGACTTCTCTTTCCGACCATGCCACGGAATAGCCTCCGAGCTGTACGGGTTTGGGAAACTTGCCCTCGCTCATCCAACGGTAGATCGTCGAACGGCCAAGCCCGACGCGGTGCTGCACTTCGGGCAAGCGAATAAGCCGCGTCACCCGGCGAGACTCCGTCGCTCCTTTGTCGATCTCTTCACCCACGATGGCCTCTTTCGGCACCGGCGAAGACATCGCCAAGCAGCGCGTCCTTACGTTCGAGCTCATCGATGTGATCGGAAAGCAGGCGGGCGACACGGTGTGCCGTGCCCTTGGCCCAACGCGGCTTCACCTCATGAACCTGGTTGCCTAGGACTCGTTCGAGCGCTGAAGGCAGTTCGCCAGAAAAGTCCTCGAAGAACTGCGCGAGGTCCGATTGCAGCCAGGCAATCGCGTGATCGCCGCTGCTGACGAGGAACAGCAGCAGGTGGGCATGAGGAGCGACGCCGCACGCGGCGAGAACGCGCAAGGCTTCGCCGAGGCTAGCCGAGCGTTCACCGGCAAGGACGCGGCGCAGGGCATCCTTATGGATCTGCGCGTCGCGCGCGATGTCGCAGCGTGCACGGCCGCTGGCTTCGACGGCTGCCAAAAGCAGCCGGGCAAGGTCGGCGCGAACCTGTTGTTCGGCAAAGAGCGCCATGTTGGTCATCGACGAATCCTTATCTCTGGAGGTGATCGAACCACCGGCTAACCGCGAAGGAAGCCTGTAGGAAAACGAAAAGAACAATTAGAGAACATAGAGGAACCACCGAATCGGCTTCCTTCGTTGATTCGCGCGAATTCCGGTCGTGTTCGCGCATATGGCGGCACGCTCCTCGCCAAACTCGGCACAGTTGGCGCTGATCCGCGATCAACCTGCGCGAATCCCAGCCTGCGCACCTCCAGATGTCGCTTTTTGCTTGGGCAGCAGCCCCAAAATCCAGTTCCCGATTTCCTACAGCCCGGCTCCGGGGAGAGGAAAGAACATACAGCGAACGCATCGCTGGCTGATGTTCAATCCCTCGGAGTTTCCATCCATGACCACCAAGACTGCCCTTCCGGTCCAGCAGCGCTCGCCCAACGGGGCTCGCGGCCGCGACTACATTCTTCCCGCCTGCGTGGCGCTGGCCTGCGCCGGTGCCGCCTTTGCCGGGGCCGATACCACCTTCGATCCCGCGTTGACCAAGTTCACCGACTTCCTCGAAGGTTCGGGCGGCAAGATCATCACTGTGCTCAGCCTTGCGGGCGGCCTGATCGGTCTCGCCTCCGGGCGTTTCTCGCTCGGCCAGGTCGCGGTGCCGGTCGGCGTCGGCATCGGTGTCGGCACCGGCGTTCCGATCGTCACCTCGGTCGTGACCGCGGTCATCTGATCAGCGGATCCGGTCACGACAGGAGGGCGGCATGGCCGACAGGTACCTCGTTCCACGGCGGCTCGACGACCCGGAGCTCATCGGCTTCTGGACCATCGACGAGTTTGCAGGGATTCTCATTCCCTTCGCCTGGGGCATTCTCTCGCAGCATATCTTCATCGGTATCGGCCTGGCCGCCGGGGCCTGGCTTGCCTTGCGGAAGGCAAAGGCACGCGGCGCCGGTTCGGCACTGGTGCATGCTGCGTACTGGTACCTTCCCGGGAGCTTTCTCGGTCTAAAAGCCACGCCGCCCTCCCACTGCCGCCTGTTGGCGGGCTGAGGGAGGCGACCCATGCGAGCAGAATTCGCGCACGAACAGGCGCAGACCTACCTGCGGCAACGCAACCGCTTTGCCGTGCTGGCAGGTGTCCTGGGCCTGACCACGCTGGTCAGCCTCGGCGCCGCGGTCACCCGCGACGAGCAGGTTGTGTTGGTGCCGATCACCTCAGAGCGGATCACCGTCTCGAGCGGCGGGATCGACGCGCCCTATCTCGAACTTGTCACCCGCGACACGGCACTGATGCTCCTCAACCGGGCGCCCGAAAGCCTCGATTACTGGATGACGAACATCCTGAAGCTCGCCGATCCCGCCGCGCACGGCCGCCTCAAGGCCGAGCTCGTCCAAATCGTCGAGGAACAGCGCGGCTCGGACATCAGCCAGGCCTTCGTGATCGCGGAAATGCACGTCGACCCCAAGGCCCTGACCTCGACCGTCACCGGCACGCTCAAGACCTTTGTCGGCGCGCAGGTGATCGCGAGCCAGCGCCGCTCCTTCCGTTTCCGCTGGTCGAAGCGTGGTCTCAGCCTCGCGCTCGCCGGCTTCGAACAACTTCCCACCGACAAGGAGGAACCCGGCCAATGAGCCTTCTCCCATCCCCCCTCGCTGCTGCGCTTGCCGGAACCGGCCTTGCCTGTTTCGCAATCGGCGCAACAAGGCGCCCCGATCACGGACTCAAGCTGACCGGCCTCGCCGTGCTTGCCTTCGCGCTCGCACCGGTCCCGGCGCATGCCGACCAGTTCGTCGAAGCGGCCGACAACGCGACCATCGATTGCGAACTCGCCCGCGGCGAACTCACCCGGATCGCGCTCATCGATGACGGTTTTGCCAATGTCTCGAAGATCGCGAGCGGCTTTCCCTACAACGACTTCCAGGTGACGCATGAGCCGGTGCGCGGAGACATCTATATCTCCGTACCCCCGCAATTTGCCGCTGCCCGGGTCAGCTTCTTTGCGACCAGCAAGGCAGGCTACGTCTACAAGTTCGCCTGCCGCCTCGGCGGCGAGGAAGCGACCCAGCTCTTCATCACCAATCCCGCGCTCGCGAAAAACGAGGCTGCCGAATGGGAAACCGAGACCGGGCCCGAGGACGCCGCGATCCGCCTGATCGAGGCGATGGCGAGCGATGCCGTCCTGCCCGGGTTCACTGCCCGCGCCGAACTTTCGGCTCCGCGCCGTACCGGCGGGATCGAGGTCCAGCTGGTCGCCGAATACCAGGGCGATGAACTTACCGGACAGCGCTTCCTCGTGCGCAACCTCGGCCAGGAGAGCCTTGCGCTTGGCTCCGAGCGCGAAGGTCCCGCAGGCACGCTCGCCTTCGCCTATGGCCGCGATGCACTCGCTCCCGGTGAAGCGACCAGTGCCTTCCTTGTCTTTGCCAAGGGAGGGCTCGACTGATGGCCGAGGCAACACAGAAGGAGGCTGAAAAGAAGCCTCTGCCGGGCTCGCCGGAAGCGCGTGAAAGCGGACGGCGCAACCTCAATACGCAGATCGCGCAGCGCCAGAAGATGCTGCTCGCCGGGATCGGGGCCATCGCGCTCATCGGCGGCGGGATGTTCATCTTCGGCGGCGATGGCGACGAGGGCGGCAGTGATGCCAATGGTGCGGCGACAATCGACACCGGCGGCCTCGTCAATCGCAACCTCTCGCAGCGCGAGTTCGTCGCGAGCTACGGCAACCGGCTCGACGCGCAGGGCCGCGCGATCAAGGATCTGCAGCAAGCGCAGTTACCACGCCCCGAGATCGAACAGGAGCTCGAAGCCCTGCGCAGCGAGAACGCGCAGATGCGCTCCGACGGTCAGGCAGCGATCGACGCCATTTCGGCCGAGAATGCCAATCTGCGCTCACAGCTCAGCGACGCTGCAAAGGCGCCGGCGTCCGCTCCGCCGCTGCCGCCGCCACCTGCCTATGGTCCCGGCGTCGGCACCGGCGTAGCTGTCCAGCCACCGCAAGGAGCGCCGGAAACGCAGGGCGGACAGCTCAGCCTGATGAGTTTCAACGCGGATACAGGCAAGGACGGCAAGCCGCGTGCGGCCGAGACTGCGCCCGCCTTGCTGCTCGAAGCGAGCCGCGATTACCTGCCGCCCAACAGCTACGCACCGGCAACGGTCATCGTGGGTGTCGATGCCTCGACCGGCGTTGCCAGCCAGAGCGATCCGCTTCCCGTGGTGCTCCGGATCACCGGACCGGCCCGCTCGGTGATGCGCGGCAACAAGCTGCTCACCACCGACATCACCGGCTGCCTCGTCAATGGCGCTGCGCGCGGCGATCTCTCGGCCGAGAAGGTCTACGTCAAGCTGGTGCGCATGACCTGCGCGCAACCCGGCGGCCGCTTCGCTGTCAGCGAGGTCAAGGGGTTCATCTCCTTTGCCGGAAAGTCGGGCGTGCGTGGTCGCGTAGTCAGCCGCGAGGGCAGCTTGGTCAGCCAGGCGCTGCTGGCTGGGATCGTCGGCGGCTTCGGTCGCGGATTTTCCGCCAACGCCAACGGCATCTTCACGCAGCCTGTCGGCGCCAACGGTCAGCGCGAGGCGCTGTCGCCGACCGACATCCTTGCCGGTGGCTTTGGCCAGGGTGCCGGCGAAGCCGCCGACACCGTCAGCCGATACCTCATCGAACGCGCCGAACAATACCAACCCGTCGTCGAAATGCCGACCGGCATAGAGGTCGAGATCGTCTTTCTCGACGGCGTCCACGTCAGGAGCCCCTCCAAATGAACTACAATGACCACCGGCCGGGCCTGAAGGCCCGCGCCGCCCACCTTGCCCTTGCCCTCTCGAGCGCCGCCGCCGTGCTGACGCTCGGCGTCTCTGCCGTCACCGCTATGCCTGCGAGCGCTGCCGGTATGGCGAGCGAGGTCGCGCAGGCACTGAAACTGCGGCTGCCCAAGACTCCGGTTGACGCGATCAGCTGCGACACGCTTGGCCCCTGGTGCGAAGTCGTCTCGGGCGACACGCTGTTCTACATCGACGAAACCGCCCGCTACCTGTTCGTGGGCCGTCTCTACGACATGGAAGAGCGACGTGACGTCACCGCTGCCCGCCTGCTCGAACTCAATCCCGACCTGCTCGCGGCCGGTGCGGCGCGCGTAGCCAGCGATGCGCCGGCGGGGCGCGACGAAGCGCCTGTCCAGGCGGCCGCCAGCCACGTCGACCTCTCGTCGCTTCCGGCTGCGGGCGCGATCCACTGGGGCAACACCAAGGGCGAACGCCTGGTTGTCTTCTCGGATTTCCAGTGCGGGTATTGCCAGCGCCTGGCCGCCGAACTCGCCAAGGCCAAGGTCCATGTCGAAGAGCGACCGATCTCGATCTTCGGCGCGGCAAGCCGCAAGATTTCCGAGGCGGTGCTGTGCGCTAAGGATCCGGCAAAGGCACTCCATGCGGCCTATTCCGGCCAGGCTCTGGCGACTGATAAGACCTGCAAGGAGGCCAAGGCACTCGATGCCAACGAAGCCTTCGCGAAGGCCAACGGGTTTGCCGGAACTCCGGTCATCGTGCGCGCCCGCGATGGGGCGGTGCTTCATGGCTACCGCGATGCCGCGGCGATCCGCCGCTTCGTCGCCGAAGGCAAGGGAGTGGCGCAATGAGCCGGCTTCCAATCCTTCGCGCCATGGTGCTCGCTGCGCCGCTCCTCCTGGCCAGTGGCTGCGCCAGCCTCGGCGGCAACGTCAAAGGCAGCTTTGCCTGCCGGGCTCCGGAAGGGACCTGCGCGCCGACTTCCGCGATCGATGCCGGGGCGACCGGCATTGAAAAGGCTGACACGGTTGACGCGCATCGGACGGTGACCCCGACCGGCGAAGCGGTTCGTCGCCTGCTGGTCGTGCTGACAGGCTACCGTGACGCGGCGGGCCGCGACCATGAGGCGCGCGTCGTTCACCTGACGCTGCCCGAACAGGCAGGGACAGGCTGGCGCACGCCGCAGGGCCGCCGCGAAGTCCTGCGCTCGCTGGCATCGACTATTGCCGCGACGCGCGAGAGCAACCCCGCAACCGATTTCCAACCGCCAAAAATCCAAGAGGCAGACACATTGCCGGAACAGCTGTTCATCCCCTCGCAGCCCGTTCCGGCGATGCCCGGCGCTGACGCGCCGGAACCCGGGGGACCTGGCTCGTTTTCCCCTCCCCGCGAGCCGGTCCCCCAACCTGACATGACCGAAGGAGAGAGCCAGTGACGCTATCCCTTGCTGCCGCGCGCGACGCACTCTCGCGGGGCCTGTTTGCCGACACGGCTCGGCCCGAAAAGCCGCGGGCGCATTTCGGGCTCGACATGCTTTCGGACTGGCTACCCTACCGGGTCTATGACGAGGGGGAGAAGCTCTACCGCAACGCCCGCTCGAAGGGCTTCGTGCTCGAAGTCACCCCGCTGATCGGGGCCGACGAACGGACCGGCGAGATCCTCGGCCAGTTCTTCTCCGAAGGCCTGCCGCAGGGCGCCTGCCTCCAGGTTCTGAACTTTGCATCGCCTCGGATCGGCAGCGTGGTCGGCCCCTGGTTCGCTCCGCGCTATGAGCAGGGCGGCATTTACGAGGCCATTGCCAGGGCGCGCACCAGGCGCCTTTACGATCTCGTCTGGAATTCGGGCTCGGCGCATGCGCCCTTCCATGCCCGCAACGTCCGACTGTTTGTCTCGCTCGGTGTGCCGGTGCCCGGCAGCGTAACCGACGCAGAACTCTCCGAATGCCGCGAAGGGCTGATGGGCATGCTCCATTCGCTCGGCCTCCACGCGCAGGAGCTGCGTCCGGGCGGATTGTTGGCGCTGATCGACGAGCTAACCTCGCCGACCACCGCGCACGAGACCGACATCCATGCGTGGAACCCCCACGACACGCTCGATGTCCAGGCCATCCGCCGCGACATCGAGCTCGAGGTCAGCGACGATCGTCTGATCCTCAGGACCGAGCGCTTTCGCGAGACCGGCCGAGACGAAGAGGGCAATCCCGAAGTCGGCGAATGCTATCCCGACCATTTCGATGTGCGGCACTATGCCGTGCGCTCTACCCCTGAGCGCTGGGCGCCTTGGGAATGCGCGCGGCTCATCGGCGACATGTTCACCGACAAGCTGCGCTTCCCCTGTCCGACGGCCACCATGCTCTGCCTCGTCTACCCCGACCAGGAAGCCGCCTCGGCGCGCGCGGGCTTCAAGTTCATGCGCACGACCAGCCTCAGCCAGACCAAGAGCGCGCGTTTCTTGCCCAAGCTCGCCGAGCAGTCGGCCGAATGGCGCCATGTTCAGGCCGAGCTCCAGGCCGGCAAGAAGCTCGTGAAGCTGTTCTACGGGCTCACCAGCATCTCGCCGCTCGGCCAGGGCGACGCGCACGAACGCATCATCAAGGCGATCTACAAGGCAGCGGGCTGGGACCTAGCCGACGAGCGCTTCCTCCAGCTGCAGGGCCTCGTCGCTGCCTTTCCCATGAGCCTCGCCGATGGCCTCGCCGACGACATGGCGCGGTTGAAGCGCCTCAAGACCATGCTCACGACGACGGCGGCGCATATCGCGCCGATGCAGGGGGAATATCTTGGCGGCGTGATTCCGCACCTCCTGCTCATTGGCCGCCGCGGCCAGCCCTTCTGGTGGTCGCCATTCGAAAACACTGCCGGCAACCACAATATCGCGATCTGCGGTAAGTCGGGCTCGGGCAAGTCGGTGCTGCTGCAGGAGCTCTGCGCCGCCCTGCGCGGCGCGGGCGCCAAGGTCGTTGTGATCGACGACGGGCGCAGCTTCGAGCATTCGGTCAAACTGCAGGGCGGACGCTTCGTCGAGTTCACGCTCGCCTCGGGCTTCTCGCTCAACCCCTTCTCGATGGTCGACGATGCCCGTGCGCACGAAGACGAGGATTACCGCCTCGACTGCTTCGCCATGATCAAGGCGATCGTCGGCCAGATGGCGCGTCCGGGCACCGCGCCGAGCGACACCGAGCGCGGGCTGATCGACCGGGCCGTAACTGCGACCTGGGAGGCACTCGGAAGCGGTGCATCGGTCGACGATGTCGCGCATGCGCTCCATGGCTCGGAAAGCGAGGCGGGCCGCGATCTCGCCACCGCGATCGCGCCCTTCTGCCGCGGCGGCAGCTACGGCGGGTTCTTTGCAGGCAAGGCGAGCTTCGCGCTCGACGATGATTTTACCGTCTTCGAGATGAGCGATCTCGCGTCCCGCGAGGAACTGCGGAGCGTCGTCCTCTCGGCGATCATGTTCATGACCAGCCAGGCGATGACGCGCTCATCGCGAGCAACCAAGAAGCTGCTGCTGATCGACGAGGCCTGGGCCATGCTCAAGGGTGGGTCGATGGGCGAGTTCGTCGAGACCTATGCCCGCACCGCGCGCAAATATGGCGGCGCGCTCGCGACCGCCACCCAGTCGCTCAATGACTATTACAAGTCCGATGGCGCGCGCGCCGCGCTCGAGAACAGCGACTGGATGCTGGTGCTCCAGCAGAAGGCCGAGACGATCGCCGATTTCAGGGCGAACGCGCGGCTCGACATGGACGACCGGACCGAGACGCTGATCCGCAGCCTCAAGCGTTCGGGGACCGAGTACAGCGAGGTCTTCATCAAGGGTCCCGAGACCGAGGCGGTCGGCCGGCTCGTGCTCGATCCCTTCTCGGCGACGATTTACTCCTCCGATCCCGACACCTATGCGGCGATCCAGGACTGCGAGCGGCGCGGGCACAGCCTCGCCGATGCCATCCGCATCGTAGCGGGAGGCGGACAATGATGGTCTCGCACCTCGTCGACCGGACCCCTCCGGCCAACCTCCGCAGCCTGCTGCCGTTCCTGCAAGGGAGCTGCCTCGTCCTCATCGAGACCGCACGCTTTGCCGCGACTTCGCTGCTGATCGTGCTGGGATTGCCACTCGCGCTGTTCCTGTTCGTTGCAGGCTGGGACCTCGGCGGCCTCTTCACCCAGCTCGCCAATCTGTCGGACCGCTACCTCGAAGCCGACAGCCTGCGCCGCAGCCTGTTCAGCCAGGACCTCAAGGGCTGCTTCCTCGTCCTCGCTGGCGCTGTGACGCTGTTTCGCATGCCTCGCTTCCTGAAGCGGCTCGCGGCCGATCTCGACAACCATCCGGCCCGGGAGGCAAACCGTGACTGACACGCGCAGATTACCGTCCTTCAATCGCCCGCTCTTGCTGAGAACTCTCGGCGTGCTCGCGCTCGTGATCGCATTACTCTGGGCAGCCTGGGTCAGCCGCGAACTGTCCGAGCCGCGCCAGCAGATCGTCACCGTCCGGCTTGCCGAGACCATCGCGGCTTTCGTCGATGCCGAAGCGCGTGGGGCACAGGATCCCGAATCCAGCCAGGCGCGCGTGCTCGCCTTCCTCCAGGCGTCCGAACGCGCTGTTGCGGAAATGGGGACCAATGGCCGCGTGGTGCTGGTCGGCGAGGCAGTGCTCGCAGGCGATGCCCCCGATGCCACTGACGAACTGCGCATGCGGATCGCCCGCCAGCTTGGGCAGGGAGACGGCCAGTGACGCACTTTGCCTCTCGCCTTGTCCGCACGATCAAGCGACCACTTGTCCTGACCGGTCTGGTGCTGCTGCCGCTCGCATGGGGCGCGGTCGACGCCTTCGCGAAAGACCATGCCTTCCTCATCAACGCGAGCCCGAGCCTGCCCAACTGGGCTTTCTGGCTCGACAAGCACGCGCGGATCGAGCGCGGCAGCCTTATCTTCTTCGAGCCGCCGGCAAGCAGACTCGTTGAAGTGCATTTCGGAAAAGGCGCGCAGCTCTTCGGCAAGCGGGTGCTGGGCGTGCCGGGCGATGTCGTGAACCATCGCGGTCACGAGGTCTTCATCAACGGTCGCAAGATCGCCGCGCGGCTCGATGAGACCCGCCTCGGCATTGCGCTTCACAAAGGCCCCGAAGGACCGATCCCCGACGGCTGCTTCTACACCGGGACCAGCCATCCCCGCGGCCTCGACAGCCGCTACGCCGAGATCGGCTTCGTCTGCCGCGGCCAGATCCTCGGCAGCGGGAGGGCGATCCTGTGAGCAAGCTCATCCTCCCTGCGGCCCTGCTTGCAGTCCTGCTCTGCCCTGCCGAGGTGCTGGCGCGCGACTATGGCCAGCGCGGCACGGTGTTTCCCGTGATCGAGCGCGACCTCCTCGAGCAGATTCATTCGCGGCTGACGCAGATGGAAAGTTCGGGCGAGACCGCGCGGCTCAATGAAGACCTGAAGCGCCGCACGATCGCGCGGGTGAACCGGCCCGACCCCGTCGCCGGAATAGTCCGGGCCAGCGAGGCGCGGCGCTGGCACTTCGATCCAACGATCACGCTCGCTGCCGACATCCGCGGGGCAAAAGGCGAGCTGATCCATGCCGCTGGCACGAGGGTCAATCCGCTCGACAGCGTCGGGCTTCGCGCTGATCTCCTGTTCCTCGACGGCGACGATCCCGATCAACTCACCTGGGCGCTCAAGCAGGCCGCCAATGCCAAGCTGATCCTGGTCAAAGGTGCGCCGCTCGAGCTGATGAAGGCCGGCCAGCGCCGCTTCTATTTCGACCAGGGCGGCAAGCTCACGGCAAGGTTCGGGATCAGGTCGGTGCCTGCACGCGTGCGCCAGCAGGGCCGCCTGCTCGAGGTCAGCGAAATCGCGCTGCCACCGAAAAGGAGGACAGCCCAATGACGCATTTAAGAAAGCTGGCGCTCGTGCTGGCCGCCATTCTGGGTTTCGCCACCGCAACGCCGGCCATGGCCGATGCCGGTCCCGGTCGCTGCACCGGCAGCTTCGTCAACCCGATCACCGACATCTGCTGGTCGTGCCTGTTCCCGATCTCTATCGGCGGGCTGGACATCTGGCCGTCGAGCCGGCCCGATCCCGATAACCCCGATCTGCCGGTATGCCTGTGCGGTCTGAGGCCAGGGATCGCGATGGGCTTCTGGGAACCGGTGCGGCTTGCCGATGTCAGCATGAAGCCGTGGTGCTTCGTGAACCTCGGCGGCATGAAGCTCGATCCCGGCTTCGATATCGGCTTCCGCTCGATCTCGGGGCCTTCGGCGGTGGGCGGTGCGAGCCAGTATTATTCGAGCTGGCACGTCCACTGGTATGCCTATCCGCTGATCTACTGGATGGAGATCGTCGCCGATTTCCTGTGCCTGGAATCGGGCTCGATCGACATTCTCTACATCTCCGAGATCGATCCGCTGTGGCAGGATTCCGAGCTCACGGCGATCATCAACCCTGAAGCCGTGCTCTTCGCCAACCCGCTGGCGCTCGCTGCCTGTGCGGCCGACTGCGTCGCCTCGACCGCAAAGCTGCCGATTGACGAGATGTTCTGGTGCGCGGGGTGCCAGGGGTCGATGTACCCGATGAACGGCAATGTCTCGGCCAGCATAGGCCACGTCCAGGCCTCGCGGCTCGTGCTCTCGCGATTTGCCTACAAGCTCCACCGCGAACTCGTCTCGTGGGGAACGATGGGGTCCAAGGGCCTGTGCGGCAAATACCTGATGCCGGTGATGCGTAAGCAGCAATACCGCTTCCAGGCCACCAACCCCAACCCGGCGACCTCGGGTGGTTACGCCTGCCCGCCCATCGGTGCCTCCACCACCTTTCAATCGGCCGGACAGGTCATCCCCGCCATCGGCGAAGACATGGGATACCTCGTCTGGCGCAAGCGGAACTGCTGCGCGCTATGAACAAGCACCTCCTCCTTTTGCCCGTCGGCCTTGCCGTCACTCTCGGCGGCCTCGCTCTTGCCCAGAGTGCGCCCGAAGGCATCGACCTCGAAGCGATCCGCGAGCGTGCGGCCGAACACGCCGACGATGCGCAGGCGCTCAGCACCAATGTCCGCCAACGCGCCGAGGCGCTGACCGAAGATGCACAGGCTATCCAGGCACAAGCGCAGGCCAATCGCGCGGCCTATGCGGACAGCATCGAGGCAATCGAGACCGACGCCGTCCTCGACCTTGACGCCATGATCGCAGGGCAAGCCGCCGCAGAGAAGGCATCGCTCGGAGGAGCCCCGCGCTTCATTGCCTTTGCCAGCCTGTCGATGCCGCCCGAGACGCTGAAGGCACTGGTCCACGACATGACTAAGGCCGGCGGCGTCACCGTGCTGCGCGGTTTCCCGCAAGGAAACAGCGAGGCGTTCAAGAAACGCCTGGCCGCCATCTGGAGCAGCCGCGACGCGGCCGGTTCGCTCGGCATCGATCCGCGGCTGTTCCGCGCGTTCAACATCGAGGCCGCGCCGAGTTTCGTCATGCTGAGCACCGAGTTCAGCCCATGCGACGGGTTTGATTGCACCAGCGAGGTGCCGCCGCACGACCGCATCGCCGGCAACATCAGCGTGGGCGAAGTCCTCGAGACCTTTGCGTCGGGCAAGGGTCCGGGCGCCGAGCTTGCCCGCCTCCATCTGCGCCAGCTTTCCAGGGAGGAACGGCCATGACCGGCAGAACCCTCGCCAATCTCCTTGCGGTATTCGTCGCGCTCACAAGCGCAGCTTCCATACACGCTCAGACCCGCGATGAAGCTCGGGCCGACGGCAAGGACTTTGCCACCGAGTTGCGGGGCGAAGCGCGCGATGCCGCAACGACCAATCCTGACGCGGCGCGCGTTCCCAACTTCGATCCGCAAGCGACGCGCGACCTGCAGGATCTTGCGCGCGATCCCGACCAGATCGAGGCCCGCGCCCGCAGCGTGGCAACGACCAGCACGCCGATGCGGACGATCCGCGACAGTATGGCCAATCGCGCACGGTTCGAACCGAACGAGATCGAGGACGTGATTGCGCGCAGCCGCGCCATCAACGAGACGCCGCTCGACTACACCAGCGGCATGGCGATTTCGGGCAGCCAGGGATCCTGCGTTCCGCTGCCGCCTGGATCGGGCACGGCGGGCACATATACCGCGACCTGCAATACGGGCACGCGGATCGATCAGTCGCTGGGCCAGTGCACAGTGCCGCTTGTCGCCACGGTCAGCCAGCAACCGCAGTATCATTACCTTTGCAGCCCATTGGGCAGCTTCAACCTATCAGGTGAGCCGGACTGCGAAGAGTTTTCGGGCGCTCTTTGCCGGGTGACCGGGCACCGCGATGGTCCTTGCTTGCAGTGGGGTTGGTCCGGTGGTCGCAAGTGGTGCACCGAGCCGGGCGATCCGCTTACCGAGCTGACCTGCGACGAACAGGTCGCAGGTCAGACGCCCTACCGCATTGCCAACGCTACCACCGTTACCACGACCCCGGACGAAAGCCAGTGCACAGGTTTTGCGGACAATAGCGATTGCACGCTGGACGCAGAGATCTGCACCGATACCGATCCGCAGACCCGCGTGGTCGATGGCGTCTCTGTCACAAAGCCCTGCTGGGAATGGCAGAGGAGCTACACCTGCATCGCGCGCGAAGCGGCGACCGATTGCTCCGACATCGAAAGCCAGGGCAGCTGTCGCTTTGTTCGCGAGGAATGCCTCACCGACGAAGACCCCTGCGAGACCTGGGAGCGCATCTACGAGTGCCCGCTTCCCGGGACCGACAGCTCCACCCAGTATGTCTGCGACGGCGATGTCTATTGCATCGACGGCAGCTGCGAGACGATCCAGCGCACCGCGAACGACGAGTTCAAGGATGCCGTCACCGCGCTCCATGCGATGGACGAGGCCCGCGGGCAGTTCGATCCCGAGACGCTGACGCTGTTCCGCGGCACGCGCAACACCTGCTCGTCCAAGGTCTTCGGCGTGCTCAACTGCTGCAAGGGCAAGGGTTTCCCGCTCATCCCCGGCATCAGCCTGCTGGTCGCGCTCGGCTGCAACCGCGAGGAAGTTCTGCTCCACGAACGCGATGCGCAGGGGCTGTGCGCCTACGTGGGGACCTATTGTTCGGACAAGTTCCTCGGCGTCTGCCTGACCAAGAAGAAGGTCTACTGCTGCTTCGAGAGCAAGCTCTCGCGGATCCTGCAGGAACAGGGTCGCCGCCAGCTGCGCAAGCCCTGGGACAAGCCCAAGGAAGAGCAGTGCGAGGGGTTCACGCTCGACGAGTTCGCCCGGCTCGACCTCAGCCAGATGGATTTCAGCGAAGTCTATGCCGAGTTCACCGAGGCTGCACGGCTCCCCGACGAGCTCGAGACCAGCATCCTCATCCAGCAGAAAATCGAAGATCATTACGCAAGGAGTGGCCAATGACGCGCCGCCAATCACTGCCGATGCTGGCCCTCCCAGCACTGGCCATGATTCTCGCTGCACTGCTCCCCGTTCGGGCAGCCGCCCAGGAAGCGCGCCAGGCAAAGCCAGCTGCTTCGGCAGACAGCCTCTACTGCGAGCAGCGCAGGCTCGGCTACTGGTTCTATTGCGTAAAGCCGGTGCCGGCAGACGAGCCGCAGATGGCGCAGCCACCAGCCCAGGTGACCGCCACGCAGGAGCTGGACGCGGTCACGGGGGAACTGCGCGAACTCAAGGCGCGCGCGATCCTCTATCCGACGCCGGAAAACGTCACCGCCTATATCCGCTTCCAGCGTGCCCAGCTCGACCGGGCTTCGCTGTTCTCCGATGTCTGGCAACGCGCGATTTGGCAGGATCCCGAGCTCGACTACACGCTCGAACGACCGGTCGGCGCACTCGCCAAGAAGCAATGGCAGGACGCGCGCGCTGCCGACCGCGACGCGGTGATGGCCAGGCTCTCCGAACGCTATGGACTGTTCTACTTCTTCGCCCAGACCTGCGGCGCCTGCGAAGTGATGAGCCCGATCGTGCGCTCGGTGGCGGACCGCTGGCATATCACGGTCCGGGCGATCTCGACCGATGGCGGGCCGTCCAGGCACTTCCCCGACTACAAGGTCGAAAGCGGCCAGCGGCCCCGCATGGGGCTCGAACCCGGCATCACCCCGGCGCTCGTGCTTTGGGACAGCGTGGCCAGGCGCCCGATCCCGATCGGATACGGCGTGCTCTCGGCCGACGAGCTGCAGGACCGCATCTACCTCCTCACCTCGAAGGAAGCCGGACATGATTACTAGCATCCGCAATGCGGCGCTCACCATAGCTGCCGCCAGCATGGTCGCGTCCCCCGTCGCCGCAAACGTCGGCGACAGCATGGACCGCTTCATGGACGACATGGGCGCTGCGGCCAATGTCACCGGGCCGAGCGCATTCGAAGGACAGTCGGCGGGCTATTACAGCCTCGGCAATGTCTGGACGCGCTTCCCGCAGAAGACGACCAGCATCGCCAACCTCCAGCTGCCGCGTGCCCGCGCAGGTTGCGGCGGCATCGATATCTTCGCCGGGTCCTTCTCCTTCATCAACGCGAGCGAGATGGTCGCGCTGTTGAAGGCCGTCGCGAACAATGCGGTGGGGTTCGCCTTCAGCCTCGCGATCGATACCGTCTGCCCCGAGTGCTCAAAGATCATGCAGGAGTTCAGCCAGAAGGCGCAGCTCATGAACAATCTCTCGATCAACTCCTGCGAGATGGCGCAGGGGCTGGTCGGCGGCGTCTGGCCCAAGGGCGATCTCGCCGACAAGGCGATCTGCGAAGCGATCGGCAATTCCGAAGGTATCTTCACCGACTATGCTGCCGCCAAACACGGTTGCGGCACCAGGGGTCAGCGCGCCTCGACCAATGAGAGCGCCGGCGCCGACTATGCCGACGTCAATCCCGGTGTACCGCGCAATTACACCTGGCATGTCCTCAAGCAGAGCGCCTTCTTCAACCCTGGTGGCACCTTCGACCGCGACCTCGCCGAGTATGCGATGACGCTCATCGGCACGGTGATCTACGTGCCGCCCCGCGATGACGAACCAGGCAAGTTCGTGCCTTTCGCAGGCGATGCCTCCTCGACGCTGGTGACCGCGCTGCTCGACGGGACGCAAGGCCAGTCGGTGCGGGTGTTCCAGTGTGACGAGCCCGACCAGTGCCTCAACCCCACTTTCCAGCAGATGAGCCTCACGAGCGCGAAGGCCATCCGGCCCCGCGTTGCCCAGCTCATCGGCAGCATGGTCGAGGCCATCCGCAGCGACACAGCGATCGGCGACGAGGAGAAGGAGCTGCTCCAGGTGGCATCGGTGC
Source organism: Pelagerythrobacter marinus (assembly GCF_034375205.1). Taxonomy (NCBI): domain Bacteria; kingdom Pseudomonadati; phylum Pseudomonadota; class Alphaproteobacteria; order Sphingomonadales; family Erythrobacteraceae; genus Pelagerythrobacter; species Pelagerythrobacter marinus. The sequence continues at coordinate 271,107 of NZ_CP139719.1, read as the reverse complement.
CGCTCTACAAGATCCTCACCGTGCAGGCGGCCTATGGACGCGGGATGGCAACCGACGACCGCGACACGCTGGCCGAGATCGCCAGCATCGATCTTCTCTATGCCATCCTCGAACGCATCACAGCCGAGGCCGGACGCTCGATGGCGAGCTTCATTGCGGCCGATGAAGCGAAACTCGCGATCTGGCGCGCTCAGGTCGCGGAAGTCCGGTCAAGCCTCGCCCAGAGGCAAGCGACCGGACAGGCGCGGGTCTCCGCGATCATGCAGATCATCGAGAAGACCGCGATGATCGAGAACATGCTCGCCGCCTCGATGTCGCCATCGATGGCCGCCGCGCTCGACTGGTCGCGCGGGATGCAGTCCCGCTCCATCGTTCCATAAGGGTGAGGCAGCATGGTCGAGATTTTCACGGTCGGCGGCGGCGAGTATATCGTCAATGTCCTCAATGCCGTTGCCGCCTGGACCGGAGCGGGCGGCTACAAGAGCCTGATTCAGGTCGCGCTGGTGATGGGCATGGTGCTCGCGGTCATCGTGGTCGCGTTCAACCAGGACTGGCGCGCATGGCTCAACTGGTTCCTCGGTGCGACGCTCATCTACATGTGTCTGATGGTGCCGCGCATGGACGTCCATGTGACAGACCGGGTCAATCCAAGCCTTGCACCGGCAACGGTGGCCAATGTTCCGCTCGGGCTCGCCCTGATGGCAAGTTTCACCAGCCAGGCGGGGGACTATCTGACCCGCTCGGCCGAGCTCGTCTTCGGCTTGCCGGACGACCTCAACTACTCGAAGAACGGCATGATCTATGGCGCGCGGCTGCTTGAATCGACGCGGAGCTTGCGCATTTCCGATCCGGAGTTTGCTGCGAACTTCGACGAGCATGTCAGGCAATGCGTGTTCTACGATCTGCTGCTCGGCCGCTACTCGATGAAGGAGCTGTCCGAGAGCGATGATATCTGGGCGACGATCGCACCCGGCAGCGCGGCGCGCGCGCAGAAATTCCTGACCCGGCAGGCCGACGACAGCGTGACGGCCTCGATCATCACCTGCCGCGAAGCCTACACCGCGCTTTCGGGGCGATGGGCGAGCCTCATTGACGAGATGACGCTTGTCGCGGGACGCCAACTCTATCCGCGCCAGACCGAAGCGCTCGCCAAGGCCAAGCTCATGGCCGACCTCCCGATTGCCTATCAGTATCTTACCGGCATCTCGCGCAGCGCGAGCGACATTTTCCGCCAGGTGTTGACGATCAATGCCATGAACCAGGCCATGCACGGCTTTGCAGGGGCGAGCGGCACCGGCAGTATTGACGTCTTCGCGCAGACCCGGGCCGATATTCAGACCGAGCGGACCTATTCTTCGATCGCGCACAACGCGATGAAATGGGTCCCAATCCTCAATGTCGTACTGACGGTGGTGTTCTACGCGCTGTTCCCTGTCCTGTTTCCGCTGTTCCTGATGCCGCGGACCGGACCCATTGCATTGAGAGGTTACGTCACCGGCTTCTTCTATCTTGCGGCGTGGGGACCGCTCTTCGTCATCCTGCACATGATCCTGATGTTCAAAGGCGCGGGCGATGTCGCCGCCGCTGGCGGCAGCACGGGCCTCAGCCTCGCGACCTTTGCTGGCATGAGCGACGTCAACAGCGATATCGGCATCTTGGCAGGCTATCTTGTCGCCTCGATCCCGTTCCTTGCCGGCGGCGTGGCGCGTGGTGCGCTGGCGATTTCGGGCCAGGCAACGAGCTATCTCAACCCGAGCCAGAATGCAGCCGAGGAAGCCTCGCGCGAAGCGAGCACCGGCAACGTCTCACTCGGCAACTCGAGCATCGACAATTCGACAGTGTTTTCCCGCCAGTTTGCGCAGGGCAATCTTGCCCCCAACATTGCCTATGGCGCGGCACAGACGCGGGGATTCAGCGACAGCGGCACGCAGACGACCAGCTTCCCCGATGGCGAGTTCGCTGCAGTCCCGAATTCAAGCTATCCGTTCACGCCGACGCTCGGGCAGGACTTCACGGGCCGCCTAGGAACGATGGCGAGCCAGAGCCGGACGCAGAGCGAGACCTATGCCAACCTCGCCCAGCAATCGACGAGCTCTGCGCTCACCCGGTTCAGCGAGATCCGCAACGCCTACAGCCAGGGTCAGAGCTCCGATACTGTCAGCGGCGTTGGTACGAACGACAGCATCGGCACGGCATTCAGCGAAGTCGACAATGCCTCGAGGACGCTCCAGCAGCAGTTCGGCCTGTCCCGGCGCGCGTCAGACGACATTACTATTTCTTGGTTCCTCAACGGCGAAGCAGGAGCCGGAGCAAAGGCCGAAGGTGGAGTACTAAACGCGCAGGCGGGCGTCCGCGGTGGCCGAAATCAGTCGTGGACCGACAGCGATATCGGGATCGCCTCGGAAGATCGCGGCAGGATAATGGGTACGCTGCGGCAGCTTTCGGATAGCCGCAACTGGTCGAACACGCGTGAAGGCTTCCTGCGCGAGACGAGTTCGAGTTCGGTATCGCAGGTGTCAACCAGCTCGTCGGGTCTCAGCCGATCGCTGACCGAAGCCGAAAGCTACACACGAGAGGCGCGTCGGGCCGAAGAGGTGGCCAGCCGCCTCGAGAACCAGGCCAGTTGGTACGAGGCCAATAGTGCCGCAGGCACGCTAAACCTGAGCCAGGCTTATCGCGAATGGGGCATGGCCGAGATCGAAGCCAATCGCGACTATTACGGGCCGGTGCGCTTCGACGACATCGAGTTCCAGATGAGCGCGCGCGGCCAACAACTGCAATCGCGGTTTGTCGAGAGCTATGCTGATCGCCTACAAGACGACATCGAAGCCGACCTTTCGCTGCCGGACTTCGCTCCTGTCAGCCGCCCCGGGATCGGAAGTGCTGGGCAGGTACGCGCAAGAGGAGCCGTGGGCTCTGCGGGTGGTCCCTCAATGCCCGATGCTCCTGATCGGTCTGACATCACGGATGAGGTCGAGCGGGTGCGCCGACAGGGTCGTGGCAGGATCGGAACCGTGCGAACTTATCTTGATCGCCAAACGGAAGGCGCCACGGGCGCGAGTGAGGAAGCTGCAGACGACGTCAAAGAATGGGGCAATAGATAGCTACAGCACGAAATCCTGCAGGATGACGAACACCGCAAATGCGACGACGACCAGCCCAAGTAGCCAGAGTCCGCGTCGTTCCCAAGGATCTGCTAGAGCCTTCTTCCAGCTGTATTCCATGCGCCGATTTTCGGAGATGGCACGGTCGATCTCTCGCAGGCCCTTCCAGTCCGTCTGGTCGTTTTGCTCCTTCTCGTCATCCATTTCCATCACTCCGACCTAAATAAAGTAGCAAATTTGATGCATTATCGGGCATAAGCCAATTTACGTCTCGATATTGACACATTAAATATCATCACGTAAAGACGCAAAATCGCTACACAAAGCTCCATAACGGAGATAATGTCTCGATAATGCCACATTATGATTCACCAGATCTGCGTCCGCTCTCGGTGCTGCTATCCGACCTCGGGAAGCAGATCGAAGCATATCGCATATCACGCAATCTCAAGCAGGCCGAGCTTGCGGAAATGGCAGGTATCTCGCGTTCAACGCTCGCCCGCCTGGAAGCCGGTAATGGCGGGACCATCGATAGCCTCGCCAGGATAATGCGTGCGCTCGACATTGAAGACCGCCTGCTGGATGTCATGCCGGACGCCAAGCTGAGACCGCTCGATCCCCGGTCCGACACCGGCAAGGCGCGGCAAAGGGTGCGCAAGTCTTCTGAAGGTGAGGCTGGCGAGGAATGGAGCTGGGGTGACGAGGCCCCATGACGCGTGCGGTAGTCAATCTCTGGGGTCGTCAGATCGGCGCCGTCCTGTGGGATGAAGATCGCGATGTCGGGGTTTTCGAATACACTCCGGAATTCAGTCGCAGCGGCATCGAAGTCGCTCCGCTCACAATGCCATTACGAAGCGGCGTCTACGATTTTCCCGCGCTGAATTACGAGACCTTTAAAGGGCTACCGGGCATGCTGGCAGACAGCCTGCCCGACAAGTTTGGTAACGCGCTGATCAATCGCTGGCTTGCCGAGCAAGGCCGCACAGCCGACAGCTTCGATCCGGTCGAGCGCCTTTGTTATACCGGTCGCCGAGGCATGGGTGCGCTCGAATTCGAGCCCGCTACCGGTGAGCGCCGTGAACAGGGCCGGCCCGTCGATATCGCCCCGCTGGTCGAGCTCGCCAACAGAGTCATTGCCGCGCGTGAAGAACTGGCCGGTGTGCTCAAGGGAGAGGATGATCACCGCGCACTCCAAGAGATCCTGCGCGTCGGAACCTCCGCCGGTGGCGCCCGGGCCAAGGCCGTCCTCGCCTGGAACGAGGCGACCGGAGAGTTCCATTCAGGGCAGCTGACTGCAGGGCCCGGCTACACGCAATGGCTGGTCAAGTTCGACGGCGTGTCGGGCAATGCCGACAAGGAACTTGCCGACCCAATGGGCTTCGGCCGGCTTGAATACGCTTGCTATCTGCTAGCCCGAGAGGCTGCCATCGACATGGCTCGCTCACGACTGCACGAGGAAGGCGGGAGGGCGCATTTCATGACCCAGCGCTTTGATCGCACGCCTGACGGCAAGAAGCTCCACATGCAGTCGCTTTGCGCGATGCGCCATTTCGATTTCAACCTCGCCCGGGCCTATAGCTACGAGCAGGCAATCGAGACCATCCGCATGCTCGGTCTCGGACGCGAAGCGATCAAGGAGCAGGTGCGCCGCGCGCTGCTCAATGTCTTTATCCGTAACCAAGACGACCACACCAAGAACATCGCCTTCCTGATGGATAGCTCGGGTCGCTGGAGCCTCTCGCCCGCATACGATGTCGTCTACGCCTACAATCCCAAGGGGGATTGGACCAACGAGCACCAGATGTCGCTGGCTGGCAAGACCGACGACTTTGAACTCGACGATCTGCTGGAATTCGGACGGTTTGCTGACCTGAAACCTACTGAGACCAAGTCGATCATCGAAACGATCCGGGCCGCAGTCGGTAACTGGGACAGGCACTGCAATACCGCCGGAGTGGAAGCCGACATGGCACGGAAGGCTAGGCGCGGATTCCGTGATATCGGCTGAGAAGCCGGCAGACCGGGCGATCGCCTACAGCGGTTTGTTGAAACTAAAATCTCTGCCCTTGCCCGTGGGGAATTTTCATGACATCCCGTCGCTACAACTACCCGAGGCAGACATATGCAATCTGAGTTCCGAATTCTACGCTGCCGTGCCGGACTCTCGACCGAGGAACTCGCAGAAAAACTTGGCTACTCCGAACGGGAGATTTTCCGCTGGGAGTCCGGAAAGATCAGACCTCGCAAAGTTGTGCTCGACTGGCTGCGTGAGCGCGCTGATACAGTCCCGACACACACAAATGCGAAGGGGTTCACATTCATTGACCTCTTTGCCGGCATAGGAGGACTACGCCGGGCTTTTGACGGCATAGGCGGCCGCTGCGTATTCACGTCTGAATGGGACAAATATGCACAGCTTACTTATCACACCAACTATCCGGACAACCGCCCGATCGCCGGCGATATTACCAAAGTCCCCGTCGATGAGATTCCTGAGCATGATGTTCTGCTCGCAGGCTTTCCTTGTCAGCCATTCTCAATCGCCGGGGTGTCAAAAAAGAATGCGCTGGGCCGGAAACATGGGTTCCTTGACGAAGCTCAGGGAACGCTGTTCTTCGATGTTGCACGGATCCTGAAGGCTCACAGACCAAGCGCATTCCTGCTCGAGAACGTGAAGAATCTGAAAAGCCACGACAAAGGCCGGACCTTCGAGGTCATCCGCAAAATTTTGGAGAAAGACCTCGGATACGAGCTCCATGTTCGCGTTCTAAACGCACGTCATTTTCTTCCCCAGAACCGTGAACGGATCGTGCTCGTTGGCTTCCGCGAAAAAAGTGGATTCGACTGGGCGGACTTGAAGCTTCCGGTTGAAGGCGAAGCGCGGATGCGATCGGTACTGCATCCCGAGAACGGCGGCGAAACTGCAGAATCGCACTATACAGAGGGAGAACTTGCGAGGGTCAATGCCAAGTATACCCTGAGCAATCACCTCTGGAAATATCTCCGAGATTACTCAGCCAAGCATCGTGCAGCAGGCAATGGCTTTGGCTATGGCCTGGTAGGCCCGGACGACACCTGCAGAACGCTCTCAGCGCGCTATTACAAGGATGGGTCTGAAATTCTTGTACAGCAAAAGGGACGCAAGAATCCCCGACGGCTTACCCCGAGGGAATGCGCAAGGCTGATGGGTTTTCCCGACACATTCCGGATCCCTGTTTCCGATACGCAGGCGTATAAGCAGTTCGGTAACTCGGTGGCAGTGCCGGTGTTTAGCGAGGTCGCAAGGATCATGCGTCCGCATATAACCCGGGAAGCAGCCCCGAACGATGAGGTGGCTGTCCGGGAGTATGCCTGACGTCCATGATCCCACGACAAGAAGCCGTAACATGGCGGCTATAAGGGGAAGGGACACGAAGCCTGAACTTCAGATTCGAAGTGGCCTTCACCGGCTAGGTTATCGCTTCAGGGTCAACCGGAAGGATCTGCCCGGCAAGCCCGACATCGTACTCAGCCGGTTTCATGCGGTTATCTTTGTGCACGGCTGCTTCTGGCATGGTCATGACTGCCATTTGTTCCGGCTTCCAGAGACACGCACCGAATTCTGGGCGGCGAAGATCGGCGCCAATCAAGAGCGGGACAAGGTTGTCAGATCAGCGCTGCTTTCGGAAGGATGGCGCATTGCCACCGTCTGGGAATGCGCGCTCAAGGGAAAGAATAGGATTGAACCGACAGCACTTCTGACGCGGCTGACATCTTGGCTCAGGGGTGATGAGCTATCGCTCGAAATCAGAGGCTAGGATGTAGAATCCATGTGCGCCTCGTCAATGCACCCGCCGGAAGCCACGGAGCCGGATCCTTCCGGCAGGTAACTGAGGGTCCGGATAAATGATCGGGCTCACGACGGGAGCTTTGCTGATGGATCTTTTCGAGCGCCTGTCGGTCGGATAGCCGCTCAGCACTGCCCAGATCGTTGGTGCTGCTTTGCCGATGTCGCGCACCGTCAGTCGCCATTTCCAGGCAAGATTCTCCGAGAATTCTCCGTAGTTGTCCCGGGCACTTTCGTAGCTGGCCCGGGCTTCGTCCCAGTATTCCAGCCAGAGGTCATCCAGCCATACAGGCAGCTTGCTGAAATCGTGACCGATCAGCACTCCATTCAGAAAACTCAGAAACACCGTTTCTTCGCGTTTGACCGTGGGCAGATGGGTATCGAGGGCGTCGGCGACAGCCTGCAGTGTCATCTGGCTCCCAAGAGTGCGGCTCGTCCTGAGACGGTAAATTTCGGACGCCCGCTTCGTAACGCGGCACACAGATAGCAAGTCACAGACGGTGTCACGAAGTGTGGCGACGAACTCAGCGGCATTGACCGTTGGCGAGGCTGGCAGACAGCTCAGTGCGTTGGCTGTCCGGTATGACCGCCAATCGATCAGACCATCATCACGGAGGCAGGAGGCCAGCTGATTTGCATGCATCGCAGCCACCTCGGCCGCCTTTCCTCCCCTTGCCCCTAGGCTGCCGGCGCGCAACCTCGCGACGATATCCCCTACAGTTTCCGATCCGGCTTCAGCCAGACGCTCAACGTATCTGCCCAGTCTGAGTCGGTTCAGTGGGAGTCCGAGCACTTCCCGCCTCAGATCGCCGAAGAGCCGGGGATCGACGCGGCTTGCTGCCCGGAATTCCCCGGACATCTGCGGTTCGCCGGTGACTATCGCAAGGATGATGGGGAGCTGTGCTATGACCGCGTGATTGGGAACCTCCCATTCAGCGGAGAGGGCTTCTACGAAATCTGTGAACTCGATTTCCTCAAGGTGGGAAAGACGGTCAGCAGCCCGTTTCCACCAGACCGAAAACTCCGGACGGAAATGTATTCCCAGCGTTCCATATGTCTCGTTGAGTAGCCCGCCTGTCAGCTGCCCCAGCAGCTTCTTCTCCTTCTGCCGGATCCTTTCGCGGGTGACCGGAGGGCTGGTTGTCGCAGCTATTTCATCGAGCGTCTTCTGCCGTTCCGGCGGCTGACAGATGCGTTCGCGAAGAATTGCTGAAAAGGTTTCGTCTGCGAGATTGTCGGCGACCTCTGCGAGAAAGTCCGGAAGCGAAGCCAGAAAGTCTTTGCCCGAACGCGGCCGGCCCTCATGCGGCAGGAGAGGGATACGCGTCGTTTCGCAATACCTGTCCCAATCAGTGCCCGTCTCAGCATCCGAAGCATCAATCAGCGCTTGCCGGTTTTCACTGAGCAGATCGGCGGTGCGCCAGCCAACTGTGGGAATCCGGATGATCTGCTCCCGGCTTACGCTGGCGAGATCACCGACGGTGCGAAAACCAGCCCTCTCCAGCGTTGCAGTCTTCACACCAAGGTGAAGCACGCCGATAGGGAGATCATCCACCAGTTCAGGTTGCCGGATGCTACCCCGGTGACGCGCGCCCGGCGGATCTATCGGCTCTCCGGTTTCTCTAATGTACACGGCGCCAGCCTTTCAGGCGGACCCTCACCGGTGCACCTGCCTCCTCGCCCTGAGGCGACTCATCCTTCCGGACCGACACAGAATAGGTTAGACTTCCCGGGGATCCGGTAAGCACGAGTACATCGCCTTCTGTCGCCCCGACAGCGCGGAAGAACTTGGTCATATGAGTGATGCGGTACTCGTCCCTTGTCCCGCCTTCATCATGAAGCCTGTTGTTGTAGTAAATATAGCGGAAGCGCCAGGTCACCCCCGTTTCGTCCGTCATCTCCAGCCACGCATCGGGGTTCTTCTGCGCTGGATCGAGAAACGGAAGCAGCGCAATCAGATCAGTCTGTGATTTCGGTATGTGTATGCCGGCCTGATGACCTCCGGTTTCTCCGGTGTCGTTTGCCGTCAGCGGCTTCTCATAAGTCTGACTGCTCATCAATTTTCTCCGCCGGGCCGGATGGAAAGAGCCCGCCTCAGATCATCGGCATCACGTGTTGATACCGGGACTGCTTCGTTGCCAAGCTCGCGGCGCCACTGGGATCGGTCAATCATCACCCGTTCGACAGTGTCCTCGTAAAACAGCCGGTAGATATAAACCGGCTCGGTCTGCCCGCGCCGGTGCGCGCGGGCACTTGCCTGGGATTCAAGTGCAGGGTTCCATGCTTGGGTGAAATGAATGACTATAGTTGCAGCGGTTATATTGAGTCCCGCTCCTGCCGCCTTTGGATTGAGTACAAGGCAGCCCGGCCCATCGTGGCCAGAGAATGCGTCAACGATTGCCTGCCGCTCTTCCTGCGGCGTGGACCCATTGATCGCCCCCCAGTATGCATCCGGCAGCCGACCCTGTGCTGCCTCACGGATAATCTCGCCACAGCGATTAAAAATTGCGAAGAGCAGAACCTTTCGTCCGCTCCTGAACGCCTCTTCGAGAATGGCGATTGCGCGCTCCACCTTCGGTGTGACGAGCGGCATTCCGGCTGACGGATCGATCCCCGCGTCCTGATCCCTGTCGGGATCGCCTGATCCCTGCAGCCAGGGATGGGCACAGAAGAGCTGCAACTGACCTGTCGCGACCAGATTACCTGCCACAGGGTACTTCTCAAGCGTCTCGGCGAGCACTTCATCATAACGCCGGGAAAGCTCGTCACCGAGTTCGAGTGGCAGATCGATATCGATGCGCTCCGGAAGATCGCCGGCGACGTCCCTCACTTTTCGGCAGAGAACGACAGGATCGGTCAGGCGAGCCAGATTCTTTGCCGATTCCTCGGAGTCAGGATGATCGGCTTCAAAGTCCTCCCGGCTTCCCAGCAATCCAGGTATCGCGAGATCAGCAAGCGACCAGAGATCCAGGAGCGACGTCTCGACCGGCGTCCCCGTCATCGGAATGGTACGCTGCCTGGGAATCCTCCCGACTGCCTGCCTGCGCCCGGAATCGGGGTTTTTCAAAGCCTGCGCTTCATCACAAATCAGCCATGACCAGGGCATTCCTGCAAAAATGGATATGTCGTTGACCACAGTGTCGTAGGTTGAAAGCACGACCTGCGCCCGCTGCAGACCCGCGGTGATGCCGGTTCTGTTGTGTCCGCGGTGGATGAGAACAGAAAGCTCGGGCGCAAACTTCATTATCTCTTTCCGCCAGTTGGCGATCAGGCTCGTCGGGCAGATAATGAGGGCTGGTCGTGAGGTTTCCGGTTTTTCGCAGAGCAGCAGGGCAATGATCTGGATGGTCTTTCCGAGCCCCATCTCGTCAGCGAGAATGAGGCCGCCGGTATGCCGTATGGTCTGGTCCATCCATGCTACGCCCTGAGCCTGATACGGGAACAGAGTCGCATGCAGACCCGGAATGTCCTGATCCGGGCGCAGGTCGGCAGCAGCCGATTGCGCTGAGTGGAAGACGCTCTCTTCAGCTATGACAGGTATGTCGGGATTACCCAGCCGGACAAGACGCACCACATCGGGAAAGCTGAGCGTTTTCGGCAGCTGCCCGCCCAGCATCTGCCGGACTATGGCCGGCGTATTGTGAGGAAGTGGGCGGATCACATTTCCGTCGGCGACCCAGTTGTAGTCCGGGCCGGGCGCGTCCCAGACTTTCTTTTCCCCCCGCACAGTTTTGGTGCCAGCAACGTGGAGCGCAAAACCAGCACCCTCTTTCCGGATCCGGATTTCCGGCTGCACAACTCTTGACGACAACTCCCAGCCCTGGGGAGGTGCCGCTGTAATCTGCCTGAAATCGGCAGGAAGTGATGCTGATCCGTCAGTCATTGCCCAGCTTGGCCCTGAGTTCTGCGGGCGTCCAAGGGACCGGGCGTCTTGTATGTACCGCGCGATGGCAGTTCGGGCAAAGTGGTATCAGGTCAGTTGCCGGATCGTATGGTCTGGGCTCGCCGGCAAGCGAAAGCGGCTGCAGGTGATGAACTTCAATAATACCGCCAGCATCGCCATAAAGATCGCCAGGAATAAGACTGCATACCATGCAGGCTGCCCCGTGGATACGCAGGCAGAGCAGACGATTGCGTGGATTTCGTTCGCGTCGGCGTACGACGGTCAGTTTGACAGCGCCTTCAGTCAGCGCTTCCTGCTCGGTCGGTGTACTTTCCTCGATCGGATCGTATCCATAAAGCTCTGCCATTGCGGCAAGAACCGGAATGACGAGCTCCCGGCAGGTCGCTGCAACGGAGTCATCGTCAAACCGGCTCTCGATACCGCGCTTCTCTGCGATGATCGTGAAACTGCCATTGTCGATCATCCAGTCATCGGTAGTCTGATTGTTACCGATTTTTAGATCCGCGCTCGACGCTACTGAAGCGACGAGTGCCCTTGCAAGCTGGACTTCTTCTGCGCTTGCCTGCCGCATCTGCCGGATCGTATCGGCTGCGAAATTGCCGAATGCCAACTTCGCTTCGAAGCGGCGCAGACCGGTCGGCCGAAGAGTGACCATCGGGCTGTGAGAGCGCTCAAGGTCTGCAAACCAGAGCCTGATTGCTGTCTGCACTCCGGACCTGTCTTCCTCCAGACAGATTGCAGCGCCGGTTCCCTCCTCAACTTCCCGGCGGATCAGGGCCTGCTTCTCGGCAAGCATTTCAGTCCCCTTCTTCGTCCCCGGTCTCTGTCAGCTCTTCGTCGTCGGGCAGAGGCACTTCACGCAGCAGCTTCTTGAGATTGGTCGAAATCTCGTTGCGAATGTCCTCAAATATCGGCTCAAGGTCATCGTTGGTGTTGTTCTGCTCAGCCACAGCAAAAGCCCACAGCAGCAGATCCATACCCTCGACTGCATAGCCACTGGCGGCAGCTCTCTGATAGATTTTCAGATAGAAGTCGTGATGCTTGTTAATGCGGACGCCTGCTACGAAGCCTGACTCGGCATCGCTGCGCATAGCCGGCTCCCAGAGATCGCCGGACGTAATGGTTTCGACAGCTTCAACGTGAATACGATCCGGGTTTACGTGCGTATCCACGGGTACCCGAAGCTTGATGCCTGAACCGCGATTGTTGTTGAGTGTAGCGGTTTTCTGACCCGCGTCGGCAGACTGGACGTCCGGCTTTTTGGTCGAAGGCGTATTGCCGATGACTTTATTCGCGCTGCCGTGATCGACGCCGCGCTCCACCGCCGCTGCTTTCTCCTTGCGCCGGTAGCGGTTTCCTGCCTCGCGATAAGTCGGCTGAAGTAGGGTCTTGAGGGCTTCCTCAAGAGCCGGGTCGAAGAGAATTTTCGATTTCTTGACGTCGACCTTGAAGGCCTCGTCAAGCTTATGTGTGAAATCGAATTCGACGCGCAGCAACGACGTGTGCGGCTCAACAGAACCAAATACGCCAAGCCAGCCGCCCTGCTGGATCACTCGTCCTTCGCGATGAATGTAGAAGCCCTGGCCGCGGTTGGTGATATTCGCGATTTTTTGTTCGTCTCTGGTCAGATCCCGTCGGTTCGGGAGAATCCACGCCCTGATGTGCGCTGTTTCAACCGACCCGTCCTCCAGTTCGATCTCGAGTTTCTGCTGTTCAGGTGAAAGCACCTGATCGGCCTTCTCAGGATAGAACGGGTTCCACGGTCTGACCTGTTCCCCATTAACAGATATTGAGACATGCCTCTCACGATCGTCCCCTTTGTCGAGGAAGCGATAATAGATGAGAGCGACATGGTCGATCAGCCGCTCACCCAGCCGTCTGATTGCAGCCTGTTCCCTCGCGCCACCCGGATCGTCGTATTCTTTCGATAGCAGACGGTCGCATTTGGACCAGACCACAAGCGTGCCCTTGTCGCCGCAAAGCTCTTCGAAGAGCTCGTAGTCATCTGCTGTCATCTCTTCGCGGAGCATTTCCCACTGGTTCTGCTCTTCGACATGCTCGAGGTCCCATGCGAGCTTGGCGAAGTCAGCCTTATCAGACTGACGGGAAATGACCGTAAACCTAAGGCAGACCGAACTGGATGCCGTCTTGAGACCAAGGCCAAACTTGCCGAGACTGGCAAGATTAGCTCTGGCAGGTGCCCCGTAACGCATAGCGTCGAACAGCATCTCGCTGTCCATGCCATCACCATTATCACCGAAGCACACGAATTTTCGACCGTCTTCGGCCAACTCTATTCGTACATTGACCTCGGTCGCATTGGCCGCGATTGAATTGTCGATGATATCAGCGGCGGCGGTATTGAAACTGTAGCCTGTGTCCCGAAGCCCGTAAATGAGCCGTGGCGCATCGGGTTGATTAATCAGATCATTCACTTAGCCGCCCCCTTAAAAGAGGGCACCTTTGCTGAAATCCAGCCCGCTACCCCCCGCGTCGAACGGTATCGAACTTAGCGGGATGATCGTTAAATGAAAGCTGACAAACGACTTGCGTTCAAAGACCGTCTCCGTTTCGCACCTCTGCATGCCTGAGATAGACCTCAACTTTTTCCAAGGTCCGTCGCCGCGGCCGCCTTCCCTGTCTTAAGTCCAAGACAAAGCGTGGATCGCCAACCGCGCGACGACCAAACCGTGTCGCCGACATGTGCGATTCCTTCAGGTGTCGCTCAATGCGATCCAGCAATTTCATGGCCTTCCTCGACTCACTCAGCACTTGTGTTCCTGTTTTGTTCTTAGTAGGAAGGTTCCATCGAGTCTAGGAGATTTCCTTCTCTCCTCAGACCGTCAGAAGGAACGACACGATGGAACATGTCAGAGAGGAGCTCGATCGCCTGATCCAGCAGCGACGGCTCGGATATTCCTCGATCTCGCGGATGATCGGACGAAACTCGTCCTACATTCAGCAGTTCATCAAGCGCGGCTCGCCGCGCAAGTTGGACGATGATGACCGGCGCACGCTTGCCAGCTTCTTCGGGGTCGACGAGCAAGTTTTGGGCGGCCCGGCCGCGCCAATGCGTGACGGACTGATCGAAATACCCGTACTCAATGTCGATGCATCAGCGGGCTTTGGAGCGATTGCCGAAAGCGAGACCGCCCATACACGCTTCGGCTTCGACGAACGCTGGCTTGCCCGGCTGACCCGGGCAAAGAGCGCCAGTCTCTCGATCATCCATGTCCTAGGCGACTCCATGGAGCCGACACTCAGCGATGGCGACGAAGTACTGGTCGATGCGTCGGACCAAGGTTCGCGGCTACGTGACGGCATCTATGTCCTGCGCGCCGATGATGCGCTGGTGGTCAAGCGCGTGACGCTCAAGCCAGGTGGCCGCAAGATCACCATCAGCAGCGATAATTCGGCCTATCCCAGCTGGGATGATGTCGATCGGTCCGAAATCCAGGTGGTCGGGCGTGTCATCTGGTTCGGACGCGCGGTTTAGGAGCTCCCGTTGGCTTAGATCCCGATTTCGAAAGGCTTTACCCTTTCCTTGGTGAGTTCGGGCTTGTCACTTGCCTGCGAAGCGCTGCCAACATCCTTGTCTTGCGAAAGCCCCTTGGCAGCTGCCGCTTTGAGCCTTTGCGTTACTTCGACGGCCGACGCTTTATCGCCGCTGTTGGACTTGATGGCCCGGCCGAGTTTCTCGGCATTATCTGCAATCAGCGTAAGGCCGTCGCGAAGCCGGGTGACCGTGACCAAGAAGGTCTTCCGATTGGCGAGATTACGTTCGCGACTGTCCATCACTGCGATTCCGCGATCAGAGGTCAGTCCCTGCGCCATGTGCGCATTGAGGGCATAGGCGAGGTCCATGCGTTTGAGCATGGGGTCGCCGCGGCTCAGGCGGAGCTCCTTCCCCGCTGATGTCTCCACCAAGACGCCCTTTGTGTCGATGGCCACGATCCTCGCACGGTCGGCGTTGAACAGCCCACGCTTGTGGTCGTTGTCGGTCCAACGGATCTTGTCACCCTCGATGATTGACAGCGGCTTGCGTTCGAAGAGCGACAGGCGGCTATCGTCTGCGCCCGGCCGTAAACGCGCAGGATTGAACTTGCGAAGCTGCCCCTTCCTGTCCTCAAGCACGAGCTGCCTGCGCGCCTCGTCAATGGTCTTGACTGTGTAGTCACCCTTGGAAAGTTTCTGGGTGCTGTCGCGCGAGCGGAAGTTGAGAACCATGCCCGGCTGGTAGGTGCGAAGATAGCGAAGCTGCTCGTGTGTCACATTCACCCGCGAATGGACGGTCAGGCGCCCGGATCGCGGCCCGAGCTCGCCATTGGCCTTGAGTCCGCGCTGGACAGCATCGTTGACCGCAGAACGTAAGGCCCGTCCCGACGCGTAGATCGACGTCCGATCCCGATCCGCCGGGCTGAGCGAAAGCCACTTTTCGGCAGCAACAATCGCACTGTCCCCGCGAGCCTCGATGGTTGAAGGAGCAAGCGCCCGGAGCGCATCGTCGATGCGTCCCTCCTGCGCGGCGGCCTGGGCTCGCCGCAGGGCGGGATCGCGGCCGCGCAAATTTACATCCATGTTGGCGCGCGCGATCCCGGCCTGCTGTACGAGGTCGAAGGGCTTACCGGCATTGACGGCGCCTAGCTGTCGCGTGTCGCCGACGAGAACAAGGCGGTAGACTTCGGCAAGGTTCGCCAGCCGTACCAGCTTGGCCTTGTCCTCATTCGACACCATCGACGCCTCGTCGAGCACCAGGACATGGTCTCCGAGCGCGCTCCGAGCCTCACTCAGAAGGGAGGCATTTCCCGGCTCGGGCAGAAGCCTGCCCCATTGGGCGAGAAAGCGGGCGATGGTCATCGAACGGATGCCAGTGTCGCGCTCGAGCATCTGGACGAGCGTGTTCTGCACGGCGAGCCCCAGCACTTGCTTGCCTTCCTCGCGGAGCAGCTGGGCAACCGGCTTCATCACGCTGCTCTTGCCCGCCCCGGCAATGCCCTGGATCGCTACGATCCTGTCGCGCGACGAAAGGACAAGGCCCGCAGCATCCTCCTGCCCTTCATTGAGTGAAATTCCGTGATTGAGCGCAGCAACATCCTGAACCCGCTGCGCGGCGTCCGGCCGATCCAAGATGGGCGACACCGCACCTCGTCCCTCGTCGACATTCGCGAGAATGGTGCTTTCAAGGTCCAGCGCCTCGCGGCTCGCCAGCCAGCCTTTGTGTTCGCCTTTGCCGGGCTCGAGTGCGCCGCTTCTGACCAATGCGTTCACACGGGTTTCGACGTGATCCACCGTCGTCGGCAGCCCAAAATCAAGCGCCGCTTTCAGCAATCCCTCACGCGGGAACGCTGCCTCGCGCTGCGAGAGATGACGCACCGCGGAAGCAACGGCCTGCGCTGCCGCAATGATCGGTGCATCTTGCTTGAGGACATGGGCTGGGATCAGCGGATCAGCCGGATCGCCCTTGATCCGCTGGGCGAACTCTCTCAGCTTCGCAATTCCACGCTGAAGAAGGCTCCCTTCTTTGGAGCTGGGAATGTCCTTCGTTGCAGCCCGCATCTGCGACGCATCGATCAAACCGACAAAGTCAATCCCGACTTCTTGGGCTTTCTGCCGCCATGCATCGAGAAGGCCTTCCCGGTCCCTGACGGGCGCCTTGCTTTTCCTCGTATTGAGCACAGCAATGTCGCGGGTTTTCGGGGTGTTCTCACCGAGCTGGCGTACCGCCTCGAGGACTTCTTCGCGCCGCGTTGAAAAGGCCACGACCTGCCCGCGAGCAATGGCCGCTGCTTCGAAATTGCCGTGCTTTCCAACCGGCCCTGCTTCGTAGCCCATTTTGTCGACCGCCAGACGAAAGCGCGCCATGGTCATCGAGTTGAGCAGGGTGTTGAACGACCAAAGCTTGTCATTGCGAAGCGCGCGCCACTTCCCGTCGCTGCCTTGCGTGACATTTGCCACGACCGCATGAAAATGCAGGTTCGGCTCCTGGTTGCGGTTGGTGTCGTGCTGGAAAAGACCAATCGTCAGATTATCTGTCGCGACCTTCCCGTAACCAGCCTTGCTACTCATCCGGGTCTGCGCCGCGTTCTTTTCTGCCCAGCGCAAGGTCTCGATGACGGCCTCGCGATAGGCATCGATAATCCGCTGGTCGCCGCCCACCAGCGCAAGCAGCGACCAGCTTTTCGGCAGTGAGAATGTGAGGTCGGTTCCCGGCCTGTGGGCCTGTCCCGCATTGCCGACCTGGATACCGCCGGGAAGTTCTCCCCGCAGCAAGGCATCGAACTGCTCGGCGCTGACGCGGCCCTCGAGACCAAGTCGTTCCGCTCCCTTCCCGACCCAGGTTCCGGAACGATCGGCATCGGCGCCGGTGTAGTAATTGTCTGCCGCGAAATAGCTCGCGGCAGCCGAAGGGGAGCGCACATTGGCGACGGAAAGCATACTGTCTGGTCCTTGTCACGGCTTCCCCCGCGGCCAGGTAATCCCTGCCCATTTGCCTTTCACATGTCGGGTTCGAACTCGCCGAAATCCTTCTCCGGCGGATCTGCGACCGCACCTTCACGCAGGTCTTTTTCGACCGGCTTGAGCGACTGACGCCCGTTTTCCGCCGCACGGCCTCGTGGCGTCGAACCGCCTTTTCCAGCTGCAGCATCGCCGGCGGTTTCTGGTTCGGACGGGTGCTGTTCCGCGCCCATTGCTGGTGCATCTTCACCGGTTTGCACTGCGGCGAGAGGTAGCGTTGGACCTGCATCCAGATGTGTATCGGACCGGGATTCGGCATCGAGATCACCAATAGCGCGCCCTGCATTTAGGTTTTCAAGCGGCACAGGCTCCTGCCGATCTTGCGGCTCATCGGCGACACGGCGCTGCCCTTCGAGGTCGAATTTGAGCTGCTTTGAATCGACAGGCTTACCGGCACCGTCATCATTCGAAGCGGGATGCTCGTCATTCGGTTTCGAACCCAGGTTCGCTTGGGGCGTCGCTGCCGCAGGACCCTGGCCAGGCTTTATGAGCGGTTTCTCGCGGGCGATGAAACCTTCGGCAATACGACCACGCGTGCGCGGAATGAGCGAGACCGGCGCAGCGGGGAATCCGTCGGGAAACTTGATGTAGGCCGACAGCCGCGGAAGGTTCATGAACTGGTCGGGCAGGAGCAACGGCTCGATCTGCCGCCTGGGCGTCAGGCTGACTGCATCGCGCGCATTGTTGTACCCGTAGCTGTAGCCCTCTTCCATGTCGCGCACCTGCCGGTGACCGATGAAATCGGAGCACCAGGTCGCTGTCTCTCGATCTGCCGTCGCCAGGATAAGCTTGGTGCGCGCAAGCGAGGACAACGTCATGGCCATGTTCTCGCCATAGACTTCCTTGAGCTTGGCAAACGCATGCACCCCGGTGACGATCGCTCCGCCGAAGTTGCGCGCCGTTTGCAGCCCCTTTTCAAGCGCCGGTAGTCGATGAAGGGCACCGAGCTCGTCGATCAGGAACCACATCCGCAGGTCCTGCGTGCGCTCGAGCGTCATCAGCGTATTCATCGCCGTGTCGAGCCATAGCGTGAGCAATTGCGAGGAGATGCTCATGTCGACATAGCGGGCAGAGAGGAACAGAATCGAGCCCGCCTGGCAGTCGCCTTTGACCCAGTCGCGGACCGAAAAGCGCTGTCCGGATGAGGGCAAGAGCTTGAGCACTTTCGCATTCGCATTGAACACCGCGCGGATCGATTCCGCCATGCGGGCCGCCTCCGGAGCGGTCAGCGGGTCGGCCATCGTTCCTCGCATCAGCTTATGCACTTCGGACAGGTCAGCGGTCATCAGCCGCCGTGCCAAGGCCTCGTTGGTCGCTGTGTTGGTGCGGGCAAGATGGAGACACATCTCGACGAACAGCATGCGCGCCGCGAGCACCCAGAATTGTTCTGAACCACCCCCGTCATGGGGCACGAGCGCTTCGGCCGCGGCGTGAAACTCAGCTTCCGTCGTGCAGTCGTTGAACACGCTCCATAGCGGACACCGAACATCGACAGGATTGAGAATGATGTCGCGCGCGGGATCGTAGAAGGCCTCAATGAAAGCCCCTGTGAGGTCGAAAATGACCGCGCGCTGGCCGCGTTCACGTGCTTCGGCAACAAGTTCGGTGAGCGCCACGGTCTTGCCGGTTCCGGTCGTGCCAATGAGCATGGCGTGACTCTGCTCGAGCCGCCAGGGCCAGCTTACACCGGCGAGATGTGCGGGTTGGTAGTGGCCCGCTTCGGCGAGCGCCGACGAGCTGGCAAGCCGCCACTTCCAGCCGAACTTGCGTCCCAGTTCTTCGGCCCTGAATGCCTTGTTGTGACGCTCGATTTCTTCTTCGAGTTCGTCGAGCGAAACAAGCATTGCACCGCGCTCGTGCTTGCGCTCCTTCGACCGCCCGCCAAAGCGCTCGGCGAACCACCAGAAGAACACGAATGCCGGGATCAACAGGACCGCCGCGACGAGCAATCCCTGCTTCACTGCCGATCGAAACGCCTCGACCGCCTCGCGCATCGACGGGAACTCGCGAACGATGCCAAACTGGAGGCCGACCCTTTCGCCGTCAAGCAATTCAAGGTTGACCAGTTTGGCCGGATCGAACTCCATGAAGGCGTAGAGACTGGCGTAGATGTGCATCCAGACCAGGTAGATCTGGTGATCACTCAGAGCCGACCGCACTTCCCAATAGCACGTGCCGACAGCAACAAGGCCGGTGACTATCAACGGACCCTTCAGGCCGGCTGCAAACATGAACCCAAAGTGGCCGAGCAGCTGGCTCCCGCGGGTGAAGTTCAGGAGATTATGCTTCATGGGAATGGCCTCCCATGCTCGCGTTGACGGGGAGGCCAAGACGCTCCAGGCGTCGCCGGTACGCCTCGTGGGTACGGTCGCGCAAACTCGCATCAGGATGGCTGGCTAGAAGCGCATCGAGCGCCACCGAAATGAAGATAGCCTGGCGCGCGGGATCGAGCCCTGCGGGGCGGTCCTTCGCCTCGTTATCGCGCTGCCACGCTGCGACAATGAGGTCACGGATAAAGACGCTGACACTTACGCCATGGTCCGCGGCACACTGGCGAACCCAGTTACCTACGGAGAGAGATACGAATGTCTGAAGCCGATCTTGTCGGGTCATGAAACAGGTTCCTTGTCGGGCCGACGGAACCTGGCTCACCTTGCGGAAGGTGCTGATGAGAATAAATCGTGAACAACTCGCAGTCAATCGAAAGATTAAGACAATATTTCAGTGTGATAGAGAGATGTGAGTTGTCTGCGGATCAGTGCAAAGCCGCTCAACTCGCAGACGGGTTGATTTCGCCCATAACCACATTCTTTAGCAATAACAGAGAGATAAATCCCGAAATCGCGGGGTAGGGTGTGCTCCCTTGTTCCCAAGTGCGCGAGGTGGTCCAGTCAGCAACGGGGATTGATCAAGGACGACCATTCCCGACCTCCACGATGGAGCGCGAGCAACCAGGCCTGGCACCTCTTCGGATGCAGATCGAGAGCATTTCGACGCTTCCAGCCAAAGACAGCACCTGCGAAAAAGGCAGCGGCCAAGGGCGCGTGGGAAGCAAGGCAAACGGGGCATGTCGCGTGCCCAGCTTCCCGCCGCCCGACCCGGTGCCGGTTCGCAAGTGCGCGCGGGGCCCAAGAACAGATCACGCCGCACCCTCAGGAGCGCATCGCAAGATGCGCGGGACAGAGTGCGTCCACAGCCCCGCTCCATTTATCGGGCGCCGCCGCATTGCGGTGGGCGACCGTCAGAGCAACCGACCGAACCTGATTCTTGTGCCTGATTGGACTATCCGGCGAACAAGAAAAAAGGGCAGGAACCGTTCCCGGTTCCCGCCCTGTCGGTCGTCTCAGAACTCGTCGAGCATGCCGCCGTGGACCGTGTGGACCACCCGCGCTGCGAGATGCGCTGGCAAGATGTTGTAGTCACCTTCGTCGAGGGCAAAGTACCCGAGTTCATCATCCTCGATAACGTGCTGATCGAAGAAGCTGTGCAGCGCTCTCTTCTCGGCTGTTTCGAGAGCCTCGAAATAGCTCCGTGACGGAAGGGCGCAATGCATCGAATAAGCCATGATAATCCTCCTGATTTCTGTCGTGAGACGACAGGAGGTGCGCGCGATGGTCTTGTGCATCCCGGGTCAGGGATCGCCCGAATGGGCGACCGCAATAGCGGCGGTGGGGGTAACGATTTTGTTCGCTGCCGGATGCAATCCGGTGGCGGGCAAAATGGTGGGGCCCCGCCGTCCTTGAGGCGGGAGGCGCAAGGCCATCATGCTGGGAGAACCGTGAGCAAGAACCCACCACCTCCACCCGGATCAAACATCTGCTGGGTGCGAATTGCCTTTCCTACACCCCGATGTCGCGGGCATAGAAGCAATTGGGGAGCAGATCCGAGGGGGACAAAAGGACAAGTAACATGCCCCGGAACAGGAGCGCGATTGCAGCCCTGCAAAAGCTCGAAGCAGACCGCGAGGCGCTCGACGCCAGACAACGCGAGCTCGAAGTACAAGCAGCCAGGGAACTCGGCGAAATCATCTTGGGAAGCGGCCTCGAAAGCTTCTCGAAGAAGGGCCTGAGGCAGGTTGCCGAAGAACTCGGGAAACTCGGCGAGAATGCCGCGATCGAGAAACTGACGGGGCGTGGTGCAACCCGTGCTTCGAATGCAGCGGCAAGAACCCAGTAACCACAGAAGAAGAGGCCCTGCCGCTTGCGGCAGAGCCTCTTCGTAAGGGGACGATCGGGATCGATGTCAGTCGATATCGGGAGCGTCGGTGTTGTCGTTGTCGTCGCTCGAACCACTACCGTGGGAGAGGAAGTCGACCTTGTCAGCAAGGATCTCGGTACCGTAGCGCGTGACCCCGTCCTTGTCTTCCCACTGGGTGTAGTGGATGCGCCCCTGGACCGATACCAGCTGGCCCTTGGAGCAGTACTGGCCGACGGTCTTGGCGAGGCCGTTGAAGCAGGTCACCCGGTGGAACTCGCTTTCCTTGGCGGTGTAGCCGCTCTCGTCCTTGTAGGTCTTGCCGTCCTTGTCGCGTGCAGGGCGATCGGTGACGACGGTGATCCCGGTGACATTGGTGCCGCCCTTGGTCTCGCGGGTATCGGGCTCGCGAGCGATGCGGCCAGTGAGGATTGCGATATTGGTCATGATAGTAGTCCTTCAGTTCCTCAAACCGGAGACCATCTCCGGCTTGCGAACATTCAGAAGAAGCAGGACATGGGAGGACTGCACCGCTGGAGCGAAGCTCCAAGGGAAACCCGTTCATGACGGGTGGTGCGGGCAGGCGCGCGAAGCGCGACCACACGGCCGGAAAGGAACGGGTTGCTGTCCTCAGCTGACCTGATTCAGGACTGTTCGCGAAGAAAGCCGGATGGGTATCGGGTGCGGGTCTGAAGGTGCCGTGACCGGCACTTCCAATCAGGCTTCGCCTTCGCCTTCCGATGCCGCCAGCAGATCCATGAAGTTGCGGGCAGCTTCCCGGTCTTCTTCGTTCTCGAACGCCACGTCGAGTTCGGGGGCGGACCCGAACATGTGCAGGAACGACCACAGTGCAAAGCGCTTGCCCCGGTCCTCCTCAAGGCCGAGATCAACCCGGCAATGCTCGATGCCGGCTGACAACGTCTCGGGAGCAACCCCGGAGAGGTCGGTGGTGGCAAAGTAGCGCTGCAGCAGATCGTCAAGTTGCATGACCGGTCCATAGTCGGGTCTGCGCCGAATGCACATCCGGGCAATGCAGTTGCAGATTGTAAAGGCCCCCTCAGGACCCGGGAGAGGTGCCCAAGGGGCCGCGACGATCGACCACGGTGATCCGGCGCGTCTTGGCATCGATCACCAGCCGTTCGGTCACGCCATTGCCCGGAAAGGCGACGACGTAACGCGGATTGAGCGAGAGCATCTGCTCGTTGCGCTTGAACCCGGCGCGGGCACCAAGCCGACGGTCGAGCGAATAGGTCAACTGCTGGACCTCGCGGCGCTCGGCCCAGCTCGCGGCGAGGCGATCGGCACCCTTGCCGTCGCCGCCATGGACCAGGAAGAGATCGGGAACCGCATCGCGAACCTTGTCCAGCGTCGCCCAGATATTGTCGGCGTAGGCGCGCGCGTCCTCGGAGCTCTCGAAGCTCTGGCGACCGCCGGCGAAGACGACCGGAGTGCCTTCCGGGATCAGGGCGTGACGCCTGTTCTCAGCGCGTGCGCGGAGGAAGTCGCGGGCATCGATCACAGCCGAGGTAAGGTGGCGCGAATGGCTCGTGCGCGAGCCCGAAACAGGCTTCCACGAGGACCCGGTCTCGTCGCGATAGAGTGCTGCCGCAGCCTCGCGCATCTGCTCGAAGGCCAGCATGCTGGCTTCTGCAGCCTGCGCGCGCTCGACCTGCTCTTCAAGATTGCTCGAATGCACTTCGGAGCCATCGGCTGATGCGAGGAGGACCCGGATCTCGTCGCTGGCCCGATCAAGCTGAGCGGACTTCCGGCTGGCGGCACGGTGAAAGAGATTGACCACGCCCCAGGCAATATCCTCGGCATCGGCCTCAAGGGCCGTGTCGGAAAACATCGCGAAAAGGTCGGACCATACGGCGCCAAGCGTCTGGTCGATCGCATCCTGGCAAGGAAAGTCGGTTGCGTTGAATGGGGCGGGCCTGATGCTGAGGCCTGACAAGTCAAGGCCGCTCAATTGATCAATGAAGCTGTCGTACATGGGGTGTCTCCTGATCGGGGGACAAGGAGAGGAGGCACCATTGCCTCGGACCTGTCCGCCGGAGCCCGATCAGGGCCGGGGAAAGGGGCGCGACGCACCGCGTAGCGGGGAACCTGCGGCCCTAGGCTGGCGCGGGCAACACGGGCCGACGGGCCGCAGGTTGCGGCGCGCCCCAACCGGCCCAAGGGCCTCTCCCGGCGGACAGGGATGAGGCAGTATCAGGATCCGGTGTTGCAGATGGATCGGGAGTGCTCGAAGATCGCTTCGCCATTTGAGAACCGACCGACCAGGCGCAACTCACCAAACAGGTCGATGAACCTACCCGAGACTTGGCCAAGCCAGTGCCGTGCTCTCGCCGTTCGTGGGTTGTAGAAATCGGCCTCCCAGTACCGGGCATCGTCGCGCTCGGCGAGCCAGATCGCCGCGATCCCACAATAGGTCGATATGCCGCAATCGGCGAAGGCGTTGCGCAGGAGGATACGGTCCTCGCGGCCGCGCCATCCATCGAAGTCCTCGAAGGATGGGAAGGCTGCCTTTGTGGTATCGATGATCTCGTCGATGAGGCACTCGTAGGCCCAGTCGACATCGTCGTCTTCGCCGTCATCTAGCAGGCGAAAGGCCACCACGGAGCCGGTCGGATAGCTGACGGAACGTCCCATCTCACGGCTCCTCAGGCTGCATCAGCGAGATCGATGTCGGTCTCGCTTTCGTTGGATTGGCATCCACCCAGTTCGAGCAGCATGTTGGCCGCTTCCTCGGCTTTGGCAGCCGCGGTCAGGATCGCACGTTCGTCCGATTTGAGGATCTTGAGCCAGGACGCGATGTAGCTGGCGTGATGGTCGAGGTGGGTGACCGGAAGACCAAGTTCGGCCCCAAGAATGGCTGAAGACAGTTCGGCGATCAGTTCTTCGGCAGCATAGGCGTCGCTGCCGAACCGGTTCTTTAGATCGCGATCGAGCCGCGAAGAATGCCCCGTCCAGTGTGACAGCTCGTGCGCGAGCGTCGCATAGTAGTGGTCGTAGGCATCAAAGAGTTCGGCTCGCGGCATAGTGACCCGGTCGCGAAGCGGCTCGTAATAGGCCTGCGCGCCATGATGGCGCAGGTCTGCGCCCACTTGACCGAAGAAGGCATCAAGTCGGTCTTCGCGCCCTTCGGGCTCCAGCGCGGCAACCAGCGGCTTGGGATGATAGAACTCGGGGAGGCCATCGCACTGGTCGGCGTTGAACACGGCATAGGCCTTGAGCACGCGCCGGTTTTCGGTGTCGGCCTCGCCTTCGGCGTTCTCGACCTCCTTGGTGTAGCTCCTGTAGAAGATCGCGATGGTCGATTTCTCACCCTTGCGGACCTGCCCTCCGATCGCCTGGCACTGGCGATAGGTCATCCAGTAGGGCGAGGCGTAGCCACAGCCGTCGGCTACCATCCACAGCCAGAAGGTGTTCATACCGCGATATGGTGTCCCGCAGGAACGTAACGGCCGCGAGACGGGCACACCGCGCCACGGCTTGACCCAAGGTTTGGTGCCTTGCTCGAGCTTTTCGATAATGGCGGCGGTGATGCGCGCGGCAGGCGATGTCGAAGCTGTGCGGCGGGACGTGGTCATGGAAGGTCTCCTGATCGCCGGAACGAACTTGTCCCGGTTCAGAAGAGCAAAGCTCCCTCCCCTCTCGTTTAAGGAGAACGGCTATGCGCTATCGCGTCAGTCATTAAAGAGTTGCCGACGATCGCCTCAAAGCGGTCATAGGATCAGTCGGCTCGATCTGTCCGCAATGTTCGACAGTCCGGAAAGCCTCCTTTCGGGAGCGCGATTGGACTAGCGGACACTCCCGGTAGCGAAACGGCGCGTTGGCTTTGGCGTCCATCCCGGGAGCTCATGGCCAATTGCGATCCTCCCGAAAGCAGTCGTTTGTTCATCCGCGCTCGTCGTCCAAGCGTCGCGCAGACAACATGCTTTGCTACGCCGACGGAACTTGATACCGTCTCCTATCGGAGGGGTAGCATGAAAGATCTGACCGTCATTGAAGCACAGTTGACGCGCGTCTTGAACTTTTTCCCCCGCGTCGACA
This sequence comes from Pelagerythrobacter marinus, assembly GCF_034375205.1. Lineage (NCBI taxonomy): Bacteria > Pseudomonadati > Pseudomonadota > Alphaproteobacteria > Sphingomonadales > Erythrobacteraceae > Pelagerythrobacter > Pelagerythrobacter marinus. Next base: position 245,507 of record NZ_CP139719.1, on the reverse strand, counting down.
CCAAGGTCGCTGGGCTCTTCACCGTCAATTCTGCTGTACTGACGGTCAGTGCGCTCAATGTACAAGCTGGCGATCTCAAACAATGGTACATCGCCATTCCCGCTGTTTTTCTGGTCCTTGGCTTAGTTGGGTCATACACATTTCTCTATCGGTGCAACTTTCCTGATCTTGAGGGCGGTCAGGGCAGCCTGATCTATTTCGCCGCAATCCAAGACCGCACGGAAACCAAATTCAAGGACGAGTTCGAAGCGGTTAGCGAGGCGGACTATCGCGCTGACATGCTTGGCCAAGTCTGGCGCAATTCCCACATTCTGTGCGAGAAATACCGGGCCATTGCTGTCGCAATCCGTATTACGCTGGCGACCTTCCTGCCTTTTGCGATCTTTCTGGTGATGACGGCAATCGAACATAGCCGGATACCCATGATTCGCGGGTAATCACATGGCATTGAAAGACGATCTCACGGATGCTGCCGACGGCATCCTTGGAACGGCGTTCGAGGAACGCGAGGGCAAGAAAATACCGACATCGGACGACATCGCCCTGTCGAACGGAGCCGTGAAGCTGGATGCCGCGTTCCTCTATGCCGATCTCGCGGGATCGGGCGTCATCGCAAAGGTTTGTCCATGGGACACAACGGCGAAAATCATCCGCGCCTATCTGGACTGCTCGGTACGCATCATCAGAGCGCAAGGAGGTGAGATACGAAGCTTCGATGGCGATCGCGTGATGGGTGTGTTTATCGGCGATAGGAAGCGAACGGACGCAGTGAAGGCCGCCCTGAAAATTCAGTGGGCTACTGAAAATCTGATTCAGAAAAAGGCGACAGCCCGGTTCAACTCGGTAAAGAATAATGACGTGAAGATCCGGCAAGCGTGCGGCATCGATGTCGGAATCTCCAGAGCGGTTCGCGCGGGCATCCGCAATAACAACGATCTCATTTGGATTGGCCGCCCGCCAAGCTTTGCGGCGAAGCTCTCCGATAATCGGGAATATCCCTACTGCACCTTCATCTCGGCCGCGGTGTATGACGCAATGTTGGACGAAGCGAAGCTGAGCAAAGGGGTGAATATGTGGGAAAAGCGAAGCATGAAGTTCGCTGGCGTTGACGAAGACGTCTACCGCTCAAATTACGAGTGGACGCCGTAACCGCGTTCAACGCACCCTATTTCGACCAGACGATTACCCTCTCAGCGAAGGTGCCGGCTATCGTTCGTTGGCGTGAAGCTGATCCAGAATATCAAGCGCAACCTCCCGAATTTCCTTGGCAACAGCTGGCGATTCTCCTCGGTCCAGCTTCAACGCTATCGAGAGCGGCTCCACTGTCCGGCCTTCTTCGGAGTCGAGCAGTGCGCTCAACTCATTACTAAGGCCAACACGGGCAAGCTCCAGGCTTGTGTCGACAAAGCTCGGGATGAGCTCACGGCGCGTCTCCAATTCCGGCAGTGCGGCACCGAGATGGGCGATCGCCGCCTGGATATCGCCACGCTTGGCTTCGAGCGGCGCGAGAAATAGCCGTGCCTCGGTCAGATCCGGGTCGCGTTTGAGCGCTTCGGAGCCGTCCTCGATCCGGAACTGCAGTTCGCGATCGGTCAACTGTGCACGCGCCAAAAGGCATTTGGGATTGTCGGGGTCAGCCTCCATCGCCCGGCCAATCAATGCCTGCGCTTCGGAAGGCGCAGAGATACGAGCGAGTCCCGTCAGCGCCGATACGCCAATGTCATTCAGGGCTAGGGCGGCTTCGAAATGTTCGCGCGCACCATCCTCGTTATGCCGACGGGCCGCGATGTCCCCCTGAAGTACAAGGCTGCAATAGCAGTCTTCATTTGCGGCAAGTGCCTCGTTCAGCAATTCGAGCGCGTCGTCATCGTCGCCATGATGGACGAGTAGCTCGGCAACTTCGCGCATCGGACCGCATGCACCGCTTTCAAGAACTGCCTCGACGGCCTTCCGCAGTGCCGACTCCGCCTCGGCATCCGAAGCGGATTTCTCCATCAGCAGGCGCGCCAGCCTGACCCAGGCCGGCTCGCCCTCCTCGAGTGTCGTGGCGTGGCGATAGGCCTTCTCGGCGCGATCTCGCTGACGGCTCGCGCTATAAATATCTCCGGCCGCAATCCATGCCCAGGCATCGTCGGCATGCTTTTCCAGCATGGCGTCGACTAACTTGGCAATCGCTTCGAAAGGTTCGCCCAAATTGCGCATGGCAGTGGCCAGCATCCGGTAGATCACAGGGCTATCGGCGCCGGTCGCAATGCTCCGATCTAGTGCAGCGCGGGCCTCGGCAAATTCTCCCTCGGCTGAGAGAAAGGCGCCGAGATCGGCCCAGGCCATCCAATCGTCGCCGTGCTCGGCCACATCCCGGAGCAGCATTATCGCCTCTGGCGCACGACCGGTTCCGCTCAGCAAGCTGGCCAAGAGGTGCCTGGCTTCGGAACGATCAGAATGATCCTCGAGCGCCTGACGAAGCGCTGCCTCGGCTTCATCCTCCTTGTCCTGACGCATCAGGATTCTGGCAAAGTGCGCGGTCGCGTCATCTGTCAACTCGCCGAGCGCAGCCGCCCTGCGATACAAATAGAGCGCACCATCTTCATCATCATTCCGATCGCGCAAACGCGCCAGATGAAGGATCGCCGGCGCGCAGCCGGGGTCGATTTCCAACGCGCGATTGAATGCCGCCTCGGCTTTCTCGGTCTGGTCGGCGAACGACAGCATCAGCCCGTACATCGAATGTGTGCCGGGATTGTCCGGTTCTTGCTCCACGGCGCGCTCGGCCGCCAGAACGGATTCCTCATGTTCGTGGAGTTGAAGATGCGTGAACGCCAACTGTATGAATGGCATCGGGTTTGATGGGGAGATAGCGGCGGCATCAGCGAGCAAAGCCTTCGCCCGGTCGGTATCGTCGCTCTCGAGCGCATCGTGTGCCTCGCGAAGAAGTCTGTCGACAGCGGCATCGCCGTCGCTTTCGTCGAATTCCGCTTCGATCAAGCTTGGCGCGACTTCCGCCGGCAAACCGTCCTGACGCAGCGACTGGAGGAAATCAGCGGGCGTTTGCGCGAGGATACGTGCGCGGACCGTTTCGGGCTGCCCCATCAAAATGGCGTCGAAGGCCCAATGATAGTCGGCACGCTTGGTGGGCTCAAATCGGCAGGCTTCATCGACGAGTTTGGCTGTTGTCGCGACCAGTTCGTCACGATCGTAATATTCGGTCATGAAAGCGACAAGTGCGCGGACCCGGCTCGAAGGATGGCTGCGTCGCCTCATCAGGTAGTAGATATTGAACAGCCGCTCAGCGGCGTAATATAGCGCCGATCGTCCGCGACCTTGCTCCTTGATCACCGAACCGCGGTCGCTCAACCGGCCAAGCATAGCGGAGGCCGTGTTGACATTGACCCGCGCTGCCGCCGCGATCTGCTTTGCGGTGCTCGGATCCCATGCGTCGAGCAGCGCGGCGAACACCTTCCGCTCGACTGCTGGAAGCATGTCGAGCTGGCTTTTGAAATATTCGGTGTTCTGATCGATCAGCTGGTTAAGGTTTTCCATGAGATCGCCAAGCGAAGGCATGCGCATAAAATCCGCAAGAATATGAATTAGTCGCGGGCTGCCGCCGGTCAGAATCTGCAACGGTCGGATGCGGGCACGCGGCACGTCGTGCGTGGTGAGGGAGGCCCATAGCGCATGGCATTCCTCAAGCGTCAGTGGCCGGAGCGGCAGGATGCGATAGCCGTCGAGGGGGCGCCCCGAACACTCGTCGGTCGATTGCGCCACGGAAGTTGCGAGTACGCCGAAGAGCGAATCGTCGGCCAAGGCGGTCAGAAGGATTGAGCGGTCGCTGCCGATCTGATCGTTCAGCAGCATGTGGAAGTTCTCGACGACCACAAGAAGCCGCTTGCCAGCGGCTGCCGCCACTTCGCGCAAGATCTCCAGGCAGCGCTGCAGCAGGATTGTTTCGTCGGCGATCGTCACCGCTTCGCGGTGCCGGGCCTTGAGGTTCGCATCGCCGGCATCATCGGCGAGATAGAACAGACATTCGAGGAAAAATTCCCCTGGCGTGGTGACCGTATAGCTTTCTTCGCCAAGGAAAATCGGCTGCCACAATGCGTGCAGCGTTTCATCGGTCCTGATTTCAGCCAGCACGCGCCGACACAAGGTGGTTTTCCCAGCACCTCGCGGTGCGACCAGAATGACCCGCGGCGCCGCCGTCTCCCCGCGCAGGATCGTGAGCGTCTCTGCAAGCTCGGGTTGTCGAACGATGAAATTCGATACGGCCTCATCATCGGACTGAAAGGCCGGATTGAATTTATACGCCATCGTCAGCGTCGCTCCATGACCTGCACCAGTGAGCACCCCTAGCTGCCATCAATTCTGTTGGCAAACGGAAAAACATGGTTTATGGCTTGCCAACAAATCTGCTGGCAAATCGCCCTAAGCGGAAAATGAACAGGGATTTCAATATCATGGCAAAGAAGGTGTGGAAGAGCGAGACAACCGACAAACGGGTGGCAACCCGCTTGAAGGAGGTCGAGACGGTCGAGATCAAGGACTATGTGCGCGATACCGACCTGCATGGGCTCGCGCGGAACAAGGCGTATCGCGTCGACGGCGTCCATGTTTATGCGGACATTCTCAACTTGGGCGAGATGCTGCAGTCGACCGAGGTCGAGGGCGAGACGTGCCACAAGCGGACCCTTCGCTTTCTCAACCTTCATTATCGCGCCGTCTACCGGATCATCGCCGGGGTGGATGCGATTCAGGTCGATTTTCACAATCAACGGCTGCATCTGGTGGTCGCCAAGCCGTATGGCGACGAAGCCGCGCGCGTGCACAAGGCGGTGGCGATCGGCCAGCTGATTATGGATGTCCTGGCAAAGACCGGCGAGGATGGTGACGACAAAATTCCATCGGCAAAGGTCAGGGTCGGCATTGACACAGGCCTGGCCCTGGCGGTTCGGAACGGCCGGCGTGGCAGTTCCGAGCCGCTCTTCCTGGGCGTACCGGCAAACCATGCCGCCAAGCGCGCCGGGGGCGGAACCAACACCGGCATCTATCTGTCCAACGAAGCGCGCGGCGCCATCGACTTGGATGCGGTGGATGACGAAGATATCAGCGCGCTGACCCCAGCCGAGGTGGGCGATAGCCAGGAAGAAGCGGCGCTCGCCGTGACCGCGGATGGTATCGTCCGGGATTGGAAAAAGGACCTCGAAGCCAATCCGATCGGCAAGTTTTCGTTTAGCGGGCATACCCCGCCGTTCGCCGATCTCGATCTGGAGGTGCTGACGCCTGGCAATTCGCGCCGCAACGACGCGATCTCGGTTTATGCGGACATCGACGGCTTCACCGCTTATGTTGCCAACCATATCGACGACGACGATGATGCAATGGACGTCGTGCGAGCACTGCATGTGCTGCGCGCTGAACTCGACGCCGTGCTCACCGAAGATTTCGGCGGGCGGAAAATCCGGTTTATCGGCGACTGTGTCCACGGCGTCATCGGTGAAGGCACCGCGCAGACTGCCGACACCGAAGCAAGCGCGAGCACCGCAATCCTGTGCGCGGGCGGACTGCGCAGCGGCTTCGTCCGCGCTTTGGAGTTGCTTGAGGACGAGGGCGTCGACGTTGCCGGTCTCGGGATCGCAATCGGATTTGATGCCGGCCCCGTCGCACTGACGCGCCTGGGCATGAAGGGGTCGATGATCCGCTGCGCGACGGGGCGAGCCATCCTGGCTTCGGAGCACGAACAGCGTCGATGCGCCGGGGATGAGACCGCGGTCGGGGCGGTCGCGTATGGATGGTGTTCCAACGCTGGACAGAAGATTTTCGGATCCAGCCGGAAGCGCTCAGGCCTGACCTATGACGTGGCGCTTGAGGAACTCGCCGACGAAGGGGATACGACGGCTGCGGCCGCCAAGGTCGCGAAGGCCGCGATGGCGATGACGCTTCTGGAGCCGATCATTGCCGCGCCGGCCGCTGCAGCGCCGAGCGCATTCCGCTTTCCGAATCGCGATGCCACGCCGACCAAGCCAGCAGGCTTCGCCTGATGTGGTATATGCGTGATCTGGGCCGCCTGGCATCCGAACAGGCAGCCCTTGCCGACCTTGAGAGGCGTGAGGCTTGGTTCACCGTCGCCAGCATCTATTTCGACGATCAGGTCCGGCTCTGCTTCGATGCCGAGATCGAGATCGGCCCGAAGCGCTATCCGATCCGGCTGACATATCCGCAGACATTTCCTTACACCCCGATCTCGGTTCTTCCCCAATCTCCCGAACGATGGTCGGAGCACCAATGGGGACGCGGCGAACTATGTCTCGAATGGGGCCCGGACAATTGGACGCCCGACATCACGGGTGCCCAGATGGTCGAGAGCGCTTACCGGCTTTTGCACGGTGAAACGCCGAATGATGTCGAAGCGCATCCGGTCCTGCCATCGCGCCACGTCGAAAGCCTGGGTCAGCAACTGCGCGCCTCGGCCGTGGGCTTTGTCCTGACCCGGGCGCTTGCGAGCAAGCTCGATGCAACGCCAGGCCCGCAACTGCTGCCGATGGACTTCTTCATGCGCTCGACGACGCACGTAGTGATCCCGCTGACAGTCGGCGATGAGGACCCTGTTTGGCGTGACCCGACGGTCCCGGAAGCCCTGAAGGCATCTAGCCTGACCCTGAAGGGGCATGTCGCCATTCTACCAGCCGGAATGCCGATTCCTGCGCTGGGAACTGCTTCTGGGTTAAAGAAGGCTCTTGCCGAAGCGGGCTGCAGCTATCCCGAGGGCTATGTCTCCGACGTGCTGGATATGTGCCTGGTGCACGCAGATGGCGTCGCCCGTCTGTTCTGGGTGAAGGACGGGGCCGACACCGTCACAGAATTTAAATGCCTTCCCGAGGGCGGCGGCGTTCGCATGGAGCCATCTCGCGCGGCCCTTGGGACCATGACCGTGGGTCTTGTCGGGTGCGGCTCGGCTGGCGGCAAGATCGCGACCAGCCTGGCCCGCAGCGGCGTCGGCAATTTCCTGTTTGTCGATGACGATGTGATGCTTCCCGAAAATCTTGTTCGGCACGATCTCGACTGGGACGCGGTCGGCGATCACAAGGCTGAGGGGCTGAAGCGCCGGATCGAGATGATCGTGCCGGCCGCCAAGTGCACCGTGCGCCGTCAGCAGCTCGCCGGACAGGAGAGCAGCGGCAGTATCGACGGCGTGCTGGCGCTTTTGCAGACCTGTGACCTGATCATCGACGCGACCGCCAATGCGCGCGTGTTTAACTTGCTCGGGTCGGTTGTCGCCGCAGCCCGGAAGCCGCTCCTGTGGCTGGAGATTTATGGTGGCGGGTTCGGCGGAATGATCGCCCGGTCGCGGCCCGGTCTCGATCCTGCGCCGCAGATCGCGCGAGCGCGGATCGAAGCGGTGTGCTTGGAGAAGAACGTCGTCGCGCCGCGTGCAACCGCGGGGTACGGGATCGACGCTTTGAGTGGCCCGATGATCGCCGATGATGCCGACGTTGCCGTGATCGCAGCGCACGCCACGCGATTCGCTATCGACACACTCCTGTCGCCTGGCGAGTCGGCTTTTCCCGTCTCTGCCTATCTACTCGGGCTGAAGGCGGAATGGCTCTTCTTACAGCCGTTCCACACCTTTCCGGTAGACCTCGGCCAACCGGAGCCGGAAGTCACGCCGGCAATGGATCCAAACGGCTTGGCCACCGTGCAGCGCCTGATCAAGGAACGTCATGATCGTAACGCTGCCGCCTGATCTCATCGCGAAGTTCGAAAAAGCGCTGTCGCGCGCCGGCACCCGTGAAATTGGCGGTGTGCTTGTGGGCGAGCACGTCGCAGACGAAGAATTCCGCGTGGTCGATCTGTCGGTTCAGCGTTCGGGCGGAACCGAGAGCTGCTTCGTTCGCCATCCCAAGAAACATCGTCGCTTCATGCGGAGCTTCTTCCGCCGAACCGGCGCCGACTATGCGCGCTTCAACTATCTGGGCGAGTGGCATTCCCATCCCCTATACCTGCCGGTTCCGAGCACCACCGATCTGGCGCAGATGCAGCTGATCGTAGAAGACGGCTCCGACGCGCCGTTGTTCGCGGTCCTGCTCATCATCCGCCTCGACGGCGGCGAGCGTATCGAACTTGGCGCAACGGCCTTCACGCCAGGATCGGCGCCGACGCGGGTCGAGATCCGCGTTGAGCCGAGGCCGGCCGATGATCCGACCCTTTCCGGCAAGCCCACCCTATGGTCTTGGAAGCGGTCAGGCTGGTGGCGCAGGAAAGACATCAACAGGAGGAACGATTGAGCTTGAAGAAACGATATGAGGATCGCGCGGTGTTGATCGACGCGCTGCTCGGCCAGAAGATTATTCGCGGCAACGAGACGATCGCTGCGGCCTTTGCCGATGCCGGCGATTTGGTCGAATTCGCCGCGGGCAAGAATATCATCGAGCAAGGTGACAGCGATCGGTCGGTACATTTTCTGCTGTCCGGCCGAGGCCTAATCATCATCAACGGGGTGCGCCTCTATCACCGCGAGCCACCCTGCACCATCGGCGAGATGTCGGCCATAAATCCCAGCATCGGCCGATCCGCGTCCATCGAAGCGGTCGAGGACGTGGTCACGTTGAAAGTTGGCTATGAGAAGTTTGCCGAGGTCGGCGAAGCGCATCCCGAGATGTGGCGCCTCGTCGCCCGGGACCTTGCTGGGCGGCTCGAACAGAGGAATCGCTTCGTAAACCGTGCCAATATACGCCCCCGGGTGTTCATGATCTGCTCTGCGGAGGCGCTACCGATCGCAAAGTCCATTCGCGTAGGGCTTTCCCACGATGCGGACATTGAGATCTGGAGCGACGATATGATCTTTCCGGCCGGCGGGTATCCGATCGAAGCCCTAGAGGAGCAGGTCAACATTGCAGACTTCGGCGTTGCGCTCTGCGAGCCCGATGATCTCGTCACAGCTCGCGGCAAGACATCGGCGGTCCCGCGCGACAACGTCATCTTCGAGCTCGGCTTTTTCATGTCCCGCCTTGGCCGCCATCGCACTCTGTTGCTGGTGCCGCAACGCACCGATGTGACACTGCCGTCCGACTTCAAGGGTCTGACGCCGCTTCCCTATGCAACTGCTGACAAAGCCAGTGCTCGGGCTGTGGCGCTCGGCCCCGTGATCGATCGGATCAGTGCCATCATCGAGGAAATGGGTGTTCGCGCTTCGCTAATCGAGAAAAATTAGAACAGCCAGGTCAATCGCCGGTCATTGGGCTGCGCCAGCCCGGTTACCATTTGAAGGACGTCGATAACTAAATGCATTTTCCTCGAGGATCGATGTTTCGTTGGAATTGGGGGCTAGTCCCTACCGATGGCGACGTTGTTCCATTCAGCCGACTCAAGGCCGGTAGCGGTGGGGCGGGGAGAAAGCTTCGCAAACATCACTATTTGTCGATCACCTATATGGCGGGTTTCACAGGCCCGGACGGCCGAGTCTGGGCTTACTTTGACGACAAACCTGATGACCCGCAGCCATCACAGCCTGGCTCGATCGCGTATCGCAAACTATATTATTCGCTCCCATCCAAGGATGGCGGACGTGATGACACGTCTTGGGAAGATCATTGGAATCGTGTGGAGACTGTGTGGCCTATCACTGTCGCCGCCGCGCGTGCGAAGCGCCTTTCGCCGGCTATTTCCTTCAATCTACTTGGGATGGTTGCGATCCTAATGGCGCGTGTGCCGGCGGCGCGTGAACGACATGAATATCTGCTGGCACAAAAGATGCGCGCGGAGATCCAGACTTTAGAAGCGGTCGGGGCGCTGCCCGCGGATCTGGCGGAATATGCTGGGAAGCTCGACCACGTCCCCGTTGGCATCAATCCCGAGCAGAGCCTAGCCAATATGCCCCAGGACATTATGGGTAGCGGCGATTTGGCCTTCCGGATGGGCTTTGAGGTCCTCCACAACAAGACCGACTTGCCGTTCCTGACTACCGACAATCCAGTTTGCTTCTACGATCCCGACCAACCAGTTCATGCTCGCATACCCTACCCCGAGGATGGAGAGATCGAGCTCATTTTCCCAATCGATGCAGGTATGGTGCTACGCGGATCGACGCGCCTTCGTCCGGTAAACAGCGTTATGCGGCACCGTGTGCTGAGCGACAAGGCGAAGGTTCGCAAGATCAACAGGACGGTCGCTCAGTTCGGCTATCGGCTCTATATTGCTCGGGACCGCTCTTGCGACGACCTGGTGCGGCATTACGCCGCGACCGTGCCCACGGTGCATGTCGATGTAGAGTTCGAGCCTGGTCATCTGCGAATGATTTGGCGGCATCTATTTGGGAAACGGCCCATTCTGTCGCCCTATGTTGATACCCCAGAGAAGGCTGCGCGATTGACAGAGACTATGGAGCAAGATGGATTCTTTAATTAGCTCCCTCCCTTGTGCGCCCGTAGTCGATACTTGCCACCCGGAACTTGTTCACCCGCTTTCGGTCCTTTCTGAGCCGTATGCCGAGCATCTCGTTTACACCGAGAGGGCCAGTGTCTCGGATGTCTGCTTCCTTGTTTCTCGAGCTGAAAGCTGCCTTGCAGCTACCGACCCAGTTGCCACAATTTCTGGCGGTTGAATGAACGGCAGCTACCGACGGACGATTTCGGGGCTGCGAACGGCGGCTCTGGCGGCGGCTGCAGATACGCTGCCTCAGCACTAAGAATGTCAGGATTCAGGAGTATTGGGACGAACGCCGCACTAGGAGAATACGAAAAGGCGGTCCGTCCCGATTGGGACGGACCGCCCGCCGAGTGACCTGGACCTGTCAGGAGGGGTCAGGCAGCCTGCTCGGCTATCTCATCAGCTGTAACATTGCTGACCGGCTCATCCGCTTCGGCGTCAACCGGTTCGACCTCTTCGGCACCGGCGAAACGCATGATCGAAGGCACCCAGGCCTGCGCCCGTTCCTTGATATGTTCCTCGCCGATGAAGTTGCCCGAGAAGATGCGTTCGGCAGCGCTTGCCAATTCGGACTTCTTGGAGGCGGCATAGCGACTGACCAGTTCGGGACCGCCGGCGGCATCGAGCGCTTCAAGCGTGCGGGCCTTGGCCACACGATCGAAGTAATTCGTCGCCGTGGGACGCCACCAATGCGCGGTCTCGATTTCGAGAAGTGAGCCGAGCGCCTCGTGCAGCGGCACCGAGCGTTCGCCTTCGCAGGCGAGACTGGCGACAAGCGTGCGCGAGACGACATGACCAAGCCAAGCCGAGCGCGCCTCGTCGGAGAGCGCCCGGAACCTCGCAAACCGTTCGACGTCGGTCTCGCCGACACGCCAGCTTTCATCGAGCGACCCGGCGAACTCGGCAAGGGCAGCACTTGCCGGTGCGTCCTTGGCTTCGAACCCGGTGACGGGGCCGGACGCGACAGAGCCGACCAGCGTCGATGCCTTCTTGGCCCGCCAGTCATGTCCATCAGCATCAGCGAGCGTGAAGACCATGAAGTCGAGCGCCAGTGCCGGATCGTTGGCGAGATGGATCGCCAGGATGTCGCGGCGCTGCATTGCAAGCTCGTCGAGCAGGCGCTGTGAGAGCGCGCTCCCCTTGGGCTTCGCCGTTCCACCTTCCTCGATGGCCTCGACCACACCTTCGTCAGCGATGACTTCGGTCTCGGTATAGAACTGCGGGACCAGTGTCGGTTCGCCATTGCGCGAGAGGACGAGGAAAGCACCAGCCTCGGATTTTAGTTCGTCGGCAAGCACAGGGGGACGATCATTGAGCGCGCGCATGGCCCGGTCGACAACGACGAGTTCCTGCTCGGCTTTGGCGATCTCCTCCTCGTCGCTGTCCTCGTCTTCGAGCACGGCAGCGACGCGGTCGTAGTCGGCCTCGAGCTCGCCGAGCTCCTGCGCTTCCTGCTCGGTCATCGGCGCAGGCTCGCAGGGCAAGCGACCGAGACCTTCTACAAGGTCATGGCTGACATAGGTGCCAAGGGTCGGGCGCACCCAGGCAAGGCCATATTCGAGTGCGGTCTTTTGTGCCGCCTCTTCCATGGCCTTGTGCGCGAGGTCTTCGAGCAGCGCGACATCGATCCAGCTTTCGCTGGCATCATCGTCGAACAGTTCGCGCTCGATCCGGCCGCCTGCGGCGAGGTAGGCATCGCGTCCGACGAGCACGGCACGCGGATCGGAACCGCGCACCGTGGCATCAAGCACCATGCGGCGGATGGTGTCAGGGGTGACCTGGTACCAGGCGTCCTGCAGCTCGGCATAAACATGCGCCTGGCGCTCGATGTCGGAGATCGCGCCGTAGGCCTTGGCCATGTCGAGCGTGATCGTACCCTCAGCGAGTGCTTCGAAGACGCAGGGTGCCAGACTTGCCAAACGCAGGCGCCCTTCGACGAAACGGACGGTGAGGCCGAAGCGGCGCGCCACGTCTTCGGTGGTAGCGCCCGCCTCGATGATCGCCGCGAAGGCCTGCGCCTCGTCGGCGGGGTTCATCGCGAGACGCTGGAAGTTCTCGGCAAGGCTGGCCTCACGCACTTCGCTTTCCTCGCCTTCGATGACGAGGCAGGTGACCTCATGGCTTTCGGACAAGGGGCCCTCTTCGGCCAGTGCCTGCAGCGCGGCGAGACGCCGGCCGCCGGCCTCGACCTCGAACTTGCCGCGCTTTCCTTTGCGCACGACGAGGTTCTGCAGCAGACCGCGCGCACCAATGTCTGCCCGCAGCTGGAGGTCAGCCAGCACATCGCTCGACTTGCGAACGTTGCGCGGGCTCGGGACGAGCTTCTTCAAGGGAATCGACTGGATCATGGGTGTTCTCCTGATGGAATGAAGGCGCAGGTGAGGATCACGAGGCCCACAAGCCCAAAGGGCTCCCTCCACTCTCTTCAATGGCTGTGGCGACCATCTATACGACCGGGATGGGGCGATCAGGGATCGGCTGAGATCCGTCCATGAGAGCAGTTGTTCTCGATGCGCGAACTCATCCGCAGGCCAGTCAGCACCGGGCACAGGCAGATTAGTCGCCCGGACTTAAGGAAGGACGTGATCAGGCTCTGACGCTACGCGACACGGGAACTTGTCGATTCATTCAGTCACACGGAGGGGAGGAGAGGAAGGGAAACTAGGGCGCAATCGGAGGCAGCGCTCAGATTCATTCGGACCCTGACCTCTTTGGCGGAGCCTATGCCTGTCCGCTGCTGAGCAAGCGCTCTTCGAGAAGCGTCCGAAAATCCCGACGCGCATCAGCAATTACGAACACGGTCACCTGACCGGGTGCTGGCTCAGGCTGATACCCGTAGATGATGCGGAACGGAAAGCGCGACAATTGCCGAAAGTCGGTGATCCCGAGAGCCTCAAGTTCCGGTGGAACCGGTCCTTTCTCAGGATTGTTCACAAGGGAGCCGATAGACGCGACAAGGTCATCGAGCAGTGCGTCCGCACCATCGTCGCCATCCGGCCCGCGCTGCGTCAGGCGGCGCTGCCAGATACCCACCAGATCGCGCTCCGCACCGGAGGTGATCTCGATCGCTACAGCGGCCGCCATCATTCAGTTTGACTTACCTCGTACGCGATCCGCGAGGCCTGCCACCGGGCGGGTCCGACCGGCGGCAACATCGGCCTGTCCGAGCGCCAGAAGTTTAAGCAGAGCGAGCGTTTCTTGTGCGCGCTCGTAGCTGGCGACATCCTGCAGAACTGCCTTGGCTTCGCCATTCTGCGTGATGACCATTGGCCCGGCGCCATCTCCAATCTCCCGGATAATTTCTGCACTGTGGGCCTTCAGATAGCTGATCGGTTTGATGCGCTGGTCCAGTTTCATAGAACACCTTAGGACTGAATTTGGTCTCCATATAGACCCGATTTGGGCAAATGAGAAGTTCAAGACTTGATTGCGATGCTTTGGAGGGTCTCGCTTGCTCTCGGCGTCGGGACAAACAGCCGCGTGCGGTAGCGAATGATCTCGGTGAAGCAGCCCTTGTTCTTGTACCAGTCGAGGCGATCCGGCGAGAATCCGGTCAGTTCAAGGCGCTGTTCGCCGCCAACCAGCGAACGCTTCACTGTGAGTGGATCGTGGCTTGCGAGGCCCAACGGTTTGCCGCTGGCGAGGACGAGATCGCCGATCTGGTCCGGCGCCGGACCGGTAACTCCGGAGAGGCCAAAGGTCTCAGCGATCGCAGCGAGATCGATATCGAGCACTTCGCGGCCGATGATCGACTGACCGTCCTCGGCAACGAGCCGGGTGACGCGGACATGATCGCCCGGCAGACGTTTCCACACCGGGAGCAGCAGCCCGGTGGCGAGATGCACGCGCTCGGTCACCGGTGACTTGGCCGCTCGCTCTTCCTCGGCACGCCAGGCCCTCGTGAATGCGGTGACGCCAATTTCTTCCCAGTGGCTTTCAGCGAGTGCCTCGATTGTCCAGTTCGCGGAGTTGAGCGGGCGCAGAAGGCGTCGGCGTTCGATCACGGCCCCGTCGTCGGTGATGAGACGGCGGGTCGGAACCGACAGCGCGACCTTGCCCGAGCGCGCATTGCGCATCGGGATCGCGTGCGAACTGCCAATCTCGTGCATCCGCACCAGGCGCTTCAATCGCAGAGGCCGAAGGTGCCTCGTCACTTCGAGCGAGACGAGACGGGTCTCGGCACCGATCACAGGGTCTGTGCGCAGGAGTTCATCGGCGAGCACCGTGAAGCGATCGACCCTCACGGTTTCCAGTCCCTGATCAAGCGTTCCGGCTTCACGCGCAGCTTCGATCCGCGCTTCGACGAGACCAAGGTATTCGTCGAATATGGCGTTCTGGAGCGCGATCGGCAGCGCGAGAATGCGGTTGAGCCAGCGTTGGATCGTGGGGAGATTATCGGTCAATCCGCCATCGGGGCTTTCAAGTCGGAGGCCGGTCCGCTCGACGAAATTGGCGAAGCTCGTGGCCTCGAGCTTGCCGTCATAGAGCAGCTGGAACCAGCGGCTGAGCGCTTCGCGCGCGTAGTCGCTTTCGAGATTGTCGGCCGGGTCGAACAGGTTCTGTCCGCCGGTCTGGCGCTGGCCGCGCGTCAGCGCGCCCAATGCGTCGAGCCTTCGCGCAATGGTCGAGATGAACCGGCGCTCGCCCTTCACGTCGGTGGTTACCGGCCGGAACAGCGGGGCCGAGGCCTGGTTGGTGCGGTTGGTACGGCCGAGACCCTGGATGGCGTTGTCGGCGCGCCAGCCCGGCTCGAGCAGAAAATGGACCCGGCGCTGCTGGTTCCGGCAGCCAAGGTCGGCATGGTAGGATCGCCCCGTGCCGCCCGCATCCGAGAAGACCAGGATACGTTTGGTCCCTTCCATGAAGCTCTGCGCTTCGGCGACATTGGCACTGGGACTACGCCGTTCGAGACGTTGTTGACCATCGCGGCCCGATACCAGCCTGCGGGTCCGGCCCGTAACCTCGGCGACGGCCTCGGTCCCGAAATGCTCGATGATCGCGTCTAGCGCAGTGGCGATGGGCGGCAGCGCACAGAGCTGCTCGATCAGCGCGTCGCGCGCGGCGATGGCGCGCGGGCAGAAAACGGGATTGCCCTCCTCGTCACTCATCGCCTCGGAGCGAAGATTGCCATCGTCGTCGGCGAAGACCTGCATCAATCGCACCGGAAAGCTCTTGGCGAGGTAGTCGATGACATACTCGCGCGGGGACAGATCGATATCGAGCGCTTCGCGTTCTTCCACGCTAAGGTCGGCAAGGCGCCGGTCGAGCATGGCCTCGGCGGTCGAGACCAGCTGCACGACAACCGAATGATCTTCGCCAAGCGCCGCGTCCATCGCGGGGATGAGGCTCGGCAGTTTCATCGAGAGCAGGAGCTGGGCAAAGAAGCGCTGCTTGGTGCCTTCGAAAATCGACAGCGCCGCAGCCTTGGCGTTCCGATTGAGCGTATCGCCGCTGTCCTCGTCGACCACGCGGGTTGCTTCGAGCGCAGCTTCGAGGTTGCGGTGAATGATTGCCCAAGCATCGGCATAGGCATCGTAGATCCGCACCTGTGCTTCGGTCAGGCTGTGTTCGAGGATTTCGTGCTCGACCCCGGCGAAGGACAACGCACGGGCGAGATAGAGGCCCTGGGCCTTGAGGTCGCGGGCGACAAGCTCCATCGCCGCGACGCCGCCGGCGCGAATTTCGGTCATGAACGCTTCGTGGGTCGGAAAGGCGGTCTCGGGTCCCCAAAGGCCGAGCCGGGAGGTGTAACCGAGATTGGCGATATCCGAGGCACCTGTGGCAGACGCGTAGAGCACGCGGGCGCGCGGGAGATGGTTCTGCAGCCTGAGGCCCGCCATCCCCTGTTCGGAGCCCTTGACCTTGCCGCGGGCCGACGAGCCGCCGAGAGCATTGGCCATGGCGTGGGCTTCGTCGAAAGCGATCACGCCGTCGAAATCCTCGCCCGCCCAGGCAAGGATCTGGTCGAGCCGCGTATCCTCGGCGCGGCCCGAGCGCAGCGTCGGATAGGTGACGAAGAGAATGCCTTCGGACATCGTTACGGGCTGGCCGAGTTTCCAGCGCGAGAGCGGCTGGAGATCGAGCGGCAGCCCGCCAAGCGCTTCCCAGTCGCGGCGTGCATCTTCGAGCAGCGCCTCGTTCTTGGTGATCCAGACATGTCGGCGCTCGATTGCGAGCCAGCGATCCATGATGACCGCGGCGATCTGCCGTCCTTTGCCCGCTCCGGTTCCGTCGCCGAGGAAGAAGCCTTGGCGGTAGGAGTGTCCGTCCTCGGAGAGTTCCAGCGAGGTGCCTTCCTGGCTCACCTTGAACTGACCCGGAAGATCGCGCGCAAATGCCTGGGCAGCGTAGACCAGTGTCTCGCATTGCGCTTCGGACAGCAGGCCATCGGCCTGCCAAAATGCGGGAATGCGCGGGCAAACATCGGGCTGCGGTGCCGCGACCGAACCCATGGCGACCGATTCCACGAGCGGGGTGGGATGGACCGGAGCATCTTCGAAGGCGATGCGGCTGGGCCGGTAAGGCAGGTAGATGCCTGCCTGTTCGGGCACAGGCGCGGGGTCGGCGAGGACCGAATAGGCAAGGTCGATCGCATTCGCCGTCGCTGCTGGTGTCGCGGCGAACGGCGCCACCGGCCGCACCGGCCCGCTTTGGGCCGAAGTCTTGCCAACGAGGCGCACTGGCTTGCCGAGAGGCAGGCGATGGATGTTGGCGGAGGTCTGCACGCGTGGCGGAAGCGCAGTGATAAGCTCGTGGAGCGAGATGAGGTCGGCAGTATCTCCGGTGATCGCAGGCGAGGACGCAGTCGGCGTCTTGTCGAACACAACCAGGCGAACAGCGATCCCCGTCCCTGTCCGGCGAAACATCTGCTGCAGGCGAACATCGAGGAGCAGCGATGCTTCGTCCTGTTCCTTGGCGAAGGTGGAGGCGTCGAAGCCTTCAGGCATAATGGCGACGATCCTCGCCCGATTAGCAGCGGCCCGGATCGCACCGCGTAGGTGACGCATAGCGGTCTCACCGTCCTTGCCGCGTTCCAGGCTGTGAGCGAACGGCGGGTTCATCAGCACGGCAGACGGAACAGGGCCGCGAAGCAAGTCGGCGATCAGTTCCCCGTCATGCGCAGTGATGGTGGCCGTGGGGAAGACGTGGGCCAGACCGTCTCGTCTTGCCGGATCGATCTCGTTGAGGAGCAGCGAAGCGTTCTGGAGGCAACCCCAGAGAGCAAGGGCACCATTGCCTGCGGACGGTTCGAGGAGCGTGTCTTCCGCGCAGACAGCTGCGGCCTTCGCCATCAGACAGGCCAGCATTGGCGGGGTCGAGAACTGCTGGAGCTCGACCTGTGCTTCGCTGCGAACGTGCCGTGGCGGCAAGGCTGCTTCGAGCCAGTCGAACCGCGCTTCGGCTTCGTGTACATTCGTCGCCAGATCGATCCGTGAGGACTCTCGAAGCCAGAGTAGTGCGCCGATCTCGACCGCGCTGTTGTAGTCGTCGATGGTCCAGGCGCTTCCCCAATCCAGAACACCGGTCTCTTCGGCGAACAGCCCGGAAATGTCGGTACGGGTAAGATGACGTCCCGAAGCAAGAAGCGCGGCAACTCGGGTGCCAATGGCATAGGCCAAGGGCATGGACGGCAACTGCTCGCCGGCGGGAAACAGGTCTGATTGAAACATGGCAATTCGTCCTCCTGATGAAGGCATCGGGACACGCCCTCTGCCGGATCAGGAATTCGAGAAGCTCTCTCTCCTCTACCGCGCCGCCTTGCGGCGCAGCCATGCTGTAAGTTCATCGTTCCAGTCGGTGTCGCGTGAGGATGGTTTGCGAACGTGGATCGTCCGCCCATCGCGGGCATAAGCGGCTAGGCCACGCGACGCGGCCAGCTCGCCGCCAGCATCGTGATCGACGAAGAGGTGAAGCTCGGTCACGCTCTCAGGCACGCTGACGAGACCGAAGCGCTCATTGCCCAGGGTCGCCCAGACGGGAATGCCGGTGAGAGCATAGGCCGACATCGCGCTCTCGACCCCCTCGGCAAGGCCAAGCTTGCCGGAAACTGGAGCGAAGAGACGAACAGCAGCTTCACCGAGCGCGCCGAGCGCGCGTTTCGGCTTTTCGAAAGCGGCCTTGCCTGAAGCCTCGGTAGACAGGAACGTGCGGTGGATGGCGATCGGGCCCTCGTCGAGGCTGACTGCCGCGATCATGGCGGGCAGAAAACGGGCCCGTCCTTTCGGGCCAAGCGGCGTTCGTGGATGGAAGCGGAGCGCCGGAGATGCGGCGAGGATGCCGCGGCTTTCAAGATATGCCTTTGCCGGACTGGCACGCAGTGGCTGTGCATCGCGCCAGATCCTCAGCGCTGCCGCCGAAGGTTTGCGGGTGCTGGTCGATTCGGGCTCGTTGGTGGTCGCAGAACCTGAAAAAAGCGCCGGTGCCTCGAAACCTTCACGCGCCAATGCAGACAATACGCTCTGCTGATCGCATCCCGCAAAGCAATGGAAAAGGATAGCCTGTCGACCGAGCGACACACCGAGTGACGGCGTGCGGTCATCATGCGCAGGGCAGCAGGCCATGCCCCTTGTGCCTGACCATTTGCCCCCTCGCGATTCACAAATGCGACGGGCGGTCCCGGCAAGCGACCGGTTGGGATGAGCTTGGACAGACAGGGACATGCGAGCTCCTCAGCAAGCAAAGTGGCCCCCTCATCAGCGTTCCTCTCCTCTCCCGAAGGCAGGCATTCGCTGCTTTCCTACAGGCATATGTTCTACTTATGTTCTATATCGATTCGAATCAATGGAGCACCACTCGAGATGACCCGCCTCAATCGTCGGACCGCGATAGCGGTCGCCTGTTTGGGAATGATCGCGACCTCCTCTCAGCAAGTCCGCGCCCAGGATTTCACCTTGTTCGAACACGCGGTCGTTCCGCCGAAGACGGACCAGCAGCCGGCAAGGCAATATCTTCCTGCAATCTACCAGGCCGAGCCAGCAAACATATCCTATCGGGAAAGCCTGTATATGGCGGCGATAGCCGAGGCTGAGCGCCGTTACGGGCTTCCGACCAACCTGCTTCGTGCTCTTATCTGGGCTGAATCCCGCTTTAATCCGATGGCTGTGAGTCCAGCCGGTGCTGCCGGGCTGGCGCAGCTTATGCCGGCCACGGCGCGCGAACTGGGCGTCCGGAACCGTCATGACCCTCTTGCATCGATCGACGGTGGCGCCCGGTATCTTCGCGATATGTTGGACCGGTTCGACGCGGTCCACCTGGCCTTGGCTGGTTACAATGCGGGCCCAGGTGCCGTCTCCCGATCACGCGGCATTCCCAGCAACGGTGAAACACCGCAATATGTCCGGTCCGTGTTGGGACGTTGGCAAGCAATTGGTACGTACAATTGACGAAACTGCCTGATTTCCGGCTATTGTCTGAAATCATGTGCCGGAATGAAAACGGACAACGCTAGTGAATGAGACCCCCGGTGAGCCGTTCGATTTTCGCAAGTCGTTGAAGGCACAGAAGCGCCGGAAGCTGAGAAAGGAGATCGCGTTGGGATTGGGAGCATTCGCGATCGTATTTGCTGGAGGGATGCTGGCACTCACCTGGCCAGTCCATGATGCCAGCATTGCTAACGACGATCAGCAGCCTCAAACTTTATTCCAGCAAGCGAGCTTCCCACAATTCGACATTTGCGGATCCGTCCGGCGCACATGCGTCGTGGATGGAGATACCTTCTGGCTTGATGGCGTAAAGATCCGCATTGCTGACATCGATACACCAGAGATCAGCGAGCCTCGTTGCGATTATGAATACCAACTCGGCATGCGCGCGACGCATCGCCTTGTCGAATTGCTCAATGGCGGACCCTTTGAACTGAGGACCATCGGAAGCAGAGATGAGGATCAGTACGGTCGTAAACTGCGGGTCGTAACGCGCGGCGGCCGCTCGCTTGGCGATCAGTTGGTCAGCGAAGGGCTGGCGCGGACCTGGACCGGGCGACGTGAACCATGGTGCTGAACCGCGATCAAGAATTGTGGGCCGTTGCACTTTGGGTCGAAAAGAACCATGGCGAAGAGGGAGCCGCGTTTATCGCAAAGCAGATCCAGCGACTTTCCAACGAAGGGGACGAGGCAGGCATAGCAACGTGGAAGACTGTTGCTGAACGGTTCGATCAGCTTAGCTGCCAAAGCTCTGCGAACTGAGGCTCAGCACGATGCGGAAGTGGCTTAAAGTCTGGGGCATCAGAATTGAGTTCGCCTTGCTCGCGTCAGTGTCCCTGATAGGGCTCGTCCTGAGCCTTCAATCCTGCACTGGCTGAGAAGAAATTCGTTCTTCCGATCAACCATTCGCAAACTTTCCCATGATGACCTTTCCTCCTGTCCGGAGCTCATCGAGGTAGTCGCTCCACCATTGAGCCATGCGCACGCGCTCTTCCCAATGTTTGCCGCGATGGTAGATGCCACGCACAACATTGCTGTCGCCATGTGCCAGGGCACGCTCGATCGCATCGGGATTCCAAAGGCCCGACTCGTTCAGGAATGTCGATGCTGTCGCCCGGAGTCCATGCGCGGTGACTTCTTCCTTCGAATATCCCATGCGACGAAATGCGGCATTGAGCGTGTTTTCACTCATGGGACGCTTGGAGCTGCGCGCAGACGGGAAGACATATCCTTCGCGGCCGAGCATCTCGGCCAGGTCTGTGAGATAACCTCTAACTTGCTTGGACAGCGGGACGGCATGCGCTCGGCGCGCTTTCATTTTACCGGCAGGGATCTTCCAGACCCCATCGACCAGGTCGATCTCATGCCATTCGGCGTGGCGGAGTTCGCCGGGACGTACGAACACATGCGGCGCGATCTGCAAAGCAAACTTGGTCACCATGTAGCCAGTGAAGTCGTCGATTGCGCGCAGCAGCCCGCCTAGCTCGGTGGGCTCGAGGATTGCTGCATAATGCGTGGCTCTCGGCGTTACGAGAGCGCCCTTCAGCATACTGGTCGGATCGGATTTGCAGCGGGTGGTAGCGACACCGTAACGAAACACGCGGCCTGCGAACGAGCGGCATTTCTTCGCAGTCTCGTGCTTACCAGTGGCTTCCAGTCGTTTCAGAGGAGCCAGGACTTCGAACGGCTCGATCTCGTGGATGGGTCGGTTACCGATGGCAGGCGCAAGCTTGTCGAGGAAATAATTGGCCTTGACGATCGTGCCATCGGCGCGGCCATTCTGGACCATCATCTGCTCGATATATTCACGCGCGACTGCCTCGAACGTCTGTGCAGAAAGGAACTCGGCGCGGATTTTCCGCTTCCGCTTCTCAAAGGCCGGGTCGCCCCCAGAAGCAACAGCTCGTCGTGCCTCGTAGGCTGCGTCTCGGGCTTGCTTGAGGCTGATGTCAGGATAGCTGCCGATGCAGAGCTTCTTTTGCGCACCACCGATCCGGTATCGGAATCGCCAAAGCTTGCTGCCGGTCGGCGTGACCTCGACATATAGGCCGCGCTCATCGGTTACCTTGTACGGTTTGTCCTTGGGCTTGAGAGCGCGGAGGCGAGTATCTGTCAGCGGCATGTGGGGGCCTTTTCATCTGGGCCTTTGCGAAACGGCCTCAAAAGGCCCACAAAAGTGTCTGGAACCCCCGAGAACAGGCGGGACGATCCGGAACGATCCAAGGGCCAAATCCCTAGGATTTCTGCGGGTTTTATAGATTATTTGGGAGAACGTGAGAAGAACAAATGGTGCCCAGAAGAGGACTCGAACCTCCACGGGGTTGCCCCCGCCGCCACCTGAAGACGGTGCGTCTACCAATTCCGCCATCTGGGCACGGATGCGAGCGGGTCTTCGTCGTCCTGCTCGCGGGTAGGGGCGCGCCACTAGCGAAGGCGGGGGGGACTTGTCAACGCCTTCCGCGCGTGGTGCGGGGGCGGTTGCGGCCCGCGGCGCATTGGGGCAATGCGGCGGCGGAGTCGCGAACGACGCGCAAACGAAACGGCACGAGACAATGGCAGCAAAAGATCCCCTTCACGGCAAGCTGGTGACGCTGACGGGCGGCAGCGGCTTCTTCGGGCGCCACGTGGCCCAGGCCCTGCTGGAACGCGGCGCGCGCCTGCGCATCGCCAGCCGCGATCCGCGCAAGGCCCATTCGCTGAAGCCGCTGGCCAACCTCGGCCAGATCGCCTTCATGCCCTGCGACGTGCGCGACCCGGCCCAGGCCGAGGCCGCGGTGCGCGGGGCCGATGCCGTGGTGAACCTGGTCGGCGCCTTCGAAGGCGACCTGATGAAGCTGATCTGCGGCGGCGCGCGCAACGTCGCCCGGGCCGCGGCCGAACACGGTGCAGGCACCTTCGTCCACATCAGTGCGATCGGGGCCGATGCCGCTTCCCCCGCCGGCTATGCCGAGGCCAAGGCCCGCAGCGAGGACGCCGTGCTGGAGGCTTTCCCGCGCGCTACCGTCCTGCGCCCCTCGATCCTCTTCGCCGAGAACGGCGGCTTCGTGAACATGCTGGCCGATATCATCGCGACGTTCCCCGTCGTGCCCGTCTTCGCGCCCGAGGCCAGGCTGCAGCTGCTGTTCGTGGACGATGCGGCCGATGCCGTGGCCGCGGCGCTGGCCGATCCGGCGCGCCACGCGGGCAAGACATACGAGATCGCCGGGCCCGAGGCGCTGGAGGTGATGGAGCTGCACCGGCGGATCGCCCGCGGCCAGGGGCGCAAGCGGCATTTCCTGCCCGTGCCCGACAGCCTGGCCGGGGTCTTCGCCGCGCTGCCGGGCACCCCGATGAACGAGGACCAGTGGGCCCTGCTGCGCCAGGGCAATACCCCGTCGGGCAAGCTGCCGGGGCTCGACAAGCTGGGCGTGCAGCCGCGCCCGCTGGGGCTGTTCCTCGATCGCTGGATGACCCGCTATCGCAAGCACGGCCGGTTCGCCGACCGGGTGCGCAGCGCGGCCTGACCGGGCGGCCTAGCCGCCGCCGGGCGGCGGGCTCTGCACCGGCGGGACGGTGCCCTCGTCGGCGAGCAGGGTCAGCGGCTCGACCAGCAGGACCGAGCCTTCGTGCCCGATGATGCGCACCCGCTGGCCCGCAGCGATATCGGCCCCGCGCGCGAGCCATTCGCTGTCGCCGTGGCGAATGCGGCCGGTCCCGCCTTCGAAGGCCTGGGTGACGAGCGCGGTTTCGCCGATCAGCCGCCCGCCGCGCTTGTTGAGCAGCGGATCGGCCCCCACGATCGGCCTGTCGCGCAGAAGGCGCCGGGCGGAAAAGGCCAGGATCAGCGCGAGGAAGACGAAGTTGGATACCTGCACCGCCAGGCCCAGGTCGAGCACGAAGGTCAGCGCGCCGGTGATGATCGCCGCCGCCGCCAGCCAGATCAGGTAGACCCCGGGAACGAGCAGTTCGAGCGCCGCCAGCGCGAGGCCGATCGCGATCCAGACCCAGGGCGGATCGAGCGAATCGAGCCCGCCCATGCGCTAGCCCCCTTCGCCGGTGCGCGGCACGCTGGCCGAAGGGGTGCGGCCGCCGCGCGGGGGCAGCGGGGTCCCGCGGTCGCCGGGCGCGGCCTTCGCCCCGCCCTCGCCGCTGCCGACCGCCTCGCGCACGAGCTCGCCGATCCCGCCGAGCGAGCCGATCAGCTGGGTCGCCTCGACCGGGAACAGGATCGTCTTGGCATTGGGGCTGGTCGCGAACTGGCCGACCGCCTTGGTATATTCCTGCGCCACGAAGTAGTTGATCGCCGCGTTGCCGCTCTGCGCGATCGCGTCGGAGACCATCTGCGTCGCCTTGGCCTCCGCCTCCGCCGCGCGTTCGCGCGCCTCGGCATCGCGAAAGGCCGCCTCGCGCTTGCCCTCCGCCGAAAGGATCGCGCTCTGCTTCTCGCCCTCGGCGCGCAGGATGCGGCTCGCGCGGTCGCCTTCGGCCTCGAGGATCTCGGCGCGCTTCAGGCGCTCGGCCTTCATCTGGCGGGCCATGGCCTCCGAGATGTCGACCGGCGGGCGGATGTCCTTGATCTCGACCCGGGTGATCTTGACGCCCCAGGGCGAGGTGGCGTGATCGACCACCGCCAGCAGGCGGGCGTTGATCTCGTCGCGCTTCGACAGGGTCTCGTCGAGGTCCATGCTGCCCATCACCGTGCGCAGGTTGGTCGTCGTCAGCGCCATGATCGCGGCATAGAGGTTGTGCACCTCGTAAGCGGCCTTGCCGGCGTCGAGCACCTGGAAGAAGACGACCGCGTCGACGCCGACCATCGCGTTGTCTTTCGTGATGATCTCCTGCCCCGGGATGTCGAGCACCTGCTCCATCATGTTGACCTTCTGGCCGACCCGGTCGACGAAGGGGATGATCAGGTGGAACCCCGGCTCGGCCGCGAGCGTGTACTTGCCCAGACGCTCGATCGTATAGACATATCCCTGCTTCACCACGCGCACCGCCATCAGCAGGAACAGCACGGCCAGGACCAGCAGCATTATCAGCACGATGCCCATGGGCATTTCTCCTCCACAACCCCGCCTGCCATCGTAGCGCGCGCGGGGGCCGGGGCAAGCGAAACCGGCAGCCGCCAGGGGCCTGCCGCGCATTGCCGGCCGGCGAGGCCGAACGTTACCATTCGGCAAGAATTGCCCACTAGCCTCGCCGCCGACAGCAAGGATCGGGGGCTCGCGCGTGATCGAAATCGAGGTCCAGAACGAAACGCACCAGACGCAGGACCGGTTGCGCTTCGCAGCCGTCCCCCGGATCGGAGAGGGCATCCGCCTGCGCGAGCCGGACGGGTGCTGGGCATCCTACGACGTGCTAGACGTCTGGTACCAGAAGGCCGAGTTCGGCGACGTCTGGGTCCCCTATCTCCACGTCTGCATGACCCCCGACGAACAGCCCGCGGCCCCGCCCGCGCCGCCCGCCCAGGCGGCGCGCGCGCCCGGGCCGGGGGGCGCGCCGCGCTCGCCGCTCGCCGATCGCCCGGCCGGGCCCGACGCGGCGATCTGGGGGGAAGAGGAGGTGCCGCCATTCACGGGCTGATCAAACGTTCGCGCAAGCCCGGCGGCAACCGCGCGCAGGGCCGCGCGCCGGCGCCGGAAGGCAACGCGCCTGCCGCCGTCCCGCCTGTCGCGGCGGCGGGCTCGATCCCGTCCCCGGCGCCGACCCAGGCCGCCGCCCCGGCTCCCGCGGCGGACGACACCACGCGCCGGATCGTGGCGGAAGCGCGCGCCGCCGCCGCCGCGCGGGCGGCGCAGACGCGCCTGCGGCGGTGCCTGGTGGTCGACGATTCGCGCATGATCCGCAAGCTCGCCCGGCGGATCGTCGAGGCGCTCGGCTACGAGGCGGCCGAGGCGGAGAACGGCGAGGAAGCGCTGGCCCGCTGCAAGGCGGCAATGCCCGACCTGGTGATCCTCGACTGGAACATGCCGGTGATGAGCGGGATCGAATTCGTCACCCGGCTGCGCGCGACCCCGGCCGACCGCGTGCCGCGGGTGATCTTCTGCACGTCCAACGCGCAGGCGGGCGACATCCACAAGGGCATTTCCGCCGGTGCCGACGACTACGTGGTCAAGCCGTTCGACGAAGCCACGCTGCGCGCCAAGCTCCGCGACCTGGGCATGGCCTGAGACACCGCGGCGACTCGCCTCTGGCACATTTCCCTTGACATTTATAACCGTTTTGGTTATGTGGTGAGGGCCCGTCCAGGCTGGCTACAGCGACGGGGGCAAAGCGTGTACGCGTCACGTCTGGCCGCTTCGTCCATACGGCCGGTGCCTCGGGGGGCTAGTGACCGCTCGATAAAGCACCCCTGTGCCGGAATGCGAGGACTATTCGTAACGGGGCATGTCCCTTGCCCGGCCCGCGGCGGACCTCAACGCCGCGAGCCTTTCCAGGGGACGCTCCCGGGATAGCCTCTGGCGGACAGGGCAAGCGCGAGCCCTGGCCCTGTCCGCGCCTCGCATTCCTCGAAGGGCCGAGCGGGAGGTTGAAGGCAACCCCTCCCGCCACTCGCAAGGATGTTGCCAAGGCAACCCTGTGACGCCCAGGTGGCAATCCTGTGATGCCCAGGCGGCACCGGCCGGTTCCGTCCGCTTGCCTTTCCTCCCGGCGTAACCGTCCGCACGCGCCAGCGGATGACCGGGCGTGGGCACCCTCCGCAGGGGAAGATACTCCACCCGTGAGTTCCTGCGAAAGCAGGAACCCAGCCCCAGCCCCAGCGCCCGCCGTCCTGGGCTCCTGCTTTCGCAGGAGCTCGCGTTGCGGGGAAGATGGAACGGGGTGCCGCCCGCTTGCCTGCCAGGACGATGGCTCAACCCTCCCGAGTTCCTGCGAAAGCAGGAACCCAGCCCCAGCCCCAGCGCCCGCTATCCTGGGCTCCTGCTTTCGCAGGAGCTCGCGTTGCGGAGAGCGTGCCTTCCCGCCGCCGCCCCCGTCATGCTGAACGTGTTTCAGCATCCATCGCGCCGCCCGGCACCGCCGGTGCGGGAGGACGAACGGACCCCGAAACAGGCTCAGGGCGACGGCTTTTCGAGCGTTCGGACTTGTCCCGCCCTCACGCCAGCGCGCCGCGGTAGAGCGCGAGGAGATCCTCCCACGCGCGCTCGGCTTCGGCCGGGGCGTAGGCGGGGGAATCGGGGACGGTCCAGCCATGGTCGCCGGCATAGACCTCCACTTGCGCCGGCCGCCCCGCCGCGGCGGCGGCCTCGCGCAAGGTGCGCTTGTGCCCGGGCGCCTCGGCATCGTCGTCCTGCGCGATCGCGAAGAGGAAGGCGGCGCGGGTGCGGTCGAGCAGATTGTGCGGGCTGGCCGGCTCGCCTTCGCGCACGAGGCCGCCGCCGTGGAAGCTCGCCGCCGCGCGAACCCGCGCGGGCACGGCAGCCGCGGTCCAGACCGTGAAGGGCCCGCCCATGCAATAGCCCTGGGTGCCGACCCCGCGCGTGCTGTCGACCGCCGCCTGCCCGTCGAGCCAGCCGATCGCCGCGACGGCGTCGCGCATGATCGCGGCCGCGTCCAGCTTCGCCCGCCACGGGCGCACCTGCGCGAACCCCTCGTTGCCCGCGAAATCGGCGAAATCGGCGAAGCGTTCGCCCGCCACGTCGCGGTAATAGGGATTGGCGACGAGCACGGCGTGCCCGCGCGCGGCGAGGCGCCGGGCCATCGCGCGCTTCGCTTCGCGCAGGCCGGCGATGTCGGGCCAGAACAGGACCGCCGGGGCCGGCCCGCTATCGGGGTGGACGAAGAACCCGTCCATCGTCCCGTCGGGCGTGGCGAAGCGCACCGCGCGCTCGATCGTCGCCGGGGCCGCCGGGCCGCATCCCGAGCTCGGCCGGCACGCGGGCACCGGCAGATCGCCCCCGAAGCCGGGCGGCGTGCAGGCGGCGACCGCCGCCGCCCCGCCCAGCGCCGCGAACTGCCGCCGGCTGATCCCCTCGCGCGCCCAGCGGGCCAGCTTCTCCTCGTCGCACATCGTCGCCTCCTCGCCCCTGCTCGCTGCCGGTCGATCGCGCCATCGTGATCGCGCGCGCGCGGCGATGCAAGCGCAACGCGGATTGGCATGGGCCGCACGCGTGGTAGGTTGCGGTGAAAGACCGATTCTTGCCGGGAGAGACAAAGATGAACGAACAGACCGCCATCAGCCGCGAACAGCTCGAATATTCGCAAGGGGCGAAGGATTTCCTCGCGCGCAAGCCGCAGCTTTTCATCGGCGGCGAATGGGTCGAAAGTTCGCACGGCAAGACGCTGGCGGTCGAAGACCCGTCGTGCGGGCGCGAAGTGGCGCGGATCGTCGATGCCTCCACCGACGACGTCGATCGCGCGGTCGCCGCCGCGCGCAGCGCCTTCGACGACGGGCGCTGGTCCGACCTTCCGCCGATGAAGCGCGAGGCGACGATCCACCGGCTCGCCGACCTGATCCAGCGCGAGGCGGAGCTGCTGGCAGAGCTGGAGGCGATCGACAACGGCAAGCCCAAGACGATGGCCCAGGCGGTCGACGTCAACGGCGCGGTCTCGATGCTGCACTACCACGCCGGCTGGGCGAGCAAGATCGGCGGCGAGATGATCGAGCCGGCGAACGCGCCGCGCGGCGTGTTCCACAGCTATACCCGGCGCGAGCCGGTCGGCGTGGCGGCGCAGATCGTGCCGTGGAACTTCCCCCTGCTGATGGCGGTGCAGAAGATCGCCCCCGCGCTCGCCGCCGGCTGCACGCTGGTGCTCAAGCCGGCCGAGCAGACCAGCCTCACCGCGCTGAAGCTGGCCGACCTGGTGGCAGAAGCGGGCTTCCCCGCGGGCGCGGTGAACATCGTCACCGGGCTGGGCGAGACCGCCGGCGACCGCCTGGTGCGCCACCCGGATGTGGACAAGGTCGCCTTCACCGGATCGACCGAGGTGGGCAAGATCATCAACCGCACCGCGACCGACAGCCTGAAACGGGTGACGCTGGAACTGGGCGGCAAGAGCCCGGTGATCGTCCTGCCCGACGTGGACCCGGCGGCGGCCGCCGGCGGGGCGGCGAACGCGATCTTCTTCAACGCGGGCCAGGTCTGCGTCGCCGGCAGCCGCCTCTATGCCCACAGGGACGTGTTCGACCGCCTGATCGAGGGGATTGCCGAGACCGCCCCCGCCTGGGCCCCGCGCCCCAGCCTCGACCCGCAGGCGCGCATGGGCCCGCTGGTCAGCCACGAGCAGTTCGAACGCGTGATGGGTTATATCGAGGCGGGCAAGAAGGACGGGGCGAGCGTGGCCATGGGCGGCGACGCGGCCCCGTCGAACGGCGGGTACTACGTCAACCCGACCGTGATGGTCGACGTGAACCCGTCGATGAGCGTGGTGCAGGAAGAGATCTTCGGCCCGGTCGTCGTCGCCCAGCGTTTCGACGATCTCGACGATGTGGCGAAACAGGCGAACGACACGCTCTACGGCCTCGGCGCCGGGGTCTGGACGCGCGACGTCGGCGCGTTCCACAAGCTCGCCGCGCGCATCAAGTCGGGCACCGTCTGGGG
The DNA here is from genome assembly GCF_034375205.1 of Pelagerythrobacter marinus. NCBI lineage: Bacteria > Pseudomonadati > Pseudomonadota > Alphaproteobacteria > Sphingomonadales > Erythrobacteraceae > Pelagerythrobacter > Pelagerythrobacter marinus. Next base: position 216,145 of record NZ_CP139719.1, on the reverse strand, counting down.
CAATTGCCACTCGATGCTCGACAGCGCCCTGCCCTTCGGCGGCTACAAGCAGTCGGGGATCGGGCGCGAACTCGGCAGCGAGGGGGTGAAGGCCTATACCGAGCTGAAGACCGTCATCCTCCAGCTCTAGCGTCTCCCCTCGCGGCGGCCCCCGACCGCCCCCTCAGGCGGGCAGGTTGTCGGGCCGCTCGACGTGGTCCATCGTTTCGGCTTCCGCGATCGCGCTCGCATCGCGCCCGATCACCGCCAGCGTGCCGTCGGTTTCGAGGACGACCCAGTTCGCCCCCGCGGGATCGAGGATCCCCTCGTGCCGCAGGGCGGATTCGATCTCCGACTTGGTGATCCGGGTGCGCTTCATCGCGTCTTCGAGATAGACGCCCTTGTGCAGCAGCAGGGTCGGTTCGGCCTTGATCGCCCTGGTCACGCTCGACGAGCGCACGAGAACGAAGGTCACCGCGTACTGGCACAGGCCCAGCGCGACGATCGCCACGGTCGCCTCGGCATAGGACACGTCGCGCAGCAGGATGCCGCTGGCCGCGAGGCTCCCGACCGCGACCGTGATGATCCAGTCGAAATTGTTCATCTGGCCCGTCGTCCGCTTGCCCGACAGGCGCGTGAGCAGCACGATCGTGACGTAGAACGCCACCGACAGCGCCACCACTTCCCACAGGCGCGAGCTGTCGGCCCAGAAGCTCGGATCGAATTCCATTTGCACGTCCTCCTGCCTGATAGAAGGCGCAGGCCTGCGATACGTTTCCGGCCGGGCCGGTTTTTCGCCTCGCCGGTCAGTTGCGGAAGACGACCGTGCGCGCGCCGTTCAGCACGACGCGCTCCTCGACATGGAGGCGCACCGCCTCGGCCAGGACGCGGCTCTCGATCTCGCGCCCCTTGCGGACCAGCTCTTCCGGGCTGTCGGCATGGGTGATCGGCTCCACGTCCTGGTGGATGATCGGCCCTTCGTCGAGGTCGGCGGTGACGTAGTGCGCGGTCGCACCGATCATCTTCACCCCCCGCGCGTGCGCCTGGTGATAGGGCCTCGCCCCCTTGAACCCGGGCAGGAAGGAATGGTGGATGTTGATGCAGCGCCCGGCGAAATGGGCCGCCTGCCCGTCGGACAGGATCTGCATGTAGCGGGCGAGGATCACCAGCTCGGCATCGGTTTCGTCCGCGATCCGGCGCACTTCGGCTTCCTGTTCGGCCTTGGTCGCGGCGGTCACCGGCAGGTGGTGGAAGGGAACGTCGCCGATATTGGTGTGGCTGATCGCCTCGCGCGGGTGGTTGGAGACGATCGCCACCGGCTCGATCGGCAATTCGCCGATGCGCCAGCGATAGAGCAGGTCGGCCAGGCAGTGATCGAACCTGCTGACCATGATCAGCACGCGGCGCGGCCGGTCGCGCCGCACCAGCTTCCAGCGCATCGCGCATCGTTCGGCAAAGGGGGCGAAGGCTCCGCGGAAGGCCTCGGCGTCGCCGGCCCCGGGATCGAAGGCGATCCGCATGAAGAAGGCATCGCTCGCCCGGTCGTTGAATTGCTGCGCCTCCAGGATATTGGCGCCGCGTTCGAACAGCAGGCCGGTGACCTGCGCGGTAATGCCCGGCCGGTCGGCGCAGCTCAGGGTCAGGACCAGCGGCTCGGCCATGTCAGCGGCGCCCCAGCGCCTCTTCGCACTCGGCCATCAGCGTGGTGACGATCTGCCCGACCGGCTCCTCCTCGCGCACCATGCCGACCGACTGGCCGGCCATCAGGCTGCCGCCTTCGACATCGCCGTCGATCACCGCGCGGCGCAGGGCGCCGGCCCAGTAATGCTCGATCTGCAGCTGCGCCTCGGCCATCTCCACCTCGCCCCGGTCGAGCCTGCCGGCGACCTCGATCTGCTTGGCGGTGAAGCTTTCGGTGCCCTTGTTGCGCAGCGCGCGGACCGGGATCACCGGAAGGCGCGGATCGACCTGCACGCTGGCGATCGCGTCGCGCGCGCTGGCGCGGAAGAAGGCCTTCTTGAAATCGGGATGGGCGATCGACTCGCTCGCGCAGGCGAACCGCGTGCCGAGCTGGACCCCGGCCGCGCCCATTTCCAGGTAGCCTGCGATCGCGTGCCCCTTGCCGATCCCGCCGGCGACGAAGATCACGTGCTCCTCCGCCAGCGCGGGCAGGATCTCCTGCGCCAGGACGCTGGTGGACACCGGGCCGATATGGCCGCCCGCCTCCATCCCCTCGATCACCAGCGCGTCCGCCCCCGAACGCAGCAGCTTCTTCGCCAGCGCCAGCGTCGGCGCGAAGCAGATCACCCGGGCCGGATTCGCGCCGCCCTTGATCGCCTCGACGCTGCCCTTGGGCGGAATGCCGCCGGCCAGCACGACGTGGCCGACCCCGTGGCGCGAGCAGACCTCGATCAGGTCGAACAGCTGCGGGTGCATCGTGATCAGGTTCACGCCGAAGGGCCTGTCGGTCATCGCCTTCGTCGCGGCGATTTCGGCGTCGAGCAGCTCGGGCGTCATCGCCCCGCAGGCGATCACGCCGAAACCGCCCGCGTTGCTGATCGCGGACACGAGGTTGCGTTCGGACACCCAGCTCATCGCGCCGCACAGGATCGCGGTCTCGCAGCCGAGGAAGTCGGTGCCGCGCTGCATCAGGCGGCCGGTCTTGGGATAGTCGGTCATCGTCGGGCCGCTTAGGGCGCGCACGGCGGACCGGCAAGTGCCCTGGCGCGCGCGGGAACCCCGCCGCCGCTCGGCCCTTGTTCCCTATGGGAGGGAGCACCCGGCCTTTCTCGATCGCATTTATCGATAAGCCTGATAGGTCTTAATTGCTTTGATCGATTGTCGTGCGGGCGTAGCCTCCCCTCCGTATCGACTCGCCGGGCCGCCGCGCGGCCGTTTGTAACTGGAGGTGCCAAGATGGACGTAGCAACTGGATCGATCCCCGGGGGCGGCTGCCCCTTCAGCGGCGACGGCGGGGTGCGAAGCCTGCTCGGCCGCACCAACCGCGACTGGTGGCCCGATGCGCTCCAGCTCGAGATCCTGCACCAGGGCAAGCTTCACGCCGACCCGATGGAGGACGACTTCGACTATTGCGAGGCCTTCAACGCGCTCGATTACGAAGGGATCAAGCGCGACCTCAGGGCGCTGATGACCGACAGCAAGCCGTGGTGGCCGGCGGACTACGGCCATTACGGCCCGTTCTTCATCCGCATGGCCTGGCACGCGGCCGGCACCTATCGCACCGGCGACGGGCGCGGCGGCGCCTCCAGCGGGCAGCAGCGCTTCGCCCCGCTCAATTCCTGGCCCGACAACGCTAACCTCGACAAGGCGCGGCGCCTGCTGTGGCCGATCAAGCAGAAGTACGGGAAGCATATTTCCTGGGCCGACCTGTTCGTGCTGACCGGCAATATCGCGATCGAATCGATGGGCGGCCCGGTCTTCGGCTTCGGCGGCGGGCGCAAGGACGTCTACGAACCCGAAACCGACGTGTTCTGGGGCACGGAGGAAAAGTGGGTCAGCGAAGGCGTGCAGACCCGCATCGATCCCGACAAGGAGCTCAAGCTCGAAAACCCGCTCGCCGCGATCCAGATGGGGCTGATCTACGTCAATCCCGAAGGGCCGGGCGGCCAGCCCGACATCGAGGGTTCGGCGCGCGACATCCGCGAGACGTTCGCCCGCATGGCGATGAACGACGAGGAAACCGTCGCGCTGACCGCCGGCGGCCACACGTTCGGCAAGTGCCACGGCGCGGGCGACGCCTCGCTGGTCGGCGCGGACCCCGAAGGGGCGGACATCGCCTTCCAGGGGCTGGGCTGGACCAGCGGCTACGAAAGCGGGATGGGCGAACACACGATCACCTCGGGGCTGGAGGGATCGTGGACCAACACCCCGATCGAATGGACCGGCAACTATTTCCGCCTGCTGCTCGATTACGAGTACGAACTGGTCAAGTCGCCGGCCGGCGCGCACCAGTGGCAGCCGATCGACCAGAAGGAAGAGGACATGGCCCCCGCGGCCCACGATCCTTCCAAGAAGGTCCCGACCATGATGACCACCGCCGACATGGCGATGAAGGTGGACCCGGAATATCGCAAGATTTCCGAGCGGTTCCGCAACGACCACGAGGCGTTCCGCGATGCCTTCGCCCGGGCCTGGTTCAAGCTGACGCACCGCGACATGGGGCCCAAGGTCCGCTATCTCGGCCCCGACGTGCCGGAAGAGGACCTGATCTGGCAGGATCCGGTCCCGGCCGGGACGATGCCGTCGGACGGCGACGTCGCCGCCTTCAAGGACAAGATCCTCGATAGCGGGCTGTCGATCGGCCAGCTGGTCAAGACCGCCTGGGCCTCCGCCTCCACCTTCCGCAGGTCCGACCATCGCGGCGGCGCCAACGGCGCGCGGATCCGCCTCGCCCCCCAGAAAGGCTGGGCGGTGAACGAGCCGGACGAACTGGCCAAGGTGCTGGGCACGATCGATTCGCTGCGCGGCAACCTGTCGATGGCCGACGCGATCGTCCTCGCCGGGACCGCCGCGGTCGAGAAGGCGGCGCGCGATGCCGGCTTCGATGTCGAGGTGCCGTTCCTCGGCGGGCGCGGCGATGCCGGCGACGAGCATACCGACGCGGAAAGCTTCGAGCCGCTCGAACCCCATGCCGACGGGTTCCGCAACTACCTGAAGACCAAGATGAGCGTGCGGACCGAGGACCTGCTGATCGACCGGTCGCACCTGCTCGGCCTGTCGGCGCCCGAGATGACCGTTCTGGTCGGCGGGCTGCGCGTGCTCGGCGCCAACTACAAGGACAGCGAACACGGCGTCTTCACCGATCGCAAGGGGCAGCTGACCAACGACTTCTTCGTCAACCTGCTCGACATGAACACCGCCTGGGAAGTGGTGGACGAGAGCGGCGACGAGGAATTCGTCGGCCACGACCGCGCCAGCGGCGACGAGAAATGGCGCGCGACGCGGACCGACCTGATCTTCGGTTCGAACAGCCAGCTGCGCGCGATCGCCGAAGTCTATGCCGAGAGCGGGCACGAAGAGAAATTCGTGCGCGATTTCGTCAAGGCCTGGACCAAGGTGATGAACGCCGACCGCAGCGACGTGACTTACGCGAAGTACCACGAGGCGGCCTGACCGCCCATCCGCGGCAGGCCCTTCGCCCCCCGGCGCCTCGCGCGCCGGGGGGCGTTTTCGTGCCGGGTGAAGGGCCCGGCAGCCCGGCCGGCGCCGCGCGGGGCGCAGACGACGCCGGCGGAAAATCGCTGGACATTCGCGCCGGGGCGGAGAACAGATCGCGCGCAACACGTTTCGGGAGATACTGTCTCATGAGGATCCGCACTGCCCTGTTCGCCGCCACTGCCGCGACCGTCCCCCTCCTCGCCGCGCCCGCCGCTGCGGACGAGGGGATGTGGACGTTCGACGGCTTCCCTGCCGGGCAGGTTCGCGAAACCTACGGCTGGGCGCCCGACCAGGCCTGGCTGGACCACGTGCGCAATTCCTCGGTCCGGCTGACGGGCGGCTGTTCGGCCAGTTTCGTTTCGCCCGAGGGGCTGATCCTGACCAACCACCACTGCATCGCGAGCTGCCTCTACGACAACTCGACCGACGCGAAGGATTACCTCGCCGACGGGTTCACCGCCCGCCAGCGCGAGGACGAGCTGACCTGCCCGGGCCAGCAGGCCGAAGTGGTCACCGCGATCGCGGACGTCACCGGCGATGTCATGGCCGCAATGGCCGGCCTCTCGGGCGAGGCGCTGACCAAGGCGCGCGACGCGAAGATCGCCGGGATCGAATCCGCGGGTTGCCCCGATACCGAGACCACCCGGTGCCAGGTCGTGACCCTGTTCGGCGGCGGGCAGTACAAGCTCTATACCTATCGCAAGTATTCGGACGTGCGCCTCGCCTGGGCGCCCGAGGCGCGCGCGGCGACCTTCGGCGGCGACCCCGACAACTTCAACTTCCCGCGCTATTCGCTCGATGCCTCGTTCCTGCGCGCCTACGAAAACGGCGAGCCGGTCGCGAGCCCGGCGCATCTCGAATGGAACCCGCGCGCGCCGGAAGAAGGCGAGATCACGTTCGTCGTCGGCAATCCCGGTTCGACCAGCCGCCTCTATACCCAGAGCCAGCTCGCCTTCGAGCGGGAGGTGCGCCTGCCGCTGACGCTCGCCACGCTGAGCGAGCTGCGCGGCCGCCTGATCACGGCGATGGACCGCAGCCCGCGCCACGCGCGCGAAGGGCAGGACCTGCTGTTCGGCGTGGAAAACAGCCTGAAGGTCTATATCGGCCGGACCAGGGCGCTCAACGATCCGGCCTTCACCGCCAAGCTCGCCGCGGCCGAGGCCGAGCTGAAGGCGAAAAGCGCCGGCAACCCCGACATCGGCGATCCCTGGAGCGCGGTGGAAGACGCGGTGGACGCCTATCGCGCGCTCTACCTGCCGCTGCGTTTCACCCAGCCTTCGGGCGACCTGTTCGGCTATGCCCAGACGCTGGTCTTCGCGGCGCAGGAACGCGCCAAGCCCAATGCCCAGCGGCTGCCGGGCTATACCGACAGCGCGCTGCCGCTGACCGAGAAGCGCGTGCTCGACGAACGCCCGGTCTATCGCTGGGTGGACGAGCTGATGATGGAATGGAGCCTGTCGAAGGCGCGCGAATACCTCGGCGTCGACGACCCGGATTCGCGCCTGCTCCTGGGCCAGGAAAGCCCCGAGCAGCGGGCCGAGCGGCTGGTGAACGGCACCCGGCTCGACGATCCGGCGGTCCGCAAGGCGCTGTGGGAAGGCGGGCTGGAAGCGATCGAGGCGTCGGACGATCCGATGATCCGCTACGCCCTCGCGCTCGCCCCGCGCCAGCGCGAGCTGAAGGCGCTGGCCGACGCGCAGTATTCCGGCCCGCTCGCGGCTGCCGGGGCCAGCCTCGCCGATGCCCGCTTCGCCGCCTACGGCGACACGCTCTATCCCGATGCCACTTTCACCCTGCGGATTTCCTACGGGCAGGTGAAGGGCTGGACCGAGCGCGGCAAGGCGGTGCCGATCCGCACGACGATGGGCGGCACCTTCGACCGCGCGACCGGCAACCCGCCGTTCGACCCGCCCCCCGCCTTCGCCGCAAACGAAGCGCGGATCGACAAGGACACGACCTACGACTTCGTGACCACCAACGACATCATCGGCGGCAATTCCGGGTCGCCGGTGATCGACCGCGCCGGGACCGTGATCGGCACCGCCTTCGACGGCAATATCCATTCGCTGGGCGGCAATTACGGCTACGACGGGACGCTGAACCGCACGGTCGCGGTCTCGACCGCGGCAGTGCAGGAAGCGCTCGAGACGATCTATCCCGCGCCGGCGCTGGTCGCCGAACTGGCGGGCGAGTGAGGCACCGCGGGCGGGGGCCGCTCCTCCGCCCGCTCCGCTGCCGGGTGGAACGCCGGGCCTAGCCGTATTCGATCCGTACCCGGCCCGCCGCCTCGCCCGCGATCCGGCGGGCCGTGTCGGTGTCCCCCGCGCTGGCGAGCGCCACGCCCATGCGGCGCCAGGGCCGCGTGGTCGGCTTGCCGAACAGGCGCAGGTCCACCGTGCCCCCTTCGACCGCCAGCGCCTCGGCCAGGCCCGAATAGGCCGGGGCCGCGCTCTCGCGATCGGCCAGGATCACCGCGCTGGCCGAAGGCCGCGCGCGGATCGGCGCCGGGATCGGCAGGCCCATGATCGCGCGGGCATGGAGGTCGAACTCGCTCAGGTTCTGGCTCACCAGCGTGACCATGCCGGTATCGTGCGGGCGCGGGCTGAGCTCGGAAAAGATCACCTCGTCGCCGCGCACGAAGAACTCGACCCCGAACAGGCCATACCCGCCCAGATCGTCCACCACCTTGCGCGCCATGTCCTGCGCCGCGGCGATTGCGGCGTCGGTCATCGCGGTGGGCTGCCAGCTTTCCTGGTAATCGCCACGTTCCTGCCGGTGGCCGATCGGCGGGCAGAACAGCACCCCGTCTTTCGTCCGCACGGTCAGCAGGGTGATCTCGTAATCGAAATCGACGAACTGCTCCACGATCACGCGCCGGCGGTCGCCGCGCATGTTGGCCACGGCATGATCCCAGGCGGCTTCCAGCCCGGCGGCATCCCCGACCTTGCTCTGCCCCTTGCCCGAAGACGACATGACCGGCTTGATCACGCAGGGAAAGCCGGTGTGCTCCGCCCCCGCGCGCACTTCCTCCAGCGTTTCGGCATAGCGATAGCGCGAAGTCGCCAGGCCCAGTTCCCCGGCGGCGAGATCGCGAATGCGATCGCGGTTCATCGTCAGTTGCGTCGCACGGGCCGACGGGACGACGGCGAAGCCCTCCCGCTCCAGCTCGACCAGCATCTCGGTACGGATGGCCTCGATCTCGGGCACGACGAAATCGGGGCGGTGCCTCTCCACCGCGGCGCGCAGGGCCGCGCCGTCGAGCATCGAGAACACCTCCCGCCCGTCGGCCACCTGCATCGCGGGGGCATCGTCATAGGCATCGCAGGCCACGACCCGCGCGCCGAGCCGCTTGGCCGAGATGACGAATTCGCGCCCCAGTTCGCCGGCGCCGAGGAGGAGGATGGTCGCAGTAAAAGCCATGGCCGCAGGCCTAGCGCGAAAGGCGCGCCCGGGCCATGGCGGTTTCGCGGCCCTACTTGCCCCGCGCCGCGGCCCAGGCCGCGTGCTGGCGCGCGGTCAGCGCGACCAGGTCGCCCATGACCACCGGCATGTCGATCAGGTGCAGGCCCCAGTCGTCGAGCCGCCGACCGCCGGCGACAACGTCGCCGGTGATGTCGTCCACCCGCGGATCGCCGGGATCGCCGTTGACGGTCACCGCCAGGTATTGCGCCCCGTCGCGCTCGGCACAGCGGGCCGAGACAAGGCCGGGCACGGCGGTGAAGGCGGTCGTCGGCAGGGGCTGACCCGCGACCCATTCGGTCATCGGCCTGCTCGACGTGCCGACCCCGGCCGTGGAGAAGATCGCCCGGGCGTTCGCCGGGTCGCCCACCAGCGCGGCCGGGTTGACGCACACGACCGCGTTCCCCTCGCCCGCGGCCCGGCCGAACCGGCTGCCCGACGGCGGCGGCACGTCGGCGCGAAAGGCGACGTAGCTGACCAGGCAGCCCGCCTGGTCGGCGCGGGTGCAGGCGGGCATCCAGGCGATCTCGCCCCCCGCCCCGCCATCGGCCGGACGCTCGACGTTGGTGCCGATCAGGTGGGCCGCGACGACCAGCTCGCGCTGCGCGGCCGGCATCGTCTCGAGCAACCGCTTGAGCATGCCGCTGCCCTGGCTGTGCCCGATCAGGACCACGCCGCGCCCGCCGTTGTCCTGCGCGAGGTAGGCGCGCCAGGCGGCGGCCACATCGCCGAAGGCCACGGCCGCCGCCCGGGGCGGACGGCCCCCGCCGCGCATCATCATCTCGCGCAGCGCGGTCAGCGTGATCTGGCGATAGAGCGGCGCGAAGACCCGGCAGTGCTGGCGGAAGCGGGCGGCCTGGGCATGGGCCACGCGCCGCTCCTCCGCGCCGGCCTCCATGTCGCTGTTGGCCCCGGGATCGAGCGAGACGGTCGGATAGACATAGAAACAATCGAACTGGCGGTCTGCATCGGGAACGAGCGGTTCGACCCGCGTGGCGCCATCGGCGTCGACGACCGTTACCGACTGGTCGCTGGCGCAGGCATCGATCCGGTCGGGCCGGCAGAGCCAGCTACTATCCTCGGTATAGTCGGGTGCCGGCGCGGGCTCCTGCCCCGCGGCCGACGCCGCCCCGAACAGTGCCAGGGCCCATACGAACACGTGCTTCATCGATCCTCTCCCCGTTATCCGATTCGAGGATGCGGTATGTGCGCGCCAAGGTAAAGGGCCAATGCCCGCCGGCTCACGCGCGGCGGCGCTGGTCCATCAGGATATCGCCGCGCTCGATCTGGCCGCGGCCGCGCGCACGCGCGTGGACCAGCGCGAACTCGGCCCGCCGCAGGCTCTCGTCGGCGCTCTCGTCGATCCCGGCGATGCCGACGCTGGCGCGCAAGTCGATCGCCTCGCTTCCGGCGAGCCGGGTGGCGCGTTTCAGCTCGCCGACGATCTCGCGCGCGAGGGCCTCGGCCGCCGGCGGCGTTTCCTGTGGCATCAGCACGCCGAACCGCTCGTCCCCCACGCGGGCGAGGATATGGTCCTGGTGCAGCAGGCCGCGCAGGAGGTTGGCGAAAGCCGCGACGATGCTGTCGCCCGCGCTCGCCCCGTGGCGGAGCCAGAGCGAATGCAGATGGCCAATGTCGAACAGCGCCAGCGCCCCGCCCGGCCGATGGACCGAGAGATGGCGCAGCATGGTGCGAAAGGCGCGCCGGTTGGCCAGCCCGGTCAGCGGATCGGTCAGCGTCGCGGCGAACAGCCGCTCCTCCAGCTCGCGACGCTCCGCGATCGAGCGCATGATCCCGATCGCGCCGTCGATCGTCCCGTCGCCGGCCTTCAGCGGGCGAAGCTGGAGCGTGAACCAGCCGGTCGCCCCGTCCGCCCCGCGCGCGGCGAATTCGAACCAGCCGGCCGCGCTGCCCCCGCGCATGACCACCTCGATGAAGGATCGCAGCGCCTGGGCCTGGTCCGGGTCGGCGAGGTCGGCCAGGTGCGGCGCGATCAGCATGTCGGCGAGCGAGATCCCCAGCCGCTCGATCCCGGCGGAAGCGTGGACGACAAGCCCGTCGCGATCGAGCTTCAGCACGATATCGCCGTCCCCCTCGGCCAGCAGGCCATAAAGTGCCGCCCCCTCGCGAAGGGTAAAATCCTGGATCATGCTGTGCGCCCCGGCCCCGTTATTCTCAGTTAACCGGCGGCACTTCCCAACAAGCAGGCCGCGCCGCCGTAATAGCAAGACAAGACCCGGCTGTTATTGTGTTAGCCCTGTTAGCTAATACGTATTACCGGCGAATCATCTTGTATCTATATTAACCACGTAGGCCGCAGTTGGGGAGTCGCGAAGTGCAATTTCAAGCGCTTGGCCTGCGCGTCACAGCTCGATCATGATCCGGATCTTGGCCGGCTCCGTGCCATATGCGCGGGCGATCGCCTCGCGGCTGCGGGCGAGGACTTCGCGCGCCTCGGCATCGTCCTGCACGTCGGCCAGCTCCTCGCGCGAGGCGCCGAGCGCCTCGGCAATCGCCGCGATCCGGCTGTCGAGCGGGCGCGCCTTACCCTTTTCCCAGGCCCAGACCGTCGGCTTGCTGACGCCCAGCCGATCGCCGAGCTGCGACAGGGTGAGCCCGCGTTCCTTGCGCAGGCGCTGGAGGCGGGCGGCGAACGATTCGCCCGCGGCGCGGCCGGGGCGACCGGCCCCGCCGAGGTCGAGCCCCGTCTCGCTGCGCAGCTGCGCGGCAGACAGCGCCGCCTGCGACAGCGGCCGGTCGAATCGGCAGCCGTAGAGGTTGCCGCTGGCCCAGACGACCCGCGCGGAGACGACGCCTGCATGGGGGAAATCGATGTCGATCGGGTCGTCCACCGACAGCGCGCCCTCGCTTTCGAGCAGGAGGCCGGTGGTCGATGCGTTGTGAACCCGCACCGGGTGGCCGCCGCCCGACTGGGCGCTGCCGACGGTTTCGAACCGCAGCATCAGGCGCGCCGCGCCCCGCTTGCCCGGCGTTGCCCCGTCGCTTTCCAGGTGTGCCGCGATCGCCATTGCCCGTTCCTTTCGCGCGGAAGGGATTCGGGCCTGCGCGTTAAGGAATGGTTAGTCGCGGGGCGGGAATGCCCGCTAACCCGCGCGACAGGTCAACCCGCGTCGTCGTCCACGTCGAGGCCATAGGCGGTGTGGAGCACGCGCACGGCCAGCTCGGTCTCGTCCTCGTCGATCATCACCGAGACCTTGATCTCGCTGGTGGAGATCGCCTGGATGTTGATTCCGCGGTCGGACAGCGCGCGGAACATCGTCGCCGCGACGCCGGCGTGGCTCTTCATCCCCACCCCGACGACGGAGATCTTCGCGATCTTGGAATCGGTGATGATCCGGTTGAAGCCGATGTCGCCGCGCTTGTCCTCCAGCAGGGCCTGGGCCCGGGCCAGGTCCGCCTGGGGGACGGTGAAGGTCACGTCGGTCTCGCCCTTGTCGCGGCCGACGTTCTGGATGATCATGTCGACGTTGATCGAGGCCTGGGCCAGCGGTTCGAAGATATGCGCGACCGCGCCCGGCTTGTCCGGCACGCGGGTGAGGATCACCTTGGCCTCGTTCTTGTCGTGCGCGATGCCGGTGACGAGCTGGCGTTCCATGTCGCCCTTCTCCACTAGTTGGTTCATTTCCTCTTCCGACACGATCATCGTGCCGGGAAGGTCGTCGGCCGGAACGGCGTCGTCGCCGATGAAGCTCGACAGCACCTGGATGCGCACGTCCTCCTTCATCGCCAGGCCGACCGACCGGGTCTGGAGCACTTTCGCGCCGACCGACGCGAGTTCGAGCATTTCCTCGTACGTCACCGCCTTCAGCTTGCGCGCCTTGGCCACGATCCGCGGGTCGGTAGTATAGACGCCGTCGACGTCGGTGTAGATGTCGCACCGGTCGGCCCCGATCGCCGCCGCGACCGCCACCGCCGAGGTATCGGAACCGCCGCGGCCCAGCGTGGTCACCCGGCCATCGTCGCCGATCCCCTGGAAGCCGGGGATGACCGCGATTTCGCCCGCCGCCATCGAGGCGATCAGCGCGTCGGAATCGATCGTCTCGATCCGCGCCTTGGCATGGGCCTCCACCGTGCGGACCGGCAATTGCCAGCCGAGCCACGAGCGCGCCTTGCAGCCGAGCGATTGCAGCGTCAGCGCCAGGAGGCCGCTGGTCACCTGCTCGCCGCTGGCGACGACCACGTCGTATTCGGCCGGGTCGTAGAGGGCATTGGCCTCGCGGCAGAAATTGACCAGGCGATCGGTCTCCCCCGCCATCGCGGAAACGACCACCGCCACTTCGTGGCCGGCCGCCTGCTGCTTGCGCACGATATTGGCGACGCGGCGGATGCGCTCGGTCCCGGCCATCGAAGTGCCGCCGAATTTCATCACTATGCGCGCCAAGTCTCGTCGCTCCCCTGCATTGATGCCCGCCGTGCCGCGGGCGCTGGTGCCGGTCCCTGCGCGCTGTTAGGGAGGGTGCATGGGCGATGCAACAATCTCGGGTGAAACCAATTCTACGGGCGGCCAAACCATCCGCCCCGGCGAGGCCGAGCATTTCGGCGCGCTCGCGCAGGACTGGTGGGACCCGAAGGGCAGCTCGGCCATGCTCCACCGGCTCAACCCGGTCCGGCTCGCCTTCGTGCGCGAGGCGATCGACGCGCACTGGCAGGGCGATCCGCGCGGGGCCAGGCCGCTGGCGGGGCGCAGCGCGATCGACGTCGGCTGCGGCGCCGGCCTGCTGTGCGAGCCGCTGGCCCGCCTCGGCGCGGCGGTGACGGGGGTGGACGCCGCGCCGGAAAACGTCGCCGCCGCCGCCAGCCACGCCCGCGGCACGGGGCTCGACATCCGCTATGTCGCGGGGGACATCGCCGCGCTCGACCTCGGCACGTTCGATCTCGTCACCTCGATGGAAGTGATCGAGCACGTCGCGGACAAGCGCGCCTTCCTCGCCGCACTGGCGGAGCGGCTCGCACCCGGGGGGCTGATGATCCTTTCGACCCCCAACCGCACCGCGCGCTCGCGCATGGTCCTCGTCGGCGCGGCCGAGGCTGTCGGCGCGATCCCGCGCGGCACCCACCACTGGGAAGATTTCGTCACTCCCGACGAGCTGCGCGGCCTGCTGGCCGAAGCGGGCCTGGCGATGGGCGAGCCGCGCGGCATTGCCTTCTCGCCCGGCAAGGGGCTGCACCTGTCCGACGATCTGGCGCTGAACTACCTCGTCACCGCACGCCGCGCCTAGGCCGGGCAGGTCGCGCCCGCGCGCGCCGCCACCGCGATCCCCGGATCATCGGTGAAAACGCCGTCCACCCCCGTGCGCGCGAGGACGGCCCAGAGCTTTTCCGGGCAGCCGCGCGAGCCATCGCCATCCCCGCGACGCAGCGATGGCGGGAGGAAGACGTTTTCCTTGCGCAAGGTCCAGGCGTGAACCTGCAATCCGGCGGCGTGGGCGGCGCTGACCAGCCCGCCCGGCGTGCCGTCGCTTTCGATCACCAGGCGAATGTCTGCGCCGACCGCGTCGGCATATTCGGCTATCCGCCGCGTGCCCGCGATCGTGACCATGTCGGCATAGCGCATTTCCGGCGCGTCCGCCGGCCCGCCCTCTGCCGCGACAAGTTGCACCAGGCGGTAATCGCCGAGGGCATCGAGCCGGCGCAGCGGCGCGATCTCGAAGCTCTGGATATAGATCGGGTCGTCCGGCGCGATTCCCGCCGTGGCAAGTTCGCGCAGGAGCAGCGCGACCGTGTCGATCCCCGCTTCCTCCAGCAGGTACCCCGAATGCTTGAGCTCGGGATAGAGGCCGATGCGCCGGCCGGTTTCCGCCTCCTTGGCGCGGACGAGCGCGACGATCTCGGCGAAGGTAGGCACCGGGTAGAGCCCATCGTGGCGCGCACTGGCGGGCCGCAGCGCGGGCAGGCGCTCCTTCGCGCGCAGGCGGCGCAGTTCGGCGAGCGTGAAATCCTCCGCGAACCAGCCGGTTACCGCGTGCCCGTCGATCGTGCGGGTGCGGCGCCGGTCTGCGAACTCGGGCCGTTCGGCCACGTCGGTCGTGCCCGAAATCTCCGTCTCGTGCCGGGCGACGAGGACGCCGTCGCGCGTCGCGACGAGGTCGGGCTCGATATAGTCGGCCCCCTGGTCGATCGCCCGCTCGTAAGCCGCAAGCGTATGTTCGGGCCGTTCGCCGCTCGCCCCGCGATGGGCGATCACCAGCGGCCGGCCGAAATCCTGCGCGGCGGCAGGCGTCACGAGGGCGGCGCCGATCAGCGCCAGCACGTTCAGGAAAAGGCCGCGTCCCATTCGTCCTCCGCAAAGCCGACCAGCAAGCCGCCCGGGTGCTCGACCACCGGGCGCTTGATCATGCTCGGGTGTTCTTGCAGCAGCGTGACGGCCTTGTCTGCGTCGATATCGGCCTTCTGCGCGTCGGACAGCTTGCGATAGGTCGTGCCGCGCCGGTTCAGCACCCGGTCCACCCCCGCGGCCGCGATCCATTCGCGCAGCCGCGCCGGATCGGCACCTTCCTTCTTGTAGTCGTGAAACACGTAATCCACCCCGCGCGCATCGAGCCACTTGCGCGCCTTCTTCACGGTGTCGCAGTTGGGGATGCCGTAGAAGTGAATGCTGGTCATGAACCTCGATACCTCGTGCTACTGGCTTCGTTCGTCGAAGAGGGTTAGCGCCCCGCAGGCGATACGGGGGCGCCATAGAAGATGGAAGCGCGGATCGGCAGGCCCCTTGCAGCCCTGCCGCCTGCAGGACCATGCTCCTCCCGTATGCGAAGCCGCCCCCCGGTGACGCCGATCGCGCGCTTTTGCCGCCGCGATCCGTGCCTGCTAGATCTCGCACAGGGGAGGGTTTTTACATGGTGAGGCTTCTGAAATCGGCGCTCGTTCTGTTCATCGGGCTCCATGCATTGTTCTACGCCTTGCAGAACATCGCGAACATCGACGCCGCCCACGGCGCGCTGGCCTATGTCCTGAGCGGCGCGGACCACGCGGCCTATCCGGCGACCATGTTCTTCAAGACCGGCAATCCCCTGCTCGCATGGGCCGCGCTCGCGGTGGTCCTGGCGGGAGAACTCGCCGTGGCGTTTTTCGGCATCAAGGGCGGCTGGGATCTTTTCGCAGCGCGTTCGGGAACGGCGGAAGAATTTCACGCGGCGAAACGGAGCGGCGTGATTGCCGCGGGCCTCGCCCTGCTGGTCTGGTTCGGCTTTTTCATGAGCTTCGGCGCCGCTTTTTTCCAGATGTGGCAGACGCCGCTCGGAACCGGGTCGATGGAGGGCGCCTTCATGTATGCCATGGCATCGGCCATCACCATGCTCTTCGTCAGCGCGACGGACGACTGAGCGGCCATTCGGCGATCCTTGCCGGACGCGGTGGAAGATGCGGCGACGTCTCGCCGCCGGCTATCGCTCCCCGCCGCCAAACCGGTGGATGCGGGGATCGGGGCAGGCGAAGAGGGTGTAGCTCTCGTAGTATTCCTCGCGCCCGCGGGTCTGGACCAGGCGGTGTTCGGCCATGCGGCCCCAGGCGCGGGCGGCGGCTTCATCGGCCCATTCGGACAGCGCGATCACTTCGCCGTCTTCGGCGGTGTAGCTCTTGAACGAGACGAAGCCGGGCTGCGCCTGTGCCAGCTCCAGCATGTGCCGGGCGTCCGCATCGTAGGCGGCGTAGTCGATATCGGCGCGCTTGCGGTTGCGGAAGACGACCAGGAACATCGGCTCGCTACCTCCCGCCCAGGTGCGCGTCGGCAATCGCCACCGCCAGCGCGTCCGCCGCGTCGGGCCCCGCGACCTCCGCCCCGGGAAGCAGGATCTTGAGCATGGCCTGGACCTGCTGCTTGTCCGCCCCGCCCGTGCCCACCACGGCCTTCTTCACCAGCCGCGCGGCGTGTTCGCGCACTTCGAGCCCGGCGGCGCCGCAGGCGGCCAGGACCGCCCCGCGCGCCTGCGCGAGCTTAAGCGTCGATTGCGGGTTCTTGTTGACGAAGACTTCCTCCGCCGCGGCGCGATCGGGCGCATGTTCGGCGATCACGCCATCGAGCGCCGTCACCAGGTGGGCGAGCCGCGCGGCGATGGGCGCCGCGGGGTCGGTCTTGACCTGCCCATTGGCGACGTGGCCGATGCGGCTGCCCTCCACCCGCACGACGCCCCAGCCGGTGCAGGAGAGCGAGGGATCGAGGCCGAGGATGATCATGCCGGCACCGGGCCGCCCGAACCGTCATGCCGAACGCGATGGGAGATGCACGGCCTCACGCCGGATCGCCGGGCTTGAAAGCGCCGCCGATGGCCATGAGACAGGGCGCGATCACCGCCGCGGTCGCCACGCCCCGTCCCAGCCGGCTCATGCGTTCAGCTTGTCCATCACCGCGTCGGGGATCTCGTAATTGCCCCATACGGTCTGCACGTCGTCGTCGTCGTCGAGCGCATCGACCAGCTTGAGCAGGGTGCCGGCCGAGCCTTCGTCCATCTCCACCGTGATGTTGGGCTTCCAAGCCAGCTTGACGTTCTCCGCCTCGCCCAGGGTCTTTTCCAGCGCGCCGGCGACTTCGTGCAGCGCCTCCATCTCGGTCCAGATCGTGTGGCCGTTCTCGTCGCTCTCGACATCGTCGGCCCCCGCCTCGATCGCGGCCTCGAGCACCTTTTCCTCGTCGCCGACGTCGGCCGGGTACTCGATCAGGCCCTTGCGCTCGAACCCGTGCGCGACCGATCCCTCGGTACCGAGGTTTCCGCCGTTCTTGGAGAAGGCCGTGCGCACGGCGGTGGCGGTGCGGTTGCGGTTGTCGGTCAGCGCCTCGACGATCAGGGCCACCCCGCCCGGGCCGTAGCCTTCGTAGCGCACTTCCTCGTAGTTCTCGTCATCCCCGCCGCTCGCCTTGTCGATCGCGCGCTGGATATTGTCCTTCGGCATCGACTGGGCCTTGGCGTTGTTCACCGCCAGGCGCAGGCGCGGGTTCATGTCGGGATCGGGGGCACCGAGGCGCGCGGCCACGGTGATCTCGCGGCTGAGCTTGGAGAAGAGGTTGGAGCGCTTCTTGTCCTGCGCCCCCTTGCGGTGCATGATGTTCTTGAACTTGGAATGGCCTGCCATGGTCACCTGCGATCTGTGTGGATCATGCGGGCACCACGTCCGGCGCGGGCCGCATCGTCAGCCGCTCCTAGCGAACGATGCACAGCCGGGCAATCAGGGCGCGATATCGAAGTGAAGAACTTCCTCGCGCGTGCCCAGGCCGTCGTAAAGCGCGATGGCCGCGGCGTCCTCCTCCCCGGTGTCGGCCTGGACGTAGATCACCCATGCGCCCACCGCGCGCGCGATCCGGCGCACTTCGTCGATCAGCGCGGTCGCCACCCCGCGCCGGCGCCAGTCGGGCACGACGGCGAGGTCGTAGATATAGATCTCGCTGCGGGCCTGTTCGAACTTGGGCAGGACATAGGCGGCGAGCGCGCCGATCATCGCGCCGCCCGCCTCCGCCGCCAGCAGGATGGTATCCTCGCGCGCCAGCAGGCGGGCGGCATAGGCATCGTCGGGCGGGCGCCGGCAATAGCTGTCGCGATCGTCGAACACCGCGCCGAACAGGTCGTTGAGCTGGCGCAGCCGGTCGAGGCCGTCCGGGCCGAGCCGCTCGACCGCGAACCCGCGGCCCATCGTCAGACCTTGACCGCGGTGCCGCTGGCCGAAACCATCAGCATCGAGCCGGTATCGCCGATCACCTCGTAATCGAGATCGACCCCGACCACGGCATTGCCGCCGCGCGATCCGCATTCGGCCTGGAGTTCCTCGATCGCCTGTTCGCGCGCCTCGCGCAGGATGCGCTCGTAGCTGCCCGAGCGGCCGCCCACGATATCGCGGATATTGGCAAAGAGATCGCGGAACAGGTTGGCGCCCACGATCACTTCGCCGGTGACGACGCCGAGGTAATCCTGGATCGGCCGCCCCTCGATCGTGTGCGTGGTGGTGACGATGATCCCGCGTGCGTCCTTCCATGGTCCGGCCATGCTCTTCTCCCTGTTCGACTGTCAGCTCTCACCGTATTACTAGCATAATACAGATGAGAGCTTCAAGCCATCAGGCCGGCGGAAACGGCCGCGAGGGTGGGGTCGCGAGAGTCAGCAGATTGCCGTCCGGATCGCGCACCTGCGCGAGGGTCGAGTAATCGCCCGCGATGTCTTCCCCGAGCGCGATTCCCGGTGCGCGCAATCGGCTCCTTCCCGCGAGAAAGGGGCCGCTGGTCAGCCGTTGACGACTGTCCCGCCGTTGGGATGCAGGACCTGCCCCGACATGTAGGACGAATCCTCGCAGGCAAGGAAGAGGAACGCGGGCGCGACCTCGTTCGGCTGGCCCGGGCGGCCCATCGGCGTGCTCTCGCCGAAGTGCTCGACTTTCTCGGGCGGGGCACCGCCGCAGGGGTTCAGCGGGGTCCAGATCGGGCCCGGGGCGACCGCGTTGACGCGAATGCCCTCGCCCACCAGGTTCTCGCTCAGCGAACGGGTGAAGGCGGTGATCGCGCCCTTGGTCGCCGAATAGTCGAGCAGCCCGCCCGAACCCTTGTACATCGTCACGCTGGTGCAATTGACGATCGCCGCCCCCGGCCGGAGGTGCGGCCGGGCGGCCTGGGTGAGATAGAACATCGAGAAGATATTGGTCTGGAACGTGCGCTGCAGCTGTTCCTCGGTGATGTCGGTCACGTCGTCGTCCGGGTGCTGCTCGCCCGCGTTGTTGACCAGCACGTCGAGCCGGCCCCAGCGGTCGATCACCGCGCGCACGAGGCCGTCGGCGTGCTTGGGATCGCCCAGATCGCCGGCGGACAGCAGTACTTCGGCGCCTTCGGCCTCGCACAGCTCGCGGGTCTTGTTGGCGTCGTCATGCTCTTCGAGATAGGCGATCGCCACATTCGCCCCCTCGCGCGCGAAGAGGACGGCGGTCGCCCGGCCGATGCCGCTGTCGCCACCGGTGACGATCGCCACCTTGCCCTTCAGCCGGCCGGAACCGGGATAGCGCGGCTCCCACTCGGGCTTGGGCTCCAGCGCCGATTCGTGCCCGGGCAGGCCCGGGTCCTCGGCGGTTTCGTCGATATGCGCCTTGTCGAGCGTCTTCAGGTCTTCGTCTGCCATCGCTTGGTTTCCTGCATTGTCGAACTGGGGGACATGCAGAACCAACAGCCGCGGCGCCCGGGCCGTTCCGAGAAAGCGCCACGGTTCGACCGGCAGGACCGTCAGCCCAGCCCGAGCGCGGCCTTGTAGGTGTCGAGCACCATTTCCATCTCGGCGCGATCGTCGGGCGTCATCTTCCGCAGGCGGACGATCTGGCGCATGATCTTGGTGTCGTAGCCGACGGCCTTGGCCTCCGCGTAGACATCGCGGATATCGTCGGCGATGCCCTTCTTTTCCTCCTCGAGGCGTTCGATGCGCTCGATCAGCAGGCGCAGGCGGTCGTCGGTGGCTTCAGCCATCTGTTGCTTCTCCGAAAAATGGCAAGAATCGTTGGCCCCGTCCGTTAGCGGGCGGGCCGGTGGCGGTGAACCCGCCTTTCCACAGCTTGCGCCGATTCAGCGCAAGTCGGCGCGGTTGCGGGTCAGGCTCGCCTCCATCCGGGCGATCTGTTCCTCGGTCGCGGGGGCCTGGTGGCGGGCCTTCCACTCGTCCTGCGGCATGCCGTGGATCAGCTCGCGCGCGGCGGCCTTGTCGCCCGCGTAGCCGGCATCGCGAATCCAGTCGGCCAGGCAATTGCGGCAGAACCCGGCGAGGCCCATCAGGTCGATGTTCTGGGCATCGTGCCGGTGGCGCAGGTGGCGCACGAGCCGGCGGAAGGCCGCGGCCGCCACCGCGTCGTCGAGCCGGTCGAGCGGATCGGGGGAATTCGTATCCGTCATTGCGTTTTCCTTGTCTTGCAACGTTCGTCTGGCATAGCGCATCGGGCATGCAAAAGCTCGATCCGCGCGCCCGCAAGGTCAAGATCCTCGCCACCACCGGCCCCGCCAGCCGCGAACCGGAGATGCTGCGCAAGCTTTTCCGCGCCGGCGCGGACGCGTTCCGCGTCAACATGAGCCACGGCGACCACGCCACCCACGCGCAAACGATCCGCGCGATCCGGGCGCTGGAGAAGGAATTCGCCCGCCCGATCGCGATCCTGTGCGACCTGCAGGGCCCCAAGCTGCGGGTGGGCGAATTCAGGGACGGGCAGGCGGTGATCCGCCATTCGGGGCACTTCACGCTCGACCGCAATCCCGAACCGGGGGACGAGACGCGGGTGCATTTGCCGCATCCCGAGCTGTTCGGCCTGCTGGAAAAGGGCCAGCGCCTGCTGATCAACGACGGCAAGATCCGCCTGCGGGTGATCCGGGCGAACGAGGACGAGATCTTCTGCTCGGCCGAAGTCGGCGGCGTGATCTCCGACCGCAAGGGCGTGAACGTGCCCGATGCCGAAGTGCCGATCCCCGCGCTGACCGAGAAGGACCGGCGCGACCTGGCCTTCGCGATCGAGCACGGGGCGGACTGGATCGGCCTCTCGTTCGTCCAGCGGCCCGAGGACCTGGCCGAAGCGCGCAAGCTGATGGGCGGGCGCGGCTCGCTCTGCGCCAAGATCGAAAAGCCGATGGCGGTGCGGCGCCTCGACGAGATCGTCGAGCTGGCCGACGGGATCATGGTCGCGCGCGGCGACCTGGGGGTGGAACTGGAACCGCAGGAGGTCCCCCCGCTGCAGAAGAAGATCGTCAACAAGGCGCGCACCGCGGGCAAGCCGGTGATCGTGGCGACGCAGATGCTCGAATCGATGATCGAGAGCCCGGCCCCGACCCGCGCCGAGGTGTCCGACGTCGCCAACGCGGTCTACGACGGGGCCGATGCGGTCATGCTCAGCGCCGAGACCGCGGCCGGCGACTGGCCGGAAGAGGCCGTCACGATCATGGACAAGATCGCCGCCCAGGTCGAACGCGACGATGCCTACCTCGAACGGGTGCGCTTCCTCGACACCCCGCCCGACCGCACGACCGCCGACGCGCTGTCCCACGCCTGCATGACGATCGCGGACACCGTCTCGATCTCGGCGATCACGGTCTTCACCGGTTCGGGCAGCACGGCGCGCCGCGTGGCCCGCGAACGGCCGAGCGTGCCGATGCTGGTCCTGACGCCTTCGATGACGACGGCGCGGCGCGTGGCGCTGCTGTGGGGCGCGCACCCGGTGGCGACCAAGGACATCGGCAGTTTCGAAGAGATGATCGCCAAGGGCAAGCGCATGGCGCTGCGCCACGGGTTCGGCAAGGCGGGATCGAAGCTGATCGCGCTCGCCGGCGTTCCCTTCGGAACCCCGGGCAGCACCAACCTGCTGCACGTCGTCACCCTGACCGGCGACGAACTGGCCCGCCGGCAGGACTGATCGCCGGCGGCGCCGGACCCTGCGGCCCGGACCTTCCCGAACGCCTGCCCCGCGCGGCCTTCAGGCGGCGGCCGCGCTCTCGAGCCGGCGGCGCGCCTCGTCCTCGCCGATCAGCGGCAGCAGTTCGGCCATGTCGGGGCCATGGTCCATCCCGGTCAGCGCCTGGCGCAGGGGCAGGAACAGCGCCTTGCCCTTGCGGCCCGTCGCTTCCTTCAGCGCGGCGGCAAGGCTGCGCCAGGGATCGTCGCCCCAGTCGAGCAGCCGCGCCGCCTCGGCCAGGAAGGCACGGTCTTCCGGGGCGAAGGCGGGCGGTTCCACCGGGCCGGTGACGAGGCGCCACCACTCGGCCGCCTCGCCGACATGCGACAGGTTGGGCCGGATCGCGTGCCATCCGGCAGCGCCCATCCCTTCGGGCAGGCGATCCGCGACGGCGGCGTAATCGAGCTGGTGGACGATCGCGGCATTGATCCGCTCCAGCTCGCCGTCGTCGAAGCGCGCCGGCGCGCGCCCGAACGTCGCGAGGTCGAAACCGGCGAGCAACGCATCGCGCTCGGCGATCGGTTCGACCGGAAGCGACGTGCCGAGCCGGGCGAGCAGCGCGAGCAGCGCCTGCGGCTCTATCCCCCGCGCGCGCATGGCGTCGCAGCCGAGCGAACCGAGCCGCTTCGACAGCTTGCCCTCGCGCCCGACCAGCAGCGCCTCGTGCGCGAAGCGGGGAACCTGCCCGCCCAGCCCGGCGGCGACGAGCGCCTCGAACATCTGGATCTGCACGGCGGTGTTGGAAACGTGGTCTTCCCCGCGCAGGACATCGGTGACGCCCATCGCGAGATCGTCCACCGCGCTCGGCAGCATGTAGAGCCACGAGCCGTCGGCGCGGCGGACGACGGGGTCGGAAAGCTGCGCCGGATCGAACTTCTGCGGCCCGCGCACGCCGTCGTCCCACGCGATCGGTTCGCCGTGGTCGAGCTGGAAACGCCAGTGCGGGGCGATCCCCGCCGCCGCCTTCGCCGCATGGTCCTTCTCGCCCAGCGCCAGCGCGGCGCGGTCGTAGATCGGCGGCAGGCCGCGCCCGAGCAGGATCTTGCGCTTCAGCTCCAGTTCCTGCGCGGTCTCGTAACAGCGATAGACCCGGCCGGCGGCGCGCAGGGCCTCGAACGCGCGCTCGTAGTGCTCCAGCCGCTCGGACTGGCGCTCCTCGCCATCGGGCTCCAGCCCCAGCCAGGCCAGGTCGTCGCGGATCGCCGCGACATGTTCCTCGCGGCTGCGTTCCGCGTCGGTATCGTCGATCCGCAGCAGGAACCGCCCGCCCTGCTTGCGCGCGAGCATCCAGTTGTGCAGCGCGGTGCGGATATTGCCGACATGCAGGCGCCCGGTCGGCGAAGGGGCGAAGCGGGTGGTCACGGTCATCGCGCCGGGCTAGACAACTTGGCGAACAAGGCAAGTGGGAGCGGCCGCGATGAAAGCCTCTGCAGCCGGGTGGACAGCGACGATCGTCCTCGCGCTGGCCGTCGCATGGCCGGGCGCTGCAGACGCCACGACTTACGTGACGGAG
The DNA here is from genome assembly GCF_034375205.1 of Pelagerythrobacter marinus. Lineage (NCBI taxonomy): Bacteria > Pseudomonadati > Pseudomonadota > Alphaproteobacteria > Sphingomonadales > Erythrobacteraceae > Pelagerythrobacter > Pelagerythrobacter marinus. Next base: position 192,609 of record NZ_CP139719.1, on the reverse strand, counting down.
ACATTCACCTGCCCGATCGGCGGGGAAAAGTTCAAGGCGCGCTCGGTCGTCAGCAACATCACCTTCGGCCAGCGCCCCGACGGCAAGCCTTACAGCCCGCTCCCGGTCTATCCGATCCCCGAATGCCCTTCGAACGGCTTCCTCCTGTTCGAGAAGGATTTCGGCGAGGACGAACTGGCCGTTCTGGCCGCGGCGATCGCGACCGACGAATACCGCGCGATGCGCGACCGCGAGACCCCGCGCTACCGCGCGTGGTGGCTGATGACCCGCCTGAAGCGGCCCGCGCTGGAGCGCGCCTACATGCTGTTCCAGGCACCGTGGGAGAGCGACGACGACTGGGATCGCAAGGTCCGCTACATGGCCGCCTTCGTCAACGAGGTCGCGGCACTGGAACGCACCGAGGACGAGGCCGATGCCTGGTTCTGGATAACGCTGCGCGCCGCCAACAGCCTGCGCGAGCTGGGCCACTTCGACAAGGCCGCCGCGATGATCGAACGGGCGACTGCACCCGGCAACCTGCCCGGCGATCCCGAGGCGGCCGAAGGCGCCCGGACCTATGTCGCTGCGCTGGCCGCGCTGGTCGCGGAACGCAACCCGTTGTCCGAGCCCGCCAGCCTCGTGCCCGCGCGCTTTGCCGCGGTCCGCTGCACGGTGCCGCGCCCGGCCCTGACCCCGTCGGAGGAGCGGGCCTGCGCCCGGCCGGAGGTCGCCGAAGCCGTGGCCGAGTTCAAGACCCGGGACGACGAGGGCCGCAAGCTGACGGGCGAGGCCGCGATACGCTTCCTCGACCAGCGCCGCCGCGCGCAAGACTGAACCTCGTGCCCCTGCCGCCTGAAGCGCTTCGCGGGCGGCGGACAGGAAAAGGGCCCCGCCGGATCGCTCCGACGGGGCCCTTCTCGTTTCATGGCGGCGAGGGGGTTATTCGCCTTCGGCCGGCTTGCTCGCCTCGCCCTCTTCGCCCTGCTGCAGGTATTCGCCCGCATCCGCGTCGGTGCCGTGGGTTTCCCCCTCGACCCGGGCCAGCGGATCGTCGCCCAGCGCGGCCTCCGAGCCCTGGGCCAGTTCGGCCTCGCGCTCTTCGGCGGCGGTCTGCGCGGCGAGCAGCGCTTCCTGCTGCTTCTTCCACGTCGCCCGCAGGGCCGCGTCGCGGCTGGAGGCGGTGACGCGCGCCCGGTTCATCGCCGCGCCGGTGCCGGCGGGGATGAGACGGCCCACGATCACGTTCTCCTTCAGGCCGACCAGCGTGTCCTTCTTGCCTTCGACGGCCGCCTGGGTGAGCACGCGGGTCGTTTCCTGGAACGACGCGGCGGAGATGAAGCTGCGGGTCTGCAGGCTGGCCTTGGTAATGCCGAGCAGGATCGGCGTGCCTTCGGCCGGCTTCTTGCCCTTGGCCAGCCTGGCGTTGACCTCGTTCATCTCGCCCAGGTCGACCTGTTCGCCCGGCAGCAGCGTGGTGTCGCCGCCATCGGTGATCTCGACCTTCTGCAGCATCTGGCGAACGATCACCTCGATGTGCTTGTCGTTGATCTTCACGCCCTGCAGTCGATAGACTTCCTGGATCTCGTTCACGAGGTACTCGGCCAGCGCCTCGACCCCCAGGACTTCCAGGATGTCGTGCGGATTGGGCGAGCCGGAGATCAGGGTGTCGCCCTTCTTGACGAGGTCGCCTTCCTGGACGTCGATCACCTTGGTCTTGGGGATCAGGTACTCGACCGGATCACCTTCCTCGGGAACGATCGCGATCTTGCGCTTGGCCTTGTACTCGCGGACGAACTCGATCTTGCCGGAGATCTTGGCGATGATCGCGTTGTCCTTCGGCACGCGCGCTTCGAACAGCTCGGCAACACGCGGCAGACCGCCGGTGATGTCGCGCGTCTTGGCGGCTTCGCGCGAGGCGCGGGCGAGGATGTCGCCCGCCTCGACCTGCTGGCCGTCCTCGACCGAGAGCGAAGTGCCGGGGGCGAGCATATAGCGCGCGGCCTCGGTTTCCTCGCCCTTCTTGCCTTCCTCGCCCAGCAGGGTGAGGCGCGGGCGCAGGTCTTCCTTCTTCTTGCGGCCGCTGGTCCGCAGCTCGGTCACCACGCGCTGCGCGATGCCGGTGGCTTCGTCCACGCGCTCTTCCATCGTCGTGCCGTCGACCAGGTCCTGGTAGCGCACGACGCCCGACTGCTCGGTGATGATCGGCAGGGTGAACGGGTCCCACTCGGCCAGGCGGTCGCCTTCCTTCACCTGGGCCCCGTCCTCGAACATCAGGACGGTGCCGTAGGGCACCTTGTGGATCTCGCGCTCGCGCCCTTCGGCGTCGATCACGGCCAGCTCGCCATTGCGGGCGAGCGACAGGATCCGGCCCTTCTTGTCGGTGATGGTCGGCATGTCGCGATAGACGACCTTGCCGTCCGACACCGCCTCGAGGTGGGAGGTTTCGTTGAGCTGCGCGGCGCCGCCGATGTGGAAGGTCCGCATCGTCAGCTGCGTGCCCGGCTCGCCGATCGACTGGGCGGCGATCACGCCGACCGCCTCGCCGATGTTGACCGGCGTACCGCGCGCCAGGTCGCGGCCGTAGCAGCGGGCGCAGACGCCCTGTTCCGCCTCGCAGACCAGCGGCGAACGGATCTTGGCGACCTGCACTTCGGCATCCTCGATCGTCTTCACCATCGCCTCGTCGAGCAGGGTGCCCGCCTTGACGATGACTTCGCCGCTCGACGCATCGAGGATATCCTCGGCCACGGTCCGGCCCAGGATACGCTCGCCGAGCGAGGCGATCACCGAGCCGCCCTGCACGATGGCGCGCATTTCGAGGCTGTTTTCGGTCTTGCAGTCATCTTCGACGATCACGCAGTCCTGCGACACGTCGACCAGGCGGCGGGTCAGGTAGCCCGAGTTCGCCGTCTTGAGCGCGGTGTCGGCGAGACCTTTACGAGCACCATGGGTCGAGTTGAAGTATTCAAGGACGGTCAGGCCTTCCTTGAAGTTCGAGATGATCGGCTGTTCGATGATCTCGCCCGACGGCTTGGCCATCAGGCCGCGCATCCCGGCGAGCTGCTTCATCTGGGCGGGCGAACCACGCGCGCCCGAATGGCTCATCATGTAGATCGAGTTGATCTCCGCCTCGCGGCCGTTCTCGTCCTTCGGCCGGGCCTTGATCATTTCCATCATCGCGTCGGCCACCTGGTCGCCGCAGCGGCTCCAGGCGTCGATCACCTTGTTGTACTTTTCCTGCTGGGTGATCAGACCGTCCTGGTACTGCTGTTCGTAGTCGGCGACGAGCGCCTTGGTTTCCTCGACCAGCTTTTCCTTCTCGCCCGGGATGATCATGTCGTCCTTGCCGAACGAGATGCCGGCGCGGAACGCGTGGCGGAAGCCGAGCGACATGATCGCGTCGGCGAACAGCACCGTGTCCTTCTGGCCGGTGTGGCGATAGACCTGGTCGATGACGTCGCCGATTTCCTTCTTGGTCAGCAGGCGGTTGACGATGTCGAACGGAACCTTGTGGCTCTTCGGCAGGCATTCGCCGATCAGCATGCGGCCCGGGGTCGTCTCGAACCGCTTCATCGCGATCTCGCCGTTCTCGTCGGCCTGCGGGACGCGGCTGACGATCTTGGAGTGCAGCGTGACCGCGCCGACGTGCAGCGCTTGGTGCACTTCGGCCATGTCGGCCAGGACCATGCCCTCGCCCGGCTCGCCCTCGCGGTCCATCGACAGGTAATAGAGGCCCAGGACCATGTCCTGCGACGGCACGATGATCGGCTTGCCGTTGGCGGGACTGAGGATGTTGTTGGTGGACATCATCAGCACGCGCGCTTCCAGCTGCGCCTCGAGGCTCAGCGGGACGTGGACGGCCATCTGGTCGCCGTCGAAGTCGGCGTTGAACGCGGCGCAGACCAGCGGGTGCAGCTGGATCGCCTTGCCTTCGATCAGCACCGGCTCGAACGCCTGGATGCCGAGGCGGTGAAGCGTCGGCGCGCGGTTGAGCAGGACCGGGTGCTCGCGGATCACTTCATCCAGGATATCCCAGACTTCCTTGCGCTCCTTCTCGACCCACTTCTTCGCCTGCTTGAGGGTCATGGACAGACCCTTGGCGTCGAGGCGGGCGTAGATGAACGGCTTGAACAGTTCGAGCGCCATCTTCTTCGGCAGGCCGCACTGGTGCAGCTTGAGCTCCGGGCCGGTCACGATGACCGAACGGCCCGAATAGTCGACGCGCTTGCCGAGCAGGTTCTGGCGGAAGCGGCCCTGCTTGCCCTTGAGCATGTCGCTGAGCGACTTGAGCGGGCGCTTGTTGGCGCCGGTGATCACGCGGCCGCGGCGGCCGTTGTCGAACAGCGCATCGACCGCTTCCTGCAGCATGCGCTTTTCATTGCGGACGATGATGTCCGGCGCGCGCAGTTCCATCAGGCGCTTCAACCGGTTGTTGCGGTTGATGACGCGGCGATAGAGGTCGTTGAGGTCCGAGGTCGCGAAACGGCCGCCGTCGAGCGGCACCAGCGGGCGCAGTTCGGGCGGGATGACCGGCACGACTTCGAGGATCATCCACTCGGGCCGGTTGCCCGATTCGATGAAGCTTTCGACGACCTTCAGGCGCTTGATGATCTTGGCCGGCTTGAGCTTCGACTTCGTCGTTTCCAGCTCTTCCAGCAGGTCGGCGCGTTCCTGCTCGAGGTCGAGGTCCATCAGCATGTTCTTCACCGCTTCGGCACCGATGCCGGCGGTGAAGGCGTCCTCGCCATATTCGTCCTGCGCCTCGAGAAGCTCGTCCTCGGTCAGCAGCTGGAACTTCTCGAGCGGGGTCAGGCCCGGCTCGGTGACGATATAGGCCTCGAAGTAGAGCACCCGCTCGAGCTGCTTGAGCTGCATGTCGAGCAGCAGGCCGATGCGGCTGGGCAGCGACTTGAGGAACCAGATGTGCGCGACCGGGGCGGCCAGCTCGATATGGCCCATGCGCTCGCGGCGGACCTTGGTCACGGTCACTTCGACGCCGCACTTCTCGCACACGACGCCCTTGTACTTCATGCGCTTGTACTTGCCGCACAGGCACTCGTAATCCTTCACCGGGCCGAAGATGCGCGCGCAGAACAACCCGTCGCGCTCGGGCTTGAACGTGCGGTAGTTGATCGTTTCCGGCTTCTTGATCTCGCCGAACGACCAGGAACGGATGCGCTCGGGGCTGGCGATGCCGATCTGGATCTGGTCGAAGGTTTCCGGCTTCGCGAGCTGGTTGGTGAATTTGGTCAGTTCGTTCATGACTTCGTTTCCCTAGCGGGTGAATTCGCGGGCGGCGGGTGGAACGGGCTCGCGCCCGTCCCTTATTCCGCAGCCTCCGGCCACTGGTCCTCGTCGTCTTCCTCGTCGCTGAGCGACTTGAGTTCGACGTTGAGGCCCAAGCTGCGCATTTCCTTGACGAGCACGTTGAAGCTCTCCGGGATGCCGGCCTCGAACGTGTCGTCGCCCTTGACGATCGCCTCGTAGACCTTCGTCCGGCCGATCACGTCGTCCGACTTCACGGTGAGGATTTCCTGCAGCGTGTAGGCGGCGCCGTAGGCCTGGAGCGCCCAGACCTCCATTTCCCCGAAGCGCTGGCCGCCGAACTGCGCCTTGCCGCCCAGCGGCTGCTGGGTGACGAGCGAGTAGGGGCCGATCGAACGGGCGTGGATCTTGTCGTCGACCAGGTGGTGCAGCTTGAGCATGTACATGTGCCCGACGGTGACCTTGCGGTCGAAGGCGTCGCCGGTGCGCCCGTCGTAGAGCGTCACCTGGCCCGAGCCGTCGAGCCCGGCCCGTTCGAGCATCCGGGTCACGTCCGCCTCGCGCGCGCCGTCGAACACCGGGGTGCCCATCGGAACGCCCTTGGTCAGGTTGCCGGCCAGCTCGACGATCTCGGTCGGCGAACGCGCCTCGATCTCGTCGTGGTACTGCTCGCCGTAGACTTCCTTCAGCTTCTCGCGCACCGCTTCCGGCGGCTTGCCGGCCTGCGGGTCGGGGTTGGCTGCGCGCCAGTCTTCCAGCGCGGCGGCGACCTGCTGGCCGAGACCGCGCGCGGCCATGCCGAGGTGCGTCTCGAAGATCTGCCCGACGTTCATGCGCGAAGGCACGCCCAGCGGGTTCAGCACCATGTCGACCGGGGTGCCGTCTTCCATGAACGGCATGTCCTCGACCGGCAGGACGCGGCTGATGATACCCTTGTTCCCGTGGCGCCCGGCCATCTTGTCGCCGGTCTGCAGCTTGCGCTTCACCGCGACGAAGACCTTGACCATCTTCAGCACGCCGGGGGCGAGCTCGTCACCGCGTTCGAGCTTCTCCTTGCGGTCCTCGAACTTCTCCTCGATGCCCTTCACCGCCTCGTCGTACTGCGACTTGACCGCTTCGAGCTGTGCCTGGCGGTTGTCGTCGGCGACGGCGAACTTGAACCACTCGTGGCGCTCGACGCTCTCTAGAACCTCCTCGGTGATCTCGGTGCCCTTCTTCACGCCCTTGGGCGCTGCCGAAGCGGTCTGCCCCAGCAGCATGTCGCGCAGGCGGTTGTAGGTCGCGCGGTTGAGGATCGCGCGTTCATCCTGGCTGTCCTTGCGCAGGCGCTCGATTTCCTCGTTCTGGATCGCGCGGGTACGGTCGTCGATCTCGATCCCGTGGCGGTTGAACACGCGGACTTCGACCACCGTGCCCGAAACGCCCGGCGGCAGGCGGAGCGAGGTGTCGCGCACGTCGCTGGCTTTTTCGCCGAAGATCGCGCGCAGGAGCTTTTCCTCCGGCGTCATCGGGCTTTCGCCCTTGGGCGTGATCTTGCCGCACAGGATGTCGCCCGGGTGCACTTCGGCGCCGATGTAGACGATGCCCGCCTCGTCGAGGTTGCGCAGCGCTTCCTCGCCGACATTGGGAATGTCGCGGGTAATGTCTTCCGGGCCGAGCTTCGTGTCGCGGGCCATGACTTCGAATTCCTCGATATGGATCGAGGTGAAGACGTCGTCCTTCACGATGCGTTCGGAGATGAGGATCGAGTCCTCGTAGTTGTAGCCGTTCCAGGGCATGAAGGCGACGAGGCTGTTCTTGCCCAGCGCCAGTTCGCCCAAGTCGGTCGAGGGCCCGTCGGCGATGATGTCGCCCGGCTCGACCGTGTCGCCCACCTTCACCAGCGGGCGCTGGTTGATGCAGGTGTTCTGGTTCGAGCGCTGGAACTTCTGCAGCGTGTAGATGTCGACGCCCGACTGACCGGGTTCGACGTCGCCGATCGCGCGGATCACGATGCGGGTCGCGTCGACCTGGTCGACCACGCCGCCGCGGGTCGCGGTGATCGCGGCGCCCGAATCGCGGGCCACGGTCTCTTCCATCCCGGTGCCGACGAAGGGCGCCTCCGCCCGCACCAGCGGCACGGCCTGGCGCTGCATGTTCGAACCCATCAGCGCGCGGTTGGCGTCGTCGTTCTCGAGGAACGGGATCAGCGACGCGGCGACCGAGACGAGCTGCTTGGGGCTGACGTCCATCAGCGTGATCTGTTCACGCGGGAGCATCACGAACTCGCCTTCCTGGCGGGCCGAAACCAGCTCCTCGACGAACGAGCCGTCGTCGTTGAGTTCGGCCGAGGCCTGCGCGACGGCGTGCTTCTGCTCTTCCATCGCCGACAGGTAGATCACCTCGCCGGTGACCTTGCCGTTCTCCACCTTGCGGTACGGGGTCTCGATGAAGCCGTACTTGTTGACGCGGGCGAAGGTCGAAAGCGAGTTGATCAGGCCGATGTTCGGGCCTTCGGGCGTCTCGATCGGGCAGATCCGGCCATAGTGGGTCGGGTGAACGTCGCGCACCTCGAAGCCCGCCCGCTCGCGCGTCAGGCCGCCCGGGCCAAGCGCCGAGACGCGGCGCTTGTGGGTGACTTCGGACAGCGGGTTGGTCTGGTCCATGAACTGCGAGAGCTGCGACGAACCGAAGAACTCGCGCACGGCGGCGACCGCCGGCTTGGCGTTGATCAGGTCGTTCGGCATGACGGTCGAGACATCGACGCTGCTCATGCGTTCCTTGACCGCGCGCTCCATGCGCAGCAGGCCGACGCGGTACTGGTTTTCCAGCAGCTCGCCCACCGAGCGCACGCGGCGGTTGCCGAGATTGTCGATGTCGTCGACTTCGCCCTTGCCGTCTTTCAGGCCGACCAGCTCCTTCACCACGGTCAGGATGTCTTCCTTGCGCAGCGTGGTGACGGTGTCCTCGGCATCGAGGCCGAGGCGCATGTTGAGCTTGACCCGGCCGACGGCCGAGAGGTCGTAGCGTTCGGAATCGAAGAACAGCCCCTCGAACAGCGCCTCCGCCGTTTCCTTCGTCGGCGGTTCGCCGGGGCGCATGACCTTGTAGATCGCCTCCAGCCCCTCGTCGCGGTTTTCGGCCTTGTCGACCTTCAGCGTGTTGCGAATCCACGGGCCGGTGTTGACGTGATCGATGTCGAGCAGCTCGATCCGGTCCACGCCCGCCTTGTCCAGCAGTTCCAGATTTTCGGGGCCGACTTCGTCGCCGGCCTCGATCCAGATGCGGCCGGTCGATTCGTCGATCATGTCGTTCGCGGCGTAGCGGCCGATGATCTCCTCGGTCGGGATCAGGAGGTTTTCCAGCCCGTCCTTCTTCGCCTTGTTGGCGGCGCGCGGCGAGATCTTCTGGTTGGCGGCGAAGATCTCTTCACCGGTTGCGGCATCGACCAGCGGGAAAGCCGGCTTGGCCCCGCGCCACTGTTCGGGCACGAACGGCATCTTCCAGCCTTCACCGGCCTTGCCCGACACGCGTTCCCAGGCGACGGTATCGTAGAAGTAGTGGAGGATTTCCTCGCTATCGAGGCCGAGGGCATAGAGCAGCGCGGTGACCGGCAGCTTGCGCTTGCGGTCGATGCGCACGTTCACGATGTCCTTCGCGTCGAATTCGAAATCGAGCCACGAGCCGCGATAGGGGATCACGCGGGCGGCGAACAGCAACTTGCCCGACGAGTGCGTCTTGCCCCGGTCGTGGTCGAACAGGACACCCGGCGAACGGTGCATCTGCGACACGATCACGCGCTCGGTACCGTTGATCAGGAAGGTGCCGTTCTCGGTCATGAGCGGCATGTCGCCCATGTAGACGTCCTGCTCCTTGATATCGAGGACGGAGCGGGTCTCGGTCTCCTGATCCACCTCGAACACGATCAGGCGCAGCGTGACCTTCATCGGCGCAGCGTAAGTGATGCCGCGCTGGCGGCACTCGGTCGTGTCGTACTTCGGCGGCTCGAGCTCGTAGTGAACGAAATCCAGCTCGGCCGTTCCGGCGAAGTCGCGAATCGGGAAGACCGAGCGCAGGGTCTTCTCCAGGCCGGAGACATAGCCGGTGGCCGGATCGGAGCGCAGGAACTGCTCGTAGCTTTCCCGCTGCACCTCGATCAGGTTGGGCATCTGGACGACTTCGTGGATGTCGCCGAAAATCTTGCGGATGCGCTTCTTCGCGGTGCCGGTGTTGGCCGATGCCTTGGGGCCGGTCGCCTTTGCCTTGGTCGCCATGGAGGTGATTCGCCTCTTTCCTTATGCGCGCGGTCGATGCGCGCGCCCAGATTCAATTACTCGCACTGCGCAGTGAATGCGGAAGGCCATATTCGACGCAAAAACAGCCGCATGCCAGGATGCCGCCCCGCTCCGGGGCCGCTGGCTGCAGCTGGTCGTATCGTCGCGATATGGCAGTGTGCAGCTTCTATTCTGGCACCGACCCCGCGCATGATCGGCCTGTCTCGAAGCTGACGTGTGCGCGCCATTTAAGGCCGCGGAGCGCTGGCGTCAACCGGGCAGGCGCCCCGCGCCGGGCCGGCGGGAACATATGGGGCGCCCACCAATTCCCTGTATCGGTTGACGATTTTCGGCCGAACGGCTTAGCTGCCCGGCAGGCGACGGAGTCGCGCCGCCGGCCCTGGCCGCAGGCGGGTGGCGGGCACGGCCCGGACCCGGATGGAACGACAGCAGCCCGGCCCCGGCCGGACAGACCCCGAGGGGAGGAGAAGACGATGAAGAAGCTTGCCATTATCGCCGCGCCGCTGGTGCTGGGCATCGCCGCGTGCGACGGCCCCGCCGAAGAGCGCGGGGAAGAGCTGGACGACGTGGTCGAGGCCGAGGGCGAAGTCATCGACGAGCAGGCCGAACTGGCCGAGGCCCAGGCCGAACTGGCCCAGGAAAGCGCCGATGTCGCCGACGAGGCCGGCAACGAGGGGCAGTCGGCCAAGATGGAGCAGACCGCGCAGGAGATCGAGCAGCAGGCCGAGGCGCTCGAAGACACTGCCGACGGCATCTGATTCCGCGCGGTCGGGCCGGCCGGCACCGGCCATGGCTTGACTTGCACGGGGATTTCACTAGAGGCCCGCCACGACCGGCGGGCCTCTTTGCGTCTGCCCGGTCATCCGTCCGAGACAGTCGGTGAACGGCCAGCGGCCGCTCTTAATTTCCGACCGAGGCGGGGAAAAGAGATTTCGCGGGGTCCGGCACGGCCGCCCCGCATCGCACGCTTGGCGTGTCTCCTTCCCTTGTCGAACGGACTGCCCCGTACCGGTTAGCGGTGCGGAGCGATGTGAGCCGGCCGTGCCCGCGCCAGCGGGAGCGGCCATTTGTGAAGGAGTATGGCATGGATCGTTCGCAGAAAACCGAAGCGGTCGCCCAGCTCAACGCGGTCTTCAACGAGGTCGGCGTGGTGGTCGTCACCCGCAACCTCGGCCTGACGGTGGCCCAGTCCACCGATCTGCGCTCGAAGATGCGCGAAGCCGGCGCGTCCTACAAGGTTGCGAAGAACCGTCTTGCCAAGCTCGCCCTGAAGGAAACCCAGTACGAAGGTCTCGAGGAATATCTCTCGGGCCCGACGGCACTGGCCTGGTCGGAAGACCCGGTCGCGGCTGCCAAGGCCGCGGTGGACTTCGCCAAGACCACCGACAAGCTCGAAATCGTCGGTGGTTCCATGGGCGGGCAGCTGCTCGACGAAGCCGGGGTCAAGGCGCTTGCCTCGATGCCCTCGCTCGACGAGCTGCGCGGCACCCTGGTGGGCCTCGTCAACGCCCCGGCGACAAAGATCGCCCGGGTCGTCAACGAACCCGCTTCCAAGCTCGCCCGCGTCTTCGGTGCCTATGGCGCCAAGGAAGCGGCGTAAGCGGTTTTTCGCACACGCGTTTTTTCCGGGGCTCCGCCCCAGCCGACAAGATTTATCTGGAGTGAAACATCATGGCCGATATCGCCAAGCTGGTTGAAGAACTTTCGAAACTGACCGTCCTCGAGGCGGCCGAACTCGCCAAGGCGCTGGAAGAAGAGTGGGGCGTTTCCGCCGCCGCTGCCGTCGCCGTTGCCGGCCCCGCCGCCGGCGGTGGCGAAGCTGCTGCTGCCGAAGAGAAGGACGAATTCGACGTCGTCCTGACCGGCGACGGTGGCAAGAAGATCCAGGTCATCAAGGAAGTCCGCGCCATCACCGGCCTGGGCCTGACCGAGGCGAAGGCCCTGGTCGAAGGCGCGCCCAAGCCGCTGAAGGAAGGCGTGGCCAAGGCCGAAGCCGAAGAAATCAAGAGCAAGATCGAAGCCGCCGGCGGCACGGTCGAGCTCAAGTAAGGCTTCTCGCCTTCGAGCATTTCGGGAAGGGCGGTGCCGGAAGGCGCCGCCCTTTTCGTTTGCGCCTGCCGTTCCGGGCGCCCCGCGTCTGGGCGATCCCGGATCAGAGCGTTTCGAGATAGGCGATGATCGCCGCGCGCTCTTCCGCCGAACGGACCCCGGCGAACGCCATCTTGGTGCCCGGCACCACGCCGCGCGGATCGGCGAGGTAGGCATCGAGCGTGCGCGCATCCCAGACGAGGCCCGAATCGCGCAGGGCGCGGCTATAGGCATATGTCGGCTCGTGCCCCGCCGGGGCGCCGAAAACCCCGGCAAGCGACGGGCCGATCGCGTTGCGGCCGGGCACGGTGGCATGGCAGGTCGCGCAGCGTGCAAATGCTGGCGGGCGGGCGCCTTCGCCTGCCGCGGCAAGCGCGGGCCCGGCGGCGCCCCCGGCATTGCCCGCCGGCGCCTCCCCCCCGTCGCAACCCGCCAGCGCCAGCGCGCCGAGCGCAAGAATCCAGCCCCGTCTCATCGCCAGCGGTCCATGCCGCCGCCCGCCGCGCGGCGCAAGCTGTGGCCCCATGGCCGCACCCGTCGGCGAACCGTGCCGGGGCCGAAAAATCCGCTTCCTCGCCGCCGCCGGCAACCCTATCCGGGACGGCTTTATGTCGAACGCAGGTATCCTCCCCGGGGCCGGCCCCCACCCCTGGCGCACCGAGCTGGGCGCGACGTTCCGTCTCGCCTGGCCGCTGGCGCTCGCCAACCTGCTGCAGATGCTGACATATGCGGTGGACGTGATCTTCATCGCGCGGCTGGGGGAGGCGCCGCTCGCCGCTTCGGCCGTGGCGGTGGCGGTCTTCGGCCTCGTGCTCTGGGCGCTCTCGGGCCTGACCGGGGCGGTCGCGCCGCTGATCGCCGAGGAACTGGGCGCGCGCCCCCCGGCCCTGCGCCCGGTGCGCCGGGCGACGCGCATGGCGCTGTGGCTGGCGGTGCTGTCGGGCGCGGCGGGCATGGGCCTGTGCCTCCTGCTCGAACCGCTGATGCGCGCGACCGGCCAGCAGGAGGAAATCATCGCGCTCGCGACCGCCTACAACCTGGTGATCATCTGGTCGCTGGTCCCGATGGTGATCAACAACGTCCTGCGCAATTTCGTCTCCGCGCTCGGCCGGCCGGTCTTCGCCACCGCGATCACGGCAGCGGGGATCGGCGTCAACGCGCTTGCCAACTATGCTTTCATCTTCGGCAACCTCGGCGCGCCCGAGCTGGGACTGCGCGGGGCGGCGGTGGCGACGATCGCCACCGGGGTGACGACGATGCTCGCCTATATCCTCGCCATCCGTCTCGACCCGCGGCTGCACCGCTATCACATCTTCGGGTTCTGGTGGCGCGCGGACTGGCAGCGGATGATGCAGATCGTGCGCATCGGCACCCCGATCGCGCTGACGATCACCGCGGAGGCGGGGATCTTCGGCGCGGCCGCGTTCCTGATGGGCAATATCGGCACGCCGCAGCTCGCCGCGCATACGGTGGCGCTGCAGATCGCGGCCCTCGCCTTCCAGGTGCCGTTCGGCATCGGCCAGGCGGCGACGATCCGCGTCGGCTATTTCTTCGGCGCGCGCGATCGCGCCGGGATGCAGCGCGCGGGGTGGACCGCGATCGCGATGGGCACCGGCTTCATGGCCGTTACCGCGACGGCCATGATCGTCATCCCGAAGCCGCTGCTGGCGATCTACGTCGATCCCTGGGCGCCAGAGAACGCCGTCCTGGTCGCCTTCGCCCTGCAATACCTGGTGATCGCCGCGGCCTTCCAGCTGTTCGACGGGGTCCAGGCGGTCGCCGCCGGCGCGCTGCGCGGGCTGCAGGACACGCGCATCCCGATGTGGATCGCGATCTTCAGTTACTGGGTGCCCGGCATGGGCGTGGCGCTCGCGCTCGGCTTCGCCACCCCGCTGGAAGGGCGCGGGGTCTGGATCGGGCTTGCCACCGGGCTGACGGTCGCCGCCCTGCTGCTGGTCTGGCGGTGGCAGAAACGCGATGCCCTGGGCCTGACCACGCGCCCCCCGCCGGCCGGCGCGCCCGCCCCCGCGCTCGCCTGATTCCGGAGCCCCGCGCACCGGCGCGCAATTTTTGCCGCCGGCGCTGTTGACTCGCCCCCGCGCCGTTCACATATGCGCCTCGCTGGCACTCTCGACCCGAGAGTGCCAGACCAGATCATCCACTCTTAGCGAAAGAGGTCACACCAATGGCATTTCGTCCGCTGCACGACCGCGTCCTGGTCCGTCGCATCGAAGCCGAAGAAAAGACCGCCGGGGGCATCATCATCCCCGACAGCGCCAAGGAAAAGCCGAGCGAGGGCGAAGTCGTCGCCGTCGGTTCGGGCGCCAAGGCGGAGGACGGCACGGTCACCCCGCTCGACGTCAAGGCAGGCGATCGCGTGCTGTTCGGCAAGTGGTCCGGCACCGAGGTCAAGCTCGACGGCGAAGACCTGCTGATCATGAAGGAAAGCGACATCCTGGGCATCATCGGCTGATAGCCGCGCCCACCCGGATGGACGTCTTCAAACAACCTCAGAAATTCCAGGAGAATCACCAATGGCTGCCAAGGACGTGAAGTTTTCGCGCGACGCGCGCGAACGCATCCTCGCCGGCGTCGACACGCTGGCCAACGCCGTGAAGGTCACCCTCGGCCCCAAGGGCCGCAACGTCGTGATCGACAAGAGCTTCGGCGCGCCGCGCATTACCAAGGACGGCGTCACCGTCGCCAAGGAAATCGAGCTTTCCGACAAGTTCGAGAACATGGGCGCCCAGATGCTGCGCGAAGTCGCCAGCAAGGCGAACGACGCCGCCGGCGACGGCACCACGACCGCGACGGTCCTGGCCCAGTCGATCGTGCGCGAAGGCATGAAGTCGGTCGCCGCGGGCATGAACCCGATGGACCTGAAGCGCGGCATCGACCTGGCCGTGGGCAAGGTGGTCGAGAACCTCAAGAGCCGTTCGAAGGACGTTTCCGGTTCGTCCGAGATCGCCCAGGTCGGCGTGATCTCGGCCAACGGCGACCGTGAAGTCGGCGAGAAGATCGCCGAGGCGATGGAGAAAGTCGGCAAGGAAGGCGTCATCACCGTCGAGGAGGCCAAGGGCCTCGAATTCGAACTCGACGTGGTCGAAGGCATGCAGTTCGATCGCGGCTACCTCAGCCCGTACTTCATCACCAACCCGGAAAAGATGACGGTCGAGCTCGAGAACCCGTACATCCTGATCCACGAGAAGAAGCTGTCGAACCTGCAGTCGATGCTGCCGGTGCTCGAAGCGGCCGTCCAGTCGGGCCGTCCGCTGCTGATCATCGCGGAAGACATCGAGGGCGAGGCGCTGGCCACCCTCGTGGTCAACAAGCTGCGCGGCGGCCTGAAGGTCGCGGCGGTCAAGGCGCCGGGCTTCGGCGATCGTCGCAAGGCCATGCTGCAGGACATCGCGATCCTGACCAAGGGCGAGATGATCAGCGAAGATCTCGGCATCAAGCTCGAGAACGTCACGCTGAACATGCTCGGCCAGGCCAAGAAGGTCACCATCGACAAGGACAACACGACCATCGTCGATGGCGCCGGCGACGCCGAGGACATCAAGGCGCGCGTGGGCGAGATCCGCACGCAGATCGACAACACCACCAGCGACTATGACCGCGAGAAGCTGCAGGAGCGTCTCGCCAAGCTCGCCGGCGGCGTTGCCGTGATCAAGGTCGGCGGTGCGACCGAAGTCGAGGTGAAGGAACGCAAGGACCGCGTCGACGACGCGCTCCACGCGACCCGCGCCGCGGTGGAAGAAGGCATCGTCCCGGGCGGCGGCACGGCCCTGCTCTACGCGACGACCGCGATCGCCGATCTCAAGGGCGCGAACGACGACCAGACGCGCGGCGTCGACATCGTCCGCCGTGCGCTCCAGGCGCCGATCCGCCAGATCGCCGAGAACGCCGGCCACGACGGCGCCGTCGTCGCGGGCAAGCTGATCGACGGCAACGACGATTCGCTGGGCTTCAACGCGGCCACCGACACTTACGAGAACCTCGTGAACGCCGGCGTGATCGACCCGACCAAGGTCGTGCGTACCGCGCTGCAGGACGCGGCCTCGGTCGCCGGCCTGCTGATCACCACCGAAGCGGCGGTGAGCGAGAAGCCGGAAGACAAGCCGGCCGCGGCCCCCGCGATGCCCGACATGGGCGGCATGGGCGGCATGGGCTTCTAAGCCCGGCGGCACATCGGGCCTCCGCCGGCGCGGAGGCTCGCCAGGACACCGAGGAGGCCCGGCGGAGCGATCCGCCGGGCCTTTCTCGTGCGTCCGGGCACAATCGCCGCGCCCCGCCGTTGAGCGCGTGAACCATCAGGATGACGCGCGGGGCCCGCGCCGGTCGTGCAGGCGCGGGGCGCCGCCGGAAAGGCGCGACCTTGACCGACCACGAGAGCCAACGCGAAACCATGGTGCGGCGCCAGCTGCGCGCCCGCGGTATCGCCAACGACCACGTCCTGCGGGCTTTCCGCGAAGTCCCGCGCGAACGCTTCGTGCCGGACGATCTGGCCGAGTTCGCCTACGACGACAGCCCCCTGCCGATCGGCGAAGGGCAGACGATCTCGCAGCCCTATATCGTCGCCAGCATGATCGAGGCGGCCGAGGTCGAGCCGGGCGACCGCGTGCTCGAAGTCGGGGCCGGCTCGGGCTATGCCGCCGCCCTGCTCTCGCGCATCGCCGCGCGCGTCTTCGCCGTCGAACGCCACGCGGTCTTGGCCCGCGAGGCGCGCGAACGGGCCGCAACGCTGGGATATGCCAACCTGGACATCATCGCCGGCGACGGAATGGAGGGCCTTCCCGAAAAGGCCCCGTTCGACGCGATCCTGGTCGCCGCCCGCGGCATCGAGGTGCCCGAGGCGCTGAAACGCCAGCTCGCGATCGGCGGGCGCATGATCATCCCGGTCGGCGGCGAAGACGTCCAGCAGCTGCGCTGCCTGGTGCGCCGGGCCGAAGAGACGTGGGACAGCCACGACATCGCGCCGGTGCGCTTCGTGCCCCTGCTACCCGGCTCGGTGCCGGAAAACGGTACGCGCGCGGCGAGCGACCACCGTCCCGCGCGCGAGAAGGGCGTGAGCGAGCTGATCGCCGAGGCCGCCGTCCCGCTGCCCGCGATCGACGACCCGGCCTTCGCAAGAGCTTTCGACCGGTTCGCCGACCGCCGCGTCGTCATGCTCGGCGAATCGAGCCACGGGACGCACGAGTTCTACGCCGCGCGGGCCGCGATCACGCAGCACCTCGTCCGCCATCACGGCTTCACCGTGGTGGCGGTGGAGGGCGATTGGCCCGATGCCGCCGCCTACGACCGCTACGTTCGCGGCCGCCCGCAGCGCGAGGGGGCGCCGTCGCCGTTTCGCCGCTTCCCCACCTGGATGTGGCGCAACACCGTGATGCCCGGTTTCCTCCAGGGCCTGCGGGAAATCAACGCGGGCCGCGACGATGCAGACAAGGCCGGTTTCTACGGGCTCGACATCTACAACATGTCCGGATCGATCGAGGCGGTGCTCGCCTATCTCGACGAGCACGATCCCCGGGCCGCCGCCGTCGCGCGCGAGCGATATGGCTGCCTGACCCCGTGGCAGGCCGATCCGGCGACCTACGGCCGGGCCGCGCTGCGCCGCGGCTATGCCGAGTGCGAGGACGCCGTCGTCGCCCAGTGCCGCGACCTGCTGGAGCAGGCGCTCGCGCACGATGGCGAGAGCTTCGGCGCGGCGATGAACGCGCGGCTCGTCGCCTCGGCGGAGCGCTATTACCGCGTCATGTATTACGGCGGGCCGGAAAGCTGGAACTTGCGCGACAGCCACATGGCCGAGACGCTCGAGCACCTGCTGGACGAGCGCGGCCCCGGGGCGAAGGCCGTGGTCTGGGCGCACAACAGCCACATCGGCGATGCCCGCGCGACCGAGATGGGCGCGGCCCGCAGCGAACACAACATCGGCCAGCTCGCGCGCGAGCGATGGGGCGAGGACGTCGCCCTGGTCGGTTTCGGCACGCATGGCGGAACGGTGACCGCGGCCAGCGACTGGGACGCGGAGCGCGAGGTCAAGCGCATCGTCCCCTCGCGCGGCGACAGCTTCGAACGGCTGTGCCACGACAGCGGCACGGCCCGCTTCCTGCTCGACCTGTCGGCCGGCGACGCCGCGGCCCGGCGCCTGCGCGAGCCGCTGCTCGAACGCTTCATCGGGGTGATCTATCGCCCCGAGACCGAGCGCTGGAGCCATTACAGCGAGGCCGTGCCGGCCGACCAGTTCGATGCCTGGGCCTGGTTCGACGAGACCCGCGCGCTCGAGCCGCTCGTGCGGCAGGAGCCGCACGGGCAGCCGCCCGAGACCTGGCCGTTCGGGCTCTAGCCCTCAGCCGCCCTGCCGGCTTTCCTCGACCGCGGCGATCGCTTCCTCGGGCCAGGTCACCTGCGTCTGCGTCTGCGGGTTGAAGACATCGCCCGGGTATTGCGCCGCGGCCGCGGCCGCGATCTCCGCCTCGGTCAGGAACTCGCTCGGCTCCAGCGCGAAGACATCCAGCCCGCGGGTGATCTCGGTCGCGTAGATGCGGCCGCGATACCAGTAGGCCGACCAGTATCCGCCGGTGATCAGCTGGTCCTTGTCCACCGGGCCGCGATCGAAATAGGCGATCTCCACCGGGTTTTCCGCGTCGGTGAAGTCGATCACGCTGACCCCGCCCTGGTACCAGGCCTGGACGAAGATGTCGCGCCCGGGGACCGGGATGATCGAGCCGTTGTGCGCGACGCAGTTCTCCTTGTCGGTCTGCGGCGCGGGCAGCTTGTAGAGGCTGCGGAAGGCGAGCTTGCCGTCTTCTATCTCGTAGATCGCGTTGGCGCCCCAGTTGCGCGGATCGCCGGCCTGGCAGCGGGGCCGCCCGCCGCCGCCCCACTCGTCGGTGAACAGGACCTTGGTGCCGTCGTTGTTGAACGTGGCCGAGTGCCAGTAGGCAAAGCCCTTGTCGGTCACGTCGTCGATCCGCACCGGCTTGAGCGGATCGGAAATGTCGAGGATGATGCCGTTGCCCGAACAGGCCCCCGCCGCGAGGTCGAGCGAGGGGAAGACGGTGATGTCGTGGCACTGGTCGGTCACCCGCGTGTCCTGCGTGCCCTCCCCGTGGTCGCCGCCCCGCCAGAGGCCGGCGATGCGCCCGTCGCGCGCGAAGATGCGCGGGCTGTCGACGATGCGCGCGGCAGCGGGATCGGCCACCGGGATCTCGATCACGTCGATGCTGAACAGGGCGGTGTTGTCGCCGCCGGTGTCGAAACAGCCGGCCAGCTCGCGCTCGTCGCGGACATAGCTGGTGCCCGAATTGTACACGACCACGCGATCCTCGTCGGCGCTGACGATCGAGTGGGTGTGGCTGCCGCGGCAGGTCTGCACCTGGCCCACCTGGCGCGGGCGGGTGATGTCGGAAATGTCGAAGATCCGCAGGCCGCGGAACCGCTCGTCGCTGACGGTCCCCTCCACGCCCTGCAGGCCGCAGTCCTTGCGCGCACGCGCGTCCTGCACGCTCATCAGCAGGAGATCGCCGACGATCGACACGTCGCCCTGGCCGCCCGGGCACACGACCGAGCTGAGCAGTTCGGGCACGCCGTCCTCGCCCAGGCGATAGGCGTTGAAACCGTGGTAATTGCCCGCCACGAGCAGGTCGCCGGAGAACGCGAGGTCGGTATTGGCGAAACTGAGCAGCGAACTGCGCTCGCCGAACTGCGGCTCCTCCCCGTCTTCAGCTCCCGCACGTTCGGCACCCTCTCCTTCGGCACCCGCGCCGCCGGCGGCCATGTCATCGTGGCCGGCGTGGCCCGCATGGGCATCTTCGTCTGTCGCCGCCGGCTTGCGCGGGGCGAGCTGCGCGGGGTTGTCGGGGTCGAAGAACCCCGCCGGCTTGGGCAGGGCGGTGACGAGGCGCAAGTTGCTGATCGCTTCCCCCGCGTCGCGGAAGCCGGGCGCCAGGGCGACGCGCGGATCGTCGGACAGGCCGGCAAGGACGAGGTTCATCCGGTCGATCTCGGCCTGCTGGTCGCTCACCACGTCGTTGGTGAATTCGAACAGTACGGGTTCGTAGGCCGTGCCGGGCTGGGCGTGCAGTTCGTCGACCATCTCGATCGCGCCCATGTGGTGCGGGATCATCAGTTCCAGGAACAGGCGGTCGAAGGCGGTGCCGCGGGATTCGGCCAGCAGCGCCATCTGCTCCGGTGTTGCCATGCCTTTCATCAGGCCGTGCTGGTGCGCGTGGCCCATGCCCGCCATCGCGGTTTCCTGGTTCCGGTCGCGCAGCCACTCGGTCATGAAGCCGATCTCGTCCTTCTGGCTGGCATCGATCCGTCCCGCGATGGCGAGGATATCGGGGTTGTTCGTCCGGTCCGCGACCAGGGCGGCCATGTCCACCGCCTGCTGGTGATGGACGATCATCCCCTGCATGAAGGCCACGTCGGCCGGCGCGAAGGCCGTGCTGGCCAGGCGCGTCGCCTCTTCCGCCGCGAGCGTCCGCGCCGGCTCGCCCGGCGCGCCGGGCTGGACGATTGGCGCTTCCTGCGCGGCCAGCGCGCTCGTTCCGGCAAGAAGGCCCGCGACCAGCGTCAGGCGGGCAAGGCGGTGTGTCGTCATCGTATGCGTCCCCTCGTGCAATCTGGCGCGGGAGTGGGGACCATCGGGCCCGGCAAGTCAATACGACGCCGGTCGATCCGCATGGGCCGTTCGTCGGCCGCCGGCACCGGCCCGTGCCGCCCGCCCGGCGCGATCGCGCAACAATTTCCCGGCTCGCCCGTTGGCAAGGGGCAACGAGGAGGAAACCATATGAAATTGCCGCACAATGCCCATGTCGCGCTGGTGGACGGAACGACCTTCGTCGTCATGCGGAACAAGGGCAAGCCGTTCGAGCCGGAGCTGGAGACCGTGGCCAAGCCCGATCTCGAGGCGACCAATTTCAGCGCCGGGGTCCGCCACCAGGACCCGACCAGCCAGATGCCCGGGCGCAACGACCTGAACGAGCTCGCCCACGGCGCGGCGGCCGCCGAGTGGCTGAATGCCAAGGCGATCGCGGACGAGATCGAGGCAGTGCTGGTGATCGCCGACCCCAAGACGCTGGGCGAGATGCGCCACCACTATCACGGCGAGCTGGAGAAGCGGCTGGTGGGCGAAATTCCCAAGACCATGACCGGCGAAACCAGCGCCGACATCGCGCAGGCGATCGCCGCCGCCTGACCGCTTCAGTCGGCATTCATCGCGGCGAGGCAACCTCTCGTCGCCGCGACGCTTGCCGGCGCGAATCCG
This sequence comes from Pelagerythrobacter marinus, assembly GCF_034375205.1. NCBI lineage: Bacteria > Pseudomonadati > Pseudomonadota > Alphaproteobacteria > Sphingomonadales > Erythrobacteraceae > Pelagerythrobacter > Pelagerythrobacter marinus. The sequence continues at coordinate 171,732 of NZ_CP139719.1, read as the reverse complement.
GTGCCGTTAAGCTGTTGCAAACCAAGGGAGGTTACGGCCATCCACATGGCATTGGGATCGCGCATCACGAAAACGTTCGCCGGGCTGGCCGGGGCTCTCGCCCTGGGCATGGCCGCCGTGCCGGCCCAGGCGCAATCGACCAATTTCGAGGCGATGTTCGACAGCGCGCTGGGGACCGAAACCCGCGCGCCGCGAACGTTCGAGGCGGTTTACCAGACCGGCTTCGAACAGCGTATCGCCATCGCCGCCGACGGGTCGAAGGGGCGCATCGGCGTCTCGGTGCTCGACCTTGCGACGGGGCAGGAATTCTCGATCCTGGGCGACCAGCGCTTCCCCATGGCCAGCACCAGCAAGATCGCGATCGCCGCGACTTTCCTGGAGGGGGTCGAACAGGGACGGTGGAGCCTTTCGAGCGAGTTTCCCCTGCTCTTCCCGCTGCGTTCGCAACCGTTTTCCAGCCCCAAGGCGCCGGTCCGGCGGGGCAAGCACCTGCCGGCCAGCGAGCTGATCGAGCTGATGATCACCCGGTCGAGCAACCCGGCGACCGACGCCCTGCTGGCGGTGGTCGGCGGGCCGGAAGCGGTCAACGACTGGATGCGCCGCGCGGGGATCGAGGATTTCCAGCTCACCCGCGATATCGCCACGCTCGTGCGCGACGACGGGGAGATCGATCCCGCCGCCGCGATCGACTTGCGCGACAGCGCAACCCCGCGGGCGATGACGAAGCTTCTCGCCGGCCTTTACCAGGGCCGCTGGCTTTCGCCGAGCAGCCGGGCCGTGATCATCGGGGCGATGGAACGCTGCCGGACCGGCAAACGGCGGATTCCCGCGCTCCTGCCGGCTGGCGCGACCGTGGCGCACAAGACCGGCTCGCTCAACAACACCTCCAGCGACATCGGCATCATCAACACGCCCGACGGGCGGGCATTCGCCGTGGCGATCTACGTCACCGGGCAGGGATCGCGCCTCGCGCGCGAAAGCCGCATCGCCCAGATCGCGCGCGCGGCCTATGCCGGCTACGACAACCCGGGCGGCGGGACCTGGGCGGAAGCCGTCTATTCGCGCGACGGCGCAGCGGCCAGCCCCTGAAACCAACGCCCCCCCGGACTGACGCCCCCTCCGACCGACGCCCCCTCAGGCTGACGACACCCGCGTGACGGAACGCGCCCGAAGACTGGCGCGCCCTGCCGGCCCGGCCGGGCAGGCCCCGGCCCCGACGGCGCAGCCTTGCCGCGCGCAAACAGAAAGGGCGGCGCCTCGCGGCACCGCCCTTTCCGTTTTTCGCAAGGCGAAAGCGAAGATCAGTCGGCCTGAGCTTCGGCTTCCGTTTCGCCGTGCACTTCGGCTTCCGCGGCAGCGGCAGCTTCGTCGGCGGTGGCAGCAGCTTCGTCGGCCGCGCCTTCGACGGCGGCACCGGCGTCGGCGGCGGCGTCTTCGATTTCGGCGCCCATGGCGTCGGCGTTGGCTTCGGCGTCGGCAGCGGCGCCTTCAACGGCGTCGCCGGCAGCGTCCTGGGTGCCTTCCGAGCAAGCGGCGAGGGTCAGGGCAGCGCCGGCCGCGGCAGCGGCGAGAACGATCTTACGCATATGTCAGTTTCCTTGAACAGCGAGTGGTTTCATCCCGGCCCGAGGCCGGAACGCGAAGCCCACAAGCGTGCAGACTTCGAGCGGGACAAATAATGGCCAATTTGTGGCGATGCAAGCGGTTTGACATTTTTACGCCGCAATTGCCCCGGCGTCCGGGGGCGCACGAAACCGGCTGACCGGGGGAAATTGCGCTGCTACCAACCTTGCGATGGCAGACAAGCAGCATCTCTATCTCGTCGACGGATCGTCCTACATTTTCCGGGCCTATCACCGCTTGCCCCCGCTGACCGATCCCGAGGGGACCCCGGTCGGCGCGGTCTATGGCTATACCACGATGCTGTGGAAGCTGGCCGACGATCTCGACAAGGCCGACGGCCCGACCCACCTCGCGGTGATTCTCGACAAGGGATCGACCAGTTTCCGCAACGAGATCTACGCCGAGTACAAGGCGAACCGGCCCGATCCGCCAGAGGACCTGGTGCCCCAGTTCCCCCTGATTCGCGACGCCACCCGCGCCTTCAGCCTGCCTTGCATCGAGGAAGAGGGGCTCGAGGCCGACGACCTGATCGCCAGCTATGCCCGCGAGGCGACGCGCAAGGGCTGGGACGTGACGATCGTGTCGTCCGACAAGGACCTGATGCAACTGGTGGGCAAGTGCGCCGAGCCGGACGACGGCGTGGCCGAAGGCGGCTGCATCGACATGCTCGACACGATGAAGAACGTGCGCATCGGGCCGGAGGAAGTGACCGAGAAGTTCGGCGTTCCGCCCGAGCTGGTGGGCGACGTGCTCGCGCTGATGGGCGATTCGGTCGACAATATCCCGGGTATCTACGGCATCGGGCCGAAGACCGCGTCGAAGCTGATCGTCGAACACGGCAGCCTGGCCGGCGCGCTCGACGCCGCGCCCGAGATGAAGAAATCGAAGCTGAAGGAACGCCTGCTCGAAGGCCGCGAGATGGCGGAGCTGAGCCGCGTGCTCGTGCAGCTGAAGGAAGACTGCGCGCTGCCGATGGCGCTCGAGGAATTCCGCCTGTCTGCCATTCCGCCCGAACCGCTGGCCGCCTTCCTGTCGAAACACGGCTTCACCAGCCTGCTGCGGCGGCTCGATTCGGGCCGGGGCAGCCCGAACCGGCCGACCGATCTCAACCCGGCCAGGCCGGTCAACAAGGGCGCAGACGGCGCGCCCGGCGGCAATCGCCAGCCGCTGCCCGACCTGCCTGCGGTGGACCGCGGCGCCTATGAATGCGTGCAGACGGCCGAGCGGCTCGAACACTGGATCGCCCGCGCCTTCGCCGCCGGCGTGGTCGCGATCGATACCGAGACCAGCGCGCTCGACGCGATGCGCGCCGAACTGGCCGGGATCAGCCTGGCGCTGGGCGCCAACGATGCCTGCTACATCCCCCTCGCCCACGGCGGCAGCGACATGTTCGCCGAGCGTCCGCAGCAGGTCGCGCGCGAGACCGCACTGACCCTGCTCAAGCCCCTGCTGGAAAGCGAGGCGGTCCTGAAAGTCGGGCAGAACGTCAAGTACGACATCAACGTCCTGGCCCGCCACGGGATCGCGATGGCGCCGGTGGACGACACGATGATCGTCTCCTTCGCGCTCGATGCCGGCCGCAGCCTCGACGGGATTGGCGGCGGCCACGGGATGGACGAGCTGGCGCAGCGCCACCTCGGCCACACGACCCTGACCTTCAAGGACATCTGCGGCAGCGGGAAGAAGGCGATCCCCTTCGGCGAGGTCCCGCTCGACCGCGCGACCGAGTACGCGGCCGAGGATGCCGACGTCACCTGGCGCCTGCACTGCCTGTTGCGGCCCCGCCTCGCGAGCGAGGGCGGGACGCGCATCTACGAGCGCGTGGACCGGCCGCTGATCCCGGTCGTCGCGCAGATGGAGCGCCACGGCATCCGGGTGGACAAGGCGCGGCTGGGCAAGCTGTCGGAAGAGTTCGCGGCCGAAACCGGCCGGCTGGAGAGCGAGATCCACGCGATCGCAGGCGCCGAGTTCACCATCGGCAGCCCGCGCCAGCTGGGCGACGTGCTGTTCGACAAGATGGGGTACAAGGGCGGGCGCAAGGGCAAGAGCGGCCAGTATTCGACCGACCAGGCGATCCTGGAAAAGCTCTCCGCACAGGGCGCAGAGATTGCCGACAAAGTGCTGGAATGGCGCCAGCTGACCAAGCTCAAGAGCACCTATACCGATGCGCTGCAGGCGGCGATCAACCCCGACACGGGGCGCGTCCACACCAGTTACAGCCTCGTCGGCGCACAGACCGGGCGGCTGTCCTCGACCGATCCCAACCTGCAGAACATCCCGATTCGGACCGAGATCGGCCGCCAGATCCGCGATGCCTTCGTGGCCGAGGAGGGCAATGTCCTGCTGGCCGCCGACTATTCGCAGATCGAGCTGCGCCTGGCCGCGCACATGGCCGACGTGCCGGAGCTGAAGCAGGCCTTCGCCAATGGCGAGGACATCCACGCCCGCACCGCGAGCGAGATGTTCGGCGAGGTGACGCGCGATACCCGCGCGCGGGCCAAGACGATCAATTTCGCGATCCTCTACGGCATCAGCCGCTGGGGCCTGGGCGCGCGGCTGAAGGTCGAGCCGGACGAGGCCCAGGCCATGATCGACACCTACTTCCAGCGTTTCCCCGGCATCCAGCGCTATATCGTCGACGCGCTGGAACGCGTGCGCGAGCGCGGTTATTCGCAGACGCTGTTCGGCCGCAAGACGTGGTTTCCCCGGATCGCCTCGAAGAACCAGGGCGAACGCCAGGGGAGCGAGCGGGCCGCGATCAACGCGCCGATCCAGGGGACGAGCGCGGACATCATCAAGCGGGCGATGGCGCGGATGATGCCGGCCCTGGCCGACGCGGGCCTCGGCCACGTGCGGATGCTGCTGCAGGTCCACGACGAGCTGGTGTTCGAGCTGCCCGAGGGCGACGTCGCCGCCGCGAGGCCGGTGATCGAACGGGTCATGGCCGAGGCATCGCTCCCCGCGGTCACGCTCGACGTGCCGCTCGGGATCGAGATCGGGACCGGCACCAGCTGGGGCCAGGCACACTGACGCCGCGATTGCGCCTTCGCCGCCCCAGGACGGGCAACCTCGTGATCCTGGGCGTGATCGCGTTCACCCTGCTCGCGGGGCTGTTCCTCGTGTTCCAGACGATCGAGGCCGAGCGGGCCGAGCGCAGGCAGGTGCGCGAGACGAGCGAGATCCTGCTCGAACTGCGCAATGTCACCCGCGCCGCGCTGAACGCTGAAACGGGCCAGCGCGGCTATCTCCTCACGCTCGATCGCCGCTATCTCGAACCCTATCACGTCGGGCGCGAGCAGGTCCGCCCCGCGCTCGCCCGGCTGCGCGAGCTGCTCGGCGACGATGCCTCGCCGCGCCAGCAGGAGCTGCTGGACGAAATCGACACGCTCGCCGAGACCAAGTTCGCGGAAATGGAAGCGGTCGTCGCGCTGGTCGACCGGCGCCGCGTGATCGAGGCGCGACGCCAGCTGCTCGATGACGAGGGGGCCGAGGCAATGGCGCGCCTGCGCCGGGCCACGCGCGAGATGGAAGCGATCGAGAACCGGATCCTGGTCGCCGCCGCGACCGAGACCGCGCGGGCCGAGGGGCGGGTCCTGCCGCTGCTGGGCGGCATCCTGCTGGTTCTGCTGGTGACGCTGGCGCTCGGTTACCGCCTCGTCACCCGCGCCGCCCATGCCGAGGCGGAGGCGGAGCAGGCCGCGGCCCTCGGCGAAGCGCGCGACCGGGCCGACCTGCTCGCGCGCGAGTTGAACCACCGGGTCAAGAACCTCTTCGCGGTGATCCTCGCGATCGTGCGGATGAGCGGGAAGGACGCGCCCGAGGCACGGCCGGTGATCGAGCGCATATCGGACCGCATCCACGCCCTGCTGACCGCCCACGACGTGACCCAGGGCACGCTCGAACGTCCGGTCGCCTCGCTGCGGACGCTGGTGGAGACGACGCTCGCCCCCTACCGGTCGGAGAAGCTCCCGGCCGAGATCGAGGGGCCGGACATCGAGCTGCCGGCGCGGCAGGTCACGCCGCTGGGCCTCGTCCTGCACGAGCTGACGACCAATGCCGTCAAGTACGGCGCCTGGAGCCGGGGCGGCACGATCGCGATCGCCTGGCGCGTCGACGACGGGATGATCGCGATCAACTGGCGCGAACGCTGCGAATGCGATGGCAAACCGCCCGAGCGGACCGGGTTCGGCAGCCTGCTGATGACGAGCGCCGCGCGCCAGCTTCGCGGCGAGATCGACCGGCGCTTCGGCCCCGGAGGGGTCGAGGTGACGATTGCTTTCCCCCATGCCGCGGGCTGACGCCCTGCCGCGCCGCGCGCTTCGGCGCGCTTGCCACGGCCCGGCACAGGCCATAGGCCGTCGCTGATGCCCGACCGGATCGCCCTGCCCGACTGGACCGGTGGATGGACCATCGCCTGGGACGAAGTGGCGGCGGTGACGATCGCAGTCGTCCTCGCCATTGCCGCGGCCTTCCTCGTCCACCGGGTGATCTTCAACCTCCTGCGGCGCCTGGCGCAGGGATCGGACTCGCGGGCCGACGACCTCGTCTTCGAACGGATCGCCTCGCCGATACGCTGGTCGGTGGTGGCGATCGCGATTGCGGTCGTCGCCCAGACCCATGCCGATATCGCGCGAGTCTGGCAGTGGGTCGCGCCGTTCCTCGTCCCCGCGCTGGTCGGCTGGCTGGCGCTATCGCTCGTGCGCGCATTCGCCGCCGCCATGCAGATCCGCAGCGAGCTGTCGTCCGACCCGATCGCCGCGCGCAGCCGGCGCACCCGGGTCGCGATCCTTTCGCGCACGGCGGCGTTCCTGATCGTCCTGCTCACCGTGGCGATGATGCTGCTGGCCATCCCCGGCGTGCGCGACGTCGGCGTGACGCTGATGGCATCGGCCGGGCTTGCCGCGCTGGCCGTGGGCGCGGCGGCCCAGCCCGCGCTCAAGTCGCTGATCGCCGGGATGCAGATGGCCCTGACCGAACCGCTGCGGATCGGCGATCTCGTGGTAGTGGACGGCTTCACCGGGCGGGTGGAGGAAATCCGCATGAGCTTCATCATCGTGCGGACCTGGGACGAACGGCAGATCGTGGTGCCGACCAGCAGCTTCCTCGACACGAGTTTCGAAAACTGGTCGCGCGATTCGGAACGGCTCTCGGGGCCGGTCTTCCTGCACCTCGACCCCGCCAGCGAAGTGGCGCCGATCCGCGCGGAGTTCCTGCGCTATGTCGCCACGCGCGAGGACTGGGACGGGCGCACGGCCGAACTGCTGATGACCGAGGCGCACCCGGAAAGCATCGAGCTGCGGATCGCGGTCAGCGCGGCGACGATCGGCGACCTGTGGACCCTGCGCTGCGCGGTACGCGAGCACATGATGGAATGGCTGCGGGTCAACATGCCCGACGCGCTGATCCGCCACCGGCTGGGGGTAGAGGACGCCAACGCCCGCACGCAGCGGGGCTAGCGGAACACAGCAGCGCCAAGGCGCCCGGCCGGGGGCGGAGCGCGCCAGCGCGGAACGCCGGGCCCGCCCCGGGCCGCCTTAGCCGTGCTTGCGGTCGCGGGTCGGCTCCACCATGCCTTCGGAAATGAAGCCGATCGGCATCGCCTGCGCCGCGCGCTTCTTCAGCTCGCCGCGCATCTTGCGATATTCGGCCTCCATCTGCGGGGTCACGGTGGCACGCGAATCCTTCAGCGCCTCGTCGAAATCGGCGCCCGTCACGTCCTGCACTTCGCCGCCGACGCGGCGCAGGGCGTTGAGGCCCGCCCGCCGCACGACGTCTTCCAGGTCGGCGCCGGTGAACCGGTCGGTCTTGTCCGCGACCGTGCCCAGGTCCACGTCGCCGGCCAGCGGCATCCCGCCGGTGTGTATGCCCAGGATCTGCGCCCGCCCCTTCCGGTCCGGCGTGCCGACATAGACCAGCTCGTCGAACCGGCCGGGGCGCAGCAGCGCCGGATCGACCAGGGTCGGGCGATTGGTGGCCCCGATCACGATCACCGACTGGAGTTCTTCCAGCCCGTCCATTTCGGCCAGGATCGTGTTGACCACGCGCCCGGTCACCTGCGGTTCGCCCTGGCCGCTGCCGCGGGCCGGGACGAGGCTGTCGATCTCGTCGATGAAGACGACGCACGGGGCCACGGCGCGCGCGCGCTGGAACATGCGCGCGATCTGCTGCTCGCTCTCGCCGTACCACTTCGACAGGAGGTCGGAACTCTTCATCGAGATGAAGTTCGCCTCCGCCTCCTTCGCGACCGCCTTGGCCAGCAGGGTCTTGCCCGTGCCGGGCGGGCCATAAAGCAGGAAGCCCTTGGCCGGGCGAATGCCCAGGCGGCGGAACGCCTCGGGGTTCTTGAGCGGCAGCTCGATCCCTTCGCGCAGCATGTCGATCGCGTCGTCGACCCCGCCGATGTCGCCCCAGCCCACTTTCGGGACCTGGACCATGACTTCGCGCATGGCGCTGGGCTGCACACGCTTGAGCGCGGAGAGGAAATCCTCGCGCGTGACCGAGAGGTTGTCGAGCACCTCGGGCGGGATCGTCCGTTCGTCGAGGTCGAGCTTGGGCATGATGCGCCGGACGGCATCGATCGCCGCCTCGCGCGCGAGCGCGGCGATATCGGCGCCGACGAAACCGTGGGTCACCCGCGCCAGTTCGTCCGGGTCCACCCGGTCGCCCAGCGGCATCCCGCGGGTGTGGATGGACAGGATCTCGCGCCGCCCCTTCTCGTCGGGCACGCCGATCACGATCTCGCGGTCGAACCGGCCGGGCCGGCGCAGCGCCTCGTCCACCGCGTCGGGGCGATTGGTGGCGGCGATGACGACGAGGTTCGATCGCGCCTCCAGCCCGTCCATCAGGGTCAGCAATTGCGCGACCAGGCGCTTTTCCGCCTCGCCCGAGACTTGCGAGCGCTTGGGCGCGATCGAGTCGATCTCGTCGATGAAGACGATCGCCGGGGCATGCTTGGTCGCGTCCTCGAACACCTCGCGCAGGCGCTTCTCGCTCTCGCCGTAGCCGGAGCCCATGATTTCCGGCCCGTTGATGGTGAAGAACTGCGCGTCGCTCTCGTTCGCGACCGCCTGGGCGAGCCGCGTCTTGCCGGTTCCCGGCGGGCCGTGGAGCAGGACCCCCTTGGGCGGATCGACGCCCAGCCGGGTGAACAGCTCGGGATAGCGCAGCGGCAGCTCCACCATCTCGCGCAGCTGCTGGATCGTTTCGCCCATGCCGCCGACATCGTCGTAGTTCACGACCGCGCGGCCGGTGGGCGATTCCTCGTACTCGGCGCGCAGCTCCACCTCGGTGTTCTCGTCGATATGGACGATCCCCTTGGGCGCGGTGGAAACCACGGTGAGGCGCACCTGCGTCAGCGCATAGGCCGGGGCGTTGAACATGCGCTGCACTTCGGGCGGCATGTTCTGCACCGGCTGCTGGCCGGTCGTCGCCACGAGGTCGCCGGCCATCAGCGGCTTGCGGAAGAAATTGCGCTTGAGCGCCTGGGTCGGGCCCTGGAGCCGCATCTCCCGGCTGGCCGGGGCGAACACGACGCGCGTGGCCGGCCGCGACTTGGCGGCGGAAATACGCACGTGCTCGCCCGATCCGCACTCGGCATTGTTGCGCTGCAGGCCATCGAGCCGGACGACGTCGAGCGACTGGTCCTCGTCATAGGCGGCCATCGCGATCGCGGCGGTCGAACGCTTGCCCGCGATCTCGACCACGTCGCCTTCGGTAATGCCGAGCGCCTGGAACGCCGAGCGCGGCAACCGGGCAACGCCGCGCCCGCTTTCTTCCTGCCGTGCCGCCGCGACCTGGAGCCGGACCGCCTTATCTTCTACCGTCGCGTCGACTTCGGCCATCCGTCCACATCTCCCTGTGCCGTTTCACATGCGTGACGCTCCCTAGCTAGGGAGCCTTCGTCGCGAGTCAAACGCCCGAACCGCCGGCAAGTGCCGGGGCCTGCACGCGCAGCGCGGGCAAAGAAAAAGGCCCGGTCACGAGGACCGGGCCTGGAAAGTCTTGGGAGAGGATGCCTGAAAGGCACGCCCTATGTGCAGTGCAGCAAGGTTTTGTGCAAGTGCGAAAAGTTCATTGTATATTGCATAAAAAGCAACCTGGCCTGTCGCACGGTTGAAAGAATGACACTTTTGCGGGCGACCCGTCCGGCTCGCCGCACCGCGATGCTGCACCGCAGCATGGCCCGGACGCAGCCGCCCGAGGGGTGACAGGTCCGCGCTTCGCGCCTAGAGGCGAAGGGCGCTTAAGGAGGTCCGATGCAGAAGCTCTATCCCGATGCCGCCGCCGCCCTCGACGGGCTGCTCGAGGACGACATGCTGATCGCCGCGGGGGGCTTCGGCCTGTGCGGCATTCCCGAACGCCTGCTCGACGCGATCCGCGACAGCGGGGTCAAGGGCCTGACCTTCTGCAGCAACAATGCCGGCATCGACAACGAAGGCATCGGCAAGCTGCTGCGCACGCACCAGGTGAAGAAGATGATCTCGTCCTACGTGGGCGAGAACAAGGAGTTCGAGCGCCAGTTTCTATCCGGCGAGCTGGAGGTGGAATTCTGCCCCCAGGGGACCCTGGCCGAGCGTATGCGTGCCGGCGGCGCCGGCATTCCCGGGTTCTACACGAAGACCGGCGTCGGCACCCAGGTGGCCGAAGGCAAGGAAGTGAAGACCTTCGACGGGGAGGACTATATCCTCGAGCGCGGGATCTTCGCCGATCTTGCGATCGTGAAAGCGTGGAAGGCGGACGAAACCGGCAACCTGGTGTTCCGCAAGACCGCGCGCAATTTCAACCTGCCGGCGGCGACCTGCGGCAAGGTCTGCGTCGTCGAAGTGGAAGAAATCGTGCCCACCGGCAGTCTCGATCCCGACTGCATCCACCTGCCCGGCGTCTATGTCCAGCGGATGATCGTCGGCGCACCCTACGACAAGAAGATCGAGTTCCGCACGACCCGGGAAAGGACCGGGCCCGAACACGAGGCCGCGTGAGCGCGCGGCGGCACCATGCCGCGTGCGCGGCATCGGCGCTTGCCCTCACCCTCGGCGGGTGCGTTGCCGCCGCGATTCCGCTTGCCGCCAGCAGCGCGATGATCGGCGGGCCCGAGCGGCAGGCCCGGGCCGGCGCGCGAACCGTCGTGCCGGCCGACCGCGCGGCCGCTGCAACGGCGCCGGCCACGCCCTATCGCGGCTTTCTCAGCTATGCGCTGGCCGAATCCGCCCGCCATCCGACCGACGAGCGCCGGCGCTCCGCCGTCCTGGCCGATCCCGGATCGCTGCAGCCGGCAACCACCGATTGCGCGATCCTGCCGCCCGCGGTGCTGATCGATCTCGACCCCGCCGGCGAAGCCGCGCAGGTCGACGCGATCGCGCCCGATCCGGCCCTCGCCGACGGGCTGGCCGACTTGCGCGCACAGGATACCGCCGTGTTCTGGATCAGCCGCCTCTCCGCCGCCGAGGCCGGCACGCTGCGCCGGCACCTCGTGGAAACGGGGCTCGACCCGGCGGGCCGCGACATCTTGCTGCTCATGCGCCGGGCCGGCGACCGCAAGCAGCTGCGCCGCGAGGAGCTGGCGCGCAGCCACTGCCTGCTCGCCATCGCCGGTGACAAGCGGGCCGATTTCGACGAGCTCTATTCCTACCTGAGGGACCCTGCCGCGGCCTCGGCACTCGAAGTGCTGATCGACCGGGGCTGGTTCCTCGTCCCGACACCTCCAGAGACCAAGGAAGATTGACCGATGCCCTGGGACCGCAACCAGATGGCCGCCCGCGCGGCGCAGGAACTGCAAGACGGATTTTACGTGAACCTGGGGATCGGCATCCCGACGCTGGTCGCCAACCACATCCCCGAAGGGATGCATGTCACGCTGCAGAGCGAAAACGGCATGCTGGGCATCGGCCCCTTCCCCTACGAGGACGAAGTCGACGCCGACCTGATCAATGCCGGCAAGCAGACGATCAGCGAACTGCCGCACAGCGCCTATTTCGACAGCGCCGCCAGCTTCGCGATGATCCGCGGCGGGCATATCGACCTGACTGTGTTGGGCGCGATGGAAGTGGCGGAGAACGGCGACATCGCCAACTGGATGATCCCCGGCAAGATGATCAAGGGCATGGGCGGCGCGATGGACCTCGTCGCCGGGGTGAAGAAGATCATCGTGGTTATGGAACACACCGCCAAGAACGGCAGCCCCAAGTTCATTCCCGAATGCACGTTGCCGCTGACCGGCACCAACGTGGTGGACATGATCGTGACCGACCTCGCCGTGTTCCAGCGGCCGGACCACGACAGCCCGTTCCGCCTTGTCGAGCTGGCCCCGGGCGTGAGCGCGGACGAAGTCGCCGCGAAGACCACCGCGCATTACGTCGCCTGAGCCGGTGGGCGGCCGGGCCACCCCGCTTGCCGGCCTGCGCGTGGTCGAACTCGCCCGCGTCCTGGCCGGGCCGTTCGCCGGGCAGACCCTGGCCGATCTCGGCGCCGACGTGATCAAGGTCGAGAGCCCCGAAGGCGACGGCACGCGCCAGTGGGGCCCGCCGTGGATCGAGCGCGGGGGTGAACGCGCCGCAGCCTATTACCATGCCTGCAACCGCGGCAAGCGATCGGTCGTCGCCGACTTCGCCGACCCCGCCGACCAGGCGATGGTTGCCGGGCTGTGCGACGGCGCGGACGTGGTGATAGAGAACTTCAAGGCTGGCACACTCGCGCGCTTCGGCCTCGACTACGCCGCGCTCGCCGCGCGCAACCCGCGCCTCGTCTATTGCTCGATCACCGGCTTCGGGCTCGACGGCCCGCGCCGAGACGAACCGGGTTACGACTTCGTGATCCAGGGCATGAGCGGGCTGATGGGGCTGACCGGCGAGCCGGGGGGCGCGCCGATGAAGGCGGGGGTCTCAATCTCCGACCTCGCCTGCGGCCTCTATTCGACGATCGCGATCCAGGCCGCGCTGCTGATGCGCGAGCGCACCGGCACCGGGCAGCACATCGACATGGCCCTGCTCGACTGTTCGGTATCGCTCCTCGCCAACCAGGCCATGAGCTATTTCGCGAGCGGCGCGAACCCGCCGCGGATGGGCAATTCGCACGCCCAGGTCGTGCCCTACGGCGTCTATCGCGCGGCCGACGGCGAGGTGGTCCTTGCCCCGGCGAACGACCGGCTGTTCGGCGTGCTGATGCGCGCCCTCGCCCGCGACGACCTGGCCGACGACCCGCGCCTGGCGGACAACGCCGGCCGGATCGCGCATCGCGAATGGCTGGAAGCCGAGATCGCGCGCGAGATCGCCCGCTGGGCGCGCGACGACCTGCTCGCCGCCTGCCGCGAAAGCGGCGTGCCGGCCGGGCCGATCAACGATTGCGCGGCCGTGTTCGCCGATCCGCAGGTCGCGGCGCGCGGAATGCGGATAGACCCCGATGGCGTTCCCGGCCTGCGCAGCCCGTTCCGGTTCTCCGATGCCGGGCTGGCACTCGACCGTCCATCGCCCCGCCACGGCGAGCATGGGCGGCAGCGCGGAACCGCGCCGCGGTGGCGCGACTAGGTCAGGCGAGCGCCGCCTTCAGGTCGTCCACCAGGTCGGTGCGTTCCCACGGGAAATGATCGCCTTGCGCCGCCCGGCCGAAATGGCCGTAGGCCGCGCTCTGGCGATAGATCGGCTTGTTCAGCCCCAGGTGGGTGCGGATGCCGCGCGGGGTCAGGCCGCCGAGCTTGTCGATACCGCGGATCGCGTCCTCGATCCGGGCATCGTCCACGCTGCCCGTGCCGTGGGTATCGACATAGAGCGACAGCGGCTCCGAAACGCCGATGGCGTAGGAAAGCTGGATCGTGCAGCGGCGCGCGATCCCGGCAGCGACGATGTTCTTGGCCAGGTAGCGGCTGATATAGGCGGCCGAACGATCGACCTTGGTCGGGTCCTTGCCGCTGAACGCGCCCCCGCCGTGGGGCGCCGCGCCGCCATAGGTATCGACGATGATCTTGCGCCCGGTAAGGCCGGCGTCGCCGTCGGGGCCGCCGATCACGAAAGTCCCGGTCGGGTTGATGTGCCAGCGCGTTTCGTCGGACAGGAAGCCGTCGGGCAGGATCTCGCCCACGACGCGCTTCACGTAATCCTTCAGCTCGGCTTCCTTCGCGCCTTCGTCGTAGCCGGGGGCGTGCTGGGTCGAAACGACGATCGCGGTCGCTGCCACCGGCTTCCCGTCGCGATAGCGCAAGGTCACCTGGCTCTTCGCATCGGGCTCGAGGAAGGGGGCCGCGCCGCTCTTGCGGTCGGCCGCCAGCCGCTGGAGGATCTTGTGGCTGTAATCGATCGTGGCCGGCATCAGGTCGGGCGTCTCGTCGCAGGCGAAGCCGAACATGATGCCCTGGTCGCCCGCGCCCTCGTCCTTGTTGCCGCTGGCGTCCACGCCCTGCGCGATATGCGCGCTCTGGCCGTGGAGGTGGTTCTCGAACGTCAGCGTCTGCCAGTGGAAGCCGTCCTGCTCGTATCCGATCTCGCGCACGGTCTCGCGCACGACGCGCTCGATCTCCTCCAGCGCGCCATCGACCCAGGCCCCGTCCTCGTACACGCCCTTGCAGCGCAGTTCGCCCGCCAGGACGACGCGCTGCGTCGTGGTCAGCGTTTCGCAGGCAACGCGCGCCTCGGGGTCCTTCGACAGCAGGAGGTCCACCACGGCGTCGGAAATCTGGTCCGAGACCTTGTCGGGATGCCCCTCGGAAACGCTCTCGGACGTGAAGAGAAAGGTGCTGCGCATGTGGATTCCCGATATAAAGGAAGCTTTATGTCTGAAAGGCGGTCCTAGCCCGCCCGCCACCGCGTGACAACCAGCGATCCGGCGATCAGTGCCAGGGCCCAGGCCATCGCCAGCCAGTTGCCGAAGAGCGCGAACGGCGTAGGCGGCTGCGCCGGCGGAACGCGCCCGTCGAGCCGCCCGGCCACGCGCATGCCGAGGTGGTCGCGCACGACCCCGCGCGCATCGATCACCGCGCTGATCCCGGTCGTCGTCGCGCGCAGAACCGGCAGCCCTTCCTCGATCGCGCGCATTCGCGCCTGGGCTAGGTGCTGGGGCGGCCCCCACGCCCCGAACCAGCCGTCGTTCGACGGGTTGAAGATGTAATCGGGGCGGTCGCCGCGATCGACCACCTGCCCGGAAAAGACGATCTCGTAGCAGATCTGCGCCCCGGCGCGGCCCCAGCGGCCGAGATCGAGCGTGCGCGGCCCGGGGCCGGGAATGAAGTCCAGCGTCCCGGCGACCAGCCGCGTGAGGCCGAGCGGCGAGAGCCAGCTGCGCAGCGGAAGATATTCGCCGAAGGGCACGAGGTGCGCCTTGGCATAGCGTTCGCCCAGCGTCCCGTCGGCCATGACCGGGGTGATCGCGTTATAGGCCCCGGTCGCCCGTTCGCGGCCGTCCACGTCCTCGATCTCCAGGTCCACCGCGCCGGTCAGCAGCAGCGATCCCTCGCCGATCGTCCGGCCGATCCGCCAGCGGGCATAGCCCGGGTTCCCGGCCGCGGTCATCTGGTCGTAATAGCGCTGCGGATAGCCGTCGCGCAGGTAATCGGGCACGCCCGATTCGGGCCACAGCACCAGTCGCGGCCCTTCGGCCCCGCGCGGGAGCGAGAGCCGCGCCAGCCGGGCGAACTGCTCTTCGAACTTGGCCGGATTGTCGAGGTCTTCCTGCCGTATGTCGGGCTGGACCAGCGTGAAGCGCAGCGTGCCTTCCTCCCGCGCGGGGGCGGGCCAGTACATGCCGGCCGCGAGCAGGCCGGTCGCCAGCGCGAAAGCGGCCGGCCGCCTTTCGCGAAGGAGAACCAGCAGCAGGGCCGCGACGACGACCGCCAGGCCGGAAAGGGCATATGTCCCCAGCCAGGGGAGGAGCGCGGCGAGCCCGGGCCGGTCGAACGGGCCGAGGAAGACCAGCCCGAACGGGTCCCAGGCATAGCCGGTGAAGACCCAGCTTCGCAGCCACTCGGTCAGCGCCCAGGCCCCGCCGGCAAGGCAGGCCACCGCGCCCGGCCCCATGTCCCGCGCCGGCAGGCGGACCAGGAGAGCGGCCAGAGCCGGGTAGAGCGCAAGGTAGAGCGACAGGAGCGGCACCGCGAGCCAGCCGAGCCAGGCCGGCATTTCGGCCTGGTAGGTGAAGGCAGTCGCGATCCAGTTGTTGGCGAGGGTGAAATGGGCCAGCCCGAACAGCCAGCCGCGCACGAAGGCGCTCTTGCGGTCGGGCGCGTGGCGCACGAGGGCGATGAAGCCGCCCATGGCCAGCAAGGCGACCGGCCAGAGGTGGAGCGGGGGAAACCCGGTTGCCGAAAGGGCGCCGCACAGGAGCGCCGCGAGGCGGGGGCGGGCGAGCAGCCAGTCGCCGATCCGGCCGATCCGGTTCATCGTCCTGTGCCGCCCCGGCTAGCCAGCTCCTGCCCCGGTATCAGCCGACCGCCTGGACGGTTTCGCTGTCCTCGGCCGGTTCGGCCTTCTTGCGGCTGCGGGTGGCGCGCTTCTTCTTGGGCGGCGCGGCCTCACTGGCATCGCCGGCCTCGCCGATCGCGGGGGGCAGCGCCGAAGCGTCGATCTCGCCCCTGTTGTCGGGAGCATTGTCGGGAGCGTTGTCGCCAGGCGTCTCGCCCCGGGCCTTGCGCGGCTTGCGCGGTTGGCGCGGTTCGCCGCGGGCCGGGCGCTTGAACGGGTTTTCCGCCGGCTCGTAGCCCGAATCGTCGCTCGATTCGGCATTGCCGTCGCGATCGTTCGCATCGTCGCGATCAGCGGAACCGCCGCGATCGGCCGAACCGTCGCGGCCGTTGCCGTCGTCGCGGCGATTGCGGGTGTTGCGCGACTGGCGGCGGCGCGGGCTTTCGCCCTCGTCGTCGTCGCCATCGTCGTCGTCCTGGTCGCGATCGTCCTGGCGCTTGCTGCGCTGTTCTTCCTGGCGCGCCTTGTTGTCGGCGATGACGCGGAAATAGTGATCGGCGAACTGCAGGTAGTATTCGGCCTGCACCCGGTCGCCGTTGTGCTGCGCGTCCTGGGCCAGCTTCTTGTACTTGTCGAGCAGCTGGGGCGCGTTGCCGCGAGCCCGACTGTCGATCCTGTTAGCCTGGTTGCCGCCGCCCTGCTGGCGATTGCCGCGTCCGCGACGGCGATTACTGCGGTGATTGTTCAAGGAATGCTCTTCCTCATTCGGGACCGCCCAGCCGGCACCATTGCCCGTGCGGTCGCATGACCCCTCGCCGCGTCCGCTTCGTTGCGGATCGCGGATGTTCCATCTGCACCTGTGCGCGGGCCCAACGCCCGGCCGGTTTGCAAATGTCGGAACCAGGCCCTTCCGGGTGGCGAGCGCGTCGCGATCCGGTGGCCTGTCTCAAGAGTTAGCTATCGCGAGGGTCTTTGCCAACCCCTAACGCAAAATCAATGCGCGCGGCCGCCCGCCGAGGTCGCGCCGCAACGTGCAGGAAAACCCGGCGTCGGCGGCGATCGCGGCGACCGCGGCTTCCTGCGTCGCGCCGATTTCGAGCACGGCGATCCCGCCGGGCGCGAGCAGGCCTGGAAGGCAGGGGACGAGCCCGCGGTAATCGTCCAGCCCGTCGGGCCCGGCATAGAGCGCGCCGGCAGGTTCGAACGCGCCGACGTCGGGCGCAAGATCCGCCCCGCTTTCGACATAGGGCGGATTGGCCACGACGCGATCGAACCGGCCGAGCTCGCCTGCCCAGCCGGGCGCGTGCCAGTCCGCCTCCGCCAGGCGCGCGCGCCCGTCCAGCCCCAGCGCCCGGGCATTGGCCGCGGCGACGGCAAGCGCGGCGGGGGCGCGGTCGATACCGATGCCCTGCCAGCCCGGCCGCTCGGCCAGGAAAGCGAGCAGGAGCGCGCCCGAGCCGACCCCGCAGTCGAGCACGCGCCCGTCCTCGCCCGCCCCCTCCAGCGCGGCGGCAAGCGTCGTCTCGCTGTCGTCGCGCGGGATCAGGACGTCGGGCGTGACCTGCAGGGCGAGGCCGTGGAACTCCTGCCGGCCGAGGATATAGGCCACCGGCTCGTGCCCGGCGCGCCGTTCGACCAGCGCGGCGAAGGCGGGCGGCGCATCGCGCTGCATGTGCCGCAGGAGGAGGTCGGAGCGCGACACGCCCAGCGCGTGGGCCATCAGCAGCTCGGCATCGAGCCGCGCGGTATCGGACACCGGCGAAAGCCGCTCTGCCGCCGCGCGCAGGGCAGCGGCGACCGCGACCCCGGGCACGCCGTCAGCCATCCATCGCCGAGAGACGCTTGGCCTCGTCTTCGGCGATCAGGGCATCGACAAGCTCGCCCAGCCCCGGGCCGGCCAGCACTTCGTCGAGCTTGTGCAGCGTCAGCCCGATGCGGTGATCGGTGACGCGCCCCTGCGGGAAGTTGTAGGTCCTGATCCGCTCCGACCGGTCGCCGCTGCCGACCATGGCCTTGCGCGCCTCCGCCTCCGCGCCCTGCGCTTCCGCCCGCTTCAGGTCGTAGAGCCGGGTGCGCAGGACCTGCATGGCCTTGGCCCGGTTCTTGTGCTGGCTGCGCTCGTCCTGCTGGATCACGACCAGGCCGGTCGGCAGGTGGGTCAGGCGCACCGCGCTGTCGGTCGTGTTCACGTGCTGCCCGCCGGCACCGCTGGCGCGGTAGATGTCGATCTTCAGATCCTTGTCGTCGATTTCGACATCGACTTCGCTCGGTTCGGGCAGGACGGCGACCGTCGCGGCCGAGGTGTGGATGCGCCCGCCGCTCTCGGTCACCGGCACGCGCTGGACCCGGTGGACGCCGCTTTCGAACTTCAGCCTGGCGAAAACGCCAGTGCCGCTGACATGGGCGACCACTTCCTTGAAGCCGCCGATGTCCGACGCGTTCATGCTGATCGTTTCCACCCGCCAGCCGTTCTCCGCAGCGAAGCGCTCGTACATGCGGAACAGGTCGGCGGCGAACAGCGCGGCCTCGTCCCCGCCGGTGCCCGCGCGAATTTCCAGCATTGCGGGCCGTGCATCGGCGGCATCGCGCGGCAGCATCGCGATCGCCAGCTGGCGCTCGGCCTCGGGCAGCCGCTCGCGCAGGCGGGCGATTTCCTCCTCCGCCAGCGCCTTCATCTCGGGATCGCTATCGTCGAGCGTTTCCAGGTCCGCCAGCTCGGCCCGCATCGCGCGCACCTCCTGCGCCGCGCGGGCGACCGGCTCCAGCTCGGCATAGTCGCGGCTGGCGGCGACGAAAGCCTCGCCCTCCAGCGTACCCGACGCCAGCCGCGCCTCGAGCTCGGCGAAACGGTGCGCGATCTGGTCCAGGCGTTCGGCGGGGATGGTCATTTTGCCACCCCATTCTCCCGAAGCCCGTCATGCTGAACTCGTTTCAGCATCCATCGCGCTCCACCAATCGATGGGGCGAGAGAAGAAATGGACCCTGAAACGAGTTCAGGGTGACGAATTGCAGGGACTGCGGGGATAGTCATTTCTCGAGGTTTTCGAGAATATCGCGGACACGGTCATATTCCTCGACACCCGGCGCCGACTTGAGATTGAAGACGGTTTCGCCGTCCTTCGCGGAAATGCTGAGCAGTACCTTCGCGTTGATCTTTGCGGCCTTGTCATAGCGCTTGCGCGGAGAGCCGGTCGCTACGATCTCGGCAGAGAGGCCGGCAGTCCTGATCGCGGTACTGGCTGCAATGCCGGTGTTGAGCAGCGCATCGGTCTCGACGGCAATGCTGACGTCGGCAATCTCCGGTTGCTTCTCCCCCACCAGCATCGCCAGCCGCTCGATCCCTGCGGCCCAGCCGACCGCGGGCGTGGCCGCGCCGCCGAGCGATTCCATCAGCCCGTCGTAACGCCCGCCGCCCAGCACCGTGCTCTGGGCGCCGAGCGCGGCGGCCGCGGCGGAGCCTTCGTCGGGGACGAATTCGAACGCGGTGTGCCGGTAATAGTCGAGCCCGCGCACGAGGCTTTCGGCGCGGCGCCATTTCACGCCCGCGGCATCGAGCCCATCGGTGACCTGGCCGAAGAAAGCCTGCGCCTCGTCCGACAGGAAGCTGTCGATCTTCGGCGCATCGACCACGAAGCGGCGATCGCGCGGATCCTTGCTGTCGAGGATGCGCAGCGGGTTCTTTTCCAGCCGTTCCTGCGAATCTTCCGACAGTTCGCCTTTCACGGCACGGAAATGCTCGACCAGCGCGGCGCGCCAGGCCTCCCGGCTATCGGCATCGCCCAGCGTGTTGAGCTGCAGCGTGACACCCTCGATCCCCAGCTCGCGCAGCAGCTGGTCGGCCATGGCCAGCAATTCCACGTCGGCCTGCGGTTCGGCCGCGCCGATGATTTCCGCGTCGATCTGGTGGAACTGGCGGTACCGGCCCTTCTGCGGGCGCTCGTAGCGGAACAGCGGCCCGTGCGTCGCGACCTTGAGCGGGGCGTGCTGTTTCCAGCCGTTGGTGATCCAGGCGCGCGCGATCCCGGCGGTGAACTCCGGCCTCAGGGTCAGCGATTCCCCGCCGCGGTCCTCGAACGAATACATTTCCTTCGAGACGATATCGGTCGTCTCGCCGATCGATCGGGCGAAGACCTCGGTCTTCTCGAACACCGGCATTTCCACCCGGCGGAAGCGGTAGAGCCGGCGCACGCGCTCGAAGGTTTCGACGACGTGCGCGAAGCTTTCCGCATCGGGGCCGAAAATGTCCTGCGTTCCGCGGATCGCCTGGGGGGTCTTGCCGGATGTCTTCGCCATGGCGCGCGCTTAGGCGAGAGCGTGGCTTGCCGCAATATCGCCGGCCCGCTAGAGGCCCCGGCGCGAAGTCCTTTGGGAGAGGGGCCGACCGCAACAGAGAGACAATATGCGCATCGACAAGGTTCCCGTGGGCGACAGCCCGCCCGACAGCCTCAACGTCATCATCGAAGTGCCGACCGGCGGCGAACCGGTGAAGTATGAATTCGACAAGGAATCGGGCGCCCTGTTCGTCGACCGGATCCTGCACACGCCGATGCGCTACCCGGCGAACTACGGCTTCGTGCCCCACACGCTGAGCCCCGATGGCGACCCGCTCGACGCGCTGGTCATCTCGCGCAGCCCGTTCATCCCCGGGTGCATCGTGCGCGCCCGCCCGATCGGGGTCCTCAACCTGGAGGACGAGCACGGCGGCGACGAGAAACTGATCTGCGTCCCGATCGACACCACGTTCCCCTATTACTCCGACGTCGCCGAAACCAAGGACCTGCCCTCGATCATCTTCCAGCAGATCGAGCACTTCTTCACCCACTACAAGGACCTGGAGAAGGAAAAGTGGGTCCGCATCGGCCAGTGGGGCGACGCGGCCGAGGCCAAGCGGATCGTGCTCGAATCGATCGAGCGGGCCAGGGGCTGACGGCAGGCGCGGCCGCCGCCGGTCGGCGGCCGTTCGCCGGGCCTATTCCACCGGCCGGCTGGGATCGAGCAGGTCGCGCGTTTCGCCCTGCGCGCGCTCGGCCTCGACCATCCGTTCGATCTCCGCATCGGGGCGCACGTCCGCCGCGTCGTCCCCCTCCGGCCCGCTGTCCGGCGGCGGAGCGGGTTCCGGCGGTTGGCGTGCCGGCCGTTCGCGGCCCGCATCGCCTTGCGGCCCGGCGACATTTTCGAACGGCAGTGGCATCGTGCGCTGGTCGAAGCGCAGGCGATAGATCGGCTCGGGCAGCGCGAAGCCGCCTTCCTCCAGCGCCCGCTTGACCGCCGCGATCGCGCGGCTGCGTGCCTTGACCCAGTCGCTCTCGCGCTGGTCGATCCAGCCGAAGAACCGCAGGACGATGTTCGAATCGCCCACTTCCATCACCGCCGCGTCGGGCGGCGGGTCGGCGAGGACGAACGGCAGCTGCGCCAGCGTCTCGCGCCCGACGCGCCGGCCCGCGTCGGGATCGTCGTCGGCGTCGATCCCCAGGTCGAATTCGAACCGCCGCTGCGGGTTGCGGGTGTAGTTCAGGATCACCGCCTTGAAGACGGTGGAATTGGGGATCCGCAGGTGGTTCCCCTCCAGCGTCATCAGCACGGTGGCCCGGCTGGTCAGGCGCACGACGCGCCCTTCCTTGTCGTCGATCAGGACGTGGTCGTTGGCCCGGAACGGCTGGCGCAGGCTGAGCATCAGCGAGGCGACGTAGTTCTCGATCGTGTCGCGCATGGCGAAGCCGAGCGCGATCCCGACCACCCCCGCGCCACCCAGCACCGCCCCCATCAGCGCCCCCGCACCCAGCAGGTCGAGCGCGACCACGAGGCCGATCAGAATGAAGGCGAACCGGATCGCGCTCGCGACCAGGTCGGCCAGGAAGACATTGGGCAGGAGCCGGCGCCAGAGCGCGCCGAACCCCGCGATCAGATGGCCGACGAAGGCGATCGCAATCGCCAGGACGAGCGCGACGCCGATCAGCGGCAGCATCGCGACGAGGCCGGCGAACCCGGCCGAAAGGCTTTCCAGCGAACCGAGGTTGCGATCGATCGAGACGTCGCGGACGATCGCGTTTTCCACCGTGGCGACGCCGGCGACGCGGCTGGCGATGCGTTCGGCGCGCTCGCCGTCCCCGGCGGCAGGGACCGTTCCGGCCAGCGTCACGACCCCTTCGCTGACCGCGACCTCGACTTGCGACAGGGCCTCTATCTCGCCGAAGATCGCGCGGATCCGCCCCGCAATCCGCGCGTCCGCGCCCGCATCCTGGTGATCGGCGATCGCCGCTTCGGCGGCCGGGGCGGGCGTGGCCGGGGCCCCTTCGGGCAGGGCCGGAACGGCAAGCGCCGGCGCGGCGAGCAGGACCAGGAAAGCCGCCGCCAGGCGGGTAAGGGCGTGCCGGACCGGGCGCGCCCGCGTCATGCGCCGGCCACCGTCATCCCGTCGACCCGCAAGGTGGGGACATTGATCGCGCGGTGCATCTCGAGGTCGTTCGCCGCATGCATCCGGGCATACATGGCGAGGAGATTGCCCGCCACGGTGAATTCCGCCACCGGCCCGGCGATCTCGCCGCCGACGATGCGAAAACCGCTGGCGCCCCGGCTGTAGTCGCCGGTGACCGCGTTCACGCCCTGGCCGGCCAGCTCGGTCACCAGCACGCCTTCCCCGATATCGGCCATCAGCTCGGCGCGGCCGACCGGGCCCGCCGGGACGTGCAGGTTGCTCGCCGAGACGCCCGGTGCGCCCGCCCCGCGCGAGGCATGGCCGGTCGGGGCGAGGCCCAGCTTGCTGGCGCTCGCGACATTGAGCAGCCAGTCGCCCGGCACGCCGCGATCGACCAGCTTGCGCGGCACGCACGACAGCCCCTCCCCGTCGAACGGGCGCGAGCGCAGGCCGCGCGGCCGGTGCGGGTCCTCCAGCACATCGATCGCGGCCGGGAAAACGGCGCTGCCTTCGCGCCCGAGCAGGAAGCTCGACCGGCTGGCGATCGCCGGGCCCGCCATGGCGCCGACAAGGTGCCCGATCAGCGAGGCACCGACCCGCGGGTCGAACAGCACGGGCATGCGGCCGCCGCGCGGCACCTCGGGATGGAGACGCGCGACCGTGCGTTCGCCCGCGAGGCGGCCGATCTCCTCCGGCGGGGGCAGGTCTTCCAGGTGGCGGGCGCTGCGCTGCGCGTAATCGCGCTGCATCCCGGCGCCGCTGCCCCCGATCGCGACCGCGCTGACCGAGTGATGGGTGGCGCCATAAGCGCGCGCGAAACCGTGGCTGGTCACCAGCGCGAAAAGCGAACGGCCGCAGGAGGCCGACGCCCCTTCGCTGTTCGTCACCCCTTCGACCGCGCGCGCGGCATCCTCGGCCGCCTCGGCGCGCCGGCGCAAGTCGTCCGGGCCGGGCCTTGCCGGGTCCTCGAGATCGAGCGGCGGGGCCTCGCCCCGGTCGAGCCGGTCCCCGGGGGCGAGGCCGGCATGGGGATCGTCGGGCGCGACCCGCGCCATGGCCACGGCGCGGGCGGCCAGGTCGTCCAGCGCGCCGGGCGTGAAATCGCTCGTTTCGATCGAGGCCGACCGGCGGCCGACGAAAACGCGCAAGGCAATCCCTTCGCCTTCGGAACGCTCGACCTCCTCCAGCTTGCCCAGCCGCACGCCGACGGCCTCCGATGACTGGGCGCGCGCGGCGGCGTCGGCGGCATCGGCCCCGTGGCGGCGCGCGGCCTCGATCAGGCTGGCACAGCGATCGAGCGCGGTGGCCCCGTCGATCATCGATTGGTTCCGGGCGTTGTCATGCGCCCCAGCTAGAGTCGGCGCGCGCCGCCCGCAAGGCGAGCGGTCAGCCGACGAGCAGCGCGATCCCGCGGAACAGCGCGGTAAGGGCGAGCGGCAGAAGGATCGCGAGTGCCCAGAGCATCGCCTGGTCGCGGCGATAGGCCGCTGCGAGCGCCGGGTCGGCCGCCTGCTCGTCCGACAGGTCGCGCCAGCGCTTCTCGAACCAGCGGCAGGCCGGGATGATGCCGGCCACCAGCGCCACCAGCGCGAGGTAGGGCAGGATCGAGGAGCCGATCGCCTTCATCGCGTGAACGGTGACGAATATCTGCAGGGCGGTGTAGAACAGGAGAGCATAGGCGACATTGTCGCTCATCCCCTTGCGCCAGTCGCGCGCCCTCTCGGGCGCATGATCGCGCTCGCCCCCGCCGCCGATATCGTGAAGCGCCCTTGCCATAGCGCCCTCTCCTCCGTTTTCCCCCATCCGAATCGGAGTATTTCAGACGCAAGACACGAAGACAAGCGCGATAACCGGGGCGGCGGCCCCGCGCGCCATGCACGAATCCTGCCAGATCGCCGCACCGGGGGGTTTCCTGAGGGCGCAGCAATGCTACATGATCGCGCGATGGACACTGCCGAGCCCGCTGCCGACCACGCGCAGAGCGTGACCGCAACCGCCCCCATGCCGCACGGCGGGCTGGAAGTCGTCTCGATCGCCAAGAGCTACGACAAGCGCAGCGTGCTGACCGACATCTCGCTGACGGTGGACAAGGGCGAGGTCCTGGGCCTGCTCGGCCCCAACGGCGCGGGCAAGACGACCTGTTTCTATTCGATCATGGGCCTGGTGAAGCCCGATGCCGGCCGCATCCTGATGGACGGCGAAGACGTCACCAACCTGCCGATGTACCGCCGCGCGATCCTGGGCCTCGGCTACCTGCCCCAGGAAACGAGCATCTTTCGCGGGATGACGGTGGAGCAGAACATCAACTGCGTGCTCGAAATGGTCGAGCCCGACGCGCAGACCCGCGCGGCGGAACTGGAACGGCTGCTGGACGAATTCGGCCTCACCCGCCTGCGCGACAGCGCCGCCATGGCGCTGTCGGGCGGGGAACGCCGCCGGTGCGAGATCGCCCGCGCATTGGCCGCCAAGCCCTCGATCATGCTCCTCGACGAGCCTTTCGCCGGGATCGACCCGCTTTCGATCAGCGATATCCGCGACCTCGTGATCGACCTGAAGCAGCGCGGGATCGGCGTGCTGATCACCGACCACAACGTGCGCGAGACGCTCGACATCGTCGATCGCGCCTGCATCATCTACGGTGGCCAGGTCCTGTTCGCCGGCACGCCGCAGGATCTCGTCGCGGACGAGAACGTGCGCCGCCTCTACCTGGGCGAAGGGTTCACGCTGTGACCGGCGCGGCCGCGGCCCGCCTGCGCCATGCAAGGGCCGCGGCCCCGGCCCCGCACGACCGCGCATAGGCCGGCCATGGCGCTGGCCCCCCGCCTCGATCTGCGGCAGACGCAGTCGCTGGTCATGACGCCGCAGCTCCAGCAGGCGATCAAGCTGCTGGCGCTGTCGAACCTCGAGATCGAGACTTTCATCGGCGACGCGCTGGAGGCCAACCCGCTGCTGGAAGCGGGCGAGGTCGCGCGGGAAGACGGCGAGACGGCCCCCGCGGGCGAAAGCGAACCCGCCGCCGACAGCGCCGCGGGCGACGAGAGCGCGCTCGACATCGATCCCGGCGCGCTCGACCGCGACCGCGATACCGGCGACGGCGAATGGGGCGCGGCGCACGGGGCGACGCCGGCCGGCGAGTTGCCCTCGATCGACGAGCGCGGCGGCGACGGCCCGACCCTGGCCGAACATCTCGCCGAACAGGTCGGGGCCGCGGCCGGCGACAGCCGCGAGGCCTTCGTCGCGCGGCACCTCGTCGGCCTGCTCGACGAGGCCGGCTACCTCGCCACGGACCTGCACGAGGTGGCGGCCGAACTGGGCATTCCCGTGGCCGAGGCGGAGCGCGCCCTGGCCGTCGTGCAATCGCTCGATCCCACCGGGGTCGGCGCGCGGAGCCTCGGCGAATGCCTCGCCCTCCAGGCGCGCGAGGCGGACCGCTACGATCCGTGCATGGCCCGGCTGATCGACAACCTCGACCTGGTCGCGCGCGGCGAGTTCGCCCGCCTCAAACGGATGTGCGAAGTCGACGACGAGGACTTCGCCGACATGCTGGCCGAACTGCGCGGCTACGATCCCAAGCCCGGCTGCCGGTTCGGCGGCGCGGGCGAGGCCGCGATCGTGCCCGATATCCTGGTCACCGCCGCGCGCGACGGCGGGTGGGATATCGCGCTGAACGAGGAGACCCTGCCGCGCCTGGTCGTCAACCGCGCCTATTATCTCGAGCTGCGCCGCGGCTGCGCGGGGAAGGAGGCGCAGTCCTGGCTGGGCGAGAAGCTGGCCGATGCCAACTGGCTGATCCGCGCGCTCGACCAGCGGCAGAAGACGATCCTCAAGACCGCGGCCGAAATCGTGAAGAAGCAGGAAGGGTTCTTCCGCGCTGGCGTATCCGAGCTGCGCCCGCTGACCCTGCGCGACGTGGCCGAGGCGATCGACATGCACGAAAGCACGGTCAGCCGGGTGACGAGCAACAAGTACCTGAACTGCGACCGGGGCACGTTCGAACTGAAATACTTCTTCACCAGCGGCGTCGGCAGCGCCGATGGCGAAGGTGCCAGTTCGCAGGCGGTCAAGGCGCGGATAAAGGCGCTGATCGACGCGGAGGACGCGAAGAAGATCCTGTCGGACGACACGCTGGTCGCCCTGCTGAAGGGCGAAGGGTTCGACATCGCCCGCCGCACGGTGGCCAAGTATCGCGAGGCGATGGGCATTGGCAGCTCGGTCCAGCGCCGGCGGCAGAAACGGCTGGCGGCCGGCGGCTAGCGCACGGCGATCGCGCGATTCGGCCTGTCAGCAACCACGCACGACTCGCCGTATTTCCTGCGTTTATAGGTTATTAACCTTTTCCGTTCACACCTTGTGTGGTTAATGTCAGGCTTGTTTATCGAACACGGGGCAGCGCGGCCGCGTTTCGAGTGACCGGGCCGAAGGGGCAAAGGGGGATTCCCATGCGCGTACTGTTGATCGAGGACGAGCCGACCACGGCGAAGGCCATCGAGCTCATGCTTACGACCGAGGGTTTCAACGTCTATTCGACCGACCTGGGCGAAGAGGGGCTCGATCTCGGCAAGCTCTACGACTACGACATCATCCTGCTCGACCTCAACCTGCCCGACATGCACGGTTACGACGTGCTGAAGAAGCTGCGCGTCGCCAAGGTCCAGACCCCGGTCCTGATTCTTTCGGGCATTGCCGAGATGGACAGCAAGATCCGCAGCTTCGGCTTCGGGGCCGACGACTACGTGACCAAGCCGTTCCATCGCGAGGAACTGGTCGCGCGCATTCACGCGGTCGTGCGCCGTTCGAAGGGCCACAGCCAGTCGATCATCCGCACCGGCAAGCTGGCCGTGAACCTCGACGCCAAGACGGTCGAGGTCGATGGCGCGCGGGTCCACCTGACCGGCAAGGAATACGCGATGCTGGAGCTGCTCAGCCTGCGCAAGGGCACGACGCTGACCAAGGAAATGTTCCTCAACCACCTCTACGGCGGCATGGACGAGCCCGAGCTGAAGATCATCGACGTCTTCATCTGCAAGCTGCGCAAGAAGCTGAGCCATGCCTGCGGGGGCGAGAACTACATCGAAACGGTGTGGGGCCGCGGCTACGTGCTGCGCGACCCGGAAAGCCAGGCCGAAGCGGCCTGAACCCGCACGCGGGCTGTCGCGCGCCCGCTGCGCTGACGCGCTTTTCTATCAGCCGGCGTAGGATTTCGGCTGTCGCCAGCCAGTCCGATCGCGCGTAGCTGCCCCGGCGATTGGCCGGGACGAATAGCGCGCGATGGACATCTTCGGAATCGAGCTGGCCGGGATCGTCCCGTTCATCGCGATCGGGTTCGCCGCGCAACTGGTCGACGGCGCGCTGGGCATGGCCTTCGGGGTCATCACCAATACCCTGCTGGTCGGCGTCCTCGGGCTGCCGCCCGCGCAAGCCTCGCAGCGGGTCCACGTGGTCGAATGCTTCACCACCGCGACCAGCGGCATCAGCCACCTGTTGAGCGGCAATATCGACCGCGCGCTGTTCCTGCGCCTGCTGATCCCCGGCATGGCCGGCGGCATAACCGGCGCCTACCTGCTCACCGCGATCGATGCCTCGATCGTCGAGCCGGTCGTCCTCGCCTACCTCGCAGTCATGGGCCTCTACCTCCTCGCGCGCGGGCTGCTCTACCCCCCGCGGCTGCGCGAGGCGAAGCACGTCGCGCCGCTCGGCCTCGTCGGCGGGTTCCTCGACGCGGCGGGCGGCGGCGGATGGGGGCCGGTCGTCACCTCCAACCTGCTCGTCCAGGGGGCGGAGCCGCGCAAGGTCGTGGGCACCGTGAACGCGGTCGAGTTCTTCCTGGCGCTGACCATCTCGGCCACGTTCGTGTTCCAGATCGGCATTGCCGACCTTGCGGGGGCGACGCTGGGCCTGCTGATCGGCGGGATCGCGGCCGCCCCGCTCGGCGCCGTCGCGGCGCGCCGGTTCAGCCCCCGGCTGATGCTCGTCCTGGTCGGCACGGCGCTCAGCGCCACCAGCGCCTACGGCATCTGGGCCGCGCTCGCCTGAGGCCCTGGCGCGCCGCGCGCCCGGCTTGAGGCGGCAGGGGATTCCTGTATTCGGCCCGGTCATGAGCGCGAACAAGCCCGGCGATCCCACCACCCTCAACCGCCTCTACGGCCGCAGCCAGGGCAAGCCCCTGCGCAAGGGCCAGGCCGAGCTGGTCGAAAGGCTCCTGCCCCAGATCGCGGTCCCGGCCGAAGGGCCGGTGACGGCGGAGCGACTGTTCGGCCACGACCGCCCGCTCCACTTCGAGATCGGCTTCGGCGGGGGCGAGCACCTGGCCTACCGGGCCGATCTCCTGCCCGATCACGGCTTCATCGGGGCCGAGCCGTTCGTCAACGGCGTGGCCCAGGCGCTGGTCCACGTGCGCGACGGCGCGCTGGGCAATGTCCGCCTGCACCTGGGCGACGCGCTGGAAGTCCTGCGCCGCGTGCCCGACGGCGCGCTGACGATGCTCTACCTGCTGCATCCCGATCCCTGGCCCAAGGCGCGCCATGCGAAGCGGCGGATGATGAACGACGGGCCGGTGGAAATGTTCGCGGCCAAGCTCAAGCCGGGGGGCGAACTGCGCTTCGGCACCGACCACCCGGTCTACCTGCGCCATGCCCTCTCGGTCATGCGCCGCCACACCGACAGCTTCGAATGGCAGGTCGAAGGGCGGCAAAGCTGGGAGAACCGCCCCGGCGGCTGGTGCGAGACCCGCTACGAGGCAAAGGCGCGCGAGGTCTACGGCCACGAAGTCTGGTACTTTAGATTTAGACGACGCTAAAGTGCGAAATCCTTGTAAAACAATGTACTTAGCTGAATCCTCCTACGCTGGCATTGCCTCCATTTCGCTCCTTTTTCCGCTTGCGTGATTACCCGGTGATTGCCAGAAGAAGGACACGAGGTTCCGGATGGCAACAGGAAAAATCACGAAAAAATCGATAGATGCGCTCGAGGCTAGCAGCTCGAGCCAATTCGTTTGGGACACTGATCTCAAAGGTTTTGGCGCCAAGATTACGCCTTCAGGAAATATCTCTTACGTCCTTCAATTCAGGATGGGCGGGCGCGAGACAATCGCACGGCGTTATACGATCGGCGCACATGGGTCTCCGTGGACACCTACGACGGCCCGCTCGGAAGCCGAACGCCTTCTCCTGCTCGTCGGCCAAGGCGTCGATCCAGTGGAGGCTGAAAAGCAGAGGCGCCGTGAGGCCGTCGATCTCGCCTTCGACAATTACGCGCGGCATTTCACCCATTCCTGCAAAGGCGAGGGATGGAGACGTCTGGTCGAACGAGTGGTCAGGCTTCATCTTGAGCCGGTTCTACGCAAGAAGCCGCTGCCTTCGATCACCAGGGCAGATATCGTATCCGTTCTCGACCAGATGCCGGAAGAGCAGGTCGCCAATCGCCGGAACGTATTTGCAGTGATGCGCCGTCTGTTCCGCTGGGCTATCAGTCGCGGCGATCTCGATCGCAGTCCGATTGAGGGCATGGAGACGCCGCCGCCGGTAAGGCCGCGGGATCGCTGGCTTTCTGACAAGGAGCTGCGCATGATCTGGTATGCCACGCCCGAATGCCATCCCTGTTTCGGGCCGATTGTCCGCTTATTGATTTTGACCGGACAGCGCCGCGAAGAGGTTTGCGGGATGCACTGGCAGGAGCTCGACAGAGCAGAAAGACTATGGACCCTGCCCGGCCGGCGCACGAAAAACAGAGAGTTCAACACCATTCCATTGAACGAACTCGCCATGATCGAGCTCGATCGGTTGGCAGGTGGAGGGAAATGGCCGCGCAAGGGCAGAGTGTTTGCGACTGCAAGTGGAGCGGGCTTCACCGGCTACCATAAAGGCAAGATGAAGCTGGATAGCGCCATCGAGGAAGCCGAAGGCGAACCTTTGCCTCCCTGGCGCCTTCATGACTTGCGGCGGACGCTCGCAACGAATTTCCAGCGCTTAGGTGTAAGGTTCGAGGTTACCGAGGCGGTATTGAACCATGTAAGCGGTTCACGTGCGGGCGTGGCGGGAGTTTACCAGCGCCACGATTGGAAAGACGAAAAACGCAATGCCCTTAATGACTGGAACAAGCATCTCGTGTGTGTCTTGCGTGATGCGACCACCACTACTGCGGTAGACAGCAGGTAGCACCGTCACCATCTTCCCACGCTTCCTGAATCGGGGGGCATGGGGCATCGCCATAAGAGCAGAATACACAACAGTCTCCTGCCAATGGCTGCAGTCTTTTCCGGCAATGCTGGCATTCATAAATGAACCAGCATGCGTTGGTCGGCATGGTTTCGGTGGTGGCCGCTTGGCAATGGGGGCACGTGATCGTCGAAACAATCTGCATCAGGCTCCTCCAAGCGCACGCATCAGCGGTTGTTCAATAAAGCCCCATAGCGCAGACAGGACGATCATCGCGGTGGCAATCAGCAATGTCAGTCGCGCAGCGCTGCTGCGAGCAGGTTTCTCACAGCCATCAGCACTGCAGATGCGCAGTTGGCGCACGTGAAGGAACCACCCAAAGGCCACGATTAGGAAGGCTGCGATTGTGAGCGGCAAGTGGTAGGGAACAAACCATGCGAGCCCGCCAGCACCGAGCCCGACAGCAACGAGGACCAACGGCAGGACGCAGCAGGCAGCCGCAGAGAGAAGCGCCCCTGCACTCGCCAGCATTCCAACGCCAGCAACCCCGCGATCGCTTACGCTTTTCGCCTCACCGTATTGGACAGCCTGCTCGGTCATCTTTGCCTCCGCTCGATTCGAACTGTATGTACGTCCTGTAGTAGATATAGGTTCAAGGAGATTCGGCGTGGGCCGCCTGTCGATAGGTGAATTGGCGCGCAAGACGGGCGTCCATATCGAGACGATCCGGTATTTCGAGAAGATCGGAATGCTCGGTGCGCCGGATCGTACAGCAGGCGGACACCGGGTTTTCGACGATGGGCACCTCCGCACGCTCAAATTCATCAAGCGGGCGCGCGAGCTAGGCTTTGCGCCGAAGGAGGTGCGGACACTTCTGGACCTGGGCGGTCCTGCCGAAGCATGCTGCGACGAAGTGCGCGAGATTGCAATTCATCACCTCGAAGAAGTACGGCGCAAGATCGACGATCTCACTCGCCTGGAACGGCATCTTACCGCTACCGTCGAGCAGTGTTCGGGCGGTCATGTGCCCGACTGTGCAGTCATCGACATGCTGGAGACCGCTCGGCCCTAGACCATGTATCCGATGTCAGACGCGCCGGTTGGATAGGCGAACATTGTAGTCTTCAGATCGTCCGCGGTGAGCCCATGGCGGATCGCCAGTCCGAAAATATTGATGGCCTGGTCTGCGCCGGGTCCGACGAGGTGCGCGCCCAGTATTGTCCCTGTCTCCTCTTCGATTAGTGTCTTGTGCCCGTAGACAGGTTCGGCGACCCGCCTGGCGGTGAACCACTGAGAGGTCCGCTCGCACTTTGTCCGGAATCTCAGCCCCGCCTCATTCGCCTCTGCCTCGGTGAGGCCAACGCGGGCGATAGGCGGAAGAGTGAAGGCCACGCTCGGCGCCCCTTTGTAATCGGGTTCGCGGTGATTGCCTTCGACTAGATTGGCCGCGACAACTTTTGCATCATGGCTGGAAACGGGGGTGAGTGGCGGCCCGTTCGAGGCAGCATCTCCGGCAGCGTAGACGGCCGGATTGCTTACGCTCTGCAGAAATTTGTTCAGCTTCGGCTTTCCATGTTCGGCTGCGATCCCGGCCTTTTCGAGATCGAGCCGCTCGATGGCGGGAGCCCGTCCTGCCGCATGAACGACAAGATCGGCGACGACTTCGATCGGGCCGCCCTTGCCATTCGCATGAACCACATATTTTCCGCCCGATCTTCGAATGGCATCGACCGCCGTATCGGTAATCACTCGCACACCGATCCGGTCGAACGCATCCATGAGCCAGTTCACAAGTTCGGGTTCGAACTGCGTCAACATGCGCGGTCCCCGCTGAAGGATCGTGACCTCGGCTCCCGCACGGGCAGCGATATGGGAAAACTCGGCAGCGATATATCCGCCCCCGACCAGAACGATGCGCTTCGGCAGCGAAGGCAGTTCGAGAAAGCCCTCATTGTCGATCAGGTGCTCTTCGCCTGGGATGGCTAGAGGTATCGGTCTGGCTCCCGACGCGATCAGGATTTTGCGGTATTCGATTTCATAGTCGCCTACGGAGAGCTGATTTGGCCCGGTGAATTTTGCCGTACCATGCAAGGTCACGATGCCGGCCTCTTCATACCGCCGCTCGTGCTTTTCAGGCACAGGGTCGGTAAAGCTGCGTTTGAACCGGATAAGGTCGGGCCAATCGATGCGCAGATCCCCCTTCACCCCGTGACCTGTCATGCGCTGTTTCGCGTCGATCACTTCTGCATCGGCCACCAGCATTTTCTTGGGATCGCAGCCGCGTAGCGCGCAGGTGCCGCCGAATGGCTTCTCGTCGACAACCGCGACTTTCCAACCCGCCTTCGCAACGCGCAGGGCGCAAACCATGGCTGCCGTCCCCGTACCGATTACCATCAAATCGTAGTTCATATCGATTCTCCTGCCCGGTCAATGAAGCTGGAGTGACTACGGGTTCCAACGCCGCCATCGAAAATCGTGTCGCACGAAGCGCCCCCGTGAACACAGATGGTCGGTTGCAGAAAATGACTTCCCTACCGAAGCGAGGCGAATACCCCCTCCCCCTTGAAAATACATTAGATTATTCTAAATTAGTGAATACTAACGGAGCAAATCATGAGCCACGATGGGTCTCCGGATACGGATTTCACGCGGCAGGCCGGCGAGGCCAGCCGCCTGCTGAAATTGATAGCCAACGAGTCGCGCCTGCTCGTTCTTTGCTTCCTTGCCGAGGCTGGCGAGCTGTCCGTCGGCGATCTGGCGCAGCGCGTCGGGCTGAGCCAGTCCGCCCTGTCGCAGCACCTCGCAAAATTGCGCGAAGACGATCTCGTCGCGACCCGCAAGGATGCCCAATCGGTGTTCTACCGTGTGTGCGACCCGAATGCGCAGCGGGTTCTCGAATTGCTGCACGACATCTTTTGCCCCGAGCTTGGCCAATCCCCCCAGCCGAGCGGCGACGCCGGAGAAACACTATGAGCGACGACACGAATATCGAAAAGGCCATCGAACAGGTGAACGATGTGCTTGCGGGCGATCTGCGAGCACCGCACGTCAAGGCTTTCTTCCACGAGCCGACCTTTACCGCGACCTATGTGGTCAGCGACGATCAGACCAAGCGCGCGGCCATTATCGACAGCGTCTGGGATTTCGATCAGCCTTCGGGCCGCACCAGCCTGGAAGCGGCGGACGAAATTATCGACTATGCGCGCGATGCAGGTCTGACCGTCGACTGGGTCCTGGAAACTCACGCCCATGCCGATCACCTTTCCGCCGCGCCCTATCTGCAGGAAAAGCTGGGCGGCGAACTGGCCATCGGCCGCGAAATTGTGACCGTGCAGGGCGTGTTCGGCAAGGTGTTCAACGAAGGCACCGATTTCGAGCGTGACGGATCGCAATTCGACCGGCTGATGGAAGATGGCGACGCGTTGATGATTGGCGATATTCCGCTGATCGCTCTTCACGTGCCCGGCCATACCCCAGCGGACATGGCCTATATCATCGGCGATGCGGCCTTTATCGGCGATACGATGTTCATGCCCGATTATGGCTCCGCCCGGGCCGATTTTCCGGGCGGCAATGCGCGCAAGCTGTACCGCTCGGTCCGCCGGCTGATGCGCCTGCCGGACAGGACGCGGGTGTTCCTGTGCCATGATTACAAGGCGCCCAATCGCACGGAATTCGTATGGGAGACCACCATGCTCGCGCAGCGCACAGCCAATGTGCATCTTCACGAAGATGTGGATGAGGACCAGTTCGTCGAGATGCGCACCCAGCGCGATGCGACATTGGAAATGCCGCGCCTGATCCTGCCCGCCATCCAGGTGAATATGCGCGGCGGCCATCTGCCGCCGCCCGAAAGCGACGGCACGTCTTACCTCAAGATGCCGGTCAACAAGCTGTGATGCTTCCCGGATTTCCCGATGCCGCCCCGCTCGCCGGATTGCTTGGTGGAGTGCTGATCGGCCTGGCCGCCGCGCTGATGTTGCTGGGTGCAGGACGAATTGCCGGCGTGTCCGGCATCGCCGCGCGCGCCTTCGGTATCAGCGGCGACGGTATGCCCCGGTCCGGTGCGTGGGCGTTTGTTGTAGGCCTGCCACTCGGCGCCTTGCTGGTTGCCTGGACTACCGGCGGTATCGAGGCCAGCTTTGCCGGGTACCTTCCACTTGTGGCGGCGGGCCTCCTGGTCGGCATCGGCACGCGCATCGGCAGCGGCTGCACCAGCGGCCACGGCGTATGCGGTGTCAGCCGGCTTTCGCAGCGCTCGATCGTCGCCACGGCAACCTTCATGGCAGCTGGTATCGCAACCGTCGCCATCATGAATGCATTGGGGCTGGAAGTGCTGTCATGACCCGCTCGTGGCTAGTGGCTCTCCTGTCAGGCAGCCTGTTCGGTGCCGGGCTGGCACTGGGCGGCATGGTCGACCCAGCGCGTGTGCGCGGCTTTCTCGACATATTCGGGGACTGGGACCCCACCCTCGCGTTTGTGATGGGCGGCGCGGTTATCGTGATGGCGATCGCCTGGCGGATTCAGGCGCGCATGGCGCAGCCTT
The DNA here is from genome assembly GCF_034375205.1 of Pelagerythrobacter marinus. Lineage (NCBI taxonomy): Bacteria > Pseudomonadati > Pseudomonadota > Alphaproteobacteria > Sphingomonadales > Erythrobacteraceae > Pelagerythrobacter > Pelagerythrobacter marinus. The sequence continues at coordinate 136,614 of NZ_CP139719.1, read as the reverse complement.
TGATTGGCACGACATTCGCTCTTCCCGACCGGACCGACCTGACCCCCCGCCTGATCGGCGGCGCGGCGCTGTTCGGCACCGGTTGGGGGATTGCAGGCCTGTGTCCCGGGCCGGGCTTTGCAGCGCTCGTCATCGAGCCTGCAAAGGCAGCAGTCTTCGTGATGGCTATGCTGGCCGGAATGCTGATCTTTCGCTCGATGGAATCCCAGTCATAAAGCGCTGCAGGAGTAGTCGAAGCTATGGCCGAGCCCAGCCTGCTTGCGCGCTATCTTCCCATTCTCGGATGGGGACGAACCTACAATGGCTCGGTTCTGACGAACGACCTCGTGGCGGCGGTGCATTCGGTTCGATGGGCGCGTTGAAAGCGGAACAGAATTGAGTTTCGGAAAACTATCCCGACAGGCGACTGACCAATTTCGGAACCCGCTCCTCGCATCTGCGATGGTAACGCCGCAAGGCGCGCAGCCGTTCGCTACGCGAGCCTCGCAGACTCGCCTCGATTTCAGCGAGGATTTCTGCAGCGTCGGGCAATACGTCGGGTTCATGGATCCGAACCCGGTGCAGCCGATCACTGATCCGATCGATCAGGACCGCCAGGCACCGGTTGCCCGACCCGGCTGCAAGTACCAAAAACACCGCTGCCATGCGGCCAGCATAATCGTCAGGCCAGTCTTCGAGATCGCGCGCGTTCGGGATTCGCCAAACTTCGTCGCTCGCTGTTTCAAGCAAAACCGCATTTACGCGGAGGACATCCCGCAAACCCTGTTCGGTCAGAACCGGCACCCGAAAGCCGTCGCCAGGGGTGAGGTCGACCAGCCCCTCGCCAACCAGCTGGTTCAGGCTGTCCCTCACCGGTGTCATGCTGACGCCGGAATCGTCGGCAAGCCGCATTGCCTCGAGCTTGGCCCCATTGGCCCAGGTTCCCTCCATCAGCGCACGCTTGAGGCGTTGATAGGTCGGCTCAAGGACGTGGGCAGGGCTCACTTTTCGCCGCGCTGCGCCTCGGCAAATTCGCGCACCGCCGCTTTCTGGTCGTCGCGAAGCGCATCGGTCGCCCGCGGAAACTCGGCAATATCGTCGCGCAGCAAGATTGATGGGCACTGGCCTTCGTAATTGCCAAGATTGGGCCGGTGCTGACAATAGCCCGCAAGCTCGGCAAGTTCTGCAGGAAATTCCCGCGCGACTTCTGGCGGATAGGCGAGCCAAAGATTCTCGTAGGGCTTGAGCCAGCCAAGACTGTAACCGATCACCACCGCACGGCGCACGTGCCTGGTCAGATTAGGTCCCGCTCCGTGCACCGTCGATCCGAGAAAGCAAATGGCATCGCCAGGCTGACATTCGGCCGCGATTGGCGTGCCGAGCTGGTCTAGCGACTCAATTTTCTGCCTGTGGGTGCCGGGATATATTCGCGTCGCGCCGTTGGACGCCGTAAATTCGGTCAGGGGCCACATGACATTGAGCAGATATTCATGCGTGCCCTTCTCCCCTGCCCACATGTCGTGGTCGCAATGCGGGAACTGCTCGATCTCGCCGGGATGGACTGCAATCGCCTGCGCGACATTTAGCTGGATGCGTTCGCAGGCTTTGCCCAGAATTTCACGGGCAAGCGCGAGGATGAGCGGTTGAAGGACCAGGTCTCCCGCCCAGCGCGAGCGGCGCAGCAAACTCCCAAACCGCTTCGTCTTGTAGCCATAGAACTCGCCATCACCGAAAGGCGTCTTTGCGTAGGTCTGCTGGAGGTCCGTATCGAGCGCTGCGAGGATTGCACTCGGCAGAGCGTTGGGGATGATGCAATAGCCCTGCTTTCTGATCTGGTCGAGCCAGGGCGAATGCGGTGCCCCAGTCATGCCGCGATCTCCAGCTCGTAGTCGGCCACACGATAGGATCCCTGGCGGTAGACACCACCGCACGCGAGATCAGCAGGCGTGCCCGCATCGATATCGATCTGAAGCGCGATAAGGTTTTCACCGCCGATTCGGCTGCCGGGGCCGAGTGCTCGGCATCGCCAGCCAAATTTCGCAATCTGGCGGAACCAGCTCGGCGTAGCGACCGCGGTATACGCGGCTATCCCGGCGATCAGCGCGTGATCCGCGAGGGCGGTTACAAGTTCGTCCCGCGCGGCCCGGCGTTCCAGACGCGAGAGTGTCGGCTCGATGCAGAAGCGGGTGATCTCGCGAAAGTCCTCGCGCACCGGGACGGGGCCATCGCAAAGAGACGGAAACAGCTCGCCGAGAATATGCGCCCTGTCCGTCTTCAGCAGCCGCGCAGATGCGCGGTGACTGCCCTTGTCATCAGTGAGAATGACATAGGACGCTTCGCTCGTATCGAACTGGTCGATTTCGTAGGCTCCTTCGAGCACGGGGACATCCCATTTGAGGAGATCGACGAAGACCCGCTTACGGGCCGCGAACATGGTCCGGAGCACCGGATCGGCGGGACTGGTATCGTTCTGCATTGTTGCTGCCTGTGATTGAAAAGACAGGTAGCAACTGATCGATCTGGTTCCGCTTCGACATACCAAGAACAGGGGATGTAAGCTTCCGCGGGATTGCAAAGCGTCCCAACTGCATGGGCAGAATTCAGCCCGTGTCTCGCCACCGGATAATGTCGGCAAATCCGATCAGCCCATCGAAAAGAGCTGCGACCACGAGCGACTGCTTGCAATGAACCTGATAGCGTTCGCGGGCCATTTTGAGATGCTGGATGACGGTTTCGGTGCCGATACCCAGTATGATCGCGGTCTCGGCGGCGGTCTTGCCGCGCGCGGTCCACAATAGACACTCGCGCTGGCGATCGCTGAGCACGGGAACGGTTTCCGTCCTACGAGAGGGACCAAGGGCAAGGGCGCAACTGAGCGCGAGCGTGCCGACGATCTCGGCAAGGGCCAGGCGACAACGGGGCAGATCCCTGTCCGGACACACGGCAAAGGTGCACGTTCCGCGCGCGAGTCCGGGCAGGTGTCGTGGCACTGTATAGCCGTCGCCGATTCCACATTCCTTCCCGACGGCGAGCATCTGCCGGTCCCCGCGGGTAAGCGGAATCATCTCCTCCAGCATATCCCATGCAAAGCCGATAAAGCTCTTGTCGCAAGCGCGCCGGACGGGATCCTGGCCCGCCAGATCAAACGCCACATAGACCTTTGCCCACTCATCGGGATAATCGTGCAGAAGCAAGCCCGGCGCCTCGCGCGATCCCGAGCGCAATTCGAGACTAAGGGCAAAATGGTCGAAACCGAGGCGCCGCGATACCTCGGCAAGAGCCCCACTCAGTTCGGTGTCCGATTGTACATTTATGAGTTCAGTAGCGAACTCCTCTGCGAAGTAGGCATACATAGTCCGGCCTGTTCGACCGACGAGGGTGCAATCCAACACACCGCCGCTCGATCGCCTGCTGTATGCCTCACCCAATGGTTCCATGCCATCGGCACCGGCAGTTGCTGTTGCGCGCCCCCCTGAAGGTTCGGTTTGTGGCGATACCGAACACAAGACCCGGCACCGCAGAAAACGATAGCTTAAACAGTAAGATTGGAAAGTAGCGGGAATGCCCACGCCCTTCGAAAGGGCCTCCGGTCGATTGCTAATCGCGGCCCTCATCGCTTCCGTCGCAGCGCTCAGTGCGCGAGGCCAGCCGCGTGGAGCCGCTCAGGAGATCACGATAGCCCGTCGTTGTCATGCGCCGCGCTTCGGCGACAAGACGCTGGGTCTGGCGCCGGTCGGAAGATGACTTCCATTCAATCGCGCGATCGTAATCCCGACCGGGAAAGGTCAGATCGCGCGCGATCTGCCGAACCGTTGCGGGTTCACCTGAAGCTGGGTCGAGCCTGTCGAGAATTGCGAGCAGGAGAACCAGCCGATGTCTGAGATAGGGTGAGGGTGTCAGCGCAGCGCGAGCTGCAATGGCCTGCCGACTGCGCGGATGCTCATGAAGCGCGCTGAGCGCCGCCAGTCGAACGGACATCGAGCGATCGGCCGGGACGATATAGCCATCGCGAGCGGCCGGCGGGGTCACCACGAGACGGTGGCGCGCGTGTTTTCCCGCCAGCACCAGGTGCCGATCTGCGCCGGCTTCCGCTTCAACCAGCAGCGATCGCATGTGAAACGCGGACGCGAGCTCCGTCCGACACACGGCTGAAGATGCGACCACAACGACGCTCGGATTGTCTTCGGGGCGCCATAATGCCGGACAGACATCGGCTCCGGATGCGGGATCCACGAGGAAATTCGAGGCCCCATGAACGCGCGCTTCGCCGGCCGGCGAGAGCTTGCGTTTTGCCGTCACCCGCACGGCGGAAGCGGGCGAATTGGGCACGATAGTCCGGATTGCGCCGCAGGAATTCCTGCGCGAAGTCCGAAAAATCGAAACCGTCGAAGCGCCTTTGCCATTCGGGGATGCGGACCATGGAGCCCCTCCTTTCGATGGTCCTGCTACCGCAACGGTTTTGCGCCCGGCATTCTCCTATCCGGCCAGCCGCCTCCCCAGAAATGGTGATGCGGGCACGACGTTTGAAGAAGGTCGGACGCGCAGAGCTTGCCTGCGGACACCTCCGGTATGGAGTAGTTGCGCCTTGCATGATCAATCGCGTTTGGGCACGATTGGTTGGCGCGCACCGAATTGCTGGCAACGGACGCGTGGACAGTTCCGCCAGACATCATGCACGCCGGTCCGGCCAAGGCCCGGCGGCCGATCCGGTCAAGGGACGTCGCGGCGTCCCGAACGGCGGCAAAGACCTGGACTCCGCATCCGGCTCATGCTGACGAGCCGACGAGTGCGGTCGCCTGCTCCCGCTGAGCATGACCGATTTCGCTGCCGGATCCCGGCACCACGCTACACAATCGCTTTCCTCGCCCTCGTCACCGCAAACCACGCGGGCATCGCTTCCGCGCAGCCGCCTGCTCGAAGCTCTCTACAGGGATGAGCGTGCCGGAGTGCTGGCTTACCTGAAGCGCAAGGTCGGTCACGAGCACGCCAGCGATCTTGCGCAGGAGGTCTTCCTGCGTGCCGCTGGGAGCGCGCAACTGAATGAACTGCGCAATCCGGGCGGTTTCCTGCATTGTATCGCGAGGAACCTGGCAATCGACTTCGCCCGGAGGAGTCGGTGCCGGATCGTAACCCTGTCGCTCACCGAGAATGGCGATGGCACCAGTCTACCTTGCCAGGAAGACCGGTTACACGCGGCGGAGACCAAACAGCTTCTCGAGGAAGCGCTGGCCGAACTCCCGGCGAAGACCGCCCGGGTGTTCGCGATGAGCCGCTTCGAGAAGAAATCCTACAGGGAAATTCATCTCGAACTCGGTGTCGGGTTGTCGACGGTCGAATACCACATGACGAGAGCTCTCGCTCACCTGCGGCGCGAGCTGGCCGCCGAGGACGTCTGAGTCCCGGTCAATTTAATTTCATGTGCAACTAGGGTGCCAGCCCACCCATGCGTCAACCCCTGCAACGGCGAAGCCAGAACGGCATGTCGCGATTGAACAGGGAGATCAGGATGATGCTGAAATCAAGAGGGCTGCCAGCCCTCCTCGCGGGGACGGCTCTCGTCGTATTTGCCACACCGCTTCGTGCACAGGCGGGCGAACAGCCCGGCCCCGCGCCCGACGACGCGGAAGCCTCGCAAGGCGAGAACGAAGGAAACACCATAGTCGTCACGGGTACCCGCATTCGCGGCGCGCGGGTGGTCGGCGAGGTTATTTCGCTCGATGGAGAGGCCATCGTGGAAGCAGGGCAAATCGATCTCGGGGAAGCGATCCGCTCGCTGCCACAGAATTTCTCAGGGGGGCAAAACCCGGGGATCGGCTTCGGTGCGGGCACCGCGAACAGCAATGTCAACTCGGCGTCGAGCGCCAATTTGCGGGGCCTTGGCCCCGACGCCACGCTGACCCTCCTCAATGGTCACCGCCTGCCATACGATTCGGCGCTCCAGGGTGTCGATATCTCCGCCATACCCCTGCCTGCGGTGGACCGGATCGAAATCGTACCGGACGGCGCATCGGCTATCTACGGCTCAGACGCCGTGGGAGGGGTCGTCAATGTCGTTCTGCGGCGAGACTTCGAAGGCATCACCACATCGGGGCAGATTGGAGCAAGCACGGATGGGGGCTACTTCCGCCAGCAGGCGGACATCGTCGGAGGCACGCGCTGGAGCAGTGGCGGTTTCCTGCTCGCCTACGACTTTTCCAACAACTCCAGGATCGCGGCGCGCCAGCGCTCCTATGCGGCATCGCTCGATCCCGAGACCTCGCTGTATCCTTCGCAGCGTCGCCACGCGGCAATCTTTTCCGGGCACCAGATGGTCGCGTCCGGTGTGACCGCACGCCTCGATGCGCTCTATTCCACACGTAGCTCAAGAATCGTCAGCGGCACGCCGGCGGCGCGGTTCGTGTCCGAGCCGGATGTCGAATCGATCACTTTCGCCCCTTCGCTCGAGATCGAGCTCGGCTCGGGCTGGATGGCGACGGCGCTTGGCGTGTTCGGGCGCGATCGAACGCATTTCCAGACAAATTCCACGCAAAATGGCGCGGAAACGGTCACGACAGGCTGCTTCTGCAACGCCATCGCTTCCGGAGAGATCGGTGCCGAGGGTCCGTTGTTCACGCTTCCCGGCGGGGCTGCAAGGCTCGCGGTCGGTGCGGGGTTTCGCGACAATCGTCTCGATTTCTCGCGAGAGATCAATGCCAGTCCCTCGGCGGCCTTCGATATCACCCGGCGCAGCCGGTTCGCTTATGGCGAACTCTACCTGCCTGTCGTTTCGGGTAGAAACGGCATTGCCGGCATCGAACGGCTCAGTCTCTCGGCCGCGCTGCGCTATGAGGACTACCCGAACCTCGACCAGCTCGCCACGCCGCGCCTCGGTGCGATCTACTCGCCTGTCGCCGGGCTGACCTTCCGGGGAAGCTGGTCGCGATCCTTCAAGGCGCCGACGCTGTTTCAGCAGTTTACGCCCTATCAGGCATTCCTGCTCCCTGCTGCCGCGTTTGGCGCGGGTTCCGGTCCGGACACCGTCCTTTTCATCAGCGGCGGCAATCCGGATATCCAGTCCGAGCGTGCACGCAGCTGGACCGCCGGGATCGAGCTTGAGCTTGCCGGTGTCCCCGGCCTGCTCGTTTCGGCAACATGGTACGATATTCGCTACAGCGACAGGGTCGTGCAGCCGATTGCCGGATCGATTGCCGCTGCCTTCCGCGATCCTGGTTTCGCCAGCCTGATCGATTTCTCGCCGCAGGCCGATCTGCTGGCAGGACTCATCTCCGGAGCCCAGCTGGGCCTGCAGAACTTTTCCGGCTCGCCCTACGATGCGGCCAATGTGGTCGCCCTGGTCGACAATCGTAACATCAACGTAGCGGTCCAGCAGATCGAAGGCATCGATGCGCGCATCTCCTGGACCCGCAGGCTGCGCGGCGACGATTCCATGTCGTTCGAGATCGCCGGCAGCTGGCTCGACAGCGCCCAGCAGCTGACCGCCGAGCTCCCCGAGGTGCAGCTTTCGGGAACAGTGTTCAATCCCCCGCGCGTCCGCGCACGCGGAACCGTCCGCTACGACACGGGCGCGTTCAAGGCGAATGCCGCGCTCAACTATACCGGAGCCTTGAGCGACCGGCGATTTGCCGAAGAAAGCCGGATTGCCCCGAGCGCAACTCTCGATCTCGGACTCAGCTACGAGATTATCGAAGGCGCGGGCAGGGATCCGGGCCTGGAGGTTTCGCTTACCGTCCAGAACGTCTTCGATAACGAGCCCGAGGTCATCGCCATTACCGGGCCCAACGACACACCGTATGATTCGACCAATTATTCGCCAATCGGCCGCTTCATCGCCTTCGGGATCAGGAGGCACTGGTGATGAGTTTCCTGGCTGCTGCCCTGTCCTTCTCGATCATCCCCACCGCCGAACTGCCCCGGTCGCCTCAAGACCCCTGCGCAGCTTTCGACGGCGCTTCGTCGCATGTCGAGGAGCGCACCATGACGGCAGTGGACCTGGTGCAACTGGCCGATATCGGGCGGTCGGATCCCGACGAAACGCCAAGCGCCTTCGGGGTGTCTCCCGACATGACGCAGATCGCCTTTGTCGTTCGGCGCGGCAATGCCGAGACCAACAGCTATTGCCAGCGGCTGGTGGTCATGCCGCTCGACAGGAGCCAGGCACCGCGGGAGCTCGATCGGGGCGGTGAATACCTGCGTGACGATTTTCGGCTGCGCGAATTTCCGTCGGTCACCGCGGGCTGGGTCAAGGTCAACACGCCGCGCTGGTCGCCAGATGGACGCGCGATCGCCTATCTCAAACGGATCGAAGGGTCGAACCAGGTCTGGCTGGCGGACAGCGCGGGAGGAACGGACACGCGGCAAGTCACCACCCTCCCCGACGATGTCGACGGTTTCGCCTGGCTCGGCGGCGGCGAAGCGCTCGTTGTCGCCACGAGGCCCGGAATAAGACGGGCGGCGCTGGGAATCGCACAGCAGGCGCGCCGGGGCTTCCTCTACGACGAGAGCATTTCGCCGCAATTCACGTCCCGCCCGATCCCGCGGGAAGCAATCGCGACGGAATACACCACCATCGATCTCGCGACAGGGGAATCCCGAAGCTCCACGCCAGAAGAGATAGCCGTGCTGTCTCCGGAAGGACCGCAAGGCCTCCCCGAGCGGGCGCGTGGCTACGCCGCCGGTCCCGAAGGATGGGCCGCATGGCTCGAGCCCAAGTTTCCCGACCGCTATATCTCTCCGACACGGCTGGTGCTGTCCGATCCGACGGACACCCGGATCAGCTGCGCTGCAAAGCTGTGCGAAGGCATCATGCGGATGTGGTGGTCGCCTTCCGAACGCGCGCTCTTCGCCGTCCAGAAGACAGGCTGGGGGCAGAGCAGCATGGGAATCCTGCGCTGGGATATCGGTGCCAGTGTACCGCGCCGCCTGATGGTCAGCGACGACATGCTGATCGGATGCGCTCTGGCCGCAGACGAGATCATCTGCGCGCGCGAAGGAGCGACAACCCCGCGACGGCTGGTGGGGATCGGCCTCGACAATGGCGAGGCGCGACTGATTCACGATCCCAATCCCCTGGTTTCCTCTCTCGACCTTGGTTCGGTCCAGCGTTTCCGGTTCAGCAATGCCTATGGTGTGGAAAGCTATGCCGATCTCGTGCTGCCTCCCGATCATCGGCCGGGTCAACGCCATCCGCTGGTCGTCGTCCAATATATAAGCCACGGGTTCCTGCGCGGAGGCTCGGGGGACGAAGTCCCCATACAGCCACTGGCTGCTCGCGGTTTTGCCGTTCTGAGTTTCGCCAAGCCCGACCTCGTCCCCGCTGTCGCACAAGCGCAAACCGCGACCGAACTGCTGAGCGCCAACAGGGTCGACTGGCTCGACCGGCGCAATGTCCAGTCCTCGCTCGATATCGCGCTCGATCACGCGATCGGGACCGGCACTGTCGATGCCGGTCGCATAGGCCTCACCGGCTGGAGCGATGGGGTCTCGTCGGCCCAGTTCGCCTTGATCAATTCGCCTCGATACAAGGTCGCCAGCCTCGGATCGTGCTGCGAGGACATGTACAGCTACGTGCTGTCCGCCGGGCCCGCCTACAGTGCGTTCACCCGGAGCATCGGCTACCGGTTCCTCGAGGACGGCGCGGAGGAATTCTGGCGCCCGATGTCGCTGATCCTCAACGTGGACCGCGTCGATGTCCCGATCCTCATCCAGAATGCCGACAGCGAATATGAGGGCGGTCTGGATGTGGTCGAGGTCTACCGCCACAAGGGCAAGCCGATCGAGCTTCACGTGTTCGAGGATGAGACGCACTACAAATGGCAGCCTGCCCATCGCAGTGCGGTCTACGAACGGACCACCGAATGGTTCGAGTTCTGGCTCATGAAGCGAAGAAACTGTGCCTCCGAGCGCGACCGGCAATACGACCGGTGGCTGACGATGGAAGGCGCTCCAACACGGGCCGAGTTGACCTGCTCGCCCGGTTCCTAATCCTGCCACGCCCGAGCCCAGTGTTCGGCTTCGGCAAGGTCGAGCAACCGGTAGATAATCGAATCTCCGGTGTAAGCGTCGATCCCCAGGGCCTGTTCGACGGCCGGCAGGTCGAGCAGGCCCTGGCGTGCGAGAAGGCCGTCCATCAGGGAGTGCCTGACAGCCTGCCGGTTCCGATCGAAAATCGCGCGGATATAGCTATCGGGGCCGGCCTTGGCTGTGCGCGTGAGGATCGAGGGTGGCAATGCATCTGCAAAAGCGCGCCGCGCCACAGAGCGATTCAATCCGCCCTCGCACCATAACCAGGTCGGAATAGCGAGGCACAATTCCATGAGCGGCTGGCTCATCAAGGGTGAAAAGCGCGACATGGGCGATATCAGTCCGTGCAGATGGTTCTGGCATCGCATGATCAGCGCCAGGTGATCATGCTTGCCGCCGTGCGGCCCGACGGGAACCCTGGTCCAGGGCGCTACCGGTTCGGCACTTTCGAAGTCCGGCGCGGGACGTGACAGCAGACGCGCGTCAGCAGACCACGGCGGGAAACCAGCCGACCTCGTCATCCTGCGCCAGATCGCTGTCGCCATTTCGGGAACATCGCAGCCGGTTACGCGACAGCTGTCCAGGAATGTCGAGGCCCAGCCCGAAAGTGTGAATTCGGCTCGCAGTCGATCGGCAATCGGTGCTGCCGAGTGTAGATAGCAGAACAGATTGTCACCGCCGTTGCCGTCCATGATCGTAACCGCACCGAGATCATCGGCAGCCTTGGCAAACAACCGATCGACGCCGTTGAGAAAGGACTTGCGCGAAGGGCGAGGCAAGGCGCCCGAGGCACTTTCGAGAGGGTCGAATAGCGCGGGGTCGTAGATGCCTTCCGCGAGAGGGACATCGAGGTGTTCGGCCAGACGCCGGACGGCTGGTCGCTCGTCGCCGCTGGGATCGGCGGTGGCGGCCGTGACGCATGAAAACGCCGCACCGCCACAATGGAGTGCGCCGCAGATGAACGAGGAATCGACGCCCCCCGATGCGGCCACGGTGACTGGCCCCAGCGATCTTTCCCAGGCGCCTATCACGGCAATCGCCGTCTCGCGCAGCTGGTTGGCCGCATCGCCGAACGAGGGATGGGGGACGACAGGCATGAAGGCATCGGGTCGCCAGAGGAGCTTTTCCGATATCGAGCGTCCGAAGATGGTGGTCAGGCTGCCGGGCGGTACCTCTCGCACGCCTTCCAGACAGGTGGCGCGCGAGCGCAGCTCGGGTCGGCAAAGAAACGCATGGACGTCCTTCCAGTCGACCCGCAGGTGCACATGCGTGCATCGTTCGAGAACCCGAACGTTAGAGGATATCACCACGTGGTTCGCGGTAGTGACCGAATACACCGGCAGCAGTCCTGAAGGATCGACGAGAACGGATGCCCTGCGCTCGTCAGGGTCAGTCAATACAGCGATGTAGGCACCCCAACACCGATCGAGCAGACGACGAGCCATGCTCTGTGCGTCTTCGTCCACCTCCCGGTCGAACACGATCGAACGGCAGGCCGCCCCGTCGGGACGGGAAAAAAGCGTACCGATCACGATCCCCCGGGAGCCCATGTCGGTCACTGGCATGCCGCCGCCAAGCCAAACCCGCGGCTCATCTGCGCGAAGCGTCCCGAGATCGGAATGCAGCCGTGGGCGAGCGGAAAGTAGCGCACTGTCGGTGAGCGGAACTGCGAGTGCGAATCCGGGGCTGCTCACAGCACCAGCAGCGGGGTATAGCGCTGCACCTCCTCGACGCTGTCGTTGAGCACCACGTCGTCCGCCTGCGCCCAGCAATGGGCCGCAAACGGCGCGAGCTTTACGGCGATGACGACGTTCACAGGGGCGCCACGGGCCGCGAGCCGAACGGCCAGCGCAATGGATCGCGGCAGGCACCGGTTCGCGGCAGTGCGCAAAATGCGGGCATGTTCGAAGGAGCGGACGATACGATCCGCAATCGCAGAATCGCTGCGGGGGCGACCCCGGCGCGCAAGAAGCTGCCGGGTCTCGCTGAGAACGGAATGGAAGCCCGAAGTCGCAATTCTCCGTTCGACACGCCGCTGCGTCCAGAGCGAGTGGGCAATCTCGGACAGGCTGAATGCGCCGAACTCGATAGCCTGCGATGTCCGGGTCGGCGGTGCCCAGTTCAAAGGCCGCGGGAAATCCGGCGGCTGGCGCCAGCGCTCGCGTCCGCTTCGTGCGACCATGTCGAGAAATGTATGGTTCTGGTCTCGGCCAAGACGAAAATACCGGTCCGCGGCCAGGTCGAGGAAGATCAGCTGTCCATCGATCTCACGCCACGCCAAAGCGTCGCGATCAGGGTCCGGATGTACCATGACGGCGGGTGGCGCGCGCACCGCGCAGGCGCGCGCGCCCGATCGGCTCAGTCGTCGGCCATTCCCATCGCATAACGGGAGGGACCGGTGCTCAGATCGACATCGAAGATTGCATTGCCCTTGGTTTCGACGGACGCCTGTCCGAGTTCCACCACCGGCTCTTCGATTGCTTGTGGTTCTTTCATTGATCTTCTCCTTGTCAAAATCGCGACTCCAAATGCCGCCAACCAAGACTGGTTCGACAAAGACGATCATTCCAATTTATAATGTAATTATAATCGGCACCCGGCCCAAAGGGTGCGACCGGGCAATGGAAGCACTCGTTGGCAAGTACCTCGATACCTTTGGCTTGCGGCTTGGACATGCGTATCGATGCCCGGTCGCAGGGAATTTGAGTTCCCGGCCTAAATATATGACGGAAACACCGCCGAAGCAAAGAACTTGTTCGCAAGACCTTTACGCGCAGTATCGAGAAATAGGCAATTCATTGCTGGCGGACCTTCTATTCTTTCTCGCGCCCAGCAGCGCGGCGCCGGGCCTTCGCGAATTCACGATCGCTGGCGATGAAGCGTTCGAGCATCGGCCCGATCAGCGCGGCTGGTTGCGGCGCGTCCTTGACCGCTCCGCCATTAAGGATGGTGCCGTAATCGACCAGCTGGCGATGCAGGCGTGCAGGGATCTCGACCGACAGCCGGACCGGCTTTTCATCGGTGATATCGGACATCTTCAAACGGGTCATGACCCACTCTCCAGCACAATGTCGCGCGTAACCAGCACGCGCACCGGGTAGCCGGGCCGGATGGTGAGCGTCGGGCGAACATCGAGCTCGCGGGAAACGACCTGCTCACCAGCCCGGCCGATGCTGTCCTGGCTGCCGCGGCGCAGCGCGCGGACCAGTTCGCTGTCCCCACCTGCCCCGAGTTCGCCGCCGATGCCGAGTATCGTCGAGACCAGCGCGGCTTTCAGCACCCCGCCCCAGTGGTAATCCACCCGGTCTTCGAGCCCCGCATATCCGGCGGGATCGGCGGCAGGCTGGCGCTCGAGCACGATCGAACGACCATCGGGGAGGATCAGGCGGTTCCAGGCCAGCAGCACGCGGCGATGGCCAAAGCCGACATCGGACTGGTAATCACCGATCAACCGCGCGCCCTGCCCGATCAGCAAGCGTTGTCCCGTCACGCTGTCATAGACGTTCTGGGTCACCTGCGCGGTCACCAGCCCGGGCTGGTCGGACCGGATCCCGGTAATGAGCGCCGCGGGAATGATCGAACCCGATTGCAGGACGGCTGCAGTCGGCGCCGCCTCAAGTTGCTGCATCGAAGCCGTCCTGCGTTCGGCCGGCCGGTCGAGGAATGCGCGCGCGGCCGGTGGCGCGTCAGCACCGATACCCGGGGCTGACCCGAGCCCGCTAGCGACATCCGTTTGCACGAGACTGGCGGGCTGAGTCCCGCCGCCAAAGAACAGGCGGCTGGCTCTCGCAGCTTCGCTCTCCTGCGCGATGCGCTGACGCGCGGCCTCCCGCGCGGCGATCGCTGGCGATTGCGAAGCCGGCCGAGCGCCCACGGGCGGAAGCGCGGCGACAGCGCCGCGATCCTGCGCATCGAGAATCGGCTTGCCGAGGTCGCCGGGCAAGGGCGGCCCGAGCCTGGGCACCTGCGTATAGTCCCGGGGCGCCGACGCGAGGCCGTCCGCGACAGCAGTGCTTTCGGTATTCACCAATTCCTCGCCCTGCTCGTGCGACGCCGGCCGGAGCGCGAACAGCAAGGCGCCGCCGACCAGGGCCAGACCGGCGGCGCTGGTGATGCCAATGGCCTTGCGCGACAACCGGACCACGCGCGGCCCTTCCCCGCGCAGTCTCACGATCGACTCCGCATTGTCCGGTTGGCGGTCGAGAGGCTCCTCGCTCATGACGACCCGCGCGCACGGTTGGTGATCCTGACGCGCACCTGCCCGCGGCCGGCGCCCAGGCGCAGTTCGGCCTTGTCGAACAGGCGATCGACGATGATGTAGCGGCCCGATACCCGGTAGTTGGCGAGCTCGGCCCCGTCGTCTTCGCCGATAATGAAGAAAGGTGGCATCTCGCCCTGCGCGATGTCGGGCGGAAACTCGATCAGCGTGCGCCGTCCGTCGTCGAAGACGCGGACCGGTCGCCAGTCCGGACGGTCGCCGGACAAGCGATAGGCGAAATTCAGGTCTTGGAGCGCAAATCCTTCGGCGACCGGAGCGGTCCGTGTGGCTTCGGTTTCCGCCTTGCGCAGCGCGATCAACTCGTCTTGCGGATAGATCCAGCTGACCGAGGCCATGTAGATGCGCGGGTTGGCGCGCAACTCGACATGATAGGTGCGCCGGTCGGTATTGATCACGAGATTGGTCGCGATATCGGGCCGGGTCGGCTTGACGAGAATATGCACCCTGGCAGTCGCACCGCTACCGCTGATCGTGTCGCCAATCATCCAGCGCACCGTATCGCCTGCGGCAACCGGCCCGGGTCCGACCAGTGTCTCACCCTCCTGCAAAGCGATGTCGGTCACCTGCCCCGGCTTGGTGTAGACCTGGAACAGGGCGCCTTCGTTATAGGCATAACGCTGGATGGCATTCTGGAATCCGGCATTGTCGGGCTGGACCCGGGCGGAATCGTTCGCCGCTCCAACCTGCTCCTGAGGATCGGGGGCGGGATCGGAGGCAGGGGAGCGGCGCGCGGCAGCGGGGGAGGACTGCCGCGAAAAAAGGAGGCGTGCGCCAGCGACACGATGGCCTGCGTTCGGCGGTAATCGAACGATGGCGCTCAACGCCGCCGCAGCGGCCTGCGACTGGGGGGCAGGCGTCGCCGACGCGGGCGCGGCGGCTGCAAGCGAGAGAACGCCGACGAGGCTGGAACGAATGAAGGTTTGCGGGCGGGACATCAGCCGAGCTCCTTTGACCAGTTGATAGAGGTGACGAAAATTCCCAGCGGATTGCGCGTCAGCGCATCTGGATCGCGCGGTGGCTGGACCGCGATCCCCAGGATCGCGGTCCAGCGGCTCGTCTCGGCAAGCGCGCCGTCGCGGTAGCGCCGCTCGACCCAGGCGACGCGGAAACTCTTCGGCGAAGCGCGGATCACGCTGGTGACCTCGATCGCCACCTGTTCGTGGCCGACCACAGCGAACGGATCGTTGGCGCGCGCATACTCGTTGAGCGCGAGCGCGCCGCGATCGCTCGCAAAGTCGTAGGCCCGCAGCCAGTTCTCGCGCACGACGATCGCGTCGTCGGGAATGGACCGGACGTTCTCGATGAAGCGCGCGAGATGGAAGGCGATATGGGTATCGCCGGGCGTAAAGCCGGCGTCGGCGGGGGCAACGCTGCGCGCTTCGCCCAGCTTGTCGACCTCGACGACCCAGGGGACGATCGTTCCGCGCGCATTCTGCCACATGAGACCGCCGGTCAGGATGGCCGAGAGACCAAGTGCCCCGAAGAACGCGAAGCGCCAGCTTTTCGCCTGGACGCGCGCCGAACCGATGCGGTCATCCCAGACCTGCGCCGCGCGCTGGTATGGCGTCTCGGGCTGCGGGGTCTTGCCGTACCGGATCGAAGGGCGTTTGAACATTTGCCGTCAGTCCTTTTCTCGTGTGTCGATCGAGGCGCCTGCGCCATGGCCGTCGCCGGCGCGCACGGTGTGCGCGGCGAGCGATGCGGAGTGGCCGAGGCTCTGGCGCTGCTTCATGGATCTGGCCCAGGATGGCGGGCCGTCGCTGCTCGCTGCCTGTCCGCTATCGGACGGCGGGGAACCTGGGGCAGGCACGATACGCCCTCCCATGTGACCGACCGCCGAACGCGCACCCTCCCGGAAATTGCCTCGGGCACTGTCGGTTGCGGCGCGCAGCGGAGACATCGCCGCGCCGCCCGCGGCGCGCCCGACACCGGCCATACCGCCCGCCACAGCTGCTCCGCCGCTCCTGCCCGCCGAACCCGTGGCATAGGCCATGGTCGCACCGCCGGCGGCGCGCGAGGTGCCGCGCGCGACCGAAGAGGCGGCGCTGGCAACCGCACCGCCGGCCAGTTTGGCCCCGGCGACGCCGCCAACCGCCGCACCACCTGCGAGAAGGGCAGTCCCGGCTGCCGCGCCGGCACCCAGTTGCGGCCCGCCCGCGACGATCCCGTTGGCGATGCCGGGGCCGAAGATGCCGAGGCCGAGCAGCGTCAGGCTGGCGAGCACGATGGCCAGGACATCCTCGATCGTCGGCTCGCCCGGAATGGCGCCGGTGAACTCGGCGAAGAGGGTCGAGCCGATGCCGATGATCACGGCGAGCACCAGCACCTTGATCCCCGAGGAGACCACATTGCCGAGCACGCGCTCGGCCATGAAGGCTGTCTTGCCGAACAGGCCGAAAGGAATGAGCACGAAACCCGCAAGCGTCGTCAGCTTGAACTCGATCAGGGTGACGAACAGCTGGATCGCGAGAATGAAAAAGGCGATGATGACCACCGCCCATGCGACGAGCAGGATGACGATCTGCAGGAAGTTCTCGAAGAAGCTCACATAGCCGAGCAGGTCTTCCATGGATTCGAGCAGTGGCCAGGCGGCATCGATGCCGACCTGCGCGACCCGGCCCGGCTGCAGGAGGTCGGCAGCCCCGAGCCCGGAGCCGCTGGCCTTGAGGCCGAGCCCGGCAAAGCTGTTGAAGACGATGTTCGCGAGCGCGCTCCAGTTGCCGATGATGTAGGCGAAGATGCCGACAAAGAGCGTTTTCTTGACGAGGCGGGCGATGATGTCGTCCTGCTCGCCCCAGCTCCAGAACAGGGCAGCCAGCGTCACATCGATCACGATCAGCGTGGTCGCGATGAACGCGACCTCGCCCGAAAGCAGCCCGAAGCCGCTGTCGATGTACCGCGAAAATACCGCCAGGAAGCGATCGACAACGCCGGTCCCGCCCATGTCAGCGCTCCTCGCGCGTTGGCGACGAGCGAAGGACCGGATCGGACAAAGCCGACTCCTTATTCAGCCCGGAATAGGCATCGGGATGCTCGACGCCGAAGAATCGTCGCCGCTTCTCGGCCCAGGCCGCCCGGCAATCGGGCGAAGACAGCGCGAGCTCTCCCATATCCGAACACGCTCCGAGACGGGCGGGCAGCGGATCGCCATCGGGCACCCGGACGGTAGCGGCCGGCTCGACGCGTGGCCCGGGCTCCTCGCGCAACTGCACGAGCGTCATGGCGAGCGCGAGGCCGACAAAAACGGCCGCACCAATCCGCGCGATGAGCTTTCCGTCCATGACGGATCAGTCCGATCCGCCGGGCACGTAGCGGGGCCGATCGGCGAGAAAACGCCGGAGTTGTTCGTGCGCCTGGCGCTTGGCCGCCGCGCGGTCGGCCGCGTGGAGCGCCTGCGCGCGGCTCGAGGCCGCCAGCGTTGCCGTCAGATCGGCGAGCTGGCGCGCTTGCAGCGCGAGCAGCTGATTGCCGGCCTGGGCCGCCCGCAGCGCCCCTGTGGCGGACTGGCTCGCGCCGACAAGGCTGCCAATCGCCGCGCGCGAGCCTTCGATGTTGGCGACCGCGCCCGCCTGGACTTTCAGCGCGTCCTCGAAGCCGGCAATGCTGTTCTGCCAGCGTGCTTCGGCGCCTTCGACCATGGCCTGCTGCGAGGCGCCGAGCGGAACGTTCCGGTACTGGGCCGCGAAGGCCGTCTCGATCTCGCGCACATCGTAGGCGATGCGTTGGGCCTGGCTCAGCAGTTGCTGTGTCTGCCGGATCTGGTCCTGCAAGGGCTGGAGGATGCTCGTCGGCAGGCGCTCGAGGTTCTTCGCCTGGTTGATGAGCGAAGCTGCCTGATTCTGCAGCATGCGGATCTGGTTGTTGATCTGCTCGAGCGTCCGCGCCGCGGTCAGCACGTTCTGGGCGTAGTTGGACGGATCGTAGACGATCCCGCCGAACTGCGCCTGGGCCGGCGTCGATATGACCGCCACGCCACCGGCGGCGGCGAGCGCCGTACTCGCGGCAAGGACCCTAAGATATCTCGACAGTGTCATGGTAAGTCTCCTTCGGGTTGTCGGGTTGCAAGGTTCGCGAGTGGTCGCCTCCGAGCAGCTCGGCCGCCCAGTCGAGTCCGCGATACCGCAGCCAGGCGGCGGCAAAACCGGCGCGGTCAGCGCTTTGGGCAATGCGGGCGATGGCGAGCTGGTCGCTCTTCGAGGACGCTCCGGCAAAGGCGAGCGCGACCTCGCCCAGGCCCAGTTCGAACAGGCGGTTGCCGCGTGCGGACTGGCAGTAATAGTCGCGCTTGGGCGTTGCCCGGCTGAGGATCTCGATCTGGCGGTCGTTCAATCCGAAGCGCCGGTAGATGCTCAGGATTTGCGGCTCGATCGCGCGCTCGTTGGGCAGGAAGATGCGGGTCGGACAGCTTTCGATGATCGCCGGCGCGATCGCCGAGCTCTCGATATCGGCGAGGCTCTGGGTCGCGAAGACGACGCTCGCGTTCTTCTTGCGCAGGGTCTTGAGCCATTCGCGCAGCTGTCCGGCGAAGCCGGGACTGTCGAGCACCAGCCAGCCCTCGTCGATGATGATCAGCGTCGGCGACCCGTCGAGCCGTCCCTCGATGCGGTGGAAGAGATAGGAGAGCACCGCTGGCGCAGCGGCCGAGCCGGTCAGACCTTCGGTCTCGAAGGCCTGGAAGCGCGCATCGCCGAGCCGTTCGCATTCGGCATCGAGCAGCCGCCCGAACGGTCCGTCGATGCAGTAGGGCGCAAGCGCCTGCTTGAGCGGCTGCGACTGCAGCAGCACGGCAAGACCGGTCAGCGTGCGCTCGGCGACCGGCGCGGTGCCAAGCGACGTCAGCGCCGACCAGAGATGCTCCTTGATGGCGGGATCGACCGACACGCCTTCGGAGGCAAGGATCGCCTGGAGCCATCCTGCTGCCCAGCCAAGCTCCGCGGGCTCGTCGATGCGGACCAGCGGCTGGAGCGCTACGCCGTCGTCGCTGTCGCTGTCTTGGGAAAGGCTGGAGCCCAGATCCCGCCAGTCGCCGCCGCAGGCGAGCGCTGCGGCGCGGATCGAGCCGCCGAAATCGAACGCGAAGGTCTGTGCATCCGTGTAGCGGCGGAACTGCATCGCCATGAAGGCGAGCAGCACAGATTTGCCTGCACCTGTCGGTCCGACGACCAGGCTGTGGCCGACATCGCCGACATGGAGCGCGAAACGGAACGGAGTGGTGCCCTCGGTCCTCGCGTAGAACAGCGGCGGCGCCTCGAAGTGATCGTCGCGCTCCGGCCCTGCCCAGATGGCGGACAGCGGGTTCATGTGCGCCAGATTGAGCGTCGAGAGCGGCGGCTGCCGGACGTTCGCGTAGACGTGTCCGGGAAGCGAGCCGAGCCATGCCTCGATCGCGTTCATGCCTTCGGTGACACAGGTGAAGTCGCGGCCCTGGACGACCTTCTCGACCAGGCGCAGCTTTTCGGCGGCGAGCCCCGCGTCCTCGTCCCAGACCGTGATCGTCGCGGTGACGAGCGCCATGCCGACATGATCGGCACCCAGTTCCTGCAAGGCCGTATCGGCATCCTCGGCCTTGTTGGCCGCATCGCTGTCGACCAGCACCGAGGCCTCGTTGGTCATCACTTCCTTGAGGATGGCGGCCACCGACTTGCGCTTGGCGAACCACTGGCGGCGGATCTTGCCGAGCAAGCGTGTCGCATCGGTCTTGTCGAGCATGATCGCGCGGGTCGACCAGCGATAGGCAAACCCTTGCGCGTTCAATTCATCGAGCAAGCCGGGAAAGGTGGCGCTCGGGAAGCCGACCACGGTCACGGTGCGCAGGTGCGCCTTGCCAAGACGCGGCTCGAGACCGCCGGCGAGCGGCTCGTCGGCGAGCAGCGCATCGAGATGCATCGGGGTGTCTGGGACGCGCACCCCCCGCCTGCGCGTAGAGATGCAGCTGTGCAGATAGGTCAGCGTCTCGCCGTCATCGAGCCATGCGATCTCGGGGAAGAACCCTTCGAACAGCCGGAGCAGGCGGTCGGTGCGATCGGCAAATCCATCGCGCAATTCGCGCGGATTCACGCCCTTCTCCCCCTTGCCTTCGTAGAGCCAGTTTTCGGCGCGCGCGCCATCTTCGGCAGGCGGGAGCCACACGAAGGTGAGGAAATAGCGGCTTTCGAAATGCGCGCCTTGCTCGGCAAACTGCGCCGCGCGCTCGCGCTCGACGAGGGCGGATGCCGGATCGGGAAAATCGCAGACCGGATAGCCCAGCGCTGGACGGCGCACCGCTTCGACGAAAATGGCCCAGCCCGAACCCAGTCGGCGCAGCGCGCTGTTGAGACGCGCGGTCGTTGCCACAAGCTCGGCAGGAGTTGCACTGTCGAGGTCCGGGCCCCGAAAGCGTGCCGTGCGCTGGAAACTGCCGTCCTTGTTGAGGACGATGCCCGGCGCGACGAGCGCTGCCCAGGGCAGGAAGTCGCTGAGCCGGTCGGCCTTGTTCCGGTATTCGCGAAGCGAGAACATCTCAGACCTCGAAATATGCGGGAAAGCGCAGATGCCGGCGCGCGACATCGACGAACTGCGGATCGCGCCGCGCGGCCCAGACCGCGATCACGTGCCCGGCAGCGAAGACGGCAACGCCCGCCACCCACAGCTGCAAGCCGAGCCCGATCGCGCCTGCCAGCGTCGCATTGGCGATGGCGAGCCCGCGCGGCGCCCCGCCAAGCAGGATATGCTCGGTCAGGGCCCGGTGGACGGGAACGCTAAAGCCGTGCGGCAGGGCGGATGCGCCATTTTCCATCAGACCAGCGCTCCGCCGCCGAACGAAAAGAACGACAGGAAGAAGGACGAGGCGGCAAAGGCGATCGACAGACCGAAGACGATCTGGATCAGCCGCCGGAAGCCGCCCGAGGTATCGCCGAAGGCGAGCGCCAGGCCGGTCGCGATGATGATGATCACCGCGACAATCTTGGCGACCGGCCCCTGGATCGATTCCAGGATCGCCTGGAGCGGCGCCTCCCACGGCATCGACGAGCCGGCGGCGTGCGCGGGAGCCGCGACCGCCAATGCGGCAACGCCGCAGACAATAAAGGCAGGCAGGCGCGAACGCGCCCGCAACAAAGCATCGGTCACAGACAGTCTCCTTGGGTTGGGCAAAGGGGCGCGAGCACGTAGTCGCCCCGCGCATCGAGCGGGCGGACCTTGGCCAGCTCGGCGAGGCGTCGGCCCGTTCCGTCGCGAACCAGCACCGCGATCACCTCGATGGTCTCTGCGATCAGCGCACGCGGCACGGTAACCACGCTCTCCTGGATCAGCTGCTCGAGCCGCCGCAGCGTGCCGAGCGCGGTTCCGGCGTGGATCGTGCCGATCCCGCCGGGATGACCGGTGCCCCAGGCTTTCAGCAGATCGAGCGCTTCCGCGCCGCGGACCTCGCCGATGGGAATGCGATCGGGCCGCAGCCGCAGCGCCGAACGGACGAGATCGGACAGCGAAGCCACGCCATCCTTGGTCCGCAGCGACACGAGATTGGGGGCGGCGCATTGCAGCTCGCGCGTGTCCTCGATCAGGACCACGCGGTCGGTCGATGATGCGACCTCGGCAAGCAGGGCATTGGTGAGCGTCGTCTTGCCGGTCGATGTGCCGCCGGCGACGAGGATATTCCTGCGCGCGGCAACCGCGGCAGCAAGTGCTTCGGCTTGCCAGGGAGCCATGATGCCCGCCGCGACATAGTCGTCGAGCGTGAACACGGCGACGGCAGGCTTGCGAATGGCAAAGCTCGGCGCCGAGACCACCGGCGGCAGCAATCCCTCGAAGCGTTCGCCGCCTTCGGGCAATTCGGCGGACACGCGCGGCGCTCCGCCGTGCACTTCGGCCCCCACATGGTGCGCCACCAGCCGGACGATCCGCTCGCCATCGGCGGCGCTCATCGTCCGTTCGGTCGCTCCCAGTCCCACACCCAGCCGATCGATCCAGAGACGTCCGTCGGGGTTTAGCATGACCTCGACCACCGACGGGTCT
The DNA here is from genome assembly GCF_034375205.1 of Pelagerythrobacter marinus. Taxonomy (NCBI): domain Bacteria; kingdom Pseudomonadati; phylum Pseudomonadota; class Alphaproteobacteria; order Sphingomonadales; family Erythrobacteraceae; genus Pelagerythrobacter; species Pelagerythrobacter marinus. The sequence goes on along the minus strand of NZ_CP139719.1, from coordinate 114,344 downwards.
TCAAGCCAGGATGCGATCTCGCCGCCCAGAGCGGTGCGCAGCATGCGCGCACCGCGCGACGATGCTTCGGATCGGATCGGAACTACGCTCATGCCCTGCCTCGGAACACCGCGACCGACGGTCGGTCGCGTTCTGAGGCGCATCAAGAAGACAGGATTTTACCGCGGAGCAACAGGAACCGGCATGCGTCGAACGATAGCGCAGAAAAGGGAGGTCGCGCGTTGCGCGCGGCGCTGGGTAATCTCATCGTGAGCCGGAAAGGGCGTGGTGTCAGCTGGGAAACACGTCATTTTTACACATCCCCCACGATGACCTAAAATAGACTCGACAATTCCTCAACACAACTATATTGTTGTGTCTATGATACCGGACTTGATCGATCTGGGTCCATCCTGCCCATGGGCAGTGTTGCCACCCGGCACGCACGATACGACACTTGCTGAGGTTGAGGCGCGTTTCGCAACAACACCGCATCGCAAGTGGTTGTTCGATGGCTTCGCCCGGATGACAGAGGCACTCGCCAAGGCTGGCTGCCGCTACGTCTATCTCGACGGAAGCTTCGTCACCGCGAAGCCGCACCCCGGCGACTACGATGGCTGCTGGGACCACATCGGCGTCGACCCAGGCAAGCTCGATCCGGTCCTTCTCGATTTCGACAACAAGAGAGCCGCGCAGAAAGCAAAATACCTCGGCGAGATGTTCATTGCCGGCATGCCCAACGGACCTGGCGCTCCATTCCTCGACTTCTTTCAAGTCGAAAAGTCTTCCGGCCAGCTTAAGGGCATTCTGCGCATTCCGCTCGCGCCGCCGAAAGGAGCGACGCCATGATCACCAATGAAAAACAGTACAGGTCAACCAAGGCTTCGATCGAGAAACTGTCGGGATCCTTGGCCAAGCTCGAAGCTCCTGCCAGCAATTTCCCCGAAGTGTTCGCCAAGGCGCAACGATCTGCCCTTCGCAACCAGATCGACGAACTTGAGCAAGACGTGCGCTTTTACGAAGATCTGCGCGCGGGAAAGATTTCGGAGTTCTCGGCCGAAAGCCTGCACGATCTGCCCGACATTCTGATTCAAGCGCGCATCGCGCGCGGCATGAGCCAGAAGGACCTTGGCGATTTCCTGGGCGTCGCGGAGCAGCAGATTCAGCGCTACGAAGCAGATCGCTATCGCGCAGCGAGCCTCGATCGCTTGACCGAGGTCGCGGACGCATTGGGCGTACGCATCGTTGAACGGGCGCAGCTGGTTGGCAGCTCGAATCTCGATAGTGTTGATCCATCGGTGTGGAAGGCGTTCCCACTGGCCGAGATGTATAAGCGTGGGTGGTTTGAGGACTTTTCCGGCACGCTTCCCCAAGCGCGCAAGGCTGCCGGCGACCTGATCCCGACGTTCTTGCAGGGAGCTCATTCGCAGTTCGTGCCGATGGCCTTGCACCGCAAGTCGGTGCGTTCCAGCGGGCAAGTGCATGAGGCCGCCATCGCCGCGTGGGAAGCGCGCGTCCGGACGCTTGCGGTTCGCAATCCTCCAGAACAGGCATTCGACCGAGATCGTCTCACCGCCGATTGGGTGCGAGGCCTCGTTGCCCTCAGTCTCGACGACAACGGGCCACGCCTCGCAGTCGATTACCTGCGCGAAGCTGGCATATCGCTGGTAATTGAACGCCACCTGCCCGGTACGCTGCTCGACGGTGCCGCGCTGGCGTCGGCTGATCATCATGCGATCGTTGCGATGACGCTACGTCACGACCGGCTCGACAACTTCTGGTTCACGCTCCTCCACGAGATCGGGCATCTCAAGCTGCATATCCGATTGGGCAAATATGCTGCGATCTTTGACGACAATGATGCACCGGCCGTCGACAAGGTCGAACAGGATGCCGACTATTTTGCCCAGGAAGCCTTGATACCGGAGGCAAACTGGAACCTTGCGGTGTCGCGCTTCACCCGGAACGAAAAGGCAGTCCTTACCGATGCCAAGCGCTTTGGTGTGGCGCCGGCGGTGATCGCTGGTCGCGTGCGGAGAGATGCAGGCGACTACACCTTGCTTGGCACGATGGTCGGGTCAGGCGAAGTGCGGCGGCAGTTTGGGCTGTAAAGGAGGCGCAGAATGGCCATCCCGAATTATTACATTCCGCTTCTCCGCTGGCGCGCCGGTGAATACCGGGCGCTCAAGCGGCTGAGTGATGCGTGTCGGCAACGGACCGTGCCCCTGATCGAGGTGCTTCCGCCGGACTATGATTTCGATCTGCGTCAGCCCAAGAAGCACATCGACGAGCAGCTGAAGCCGTTTGCGAAGCAAGTCGAAGATCATTGGCCCAACCGCCCTGCGCTGATCGATGCAGTGCAGATCGATGCATCGATCCGAATGAGCGACGGCCGCCATCCGCTCACCTTCCTATTCGATGATGCCCGCGCAAGGGGCCTCGACCTGGTGCCAGTTACAGCCTTGGATCGCGACGCCGGATATCAGCAGAGCGTGCGGTCGATCGTGGCAGCGAATGCCCGCGGCGTCTGCTTGCGATGCAGACTTGAAGAAGCACTCGATCCGGATTTCGAAGCCAACGTCCACGCTCTCCTGGCCCTGTTGGGCAGCGCGGCAAACACCGTTGACATCTTGCTCGATCTTGGGAACCCCACTTTCGATCCGCAGGATCCCTTGATCGCGATCATCTCATCTGTCCTGGCTGGCGGCGGCATCTTTGCTTCGGCACATTCGATTACGATTCTGGCGTCGTCGTTTCCGGATAGCCTGATGAGCCTGCAATTCGGCCTGGATGTCCTGCCGCGACGCGAGTGGCTGCTGTACAAGGCCCTGTTGGCGGCACTGCCCGTTCAGCTCCGTCGTCCGGGGTTCGGTGACTACGCTGTGGCCGCGGTCGAATTTCCAAAGGGCGACATGCGGTTCATGCGAGGCTCGCCCAACGTTCGATACGCGATCGACGATGCCTGGTTGGTCGCGAAAGCAAAGCGCCAGAAATCGAACAACAACCACGCCTATCCAGGCTTATGCGGCGCAATTGTCGCCTCGGGCGACTTTGCCGGCATCAGCTTCTCCGAAGGTTCAGCATATATCGACGGTTGTCGACTTGGGACCGAGAAGATGGGGAATCCCACCACGTGGAAATGGGTGGCGACCAACCACCACATCACGAAAGTGGTTGCTGACCTCGCCAGGTTGTCCGGGACTTGAGGGCAGTGCGGACGGCGTTCGCCAGTTTTCTCAGCGGCAGCAGCGATACGATCCGCTGGTAGAGTTCTTCGCGGGGCGCGCGTAGTTCACGTTCCGGAACGCCAAGCACCCTGAGCAGATCCTGTGCCTCTGGACGCCAAAGCAGGCGCGCCAGCACAAGAGCATCGATGCCCTTGTTGGCCCGCTCAGATCGGACTCGGCGGAACCGCACTCCTTGAGTTGCGCCACGCTCGGCGACCATAACGCCCCACCAGTCGGGCACCATCTCGATGGCTGACTCGAGATGCTTGGGAGCAACGATCAACAGCGCCTTGTCGACCACCTGGCCGTAAGCTGCGACCTGCCGGGGCAGGCGCACCAGGGTATCGGCCTCGGCCTTGATTTCGACGCCACGAATGTGTCCGTTGATGACTGCGATATCTATGCGGCAACTGCCGTGATCGAGTCCAAGTTCGTCGATGACCAGGGTGTCCGGACAGGCTTGGGCGTGCGTAAGCAACCGCCGATAGGCGGCTTGCCTTACATCACTGTCCCGAAGCGGTCGCGAAGCCATGCCGGATCGATAGCCGTGGGAACACCCTCGGTGCAACGACCAAACTTACGCCACACTTTCCATCGGCTACCCCCGAGCGGGCATGTGGCTTGCATCGAGACGACGATGAATCAGCGAAACCAGCGTCAAAAGATCCTGCGCGTCCCCTTTGGACATTGGCCAGTGAATGCGAGGTTCATGAGCCGTCGGATTGCGGAACATTCCGAATGTTCCGCGCACGAGATTGGCAAAGCCTCTCTGCTCGCTTAGCTCGCTTTCGCTCGAAAGTGGATTGATTGCGATCATGGGCGGGGTTCCGCCCAAGGCCCGATCCACCAGAATCGAACCATCATCTTTTAGTCCTGTCTTAGCCCGCATTTTTGCCGCGACGCTTTTCACCGCCTCCTGGACGGCATGGAAATAGTCGTCCGCCACGAGCTCAGCCCGGCAGAAGACAAGGACGTCTGCGTGGACGCCCCGTGTTTCCAGATCACAGCGTAGCTCGTTCGCCCGTTGCTGCGCCTCCGACAGCGTAGTGGCAACGGCAACGGGCTGTAATTCTCCGGCTTCTGTGACCGTGAGTCCGGCGAAGGCCAACGCGAAATTCAGATTCGTGCGCATCGGCTCGTATCGCCCCGGTTCTCGAACGTACCGCGCAGGCTTCATCGCATGCCGAATGAAACCCAGCACACGGGTCCGATCGCGTCTCCGGTTCTGGCTTTCTGCGAACGCGTTGTAGATCCGGTTACGTTTCGTGATGGGACCAGGATCGGTCATGCCGCATGTCGCAATCAGCATTTCGATCTCGGTGCCCTTCAAGCCAGCGTCGGTATTGCCGAGCGCATCGGCGATCGCCTCGAGTTCGGCTTGCGAGAAGAGCTGTTTCATTCCGCCGCCGTCCGCCCGCCCAACCGTGGAGACGCCCAATCGGGCAATTGTCCGAGGTCTGCCAGCTCCGCTCTCACGAGCCCGTCCAACACCTCGGGGAAAAGGCGCGCCATGACACGCCACAGCGGGTGATCCTGGTCTATCTGAACTTCCGTTTGCTTGGCTTGGGCGATGAACCGGTGGAGTGATGCCTTCTCAAGCAACCCTGACAGAGAAGTGGCTCCCACGAAGGCTTCGATCAGGCTGGCGCAATGCTTGAATTCGAACCCGCTCAGTTTGCTGTTGAGCATCGACAATATCGCGCTTTCGCCGCAAAACTTGGTGATGTGGAGTATGGGACGGTCGGCGGCGGCGCTGTGCGCCACCGAACATAAGATCGCGTAGAGGACGACCGCGTGCGCACGGGCACGGTGGGACCGCTCTATCCAGAAATCCCGCTCCCACTCTCCCAAACCGGGAATGCCCGCTTTCATATCATACCAAACGTCTTCGAAGTGATGGCTATACTCAGGTGAGTTGGGCCGGTCTTTCCGGGCCAACTTCGTGGCATCCCACCAGCGTGACCGCTTCTCTTTGCAGCGCTGCCTCAGAGCCTTCGACCGGCAATCTTCCACAAATACCGATCGACCAGACCCGGTGTGGAGATCGTCGAGCATGACAAGTCTAGGCTCGCGCCAACCGCCTTGGCCGTTTTCCATGAAGCACTTCAAGACAAGTGTTTCCCGCTCGATCGAGACGGTCTCGGCCTCGTCATCGAATACGAACGCATTGCCACGCTGCATCGCCACGACATCATGGAACCCCTGCGGCATGGGATGTTCAAGCGCGTTGAAGATCCATACCAAGGCGATGCCCTCAGCATCGTAATGTAAGTGTCGAGCCGCGATTTCCGGGGCAAACGGCTTCGACAACTGCACTTCAAACGCGAAGCGACCTGACTCCCCAAGGTCGGCAAAGATGTCCGGCCAGCGGCCGCGCTTGTGAATTTCCGAGCGCAAATAGGTGTTCACCGACGTGTGCGTGCAACGGGGATCGGCTTGGACCAACTGCTCAATCGTCGAGCAGAGTCTGCGATGCAGCGCCGATTCCTGATGCCCCTGATATTGCGCCGCGCGGGCATCGTCCGGTCGCAGATTGTTGCCTTCGTACCAGGGGCAGGTTCTGCTGACTTCCGGGTAGTGCGCGTACATCGGGATATGGCTCTCCCGGTCAGCTTGTGCCCTGATGAAGATGCCACCTTCGCAGATCCTGCATCTTGCGAGCGGCCTCGAACGATCTTCGCGCCGTCGCAGGTTTATCTGACTGCGCAGATGCTCCCATCCGGCGCGGGGCATGGCCATCAATTGTTCGATCGTAACCGCGCCGCGCGGCAACTCAAAATCTGCGATCAGGATCGTGCGCTGACGACGGCTCATGGTCAGCTCACTCGGGGAGCTCGGGTTTGGCGATCCAGTCGCGAGACTCGTATCCTGATGCCACTTCTCCTCCGGGGCGACGAAGATGCACCACTCGGAAATCGTCGACCTGCTCCAGCCGAACGAGGTCGTCCCTTTCCAGCCGGTCGAGCAAATCCGCCAATGACCGGCTGGACGCGCCTAGCCCGATCGCAGCGAGCCAACCCGACAGAACATGACTGTTGGAGCTACGCTCCTTCGCAAGAACGTCAAGTACTGCCCTAGCCTGCAGACTGGTGCGTATAGCCTCGTGGGATGAAGGAACATTGCGAAAAGCTGTCATAGCGCAAGCATAGATCATCGACAGCAGGTGGCAAACATAACGGGAACGAAATGCACTGAATCTTCATTTTCCAGAGAGCGCAGCCAAATGCTCCGAAACAGCGTCGAATCCGCCAGCTGTTCTCCCGCGACGGAGTGTCGATTCTTGCAGTGGTCCAGCACTCATACCGTAGTGGGGTCTGTCCGCTTCAGCCGGTCGTGCGCACTGCGGACGGTCTCAAATGGGCCGCTACCGGACAGTCTCTTTCCGGCGGCCGGACTCAACGAAGCGAATGCTAGTTTACGCTCCGATTACCGACAATCGCTAGGTCGGTTGCAATTAGGTGTTGTTTGGTGAAGCTAAGGCTGGCGTCCCGAAGCCAGCATCTTGGCGGCGATCGGCGAGGTCATCATCTGGATCACAGCGAAGAAGGCCGCCGGGACCGCGATTTCAGTCGGCAGTCCGGACGCTGCCACGAACGCCGCAGCGATGCTGAATTCCTTTTTGCTTACGGTGAAGAGGTAGGCGATGACCTCTTCACGGCCCGCGGCGAAGACCTTTGAGACCGAGCCCACCGCATACCCAATAAGATTCAGCAGCAGGGCGGCAAAAGCGATGACCACCGCGAACCAGCCGTAGCCGAGAATCACATCTGCGTTGGGCCCCACTACAGCAAGCAACAGCAGCAGATAGAATATCGAACCGATGGCGGGATAGGCACTGTCATGGCGGCTGATTGCGGACGGGAACCGCGTGCGCAGGAATACCCCGGCTACGGTCGGAACCAGCACGACGAGAATCAGCTCGAGCACGACCGCCCCCACCGGAACCTGGAGCTCGATGCCGGTGAGAACTAGAAAGAGAAATGGAACGATGAACGGCGAAAGGGCTGTGTTCACCGCGTTCAGCACGGCCGCGAGCGCGACGTTACCTTTCGCCAACAGGACCAGCAGCGGTGCCGAGACATCCGTCGGCAGCGTGCCGACCAGCGTCTGACCCGCCGCGAGATGACCCGAGCCGAAGAACACGCGGCCGATGAGCCATCCCGCGAGCGACATCGGACCATAGACCAGCCCGAGTGCCCAGAGCTGCCGGTCCGGCTTGCGAAGAACCAGCTTCACCGCATGGGCATCGAAGGTGAGGCTGATGACCAGCATGAGCGCGGCCAGAAGCGGCCCAATGCTGCCTGAGAGGACAATGCCGACCGACGGAACCAACAGACCGAAAGCGGCTGCCAGAACCGCAAGCAGCAGGAGATTGTTCTCAACAAAGGCGAGCAGCTTCTGCATTCGGTGGTCCTGGATTATGCGCGAGCGGTGTACCGTCAGACGGTGCGCTGCTGGCCGAACTTGCGCTGGTTCCAGACAAAGCCGAGCGCGAGCAACACGACCATGAGCACCTGGGCCAGGATTGTCTCACGCGTCGGATAGAGCCCGAGCAGTTCGCTGCGCGGGAACCCTGGCCAGGGGGTAATGGGCAGATAACCTGCCTCCTGCAGCGCCGCGCTCCCCTTGCCGATCAGCACTACCGCCAGGGCGGCGATCAATGCCGAGCTGTAGGCGAAGAACTTTCCGATCGGCAGGATCCGACTGTAGCGCATCATCGCAAAGGCAATCACTGCCAGCACCGCAGATGCCGCCAGCGCGCCGGCAAGAACCGCGCCGCCATTCCCCTGACTCCAGATCGCGGCATAGAACAGGATCGTCTCGAACACCTCTCGATAGACCACGAGGAAGACGAGGCCGAAAAGGAACCATGCCGAGCGGCGATTGAGCGCTGCGCCCAGCTTCTCACGGATATAGCGCTGCCACGCATCGGCATTGCTCTTGCCGTGCATCCAGATACCGACCCACAGCAGAACCAGAGCCGCGAATACGCCGCCGAATCCTTCGGCCAGTTCGCGACTGGCCCCGCTGATCGTAACCAACCAGGTCGCTGCCCCCCAGGTCGCAGCGCCGGCGACAAGTGCCGCCACCCAGCCGCCATGCACATAGGCTAGCACATCGCGCCGATCCGCCTTGGCCAGGAAAGTGATCATGGCGACGACAATCAGGATCGCTTCCAGGCCTTCGCGCAACAGGATCGTGAAGGCGGCGACGAAGCTGGAAGTTGCTGAAGCCTCGCTGGGCGCCAGCGCGCTCTCCGCCTGTTCGAACAAACCGTCGAGCGTCGCGATACGCTCGCGGATTGCTTCGGCCGGCTCGTCCCTTGCGATGCCGGAGCGTAATTCGGCCATCGCCTGTTCAATGCGGATCATCAGCGCATGATCGCGCGCCGACAGCACGGCTTCGACCGGCTCGAACCCGTCGAGGTAGGCCGACAGCGCGAGATCGGTCGCGGCCTTGCGGTCACCCTGCTCATATGCCGCCAGTGCTTCACCAAGCTTCGTGCGGGCGAGCGTCAGCGTCCCTGCCGTTTCCGCTCCGGCGGCGGCCTCTGGATTGCGTCGCAGATAGGCCATAAGTTGACGCGATTCGTCTTCGCCCAACTCGGCTGCGAGCGCCGCCGGCGTAGTGCCGACGAGCTTCTCGAGATCCAGTCGACTGCGCAACTCGGCATCGCTCTCCCACAGGGCCTGGCCGCGGCGTGCCGCATCTTCCGAATAGGCAAGCGATCCGGCGTAGAACGCCAGAGCCCAGCGGTCCTGCGGGGGCAGATCCGCGAAACTCATCATGCTGGTGCCTTCTAGCCCCTGTTCGATCACCTGATAGAGAGCGAAGATGCTACGCTCGCGCGCCCGCGACTCGTCGGTGAAAGCGATGGCGGGCGGATCGAGGCCGATAGCTTGCGGGCCATCCCCGTCTCCCGACACACCGTGGCAGCTTGCGCATTGCTGTGCATAGAGCGCCTTTCCGCGCGCGAAGTCCGGTGCGACGGTTGGGGCCAACGGAACCGGGTAGGCGGCGATAAGATCGGCCGCGAGGCCTCGCGATGCCGAGGAGATTGTCGGTGCGGGAGACTTCGCAGCGATAATCCGCTCGAGACTTGCCGCCTGCCGAGAAAGATCAGCCTTTGCCGACGATGTCGGCAGTTCGCCGATCAGCCGATTGGCCGTCGCGGAGAACTCGACCATCTCATCGAACTCGGTCTGGTTGACCACGTTTCCGTTCTCGACCGCTTCGGGGTAATCGACTGCAATGTAGTCAAGCAGCCTCCAGATCGTTTGCGCGGGGGCCGTTTGCGCGGAGGCTGGAGTCGCCAGCCCCGTGAGGGCCAAGACCACTAGCGTGATCGCCAACAGAGCAATCTGTCGCGCTCCATTGTAACAACGAAACAGAGGGCTTGGGAAAGACCACAGCGCTTGCCAGAATGAAACGATGGTCATCGCTGGCCCGCGCGTGGCGATCCGGTTAAGGTTCATCTCACTACCCATTGTGCACCGTCCAGATGGACGATTATATTTCAAGTAGATTTGAACTATCGGTCATATGAATGAAGATCAAGCCCTCGGTGCCTTTGCCGCCATTTCAAATGCGACGCGTCTGCGCATTGTCCGCATGCTGGTCGTGGCCGGGTCTGACGGTCGATCGGCCGGATTGATCGCTGAAGCGCTTGACGCACAGCCCTCGCGCATTTCCTTCCACCTTAATCAACTGGAACAGGCCGGGCTCGTCGAGAGCCGCCGGGAGGGCCGGTCGATCATTTACAGCGCCATCTTCCCAGCACTGTCGGATCTCGTCGCATTTCTTATGCGCGATTGCTGCGAAGGCCATTGCGCAGTCTGCGACAAGGCGATCGCATTGTTCGCAAAATGCACCGGACGGCCAACTGGCGAGGTCTGACCGAACGCCATCTTAGGGGCATCCGAATTCGGGACCGAATGCCCCGGATGTTTACGACTGGTCGTAAGGCGTGGCGCTGCCGCTGCCTCACACCCTAACGAGTGGCAGGTTTCGGGGTTTCGCTGCGACCGGCCGAATGACCGGTGTTGGCGCAAAGCGGACGAAATGAGCCCTCTGTGGACGGATGATTAGAGCGCCTCGCAGCGAAGCGCTTCGAGGCGCTCCGAGCACACCTCATGTACGACACGGCCGAGTTCCTCGACCTGCGCCCCCAGCCATTCGAGTTCTTCCTTCGCGATCCGGTAGTGTTTTGAGTAGCGCGCCTTTACGTAGGCTTCCTTGAGCTTCTCGAAGCGTGCGCGGTCGCGTTTCGTCTCGCGTGGCCAGATATAGGTCAGACGGGGATCGATGCGCTCGGCCTGGGTCCGTAGAAAACCGAGATTGTGCACGTGAGGCGTGTAAAACGTGCAGACCAGCAGGATGCAGTGATAGAGGCGCTCGGTCGCCTGATGCATGTCAAATGCAGCGTCCTTCAAGAATCCGCGCGAGATATCGAATTTCGCTATTTCGTACCGCTTTAGCGCTGATGGGTACCACTCATCGAAATATTCCTGCGCCATCTCGAGCGCCTGCGCTGGCGTCTTGGGCTTCGGCTGATGCAGTTCGCTGTCGTCGCACTGGTACAGCGCGATACCGTCTTGCGCGATATCCATGAAGAAATAGCGCCCGTGCGCCAGCCCGTCGTTCACCTCCTGCAACGTGTGGACGATGAAGTTGACCGGCGTGCGCAGCGCACCGGTGATCGCCAGCTCGCGGTCGAGCCGCTCTTCCAATTTGAGCCAGTACTTGACGCGATCGGCGATCCGTTTGTCGTTGACGATGATGAGCAGGTCGTAGTCGGATCGGTAGCCCTTGGCGGTGTGGGGCTCATCGACCCATCCTCCACGCGCATAGCTGCCATAGAGGATGATCTTGAGGATTCGGGCCTTCTTCTTCCAGTCGTGGTTCGCCAGCGCCAGCGCATCGCCGAACTCGTCGAATACGATCTCGACAACGCGTTCCAGTTCACGCTGTTTGTTCGGAGGAAGATGATCGAGATCGGTGCGCATTGATTTAACCCTAGCAAGCAGCTGGAATGGTTGCACCCTTACATTGCTGCGCGGTGCAATAACCGGCCACACCAAGCTCCCTCTGCTCTTCGAAGCCCGCCGAGCGAGAACTTCAAACCGCCCGGCCCAGGGCATTTTCGCGATGTCGCCTTCGTTTTTCCGGGCTCGAGATCGTCTTCAGCCGGGCTCTTGACCAGGCTCGCTCGCCCGCATCAGATCGTCCGCCAAATGCGTCTCGCGTTCGATGCGCCGGGCCAGCGCCTCGACGAAGTTCTCGAACCGCTTCTCGACACCGGCCCGTGCCGCCGCCGACGCCTCGCTTGCAGGCGGCGGCGTCGCGGCGAGCCATGACCGAAGATACAGCGCAAAGGCTTCGTTGCCGACCTCGATGTGGTAATCGAGCTTCTGCAACTGCCGCGTGATCCGGTCGAGGCGCCGACTGAAAGCAGCCTCCATCCGCTCCGACCCGTCGGGCGAAAGAAACGAGGCGATCGCCGCTTCGACCACCGATGCCTGCGATACCCGCTTGCGACCCGCATAGTCGGCCAGTTGCCGCGATAGATCGGGCGGGAGCCGGAAGGTGTGCTTGATCCTGTTGCCCTTGCTCACAGATCGATCCCGTCGCCGGGATCGAGCGCGGCCCGCCGCGCATTGGCGCGCATCCGGTCCGCGATCGCCCTGTTTCTGGCAGCCTCGTCGTCATCCCGTCGCTCGGTGAAATCGAACTCGTTCGGAGGCGGTGACCGGACGGGCAGTACGTCCTCGTGTTCCGGCAAATCGGGTTCACGGCGAATGCCGCGCTCGCCCGCGGCGTCCAGTACTTCCTCGTCGTCCGGCGCTGCCACAAGATCCGGCCGGACATTCGGCAGGGCGATCACATCATCCCAGTCATCGGTCCGGGTGCTGTCGGCCGATTGCTCCGGAACGGGCGGCCGCTCGACCCGTTTCTTCAGTCTCGGGTCGGCATAATAGCGCGCCTTCTTCGCGCGGATCGGATGGGCGCCGGCAAGCATGACGATCTCCTCGGTATCGGGGAGTTGCATGATCTCGCCCTGAGTAAGCAGTGCCCGGGCGGTCTCGGTGCGCGAAACCATCAGGTGCCCAAGCCAGGGGGACAGGCGGTGCCCGGCATAGTTCTTCATCGCGCGCAGCTCGGTCGCCGTGCCGAGCGATTCCGAGATGCGCTTGGCGGTGCGTTCGTCGTTGGTGGCGAAGCAGACGCGGACATGGCAGTTGTCGAGGATCGCATTGTTCTGGCCGTAAGCCTTCTCGATCTGATTGAGCGATTGCGCGATCAGGAACGCCTTGATGCCGTAGCCCGCCATGAAGGCGAGCGCGCTTTCGAAGAAATCGAGCCGGCCCAGAGCCGGAAACTCGTCGAGCATCAGGAGCAGCCGCCGACGATCCGATCCTTCGTCGAGGTCTTCGGTGAGGCGGCGCCCCAGCTGGTTGAGGATCAGGCGAACGAGCGGTTTGGTCCGGCTGATGTCGGAGGGCGGAACGACGAGGTAGAGCGTCGCGGGTCGCTCAGGGTCGACAAGGTCGGCAATGCGCCAGTCGCATTGCCGCGTTACCCTTGCGATCACGGGGTCGCGATACAGGCCAAGGAACGACATGGCGGTCGAGAGCACGCCCGAACGCTCGTTTTCCGATTTGTTGAGCAGTTCGCGCGCGGCGCTTGCCACGACCGGATGAACGCCCTCCTCGCCGAGATGCGGCGTGTGCATCATCGCGGCGAGTGTCGCCTCGATCGACCTCTTGGGGTCGGACAGAAAGGCCGCGACACCAGCCAGCGTCTTGTCCTCTTCGGCATAAAGAACATGGAGAATCGCGCCGACCAGCAGCGCATGACTGGTCTTTTCCCAGTGGTTGCGCCGCTCGAGCGAGCCTTCCGGATCGACCAATACGTCCGCAATGTTCTGCACGTCGCGGACTTCGCCGACGCCGCGCCGCACTTCCATCAACGGGTTGAACGCGGCCGAGGCCTCGTTGGTCGGATCGAACAGGAGGACGCGGCTGAACCGGCCGCGAAAGCCGGCGGTCAGATCCCAGTTCTCGCCCTTGATGTCGTGCACGACCGCCGAATGCGGCCAGGTCAGCAGTGTCGGAACGACGAGGCCGACGCCCTTGCCGCTGCGGGTCGGCGCGAAGCACAGCACATGTTCGGGCCCGTCGTGGCGCAGATAGAGATTGGCGCGCTGGCCGATCACCACGCCCTTGCCATCGAGGAGACCGGCATCGGCGATTTCGGAGCGCGTCGCCCAGCGCGCCGAGCCGTAGGTCGCGCTGTTGCGCAGCTCGCGGGCGCGCCACACCGACATGCCGATCGCGACCGCCACCGAAGCCAGCCCGCCCGAGGCCGCGATCATACCGCCGGTTTCGAATATGCGCGGGGCATAGGCCTCGTAGCTGAACCACCACCAGAAGATCGCATAGGGCGGGTAGACCGGCGTACCGAAAGCCGAAAACCAGGCAGCGCCCAGCTGTGGCTGAAAGCCCAGCGCTGCCGCGGTCCATTGCGTACCGGCCCAGATGCCGGCCAGCGTCAGGATGAAAACGGCGAGGATCTGGCCCCACAATATTCTGGTTGCCGACATGGTGCCTCCTTTTCGGAAGGCAGCAGGCCGAACGGGAACTGCGTTTCAAGCGCGGCACCGGCCAAATCGCAGTCTGGCGCAGGCAAAGAAACCGGCGGCTAGATCGCCTCGCAGGTGAACTCCGGTTCGCCTGACCATGTGAGGCGGTACATGGCGCCTTGCGCGACCGACTGCACGACATTGGGCCACAGAGCGGCGAGGCAAGTTCCGCCCGCATGGCGGACCGAGGGATAGATGATCCCGTTATGCCCTTCGCCGCGCGTCTGAGCCGCAAGAGCATTGCCCGCCGGATAGCCCTTCGCCACATCGGGATCGAGGCCGGGATGATCGGGAAGCCCGCGCAGATCGACGAATACGCCCGACATGCTGGCGATCATCTCGCCATATTCGACAATGGCGTTGAAATCGCCCGCATCGGCCAAGGCTCTCGTCAGGTGATGACCGACTTCGGCAATGCAGGTCTCCACCGCCAGGGCGGCGTACCACGCGCCGCGATTGGCCGGATTGAACCGGCCCGGCTCACGCGGTTTGGCATAGGCGAAACTCGCATTGATGAATCTGGCATGGGGGACGCCGTGAACGAGCTCATCGGCGGTCAGGGCGCCAAGCCCGCGTTCTTCGGCGATCAGCCGCCCACTGGTCGCGCCTTCGATCTCGGCCAGAAGGGCCAGATCGGCATCATCGTCGACAAGCGGCGCCATGACCGCTGCGCGCAACCGCGCGCTCGGCACGAGCCTGATAGTCCGCTCGAAGGCCTCGCGTATCGTCGGAAGGTCGGCCGACCGCAGGTCGGCTGGCCCCTCAGAGCCCGCCACGAAGCGCGTCGATATACTGCCGGGTTTCGAGCATGCGCGGGATGCCGCCGGCGATCATCGCCTGCACCGGCGAGCGCCGGTCGAACACCGGCGCCTTGTTCGCCAGCTTCGGCCAGCGATCGGCCATGTCGTCGGCGAACAGCAGGTGCAGCCCCTTGAACAGGCCGATCAGCGCCGAAGCGCGGGTCAACTGGTCCTGGCTGAGCGTGCCTTCCCAGGTTCCCGCCTTCATCCGGTCCCAGGTGCTTTCGGAGACACCGAGCAGCGCGGCGCCTTCGGCATTGCTGCCGTCCCAGGCATCGACGAGCCGCAGCACGGCTTTCACCGCAGCGCCCGTCAGGCGGCGGCGATCATCATCGGCTGCAAAGGTCTGAAGTCCGCGCCGGTCTTCGACGTGCTTGAACGCTGCACTGGCCATATCGCATCTCCTGATGCGCTTATATGCGTCACATGATGCGATTGTCAAGATTTTCGTCATCGGTACATATCCTCAGACGGCCGGGCCGCGCGAGCGGGCAATACTCCAGTCGACACCGCCGCGCTGGTTGATCCTGCCGCTCACGGCCTGCCCCAGATGGCGTTCGAGATCCTGCCGCCAGGGGACGAGCTGGAATCCCATGCCATTGTCGATCATGGCGAAGCGGCCCGACGCGAGCATTACCCGCTCGCGATAGATCCCAGCTATATGGTCCCCAGCGGTGAATGGCTGGGCGATACCGCCATGACGTGCGGCCAGGGTGTCCCCTGCTTCGGCCAGTTCGTGGTCACGCAGCGTATCGAGGAGATCTCGCGCAAAGATGATGCGCTGCCCCTGCCGCCTGGCGAGCCCTTCTTCGATCAAGACCTCCGCCCGCCTGGCCAGTGCATCGCGAACCTCCGAGCCGAACCCGCCTGCCACTGGTCGAGGCCGCGGCGACACGAGCTGGCGGTCCAGCCATGTCGCGCCGCGCGCCTCGATCTGGCTCGCAATCGAGAGGTCCGACCGCGTCAGCAGGCTGGTCTGCTGTCCTCCCTTGCGATCGGTCCATGCGCCGGTCTCGACGATTGCGCCGGGAGCGGCATCGCCGGTCCGCTCGATGTCGGGAAAGCGCAGATGATGCGCGCGGCCGTCGATCCCGTCTACGATGACATAAGCCTCGCCGGTGAGCTCGTCGTGCAGTCCGCGTTCGACCAGCCTTCCTGTCAAGCGCTCGCCGCCGGATCGCGCATGCACAGAGAAGCGTCCAGTATCGCCGCCATGCTCCTGTGTAGCCATCGCCCGGTGCATGGTCCTGATGATGTCTCCGCGATCGCCGAGCTCCCGAAGCGTCGGCTCCAGCTCTTGCGCCAGCGTCCAGCTGGCGGGTCCGACTTGTTCGGCCAGCCCCATGCGTTCGAGCATCTGCGCACGGCCCAACAGGAATGTGCGATCCTTGCGCCTGCCCGATGCGCCCTCGGGCCGGAGATCGACGACACCATGCGCGTCCCGCTCTTTGTGGAGGCGGCGGTCGAGACCGGTCCAGCGCTCGGCGTCGACCTCGCGGCGAAGCGCTTGTCTAATATCCCGCTCGCTGCGCGGACCCAGCTCGATGGTCGCGCGCTCCTCGGCGCGAGCGCGCAGCCCTTCGCTGATGTAGCCTCGATCGATGACGAGATCCCTCCCATCGTCGGCTATCCCGCGGACGAGGACATGGATATGCGGGTTGTCGGTGTTCCAGTGATCGACCGCTACCCAGTCGAGGCGCGTGTCGAGATCGCTGGCCATGTCCTCCATCAACTCGCGGGTGAAGGTGCGCAGATCGGCCAGGTCGCTCGCATCCTCGGGCGAGACGATGAAGCGGAAGTGATGCCGGTCGTCCTCGCAGCGCTGTGCGAAGACATCTCCATCGGCGCGGTCGGACCGCGCATCGAACATCTGCCCCGACGATCCATCGCGGGTGACTCCGTCGCGTTCGAGATAGGCGATATGACGGGCGAGCGGCGCCGAGCGAAACCGGGCACCCCGGTGCCGCACCACGCGCGCCTTGATGACGACGCGCCTGCGAAACGCGTTGCGGCGGGACCGGAGCGCGGCGCGCCCGCCGCGACCGCGATGCCCGGTGCCGCGGCCACCTTTGCCGCGCCCAAGCGGTGTGAAGCCTGCCCGGCGCGAGACCTGGAGCACGCGTCCGACAAGCGAGCTGGCCTTGCGCCACGACCGCGCTCCGCTGTCCTGCGAACGGCCCGGCCTGATATCGAACTCATCACCGGGCACGGTCGGCGGAACCAGGCGACGGCGCATTTGCCGTTGAATTCGCGAGGAAATTGCGCTGGAGCGACGGCAGGGCCGAAGGACCGACGGCGGTGAATGTCGAAGAAAACCAACCACCTGCAGCCCGCCCGACGGCGCTGCTTTTATCTCGCCATCCCCCCTTTCCCTTTCCGATGGTCCTGCCTGTCCTTCGCCAGACTTCGCCAATCGATGAGGCCTCGCGCTGCGCTGCGCAAGCCGGCCTCATCGGTCGCTGACCGTCGAGACAGGTGCGAACAGGTCGTGTGCCGGCTCGGCCGGGCGGGCGAAGGGGTTTGCGGGCAAGTCGGTTTCGCCGTGCGCGAGCGATAAAGGCTCCGCGGGCGCAGGCGACTTCGCCTCTGCCAGGAACATGCGATCGGCCTGCAGCAGCGACGTTACTCTCGCGACATAATCGCGCGTTTCGAGCGGGAGCGGACGCCGTGCGGAGAGCCACTGCTCGTAGCGGCCAGGACCCGCATTATAGGCCGCGAGGAAGCCTTCGGTGCCGTAGCGATCGAACATCTCGCGCAGGTAGGATGTACCCGCCAGGATGTTGTCGCGCGGATCGAACGGGTCGCTGCCGAGCGCGAACCGGTCGCGCTGGCGCGCCCAGGTTCCGGGCATCAGCTGCATCAGGCCCATCGCTCCGGCGGGCGAGACCGCGCGCGTACGCCCGGCACTTTCGATCCGGATGACCGCATAGATCCAGTGCTCGGGAAGGCTGAAGCGCTGCGCGGCCTCGCGCACGTGCATGGCGATGTCGATGCGCTGCGCGCCCCGGTCGCTGGTATCCGTCTGAGCGGATGCCGGCGCCGGGCACGTTAATGCGAGCACGGCGAACGCGGCGAGCATGCCTCGTGAACCGCGCACGGGTTCAGTCCTTCGCCTTGCGGCGCGCGGGACGCGACCACATCAGGACATGTGAACTGGAATCGGACCGGAAGAGATTGGCGCGCAGCGGCTGGGCCAGCGCCGGGTCGTCGATCAGGACCGCGACAAAGGGGCCGGCCTTGTCGCCCACGTGTTTCCAGCCTGCCCCTACCTCGTAAGCGGCGTCGCCGTCGCCGGCCATGATCCGGTAGTCCGGCGCGTTGTCGGTATCGCCGGGCTCTGCCGCGACAATGGTCAGCGCGCTGTCGATCGTGAGCGTCCGCAAGCGCCCCTCGAAGCCATCCGGGGTCGCGATAAAGGTGCCGATGCAGTTCATGGAATATCTCCTTCATTGACGGTGGGGTTGGGAATTTCGCGGGAACCTGGCGAACCAGACGTGATCGCCGTCACCCGCCTCGTCGGTCCAGACAGGGCGCGCCCGCCCGATGACGCGATGACGCGCGAGCGGCCCGAAATAGCGTCCGTCGAAGCTGCCCGGCGCGCGCGGATTCATCACGAAGATCTCGTGCGCGGCAATGGTCCGGCACCCGTCCCAGACAGGCAGGGCGCGCCCCGTCCGGTCGCGTGCGCGCGCCGATGCGGCCGGACTTGCATTGATCGTGATCGCGAGGCCGTTGCGGCAGACCGTGTCGCCGGGCAGCGCCGCGACCTCCTTCATGAGCGGCACACCTGCGGGAAGGTAACCGCGCCGTGCGAGGTAATCCCGCAATCTGTGTGGAGGATCGAGTGCGACGCGCTCGCCGACATGCAGTCCGGCTGCATCGCCGATGTGATAGAGCCCGGTCGGCACGCTGGCCGTCACATTCCACACGAATGCGCGCGAGAGCGGCACGACGACGCTCAGCAGAGCTGCCGCGGCAGCCGTGCCGGCAACAAGGACCGTGCCGCGTTTCATGGCCAAAGCTTTCGGCGCCGGAGCCAGACGCGATGCCGTGCTGGCGCATAGGCGCGCGGCGGCTGGCCCGCGACCAGGCGATTGTGAACATGCCGCCAGTGATCGGGCGCGGCTTCGCACGGGTCGGTGCCCGCTGCCTCGACCGCATCGATCAGAGCAAGGACGCGCCGCACGCGTGGCCAGCCGTGCACCGAGAGCAGCAGCTCTCCGCCCGGATCGACCTGCGGCACCGTCGTATAGACCTCGGTTCGACCGACTGCGCGCATGATGTCGAGTGTCGAGCGCACGGTCCCGTAGTCGTTCGAAGCCCACCGAACCAAGGCAAAGACCTGTCCCGGAGCATAGCTTTCGATACGCGTCCGGCGATTGAGGATGCGCTCTGCAACGGGCTTGCCGAACCGAAGCCAGTCTTCCTGCACGCCGCCGCGCCACACCAGCGTGACATGCGTAAGTGGCGGATCACCGGAACCTGCCTCGACCGGTTCCGGAGGCGGAAGCGAAGCGCGCGCTGCGCTTTTGCACAGGCGTGGCTGTGTTAGCAGGAATCTGAAAGATTCCTTGTTAGCATTGTTAAGGGCTTCGCAGGCGCCGCGTTTTCGGCGAGTCGCGCAGGCTCCCGGTTCCCGATAGTCCGGGAATAGGGTTCCCGATCGTCCGAACGTCATGGTTCCCGATAGTCCGAACATCACGCACCCTTTTCCACAGGGGGCAGCCCGATACGGCGCCGCGCGGACGCGAAGGGATCGACAGGCGCTGCAACGAACAGGAGCCGCTCGCGGCCGAACTGGTGCTCAAGAGCGAGATTGTAGCCGGGGAGCGACTGGCGGCGAACGATGGCCCGCACTTCGAAAGCGAAACGCTTCAATGGCGAGAGCGCGCCGGACTTCAAATGCAGGTGCGAAATGTCGAAACTCCACCCGCCCTTCTGCTTCCCGCCATGCTTGCGTACGATGCGATAGAGCCAGCGCTCAAGACCGCCGGTAAGCGCGAAATAGGCCGGGTCGATGGTCAGGACGAGCGCACGATCGAGCACGCCCTCGTAGAGCCAGTCCGGCACGATCATTTCGATGCCGAGCGCGCGCCCGTTGTCGTCGAGCCGTTCGCGCCATTCGTTGATCCAGGAAAATCGTCGGCGGCGTCGCGCCCCGGCCTGCCGGATGGAGGTGGCAATGCTGGTCGACTGCAAGCGGTCGAGCGCCGCCTTCAGGCGCTCGTAGCCAGCCTTTCCGGTTCCGCGCCGGGTGAAGGTAAGGATTTCATGGGGCGTCGCCGCGATAAGGCGCGAGGTGGCTTTGCCGGCATCGCGCGCCTCGACGATCTGGCTCGCTACCCAGATCAGTACATCGGCGTCCCAGATGGTGGCCATGCCATGTTCGGCGGTCGCTTCGACCAGAATGGCGACCTCGCCCATGCGAAAGTCGATCGGCTTCACGCGTTTTGTCTTGGCGAGGCTGAAGAAAGGCCAGGCCATCAGATCCTGCGCATCGCGCGCGGCGATGTCGCTGCCCGCGCCGACGAACAGGTCGAGCTGTCCGGCCCCGCCGTCCGATGTCTTCAAGGAGCGCATGGTATCGCCTCAGCGCCGGACCGGACCGGTGTAGCCGTCGATCCGCTTGGCAGGATGAACGACGCCCTTGCCCGGATCGCTGGTCGAATGGCGCAAGCCCTGCTCGGCCCAGGCGTCGAGATCTTCGGGCCGATAAACGATGCGACCGCCGAGCTTGTGGTAGACCGGCCCTGTTCCATAGCATCGGTGCTTTTCGAGCGTGCGCGGCGAAAGCCCCAGATGCACCGCGGCATCTGGGGTGCGCAGGTAGCGGGGACGGACCGGATCGGGAACGGCGGGCATGGGGTTAGCTCCAAGAGGCTCGGGTGGCTGCGGCTAACTGCCGCTGATTGCGGAGGGTGATGGCGCATGCCTTGGCGATGGGGGGAGCGACACGATGCTGCGTTCGGATTTGTCGCCCCTACCGATCATGAGCTCGGCAGCATCGAGGAAGGGCGGCATCCGTGCAGGGCCCGACGCTATTGCGCCGCTCGGCAGACTTTCGGCTGCAATGCCGAAAGGTCCGAAAAAGATGCCGCACCTGCGATAGAGGCAGCGGCCAAGGGCCTGTGGGAAGCAAGGCAAGCGGGGCCTGTCGCGGCCGTAGCTTCCCGCTCGCCCGACCCGCTGCCGGTTCGCAAGTGCGTGCGGGGCCCCGGAACGCATAATGCCGCACCCTCAGGAGCGCATCGCCAGATGCGCGGGACAGAGTGCGTCCCCAGCCCCGCTCGACATATCCCGAAGGCCCGTGGGCCAGGCTGATATTCGGAGAAACGCCGGTTTCTTCTGGATCGACATCTTGACCCTAGCGCTCAGCTACGGAAACACGAGAAAAGGGCAGGAACCGCTGCTGGCCCCTGCCCTGCCGAATGTCTCAGAATTCGTCGAGCATTCCGCCATGGACGGTATGAACGACCCGGATCGCAAGATGCGGGGGCAGCGCGTTGTAATCGCCTTCGTCGACCGCGCGATATCCGAGTTCGTCATCCTCGATAACATGCTGGTCGAAGAAGCTGTGCAAGGCCCGTTGCTCAGCTGTTTCCAGAGCCTCGAAATAATTGCGCGAAGGCAGTGTGCATTTCGTGAAATAGGTCATGATAATCCTCCTGAAATCTGTCGCGAGACGACAGGAGGTTGGCCGATGGGCCCGGGCAGACCGGGTCACAGGATCGCCTGACAGGGCGACCGCGAAGCGGCGCAGGGGGAAACGGTTTTGTCCGGTGCCGGATGCAATCCGGCGGCGGACAAAATGGTGGGGCCCCTGCCGTCCTTGATGCGGGCGGCGCGGGACCATCATGCTGGAAATGCGGTAAGCCAGGCCAATCCAGTCCACCTCAAACGACCGTTTCAGATGATCGCTGCCATAATGGGTCGGGCCCTCCGGGCAGCGCCTGGCTATTCCCCGGAGAGAAGAACGAGCGGAAGGACGTGTGAACAGCGAAAGAGGCCCTGCCGTTTCCGGCAGAGCCTCCTTTGGCTGGTTCGATGGCGCCGGATCAGTCGATCGGAGGAGCGTCCTGGTTGTCGCCGCCATTGGCCCGCGAGAGGAAATCGACCTTGTCGGCAAGGATCTCCGAGCCATACCGCGTCACACCGTCCTGGTCTTCCCACTGCGTGTAGTGGATACGGCCCTGGACCGAGACCAGCTGGCCTTTCGAGCAATACTGACCGACGGTCTTAGCAAGGCCGTTGAAGCAGGTCACACGGTGGAATTCGCTGTCCTTGGCGGTGTAGCCGTTCTCGTCCTTGTAGGTCTTGCCGTCCTTGTCCCGCGCGGGACGATCGGTGACGACAGTGATCCCGGTAACGCTGGTTCCGCCCTTGGTTTCGCGGGTGTCCGGATCGCGGGCGATACGGCCGGTGAGGATTGCGATATTGGTCATGAGATAAGTTCCTTCAGTTCCTCAAACCGGAGACCATCTCCGGCTTGCGAACATTCAGAAGAAGCAGGGCATGGGAGGACTGCACCGCAGGCCTGAAGGGCCGAAGGGAAACCCGTTCATGACGGGTGGTGCGGGCAGGCGGCGAAGCCGCCAACACGGCCGGAAAGGAACGGGTTGCGGCTCCTCAGCTGACCTGGTTCAGGACTGTTCGCGAAGAAAGCCGGATGGGTATCGGGTGCGGGTCTGAAGGTGCCAAGACCCTGCTGCAATCAGCTTACCTCATTGACTTCCGATGCCGCCAGGAAATCCATGAAGTTGCGGGCTGCTTCCCGGTCTTCCTCGTTCTCGAAGGCCACGTCGAGGTCGGGGGCAGACCCGAGCAGGTAGAGCATGGCGCACAGGGCAAAGCGTTTTCCCCGGTCCTGCTCCAGACCGAGATCGACCTGGCATCGCTCGATCCCCGAGGCCAAGGTTTCTGCGCCGACCGCTCCAGGATCGGCAGTGCCAAAATAGCGCATGAGAAGCGTATCGAGGTCCATCGCACTCTTTTCGGATCATCGGTCGGGCCGCGGCGAGGAAGGCCAGCATTCGTGGCCCGGTCAAGCGTCGCTCAATCAGCGGTGGGTTGCTCGCGAAGCCGCCGGGCGCGCTCGACGAAGTGCTCCATCTGGGTGGCGGCATGCAGGGTAAGCGGATGCGGCTTTGCATCGGCACGCGGGGATATGAATTCCGCGATTTCTTCGATTGCTGCAAGCTGATCGGCGCTGGCCTTCGACAGAAGGCCGAGCACCATGTTCTCAAGGGCGATCACCCTGATGCGCAATTGGATGATCTCGGCATCGGAAAGTGGCGGAATATCCCATTTCTCGCAATCGGCAGCGAGCGCTTCCTGCGGCCCGCAGGGCAATGCCCCGCCTTCGTCTTCCCAGCGCGACAGCGCCCCGGCTTTTCCCGTTTCCGACATATGCGGTTCCTTTCATAACCAACGAGGCGATCGTCTGCACGCTGCTCACATAACACAAAGCCCTACCGGGATGCGCCTGGCACGGCGACAGCGAAGCCGGGCAAACGGAACCCCGCGCGCCGGGTTGGCCTTCACGCGGGGTTCCTGAACGACCCCTTGGGGGCACCTGCGACCCGCAGGGCTTCGGGGGTAGGCGGGGCCGTCCTTTCCTGATCTTGCGATGTTCGTTGCGATTTCCTGCCGAGGATATCTCCTGAATAGCCGTGTCACCGGGAAACGCGTCCGATCACATACCTTCCATGTCGTGATCGGCCATCGAGGACATGTCATGGGCCGCCTAGCCAGTCAGGGACGAAGACCACATCAGCGAGACGATGGGGAAACTATTTCCGCGGCTCGAGCGTTGTAGGATTCAGCGCAAGTCACTTTAACGGTTACAGAAAGAGGAGCTCTCACTATGCCGAATGAAAATGTTCGAAGCAGCGCTCTGATCGGCAGCGATCGTGTCGAAGGAACGGCGGTCTACGGGGCGAATGGCGATAAAATTGGCACTGTCGAACGTGTGCTTATCGAAAAGCGTAGCGGTCAGGCGCGCGATGTTGAAATTTCGGTCGGCAGCTTTCTCGGCATGGGCGGTGAACTGCATAGCTTGCCTTGGGAAAAGTTTGAATACGATTCCGAACTAGGTGGCTATCATCTCGACGTTACTGAAGATCGATTGAAGGAAGCGCCGAGCTACAAGGACAGCGAACGCGACACCGTCTACGACCGCGATTACCAAACCCGCGCTTACGAATATTGGGCCGTCACCCCTTACTGGTGATAAAATTACATGCCCTGAATCTCGAAGTATATGACCCAGTTGCAAAATCATGAGTACATGCCGGGTAAATTGAAGGCTAAACAAAAGCCTCGACGTGCCTTTTATCGGCCGGGCGCACTTGAGCCATCAAGGAGTTCGTCCTAGGCAAGCGAAAGATGCAATCCCTGCCTGCTTATAAGGTTGGTTGACGCCGACTTCCAAGGCCAAAGGAGTTCACTGGTCGAGTGATCGGCGCGCCTACCTGTCCGGCACGAAAAACCGGCGTCGGTCGTATGCTCCTTTTTATTGGCAAGCCAGAACCTGAAAGGTCTCGCGTATGTCTCGCGCAGGTTCCGATGGAACGTTCGAGATTTCACAACGCATGATCGTGGAGGCGATCCGGTGCTGGGAAGCTGCTAAGAAGAGTGGCTTGGCGCGCCAGCCTCGTCTATACCAAACTCTAGCCGACTACCGTCTTGAGATTCTTGCCCCGGCTTTCGATAGCCTCATGACCATCTTCGAGGCGGCCATGAAGCGGCCCCTCATTGTCGGCGCAGACTGCTATCCAAGCGCTGATGAGTCTGTCCTGATCGGCATGCTCGTCGAACCCGGGAACGCGGAGAATCATTTTTGCCGCTCCGAGGAGGAACTCGCTTTGCTGGTATGTGCCTTGCGCTCGATACGGCTGATGATAGACTGCACCGTCACTGTGGCACCGGATGACCACCGATACGAAAATTAGAGGCCGGCTGTCTCCGCCAGGCCTGCATCATTTCGAATTCAAGTCCATAAGCCTCACTTACGCGCGCACCGAATGCTTACCTCGCGCGCACCGCAATTCTTCTTCGGCTTGGCCGATGTATCCGCGCGTCCATGGTAGAGTTCTCCGGTCGCGACAATATTGAATTTGAAAATTGCACATGCCGCCATGTTCGAAGGCCGCCGTGGCTCCTGCGAGATAGAAGGTCCACATGCGGTAGAATCGTGCGTCGAACATCGCCTCGATGTGATCGCGATTGGCTTCACAATTGGCATACCAGGCCCGCAGGGTCCTGGCATAATGTAACCGCAACATCTCGACGTCACTGGCGATAAGGCGGTATTTTTCGCTCGCCGCGACCGTTTCGGATAGTGCGGGGATGTATCCGCCGGGAAAAATGTATTTGCGGGTGAAGGCATCGGTTGTACCCGGCGTCCCGATCCGACCTATCGTGTGCAGCAGCATTACCCCGTCGTCCGCGAGCATATTGGCGCAGCAGCGGAAGAACGTTTCGAATTGCGGACGTCCGACATGCTCGAACATACCAACCGAGACAATCCGATCGTAGCGCTCGCCCCGGGCGGCGAGGTCGCGGTAATCGACCAGTTCGAACTTCACCCGGCCGGAGACGCCCGCGCTCTCGGCGCGGGTTCGAGCGAGATCGAGTTGCTCCTCGCTGAGCGTGATGCCCGTGACGCGCAAATCCATTCTTTGCGCCAGATAGATCGCCATCCCGCCCCAGCCGCAGCCAATGTCGAGAACCTCTTGCCCCGGCGCCAACACAAGCTTCGCCGCGATATGAGCAAGTTTGGCCTCCTGCGCGCCGGTCAATGTTTCGACGCCATCGTCCCAATAGGCGCAGCTATACTGCATGTGCTCGGCATCGAGCATCAATTGATAGAACCTGTTCCCGATATCGTAATGATGCGCCACGTTGCGCCGCGACCCGATCCGCGAATTCACCGACTCGAGCGCGAAGGCAGCTCGGTTGCGCCAACGCCGCAGGAGGCTTGGCGTACCGATCGATCCTCCGCGATCCCAGGGAGTATTGGCCCGCAACAGTTCTACTAGTTCCATGATCCCGCTGCGCTCGACAACCAGACGCCCCTCCATGAACGCCTCCGCTGCACCCAACCGCGGATCGAGCAGTATGTCCCGCGAAACCTTGCGGTCGAGAAAGCGGATGGTCACATCGGGGTAGGCTTCGCAAGGCGTACCGAATTCTTCGCTCGAACCGTCGGCGAAACGCACAGTGAGCGTGCCTCGTTTGACGATGCCGGCGAGGTAACGGGTGATCAGTCGCTTGCTCATTCAGCCATTCCACTCCGCGCCGCGTCCGCTGCCCTACAGGCACCATTTTATCCCGTTTCGATAGTTCAAGAACGAGTACCCTTATCAAGGGATTGGAACAGGTGATGATAGTTCCCCGTTCCCGACCACAGTTGAGCGATGTCTCTGGTCACTACGACGAACTCGATCGCGTCTATCGCGAAATCTGGGGCGAACACGTGCATCACGGCTATTGGCGCTCTGGCGATGAAGCGACGCGCGAAGCATCGAACGCCCTGGTCGACCTGGTCGCAGAGCGATTGGCTCCGGAAGCCGGGCACCGTTTGTGCGACATCGGATGCGGCTACGGCGCGACAGCCCAGCGTCTCGCCTCGTCTTTTGGCGTGGACGTAACGGGCCTGACAATCTCGCGCCGACAATATGCCCGCGCGGCGCAGCGGACAGGAAGTGTCCGGTTCATCCTACGCGACTGGCTACGGAACAATCTCACCGAACGCTCTTTCGATGGCGCCTATGCTATCGAGAGCACAGAGCATATGCCGGACAAGCAGCGATGCTTCGACGAAGCCTTCCGCGTGATCAGACCCGGCGGCAGGCTGGTGGTCTGCGCCTGGTTGGCATCGGGCAGCGCCCACAAATGGGAAGTCCGGCACTTGCTCGAACCGATCTGTCGCGAAGGACACCTTCCCGGGATGGGGACGCAAGAGGAGTATGAACAATTCGGCCGGCGCGCCGGTTTCGGCTTAATTTCCTTTGAGGACCTAAGCGATCAGGTCCGCCGAACCTGGGACATCTGCCTGATGAGGCTCCTGAAGCGGCTCGCAACCGATCGTTCCTACCGGCACCTGGTCGCCAGTAGCGAGACCCGCAACAGAAGCTTCGCGCTCAGTCTACCCAGGTTGATGCTTGCCTATCGAACCGGTGCCATGCGCTACGGATTGTTCACTTTTGCGCGTCCGGGTTACGAACACGCCGTGCGCGGCCCATCCGAAGCCGTTGCCCATAAGGAACTTCCATGCGACTGACTGCTCTTGCAACTTTCCTCGGATCGATTGCTCTTGCGGGCTGCGGTCACGTGGCCGACTTACCAGTTGAGGCAGCAAGCGGTTCCACCCCGCAGATCGCCGAACCTGCGGAGAACCTCCTGCCGACTTTCGATGTCGCGCCTGCGACCGGTTGGCCACGCGGCCTTGCACCCGTTCCGGCGCAGGGGCTTTCGGTCACTGCGTTTGCCCGCGGTCTGGAGCACCCCCGCTGGCTCCACGTCCTGCCCAATGGCGATGTGCTCGTGGCGGAATCCGCCGCCCCGCCGCAACCGGAACTGGGACAGGGGATCAAAGGCTTCTTCATGAAACTGTTCATGAAAAAAGCGGGCTCGGCCGTACCAAGCGCAAACCGCATCACATTGCTGCGCGACACGGACGCTGACGGAGTGGCCGACATGCAGGTGCCTTTCATCACCGGTCTCAACTCGCCATTCGGGATGGCGCTCGTCGGGTCCAATCTCTATGTCGCAAATACCGATGCAGTTTTGCGTTTCGACTATGAGACGGGGGCCGAAAGCATCAGCAAGCAGGGCGAACAAATCGCGGCGCTTCCCGCCGGGCGATACAACCAGCATTGGACACGCAGCCTCGCCGTGAGTCCCGACGACACGAAACTGTATGTCGCCATTGGTTCGGCGAGCAACATCGCTGAATACGGGCAAGAACACGAGATGGGGCGCGCCGAAATACGCGAGATCGATCTGCGGACCAAGGCCGAGCGGCTTTTCGCCAGTGGATTGCGCAATCCTGTCGGTATGGCGTTCGAACCAGTCGGCGGAAGGCTATGGGTTACCGTCAACGAGCGCGACGAGCTTGGTTCCGACGTCCCTCCCGACTACATGACTGCGGTCCAAGATGGCGGCTTTTATGGCTGGCCCTATTCCTATTGGGGCGATCATGTCGATGAACGGGTCGAACCACAGCGTCCCGATCTTGTCGCTCGGGCCTTGATTCCCGATTACGCGCTCGGCCTCCACACCGCTTCGTTGGGTCTGGCTTTCACAGAACCCTCCAGCGCGGCACCGCTCGACCTTAAAGGCGCTTTCGTTGGTCAGCACGGATCGTGGAACCGCAAGCCGCCGAGCGGTTACAAAGTCGTGTTCGTCCCCTTTGCCGAAGGACGTCCCAGCGGGCCAGTCTACGATATCCTTACCGGGTTTCTCAGTGCCGATGGCGAGGCTTACGGTCGACCTGTCGGGGTTGCGCTCGATGGACGCGGCGGGCTGCTGGTTGCAGACGATGTCGGCAATACCGTCTGGCGCGTTTCCGACAACGAGACGCAAAGTTCCGGGGTTCAATAGGACAGGTACTTGGGAGATCGACCTGAACGATCGGAAGAAAGCAGAGGGGTCCTTTGCCCAAGTCGGGTCGTCTCCCCGGCGGACCCATTATACCGGCAGGAAATTGGCGCGGGTCCGGTCGGTCGCGGATCTTCGCGCACGAACGCACAAACTCATGCCCCGGTTCGTCCTTGAATATCTCGAAGGCGGTGCGGGACAAGAAGCCACGCTGGCAAGGGAGCGCCAAGCTTTTGCCCAATGGCGGGCCATGCCATTCACGCTTGCCGACGAGACGTGCCGCGACGTCTCCGCGAACATTCTGGGCCGTACCGCACCGCTTCCTCTCGCAATTGCGCCAACCGGCCTGAACGGAATTTTCAAGCGCAATGCTGACATCGCGCTCGCACAAGCGACTGCCGATGCCGGCATTCCTTTCATCCAGAGCACCATGTCGAACAGCAGGATGGAAAATGTCGCGGCAGTGCCGGGGCTGAGACACTGGTGGCAGCTCTATGTCTTCGGCGGCGACGAGATCTGGCAGGAACTGGTGGATCGCGCGGAACGGGCGGGTTGCGAAGCTCTGGTGCTCACCAGCAACGCGCAAATCTTCGGGCAGCGAGAATGGGACGAGCGAAACCGCACAGCCGGCGGGTTTCCCAATCTTTCGGCACTTGTCGACGCTGCATGCCATCCGCGCTGGCTGGCGACGACATTCTCCCGCGGGTTCCCGGTGTTCCAAAATGTGATCGACTTCGTGCCGAAGGACCAGCGCTCCTTCTTCGATAGCGCGAACTGGATACGCGATCGGATGCGGAAATCACTCAGCTGGGAGGATTTTGCCAAGATCCGCGAGCGCTGGCGAAAGCCTCTTTTTCTGAAAGGGGTGCTCAACCTTGAAGATGTAACGCGCGCGATCGATCATGGCGTGGACGGGGTGATCCTTGGCGGGCATGGCGGCAGGCAGGCCGATTGGGCCATTTCGCCGCTCGATCTCTTGCCGCGCGCGAAAGAGATCGCCAAAGATCGGATCGCGCTCTATATCTCCGGCGGCGTTCGCCGGGGAAGCGACATCCTCAAGGCGCGGGCGCTCGGAGCGGACGCGGTGCTGTCCGGACGCGCCATGCTTTACGGTCTTTGCGCCCACGGAGCAGCGGGCGTCAGCCGGGCAATCGAGCTGCTCCGCTCCGAGATGGTGAACGAACTCGGCCAGTACGGTGTGCCGAACCTCGAAGCGCTTTCACCCGACCTGTTCGTGCATGAAGATCGTCTCCCGATCGGGACCAGCGTCTAATCGACGGGGAAGGCCATTGTCGATAGAAGCGCGATTTCGGCCGCTCGACTGTCAAGTCGGGTATGCTGGACCACGATCGGCACGTCGCTTTCGATGACGCTGGCATAGCTCGTATCGCGCGGCACCGGTTCCGGGTCGGTCAGGTCATTGAAGCGCATGTGCCGTGTCCGGCGGGCGCCGACCTCGATCGGATATGGCCCTGCCGGATCGCGATCGGTGAAGAACAGGGTGACTTGTATCTTAGCGGCGGTGCCGCCCGTATTGAGAATGCAGGCGGTCTCGTG
This sequence comes from Pelagerythrobacter marinus, assembly GCF_034375205.1. Lineage (NCBI taxonomy): Bacteria > Pseudomonadati > Pseudomonadota > Alphaproteobacteria > Sphingomonadales > Erythrobacteraceae > Pelagerythrobacter > Pelagerythrobacter marinus. The sequence goes on along the minus strand of NZ_CP139719.1, from coordinate 84,537 downwards.
GCTGACAAGCGCCTGATCGGCACCCACCATGCTGGTTCCAGGAATATAACCCTCGGCGATGACCCAGCGTCTCCGACCGATCGCGTTCATAATGCTGCTCCCGTGTTATTGAAAACATTCGGTATCTCGGAACTCTAATTGGACACGTTTCGTTTCCGAAAGGCGGCGGATGGCACTTGGCTCAGGAGAAACTATGGCACAGTCGGTATCGCATTTTGTCTGGGAACGCCTTCACGAGTGGGGCGTCCGCCGCATCTTCGGCTACCCGGGGGACGGCATCAATGGCCTCGTAGGCGCACTCGACGCGATGAAGGACAAATTCGAGTTCGTTCAGGCAAGACATGAGGAAATGGCTGCGTTCATGGCCTCGGCTCATGCGAAATTCACCGGCGAACTCGGGGTGTGTCTGGCGACTTCCGGACCGGGCGCCTCGCACCTTCTGACCGGTCTCTACGATGCGCGGCTCGACCATATGCCGGTGCTGGCTATCGTCGGACAGCAGGCGCGCACGGCGGTGGGCGCGCACTATCAGCAGGAACTCGACATGACATCGATGTTCAAGGACGTGGCGGGCGCGTTCACCGGCTATGCCATGGTTCCGGCGCAGGTGCGCCACCTGGTCGATCGCGCGGTTCGGATTGCCAAGGGAAACAACCGTGTGACCGCGCTCGTGCTTCCCAACGATCTGCAGGAAGAAGAAATGGTAGATCCACCTCGCAAGCACGGGGCGGTCTTCTCAGGTGTGGGGTACTCCAGGCCGAAGATCGTGCCCGCGCGGGAAGATCTGCAACGTGCAGCCGAAGTTCTCAATTCGGGCAAGAAAGTTGCCATGCTCGTGGGTGCCGGCTGCAAGGGCGCGACCGACGAGGTCATTTCCATCGCGGATCGTCTTGGCGCCGGCGCGGCGAAGGCGCTGCTCGGCAAGGATGTGTTGCCCGACGACCTGCCATGGGTGACCGGATCGATCGGATTGCTCGGCACGAAGCCGAGCTACGACCTGATGATGGGATGCGATACCCTGCTGACACTGGGTTCGGGCTTTCCCTACTCGGAGTTCCTGCCGAAAGAGGGGCAGGCGCGAGGCGTTCAGGTGGATATCGAGCCCGAGATGCTCTCGATTCGCTTTCCGCACGACGTTAACTTGCAGGGGGATGTCGCTCAGACGATCGAAGTACTGCTTCCGCTGCTCGAGCAGAAAACCGACACCGACTGGCGCGACGATATCGCCAGTTGGAAAAAGGACTGGGAAGAAACCCTGCACGATCGTGCGATGGTTGATGCCAACCCGGTCAACCCGCAACGCGTCTTCACCGAGTTGTCGCCGCGGCTTCCCGATCGCGCCATACTTACAAGCGATTCCGGCTCCTGCGCGAATTGGTATGCGCGCGATCTCTATATGCGTCGCGGCATGATGGGCTCGCTCTCGGGCGGTCTTGCCTCCATGGGCGCGGGCGTACCGTACGCGATCGCTGCCAAATTCGCCCATCCCGACCGGCCGGTGGTCGCCATGGTGGGCGACGGCGCGATGCAGATGAACAACATGGCCGAACTGATCACCGTCGCCAAATACCACCAGAGATGGGCCAACCAGACCTTCGTTGTCTGCGTGCTCAACAACGAGGATCTCAATCAGGTCACCTGGGAGCAGCGGGTGATGGAAGGCAATCCCAAGGCCGAGATGACGCAGCGCGTTCCGGACGTTCCCTATCACAAGTTTGCCGAACTGATCGGACTGAAGGGGATTTTCGTCGATGATCCCGAGAGGCTGAGCCCTGCTTGGGAAGAGGCATTGTCGGCCGGACGTCCATGTGTGCTCGAGGTGAAAACCGACCCTGAGGTTCCGCCGCTTCCTCCGCATATCAAGTTCGAGCAGGCGAAGGCTTTCATGACCAGCGCGATGAAAGGCGATCCGAACGAGACCGGCATGCTCGCAGGCGCGGCCAAACAGGTGATGAGCAAGGTCTTCGCGGACGATTGATGTCCGGCGATGTCACCCATCGCGCCGCGCAATGGATCGCCGGAGGCGCGACCCTGGTCGCAGGCTCGGTGTTGTCCGATTCCGCGATCGAACATTATCGTGGTTCCTTCGCCAACAAAGCGATGTTCTTGCCGCTCGGGGCTTCGGCGCTCTCCATCGTTCACGATGGCACTCTAGCAGCGCGCGGTGCCAGAACTGGCGCAGTCGGCTCATGGACGAGCGGCGCTCACGCCGCCAGCGTGGGTGTCGGAGCCGCCGGCCTGGGCTTTCACGTGTACAATATCGCCAAACAACCGGGCGGCTTCAGCCTCGGCAATTTCTTCTACCAGGCACCAATCGGAGCGCCTGCAGCTTTGGTTTTTGTAGGCGCACTGGGTGCGGCCGCGCGCGCGCTGAGTTCCGGAGCGTCGGCCCTCGGCCCCGTGCCCTTGCAGTCAGGGCGTGCGCTCGCCGGTTTCACGGCTCTGGGCCTTGCCGGAACCGCCGGAGAGGCCGCGCTGCTGCACTTTCGCGGTGCCTACCACAATCCCGCGATGTGGCTGCCGGTTGCAATCCCTCCAATCGCCGCACTCGCTCTGGCCCGAACTGCACTTACCGGACGCGTGCACTGGGTAACCACCGCTTCGCTCGCAGCGACGGCGGCGCTAGGTCTGCTGGGCACGGCTTTTCACGCCTATGGCGTGTCCAGAAATATGGGCGGCTGGAAGAACTGGAGGCAGAATCTCCTGGCCGGCCCCCCGGTTGCCGTGCCACCCGCCTTCACCGGCCTCGCGATCGCCGGGTTGGGAGCCCTGTTGCTGATCCACAGGTTCTCCCGTGGCTGATGCATTTTCTGCCTACGACGTGCTTGCCAAGCGCGATACGCCGAGCTGGAACGAGCGCACCCGAGACGTCATCAACAAGCGGCTCGCGCTTGCAATTGCCGAGAATGTCCTCGGCGATACCCAGTTGGCAACGCTTCGCGTGATCGTGGCGCGCGTTTGTCCGGATCCTCCAGATCGACCTGCGACAAACACTTTGGCGATGATCGTGCGCAAGATCGCCGAAGACGAAGGCGATGGCTACCGCCCGAATACATCGCCTCGCACGGCGGAATGCTGGCGTCGCGGTCTCGACGCGATCGAGGACGAAGCAAGGCTGCGATTCAATTGCGGGTTTGCGAGGATCGAGCCCGACCAGGCGGACGAGATTCTGTACGCCGTTGAAAGCGGCAAGGTGCGTTCTGTGCTCTGGGGAAACCTTTCACCCGAGCTGTTCTGGAAGTGGCGTCTGCTCCCTGATCTGGTCTCCTCCCACTGGGCCCAGCCTTCGCTGTGGAGCGCGATGGGATTTGGCGGACCGGCATCGCCGCGCGGGTACGTCCGGCTCACCGAAAACAGACACGATCCGTGGGAAGCCACCGAGCATGCTCCCACAGGTCCGTCTCACGCTCTTTCCCAAGACCATGAGCGATAATCCGCAAGAGCAGCCCCGCGCGTTAAACGGTAGAGCACCCGACGTGTTCACGCATGACGGCTGGGTGCCCATGCGCGACTATGGCGAGGACGCAGTCGATTTCGTCATTGTTGGTACCGGCGCGGGCGGCGGGACGCTCGCTTGCAAGCTGGCGGAAGCAGGGTTCTCGGTCATAGCAATGGATGCCGGAGCCTATTGGCGACCGCTGGAGGATTTTGCCTCTGACGAACAGGAGCAGACCAAGCTCTACTGGACCGACGATCGGATCGTCGACGGTGACAATCCCATCCACCTTGGCGCGAACAATTCGGGGAAGGCCGTTGGCGGATCGACCGTTCATTACATGATGGTATCGCTGCGCTTTCGTCCCGAATGGTTCAAGAGCCGAACGAAGCTGGGCTACGGTGCCGACTGGCCGCTCGAGTGGCGCGAGATGTGGCGCTACTATCGCGAGGCGGAAGAGGCGCTGTGCATCTCAGGTCCGGTTCGTTACCCATGGGGGCCGCACCGGCCCCGCTATCCGTATCGCGCGCATCCGCTCAACGCGCCAGCCAGATACCTTGCCCGCGGGGCGGAGAAACTGGGTATCGCGTGGTCGGAGACGCCCATTGCGACTTTGTCGGCGCCGCGGGGAAAAGCACATCCGTGTGTCTATCGCGGCTTCTGCGCTTCGGGCTGCACGACGAATGCCAAGCAATCGGTGCTCAATACCTGGCTTCCAAGGGCGCTCGCTGCAGGCGCTGAAATCCGCGATCTGGCAATGGCCGGACGGGTAGAAACCAAGAACGGTCGCGCGACCGGTGTCCATTACTTCCGCAACGGCCAGTGGCGTTTCCAGTGTGCCCGGAACGTGGTGGTTGCCGGTTATACGATCGAGACGCCCCGTCTGCTGCTTAATTCCTCCAGTTCGGAATTTCCCGACGGCCTCGCCAACTCTTCCGGCATGGTCGGCAAGAACCTGATGGTGCACCTCAATCAATCCGTTTTCGGATACTCTGGGGATGAAATCCGCTCCTACAAGGCGCCCCCGAGCCTGGCCCTTACCGAGCACTGGAACTATGAGGATCGCGGGAAGGACTATCACGGCGGCTGGTGTTACATGGCGCCCGGACCCTTGCCTGCCGACTGGGCCCGAACCGTCTCGGCGAAAGGCAAGTGGGGGGCCGGCCTCCTTGAGGAAATGTCCCGATACAATCACGCGGTCGGTCTCAAGATGGTGGGCGAAGTGTTGCCCTATGAGCGGAACCGCGTGTCCCTGTCCGAGCAGACCGATCGCTATGGCCTGCCGATCGCGCGCGTCACCTTCGGCTTCGGGGACAACGAACGGGCGATGCGTACTCACGCCCTAGATTTCATGGACCGGGCGCTCGAGGCCGTAGGCGTGACCGAGCGCTGGCGAAACGAAGAGGAGACGGCGCACCTCATGGGCACGGCGAGAATGGGTGAGGATCCCGCCACAAGCGTGGTCAACGCGGACTGTCGCAGTTGGGATATTCCCAACCTTTGGGTGTGCGACGGATCGGTTTTTCCCACTTCCGGCGGAGTAAACCCGTCCCTGACAATTCAGGCCCTTGCCTGCCGCACGGGTGACCGGATCGCGGAACTTGCCGCAAGGGGAGAGCTTTAGTCGAACATGAAGAAAATACCGAACGAACGAAAAGTTGTTGTCGTAACGGGCGCCTCGGCAGGCGTGGGGCGGGCCACCGTCCGACGGTTCGCGCAGGAAGGGACGAGCGTCGGCCTCATCGCACGAGGCATAGATGGACTTGAGGGTGCCCGGAAGGATGTCGAAGCCGCTGGCGGGCACGCGCTGGTATGCCCATGCGATGTTGCCGATGCACAGGCCGTGGAGCAAGCGGCGGAAAGGATCGAGCAAAGCCTGGGTCCGATCGACATCTGGATCAACGCCGCGTTCGCCGGCGTCTTGTCGCCTTTTGCCGAAATGTCCCTCGAAGACTTCGAGAGGGTTACACGGGTCACCTATCTCGGCCAAGTCCATGGAACCTTCGCCGCCCTTCGCCGCATGATGCCGCGCAACCGCGGTTCGATCGTACTGGTCGGAAGCGCGCTCGCCTATCGCGGGATTCCTCTCCAATCAGCCTATTGCGGCGCAAAGCACGCGATCCAGGGTTTTCACGACTCGGTCCGGGCCGAGCTTTTTCATGCCGGGTCGAAGGTCCGGATGAGCATGGTACAGTTGCCGGGAGTTAATACGCCGCAATTCGACTGGATCAGGACAAGCATGCCCATGCGGCCGAAACCGGCGAGCCCTCCTTACCAACCCGAGATAGCCGCAGAGGCGATACATTTCGCTTCGACGTCGGGTCGAAAGGAAGTCAGGCTGGGATGGCCGACACTTCAGGCAATCTGGGGCGACCGGCTAGCGTCGCCACTGATGGACCGGTATCTCGCCAGAACTGCAATCGACGGACAGCAAACCGATCAACCCGTCTCACCGGATCGCAAGGACAATCTTTACGAGCCCGTGAAGGGAGATCACGGTGCGCACGGGTCTTTCGGCGCGAAGGCTAGGAAGAGCAGCAGCCAGCTTTGGATCACCAAGAACCGCCTTCCTCTTGCCATCGGCGGTGGTATCATGGCGCTGGTGGCAGCCGTCGGGGGCTTATGGCGACCCAGATGAAGGGTTCGGACGAACCTTCATTTTTCCCGCCCATAGGTGAGTATGCCCTCATCGGAGACATGCAGGCATGCGCTCTGGTTTCCAGATCGGGAAGCGTTGACTGGCTTTGTCTGCCCAATATCGCCGACCCTCCCTTGTTTTCGGGCGTTCTCGGTCGCTGGGGCGGGCGGTTCCGGATTGGGGCAGAAGGAGATTGGACCGTCGAGCAAGAATACCTCGACGATACCCCCATTCTTCGGACTCGCTTTATTCAGGAAGCCGCCTCCTTTTCCGTGACAGACTTCCTGGCCCTGCGCACGGAAGGCTTAGGAGGTCCGATCGAACCCGAGCGCGAATTGCTGCGCATAGTGGAAGTGGAATCGGGTTGCCCCAAGGTTGCCTTCAGTTTCGAGCCCAGACCGGGCTTTGGACGTGACCCCCAGCTCCAACGGCGGGGCAGAAACGCCTGGGCATGCCAGCACAGGGCCGATCTGATTCTCTTCCGTAACGACTTTTCCGTCTCTGAGGCCGACGATCGTCAGGTATGCGGAAGCGAACAACTCAATGCTGGTGAAAAGCGTTATTTCTCGCTCTCTTTTTGCCGACGCGATGTCGGCGCAATTCCGGGTCTCGGCCCAGAATGCGAAACCAAGAAGAACGCCGCGCACGATTGGTGGAGCGCCTGGCTTTCGCAAGCCGAGTTGCGCGGCCGGTTCAACGAGGACGTCAAGCGTAGTCTCGTGGCGCTACGATTGCTGACGAGCCGCGAGACCGGGGCGGTCGCGGCCGCGCCGACGACGTCGCTGCCCGAATGGATAGGCGCAAAGCGAAATTGGGATTACCGCTATTGCTGGATGCGCGATGCCTATTTCGTGCTGTCGGCGTTCATTCAATATGGCTTCAAGAACGAAGCATCGGGCTATTTCAACTGGCTCATGCACGCGACCGAGCAAGACAAGCCCGATTTGCGCCCCGTCTACGATATTTTTGGTCGCAGCGACCTCAAAGAGCAGGAAGTATCCCAATTGGAAGGGTACCGGAACTCGGGCCCGGTGCGGATCGGAAATGGGGCCAGTGGGCAGGTTCAGCTCGATAGCTATGGCTCGGTAATTCTGGCCGCGCGCTCGCTTGTCGAACACGGTGGTACGTTCGGGGTCTCGGAAGCGCGACGGTTGCGTGGCTTCGTGGAAACAGTCTGTCGTCGTTGGAGAGAGCCTGACAACGGCATCTGGGAAATGCGGCAGGGTCGCTTACATCACCTGTATTCGAAAGCGATGTGCTGGGTGGCCTTGGACAGTGCCCTGTGGCTTTCGGACCGTAGCCCCCTGGAGATCAATCGGAACGCGGTGCATGCGGAACGCGCCGCCCTCGAGAAAGTGGTTTGTGTCTCCGGTTGGAATGAGAAGCGGCAGGCTTTTACAGGTGCCTTGGGACGCGAGCATCTCGATGCCAGCGTCTTGCTCCTTCCCAAGATCGGAATAATTAAAGCGGATCATCCTCACATGGTGGCTACATTCGAGAGGATCGATGCCGAACTGGCAAAGGGTCCCTTCGTCTGGCGTTACGATCCGGCGATCGACGGTCACGGATCTTTAGAAGGTGCCTTCGTGGCGTGTTGCTTCTGGGCCGTCGAATATCTTGCCATGGCCGGCAGGATGGAAGAGGCAGTAACAAGGTTGCAAACGCTCATCGGTGCCGCCGGGGATTTGGGCTTATGGTCCGAGGAATACGATCCGGAAACCGGACACATGCTGGGCAATATGCCGCAGGGCTTGTCCCACGCAGCTCTTCTCCATGCTGTTAGGGCAATCCATGGTGCAGGGATGAGCAACAGTTGAATGAAATTCTTCAAGAGGTAGCCGCCAATTGGGTGGTAGTAGCCGCGTGGGGCCTCGTCGCCACCGCAGTCATGACCAGTGTGCTCGAAGGGGCCCAGCTTTTCGGCTTTTCCCGGCTAAGCCTCCCTTTCCTGTTCGGAACGTTTGTCGTGAGCGATCGGCGGCGCGCCATGATCTTCGGATATCTCCTTTATCTTGTCGGCGGATGGCTGTTCGCCTTCTTCTATGCGCTGCTTTTTTCCGCCCTCGCAACATCCGAATGGTGGGTTGGCGCGTTGCTCGGCATAGCCCACGGACTGTTTCTGGTCGCCGTGTTTTTACCGACATTGCCGATAATTCATCCGCGAATGGTAACGGAATACGATGCTCCGGGACCCGGACAGCGGCTCGAGCCCCCCGGAGCTTTCGGTTTGCACTACGGGAAGCTGACCCCGATCGCGACCGTCGCTTCTCAGACGCTCTATGGCTGCATCATGGCTCTGGCCTACCCTGCCTAGGCAATAGGCGCTCGCGGAACCATGGGACCATATCGGAGCATCGCACATCGCTCGCGGTTCTTCTACTAGCTCCTATACAGACTTTCGAAGTGAAGGATTGCGCTACGCCGCGTGGTCGTCTCCGTTGCTCTTCAAATCGCGGCCTTTTATCCATCGATAGAACCGACGCGATGGCCGCTTGGCCTCTTCGGGCGATGCAGTTCCCTGGTTCGCGGCAGCAACCCCTCCCCCGTGCGAGTAGACGATCTCGCCGCCAAGCCAGGCCTGAACAGCTAAGCCAGCCACAATCGCCCAAGCAAAGAGGAGATAGAAAAACGATGGTGAGCTTAGCGACCAGCGCCACGCGGCGGCAATGATGAGGGCTATCATCAGAATCAGGCCGGATTTGAGGTGGAGATGGACAAGTTCATGTGTCTCGCGCGCAAGTTCGTCGCGGTTCATGTCCCAATAGCCGGCCCCCGCCGCCAGGATCGCGCCCAAGGCGGCAATTGCTATCGTCCAGTAGGCTAAGGGGGCGAGGGAAGGTACGCCAAACACCAGTGCAGCCGTTTCGGCAAGCACCGAAACCACTCCTAGCGCGATGGGATAGTGAACGATCGCGGGATGAATGGGTGGCATCGAGATAGCCCTAGTTTGAACAAGGAAGGGAGGGGTCGCATGCGCAGTCCATACCGGCACGCCCCCCAAAACTCGCTAATGACCGCCGGCCGATCCGAGGGTGGCGTATCGTTCTTCGCTCATTTGCGGCATGTTCTTGACGAAAGCTGTGATATTCCAGAGAGCGCGATCCTCGTGCGTGCCTCCAAAGGCAGGCATGCCCGACGCCTTCACGCCGTGTTTTACCAGCCAGAATACTTCTTCGTCCGACCAACTCTTCGCGGCGTTTGCCAGCGCGGGAGGATGGGGAAGCATACCGGAACTCCATTGCGCTCGTCCTTCGCCGACACCCCCGTGACAGTGCGCGCACATGGCTTTGTAATCGCCCGCGCCGGCCTCGACCATCGCTTGCGTAAATTCTGGAGCGTTCAGGTTGCTCGCCCGGGTTTCGACAGAATTCGTCATCGAGGTGTCAAGCGCCCACTCCGTAATCGGGTAATGCCGATCATCGGCAGCGATATTATACGCGCCCGTAAGCACGACGATTAGCGCGACCGCGCCGATGAGCAGCAAAGTGCCTAGGGTTCCGAGCCCAAGACCTTTTTGGAAGCTGTTCATCATCAATCTCCATCCTCTTGCTATCGGCGGCTGACCGGCGCGGCTCCCCGGGAACGGGATCATTCGCCCGAGGGAATGCCGCGACCTATCCGTTGATGTCATTCTTCCCCTAGGGGCGAAAACAGTCTACCGGAGCACTCTGTGCCACTCAGCGCCTCCGAGACGGTCGGGCAAATGCCAAACGCTCGCGATGCGGTCAGCACGAAAATCAACCCATCAATAACGGTCGAATTATTCAACACAGCTTGACGATGAGGGTTCCGAAAGTTGCCTGCCGGACCGGGTACGGGTGCCCGAAAGCGAATGCGGAGCGGCTTCGTTCTCCCGACGCATTAGAAGGCCAGGACGAGACTTGACTATTACTCCTCGCGAAACCGGCGGGCGCGCTCCACAAAATGCTCCATTTGCGTGGCAGCGTGCAAGGTAAGCGGATGCGGCTTTGCATCGGCACGCGGGGATATGAAGTCCGCGATTTCTTCGATTGCTGCAAGCTGATCGGCGCTGGCCTTCGACAGAAGGCCGAGCACCATGTTCTCGAGCGCGATCACCCTGATGCGCAATTGGATGATCTCGGCATCGGAAAGCGGCGGAATATCCCATTTTTCGCAATCGGCAGCGAGCGCTTCCTGCGGCCCGCAGGGTAGTGCCCCGCCTTCGTCTTCCCAGCGCGACAGCGCAACGGCTTTTCCCGTTTCCGACATATGCGGTTCCTTTCATAACCATCGAGGCGATCGTCTGCACGCTGCTCACATAGCACAAAGCCCTGCCGGGATGCGCCTGGCACGGCGACAGCGAAGCCGGGCAAACGGAACCCCGCGCGGGTTGGTCTTCACGCGGGGTTCCTGAACGACCCCTTGGGGGCACCTGCGACCCGCAGGGCTTCGGGGGGAGGCGGGGCCGTCCTTTCCTGATCTTGCGATGTTCGTTGCGATTTCCTGCCGAGGGTATCTCCTGAATAGCCGTGTCACCGGGAAACGCGTCCGATCACATACCTTCCATGTCGTGATCGGCCATCGAGGACATGTCATGGCCCGCATGGGGATCGGCGGGCGGGGTCGCTTCGCTCGCGGGTTGCGTGCGCGCTGCTGGCGCTGCGGGTGTGGCAGTTGCGCGTGATGCGGGCGGGACAGCGCGCCGTGACGCAGGCGTGGCGGCGCCAATTGTCGAAAGAGCGTCCTGACGTGCGGCCGCTGCCTCATTTTCGGAGGGAGAGGTTGCCGGGTCTGCAAGACCCGCCTCGGGTGCCGTGCCAGGCATCACCGCAGTTCCGCCCATAGGCGAAACCTCAGCAGCCGGTGTGCTCTCCTGCGCTTGGTCACAAGCGGCGAGAGCGAACGTCAATGGCGCGGTCGCGAGAAATGCTATCGCGGTGTTCGATTTCAGAATTCGCATGTTATTCAACTCCTTCAGAGCCACGAAACGCCAAGATGGTCCGGTCCATGCGCGAGCTCGCCGCCAAGGAAGCCCTGTACGAGAACGAGTGCCGCCATGGAGAAGATAGATGCGCGCAACCACGTACGGCTTTGGCTTGGCCTGCTTGCGAGATAGGCCATCGCAATACCGAGGACCGCGATCAGCATCCCGTTCCATCGATGGACCTGCATGACGGTATCGCCGCCGAACCAAAGGCCGGTGTGGATCCATCCGAACAGAACTGCGACGACCGCGCCGATCGCTCCGCCGTAGATGAGCACGCGCACCGCACTTTCCAGGCCCGCTCCTTTCCGGCGCATCACGAACAATTCGGTGGCCGCAGCCATGAGAAACAAGGCGATCGGGAAATGGATCGTTGCCGGATGCAGCTTCTTCAGTACGGCCATGACGCCGGCTTCGCCCTCATTCGCATGGCCACCGGCATCGTCATGACCTCCGCCCGCTTGATCGTGCGCGCCGGAGGATTCGCCAGCATCCGCAGTCTCGCCCATCTGCGCCATGGCCGCCTGGTCGGGCGCATCGCCATTGGTGACAGCAGGTGCGGCGCTCGCCTCTTCGCCGTGCTTTTCGTCGCCATGAGCCTGAACGGGTCCGACGAAGAGCAGGCTTGCGGCGAGCAGCGCCAGAAATGAGGGGGCTTTCATGTCTCGTATGTCTCCCGACCCTGCAGTTAAAGTGCGACCTATGTGCCTGATACGCACCGCAGTCGCCTGCCCCTCACATTAATTTGATGGTATTGGCGCGACAGATGTGCGTCCGCCGTATCACGTCTGATGGCGGCACCATCGCGATCGTCGAACGCAGTCGGCTCCTGGCCCCGTTCGGCCTGGCGAACGGGGGTAAGGCGTTCGCCCACGCACATTAGCCCCATGGGCTCAGGCGAGCTTGCTCTTCTTTGCGCGGCGGCGCAGCCTCGGCATCCGGTTCGCCAGCAGGACGAAACCCGACAGGGCTATGATCGTGCCGCCAATACCGAACAGGAGCAGCCACCAACTGTTGATGCGATCGCGCTCGGTCCAATCCATGATGTGGAGGCCCCAGATGAAATCGAACAGGCGCCATGTATCGCTGCGCGCCGCCCCGAGCGTGCCGCTGGCGGCATCGATGTAGATGCGCGTCGAAGCCTCGTCAGCATAGGTGACCTGCCAGGCCGGAAAAGGGCCGCGAAACTCGGTTCCGATGGGGTCATCGACGATCCGTGCGGCCTCGATGGTCGTGCGCGGCCCGGTCCATGCGCGCAAGGCGATGGATTTTGCCGTTGCCGCCGAGATGGGGGAGAGTTTACGCCCAGTCACCGGATCGTGGAGGCTCACGCTACCGTCAACCTTGCGGACCTCGGTCACGGCATCGCCGTCGAGCGAACGTGTCGTTACCGCTGCAAGAGTACCGTCGTTTGCGACCCAGGCCGGGAGCGGGGCATCGGCGGGCAGCGCCTCTTGTTCACGCGAAACGACATGTTCGGAGCGAACTTCTTCCAGGTCGAGAAACGACATGAGGGCGCCGGTTCCCATCCACAAGAGAACCTGGACACCGACGAAAATCGCCAGCCATTTGTGGATCTTGCTGCCGAGCACATGCAGGCGCAGCTTCAGCGACGGCGTTGCCAACCGGTGCTACCTCTTCGAAAGCCGTAATCAGTTGCGCGGCGCGCGCGACGAGGAATGGTACTGGACGATTCTCCACCCGTCCGCATCGTGAGCAAGCACCGATGTCGCCACGCCGTCGCGCTCGATCACCCGGCCATCGCTAAGTTCGATGCGATAGCCATACGTCTCATAGGCATGGGCCATGTGCCCCATCCGGGTGACGGTCAGCGTGGGGTCGGTAAAGGTGAAGCTCACAATCGCGTCGAGCTCGGGGCCCAAATGGTGCTCCATGTAATTGGCAAAGCTTCCTTCGGCCTTGCCATTCTCGAAGATCGCCGAGTCCTCGGCGAAGAGCGCGCGCATTGCCTGCGCGTCGCGCGCTTCAAGAGCGGTGCGATAGGCCTTGAGGGTTTCTTCAGCGCCCGCGACATCGTCCGCCGAAGCGTCCATCGCGTGCATCTGATGGTTCGCATGGGAAGAGTGGTCCATCTGCTGCGCGAAGGCTGGCAGCGGTATCAGCGTGGCAACAAGCGCAGTCGCCGCGATGCGTGTCAAAGTCTTGGTCATGGAAGTTCTATCCTTTTTGAGATTTCAGAACCAGAATCGCACACCGACGACATAATTGGTGACGCTCGGATCCTCTCCGGCGGCCCGCGCAAAATCCGCGCTGTCGCCGATGCGCCATTCCTGGGAAACGCCGACATAGGGCGCGAATTCGCGTGCGAACTCGTAGCGAAGACGCAGACCTGCCTCGATCCGGTCGAGGCCAGCGCCAATGCCGAGTTCGGGAATATCCTGAGCGGAAAGTGCGATTTCGGCACGCGGTTGAAGGATCAGCCGCTGCGTGATGCGCTGATCAAGTTCACCCTCAAAACGCGCCGTCACATCGCCCTTGGTGGAGACGAAGGCCGCGGCATCGACCTCGAACTGGTAAGGCGCGATCCCTTGGATACCGATAACCGCGTGCGTGCGTTCCGGACCGGTCAGGTCCTGGCGAACACCCGCCTGGAAATCGAAGAAGGGCGCAATGGCGCGGCTCCAGAGCGCCTGGACCTCGGCGCCTTCTATGGGTTCGCCGAAGCTGCCCTCACCCTCGGACTTGAACCAGAATTTGTCGATGTCGCCGCCATAATATCCCTGGATGTCCCACAGATATCCATCCTTCCCCTCGCGGGCGCGGTACTCGAGCCGGTCGCCCTGAAACCAGAAGCGCATTCCTCCGTCGGTCTCGCGGACAAGCTCGCGGCGCGCTTCGTTCATGGCTTCCTCGCCCCAGATGGCGACCGCCGCGCGCGCTGGGCCGCTCCCTGCTTCTGGAGGAGGCGGCAGCAGCGGGATATCATCGTCCGAGCCCATCTGCATCGCCGAATGGTCCATGCCCTGCCTGTCCTGCGAAGGCGTCTCCCCATGGTTCATCTGGCTGTGATCCATCTGCCCATGGTCCATCGACGAACTGGCCTCCGCCTGACCCATCTCGCCGTGATTCATCTGCGAATGATCCATCGCGCCTTCGGCGGGCTTGCCCTGCTGCATCGAGCCGTGATCCATTCCTTCATGACTTTCGGGCGATGCCTGTGGACGGGCAGCGTCCACAGGCATTGTCATGCCAGAATGGCCATCCTGAGCGGTCATCGCACCATGATCCATGGTTGAGTGATCCATCTGCGAGCGGTCCATGGCGGCTTCAGGTTGAGCAGCCGGTTCGCATGCTCCATCTGCAACCGGATGCCCCATCGCGCGATGGCGCTCGGCTTCTTCCTCGCACTTCGTCTTCGCGTCAGCCTGCGCCTCGGCGCTTTGCTGCGGCTCCGCCGGCGAATGACCGGCATGCTGCGCCGCCGCGGGGAAGGCGAGAACTGAGCCGGCTGCGACCGATGCGAGCAGGCTGACAATACGAATTTTCATGCTTCGCTCCCGTCGGGATTGGCGACCGTGACGATCTGAAACATCCCGGCATGCATGTGGTAGAGAAGGTGACAGTGGAAGGCCCAGTCGCCCGGCTCGTCCGCCGTCAGGTCGAACTGCGCGCTGCCACCCGGCTGCAGGATTACCGTGTGCTTGAGCGGTTGACGATCGGCCGGCGCGCCATTGACCAGCTCGAAGAAATGACCGTGCAAGTGAATGGGGTGCGCCATCATCGTGTCGTTGACGAGCTTCACGCGCACGCGCTCGTTATAGGCGAAACGGATCGGCTCGTCTGAGACGGCGGAGAACTTCTTGCCGTCGAACGACCACATGTAGCGCTCCATATTGCCGGTCAGATGAATTTCCATTCGCCGGGACGGCGTGCGGCCCTCGCGGTGTGGAGTCAGAGCGCGCAGCTTGCGATAGTCGAGCGTACGATGCGGCACATCGGCGAGACCGATGCCGGGATCGCCCATGCGGTCGACCGGGTTCATCGAGACCATGTCGAGACCGGGCCCGACCTTCACATCGGGCGGCAGAAGCGACGTGTCGCGCATCTGCATCCCCGACATGCCGGCCATGCCTGCCATCTCGGATTGGCCGGACGAACCATGATCCATCCCCGCCATGTCGCCGCCACTTCCGTGGTCCATGCCCGACATGCCGGCATCGCCAGACGAGCCGTGGTCCATGCCGCTCATGCCCATGTCGGCCATGGTCAGAAGCGGCGGATCGCGCAGCGGCGGAATGGCGGCGCGAGCGCCGGGTGCGCTCGCGAGTGTGGCAATACCCATGCCCGAGCGGTCCATCGACTCCGCGACCAGCGTGTAGGCTTGTTGCGCGCCCGGCGTCACGACGACGTCGTATGTCTCGGCCACACCGATCTGGAACTCGTCGACCTCCACCGGCTCGACGTTCTGCCCGTCCGCCTGAACGATGGTCATCGGCAGGCCGGGAATGCGAATATTGAAGAAGGTCATGGCGCCGGCATTGATGAAGCGCAGCCGCACGCGTTCGCCCGGGCGGAAGAGGTATTCCAGATTGTCGAGCGGGCCATGGCCGTTCAGAAGATAGGTATAAGCCGCGCTCGACACGTCGAGGATGTCCGTCGGCATCATGCGCATTTTCGCCCACATCCGGCGATCCTCGCCCGAAAGCGGGTAATCGTCGGTCCAGGTGTTCTGGTTGTAGTTGAAGTAGCCTTCGCCCTTCTTGAGCTTGTCGAAAATCGTGTGGGGCGACATTTCGCTGAATTCGCTCAGCACCACGATATATTCGCGGTCGGCCTGAACCGGATCGGGTCCGGCGGGATCGACCACGATCGCGCCGTAATGCCCGGCCTGTTCCTGCAGGCCGCTATGCGAGTGCCACCAGTAAGTGCCCGATTGGCGAACCGGAAACTCGGCGGTGAAGGTCTCTCCCGGTTTGACACCGGGGAAGCTCACGCCGGGCACTCCATCGAGCTGAAACGGCACGAGCAGACCGTGCCAGTGGATCGAGGTATCTTCCTCGAGCTGGTTATGGACATTGAGCCGGACGGTCGTGCCTTCCTGCAAACGCAACAGCGGACCGGGGATAGTGCCGTTGACGGCGATCGCTCCCCCGCGCCTGTTACCGGTCGCGAAGGCCGATCGGGCAACGGTGAGGTCGATATTGGGGCCGGATACCTCGTCCAGCCCCTTGCGGGCGTTACCTGCGAGGATGTCCGCGCCGCGTGCCCAGGCAGGCATCGCCCCGGCAAGGCCGAGCAGACCCATTCCTCCTGCTCCGGCTCCGAGAAACTTGCGTCGATTGACGGCGATCATAAAGGGCTCCTGACGTGGCGTTTACCGTTACTTACGCGCGCGCCCACCCAACCCCTCAAAGTTTTTCGAAGCGCTCCTTCAGCCTGTTGCGCGCGCGGTATACGCGGGTTTCGATCGCCTTTTCGGTCGTTCCGAGAAGATCGGCCGCCTCGGCCTGGCTACGCCCCTCGATGGTCACGAGCACGATGGCTTCGCGCAGCCTTACAGGCATTCGCGCGATCTCGGCCTGAACGAGATTGAGCTCTTCCCTGGAAACGGCCGACGTTTCAGGACCCGGCAAATCGTCGGCGATGGAATGGAGTTCGGCATCGCCTGACAGTCCGAAAAAGCCTGCGACCTTGCGCCTGCGCAAACGGTCCCGGCAGCGGTTGAGGACGACGGTTGTCAGATAGGGTCCGATCGGCTTGTCCGGATCGAGCCGATGGCGCGTCAGCCACACCGAGGCCAGGCTGTCCTGAACAACGTCCTCGGCCTGAGAAGGAGAGGAAAGCATGCGTGTCGCGAGCGCGAGAAGCCGACCGGTTTCATGCTCGACGAGTTTGCTGAAAGCCCGCTTGCTTCCGGCCCTCGCCTGCGAGACAAGGGCCTCATCCGGATTGTCGCCCGCCCCCGACATGGCGCTTCAGTCGCGTGGGTCGCGGGTCAGGGCGTCGGAGACCTTGCGATCGAACTGGCGTTGCTGCTCGGGTTCGAGAATTTCACGCATGTCGAAGACATGCCGTACCGTTGCTTTCTGCAGATCGCCCATACGCGCATGCACCTCGTCGATCGCGGCCGAGACCTCGGGACCGTACTCGTGCTCATTTTCCATCGCCTGGGCGAGCCGGGCATTGGCTGCGCGCGCCGATCCTTCGAGCCGTGCCCTTTCGACAGCGAAACGGGCCTCGAGCGCATCGAGACGCTGCTCCTGGTCGGCCGTCAGGGTGAGCTCGTCGTGCACGAAATCGTGGAGGCCGGAGCCGGCCTCGTGATTGGCCCAGCGGTCCGCGGCAATCGCGCCGAGGCATCCTGCGAGCGCTGCGAGAAGCACCGCGAGAACGATATGCGTCGTCTTCAAACCCTATTGCTCCACATGGAGGAGCGCCGATGGGGACAGCTGTTCGCCGAGGATAAGACTCTCGCCAAATGACGCGGAAGACGTGCCATAGCCGCCGGGCCAACCGCTCGTTCCGGCGCCAGCTCCAAGCCCGACGACGAACAGACCGACGAAAAGGGCCGTCCGGCGGCGTCGGTCGGCGATTTCGCCAAGCTGTCCGGCGCGCTGCCAAACGCCATCCATGAAGTCCGCGGGGACCTCGTTGGTGGCGGTGGCGGAAAGGGTTCCGAGCACCGCATCAAGAGAGTGATTGTCACGCATCCGAAAAACTCCTGTGGGTTGCACGTGTCCTATACGCGCTCGCCTGCACAATCCCTTAAACTTCTTTTTTTGAGGGAATGTCCACCACCATACGTAATCGAGACGGGTCTGTCAGAATCGGGTCGAACCCGGGATGAATGGGAGCCAACTCGTGAGCAATATCACCGCACCTGAAGATCAGGGCGAATTTACGCCTCTTCTTGGCAAGAGCTTTCTGACGCCGCTTTACGACCGGGCGATCGGTCTGTTCACCCGCGAACATCTCTGGCGCCAAAAGATTGTCGAAGAGCTGCACCTTGTCCCCGGCGACCGGGTGATCGATGTTGGCAGCGGAACCGGCACTCTTCTCAAGGCCTTGATGACGGATTGCCCGGAAGCGGGTCTGATCGGTGTCGAACCCGACCCGGAGGCGCTCGCGCTTGCGCGGCACAAGTTTGGAGCGGGAGCCGATCTCGTGAAATGGCACAATGGCTTTCTCGAAAGCCTCGAGCTGCCCGCGGGGTGGCGGCCGAACAAGATCGTCAGCAGCCTCGTCCTTCACCAGGTTCCCTTGCGCAAGAAGCAGGCAATCCTGGAAACCATCGAAAGCTTGCTCGTGCCAGGCGGAACCGTGTTGATCTCCGATTATATGAAGCAGGAGAGCCCACTCATGCGGAGCCTCTTCCGGGCGACCGTCCAGTCTCTTGACGGCATAAGCGACACGCAGCCCAGCGCCGACGGCGAAGTCGAAAAACTGTTCGCCGAAATCTTCACCGAGCCATGCCTGCTCCACCGGTTCCCGACGGCAACCGGGACGATCTCGCTATGGCGCGGATACAAGAAAGGAATTGCACAATGATCTGGAAAAAGCCTGCCCTGTTCCGGCGATCGGTTAGCGGCGCGGCCTTGCTCGTGCTGGCAGCCTGTTCGAACGTGGCTCAGGCAGCGACCTATACGATGTTCAGGGACCCCGGATGTGGATGCTGTCTCAACTGGGCAGGCCATCTTGAAGATGGGATGAACGCGAAGGTGGCATCGGTCGATAGCAACGACATGGCGGCGATCAAGACCGCGCGGGGCGTACCCCAAGAGTTATGGTCATGCCATACGATGGAGGTCGATGGATACATCATCGAAGGTCACGTGCCTGCAGAAGCCGTCGCCAAGCTTTTGCGCGAGCGGCCCGACGGCGTTGCCGGTCTAGCGGTTCCGGGAATGCCTCTGGGATCGCCCGGCATGGAGGCCGGAAACCGGATCCAGCCCTATGAGGTCATCGCCTTTGGTTCAGCCGGACGGAGCGTCTTCGCGTCCTTTCCGTGAATGTGTGGAGCCACACCATGCGTCACCGTGAAAGGGATGAAGGTGATGAAGATTATTTGCGGGAAGCGACACAGAACCCGGTAAAACCGGGACAGGCGGTAAGAAGCCTATCGAATTCTCGCAGGGTCCGGGGCTGGCTGCCCCCACCGCCCCGGACCCGTCCAATTGTATGATTTAAGCACGCACGAAGTGGGAGAAATGCGATGGTAAAAGGATCAATCAAGAGCTCGATATTCGCGTGGGGCTGGACGCTCAGCGTGTTCCTGCTTGTCAGCTATCTCCTCTGCATTGCCTTCGGAGTCCTCGCACCAGAGCGCTTTCACATGCACGAAGCCTGGGCTCCCTTACTGCCATGGTTCGAATGGCTAACGCCGCGCGGGTTCCTCGCCGGAGCGGTGGGGAGCTTTCTCTATGGCTGGTACATCGCACTCATCGCGGTTCCGCTCTATCGGTATTTCCGGAGACGAACTGGTAATTCGGTCTGATTTCCCGATGCCCTTCGCGGGACAAGACGTTTTGCACGCGAAGCCATTAGCCCGGTAGCCTGAAAAAACGAAAAAAGGGAATGCGCGATCTACAGGACAAAGCCTTCACAGAGCGGTCGAACGCTGACCGCCCATGCGGTCGTTGGTGCTGTCCTCGGCATCACGATCCTCCATCCGGTAACCACGCTCGTCTTCTGGTACGAGTTCGGTCCGTCGCATGACACCGGCAGCAATACTGCCATTGAGTTCATGATCGGCCGGCTGGTCAGTGCTTTCGCGTTCGAAATGCTTCCCATGAGCGCCATCTACGCGGTGATCGGCGGCGCCCTTGGTCTGGGATTTGGCATGTATCACATGCGGTTGGCGCGAGCTCAGTCCAAGGTACTTTTTCTCGAACGCGAACTCGACGAGGAATTGCCGCTTCTTATCGCACGCGGCGAGGGCGAGCGATTGGAATTCAAATCGTCCTTGCGGTGGGACAGGCGTGAGAACCGGGTCAACCGGTCACTCCAGCAGGTCGTACTCAAAACGGTTGCCGGCTTTCTCAACCATGAGGGCGGAACACTGCTTATCGGGGTTGGAGACGATGGGAACATCACTGGCATTGAAGCCGATATGCAGACACTCAAACATGCCAATCGGGATGGGTTCGAGCGCCTTGTGATGGACCTCGTGAAGGATGGTTTCGGCGGTCACGCATGCGCTTTGGTCCATTGCCGTTTTCACGAAATGACAGAGAAGACGGTATGCCGGGTCATTGCTGAAAGGAGCGCTGATCCTGTCTACCTCGTGGAGGGAGGTACCGCGCGCCTGATGTTACGTATCGGAAACAGCACGCGTGAGCTCGACGTGCGCGAAGCGCAGGCACATTTGCGCAATCGATCCCCCGGTCGAGCTTAATCCGGCTGCTGGGCACGTCAGATTGATCGAACAGGGCCAGTTACCTCTCGCGAGACCTGCTAGAGAAAATTCACAGTGGGCCACCCTGGCGATACGCGTCGCCTCCTATCGACGCACCTTGTGCTGAGAGAAGCCTCGCGAAAAGCGGACTCCCTATCTTGCCAAACCGCCCCCTGGGGCAGGCGCGCACCATGTCGAAACTTTTTGAGGGGTGAGGCGCTACGCAACGTACTGTCTGGCGTGATGTTTCTCGGACGGGAGGACATCGACAGGGGAAAGACTTGCAGACAGATGGCGACGATCAACATAACGAGAGTGCGGCCTCGATAACATTGCTGGGCGGCGTCGCGATGGGAACCGGCGTCATGATCGGCGCCGGTATCTTCGCACTGACTGGCCAGATTGCCGAACCCGCTGGACCGCTATTTCCGCTTTTCCTTACAGTCGGCGCACTGGTTACTTCGCTCGCCGCTTACAGCTACATCAAGATACCGACCCACGAGCCGTTCTCCGGTGGCGTCGCAATGGTCCTGCACGGGGTCTACGGCTCGCTGGAGAGCAATGGTAAATCGCGGAAGGGAAAACCCGGTTGGGACAAGGTTCACGGAACTCTCCCCGCCGCGAATATTTATACCCCCGGAACGTATAGGTAGGGCGTGCAACCGATTGCCGCAAAGAGGCGAATTTAATGCAGCATAACGTTGGGAAAATCGTGAACCGGTTGCGCCGCGTCGAAGGGCAGGTGCGCGGTGTTGCCCAGATGGTCGAGAATGATCGTTACTGCGTGGACATCCTGACCCAGATTCAGGCGGTCAAAGCCGCGCTGGGGCGAGCCGAAAGTGAGATTTTGAAGCGTCATGCGAACCTTTGCGTAGCCGAGGCGATCGCCAGCGGGGACGAGAACGAGCAACAGCAGAAGTTCAGCGAACTAGTCGACCTGTTCGAGAAAGCGAAAAGATGAAGAGGCGAACACCAAAACCGAAGATCGCAACCGTCTATCGCATGGTCATGCCCGACCATGTCTGTCCCTACGGGCTCAAGACCGTGGATCTGTTGAAGCGCGAAGGCTTCGAAATCGACGACCACCATCTCGAGACACGCGAACAAACCGACGCTTTCAAGGAAGAGCATGGCGTCGAGACCACGCCGCAGACCTTCATCGGCGGCGAGCGGATCGGCGGTTACGACGATCTGCGCGAGCAGCTCGGCAAGTCGGTGCAGAAGGAGGGCGAGACCAGCTACCAGCCGGTGATCGCGATCTTCGGCGTTGCATTCCTGCTCGGTCTGGCGATCAGCTGGTATGTGTTCGAGAGCATCTTCACCATCCAGGCGATCGAATGGTTCGTCAGCCTGTCGATGGCGCTGCTCGCCATCCAGAAGCTGCAGGATGTGCGTAGCTTCTCGACCATGTTCTTGAATTATGATCTGCTTGCCAGGCGTTGGGTTCGCTACGGATTTGTCTATCCATTCGGGGAGGCCTTGGCTGGCATCCTGATGGTCGCACATGCGTTGCCCATCATCTCCGTCCCGGTCTCGCTCTTCATCGGCACGGTCGGTGCGGTGAGCGTGTTCAAGGCGGTCTATGTCGACAAGCGTGAGCTTAAATGCGCCTGCGTCGGTGGAAACAGCAACGTGCCGCTCGGCTTCGTCTCGCTGACCGAGAACCTGTTCATGATCGGCATGGGCCTGTGGATGGGCGCGAAAGCTCTGGGCTGGATAGCCCTGTGATCGCGGCGCTCCTCCTCGGTTTCGCGCTGTTCGCGATCTCGCTCTACCTTCACATGTGGATGCTCCGAGGCGCGAAGGCGGTGTCTCCGCCGGGGCGGGATCCGCGGCACTTGCGCCTCCTTGCGGGCTCCAGCCTTGTTCTTCTTAGCCATTTGGTGATCGCCGGGATTTTCGCGGGCGGCATGTATCTCGCATCCGTTTGGGGCTTCGGCGGTCTGGAGAAGGACGTCATCGATAGCTGGATGGATTATTACTATTTCGCGCTGATCACGATCTCAACCGTGGGGCTCGGAGACATCCTTCCCGCCGGCCACATGCGGGCCATCTCTGGGATTGCCGCCCTCACCGGATTCCTCATGATCAGCTGTACCGCCCAATATGTATATCAAACCATGAGCAAGCAGGAGGATTGAAGATGCAACAAGACAAACATTCCGATCATGCGAAAGGAGGGGGCGGCAACTACTGGCGGTTTATGGCCATGGTCTCGACCTCCACCGTTCTCATGTTCTTTCTCATGTATGCGAACGCATACGATGCCGATCATTTCTTCTGGAGCGAGACGCGCTTCTGGATGATGTTCGTCATGGGCGCGATGATGATGGTGGTCATGCTGCTCTTCATGTGGGGCATGTACAAGGACCGCATGAAAAACTTCATAATTTTAGGCGTGGCCGCGGTAGTATTTGCGCTCGCCCTGTGGCTGGTACGCAGTCAGACGACGATCGATGACGAAGAATATATGGCCGCGATGATCCCGCACCACTCGATCGCGATCATGACCAGCGAACGGGCGCATATTCGTGATCCACGCGTTCGCAAGCTCGCGCATGACATCATCCTCGCCCAGCGCCGCGAGATCGCGCAGATGAAATATCTGATCGAGGACATCGAGGAAAACGGCGTAAGAACGACTGAACGGCTTCCCAATGGTCTGACGGCGCCAACTGCCGCAGCACCTCAGTCGGATGTGACGGAACCGCAAGCAAGCGAAGGAGAAGCGCAATGAAGAATTGGTCCGTCTTCGCGGTCGGAGTGGCTATCGCGCTTTCCGGCTGCAATCAGAACACTGCAATCGGAAATGACCGTGAAGCGCAGCTCGATCCCGCTCCGACGCCGGTCCCAATCGAACCGGCATCGCAGGCCTTACAAAATGTGGCGACGGCTATTGTGAAACCGGAAACTATGTCCGACGCTGACATCCAGGCCATAGGAGGAACCGCCGGTCGTTGCGTGTATCGGCTTACCGAAGTGGGGTTTCCAACGTTCGTTTATCAGCCTGACAGTGAAGCTTTCATCAAATTGAATGGCAAAATAATTCCTCTAAGCGCTGATGGACCCGACCGCTTTACGAGCGGGGAACTTCTGGTCACGACGAGGCTGATCGATGAAGAGGGTAATGCCGGCCTTCAAGCACAGGAAATCATCGTGGTGCCGCCCGGAGCCAAGGATGAACTTGGCTATCGCGGTTATGTCCGCTGCGACGATGCTTGAAAACCTTAAGGGGACGGCGGCTTCGATCGCCGTCCCCCGATGACAGCGGACATCCCCGATTCAACAGAGAGTGAAGAGAGTTCCGGCAGCACAGTTTGCTGTTGGAGGTGAAAGACTTCAGAATGAACGATACAGCACCCATTGCGGTCTTCGGTGCCGGAGGAAAGACCGGCACTGAAATACTGCGACATGCGGTCCGCGAGGGCATCGCGGTGCGAGCGTTCGAAAATTCCTTGCCCGAACCATCAGACCGGGTCGACAATGTCGAGTACTTCCAGTGCGACGTACTCAATGACGACTTCAGCAGCGAGCTCGAAGATTGTCGTGCGGTCATTTCCGCACTCGGTATAGGGTTTGGTCCATCGACGGCGATCGATCCGCCTCCGCTTTATACGGAGGGAACCCGCAAGCTGGTGGAAGCGATGTCGGCAACCGGCATTTCCCGGATCGTCGTGATATCGGCGGCGTTTGTAGAGCCGCAGCCCAGCGTTCCTGCATGGTTCGAGCTCACAGCAAGACCAGCCTTGCACAATATTCTCGAACAGATGCGCGCCATGGAAGACCTTCTGGAGCGCGCGGAAGGCCTGGAATGGACGGCAGCGCGACCGGGCTGGCTCCTCGACGAACCCTATACGGGTGAGGCCGTGATTACCGACGAGCGCCTTGCTGAGGGTTGCTTTCGCTGCAGGCACGCCGACCTCGCGGCAGCCATGCTCGAATTCGTCTGCGAGAACACCTGGATCAACGCCAAGCCCGCTATCGCCCGGCCAGAAGAAGACCGCTTCGAGAACGTCTCGGCGCTCAAGGCCGAACTCGGGATCGACTAGATCGATGCGGACTTGCGGAAACATTCCAACAACGAGGTAAGATATGCTGCTCGAGAAGATAAAGACCCCCGGCCTTTCGCACCTTTCCTATCTGATCGGTTCGCAGGGCAAAGCAGCGGTCATCGATCCGCGCCGCGACTGCGAGATATATGTCGAGCGAGCCCGCGCCGAAGGGCTGGAGATCACGCATATCTTCGAAACGCACAGGAATGAGGATCTCATCACGGGATCGCCGGTACTAGCCAAAATGACCGGTGCCCGGGTTCTGCACGGTCCAAACCCTGCGGATGAGGTTGTGTTCGCCGACACCGCGCGAGAGGGCGATGTTTTCGAGATCGGTAAGATCAGGGTCGAAGTGCTCGAAACCCCCGGTCACACCGACGATCATCTCGCCTTCGTCCTTCACGACGACGATTATCCCGAAGGACCGGTCGGCGTGTTCACCGGCGATGCGCTCTTCGTGGGCGACGTCGGACGCACCGATTTCTATCCCGAGCGCGCGCGGGAGGTCGCGGGCCTCCTGTACGATTCATTGCAAAAGATTTGCGCTCTGGGTGACCAGACGATCATCTACCCGGCGCACGGTGCCGGATCGGTTTGCGGGTCCGGAATGGCAGACCGGGAATTCTCCACAATCGGCCATGAGCGGCGCAACAACCCGCGGCTGCGCATTGCTGACCGCGACGAGTTCATCAAGGCGAAAGTAGCAGAGCATCATTACCAGCCACCCTATTTTCGGCTAATGGAGCGGCTCAATCTCGAAGGCGCCAATGCCGCGCCGCGAGTCATGCTGCCAAAGCATCTGGGGCTGGAAGACCTTGGCGAGAGCGGCGCCGATCACCTGGTCGATGTACGCGAGCCGCTCGCCTATGCCGCCGGTCATATGCAGGGTGCCGTGTGCCTTCCAGTGGGAATGATACCCGCCTTTGCCGGTTGGTTCATCAGCGAAGGCGACACGATAGCCCTAATCGCTTCCGAACAAGACGAGCTCGCTCAAGCTATGGCGCATTTGGTGCGCATTGGTCTCGATAATATTGTCGGCGGCTATGTCGGCGTGATCCCAGCCGCCGCACAGGGCAAAGCGATGCAAAGTATTGCCATGATCGACACCGAAGAAATCGCACGCAGGCTCGCTAAGGACAGCGAAGATTGGACCTTGCTCGACGTGCGCGCCCTTGACGAACGGCAGCAAGGCAGCATCGATGGATCCGAACATGTCTATGTCGGCGAGCTCAACACCCGCTGGAAAGAGCTCGATCGCGACCGTCATTACACCTTGATGTGCGCCAGCGGCATGAGGGCGAGCGTAGCAGCGGGCTGAACCGCCCCGGGATTGCCGGAGGCCGTTTGGTTTGAGTTATGCTGCCATGGGCCTGTCGTCCAGCATGGCGTAATATCGTTGTTCGGCTTCGGCGGGCGGGATGTTGCCGATCGGCTCGAGCAACCGCCTATTGTTGAACCAGTCGACCCATTCGAGGGTGGCGTATTCGACGGCTTCGAACGAGCGCCACGGCCCGCGCCGGTGGATCACCTCGGCCTTGTAGAGGCCGTTGATCGTCTCGGCCAAGGCGTTGTCGTAGCTGTCGCCAACGCTGCCGACCGAAGGTTCGATCCCTGCTTCGGCGAGCCGCTCGGTATACCTGATCGAGACATACTGGCTGCCGCGGTCGGAGTGGTGGACGAGACCACCCCGGTAGGCCGGTCTCCGCTCGTGGATCGCTTGTTCGAGAGCATCGAGCACGAAGCCGGCATGGGCCGTGCGGCTGACCCGCCAGCCAACGATGTAGCGGGCGTAGACGTCGATCACGAAGGCGACGTAGACGAACCCCGCCCAGGTCGCGACGTAGGTGAAGTCCGAGACCCACAGCATGTTCGGCGCCGGGGCATGGAACTGCCGGTCGACCAGATCGAGCGGACACGGCGCCGCCTTGTCGCTCTTCGTGGTCTTCACCGGCTTGCCCCGGATCACGCCCTGTAAGCCCATCTCCCGCATCAGCCGCTCCACCGTGCAGCGGGCAATGCCGAACCCTTCCCGCTGCATCTGCCGCCACACCTTGCGCGCGCCGTAGACGCCGAAGTTCTCGGCGAACACGCGCCGGACCTCGCCCTTCAATGCATCGTCGCGCCGGGCACGGGGCGACCGCCGCGAAGGATCGCGCCGCTGCGCTGCCCGCTCGCGGTAGGTGGATGGGGCGATCGGCAGAACCCGGCAGATCGGCTCGACCCCATACTCCTCGCGATGCTCATCAATGAAGCTGGTCATCGCCTGAACGGGCGGTCGAGCTCCGCCTGGGCAAAATATGCCGACGCCTTGCGCAGGATCTCGTTGGCCTGCCGCAGTTCGCGGTTCTCGCGTTCCAGCGCCTTCAGCCGGTCGGCCAGCTCGGTCGGAACCCCGGCGCGCTTGCCGCTGTCCACCTCGGCCTTCTTCACCCACTCCAGCAGCGTATAGGCCGAGCACCCGATCTTGGCCGCGATCGACCTCACCGCCGCCCAGCGCGATGAATGCTCGCTCTCATGATCGAGCACCATCCGCACCGCCCGCTCGCGAACCTCGGGTGAAAACTTGTTCGTCGTATTGCTCATAGGAGACCCGTCCTCTCAGGAGTTGGGGCCTCCGGCAATCCCGGGGCGGTTCAGTGTCCAAGCTCGGCGGGCACCGCAGTCCTTTGGCCAACATAGCCGCGCTCAACAGCTATTGTACCTGAAAGACGGAACCCCGCGCCAGGGTTGGGTCAAGCGCGGGGTTCCTGAACGGCCCCGGGACACCTGCGATCCGCAGGGTTCAGGGGGAGGTGGGGCCGCCATTCGATTAACGAGGAGAAAACCGATCGAGACCGGATTTGGTTTTACCGTACACCTAATCGCTTACGCTTCTTGCCAATCTATATATCGAACAGATAGATCCACTCGCAGGTGTGGCGACGCGCTCAAATCCTAGCATGAGCGTGCTATGTTCACGCCGACATGCAATTGCTGGCAACCTGCTCGCGCAATTAGTCGATCGGTTCTTGGATCACACGCAAATACGGTTTCTTTTCGTCCCAGCCATCGGGATATTTGGCTTTCGCATCTTCGTCCGACAAGGAAGGCGGAATGATCACGTCATCACCCTTCTGCCAATTAACCGGTGTCGCTACACCCTTGCGTTCGGTGAGTTGCACCGAGTCCAGCAGCCGGAGCACTTCATCGAAATTCCGCCCGCTGCTCATCGGATAAAGCAGCATGGCGCGAATTTTCTTGTCTGGCCCGATGATATAGACAGCGCGGACGGTGGCGTTATCGGCTGCGGTTCGCCCCTCCGCATTACCCGCTTCGTCGGCCGGCAGCATATTATAAAGCTTGGCGACCTGAAGGTCGCTGTCGCCGACCACGGGATAGTCGACCTTATTTCCACTCACCTCCTCGATATCGGGAAGCCAATCGCGATTATCCTGGCTGCTGTCGACCGAAAGGCCAATAATCTTGGTGTCGCGTTTGGCAAATTCCTCGCCAAGCCCGGCCATATAACCAAGCTCGGTCGTGCAAACCGGTGTAAATGCCTTGGGATGGGAAAAGAGGATTGCCCAGCTGTCACCCATCCAATCATGGAAGTGAATGTTTCCTTGTGTGGTCTGGGCTGTGAAATCGGGGGCTGTCGAGCCAATTGAAAGGGTCATGTAAAATACTCCTGCTTATCTTGTGGGTACTCAGGGCACATTTCTAGCGATGCTCTGAGAAGAATGCGGGTCCGACCTCGTCTTCATCCTGTTCCTAAAGGAAGAGCGCCAGATCCGCTTTGCTCGGGTCAACCGGTCATACGACAAACCGATCCCAGCCCGCATAATGCTCACCGCTTCGCTTACCGCGAGGCAGGCTCAGTCCGATCAAGAGCAGTCCGACCCCAACCGAGGCCACCGTTCCGGCAGCCGAAGCCCCCGCAAGGATGAATGGCGCTGCGACCAGCCAGGCACCGAACGCAGCGTTGATGAAGCGCAGGGCGCGCGCGACTTCTGCGGTTGCGATGATTGCCACCGTAATTACCAAAGCACCCACCACGTGATCGCTGTTGGCCATCGCCCCCTCGCTGCCAAGCGTGATCCTTGTCAGCATCAGCCAGGCTCCCAAAGCCGTGCTGGCCACCAGGGTCCAGGGGAAGGTCACGCCGCGCACCGTGTTGTTCCAGATCGAACGCGCGTCGGTCATATAGTCGGTATCGTCGATTTCACCGTTCGACACTGCGCCGCCCTTGAAGAAGGTGCGGACAAGCGGTTTGCCTTCCTTTTTCGACCAGTAGAGATACTGTCCCATGGCGATGACTTCATCGAGCGAGAACGGGATCATGATCAGCATCGCAAGCGCAGCAATCAGAGCCGGCGTACTCCACGTCCCGATCATTATCGGCTGAATGATCACGAAATATATACTGACCACACCGAGCGGAATGACCAGAATGCCGAAGAAGGTAACCATCCACGGCATCGTGCGCCAGCGCGTGCGGGTTCCCATGACCGCCATCAGGATCTCGAGCACATAGCTGACCGCTCCTAGTCCTGCATCCGGGATCGGCCACGCCTTGGATACATCCGAAGTGATGATTTCCTCGGTCCCGTTCTTGGGATCGGCGAGCGATCCGGAAAAAAACGGTTCCCACGCCACATCGATATGGCCAAGCTGGTAGGAGGTGAGCATGCGCGATATGAGAAGGCCGATGATGCCCATCGCCACGATCGGGAATCGCTGGGCATCGGTCGAGGGACTGTAGGTCCACCCGGGCGGGATGGACTTCTTGTCCATCATCCCTTCCATGCTCATGCCGGGCATCATTGGCACCAGCACCGAAAATGCGATCGCCAATGTACCGACCAGGAGATTGGTCAGATATTGGGCCGCGCTCGGACTCCAGAAGAACAAGGGCGCGAAAAGCAGCCAGATGCCGACAAAGGCCGTCGCCCACTGCCCAAACCAAGCGGTGCGCTTCGAAAGCGACATCGCGCCGAAGATCATCAGTGCGATCCCGCTCAGCATATCGCTTAGGGCAAGAGCGTTGGCTCGCCATTCGATCGACGGCAAACCCCGCTCGAGAGTGACCGCTACGACCGAAGCACGCGCAGTATCGGCGGATACGACGTCATAGACACCAGGACTCGCAGCAAGCCACAGGCCGAGCCCGATGACAGCAAACTGCGTCCAGCGGGTACCGCGCTGGGGGCCGTCCATGTCGTGCATGTCGCCGTCCATCCGGTGCCCATCATGAGCCATATCGGTGTCATGCGATTGAAGTCGCGCCGGTTCGGCCTTCGCTGCATCCGAACTCTTTGGATGCCAGGCCACGCGGGACGTGTTCAGCTTGTTCGTTTCGTACCAGTCCTGCGGGTCAGCTTTCAACGCGTCGATGATGGTTGGAAGCGTTTCGCGGAGCGAATGCTCCGGCTCCCATCCCAGCAGTTTCCGGGCACGGGAAATATCGAGAATGTAGTGAGCATTGGCGTCATCGACCATCCATTGCTTGACGAATCCGTCATGACCGAGGACCTCTTCCTCGATCCACGTGCCCAGCTTCGCCACGCTCTTCGGGATGCGCATGGTCTTCCATTCCTTGCCATGGATCTGGCAATGGACGATGTCCTGAATTTCGGCATAGCCCAACGTCTCGGGCTCTCCAACGAGAATGGGCGTCTCACCCTTGAGATCGTTCCGGCGCGCGACGGTCTGCTCGACCGCCTTCGTCAGATCGTCAAGATGCAGCGCCGACTGCGCAGCGCACAACATACCGGGATATAGATGGGCCGACACACGATGCTCATAAACGCCGGCAATCTGTTCCGCGAGAAAGGCGGAGTGACCCTCATCGTCGTAAACCCCGGCGAACCGCAAAAACACCACCGGAATGTCGCCACGGTTCTTGCGCAGCACGTGCTCCGCATCCGCCTTCGACTGCGGGTAGGGCCAAGTCGGCCCGAGCGGGCTTGATTCGTCGATACGCTGGTCCGGCAGCGGTTTGGGCTCGTGCACGAGCATTGAGCTCGCGTAGACGAACTGCCCGATGTTGAAATCCCTGAGCGCCGTGATCAGTCGCCGAGAACCTTCGACATTGACCTTCTCGTAGAGGGGGTTGGGTTCGCCGGTGATATCGAAGTAGGCAGCCAGATGTATACAGGCAGCAAGCTCGTTTCCGAAGTCCTCCCGGACGTTTTCGAGAGCAGTCCGCACCGATGCGTCATCGCCAAGATCAATGCGATAGGAGGCCGCGAGATCCGGATTGTCCTCTGCGGGAGAGCGGTCGAGGCCCACCAGTCGATATGTCCGGCCGAGGCGCTTCGTCAACGCGCGGCCAATATACCCGTTCGCGCCAGTGATTAGAACAATCGGCCTGTCCATGGGAGAACCCTCGATTTCATTGCGGCAAATGTCTCCGCTGCGGTCCGGAGCGGGCAGCAGCCGCCCTTATGGGGCGGCTGCCGGATCGTCCCTTCTAGCAGCAGCCCGAGGACTTCTCGTCTGCACTCGATCGCGAGATTTCCTGCACGAGGTCGGCAGTCTTCACATCGCTTCCGGTTCGGGCTATGTCGGCCTGTGACACCATCCCGCAGCATTTCCCGTCATCGTCGATGACCGGTACGCGGCGGACCTGGCTGTTTTCCATGGACGCCAGGCAATCCTCCAGAGAAGTATCGGGCGTGACACTTACGACCGACCGGGTCATCACGTCTCCCACGTGGGTCTCCGCCGGCATGCCTTCGGCCACCGCGCGGCAGCACACGTCGCGATCGGTAATGACGCCGACAAGACCACCATCATCGTCGACAACCGGGATTTCGCCACAGTCATTGTCGACCATGAGTTTGGCCGCTTCCTGCAGGCTTTGGTCTTCCTTGCAGCATGCCGGATCGCTGGTCATTATTTCGCTGATTTTCATCTTTCTCTCCAAAGGTTCTAGTTTGCGTTCGATGGAAAGCCATTTCTGCGAAACAAACGCTGGAGAATGGCTCGCCTCGTCGACTCGGCGAGTTCTGCGAACCTGGTGCCTGCCATCGTTGGAAGGTCAAGAGCCGGCTGCAAGAACCTTGTCTTGCAACACCCGGCCGCCAGCTTGGTTTCCTGCCCGAGAAGCTGAAAAGTGAGGCTAGCGCTTGTTGCTTCGAGCCGATCGAGCCATTCACTCGGACCGATCCCCGATCACGCTTGACCTTCCAACGATGGCAAACGGCACCTTCATGCCGAAACAAATCGAGCCCGGCTTCTCACATTGCTCGTTTGGGTGCAGGCGAATTGGAGGCAGTTAAACGAAGGGAGAGATCGATGGCCTGGGGTATCGCCGCAGTGATGATCGTGATCGTGTCGTGGATCTTTTACCGGTATTTCGCGCCGAGCGGCTGGCGGGAATGGACCGGCGCAGGGCTCGTCCAAGCCTTCATAATCGCTCTTTATGCCGAGATGTTCGGTTTCCCATTGACCGTCTATCTTCTCATTCGATCATTCGGAATCGATCGGGAATATGTCAGCGCCAATTTGTGGTCGACGCTCGTCGGGCTGGGGGAAACAGGCATGCTGCTATCGATGCTGGTCGGCTAATCGCTGGCGATCATCGGGGTGGGTATGTTCATTCACGGGTGGCGAGCCGTCTACAAGGCACGCCGCGAGAGCCGGCTTGTCACCGAGGGACTATATCGGTTCGTCCGCCATCCGCAGTATATTGGGCTCTTCCTCGCTCTCTTCGGGGAAGGCGTTGTACACTGGCCCACGATCTTCTCCGTCGGCCTGTTCCCAGTCATCGTGCTTGCCTACTACTTTCTGGCGCGGAAGGAAGAAGGTGAAATGATCCGAAAGTTCGGTGAAGAGTACCGGAGGTATATGAGGAGAGTTCCAATGCTGGTCCCACATCCTCGTCGTTGGAACGAAATGGCTCAAAATTCGCAGCAGCCGAAGACATGAGCGGGTCATGCCAACCAATCGAAACCGAATGTATGACCGGAATGCCATCGCCGAGGTCTCCGAGCGAGTAAGTCGAGACCGCGCCCCGCTCCGTCATCGGACTGCGCCAGCATCGCCGTCCTTCATCGGCCAAAGCTAACGTGTCTTCCGCCGCGCCTCCAACGGAAATAGCGAAGCGGCCTTGACCTTCCCATGATGGGAGGGGCTACATTGTCAATCGAACGACAATCTGGCGCTGCGGAGATGCTCTCTATGCAATCAAAAGAATCACGAGTGACGCGCCGCGCGGTCCTCGCCGGTTCCGGTGCTCTGGCCATTGGCGGCGGATTGGCCGCCGTTCTGGGAGCCGGAGGTCGAACGCCGGTGGGTGCCAGCACAACCGCCGGACGCCGCGTCCTCAAGGCCGCAACGACCAGCGGGCCACTCGTCGGCGAAGCCTCTCAAATACCGGTGTGGGGTTATAATGGCTCGGTACCGGGTCCTGCTCTCAGGGTTGGGCAGGGAGAGGCCTTCGAGGTCCTGCTGGAAAACGCTCTGGATGAGGAGACAACCATCCATTGGCACGGCGTTCGTGTTCCCAACGCGATGGATGGCGTTCCCCACCTCACCCAGCCCCCCGTGGAGCCCGGCGAAAGGTTCAGATATGCCTTTACGCCGGAGGATGCGGGCACTTTCTGGTACCATCCCCATCAGCGCAGCTTCGAGCAGGTCGGTCGCGGCCTCTACGGACCGCTCATTATCGAAGAGGCAGATCCGCCGCAGGTCGATCGCGACCTCGTCTGGATGCTCGACGACTGGAGGCTCAATGACCAGGGGCAAATAAGTGGAGGGTTCGGCAGTCGGCATGATGCGATGATGGCAGGCCGGATCGGCAACACGATCACTATCAACGGAAAGCCGGCGGCACCACTGATCGCGAGGCCGAATGAGCGGATCAGGCTGCGGCTCGTGAACGCTGCCAATGCCCGCATCTTCGGGCTCGATTTCGGTGAGCTCGATCCGATGGTCGTCGCGCTCGACGGCCAGCCCGTCGAGCCTCACCGCCTAAGCGCGCCCCTGCTTCTCGGGCCGGCAATGCGGGCGGATCTGATCGTCGATTTCGATTATCCCGCCGGGACCCGGCATTCACTGCGCGATCTGTTCTATGATGGACTGGAATACGAACTCACCACATTCGAGTGTCAGGGCAAAGAGGTCAGGGAAAGACGTCTGCCCGACCCAGCGCCGCTGCCCCCTAACCCTCTCGCCGAACCCGAACTGGCAACGGCCGAGCGTCACCGGATCATATTCGGTGGCGGGATGATGGGCATGATGGGGCGAACAGCCAGCGGCTTTGACGCGAGAAACGAACAACGAACCGGCTCCGGCATGATGATGGGGCGGATGGGAGGTCCGGGAATGATGTCCGGAGGAATGATGGGCTGGACCGTCAACGGTGTTTCGGCGAGCGGCCATGTTCACGATCCGATTATTTCCGCCGCGCGAGGAACCACGCTTCTCCTCGACATGACCAATGAGACTGCGTGGTGGCACCCGATCCACCTGCATGGCCACAGTTTCCGTGTCTTGTCGCGCAATGGACAGCCGACACGATATCGCGAGTGGCAGGATACCGTGCTCATGGCGCCCGAAGAGCGCGTCGAGATCGCATTCGTAGCGGACAACCCGGGCGACTGGATGTTCCATTGCCATATTCTCGAACACCAGGCCGCAGGAATGATGGCCACCATTCGAGTTAACTGAAAGAAAGGAAAAACTGATGCGTTTGTTACCCAAGGTCCTGATGTCGTTTTCGGCCCTCGCGCTGCTGTCCTCGGCCGCGGCGGCACAGGAAGCAAGACCGTTTGCCACGATCTTCAAGAACCCTCAGTGCGGTTGCTGTGAGAGCTACGGCGACTATCTCGAAGCCAGCGGATATGAGGTGAAGATGGTCGCGACCCACGACCTCGCCCTAATCAAGGAACGCCAGGGTGTGCCCGCCGGGCTCGAGGGATGCCATACGATGCTCATCGGCGGCTACTTCGTCGATGGACATGTGCCGGCCGACAGCGTTGACCGCCTGCTGGAGGAACGTCCGCGAATTTCAGGCATCACGCTTCCCGGCATGCCTGCAGGTTCGCCGGGCATGGGCGGTGCCAAGACAGGCACGTGGACGATTACGGGCGTATGAGCGGATGGTACCACGAGCGTCTTTGCGCGATACTGAGCACAGTTCGAAGCCTAGCAAACGCGCTCGAAGCCGAACTTGTGCCCAACGTCCTTGGGGCGGGCCGGATTGGCATCGTCCGCGAGGTCCTTGAGGATGGGACAGTCGGGACGTTGATCATTCGTGCAGGTCTCGAAAAGATGTTCGAGCGCGTCTATCATCGAATGGATTTCGGCAGCCTTTGACCGCAGGGCCGCAAGATGGCCATCCGCCACTCGGCGCACGTCCTTGCTAGCGCGGGTGTCGTTTTTCCATAAATCGAGCAGTTCGGAAATATCGTCGACCGAGAAGCCCAGATTGCGGGCGCGCCGCACAAACCGGAGCGTATGAATATCCGCCGGAGTGTAGAGGCGGTACCCGGCATCGGTCCGGTCCGCCGCCTCGATCAAACCGATCTTTTCATAATGTCGGATCATCTTGGCAGAGACACCGCTCGCTGCGGCCGCCTCGCCGATCGTGTGTGAATGTTTCATGCGGGGCCTTTAACATTCCAATGATGGGAATGCAAGCTGGCTGGCTCAGAGCCGAAAAATTCTGTCCAAACCGCTTGACCTTCCAATGATGGGAAGCCCTATCTTGTGTCTATCGATTGATGCGATGAAGGATAAGACATGACTATTCCGTCGTCCCGAGCCCTGGTGCCGGTTGCTGCCACTGCCGAGCGTTCGAGTAATGGCGCGGAAGCCTCTTGTTCTGCCGGGATAGGCCGGCGGCGCAAGTGGATGCTCGCCCTTGGTGTCGTTCTGGCATTGGCCGCGCTGGCGCTTGGCTCGATATGGCTGGGCTTCGCAGCGATTCTTCCGTTTCTTTACGTACTGCCCTGCCTGGCAATGGTCGCCATGTGCATGCGCAAGAGCGGAACATCGACCGGATCCTAAAAATCGGTGCCGACTTCGCTCTTGCGCCGAAGAATAATGGGCGACGCGGAGCCAAAGGCATCAATAATTTGAAAGGAAAGATGAAATGAACACTCTTAAAATGACCGCGATCGGCGTACTCGCGACGGTTGGCCTCGCAACGACGGCCGTCGCGCAGCCCAAGGTCGATGCCCGTCCCGACAGAACCCAAACGGCGCAGGAACAGCAACGCGGTGAAATGCGGGGCGGAATGCAAGGCGATATGAGCGGGATGGAGATGTCCGGCATGATGGCCATGATGAACGATCCGGAGATGCGCGCCGAAATGATGGAAATGATGCGCAACTGCAATGAAATGATGAAGAAGAAGCGCGAGCAGATGGCTCAAAGCGAAGCAGGCTGAGACCCTAGCCTCTGGTATGTCCGGCGCTTTAACCAGTCCCCCCCACCTGCCCCGCATTAATCTGCGGGGCAGGTTTTGCGCCTGTCCGATCGCCTGACCCGAACGGCAAGTGAAAATGCTCATGGACAATGTACTCCTGGCTTTCGAGACCGGTGCCGGAATGCTTTGGAAGGCTCTCTGGGCGCTGGTGTTCGGGTATATCATTTCCGCCGGGATACAGGTGCTCGTCCGGCGCGAGCAGATGGCGAGGGCTCTCGGAGAGCGCACGCCGGCGAAGGCAGCACTCGCGGGTTTTTTCGGTTTTATTTCATCGTCGTGCTCATTTGCAGCGCTCGCGGCATCACGATCGGTCTTCGCAAAAGGAGCGCATCCGGCCAATGCCGTTGCCTTTCTCATCGCGTCTACCAACCTCGTCATAGAACTCGGGATCGTGCTCTGGGTGCTCGTCGGCTGGCGCTTTACGCTCGGCAACTTTCTTCTTGGCCTCTTCATGATGATCTACGCCTACTTGCTAACCTCGCTTTTGCTGCCGAGAAAGCTTGCCGAAGGGGCCCGCGATCATGCCGAAACACAGATGAGCGCGGAGAATGCTGACGAAGAAGAGGAGGGTGGTGAGAATCGCTCGTGGAAGGAACAGCTCCGGTCGAGCGCGGGTTGGAACGCGATTGCCAGCGCTTTCGTCAAAGAGTGGAAGATGGTCTGGAAGGAACTGCTTTTCGGGTTTACCATGGCCGGCTTCATCACGGTATTCGTGCCGCAGAGCTTCTGGAACGCGATCTTTTTAATCGGCGGAGCAACCGATAGCGCCGATCCCGGATTCCTGATCGTGCTCGAGAACGCTCTCGTCGCTCCGGTGGTCGCCTTTTTCACCTTCATCGGTTCGATGGGCAATATCCCGCTAGCGGCGATGCT
This sequence comes from Pelagerythrobacter marinus, assembly GCF_034375205.1. Classification (NCBI taxonomy): domain Bacteria; kingdom Pseudomonadati; phylum Pseudomonadota; class Alphaproteobacteria; order Sphingomonadales; family Erythrobacteraceae; genus Pelagerythrobacter; species Pelagerythrobacter marinus. The sequence continues at coordinate 47,822 of NZ_CP139719.1, read as the reverse complement.
GTGGTCCAAGAATGCGAGCTTCGGCGGCGTCATGTCCTTCCTGGGTGCGGACCTCGTCGCGGCGACCGTTATCTGGGTTCACGCCAAATACTATGGCTGGCGGTACGCGCTGACACTCTCGGCGCTGCTTTACATTTCGATGGTCGCCGCGGGTATCTCGGTGCACTATTTCTTCAAGTTCGCCGGGCTCATTCCGGACGCGCGTCCTCCGGTGGAAGAGATGGTGGCTTTTGCGATCGACTACACTTTCTTCCTCAATCTGGCGTTCCTTGTCGTAGCCGCCATGCTGTTCTTGCTCCATCGGCGAACAAACAAAGCCGCACTGCGCGAACATTCGAGCAAAAATCATGGGGGCTTGCCCAGTTCCGCAGAGGATCGTAGGAAAAAATGATGGGGATATTGCGATCTCTCAGCGTTCTTTTGATTGCTTGCGGACTGTTCGTCCAAACGGCGGCTTACGCCTCAGTTCGCCCCGAAGTCCCGATCGCGATTGACAGCCCTTGCGATGAAATGCGCATGATGCCCGGATCGATAATGCCTGACGATACTGATCCGGCACCGTGCGAGAATATGCGCCTCGATTGTCTGGTTGCACTGGGATGTATTTCCCCGCTGATCATGCCTGCCAGGGATGTCGCACCGCTCGCGAGAATCTTGGCCGAGCCGCTGTTCCCTGAGTTCGCGGCGTTCTCGCTGGCCATAGCCGGGCGCGGACCCGAACCGCCACCTCCGCAAGCGCGCTCCTAACATTCGCATTGGGGTGTGGATCCCCATGCGACTGATGCATGCCAGCCAGCCCTGCGTATTGGGGTGGGCTTGCAGTACGAGCTTGCGCAACCAGTGCGGCTTTTTGCGGAGTTTAAATTATGAAACGATTGTGCTTGACCGCACTTCCGGTTCTGCTGGCTGTCGCGCCGGCGAGTTATGCCCAATCGGTGGGCTATGAAGAAACTTTAGAGGCTGCGGTCAGCGGCCAGCCCCAGGTTCGCACCAGCGAATTGCGGCTCGACGCCCGGCGTGAGATCGCCGATGCGGCTGACGAATTGCCCGATCCGCAATTGCGCGGAGGCATTCGCAACCTCCCCGTGACGGGGCCGGACATTCTTGATCCCACGATGATGACCATGGTCGAGATCGGGATCGAGCAGGACTTTCCCAACCTTGCCGAACGGCGTGCCCGCGCTGGCATCGCTTCTGCGGATATCGATTTTGCTTCGGCCCAGCTGGCTCATGCGCGGCACATGGCACGACTGGGCGCTGGACGCGCATGGATTTCGCTTGCCTATGCCCAGCGCGCGGATCTGGTCGTTGGCGAAGCACTAGACGAAATCGAACGTCTCGTACCCCTCGCGCGCAGTTCGGTTGCGGCGGGTACAGCACGGCCCGGCGAAAGCCTCGAGATCCGCCGAGCCGTCCTTGAAGTGGAAGACGCCCGAACTCGGATTGAGGCCGAGCGCGAAGCCGCGCAGGCTCGTCTCGCCCGATTTATTGGCGCCGAGAATGCGGTCGCTTCGGGCGAAATTCCACCGGTTGATATCCAGGCCGAGCGGCTGCGGGCTACGCTGGAATACAACCCGGAGATTATTCTGGCGGCAGCTCAAGTCCGTCAGGCGGACGCAGCAATCGACCTCGCGCGGTCGGACTTGCGCCCGGATTTTAGCGTTGGGGTCAGTTACGGCGTAAGGGAGCGCCAATATGGCGATCTGTTTTCCGTCATGGGAACGGTCACTTTGCCGCTGTTCAGCAAGAAAAGGCAGGAGCCGCGCATTGCTGCGGCGCAGTCGGAAGCGGCTGCGGCACGTGAGGCGCAGCTCGACGAGCTGCGCGCACTCGAAGCGCAATTCGAGGCTGATCTGGCCGCCTGGCGCAGCGCCTACCGACAATGGCAGCGCGCGACTGAGGAATTGCTTCCATTGGCCGAAAGCCGAGCCGAACTCGAACGAGCCAGCTTTGCGGCGGGCAGAGCGGAACTGCTCGACGTGATCGAAGCCATCAAGGCGCTGGCGCTGCTTCGCATCGATATCCTCGAACGCGAGGAAGCGACCGTCGAAGCTGCCGCCAACCTGCGACTGACATACAGGGAATATGACCAATGAGAACCGCAATGAGCGAGGCATGGGACAGATTGTCGCCACGCCAGAAGTCCTGGACGATGGCAGCCACGGTTGCCCTCATCAGTGTTACCGCCGGATATGGCCTCTCGCAGCTTGGCCAAGATGGCGCAGGAACGAACGAGAGCAGCGCAGCGTCCAGCGCAGAATGCGAGGATGTCCTCTATTGGTACGACCCGATGGTCCCCGGCCAGCACTTCGACGAACCGGGCAAATCGCCGTTCATGGATATGGAACTGGTTCCCAAATGTGCAGGAGAGGAGGCGACGGCCGGCGTTCAGATCGATGCAGGCCTGGTCCAGAATTTCGGCATTCGCACTGCCGAAGCAGAGTACGGTCTTCTCGAGCCCGAGATAACCGTCACTGGCGTGCTCGCTTATAATGAACGCGACGTCGCGATCGTCCAGCCCCGCGCCGGGGGCTATGTTCAAAGGACTTACGGTCGTGCGCCCGATGACGTGATTGGCCGGGGCGCGCCGCTCGCGGATATCCTGGTTCCCGAATGGGGCGGAGCGCAGCAGGAATATCTGGCCGTCCTGAATAGCGGTGATGAAGAACTTGCCGATGCCATGCGCGAGCGCATGCGCCTTCTGGGTATGTCTCCAGGTCTGATCTCGTCGGTGGGGCGCAGCGGGCGACCGCATTCCACGATCACCGTTACCGCGCCGATCGGAGGTGCGATCACAACGCTCGGCGTGCGTCCGGGGATGACGGTCATGGCCGGACAGACGCTCGCCGAGATAACCGGCTTCTCGCCGATCTGGCTCGAAGCCGCGGTGCCTGAAACGCAGGCAGCCAATGTGCGCGTCGGCCAACCTGTCAGCGCGAACCTGACCGCGTTTCCCGACGAACGGTTCGCAGGGCGCATTATCGCCATCCTGCCGAGTGCGCAGGATGCAAGCCGTACGATCACCGTTCGTGCGCAACTGCCCAATGCCTCCGGACGCCTTAAACCGGGCATGTTCGCACAGGTATCTCTGACCCCGGATACACGCCGCGCGCTGCTGGTTCCCTCCGAAGCGGTTATCAGGACCGGACGTCGAACCATCGTGATGGTAAGGCAGGACGAGGGCGGTTTCATGCCCGCCGAGGTTCGGATCGGCCGCGAAGCGGGTGGAAGGACCGAAGTGCTGGCCGGACTTTCCGCCGGCGAACAGGTCGTGACATCGGGTCAGTTCCTGCTCGATTCCGAGGCAAGCCTGGCCGGGCTCGATGTCCGCCCGATTGAACAGGGCAGCCCCGAGCAGGCAGAAGAAGACGAAGCGACGACTTTCAGTGCGATTGGAACAATCGAGAAAATCGCCGATGGCTCGGTGACGCTGCGCCACGGGCCAGTCCCGCGGCTCGACTGGCCCGCCATGACGATGACCTTCCGCACGAAGAGCGCGGCGCAGATGCGCGGGCTCGAGAAGGGAGACAGAGTCCGTTTCACCTTCATCCAGGAGGATGAGGGCCCCCGGATCGAGACCATCGGGAGGGCCGGACAATGATTGCTCGGATAATCGATGCCTCGATCGCCAACCGCTTGTTCATCGTTCTCGCGGCCATCGCGGTGACGCTGGGCGGCTTCTGGGCAGTGCGCACGACGCCGGTCGACGCGCTGCCCGATCTTTCCGACGTCCAAGTTGTGGTCCGGTCCAACTATGCCGGGCAAGCCCCCCGGATCATCGAGGACCAGGTTACCTATCCGCTGGCAACGACCATGCTCTCGGTGCCCGGTGCGAAAACCGTGCGCGGATACTCGATGTTTGGCGACAGCTATGTCTACATCATCTTCGAGGACGGAACCGACCTCTACTGGGCGCGCTCGCGCGTGCTCGAGTATCTCAACCAGGTGCAGAACCGCCTGCCCGATGGTGTGACGAGCACGCTCGGCCCCGATGCCACCGGGGTCGGCTGGATCTACGAATATGCGCTGGTCGATCGGACCGGCGGACATGACCTTGCCGGGCTACGCAGCCTGCAGGACTGGTTCCTGCGCTACGAGCTTAAGACGATCCCCGGCATTGCCGAAGTCGCCAGCGTCGGCGGCATGGTCAAGCAATACCAAGTCGTGCTCGAGCCTTACCGGATGGCCTCGCTGGGCGTGACCCACGCCGAGATCGTAAGCGCCATCCAGTCCGCCAACCAGGAAGCGGGCGGCTCGATCGTCGAAATGGGCGAAGCTGAATATATGGTTCGCGCCTCGGGCTATCTCGGCGACCTCGATGATTTTCGGCAGATCCCGCTACGCACCGCGAGTGGCGGCGTTCCGGTCACGCTGGGCGACGTAGCGACGATCCAGGTCGGCCCCGAACTGCGCCGAGGCATCGCCGAGCTCAATGGCGAAGGCGAGGTTGCCGGCGGCATTATCGTTCTGCGCCAGGGAGCGGATGCGCGAAGCGCGATCCAGGCTGTGGAGCAAAAACTCGACGAGTTGCAGGCGAGCCTGCCCGAAGGCGTCGAGATCGTCACGACCTACGACCGTTCACAGCTTATCGACGCCTCGGTGGAGAATCTGACCCACAAGCTGATCGAGGAATTCATCGTCGTGGCGCTCGTGTGTGCGGTGTTCCTCTGGCACGCGCGTTCGGCACTCGTCGCCATCATCACTCTGCCACTGGGCGTGCTGGCCGCTTTCATCGTGATGCGCTTCCAGGGCGTCAATGCCAACATCATGTCGCTGGGCGGCATCGCGATCGCGATCGGGGCGATGGTCGATGCCGCGGTGGTGATGATCGAGAACGCCCACAAGCATCTCGAGCGATGGGAGCACGAAAACCCGGATACCGTGCTTGCGGTGAAGGAACGCTGGCGGATCATCGCCGACGCATCGAAGGAAGTGGGACCAGCGCTGTTCTTCAGCCTGCTGATCATCACGCTGTCGTTCCTGCCGGTCTTCACCCTGCAGGCGCAGGAAGGTCGGTTGTTCGCGCCGCTCGCTTTCACCAAGACCTATGCCATGGCGGCCGCGGCCATTCTCTCGGTAACGCTGGTACCGGTGATGATGGGATGGCTGATCCGTGGGAAGATCCCTTCGGAGGATTCCAATTTTCTCAACCGCTGGCTGACGAAAATCTACCGCCCGGGACTCGATTGGGTCATGCGGCGCCCCAAGGCAACGCTGGCGATCGCGGCGGTGATCTTCCTGACCACCGCGATTCCCTTCACCAGGCTTGGCGGCGAGTTTCTCCCCCCGCTCGATGAGGGCGATTTGCTTTACATGCCGAGTGCATTGCCCGGGCTTTCGCCCGGCGAGGCTTCGGCGCTGCTGCAGCGCACCGATCGCCTGATCAAGTCGGTCCCGGAAGTGGAAACGGTGTTCGGCAAGGCGGGGCGTGCCGATACGGCGACGGATCCGGCCCCCCTGACGATGTTCGAAACGACGATCCGCTTCAAGCCGCGCGAGGAGTGGCGCGAGGGAATGACGCCCGATCTGCTGGTCGAGGAACTCGACCGGGTCGTGCGGGTGCCGGGCCTCGCCAATGTCTGGGTCCCGCCAATCCGCAACCGGATCGACATGCTCGCAACCGGCATCAAGAGTCCGATTGGGGTGAAGGTTTCAGGAGACGACCTCGAACAGATCGAACGCGTGGCACTCGAGGTGGAAGGTGTGGCCAAGACGGTCCCCGGGGTCAGCTCGGCATTGGCGGAACGCCTGTCGGGTGGCCGCTACGTCGATGTCGATATCGACCGGATGGCCGCTGCGCGATACGGGCTCAACATAACCGACGTGCAGCAGATAGTCTCCGGCGCGGTCGGCGGTGCCAATGTCGCCCGGACGGTCGAGGGCCTCGCGCGCTATCCCATCAATGTGAGGTATCCGCGCGAAATCCGCGATAGCGTTGATGAGCTTAGAGCCTTGCCGGTCCTCACGCCGTCCGGCCAGCAGATCACGCTTGGAACTGTAGCCCGGGTGGGGGTCAGCGACGGTCCGCCCATGCTCAAGAGCGAACAGGGCCGGCTGACCAGCTACATCTATGTCGACGTCCGGGGCCGGGATCTCACCTCGGTGGTGGCCGATCTCCAGGAGGCGGTTGCTGCGGGTGTCGATCTGCCTGCGGGTGTCAGCCTCTCATATGCAGGCCAGTTCGAATATCTGACACGCGCTTATGAGCGGTTGCAGATCGTGGTGCCCGCGACACTGGTGATCATATTCCTGCTGCTCTATCTCATATTCAGGAGAGTGGATGAGGCGGCACTCATCATGGGCACCCTGCCTTTCGCGCTCAGTGGCGGTTACTGGCTGCTTTATCTGATGGGCTACAACCAGTCCGTGGCGACAGCCGTCGGCTTCATCGCGCTCGCCGGTGTCTCGGCCGAGTTCGGCGTAGTGATGCTGATCTACCTGAAAGCCGCACTGGAGCGGCGGCAAGGTACCCTCAGCGCTGAAGAAGTGGACGAAGCCATCCGGGAAGGCGCGCTATTGCGCGTGCGACCCAAGGCGATGACGGTGGCGGTCATTCTTGCTGGCCTCTTCCCCATCCTGATCGGCACCGGTGCAGGTTCTGAGGTGATGAGCCGGATCGCCGCACCGATGATCGGGGGTATGATAACTGCCCCGCTTCTGTCGATGTTTTTGCTTCCCGCCGCATATCTGCTGTTGCGGCGGCCCCGTCCGGAAAAACCGGCACAAACCGAAGGAGACGAAGAATGCGTACCCCAACCTACATGATCCTGCTCGCAGCTCCGCTGGCGTTGGCAGCCTGCGATAGCGCCGAGGACGCAAGCCAACCGGCAGAAACGATGATGGCCGACGAGATGTCCAACGCGGACAGCATGCCGATGTCAGACGATATGCCGATGATGGACAATGCGGAGGTAGGCCAGTCTGGCAGTGGCGAAGGCTCGGTGACCGAGATCGATGAGGCCGAAGGAAAGATCACGATCGATCACGGCCCTATCCCCGCGGTGGGATGGCCGGCCATGACCATGGCTTTCGCCGCCGATGAGGAAAGCCTCGGCAAGGTGTCGGTCGGCGACCGCGTGACTTTCGAATTCCGGACTACAGAAGGCGGGGGCGGAGAGCTCACCGCAATCGCCAAGCAGTGAATCGAGAAGCGCCGCACCGAAGGACGGTGCGGCGCACTTCAACCCGGATTGTTTAAATCAATATCCGTCAGAAAGGAGCGCGAGATGATGACCGGAAACAGCATGATGGATGCCCCCATGATGATGTGGGCGATGGGCCTCTTCTGGGTCCTGCTCCTGACACTTATGATCCTTGGGATCCTGGCACTGCTCAAATACCTCAGAACGTAGAAGACCATACGGCGGCGCGAAGTGGTCGTGGTCGAGGCCTTGGACGGTTCGGAACAAGTGCAGCCAGAGCATAGTATTTCAATAGGCGCTTTCGAAACGGGAAGAATACATGACTGATAAATCTGTCACAGGCACGCAGACCGCTGTCCCGAACGAAACGGCGGTCGATCCCGTATGCGGAATGAACGTCGCTATGAAGACGGCGAAATATACGCATGAGCATGAGGGAGCCGAACATTACTTCTGCTCCTCGCGCTGTCTCGACAAATTCCGCGCCGATCCCGAACTCTATCTCTCGAAGGCTCACCTCGACGCCGTAGAAGATGTACCTGAAGGCACGATCTATACCTGCCCCATGCATCCCGAAATCAGACAGCCCGGACCGGGGTCCTGTCCCATTTGCGGGATGGCGCTCGAACCGGAGACAGTCAGCCTTGACGACGGGCCGGATCCCGAACTCGTCGACATGAGTCGCAGGTTCTGGTGGAGCGCGCTCTTCACGCTTCCGCTGTTTGCGTATGCCATGGGCGACCTTTTGCCCTCGAGACCATTCCACGGGGTCATCGACCCGGCCTGGGCACAGTGGCTGCAGCTGGTGCTTGCCTCTCCGGTCGTTCTGTGGGGCGGCTGGCCTTTTTTCACGCGTGCGGTGCAGTCGGTCCGCACGATGAATCTCAACATGTTCACCCTGATCGGGTTTGGCGTAGCGATCGCCTATTTTTTCAGCGTGGTGGCGACGCTCGTGCCGGACATCTTTCCCGATGCGTTTCGCGATGATGCGGGCCGCGTCGGCGTCTATTTCGAAGCCGCCGCGGTCATTACCACACTGGTACTGTTGGGCCAGGTGCTGGAGCTCAAGGCGAGGGGGTCTACTTCGAGCGCGCTACGCGCCCTGCTGGAGCTAGCACCTCCAACAGCGATGAAGATTTTCGCCCGCGGCGACGAGCGAGAAGTGCCGCTCGACGAATTGAGTTCGGGCGATCTCCTGCGCGTCCGCCCAGGTGACAAGGTTCCGGTTGATGGCAGCGTCGAGGAAGGCAGCAGCGCCATCGACGAATCGATGATCAGTGGCGAGCCCATCCCGGTCAAGAAAAATGCCGGCGATACGGTAATCGGCGGTACGGTGAACCAGACCGGCAGTTTCACCATGCGCGCGACGCAGGTTGGCGCGGATACGATGCTATCCAAAATTGTCCAGATGGTGGCGGAGGCGCAGCGCAGCCGGGCGCCGATCCAGCGTCTCGCCGATCAGGTTACTGCCTGGTTCGTACCCATCGTTGTTCTGGTGGCCATCGTCAGTTTCGGTGTCTGGGCGGTGTGGGGGCCTGCGCCGGCTCTGGCATACGCATTGATAAACGCGATCGCCGTTCTGATCATCGCCTGTCCCTGCGCCCTCGGACTGGCGACGCCGATGTCGATAATGACCGGCACGGGCAAAGGTGCCCAGCACGGGATCCTTATCAAGAATGCCGAGGCACTCGAAACCCTCGAAAAGATCGATACACTGGTGGTCGACAAGACCGGCACGCTGACGCTCGGGAAACCGGATCTGGTCGATGTGCAACCCCGCTCCGGCTTCACCGACGGCGAATTGCTCAGCCTGGTGGCGGCGGTCGAACGCGGAAGCGAGCACCCGCTCGCGCATGCGATAGTCGAGGGTGCTGAAAACCGCGGAGCAGCCATTCTGGATGCCGCGAATATCGAATCCGTCACCGGCGAAGGCATCCAAGCAAGCGTCGAGGGTCGCAATATCGCGATCGGCAACGAAAAAATGATGAAGCGCATCGGCGCCCTAGAGGAAACCTGGCGGCAGTCTGCGGAAGAAGGTCGACAGCTGGGCCAAACGGTGATGTTCGTGGCAGTGGACGGAGCGCCGGCGGGCCTCATCGCGGTCGCCGACCCGATCAAGGAAACGAGCCGCACTGCCATTACCGCGTTGCACGAGCGAGGCATCAAGGTCGTGATGCTGACCGGCGACAGCGAGGCTACCGCCCTCGCGGTTGCCGAACAGGTCGGCATCGATGAGGTCGAGGCGAACGTCTCGCCAGAAGACAAGCATCGCAAGATTGAGGAGTTGAAGAGCGGCGGCAGCCGTGTCGCCATGGCCGGCGATGGGATCAACGACGCCCCTGCGCTCGCCGCTTCGCACGTCGGAATTGCAATGGGATCCGGGACCGATGTCGCCATCGAAAGCGCGGGCGTGACACTGGTCCGCGGTGATCTGCTTGGCGTTGTTCAAGCGCTGGTCCTGTCCCGGGCCACGATGCGCAATATCCGCCAGAACCTGTTCTTCGCCTTCGCTTACAACACGCTCGGGATTCCCGTGGCCGCCGGCGTCCTTTATCCTTGGACTGGCATGCTCCTCAGCCCGATGATCGCAGCCGCGGCAATGAGTTTGTCGTCGGTCTCCGTTATCGGCAATGCGCTGAGGCTTAGAGGCCTATCGCTCCCAAGGTTCGACGCGTGAGGTGTACTGACCGAAAAGACGAACGCACGGATGTCGCCACGCGATCGCATGGAACGAGCGCTAATCCGAGCGGTGAACCATGGCGCGGCGCACATCCATTGGTTTGGATTTCGGTGATCGGGTTTCTGATCGCGTTCGTCTGGGAGATGCTACAATTGCCGTTCTACGAGGCGGGCGGCCTGACGCCCGCGCAGGCCGCATACCGCTGCGGCCTCGCATCGCTCGGCGATGCCGGTATCATGGTCGCGGCCTATCTCGTGGGCTCCATCGGCAACTCGTATTCCCCATGGCTGGTGCGCTGGCCCGCGGGACGGTTTAGTGCATACCTCGCGACAGGTCTTGTCATCACTGCGAGCGTCGAGGTTCTCGCGGTCGGGGCCGACTGGGGCTGGACCTACAGCGATCTCATGCCCCTGCTGCCAGGAACGCATATTGGACTTGTTCCTATGCTCATGTGGGTCATTGTCCCTACTGCGACCCTGTGGCTGGTCCGCAGAATAGGCGTCGGACCGAAGGAGCGTCTCCCGAACAATTAGAGCAAGTTCGAGATGCCCCGCTACTGTGAGCGGTGGTGACGATTACCGTAGCGAAATCCAAGCACCAAAGCGAGGAAGGCTACCAGCTGAGCGGCGAGCGTTTCCACGGTGGGAAAGAACCCGAGATCGGGCAGGCGGGGAAGTCCCGACACCGCGGTCATGGAGATCGTGCCCGCTTCCTGGAACGCGCCCACACCCTTGCCGGCCAGGATGATCGCGAGGACTGCGATCAGTATCGCGCTGTACTTGAAGAATTGCGTGATCGGCAGCTTGCGGCTGTAGCGGAGCATGAACCATGCAAGAGCCGACAGGACGGCGAGAGCCGACACCGCCCCTGCAAGTATCACCGAACTGCTATCAGGGGTCCAGAGGGCGGCATAGAACAGGATCGTCTCGAAGGCTTCGCGATAGACTACGACAAAAGCGAGCCCGAAGAGAAACCATGCTGATCGCCTGGAAAGAGCCTTCCCCATCCTTTGCTGAATATAGCGTCGCCATTCATCTGCCTGGCTCTTGCCGTGCATCCAGATCCCGACGGAAATGAGGATGACCGCCGCCAACAGCGCACCGAATCCTTCGGTGAGCTCGCGGCTCGCTCCGCTAATAGCGACGAAGTAGGTCGCGGCCACCCAGGTGGCGACGCCTGCCAGCAGCGCGGCGATCCAGCCGCCATGAACGTAGGCGATTACTTCGCCGCGATCCGATTTGCGAACGAAGGCGATCATGGCAATCACCACGAGAAGTGCCTCTATCCCCTCGCGCAGCAGGATCGTGAAGGCACCCAGAAAAGTGGAGATGTCGCTGGCTGCTTCGGGCGCGAGAGCGACATCCGCTTGCTCAAGCAGGCTCGCGGCGAAAGCGTGTCGTTCGCGCAATCGCGAGACAGGCACGTTGCGCTCGATATCTGAACGATATTGGCTGAGCGCTTGCTCGATCTGCCGCATGAGATCACCATCGCGCGTCGCGAGAATACCCTCGACCGGTTCGAAGCCGTCAAGATAGGCCGACAGAGCTAGTCGGCGCGCCTCTGCGCGTTCGCCCCGCTCGTAGGCGGCGAGACTTTGCTGCAGGGTCTGCCGCGCAAGATCGAGCGAGCCGTTCTCGCTTCTCTGGCTGACAACTCCGGGATTTGATCGCAGGTATGCCATGACGGCCAATGCCCGGTTCTCTCCGATCGCGTCGGCGAGCTCTGCGGGCGTGATGGCCGCAAGTGTCTCGAGATCGGGTATCAGACGCCGCACCCGGTCATCTTCGCGCCAGATTTTCTCCCCCCGTTCGAGATCCTCGAATGCAATGCCGCCTGCATAGAATGCGAGGGCCCAGCGATCGGCTTCCGAAAGTCCAGCAAAGCTGGGCATCGACGTGCCCTCAAGGCCCTGTGTTATGACCTGATAGAGACCGAAAATGCTGCGCTGGCGCGCTCGGTCGGCATCGGTGAAATCGATCGGAGGAGGCTCGAGCGTCATGCTGGCTGCCGGAGGGGAACGGCCCGATGCACCGTGACACGAGGCGCAGTTCTGGGAAAAGAGTGTCGATGCGCGAGACAAATCGGGCGGGCTTCGGGGAGCCAGCGGAACCGGGTACGCCTCCAACAGCGATCCACCCAAGGCACGGGCCAGCCGGGAAACGCGCTCGACCGAAGCTTTCTTCTCAATCGCCTGACGCAGGTCCACAGACATCGCGATTAGACCGGGTTTGGCCGAAGCATCGGGAAGCGCGGCTACTTGTTCGCCGACGGTCGAAGAAAATTCGACCATTTCGTCATATTCGAAATTGTCAATGACCTGCCCGTTCGACACCGCTGCGGAGTAATCGACAGCGATGTAGTCGAGAAGGCGCCACGTCGTGCGCACCTCTGAGCCCTCCGCGCGCGCCATGCCCGACAGGCTCAGAAGGAGGGCCAGTATGAAGACCTTGAGCACCTTGTGCGGCGATGGAATGGAAACAGGCATCCGAGCCCCCTTAAGGATATGCAACTAACTCGCAATAGCGAATAGGCTACTTCTCATGTCGGACGCAACCGGCGGCTGTACTTCGGACCTTTCATGCTGTCCTGAGCTCGCGCCTCGCCTGGGCGAACACGTCGGTACTCCCCCAGATCGCCAGGCTTGCCAGGATTCCCGCAACAGCAAGATCGGGCCATGCCGCCCCCGTCCCGAAGACACCGACCGCGGCCGCGAGCACCGCGACGTTTCCGATCGCGTCGTTGCGCGAACAGATCCACACCGAGCGCATATTCGCGTCCCCGGTTCGATACCGAAAGAGCATCGCCGCGACCGCGAGATTTACTGCGAGCGCCAGGAAACCGACGATGCCCATCGTGCCGGCATCTGGTGAGGCACCCACAAAAAACCCCCAAAGTGCCGAGCCAAGGACCCAAAGACCAAATCCCAGCATGGTCGCCGCTTTCGCGAGCGCCGCGCGTGCGCGCCATACAATTGCCATTCCGGCAACTCCGAGGCTGATGGCGTAATTGGCTGAATCGCCCAGAAAATCGAGTGCATCGGCCTGCAGCGCGCGCGAATCTGCGGCTATCCCGGCCACGATTTCGATAGCGAACATAATGGCGTTGAGAGCGAGGGCCACCCACAGGACCCGGCGCCATCTCGGATCGTTATGGGCATCGCCGACATCGGCAGCATCGCAACAATTCTTCGCCATCCACTCGACTCCTAGTTTCGAGACAGCCTATGCACCTTGTAGCTACTACAAGGTCAAGCGACTGGAACTGACGATATGAGAATTGGTCAAGTCGCCCGGATAACAGGCGTCAAATCGGAAACAATCCGCTACTACGAGCGCGAGGGTATTCTTGCGGCCCCTCCGCGCACGCAGGCCAATTATCGCGACTATGGACCAGCAGAGGAAGCGCGCCTCAATTTCATACGGCGCGCGCGTGATCTCGGCTTCTCGATGGCACGGATCAGGGAGTTGCTCGATCTTTCCGATGATGTCGACCGGTCCTGCGCGGGCATCGACGCTCTGGCCAGAAGCCATCTCCACGAAGTCGAGCGCAAGATCGCAAGCCTGAAGACGTTGCGGACGGAACTTGGGCGTATGATCGCTGCCTGCGAGCAAGACACTGTAGGCGAATGCCGCATAATCGATGCGCTCGCTGGTACCGCCGAGCCTTGATGTTCGCGCCTTGTGCGCCAGTTTGCTCAGGCTCGCCAACGCAGGGCTTTGTCCGCCGTCCATGCCGGTCTCAACTCCGGGTGAGGCCAACGCGTGCGAGGCTGCCCGTGTCGCCATCCCGGGTCTGTCGAACGGGTTATGATGCTGCTGTCGGCCAGTTCCAGACGGCCATTTTTTCAATGCTCATATCCGCCATAGTGTAGGGGATCCCGCCGACGCCAAGCCCGGAGCGGCGCAGCCCTGCAAAAGGCATCCAGTCGACGCGGAATGCCGTATGGTCGTTCACCATCACAGCCGATCCCGCCAGAGACTGTATGCAATGATTAGCGATTGACAGGCGATCCGTGAATACAGCGGCCTGAAAGGCGTAAGGCAGGGCATTGGCCTGCTTGATAGCCAGGTCGATATCGTCATAGCCATACACGCAGATCACGGGGCCGAAGATTTCTTCCTGGGATACCTTGGAACTTTCGGGAGGATCGACAATGACGGTCGGGGAGAAAAGAGTATCACTCAGACGGCTTCCCCCGCACACCAGGGTGCCGCCTGCTGCGATGGCTTCATCGACCCAGCGTTCGACGCGGTCAACTTCCTCCGTTCGGATCAGGGGTCCGCATTGGGTCTGAGCATCGGCGGGATCGCCCACGACCAGCTTTTCGGCAGCTCGCCCTAGGTCATTGGCGAAGTCTTTCAATTCTGCAGCAGGGACGAATACGCGCTGTACGGAAACGCAGACCTGACCCGAATGATAGAACCCGCCTTTAAGCAACGAGGCGATCACTGCTGCGCGCTCCACGCCGTTGTCCACGATTACCGGCGCCGCGCCGCCGTGCTCGAGAGCAATGCGGGTCCCCGGCGCCAGCTTCGAGCGAAGCATCCAGCCGATTTTCGCAGAACCGATGAATGAGAAGAACGCCGTGCGCGGATCGGTTACCATTCTTTCGGCGATATCGTTGCCGCAAGGTGCGAACCGGCACCAGGCCTCGGGCAGGCCGGCTTCATGGAGAATGCTCACGAAGCTCTGGCATGACAGAGGCGTTTCCAGCGCAGGCTTGATGAGAACGGGGCACCCGGCTGCTACCGCCGGTGCAACCTGATGGACGATCAGGTTGAGGGGGTGATTGAATGCCGAGATCGCCACGACAGGACCGATCGGCTCGCGGAAGGTATATGCCGTCCTTCCCGCACCCGCTTCTGTCAGGTCCATCGGAATTTCATGGCCGCCGCCCTCACTCAGCGCCTGAACGCACAAGTCGACGCTGTTGATCGCGCGTCTGGCTTCCACCCGCGCATCGACCAGGGGCTTGCCGCCCTCCCTGACGATCTGGAGAGCCAATTCCTCGGCTCGTTCACGCATGATATCCGCCGCCCGCCGGAGGATGGCGATACGCTCGTGCACGGCAAGCCAGCAATTGCGGTCGCGGTGGAGCAACTGCGCCTCATTCAGCCATTCATCGATTTGGGCCCAGTCGACAAGCGGCACTTCTGCAACCTGCGAGCGGTCGAAGGGATTGCGAACGATCGTTTTCATAGCTCGCACACCTTCGCGCCGAGTTCGTCGATCAGCACCTTCTTGTTTTCGGAATAGTCGACAGGCAGATCGACAAGGTGCACGCCGCCAGCCTCGAATGCGGCGTTCAGGAGCGAAACCAGATCCGCGCTTCGCTCGATACGGTGGCCGGTCGCTCCATAGCTTTGTGCATAGGTGACAAAGTCGGGATTGGAAAAGGTCAGGCCGTAGTCCGGAAAACCGAGCTGGTCCTGCTTCCAGCGGATCATGCCGTATGCCGCATCGTTCAAGACGAGTACGACGAGGTTCAGGCCCAGCCTGACGGCCGTTTCCAGCTCCTGCGAGTTCATCATGAACCCGCCATCACCGCATACCGCGAGAACTCTTTGCCCGGGAGACAGCATCGCCGCCACCATGGCCGACGGAAGGCCCGCGCCCATCGTCGCCAATGCATTGTCGAGAAGGATGGTGCCCGGTTCATTCGCAATGTAGTTTCTGGCGAACCAGATCTTGTAGATGCCGTTGTCGAGCGCAACGATATCATCGCGCGCCATTACGCTGCGTACGTCGGCAACCACGCGCTGGGGGACCATCGGAAAACGTTCGTCGTCGCTGGTTTCGGAGATGTGCGAAGCAATCTCGCGATGCAGCGCGGTATAATAGCCGCGGTCGCATTGGAGCTTGCCATCCAAACGGCTTCCGAGGCGCTCGACCGATCCGGCGATGTCGCCGATGACCTCGAGCTGCGGGAAGTAGACCTGATCGACTTCGGCCGCCTTGTAATTGATGTGGATGACGGTCTGCCCGCCCGGCTCCATGAAGAAGGGCGGCTTTTCAACCACATCGTGACCGATATTGACGATCAGATCGGCCTTTTCGATCGCGCAGTGAACATAATCTCCCGACGATAGTGCTGCGGTGCCCAGATAGAGCTCGCTATCTTCATCGACCACGCCTTTGCCCATCTGGGTGTCAAAGAAGGGAAAGCCCGTATCGGATACGAATTTGCGCAACGCCTTCGAAGCGCGGCGGCGGTTCGCTCCGGCTCCGATCAGTAGCAGAGGTCTCTGTGCAGCGAGGATACGTCTCGCTGCCTCATCTAGAGCGGCGTCACCCGCTACGGCATAGCGCCTGTCATGCGGCGGTATGACAGGTTCGACCGTTTGCTCTTCAGCAATGTCTTCGGGCAGCTCGAGCAGCACAGCGCCCGGCCTTTCTTCCTGCGCCAGGCGAAATCCCTCGCGAACGAGCGACGGGATGCGGTTGCCGTTCACAATCTGGGTCGATGCCTTGCACAGCGGGGTGAACAGGGAAACGACGTCGACAATCTGGAACTGGGCCTGTTTCGAGGTCTTGATCGGTTTCTGCCCGGTAATGATCACGAGCGGGAAGGCTCCGAGCGCGGCATAGGCCGCCGGTGTGGTCAGGTTCGTGGCACCTGGCCCGAGTGTTGCCAGGCACACACCTGCCTTGCCGGTCAGGCGGCCATAAGTTGCCGCCATGAAGCCAGCGCCCTGTTCGTGACGGGCCAGAACCAGCGTGATGGTGGAAGTTCGCAGCGATTCCAGAAGATCCAGGTTCTCTTCGCCTGGAACGGCGAAAACATACTCGACACCCTCTGCCTCGAGCGCGGCGACCATAAGATCGGAAGCTTTCATTCGTCGGTCCTCATTTACGAGTTGCAGGGCGGTTCATGCCGTGCGCTACCAAACTGCTTGCTTGCAGCGGCCGACCTGATCGCCGCGCTTGTCAATGGTCGTGATCATGGTCTTGGCATTGGTTCTTTTCGACCTGATGGCCCGGGACCATAACCGGATCACAGTTGGCAGCGAGGCAGGCTTCGAACGTTGCATGGGTGATGGCGTGCCGCGTCTCGAGCATACCGCGAGCCCGCGCCTTCACATCCTCGAAAGCCTGCAACGAAGATTCGGCAGGAACGACATGCGCCTCAAGCGCGCGATAATGCTCGCTGATGCTCCAGACTTGGACGTGATGGACGTCGGCCACGCCTTCTGCGTCACGCAGGTCGCTCACAATGCGATCGAACTCGCTTTCGTCCGGCACCGCGCCCATCAAGAGACGCACCGTGCGAGGCAACAAAGTAACGCCCTGCCAGATCACAAAGTCACCAATGACCACCGTGATGGTCAGATCGGCGATATAAAGTTCGTATCGCAGAATGAGCACGCCAGCCACGATCACACCGGCCGAAGCCAGCGCATCGGACACATTGTGCAGGAAGATCGAATAGGGTCAATTCCTCTTCTCGCCGTGTTTGGTTCCCGCATCGTCGTGGCTATCCATGTGAGCGTCGCGCAGAATCTCGATGCCGCCATAGAGAGCGATGCAAGCTACCGCGATGCCCACAACGAGGTCGGGCCAGTTGGTTCCGGTCAGCATCACAATGATGCCGGCGATAATGATCCCGCCATTAGAGATAAAGTCGTTGAAGCTGAAGGTGGTCGCCGCCCGCATATTGACGTCCTTGTTCTCCATCTTCTGCAGCAGGCGCAGGCAATAGAGATTGACCATCCCCGCGATGAACGCCATCGCCATCATCAATATCCCGCCCGGATCGGACCCTTCCACAAACCGTCGGTAAGCATCGAAGATAACCCCAGCAGAGAAGATCAGCAGCATGATGCCGGAGAAACGTGCGGCCCCGCGTTTCCAGGTCCGTGAGCGGGTCAGCGCGAGCAGGCTGAGCGCATAAACGATGGCATCGGATGAATTATCGAGGCCGTTCGCCAACAGCGCATTAGAATCGGCAAAATACCCGACCGCGAAAAAGCCGATCGCGATGGCCACGTTAAGCCACAGGACAACCCACAGGGTCTTGCGCTTTTCAGGCGACCCGACATCGACCTCATGTCCGCCACTCATGCTGCGTCCTCCTCGGTTTGTACCCAGCTTTCCGCATGACTACGCTGTGTTGGCCGGAAGAACTTCATTTCGGTGCGGAAGAGTGAGGATGACAATTTCGTGCCCCACTCTTCCCATTCGCTGTCGCCGATTATGGCGATCCGGCCGAAACAATCCTTATGCCGGATGTCGAACTTGAGATCGCGCCAGAGACCTCCGAAGTTCCAACCCGAAAAGTCAGGCGCGAGCTCGATCACCATCGGGACGGTACCGGCCTCGCGCTCTGCGATATGTTCGAATTGGGGAACAAAGCGGTCATAGGCTTCATCCCCCTGCCTGCCTCCGGCACGTATCCAGAGCAGTCCGTTCTTTTCCTTCAGTGCCAGCACCGTATTCTCCTTTCCCGATCGGTCATGTGATGTCCTTCAGCTCGCGCTGCTCATCGCTTGTCACATTGCGCCGCAGCCTGTCCCACCAACGCTGTCGCCAGGTCCGGTCATCTTCTCTGGTCCCGAAAACCAGCTTCAAGATTGCGGGCAAGACGAAAAGGGTCAGCGCGGTGGCGGTGATCAACCCTCCAATGACGACTGTCGCCAAGGGACGTTGCACTTCCGCGCCGGTCCCGGTCGCAATGGCCATCGGCACGAAGCCGAGCGATGCAACGAGCGCGGTCATGAGAACCGGCCTTAGGCGCGCCAATCCACCATCGACGATGGCGTCATCGAGCGCCATGCCCCTGTCGAGCCGCTGACGGATCGCAGTCACCATCACGAGGCCATTCAAGGTCGCCACACCCGACAGGGCGATAAAGCCTACCGCCGCAGATACCGAGAATGGCATCCCGCGTAGAGCCAAGGAGAAAATCCCGCCTGCCAGGGCCAACGGGATCGCGCTGAATACGGCGAGCGCCGGCACCCAGCCCCCAACCGCCATGTAAAGCAGCAAGAGAATGACCGCGAAAGCGATAGGAATGACTATCTGAAGTCTTTCCTGAGCAGCCTGGAGGTTCTGGTATTGACCGCCCCACTCGATAAACGCGGCAGCGGGCAGTTCGACCTGCGCCGCAACCCTTTCCTGGGCCTCTTCTACAAAAGACCCGAGGTCGCGTTCTCGCACGTTGGACGAAACGATCACCAGTCTGCGTCCCTGTTCCCGGCGAACCTCCGCGAGACCATCCACCACACGGAACTCGGCAACCGAGCGTAGCGGTATGGTTGCCCCGTTCGGGAGCAGCACCGGCAAAGCACCCAACTGGTCGAAATCGTCGCGGGTCGCGTCCGACAACCGCACAACCACATCGAAGCGGCGATCGCCTTCGAAAACGAGGCCCGCAGGCCGACCGCCCAGTGCGATCGCCACCGATTGCGCAACGTCTTCGACCTTCAGCCCGTAACGGGCAATCGCTGGCCGATCGAAGGCAATATCGAGGGTGGGGAACCCGGTCACTTGCTGGACCTTGACGTCCGCGGCGCCGTCGACATTGCGCAGCACGCCCGCAACCTCGTTCGCCGCCGAGGTCATGGCGCTGAGATCGTCTCCGTAGATCTTGACGGCAACATCTCCGCGAACGCCTGCGATCAATTCGTTGAACCGCAATTCGATCGGTTGGCTGAACTCGTAAAGGTTGCCGACGAGACTGCTGAGGGCGCTCTCCATTTGCGCGACCAACTCGTCCTTGGCGAGGTCGGGATCGGGCCATTCCTCACGGGGTTTGAGGATCACGTACGCATCGGAAGCGTTCGGCGGCATCGGGTCACTGGCCACTTCCGCCGTGCCCGTCCGCGAAAAGACAAGCTCGACTTGCGGAAATTGCTCGAGCCGGTCCTCTACCCGCCTTTGCATCGCGAGCGAACGTTCGAGCGATGTCGAAGGAATACGCAGCGATTGCACGGCGATGTCGCGCTCGTCCAATTGCGGTGTGAACTCGCTCCCGAGGAAGCTGAACACGAAGGCCGCAAAGGCGAAGATGCCGAC
The DNA here is from genome assembly GCF_034375205.1 of Pelagerythrobacter marinus. Lineage (NCBI taxonomy): Bacteria > Pseudomonadati > Pseudomonadota > Alphaproteobacteria > Sphingomonadales > Erythrobacteraceae > Pelagerythrobacter > Pelagerythrobacter marinus. The sequence goes on along the minus strand of NZ_CP139719.1, from coordinate 27,986 downwards.
GCCCATGCCGATGACCGGCCAGGGGCGGGTGATCGCCTTGCGGACCAGCGGTCCGTATCGCTCCTTGGCGATCCGGATCGGCTTGACCTCCTTTTCCGTCAGCTTCTTGTTGAGCAGGATGGCGATCATTGCCGGGACGAAGGTCAGCGACAACACGAACGCCGAGGCGAGCGCGAGCATGACCGTGATCGCCATGGGTGAAAAGGTTTTGCCTTCGACGCCGGTAAAGGTGAGAAGCGGTGCGAAGACGAGAAGAATGATCGCCTGGCCGTACACGGTTGGCTTGATCATTTCCTGCGCGGCAAGCCGCGTTTCCGTCAACCTCTCACCAAGTGTAAGAAGTCGGCCCTCGTGTTCCTGTCGAGCCGCGAGCCTCGCGACGCTGTTCTCGACGATGATGACGGCACCATCGACGATCAGGCCGAAGTCCAGCGCACCCAGGCTCATGAGATTGCCCGAAACGCCGAGCCGGTTCATTCCGATCGATGCCATCAGCATGGAAAAGGGGATGACCAGCGCCGCGATGATCGCTGCCCGGATGTTGCCCAGCAGCAAGAACAGGATCGCAATGACCAGAAGCGCGCCCTCGACAAGGTTCTTCTCGACGGTCGCGATCGTCGCATCGACCAGGGAAGACCGGTTGTAGACGATCTCCGCGACAATTCCTTCCGGCAGGGAGCTGCGGACTTCCTCAAGCCGTTCGGCCGCCTGGGCCGAAACGGTGCGGCTATTCTCGCCCGCGCGCATGAGCACGGTGCCCACGACCGCTTCATCGCCATTCAGCGACGCCGCGCCAGTTCGAAGGTCACCGCCGATGCTGACCGTGGCGATGTCCCCTACGCGAATAGGCACTCCCTCGCGGGTGGAAACGACCGCCTGCTCGATATCCTCGACGCTGCCGAGGCGCGCATCGACCCGGGCGAGGAGGGCTTCACCGGCCCGTTCGACGAAATTGGCCCCTTCGGCGAGATTGGCCGCTTCCAGCGCGTCGATCACCTCGTCGAACGACAAACCGTAACCGGTCAATCGTGCGGGATCGGGTTGGACGAGATATTGCTTTTCGAAGCCGCCGATGGAGTCGACACCTGCCACACCGTCGACCGACCGCATGAGCGGTGCAACCACCCAGTCCTGAATGGTTCGCAGATAGGCAGCCTTGGCAACATCGCTGTCGAGCCGGTCGCCACGTTCGGTCACGAAGCTCCCGTCGGACTGCCATCCGACCGCTCCGCCCCGCGGCGCTTCCTTGCCGTCAGGATATTCGTACTCGATGGTATACATGAGCACTTCGCCCAAGCCGGTCGAGATGGGTCCCATCACCGGTTCGGCACCCTCGGGCAGCGAAGCGCTTATGGGCGTCAGCCGTTCGTTGACCTGCTGACGCGCGAAATAGATGTCGGTCCCTTCCTCGAAAATCGCGGTCACCTGGCTGAACCCGTTGCGCGATATCGAGCGTGTCATTTCCAGACCCTCGATGCCAGCAAGCCCGGTTTCGACAGGATAGGTGACCTGCGTCTCGACTTGCGAGGGCGAAAGGGCTGGTGCCTCGGTGTTGATCTGCACCTGTACGTTGGTGATATCGGGCACAGCATCGATGGGCAGGCGGAGCAAATTCACCACGCCAAAGATTGCCACACCGAGGGTCAGCACGACCATCGCCCAGCGAAAGCGCACGGCGACGTCGAGGATCATGCCGATAAGGCCATGGCGGTGGGGGCGATCCGCGTCCTGCATGTGATCAGTGTCCATGCTCGGCCTCCTCCTTCTCGAGTTCAGCCTTCAGCAAGAAGGCGTTGGCGGTGGCTATCCGCCAATTTGCTTCGAGACCGGACTCGATGACCACCCGTCCTCCCGAACGCGCACCGGTGACCACTCGACGGGTTTGAAACCCGCGGCGCGTGCGAACGAAGACCACCTCTGCGCCATCGATTGTCTGGACGGCACTTTCCGGCACCGACATGCGGCCGGTATCGACCTCACCCGAGGGGCGGATACGTGCCTGCAAGAACGCACCGGGTTGCAGGCCGGGGATCGGCCTTGCCAGCGACAGGACCGCCGTAGCGCTGCGGCTTTCGGGATCGAGCGAGGGAGTGACGGATCGCACGCGCGCACCCACTTCCCGGTTGTCCGCGATTTCCAGCGTGGCCTCGTCGCCAGGCTGGATGCGGCTTGCTTCAGCCGACGGGAGGGCAACCTCGACCTGCATGCCGCTCGGGTTCACGACCTGGTAGAGTTCTTCTCCGGCCTCGACGAAGGACCCGAGAACGATAGGCGCCGAGGTCACTCGGCCCGCGAGCGGGCTCGTAACCGCGAGGGAGCGCCCGTCGCCGCTAACACCCGCCGCCGAGACTGCCGCTTGGGCACGCGCAAGTTCCGATTGAGCAACCTGCAGATTGGCTCGGGCGGCCTCGAGATCCTGCCGCGCGGTGACATTGGCTTCGAAAAGGCGGCGCTCTCGATCGTAGGCAGCAGACAATTCGTTGACCCGCGCGCCCGCTGCGCTGAGTTGCGCCGCAAGAGCAGCGGCGTCGGCGCTCTCGATGCGGGCAATCGTCTCTCCCTGCCTCACGTAATCACCCAGCGTTTTGCCGACACTGCGGACTACGCCCGCTGCGCGGGCATCGATGCGGGCACTTGCCGTCGGGCTTGCCGCGACGGTGGCCGGAAAGACCAGCTCGACCGCCGATCCCTGACCGACGGTTTCGACCTCTATCTGGGACGCTTCGATTTGTTCGGCGCCAAGCAGGACAAGCCCTTCGGGAAGCTCGGCCTCCTCGCGCGTTTCCTCAATGTGCTGGTCGGCACTGCCACTTGGCCACAGCATAAACACTGCAGCGGCGATTGAAACGATCACGCCGATAAAAACGGCCAGACGTCTACGGTTCATTTGGAAATACCTCATTGTGCGCCGAGCCAGATTAGCGTCGCCGCCAGGCGGCCACGATCTTCCTGGGCTTGAATCAATGCTTCACGGATGGTGTCGCGCGCTTCGGCCGCAGCCAGAACTTCGATCAGCGGAAATCTGCCGTTGCGGTAGCCAATCCGAACGAGGCGCAAGGCTTCTTCGGCTTGGGGCAAGGAGGTCTCCGCGAGGGTCTCGACCCGCGCTTCGGCTGCCAGAAATTGTCCGCGAGCCTGCGTGACTTCGAGTTCGAAATCGGTGCGGGCAATCGCCTCCCGTGCCGTCGCGGCGCGAAGCCGCGCCTCGGCAGCAGCGATGTTTCCTTGGTTGCGATTACGGAATGGAAGCGGGATCGAAACGCCTACGAGGAACGCCTGGTCTCTGCTTTCCTCGAACCGTCGGACACCGGCGGATATCGCCGGATCCGGAATGCCTAAAGAGCGTTCCCGGGCGATCGCGGCATCTGCAGCCTCGCGTTCGGCACGGGCGATCTGGAGACGTAAGGCCGAAGGCGAGGCGAGCAGCGTTGCCGGAGGTTCGATCTCGGGGAACACCGAAGGCACGTCCGCAGCAGGTGCTGCCTCGCCCCAAAGCGCGGCCAGCGCATTCCTCGCCGCACTGTCGGCAGCCAGGGCCGCTTCAAGCTCCGCGAGCGCCTCCGCAAGTGCCGCTTCGGCACGAAGCGAACGCAAGGGAGGCTCCCGCCCGACATCGACCAGTACCCCTGCGATCCTGGCAAGCTCGCGGTTGCGCTCGACTATGTCCCGCGCGAGTTCCAATCGGGCTGCCGCAGCGACGGCTTCCACATAGCGCTCGCGCACCGATCGCCCGAGCTGAGCAACCGAGAGCGCTCCTGAAAGGGTCGCGACGCGCGCCTCCGCCTGGGCGGCGCGGACGCGCGCTCCTCGTTTGCCGCCCAATTCGAGCCGCTGGCTCAGGGACAAAGTGTACTCGGTGGCCTGCAATCCCGAAAATGCGCCGCTTCCGGCAATGTTTTCGGCTTCGAAAGCAATTTCGGGGTTGGGCCGCAGCCGCGCCTGGTCGACCAGGGCCCGCGCCGCGTCGGCTTCGGCCCGCGGTCCGATCAGGCGCGGATTTTCTGGGGGCTCATCTGCGCTGTCGACGATGCCCGCACGAGCGAGCGCAGCTTCGAGCGTCAGAAGCTCACGCTCCTGCGCCGCCACGGTCGTGGCTTGAGCGGCGAGGAACAGCCCTCCAAGGAGGACCCCTCGCCAATGAATGGCTGACATTTTTCGAAAATTCCTCTGCTGACGATCCGAACTGCGCTGCGGCATGCAGCGCGGTGACGGTCGTCAGGCGCGAGGGGGGCGCTTCAGTCGGTCGGCAATTTCGGAAGCGAGCGCTTCGGCGGGAGGCGCATCGGGAACCACGACCAAGTGAGGGACCGAATTCTTCTGCACGGTGCCGGCAAAGCTCGCCCCGTGATGGCAATGGCCGTGTCCACACACGCCGTGTTGCTCGGCCGGCGCATCCGGATCGCCCGGCACTTCATCGGCGGCTGCGGATGACGCAGACGCGCTATCGAGCGAAGCCAGAACGGGCGTGCTTCCGGGCGCCACTTCGGCACCGCAAGCAGCAGCATCCGCCGCCGTCACGAACACCATCGCGACCAGCATGAGCAGGACGACGAAAGGGTGCAGGACAAGGCGACGATAGCTTGTAGTCATGGATTCCAACGGCTCCTAGCAAACCGCATCAAGATTGCAAGTTCCATAACACGATGAAGTATAATTCTTTTGTTACAGTATAACAGTCCTCGAATACTGTTTCGGTCTGTTAGAACGGCGCGATCAGGCCGCGCGAAGCTCGGGATGCGGATGCTCGCAGCGATGAACTTCGATCGTGACGTGCACATATTCTGCATGCTCTGAAAGTCGGCTGGCATAATTGTCGGGCGCGAGCGGATCATCGGCGATGAGCGAGGCGATGACTGCATACTTGCCGGGACCGATCCGCCAGATGTGCAGATCGCCGATCGCGGCGTCCCGGTCCTCGAGCGCCTCGCGCACCTCTGTGTACCGTTCAGAGGCCGCTTCGGCGTCGACAAGCACGGCAGCGGTATCGCGCAGCAGTGACCATGACCAGCGCCCGATCACGAATGCACCCACCAGCCCCATTGCCGCGTCCATCCATGCCCAGCCGAGGTACATGCCGGCGAGAAGGGCCACGATAGCCAGGACGGAGGTCAGGGCATCGGCAAGCACGTGGAAATAGGCGGAGCGCAGATTGTTATCGGCATGCGCATGGTCGTGGTGATGATGATGGTCGTGATCATGCCCATGGTGATGATCGGCACCAAGCAGCCAGGCACTCGCGAGGTTCACCACGAGGCCGAGCACGGCGATCCAGATAGCCTCGGTATAGGCAATCGTGAGCGGACTGACGAACCTTTGAGCCGATTCAACCGCGATCCCGATTGCGAAGATGGCGAGGACAAGCGCGCTCGCGAAGCCGGCGAGGTCGCCCACCTTGCCGGTACCGAATGTGAAACGCGGGTTGTTCGCATGGCGCCTGGCAAACCAGTAGGCGAAGGCCGCGACGCCCAAGGCACCTGCATGGGTCGCCATGTGGATACCATCGGCGAGAAGCGCCATCGATCCGGTCCACAGGCCAGCGACGATTTCGACCACCATCATCGCGGCGGTCAAGGCAACGACATAACGCGTGCGCCGCTCATGGGCGTCGTGCGAGGCGCTCAGGAAGTTGTGATCATGGGCGAGCGGATTGGAGTCGGCGTGATGCATGCGAGGCTGATACCCCGAGATGCCCTTTCCAAGAAATCCCCTCTCCAACCGAAAAGGCAATCGACGACGATTGTCTGTGATGATCGCCGCAGCCAACCGATCATAGAAATGCTGCGGCGACCAACAGACTATTATCCCTTAATCTTGGATCGGAACGTGACGGTCCTGCGATCGACCACGGTGATCCGGCGCGTCTTGGCATCGATCACCAGCCGTTCGGTTACGCCATTGCCCGGAAAGGCGACGACGTAACGCGGATTGAGCGAGAGCATCTGCTCGTTGCGCTTGAACCCGGCGCGGGCACCGAGACGACGATCGAGCGAATAAGTCAGCTGCTGGACTTCGCGGCGCTCGGCCCAACTCGCTGCCAGACGATCGGCACCCTTGCCGTCGCCGCCATGGACCAGGAAGAGATCGGGAACCGCATCGCGAACCTTGTCCAGCGTCGCCCAGATGTTCTCGGCGTAGGCGCGCGCGTCCTCGGCGCTTTCAAAGCTCTGGCGACCACCCGCAAAGACGACTGGAGTTCCTTCAGGGATCAAGGCGTGACGACGGTTCTCAGCGCGTGCGCGTAGAAAATCGCGGGCATCGATCACGGCCGATGTGAAGTGGCGCGAATGGCTCGTGCGCGAGCCCGAAACGGGCTTCCAAGAGGAGCCGGTCTCGTCGCGGTAAAGTGCTGCCGCCGCCTCGCGCATCTGCTCAAAGGCAAGCATGCTGGCTTCGGCAGCCTGCGCGCGCTCAACCTGCTCTTCAAGATTGCTCGAATGCACTTCGGACCCGTCGGCTGATGCGAGGAGGACCCGGATCTCGTCGCTGGCCCGATCAAGTTGAGCCGACTTGCGGCTGGCTGCGCGGTGGAACAGATTGACCATGCCCCAGGCAATATCCTCGGCATCGGCTTCCAGGGCTGTGTCGGAAAACATCGCGAAGAGGTCGGACCATACGGCGCCAAGCGTCTGCTCGATCGCGTCCTCGCAGGGAAAGTCGGTCTCGTTGAAGGGGGCCGGCCTGATGCTCAGGCCTGAGAGATCGAGGCCGCTCAACTGGTCGATGAAGCTGTCGTACATGGGGTGTCTCCTGATCGCGGGGACAAGGAGAGGAGGCACCATTGCCTCGGCCCTGTCCGCCGGAGCCCGATCAGGGCCGGGAAAAGGGGGCGTGACGCACCGCGCAGCGGGAAACCTGCGGCCCTAGGCTGGCGCGGGTAACACGGGCCGACGGGCCGCAGGTTGCGGCGCGCCCCGACCGGCCCAAGGGCCTCTCCCGGCGGAGAGGGATGAGGCAGGATCAGGACCCGGTGTCGCAGGTGGATCGGGAGCGCTCGAAGATCGCTTCGCCATTCGAGAACCGCCCGACCAGGCGCAACTCACCGAACAGGTCGATGAACCTTCCCGACACTTGGGCGAGCCAATGCCGTGCCCTTGCAGTTCGTGGGACGTAGAAGTCCGCCTCCCAGTAATGGGAATCATCGCGTACGGCGAGCCAGATCGCGGCGAGCCCACAATAGGTCGATATGCCGCAATCGGCGAAGGCGTTTCGCAGGAGGATACGGTCCTCGCGGCCGCGCCATCCATCGAAGCGCTTAAAGGAAGGAAAGGCCGCCTTCGCGGTATCGATGATCTCGTCGACTAGGCACTCATAGGCCCAGTCGACATCTTGGTCTTCGCCTTCATCAAGCAGGCGAAAGGCAACCACGGAGCCAGTTGGATAGCTGACGGAACGTCCCATCTCACCGCTCCTCAGGCTGCATCAGCGAGATCGACATCGGTCTCGCTTTCGCAGGATTGGTGACCCCCAAGGTCAAGCAACAGGCTGGCCGCTTCCTCGGCCTTGGCCGCGGCGGTGAGGATCGCGCGCTCGTCCGATTTGAGGATCTTGAGCCAGGACGCGATGTAGCTGGCGTGATGGTCGAGGTGGGTGACCGGAAGACCCAGTTCGGCCCCGAGGATGGCCGAGGACAGCTCGGCGATCAATTCCTCGGCAGCATAGGCATCGCTGCCAAAGCGATTCTTGAGATCGCGGTCGAGCCGCGAAGAATGCCCCGTCCAGTGCGACAGCTCGTGTGCGAGCGTTGCGTAGTAGTGGTCATAGGCTTCGAAGAGTTCGGCTGGCGGCATTGTGACGCGGTCGCGCAGCGGCTCGTAATAGGCCTGCGCACCATGATGCCGCAAGTCGGCGCCGATATGGGCAAAGAAGGCATCAAGGCGGTCTTCGCGTCCTTCGGGCTCAAGCGCGGCAACGAGTGGCTTGGGGTGATAGAACTCGGGGAGACCGTCGCATTGGTCAGCGTTGAACACGGCATAGGCCTTGAGCACGCGCCGGTTTTCGCTGTCGGCCTCGCCTTCGGCGTTCTCGACCTCCTTGGTATAGCTCTTGTAGAAGATCGCGATGGTCGATTTCTCGCCCTTGCGGACCTGTCCGCCGAGTTTCTGGCACTGGCGGTAGGTCATCCAGTAAGGCGAGGCGTAGCCGCAGCCATCGGCCACCATCCACAGCCAGAAGGTGTTCATGCCGCGATAGGGCGTTCCGCAGGCGCGCAAGGGCCGCGAAACCGGCACACCGCGCCACGGTTTGACCCATGGCTTGGTGCCTTGCTCAAGCTTTTCGATGATGGCGGCGGTGATGCGCTGGGCCGGCGAAGCTGAAGCGGTGCTGCGGGACTTGGTCATGGGAGTTCTCCTGATCGCCGGGACGGGCATGTCCCGGTTCAGGAAGAGCAAAGCTCCCTCTCCTCTCTCCTTGCTGCGTTTCACGTTGCACGCGCCGGATCTTCCGTCGGACACGGGGTTGCACGGCAAGCAATCGCACAAAGACCGATCCCCGCGGCTTGCCCATTCGCTTGCGATCGGCTAACCGCCCGCCAATGCGCCAGCTCCATTTCCTGTTTTTGTTGGCATTGCTCCTGGTCTCGCATGGCGGGCTTCCGGGATCGATTCCGCATCTGGAAGCGGCGCATGCACACGAGGCGGCAAGCGCGCATCATGCGCATGAGCACAATTCCGCCGATGTCATCGAGGTCGAGACAGACGCCGATTCGGTCGCGTCCGAAGATATCGTGCCGCACCCCGCTTCGCATTCGCACAGTTCGATTGCGATGCCGGACCAGACCGAGTTCGCGGGCAACGCCCCAGCGCCTCGAACACTTCTGCGGCCGGGCGAGACATCGCCTCTCATCGGCTTTTCGCCAGCTCCGTTAACCCAGCCCCCATCAGCCTGATTTTCTGAATCCGGCCCGCATTCCGGGCCACTTTCCGTTCAGACAATCAGGAGCAATCTATCATGCACGTGTCCACGCGTGCCGCCCTTCTGGCGGCCACGTTGGTGTGGGCGACCTCGGCATCCGCCCAGACGTACACACTCGAGGAGGCCGTTCGAACTGCGGTCGCCAGTTCACCGCAGGGCGAGGCGACCGCCGCGCGCCTCGACGGCCTCACCGCAGTGCGAAGCGCTGCCGATACCAACCCTGCACCCACGATCGATGGGACCGTCGAGAACATCGGCACCCCGGGCTTTTCGCAATGGCAGATCGACGGGACCTACAACCAGCGACTGGAGCGAGGCGGCAAGCGCGCGGCGCGTGTGGGCCTCGCGCAAGGCGATATCGCCGTTGCCGAGGCCGAGGCACTCGTTCGGCGTCTCGATCTCGCAAGCGAAGTCCAGGCGTTGTACGTGGAAGCGCAGGCTGCGGCCCTGTCGCTCGAACTTGCCAGGAGCAGGGTCGAGATCGCCGAGACCCTCGCCAATGAGGTGCAGCGCAGGGTCGATGAGGCGCGCGACCCTCTCTTCGCCGGTACTCGGGCCCGCACGCAACTGGCCGAAGCCCGAGTGGATCTTGGGCTGGCGGAACACGCCTTCGAAGCCGCTCTGGCGCGCCTGGCGCTTCTTACCGGCGGGGATCCAGGCAGCATCGGGGTCGTGACCTCGGGCTTCCTTGAAGCCGAAGAGATTGCCACCACCAGTACCGACCTTACACCAGTCGATCTTGCCGTCTTCCAGGCCCGGCGCGAGAGGGCGGACGCGAACTATCGGCTCCAGGAAGCCAATTCGCGGACCGATCCAACTGTCTTCGCGGGGCCCAGGTTGTTCGGCAATGGCGACGTCGCCGTCATTACGGGCTTCTCGCTGCCTTTGCCCAACCGCGCGCTCAATCGGGCCAACATCGACCGCGCCGCGGCCGAGCAGCGGCAGGTCGAGGCGGACCTCGCGGTCGAACGGTTCCAGCGTCGCCGGCAGATCGCTCTGGCTGCCGAACGCGTCGAAGAGGCGCGCCACGAGGCCGAGGCGATCCAGGAGCAGGTGGTGCCTGGTGCCGAACAGACCCTTCGGGAGGTCCGTGCCGGCTACAATCGCGGAGGGTTCACCTTTCTCGATGTCTCCATTGCCCAGACCGCATTGCACGAAGCCAGAGTCCGCTTCGTCGATGCGCTCGCCGAATATCATCAGGCCAAGGTCGACTACGACCGACTGACTGGCCGCTTCATCGAACTTGTTGGGGGTTATTGATCATGCGCAAGACGCATTTATTCCTTGCTGCGTGCTTTGCAGCGACACTTACCGCCTGCGGCCAGTCGGCGGATACGCCGGAAACTTCCGAAGAACAGGCAGTCGCAGAGGGCGAGTACGAGCGCGGTCCACACAACGGTCGCATGCTTCGTGACGGCGACTTCGCTGTCGAGGTTACCGTCTTCGAAGACGGTGTTCCGCCCGAATACCGTCTCTACGCCTACCGTGACAACGAGCCCGTCGATCCCGATACAATCCGTGCCCGGGTCATGATCACGCGTCTGGACGGTGAAAAGACCACCTTCGAATTCGAACCGGAACAGGATTACCTCCGGGGCCAGGGGGTTCTCGTCGAACCGCACAGTTTCGACGTGGTGGTGGTGGCAAGCGAAGGCGACAACACCCATCGATGGGCGTTCGAATCCTACGAGGGTCGGGTTACCATATCGGACGAGGCGGCACGTGCGGCCGGCATTCGGACCGAAACGGTCGGACCGCAGCAGGTCGGTGAAACCGTGGAAATCATCGGACGGGTGGAGCTCGATCCCTCCGGCAGCGCCGAGGTGGGAGCCAAATTCCCGGGCACCGTCATGTCGCTGCATGCCAATCTTGGCGATCGTGTAGCCCGGGGGGCGTTGCTGGCGCGGGTGGAAAGCAGCTCATCGTTGCAGACCTATCCGATCTACGCGCCGATTTCCGGAGTGATCACCCAGCGCAATACGAACATCGGTGACATCGCGGACAGCGGCCCGATGTTCGTCATCTCCGATCCGTCGCGCACGGTTGCGACCTTCCCGATCTTCCCGCGCGACATCGAGCGGGTTCGCCCGGGACAATCGGTGCTCATCCGGGGCCTCGAAGGCCAGCGTGCGCAGGGCTCCCGCATCCGGGACTTCCTGCCTCTGGCGGAAGTCAGCAGCCAGGCGGTGACCGCGCGTGCGCCGCTCCCCAATCGCGATGGCTTCTGGCGACCGGGAATGGCGGTCCGGGGTCTGGTCTCGGTCGACCAGCGACGGGTGCCTCTCGCCGTCAGAACGGACGCCATCCAGCAATTCCGCGATTTTCGCGTCGTCTTCGCCAAGATCGGCGAGACCTACGAGGTGCGGATGCTCGAGCTTGGTCAGGAAGGTCCCGAGTGGACCGAGGTGCTGAGCGGGATCGATGCAGGCACCGTCTACGCATCCGAGAACAGCTACGTGATCAAGGCCGACATCGAGAAGTCGGGCGCGAGCCACGATCACTGAGGAGCGCGATTCCATGTTAACGAAAATAGTCGAGCTGTCGATCAGGCAGCGTTTCGCAGTGCTGGCAGCGGTGTTCATTTTCGCCGCCGTGGGCATTTACAGTTTCGGCCGGCTCAAGATCGATGCCGTGCCGGACATCACCAATGTGCAGGTGCAGATCAACACTTCGGCGCCGGGCTTTTCTCCTCTCGAGGCGGAGCAGCGCATTACCTATCCGGTCGAAACCGCCATCGCGGGGTTGCCGGGGCTGTCCTATACGCGCTCGGTATCGCGCTACGGTCTGAGCCAGGTCACCGTCGTTTTCGAGGACGGCACCGACATCTACTTCGCCAGGCAACTCGTCAACGAGCGCCTGCAGGCGGTACGTTCGAACCTGCCGGAGACGGTCGAACCCGAGCTTGGGCCTATCGCCACGGGCCTTGGCGAGATCTTCATGTACACGGTCGAGGCCGAGCAGGGAGCGATCAAACCCGATGGGTCGCGCTATACCGCGCAGGATCTGCGGACGTTGCATGACTGGGTCGTTCGACCACAGCTTCGCACGGTTCCAGGGGTCACCGAGGTCAACTCAATCGGCGGCTACCGTAAGGAGTATGTCGTAGCGCCGCTTCCCGAACGTCTTGCCGGTTTCGGTCTGACGGTCGAGGACGTGATCGAGGCGCTTGAAAACAACAATGCCAATGTCGGTGCCGGCTACGTCGAGAGGTCGGGTTCGCAATATCTTATCCGCGTACCCGGACAGGCCGAGGACGAACGCGATCTGTCCGGGATTATCGTCGATTACCGCGATGGGGTTCCCATTCGCATCGCCGATGTGGCGGATGTCGAGATCGGATCGGAGATCCGCAATGGCGCGGCGACCAAGGATGGCCGCGAAGTTGTGCTCGGCACGATCTACATGCTCGTTGGCGAGAATGCCCGCGATGTCAGTGTCGCGGTGGCCGAAAGGCTGGAGGAGGTGAACCGCTCGCTGCCCGGCGGCGTTGTCGCCAATACGGTCTACGATCGCTCCGAATTGGTCGAGGCAACGGTCTCCACAGTCGAGAAAAACCTCGCCGAAGGGGCGCTGCTGGTGATCGTTGTCCTGTTCGTCCTGCTCGGCAACTTCAGGGCTGCACTCATTACCGCTGCCGTGATCCCGCTTTCTTTCCTCCTGATGATCACGGGGATGGTCGAGAACAACGTGTCCGGCAACCTGATGAGCCTAGGGGCATTGGACTTCGGCCTGATCGTCGACGGTGCGGTCATCATCGTCGAAAACTGCCTACGTCGGTTCGGCGAGGCGCAGCATTCGCTCGGAAGACTGCTTGATCGCGAGGAACGCTTCAAGCTGGCGGCCCGCGCATCTGCCGAGGTAATCAAGCCGAGCCTCTTCGGCATTCTGATCATCACCATCGTCTACGTGCCGATCTTCGCTCTCGAAGGCGTGGAGGGCAAGACGTTCCATCCCATGGCGATCACGGTCGTCATGGCGCTAACCGCCGCCATGGTGCTCGCCCTCACGTTCGTTCCGGCAGCGGTCGCGACATTCGTGACGGGCAAGGTCGAGGAGAAGGAGACGCGCGTCATGCGCGCAGCCAAATCGGGTTATCGTCCGATGCTCGACTTCGCCTTGCGTTCGCGAAAGGCGGTGCTGGCCGGCGCTGTCGCTCTGGTGGTCCTGAGCGGATTAGGCGCAAGCCGGATGGGATCGGAATTCATTCCCAATCTCGATGAAGGCGATATCGCGCTCCACGCACTGCGCATTCCGGGTACCAGCCTTAGCCAGGCGGTCGCCATGCAGACTGCCCTGGAAGACCGGATCCGGACCTTTCCCGAAGTTGACCAGGTGTTCGCGAAGATCGGTACCGCCGATGTAGCCACTGACCCAGTGCCGCCTTCGGTCGCCGACACCTTCGTGATCATGAAGCCGAGAGAGGATTGGCCGGACCCCCGCAAACCAAAGGAGCAACTCGTCGCCGAGATGAACGAGGCAGTCCAGCAGGTGCCGGGTTCGCGCTACGAGTTTCTCCAGCCGATCCAGATGCGCTTCAACGAGCTCATCGCGGGTGTGCGCTCCGACGTCGCAATCAAGATCTTCGGGGACGATCTCGACCAGCTCGCTGCCGTTGCAGCCGAGGTCGAGGGCGTCGTCTCTTCAATCGAGGGATCGCAGGACGCGCAGACCGAACAGGTGACCGGCTTGCCGTTCATTCAGGTCATCCCTGATCGCATCCGCCTGACCCAGCTCGGGTTGAACGTGGACGATGTTCAGACGGTGGTGTCGACGGCAATCGGCGGGACCGAGGCCGGCCAGATCTTCGAAGGTGATCGCCGCTTCGATATCGTTGTTCGGCTGCCCGAAGAGATGCGCGAGGATCGCCAGGTACTTGAGCGTCTTCCTATCGCGCTGCCAGGTGGAGGGTCTGTCCCGCTGTCGGAGGTCGCGACGATCGAGAACGTTCAGGGGCCGAACCAGATCAGCCGCGAGGACGGCAAGCGGCGTGCAGTGGTCACCAGCAATGTGCGCGGACGGGACCTGGGTTCCTTCATCTCCGAGGCGCAAGAGAGGATCGCCACAGAGGTCGAACTGCCCGAGGGTTACTGGGTCGACTATGGCGGCACATTCGAGCAGCTCGAATCCGCGAGTGCGCGGCTTCAGATCGTCGTTCCCCTTGCCTTGCTGCTGATCTTCGGCCTGCTGGTGGCGCTGTTTCGCTCGGTGAAGGATGCGCTGGTCGTGTTTTCCGGTGTGCCTTTGGCGCTTACCGGAGGCGTGGCGGCGCTCATGCTGCGCGGCATTCCCTTCTCGATCTCGGCGGGGGTTGGCTTCATCGCCCTGTCGGGCATCGCAGTGCTGAACGGCGTCGTCATGCTGACGTTCATCCGGCAGCTGATGGATGAAGGCAAACCACTTGAGGACGCCATCAAGGAAGGAGCCATGGCTCGTCTGCGGCCCGTCCTCATGACCGCACTCGTTGCAAGCCTCGGCTTCGTCCCGATGGCTCTGAACGTCGGGCTCGGTTCCGAGGTGCAGCGCCCGCTCGCAACGGTCGTCATCGGCGGGATCGTCTCGGCTACTGCGCTGACGCTGCTGGTGTTGCCAGCGCTCTACCGGGTGGTTCGCGGCGAACGCACGGAAGTTCGACAGACAGGGGCATCCGACGAAAATCCCAACCCTCAACTCGCAAGCTGAAGCCGGAGCGGCCGTCCGCAGGATGTAATCCCGCAGGTGGTCGACATCCGGGACCGGAGAACGAAATGATATCCATGACGCAATCTCGATCCAAAACAGCATTCGTGCGCATCTTCGCGCTCATTGCAGTTTTGCTGATCTTCCTCGCCTCGGGTGCGGAAGCCTGGGCGCACAACGTCGCCGAGGGGGACAAGGGCTACATCCAGGAGAGCAGCGGAATGCTGATCCTGCCCTTCATCTATCTCGGCGCGAAACACATGGTGACGGGATACGATCACCTGCTCTTCCTCTTCGGCGTCATCTTCTTCCTCTACCGGTTGAAGGACGTCGGAATCTACGTGACGCTGTTCGCGATCGGCCATTCGACCACGCTGCTTTTCGGAGTCCTGACCGGTATCACCGCCAACGCCTATCTCATCGATGCGATCATCGGTCTGTCGGTGGTTTACAAGGCCTTGGACAATCTCGGTGCCTTCCAGCGGTGGTTCGGATTCCAGCCCAGCACCAAGGCAGCAACCCTCATTTTCGGCTTCTTTCACGGCTTCGGCCTTGCCACGAAGATCATTGAATTCGAGA
Source organism: Pelagerythrobacter marinus (assembly GCF_034375205.1). Lineage (NCBI taxonomy): Bacteria > Pseudomonadati > Pseudomonadota > Alphaproteobacteria > Sphingomonadales > Erythrobacteraceae > Pelagerythrobacter > Pelagerythrobacter marinus. The sequence continues at coordinate 12,818 of NZ_CP139719.1, read as the reverse complement.
TCGCCGACGATGGCCTCGTGCCGAACCTTCTCGCCTTCAATGTTGGGGTGGAAATCGGACAATTGCTCGCGCTTGGCGCAATTCTGATCGTCATGGGCTTCTGGCGCAGAACCGAGAGCTTCATGCGTCACGCCTTCGCCGCCAACACTCTTCTCATGACCGCGGGCTTCATGCTCGTTGGCTACCAACTCGTCGGCTTCGCCGTAGCCTGAGCACATTTTTCCAGGAGCAATAGACATGTTCAATTCACAGCGCCCGTCCATCAGCGACCTTCCTACCAACCGCCAGCTCGTCAAGGCGACCGCGTTCGCCTTGGTGACCGCGACTGTCCTTCTGGTCACCGTGGTTCTACCCGCAGAATATGCGATCGATCCGACCGGAGCGGGCCGTCTTCTGGGATATTCCGAGATGGGCGAGATCAAGGAGCAGCTTGCCGCGGAAGCAGCCGCCGACGAACAGAATGCGGACGTCGAGGAGGTTCGCTCGCTCGCCGATAACAGCGGCAGCGGTTCCGAAGCGGCAACGCGCACCGATGTGACCGAATTGACGCTCGCGCCTGGCGAGGGTGCGGAAGTCAAGGCGGTCATGGTCGAAGGCGCCAGCCTCCAATACGAATGGTCGGTGCAGGACGGCCACGTCAACTTCGATACGCATGCCGATGCGCCGGGCATCTCTTATCACGGGTACGGCAAGGGCCGCGCATCAACGGGAGAAGCGGGCACGCTCGTCGCCGCCTTCGATGGCAGCCATGGGTGGTTCTGGCGCAATCGTTCAAGCGCAACCGTCACCGTGACCCTCACGACCGACGGCAGCTACTCCGAAATCAAGCGCGTAGTTTAGATCACGCGCTGGCTGAAGGAAGACATCGCTATGCTCTCAGTTCTGACCAATCGCACATATCGTCACCTGTTTCTTGCGCAGGTCATCGCGCTTGTCGGGACGGGGCTGGCGACGGTTGCTCTTGGCTTGCTGGCATATGATCTCGCCGGTGCTGACGCCGGCGCGGTCCTGGGTACGGCACTGGCTATCAAGATGGTCGCTTATGTCGGCATCGCTCCCCTGGCGGGCGCTTATGCCGACAGATTACCCCGCAAGCGCCTGCTTGTAGGAATGGACATCATCCGTGCCTGCGTGGCGCTTCTACTCCCCTTCGTCGATGCGATCTGGCAAATCTATCTGCTCATTTTCGTGCTGCAGTCGGCATCGGCTGTCTTCACGCCTACCTTCCAGGCCACCATTCCCGACATCCTCCCGGACGAAGAGGAGTACACGAAGGCTCTTTCCCTGTCCCGACTGGCCTATGATCTCGAAAGCCTCATCAGCCCGGTCCTGGCCGCCGCGCTACTGGTTGTCATAAATTTCCATTGGCTGTTCGCGGGGACGACGATCGGTTTTGTGGTCTCTGCCTTGCTGGTAATGAGCGCGGCTTTGCCGTACAGGAAGTCGGTCGTAAAGCGTGTCGAGAGCGTATGGCGCAAGACCACGCGGGGCATGCGGGTATATCTCAAAACACCCAGGCTTGTCGGCTTGCTGGCGGTAACCCTGGCAGCGGCAGCCGGCAGCGCCATGGTCATCGTCAATACGGTAGTTATCGTGAAAAACATGGGGCGGACGGAAGGCGACGTTGCGCTGGCGCTGGCGGCTTACGGAGCGGGCTCGATGCTGGCCGCGCTCGCCCTCCCGCGCATTTTGGCGCGAACTGATGATCGCACGGTCATGATCGCTGGCGGCGGCCTCTTGCTGGTCACGCTGGAAACGATAGGGCTAGGGTTCGGACAGCTGGGCACCCAAACGCTCTGGCCGTTTCTGCTCGTCGGCTGGCTGGCGATGGGTATCGGGTATTCGCTTTGCGTCACGCCGAGCGGAAGGTTACTCAAACGCTCGTCGGCGGAAGAGGACCGCCCGGCACTGTTCGCTGCCCAATTCGCGCTCAGCCATGTTTGCTGGCTCGTGGCATATCCGATGGCCGGACAAATCGGCGCACAGCTTGGCATGATGCCAGCCTTTCTGGTTCTCGCTGGCCTGGCCGCCACGGGTGTTGGACTTGCCCTGTGGCTTTGGCCCCGCAACGACCCCTCGATGCTGTTTCATTCGCATCCCGACCTGCCATCCGATCATCCGCATTTGGAAGAGCACGGAGGCAGCAGTCACCAGCATCATTTTGTCATCGACGATCTGCACACTGGGTGGCCGGGCAAGGTGTGAAGCAAGAAAGGCGGCCCGTCCCGATTGGGACGGGCCGCCCGCCGAGTGACCTGGACCTGTCAGGAGGGGTCAGGCAGCCTGCTCGGCAATCTCGTCAGTTGCGTCGTCCCTGACCGTTTCGTCGGCTTCGTCATCAATCAACACATCTTCCTCGAGATCGGCTGGAACGTCAGCATCGGTGAACCGCATTATCGAAGGAACCCAGGCCTGTGCCCGTTCCTTGACCTCAGCTTCGCCGATGAAGTTGCCGGAGAAGATACGTTCGGCAGCGCTCGCCAGCTCTGCTTTCTTCGAGGCAGCGTAGCGACTGACCAGTTCGGGACCACCGGCGGCATCGAGCGCTTCGAGCGTGCGGGCCTTGGCCACCCTGTCGAAGTAATTCGCCGCCGTGGGACGCCACCAATGCGCGGTCTCGATTTCGAGGAGCGAGCCGAGCGCCTCGTGCAGTGGCACCGAGCGTTCGCCTTCGCAGGCAAGGCTCGCGACAAGCGTGCGAGAGACCACATGGCCAAGCCAAGCCGAGCGCGCCTCGTCAGACAGTGCCCGGAACCTCGCAAACCGCTCGACGTCGTTTTCGCCAGCACGCCAGCTTTCATCGAGGGACCCGGTAAACTCCGCCAGAGCAGCGCTCGCCGGCGCATCCTTGGCTTCGAACCCGGCAACCGGGCCGGAAGCAACCGAGCCGACCAGCGTCGACGCTTTCTTGGCGCGCCAATCATGCCCATCAGCATCGGCGAGCGTGAAGACCATGAAGTCAAGCGCCAGTGCGGGATCGTTCGCGAGATGGATTGCCAGGATGTCGCGGCGCTGCATTGCGAGCTCGTCGAGAAGACGCTGCGACAGCGCGCTCCCCTTGGTCTTCACCGCTCCGCTTTCCTCGATGGCCTCGACCACACCTTCGTCGGCGACGACTTCGGTCTCGGTGTAAAACTGCGGGACCAGTGTCGGCTCGCCATTGCGCGAGAGGACGAGGAAGGCACCGGCCTCCTGTTTCAGTTCGTCGGCAAGCACAGGGGGACGATCATTGATCGCGCGCATGGCGCGGTCGATGACGACGAGTTCCTGTTCTGCCTTGGCGACCTGGTCCTCATCGCTGTCCTCGTCTTCGAGCACGGCGGCGACGCGGTCGTAGTCGGCCTCGAGCTCGCCGAGCTCCTGCACTTCCCGGTCGGTCATTGGCGCAGGCTCGCAGGGCAAGCGATTGAGGCCGTCGACAAGGTCATGACTGACATAGGTGCCAAGCGTCGGCCGAACCCAGGCAAGGCCATATTCGATCGCGACCTTTTCTGCGGCTTCTTCCATGGCCTTGTGTGCGAGGTCCTCGAGCAGCGCGACATCGATCCAGCTTTCGCTGGCATCGTCGTCGAACAGTTCGCGTTCGATCCGGCCACCCGCAGTGAGGTAGGCATCGCGTCCGACGAGAACCGCTCGCGGATCGGAGCCACGAACAGTTGCGTCGAGCACCATGCGGCGGATCGTGTCAGGCGTGATCTGGTACCAGGCGTCCTGCAGCTCGGCATAGACATGCGCTTGGCGCTCCACGTCGGAGATCGCGCCGTAGGCTTTGGCCATGTCGAGCGTAATCGTGCCTTCGGCGAGCGCTTCGAAGACGCAGGGTGCGAGACTTGCTAAGCGCAGACGCCCTTCGACGAATCGGACGGTGAGGCCGAAGCGGCGCGCCACGTCTTCGGTGGTAGCGCCTGCCTCGATGATCGCCGCGAAAGCCTGCGCTTCGTCGGCCGGGTTCATCGCGAGACGCTGGAAGTTCTCGGCAAGGCTGGCCTCGCGAACTTCGCTTTCCTCGCCTTCGATGACGAGGCAGGTGACCTCATGGCTTTCGGACAAGGGGCCCTCTTCGGCCAGTGCCTGCAGCGCGGCGAGACGCCGGCCGCCGGCCTCGACCTCGAACTTGCCGCGCTTTCCTTTGCGCACGACGAGGTTCTGCAGCAGACCGCGCGCACCAATGTCTGCCCGCAGCTGGAGGTCAGCCAGCACATCGCTCGACTTGCGAACGTTGCGCGGGCTCGGGACGAGCTTCTTCAAGGGAATCGACTGGATCATGGGTGTTCTCCTGATGGAATGAAGGCGCAGGTGAGGATCACGAGGCCCACAAGCCCAAAGGGCTCCCTCCACTCTCTTCAATGGCTGTGGCGACCATCTATACGACCGGGATGGGGCGATCAGGGATCGGCTGAGATCCGTCCATGAGAGCAGTTGTTCTCGATGCGCGAACTCATCCGCAGGCCAGTCAGCACCGGGCACAGGCAGATTAGTCGCCCGGACTTAAGGAAGGACGTGATCAGGCTCTGACGCTACGCGACACGGGAACTTGTCGATTCATTCAGTCACACGGAGGGGAGGAGAGGAAGGGAAACTAGGGCGCAATCGGAGGCAGCGCTCAGATTCATTCGGACCCTGACCTCTTTGGCGGAGCCTATGCCTGTCCGCTGCTGAGCAAGCGCTCTTCGAGAAGCGTCCGAAAATCCCGACGCGCATCAGCAATTACGAACACGGTCACCTGACCGGGTGCTGGCTCAGGCTGATACCCGTAGATGATGCGGAACGGAAAGCGCGACAATTGCCGAAAGTCGGTGATCCCGAGAGCCTCAAGTTCCGGTGGAACCGGTCCTTTCTCAGGATTGTTCACAAGGGAGCCGATAGACGCGACAAGGTCATCGAGCAGTGCGTCCGCACCATCGTCGCCATCCGGCCCGCGCTGCGTCAGGCGGCGCTGCCAGATACCCACCAGATCGCGCTCCGCACCGGAGGTGATCTCGATCGCTACAGCGGCCGCCATCATTCAGTTTGACTTACCTCGTACGCGATCCGCGAGGCCTGCCACCGGGCGGGTCCGACCGGCGGCAACATCGGCCTGTCCGAGCGCCAGAAGTTTAAGCAGAGCGAGCGTTTCTTGTGCGCGCTCGTAGCTGGCGACATCCTGCAGAACTGCCTTGGCTTCGCCATTCTGCGTGATGACCATTGGCCCGGCGCCATCTCCAATCTCCCGGATAATTTCTGCACTGTGGGCCTTCAGATAGCTGATCGGTTTGATGCGCTGGTCCAGTTTCATAGAACACCTTAGGACTGAATTTGGTCTCCATATAGACCCGATTTGGGCAAATGAGAAGTTCAAGACTTGATTGCGATGCTTTGGAGGGTCTCGCTTGCTCTCGGCGTCGGGACAAACAGCCGCGTGCGGTAGCGAATGATCTCGGTGAAGCAGCCCTTGTTCTTGTACCAGTCGAGGCGATCCGGCGAGAATCCGGTCAGTTCAAGGCGCTGTTCGCCGCCAACCAGCGAACGCTTCACTGTGAGTGGATCGTGGCTTGCGAGGCCCAACGGTTTGCCGCTGGCGAGGACGAGATCGCCGATCTGGTCCGGCGCCGGACCGGTAACTCCGGAGAGGCCAAAGGTCTCAGCGATCGCAGCGAGATCGATATCGAGCACTTCGCGGCCGATGATCGACTGACCGTCCTCGGCAACGAGCCGGGTGACGCGGACATGATCGCCCGGCAGACGTTTCCACACCGGGAGCAGCAGCCCGGTGGCGAGATGCACGCGCTCGGTCACCGGTGACTTGGCCGCTCGCTCTTCCTCGGCACGCCAGGCCCTCGTGAATGCGGTGACGCCAATTTCTTCCCAGTGGCTTTCAGCGAGTGCCTCGATTGTCCAGTTCGCGGAGTTGAGCGGGCGCAGAAGGCGTCGGCGTTCGATCACGGCCCCGTCGTCGGTGATGAGACGGCGGGTCGGAACCGACAGCGCGACCTTGCCCGAGCGCGCATTGCGCATCGGGATCGCGTGCGAACTGCCAATCTCGTGCATCCGCACCAGGCGCTTCAATCGCAGAGGCCGAAGGTGCCTCGTCACTTCGAGCGAGACGAGACGGGTCTCGGCACCGATCACAGGGTCTGTGCGCAGGAGTTCATCGGCGAGCACCGTGAAGCGATCGACCCTCACGGTTTCCAGTCCCTGATCAAGCGTTCCGGCTTCACGCGCAGCTTCGATCCGCGCTTCGACGAGACCAAGGTATTCGTCGAATATGGCGTTCTGGAGCGCGATCGGCAGCGCGAGAATGCGGTTGAGCCAGCGTTGGATCGTGGGGAGATTATCGGTCAATCCGCCATCGGGGCTTTCAAGTCGGAGGCCGGTCCGCTCGACGAAATTGGCGAAGCTCGTGGCCTCGAGCTTGCCGTCATAGAGCAGCTGGAACCAGCGGCTGAGCGCTTCGCGCGCGTAGTCGCTTTCGAGATTGTCGGCCGGGTCGAACAGGTTCTGTCCGCCGGTCTGGCGCTGGCCGCGCGTCAGCGCGCCCAATGCGTCGAGCCTTCGCGCAATGGTCGAGATGAACCGGCGCTCGCCCTTCACGTCGGTGGTTACCGGCCGGAACAGCGGGGCCGAGGCCTGGTTGGTGCGGTTGGTACGGCCGAGACCCTGGATGGCGTTGTCGGCGCGCCAGCCCGGCTCGAGCAGAAAATGGACCCGGCGCTGCTGGTTCCGGCAGCCAAGGTCGGCATGGTAGGATCGCCCCGTGCCGCCCGCATCCGAGAAGACCAGGATACGTTTGGTCCCTTCCATGAAGCTCTGCGCTTCGGCGACATTGGCACTGGGACTACGCCGTTCGAGACGTTGTTGACCATCGCGGCCCGATACCAGCCTGCGGGTCCGGCCCGTAACCTCGGCGACGGCCTCGGTCCCGAAATGCTCGATGATCGCGTCTAGCGCAGTGGCGATGGGCGGCAGCGCACAGAGCTGCTCGATCAGCGCGTCGCGCGCGGCGATGGCGCGCGGGCAGAAAACGGGATTGCCCTCCTCGTCACTCATCGCCTCGGAGCGAAGATTGCCATCGTCGTCGGCGAAGACCTGCATCAATCGCACCGGAAAGCTCTTGGCGAGGTAGTCGATGACATACTCGCGCGGGGACAGATCGATATCGAGCGCTTCGCGTTCTTCCACGCTAAGGTCGGCAAGGCGCCGGTCGAGCATGGCCTCGGCGGTCGAGACCAGCTGCACGACAACCGAATGATCTTCGCCAAGCGCCGCGTCCATCGCGGGGATGAGGCTCGGCAGTTTCATCGAGAGCAGGAGCTGGGCAAAGAAGCGCTGCTTGGTGCCTTCGAAAATCGACAGCGCCGCAGCCTTGGCGTTCCGATTGAGCGTATCGCCGCTGTCCTCGTCGACCACGCGGGTTGCTTCGAGCGCAGCTTCGAGGTTGCGGTGAATGATTGCCCAAGCATCGGCATAGGCATCGTAGATCCGCACCTGTGCTTCGGTCAGGCTGTGTTCGAGGATTTCGTGCTCGACCCCGGCGAAGGACAACGCACGGGCGAGATAGAGGCCCTGGGCCTTGAGGTCGCGGGCGACAAGCTCCATCGCCGCGACGCCGCCGGCGCGAATTTCGGTCATGAACGCTTCGTGGGTCGGAAAGGCGGTCTCGGGTCCCCAAAGGCCGAGCCGGGAGGTGTAACCGAGATTGGCGATATCCGAGGCACCTGTGGCAGACGCGTAGAGCACGCGGGCGCGCGGGAGATGGTTCTGCAGCCTGAGGCCCGCCATCCCCTGTTCGGAGCCCTTGACCTTGCCGCGGGCCGACGAGCCGCCGAGAGCATTGGCCATGGCGTGGGCTTCGTCGAAAGCGATCACGCCGTCGAAATCCTCGCCCGCCCAGGCAAGGATCTGGTCGAGCCGCGTATCCTCGGCGCGGCCCGAGCGCAGCGTCGGATAGGTGACGAAGAGAATGCCTTCGGACATCGTTACGGGCTGGCCGAGTTTCCAGCGCGAGAGCGGCTGGAGATCGAGCGGCAGCCCGCCAAGCGCTTCCCAGTCGCGGCGTGCATCTTCGAGCAGCGCCTCGTTCTTGGTGATCCAGACATGTCGGCGCTCGATTGCGAGCCAGCGATCCATGATGACCGCGGCGATCTGCCGTCCTTTGCCCGCTCCGGTTCCGTCGCCGAGGAAGAAGCCTTGGCGGTAGGAGTGTCCGTCCTCGGAGAGTTCCAGCGAGGTGCCTTCCTGGCTCACCTTGAACTGACCCGGAAGATCGCGCGCAAATGCCTGGGCAGCGTAGACCAGTGTCTCGCATTGCGCTTCGGACAGCAGGCCATCGGCCTGCCAAAATGCGGGAATGCGCGGGCAAACATCGGGCTGCGGTGCCGCGACCGAACCCATGGCGACCGATTCCACGAGCGGGGTGGGATGGACCGGAGCATCTTCGAAGGCGATGCGGCTGGGCCGGTAAGGCAGGTAGATGCCTGCCTGTTCGGGCACAGGCGCGGGGTCGGCGAGGACCGAATAGGCAAGGTCGATCGCATTCGCCGTCGCTGCTGGTGTCGCGGCGAACGGCGCCACCGGCCGCACCGGCCCGCTTTGGGCCGAAGTCTTGCCAACGAGGCGCACTGGCTTGCCGAGAGGCAGGCGATGGATGTTGGCGGAGGTCTGTACGCGTGGCGGAAGCGCAGTGATAAGCTCGTGGAGCGAGATGAGGTCGGCAGTATCTCCGGTGATCGCAGGCGAGGACGCAGTCGGCGTCTTGTCGAACACAACCAGGCGAACAGCGATCCCCGTCCCTGTCCGGCGAAACATCTGCTGCAGGCGAACATCGAGGAGCAGCGATGCTTCGTCCTGTTCCTTGGCGAAGGTGGAGGCGTCGAAGCCTTCAGGCATAATGGCGACGATCCTCGCCCGATTAGCAGCGGCCCGGATCGCACCGCGTAGGTGACGCATAGCGGTCTCACCGTCCTTGCCGCGTTCCAGGCTGTGAGCGAACGGCGGGTTCATCAGCACGGCAGACGGAACAGGGCCGCGAAGCAAGTCGGCGATCAGTTCCCCGTCATGCGCAGTGATGGTGGCCGTGGGGAAGACGTGGGCCAGACCGTCTCGTCTTGCCGGATCGATCTCGTTGAGGAGCAGCGAAGCGTTCTGGAGGCAACCCCAGAGAGCAAGGGCACCATTGCCTGCGGACGGTTCGAGGAGCGTGTCTTCCGCGCAGACAGCTGCGGCCTTCGCCATCAGACAGGCCAGCATTGGCGGGGTCGAGAACTGCTGGAGCTCGACCTGTGCTTCGCTGCGAACGTGCCGTGGCGGCAAGGCTGCTTCGAGCCAGTCGAACCGCGCTTCGGCTTCGTGTACATTCGTCGCCAGATCGATCCGTGAGGACTCTCGAAGCCAGAGTAGTGCGCCGATCTCGACCGCGCTGTTGTAGTCGTCGATGGTCCAGGCGCTTCCCCAATCCAGAACACCGGTCTCTTCGGCGAACAGCCCGGAAATGTCGGTACGGGTAAGATGACGTCCCGAAGCAAGAAGCGCGGCAACTCGGGTGCCAATGGCATAGGCCAAGGGCATGGACGGCAACTGCTCGCCGGCGGGAAACAGGTCTGATTGAAACATGGCAATTCGTCCTCCTGATGAAGGCATCGGGACACGCCCTCCGCCGGATCAGGAATTCGAGAAGCCCTCTCTCCTCTACCGCGTCGCCTTGCGGCGCAGCCATGCTGTCAGCTCATCGTTCCAGTCTGTGTCGCGTGACGATGGCTTGCGAACGTGGATCGTCCGCCCATCGCGGGCATAGGCGGCCAGGGCACGCGACGCGGCCAGCTCGCCGCCAGCATCGTGATCGACGAAGAGGTGAAGCTCGGTCACGCTCTCAGGCACGCTGACGAGACCGAAGCGCTCATTGCCCAGGGTTGCCCAGACGGGAATGCCGGTGAGAGCATAGGCCGACATCGCGCTTTCGATGCCCTCCGCGAGGCCGAGCTTGCCGGAGGTAGGAGCGAAAAGGCGGACAGCAGCTTCCCCGAACGCGCCGAGCGCGCGCTTCGGTTTGTCGAAATCGGCCTTGGCATTGCCCGAAAGGAACGTGCGATGGATGGCGATCGGCCCCTCGTCGAGGCTGACTGCCGCGATCATGGCGGGCAGAAAGCGTGTTCGTCCCTTCGGACCAAGCGGCGTTCGTGGGTGGAAGCGCAGCGCCGGCGATGCGGCGAGGATGCCGCGGCTCTCAAGATATGCCTTTGCCGGACTGGCACGCAGTGGCTGTGCATCGCGCCAGATCCTCAGCGCTGCCGCCGAGGGTTTGCGGGTGCTGGTCGATTCGGGTTCGTTGGTGGTCGCAGAACCTGAAAAAAGCGCCGGTGCCTCGAAACCTTCACGCGCCAGAGCAGCCAGCACGCTCTGCTGGTCGCATCCCGCAAAACAGTGGAAGAGGATGGCTTGTCGCCCGAGCGATATGCCGAGCGAGGGTGTGCGGTCGTCATGTGCGGGGCAACGAGCCATGCCCTTGGTGCCGGACCATTTGCCGCCACGGCTTTCGCAGATGCGGCGGGCGGTTGCTTCCAAAGAGCTTATCTCGGTGAAATATCGGTGGGACATGGCACATCGCGATCCTTTCGGTTCGCTCATAAAGGCCCTCCTCCCCTCCAGCCCGTCTGTATTGTGAGAGCAGGTTGGAAAGGAGTCACTTCTGCGCTTCGACCCCGTCGGTTTGAGCGTCGCATCGCCATTGCCGCTCAGCCGCGAGGTATACCTATCTGCCGCGGCGGCTTCTCACTTGCGCCATTGATTCTTATTGCTGCCCCATGTCTGGGTCAGTTCAGATCATGTGATAACTTGCGCCCCCTATCGAGAATTTCGATCCGATCTTTCCTTCTGTAAAGCGCGTCGCGCCTTCGGAAGGTAGTCACGCCAAGTCCGCAGATGAGTGATATGGCTGATTTTTCTGGGCTTGCTCATTCCGGCCATCGCTGCAATCGCCATTCTGTCATGGCCGGCCTTACCTGCCTCACAAGCGAATAATGTCTTCGCGCGTTCGATTTCCTCGTCTGAATAATGCATTCGATGCTCCATCGGGTTGGACCTGCGAGAGCGTTCGAACGAAATTCGGCGAACCCTTTGCAGGGTCCGCCGGTTAACCTCCAACTGGAGGACGGGACCTCGGAATTCTTCCGAGGCTGTCGGCTTGTGCCGACATGCGTGACGTTTGCGATATAGTCGCCGAGACAATTCGTGCAACTGCACAGCGACTTTTGAAGTACAATGGTCAAGCCACGGCCTAGCGACCGCTCACCAGCGCCTCTCCACTCAGCCATGGCCATTGTAAGCCTCGTGCAGGAGGCGTTGAAGCATCTTCCTTCGGTAAATCTGCTTCAAGCGAAAGAGCAAAAAAACATGACATATCATTTCTATTTGCGGAATTTCGCATGATATGTCATATATCGGGCCATGCCCCGTTCGTCTCGAGCTGCTAGCGGACTACCGCCCCAGAGCCAACGTGCGATTACACGGCTAGGCAAGGATATCGCCCTTGCTCGCCGCCGGAGAAAACTTCCTCAGCGTTTAATGGCCGAGCGCATGATCGTCTCGGTTCAAACGCTGCAACGCCTCGAAGCGGGGGATCCTACCGTGGGCCTCGCGGTTCTGGCGAGCGCCCTGCATGTCCTTGGGATGACACAGCGCCTTGCCGAGCTGGTAACCCCAGACAGTGACCGGGCTGGCATCAGCGAGGATTTGTCCCGCCTGCCCCAAAAGACCCACGCTGTCAGCGACGATGATCTGGATTTCTAGCAAGCCGTGACGACCATCCGCACCTATGTCTTCGTGCATCTAGAGGAGGGGCCTGTTCCGGCAGGCCTTCTCACGATGACCGACGAACCGCGCAACCAGTTTGCTACCTTCGCTTACGGGCGGCGTTATCTGGAACGCACTGACCGTATTCCGGTCGATCCTGTAGCTCTACCGTTGCACGAAGCTGGAACTTCTCGAACGTTCAGGACGGAAGAAGGCTTTGCCGTGTTCGGTGGCATTCGGGATGCTGCTCCCGATGGCTGGGGCCAATACCTGATGTACAAGGCGATGGGCGATCGCTTGCCGAGCGAAATCGATCTCATTCTGGCCTCGGGCGAACATCGTGTAGGGGCGCTCGCCTTTGGGCCGACATCCGCCCAGCCGGAGAGAATTACGCCATGGGGGGGTGGCCCTGCTCCGGGCGAAGAGTTCACGCTCGCAGAGCTAGCGGAAGCCGCCGAACGCGCGCAGCATGTCGACGAACTCGACGAGAACTTAAGAGCCTTGCTGGCAGCCGGATCATCTCTGGGCGGCGCCCGGCCGAAGGCTGCTACAAAAATCGGCGACCAACCCTGGATCGCGAAATTCCAGAAGCGGGGAGACAGCTTTCCCGAATGCAGGGTCGAACTAGCGACAATGCGGCTTGCCAGCGAGTGTGGTCTCGACGTTCCGCCACTCGACTTCCGCTGTGTCCTTGATCGCGACATCTATCTGATCGAGCGGTTCGATCGGATTCCTCACGGCAACTGGCTGGAACGCAGGCCCTTTGCTTCGGGGCTCACAATGCTCGGGGCGCATGAGAGCGAGGTCAGCAGCTTCAGCTATGCGGATCTCGCAGGAGCGATCCGGCAATTCGGAACCGAAGTGCGCCAGGATCTACATGAGCTATTTCGTCGAATGCTGCTCAATATCCTCGTCACGAATGATGATGATCACCTACGTAATCATGGCTTCCTGTTCGATGGTGAGGGTTGGCGGCTATCGCCGCTTTACGATGTAGTGCCGAAACCGCAGCTGGGACTGGAGCGACGGCTCGTCCTCGGCGTGGGGCCGGAAGG